>NZ_CP037745.1 GCF_004345025.1 Rheinheimera sp. D18 | reverse complement strand
ATCTCCTGAAGCCTTAGTTATTATGATTAAAAAGGCTGGCGTAAGTTAACGAAGCAGACATTATGGTACTATCTTATCCACAACATCAATATTGACTTTTTAAAATTAAGACTTTGCCAAAGAAAAACAATATAAACAATTGAATTTAAACACTAAATTAATATCATTCATTTTCTAATTAGCGCTACTTTTTCAGCGTTAAATTTAAGCAAAATCTAAATTAACCCACACTTTATTCATCGGCAAATAGCCAACCTGTGGAAAACTTTAGCTAAACTAGGATCAGTAAAGATCAGTAGCGAATAAAACGTAGGATCAGATTGACTTTGACCCCTAAACTACTTAGAATTCGCGCTCATTTTTGTTAGCTGCGTTTTGGTACCTTTACTAAAACACAGAGACCTTTAGTAAATATTTCGACCAAACGGGTGAAACTATGAGTAAAAGAACTTTTCAACCAAGCGTATTAAAACGCAAGCGCAACCACGGTTTCCGTGCACGTATGGCTACTAAAAACGGTCGTGCAGTATTAGCACGTCGTCGTGCTAAAGGCCGTCAGCGTTTATCAGCTTAATTAGCTGTTAAGCGCTGCGTGGTCAGCTTGAAATTCGGCAGGGAGTTACGACTGTTAACTCCCAGTCAGTTTGATAACGTCTTCCAACTCCCTTTTCGGGTTTCTTCTCCCCTGTTTACCATCTTAGCTAAAACCAATAATTTACCTCATGCTCGATTAGGCCTTACTATCGCGAAGAAACGTGTTAAATTAGCCGTGCAACGCAACCGCATAAAGCGCTGCGTGCGTAACAGCTTTCGTTTGCATCAACATGAATTGCCTGGTGTCGATTTAGTACTGATGGTGAAAGGTGATATTAGCAATACTGCTAATGATGAGTTACAGAAGCAACTGGAAAAGTTATGGCGCAAAATCGCTCGTCAGTACACCGCTTCGCTATTAGCCTAGCTTTGCTGCTGCTACGCGGTTACCAGAAACTGATTAGCCCTCTATTTGGGCCAAGCTGCCGATTTCATCCGACCTGCTCACACTATGCTATAACAGCAATAGAACGCTTTGGCGTACTAAAGGGCGGTTGGTTAGCTACGAAACGCATATTAAAATGTCACCCCTTACATGCTGGCGGTGATGATCCTGTTCCTGAAAAGCACAATGAGAAAAGCTAAGCCATGGAATCACAACGTAGTATATTAGTTATTGGTCTGGCACTGGTCAGTTTTTTACTCTGGCAGCAGTGGAATATTGACACTGCACCCAAGCCTGTCACAGCAGTAACAGAAAGTAGCCAGAACACCGGTAGCAGCGCTGCCGATTTACAGTTAACCACTGCTGATACCGAACAATCAGAAACCGCGGCAGTAGTAGCAACGGCAAAAACGATTAGCGTTAACACCGACGTACTACAGCTTAATATTGATAGCCGTGGTGGTGACATCGTAGCTTTAGAGTTGCCTGCTTTTGAATTAAATAAAGGCCAAGGTGATGCATACCCGCTAATGCGCCGCAAAGACGATTTTGAATACGTCGCACAAAGCGGTTTAATTGGTCGCGATGGGCCTGATGATGGCCGCAATGCTCGCCCAGTTTATAATTCAGTAAAAAGCAGTTATCATTTAGCCGATGGCGCTGAACAGTTAATCGTGCCACTCACCTTTGACTATAACGGTTTGCATATTGAAAAACGCTTCACTTTTACCGCAGGCCATTATGATGTCCGGGTAGATTATTTAATTACAAACCAAAGTGCGGAAGTAAAAACCGTACAGCCTTATCAACATTTAGTACAAACGATAGAAAGCGGCGCAAAAAGCAGCATGATGATGCCGATCTATCGTGGTACCGCTTATGGCACTTCATCAGAGCGTTATACCAAATACTCTTTTGACGATGTTAAGGATAAAAACCTGCTAGAAGCCACACAAGGTGGTTGGGTTGCCATGTTGGAACATTATTTTGTTGCCGCATGGGTGCCAGAAACAGCAGCTGAAAACCAGTTATACTCGAAAATATTTAACGGCAAAGCGGTTATCGGTGCCAAAGGCCCTGCGGTAAATATTCAGCCGGGTAGTGAAATCACCTTAACCAGCACCTTTTATGCTGGCCCTAAAGATCAAGACAAATTAGCAACCATTGCTAACGGCCTAGACTTAACTGTCGATTACGGCTTTTTGTGGTTTATTTCTCAACCATTATTTTGGTTACTGACCACCATTCAAGGCTTTGTCGTGAACTGGGGCCTGGCCATCATTTGTATTACGCTAATTGTTAAAGGCGGTATGTACCCTCTAACCAAGGTGCAATACGAGTCTATGGCGAAAATGCGTAATTTGAAGCCAAAAATTGAAGAGCTGCAAGCGCGCTACAAAGACGACCGGCAAAAGATGGGCCCAGCGATGATGGAGCTTTATCGCAAAGAAAAAGTTAACCCTATGGGTGGCTGCTTGCCAATGATTGTGCAAATGCCTATTTTCTTAGCGTTATATTGGGTATTCGTTGAAAGCGTAGAGTTGCGTCATGCACCATTTATGCTATGGATTAACGACTTATCGGCACAAGACCCGTATTACGTATTGCCGATACTGTTTGGTATCAGCATGTTCTTAATGCAGCGCTTAACGCCAATGCAAGTAACAGATCCTATGCAACAGAAGATTATGATGTTTATGCCAGTGGCATTCTCAGTATTCTTCTTATGGTTCCCAAGTGGCTTAGTACTGTACTGGTTTGTGAGTAACTTAATTTCTTTAGCTCAGATGTTATACATCTACCGAGGTATGGAAAAGAAAGGCTTACACACTAAAAAAGCTTAATCAGCTAACGCGGTTAGGTGTCATCATGTAGCAGAAAAATGATGATTGCCTTGCCGTTGAACAACAAGCCTGTTTGCCTATCGCGACAGGCTTTTTCTATTAAGAGGCAACGCATGTTTACAACCGACACCATCGCAGCTTTAGCCACCGCGCCGGGCCGCGCCGGTGTAGGTATTATTCGTATTTCTGGCCCTGACACTAAAGCGGTAGCCGAAGCCATACTGCGTAAGCTGCCCAAACCGCGCTACGCCGACTATCTGCCGTTTTATGATGCAACACAACAGATACTCGACCAGGGCATCGCCTTGTTCTTCCCAGGGCCAAATTCATTTACTGGTGAAGATGTATTAGAGCTACAAGGCCATGGCGGGCCGGTACTACTTGATATGCTATTAAAACAAGTGCTAGCACTGCCCAATGTACGCATTGCTCGGCCGGGTGAATTTTCTGAACGCGCGTTTTTAAACGATAAACTCGACTTAGCCCAAGCAGAAGCCATTGCCGATTTAATCGATGCCAGCAGTGAACAAGCAGCACGCTGCGCGATGCAATCGTTACAAGGCGAGTTTTCAAAGCGTATTCATGAACTAGTAGAAAAGGTTATTTACCTACGAATGTACGTAGAAGCCGCTATCGACTTCCCAGATGAAGAAATAGATTTTTTATCTGATGGCAAAGTTGCCTCTGATCTTGCCGACATTATCGATTACTTAGCTACCGTAAAAAAACAAGCAGCCCAAGGCAGTATCTTGCGCGAAGGCATGAAAGTAGTTATCGCCGGTCGACCAAACGCCGGTAAATCTAGCTTATTAAACGCTTTAGCCGGGCGTGAAGCCGCCATTGTCACCGACATTGCTGGCACCACCCGCGATGTACTGCGCGAACATATTCATATCGATGGTATGCCGCTGCATATCATTGACACTGCAGGTTTACGAGAAGCAACAGACGCGGTAGAACAAATTGGCATTGAACGCGCTTGGCAAGAAATAACCCAAGCCGACCGGGTATTATTTATGGTTGATAGCACTACCACCGACGCTACTGATCCGCATGATATTTGGCCCGACTTTATTGACCGATTACCCGCCAACTTAGGCGTTACCGTAATTAGAAATAAAGCCGATTTAACCGGCGAGTCAATGACGCCAAGCTTAAGCACAGAGAATAACAGCACCGTTCCGGTATACCGGTTATCGGCAAAAACCGGTGCCGGTATAGACGCATTACGCGAGCATTTAAAGCAATGCATTGGTTTTGACGCCAGCACGGAAGGCAGCTTTTTAGCCCGCCGTCGTCATTTAGATGCACTGGACCGCGCGGCTGAACACTTAGCCATAGGCCAAGAACAACTACAAAGTTATATCGCCGGCGAAATACTGGCTGAAGAGTTGCGTTTAACTCAGCAATATTTAAACGAAATTACCGGTGAATTTAGCTCAGACGATTTATTAGGCAGAATATTTTCGAGTTTTTGTATCGGTAAATAGCACTGCGTCGCACCCTGTGCTAACAAGCTTATCAAGCAAAAATAAAAGGCAGTTAATGTAGTAATTAACTGCCTTTTTGTATTTTCTTGCCAAACTATGCCGTGTTACTTCGAAGCGAAGTCATTAAGGTAAGAGTGATAGTTAGTACGGTATTGCTCTACTGTAAGTGGCTTCTTGTTTATGTCGACCATCAGCGCATCAAAGGCTTTAATGTAGTTTGCATTTTCCAGCTGTGTCACTGATGGAAATACGGGTACTTGTTTATCCGTTTTTACTTTATTCATCATAGCCTTAATGTTAGCTATACCATTTGCTTCCTGCACATATTGATACGCTAAACCATAATGCTTATAAGCAATCCCAGGGTCGCCATACTCGTCGAAAAAATTAATGACTTTAGTGGGATCATACTCGGTATGTTGTGACGCGGCGGCGCGGTTCTGCCCGCTTAAATAAACTGCTTGTCCTTCACTAAACCAGCGCGGCAAACTGAGGCCTTCAATGCCTGCTGAAAGCGCATACTGCATACTGTGAACCAGTTCATGAACAATTAATTGATTAACGCTATAAGGCACACCTTT
This sequence comes from Rheinheimera sp. D18, assembly GCF_004345025.1. Taxonomy (GTDB): domain Bacteria; phylum Pseudomonadota; class Gammaproteobacteria; order Enterobacterales; family Alteromonadaceae; genus Alishewanella; species Alishewanella metallidurans. Next base: position 3,303,459 of record NZ_CP037745.1, on the reverse strand, counting down.
TGAATAAGCACCAATATTAATACCGGCTAAATGCCCCTCGCCCCAACCTATATCTGAACCGCTGTCATGAATACAAACGTAAATCTTATTCTGTAAACGTATTTGCTCAACTGAGGTGTAGCCACTGTAGGGGTCGGCTATTAATGTTTGCGCCACTTGGTCTAAGCTAGCTTGTTGTGCTGTAGCCGTTAGCCAAGCAGAAACCGTTGCATAATCTGTATTTTGGTCAAAAGTCGCTGGGTAAACAAAACTGCCGTAACGCTGACCCGCTTGGTTTAAAGTACTTAAGCCTTGTCTTAATTTTTGCCGCGCGGTTAAGCTTACGTTAGTACGTGCCGCATAATATTCAGCTTTTGTTATCGCCATTGCCGCTAAAGCGACAGAAAATGACGATTCGACCCAACCGGCAGCGGCAAAAAAATCGTCATTTGCTAGCTTTGGATCACCAAAAACCAGTGCATTCTCGGTTTCATAGTAGCGATCACGATAGGTACTCTGGCAAAGTTCTGAATTAATACCAAAGTTATAGTCTGATGAATACCCATCAATATTTGGCGTATAAAATACACCCGTTTGATTACTGTCTTTAAATACCCCCGTATCTACCAACACGGCAACGTCTTTTGTTTCACTGCTGCCACAGCCAATTAACAAGCCAGAGACAACTAAACAAAGAACAATCTTATTTATCATATCTACTTAATTTTATTAAATATTTTACTGAATTATACTATAGGTCAGGTTTATTTAGAACCACCGTTCTGCTCGGTAGTTTGCACAGAGCAATGTTACAGCACACTTATTGACATTTAGACGTCTAGATGTTTATACTGAATTAATTACATTGCTCACCACATACCGCATAGACAGGATTTTATTATGAAACGGGAAACCATAGCGCTACACCACGGCTACCAGGCAGATGATCAACAATCAGCAGCTGTACCTATTCATCAAACTACATCTTTTTGTTTTGACAGCGCACAGCACGCGGCTGATTTGTTCGATTTAAAGCAAACCGGTAATATTTACTCGCGCATTATGAATCCCACCTGCCATGTACTAGAGCAACGTATTGCAGCTCTAGAAGGCGGTATTGGCGCTTTAGCCGTTGCTTCAGGCATGGCTGCCATTACCTATGCTATTCAAACCCTAGCTGAAGTTGGCGACAATATTGTTTCTGTTAATCAGCTATATGGCGGTACCTACAATTTATTTGCTCATACCTTACCACGCCAAGGTATAACGGTACGTTTTGCCGATAAAGACAACTTAACCGCATTAGCGGCATTAATTGACGATAAAACCAAAGCGATATTTTGCGAAAGCATTGGTAACCCGTCAGGCGCTATTGTTGATATTGCCGCGTTAGCCGAGGTTGCACACCAACATGGCGTACCATTAATTGTTGATAACACCGTGGCTACACCCTTTCTATGGCGGCCAATTGAACATGGTGCTGATATTGTAGTGCATGCAGCCACTAAATATATTGGCGGCCATGGCACTACTATTGGTGGCGTTATTGTTGATTCAGGCAAGTTTCCGTGGGCCAAGCATGCTGCACGTTTTCCATTACTTAACCAGCCTGATGTGTCTTATCATGGTGTTAATTACAGCCAAGATATTGGCGAAGCCGCCTATATCGCAAGAGCACGCGTTGTGCCACTACGCAACATGGGCGCTGCGTTATCGGCACAAGCGGCTTGGAACTTACTACAAGGTTTAGAAACCTTGGCGTTACGCATTGAACGTGTATGTGAAAACACCTTAAAAGTTGCCCACTTTTTACAGCAGCACCCACAAATAAGTTGGGTAAATTATGCGGCGTTGCCAGAGCATAAAGACCATGCTTTAGCGCAAAAATATCTGCAAGGTCAGGCTTCAGGTATTTTGAGCTTTGGTTTAAAAGGCGGCAAAGCCGCCGGAGTGAAATTTTATGACGCGTTAAAATTAATTTTGCGCTTAGTAAATATTGGTGATGCGAAAAGTTGTGCCGCTATTCCAGCAAGCACTACGCATCGGCAATTAAACGATGAAGAATTAAAACTCGCGGGTGTATCTGCTGATTTAGTCCGCTTGTCGATTGGCATTGAGCATATTGACGATATTATTGCCGATTTAAGCCAAGCGCTGGTGGCGGCAGTATAAAACGTCTATTTACTAGCACGCTGGTAGGGTAGTTACGCTAACGAACCGGCTTACTCACGCTAACACGCCGTAAACCCATCCCTGGGGGCTCGTTTCAGGCATCCATGCCTTCAACGGTTAGCTTAGAGCAAGTCGGTTCTCGCTTATATGCTCGATATCGCTCTAAAGAGGTCTTTTGCTGATTTACTAACTCAACACCAATACATTAATTAACGAGCATAGGTTGCGGTTAACGTAGCTTTAGCTAACGACATAGCGTTGAGCATAAAACCCACTACCGCTGCACTGGCGTCATCTGCTGCCGGCAATGTTTCTTCGGGTAAGGCCCACACCGTAAATTGATAACGATGCATACCATGGCCTTCTGGCGGGCAAGCACCACCAAAGCCTTTAAAGCCATAGTCATTGTTAAAACACCGGCTACCCGTTGGCAAGCTGCCCTTGCCTGCACCTTGCGCTAAACCGGAAGCTGACGCTGGAATATCGGTTACTAACCAATGCCAAAAACCCGAGCAAGTGGGTGCATCTGGATCAAATACGGTAACAGCGAAACTTTTTGTACCTGCTGGCGCATTATGCCAATGTAATGCAGGTGAAATGTTTTTTCCGGCGCAACCGAAACCGTCAAACTCCTGCGCTACCGCCATAAAATGGCCTTCTTTAATATCTGTGCTGGTAAGGTGAAATGTTGTACTGGTCATACTGCCCTCTTAATGTAAGTGACTACTTACTTATGGTTTGATAGCCATTGGTAAAAGGCTTGTTTAGGAAAAGCACCCGCTTGTTGGGCCAGTATTTTGCCTTGTTTAAAGATCATCAACGTGGGTATTGAGCGAATATTAAACTGCGCGGCTAACTGTTGCTGTTGTTCGGTATTTAGCTTACCAAAACGAAAATGCGGTTCCAGCTCTTGTGCCGCCTGATTAAATACTGGCGCAAAACTCTGACATGGTCCACACCAACTGGCCCAAAAATCGACCACTAATGGTAGTTCAGCTTTATTAGCATGTGCAGCAAAATTGCTGCTAGTCAACTCTATTGGCGTACCGTTAAATAAAGCTGATTTACATTTTCCGCAAACCGGCTGTTGCGCTAGACGTTGTTCAGGCACGCGATTTAACGCCGCGCAATTGGGGCAGGCAACAAGCATAAGTACCTCTGATAAATTTTAGCTAATACTGATATAGCGTCTAGCAGAGCCTATTTAAAGCCAGTATCAAAAATTAACCTGCAACCAAGCGCTTTCTTTGTCAAAGCTTAGGGTTTTAACTGTGCCCTTACCTTCAAAATTAACGGTATTAAGCTGTGCTGGCCAAATATCTTGTAATGCACTTTGCGCAGCTTTTAATCCGTTAATAGTTTTAGGTATAGCGGTTTCTTGATATACCCAAAAAAACCGCCCTTCTAACTGACCACCAAGTAAGGTTAAATTGATATTGTCACCATTTAGCTGCTGCAAAGCAAAATGCTCACTAACATATTGGCTAAAGGTATCCTGAGTTTGTTCACTGTTTAATATATCGGCGTCTTTACTAAATAATATTTTTACCGCGTGCTCGGCATCATGCAGATAAAAGCGATGCATTACCTCAATATTACCAGTACGCTGGTTAAACAATACTTTGGTAAGAGCTGTTTTAAGTTCATGTGCTGCAGCAGGGTTAACAAAGCCTGCTATTAATAACAGGCTAAGCAAATAACGCATTAATTGGCGCCCTTATTATCTTCCAGTTTTTTAGCCGGTTCTTTTAATTTCGTTTTACTGTCTTGCATAATATCGCGACTAACCTTGGCTTTACTTTTCTCAGATTTATACGCCTCTACCCGAGATGGAATAATGCGGCGTGGATAGTAGTTATTTTCTACATCAACATCTGCGGTTAGCCATTGTGCATCAACTATCGCTTCTTTTAGCACCTTATCTTTGGCCGTGACCACGAGTTTATTAACCGCTTTAGGGCTACGACGCCAAATTTCAGCTGGAATATATTGTTCTTCACTTGTGCCGTCGGTGTAATGCAATTGCAGTAATATTGGCATTACTAAGCCACCTTGATTACTAAATTGCAGCACGTAGTAATTTTTATCTTCTGCAACCGCACGTTCAAATGCAGCGCGCTCCCAAGGCTCTAGATCATGCATAAACTTGTTATAGGCATTGCGCTCTTTGTTGGTTACAGTAAAGCGGTCATTGGCATCATAAAAATCGCTGACGTCTTTATTCTGCTCAACCCACTGCACTTTGCCTTCTGCTTTATTGCGTTCAACAAAGACTGAACCAGGCTTATCTAATTCTTGCTGGCGCTCGCGCTGAAAATCAATATCAGGGTTTTTCGTATCTAAGCGTAACTGATAGATTTTATCTAATGAGATATCGACATGATCAGTACTATAAAACCAGCCACGCCAAAACCAATCTAAATCGACGCCGCTAGCTTCTTCCATCGTGCGGAAAAAGTCTGAGGGTGTTGGCCGCTTAAACTTCCAACGTAATGAATATTCTTTAAAGGCAAAATCAAATAGCTCGCGACCTAAAATAACTTCTCGCAAAATATTTAACGCTACCGCAGGTTTAGTATAGCCATTAGGCCCAAGCCTTAACACGCTGTCAGATTGTGTCATTATTGGCACTTGTACCTCAGACTTCATGTAGTCAACGATATCACGGGCTTCTACACCCCAAGGAATATTAGCGTCCCATTCGCGGCCAGCAATACCATCTAAAAAGCTGTTTAAGCCTTCATCCATCCAAGTCCACTGACGTTCGTCAGAATTCACCACCATTGGAAAATAGTTATGGCCTACTTCATGAAAGATAACGCCAAGTAAAAAGCGTTTTTCTGCTTGAGAATAAGTGCGGCTGCCGTCGTCTTGCAAAGTCGTACGTGGGCCGTTAAACGAAATCATGGGGTATTCCATACCACCAACCGGGCCATTTACTGACTGCGCTACTGGATACGGATAATCAAACGAAAAACGAGAATACACCTCTAGAGTATGAATAACAGACTCAGTAGAGTATTTCTGCCATAGTTCACCGCCCTCTTTGGGATAAAACGACATAGCCATAACAAAGGGCTGATCTTTGCCACCTTGCTCGTAGCCCTTAGCATCCCATATAAATTTACGTGATGATGCCCAAGCAAAATCGCGCACATTACTGGCTTTAAAATGCCACGTTTTAGTTTTATCGGTACCGGTTTTTTCGTTTTCTAAAGCTTCTTGTTCGGTAACAACGAATACTGGTCGCTTAGCATTTTTTGCCTGCTGCAAGCGCTTTAACTGCTCGCTTGATAATACTTTGCTACTGTTTTGCAACTCGCCAGTTGCAGAAACTATATGGTCCGCCGGTACAGTTAACTGTACGTCGTAATCGCCAAATTCTAAGGTAAACTCGCCACGACCAAGAAATTCTTTATTAGTCCAAGCTTCGTAATCGGTGTACGCCACTAAACGTGGAAACCACTGCGCTGCTAAGAAAATATCATTGCCGCCTTCACGCTCATCTTTAGGAAAATGCTCATAACCTGAACGCGCTGATACCGCATCTTCTTCTACTAAGTTAAACGCGAAATCCATACTTAAATCGACAGTTTGGCCAGCTTTAAGTGGTTTATCTAAATCAACACGCATTAGTGTGCCAACTATGGTCATAGCTAAAGCTTTACCGGCGCTGTTTTTCACATTTGTTATTTTAAAACCTAACTCATTGTCAGCCATAAACTGCTGACGACGCAGCTCGTCTAAACTTAACCGTGCGGCAATATCACCACTACCAACCGACGTTGCAGGGCCGCGACGACCAATACCACCAAAATCGGTGCTCATTTCCGCCATAGAATCGTTTTTAAATATATTCTGGTCTAAATGTAGCCATAGATATTTTAGTGTATGCGGTGAGTTATTTTGATAATTAATTCGCTGACTACCTGTTAAGCGGCGTTTAGCTTCGTCTAACTGCACGTCTATTTTGTAATTAACCTGTTGCTGCCAATACTGTGGCCCTGGCTCACCCGCGGCATTGCGATACACATTAGGCGTGGGTAGGGCTTCATCTAACTGACGAAATTTATCTTCATAGTCGCCCTTAGTTTGACGAATGGTATCGGCGTTGGCTAACTGGCTGCATAGCAACACACCAATTAGCGCTAATAGGTTAGTACGCGGAGGAAATATGGACATATAGCAGGCTCTCTTATTATTATTCTGCTTAACTTAGGCAAGCTCTCTACAATAAGTAACTTTTCAGCGGCAAACAAGCGGGTTTTAACACGTTCAATAGTTAGTTCATCGCCAATAAAAAAGCCCCGTAAAAACGGGGCTTAATATTAGATTACAACTTAATCTTTTGGCTTACGTGGTGCGCGTGGTGCTGCACCTGGACGCGGGCCCGCACCAGATGTAGAAGCTGGTGCAGATGAGCGACGTTCACCTACTGGAGCCGAACCTGTATCAACACAAATATTCAGCTTTTGCTTACGCACATACACTTTTTTCAGATGCTGAAAAACTTCATTAGGTATTGTTGCTGGCAATTCTACCGTACTGAAATGATCAAACAATTTAATGTTACCAATAAACTGGCTGTCGATATTTGCTTCGTTGGCAATAGCGCCAACAATATCGCCCGCGCGCACACCGTGCTCTTTACCTACCTCAATACGGTAAGTTTGGTAATCACCTTTCATTTCGCGCTTAACCCGTGGGCCGCGATCTGGGCGGTCGCTACGCTCACCACGTTCGGTGCGCTCAGGACGATCACTACGTTCACGACGTGGCCGATCTTCACGCTCACCGCGAGCATGGGGTTCGCGAATTGCTGGGAACAAATTAGCAACATTAAGTGGCTGTTCTTTTTGCGCTAAATACAGTAATGCTGCGGCAATATCACCATCGGTAGCGTCAATTTTTTCACGCCAGTCGTTAATAAGACCTTGGAAGAATGCTAAATTTTGCGTTTCAACCGTTTCGGCTAATTGCTCACGGAAAGATTCAATACGACGCTGTTCAATAACCTGACCTGTAGGCAGTGACATTTGCTCAATAGGCTGTTTAGTTGAATGTTCGATAGTACGCAATAAACGACGTTCGCGAGGCGACACAAATAATATTGCTTTACCTTCACGACCGGCACGGCCTGTACGACCAATACGGTGCACATAAGCCTCACTGTCATAAGGAATATCGTAGTTTACTACTAAGCTAATACGTTCAACGTCTAATCCGCGTGCTGCAACATCAGTAGCAACAATAATATCTAACTGGTTTGCTTTCATTTTACGAATGGTTAATTCGCGGTGCGCTTGGTTCATATCGCCATTTAAACAGGCTACGGCATAACCACGGGCACCCAGCTTTTCAGCAATTTCTTCTGTAGCGCTTTTAGTACGCACAAACACGATACTTGCATCGTATTCTTCGCCTTCTAACAAGCGCGTTAATGCGTCAAGCTTTTGATTGCCATCTAACATTACATAGCTTTGTTTGATGCGTTCAACGGTACTCGTTTTTGATGCTATTTTAATTTCTTCAGCATTTTTTAAATGCTTTTGGGCAATAGCGCGGATCGGCGCGGGCATGGTTGCAGAAAACATTGCAACCTGACGGCCCGCTGGTGTCGCGTCCATAATAGTTTGCACATCATCGATAAAGCCCATGCGTAACATTTCATCGGCTTCATCCAACACGATAGCACGCAGCTTATCTAGCTTTAATGTGCCACGTTCTAAATGGTCAAGAATACGACCTGGTGTACCAACAATAACTTGAGAGCCACGTTTAAGTGATTTCAACTGGTTGGTATAACTTTGGCCACCATATAACGGCAGAACATGAAATGCTGGCATGTAACGCGCATAAGCTTGAAATGCTTCAGCTACCTGAATTGCAAGTTCGCGAGTTGGCGCTAACACTAAAATTTGTGGGTCGTTTTGTGCAGGATCTAACCTAGCTAATAGTGGTAAAGCAAAAGCACCGGTTTTACCAGTACCTGTTTGCGCTTGACCTAATACATCTTCGCCAGCTAAAAGTTTAGGGATAGCAGCAGCCTGAATAGGCGACGGCGATTCATAGCCAAGTTCAGTAACAGCACGAATAAGTGCTTCAGGCAGCATTAGCTGGGCAAATGACAAAGTGTCAGACATACGTTGTTTAAACCTCAATAACACGCAGGCGTAGTAGTAGTGCTATTGTTGCTTTTACTTAGCCTGCAAAGCAGTAAAAACATCTAAATCATGTCAAAAACATAGCTTTGACCGATTTTATTCCAGTAGTATAGCCGAACATTCTTATGACAAGAGGCATATCATGATAGACATCCTCGTTGGCAGCCAAATGGGCGCAGCGGAATATGTGGCAGAACAAGTTGCTGAAACACTGGTACAAGCGGGCTATGACGTTAAACTACATCTGAAACCCGAGCTGGACCACCTCAACCGGACTGATGTCTGGTTAGTGATCACATCCACCTATGGCGCAGGAGATCTGCCTGATAATATTCAACCCTTTGCGGATCAATTAGCACAAGATCGAAGTGATCTTACCACACTTTCTTACGCCGTGATCACTTTAGGTGACTCGAGTTACGATACTTTTTGCGAAGCCGGACGAAAAATAGCCAAATCACTTGAATTTAAAGGCGCAACTAGCTTAATAGACAGTTTAGAAATTGATGCCCAACAACCAGAATTACCCGAAGACATCGCCTTAGTTTGGTTACCGCAACTAATAGCACAAATAAAATAAAAAAACGGGTGCAACGCACCCGTAAACACAAACATCCTTCAGGAAGAATGAGATAGCACTAGCTTCTCTTGTTAGTCTCAGCAATAAAACCAACGCCTGCCAAGCTACAGTCAATTCCAAGTTTTAACTTGATATGCAAATGATAAAGTGTTGATAACTGCATTATCGCTTAAAAATAGTACTGAAAAGTTATCTACAAATTTCAAAATATTATAAAAAGTTTGTGTATAACTATAGGAAAAACCGGTTATTAACCTGTATTTATCCTCTTTACAAAAATATATTTTTTCTAGCCTGTGGATAACAAGCGAAGTTAACCACCGGTTCAAGGCCAACAGATCCTAGCTTGATCACAGGATCTGATCTGTTCTAAGTTAATGATCCTTCTTGTAAAGAAACGCTTATGCACCAAAATTGGCCTGCTTAATAGTAAATATAATAAAAAGATCTCTAAAAAGATCTTATTTAATTTAAACGATCCTAAACGCTGCTGGCATTCCACTTATCGCCAGATCAGGCTACAATACCTCTCGTTCAACGTTCGACCAAAAAAACATAAACCGAGGCAAGTATGCTGTATCAAGAGATATTCGACGTAATCGTTGTAGGCGGTGGCCACGCTGGCACAGAAGCCGCTCTGGCAGCAGCTCGTATGGGTCGTAACACCTTGTTATTAACCCATAATATTGAAACTTTAGGTCAAATGTCATGCAACCCTGCTATTGGTGGTATAGGCAAAGGCCATTTGGTTAAAGAAATTGACGCCCTAGGTGGAGCTATGGCAATAGCAGCCGACAAAGGCGGCATTCAATTTAGAACGCTAAATAGTTCTAAAGGCCCTGCGGTAAGGGCAACCAGAGCACAAGCCGATCGACAATTGTACCGTGCAGCTATTCGTAATATTTTAGAAAACCAACCAAACTTAAAAATATTTCAACAAAGTTGTGATGACTTAGTTGTTGAAAACAATAAGGTTACTGGCGTCGTTACCCAAATGGGCTTAACGTTTAAAGCTAAATCAGTGGTATTAACCGTTGGTACATTTTTAGGCGGACAAATACATATAGGTTTACAAAGCCATTCTGGTGGCAGAGCCGGTGATCCACCGTCAATAGCCCTAGCTAAAAGATTAAGAGAACTGCCATTTAAAGTTGATCGTTTAAAAACGGGTACACCACCACGTATTGATGCTCGGACGATCGATTTTTCTATGATGCAAACTCAACCTGGTGATAATCCAACACCAGTGTTTTCTTTTCTCGGCAAACAAAGCGATCATCCAACTCAGATACCTTGTTACATAACTTATACCAATGCGAAAACACATGATGTTATTCGTAATAATTTACACCGTTCACCAATGTATACCGGTGTAATAGAAGGGATTGGCCCAAGATATTGTCCATCGATAGAAGATAAAATTACCCGCTTTGCTGACAAAGATAATCATCAAATTTTTATTGAACCTGAAGGGTTAACCACACATGAAGTTTACCCTAATGGCATTTCAACCAGCCTGCCATTTGATGTACAACTAAGCATAGTACGTTCAATTAAGGGTATGGAAAATGCTCACATTACCAGACCTGGTTATGCCATTGAATATGATTTCTTTGATCCCAGAGATCTAAAAAGCAGTCTTGAGACAAAATTTATTGAAGGTTTGTTTTTTGCCGGCCAAATTAACGGTACAACAGGTTACGAAGAAGCAGGTGCACAAGGTCTATTAGCCGGTTTAAATGCTGCACTATTCACGCAAGATAAAGAGCCGTGGTCACCAAGCCGTGATCAAGCTTACTTAGGTGTACTAGTTGATGATTTAACCACACTAGGCACTAAAGAACCCTATCGTATGTTTACCAGCCGGGCTGAATATCGCCTAATGCTACGTGAAGATAATGCAGATGCACGTTTAACCGAAAAAGGTCGTGAGTTTGGCTTGGTAGACGACATACGTTGGGCGGCTTTTAACGAAAAAATGGAACAAGTGGCTATAGAACGCCAACGCTTAAAGCAAAGTTGGGTTCATCCGCAACATGCCGCGCTAATTGCAATAAATGCGTTAGTTAAAACTCCGCTTACCAAAGAAGCAAGTTTAGAAGAGCTGGTTCGTCGTCCAGAAATTAACTACGCAGATTTAATGAAAATTTCTAATATTGGCCCTGGTGTTACTGATCCTATCGCGGCAGAACAAGTAGAAATTCAAATTAAATATGAAGGCTATATAAATCGTCAACAAGATGAAATTGCTAAACAGCAACGTAATGAACAAAGTTTATTACCACAACAGTTTGATTATAAAGCTGTTAAAGGCCTATCAAACGAAGTAATTGCGAAATTAAACCAAACTCAACCACAAACAGTTGGCCAAGCGTCACGTATTTCAGGCATTACACCGGCCGCTATTTCATTACTGTTAGTCTATTTAAAGAAACAGGGTTTACTGCGCAAGTCTGCGTAACTGACGACAAGGAACAACATGTTAGATCAATTACGCTCGCTGGTGGCGCAAACCAGTTTGTCGTTATCTGAATACCAACTACAGCAATGTATTGACTATGTAAAACTACTTGATAAATGGAACAGCGCCTACAACCTAACCTCAGTGCGTGATCCTAAAGAAATGTTAATAAAGCACGTGATGGATAGCCTAGTTATTGCACCGCATTTAATTGGTAACCATTTTATAGATGTAGGTACCGGTCCTGGTTTACCTGGCGTGCTATTAGCTATTTATTATCCAGATAACAACTTCACTTTGCTTGATAGTCTAGGTAAAAGGATCCGCTTTTTAAACCAAGTAAAACTGCAGTTAAAACTAACTAATATTCAACCAGTACAAAGCAGAGTGGAAGATCATCAACCTGAGCAACGCTACGATGGTGTTATTAGCCGAGCTTTTGCTTCGATCAATGATATGCTGAATTGGTGCAGGCATTTACCTACACAAAACGGCCATTTTTACGCGATGAAAGCCGCTGCAGTACAAGAAGAAATTGCAGCTTTGCCTGATTTTGTTAAAGTAGTCTCCGTTCAACCACTTGTTGTGCCGCAGTTGCAAGCACAAAGGCATTTGGTAATACTGCAACCCTGCTAACTGACAACGAGGACATCTTGTGGCGAAAGTGATCGCAATAGCTAACCAGAAAGGCGGTGTAGGTAAAACTACTACAGCTGTAAATTTGGCTGCCTCCCTGGCTGCGACCAAACGCAAGGTGTTGCTTATCGACTTAGATCCCCAAGGTAACGCTACCATGGGTAGCGGAGTTGATAAATATGATTTACCGGCCACCGCTTACGAGTTACTCGTTGATGAAAAACCACTATTAGACGTTTTAGTTAAAGAAACCAGCGGCGGTTATCATTTAGTTGGCGCTAACTCTGACTTAACAGCAGCAGAAGTACGTTTAATGAACGTATTTGCTCGTGAATTGCGGCTACGTAATGCATTAAAAGACTACCGTAATAGTTATGACTTTATTTTTATCGACTGCCCGCCGTCACTTAATATGTTAACAGTAAATGCAATGGCTGCCGCTGACACAGTATTAGTACCAATGCAGTGTGAATACTTTGCATTAGAGGGTTTAACCTCGTTAGTTGAAACCATTAATCAATTAGCAGCAGCCGTTAACCCTGAATTAAAGATCGAAGGCATTTTAAGAACCATGTACGATCCGCGTAATCGGTTAGCAAATGATGTATCAGATCAATTAAAACAGCATTTTGGTGATAAGGTTTATCGAGCAGTTATTCCACGCAATGTACGTTTAGCAGAAGCACCTAGCTTTGGTACACCAGTAATGTATTACGATAAAAACTCAACTGGTGCAAAGGCTTATTTAGCATTAGCAGGTGAAATGTTACGCCGAGCTGATAAAAAGACGGCTAGCAGCACAGCATCAGCCTGATCTGAATAATTTTAGGGAAGCAATTTAGCATGTCGGTAAAAAAACGCGGCTTAGGCCGAGGTCTGGATGCCCTACTTACGTCCAATAAAGCTAGCAGCACAACTTCCACACCCAGCAGTAGCGAACTGCAACAATTACCTGTTGAGTTTTTAATACCGGGTAAATACCAACCACGCAAAGATATGTCGCAAGAAGCGTTGGAAGACTTAGCCAGTTCTATTCGAGCACAAGGTATTATTCAACCGATAGTTGTGCGACCAATAGGTAACGGAAAATTTGAAATTATTGCGGGTGAAAGGCGTTGGCGTGCAAGTCAGTTAGCAAAACTGGCTGACGTACCTTGTATTGTTAAAGATGTGCCAGATGAAGCCGCTGTTGCCATAGCGTTAATAGAAAACATTCAACGAGAAGATTTAAATGCAATGGAAGAAGCCGTAGCATTAGAACGCTTATTAATAGAGTTTTCGTTAACTCACCAGCAAGTAGCTGATGCAGTTGGCAAATCTAGAGCATCTGTTACTAACCTGTTGCGCTTAAACCAATTAAATGACGATGTAAAACTATTGCTTGAACACGGCGACATTGAAATGGGCCATGCAAGAGCATTATTAGCACTAAAAGAATTTGAGCAATCAGATGCCGCTAGATTAGTTGCGGCTAAACAATTAACCGTACGTGAAACTGAAAACTTAATACGGCGAATTTTAGAACCTAAACCGGTAGCTTCTGAAAAGCCACGAGATCCCGATGTTATTGCTCTAGAACAACGCTTAAGTGAGCGGTTTGCCGCACCTGTGCAAATTAGCTACAACAATAAAGGTAAAGGTAAGTTAGAAATTGCGTATAGTAGTTTAGATGAGTTAGATGGCATTATTAATAAGTTGAATGTTACTGAGCAATAAAACATCAAATTAGATATAAATAGGTACTATCACAGTACTAACACTGCTTTTTGTTGCAAATTAAAGGTATGTAAGTATAATTTCGCAAGTTTTTATTACCCCCTTCCCGGGCGTTTTTAGGGGGACAAGAAATGACAGAACAAAGTTTAGCTGAACTACGTAAATCAGCTTATAAGTTAGTGTTGTGCCAGTTGGTAGTAGCTGGAATTATTGCACTGACTTTTTTTTTAGCTGCTGATGCAGCTGCGGCTAAATCGGCCTTTAAAGGGGGTTTAGTAGCCATAATACCAAATTGTGTGTTTGCGTTTTTCGCGTTTCGTTTTAATGCCGCAGATAACGCAAATATCGTTGTGATGGCGTTTATGCGGGGCCAATCACTAAAGCTAATTATATCCGCAGTGCTGTTAGCCGTATTATTTTCACAGCAACAACTGGTTCATGGTGCATTTTTAACCGGTTTTATGCTCACGCTAATAGCCCAATGGACCGCTCCGGTTTTCTTTAAACATTAACAATGGGATGAAACATGGCTGCAGGTGAAGAGTTAACCCTCTCTAGTCATATTCAGCACCACCTTGTAAACGCAAAAATGTGTACTGTCGATGGCAGTGTTGCATTTAATAAAGCGTGTGCCGAGGCTGGTTTCTGGACATGGAATATCGATACGTTAGCGTATTCTATTATTTTAGGTGTGTTGTTTTTGTGGGTTTTCCGCAATGCAGCCAAAAAAGCCACTACCGGTGTACCGGGTAAACTACAGTGCTTTGTTGAAATGATAGTGGGCTTTGTTGCTGACAACGTAAAAGATACGTATCACGGCAAAAGCAAATTAATTGCACCACTGGCACTGACAATCTTTGTCTGGGTGTTTTTAATGAACTTAATGGACTTAGTGCCAGTAGACTTCCTACCTTCATTTGCTGCTTTTGTTGGCGAAAACGCGATGGCTGTTGAGCCTGGCCACGTTTATATGAAGTTTGTACCTACTACCGATATTAATTTAGCCGCGGGTTTAGCCTTAGGCGTGTTTTTATTGATGATAGGCTACTCAATTCGTATTAAAGGCGTGTTGGGTTTCATTAAAGAATTAACCCTACACCCATTTAATACTAAAAACGTACCTCTGCAAATTGCTTTGATACCGTTTAACTTATTATTAGAAACTATCGCCTTATTTGCTAAGCCATTTTCACTAGCGTTACGTCTGTTCGGTAACCTGTATGCGGGTGAAATGATCTTTATCTTAATAGGGGCGGTAGGTTTAGCGCAGTTACCTCTGCACTTCCCTTGGGCGGTATTCCATATCTTAGTTATTACCTTGCAAGCATTCGTATTTATGATGCTGACTATCGTTTACCTAAGCATGGCTAGCTCAGATAACCACTAATTTTATTTAACTTTTAACTTTAACTTAAAAACTCTGGAGAAAAAAATGGAACTAGTATTAGGTCTTAAATTAATCGCAGTTGCAATGTTGATCGGTTTCGGCGCAATTGGTACTGCATTAGGTTTTGGTAACATGGGTGGTAAGTTCTTAGAAGCTTGTGCGCGTCAACCAGAATTAGCCCCTTCACTACAAGTTAAAATGTTCATCTTAGCGGGCCTTATCGATGCTGTTGCCATGATCGGTGTAGGTATCGCAATGTACATGTTGTTCGCAATGTAATTGAAGGCTTTATCCGAACAACTGTTAACTAAGGAGGAGCGGTCGTGAATTTAAACGCCACTCTGTTAGGCGAATTAATCGCATTCGCGGTGTTCGTACTGTTTTGTATGAAGTTTGTCTGGCCACCTTTGATGAATGCCATTGAAGCTCGCCAGAAAAAAATTGCTGATGGTTTAGCAGCATCTGATCGTGCGGAAAGAGACTTGGCATTAGCCCAAGATAAAGCCAAAGATCAATTAAAAGATGCTAAAGCACAAGCGGCAGAAATTATTGAGCAAGCGAAAAAACGCGAAGCGAAAATGATTGATGAAGCGGTGCATAAAGCCAATGCAGAACGTGAAACTATTTTGGCGCAAGCCACAGCAGAAGTTGCCGCTGAACGTAATCGTTTACGTGAAGAGCTGCGCAAACAAGTTGCTGCATTAGCAGTCGCTGGCGCAGAACGAATTCTGCAACGTTCTATTGATGAAGCTGCTCACAGCGACATTTTGGATAAATTGGTTCAAGAACTGAATTAAGGAAGAGCTATGTCTGATTTGACAAATATTGCTCGCCCTTATGCCAGAGCAGCTTTCGATTTTGCTGTAGAGCAAAACGCGTTAGAGGCTTGGTTACAGATGTTGGCCTTTGCTGCAGAAGTAGCAAATAACGACCAAGTTGGCGCGTATTTAAACGCCAATAGTACTGCTGATAAGCAGGCTGGTTTGTTTATTCAGGTATGTGGTGAGCAACTCAATGAGCACGGCCAAAACTTGATAAAAGTGATGGCAGAAAATCATCGCTTGTTGGCGTTGCCTGCAGTATTAACTACCTTTGCTGCACTAAAAGCGGAATTTGAACAGGAAATAGACGTTACTGTCGTTTCTGCAACTACGCTGACTAGTGCACAAAAAGATAAGTTAACCGCGGCATTATCGCAACGTTTGGCACGCAAAGTTAAATTGAACTGTAGCGAAGATCCGGCAGTGGTTAGTGGTTTACTAATCAAAGCTGGTGACATGGTTATTGATGGCTCGATCCGCGGTAAGCTGGATCGTTTAGCAACTGCGCTGCAGTCGTAATTGGGGAACAGAGAATGCAACTGAATTCCACTGAAATATCAGAACTGATCAAAAGTCGTATTGCTCAGTTTGAAGTGGTCAGTGAAGCTCGTAACGAAGGTACTATCGTTCAAGTAACAGACGGTATTATTCGTATCAATGGTCTTGCAGATTGTATGCAAGGTGAAATGATCGAGCTTCCTGGTAACCGCTATGCTATCGCGCTGAACTTAGAGCGCAACTCGGTAGGTGCCGTAGTTATGGGCCCGTATGCCGATTTAACTGAAGGCACTAAAGTTAAAAGTACCGGTCGTATTTTAGAAGTACCGGTTGGCCCACAGCTGTTAGGCCGTGTGGTAAATACTTTGGGTGCACCAATTGACGGTAAAGGACCAATTGACGCTGCTGGTTTTGAACCGGTAGAAAAAATTGCTCCGGGCGTTATCGAACGTCAGTCAGTTGATCAACCTATGCAAACAGGCTACAAGTCTGTTGATGCCATGATCCCAATCGGTCGTGGTCAGCGTGAATTGTTAATCGGTGACCGTCAAACCGGTAAAACCGCCTTAGCTATTGATGCGATCATCAACCAAAAAGGTACTGGCGTTAAGTGCGTTTACGTTGCTGTAGGCCAAAAAGCCTCTACTATTGCTAACGTAGTACGTAAGCTAGAAGAACACGGTGCGTTAGCGCACACTATTGTGGTTGTAGCATCAGCTTCTGAAGCTGCGGCACTGCAGTTCTTAGCACCATATTCAGGTTGTACTATGGGCGAATACTTCCGTGACCGCGGTGAAGATGCGTTAATTGTTTATGATGATTTGTCTAAGCAAGCTGTTGCTTACCGTCAAATATCATTGCTATTACGTCGTCCACCAGGCCGTGAAGCTTACCCAGGTGACGTATTCTATTTACACTCGCGTCTATTAGAACGTGCATCACGCGTAAACGCGGATTACGTAGAAAAATACACCAAAGGCGAAGTAAAAGGTAAAACCGGTTCATTAACCGCATTACCAATTATTGAAACACAAGCCGGTGACGTTTCTGCATTCGTACCTACTAACGTAATTTCGATTACCGATGGTCAGATCTTCTTAGAAACTGACTTATTTAACGCCGGTATTCGTCCTGCGGTAAACGCCGGTATTTCAGTATCGCGTGTTGGTGGTGCAGCACAAACCAAAATTATCAAAAAGCTGGGTGGCGGTATTCGTCTGGCATTAGCCCAATATTCAGAGCTGGCCGCGTTTGCGCAGTTTGCTTCTGACTTAGACGAAGCAACACGCGCTCAGTTAGAGCACGGTCAAAAGGTTACTGAGCTGATGAAACAGTTACAGTACAGCCCAATGTCTGTTGCCGATATGGGTGTGTCTATTTTCGCTATCGAAAAAGGCTTTATGAAAGACATCGAAGTTGCCAAAATCTTAGATTTTGAAGCAGGTTTAATTGCCTTTATGAGAGCTGAGCACACCGAGCTGATGGCTGATATCGACAAAACCGGTAACTACAACGACCAAATCGAATCTACGTTTAAAGCCGCTATTGATAAATTCAAGGCTACGCAGAGCTGGTAAGCAATGCGGGTGGCTTAGCCACCCCATTCGTTGAATGAAACGGAGATACAGACATGGCCGGTGGTAAAGAGATAAAAAGTAAGATCGGGAGTATTAATAATACTCGCAAGATCACCAGTGCTATGGAAAAAGTTGCGGTTAGCAAAATGCGCAAAGCGCAAGACCGTGTAGCTGCAACACGCCCATACGCTGAAGGTATGCGCAAAGTGATTGGTAACGTTGCCAATGGCAGCCTTGAATATCGCCATCCGTATTTAACGGACCGTGATGTAAAAAAGGTTGGCTATATTGTCATATCGTCTGATCGTGGTCTTTGCGGTGGCCTGAATACCAACGAGTTTAAGAAAGTTGTCCTTGAGCTGAAAAGCTGGAAAGATAAAGGCGTTGATGCGCAATTTGCTGTTATTGGCAATAAAGCAACAGCGTTTTTTAAGCGTTTTGGTGGCAAGGTAGTTGCGCAACAGGCGGGTTCAGGTGACGTACCACGTTTGGCTGATGTGCTTGGTTCGGTAAGAGTAATGCTAGATGCATTTAACGAAGGCCGAATTGATCGCTTATTCTTGGTGTATAACAAGTTTGTTAATACCATGAAGCAAGAGCCAGTGATCGATCAACTCTTACCTTTGCCAAAAGCAGACATCGCTAAAAGAGAGCATAACTGGGATTACCTGTACGAGCCGGATCCACAACCTATCATCGATATGTTGCTAGACCGTTTCGTCGAATCGCAAGTTTATCAGGGTGTGGTAGAGAATTCTGCCAGTGAACACGCTGCGCGCATGGTAGCAATGAAAGCTGCAACCGATAACGCCGGTAACCTGATGGACGACCTGAAGCTTGTATATAACAAAGCACGTCAGGCCGCGATTACCCAGGAGCTTAGCGAGATTGTCGCCGGTGCGGCAGCTGTAGGCTAAGGTAAACAGTTTTGAGAAATTTGAGGAAACATCATGAGTCAAGGTAAGGTCGTCCAAATCATTGGCGCCGTTGTGGATATCGATTTTCCACAAAACGCGGTACCTGGTATCTATGATGCGTTAAGCGTTACTGACGGTGATCTAACTGGTTTAGTGCTGGAAGTGCAGCAGCAGTTAGGTGGCGGTACGGTTCGTACTATCGCATTAGGTACAACAGACGGTTTACGTCGCGGCGCAGCTGTGGCAAATACCGGTAAAGCAATTCACGTTCCAGTAGGTAAAGCCACTCTGGGTCGTATTATGAACGTATTGGGTGAGCCAATCGACGAAGCGGGCCCAATTGGTGAAGAAGAGCGTATGCCTATTCACCGTGCAGCGCCAAGCTACGAAGACCAAGCTGCCTCCAACGCGTTATTAGAAACGGGTATTAAGGTTATCGACCTTGTTTGTCCGTTCGCTAAAGGTGGTAAGGTAGGTTTATTCGGTGGTGCCGGTGTTGGTAAAACCGTAAACATGATGGAGCTTATCCGTAATATCGCCATCGAGCACAGCGGTTACTCAGTATTCGCCGGTGTAGGTGAGCGTACCCGTGAAGGTAACGATTTCTATCACGAGATGAAAGACTCTAACGTACTAGATAAAGTATCGTTAGTTTATGGTCAGATGAACGAGCCACCAGGTAACCGTTTACGCGTAGCGTTAACCGGCTTAACAATGGCAGAAAAGTTCCGTGATGAAGGCCGTGACGTACTGTTTTTCGTTGATAACATCTATCGTTATACCCTAGCTGGTACTGAAGTATCTGCATTATTAGGTCGTATGCCGTCAGCTGTAGGTTATCAGCCAACGTTAGCTGAAGAGATGGGTGCGTTACAAGAGCGTATCACCTCTACTAAAACGGGTTCTATTACGTCAATTCAGGCCGTTTACGTGCCTGCAGATGACTTAACTGACCCATCACCAGCAACCACGTTCTCGCACTTAGATGCTACGGTAGTATTAAGCCGTAACATTGCATCTTTGGGTATTTACCCAGCGATTGACCCACTGGACTCTACCTCACGCCAGTTAGATCCGCAGGTTATCGGCAAAGAGCACTATGAAGTTGCCCGCGGCGTGCAGTCTGTTTTACAGCGTTATAAAGAGCTGAAAGACATTATTGCTATCCTAGGTATGGACGAATTATCTGATGAAGACCGTACCACAGTATACCGTGCGCGTAAAATTCAGCGTTTCTTATCGCAGCCGTTCTTCGTAGCTGAAGTATTTACCGGTTCACCGGGTAAGTATGTTCCGCTGAAAGAAACTATCCGTGGCTTTAAAGGTATTTTGGAAGGCGAGTTCGACCATATGCCAGAGCAAGCGTTTTACATGGTTGGTTCAATCGACGAAGCGATCGAAAAAGCGAAGAAACTGTAAGTTCAGGCTTTAGGAGAGCGAGATGGCGATGACAGTGCAACTGGATGTAGTAAGTGCCGAAGAAAAGATTTTTTCTGGCCTTGTCGAATCCGTGCAGGTCACAGGCAGTGAGGGCGAGTTAGGTATTTTACCTTTCCACGCCCCGTTACTGACCACCCTGAAACCTGGCATGGTCCGTATCGTTAAACAGTTCGGCGAAGAACATGTAATGTATGTTGCTGGCGGTATCTTAGAAGTGCAGCCGGATAGCATTACAGTATTAGCTGATGTCGCGGTACGCGGCGAAGACTTAGATGAACAAGCCGCTTTAGATGCACAAAAACGTGCTGAAGAAGCCATGCAAAATGCCGGAGCAGACTTCAACTATGCTGAAGCTGCTGGTCAATTAGCAGAAGCTATTGCGCAATTGCGCGTTATTAGGCAACTGCGCGGCAAAAAATAAGTTTACGTTATGATTAAAAAAGCCACCGCAAGGTGGCTTTTTTATTCCGATAACAATCATATAACGTAGTAGGATGCCAATTCCCAATAATGAAGCAAGGCGCTTATTGTTACGCCCAAGCAGCTTTAAAAAAATATTCATATTTGACGACAGTAATAACGACTGTTACATAATGACTAAAATATTATTGCAAGATGCTAATTTCAGAAGGTAATAGGCTAATTCTAAACTGATTTAAGAGAGGTTTGTTTAAATATTCGGTTATATTGCCCTACTTGCTCAGTAAACTTATTCTGTTCACCGTTAAGTATGTATTGTATACGTTTTAAAATATCGTAGTGTCCAATTTTTTTGATAGATGAATCAGAAGTAAGGGCTATAAAAGCTTTTTCTCTATCTTTGTCAAAATTATCTTGTTGAAATAGGGATAGGGCGTGACCTGTTATTGACCCGCCTTTGGTTGTTCTCTTAAATATAATTGTCATTGGTTTAGCGCGTTCGATATTTTCGTAACTGATAGGATATTGATAGCTAGCGGCTGTTAAAAAAGCATCTGCAAATACAACTTTTTGCTCATCTGTTTTAAGTAAGGCGTATTCGTTTTTATAGCGTTTTAAAATACCTAAAATTGTTTGAGCATCAGGCAGATTTTTTAATGCTATTTGTGTTGAATAATTATTCTTTTGAATGCAGTACCGATTTGATACCAAAGTTCGCTTTAATTCATTTGATACTCCAGTAATGTCGTCACTTGTTGCTCTTTGAATGCAACCATCGGATGAAAAAGAACTATTAATATTATCCAAGTTTATGGGATGTGAAGCTAAGCAGATATTTGAAATAACCAAAAAACAAAGAGATAGAAATTTCATGCGGACCCTTACTTTTAATGCTTATATATCGTTAAATTTCTGTATAATTTATATTGCCATTGTTTTTTGAATTGTAATTTAATTTTAAGTTCTGGTTTGGTGAGTGTATTTCAAAAAATACTCGGCATTGGCAAGTCTGGACTTAAAGTTTAATAGCCATTGAGTCAACTGCTGTATAAGTATCAATCTAGGCTACGCAAGTAGAGTGCTTTAGTCGTCTAGGTTGTTTGGATAGCCTTATTACGTACCATTATAAAATGGCCTATTCAGCAAAACTTCACCCTAGCGCTGTACACTAAGTCAATATCATTTAAAATACTCGCATATTAATTACAGGGATTCTGTTATGGCGTTAAATGTAGTGATCCTGGCCGCTGGTAAAGGCACACGGATGAAATCAGACCTACCTAAGGTATTGCATAAAGTGGCTGAGCGGCCAATGGTGCAGCACGTTATTGATACCGCCCGCGCACTTGGCGCAGAAAAGCCTCAGTTGGTATACGGCTATGGCGCTGACGCATTAAAATCTAGCTTAGGTGAGCAACCACTGCATTGGGTATTACAAGCCGAGCAATTAGGTACTGGTCATGCCGTAGCGCAAGCGGCAGGTAATATTGCCGATAACGATACTGTTTTAGTGTTATATGGCGATGTACCCTTAACTGAGCTTGAAACGTTAAAGCAATTGTTAAATGCCAAGCCTGCCAATGGCGTAGCCATTTTAACGGTAAAGTTAGCTAACCCAACCGGTTATGGTCGCATCGTGCGTGAAAACGGTAAAGTGGTGGGCATTATTGAACAAAAAGATGCGACACCAGAGCAATTAAAAATAAACGAAGTTAATAGCGGCATTATGGCACTGCCAGGTAAGCAGCTGAAAAACTGGCTTGGCCGATTATCTAATAGTAACGCTCAAGGCGAGTATTACTTAACTGATATTATCGCTATGGCACACAGCGAAGGCGTTGATATAGCTACGGCGCATCCCAGTGACGCGATGGAAGTAGAAGGCGCTAATAATCGTTTGCAATTAGCCGCGTTAGAGCGAGCTTACCAACAGCGTAAGGCAAACGAATTGATGCTTGCTGGCGCTAATTTACGTGACCCAGCGCGCATAGACGTTCGCGGCAGTGTTACCGTAGGTAATGACGTGATGATTGACGTTAACGTTGTTTTCGAAGGCAAGGTTGTGCTGGGTAAGGGCGTTACTGTTGGTGCTAACTGTATTTTAAAAGACTGCACTATTGGTGACAACACCGAGGTTAAGCCCAATTCAATGATTGAACAGTCAACGGTTGGTAGCAATTGTTCGGTTGGCCCTTATGCGCGATTACGTCCTGATTCGGTTATGCTGGACGATAGTCATGTTGGTAATTTCGTTGAAATGAAAAAAACCACGTTGGGCGAAGGCTCTAAGGCTAACCATTTAACTTACTTAGGCGATGCGGTTATTGGTAATAAAGTAAACGTAGGTGCGGGTACTATTACCTGTAATTATGATGGCGCTAATAAGTTTGTTACCACAATTAAAGACGGCGCTTTTATTGGTTCAAATAGCTCATTAGTTGCCCCTGTTACGGTAGGTGTAAATGCTACCGTTGGTGCTGGCACGGTGCTAACGCGTGACGCTGCTGATGGTGAGCTAGTTGTTGCTCGCGTTAAACAAAAGCATATTGCTGGTTGGCAACGACCGGTAAAAATTAAAAAGTAATTTGTATAAAAAAGCCCGCAGTAGCGGGCTTTTTATTAGTATCTTTTTAATGCGTATGGTTGATTAGAATCCTGAAACAGGAGTTACAATCGACAGAAATTAGGTTTAGTTATTAACCAGCTTTATCTACCAACACCGCAATAGCGCCATCGCCGGTTACGTTACAGGCAGTACCAAAGCTATCTTGTGCCATATACAATGCGATCATTAAGGCAATGGCGGCATCACCAAAACCAAGCATTGAGCCTAGTAAACCTACCGCCGACATCACCGCGCCGCCGGGTACGCCCGGAGCGGCTAACATGACTAAACCCAGCATGAAGATAAACGGCATAATGGTAGCGAACGAGGGTATTTCTAACCCATTTTGCATGGTAATAACTGCCATAGCACAGGTTACTATGGTAATGGTTGAACCAGACAAGTGAATGGTGGCGCAAAGCGGCACGGTAAAGTTGGCTACGTCGTCTCTAACGCCGTTAGATTTTGTCGCTTTTAAAGCAATTGGGATGGTTGCAGCGCTCGACATAGTACCTAGCGCGGTAAAGTAAGCTGGCAACATATTTTTAATTAAAGCAAAAGGCGAGCGACCAGCTTTAATTCCAGCAATGGTATAGAGCGTAATAATCCAAACCCAATGCATAGCAACGGCTAACAGCAGTACGATACCAAAGGTTTTTAAGGTGCCAAAAACACTACCTGCAGCCGCCATTTGGGCAAATTCGCCAGCGATATACAGTGGTAATAAAGGAATAATTACTTTCTCCAGTAATAACTGAATAATATCGCGACCTTGGTCAGACAATTTCTTTAATTGCTCAGCTTGGGTTGATGCTATGCCTAAACCAAAAATAAACGCCAAGGCTAAGGCGGTCATTACACCAAACACTGGCGGAATATCCATACGCAAGAAGGGTTCTATTATTGTATCGACATTGGTTGCGGTGTGCTTATTAGCGGTAGTAAGCATAGGCACTACGATGCTGGCAACGAAATACGCTAGTGTGCCGGCAATAATGGTAGATAAATAAGCAATACTTAAGGTGCGGCCCAGTAATTTACCCGAGTTACGCGGCAGTGCAGCAATACCACTACTGATAAAAAATAGAATTAATAACGGAATGGTAAAAAATAATAATTCACCAAATAAGCCTTTAAAAGTTAACAGTAATTGTATTAACCAAACAGGGGCATAAAGCCCTGCTAGTATACCTAGCACTATGCCGGCGATAAGTTTCAGGATTAAAGACATGATTCGTTCTCGTTTTGTTATATGGATTTTGCCCAAACGAGGCAGAGCATATCACAACTTATTCTAGCTAGCTGCGCTTTGCTGGTAGAGCCAGTCGCGGTATAAGGGCGGCTCAGCGAATTATTTTATACCTTTTAAATACTTGGTTAAGCAAAGTTTATTAATGGTCGATTGTTTCACGTGGAGCATCTTATTTCTAACCAGTTAAAAACTAGCTTTGCTGTATTATTCAGTATTGGCTCAGCTAATAAAGTTAAGCTTAGCTAGGTTATGCTGCGTTATACTGCAGTCACGCTTTGAAATTAGATTATTTATCGGGATTAAAAATGATGATACGTAAAGTGTTGGTGTTATTTTTTGTTTATCTACTTGCTAGCTGCAGCCAGTTACAGCAGATGTCGACCTACAGCGTTAGCGAAACTGACTTAGAGCAGATGTTACGCCAGCAACTGCCTAAACTTACGCGGCAAGGCAACGTAGCTGGTATTCCGCTGAATTTGAAAGTAGATAGCATGCATGTTCAAATTGGGCCAAATAACTCTGATGTGGTACGAGTTAATACCGAAGCCAGTGCGGCGCTGTCATTATTTGGTCTTAGTTATCCGGCTAATCTTCAATTACAGCTCGAAGGTGTGCCATATTATGACGGCACTGAAAAGGCCATTTATTTACGTTCACTTAAATTATTAGATTCTAGTATTGAGGCCTCAGGTTATCGAGGAAATTTGGCGCCGGTAAGTAACGAGTTATTGCAGTTGGTAAACGGCTACCTTGCCAGCAACCCTGTTTATAAGCTGGATACCACCAACCCATCGGTTAAGCTGTTAACGGCAGTACCGCTTAATATGGCGGTAAATAACGGTCGCTTGAGCTTTATGCCCAGTAAAAACTAATAGAGATCACGCTTATAACGCCCCTGTTGCATCAGTTGCTCAACCTGCTCTGTACCGAGCAACTGTTGCAGTTGCTGATGCACCTCTACGCCCATACCTTGTAAGCTGCCACAGACGTAAATTGCGGCACCTTGTTCTAACCATTGCACTAAACGTGCTTGTTGTTCGGCAAGTAGGTGCTGTACATAGCGCTTTGTTGCCTGATCTTGCGAGAAGGCAAGCTCACAATGCTGAATAAATCCCTGTTGTTGCCACTGCTGTATGTCACGAGCAAAGAAAAAGTCATGTTGCTGTCGGCGTTCACCAAACAGCAGCCAGTTTTGCGGTTGGCCGCGCTTTACTCGTTCGGCTAGCAGCGCACGAATAGCCGCAATACCGGTACCATTAGCAATAAATATAATCGGCTTATCATCATCAGGTAAGTGAAACTGGCTATGCTGGCGCAACCGTAACTGCACATTTTGCTGCTCATTAGCCCATGCCGTTAACCAGCCTGAGCCAATACCTAATGAGCCATCATCCTTTTGCACCTGACGCACTAGTAACGTTAAATGCCCTTCTTCCGGTATCGAAGCAATAGAATAACTGCGTAGCGGTAATTTAGTTTGTTGCGTTAACCAAGTTGATAGGTTTTCGTTACGTGTCGGCGGTGCTGCTTTATCTAATTCCAGCTCAGCTAACGCCCAACACAGCGGAATGGTTCTCTGTTGATATCTCACCGGCTGGCAGCCGTTTACTAAATGTTTGGTTAACCATAGGGCCACGCTACTTCTATTGTTTTCCGGTTGAATATCAACAATATCTCCCGCTTGCCAAGTGCTTGCTGCAGGTAATTGCAGTTTGACGGTATAGCAAGGTAGGCCAGCACTCGCTGGATTAACCACATAACGGCTGTGCAAGCTAGCTTGCAACCACGGAGTGCTATCTATAACCGTGTCGGCTACTGGCTTACCAAAGCCATTAAGTAATAGTTGCCACTTTGCTAAGGCTTGGCTTTGTCTATCGGCGCTATCAAGCTCAATTATCGGTTGTAGCGCTTTAGCGTCAAGGCTATGCAGACGGCGGTGTAGCCAATGACCGAAGGCACAAAAATTCTGGTAGCTTCGATCGCCCAGTGCTAACACTGAAAACTGTAATTGATTAAATGAGTGTTGCCATTGCTGCGCGAGTTGATAAAACTGCGAGGCATTATCAGGCGGCTCGCCTTCGCCATAAGTGCTGACGATAAACAGCGCATTTTGATATTGATGTAATTTTTGCTGTGATAGCTGATTTAGTTCTGCTAACTCTACGTTAAAGCCGGCACTTTGTAACTGCTTGCTGCTATATTGTGCTAGTTGTAGCGCCATGCCCGACTGACTAGCGTAGCCAACCAGCCAGCGTGCAGTTGCAGTGTCGACTTTTTTATCGCGACGCGCTTGAGCTGACCAATAAAGTTTTAGCATTACACCAGCAATGGCAAGTTGAATAGCAAGCCATAAGGTTTTACCTGTTATTGAAGCAAAAGGGGCTTGTGGTAAATAAAAAAGCCACAGCAAAGTAAGCAATAAGGCGAGTAGTAATTGTTGCTCTAGCCAAGCAAACCCGGTTAGCTTTTCAGGCTTCACAGTAGAGCTGGGCTTTAATAATAAACTTACAGCTAAACTTACAGCATAAAGTATATATAGTATGACAATAGGCTGCCATTGATCTGTTTTGCTTGTAAAAAAATAGCTTATTGGCAGTATCGCTAAAGCAAATAGATGCCATTTTTCTAATAGACATTGCCAGCGCTGAAGCATATTACCCCTAAAAAACAGGGGTGGCAAAACCCACCCCTTAATGTGCAAGACAAGTAAAACAACGACCAGACGGTCCATCCTAGACCTGTAATACAGTGCTCACTCCGTTGACAGTGCTGACTATAATTGCAAACAAACTCAAATGCAAATGATTGTCATTTGAACTGCGAGGAGTTTTTATTTATTTTCACAATATGGTGTATTTTTGAGCAACGATATAATATACTACCGTTCTGTAAGTGTATGATTATCAATAAGAAGTAATTAAAACGTTAATATCAGACGGAGTTGTGTTAATGAAGCGTATTTTATCAATAGCCCTTGTTGTTGCCTGTGGTTTAGCTGGTCGTGCTAATGCGTCATTAATTGATGCTAATAGTTATTTTAGCGATACTGCAAACTCGATGTATTGGTCGGCGTTTAACCTAGATATTATGCGGTTATCTTGGTCTGACACTTTAGGTCAAAATAACGTTCAGGCATCAGAGGCAGATGTTAACCAATTTGTTGCCAATTCCGCAGATGGTTGGCGCTGGGCAACGCTTAGTGAATTTGTCATGTTACACCAGTTTTTTGATACTGATGCAACAGCTGATGGTTGGTCATTGGCACAAAATATCGGTTCGGAACTGTTTTTTTCGCTTAATGGCACTGGTCCGGTGCTAACCGAACAAAATGGTTACGATTTCGAAGGTTATACTTATTGGCAATTTGGTACCTTGTTTGACAACGAAATGCATTATGCTTGGATGGCTGATTTTGCTACTAACCTTCCTGGCGTAACTTGTGCGAGTTATTCTGAACTTTGTTATAGCGGCTATTTTACAGATAGTAATTCACCGCTCTTTACTGCAAATAATGTTTTGCATATGCCAAATCATAATATAGCTCCGCTACTGGTTAGAACCAACCAACCTAAGACCGATGGTGCTGATAACCTTATAGCTGTCCCCGCGCCAGCTTCACTGTGGTTGTTAGCTTTAGGTGTAATGGGGATTGCAACTCGACGTCGTACTACGAAATAAGGTTGTTGTTAAGCACGCTAGCTTAATCTTTGCAGGCCCTTTAGTTTTTCTAAGTTGTTGCGTGGTTTAATAATAAACATGAATGTAATCGACTTCTTTTCGGTATACCTGTACCTGCTCAGGTATATCGCGCTATTCCTTCTCGTTATTTTGTTAGTTTTTGCCATAGATGATGCTTTTATCGACGTGTACTATTGGTTGCGTCGAGCGTGACGTGGCATAACGGTTTATCGGAAACGCTCAATCTTTGATGAGCAACAGCTGTATTTCGGTAAAGAGCAGCCGTTGGCTATTATGATTCCAGCTTGGCAAGAAGTCGGCGTAGTTGGCAAAATGGCTGAGCTGGCTGCGTCTGAGCTAGATTATGAAAACTATCAGATTTTTGTCGGCACCTATCCTAACGACCCCGGCACTCAGGCCGATGTTGATGCGGTATGTCTGCGATTTCCTAATATCCACAAAGTAGTTTGCGCTCGGCCCGGGCCAACTAGTAAAGCCGATTGTTTGAACAACGTTATCTTGTCAATTCTTGAGTTTGAGCAGCGCTCTAACGTTAAGTTTGCCGGTTTTGTTTTACATGACGCAGAAGACGTAATTTCTCGAATGGAATTGCGACTATTTAATTACCTATTACCGCGTAAAGATTTAATTCAATTACCAGTATACCCGTTTACTACTGGTATTTTTAATTTCACCTCTGGCCATTATCTAGACGAATTTTCTGAAATGCATGGTAAAGACGTTGTTGTGCGCGAAGCTATAGTTGGTCAAGTTCCTAGCGCGGGCGTTGGTACCTGCTTTAGTCGTAAATCTATTCTTAAGCTAGTAGAGGAAGGTGATGGTCTGCCATTTGACGTGCAGTCATTAACTGAAGATTACGATATCGGCTTCCGATTAAAACAATGGGGCATGGAAGAAATTTTCGTTCGTTTTTCAGTAACTAACAATAAGCTAGCCACTTTCGCTGAGACAAGCCGCAGTCGTAGTAAAGTCGCTGGTAACGTAGTGTGTGTTAGAGGGTACTTTCCTGAATCATTTCACAAAGCTGTAAGACAAAAAAGTCGCTGGATCATTGGTATCGTGTTTCAGGGAATAAAAGTACATAAATGGACTTCTGATTGGAAACTCAATTATTTTCTTTGGCGAGACCGTAAAGGTGTAATTAGTTACTTTATCAGTTTCTTGGCCAACATTATCTTTATTCAATTACTACTTTTATGGCTGTATCAAGCCTTTGCTAGTGGCCCATATAATTTTATTAGTGTGTTCTCGGAAGACCAAATAATTGTTACCTTGCTGGCCTGTAACTTGCTGTTTTTCCTTAATAGAATGCTACAGCGTATGATTTTTGTGCGCCGCTACTACGGTATTGGTCAGGCATTATTGTCTGTACCACGGCAGCTATGGGGCAACATAATTAATTTTTTTGCCAATATTCGTGCTATTCGTCAGGTAATCGCAGAAGGTGATCCTCGGCGTGTAGCTTGGGACAAAACAGAGCATCATTTCCCTACAGTAAGTGAACGTAGTTTAGGTGGCTCTTTAGGTTCTATTTTAAAGCAGCAACAGGTTATAAATGAAGAACAGCTAATCCATGTGCTAGAAAACCGAGTGCGCGGTGAGCGCATAGGTCAAGCTATGTTGCGTTTGCAGCTAATATCAGCAAGACAGTTAGCTGAAGCATTGGCGTATCAAGCTTCGGTCGAATGCCGGATAATTGATCCCTTTGCATTAGACTCTAAGCCAATTATTCAATTTCCCGAACGACTTGCATTTAAATACTCGGTGCTGTCGTTAGGCTTAGAAGACGGCATACTGGTTCTGGCAAAAGAAAGTTCTCTGTCGCCTGTGGCCAAAGGCGCTATAGAGCGAATGTTGCAGCACAAGGTGCGTTATGTAATTTGTCAAACCGGCGCTGTTACTCTTGGGCTGCGCTATTGGTATAGGTTCGATTTAAAGTGCAACCCAGAGCCGCAATTAGCGCAGTGGATGCAAACTGGCGAACTTTCGGTAGCGGCTGCCAATACCTTACGCGAACAATATTTTTCTACACAACTGATGCTAGGTGATGCCTTGTTGCAAGCGTCGATGTTAGAGCCTGCCGTTGTTAACCAAGTAATGATTGGGTATGACTATGAAAGTAGCCTTAAATTGGGAGCTTATTTAGTACAAGAACAATTGATATCTGAAGAAGTATTAGCGCAAACTTTAGCGTTGCAGCAAGCACAACAAAAAACCATAGTGCAGTTATTTGCTGAGCATAAACAACAGCAAAACGGAGCGCCGTTAATATGACAGCACGTGTAATATTGTTTTTAATGCTGTTAATTAATAGTGTGGCGGTAATTGCACAAGATTGGCGTGACGGCTTAACTGAGCTGCAACAGTTTCGTACTTACCCCTATGTAGATAAAGCGTTTCAGCTACAACAGCAACAACAGTTTGCTAGTGCCGCACTAGAATTAGAGAAGGCACTGCAAGTCGTGCCTGAGCATTTGCCCTTTTTGCTTACATTGTTTGACTATCAATTAGCTATACCTGATACCGCGGCAGCGTTGCATACCTATCAATTAATACCTAATGCCCAGCGTGAAGATAGGCTATTACGCCTAGCGCAAACTCAGTTAGATAAACAACAAGTGCTAAATTTAAAGCAGTATTCCAGCTTGCTAGGTAGTTTAACTTTTGCTCAGCAGCAGCAGGTGCTTACGCTAATTACGCAGCATCTTATTGCACAGCAACAGTTACAGTCAGCATTTAATTGGTTAATGGCGCAAGCTAAATTATCTGGTGGTTTATATTTACAACGTGCTGAGCTGGCTAGTCAGCTTTCAGTACCGCAGCAGGTTATTGCTGATACCGAAGCGGTAGCCTCTACTATGCTTACTGAGCAAGATTGGCTACGGTATAGCCAAGCTTTGCTTAGCGAAAATAAAGCTCTAACGGCAGCTTTAGTTGCTAACCAACACGCTGGCAGTAGCTGGGCGCAACAGTTTTATCGGCAATGGTTACAAACGCAGTTATCCGAACAAAATTGGACAGCTGCTGAACAAAGTTTTATCTGGTTGAGTCAGCATGCAAAGCTAACAGAAGCCGAGCAAATGCAACGTTACCAAAGTGCCACAAATGCTAACAATACCGAGTTGGCGCTGCAGCTTATTTCAAATTTAAACGTAAGTTGCCTAGAAAAGGTAGCAATGTACTTACAAAATACCGCTGAACAACAGGCAAAAGCGCAATTTTTAGCGTGTCCAGTACAACAAACTACAACATGGTTAGTCTATGCAGAGCGCTGGTTATCTGCAGATGACTTAGAAGCCGTTAGCATAAGCAATGCGACGTTAGCGAAGAAAAAAGCCGAGATCGTGTTACAAAAACGTATTGCTGCGAGTGATTACCGCACTTTACTGCAGCGTAAATTTGCCCAGCCATTGCGCCAGCAAGATTACACTCAGTTGGTTGCTAGCATTAACCAGCTAACAGATTTGCACCTGCAGCTAAACTACTTCTCTGTATTATATCGCACGATGCAAACCGACTATTTGTTAGATAAAGTAAGTTATTTGCATATGCAGTTACGACAACCAGAGCAGGCACTTATAGTACTTGAGCAAGCGCTGCCGTTTTCTGCTCAGGCATTGGCTGAGCAAACCTTACCTAAGCGCTTAATTAACTTATTGCAGCAACAGCCTGAACAACAAACCGCGGCTAGGCTTCATAAGCTAGACAGCTGGCAACAGTTAGTTGAGCCACGAGCAGAGCTATGGCGTTTAGTGGGTAACTGCACTAAAGCGCAGCAGTTGCTTGCGCCAGCGCCTAACAGTGCGGACGGTTGGAAAACACTGGCATTGTGCGCCAATAATCAGCAGCCTGCAGCGGCTATTCAGTATTGGCAACAGGCATATCAGTTACAGCCCGATGATACTTATTTAAAGCAAATTGCTTATCAATATCAATCTATGCAGCAAACTGAAGCAGCCTTAACGCAGTTTCAGGCAGTGCCTGACGCGTTATTATCAGCGACAGATAAATTAGCCATCGCAGAGTTAGCGCTTCAAACTGATAACCAAACCTTAGCTGAGCGTTATTTGCAGCAAGCTAAACCGCAATTGCCAACCGAACTGGCACGACAGCATGCTATTTACGCAGCGCTGTATACTAAGTTACAGCAAACCGAGCTGGCGTTAAGCAGTTGGCATAAAGCAGCAAAATTAGAGCCGAAACTCGTCGATTATCAACTTGGTTATGCATATGCGTTAGCTGACACAGAGCCAGAGCAAGCCTTAAGTATTATGCAGCACGTTCTAGCTGATGATTATAAAGTAACCGCAACTCAAGCTGCGCAAATGGCTTATTTAAACCAACGTTTAAATCATATTCAGCCTACCCAGCTCTGGGTTGATAAAGCGTTGTTGCTCTATCCAGAGCATGCACAACTAGGTAATGCAGAGCTGGAAACACAGTTCAGTCTGGTTAGACTACAGCAGCAATTAAATTCGCATTGGCAAATTAGCAGTAGTGCCAGCATAACTAGTGGTGCCGTTACCGGTGATAACTTGGTTGCTGATAGCAGCCAGCTTGCTAAGCATGGTATGGCTGTTAAGGCCGAGTATTTCACTAATCCACTACAGCGCGATTTATCCGTATATGCACTGGTTGCGGGTAATGGTAATAATTCGCCGTGGCAAAACGGGGGCCAGCAATTTGGTGTCAGTTATAAGCCTTGGCAACAGCATAATATTTGGCTTAGCGCTGGGGTGCAGCAATATCCGCTAGCTGAGGGCGATTGGCAGGGATTACTGCGCATTAATGCTGATTTACTGAATGATGCGCCGTGGCAATCAGAGTGGCGGCCGGTGCAGCTAGACTGGTGGGAGCGCAAGCTGTATGTTGATGCTGTTTGGTGGCCAAAATCTGATAGCAGGCTGGCGCAGGTACGTTTTGATCAAGGGCCAGTATGGAAACTAAATACAGCATTAGCGCAAACCATAAAAGGCTACGGCTTGGCGCAGTTTGATTACCGACGTCAAATAGCCGACGATGTGCAGGTTGCGGTAAGTGGTCAGCAGTTAACGGCTGGCTTAGGCTTGCAGTGGCGGTTTTGGTTGGGTGAAACCCCGGTGTTACTGCAGCGGCAGCGATTTGAGGTAAATCTGGAATGGCAATATCAGCTCGCAGGCGACTTAAATCAGCGAAAGCATGCGTTATTGCTGCAGTTTTATGTTGCTTGGTAGCTTGTCAATCAGCAAGTAGTGTTGCGGAAAAAACCATATTTTACCAACCGCTAAATCAAGATAGTGTAGTTACCCAACAGCAGTGGCAGCAATTATTTCAAGCCAGCGCAGCAGCAGGTTATACCAGCTTAGTGGTGCAATGGTCGCGTTATAATGATACCGATTTTTTGGCAGAAGACGGCTTATTGCCTATAGTGCTGCAAGCTGCTGCACAGTTTAATTTTAAAGTTTGGCTGGGGCTTAGCGTTAATGCTAACTACTTCAATAAAATGCAGCAGGCCAAGCCACAACGCCAACAGTATTTTCGGCAGCAGCTAGCACATAACCTACTGCAGCTAAACCGAGTTAAAGCCCTAATGCCAGTTAATGCTGGGCAGTTTGCCGGCTGGTATTTGCCGCTCGAGCTTAACGACACCGACTTTGCAACCATTGAACAGCAACATTGGCTATCAACTGAGCTCGCGCTATTTGCGCGCAGTGTTGCTGATCCGCTAGCTATTAGTGTCTATAGTAATGGCGATTTAACAGTTACAGATTACCTTAATGCTATACAGTCGTTAGCCAAAACGGGGCTGAAATTGTGGCTACAAGACGGTGCTGGTGCCGGTTTAATTAGTCAAATGCAGCGCCAACAGCTACTTACTGCCCTACCTTGCAATTATGCGGTAATTGCCGAACACTTTCGCCAGCCACATCCAGGAGCGTTGCCATTTCGTGGCAGAGCGGCAACTGAACAAGAGCTAATGTTGGCTCAACAAGCGATAAAGCCATGCCATGCAACTATGGCGTTTTCGCTACGTTACCAGCCGTTCGCGGTAGGTATTCTTAACCTTCCTGGTGAATAAATAGCCTGTAATAGTAACTTTCACTTGAAAAAATCGCTATTTCTGTTATTTTTCTTTCACTTCGAAACTTAAGCGAAAGAAATGAATAAGCGTAATACTCAGCAACGTCGCCATTTAATTGTTAGTCAGCTGCAACAGCAAGGTGAGTTGTCGGTTGAACAGCTAGCAGTGCAGTTTAAAACCTCAGAAGTAACCATCCGAAAAGATTTAACTGTGCTAGAACAAGCCGGTTTGTTATTGCGCCGCTATGGTGGGGCCATGCCGGTGCCGCAAGATTTTGTTAGCGACTCTAGTTTAGAGAAGGTTTCGAAGCGAAAGTTAGCTATTGCAAAAGCTGCCGCAGGCTTAATTAAAGATCATTACCGCATTATTATTGATAGTGGCCGCACTACTGCGGCGTTATTGCCTGAACTAGCAACCAAGCGTGGTTTAGTGGTTATGACTAATTCGTTAGCTATTGCCAATGCGCTGCGTGAGTTAGAGAACGAACCCACGTTATTAATGACCGGCGGTACTTGGGATCCGCAGTCTGAAGCGTTTCAAGGTCAACTTGCCGAACAAATGTTGCGTAACTATGATTTTGACCAGTTATTTATTGGTGCTGATGGCATCGATCTTAGTCGCGGCACGACAACGTACAACGAACTGTATAGCTTAAGCCGAGTAATGGCAGAGGTAGCGCGCGAGGTTATTGTCATGCTTGAGTCCGATAAGCTTGGTCGAAAAATTCATAATTTAGAACTGCCCTGGAGCATGGTAAAGGTATTAATTACCGACGAAGGCCTTGCCCCGGAAGACGCAATAAAAATTGAACAGCAAGGTGTAAAGGTGATTCGGGTTCAGGCCTAAGTCACGCGAGCATTTTAAACTTATTAGTAAAATTGGAATTTACTGGAGCAAATTATGTGTGGAATAGTAGGCGCGGTAGCACAGCGAGATGTAGTCGATATTTTGGTAGAAGGCCTGCGCCGTTTAGAATACCGCGGTTATGACTCTGCCGGAGTCGCGGTTGTTAATGATAATGGCGAGCTAATTCGGTTACGTCGTTTGGGTAAAGTAAAAGAGTTAGCAGATGCTGTGGCTCAGCAGCCTGTTAGCGGTGGTACAGGTATCGCCCATACTCGCTGGGCAACCCATGGTGAACCAAGCGAGCGTAACGCGCATCCACATATCTCTAGCCACATTAGCGTAGTCCACAACGGTATTATTGAGAATCACAGTACGCTGCGCGAAGTATTAAAAGCTAAAGGTTATGTATTTACCTCTGATACCGATACTGAAGTTATTGCGCACTTAGTAGAAGAAGAGCTTAAATCAGCCAGTTCATTATTAGTGGCAGTACAGCGCAGCGTTAAGCAATTACACGGTGCTTATGGCACGGTATTGTTGGATAAGAATGATGCAAGCCGCTTAGTGGTTGCTCGTTCCGGTAGTCCGTTAGTAATTGGTTTAGGTATTGGCGAAAACTTTATCGCTTCAGATCAATTAGCTTTGCTGCCGGTTACGCGTCGTTTTATGTTTTTAGAAGAAGGCGATGTCGCTGAAATTACTCGCCATAGCGTAAGCATTTTTAATAAAGATGGTGTTGCAGTTGAGCGTGAAGTACATGAGTCTAACGTTAGCTATGATGCTGGCGACAAGGGCCAGTACCGCCACTTTATGCTGAAAGAAATATACGAACAGCCACATGCTATTAATAACACCTTAGAAGGCCGCTTAAGCCACGATAGCGTGTTAGACGAAACTTTTGGTAATGGCGCAGCTGAATTATTTAAGCAGGTTAAGCATGTGCAAATAGTGGCCTGTGGCACTAGTTACCACTCAGGTATGGTTGCCCGTTATTGGCTGGAGTCGTTAGGTGGTATTTCATGTAACGTTGAAATTGCTTCGGAATTTCGCTATCGCAAATCGTTCGTGCAGCCAAATAGCTTGTTGGTAAGCATTTCGCAATCAGGTGAAACTGCTGATACGTTAGCCGCATTGCGTTTAGCCAAAGATATTGGCTATTTAGGCAGCCTAACCATTTGTAACGTAGCGGGCTCATCGCTGGTGCGTGAATCTGATCTCGCCTTTATGACCCGAGCTGGCGCTGAAATTGGTGTCGCTTCAACCAAAGCCTTTACTACACAGTTAGTTGGCCTTGCTATGTTAACGCTGGCAATTGGTAAATATAACGGTTTAACCGAACAAAAACAGCGCGAGCTGACTGACGCGCTAAAAAGCTTACCAGCAAAATTAGAGCAAACCTTAGCGCTGGCGCCACAAATTGAAGCCTTAGCGGAAGAATTTGCAGACAAGCACCACGCGCTATTCTTAGGCCGTGGCGATCAGTATCCTATCGCCATGGAAGGGGCGCTAAAACTAAAGGAAATTTCCTATATTCATGCTGAAGCTTATGCCGCTGGTGAGTTAAAGCATGGCCCGCTGGCGCTAATTGATGCACAAATGCCTATTATTGTGGTTGCGCCAAATAATGACTTGCTAGAAAAGCTAAAATCAAACGTAGAAGAAGTACGCGCTCGAGGCGGTATTTTATATGTATTCGCCGATACTAATGCTAAGTTTCAGTCAGATGCCACCATGAGGGTAATTAACGTACCGCACGTTTCTGAACTGCTAGCACCTATTGTGTACACTTTGCCTTTGCAGTTATTAAGCTATTATGTTGCCATTATTAAAGGCACCGACGTAGATCAGCCAAGAAATTTAGCAAAAAGCGTTACAGTAGAGTAAGCTGTTGATTTATATGCTTAAGTTGCTCTCGCCTTGTCAGGGCAACTTAAGTTTCTTATAAAAAGTAGCGTGCATACTACTGTTAATTTTATTGTTTTATTTCGCAAATTGTTACTGTCACTTACCCGCGCTTGTCCCACCTTAATTACATTGCTGCTTTAGCTTTTAGGCGACGTTGTTTTGCATGTTTGTTTAATATAACTCATGCTTTACGCAAGCTTGCGTTAAACAACCAGCCTCGCGAATAAGGAGACACAATGAGTGCTAACGCCGATACTAACCATCGCCCTGATTACGACCAAGTTATTCAAGATATTACTGATTATGTATTAACCTATAACAATTTTAGCGAAGAAGCGCTTGGTACTGCGCGCAATTGTTTAATGGATACTCTAGGTTGTGGCTTACTAGCACTGCGCTTTCCTGAATGTACTAAGCTGCTTGGGCCTATTGTACAAGGTACACAGGTGCCAAATGGCGCTCGCGTGCCGGGAACATCGTTAGTGCTCGACCCGGTAAAAGCCGCGTGGGACATTGGCTGCATTATTCGTTGGCTCGATTACAACGATACGTGGTTAGCGGCGGAATGGGGGCACCCGTCAGATAATTTAGGTGGCATATTGGCGGTGGCTGATTATTTATCGCAAGTTCGGTTAGCTAACGGCGAGCCGCCATTGCTAATGCGAGAAGTGCTTGAAGCCATGATTTTGGCGCATGAAATACAAGGCGTTATTGCGCTAGAAAACTCCTTTAATCGAGTCGGTTTATGCCATGTATTATTAGTGATCCGTACCAACACTTTTGGACACTTTGCTAAGCGAGTACAATTGCTTAACGAGGTGAATAATGTCAACAAAGAAAGTCCGCAAGACACATACCGCTGAATTTAAAGCTGAAGCCCTGAAACTGGCTGATAAGATTGGCGTTGCTGCCACTGCTAGAGAATTAAAACTGCATGAATCTCAGTTATATAACTGGCGTACTGCGGCGGAGAAAAAGTCTACCACCAGTGAACGAGAGTCGGAGCTTGCTGCTGAAGTTGCCCGTCTGAAGCGCCAATTAGCCGAGCAGGCAGAGGACTTGGCCATCTTAAAAAAGGCGGCCACCTACTTCGCGAAAAACCAAAAGTAGCCCGGTTTGAGTTTATTCTGGAGCATCAGCACCTGCTCTCGTTAATCAGAATGGTAACGGTGCTTCAGGTGTCGCGTAGTGGGTATTATGCCTGGCGTAAAAGCGGCCTGACACCAGGCCCCAGGGCTGTGAAGCGTGCCGAGCGTGATGTGCTGATAAAAAAAGCGTTTGACGATTCTAAAGCGCGTAATGGCTCAAGGCGTATTCAGGTAGACCTTGCTGAGTATGGTAAAAAACCAGATATAAAAACCATACTGAACAGCATGGAACGCCAAGGCTTAGTAGCTAAAGCTGCCCGCAAGTTTAAAGTGACGACCGACAGCAAGCATTCGCTGCCGGTTGCCCCTAACTTGCTTGAGCAGAACTTTAGTGCAACAGGCCCGAACCAGAAATGGGTCGGTGATATCACGTACCTGATGACCAGCGAAGGCTGGCTTTATCTGGCGGTAATCATTGATCTGTACTCGCGAGCAGTCATTGGCTGGTCGATGAGCAACCGTATGACAGCAGATCTGGTGTGCAGCACATTGAACATGGCTTTGTTCCGTCGCGGCTTCCCTAAATCGGTGATCGTTCATAGTGATCGAGGCAGCCAATATTGCTCGCATGATTACCGTGACTTGATTAAAAAGCATCAGTTGGTACAAAGCATGAGCCGTAAAGGCGATAGCAGAAAGTTTCTTCCATTCATTAAAGGTTGAAGCGCTGCAAGACGAGCCGATAATGGATCGAGAAACAATGCGACAGCATGTTTTTGAATACATTGAGGTTGATTACAACAAGACCAGAAGGCATAGTGCTCTTGGCTATCTCAGCCCAGAGAATTTTGAATTGAAGAACAGTGCTTAGTGAAGTGTCCATTGTCTCTGGTACAGATCACTTTGTTCTTCACCTAAACAGCTAGGCGATGACGGCTCTTTTAGCATTAAAGCTAGAGGTACGATTAATAGAGATAATATGCCCAGCACCGTTAGTGCACCGGCCCAACCCATTTGGGTAATTAATAGTAAGGTGCCTGGCAGCATAATAAACTGGCCAAAAGAGCCAGCAGCACTAGCAATACCCATGGCCATACTGCGCTTTTCTACCGGCACGGCACGGCCAATAGCACCGAGAATAATGGTAAATGACGTACCAGATAACGCCAAGCCAATTAGTACACCCGCGCTGAGAGCTAAGGTAGTGCCGCTATTAGCCATCGCCATAGTAACTAGCCCCGCAGCGTAAAAAAGCCCGCCAGCTAGCACTACTTTTCTTGCGCCTATACGATCGGCAAGTGCGCCTGTTAACGGCTGAGTTAAGCCCCAAACAAGGTTTTGTAGCGCAATGGCCAAGGCAAAGGTTTCACGGCCCCAGCCAAACTCGTCACTCATTGGCGTTAAAAATAAGCCAAAACCATGACGAATACCCAGCGCTAGCGTTAGCACTAAAGAGCCACCCAGCATAATATAGAATGCAGACTGCGATCTGGACGACGCACTAAACGACATAGTTACTTCACCTAAAGATTAAGGCGCACAGTATACCGTTTTCATCGCTCCAATGTTATTGGCTTTAAGTCTAAATAGGTGCAAGCGTGATAAAATGACCAAAGATGATTAACCCTGTAGTCTATAAAAATATTAGCCAATTTTGAGGTTATCTATGCAGCAAAACGGATCGGTAATAAATAATGAGCCAGCAACTGGCCTTGTACAAAGTGCAGAGTTTAAGCAGTTTGCGGGCTGTTTGGCCGAGCAGAAGTTGGCTTATCATGCTGATCCGGTGCCATCGTATAACCAGCGTATTGCCGATTTAAATGCACTTCAAGCATTAATCCGCGATAACGAAACCGCATTAGTTGACGCGGTAAATAGTGATTATGGCAGCCGTTGTCG
This sequence comes from Rheinheimera sp. D18, assembly GCF_004345025.1. Classification (GTDB taxonomy): domain Bacteria; phylum Pseudomonadota; class Gammaproteobacteria; order Enterobacterales; family Alteromonadaceae; genus Alishewanella; species Alishewanella metallidurans. Next base: position 3,263,336 of record NZ_CP037745.1, on the reverse strand, counting down.
TTTTGAAACCCGCTTTTCTGAAATTTTAATGGTATTAGAAGATATTGCCCGCACTAAAAAACAGCTAAAAAAATGGCTGAAGCCACAAAAGCGACATATCGATTGGTTGTTATTTCCTACCTCAAGTTGCTCGGTTATTGCCCAACCTTTAGGGGTGGTCGGTGTAATAGTGCCGTGGAACTTCCCTATTATGCTGTCGTTAGCGCCACTGGTAGCTATTTTTGCTGCCGGTAATCGGGCTATGGTAAAGATGTCAGAAAACTCTGAACAGCTGGCGCAATTATTAATCAAGCTAGCGCCGCAATATTTTCCAGCGCATAAATTGCAGTTTTTTGCTGACAATAACGGCAGCGGGCCGGCCTTTTCTGCTCAGCCATTTAATCATTTGTTTTTTACCGGTTCTGCGCAAACAGGCCGTGCGGTAATGGCCAGTGCAGCAAAAAATCTTACGCCAGTAACCTTAGAATTGGGTGGTAAATCGCCGGCCGTAGTTGCACCCGATTTCCCACTACATAAAGCCGCTGATCGCATCTTGTGGGCAAAAGCCTTTAATGCCGGGCAAATTTGTACCAACGTTGACTACGTATTTTTACCCAAAGGTAGCGAAGCCGAATTTACTGAGCTGGCGCGAAAGCTAGTTGCCAAACGTTACCCCGACATTAACCACAATGACTACACCGCAATAATTGATGAGCGTTCATACCAGCGCTTACAACAGATGCTGGATGACGCCATTGCGCAAGGCGCTACCGCGGTAAATTTAATGCCAGGGCAGGTATCGCAAGCAGGGTTACGCAAGTTTCCGCTAACGTTATTGTTTAATGTTAGCGACAGTATGTTAGTGATGCAGCGTGAGATATTTGGCCCGCTATTACCCGTAAAAACCTATAGTGATCCAAAAGACGTGGTGCACTATATTAATGCGCAACCAAGGCCGCTGGCGTTTTACCCATTTACCAATAATAAAGCCTTACAGCAGTTTTATTTGCAGCAGGTAATGTCAGGCGGAGTAACCATTAACCATGCTATTTTGCATGTTGGGCAACACGATTTACCCTTTGGTGGCGTTGGCGACAGCGGCATGGGGCATTATCACGGCTATGAAGGCTTTCAAACCTTCTCGAAGTTACGGCCAATCTTTAAGCAAGGCGCTTATAATAGTGTCAGCATGCTGCTGCCACCCTATGGCTGGCTAGCGAATAGACTAACCGACTGGTTAATTAAACTAAAAAGCTGAGTTGCCGGGGAAGCTACAACCAGCCTTTTTGTCGTGCAATACGTGCTGCATCTATCCGGTTAGCAGCGTGCAGTTTACTTATGGCTTCTGACAAATAATTACGCGCTGTGCCTTCGGCAACATAAATAGCCGCCGCTATTTCGGCGGTACTTTTACCTTCTGCAGCTAAGCGCAGTGCGCGGCGCTCTTTGTCGCTAAGTGGGTCTTGCTCACCTAATGCTTGTAGCACTAATTCACCGTCAATCACCCGTTTACCGGTTAATACTTGTTTTAACGCGGCACTTAATTGTTCTATCGGCGCGTCTTTTAATAAAAAGCCACTTACGCCAGCATCTAAAGCGCGTTTTATATACCCGGCACGACCAAAGGTGGTAATAATCACCACTTTTAATGTCGGTAAGTTTTTTTGCACATACTGGGCTAGCTCAATGCCACTTAAACTCGGCATTTCAATATCGGTTAGCAATAAATCAAAAGTTTGCTGCTTTAGTAAGGCTAATGCCTGCTCGCCATTGGCGGCTTCAGTTACCTGATAACCTGGTTCTAGGTTTAATAGCGCCGCCAGTGCGCCTCGCACCATAGCTTGGTCCTCGGCTAATAATAATTTCATGCCTTATATCCCTAGGTTAATGGCAATTCTATGTGGATTTTACAGCCATTATTAACACAAACAGCGATGCTGGCATTTAGTGCGTTAAGGCGTTCTTCAATACCTATTAAACCATTGCCGACAGATATAGCCTCAACTTGGCCATTATCAACAACTGAAATTGTAAGCCGTTGGTTTAATTGGCTGAAACTAAGCTGACAACTGCTACCACTGCTGTGGCGCAACACGTTGGTTACTAGCTCCGTTAACACCAGAATAAGTGCGGTTTCGCTGCGCTGATCTAATGTTGGTACTGTGCCCTGTAATTCGGCGTTAAAGCCGCCGTCGCGCAGTCTAGCTAATAGTTTACTTACTTCAGCTGCTAGCCCCTGATGTTTATAGCCGGACACGCTTTGCCGCACTTGCGACAAGCTATCTCGGGCAATCTGGCTTAGTTCTGTCAGTTGCACACGAACGGCATCGGGCCGCTGATTATCTAATAGCTTGATTGCTAAATCAGCCTTAAGCGCAATGCTAGATAAGGTGTGGCCTAAAATGTCATGTAAGTCACGAGCAATACGTTCACGCTCTACAGTCGTTGCTAATTGACTAATTTCATCTGCGCTTTTTTGTTCACGTTGCTGATGAAATAAACGCTGGCGCTCAACGCGGCCAAAAAAGCTAACACCTAAAAGTATAGGAATGCCCATAGTTAAAAAATATGGCCAGTGCAGAGTTAAGCTTAAATCTAATAACACCAGTAATAGTGCTAATGCACTGATAGACAATATATATTGGCGAAGCGGAAATGCTAAAGCAATAAAGAAGCCCGCATAAGCAAACATGCTGATTGAGCCTGGGTTAATAGGGGTAATAAGGCTGGCGATAATTATTATGCCCAGTATGGGTTTATGTATAGCAGAAAATTTACTGCGGTAAGCTGTAAAGTAACAGAATAAAAATATGCCTAATGCAGCTGCCATGCTTAAGTATTGCCACCATTTAAAGCTTGCTACAAATAATGGTAGAAAGTAAAAAATTAAATTAATCAGATATATCCACGCAAATTTTTGTTCAGTTTTTGTGTAAATACCTTGATTTGTTTCAGCCTGCATATTTCACCTAGTGACGTATTCTGAGTTAGTAGTCTCTTATATAAAGAGACGCTTTCTTAGTGTTCTTTGTCAGTTTTTTTAATGACAACTGTCATGTTAAAGCGGTGACATTTGTTTGCGATTTTATTGATCCTATTAGGTTAGCCTGTTGGTAGCTGAACGGCAGCTATTAAATGAATAGGAACTGTTATGCAAAACAAATTAAAAACAACGCTAAAAAATCTTAATGCAGTAATGCTAATAACAACAGCTGCTTTGCTGCAGGTTAGCACGGCTAATGCACACACTGAAGTTACTACAGCGGCTGCTAAGCAGGTGCAAGCCAGTTGTCAGTGTTTTTCTGTACAAGTATATGGCCAAGGCCCCGCTATAATACTTATTCCAGGCTTAGCATCATCGGGCGTGGTATGGCAAAGCACGGTAGAGGCATTAAAAGACAAATACCAATTACATGTGCTAACTTTGGCTGGTTTTGCCGGTGTTGCGCCGCTGGCACAGAAGCATTGGCCGCATGGCTATATTGCAACCCAGCAGCAGGCTATTCTTGATTATATAGAACAAAACAAACTAAATAAGCCCATTGTTATTGGCCATTCGTTAGGTGGGTTTATAGCATTGTCATTAGCCGTAAATAACCCAGAGCACATAACTGCAGCAATAAATGTTGATGGTTTACCGGCATTGGGTGAGTTGTTTAAGCAATCGGCAGCATCGTCCTTTGAGGCACCAAACAATGCCTTCGATCCAGTGGCGATGGCAAAAAGTATGACAAATAACACGGATTGGCAGCAACGTATTGTCGCCGATATGAAGCGCTCTGACGGTATGACTAGCGGCCGAGTAATGGGCGAGCTTATGCAGCAAGATTTACGTCCAGTGCTAAACAAAATAACCGTACCGGTTTTAACTTTAGGCGCGTTACTAAATGGCGCACCTTATAGTACGCCAGAGCAAGTACAAGCTAGCTATGAAAAGCAGTTAGAAAATGCGCCCAAAGCCTACCACCAAATAGTTTATGCGCCAGATTCACGGCATTTTATAATGGCCGATGCACCCGAGTGGCTAAATAGTCAGATTGCACTGTTTCTGGCAAAATTGCCGGTTACTTATTAAATTAAAGTTTAATAATGTTTAGCTTATACAGCACTAAGTTGTAACTAAAAGAGCGGTCGTTAAGCCGCTTTTTGTCTTAAGCGATAAAACGCAGGCCGTATTGGTTAATTAAACGAAAAAGCTGAATTAGTTTTGTCGCAGGCTAAGCCGGTATATGTCGCCCTGTATTGGCGGCTGTTTTACAAAATAGATGTCTTGCTGCCAAATACTGAAATGCCTCACAAAACCGGGCATTTCAGCTAGTAATAGTTCTTGTTGATGGCTAGCTAAATGGTAACGATAAATACCTTCATTCGGCTGATAATAATGCACTACGCCATCGTCTAGTTGCCAGTTTAACCAGTTTATTTTATCAAACTGCGCTAGCACTAATTGCTCATCGTTATCAGTTAGCGACTTGCGCCATAATCCGTCTTGATGATAACGCGTAAAGTAGAGTTGCCCCTGCCACAATTGGCCGCTGTAGCCACCCTGTTGGGTTAATTGTTGCTCGGTACCGCTAAGCAGGTCGTATAGCCATAGCTGCCAGTCACCGCTGCGATTACTACTATAAATAACACCTTGATCATTGTTCGCCCAATTTACTACGGCTACCTGTTTTTCTGCGGATAATAATAATGAAACTTTACCCTCAGGCAGGCTAACCGCGTATAAGGCATCGTCTTTAGCCAGCAGTATTTGGCTATCGTCGGCTGACCAGCTTAACCTCGCAAAGCTCGGAGTACCGGGTAGCTCGGCTAATAATCGTTCTGTACCGCTGGCATCTTTTAACCAAAGTTGGTGCTCACCTTCACGAGTAGTTAAAAACGCGAGCTGCCTGCCGTCATTAGCTATGCGCGGCATAATGTCTAAACGAGAGCTGTTAATAACAGGCGTTAGTTGGCCTGACGCGTCTTGTCGCCAGATATCGCTACGTTGCTCAAGGGAGCTAAAAAATATCGCATTAGCGCTTACCGCCAATGATTGAATTAGATCGGCAGACTGATAAGCATCTAACAGCTGTTGTTGGTGATAGTAATACAGGCGTTTGCTATCACTTAGCAGCAGCTGAGCGTTATGCCAAGCGAGTTCTCGTATGGCGATGTCTAATTGTTGCTGTTGCACTAACTCGCCAGTCTCCGCGTTAAGGAAAAGTAATAAGCTACTATTTGGCGCTAAATAACGGCCAACCGCTAGTACGCCTTCAGCTGATACCGCAAGCGCTAAATCGCCTAATCCGCTGTAACTGTTTGCTGGCAAGGTAAGCTGGCGCGTCGCACCGGTGCGCACGTTAAGCTGAAAAATTTTATAAGGCTTAGTGTTGTCGGTGCGTTGCCGATAATAAATACGGTTGCCGTCAGGGTGCCACTGTATCTTTAGTGTGCTTGCTAGAGTACATGCAGTTAAGTGCTTTAGTACTAAGGTTGTTATATCCAGCAACACAAGTTCGCATTGCTGTTGGTTGTAACGCGCGTATACAGCTTGCTGCCCGTTTGGGCTTAAGCTAGCAAAAGCACTGTTCTCGCTGGCGGGTGTTAGCGCAATATGCTGCTTATTAGTCAGCGTATTTAACCAAACTTGGTTGTTACCATTGCTGGCTTGGCGATGATACAACAAGCTGCTGCCGCTAATATCCACGCTAATATCAACCTCTGCACCATCAAAACTGGTGTGTGGCGCGGCCATACCCACAACGCTAACAGGTACGGCCGGCTGGGATGGTATTAACCAAAAAAGCACTAATATGGTTAATACCGCACAGAGCGCAACTGGCGTAGCAAACCTTAGTTTCGGTCTCGGCTTAGTTGTTAATATTGGCTTGTTGCCGCCTGGTGGCGTGGCTATTTCTTGTACTGCCGGCTGCAGTCGGTAGCCTAATTTAGGTAAAGTTTCAATATATTGGCCGTTGGGGTCTAGTTTAGCCATGGTTTTTCGCAGCATTGATACGGCGCGGTTAATTGCGCCATCACTGACTATTCTGCCCTGCCAAGCTTGAGCAATAAGTTGATCTCTAGTTACCGGCTGCCCATTGCTGGCCAATAAACAGATAAGCAGCTGATATTGCCTCGGCTCAAGATAAAGGCAGGTTTCATTACAGCAAAGCCGGCGGTTAACCATATCGAAAGTTAGCTGGCCAAACAGCCTATGAGTTTGGCTAGATGCCGTTGTAGTGTCAGTCATTCTATACTCGGTAAGCTTTCCATCACAAAAACATCATCGTTATAGCCATGAGAAGCCGCTGTCTTTTTTATAAACTAAAGCCTGATTACATGTTAACAGGAAAGTTAAATGAAACGACAAATGATCACAAAACTAAGCCTAATTGGCACAGCGCTATGTTTGTTAAGTGGCTGCTTCTCAGCTGATAGTAATAAAGACCCTGTCGCTGAGAATGAGCATGTAACTGAAAGCACTATGCTGGGGCAGCGCAGCTACTTGCTTAAGCTTCCGGCAAATTACCAGCCTGAACGACAATACAAATTACTATTAGCGTTTCATGGCTCTGGCGGCCGAGCTAGTCAAATGCAAACTATGGCGCAATTTGAGCGCGCAAGTAACGATTATATTGTCGCCTATCCTAATTCAAAGGAAATTGAATGGAATGAAGGCTGTGATTGTAATATTGCACATCGAAAAGGCGCTGATGATTTAGGTTTTGTCGATAAGGTTATTGCCGATATTCAATCTAAACATAAGTTAGCAGAGGGTGAGATCTATGCTGCAGGGTTTTCTCAAGGAGGTTTATTTACGCAAAATTTAGCCTGTAACCGCAGTGAAACATTTAAAGCAGTGGCTGTTGTTGCTGGGTCAATGTCGCGTCAATTAGCGGATAGTTGTGCGCCAACAAAGCCGGTTTCTATATTAATGCTGCATGGTGATGCAGATTCTGTATTGCCTTATAACGGCAGTAATCATGCTAACTTTGGTTTAATTAGCTCGCCACAAGCCATTTTGCTGCATGCTAATTTACATAACGGTTTGCCGTATCCACTCAAAAAAGCGCTACCAAATAATAATGCTGAGTTAATTAGTTACACTAACGGCCAGCAAAAGTTTCAGTTAATGCGTGTCGAAAATGGCAGCCATAGTTGGAGTTTTAGTCAGCTTGATACGACAGATAAAATTTTGGCGTTTTTTGCCAACCTAAGTCAGCCTGAGCTGCCACAACATTCTATGCAGCTAACGGTAAAAGATCAGCAATTTCACGTGCGTGCTATGGGTAGCGATAATCCAGGGCCAGCCGTGGTGCTATTAGCTGGGCCCAACCAAAATTACCATAGTGATAGTGCCTGGTTTGCTGCATTACAGCCATTATTAGCGCAAAAATACCGAGTATACAGTGTTGACCGACTGGGTAATGCCTTTAGTAGCACCGCGGATACTCTGTCATATCGCCGTTTTGCTGACGATTTAGCCGCAGTGTTGCAACAGTTAGATGAACAACAAATTGTACTCTTAGCCTTTTCTAGCGCTAGCATTAGTACCCGTTGGTTTTATCAGCAATATCAGTCGCAGTTTGATATAAAAGCCATGCTGTATGTTGACCCAGACATTCCATTACCGCATTCGTTAAGCCTGTATCAGGCCTACCCGGCCGACTGGTATTTGGCTAACTTGGCAGAATTGCTGCCACATATAGCCACCGGAGCATGGAATGAGCGAACTTTAACCAAAATTCAGCAAGAGCGCGAGCTTGCCGAGCAGCTGGTAGCCGAACATAAAAAGTTAATGGACTGGCAATACTTTGAGCAAATTAGCCAGCAACGTTTGCTAGTGCCACATCAGCAGGCGCGTGCCCGTGAAATAGCAGCCTATATTGCCGATTTAGATAGCTACGCCCAGTTAGCTATGGTTACCGGCGTGCCAGTGTCGATTATTGACAGTGATTTTGAGTTAGCTGATACCGATAATGCGACGCCAGAAGAGTTGCTTGCATTAAAGTTGTGGCAGCAAGAAGGCAGCAATTGGAGTAAAGAACAGGCCTCTTTGTCGAATGGTCAGTATATTGCACTAACCGACAGTGAGCACTTAGTGCCATTGCAGCAACCTTACACAATACTGCAAGCGTTAGATTGGCTATTTGCTCAGCTGCAATTGCCCTAAATTAGCGCTTTCACTTTATAGCTTTGTGCAGCAACCCACAACGCGGCCATTAGCCGTGTTGTGTTGATATTAAGCAATAAAACGCAGGCCGTACTGGTTACCTTTTTGCCAGACGCACTGCGCGGTATTGTTGCCAAAATGCTCGCAGTCAATACTGAGGCTATCACCTTTATGTAGCTCGCCGTTAAACTGAATGCGTGCGCCACTACCTTGGCTAAAATCTAACAGCTGGCAGTTGGCGGTAACGGTGTTTATAGTTAATTTTGCCTCTGGAATGTTGTTAGCTTGAAAGCGAACTTTATGGCGACGGTCGGTTAGTTTATCTGCCTGCGGAAAATCGGGGTTTGCTGGTCGATAGCTACTTTTGGCCACTCGCTGGTACACACTATCGTGAATACTAACATTTATTGGTGGGTTAGCTGGGTCACCATAGATATATCTAACAGACTCACCTCCACCCATTTTTTCTAGTAGTTTGTAGCTAAAAGAATAAGAGTTATGTGGTGACATACTAAGGTCAGGTTTGCACTGCGCGTCTAAATAGTGCTGATTAAACTCTAACCCCAAGGCTAACGCCTTACTAACCATCCATTGCAGTGCTATGTCAGATAAACCACATTCGGTATAGCCACCTCCCACGTCAGAGTGCGCGCCGGCAAACCAGCATTGCTCCATATATTGGTCGTCTTGCAGTGTCCCTGTCCATAAATCAGGCTGAAACGGTCCGCGACGCTCGTCAAGTGCTAATGCATGGTAAGCATATTTCACTTGGGCACAAATACGGGTATTAAAAAAGCCAACCCAGTTACGGGTAAACTTACCCAGAAAACGTGTCGGTGCGCCCAGCGCTCCCACAGTATCGAACACGCCTATCATGCGAATATCTGGCCGATAATTATCAGCATATAAGGCTTCAGGTCGTTTATCTGGTTCAGTACGATAATATTTATAAGCTTGCTTTAATTTATCTAGGGTGCTTTTTTCTAATAAGCCCACGGCATTTACTAAACCGATAAAGGCGCGGGCGGTGTATGCGCCACGACTAAAGCCAAAGGTATAAATTTCATCGCCTAGTTGGTAGTTATGGGTTAAGAAGCGATAGCAATCGAGGACGTTTTTTTCTAAGCCGCTACCAAAGGCACCCCCGATAAAACGGTCAAACTTACCACCGGTGCCGACACCTTGGTCATAAAACACTACCTGATGTACGCCATCTTGGCTAAGTGGCGCTATACCTCTAACAAGCTTGGTAACGTTAGTTGGAATTTCATCGGGCTCGTTCCACGTGCCATCACAACAAATAATAATACGTTTTGCGTTTGCCATAGCCATTCTCCTAAGCAAGGAACTTGGTCATATCGCAAAGCGATAACAGCGCCAATACTGTCTGAAGTATAGTTTATATCCGTGGCTGTGAAAGTAATACGAAAGGCAGTAGAGATATTAGCGTTGAGACAAATAAACTAATAATAGAGCGTTAAACTAAATAACTGCCGGCATTGTGCTCAGCAGCTGTTTTTTAATTCAGTTTTTAAGTAAAGGTGACCCCATTAAGCGCCGCTAAGTTTTTTCTCTAACTTCTCAATTTTTTCTTGAGCTTGCTCGCGGTAGCGCGTTAATCGCTCAATGGTAGCTGCTGCGTTATCTTTAACAAAGCTAACTTGTTGTTCGAGTTGTGAGCGCTCTTTTTTCAGTTTGTCTTTTTCTAACTGAATGTCTGCGACTAGATCGCGGTGTTGCTGTAATTCTTCGCGTAATTGGCGAATTACTTCGCGTTGTTCCGACTGATGATTAGCCGTAATCGCGCTTTGCTCTTTTAGCATGGCGTTATTGTTACGCAGTTGCTCTAGCGTAGCCTGAATATCCTGAGAGTCATCTATCTCGGTAGATTGCACGTTTTGCATTGCATCCAGCTGCTCTTGTGCCTTAATGGCATTGTCGCGCTGTACTTCTGCTTCGCGTTTTATGTGGTCAAGCTCTTTGTTTAACTTAGTGAGCTGCTGGTTTAGTGTTTCAAGTTCTTGTTCTTGCTGCGTGATGGTAGCGAGATCTTGCTCATTACTTGTATTGGTTTCAAGCGCAATACTAGGTTCTTGTTGCTGGTTTTGCTCTAATTTACTTAACGCCTGATCGCGTTCCGCCGTAAGCTGTTCAACTAACTGTTGCGCACTCGCAAGCTGTTGTTGTGACTCAGTTAACTCATGAATTAAAGTATCATTATTACTATCGCTAGTGGCAACAGGTACAGCGGTATAATTACCCGACTCTTGCTCTTCTATTGCCCGTTGCGCTTGTTCTAACTGCGCTTGTAATCTTTTAGTTAGTGCTACAGCTTGGGTTTCAGTTTTAGTCGCTTGATGTAGTTTATTTTCAAACTCGTTTAGCATGGCTTGCAGTTCGGTAACATCATGCTCGCGGGTTTGTAGGTCTAATAGTGTCTTTTTACTGGCTTTTTGCGCCGCATCAAGCTCTGTTGCTACCTTAGCTTTTGCCTCTTCCAATAGCTTTACTTGCTGTTCTAACTGTTCTTGAGCTTTTATTTTTGCTTGTAGCGGTTCTAATTCTTGCTCTGCGCTGGCCAATTCGCTTTGTAATTGCTGAAGCTTTTGCTGATTAAGCTGCTGCTCATTCTGTAATTGCTCTTCTAGTTCGTCTTGCGCTTGCTGAGCAGCGATTAATTTTAACTGCAATTGTTCTGCGTCGTTTTTAGCTTGTTCAGCTTCTTGTTGCGCTGCACTAAATTGCTGCTGTACATGCTCTAGAGTAGCTTTACTTAACGTTAACTCTTGCTCAGCTTGAGCAATTATTGCTTGTTGTTCGGTCAATCGTGCTTTGGCTTCATCTAACTGCAGTTGCTGAGATTTACTTAATGCCTGCGCCTGATCACGGTCTTCACTTAAACTAGAATATTTTTCTGCTTGAGTAGAAAGCTGCTGCTGTTGCTGCTGTAAACTAGATTCCAGTTCTGATTTTCGTTGCTGTAGCTGTTCAACTTCAAGCTGTAATTCACGATTATGCTCAGCGGCAAGTATTTCCGCTTGCATAGCTTGTTGCAATTGTTGGTTAAGTTGGTCGGTTAATTTTTTGGCATGCTGTTGAGACTCGCGCTGAAACGCAGTAACAAAATCTTCGCTGAACATACTTTCTCCAGACGTCGGCGTTGATGCTACATTAGCTTGTTCATTACGCCACTTTTGATAGTGTACGACTAGGCTAGCTTGAGCCCCAGGAACCTGAGAAATTAAATAATCTAGTGAAACAGGCTTGCCTGTTTTATGTAAGTCATCGCAGATTTTCTTAATTTCACTATATTGCATTGCTCTACATCCAACCAAGTTGGGAACAAAGCCCAACAATTACCAATAAATAAATATATAAACATTCTAAGCGCTTTTTCGTTAAAGCCAAATTTTAATTACATTTTCTTTGCATATTTGGCTTCTAACCGCTAGATTGCTGTATATAAAAACAGTGTGGTGTTGCGATGAAACTTTATATTGCTGAAAAGCCTAGTTTAGGTAGGGCGATAGCTGCTGTTTTTCCTGCTCCTCAGTATAAGGAAAACGGCTACATACGCCTTGCCAATGGTGATGTTGTAAGCTGGTGCATAGGCCATTTATTAGAGCAAGCAGAGCCTGAAGACTACAACCCTGATTTTAAGCGCTGGCAGGCAGCACAACTACCTATAATTCCAGACAAATGGCAGTTGAAGATACGCAAGTCGGCAGCGAAACAGTTGGCTGTTATTAAAAAACTGTTAAAACAAGCAGATAGCATTGTACATGCCGGAGACCCTGATCGTGAGGGGCAGTTATTAGTTGATGAAGTGCTTGCCTATTGCGGTGTTACAGGTGAAAAACTGGCCAACACCCAGCGTTTGCTAATTAGCGATCTTAACCCGCCCGCGGTAAAGCGCGCATTAACGCAGCTAAAGCTAAATAAAGAATTTGTACCTCTGTCTACGTCGGCGCTCGCCCGCAGCCGAGCCGATTGGCTTTATGGCCTCAATATGACCAGAGCTTATACCCTACAAGGGCAAAAGGTTGGGTATCAGGGGGTTTTATCCGTCGGTCGCGTGCAAACACCGCTATTAGGCTTAGTGGTGCGGCGTGATAAAGAAATAGCTGACTTTGTCTCTAAACCGTTTTATCAGGTACTAGCCGAGTTAGAAACTGAAGATAAGCAGCAGTTTAGTGCGCTGTGGCAGCCTAGCGCGGCTTGTGTACCCTGGCAAGATGAAGATGGGCGAGTTTTGCTGAGGGCGTTAGCAGAAAGGGTACAGCAAAAAATTAGTAATCAGCCCGCGGTAGTGAGCAAGTTAGAGCACAAAGATGGCCAGCAATCAGCACCACTGCCCTATAGTTTATCCGCACTGCAAATTGATGCAGCCAAACGTTATGGCATTACCGCGCAGCAAGTGCTTGATAGTTGCCAGCAATTGTATGAAAAACATAAACTTATTACCTATCCGCGTTCAGATAGCCGATATTTACCTAATGAGCAGCTAAAACAAGCGACTGCGGTATGCCAAGCAATAGCCAGCAATGACCATGAACTGGCTTCTGCAGTAGCGCAGGCTAACACCCGCTTAGTTAGCAAGGCGTGGAATGATGCAAAAGTAACGGCGCACCACGCGATTATTCCTACCGAGAAGCGACAACCACTAAACCGACTAAGTACAACCGAGCAGCGGTTATATCAACTTATCGCTCGGCAATACTTGGCCCAGTTTTATCCTGCTTTTTGTTACACCGATAGCCGTGTTGAACTAACCATTGCTGGCGGCTGCTTTGTTGCTAAAACCAGAGTTGAGCTAAGTGCCGGTTGGAAGCAGTTATTTCGCAATGATAGCGAACAAAAAAGGCCGGCAGATAGCGCAGAGCAGATACTGTCGCGACAAGCTTTACCTAAGTTGCAGCTGGGGCAGGTATTAAGCTGCATTAACACCCAACTGTTAGAAAAGCAGACTACGCCACCACAAGCATTTACGGATGCGACTTTATTGGCCGCAATGACAGGTATTAGCCGCTATGTTTCTGATGAAGCTGTGCGCAAAATTTTACGTGATACCGACGGTTTAGGCACTGAGGCCACTCGAGCCGGTATTATCGAATTATTGTTTAAACGAGGCTATTTAATTCGGGTTGGCAAGCAAATTCAGGCAACGGCAACCGGGATTGCACTAATTAATGCTTTACCAGCCGAGGCGGTGTTACCCGATATGACGGCGCGTTGGGAAGCGGCATTAAATGCAATATGCCAGCGCGAACAAAGCTACCATGCATTTATGCAACCATTGCTGTTACAGCTAACCCAGCTGGTTAATGGTGCTGCGGCTATTTGTCCAAGTGTTGTTATGGCTGCTAAAAAGCCACGTTGGCGTACTAATAAATCTGCGACTGCGAATAAATCGGCTAAGCAAGGTCGTTATAAGTATAAAACCACAGCGGTTCGTAAAAGTAATTAATTGTTATCGCACTGGCTTTTGGTTTATTGCCTGATTTATGCTGCAGGACAAATTATGGAGAACAATGTTATGTCAACCAAAGTATTTAAAACCCTGCTGGCTACTTTAGCCATAGCAGGTAGTAGCCTAGCACAAGCGACGATAGTAGAAGTAACGACTAACTTAGGTAAGTTTGAAGTTAACTTATATGACGAAACCACACCGACGACAGTGCAAAATTTTCTTAACTACGTTAGCTCAGGTCGATATAACGGTACCGTTATTCATCGGTCAGTACCGGGTTTTATTGTGCAAGGCGGTGGTTTTGTATTTGACGAAAAGTTGCCATTAAAAGCCACTACTACCAATGCTGCTATTGTTAATGAACCTAAGTGGTCGAATGTGCGCGCTACCATTGCGATGGCAAAAGTAGGGGGCAACCCTAATAGTGCTACAAATCAATGGTTTATTAACTTAGCGAACAATGCGGAAAATTTAGATCGGCAAAATAGCGGTTTTACCGTATTTGGCCAAATTAGTGGTGCCGGCATGGAAGTTATTGATGCTATTGCTAAACTTCCGCGCTATAACTTTAATGGTATTAGTGATTTACCGCTACGTGATTATAGCAATACCGATCGTGATAATAACAAGCCGTTAGCGACCGCTAACTTTGTTACTATTGAATCAGTTGTAGTGGTAGACCCAAGAGCAAATACGGCCGCGGGGTTAACACTGGCGCCGAACATAGGGCCTGCTCCAGAAAGTAGTGGCGGTAGCTTTGGTTGGTTGCTGTTACCACTAAGCTTATTAGCGCTGCGCCGACGCAAGTACTAAATAGAAAAAACGGCGCTTTAAGCGCCGTTTTTATAATCTGTAACATGTCAGAACTTAGTCGCGCTTATTTAGCTAAAAACGCGTAGCCTGCTAAAAATGCCGTTTCTTGAAATATTTTTAGTCCGGTTTCTTTAAAGTCGACAGGTATTGGATAGCGCTTTATTTTTTCTTTTAACTCGGTGGCACTAATAATAGTGCAGTTGCAGTTTTCTATAAGTTGCAATGCGGTTTCAATTTTAAAACCTACCGCACCACCAGCAAACTTACCTTTTTGCGGCCGCTCTTTAATAACCAACTGAGTAACTTGGTAATCTTGAATAAATTTGGCAAAGGTAAACTGAAAATGCCGCATTTGCTGCTGATCTTGATCTTTGCTTAAGGCAAAGCGATTTTGCCTACAGTCGGGCAGTTCAAATAAACCGTTATTTAATGTCATCAGACAGATTATTGCTTCGCTGCCCTTAATTTCGATACCGCATGTGCGCATAAAAAGCTCTCTGTTTAAGGTTTAAGTAAATTGTCATAATTGTTTTCAATCACTACGCAACTTTGTTTTAGCGGGTCACCAAACAAAATTGGATTAAAGTCGTTATTTATGCAGTAGTTACGATGAAACTTTTTTATATTTTCGATGCTGCTACTGGCTTTTTCCAGAACAGCTCGCTGCTCCTCGCCCCATTGTTCTGACAAGGTTAATAGTTGTTTCTGTATTTTGCGTAATGCCGCATCTTTGTTGTCACCGACAGAGGGCACATTATCCTGAATCAGCTCGTACAACTGATCTCGATATGGCCTTAGCATATCAGTGTCTGAAAATGTAATGAGTAACAACACAATTACCACTAGCAAAAAAAACTTTTTCATTACTTTATACCTCAAGCTACTTTGTGGCCATTGTATCGAATAGTAGCGCAGACTGCATCGTAGCAAAAAGATATCTGTTCGTTTTCAGTGTTGTTTACACAGCTTACTCTGGAAATTAACGCGGTTGCCAATTTTGCTGCAAAAACCATCTAATTGGTGTCAGAATTATTTTACACATAAATTTTGCCTTGTTGTAGGTCAACAAAATCAGCACGTAAGCTGTTATACTCTGCAAATCTTGCAACCGGCAGTAATGGGGTCATCGGTGGATCAGCAAAAAATAGATATTAAAAATATCCCAGTGCATGTAGAAGTACACATACCTGACGCAGCTAAATCGTCAAATTACAAACCAAGAGATCGGATATACGTGCGAGCTGTTAAAGGTTTGCACCAGCTTATTCGGCGTTATATTGGCTTTGCGTTTCTAGGGCTATTTATGCTGTTGCCATGGCTTAAATATGACGGTAATCAAGCCATTTTATTGGATATAACAGAGCAGAAATTTAATATCTTTGCCTTAACCTTATGGCCGCAAGACTTTACCATTCTAGCGTGGATTTTTATCATCGCCGCTTATGGGCTATTTTTTATCACCGCATTTTATGGTCGCGTGTGGTGCGGTTATTTATGTCCGCAAACGGTATGGACCTTTATTTTTATTTGGTTCGAAGAAAAAATACAGGGCACACGTAATCAGCGAATGAAGCTAGACGCCGATCCTTGGACGGCAAGTAAATTTTTTAAAAAAGCAGCTACTCACTTTTGTTGGCTAGCGTTTTCGCTGCTTACTGCACTTATCTTTGTTGGCTACTTTACGCCAGTCGATACGTTATTTATTGAGTTTTTCACCTTTGACGCCGGGTTTTGGGCGGTTGTTTCAGTATGGTTTTTTGCGCTATGTACCTACGGTAATGCCGGCTGGATGCGTGAAATTATGTGTACGCATATTTGCCCTTACGCTCGTTTTCAATCAGCAATGTTCGATAAAGATACTTTTACGGTAACCTATGATGAAAAACGCGGTGAAAATCGAGGCGCGCGTAGCCGTAAAGATAAAGACTACAAAGCCAAAGGCTTAGGCGATTGTATTGATTGTAATCTTTGTGTGCATGTTTGCCCCACCGGTATTGATATTCGTAACGGCTTGCAGTACGAATGTATTAATTGCGGTGCCTGTGTTGATGCTTGCGACGACACCATGAATAAAATGGGTTACCCGACAGGCCTTATTCGCTACACCACTGAGCACAGCTTAAATGGCAAGCCGACGCGCATATTAAGGCCCAAACTGCTGGGATATATTCTGGTGCTGGTTGCGGTGACGTCAGCCTTTATTTGGACTTTATACACCCGGGTGCCGCTGGAAATGAATATTATTCGTGACCGAGGCTCATTGTTCCGTTTAACCGACACAGGTTTAGTTGAAAATACCTACACCTTAAGTATTTCTAACAAATCGCAGCGAGCAACGGTGTTTGATGTTAGCGTTGCTGCCGAAATGAGTTTCCAGTGGATTGGTATGCAACAAGTTAGCTTACAAGGTGGTGAAACGCGCAGTGTCACTATTAGCTTGGCGCTAGATCCCTACAGTACTGAGCTAAATACTATTCCTGTTACTTTTACCGTACAACAGCAAGGCGAAGCTGATGTGCAGCTACAGCAATCGACTAAGTTTTTTCTAGGCAGTCGATGAGCGTATTTGATTTTAGTACCCTACAGCCAGATCTGATCCTTGATGCGCTTACTCATTGTGGTTTAGATGTTAGCTCTGGCTTGTTGGCGCTAAATAGTTACGAAAACCGAGTTTATCAGTTTAGTGCCTATGTCGCGGATGGGCTGCGGCCCGAGAAATATGTCGTTAAGTTTTATCGACCACAACGTTGGACCGAACAACAGTTATTAGAAGAACATAGCTTTGCCTTTGAGTTAGCTGCCGCCGATATACCTGTCGTTGCACCGTTTGTCATTAATGGCCAGTCGTTGCAGCAGTATATGGGGTACTATTTTGCCTTGTTCCCCAGCCGTGGTGGCCGTACGCTTGAAGTGGATAACGACGAGCAGCTGGCCATGTTAGGACGCTTTTTAGGCCGGCTGCATTTGGTGGGCAATGCGAAAAAATTTATACATCGGCCAGCCTTTACTATTGAAAGCCAGCTATTACAAAGCCAGCAAGTACTTAACGCCTTACCTTATATTCCTAGTTATATACGTCCAGCTTTTGATGTGGTGCTAGAACAAGTTATTGCGCTTTGTATTGCGCAATACCAACCAAAACGTATGATCCGTTTGCATGGCGATTGCCACGCCGGTAATTTATTTTATGTCGACCAAGGGCCGTTTTTTGTTGACTTAGATGATTGTCGCAGTGGCCCGGCAATACAAGATTTATGGATGATGCTATCAGGCGACCGCCAACAACAACGCGACACGCTAGAGCTAATGCTAGAAGAATATGAACAATACTACGAATTTGATCCTGCAGAGTTAAGGCTCATTGAGCCATTAAGAGCTATGCGGATGGTGCATTACATGGCATGGTTAGCGCGCCGTTGGCAAGACCCCGCTTTTCCAATGAACTTTCCGTGGTTTGCAACAGACAAATACTGGGAACAACAATGCTTGGTGTTAAAAGAACAATTGTTTTTTCTCCAACAAGCCCCTCTTTCTTTAGTGCCAGATTACTGAGTTTTTGTTAAGCTGCGCTAGCAAGCTCATGCTGAGGACAACGCGCATAATGAAAAATAAATTTATTTTAATACTCGCTTTACTAACTTCGCTTACCGCTTGCGCTGAGCCAAGGTTTGTCGAAGGCAAGCAATACGACGTGGTTGCCGATACTCAAACTACAACACCTGAAGTTAAAGAGTTTTTCTCGTTTTACTGCCCGCATTGCTATCAATTTGAACCATTTATGCAAAATGTAGAGCACAAACTGCCAGAAGGTACGGCGTTTAAAAAAATGCATGTCGATTTTATGCGCTCTGCACCGCCAGAAATCCAAGAGTTATTAACAAGAGCCTATGTGGTTGCTAATTCGCAGCAGCAAGGCGATAAAATAGCTATGGCTATTTTTAATCATATTCATCGAAACCATGCGGTGTTTAATGATGCGGCTGACATTCGTCAGCTGATGTTGATTAACGACTTAGACGCTAAAGTCTACGACCAAGCGCTGCAAAGCGCGCAGGTTACGGCGGCGGTTAAGCAAATGAAAAACGAGCAAAATGACCTCGCTGCGCGCCGAGTACTAACTGGGGTGCCTATGTTACTGGTTAACGGTAAATATAGAATTAACCTTGGTGAGTTGGACGCGCATAATCTTGAACAAGAGTTACAAGACTTAATTGCATTTCTATTAGAAAAATAGCCATAAGGGTATAACAACAGATGAAAAGTATATTTATCGCGTTAGCATTATTATTGCCACTAACCAGTATCAATGCGGCAACCTTTGTTGAAGGTAAGCACTATGAAGTTATTGCAGCTAAAGCTTCGCCTAAGGCTGAAGTAAAAGAGTATTTTTCATTTTATTGTGGTGGTTGTAATGCATTTGAACCGGTAGCACAAAGCGTAGCGAAAAAACTACCCGAGGGTGTTGAGTTTAAAAAATCTCATGTCGACTTTATTCGCGCAGCCTCACCTGAACTACAAAATGCGATGACACGCGCATATATAGTGGCGAAAGGCTTAGGTAAGGGTGACGCTATTGCTAGTGCATTCTTTAATCAAATTCATCGTAATCGTGCGCCATTTAGTAATGAGGGCGAGATCCGAAGCTTAATATTATTGAATGATATCGACGCTGAAACCTATGACAAAGCGATGAAAAGCTTCTCCGTGCGCGGTGCGGCTAGCCAGATGAAAAAAGAACAAGAAGAACTGTCAGAAAGCCGGGTGTTAAATGGTGTACCCATGCTAATTGTTAGCGGTAAATACAAGATTAATCAGGCGGCATTAAACCGCAATAATTTAGAAACTGAATTACTAGAATTAATTAACTTCTTGCTAGAAAAAGAAAACACCGCTAGTTAATAATTACTGCGTACAACCTAAAGTGCGCTAAGTACTTTGCTGTACTAAGCGCAGTCAGAATAAAGCAGGGTAGCAAAGTTTTTGCTACCCTGCTTTATTTTTATCGACAGCTTCACAACTTAACTTGCGTTAACAGATGTGCCATTAATTTAACTTTGGATGCAATTATTTATTTTTTGCATGCTTTTAATTTACATTCTGAATGTGTGATCTGTATGATGCGCGCCGTCTTCACCAACTTAGAGAAATTTAATAATGGCGCTAAAATACATATTACCAGTAATTGCAATTACTGCAGCCGCAGCGGTGTCTGCTGAAGAGTACCAGGTTTTCACTGGTCTGAACGTTGACCACGTGCGCTTTGCTGGCAATAGTCAAAATATCTGGAGATTAGAAGGTCAGTATTTTTTTGATAAAAAACAAACTTTAGGTCCGTTAGATCAGTTTGAATATATCAATAAAGTAACTAACGTGAATGCCTCTGTTGGTCGCGCTTCAGGTGAAAATGCACTATCTGTTGGCGGTGAGTATTTCATCGATAATAAGTTTGTCGTTTCTGCTGGTTTTGCACGCTTCGATGATTCTAATGGTATGGCAATTGGCGTTGGCTATTTAATTTCAGATGATTTTTTAGTTAAAGTTGATATGGATAAAGAACAAGACGTTAGCGCAAGTTACTTGTTTTCTGCTCGTTATAATCATCAGTTAGAAGGTAACGACTATATTGGCTTTACTGCACAAACTGACGAAGAATTTGATGAATACGGCGTAAGCAGTAAATACTTTGCTGCTTTAGCAGACGGCCGCTATATTGCTGCTGGTGTATCTATTAATCGCACTATCCACAGCACATCTTGGGGTGTAATGGCAGATTATTACTTCTCTAGCATGACTTCAGTAGGTTTTTCTTACGATAAAGCTGATTTTTATAGTTTAAACGCCAAGCATTACTTTAACCCAAACTGGGCTTTACAAGTTGCGTACAGTGGCAATGCCGACAACTCTGAGCTTAAAAGCTACAATGTTGGCGTAACTGGCCAGTTCTAGGTTTTATTAGTTTCATACTAGCGTTTTGGGGCACTATTTGTGCCCCGTTTTTATTTAGGCTAATAACGGTTTTAAATAATGGCCAGTATAAGAGGTTTCGCAAGCTGCAACCTGCTCTGGTGTACCGGCAATTAATATTTCACCGCCGCCACTACCACCTTCTGGGCCTAAGTCGATAATCCAGTCGGCGGTTTTAATCACATCTAAATTATGCTCAATAACCACAATGCTGTTGCCGTGATCACGCAAGCGATGTAATACGTTAAGTAATTGCTGAATATCGTAAAAGTGTAAGCCGGTGGTAGGCTCATCTAAAATATACAGTGTTTTACCGGTGTCGCGTTTGCTTAGTTCGCGCGCTAATTTAACCCGCTGTGCTTCACCGCCTGATAACGTGGTCGCCGATTGGCCCAACTTAATATAGCTTAAGCCTACATCGGTTAAGGTTTGCAGTTTGCGGTTAATGGCGGGAATAGCCTTAAAGTACTCCAGTGCATCTTCAACCGTCATATCCAGTACTTCGTGAATATTTTTACCTTTGTATTTTATTTCCAGTGTTTCACGGTTGTAACGCTTACTTTTGCATACATCGCACGGCACATAGACGTCGGGTAAAAAGTGCATTTCTACTTTAATAAGGCCATCGCCTTGGCAGGCTTCGCAGCGGCCACCTTTTACGTTAAAGCTAAACCGACCAACCTGATAACCGCGCGAACGCGCTTCTTGCGTGCCAGCAAACAACTCGCGTACTGCGGTAAAAATACCGGTATAGGTAGCGGCGTTTGAGCGTGGTGTTCGGCCAATGGGGCTTTGATCAATATCGATAACTTTATCGAAATGCTCTAAACCTTTAATCTCACGATGTGCTGCGGGGTCATCGCCTTCACCTTTATTTAGCACCCGATGTGCCACGCGAAATAAGGTATCGTTAATTAATGTAGATTTACCCGAACCCGACACGCCGGTAATGCAGGTCATTAGGCCAAACGGAATGGCAATATCAACATTCTTTAAATTGTTACCCGTTGCACCTAATACTTCTAACCATTTATCAGCCGCCTTATGTCGTTGTTGTGGTATTTCAATTTTTCGACTGCCGGATAAGTACTGACCAGTTAGCGAAGCAGGCTCTGCCATAACCTCGGCTAAGGTGCCCTGAGCAACAATATGGCCACCATGCACGCCGGCGCCTGGGCCAATATCAATGATGTGGTCAGCAATGCGTACTGCATCTTCATCGTGCTCTACCACAATTACGGTGTTACCCAGATCGCGTAAGTGCTTAAGCGTGCCTAACAAGCGGTCGTTATCACGTTGGTGCAAACCAATAGAGGGTTCATCTAACACATACATTACGCCGACTAAACCAGCGCCAATCTGGCTGGCTAACCGAATGCGCTGTGCTTCACCGCCAGATAAGGTTTCGGCGCTGCGTGACAGGTTTAAGTAGTTAAGCCCAACGTTAACCAAAAAGCTCAGCCGGTCTTGAATTTCTTTTAGTACCTTTTCGGCTATCTGTGCACGTTGTCCTGTTAGGCTTAGTTGCTGGAAAAACGCCATGCAATCGCCAATCGACAATTCAACAATTTGCGGTAGATTAGTTTTGCCAATAAATACGTGCCGAGCTTCTTCGCGCAGCCGAGTGCCGTTGCAGCTAGGGCAAGATTGATGGGCAAGGTACTTACTAAGCTCTTCGCGTACTGAATTAGATTCAGTCTCACGGTAACGCCGTTCCATATTTGGCAAAATGCCTTCAAACGGGTGGCTACGTTGTACAATATCGCCACGGTCATTTAGGTATTTAAAGTCGATTACCATATTGCCGCTGCCGCGTAAAATGGCCTCGCGTTGGTGTTTTTCTAACGCGTTAAATGGCACATCTAATTTAAAGTCGTAATGATCCGCTAGCGATTTTAACATCTGAAAATAATAGAAGTTACGCTTGTCCCAGCCGCGAATTGCGCCACCGGCTAAACTTAGCTCGTCACTAACAATCACTTTATTGGCATCAAAATATTGTTTTACACCAAGGCCATCACAGCTTTGGCAAGCACCGGCCGGGTTATTAAACGAAAATAGGCGTGGTTCAAGTTCATGCATGGAATAGCCACAACTTGGGCAGGCAAAATTAGCTGAAAACACTAATTCTTCGGCGTCAGGGTCGTCCATAAAGGCTACCTTGGCCACGCCGCCGGATAAACTCAATGCGGTTTCAAACGATTCGGCTAACCGGGTTTTAATATCATCACGCACTTTAATTCGGTCAATAACCACTTCAATGGTGTGTTTTTTCTGTAAATCTAATTTAGGTGGATCAGATAAATCACATACTTCACCGTCAATACGGGCACGAATATAGCCCTGTGCGGCAAGACTTTCTAAGGTTTTAACGTGCTCGCCTTTACGCTCTTGTACTACGGGGGCCAGCACCATTAATTTTGTACCTTCAGCAAAGGTCGTTACCTTATCAACCATTTCGCTAATAGTTTGTGCGGCTAGCGGCAAATCATGGGTTGGGCAGCGCGGCTCGCCTACTCGGGCAAACAATAAACGCAGGTAATCGTAAATTTCGGTAATAGTACCCACCGTCGAGCGCGGGTTGTGCGAGGTTGATTTTTGCTCGATAGAAATGGCTGGCGATAAGCCCTCAATATGATCAACATCGGGTTTTTCCATCAAACTTAAAAACTGCCGCGCATAGGCTGAAAGCGATTCAACATACCGACGCTGGCCTTCAGCATATAATGTATCAAAGGCTAATGACGACTTGCCAGAACCAGATAAGCCCGTAATAACAACCAATTGGTTACGAGGAATAACTAAAGAAATATTTTTCAGATTGTGGGTGCGGGCACCCCGAATATCAATTTTATCCATTACGGTTTCCAGTTGCGGGCGGTGAAAGCGCTGAAGCTGTACAAATATACACTACAAGCGGCTAAGAAAAAACCACTGTTTATACGCTATAAACCGAGCAATGGTTTGCTTTACTTGATAATAAGCTTAGCTCACGTTAGGTGGCAAATAACGCTAAACGCGGTTAAAACCTGGCTATTGTGTGCTACACTAGCGCGCTTAATTTAACGGTTAATTCTGATCTGATGCAGCAACTAAACTCTTTAGAAAAACGTGCCGCGGTAGCCTTAGCCTTAGTATTCTCTAGCCGGATGCTAGGCTTATTTATGCTGTTACCGGTGTTTGCACTATATGGCAGCGAGCTCGCTGGGTTTTCTCCGTTATGGATTGGTATTGCCATCGGGGCCTATGGTTTAACGCAAGCCATTTTACAAATTCCCATGGGGTGGTTATCAGATCGTATCGGCCGGCATAAAGTTATGCTGGGTGGTTTAGTACTATTTGCATTAGGCTCGGTGGTCGCAGCGTTAGCCGATTCGGTTTACATGGTAACCTTGGGCCGCATTTTACAAGGTGGTGGCGCCATCGCCGGAGCAGTATTAGCCTTAGCGGCCGACATAACCCGCGAAGAACAACGGCCAAAAGTAATGGCTATTATCGGCGTCAGCATTGGTTTATCTTTTGCTGTTGCTATGGTTGTTGGGCCCTTAGTCGCGCGCTTAGCTGGTTTAAGTGGAGTGTTTTGGTTTACCGCTATTTTGGCGCTAGTGGCTATGGCGTTGGTCTGGTTTGTCGTGCCTAAAAGTGTGCAAAAAGCGCCGATGGCCGAAACGCTGGCCTTGCCGCAAAGCCTAGCTAAAATGCTAAAAAATCGGCAGCTCGTTCAGCTAGATCTTGGCGTTATGTTATTGCATTTAATGCTAACCGCTACCTTTGTTGCGTTACCGCAATTATTAACCAACACCGGCTTAGATTCAGTTAAACATTGGCAGTTTTATTTACCGATATTAGTAGGCTCATTTGTATTAATGATACCAATGATGATTATTGCGATGCGTAAGGCGCAAGAAAAAGGCTTCTTTTTATTCGCGATTGCCTTACTTATTAGTGCCATGCTAACGGTGTTATTACTGGGCAATTTTACTGGCTTAGTTATCGGTATGTTGTTGTTTTTTATTGGTTTCAATTTTTTAGAAGCCAGTTTGCCCGCTCTAGTTTCACGTATTGCGCCTGCTGGGCAACGCGGCAGTGCGATGGGGATTTATTCTAGCAGTCAGTTTTTTGGTGCCTTTTTAGGCGGTGTAATTGGTGGCGCGGTAGTGCAGCAGTTTGGTAATCAAATGCTGTTTGTTGTGCTAGCGGTAATAGGTTTACTTTGGTTACTGGTTGCCAGTACACTGATTATTCCTCAGCGCGCGCAACGATTATCGTTAGCCGTCGCGGTAGAAACGGAATTAGCTGCCGAGCAACTGGCAGCAAAACTTAGCACCCTAGCCGGTGTACAAGAAGTAACATTAATACTGGCCGAGCAGCGTTGTTATTTAAAAGTTAGCTCAGCACAATTTGATACGGCGCAGGCACAAACAATGATTGCCGCCGCTAAGGCTTAATATTTTTTTGGAGAACTCGCATGGCGCGTGGCATTAATAAAGTTATTTTGATTGGTAATCTGGGCACTGATCCAGAAGTGCGTTATATGCCACAAGGCGGTGCAGTAGCTAATTTAACCGTAGCCACCTCAGAAAGCTGGACTGATAAAGCTAGCAATGAAAAGAAAGAACAAACTGAATGGCATCGGGTGGTAATTTACCAACGTTTAGCCGAAATTGCCGGTGAATACCTGCGTAAAGGCAGCAAAGTTTATATTGAAGGAAAGCTGAAAACCCGTAAGTGGCAAGATAAAGATGGTGTAGAGCGTTACACCACAGAGATTATTGCCAAT
The DNA here is from genome assembly GCF_004345025.1 of Rheinheimera sp. D18. Lineage (GTDB taxonomy): Bacteria > Pseudomonadota > Gammaproteobacteria > Enterobacterales > Alteromonadaceae > Alishewanella > Alishewanella metallidurans. The sequence continues at coordinate 3,238,172 of NZ_CP037745.1, read as the reverse complement.
GAGCTACAGATGTTAGACGGCCGTGGTGACAACCAGCAACAAGGCGGTATGGGCGGCGGCCAGCAAGGTGGCTTCCAAAAAGCCGCACCACAACAGCAAGGCGGTTATCAGCAGGCACCACAACAAGGTGGCTTTCAACCGCAAAGCGGTGGTTACCAACAAGCTGCACCACAGCAGCAAGGCGGCTTTCAGCCACAACGCCCAGCAGCTCAACCACAACAGGGTTACCAGCAACCAGCACAGCCACAACGCGCGCCAATGGAACCGCCAATCGACTTTGACGACGATATTCCGTTCTAACGTGACATAAATATAAAAATGTAGAAAAATATCTACAGAAGCACGCTAAAGCCAGATTTTATCTGGCTTTTCTATTTTTACAATAAAAATAAATGTTGAAAAGTGGCCGCGCTATCAATATATTATAAATCAACAAATAAAATTGTTGATTTATAGGTATTCAATGAGGGTTGCTGTCAAGAAATTTAAAAGTGGTGAGCGCTATGTTTTTTTGTTGGGTGATAACGGATTGCCTGACTTTTGGGTGACTCATTTTGTAACGCAAAAGCTGCGAATGAATCATGCCGCAACGTCAATCGAGCAATACCTAAAATCCATCAAGCATTTGAAGGTTTGGGAGAAAATTAACGGCCGAAATCTGCTGGATGAAATCTACAACGGCAGCGTACCGAGCCGTGATGATATTAAAGAAATCAAAGAGCACTGCGCATATCAAGCCAAAGCCCTTATCAACAGACCCGCAAGTAATGTTGTCGACATGGGACAGTTTTATTTATCGAGGGACGATGACAAGCCCACGGTCGGGAAGTCTCAGTACATATCGCGGATAGCACATATTGCCGAGTTTCTGCATTTCATCGGGCAAGAGCGGGTTAAGCATAAGCCCACTGCGGCAGCGCTCTTTGATGCGCTCGATAACATGAAAAAGAGACTTAAAAGCGATATGCCAAAAGGGAGATTAAAAAAAGGCTCTTTAGATAAATCAGGTATTTCAGATGATGCCTTTCAGGATTTTCTCAATGTTGCCCGACCGGACTCACAATACAATCCCTTCAAAAACCCAGTGATTAAATTTAGAAACTATGTGATTGTTCAAACGTTTTATGAAACCGGATTTCGCTGTTCTGAGTTGCTTGCGCTTCGTATCAGCGATATTGGCACCGACATCGATCAACCTACCTTGTCGGTGGTAAGGCGACATGACAGCAAAGAAGATCCCCGATTAAAAGAGCCCACAGCAAAGACACTTGGCCGGGAGGTTGCTATTTCAAAGCAGCTGAGAGACTTGCTGAATACCTATATTAAGATTCACCGGAACAATACAACGGTGGCGAAAACCCATCCGTTTATATTTGTCTCTCACAAAGAGAAAAATGGTCATTATCAGTCAGGGCAACCGCTCATTCAGCGAACTATTAATCATCTCTTTAACACTATAAAGAGTGTCAATCCGGAGCGGTTCTGGGGTATTTCACCACACTTCCCCCGACACTATTTTAACGATCAACTCTCCGTGCGTATTGATGAAGTAAAGCAAGCGGTTTTAGAGGAAGTGAAACGATTAGAAGAGCAAGGTTTGCATCAAGCGGCAAAGCAATATGCCAGTGAAAATACCATCACCGAACAACGAGAGCTTGAAATTCGGGCGGCGCTTAACGGCCATTCGTCCCTTGAGTCAGGACGCATTTATCTGACACGAACCGCGAAAAAGCAAGCGCATGAAATACGGCAAAAAATGCAAGCCACGTTAACGCACAAAGCAGAGAGAGGCGGTTATGTTAGCTAAAGCAAACAGATTGCAAGGCGCTAAAAGGGCCAAAGCAAAAACAAAATCGGATAAGCGACGCAGCAAAGCTAACTACGAGTTTGATGTTTATGATGATGTTTGGAGATTAGATGCTAATCACTCTTTAAACTTTAAATTACTCGCTCCGCTGAATCTGGATTCAAGGTTTGAAATTAATTTCAAACTGGCCTTGGCTGACTATGCGTGTGAATTCTCATCTGGTTATGCAAGAGGAATTTTCTTATGTACCAGGGCACTTTTCACTGCTGGCGTTAAAGACACGATTAATGAATCACACATCATCAACTACAAAGCGACGTTGACTAAAGGCGCGGAGTACAAATTGGGCTACATCCGTGCATTTTTGCTCGATTGGTTCGACAAAGAGATTAAAGGCGTAGATAAGAAGGCAGTTGAGTTACTTAATTCGCTAAAGTTATCTGGTAATGAAAAAGGCAGGGCCGTTGCATTAGGATGCCCTTACAGTGGTGCGTACACATTTGAAGAGCAAGCGGCTTTTATCAACTGGTATGTCGATGCCTACACAGAAAAACTGATTTCATTGACAGACTATGCGCTCATCATGGCGTTGCAGCAAACAGGTGCGCGTCCTGTTCAACTTACTCACCTGTATTGTGGCGATTTAATCACAAGGCATGAGGAAGGCGTTGACCATTTTGACTTGCAACTTCCCAATGCCAAAAAACGAAATGCGGGATTTAGAGGCTCGTTTCAAATCAAAAAGGATGTGGGTGAAGATTTAATGCTGGTGCTAACCGCGCAAGCCAAGCAATCCATCAAGACGATTGAAACGCACTTTGGCATTAAACTAAATTCACAGCAGAAAAGCCAAATCCCGATTTTTCTCAACGCTCGGGAAATCTCAAATTTATCAGACTTCAATGCATTTAGACAATTGCAGAAAAACATGCCTGATGCCGTTTGTATTAGGAAAACAGATGTTGGTTCTTTGGTGTCGAGAATAGCGAAACTTTGTCCTTTAAAAACAACACGGATTAAACTGGATGGTGAGTTTGGGGACTTGCATATCAATCCCAGACGATTCCGTTATACCCACGCAACCAACATGGCAATGCTGGGTGCAAGCGACTATGCCATCGCTGAAGAGTTGGGTCATTCAGATACCCAGCAAGTGAAAGTCTACACAGAGTTCAACGAAGATATGGCAGACAGAATTGATGCGGCATTGGCATCCGATTTAACGCCATTAGCGCAAGCATTTTCGGGCACGTTGATTGATAGTGAAAAAGACGCCATTCGAGCCAATGACCCACGCAGTAGGATTAATAACAACGATGGCAACCCTGTCGGGAACTGCGGAAAATTTGGGTTTTGTGCCAATGGCACCATCCATTGTTATACATGCAATAAATTCCAACCCTGGTTGAACGCACCGCATACTGAAGTCCTGAACACTCTGGTTTCCGAGGTTGATCGCAAGAGACAAATGGGCGCAAGTGAGTTTGTACTGCAAGCCAGTAATCGAACGATTAACGCTATCAAGGTGGTTATTGACAAGTGTGAGGCCAGAAAACAAGAACTGGAAAAAGGTGGCGCATTAAATGGCTGATGCATTAGTATTTACACCAAAGCACCAACAGGATTGCCAGAAGAATTATGCGGACTTCATAGCGTTTGCCAAAAACGAATTAACGCTTTTTGGTGCTCATGAGTTTGAAAGCCCTTTTGGCCCTCAGAAAGGATGGGAATGCGATAAATGGTCTTGGATAACAGCAAGAGGAAAGAAATTAACCATCGTATTTGGAAACAGTGAAAATCATTCCGAATATATTCCATTCAAGCAACCATTTGCTGATTTTGCTAAAGCCTATGTACGTTATGATCAGTCACTAAATCATAAAGATTCAACCGTTTGGGCTTCAACTTTAGTGTGGTTCTATAAAGCGCTAGAAGAAAACGCGACTCAAAATGATAGATCTGATGTTGATATTATGCACCTCAATAACACAGTTATTAATCGTGTGGAGGAGCAGGTCAAGAGTAGTGGATTAAGTGCGGGCAGCAAGCACGCTATTGGGCGTTCACTTGAAAAGGTATTGAAGTTTATAAAGGATAAGCGATTCAAACTAGACCTACAAGAGTGGTCAAACCCTTTTCCTCGACCATCTGATTCAGCCACTAAACTTGATAAGGATAGTCGTAAACAAGAGGAAGACAAATGCCCCTCTGATTACCAGATGTTGCAGGTGGCAGATGCCTTTCATAAAGCTAAAACACCTCGACAACAATATTTTTCCAGTCTTTGTGTAATGCTGATGTGTCAGCCCAGTCGCAGCGTTGAACTTAACAGCCTTACCGTTAATTCATTGCAAAAAAGTGATAAGGGCAGATGGTATTTAATGTGGCATCCGGCCAAAGGCGGCGATCCGGTTCGTAAATGGATTCCGAAATTATTGGAAGATGTGGCTCAACAGGCGTTTAAAAGGCTGGTTGACATCTCTGCGCCTGCCAGAGCTGCTGCAAAATTTGCTCATGAAAATCCCGACCTGTTTATGTTGCACGAACAGTGCATAACACCTGCTAATTTTCCTCAAGACCAGATGTTAACGTATAACCAATTCGCCAAGGCAATGGGGCTTATGGTTGGTGAACGTAGTAACGGATCTCAAGAGAGTTGGGCTTCCCCAAATGTGAAGTGGCTCCATAAACTCATCAGTAAATTAAATAGCGTATCGGACTGGAAACAAGATTTGTTGAAAGGGCGCGTTGTGTCTCAGGATAATGAAATACTGACCAAAATATCTCTTAAGTCTACAGGGATTAGTATCAAATTCCCAAGTTATAGAGATCTTCGTACGGTGGTTGACCAAAATTACAAAACTAAACACTTTCCCAATTATGGACAGACCAAAGTTTGGGATTGTATAACTTTAGTCAGAGAAAACGAATTTCATATCGAGTTTGCTGTTAAGCCGTTTTCCTGGCTCATGGTTAGAAAGAGCCCATTGAGTTATGCTTTAGGGAGTCATAGAAATGGAGCTGTATCAATCTTTGAAGAGTTGTCGATTACCGATGAAGATGGCTCTCCATTAAGTATTACTTCTCACCAACCGAGGCATTGGCTGAATACCAAGTTGAAACTGGCGGGTGAAGAAGATTGGCTAATTGCCAAGTGGTCAGGGAGAGCGGATATAGAGCAAAACAAAGCATACGATGGGAGAACAGAAACACAAAAATCGCGGCTTACCAAGCGTATAGGTCAAGTGACCAAGGGTGAAGGAGTGATGACGGTTGCTAAAACTAATCAACTGCTGGAACCCTATACATCGGATGCGCCTCCTCCGGCCATTGTGTTGCATGACTTAGGCTTACCTGTTTCCTTAGAATCGCTAGGCGTGGACAGAACAGGCGTTGCCCAGTTTACGGGGTTAGGCTTTTGCGTGCATAACTATGCAGACAGCCCTTGTGTTAAAAATGGCGACTGTGCGGTCTGTAGTGACCATGTGTGCATGAAAGGACTCCCTCACACGTTAGATGAGCTTAAACGCCTTGAAAAGCTCTATGAAGAACAGTTAGCGGATGCAAAGCTCAAAGCTGAAAAGCAGGTATTTGGTGCTGACCGTTGGGTAACGGCTTCTGGCTTTCGACTATCCAAGATAAGAACCATCATTACCATGATGGAAGATCCAGCCAGTCAGGACGGTACACCTATCAGAATCCCTCACGAGTTAGACCCTTCACCAGTTAAACGCTCACTCAATATTGACGAGCAGAGTGTTATTCCTATTTGGGATCTCACAGCCCTAGCATTGTCAGATTTGGAGGAGTAATGGCTTTTGTAACAGACAACAAAGAAACGATTCTTGCGATTATTGACGGATGGACGGGTAAACTGACGTATGATTTGCTATCTGAAAAATTACAGTCGGAGTTGGGTTTAAAGCGCCTTCCATCTCGCCACACCTACATAAAACATGATGAAATCAAACATGCGTTTGACCTGAAAAAAGAAGAGCTGAGAAACAAAAAGTCTGCCGCAATTGAAGAAGCGAAATCTTTATTCGACAGGGACGTTAAACTGAGTAAGCTCCTTGGGAATTTAAGCAACGATGATGCAACCATTGCCGAGCTAATAAAACGGGTTGAAAAACTCGAAAACGAGAATGAACGGCTCAATTCAGAAAACAAACGACTAGGCGACCAACGGGAGATATTGCTGGAGCGCTTCGCCCGATGGCAACACAATCTACAAAAGATGGATGGCGTTGATTTGAATAAGCTTGCCGCAACAATCGATGACCCATTGCCTGCTAAAAACCGATAAATGATGTATTCATAAGCCTATCTCACAAAGCCGCATGGATGCGGCGACAACACGGTATTTACTGATAACAATTACTCTTCCTGCTAAACCAATGACGCTAACACCGTTGTTGCTCGACGTGTTGGAACAAGTCGCACGCATGTGGTGACATGAGCGCTGAGCAAAAATTCAGGGATGAATTCTTTTCTCTCTCCATGAATTGCAAATTACTCTGACTCTCCATAAACCCACGCTCTTCAAACGTTCACATGTTAATTCACTGCTATAAATACTCTTGCCCCAATGTTGAATACACCGTAAATTCATTTATATAGAAAACCCAACCCCTTTTTAGGGTTAAGATGTCATTCAAAATGCGCTGCCGTGCGTTGTGGCAATACTTAGCAGCGCAATCGCTATTACAGTTTTAAAAAGAATTTATAGGCTAAAGCCTATCAGGGACTGACTATCAATGTTTGAACAAACGTTTAAGAATATCGACGACATACTGCATAAAGATGCTGGCTGCTCCAGCGAGCTGGACTACACCGAACAAACCTCCTGGATGCTGTTTTTAAAATATTTGGATGACTTGGAGTTTGCGAAATCGCAGGAAGCGGAATTGATGGAGCAGGAATACCGCTACATCATTGATGAAGCTCACCGCTGGAGTAAATGGGCTGCCCCTAAAAAAGCTGATGGTAGTTTTGACCATGACAACGCCTTAACCGGTGATGATCTAATGGAGTATGTTGACGGTGAGTTATTCCCTTACCTGAAAGGCTTTAAGCAACGGGCCCAAAGCCCAAATACCATAGAGTACAAAATTGGTGAAATATTCGGTGAGATAAAAAACAAAATCCAAAGTGGTTACTCGCTTCGTGATGCGCTGGAAAAAGTGGACGAGCTGCAATTTCGCTCGCAAGAAGCCAAACATGAGCTGTCGCACCTATACGAAGTAAAAATCAAAAACATGGGCAACGCCGGGCGCAACGGTGGCGAATACTACACACCCCGCCCATTAATTCGCGCCATGATTGATGTGATAAAGCCAAAAATTGGTGAAACCATTTATGACCCGGCAGCAGGCTCGGCCGGTTTTCTGTGCGAAGCTTTTGATTACCTGCGTCAAGGTGGTGCAGAAAATCGCCAGCTTAAATCCAACGACTTAACAATACTGCAGGAAAGCACCTTCTACGCCAAAGAAAAGAAGTCGCTGGCCTATGTAATTGCCATTATGAATATGATTTTGCATGGCATTGAAGCGCCTAACGTGGTTCATACCAATACCTTGGCAGAGAGCCTGCAAGACATTACCCCAAACAAACAGCACGATATCATTTTGGCTAACCCACCGTTCGGCGGTAAAGAGCGGCCAGAGGTACAGCAAAACTTCCCGATCAAAACCGGTGAAACCGCATTCCTGTTTTTGCAGCACTTTATAAAGTCACTCAAGCCTGGTGGCCGTGCGGCTGTCGTGATTAAGAATACCTTTTTATCTAATACCGATAATGCTGCCATTGCCCTGCGCAAAGAGCTACTGGAAAACTGTAACTTACATACTATTCTCGACTGCCCAAGTGGTACATTTATAGGTGCCGGCGTTAAAACCGTCGTGTTGTTTTTCACCAAAGGCGAGCCGACCCAAAGCACCTGGTTCTATCAATTGAACGTCGGCCGAAATATGGGTAAAACTAACCCGTTAAATGACACTGACTTAAAAGAGTTTGTGCAATTGCAAGCCAGCTTTGCGGATTCTGATAATTCCTGGTCAATAGCAAACAGTACGCTGGATAGCAACACCTGGGATTTGTCAGTTAAAAATCCCAATGCTAAAGAAGAGACTGCACTGCGTGAACCCAAAGATATTATTGAAGAAATTATCGCGCTCGACAAAGAGAGTGAATCGATTCTGGCTAGTATTCAGGAGCTTCTATGACACAAGGATGGTCTCATAAAAAACTGGGGGAAGTATGCGTTTTGCAGAGGGGTTTTGACTTACCCAAAGGCGATCGAAAATCCGGGCTTGTTCCCTTAATTAGTTCAAGCGGTCGAAGTGACTACCATGACGAAGCGAAAGTAAAAGGCCCGGGGGTTGTCACAGGACGCTCTGGAAGTATCGGCAAAGTTTTCTTTATTGAAGAAGATTTTTGGCCCCTTAATACGACCCTGTATGTAAAAGAATTTTATGGTAACTACCCACGATTTGTCGCCTATCTGCTTAATAGTTTTGACTTGAGTAGATATACAAGTGGGGCTGGAGTCCCGACACTGAATCGAAACCATGTTCATGATGAATTAGTATTTGTTCCTGAGTCTGTTGAAGAACAAAAACGCATCGTTGCCATTCTCGATCAAGCCTTTGCCGATATCGACCAAGCACGCGCCACGGCTGAGGCAAACCTGAAAAATACCCGTGAGTTGTTTGATAGCTACTTGCAGCAGGTGTTTAACCAGCGTGGCGAAGGGTGGTCACAATTAACGTTAGGTGAAATTGGTCGTGTTTCTATGTGTAAACGAGTATTAAAAGCTCAAACATCATCTTCTGGTGATATTCCATTTTTTAAAATTGGGACATTTGGTAAAGAGCCTGATGCATTTATTAGTAGAAGTATGTACGAAGATTTTAAAGCTAAATACTCTTATCCAAAGTTGGGTGATATCTTGCTTTCTGCTTCTGGAACAATTGGCCGCAGGGTGATTTATGATGGGAAGCCAGCATACTTTCAAGATTCTAACATCGTCTGGATTGATAATGATGAGAGACTTGTATTAAACAATTACCTATATCACTTTTACGGTATCTGTGATTGGAATCCCTCTAAAGGAGCGACAATCTCAAGGTTATATAATGATGATTTACGAAGAATCAAAATATCATTCCCAGCTCCCAACATCCAAAAGCAACTAGTTAAGAATATTTCTCTCTTGTCAGAAAAAATCGAAATCGTGCAGGCAAATTATGTTAAGAAATTAGATTCGCTTGATGAACTTAAAAAATCCATTCTACAAAAAGCCTTTACCGGCGAACTAACCAAAAGCAAAGGAATTGCTGCATGACATTTATCCCGAAGAACAGAGCAAACCGCAACGAAGCCGATACCCGCGCTGATTTAATTGATCCGCAGTTAAAAAGTGATGGTTGGGGCCAGGCAGAGGCGAGCTTTATTCGACGGGAAGTGATTTGTCCGGGGCGTATTCTTACTGGTGGCAAACGCAGCCAACCGGTAAATAGCGATTATGTATTGATATATAAAGGCCGCAAACTGGCGGCAATCGAAGCCAAAAAAGAAGCGTTAAGCTACACCGAAGGCGTGCGTCAGGCCAAAGATTATGCACAGCGCTTGCAGTGCCGGTTGGCCTATGCCACTAACGGCCATGACATCTACCAGATTGATATGGTGACTGGTATAGAGCAGCTGGTAGAACGCTATTTATCTCCAGAAGAATTGTGGTCACTTACTTTCAACGCGCAAGATATAACCGCACCCGATTATAAAAAGGCGTGGCGTGAGCGCTTTGCCGCAATACCATTTGAATTAAAAGGCGACTGGCAGCCGCGTTATTATCAGGAAAACGCCATTAATAATGCTCTGGAAGCCATTGCAGGTGGCAAACAAAGAATACTGCTTACCTTAGCTACTGGTACTGGTAAAACCTGTATTGCCTTTCAAACCGCCTGGAAGTTATTTCAAAGCCGATGGAGCTTAACCGCGCAGAAAAACCCGGAGTTAGCCAAACGCCGGCCACGTATTTTGTTTTTAGCGGACCGCAACATATTAGCCAATCAGGCATTTAATGACTTCGGCCCCTTTGGTGAAGACGCTTTAGTGCGTATTAACCCGGATGAAATACGCAAAAAAGGCTCAGTGCCTAAAAATGCCAGTGTGTTTTTTACCATTTTCCAAACCTTTATGAGTGGCCCAAAAGATGCGGAAGGTAATGAAACGCCTTATTTTGGTGACTACCCGCCAGATTTCTTTGACCTGATTATTATTGACGAGTGTCACCGTGGTGGCGCTAACGACGAAGGTAATTGGCGCAATATCCTTAACCACTTTTCGCCCGCCGTTCAACTGGGCTTAACCGCCACACCAAAACGTACAGACAACGTTGATACCTACCACTACTTTGGTGAGCCGGTATACAGCTACACCCTGAAGCAAGGCATAAACGACGGCTTCTTAACCCCGTTCAAGGTTTGCCCTACTGTGGGCACGATGGACGAGTATGTCTATACCCCGGGCGATGGTGTTGTAGTGCGAGGTGAGCCAGAGCCAGGCAGGTTATACAAAGAAGGTGACTTTAACCGTATTATTACTATCCCGGCGCGTGAACAAAAGCGTGTGCAGTATTGGATGGATTTATTTAAACCCCATGAAAAAACCCTGGTATTTTGTGCCACCCAGGAACATGCCGGCATGGTTCGCGATTTCATCAATCAGTATGCCAAGCAGAAAGGCTGGACAACTAACACCAACTATTGCGTGCGAGTTACCGCCAACGACGGTGCAGCCGGTGAAAACGACCTGAAAATATTCCAGGATAACGAAAAAACCATTCCGACCGTTTTAACCACGTCGCGTAAGCTTTCCACCGGTGTAGATGCCCGCAATGTGCGTAACATTGTACTGATGCGCCCATGTAACAACATGATCGAGTTTAAGCAGATTGTCGGCCGCGGTACGCGCATGTATGAAGGCAAAGACTACTTCACCATTTATGATTTCGTAAAAGCGCATCATAACTTTGCTGATCCTGAATGGGACGGCGAGCCCTTACCACCTGAGAAAAGCTGTGAAGTTTGTGGCAATTCGCCTTGCAGCTGCGAAAAAGTACCATGCAGTGTTTGCGCCTTTAGTCCATGTGGCTGCCCAAAAGCTCCTTGTGCCTTGTGCGAAAGCGAGCCCTGTGTGTGTGAAAAGCCTGCCTGCATTGTTTGTGGTACCGAGCCCTGTAGTTGTGAACCGACAGAATGCCAGGTATGCAACAGCACACCTTGTATTTGCCAAAAAACCGAGAAAATCACCATCAAACTCAGCGACGGAAAAACACGGCAAATTAAGCATATCTCTTCGGTTATGTACTGGTTTGGCGATAAGCCTATTACGGCGAAAGAGTTTGTTGAACGGCTATTTTCAGACTTGCCACAGTATTTCGAAAATGAAGATCAGCTGCGCGAAATCTGGAGCGACCCAACCACTAGGGAAAAACTGCTTCATAGCCTATCAGAGGCCGGCTACGACGAAGAAAAGCTCGAAGGTATGAAAGAACTTATCGACGCCAAAGACAGCGACGTATACGACGTGCTGCGTTATATCGCTTATGCCCGTGAGGCAATGAGTCGTGACCAGCGTGCGACAGTAGCTAAACCAGATATTAAAGCAGCGTTTGGTAATGATAAGCAGCAACAATTTATCGATTTCGTTCTTAGCAAATACGTTGAAGACGGCGTAGCAGAACTGTCTCCTAGCAAAATGCGCAGCTTGATTGAACTGAAATATCACACCATTGGCGACGCTGTAAAAGAGTTAGGCTCTACGGCCGCTATACGTGAAACGTTTATTGGCTTTCAGCGGCATTTGTATGAGAGATAGCGATGAAAGTTAAATTTTAAAACCGTTTCTGGCTAGTGATGCATTTAGCGTTGTTCGGCTTACTTTAAAATGAGATGCAACTTCAGCTTTAGTTATCAAGGGATCTGACAACATTGCCGCTGCTTTTTTCACATCGCCATCCGAAAGCGCAAGTTTTCTGCCACCCTTTCGTCCTCTCGCTCTTGCTGCAGCCAGACCGGCTTTAGTCCTTTCAACAATAAGTGAGTGTTCAAACTCGGCTAAAGCACCAAAAATATGAAAAATCAGTTTCCCGGCAGAATTAGTCGTATCGATTGATTCCGTCAAGGATTTAAATCCAATACTGCGTTTCTGCAGATCATCGATAATTTCGACCAAATCCTTCAGGGATCTTGCTAAACGATCGAGTTTCCAAACCACGAATACATCACCTGCACGAAGTGTACGCAGGCATTGCGACAATATAGGTCGATCACGATGCTTTCCCGTGAGGGACTCATTGAATACTTCCTCACAACCCGCAGCGTTTAGAGCGTCGAGTTGTAAATCTGCATTTTGGTCCTGAGTACTAACTCTGGCATAGCCAATTATCATAAGAAATGGTACCTAATCTATTCATAGATTGTTGTACGGATTTCTTGGCGTTAAAGCAAGTGTTTTGAGGTGGTTTTTAACGTTTAATTGAATCGACCAACAAATGAGGGTTTTCTTATCGCCTATTTTAGGCCTAACCTTGCATGATTAAATTTTATACGCTACGTTTATCGTTATTAAAATAACGCTTAAAAGAGGCGTGTATGAGTAGAACAATTACGACAAAAATTAGCGTTGCTGACTTAGACTTCGTCATTCAGTATTTGATCTTACTTTCACAATCCAAGCGTGCATTTCAGTTAGATATTCCACTCTATAAGAGTCGTAACAGGATAAAGCTCTATGAATCTGCCATCCTGTTAGAAACAGCATTAATGGAAAAAAAGGATCAGGATTTTATTGATGCCATAGACCGTATATGTGTCGATATTGAAGGTATAGTTAAAAGTACTATACCAACAGAAGAGATACAAAAACTTAAAACCGCAATCAGACAAAAGCGTTATAAAAATAACGATTTTAATAGGCTCTTGAATGAGTACAACAGCACTCAGACGTTTTTAGCTGAGAGGCGTTTAAACTCTTAGTGCTGCTAGAGAGGCAGGGCAGGATAAATGCAACGACGAATTTATATTTAACTGCGATGGTGTTTCAAAATCACTACATTAATTTTTTAGATATCCCATTTATTTACTCTGCAATTTCAAGTTAAAGTAGTCAGGTCGCTTCTGACCGGAACCAGGCAACTGGGAAGTGATGCCGGAGCTTTGTCAACGGCAATCCAATTTTGACCCACTTACCGCTTAAAACGGTAATCTAAATTTGACCCACCCCAGGCTTTTATCAACTTAACGTACTCTCTGCTGCCGGTATCACACCCGCTGTTCTTTTACCTTTTAACCTGTAGCTATTACCGCTGATCTGCACGATATGAGCATGGTGTAATAACCTGTCTAAGAGTGCCGCAGTTAAGGTTTGATCATCAGTAAACGCCGTTGACCATTGTGAGAATGGCAGGTTGCTGGTCACAATAACACTGCCTTGTTCATAACGTTTCGCTATCACGTTAAAGAACAGGTTGGCTTCATCCCGGCCAAACGGTAAGTAACCTATTTCATCTATTACCAACAGTTTTGGCGATAATACACTGCGTTTTAAGTATGCCTCCAGGCGGCCCTGTTTCTTTGCCGTGGCCAGTTGCAGCATTAAATCTGCCGCAGTGATAAAGCGCACTTTTATGCCACGCATAATGGCGCTGTACGCCAGTGCTATCGCCAGATGACTTTTACCTACGCCACTTGGGCCGAGCAGTACAATATTCTCCTGACGCTCAATAAAGGCCAGGCTGGTGAGCTCCAATAGCTGTTTGCGCGGTGCGCCGGTGGCGAAGCGGAAGTCATAGTCATCAAAGTGTTTTACCGCTGGTAACCCGGCAGTCTTGAGCAACATCTCCCGCGTGCGCTGCAATCTGGCATCCAGTTCTGCTTGCAGCAGGCTTTCGAGGAAGTCGGCGAAGCTTTTACCTTGTGCGGCACTGTGGTCAGCCATGGCCGACCATTCTGTTGCTATTGCCGGCAGTTTCAATACCTCACAGGCATGCTGTATTCGTTGAAGTTGCAGGTTCATGGCCGCACCTCCAACAATTGGTCATACACCGATAAGGGGTGTTGTAAGCTTTCCCTTGGCATCGTATAGCGCGTGATTTGCCGGATGTCAGACTGGCGCGGTTTTATACCGCTGGGTAGCGGTTGTAAGCTCAAGCGCTCTTTAGCTAGTAACACCGCAGGCTTCTCGCCAGTCGTGCCATGGATGCGCTGATTGGCCACATCATGAAGCCAGGGGCCGATATGCGCATTCGCTGTGTCGACATCGAGCACAAGGCCAGCCTGTTTTAAGCTGGCAGCCAGTGGCGTGATAAAGCTGCCTTTTAAATAGCCATTGAAGCGCTCAACCTTGCCCTTGGTTTTTGCCCGGTAAGGGCGGCAGGCTTTAAGTTTAAAGCCATAGTCTTTGGCCATCTCAAGCAGTTTGGCATTCCAGCGATGAGCACCCTCACCATAAGCATCGCGCTCAATCATGATGCATTTGGCATTATCAAACAGCAGCTCTTTAGGGACGCCAGAGAAGTAATCCAGCGCGGCTTCAATACCCAGCAACCAGTCTTCCTGGCGCTCATATTCACTGAACCGGACATAGGTAGCGCGGCTAAAACCCAGCGTGGCAACAAAGCCTTTTAGCTTATAACGCCCGCGGCGAATGGTCGTAAAGTCGATTTGCAGCTGTTGGCCTGGGGCGGTTTCAAAGCGCCTCACCGGTTCATGCTGCTGCGGTTTAAAAGGCCGGATATAGTTCTTCAGAATGCCTTCTTTGCCGGTAAATCCTTTGGCCTGAATTTCACGGAACAGCACCGTTGCCGGTATCCAATCCGGCTTAGCCGCAGCGATCCGCTCCATCAGATATGTCTTGAATGGGTCAAGTTTTGAAGCCCGATCAGCACGTTCGCTATAGGCTGGCGTTTTAGCAATATCCCGCAGATACTTACGAACAGTATTGCGTGATACATGTAATGTTTTGGCGATAGCACGAATGCTTTGGCCTTGTCGGTGCAACACATGGATTTCCACTAATAACTCCTGAGTCAGCATTAAAATTACACCGCCTTAATTCAATTAATGTCGGCGGTAATTTTGCCTCAGGTGGGTCAATTTTAAATTGTCGTTAGTGGGTCAGTTTTACATTACCGGTGACACTTAGGTTCCCTTAGCCCGTGAGCAAGATAAAAAGGCGCCCCGGAAACCAATTATTACATGATCAAGCTAAAAGCGTCGGATCTTAAACGATCCAGCAAAAATCTGCCTTCAATCATAAATTTTTAAGTGTGACATATCACATAGCTAATGCCTTCCTCACCAGCCCGTACTTTTGCCGCTAAATCTCGACAACTGCAATTGTGTTTATGGCGGAGATTTAGCGTTCAGGATCAAAATGGAGATCTTTGATGATCGTAAAAAAATTCACCTAAAAAATATTTCAAAGAAGCGTCACAAGTAACGCAATTTAGACTGCTATGAGCGAATAGCAGACATTAACGTACGCCTTAGCGGTGAGCAACTTGTTGCAAGTCCAGCGGCAGTAAGGCAAGATGTTTGAGACGCTTGTTATGCCGTTTGAGCCTCGTTGATAGCGACTTGTAATGAGCCAGCAAACTCTTTGATATGATCAATAGCTTGAGCAAAATCTTTAGAACTCACACTGATCATAGTTCCATCAATAGTTTTACCATTTCGATGCACAATATCGTGTCTTAGTTTAGTTACTTTAACGACCTTAGAAATATCGATATCGAGTTTTATTCCTAAGACCTGTTCATACATTTCCACGACATTCGGAATATTGTGATACAAGATGTCGCTTACGTATTTCAAAACTAAAGATTTCACGTCCAAGTTATTTTCAGCTAGGTCTGTAAGCTTCACATTTTTAAGAACTTTAAATTTACAAATTGCATTTTTTAAATACAGATCATTTTGAGATATAAGACTCTTCAGTGTGTCACCTAAGAAAGCCTCAAGTAAAGTCACCGCGTACGAATAAGACATCTTTACGACAACGTTTGCGTGTAGCATGAAAGCCATTTTTTTACGATTATTCAAGTTGCTCTCAGCCATAGTACTTAATGCCTCAAGCTCACTAGTAAACAACTTGTGGATATTTGAAGAGCCGTTTTCGTTCAACCATTGCAACTCTGCTTGCCACTCAGCCTCTTCCATCAGGTGCGCTTGGTAATCTGAGTACTCTTCTGCTAATTTCTGATATTCCTCCGACTCTTCATTAAGTGAATCATCACTTAATCTTTTCCTAATCCAGTTGTCGTTTTCAGAAGACGGCTGCACTGAACGTCAGAAGCCGACTGCACTATAGCAGCGGAGGGGTTGGATCCATCAGGCAACGACGGGCTGCTGCCGGCCATCAGCGGACGCAGGGAGGACTTTCCGCAACCGGCCGTTCGATGCGGCACCGATGGCCTTCGCGCAGGGGTAGTGAATCCGCCAGGATTGACTTGCGCTGCCCTACCTCTCACTAGTGAGGGGCGGCAGCGCATCAAGCGGTGAGCGCACTCCGGCACCGCCAACTTTCAGCACATGCGTGTAAATCATCGTCGTAGAGACGTCGGAATGGCCGAGCAGATCCTGCACGGTTCGAATGTCGTAACCGCTGCGGAGCAAGGCCGTCGCGAACGAGTGGCGGAGGGTGTGCGGTGTGGCGGGCTTCGTGATGCCTGCTTGTTCTACGGCACGTTTGAAGGCGCGCTGAAAGGTCTGGTCATACATGTGATGGCGACGCACGACACCGCTCCGTGGATCGGTCGAATGCGTGTGCTGCGCAAAAACCCAGAACCACGGCCAGGAATGCCCGGCGCGCGGATACTTCCGCTCAAGGGCGTCGGGAAGCGCAACGCCGCTGCGGCCCTCGGCCTGGTCCTTCAGCCACCATGCCCGTGCACGCGACAGCTGCTCGCGCAGGCTGGGTGCCAAGCTCTCGGGTAACATCAAGGCCCGATCCTTGGAGCCCTTGCCCTCCCGCACGATGATCGTGCCGTGATCGAAATCCAGATCCTTGACCCGCAGTTGCAAACCCTCACTGATCCGCATGCCCGTTCCATACAGAAGCTGGGCGAACAAACGATGCTCGCCTTCCAGAAAACCGAGGATGCGAACCACTTCATCCGGGGTCAGCACCACCGGCAAGCGCCGCGACGGCCGAGGTCTTCCGATCTCCTGAAGCCAGGGCAGATCCGTGCACAGCACCTTGCCGTAGAAGAACAGCAAGGCCGCCAATGCCTGACGATGCGTGGAGACCGAAACCTTGCGCTCGTTCGCCAGCCAGGACAGAAATGCCTCGACTTCGCTGCTGCCCAAGGTTGCCGGGTGACGCACACCGTGGAAACGGATGAAGGCACGAACCCAGTTGACATAAGCCTGTTCGGTTCGTAAACTGTAATGCAAGTAGCGTATGCGCTCACGCAACTGGTCCAGAACCTTGACCGAACGCAGCGGTGGTAACGGCGCAGTGGCGGTTTTCATGGCTTGTTATGACTGTTTTTTTGTACAGTCTATGCCTCGGGCATCCAAGCAGCAAGCGCGTTACGCCGTGGGTCGATGTTTGATGTTATGGAGCAGCAACGATGTTACGCAGCAGGGCAGTCGCCCTAAAACAAAGTTAAACATCATGAGGGAAGCGGTGATCGCCGAAGTATCGACTCAACTATCAGAGGTAGTTGGCGTCATCGAGCGCCATCTCGAACCGACGTTGCTGGCCGTACATTTGTACGGCTCCGCAGTGGATGGCGGCCTGAAGCCACACAGTGATATTGATTTGCTGGTTACGGTGACCGTAAGGCTTGATGAAACAACGCGGCGAGCTTTGATCAACGACCTTTTGGAAACTTCGGCTTCCCCTGGAGAGAGCGAGATTCTCCGCGCTGTAGAAGTCACCATTGTTGTGCACGACGACATCATTCCGTGGCGTTATCCAGCTAAGCGCGAACTGCAATTTGGAGAATGGCAGCGCAATGACATTCTTGCAGGTATCTTCGAGCCAGCCACGATCGACATTGATCTGGCTATCTTGCTGACAAAAGCAAGAGAACATAGCGTTGCCTTGGTAGGTCCAGCGGCGGAGGAACTCTTTGATCCGGTTCCTGAACAGGATCTATTTGAGGCGCTAAATGAAACCTTAACGCTATGGAACTCGCCGCCCGACTGGGCTGGCGATGAGCGAAATGTAGTGCTTACGTTGTCCCGCATTTGGTACAGCGCAGTAACCGGCAAAATCGCGCCGAAGGATGTCGCTGCCGACTGGGCAATGGAGCGCCTGCCGGCCCAGTATCAGCCCGTCATACTTGAAGCTAGACAGGCTTATCTTGGACAAGAAGAAGATCGCTTGGCCTCCCGCGCAGATCAGTTGGAAGAATTTGTTCACTACGTGAAAGGCGAGATCACCAAGGTAGTCGGCAAATAATGTCTAACAATTCGTTCAAGCCGACGCCGCTTCGCGGCGCGGCTTAACTCAAGCGTTAGATGCACTAAGCACATAATTGCTCACAGCCAAACTATCAGGTCAAGTCTGCTTTTATTATTTTTAAGCGTGCATAATAAGCCCTACACAAATTGGGAGATATATCATGAAAGGCTGGCTTTTTCTTGTTATCGCAATAGTTGGCGAAGTAATCGCAACATCCGCATTAAAATCTAGCGAGGGCTTTACTAAGCTTGCCCCTTCCGCCGTTGTCATAATCGGTTATGGCATCGCATTTTATTTTCTTTCTCTGGTTCTGAAATCCATCCCTGTCGGTGTTGCTTATGCAGTCTGGTCGGGACTCGGCGTCGTCATAATTACAGCCATTGCCTGGTTGCTTCATGGGCAAAAGCTTGATGCGTGGGGCTTTGTAGGTATGGGGCTCATAATTGCTGCCTTTTTGCTCGCCCGATCCCCATCGTGGAAGTCGCTGCGGAGGCCGACGCCATGGTGACGGTGTTCGGCATTCTGAATCTCACCGAGGACTCCTTCTTCGATGAGAGCCGGCGGCTAGACCCCGCCGGCGCTGTCACCGCGGCGATCGAAATGCTGCGAGTCGGATCAGACGTCGTGGATGTCGGACCGGCCGCCAGCCATCCGGACGCGAGGCCTGTATCGCCGGCCGATGAGATCAGACGTATTGCGCCGCTCTTAGACGCCCTGTCCGATCAGATGCACCGTGTTTCAATCGACAGCTTCCAACCGGAAACCCAGCGCTATGCGCTCAAGCGCGGCGTGGGCTACCTGAACGATATCCAAGGATTTCCTGACCCTGCGCTCTATCCCGATATTGCTGAGGCGGACTGCAGGCTGGTGGTTATGCACTCAGCGCAGCGGGATGGCATCGCCACCCGCACCGGTCACCTTCGACCCGAAGACGCGCTCGACGAGATTGTGCGGTTCTTCGAGGCGCGGGTTTCCGCCTTGCGACGGAGCGGGGTCGCTGCCGACCGGCTCATCCTCGATCCGGGGATGGGATTTTTCTTGAGCCCCGCACCGGAAACATCGCTGCACGTGCTGTCGAACCTTCAAAAGCTGAAGTCGGCGTTGGGGCTTCCGCTATTGGTCTCGGTGTCGCGGAAATCCTTCTTGGGCGCCACCGTTGGCCTTCCTGTAAAGGATCTGGGTCCAGCGAGCCTTGCGGCGGAACTTCACGCGATCGGCAATGGCGCTGACTACGTCCGCACCCACGCGCCTGGAGATCTGCGAAGCGCAATCACCTTCTCGGAAACCCTCGCGAAATTTCGCAGTCGCGACGCCAGAGACCGAGGGTTAGATCATGCCTAGCATTCACCTTCCGGCCGCCCGCTAAATATCTCCTTTTGGGTTGTTAATAAAACATCCAATAAGTTGACTGTGCGTGAAAAAGAAAGTTTTGTGTGATGGCGTTGAAGATCGCACCGTTAAGCTCTTATGTGGGATGGTGCAGAGCTCGACGACTACCGATAAAACGCAACCGCCGCAAACAGACAAGAAAAAGCCCCAACTGATAACAGTTGGGGCTTCAGTATTGTGATTGGTGGAGCAATAGCACCCTGAACCCAAAACCTTCTCGCTCAACCGGTAGTGGCTGATAACAACTCGTGAGGGCTATTGCGGGTTAAGCATTTAGCGATGTCTAGGGCCAGACTGGACGTCTGAACGCAAGCCGCTGATACTGTACATAACCACAGTATCAGCGGAGGATACCCATGTCGCTGGCAAGGAACGCCACGGCGAGTCAATCGCCCACTCAAACAAACGGTTACGAACGCCACCAACCCGACCAGACGCTGCTCTACCAGCTGGTTGAGCAGCACTACCCAGCCTTCAAAGCCTCACTCGAAGCCCAAGGTCAACACCTGCCTCGCTACATCCAACAAGAATTCAACGACCTCCTCCAATGTGGCCGTCTGGAGTATGGTTTCATGCGGGTTCGCTGCGAGGATTGTCATCACGAGCGTCTGGTCGCCTTCAGCTGTAAACGACGCGGCTTTTGCCCTAGCTGCGGTGCCCGCCGGATGGCCGAGAGTGCGGCGCTGCTGATAGACGAAGTCTTCCCCAAGGAGCCCATTCGCCAGTGGGTGCTCAGCTTTCCTTTCCAGCTACGCTTTTTGCTGGCTCGCCATCCCCAGCTGATGGGCCAGGTCTTGAGTATCGTCTATCGTACACTCTCAACTCATCTGATCAAAAAAGCCGGTTACACCAAAGCCTCTGCACAAACTGGCTCAGTGACTCTTATCCAACGCTTTGGCTCCGCGCTAAATCTCAATGTCCACTACCACATGCTGTTTCTCGATGGTGTCTATGCCGAAGATGACTATGGCAAGCAACGCTTCCATCGTGTCAAGGCACCCACTTACGATGAGCTGAATACGCTCGCTCACACCCTCAGCCATCGCATCGCTCGCTGCATGGAAAAGCGTGGGATTTTGGAGCGTGATGCCGAGAATACGTGGTTGACACTGGAAGAGGGCGAAGACGATACGCTGACTCAATTACATGGTGCTTCGGTTACGTATCGCATTGCCGTCGGCCCCCAGCAAGGGCGCAAAGTCTTCACCCTGCAAACCTTGCCAGGGCGTGAGGATAAAGCCGACTCAAGCAGTCGAGTAGCCAACCATGCTGGTTTCTCGCTACACGCCGGTGTGATGGCCGAAGCGCATCAGCGGGATAAGCTTGAGCGCTTGTGTCGCTACATTAGTCGGCCAGCGGTTTCAGAAAAACGTCTGGCATTAACCGCCAATGGGCAGGTGCGTTACGAGCTCAAAACTCCGTACCGCAATGGCACCACCCATGTGATCTTCGAGCCGCTGGACTTCATCGCCAAACTCGCTGCGTTGGTACCTAAGCCGCGAGTCAACCTCACACGCTTCCACGGCGTCTTTGCACCGAACAGCAAACACCGAGTTCAAGTAACACCCGCCAAGCGGGGCAAGAAGCCCGACAAATCGGAAGGTCTCGATACTAACTGGCGTGACAAGAGTCCTGCAGAGCGCCACCGCGCCATGACCTGGATGCAACGCCTCAAGCGAGTCTTCAATATTGATATTGAAGTCTGCGAACACTGCGGCGGTCACGTCAAAGTGATTGCCAGCATCGAAGATCCGAAGGTCATTGAGCAGATTCTCAAGCATCTGAAACAGAAAACAGCCAAGGCGAATGCCGCCAAGCAGCGTGAGCTGCCACCAGAACGAGCGCCGCCACTGACTCCCAGCCTGTTCGATCCATCACAGAGTCGTCTCTTTGACTGACGACCCCAAATCCAACACTGCTCAACACTGCCAACTTTTAAACGGGGCGGTGGGGCAGTTTGTATCTCTCGAGCTATCAGGCTAGAGATTTTACCGCCAAATCGAACCTTATTAGAGCGGTTTAGGCTGGACCGGCAGTTAAAATTGGGGCTTGAGCGGTAAACGAGTGAGGGAATTTCAGGTAAGATACTTCGGATGAGGAGCAAAAAGGTGGTTTATACTTCCTATACCCTTTATACTTCCTATACCCCGGTTATCCGGTGGTTTTCTGTTTGCGGAATAAAACAGATTAGTGACAGTTTTCTCAGAATGGCGTGTTCCGGTGACTTCTGTTTTCGTGTGCTGCATCCGGAAGTGTCAGGCCCGCCGGATATGAAAAAGGCCTCCGGAGAGTACCGTGACTTTATTTTCGGCACAAATACAGGGGTCGATGGATAAATACGGCGATAGTTTCCTGACGGATGATCCGTATGTACCGGCGGAAGACAAGCTGCAAACCTGTCAGATGGAGATTGATTTAATGGCGGATGTGCTGAGAGCACCGCCCCGTGAATCCGCAGAACTGATCCGCTATGTGTTTGCGGATGATTGGCCGGAATAAATAAAGCCGGGCTTAATACAGATTAAGCCCGTATAGGGTATTATTACTGAATACCAAACAGCTTACGGAGGACGGAATGTTACCCATTGAGACAACCAGACTGCCTTCTGATTATTAATATTTTTCACTATTAATCAGAAGGAATAACCATGAATTTTACCCGGATTGACCTGAATACCTGGAATCGCAGGGAACACTTTGCCCTTTATCGTCAGCAGAATAAATGCGGATTCAGCCTGACCACCAAACTCGATATTACCGCTTTGCGTACCGCACTGGCGGAGACAGGTTATAAGTTTTATCCGCTGATGATTTACCTGATCTCCCGGGCTGTTAATCAGTTTCCGGAGTTCCGGATGGCACTGAAAGACAATGAACTTATTTACTGGGACCAGTCAGACCCGGTCTTTACTGTCTTTCATAAAGAAACCGAAACATTCTCTGCACTGTCCTGCCGTTATTTTCCGGATCTCAGTGAGTTTATGGCAGGTTATAATGCGGTAACGGCAGAATATCAGCATGATACCAGATTGTTTCCGCAGGGAAATTTACCGGAGAATCACCTGAATATATCATCATTACCGTGGGTGAGTTTTGACGGATTTAACCTGAACATCACCGGAAATGATGATTATTTTGCCCCGGTTTTTACGATGGCAAAGTTTCAGCAGGAAGGTGACCGCGTATTATTACCTGTTTCTGTACAGGTTCATCATGCAGTCTGTGATGGCTTTCATGCAGCACGGTTTATTAATACACTTCAGCTGATGTGTGATAACATACTGAAATAAATTAATTAATTCTGTATTTAAGCCACCGTATCCGGCAGGAATGGTGGCTTTTTTTTATATTTTAACCGTAATCTGTAATTTCGTTTCAGAATGGTTCAGGATCACTGTACGATAATGCCCCCGCAGTTTGGTAATACCCTTAATAAAAAAGAAACAGCAAAGACTGACAGCAATAATAATAAAGTAAGCAGTAACAATAATATTAACAACACCAGATGCAGTTATAATAATAGTATTTAAGACACCAGAAAGACTGCTGCGACAGTCATTTTGAACAACACCAAAATGCCGTAAAGGCAGTAGTAACAACACCAGTGAAAACATCACGATAGCATAGTGATATGCCTGAGTGTGTGTAATTAAACAATAAATAAACCGCCATATATAACAGAAGATAGTATTCTGAATGGCATGCTTTTCTGTTCAGTATAAACATATCATCCCGGTTGGTATAAGGATGATATATAATAAGTTAAGCTGAACACATATTTATTTTGGTTTTATTTTACAAATAAAGTAAGACGATCCGTTAAGTCAAAGCGGGGTATATTTATTATACCCTGCTTTTTTATTTGTCCGCCGGGCGCGGATAATGGATCAGATTATGCAGTGTCACAATGGCCTTACCGGGATTGGCGTAAGCGTGCGGGATATCCGCATGGAAGCGCAGGGATTCCCCGGCAGAAACGGTGTGCCACTCATCCCCCAGCCGCAGTTGTAATGCGCCTTCCAGTACAATGACATGTTCTCTGGTTCTGAAATCCATCCCTGTCGGTGTTGCTTATGCAGTCTGGTCGGGACTCGGCGTCGTCATAATTACAGCCATTGCCTGGTTGCTTCATGGGCAAAAGCTTGATGCGTGGGGCTTTGTAGGTATGGGGCTCATAATTGCTGCCTTTTTGCTCGCCCGATCCCCATCGTGGAAGTCGCTGCGGAGGCCGACGCCATGGTGACGGTGTTCGGCATTCTGAATCTCACCGAGGACTCCTTCTTCGATGAGAGCCGGCGGCTAGACCCCGCCGGCGCTGTCACCGCGGCGATCGAAATGCTGCGAGTCGGATCAGACGTCGTGGATGTCGGACCGGCCGCCAGCCATCCGGACGCGAGGCCTGTATCGCCGGCCGATGAGATCAGACGTATTGCGCCGCTCTTAGACGCCCTGTCCGATCAGATGCACCGTGTTTCAATCGACAGCTTCCAACCGGAAACCCAGCGCTATGCGCTCAAGCGCGGCGTGGGCTACCTGAACGATATCCAAGGATTTCCTGACCCTGCGCTCTATCCCGATATTGCTGAGGCGGACTGCAGGCTGGTGGTTATGCACTCAGCGCAGCGGGATGGCATCGCCACCCGCACCGGTCACCTTCGACCCGAAGACGCGCTCGACGAGATTGTGCGGTTCTTCGAGGCGCGGGTTTCCGCCTTGCGACGGAGCGGGGTCGCTGCCGACCGGCTCATCCTCGATCCGGGGATGGGATTTTTCTTGAGCCCCGCACCGGAAACATCGCTGCACGTGCTGTCGAACCTTCAAAAGCTGAAGTCGGCGTTGGGGCTTCCGCTATTGGTCTCGGTGTCGCGGAAATCCTTCTTGGGCGCCACCGTTGGCCTTCCTGTAAAGGATCTGGGTCCAGCGAGCCTTGCGGCGGAACTTCACGCGATCGGCAATGGCGCTGACTACGTCCGCACCCACGCGCCTGGAGATCTGCGAAGCGCAATCACCTTCTCGGAAACCCTCGCGAAATTTCGCAGTCGCGACGCCAGAGACCGAGGGTTAGATCATGCCTAGCATTCACCTTCCGGCCGCCCGCTAGCGGACCCTGGTCAGGTTCCGCGAAGGTGGGCGCAGACATGCTGGGCTCGTCAGGATCAAACTGCACTATGAGGCGGCGGTTCATACCGCGCCAGGGGAGCGAATGGACAGCGAGGAGCCTCCGAACGTTCGGGTCGCCTGCTCGGGTGATATCGACGAGGTTGTGCGGCTGATGCACGACGCTGCGGCGTGGATGTCCGCCAAGGGAACGCCCGCCTGGGACGTCGCGCGGATCGACCGGACATTCGCGGAGACCTTCGTCCTGAGATCCGAGCTCCTAGTCGCGAGTTGCAGCGACGGCATCGTCGGCTGTTGCACCTTGTCGGCCGAGGATCCCGAGTTCTGGCCCGACGCCCTCAAGGGGGAGGCCGCATATCTGCACAAGCTCGCGGTGCGACGGACACATGCGGGCCGGGGTGTCAGCTCCGCGCTGATCGAGGCTTGCCGCCATGCCGCGCGAACGCAGGGGTGCGCCAAGCTGCGGCTCGACTGCCACCCGAACCTGCGTGGCCTATACGAGCGGCTCGGATTCACCCACGTCGACACTTTCAATCCCGGCTGGGATCCAACCTTCATCGCAGAACGCCTAGAACTCGAAATCTAACGTCCGTTCGGGCATCGAGGTCCATGTCGGGGTGGGACGGGCCCGTGGCTTCAAGATCACTTGCAGTCCGACCGCGATGTCTTGGTTGCGCGAGAGGTTGTCGACAGGCCATGCTGAGTGTGCGATGGTTGATCGCTTCCTCGCCGCTCTCCACGGCGACGATGGCCGCCGCCATCAGCAAGTGCGCCAGTTCCCCTATGGTGCCCTCGCTGCGTGTGAGCAGGTAGCGAGCCATGTCCAGCGTGGCAATTGGGGAAGGCCGGCGCAGCGGGAGCGAAGCGGCGAAGCTGGCCAGCAGTGAGCAGCAATCGTCGTTGGCCTCCCATACCGGCAGCATCATCGGCTCGAAGCGATTTTCCAACTGGTCATCGGAGCGGATGGCTAGGTAGGCGTCGCGCGTGCCTACCCCAACCAACGGGATGCGCAGTTCGTTGCCGAGGAAGCGCAGCAGGTTGAGGAATTCCCGGCGGTTGACGCTGTTGCCGGCCAGCACGTTGTGCAGCTCGTCGATCACCAGCATGCGCACGCCGACCTTGCGCAGCAGTGCCAGAGCCAGTTGCTCCATTTCCGGCAACCGTGGGCGTGGGCGCAGCGGCGCGCCCATCGCGGCGAGCAGCGCGACGTAGAAGCGGATCACGGACGGCTCGGACGGCATCTGCACGACCAACACCGGGATGTGCTCCTGGTCGGCGTCGGAGCTGGCCGGGTGGGTGCGGCGGAACTTCTCGACGATCATCGACTTGCCATTGTTGGTCGGGCCAACCAGCAGCAGGTTGGGCATGCGTTGCTTGTTTGGCCACGCATAAAGGGCTTCCAGCCGGTTCAGCGCCTCGACTGCGCGCGGATAGCCGATCCAGCGGTCGGCGCGAAGGCGCTGGATGCGCTCGTCCGCCGGAAGACGGGCCAAGCCCTGGGCCGCCGGCAGCAGGTGGGACAGGTCGATGATGGGATATTCGTCCACGGCTACCACTCCTCAATCTGGTCGAACGGTTTGGCGGGTGGCAAGTTGTCTGCCTGCGGGTCGGCAATATCCGTATCCGGCGGAACGGGCTTGTCCGGCCGAGCTGATGTCTTGAGGTGCTGGCGGCGATCCGCGTCACGCCGCGCCTTGCGTGTGGCCTTCTGCGCGCTGGTCACAATCTCACGCATCTGGCCGATCATGCGGAACAGCGCCGACTCATCCACCTGTTCGCGCCCTTGCTGCCGCAGTTTCGCCAGCGCCTGCCGTTGTTCCCAGAGGGTGACAGCCGGATGCGACAAGGTACGGTAGGGAATTTCCAGGTAATGCTGTCCCTCCGGTTCCAGGACCCAGATACGGCTGATGTCGCGCGGATCGCGCCGGATCAGAAAGGACGGCCAGCGTTCACGCCGCTGTGACTGACCATTAAAGTCTCAAAAATGACATTAATGTTCTAAACTTTAACAATATAGTTGTAAACTCAAAGAGGAAGTTTGAATGAATATTACGAAAAAATCAGATTCAATACTTGTGGTATTTTTTAAGTTGTTTCTTTGTAGCAGTGCATTTGTTGCATGTATTTTATTTGGATTTTGGTTGAGTCCAATGCAAGTACCATCCCCAATAGTCATTTTTATATCACTTGCAATCACCGTTTTATTTACTTATTGGATATTTGGAATAGGTAAACTCAAACATAAGTAAATTTACAACTATTATGTCATAAATGGATTGGTTATCTAAACTCAAAGTTCATTGAGTTTAGAACTATAATGTAAATTTACTGAATCATACCTAATGTAAGTTATTGATTTTATGATTCATCAGTTTAAGTCTTTAATGTGCAAAGACATCAGGCAACGACGGGCTGCTGCCGGCCATCAGCGGACGCAGGGAGGACTTTCCGCAACCGGCCGTTCGATGCGGCACCGATGGCCTTCGCGCAGGGGTAGTGAATCCGCCAGGATTGACTTGCGCTGCCCTACCTCTCACTAGTGAGGGGCGGCAGCGCATCAAGCGGTGAGCGCACTCCGGCACCGCCAACTTTCAGCACATGCGTGTAAATCATCGTCGTAGAGACGTCGGAATGGCCGAGCAGATCCTGCACGGTTCGAATGTCGTAACCGCTGCGGAGCAAGGCCGTCGCGAACGAGTGGCGGAGGGTGTGCGGTGTGGCGGGCTTCGTGATGCCTGCTTGTTCTACGGCACGTTTGAAGGCGCGCTGAAAGGTCTGGTCATACATGTGATGGCGACGCACGACACCGCTCCGTGGATCGGTCGAATGCGTGTGCTGCGCAAAAACCCAGAACCACGGCCAGGAATGCCCGGCGCGCGGATACTTCCGCTCAAGGGCGTCGGGAAGCGCAACGCCGCTGCGGCCCTCGGCCTGGTCCTTCAGCCACCATGCCCGTGCACGCGACAGCTGCTCGCGCAGGCTGGGTGCCAAGCTCTCGGGTAACATCAAGGCCCGATCCTTGGAGCCCTTGCCCTCCCGCACGATGATCGTGCCGTGATCGAAATCCAGATCCTTGACCCGCAGTTGCAAACCCTCACTGATCCGCATGCCCGTTCCATACAGAAGCTGGGCGAACAAACGATGCTCGCCTTCCAGAAAACCGAGGATGCGAACCACTTCATCCGGGGTCAGCACCACCGGCAAGCGCCGCGACGGCCGAGGTCTTCCGATCTCCTGAAGCCAGGGCAGATCCGTGCACAGCACCTTGCCGTAGAAGAACAGCAAGGCCGCCAATGCCTGACGATGCGTGGAGACCGAAACCTTGCGCTCGTTCGCCAGCCAGGACAGAAATGCCTCGACTTCGCTGCTGCCCAAGGTTGCCGGGTGACGCACACCGTGGAAACGGATGAAGGCACGAACCCAGTGGACATAAGCCTGTTCGGTTGGTAAACTGTAATGCAAGTAGCGTATGCGCTCACGCAACTGGTCCAGAACCTTGACCGAACGCAGCGGTGGTAACGGCGCAGTGGCGGTTTTCATGGCTTGTTATGACTGTTTTTTTGTACAGTCTATGCCTCGGGCATCCAAGCAGCAAGCGCGTTACGCCGTGGGTCGATGTTTGATGTTATGGAGCAGCAACGATGTTACGCAGCAGGGCAGTCGCCCTAAAACAAAGTTAGGCAGCACAGAGCGACCATTTCATGTCCGCGAGCACCCCCCCCATAACTCTTCGCCTCATGACCGAGCGCGACCTGCCGATGCTCCATGATTGGCTCAACCGGCCGCACATCGTTGAGTGGTGGGGTGGTGACGAAGAGCGACCGACTCTTGATGAAGTGCTGGAACACTACCTGCCCAGAGCGATGGCTGAAGAGTCCGTAACACCGTACATCGCAATGCTGGGCGAGGAACCGATCGGCTATGCTCAGTCGTACGTCGCGCTCGGAAGCGGTGATGGCTGGTGGGAAGATGAAACTGATCCAGGAGTGCGAGGAATAGACCAGTCTCTGGCTGACCCGACACAGTTGAACAAAGGCCTAGGAACAAGGCTTGTCCGCGCTCTCGTTGAACTACTGTTCTCGGACCCCACCGTGACGAAGATTCAGACCGACCCGACTCCGAACAACCATCGAGCCATACGCTGCTATGAGAAGGCAGGATTCGTGCGGGAGAAGATCATCACCACGCCTGACGGGCCGGCGGTTTACATGGTTCAAACACGACAAGCCTTCGAGAGAAAGCGCGGTGTTGCCTAACAACTCATTCAAGCCGACGCCGCTTCGCGGCGCGGCTTAATTCAGGTGTTAACCCCCAAGGAAGAACTATGAAACTATCTCTAATGGCAGCAATATCGAGGAATGGAGTCATCGGAAATGGACCTGATATTCCATGGAGCGCGAAAGGTGAGCAGCTTCTCTTTAAAGCTATTACATATAATCAATGGATTCTTGTTGGGCGTAAGACTTTCGAGTCAATGGGAGCGTTGCCCAATCGAAAATATGCTGTTGTAACTCGTTCAAACTTTACATCTGACAATGAGAACGTAATAGTCTTTGCATCTATTCAAGACGCTTTAAGCCAACTAGAAAATATGACAAACCACGTAATTGTTTCAGGTGGTGGGGAAATATACAAAAATCTGATCGATAAAGTCGATACATTACATATATCAACCATTGATATTGAGCCAGAAGGTGATGTTTACTTTCCAGAAATTCCCAGCAATTTTAGACCCGTTTTTATACAAGACTTCGTATCTAACATAAATTATAGTTATCAAATATGGCAAAAAGGTTAACAAGCGGCAGCAGCACCGTGCAGCAAGCTGCACTGGACACTCACTTCGTTCGCGCCGCTGTGCCGAGCGTTAGGCATAGTGAAACGAAAAAATGGAATTCATTACGTGTTAATTGATGAAGAATCAGCAAACGAATTTTTGGACAAATATAAAGCAGTAATTGCATTTCTCAATGACGGAGAATACCCTGAATGTGTTGAAGACTACGCATATATACGTTCATCAATATATGAAAATATCGAAAGTATTGAAGAGCATATGTTGCAGAGTATTGGCGAAAGTTTTTTTCAGACAATAAAAGCAGGCAATTTCGGTGATTTTGTTTATTTAAAAAGATATAAACAAGGTCATATTCTGAAGCATGTTGAAAGTGGTGTTTTTTATCAGGTTCTTTGCCTTACAACACCATTAGATGAAATAATACCTGAATTTACTTATATCAAGACAGCCTTGTTACCTTATAAAAGCAAGATCGTTTGTGATGGGTTGATTTTGGGCTCTGGATTACTAATCGGTAAAAATATGGCCAAAGAGTTGAGAGACGAGTATTGGGAAGCCAAAAGGTCTGGAGCCTTGGTAACATGTGCCTAACAAGTTGCTGCTACGGACGCAAAACAGTTGGCACCTTTCCTGCGTTCGCTGGCGCTCAGCAACAAAGGCGCCAACTGCTTTGCGCCGCAGAGCAATGCGTTAGATGCACTAAGCACATAATTGCTCACAGCCAAACTATCAGGTCAAGTCTGCTTTTATTATTTTTAAGCGTGCATAATAAGCCCTACACAAATTGGGAGATATATCATGAAAGGCTGGCTTTTTCTTGTTATCGCAATAGTTGGCGAAGTAATCGCAACATCCGCATTAAAATCTAGCGAGGGCTTTACTAAGCTTGCCCCTTCCGCCGTTGTCATAATCGGTTATGGCATCGCATTTTATTTTCTTTCTCTGGTTCTGAAATCCATCCCTGTCGGTGTTGCTTATGCAGTCTGGTCGGGACTCGGCGTCGTCATAATTACAGCCATTGCCTGGTTGCTTCATGGGCAAAAGCTTGATGCGTGGGGCTTTGTAGGTATGGGGCTCATAATTGCTGCCTTTTTGCTCGCCCGATCCCCATCGTGGAAGTCGCTGCGGAGGCCGACGCCATGGTGACGGTGTTCGGCATTCTGAATCTCACCGAGGACTCCTTCTTCGATGAGAGCCGGCGGCTAGACCCCGCCGGCGCTGTCACCGCGGCGATCGAAATGCTGCGAGTCGGATCAGACGTCGTGGATGTCGGACCGGCCGCCAGCCATCCGGACGCGAGGCCTGTATCGCCGGCCGATGAGATCAGACGTATTGCGCCGCTCTTAGACGCCCTGTCCGATCAGATGCACCGTGTTTCAATCGACAGCTTCCAACCGGAAACCCAGCGCTATGCGCTCAAGCGCGGCGTGGGCTACCTGAACGATATCCAAGGATTTCCTGACCCTGCGCTCTATCCCGATATTGCTGAGGCGGACTGCAGGCTGGTGGTTATGCACTCAGCGCAGCGGGATGGCATCGCCACCCGCACCGGTCACCTTCGACCCGAAGACGCGCTCGACGAGATTGTGCGGTTCTTCGAGGCGCGGGTTTCCGCCTTGCGACGGAGCGGGGTCGCTGCCGACCGGCTCATCCTCGATCCGGGGATGGGATTTTTCTTGAGCCCCGCACCGGAAACATCGCTGCACGTGCTGTCGAACCTTCAAAAGCTGAAGTCGGCGTTGGGGCTTCCGCTATTGGTCTCGGTGTCGCGGAAATCCTTCTTGGGCGCCACCGTTGGCCTTCCTGTAAAGGATCTGGGTCCAGCGAGCCTTGCGGCGGAACTTCACGCGATCGGCAATGGCGCTGACTACGTCCGCACCCACGCGCCTGGAGATCTGCGAAGCGCAATCACCTTCTCGGAAACCCTCGCGAAATTTCGCAGTCGCGACGCCAGAGACCGAGGGTTAGATCATGCCTAGCATTCACCTTCCGGCCGCCCGCTAGCGGACCCTGGTCAGGTTCCGCGAAGGTGGGCGCAGACATGCTGGGCTCGTCAGGATCAAACTGCACTATGAGGCGGCGGTTCATACCGCGCCAGGGGAGCGAATGGACAGCGAGGAGCCTCCGAACGTTCGGGTCGCCTGCTCGGGTGATATCGACGAGGTTGTGCGGCTGATGCACGACGCTGCGGCGTGGATGTCCGCCAAGGGAACGCCCGCCCTGCGCGCACAGTTGACGCCATCGGGGCGCGGCAGGCGGCATGACGCCGCTGTGGAGCCGGCGGACGCAAGCGCGAACGACGCGCCGCGCAGCCCCGAGGAGAAGCGCCGTTCGATGAGCTGGGCGCAACGCCTCAAGCGGGTCTTTTCCATCGACGTCACCGCCTGCGTCCACTGCGGTGGCACCGTGCGGATCGTCGCCAGCATCGAGGAACCTGCCGCCATCCGCGCCATCCTTGGCCACTTCGTGAAGCAGGGCGCGTGGGAAGAAGCGCACTACAGGCCCGCAGCGCGCGCACCGCCAGTGCAAGCCGCGTGACGATCTGCCGGCTGCACAGCCGACGGCGAAACCGGAATCCGAGCCGATGCGGCCACGATCCGCAGGGCGGCGCTCGGCCCGCTGTCGGGAATCAGCGAAGCATGGCTGCTGACAACGCCGCTGCGTGGCCCCGCGATGCCGAAATCCCACTCACAGACGTCCGATCCGTGCCCAAAACGGGGCTTGCGCGACCGCCGCCTACCCAGCAGACTGCCCGAAAAGGGCGTTTGAACTTCCTATACGCCACAACAAAAACTGATTTAACAAATGGTTGGTCTGCCTTAGAAAGTATATTTGAACATTATCTTGATTATATTATTGATAATAATAAAAACCTTATCCCTATCCAAGAAGTGATGCCTATCATTGGTTGGAATGAACTTGAAAAAATTAGCCTTGAATACATTACTGGTAAGGTAAACGCCATTGTCAGCAAATTGATCCAAGAGAACCAACTTAAAGCTTATGATGATGATGTGCTTAAAAACTTACTCAATGGCTGGTTTATGCATATCGCAATACATGCGAAAAACCTAAAAGAGCTTGCCGATAAAAAAGGCCAATTTATTGCTATTTACCGCGGCTTTTTATTGAGCTTGAAAGATAAATAAAATAGATAGGTTTTATTTGAAGCTAAATCTTCTTTATCGTAAAAAATGCCCTCTTGGGTTATCAAGAGGGTCATTATATTTCGCGGAATAACATCATTTGGTGACGAAATAACTAAGCACTTGTCTCCTGTTTACTCCCCTGAGCTTGAGGGGTTAACATGAAGGTCATCGATAGCAGGATAATAATACAGTAAAACGCTAAACCAATAATCCAAATCCAGCCATCCCAAATTGGTAGTGAATGATTATAAATAACAGCAAACAGTAATGGGCCAATAACACCGGTTGCATTGGTAAGGCTCACCAATAATCCCTGTAAAGCACCTTGCTGATGACTCTTTGTTTGGATAGACATCACTCCCTGTAATGCAGGTAAAGCGATCCCACCACCAGCCAATAAAATTAAAACAGGGAAAACTAACCAACCTTCAGATATAAACGCTAAAAAGGCAAATGCACTACTATCTGCAATAAATCCGAGCAGTACTGCCGTTTTTTCGCCCCATTTAGTGGCTATTCTTCCTGCCACAAAGGCTTGGAATACTGAGTGTAAAAGACCAAGACCCGCTAATGAAAAGCCAACCATCATGCTATTCCATCCAAAACGATTTTCGGTAAATAGCACCCACACCGTTGCGGGAATTTGGCCTATCAATTGCGCTGAAAAATAAATAATCAACAAAATGGGCATCGTTTTAAATAAAGTGATGTATACCGAATTCGATTGCGTCTCAACCCCTACTTCGGTATCTGTATTATCACGTGTATTTTTGGTTTCACGGAACCAAAACATAACCACAAGGAAAGTGACAATATTTAGCAACGCAGCGATAAAAAAGGGACTATGCGGTGAAATCTCTCCTGCAAAACCGCCAATAATAGGCCCCGCTATTAAACCAAGCCCAAAACTTGCCCCTAACCAACCGAACCACTTCACGCGTTGAGAAGCTGAGGTGGTATCGGCAATGACCGATGCCGCGACAGCCCCAGTAGCTCCTGTGATCCCTGAAAGCAAACGGCCTAAATACAGCATCCAAAGCGCACTTGAAAAAGCCAGCAATAAGTAATCCAGCGATGCGCCTATTAATGACAACAACAGCACTGGGCGCCGACCAAATCGGTCAGACATTTTTCCAAGCCAAGGAGCAAAGATAACCTGCATTAACGCATAAAGTGCAAGCAATACGCCAAAGTGGTTAGCGATATCTTCCGAAGCAATAAATTCACGTAATAACGTTGGCAAGACTGGCATGATAAGGCCAATCCCCATGGCATCGAGTAACGTAATTACCAATGCGATCTTTGTCGAACTATTCATTTCACTTTTCTCTATCACTGATAGGGAGTGGTAAAATAACTCTATCAATGATAGAGTGTCAACAAAAATTAGGAATTAATGATGTCTAGATTAGATAAAAGTAAAGTGATTAACAGCGCATTAGAGCTGCTTAATGAGGTCGGAATCGAAGGTTTAACAACCCGTAAACTCGCCCAGAAGCTAGGTGTAGAGCAGCCTACATTGTATTGGCATGTAAAAAATAAGCGGGCTTTGCTCGACGCCTTAGCCATTGAGATGTTAGATAGGCACCATACTCACTTTTGCCCTTTAGAAGGGGAAAGCTGGCAAGATTTTTTACGTAATAACGCTAAAAGTTTTAGATGTGCTTTACTAAGTCATCGCGATGGAGCAAAAGTACATTTAGGTACACGGCCTACAGAAAAACAGTATGAAACTCTCGAAAATCAATTAGCCTTTTTATGCCAACAAGGTTTTTCACTAGAGAATGCATTATATGCACTCAGCGCTGTGGGGCATTTTACTTTAGGTTGCGTATTGGAAGATCAAGAGCATCAAGTCGCTAAAGAAGAAAGGGAAACACCTACTACTGATAGTATGCCGCCATTATTACGACAAGCTATCGAATTATTTGATCACCAAGGTGCAGAGCCAGCCTTCTTATTCGGCCTTGAATTGATCATATGCGGATTAGAAAAACAACTTAAATGTGAAAGTGGGTCTTAAAAGCAGCATAACCTTTTTCCGTGATGGTAACTTCACGGTAACCAAGATGTCGAGTTAACCACCCTTTAGATTCATAAAGCGAAAATAATGCGGCTCCAACGTACCCACCTAAATGGAAACGGCGTTCACTCCTGCTCGGTGGAGAGCCACTGCCTTAACTTGGGCTCAAAAGGACTTAACTTGCCAACGCTGTCTCGCGCTGGGTACTGCGGTTCAACCACCTTGCTTTGCAAATACTTGCGAACGGTGTTCCTGGACAGGCCGCTTCGTCGGGCTATTTCCCGAATCGACGCACCATCGCGAAAATGCCAGCGTCGAATTGCGCTCAATATCGCCACGTTTATCACTCCTTGATTTCTCCCGCCATATCCAGACGGGAAACAGTGTCATACGTGGGTCAAATTTCGACGCAAATCTTTACCCTAAGTGGGTCAATTTTAGATGCAACTCAACAGCCAGAGCCAGTTGCTCCATTTCCGGCAACCGTGGGCGTGGGCGCAGCGGCGCGCCCATCGCGGCGAGCAGCGCGACGTAGAAGCGGATCACGGACGGCTCGGACGGCATCTGCACGACCAACACCGGGATGTGCTCCTGGTCGGCGTCGGAGCTGGCCGGGTGGGTGCGGCGGAACTTCTCGACGATCATCGACTTGCCATTGTTGGTCGGGCCAACCAGCAGCAGGTTGGGCATGCGTTGCTTGTTTGGCCACGCATAAAGGGCTTCCAGCCGGTTCAGCGCCTCGACTGCGCGCGGATAGCCGATCCAGCGGTCGGCGCGAAGGCGCTGGATGCGCTCGTCCGCCGGAAGACGGGCCAAGCCCTGGGCCGCCGGCAGCAGGTGGGACAGGTCGATGATGGGATATTCGTCCACGGCTACCACTCCTCAATCTGGTCGAACGGTTTGGCGGGTGGCAAGTTGTCTGCCTGCGGGTCGGCAATATCCGTATCCGGCGGAACGGGCTTGTCCGGCCGAGCTGATGTCTTGAGGTGCTGGCGGCGATCCGCGTCACGCCGCGCCTTGCGTGTGGCCTTCTGCGCGCTGGTCACAATCTCACGCATCTGGCCGATCATGCGGAACAGCGCCGACTCATCCACCTGTTCGCGCCCTTGCTGCCGCAGTTTCGCCAGCGCCTGCCGTTGTTCCCAGAGGGTGACAGCCGGATGCGACAAGGTACGGTAGGGAATTTCCAGGTAATGCTGTCCCTCCGGTTCCAGGACCCAGATACGGCTGATGTCGCGCGGATCGCGCCGGATCAGAAAGGACGGCCAGCGTTCACGCCGCGCAATCCACGGCTTGAGCGCATCGGCGTAGTAGTGGATGTGGTCGATGACAAAGCCGGTGCGGGTCAGCGTGCGCCGGAGGATCGGCAGAAAATCGACCAGGAACGAAGTAGCGCGTGTGACGACGGCCGGTACGCCGACACGCGCCACGGCCTCGGCCCAGCGCGCGGCCGGCGGTTGGAGCAGGCCGTTGTGCACCGAACCGTGGTAGGTGCCGACCGCCAATGTGAGCCAGCGCTCTAGCTCGCGCAGCGTCAGGGTGGCCATCTTCTCGGAATCGTACTCGCCGCGCTGGCCGGGATTGGAGAAGGTCGTCCCCGGTAATTCGTCGTGGATCATCTGCATCGCCGTGCCGATGATCCGTTCCACGATGCCGCCGTAGTGCGGCTGGCCTGGTGGGCGATAGTCCAGCCGGATGCCATGCTGTTCGCAGCCACGGCGCAGCGCTTCGCTTTTGAACTCGGCCGCGTTGTCCAGATAGAGCAGCCTGGGCTTGCCGCTCATCGGCCAGTCCATTTCCACATTCAGCCCTTCCAGCCAGGGCCGCTTGTCGCAGGCGGCATGCGCGAGGCATAGGCCGACCGAGACGGCGGACGGCGCTTCCAGCGTGACCACCATGCCGAGTACGCAGCGCGTGAACACGTCGATGGCGAGGGTCAAATATGGGCGGCCAATCGGTTGCCGGTCGCGCTCGTCGACCACGATCAGGTCGATGACGGTGTGGTCGATCTGCACCTGTTCCAGCGGCATGGTGACTTCGGGCGGAATGCCACCCGCGCCTTGCAAGGGACGGGCAGCGTCCTGCCCGCCCCGGCTGCGGGCTATTTTCGCCGGGTGTAGTCCGGCAATCCGCTGGGCCACGGTGTTGCGCGCCGGCACCGGCAGCTTCTGGGTTTTGCACGCCTGCGCGACTTCGCGGTGGAACGCCGCCAGGCTGCGTTTCTGCTTGGTCAGGAAGCGCTTTTGCAGCAGCTCGCGGATGATGCGCTCGACCGGTTCCGGCAAGCGCCCCTTGCCTTTGCCGCCGCCGGATCGGCCGGGCGTCAGGTCTGTTACCAGGCCAGTACCCTGCCGGGCGCGACGGATCAGGACATATACCTGTCGCCGGGACAGGCCCAGCGCTTGGGCTGCCTCATCGGCGGCTTCATGCCCGACCACCTCAAGCGCTGCCAGTGGCCCGATGATTTCCGTCCGGTGCCGGGCTTGCGCCCATGCCTCGTCGGGCAGGGTGGCCACGCCTTGTTCTGGAATCCGTGGGGTGTCCGTCGCCATGCTCACCTCGCTTTGGTGCACACGAGTATTGAGCATAGTCGAGATTGGTGCAGATCACTTCTGATATTGAACTGTCAGGAGCTGGCTGCACAACAGCCATTACGCCCAATCAACTGGTGCAGTCGTCTTCTGAAAATGACACCAGTCATCAGCTTTCTGCTCTTGTATCTCAAATAAATGATCTTTTATTGAACTCAACTTAGCTACCTCTGTACAATCATTTAAACGGCATAACACACCGCGCATGCGCGAGAGCGTGTCAGCATTACAGGGGGCGAAGACCACGAATCACGCAGCTTGTTAAATTGCATTACTTCCCAGCCTTTTCGTACAGTTTTTCGAAATGCTCATTTGCTTCTTTGGCATTTAAAATTTGACGGTCTGACCTTTTCCCCAGCCCAGCCAGATTGGTTAAGCAGGAAGGCGACCAAACCAAAAAGGAGAAGATCAGTAGTTTTCAAACAGCCTGTGCACATAGCTGCTAGGCTGCCGACGTCTAATGGCGGCAACATGCGCTTGCTATATTCTCTTATTCATTGCTGCTTTTTGTTTGGCTTCAATTTTTTTGTTTAACTCTTTACCTGCTTTTATCATTTCAGGCGTTAGCTCTTGCTGCATTAATTGAAATTGCCTAGCGTTGATAATTGCTAAAGACATTGATCTTGAAATAACGAAATCATCAGAATTGTCCAGTATCTTAGCCTTGGTTTCTTCAAGACTTTTATTTGTAAAATCTCTTTGAATTAACCATAAAAAAAGATCAGTTACTTGTAATCCATAGGATTTTTTTGAAGATTCTAATTTGAATTCTCCCAAGTCGTATTCGACTTCTTTAAATTGAGGGATGCCGCCAAATTTATCTTCTTCAAAATCGAAACCGAAAAATATACGGTGATACTCTCGCATCGTTCCTTTAAACTCATCGCTCTGATCATGAATTAGCTCAGAAACTGATACGTCATACTCTTTGCAAAACCTATGCGTGGCAGTTAATAAGCTAGAGAAAGCGATAATATTCGGTGTCTGTTTTTTATATGCGCTTTTACCTTTTGCTGATATTAGAGTGAAAATATCAGGGTTATCTATCGCATAGCTTAAACCTGCCGTGACAACTTCGCATGCTCTTTTATCGTAAATATACGGGGCTTTTTCCAGCAAGGCTTTACATATATTGATTAGACCATCTAAGTCGTCTTTTAAATAAAAGTTCCAAAACTCAACGTCTAAACCGTCTTCCATCATGTCGTCTATTAATATACATAACATGTGTCTGAATAGTTCGGTTGTGTACCAGAACGGATGGACTGCGGGGTTATCCCAACAATCAAAGACAGTATCAACAAATTTTGTAGGCGCTATATACCTTTTTTGAAGAGTTGTGTAATGAAACCTCCATTGAGTACCGTCTAAAGCTTCCAACAACTCTAAGCAAAGGCTATTTACTTTCTCTTCTCCAAGTTCGCAGCCATGCAATCTTTCAAGTCCATTATCAGTGCAATATTTTTGAATTATTGGTGCAACTTTGGTTTCGATCTCGCCAACGGAAATTACTGCGCCTTGATAATAAATAGGTGAGTGTTCACTAAAAATTTCTTTGCCTGAGTGTCCTGACTCATCAGCATATACAAAAGCACCTTTTTTACATTTGCTCATATCCATCCTTATGTGACCAAAATTAGTTGACCACTACAGAGATCCCAATACTGGATTTTAATTAATGCGTTCGGGTTCCCCGATGCTTTTTAGTAATGAGTTGTATTGAGCGGGATCTGAAGTGTAAATTTTGTCCAACACATAGTTGGCAAGCTTTGGAATCTCTGGAATCTCAATCGGTTTTATGCTCCTATCGAAGATTGATTCCAAGTGAGACAGTTCATTGTTCAAACGATTGGCAAGGGCAATTGCTGTGTCATCGTCACCAAAAAACTTTCTTATCCTCTCAAAGGCATCATTCTTGTCATCGTGATAAGGGTATTTGTAAAAAAGAAATGCCTCAAGAAATTTTCTTAAATTATTGCCGAACGAATAAAACGGTTCGTGATTAATTTTTGCAAGCTCTTGATCACGGCACTTGTAGATTTGATGAAAAAGATAGTTAAATTCAGTAATGTAATCCTTGAGGTAATCAGGCATCAATAAGATATTACTTGCGGCCCCATTTCTTTCAATCATGAAATGCTGATGGCCACCATGATTTTTCTGATTTGGGAGAGAAATTCTCTTGAGATACTTTAAGAAATCAAGGTTATGAGTGGAAATGAAAAGCTGCTTATACCTATAACGGTTTGACCCATCATCGTTCCTGATTGGCTTGGCAATTAAACTCTCAATCAGGCTAAACATAAAGAAAATATGGTTTCCATCTAGGCTTGAAATAGGATCATCAATGTAGATGATAAGTTCCTTATCCTTGCTTTTTGACTCCTCAAGTTTTGCAATGAAGTAACAAAAAGCAATCAAGCTGCATTCACCTTCGCTCAAGTTATGTGCAGATTTTCCGTCACGCATGATTTGAAACTTAATGGTAGTTTTGTCATGGTTGTCTTTAGCTTCTAGTTTTATGCCATCATGACCAAAGAAATGGTTCAAAAGTGCATTGACACGATCTGCCCCCTTTCGCTCATCCTTCTGTTTTCCTTGCAAATCACTGACTTCACCCTCTAGCTTAGTAATTACCTTCTCAGCATCGGTGAAGCTAGTATTGGCAGCCTCAGATATGCTCTTCAACTCTGCGATACGTAACAGTTCTGCATCATAGCCAATAGTGGAAATAAACGAAGCCACCTCCGTTAAACGCAAAGCATCACGTGCTGCAGCCTTATCTTTATCCAAAGTTTTGGATCTACTGTTGCTCTGCTCAATCAGCCCATTGATGGCTTCAATATGCTGCTCAATGACTTTTTCGTCATGACTTGGCTTTGGAGGTGCAACAGTTTGAAACAAACTATTTTTACGATTTTGAAGTGCAGATTTTAGGGCTTCCAAATCTTTCTTATAAACCTCAAAAGAAATATCGAGAGCTTTTTTGCTGACATCAAACGCTAATTTCTCTTCAGAATAGAACTGATTATCGGTCAGCGTTAAAAAGGTTGGAATTCTCTTAATTTCGTTGTCTACGGAAGTAATCGTAGAATCAATTTCAGATTCAAGCTCAGTTGATTCCTTGCTAAAATGCGAATCTAGAACTTGCCAGATATTCGATGGTAGTGTTTGACGACAGAACGCACAAGTATCACGCTTTTCTTTATGAAGAGGTATACCCTCTTTGACCCACAATTGAAGAACACTATCATTTAGCAATTCTTGAATTGCTTGTGTGGGTGTAATCGTTCGTTGCAACAAAGCTTCAGCAGTAGCTGCAAGATGTTTAAATTTGAGATTGATAGAGACTTTGCTGCTGATATCAGGAAGAATTTCTTGTCTGAGTAATGCACTTTTTACTGACTTCTCATCTTCAGATAAAGGTTTGAAACCTGCCTTTTTGATTAAGATTATATCTCGCTTAATGCTCTCTATGTTGTAGACAGCGACTCCATATTCTCTATTCTTTTTGATTTTATCATTGGCATGAGTTCGTAACTTGTCAGAAAGAGCGTCATCTGCGACCTTGTGATTGCTCTTGGATATATCTTTATCTTTGCGTCTTGTCTCTAACTCATGTTTAAGCCCAGTTTTCTTTTCTAAACTACCAAGTTGGAGTTCGATTTCTGCTATAGCATCTTTAATTTCTTTGTTCGTCTCGCCAATAATCGCAAATGTTTTTATTTCACCGCCATCTTGGTTTACAAGAAAGCTTAGATTGTCATTTACGAAATCGCGGTTATAGACTCTTACATCGTAACCGTGTGCGGAGATTCCAGACTGATTGACTTCACCCTTATCTCCAACGATGGTAAAAAAGGGAGCACTGTAGTTGGCAGGGATGCGGCCAGTCTCTAGCGCTCGGAAGATCCGTGAGAGTGTTGTTTTACCTGAGTAGTTGCGCCCGTATATGACATTCAGGCGCTTGAAGTTGATGACATTGCCACCACTATCCTTGATGGATTTTTTCCATGTGAAGTCTTTAAAGCTGCCAAAATTGGCTATGCTTAATTGACTGATGCTCATCAGAACTCCCTAAATTGCAAAACACTTCTTTTGCGGGCCAACACGCTCTTAAATACGGATTAATCTGTTTACTATACAAAACACTACATGGCTTCTTTCAAAATCACAACAACCTATAGGTACAAACCGTATTTATTCAAGCTAAAAATACGAGTTATCAGAGGCTGCTAATTGCGTACTGGGTTTAATTTAGGCATTAAGAGTCTGACGATAGAACAGAAATGTCCGCTTTTGGCACACTGTGACGATCTTCACTAAGAGCGAATTGCAGCCGTTCAGAACAGGCAATCTCGAAAAAACTAATCTCTGCTTTGCCTTAAAATCAGACATTCAACAGAACATCTTGATACGTTGACGTGGGAGCATTTCAATATTGCACGCTACCATAGGGTTGACCTGTAAACGTCGGATGTCACTCAACTCGTCTCAACTAGCGTAATAAACTTAGTCGCCACGTTTTATTCGGCTGATCGCCTCGTTAATTAACACTAATTTGCGCAGCCTGAGTCTGGTCAGCTCCACTGCCATTTGCTGAGATTGCATCGCATCCATTCTTGATAAGAGGCTGATACTTTGCTGTTACAAATCCAAAGCAGCAGAGCGGTCTTTCGCTGCAATCAGTTCTTTTTCTATCTGTACTCTCTGACCAGATCCGGAATTTGAAATTGGCCAGCGATCATCCGAAGTAAATATGTTTCCCGTACTATAGACAGCCCCATGTGTTCAGGCTTTGTTTGCAGTATGCGTTCATTATGGCGTATGGCTTCATGAATATTAAGCCAGCACACCTGCATGCCATTTTGTATTTCGTAGTGCTCGAAATTGGGTTGCCCAAGCTCTGACGCAATCTCACAAACGTAGCAGTACGAC
Source organism: Rheinheimera sp. D18 (assembly GCF_004345025.1). GTDB lineage: Bacteria > Pseudomonadota > Gammaproteobacteria > Enterobacterales > Alteromonadaceae > Alishewanella > Alishewanella metallidurans. Next base: position 3,195,880 of record NZ_CP037745.1, on the reverse strand, counting down.
AGCATTCTGAGAACATCTATATTGTCTTTATACCAAGGGCGAAACTCTTCAAAAAGTCCAAAAGGCGTCACGATGTTTACATTTTTTGCGCCAGTTTCTTCAATAAGCTCCCGCACCAGTGCAGACTCCAGATCTTCACCTGCCTCTAGGCCTCCACCCGGTAAACTGTAGTCATCGTACCTTTTGGTATATAACACCAGAATATCCGAGCCTCTTAGCACAATGGCACGTGTAGCCACTCGCTCACCTAGCCGATGTTCAGGGGTTGGCGTAATGTGTTTCAATGAATGCAGTAAACGCATCGTTGTCTCCACTGAAAATTCAAAATTTTCTTATCGTAGTGATGTTAAAAGGGCCAGTGAACTGGCCCTTGAGGTGTTAACGCAAGATCAATAATGAACACTTGGCATGGCTTAACATCGCCGTTGTCGTGCTTCCCACGATAAATTGCCGGATGCGGGAATGGCCGTATGCGCCCATCACCATCAAATCAATATCGTGTTGTTGCTGATACTGATGCAGCACAGTTTCAGGTTCACCCGCGACAATAGCAATTGTTGTGCTAAAGCCAGCCTTGCGCAGAATACTGGCCGCTTGCTCCATCTGTATTCTGGTTGCATCTACATCAGCGCCTGCCATCACCAAATGCACAGGTAAACCTTTGACTAAAGGGCTTCCGGCGAGCATTTCTAAGCCTTTAAGAGCTGTCGCGCTGCCATCATAAGCTAGCATTACCTGCTGAGGCTCCTTGTACTTCTGTTGGGTCAAGAGCACTGGTTTATGAACGTTCCGGATCAAAGGTTCAACCTGTAAACCTAATCGGCCATGAGCGTCGGCGCTGCTTGCTCCGCGTTTTCCCATCACCAGTAAACGGGTTTCTTCTTCCAATTCAATCGCTGTTTCTACAAAGTCACCATGACGTAAGCGCTCTTCAACCTGCTCAAACCCTGCGGCGGCTGCTCGGGCACGAGCGGCGTCGAGCATAATTCGGCCTCGCTCTAACGCCAGTTTGCCGCGCTCCGCATCCAGTTGAGTCAGCTTTTCCATCAAGGCTTCCTGCGCGCCAAGCCCGATACTGCCACTTAAATCGCTGGTATCCTGTTGTTGTGCTTTGCTCAATACATGCAGCACCGACATAGTCACATTAAGGCGTTTTGCAGCCCAGGTTGCATAATCACATACAGCTTCTGCGTAAGGTGATGAGTCAATACAGGCTATTACTTTTTTAGTCATTTTATGTACTCCCCGTTAGTGTCCCATCAGCCGTTCTATTGCATCAGGCTGATTGTGTACTGCAAACTTGTCCACCAGAGTGGCACTGGCTTCATTGAGGCCAAGCAACTCAACATCTGTACCTTCACGACGGAATTTAATCACTACTTTGTCCAATGAACTGATAGCGGTAATGTCCCAGAAATGAGCGCGACTCAAATCAATTTGCACAGATTCGATAGCTTCCTTGAAATCAAAGGAGTCAACAAATTGCTCAGCTGAACTGAAAAACACCTGACCCACCACTTTGTACGTCCTGTGTTGTTCATCACTACTCAGCTCTGAACCCACGAAAAGGATTTGTCCGACTTTGTTAGCAAAGAATATTGCACTTAAAATCACGCCAACCAACACGCCCCACGCTAGGTTGTGAGTGGCGACAACTACGATCACAGTGGCGACCATCACGATGCTTGAGCTGATTGGATTCTTCTTCAAATCCTTCACCGAACTCCAACTAAATGTACCAATGGATACCATGATCATCACGGCGACCAGAGCGGCCATAGGGATCATGCCAACCCATGCATCCAGAAACACCACCATCACTAACAAGATAACGCCAGCGAGCAATGCAGAGAGACGAGTGCGACCACCTGATTTGACGTTGATAATCGACTGGCCAATCATGGCGCATCCGGCCATACCACCAATTAAACCTGAACCAATGTTGGCGATCCCCTGGCCCACACATTCTTTGTTTTTGTTACTTTTGGTGTCTGTCAGATCATCAACAATAGTTGCGGTCATCAGCGACTCAAGAATACCCACAACGGCCAATGCCATAGACGTAGGAAAGATAATCATCAGGGTTTCAAAGTTCAGTGGCACTTCAGGCCATAAGAAAATCGGCAGGCTATCCGGCAATTCACCCATATCCGACACGGTACGTACATCTAAGCCGAAATAAAGCGCGACCAGAGTCACAACCACAATACAGACCAACGGCGATGGCACTGCTTTTGTCAGATAAGGGAATAAATAGATAATGCCTAGACCTAAAGCGGTTAACCCATAAACAGTGACGGAACCGTATTCACCGGAGAGTTCCGGTAACTGAGCAAGGAAGATCAGGATGGCCAGTGCATTCACAAAACCTGTGACTACAGATCTGGACACAAATCGCATGACATCACCCAACTTCAGGAAGCCAAACACAATTTGAATGACACCCGTCAGCAGTGTTGCGGCTAGCAGATACTGTAAGCCATGCTCTTTGACCAGAACAATCATCAACAGGGCCATAGCGCCTGTAGCGGCTGAGATCATGCCAGGGCGAGCACCAGTAAAAGAGATAAGTACACAGATAGCGAAAGAGGCATATAAACCCACTTTAGGGTCAACGCCTGCAATGATAGAGAAAGCGATAGCCTCAGGAATAAGGGCTAAAGCGACAACGATGGCAGCTAAGACATCTCCTTTGATATTGGAGAGCCAGTGCTGCTTAATAGTTTTAAGCATAAAACATCCATTAAGTTTTAGAAATCCGATATGAACCAGCAAAACACCACAGGTATTGCATTTAAAGTTTGCACGCATGGTTCAAACCTAACTTTATTTTGCAAATCTGTTTTGTGTTGTTCGCTAATTACACCGGCTAATCCTCTTGGGTTGTTCTTTGCTTTTGTTCAAAATTCGGGCGGCATTCTAGCGGTTTAGGCTGCTAAAGGCCAGTAAAAGTTTAAAAGTGACCTGTTTACAGAGGCTTAGCGTAATCAATTAAAGTACCTGCTGTAAATTTGCGCATTTACTGAAAACTGAAGTAGGCTCAATGTAAGCCATTGAAAATGTGGTTATGTTGTTTGTCTAACCACGCAACGGAGACAACGTTTTATGAAGATGCATCATTCTATCCCTACACATTTTGAGTGGATCTCTAATCCTTGGCTGCTGTTATCTGCGAGTGGCGAATACATCACTTCAAACCAAGCTATGTCTGCACTAGGAGATAGCACACTATCCGCTGTAATTGCTGAGCTTCAGCTTGTGTTGAGCAACTCCAGCTTGAAAAAAAACGGACACAAAACCACAACACTCTCCGTTTCCGGTCGTCGTTTCAAAGTAGATATTCTTAAACAGGACGAAGATCAGCAGTTCTTTTGTTTGCTCCAGAACTGGGTCAAGACAGATGACAAACCCGATTTATACTCGTCCGTTTTTGAACAGTCTGGTGAAGCCATTATGATCACAGATGCGGATGACGACATTATCGATGTGAACAGGGCTTTTGAGTTAAAAACTGGCTTTAAGTTAGCAAATATCCGTTATAAAAAACCAGCATTTCTGCGATCTGGGTTGAATGAAGAACAGACCTTAGAAAATGCCTGGTTTGATGTCAAAGCGAAGGGCCACTGGAGTGGCGAAATTAAAAACCGCAAAGCGAACGGCGAGTACTATATTAGCTGGCTTTCCTTATCGGCCATCAAGGATGACAGTGGCAAAGTTACTCACTACATCTCTATTTTCTCCGACATTACCCAGCACATTCAGGAGCATAAGAAGTTTAAGCAGCTTGCCTACCATGACTTTTTAACTGGCCTGCCAAACAGAGCGTTACTGGAAGACCGTTTTGAGCAGTTTGTACTACACAGTGACAGGCTCGGACAAACTAACAAATGTGCGCTGATCTTTATTGATATCAACAGCTTAAAATTAATTAACGATACCTATGGCCATCAGAAAGGCGATGACTGTCTTGTTGCTATCGCCAACGTCCTTAAAAACAGCATCAGAGCAGATGACACAGCAAGCCGATTCAGTGGAGATGAATTTGTGCTGCTGCTGACCCAAATAGACGGAGATCCCGACTTGCTGCGCGTGATTGAACAAGTCAATCGGGGCATTTCCGCTATTCATCAGAGCCTAAGGCTAGAAACACCGATCACTGCCAGCCTTGGTACTGCCATTTATCCTGACGATGCGTTGGATTTAGATGCTCTGCTTCAAAACGCTGACGCCAAAATGTATGAGCAGAAAAATAGTAGTAACATCATGTCGTGATTTTAGTTTATTACGGATCCTTTGGCGTCTTCAAACACATGGTGATGAGGGCAATTTAACCAGTCATACTGGACGTCAGCTTTAAGTGAAAAGCGACGTTGTAATCGAATCTCAGTGAATATCCGCTTTTGGCACACAGACGCTCTTCGCTTTGAGCGAATAGCAGTCGTCCAAATCAGACCTTAACGTAAAAGCAAATCTCTGCTTTGCATTTTTTGCAGTTGCAGACATTCGATTTCTCGTAAACCCAGTAAATTATCTATAGTCGTGTGGCTAAATTCAGTGTACCACTACACTCAAACTACTCTGTTGGTGACAGTTGGAAAGAGTTAATTCACTAAATCCTTAATTAACTGGTCTAAAAACGAAAATCTTTCACGAAATTCGTCATCTGGTCTACTTGAAAGATATCGAGACATAGGAGCTTTACTAGCTTGACTAAACTATTCCAGCAGCTGAAATTCAAAGACTCAAGACTGATATCAGACAAAACCGTTATAAAAATAACGCTTTTAACAGATTATTAAATGAGTACAACAGCACTCTATCGTTATCAGCTCAGCGTAATTCAAGCTCTTCATCATCGCTGGGAGAGGCTGGATTAACGCAGTCAAAAGTTAACTAATAGGTGTTTAAGGCTATGTTTAAGCGTTAGTTTCTTGGTGCTAAATAGATTTCGATTGGAGTTCGAGAATATCAAATAAAATTTGCTTTCGCTGTTCAGGTGCAAGTTTATGAAAAGCTAATATCAGTTCTGCCATCTCATCACATTCACAATAAAGGTAAGCAACAGGGACAGCTAGTTGATCGGCAATGTTCTTGGCCATGTTAAAATCTGGCTCATGACGACCTTTTTCATAGTTATTCATTCGCGCACTAGCTGAAGGTGAATCTAGGCCAATACGACGGCCTAACTCAGTTTGACTGATAGCCTTTTTCTTTCTGGCGGCTTTAAGCCTAGCGGGAAAACATGATTCGTGTGCCAAGTCTGAAAATTCATATCAAATATCTAATCCAAAGATTGTCTTAGGTTTTCACCTTCCGTTATACTAAGGAATCCTTTGGATTTATCTATTCCTTGATATCCAAAACTTGGAGCAAGCGGTATGTCAGTTAAAAGCATTATTATCGACACCATCAAAGCAAATGAGCTGCATTCATTCACTTTGGATGAACTACGAAAACTCTATACTGCTCAGGGAGTAACCGACACTTCCGTGAATATTAATAAGGGACTTTATAAAAATATTTGGAATCTTAAGAAGAGCGGAATGCTTGACCTGGTAAAGGCAAAAGATCCAAAACAAAATGTTTACGTCATCACTCCATTAATGCAAAAGCAATATCTTCAAATATCAGAGGAAAGTCATACAAGCTCTATGCATTCCGGAACCATGGTTTTTCTAGAGTCATTAAATAAACGGCTAAACGCTTACAGCTCGGAATTAGCCACGACCAGCTCAGAGATCCAGGAATATCAGGAGGTTTTAAATGAATTTCCAGAACAAAGCGCACAGTTCAATCGGGATTATCAATCAGCCAAAGAGCGAGCATACCAATTACGCGGTCGACTCCGCGCTGTTGAAAACATTATGAATAGACTGAATCGATGAAACTACGTTACTGGCAAGATGAATGTTCAAATCAAGCGTTCAAATCCTTTAAATCAGGCAAGAAGCATTTTATGGCTCTGGCGACGCCTGCAGCAGGTAAAACCGTGATGGCTGCTATAGTCGCAAACTATCTGTTTGCTGCAAATATGATCGACTATGTAGTCTGCTTTGCCCCTTCCGTTGCTGTCCAAAAAAGTATGGAACAAACTTTTGCTAAAATATTAGGGCGGCCAATGCATGGAAAACTGGGTGCAGTTGGGGGCGTATTTACCTATCAATTTCTTACAACTAGTAAAGGCGCAGATTGGTCATTTCTGCAAAGTAGCCGGGTTTTTGCTGTTTTCGATGAAATTCACCATTGTGGTGGTCAAGAGACCGAGTTATCAAATTCTTGGGGACGAGAAATATTGACCACTATTAGCGATAACGTCAGTTACATTTTAGCCATGACAGGCACTCCATGGCGTACAGATCAGGCGCCAATATCATTAGCGCGTTACATCGAACCTGATTTCACTATCCAGCTTGACTATGTCTATGGTCTTGCTGAGGCGATCCGCGATAATGTCTGCAGACTACCTGAAATTACATTGATTGATAATGATAACTTAGCTGTCGCTCATAAAAGCTACGACTCGCTATCCTTGGCGATGATTGAAGCAGATCTTCAATACCACCGAATTCTCAATGACTTAGAGGCGCTCCGATATAGCCTGTCTGTCGCCGTACAAAAATTAGCACATGTCAGAGATGAACACCCAGATGCAGGAGGATTAGTTGTTGCAAGCTCTGTTGATGCAGCTATACGCATTAAAACATTGCTAGTCAATGAATTTGGTCAATCAGCAGTTTTAGTCTCTTATAGAGAGGCTAATGCTCAAGAAATTATTGATAATTTTAGAACATCAAGTACCCAATGGATTATTAGTGTCTCAATGGTGAGCGAAGGAACTGATATTCCGAGGCTTAGGGTCTGTGCGCACCTGAGTACTGTGCGTACAGAACTATTCTTCCGCCAAGTGCTTGGGAGAATATTAAGACTAATGTCCGAAATAAGGAATGCAAAAGCCTATCTTATTACTTTTGCTGAGCCATCTCTAACAGATTTCACGATAAGGCTGAAGGAAGATGTTCCACAAGCAATTGTTAAGTTTGACAGATTTAGAGAAAAACCATCACCGCAGTCCGGGCCACAAAATCTCAAGAATTCAGAAACTAAGGAAGACTCGAAGCTCCAAGACATCAATATTTCAGATAGTAACTGGCACTTTAATGGTCCCAAACAAACTGAAAAGGATACAGCTACTAATTGGGTACCATTTCGGTTGACAGGACAATACAGGCAGCAGGTGTTTTCTATTTTCTAAAACTTGTTTTGTGTAAAAACTGTTCGGCGACAATTAGGATGACCGGCCATGATAGTTGACGCCGAACATGTAAGGATTTAACTTTACTAGCTCAGACTTGCCCCCACGACGCCCCCACTAAAGTCTTTAATAATATGCTTAGCAAAGCTTTGTCTTAATCTTAATGTAATGTAGATGGCAGCTTGGGCGTAGCAATCTCGGCACTTGAGTGCCGAGCGGTTCACTAAACTAAAGTATTTTAATATTGCTTTCTTTTATTTTTTAGAGCTTGGGCTGGAATAGGTTACTCCTTCCGTTGAGCGCAAATACAAAAACTCGCTATAGGGAAGTTTCATCAATATGTCGTCTTCATTCTTTATCACCGAGCCTAGTGTCACTGCTCTGCATATTAAGTTGACATTTCCGACTCTTCTTTCACACATTGCATCAGCGCTATCAATAAATTGCGAGTTTTCTAATTTTCGCATAATAATAGTTCTGCCTTCTGGCAACGCTCCGATGGGTTGGATGACAAAGATGGTGATGGTGTTGTAGGCGATAAGGGATAGTGCTGCAATTATAGCGACTAATGTAACCATTATGATGCTTGCTTTGCCTGCTTTCATTGTGCTTCCTTGTGTTGAGAGTCCGAAAGTGGGGTTGATGCTATGGTTGATTTTATTTTTGAGTCTCTGTTTTCAGTAATTTTGATTGATGCTTCTTTTAGGCCAATACGCAGCAACTCAGCTAAAGCCCCGTCTAAGCTTTTGAAGATACGTGGCTCATAAGGCTGCCTAGAACTACTTAACACTAATGGTTCACCACTCTATTCAGAACCATCGAAAACGACGGTATATGCGCTTTTCTTATCTAAATTCTGTGCGTGGTCGATAATCCCACTCTTGACTCGCTCTTTAGCCATAGAGCTTAATATGCAGTTGCCATAATTCATACCTCAAATCATCATAATTCTCCCAATATCCGGTTTTGTAACAATATCAAATTCCGTTTTTAAAAAATACATGATAGAAACACCGGGACTTTATAAGAACTAAATTTGTAATTACATTAGTCGAACAACGATCAACCTTATTGTTGAGGAGAGCGATGATGTCTAAGGAGGCCGGAGAGAAGAACCGGGAGTTGTTTGCAGGATGGATCGCTGAAATGAAAGCGAAAGAATCTCCAAACTGGGTAGACTATTTTTATGCGGATAAACTGAGCCCCAAAAAAATCGCTGACGAGTTAGGTTTTGGCTCAGATGCATTTAAAGCAAAACGCAATCCACTATTACACGAAATGTTGGAGAACCTGAAATTCGAGTTGGCCCAGATGGGTGTTTACCACAACAGAATCCCTCGACTGAAAAAAGAAGAAGTGGATGTAACCCTGCCCTCTGAAAATGATGAAGATATAAAAGACTCTGCCAAGGTCAGAGATTTAAAGCGTGCCAATCGGCGTTTGCAGGCAGAAAATGCAAAACTATCTGCTGAAGTTGCAAAGCTGTCTGAGTTCAAGGACGTGCTAGAGGAAATGGGTCTTTGGAAATGAGCAATGATGCCTTTTTGGTTAGATTAACGCAGATCTACAGATACAGTCCTGACAATGTTCAGTTAGGGGCAGTATTTTTGAACCATCGTGCCGGTGCTCACCGGATAATCATTCTTACGACTCAAAACAAACTAAACTGCGAGCCTAAAGTCGGCCAGCAATGGGCAATCACCAAAGAATTAAATTATGCCGTCCGTCAACAGGAGGTTAGTCCTGGTGTGTACGTAAACGTGTGGCGATTCATGGAGCCAAAACTGAAATGTGTCATGCCTGACAATGGTTCGGGTTTTGTAGCATTTTTGAGTGCAGAGAAAAAGTTTCGTGGCATAGGCAAAGTCAAAGCTCAGTTGTTGTGGGATGCATTTCGCAGTGACATATTTACAATGCTTTGCGAGAAACCAGATACGCCTTACAAGCATGATAAGACAATAACCAACTTCGATGCGATCAAGAAAGTTCTGATAAGGGAGGAGGTTGTATCGGACTTGTATAAGGGGTTTGAATCTTACAGAAACTTAAGGAACTCCACCCAGCTTGTCGAATGGGAGATTGAAGAGCCTATTCAGCGGCAACTATTCAGATTCGCGGATAAAGATGCGCTCACCTTTTTGAAAGAAAATCCGTACCGCCTGTTCTCATTAGGTATGCGATTTCAAAAGGTCGACATGATTGCTCAAAAGCATTTTAAGATAAGTGAATGCAGTGATATTAGGCTAACGGCTATTGTCGAATATGCTTTGAGACAGTGGGCTGACAAGGGCCACACTGTTGCTAGTTGGGAAGATATTAAACCGACGGTAAGCAGGCTTCTTAATAACGACCATCAACTCACAGAGAAAGCGAGTCAACTCACAGGTGATATCATTGGGTTCACTAGACAGGCCGATAACTATTTTGTAAGCGGCAACTACATATTTGAAAGGACAATAGCCAAACGGTTTCATTCACTCAGCGCCATAAAACGATATTGGTTGGCAGATTTGGAGGATGCTTATAACGCAGCCATTCCGGATGGTTGGGTGCTGGAAAAAGCCCAAGAGAAAGCAGTCAGGATGGCGTTAGTAAGCCACATTTTTGCGCTAAGTGGCGGAGCTGGGACTGGCAAAACGACAACGACCCGAATTATTGTTGATGTCTATCGACGGTTAGGCTTTACCATTTATCCAGTTGCCCTCTCTGGCAAGGCCGCTCGCAGATTCCAGCAATCTATTGGTATCAAAACAAGCACAATAGCGCGACTGCTAAAGGAAAAGCATATCAATGACACTAACTGCGTTCTTATGGTTGATGAAGCATCCATGCTGGATGCCTACACGATGTGGCGCTTGGTGACGCTATTTTCAAATAGAACACGGATAATCTTAATTGGAGACCCTCATCAGTTACCGCCAATCAACGCGGGATTCGTACTGAATGATGTCATCAAAAGTGGCGTGATAAATCATGTAGAGCTTGACGTGGTGCGACGGCAGGCGGCAACCAGTTCGGTTCCGGCATACTCGCAAGATATCCGGAATGGACAACTGCCAGCCGCTCTGACTACACGGGACATACTGTTTCAGGAACCAGTGAATAATCTCATAGAAGATGCAGTTGCCGCTTATACAAATTATGACAGCGCAATGATAATCGCGGCGACTAACACAACTGTTCGAACCATGAATGAAAAACTACAGGCTTCGGTCAATCCAGATGGAGAATTGTTGGATTTAACCGACATGCCTGTGAATGCTGGTAATTACACGTTCAGAAAAGGTGATCCGGTTGTCATCACGTTAACCCGGTATACGGATGATGTTCAAAATGGAATGCTCGGGGTTGTAACAGCGGTTTGTCCCAACGAAGAATTTGCTTGCACGATCGAACTTGACGATCTTGATGAGAACGGATACCAACGTTCATTGAACGTTGACTGGGAGTTGTTTGAGTACCTTGATCTTGCCTATTGTCTAACACTGCACAAGGCACAGGGCTCTCAGGCTAAAAACATTATTGTCCTTTTGGAGCGTGGTTGGTTACTTGACAGGAGTTGGCTATATACAGCTGTTACGCGAGCAGAAAGCAAGGTTCATATCATTGGCAGAGAAATCGATTTCGTTTACGCTGTCGATAGAAAAGGGGCGACTGATACCAGACGGACTGCATTAGCAGAAATGTTGAAAAGTGAGTGCAATATGTACTGTAAAGAGCAAAAAACGGGATAAAATAAACAAATGCTTTTAAAAAAGGTGAAATAATAAGTGGGTTCAGTATGATTAAAGTCTTAATATGCATAGGTTTTCGCAACTGTACTGCCCCTGGTTTGCATTTTTTTGTTGCAGATAATGATTTTGATCAAAAGTATAGTTTTCACCTGAGATTCTTTTTGTAAAGAATGCTCTCTAAGCCCTTATATTAAGGGCTTTTTTTATTGCTAATTATCTAAGCCTTGAAACCGCTGTGGTTAAGCCCCACAACTTCATAGTTGTATGCCAGTTGATATGTAATTGGTGTATTTAAAGCATAGCGGAGCCCTAATGATCCCTTTATCTATTTTAGATTTAGCGCCAGTGTCGGTTGGTAGCACGGTTGCTGATAGCTTTGCTAGTAGCAAAGCCTTAGCTCAGCTTGCCGAGTCGCTTGGTTACCACCGTTACTGGTTGGCCGAACATCATAATATGCCGGGTATTGCTAGTGCGGCTACCTCATTACTTATCAGTCATTTAGCGGCTGCCACTTCGCGCATTCGCTTAGGTGCTGGCGGCATTATGCTGCCCAACCATTCGCCACTGGTGATTGCCGAGCAGTTCGGGACGTTAGCAACCTTATATCCTAACCGTATTGACTTAGGTTTAGGCCGCGCACCGGGCAGTGATCAGGCTACTGCTAGAGCGCTACGCCGCAATCGGGCTGAAACCGAAGCGCAGTTTCCTGCTGATATCGCTGAGTTGCAGCAGTATTTTGCGCCGGTTAAGCCGAATCAGCTAGTGCAGGCCGTGCCGGGGCAAGGGTTAAATGTGCCGTTGTGGATACTGGGTTCCAGCTTGTATGGCGCTCAATTGGCCGCTCAACTTGGTTTACCCTATGCCTTCGCCTCGCATTTTGCACCCGGTATGCTGACACAAGCCGCCGCGTTATATCGTCAGCAATTTAAACCATCAGCGCAGTTAGATAAACCCTACCTTATGCTGGCAATGAACGTGTTTGCCGCTGACACCACGGCTGAAGCCAAACGCTTGTTTAGTTCGGTACAGCAGCAGTTTGTTAACCTCACTCGCGGTGTTCCAGGTTTACTGCCGGCGCCTGTGGCTAACATGGACAGCATTTGGCAGCCGCATGAAAAAGCCTATGTAAATACTGCGCTTGCATGCTCTGTGGTAGGTGATGCAGCGTTAGTGAAACAAGGTATTGCCGATTTTATTGCCCAGCATAATCCGGACGAATTGATGTTAACTAGTATGATGCACAACCCTATAGCGCGGCAAACCAGCTATCAGATAGCGGCAGAATTAATCAGCAGCTAAAATTAGCGGTTTGCCTAAAGCATAAATTACTCAAGTTCTTGCACACCACCACCTGATACGGTAAGAATTTGACCACTGATCCAGCTGGCGGCAGGCGAGCAGAGAAATAATGCCGGGTTGGCCATATCTTGCGGTTCGCCGAGTCGGTGAATCGGAGTTTTCTTCAGCATATTTTGTTCAATTTCTGGCGTAAGTACAGATTGCAACGCGGTGGTGCGGGTTGCGCCTGGGGCAATGCCATTAACGCGAATATTTTTCGGGCCAAGATCAAACGCAATATTGCGAATAAGGTGATTTGTTGCCGCCTTAGATGCGGCGTACGACGCCATATGTTCATTTTTATTTTCACCCGCCATAGAGGTAATGGCCAAGATTGAGCCACCGCCTGCTTTTTCCATTTCTGGTGCGGCAAGTTGCGCTAAGCGAAACAAAGAAAACACATTTAAATCAAATGCACGCTTAAAGTCAGCCATTGGCATATCAAATGGCTTAGGCCCGCCGCCACCTGCATTGCTAACCAGAATAGTAAGCTTACCTAGTTGGCTAACTGTTTCATTAATTAAACGAGATAAGTCATCTTCTTTCGTAATATCGCAAGCAATGGCGGCGGCTTTACCGCCGTTAGCGATAATCTGCTCTGCAACAGCATTAGCTGTTTCTTGTTTAAGATCGCTAACCATTACCGCGGCGCCCGCTGCAGCAAACGTTTCAGCAATGGCGCGACCAATACCCGCACCTGCGCCAGTAACTACGGCAACCTGTCCATGTAGTGTAAAGTCTGTTGAGTTGTACATGTTTTTCCCTCCTGAAGGGGGGAGAGTTCTAGTTTAGCCTACTACTGAGCAAGCTTACTGGCTGAATATAGTAATGAATGATAGTGGTATATTTACCTAATAGCTAAAACGAGCAGCAAAGCATTTCGTTAAAATTCTGATGTATAGGCCAAGTTTATTTTGAGTTATCTTAGCAATTTTCTTAGTTATAAATTGTATAGAGTTGTGATCTCGTAGCCGCATATTTGTGTATTAAGCTTTACCATTCACCGCTATATTTCCCCTCTTTGCCGATACTGCGACAATCTTTACCTTATCTTGACAGTTACTGCGTTGAGGCTGGGTTAGCATGGCATTATAGTGTTAACAAATTTAGTTTATGCGACAGGAAGTACAAATGGCAGCATTCAAAAAACCTTTACTGGTTACTGGCTTGGTTATTGTAGTGGCAGCAGCGTATTGGTTTTGGCCGGCGGCAGAGCCGACAACAGCAGCAAAACGGCCCAGAGGCCCAATGAGCCCTTGGGCCATGCCGGTGCCGGTGCGGGTAGTAAAGGCTGAGCTTGCTGATTTACGCGTACAAGTTAAAACCATAGGTACGGTTACGCCAATTAATACTGTGGTAGTGCGCAGCCGAGTATCTGGGCCGTTGCAGCAACTAACTTTTAAAGAGGGCGATAAGGTTGAGCAAGGCCAGTTGCTGGCGCAAATAGACGCTGCCGATTATCAAATACAATTAGCCCAAGCCCAAGGCCAGCAAGAGCAAAACTTAGCCCAGCTTAAAAACGCTGAACAAGATTTAGCGCTGTACAGCACCTTGCGTAAACAAAACTCTATATCTGCCCAACAGTTTAACCAGCAGCAAGCTTTAGTAGCCCAGCTTACTGGCGCGTTAAAAAGTAACCAAGCGCAAATTGATGCCGCTAAATTACAACTGTCTTATACCCGTATTCATGCGCCAATTAGTGGCCGTTTGGGCCTGCGCCGGGTTGACGTAGGTAACCTAGTACAAGCCAATGACAGCGAAGGTATAGTTACTATTACCCAAAGCGCACCAATTAACGTGGTGTTTTCTATTCCAGAGCGGCAACTGCTAGCGGTGCGCGATGCCGTGCGTGTAGGCAATAGCTTAACGGTAGAGGCGTGGGACAGAGATGAGCAGCAGTTATTAAGCCGTGGTGTGCTAACCACACTGGATAACCAAATTGATATTGCCACTGGTACCTTGCGCTTAAAAGCCGAGTTTGCTAATCAGCAGGAAGAGCTGTTTCCAAACCAGTTTGTTAACGTCAGGCTGAATATTGCCCAGCTGCAAGGTGTTATTTCTGTACCACAAGATGCGGTGCAATACGGCTCGGCCGGTACCTATGTGTATATTATTGAGCAAAACAAAGCGCAAATTCGCCAAATACAGCTGGGCGCGGCAGATAATGGCGTGATTGCCGTAACCGGCGGCTTAACCGGTGGTGAGCAAGTGGTGTTAGAAGGGCTAGATCGGTTACGGCCAGGTCGCGCGGTAGAAGTAATAAGCGACACCGCTGCGTCAGCGCAATAAGGAACAGACGATGAATATGTCTCGCCCGTTTATTATGCGCCCCGTTGCCACCTCTTTGCTGATGCTGGCTATTTTAATTGCGGGTATTCTTAGCTGGCGTATGTTGCCAGTTGCGGCGCTGCCGCAGGTTGATTACCCCATTATTCAGGTGTTTAGCTTTAACCCCGGCGCTAGCCCCGACATTATGGCGCGCACCGTTACAGCGCCACTAGAGCGGCGTTTAGGGCAAATACCCGGTTTAAAGCAAATGTCGTCTAGCAGTTCAGCTGGCGCCTCGGTTATTACCTTGCAGTTTGCGCTAGTGGTTGAAATGGGCGTGGCTGAACAAGAAGTGCAAGCCGCTATTAACACGGCGTCGTCGTTATTGCCGTCTGACTTACCCACACCGCCAATTTATCGCAAAGTTAACCCAGCCGATGCACCTATTCTTACCTTAGCAATAACCTCAGATACGCTGCCATTGCCGCAGGTATATGACCTTGTTGATACCCGTATGGCGCAAAAACTGGCGCAGTTGCCCGGTGTTGGCATGATTAGCCTAGCCGGGGGCCAACGCCCCGCTATTAGGGTTAAGGCTAACCCTGCTGCACTGGCCAATATGAACCTAAGTTTAGACACCTTACGCTCGGCTATTGCTGCGGCGAATACTAACCAGCCAAAGGGTAGCTTTGACGGGCCGTTTCGCTCAACCATGTTAGATGCTAATGATCAAATTCGCGATGTGGCCGAGTATGAAAACTTGGTCATTGCGTGGCGTGGCGGCGCACCCGTGCGATTGCAAGATGTGGCTACGGTAGAGCAAGGCGCAGAAGACCGCTTTTTAGCGGCCTGGGCCAATAGCCAACCTGCGGTGTTGCTGAATATTCAACGCCAACCAGGCGCTAACGTTATTGACGTGGCTGATCAAGTTCAGGCTTTATTACCGCAGCTTACGGCTACTATGCCGGCCGCGGTAAATGTTACGGTATTAACCGACCGTACCAACAGTATTCGCGCGTCAGTACGCGACGTACAAAAAGAGCTGCTGTTTGCTATTTTCTTAGTTATTTTAGTTACCTTCGCTTTTTTACGTACTATTCCGGCGACTATTATTCCCAGCTTAGCCGTGCCCTTATCGTTAGTGGGCACCTTTGCCGTTATGTTGCTGCTCGATTTTTCTATTAATAACCTAACATTAATGGCACTAACTATTGCCACCGGCTTTGTGGTTGACGATGCCATAGTGATGTTAGAAAACATTGCACGGCACCGTGAGCAAGGTGCGTCGCCGCATGAAGCAGCGTTTAAAGGCGCAAAGGAAATTGGCTTTACGCTTATTTCACTTACCTTCTCCTTAATTGCCGTACTTATTCCGCTGTTATTTATGGCCGACGTGGTGGGGCGTTTATTCTTTGAATTTGCGGCTACCTTAGCCGTGGCTATTTTAATTTCGTTGGTGGTGTCATTAACGCTTACGCCAATGCTTTGTGCGCGCTTGCTTACTACACTGCCGGCACATGAACAAGAAAACAGCCTGATGCAACGAGTAATTAACCGCTATGCGTTAGCATTACAATGGGTGTTACAGCATCAGCGCTTAACTATGGCAACCATGCTAGCCACAGTGGCATTAACCGCTGGTTTATATATGGCGGTGCCCAAAGGCTTCTTTCCGGTGCAAGACAGCGGTGTAATTCAGGTTATTACCGAAGCGCCGCAGGATATTTCTTTTGCCGCTATGGCAATGCGTCAGCAAGAGCTTGCCGCAAATATGCTAACTCATGACGCGGTAAGCAGCTTATCGTCGTTTATTGGTGTCGACGGCAGCAATAGCAGTATTAACAGCGGGCGTATTCTTATTAATTTAAAACCACACGAGCAGCGATCGCAGTCGGTGGTTGAAATTATTCGCCAGCTTGAACAGCAGGTGCTAGCAGTGCCTGGCATTAAAGGTTGGTTTCAGCCGGTGCAGGAACTGAGTATTGAAGATAGAGTTAGTCGTACTCAGTATCAGTTTACGTTAAGCACGCCAGAGCATGCGGTGCTAAGCCAGTGGTTGCCAGAATTAGTTGATGCCTTGCAACAGCGGCCTGAATTATCTGAGGTGGCGCACGACTTACAATGGCAAGGCTTGCAAGCGTACATTGATATTGACCGCACTGCGGCCGCACGCTTAGGGCTAAGTGTTTCGCAAATTAGCTCGGTGTTACAAAGTGCCTATAGCCAACGGCAAGTTTCAACCTTATTTACGCAGTCGAATCAGTATCGGGTGGTGCTAGAGGTTGACCCAGCGCAGGTGCAAGGGCTAGATGCCTTAGACAAGCTGTATTTAACCACCAGCAGCGGTGCCAGTGTGCCGTTATCTTCAGTGGCTACCGTATCGCAACGACCGGCACGGTTGCTTATTAACCAGCAAGGCCAATTTCCGGCGGTAACCTTGTCATTTAACTTGGCGCAGGGTTATTCCTTAGGTGAGGCAATTGAGGCAATAGAAGCGGTGCAGCACCAGTTACAAATGCCACCAGAAGTTGAGCTTACCTTTCAAGGCGCAGCTGAAGCCTTTCGTGCCTCGCTTAGTAATACCTTATGGTTGGTGCTAGCGGCCATTGTTACTATGTATATCGTGTTAGGTATTTTATACGAGAGCCTAATTCACCCAGTAACTATTTTATCTACGCTACCATCCGCAACGGTGGGCGCCTTATTGGCTTTACTTATTACTGGCCAACCGCTCGATTTAATTGCGGTTATCGGCATAGTGCTACTAATTGGTTTAGTTAAGAAAAACGGCATTATGATGGTCGACTTTGCCCTAGACGCCCAGCGTAACCAAGGTATGACGCCTGAAGCCGCTATTTATCAAGCCGCATTAATGCGCTTTAGGCCTATTTTAATGACCACCCTAGCGGCATTGTTTGGTGCCTTGCCACTGTTGCTAGCTAGTGGTTCTGGTGCCGAACTGCGCCAACCGCTAGGTTTAGTTATGGTGGGTGGTTTGTTAGTTAGCCAAGTGCTAACACTCTTTACCACGCCGGTAGTGTATTTATGGTTTGACCGTTTGGTAAGCAAGCGCCCTGCGCTAGCAGATACAGAGGCAAGCGCGGTATGAACCTAGCGCAGCCTTTTATTCAGCGGCCAGTCGCTAGCGCGCTAATTGCTATTGCCATTATGTTGCTGGGTTTGCTCAGCTGGCGGCTATTGCCAGTTTCACCACTGCCAGCTATCGACTTTCCCATGATTGTGGTTAGTGCCAACTTACCCGGTGCTAGCCCAGAAAGTATGGCGGCAACAGTTGCTACGCCATTAGAGCGGGCTTTGGGCAGTATTTCGGGCATTCGCCGTATTAGTTCATCAAGTAGCCAAGGTTCTGCCCAAGTACGGCTAGAGTTTGAGCTTGACCGTAACGTTGACGATGCGGCGCGTGAAGTGCAGGCGGCTATTAACGCAGCGCGCGGCCAGCTGCCGTCCGGCATGCCCGGTAACCCGGTGTATCGCAAGTTTAACCCGTCACAAGCCCCTATTATGGCGTTAGCGTTAAGCTCTGGTCATCTGTCGGGCAGCCTGCTGTATGACAACGCCACTACGGTATTAGCACAAAAATTATCACGCATTACTGGCGTTGGTGAAGTTGAAGTTAGTGGCTCGTCGTTACCTGCGGTAAGGGTGCAACTAAACCCCGGCATGTTGGCGCACTATGGCGTGGCGCTAGACGAAGTGCGCTCTGCTATTAGCTCTGCTAACGCCTCAGTGGCGCTTGGCGTATTAGAATCTGACGTGCATCGCTGGCAAATAGCCACCAGTGAAACCCAACGCCAAGCCTCAGACTATCAAGATCTGGTGGTGAAATACGTTGCTGGCGCAGCCATTCGTTTATCTGACGTCGCCTTAGTTACCGACTCTACTGAAAACCGCTATAGCTCGGGTTTTCATAACGATAAAGACGCGGTTATTTTGCTGGTCAGCCGCCGTAGTGGCGCTAATATTGTTGAAACCATAGATGCAATTTATGCCCAATTACCGCTATTGCAGTCATTAACCCCGGCCGGTGCCGATTTAGCCGTAGTGATGGACCGCAGCCCAGTGATCCGTGCCACGCTAGAAGAAGCCCAAGTAAGCTTAATTATTTCGGTCGGTTTAGTGGTGTTAGTGGTATGGGTGTTTTTAGGTAATTTACGCAGTGCGTTAATACCAAGCCTAACTATACCTATCGCGCTAATTGGTTCTTTTACCGTAATGTATCTGTGCGATTTTTCACTAAATAACTTATCGGTTATGGCACTAATAGTAGCTACCGGTTTAGTCGTCGACGACGCTATTGTAGTGGTTGAAAACATACGCCGCCATTTAGAGCGTGGCTTAACGCCATTGCAGGCGGCAAGGCAAGGTGTGGCTGAAGTTGGCTTTACCTTATTGGGTATGAACCTAGCACTGATTGTTATTTTCTTATCTATTTTATTTATGGGTGGCTTGGTTGAACGCTTGTTCCGCGAGTTTTCTATTACCTTAGTGGCGGCTATGGTTATTTCGCTGCTGGTATCGTTAACCCTTACGCCAAGTTTGTCGGCTTTATTGCTAAAACCGATGCAAGCTGAGCAATCGCCAGGGCTGTTTTCACGGTTAAGTAATGCTTATCGGCGTAGTATCGATATTGGTCTTAACCATTATCGTTGGTTGTTACTGCTGCTAGTGCTGCTATTTGCCGCTGGCGGTTGGCTGTATAGCAAGGTGCCGTCGGGGCTATTGCCTGAGCAAGATACTGGGCAGCTAAACGGTTTTGTTCGTGGCGACGATGGTGCCTCTTATCAAATGATGCAACCAAAAATAGAAATATTCCGCCAGCATGTTCTTAAAGACCCCGCGGTTGCCGATGTTACCGGCTCTGCGGGTGGTAATACCGGCGTAAGTAACTCGTGGATGCGGGTAAGGTTAAAGCCATTAGCCGAGCGAAAAATTTCAGCGCGTGCCGTGGTCGATCGCCTGCGCAACACCGCCCCGAAAGAACCCGGTGGCATCTTATTTATGAACGTCGACCAAGATATTCGCTTGTCATCACCATTTAGCCGTAGCGACTACGAAGTGCAGCTATTGTCAGATGATTTAGCCTTGTTGCGCCAATGGGGGAAAAAAGTTGGCGAAAAACTGCAAGAAATACCGCAGCTTGTCGACGTTAGTACACCCGGTGGTGAAGATGCGCAGCAAGTAGAACTGCATATTGACCGTGAAGCCGCACAGCGCTTAGGCGTTGATATGCGTACTATTGCTACCTTGCTGAATAACTCATTTTCACAGCGCCAAGTGGCTACGTTATATGATCAGCAAAACCAATACCGTGTGGTAATGGAGCTAATGCCGGGTTATACCGCGCAGCCAGAGGTGTTGCAGCAACTGCAAATAATAACGGCAAACGGCAATCAAATTCCGTTATCAGCGGTGGCGAGTTATCAATATGGTTTAGTGCAAGACCGCGTGCAGCACGACGGCCAGTTTGCCTCGGTAAATATTGGTTATGGTTTAGCTGACGGCGTTACGGTAGATGAAGCGTCTGCTGCCATAGACCAAGCTTTAGCCGAGCTAATGGTGCCAGGCGCAATACACGCTATTAGTGGCGCAAATCAGCGTAATGCCATGTTTAGCTCTAGCGACCAAACTTGGCTAGTTGTCGGTGTTATTGTCGCGGTGTATTTGCTGCTTGGTGTATTGTACGAAAGCCTGCTGCAACCGTTAACTATTTTATCTACCTTACCCTGTGCCGCGCTGGGTGCGGTATTAGCCTTGTATGTTACCAATAGTGATTTTAGCTTAATTGCCTTGCTCGGCTTATTTTTACTTATTGGCATTGTAATGAAAAACGCAATTCTGCTAGTCGACTTTGCACTGGCAGCCGAGCGCCAACAGGGCTTGTCGGCCAAAGACGCAGTAGCCTTGGCCGCCCAGCAACGGTTACGGCCAATTTTAATGACCAACTTTGCCGCCCTATTAGGCGCATTGCCGTTATTATTAGGCAGTGGCGAGGGTTCAGAACTGCGCCAGCCGCTAGGTATTACTATTGTCGGAGGCTTGTTATTAAGTCAGTTTTTAACGCTGTACACTACGCCAGCAATGTACTTGTTAATTAGCAAACTGCGGCGTAAAAGCGTAACTAGCTCGGTGAAGGCCGAGCAATAGCAAAACCTAATATTTATGCCTTGGTTTGCTTGACTTGTTAAATGCACGCTACTAGGCTAGTGCGCATGATCAATGCGTATAACCGATGTTGTGAGCAAAGCTGATGCAACCGATAACTGATAAACACACCGCTAAAAAGCCAGCGAACCTTAGTATCAATAAAGAGTTGTTGGCTGAGGCTCGTGCTTTGAAAATAAATTTATCTGCAACGCTAGAGCAGGCGCTTACCGAGAAGATACGTACCGAGCGGCGTAAACAATGGCTAGAGGACAACCAGCACGCTATCGATGCTTGCAATGAGCTTGCTGAGAATAGTGGCCTTTTTGCTGATAAGCACAGAGCCTTTTAATGAAACAGTTTGACGTATACGTGAATACTGATAAGGGTACAAATAAAACGTACCCTTATTTTATTAATATCCAAACTGGCCTACTTGATACATTAAATAGCAGAGTTGTAATTCCGCTAACCCCAGCAAGCACATCAGATAAAAGCTTCCCTAATAATCTTTGCCCGGTTATCAAAATAAAGCATAAGGATTACGCTGTGTTAACGCACCAGATCACCAGCGTATCTGCGAGCTTTTTAAAAATACACGAATGCTCAATAACCTCTTATCGAGATGAAATTATTGCCGCGATAGATTTTCTGGTTACGGGTATTTAACGGCGGTATTTGCCGCTAGCTATTTTTTCTCAGTAGCAAAATCAGACTTACTACCAACAAGCTACGGCTGGCCATTAAAGCCGAGCGCTTAATATTAAGCTTTCAAACAGCCGTTAAAAATGTTTGATAGCTGCGGTTATTGCTAACCAGCTGGTATTGGTAACCTAGTGTTTCTAAGTGCGGTTTAATATCAGCATGCTCGGCTATTTCAAACCCGGCTAGCACATCGCCAGTAGCGGCGCCGTGGTTACGGTAATGAAATAAGGTGATGTTCCAGTGTTCCCCTAAGGTATTTAAAAAATTCATTAACGCGCCAGGGTATTCTGGAAAATTAAACTGATATACCTGCTCGGTTATTTGCCGTGGCGGCATACCGCCGACCATATAGCGTACATGCAGCTTGGCTAGTTCGTCGTCGGATAGATCTTGAAAATCGTAGCCGGCTTCAGCAAGCAGTGTGGTTACGGTATTTAATTCTTGCTGGCCATAACGTAGTTTTATACCAACAAAAATATGCGCTTTATTATCACTGGCGTAGCGGTAGTTAAACTCTGTGATCGCGCGCCCACCCAAGGTTTGGCAAAAGCGACGAAAGCTACCTTTTTCTTCGGGTATCGTTACCGCGAAAACTGCTTCTTTTTTCTCGCCTAGCTCACAGCGCTCTGACACATAACGTAGGGTATCAAAATTAAGGTTAGCGCCACTTAGCACCGCGGCCAGTTGTTGTGGTTTAGCTAGCACACTACTTGGCCGTTGTTGGCTGTATTTTTTTAAACCGGCTAAGGCTAAAGCGCCGGCGGGTTCAGCTACGGCACGTAAATCATCAAAAATATCTTTAATTGCCGCGCATATTTCATCGCTAGTTACCGTGATAACGTCATCGCAAAACCGTTTGGCAAGGTTAAAGGTTTCGTTACCGATACGCTTTACCGCCACGCCGTCGGCAAATAAGCCTACTCGCCCCAGCGTTACCGGTTCGCCAGCATGCAACGCAGCTTTTAAGCAGGCGGCATCTTCTGGTTCAACGCCTATTACGCGTACATTAGGTTGTATGGCTTTGATATATACCGCCATGCCAGCCAATAAACCGCCGCCGCCAACCGGAATAAACACCGTGTTTAGCTGGTTATGCTGGCTTAATAACTCTTTGGCAACTGTACCTTGCCCGGCAATAACATCGGCATCGTCAAACGGCGGAATATATTGTGCGCCTTCGGTTTTAGCGAGGTTAATAGCATAGCTATTGGCTTCATCAAAGGCGGTACCATGTAGCACTACATTGCCACCTAAGGCTTTAACCGCCGCAACCTTTATTTCTGGCGTGGTAATAGGCATAACAATGGTGGCGTTTAAACCCAACTTACTGGCCGATAACGCTACGCCTTGGGCATGGTTGCCTGCGGATGCACACACTATGCGCGCCTCTGGGTTTTGCTGCTGTACTTTATGTAGTTTATGAAAGGCACCGCGCAGTTTAAACGAGTGCACTGGTTGTTTGTCTTCACGCTTTAATAGCACGTTATGGCCCAAGCGTTGGCTTAACTTGGGCATGGCATCAAGCGGTGTTTCAACCGCGGCTTGGTATACTGGCGAGAGTAATATTTCGCGCAGATAGTGCTGCATTAGCTCGCTATCGGTATTGTCATCTTGTGCTAGTGCTAGGTTACTCATTACTGCTCCAGCATGGTTAGATCGCGTACGGCACCTTTGTCGGCACTGCTAGCTAATAAGGCATACGCCTTTAACGCAGTGCTTACGCTACGCTGGCGGTTTTCTGGTTTCCAGCCTTGCTTGCCTTTGGCCTCCATAGCGCTGCGACGCTCTGCCAGCTCTTGCTCGCTAATGGCAATATTAATGCTGCGTTGTGGAATATCGATATTAATCGTATCGCCTTCTTGCACTAGGGCAATAGCACCGCCACTGGCGGCTTCGGGTGAAACGTGGCCAATAGACAAGCCAGAGGTGCCGCCAGAAAAACGGCCATCGGTGATCAACGCGCAGGCTTTACCTAACCCCATCGATTTTAAATAGCTGGTTGGGTACAGCATTTCTTGCATGCCTGGGCCGCCTTTAGGGCCTTCATAGCGAATAATTACCACGTCGCCAGCAACAATATGGCCTTTTAAAATAGCCGAAACGGACTCTTCTTGGCTTTCAAAAATACGTGCACGACCACTAAACACTAGGCTTTCTTTTTCTACGCCTGCGGTTTTAACAATACAGCCGTTTGGCGCTAAGTTACCAAACAGCACGGCTAAACCACCGTCTTGCGAATAGGCATGGGTTTTGCTACGAATACAGCCCTGTTCGCGGTCATCATCTAATGTTGGGTAGCGGCAACTTTGTGAGAAAGCTTGCGTGGTACGAATACCGGCTGGGCCGGCTAAGTACATTTGTTTGGCCTGCTCATTAGACGTGGTTGTGATGTCCCATTGCTCTAATACTGCACCAAGGCTGCTACCGGCAATGTGCGGCACGTTAGGGTTTAATAAACCGGCGCGGTTAAGCTCGCCTAAAATGGCCATTACGCCGCCGGCGCGATGCACGTCTTCCATATGATACAGTGGCGTTGACGGCGCAACCTTGCATAGATGCGGCACAATGCGCGATAAACGGTCGATATCGGCCATGCAGAAATCAATTTCACCTTCAATTGCCGCGGCTAGTAAATGCAACACGGTATTGGTAGAGCCGCCCATGGCGATATCTAACATCATGGCGTTTTCAAAAGCGGCTTTGTTGGCAATATTGCGTGGTAAGGCGCTGGCATCGTCGTGTTTGTACCAGCGATTGCATAGTTCCATAATACGAAAACCGGCTTGTTCAAATAGGCTTTTACGATCGGCATGCGTAGCTAATAACGAGCCATTGCCCGGTTGGCCTAAGCCTAGGGCTTCAACTAAGCAATTCATTGAGTTGGCGGTAAACATGCCTGAACAACTGCCGCAAGTGGGGCAAGCGTTGCGCTCAATTTCTTCGCTGTCGGCATCGCTAACATTTGGGTCAACCGCTGATACCATCGCATCTACCAAATCTAGCTTAATAATTTGATCTGACAGCTTGGTTTTACCGGCTTCCATTGGCCCGCCAGAAATAAATACTACCGGAATATTTAACCGTAGCGCCGCCATTAACATACCGGGGGTAATTTTATCGCAGTTAGAAATACACACCATGGCATCGGCACAGTGCGCGTTAATCATATATTCTACCGAGTCGGCGATCAGCTCGCGTGATGGCAAGCTATACAGCATGCCGCCGTGACCCATGGCAATGCCGTCATCTACGGCAATAGTATTAAATTCTTTGGCAATACCACCGGCTTGTTCAATGCTGCGCGCAACCAGCTTACCCAGATCACGTAAATGCACATGGCCGGGTACAAATTCAACAAAAGAGTTAACGACAGCAACAATAGGTTTGCCAAAATCGGTGTCTTTTACGCCAGTGGCGCGCCATAGTGCACGCGCGCCCGCCATATTGCGGCCTTCAGTAACGGTGGCGGATCTTAACTTTGGCATTAGGGTGCTCCGTGTATTCAATAAAATAAAAGGTAAATAGCTTTAAGCTCTTAACATGGCTAAGTCAGCAGACACCAGCTCTAGCTGCTGAATGTCATACAGTTTATGCAGTTGGTTAGTTAGCAGCTGAATAGGTTTATCGCTGCGAACGGTTAACGTTATACATAAGCTGCTGGCATCAGCGTGGCTTGCCAGTTCTAAGCCGGCTAACTCGTAACCGCGATAGCGCGTAACCTGCAGCAAGCGCTCAACTATGGCCGGTGTGTTGTTGGTGGTGATATTTAATACGTGGTTCATGCTTTTTGCTCCGTGATCATATCTTCATTGGCGGCACCTGGTGGTACTAATGGCCAAACGTTGTCTTTTTCATCAATACTTACATGCAGTAAGTACGGCCCAGGCCAAGTAAACATGGCTTCTAACGCGCTTTCTACTTCATCTTTGCGGGTAATGCTGTGGCCTGGAATGGCAAAAGCTGAGGCCAAAGCAACAAAATCGGGGTTGTCAGATAAATCGGTTTCGCTATAGCGTTCGTTAAAAAATAACTGCTGCCATTGCTTTACCATGCCTAAGCGTTGGTTATCGATAATGACTATTTTTACTGGCAAGCGAAAACGTTTAATGGTGGCTAACTCTTGTACGTTCATCATAAAAGAGCCATCGCCTGATACGGCAATAACGGTGTCTTGCGGCCGCGCTAATTTAGCGCCAATGGCTGCTGGTAAACCAAAACCCATAGTGCCTAAACCGCCGCTAGATAAATGGTTACGCGGGTTATTAAAACGCATATGTTGCGCCACCCACATTTGGTGCTGGCCCACATCACAGCACACTACGCTGTTATCTGGCATGCGATCGCTTAACTGCTTTAACATTAATGGCGCGAAAATACGCTCGCCCGGGTGATCATAACGCCAGCCGTGTTGCTGCTTTAACATTGCGCAATGTGCCAACCAGTTTGGGCAGTTAGTGCTAGATGATATTGCCGGTAAAATTTGTTGCATATCGCCCAACAAAGCCGCATCAGCAAAGCGTACTTTATTAATTTCGGCCGGATCAATATCAACATGAATAACCTTGGCTTCAGGGGCAAATTTTTGCAGGTTGCCGGTTACGCGGTCGTCAAAACGTGCACCTAAACAAATCAGCAAGTCGCACTGCTGCACCGCGAAGTTTGCCGCTTGCGTGCCGTGCATACCCAGCATGCCTAAATAATGTGGGTTGTCTTTGGCTACCGAGCCCATGCCTTTTAATGTGGTAACAGATGGCATAGGATTGTCGGCTAAAAATTGCTGTAATTGCGCCATGGCACCGGCCATATGCACGCCACCACCGATATAGGCCATCGGTTTTTTTGCTGCCGCAATTAACTGGCGCGCTTTAGCTGCATTAGTTAACGAGGTGCTGATTGCTGTGGCACTGTGCTTGGTAAATGGGCTGGGTCGGTAGTCAATCTCGGCTAATTGCACGTCTTTAGGAATGTCGATTAACACAGGTCCCGGCCGGCCACTTTGTGCAATAGCAAAGGCTTGATGCAAGGTAGCCTCTAGCTCGTGCACGCTGCGCACCATAAAACTGTGTTTAGTTATGGCTAAACTTAAGCCTAAAACGTCAACTTCTTGAAAGGCATCAGAACCCATTACCGCTTGCGACACCTGCCCGGTTATTGCTACTACCGGCACTGAGTCTAATAACGCGTCGGCTAGCGAGGTAATGATATTGGTTGCGCCAGGGCCAGAGGTGGCCATGCAAACGCCCACTTTACCCGATGCTCTGGCGTAACCAATAGCTGAGAACGCGCCGCCTTGTTCATGCCGACATAAATAGTGCTTTACGTTGCTTTGATACAAGGCATCGTAAATCGGCATAATAGCGCCGCCGGGATAGCCAAAAATGGTATCCACTCCGTGTTGCTGCAGCACCTGTATTACCAACTCTGCGCCTTTCATTATTTTATCCTCTTGCTCTGGTTAACTTTTTTAATGCCCAAAAACGAAAAAACCCCCGGTCCTTTCGGAGCGGGGGTTGGTTGGAATTCGCCTAAGCTACTTTATTTTTTCCAAACACGCGCCCCCGCGGCGACTAATAATCACCACGACGAGGACAATAATGTTAAGAATGGCAGCTAAACGCATAATATTATTCTGACCTATTTACTTAGTTAGATATTTTTTAATTAGGTAGTCTGCAACACAGACCGAATGACTATTAGAAATAGCCGTCTATCAATCCGAAGTCAAACAGTTTTTTCAATTAGACAAAAAATAGTCAGTTTCTGCTCTGGGTTTGCGTGGTAAAGAGTTCTCAGCGTACACTTACACTATGTGTAAATTAGTGAGCCTAGTGGTGTGGATCAGTTAGAACTGTTTGATCTACCAAACCCTTGTATTGGCGTGTGCCAAAGCAATAGCCGTGGTTACTGTTTAGGCTGCTTGCGTTCACGCGACGAGCGATTTAACTGGCACCAAAAGCCAGTTGCTGAGCGAGCACATATTTTAAAATTATTGTCGCAGCGCCGAGCTAGATTAAATGCAAAAAGCAAAAGAGACAGCGACTCACCACAAGCCGGCGAGTCGCTAGATTTGTTTTGAGGTTAGATGGGCAGTTATTATTAGGGCCTGTTGATCTTTGCTGTTTATAATTTAGCCAACCCACATTGGCAGCCATATAAGGCAGCAAGCCAAGGCCAGTGTACTTGCATAATTCCGGGCTAATTTATCATACCTTGTTGCTACTGAGCGGTAATGTTTTAGCCTGGCAAACACGTTCTCAACCAGATGGCGATATTTGTACAGACACCAGTCAATATCGCCATTACCAATCTTCGAATTACGCTTGCGCGGTATGTTAGGGACGCCCTTTTTTTCTCGGATCTGCTCTCGTATCTTCTCGCTATCATAGCCCCGGTCAGCGATAACGTGTTCGGCATCAGGCAGTTGTTTTAGTAATTCTATGGCTGCTTTACTGTCATGAACCTCACCGCCTGTCACAATAAAATCTATTGGCAAGCCGCAACTATCCACTGCCATATGGATTTTCGTCGTGTTACCACCACGACTTTTCCCAATCGCTTCTTTATCTTCTGAGCGAGCACCTGTCGCATGCTGATGCGCTTTGACGATGCTGCCGTCTATAAATTCCCACTCTAAATCAGCCAATTGCCTTAACTCTGCGAATAGCTGCATTAGAATGCCTTTCTTAGACCACAGGTTAAAACGCCGGTAGATGGCGCTCCAATCTCCAAAAGCTTCTGGCACATCGCGCCAAGGGCAACCGACCCGCATCCGATACAAAATGCCTTCGAAAGTATTTCTGTGTTCCGGCTTGTCATATACGCGGCCCGTTTTAAGCATCAATCTGATTAGCTTTGACCAGTACTCGTCTGTTAACATTGTTCTTGGCATGATGGGTTGTCATGGTTAGTTTTTGGCGAAAGTAATTATACCAGCCCATCATGCTGTCTAATAATCCATCACGAAAGATCAACAAGCCCTAGTTCTTTTTTACTACACTAATTAAAAACAATAACACTACAGCGCCAACAGTTGCTGTTACTAAAGAGCCAATTAAGCCAAAAGCTGCTAGCCCTAGCATACCGAACAGAAAGCCACCAAGAAACGCGCCGACAATGCCGACAACCATATTGCCAAGAAGACCAAAACCACGGCCTTTCATAATAAGCCCTGCCAGCCATCCTGCTATTGCACCTATAATTAAAAATAAAATAAAATTCATAAATCACCTTTTTTATTATAAATATGGCTGGTTATAAGTTAGCTCAAAACTAGTACTTAATCTAATCAATAAAATACCAGGTTTTAATTTATAGCCTGTTTTTGTTCGTTTATTTCTAGCTTAGCATCAGCATATTGATATGTTAAACACAGCATATAACCGTGTAATGATAAGTGATACTGCGGTTCTGTTAGCTTAACGGATTGCTGCAATAGGTTGAGTAATGGCTCACCGCTATATTTGCTGTAGGCCTCTGCTGCTGTCCAGTGTTGATAAAACTCAGTTAAATTTTTAGCCCCTGCAAGGGCTGGATATTCAGTGATAAATTCAGTAATGTTTCGAGCTTTAATTTGCTCAATATCTAAACCTAATCGATTAGTTTGGCTTATTGCTACTGCTATCGCTTGTGCTGAATGGCTGATAGATAACTGCCATGGCTCACTTAATACCCTTAACGTTGGCGCTTTATCAGTTGGCAAATCAATAGCTATGTTGTTATAGCTAATACCATGATAACGCAGTAATAACTGACGAATTAATGCGCGACCATTACAAAATTGCAGCGCTCTTTTGTTGGTTAGTGTTTGCGCATACTGCCATTCAATATTAGTTAGGTACGCTTGGCACTGCAGTAAGGGCAATAATTGCAACCTATAGCCTAGCAAAATCATATTTTTGCCCTGTTTATAAAGCCACGTATTTTAATAAGCCGCTATTTATACTGCTAGCATACCGTTGAATGATATTAGATGTCACACCTTTGTATATACTGGCAATCGTGACAATGGTTTATTGCTGCGGTAGACTTCGGTTTTTTATTTTGCGGGCAATTTATCATCTTAAATCGTATTGCTATAGAACAGCTATTGCCCCATCGCGGCGCCGCACTTTGGCTTGACTCTGTCAGTGTTATTGCGCCGACATATATTGTAGGCACTACTACCGCCGACTGTTTAAGGCTATATGGCCCAAACTGCCCAAGTTACTTGCTATATGAAGCCGCAGCACAATTGTGTGCGGTACATGGCGCGAGCATCTCTAAGATCACGCGGCGAGCCTATGTGGTAAAAGTGCAAAAAGTAAAAATATATCAAATAACAGCTACTGCCATGCCAGTAACAGTAAGCTGCGAACTGCTTAGTAAAAACGAAGCGGGTGCGCAGTATCAGTTTGAGGTAAGTCAGACGCAACCTATACTTAGTGGCACGTTATTAGTGGCAGTAGAGCATGTAGAGGCCGCTAAACATGCTTAAATTATCTGCAGTAAGCTATCGTTATCCAGCAGCTGAAATTGACGCACTGCAAGCATTAACTCTGTCATTAAACGCCGGCGACATTATTGGCTTACTGGGCCCTAATGGCGCAGGTAAAACCACGTTATTTTCGCTATTAAGTGGCTTAGTTAAGCCCACCAGCGGGCAATTAACTTGGCAAAAAACTGATACTCGAGTGGGCTTGGTGCCGCAACATTTGGCATTTTATAGCCAGCTTAGCATTGCTGAAAACCTGGTATTTTTTGCTGACATATACCAACTTAAAGGCGCACAGCGCCAGCAACAGCTGCAAATGGTAATTGAGGCTTGTAACTTAAGCGATAGGCTTAAGCAACGCGCAGCAACACTATCGGGTGGCTGGCAGCGCCGACTAAATTTTGCCATTGGCATATTGCAGCCAGCAGATGTTTATCTGTTTGATGAAGCCACTGTGGGGGTAGATGCGCAATCTCGCCAGCAGTTACTTAACGCCGTAAAGCAACTGGCGGCAGCGGGTAAAACCTTATTGTATACCAGCCATTATTTACAAGAAATTGAACAAATTGCGAATAGAATCTTGGTGTTACAGCAAGGGCAGTTATTGCTTGATGCGCCAATAAGTCAGTTGAGCAGCGATAGTTGGCAGCTAATGGTGCAATGGTCTCAGCAAGCTCCGTTAGGCTGGTTAGAATTAGTGGCTAAACTGGGCTTAACTGCCGAGCCATTAGCACAGGGCTCTTTAATAAGCTTAACAACGACTGCACAATGGCAACAATTAAACCTGTTTATTACTACTCAGATGGTGCAGCCAAAACTACTACGTTACGGTAGGCCCTCGTTAGAGCAACTGTACTTGCATGTGACTGGGGGGCAGTTATGAGATTGTGGGCGCTATTAAGTAAAGAGTGGCGTTTATTGTGCCGAGATATACACGCTTTAGCGGTATTGTTTTTAATGCCGCTGACCTTTGTACTACTAATGGCTTTTGCGTTGTCTGATTTAAATTCTGGCACACCCGCTACGGCCAGTGTTAGTTTGCTACAACATGCAGATGACGCTGATAGTCGTTTTTTTGCCGCCGCCTTGGCTGAGCAAATTACCGTGCTAACGACTGTTACTGACACGACTAATAATTTAACCCAGGTTGTTACTGATAAAAACTTTAGCGAGTTATTAAATCAAGAAGCGACCAGCACTTTGCCGCAATTACAGCTAATTTTTCCTGCTAGTACAGTTCCTGTGCTGCGCCAGCAAGTGCGGTCGGCGGTAATACTTAGCTTGGCGCAAACTCGCTTACACGCATTTTTAAGCGCTAACGAGATGCTGTCTGATGAACAAAGCTTAACAGAACAATTAGCTATTGTTCGCCAACAAACCGATAGCACCATAACTGAGCTTGATTTAGGCACTAAGGGCCAAGTGTTTGGCCAAGCCAGTGCCAGCCAGCATAGCGTGCCAGCTTGGCTAATATTCGGCATGTTTTTTGTTATGCTACCTATGGCAAATACCTTGCTAGCTGAGCAGCAAAGCGGCACTTTGTTGCGGTTAAAGTCGGCCGGTTTGCCCCCGCTAACGCTGGCCTTAGGTAAATGTTTGCCATATTTTATGATTAACTTGTTACAGTTTGCTTTGCTGCTTACGGTAAGTTACTTGTTGTTGCCCGTGTTAGGGCTTGCACCGCTGCAGTTTAATGGCAGCCCAGTGGCATACCTTGTGTTAGCGAGTAGCATTGCGCTATGCAGCAGCTGTTTTGGCTTTTTAATTGCCAGCTTAGTGCGCAGTAATGAGCAAGCCCTGATGTTAAGTGGTGGTTGTAATATTATTCTGGCGGCGGTAGGTGGCATTATGGTGCCAACAGTAGTAATGCCTGAAGCCATGCAGCAAGTTGCGGCATTGTCGCCAATGAATTGGGCACTAGAAGGTTGCCTTACTTTACTGACCGGACATGGTGACATTGTTGATATTATGCCGTCAGCATTAAAACTAGTACTGTTTGCGCTAAGCAGTTTTGCTTTAGCGTACTTTATTTATAAATATAAAATGAGCCGGATAAAATGGACCGCAATTTATTAAATAAACAATTAAAACAACTGCTTGTGATTGAGTGTGACAAGGAAGATGATTTAAATTGGCAGGATATTCTTAATAATGAAGTCCTATTTGGCAGTAGTAGTAGGCTAGATTTAGATAGTCTTGATGCGTTGCAGTTAAGTTTAGCTGTGCAAAAAAAGTATGGCGTACGCATTGAAGGCGCCAGCCAAGGGCGTAAGGTGCTGCACAGTATTGATAGCCTAGCCGATCATATTTTGGCGAACGCATGATCCCAGTTTATCTTAGTCAGTTTCATCTTTGTTCAGCATTAGGTGCAAACTTAGCGCAAGCGGTAGGCCGCTATGCTAAGGGTGAACTGCCGTTACCTGCGCCGAGCTTAGATCGATTACAATTACCCTATTTGGCGGCGCCAGCAGACAAGCTGCCACTACGAACACGATTACATAACTTAATAGATGACACTCTTAACTCGGCTAATTTAACCGCAGCAGAGTGCTTATTACTTGTTGCCTCTACTGGGTTAGATGTGTGTTTAATCGAGCAAAAACTGCAGCAAGGCGCACCACTAGACATGGCATTATTGCCGTCGTTTGATAGCTTTAGCGAGCAGTTTGACGGCCGATTTAATTTTGCTGCTATTCGGCTGCTTAATACGGCTTGCACTAGCGCAGCTAATGCTTTGCTTTATGGCCAGCGTATGCTGCAAGCGGGTTTATATCGTCATGTGTTGGTTTTAGCTTTTGAGCCGCCAGGCCAAATTACGCTATCTGGCTTTAATGCGTTGGAACTTGCCAGCCGCAGCGGCCAGTATCGGCCGTTTCATCCGCAGCGCGATGGCCTGTTATTAGGCGAAGTTTATGCCGCAGCCATACTAAGTGCGAAAGCAGATAAAGCACCAATAGCAGAATTAATTGGCGGTTACAGTGCCTGCGATACCTACAATATTACTACTACAGCAGAAGATGGTAGCCATATTGCAAAAGTAATGCAGCTGGCGTTGCAGCAAGCTGCAGTTAGCATTGAAGACATTGCTTTGCTAAAGCTACATGGTACAGCAACCTTGGCCAATGATACGGCTGAGCAAAACGGGGTTTTACGGTTATTTGGCACTAATATTCCGCCATTAGTGGTGTTAAAACCCTATTTAGGCCATACCTTAGGAGCTTGCGGTTTAAGCGAGCTAGCACTGCTATTTGCTACCCTACAACAACATACCCTTCCGCCGCTATCTTATGCTAAAGACGCTAGTCTTCCTTTTAGCGATACCGAATTGAGTGTTGAACCTAAAGCTATTGTTATGGCTAATTTCTTTGGTTTTGGTGGCAATAATGCCAGCTTATTGTTGAGAAAATACTGATGTTTAGCGTAATACAGCATTATGAGTTGGAATTAGACGCCAATATTAGTGATAAAGCATTAAAGCAGATGTTGGGCCAGCAGCTAGCAAAAATGCCGCGTCGGATGGATCGTTTAGCCTTATTAACCCTGTTATTGGCAGTGCCTTTTCGTGGTCAGCTAGCCAGTAATAGCGGTATTTATTTGGCCGCAGATTATCCTTCTTTGGGTAATATGCATTCTTTATTAGATACAGTAATAGTGCAGCAGCAACTACCCAAACCGTTCGAGTTTATTAATAGTGTAAGTAATGCGGCCAGTTTTTATGCTGCACAAATGCTGGCGTTAGACGGCCCTAATGTATTTATTGGCGCCGGCAAAGAGCCGTGGCAACCGCTAACCGAGTTAGCCTTTGCCGACTTACAGTGCCATATAGTGCCTGAAGTATTGTTAATTCGCTGCTTACAAGGTAAAAACCAGTTATGCGGCCAAGCCGTGCATTTACGAAGCGGGCATTGGCAACCCACACACTGGCAGTTTAGCGATTTTGCTACCGCACCGCGTTAAGCAAAGTTAGGCTTTAACTGGTGTTTTACTCCATGCGGCCAATTGCTGCATTAATTCACGCTCTTGTTGCGCTAACTGACGTAAAGCTGCAGCGAGTTGAGCAAAGTCAGGTGTAGCTTGTTTGGCTTTACAGTACTGCACCAGTAATGACGCAAAGCCGCGCCAACCATCACCAATTAATGTCATTTTATTCGCAGCATCGTGCAACATGGCTTCATTTAGCTTATCGGCCGCTTCTTGTAAAAAAGACGCATACATAAAACGAAACCCAGCCCCACCTGTGCCTATTTCTTCTTGCATTCGTACTATATGAGTGAGATATAAGCGATTATATTTTATGGCGCTTGGATCAAGCTGTTCAATTTTTTTCGCTAAATGAAAAATACCGCGCACACCAATCCACGGCAAGGGCAAGCCATCTAGAATGCGGCTGGTTGCTTTAATGCTTTGGCGAATTAGCACTGGCCAATTTGGCTCTGCTGGCGTATTACCTAAAGTGTACATTAAGCCTTTTGGCGCCAGCGCACCTTTAGCAAAACGGGCTTTATTTAATGCCACAACGTCACATTGCACTACGTCTTCAAATACCGGATCACTGATCAGGTAATTGTTATGTTCTTTGCCGTATACCAATAGGTTATGGGCATTAAAATGAAAACGCATTTCCGCGGGAAAATACGGTAACCAAAACACACTAGTTTGTAAGCCAACAGCTTGTTGTTTAGCTAAAGCCTGATCAAGCGCCTGCTGGCCTGCTTTAACTTGGCTAAAACGCTGGCTTTGAATATTAAGCCCTAAGCGTTTATTTAACGTATTAATAATATGTTTTGGTGGCATACGATATGCTATCAGCGGCATGCCGTTGAGCTTAACAATGGGCAAATAAGCAAACGCTAACGCCGACGATAGGCCAAAAACCATAGGCTCACTAATAGGAAAACCTGCATTGGTTAGTAAACTAGACATAACGCCGCTTTCGCAGTGTGCACTTTGTTGATGAATAAAGGTCATGTTATTCCTGCGAAGATACTGGTAACTGATAAGCCTGCAGCTGGGCTAAAGGCACAGCTAACGCGTCGCTGTAACGCTGTAGGATACGTAACGATAAGCGGCGGTAGTGTGTGGGTTTAAAATGGCGGCGAATACGCCAACGCCAAAAACCGCTAATCTGGCTTAGGCCTGTTTCATCTAGTCTAGCTTGATACATTAGGTAAGGCAGAGGTGACAAATGCCCCTGCTGCCATTGGTTGTAGGCGGCTGCTGCTTGCTGTTCTAGCGCTTCAACCGCTAAAGCGGTAGCAAAGGCTTCTGTGTCCCAGCCACTGCTTTGGCTGCCAGTATAGCGGCCGTTGCTGTTGGTAACGTACAGCAGCTTTTTGTGGCCGCCATAGCTACTGCTATCATGCTGAGGTACATCATCAAGCTTCATTGCCAACCACTTCTAATAGCATAAAGGCACTAGAAAAACGGCCACTTTCTGGGATGTAGCAAAGAATAGTTTCGCCAGCCAGTAGCTTTCCGCTATGAAACAACTCTTCTAGCATAATAAAAATAGAGGCGGAGCCGGTGTTACCTTTAGTGGTAAGATTAGTAAACCATTTATGCTGCGGGATCACAAAATTAATATTCTCTAAGCCGGTTAGCAGCCGGTCGCGAAAGTATTCTGATGAATAATGTGGTAAAAAATAATCTATTTGCTCGGGCAACATGGGATGTTTTTCTAACACACGCAATAGCGCCTGCTCTACGGTAACAGTAACGATATTTTCATTAAGTAGTTTAACATCTTGCTTAACCGACATTACCGATTGCTCAGCACGGCCTGCGGCGTCAAAATGAGTCCAGCCTTGTAAGCCCGTTTCGGTATGTTCCGCCCCAGCATACATGCAAGTAGGTAGCTGGTTAGCGAACGAGATAATATCAATCCAATGTACACGTAAGCTTAACCCATCTGCAGCAGGCTCATTTTGTAGCCACACTGCACCTGCGCCATCTGACAGCATCCAGCGTAAAAAATCTTTTTCAAATGCTAATTCTGGTTGCTTGCCTAACAGTTCTAATTTTGCTTCAGCCTCAGCATTAAAATTACGCGCGTGCATCATATTAGAAGCAACTTCAGAGCCGCAAGCTACGGCATTACGGCTGTTGCCGCTGGCAACACTCATCCAAGCGTACTTCAGTGCGGTAATACCACACAAACAAATGCCAGCCGTGGCCACAACTTCACAAGGTGGGTTACCCAGTTCGCCGTGCACCATAACTGCGTGATTCGGCATTAGCTGATCGGGGGCTGAAGTGCTAGCAGCAAGACATTCAATGCTATTTAGTTGCTCAGGAGTAGAGCAAAGTTTGCGAATTGCTGCAGCTGCTAACTGCGCATTATTTAAACCCGCTTTGCCGGTAGCCGGATCAATAACATAGTGGCGTTGCGTAATACCGTTGCTGCGTAGAATTAGGCGCCTAGCTCGGGAAGGTTTATTACCCACCAGCCCTAACCGGGTTTCCATTTGCTCATTTGATACGGCATCAAAGGGCAATTCTGCTGCAATGCGACTAATATAAACGGGGTGTATGGACATCAAATTACCTTCAACTTACTTCTTAAACTGATCTGTACTGTTTTATTCACCAGACGGTGCAGCAAAATAGCGTTTTTGCTTGGCGATACGTTTTTTAGTTAACGGCGCCAGCAATGTTTTTACCAGCGCGGTAATGGGCACCACGGTAACAATTAATAGCAGTAAAAAACACACATAAACCATTAAACCTAATTTGCGGCGCACACTATGCTCTGGCCCCAGTTTATATAACAACCTAGCCCAGATACTAAAGCTATGGTTGCCAACGCGCTCACTAGCAATTAATTTTTCATCAATAGTTACGGCTTGCAGCCCAGTTAGCATACTGCAAGTAATAACGCTATCGTCAGCTTGTAAACGTTGGACGATACGCTCACCAAAGCGGCTGGCCGCGGCAATATCTTGTTCACTGATACCGGCTTTAGGCAACCAGCGTTTAGCTTGCTGTTTACCGGTAAACATCCACATTGGCGTGGCAAGAAAGCTAGCCGCACTGCCACATTTGTCTACTAGGGCAATATTATCGACTAAGTTCGCTTGCAGCCGTTGTAGGTGCGCTTTAACTTTTTCTTGAGCCATCAGCCACATATTGCGGCAGCCAATTAAGGTTACAACGGGGGTGTTTTGAAATAATTGTTGCGCTAATGGACTTTGCAAAAAACTACTGATAGGCAGCGATGGTGATAAAAACCATACTTGATAGGCCAAAATGATTAGGTCGTATTTATCGGCTAGTGCAGTTGTTGGTGGCAGTAACGGTTGCGGCACCTGTAGTACTGTTTCAGGGAAAATGGTAAAAAAACGCACAAACGGCCAAGGAAATGGATAGGCGGTAACGGGTTGCACAGCAAGAAAATCAATCTTAATGCTATCAGCCTGTTGCAACGGCGAACACACAGAGGAAACCACCCGGCTAAGCTGGCCAGTTTGCGAATAATGGATCACTAATACTCTGCGCATCTTGTATTATTTATACCTACTAAATGTATCGAACTAGTGATTTTGCACGTTAACGGCCCTGTGGGTCAATCAATATTGAATTAGAGCATTTTTATTTTGTTTTTACCTGTGCTTTATATATGATACACGGTTTTTAGCGGTGTTATTTTAGGTAATGGGTGATGCTATATGGAATTATATATAAAATCATGGGCAATTTGGATGCCGTCACCAAGCAATAAAGATAATGCTAACTCAGGCGCTGCTATGCAACCGCAATTAAATCAAGTGCCTGCAATGACACGCCGACGTTTAAGTAAATTAACTAAGCTCGCGTTTGATGTTGCCTTACAAGCCAGTGCAGAGCAAAGCAGCGGTCAGTTGCCTACTGTTTTTGCTTCTCGGCATGGCGATTTGCATAAAACGTTGCAGCTACTGCAGCAGCTTGGTCGCCAAGAAGAATTATCGCCCTCACAGTTTGCTTTATCGGTACATAACGCTATTAGTGGTCAATTTAGTATGTATAGCCAGAATCAAGCTGACAGTAATGCGATTGCAGCAGGCGCAGATACTTTGCATTATGCCGTATTAGAAGCAGCAGCGCGCTTTAGTAGCGAGCCAGATTTAACCCAGCTATTAGTTGTGTATGCTGATGAGCCTGTGCCAGAACCTTATCAGCAATTTTGCCAAGATCCGTCAATGCCAATTGCGCTAGCACTGCTATTGCATCGTAGCGAAGGGCAATTAGTGCAGTTTATTATGCAAAGTAATGCAGCTAGCCAAGCTGAGTCTGATCAAGCGTTTAAATTAGTGCCGTTTTTACAAGGTGAACAAAATCAATTAGAGTTGGCTGGGCATCTGCGGCAATGGTTGTGGCGTAAGGTGAGCTAATGCAAAGATTAAATCACTGGTATCGTATTTTAGCTACGGGCTTTTGCTTTGTATCCTTTGGTGTTGGCGGCGTGTTGCTATCTATCACGGTATTTCCGCTACAGCGTTTGTTTATTCGCGATGTGGAGCAACGTAAATTTCAAGCCCGCAATACCGTGCATATTACCTTTAAAGGCTTTATTGCTTTAATGCGGTTTGTTGGCATTTTTAATTTTAATTTAACTGCGGCAACTAAACTGCGTGAGGCACGTGGTCAGATTATTATTGCTAACCATCCTAGCTTAATTGATGTGGTTGCATTAATTGCGATGACTCCGCAAGCCGACTGCGTGGTTAAAGCGCAGCTATTTCGTAACCCGTTTATGCGAGGTGTGATTACTAGCACTGGCTATATTAGTAACTCCGATCCGGATAAATTATTAGATGATTGCGCTGCATCTTTGCAAAAAGGCAATAATTTAATTATTTTTCCAGAGGGCACGCGTACTACACCAGGAGCTGAGTTGTTTTTTCAACGCGGGGCAGCCAATATCGGGCTGCGAGCAAGGCGTGGATATCTAGCATTGTATATTTGTTGTCAGCCAAGTACCCTCACCAAACAAGAAAAGTGGTACCAGGTACCGGCAACAAAGCCTAGGTTGAGCATTCAGTATTTGAAAGATATTCAACTAGACGATAATTTAGAAACTATTCAGTCCCCTTCGTTAGCTGCACGTCAGCTTACTAGGGATTTACAAATTTTTTATCAACAGGCAGTAAAGCAACATGAACTCTTTGAAACTCGAACTTAAGCAGCTGATTATTACTACATTGGAGTTAGAAGATATTACTCCAGATGACATAGATGATGACGCACCGTTATTTGTTGACGGCTTAGGGCTAGATTCAATTGATGCGCTGGAATTAGGCCAAGCATTAAAAAAACAATATAACATTAAACCTGATGCAAACTCTGAACAAAATAAACAGCATTTTGCCAGCCTGAATAAGCTGGCATTGTATGTTAGCCAACAGCAGTAACTGGAGCAAATAATGAAAACTAAACAAGATGTGTTTAATCTGCTGCAGCAGTTGATGGTAAAAGAGTTTGAGCTTGATGCTGAGCAAATTAATTTAGATGCGCACTTATACGAAGATTTAGATTTAGACAGTATTGATGCAGTAGATTTAGTTGTAAAGCTGCGTGAGCTTACTGGTAAAAAAATTGAACCAGAAGCCTTTAAGTCTGTGCGCACTGTAGGTGACGTAGTTAACGCGGTTTATGCTTTGATTGAAGTTTAATGCGCGTAAAGGGCCTACTTAGTGCGGCTTTAAAAGTATCGCTGCTGCTTTACCCCGTTTACGTTTGGTGGGCAATAAACCACTGGCATCCGGCTACCGCACTGTTGCCAATTGCCAGTATTGCCTTGCTTAAATCGTTTACCGGTGATGCAGGCTTGGCTAGCCGTGGTTTTTTTTTACTAACCTGCCTCGGCTTGGTGCTAGCTATGCTGTTAGGCCAATCTGAACACGCCATGTTGTATTATCCGGTATGGATGAACGCTGGCATGTTGTCATTGTTTGGCTACTCTTTACGCTACCCACCTACGGTGGTTGAGCGTATTGCGAAACTTATGGACGGCGAGCTGGATGAAAAAGCTATAGCTTATACACGTAAAGTGACCCAAGTATGGTGTGTGTTTTTCTTATTAAATGGCAGCATAGCGTTTGTTACTGCTGTGCTGGGTAATTGGGATCTGTGGCTGTTATACAACGGCCTTATCGCCTATGTACTAATGGGGTTGCTGATGTTTATAGAGTGGCAGGTAAGACGCGTTGTTAAAACAGCAAAATAACCATTGGCACTTAGGTTGGTCATCAGCAACAGATCCGCTATTTACTGACGGTATTAATGTTGTTACTGCACAGCAATGGCAACAACAATTACTGCAGGTTAAAGCCTACGTTTCTGCTTGTTCGGGCAATACTGTTTTACTATATCAATCTGATGCGTTGTGGTTTTCATTATGGTTTGTTGCCCTTAGCCAACTGGGCAAACACATAGTACTAGCGCCAGATAACCAGCCACACACCTTAGCACTTGCGATGGAGCATTGTGATTGGCAAGCACCTAGTGCGCTTTTTGAAGTGTGCACTATAAACGACGACGTTAACCGAGGCTTTCAGGACATATTGCTGCTAAGCAATAACACCAAAGTGAGTTTTTTTACCTCTGGCTCTACTGGGCAACCTAAGCTTGTTACTAAACAATTAACTCAGTTGTTATTAGAAGTACAAACACTGCAGGCGCAGTTTGCGATTGGCTTTAACCAGAGCACCTTATTTGCCGCTACTGTGTCTTATCAGCATATTTACGGTTTGTTGTTTCGTATGTTGTGGCCTTTATGTTTTGGCCATTTGCAATATCGACAGCAGCTAAGTTATTTAGAGCAATGGCAAGACTTACTGCAGAGTTATCAACTGGTGTTTATTGCCAGCCCTGCTCATTTAGCTCGATTTGATGATATTGCAATTCTGGCACCTGTTGCTAAGCAATGTCTGCGTATTTTTAGTTCAGGTGGCCCCTTAGCTGATGATATTCCAGCGCGCTATATTGGCGCCTTAGGGCAGGCACCAACAGAGGTGTTTGGCAGCACAGAAACCGGTGGTATCGCTTTTAGGCAACGTAGCAGTGCAGATACACCTTGGCAGGCGTTTTCAGGCATTAGTATCAGTCAAAATCAGCAGCTGGCGCTGCAGGTTAACTCGCCTTATCTTGATGGTGTTGGTACCTTTACCACTGCAGATCAGGTGCAATTACTCACTGCAGATACCTTTCACTTGCTAGGTCGGTTGGACCGAATTGTCAAAATTGAAGAAAAACGCTTGTCGTTACCTGAAGTTGAGCATCACTGCCTTACCTGCCCATTAGTGGCTGAAGTTGCTGCCGCAGTATTGCAGCAAGCTAAAGCTCAGCTGGCATTGGCTGTGGTATTAACCGAAGCCGGTGAGCATTTATTACAACAACAGGGTAAATTAGCGGTAAACCAATATTTAAAGCAACATTTACTGCAGCGCTTTGAGCGTGTAATGTTACCGAAAAAA
This sequence comes from Rheinheimera sp. D18, assembly GCF_004345025.1. GTDB lineage: Bacteria > Pseudomonadota > Gammaproteobacteria > Enterobacterales > Alteromonadaceae > Alishewanella > Alishewanella metallidurans. The sequence goes on along the minus strand of NZ_CP037745.1, from coordinate 3,154,501 downwards.
TTTCGCTACGTGTCGGCTTTGCCCTACAATCAGCAGGGTAAACTGCCGCTGATGCAACTGGAAGCTCTGTTTTATCATGACTAACTTATTTCCTACAGTACAGGTACTGCAACATAGCGACCACAAAGTGGAGTTGCAATTAGGTATTAACCCAGAAATTGCCTATTTTGATGGCCATTTTCCACAAGCACCAGTGCTGGCAGGGGTTACTCAGCTGCATTGGGTTGTAGAGTATTGTAAACAGCACTTTTCTCAACTGGCTGAGGTGGTGTCCGTTGAGGTATTAAAGTTTCAGGTAATGATTCGCCCACATGATAGTTTAACCTTATTACTTGAGCTGAATGGCGAAAGCACCACTCAGTTTAGTTATTTTAAGCAACAACAAAAAGTCGCCTCAGGCCGCTTAAAGTGGGCCTTAAAAGGCGATGCATAATTGTTTTGTTATTCCAATCTATAACCACCATGACACCATAGCGCACACGGTGCAGCAACTGCTGCCATTTGGTTATTCAGTTATTATTGCTGATGATGGATCGGATGCAGCAACTAAGCAGGTACTAGCTGAACTAGCGTCGCAGCATCAGCAAGTTGAGGTGATAACACTGCAACAAAATTCTGGTAAAGGTGTGGCTATGTGTACTGCCATGCAACATGCCTACCAGCGTGGCTTTAGCCATGCGTTACAAATTGATGCTGATGGCCAGCATGACATTACCGACATACCCTTGTTTTGGCAAAAATCGGCGCAGTACCCACAAGCGCTAATTAGTGGTGCGCCGGTATATGATAGCTCTATGCCAATAGGGCGTAAAATAGGCCGCGAAATTACCCATTTTTGGGTGCGCATTGAAACGCTGTCGTTACAAATTAAAGACTCTATGCTCGGCTTTCGCGTTTATCCACTGCAAAGTTGTGTCGACATTATGCAGCGGTATGCTATTGGTCAGCGGATGGATTTCGACACCGACATCATGGTGCGATTGTTCTGGCATGATGTGCCTGTGTACTTTATTGCCACTAAGGTAATTTATCCGCCAGGTGGGCGTTCAAACTTTAAAATGCTGCGAGACAATTGGCTAATTAGTAAAATGCATACGCGATTGTTTTTTGGCATGTTATGGCGTGTGCCGCATTTACTAACGCGTCGCCAACGAGTAAAACATGAAGGCTAAGCAAACACATTGGGCTAAAAAGCAAGAAAACGGTAGCTACATCGCTATTCGCATGTTGCTAACCCTGTACCGCTTTGGCGGTAAGTGGTTAATAGTGCTGTGCTTAGCGCCGGTGCTGGCATATTTTTTTCTTAAAGACCGCAGTGCTCGTAATGCGTCGCTCGATTTTTTGCAGCAGGTGCATCAATTTAAAGGCGCCGATAGCCCGTTTAAACACAAACCCGGTTATTGGCAAAGCTATCTGCATTTTTGGCAGTTTGCCCAAGCTGCACTCGATAAAATTGACGGTTGGTTAGACCGTATTCCACGAAGTAAAGTCACTTATGGCGGCAGTTTACCCTTTGAGAATATTGTCTATTCGGGCAAAGGCGCACTAATTATTGGCAGCCACTTAGGTAACCAAGAAGTGTGTCGTGCTTTGGTTCGCAGTAAGTACCCAATTAAAATTAACGTGTTAGCGCACACCCAGCATACCGCCGCATTTAACCGAATTTTAAAAGAAAGCAGCAGCGATGTTGACCTGCGATTAATTGAAGTTACTGAGTTAACCCCAGCCGTTAGTGTAATGCTTAGCGATTGTATCGAGCGCGGCGAGTTGGTAGTTATTGTTGGCGACCGTATTTCTGCACAAGCCCCAGAGCGCACAGTATGGGCCAATTTTCTTGGTAAGCCGGCGCCGTTTGCTATTGGCCCTTGGGTGCTAGCTAGCGTGTTGCAGTGCCCAGTATACCTAATGTTTTGTTTAAAGCAGCAAGATGGCTATAGCCTAATGTTTGAACCCTTTGCACAGTGCATTAGCATACCGCGTAAGCAGCGCCAGTTAATTATTACCGAGCAAGCACAACGCTATGCCAATGTGCTAGAACAAGTAGCATGCCGCTATCCTTTACAGTGGTTTAATTTTTATGATTTCTGGCAGCTTCCTGGCGCCGGACAACACAAGGAACATTCTGGTGACAACAGTAGTAACTGACTCTGCTAAGCATTCTTCTTCCACTGCTGTTATCTTTGGTAATGGTCGAATTAGTATTGAACAAATTAGTGCAATAGCGCAGCAACACCTCAATGTTGCCCTAAGTGACGCCCCACTTTTTCAGCGCCAAATTGACGCTGGTGTCGCATTTCTAGATAAATTGCTCGAAGAAGATGGTGTTATTTACGGCGTAACCACAGGCTACGGCGATAGCTGTACGGTAAAAGTGCCATTATCGCAAGTGCATGAGTTACCAATTCATTTAACCCGCTTTCATGGTTGTGGCTTGGGTGATTACTTTACACCAGAGCAAGGACGCGCCATTCTGGCCACGCGCTTATGCTCGCTAACTCAAGGTTATTCTGGGGTTAGTTGGCCTTTATTGCACCAGTTAACCACTTATTTAAACTTAGATATAATACCGCGGATCCCTCAAGAGGGTAGTGTTGGTGCAAGTGGAGACTTAACGCCGCTGTCTTATGTTGCCGCCAGTTTAATTGGCGAGCGCGAGGTGTATTTTAAAGGCGAAGTGCGCCAGATAGCCGACGTGTTGCCCGAGCAGGGTTTAACGCCTATTAAGCTACGGCCAAAAGAAGGCTTAGCCATTATGAATGGCACTGCGGTGATGACGGCATTAGCCTGTTTGGCTTATCAGCGCGCAGAATACCTAACGCGTTTATCTAGCCGTATTACTGCATTGGCCAGCTTGGCTTTAAAAGGTAACAGCAATCATTTTGATGAAATTTTATTTAGTGTAAAACCTCACGCTGGTCAAAATGAAGTGGCGAGTTGGATCAGAAACGATTTAAATCATCATGAGCATCCGCGTAATTCAGACCGTTTACAAGACCGATATTCTATTCGTTGTGCGCCGCATATTATTGGTGTATTGCGCGATGCCTTACCGTGGTTTAAGCACACTATCGAAAATGAACTTAATAGTGCCAATGACAACCCCATTATTGACGGTATTGGTGAGCACGTTTTACACGGCGGGCATTTTTATGGTGGCCACATTGCTATGGTTATGGATAGCATGAAAACAGCAGTGGCTAATTTAGCTGATTTACACGATAGACAAATGGCGTTATTGGTTGATAGCAAATTTAATAATGGCTTACCGTCAAACTTATCTGGTGCAACGGCAGAGCGTCGTCATATAAACCATGGCTTTAAAGCTGTACAGATAGGCTGCAGTGCCTGGACCGCTGAAGCGCTGAAGTTAACCATGCCAGCCAGTGTGTTTTCGCGCTCTACCGAATGTCATAACCAAGATAAAGTTAGCATGGGCACTATTGCCGCGCGTGATTGCTTGCGGGTATTGCAATTAACCGAGCAAGTTGTTGCCGCTTCATTACTAGCAGTAAAGCAGGGCGTGCAGCTAAGAATTAATCAAGGCGAATTAAACGATACTAGCCTAACCACTGATATGCAGCAGATGTTAAATCAGCTGCAGCAAGACTATCCGCTACTAGAAGAAGACCGACCGTTAGAGCACAGCTTGCGGCAGTTAATTGGTCAAATTCAGCAGCAGCATTGGCCCTTATATCAGGAGACTGCAGATGCATAATTCTGCAATAAAACAGGCTGAAATAATTATTGATGTACCATTTTTTGATGTTGATGCTATGCAGGTAGTTTGGCATGGTAATTATGTAAAATATCTCGAAGTGGCGCGCTGTGAGTTATTACGTAGTTTTAATTATGATTACAACGACATGTCAGACTCTGGCTATATGTGGCCTATTGTTGATATGTCATTAAAGTATGTTGGCTCAGCGTTATTTGCCCATAAAATTAAAGTGGTGGCAACGCTAAAGGAATGGGAAAACCGTTTACGCATCGATTATTTAATTACCGATCTTGCTACTGGTAAAAAGTTAACCAAAGCCAGTACTATTCAAGTGGCTATTGATATAGCCACCCGGCAAATGTGCTTTGAGTCGCCAGCGATATTGTTTGAAAAACTAGGATATGCCAAACCATGAGAACAATGCGCTTTGTCGTAATACTGTTATGCGGTTTATTTTCGGTGCTGGCTCAGGCTAGCACCGACTTACTACCGTGGCAGCCGTTGCAAGGCAAGGTGCTGTTTACTCAAATTAAGAATTTGCAGGGCTTACCTGTGCCACTGAGTAGTAGTGGTTATTTAGATCTTGCTGCGCAACAAATGCTATGGCACACCATTACACCGGTTGACAGCAAGTTGCTTATTACGACCCAAGGTGTAAGCCAGTGGCAGCAGCAGGAATACGTGGCTATTACTGGCAGTGAATTTGTTGGCCAGTTAATGCTGGCAGTGCTACAGCAAAATGTAGAATTTATTCAACAACAGTTTAATTTAGCCTTAGATAATGCAGGCTGCACATTGTTACAGCCCAAACAGGCGCCGTTAGATCAACTGTTCACACAAATAATATTGTGTGGCGAAACCGAACTTAATAGCGTTACTCTGCAAGAACAAAATGGCAACAGCACTATTATTACCTTGCAAGTTGAAGCGGCAGCGCAGTGAGTGGTTTATTTAAAAAAGGTTACTTATATCTGTGGTTGCTAGCCGGTATTGCTGTGCTGGCCTATTTAGTGGCTGCAATTCCTAGCGCGCGTTGGAGTAGTAATATCACTGCTGCAATACCGAGTTCGGGCATAGCGTGGCAGCAGCAGCTTATGCAACAAAATAATAGTAGTCGCCATATCAGTATTTTACTCAGTGGCACTGGCTTGTCAGAGTTACAGCAAGCGGCAACGCAATTAACCCAACAACCTGCGGTACAACTGCATTGGCTTTCGCCCGGTGTCGCATTGCAGCAATTACAGCACTTGTATCAGCAACATCAAGCATTGTTAGCTAGCCCAGAACAATTAGCGCTGCTGCGCAGTAGGCAGTATCAAGCCTTAGTTGATGCCGCTTGGCAGCGGCTATACAGCCCAGCCCCTTTACTGGCAAATGCATTATTGCAAGACCCATTGTTGCTTACCCAACAACGCTTAGAACAGCAAAACAATAGTAACGGCTTAGCACTTCGTCAGAATTGGTTTGAGCTAAGCCATGAAGGTCAGCCTGCCGTATTGTTATACGCTAGTTTGGCTATTGACCCTTTTGATCGCAACAATGGCGCAATAGTGGCAGATGCGTTAGAGCGACAATTACAACAATTGCAGCAGCAGTGGCCAGAGCTTAATATCGCGCGCAGTGGCGTGTTGTTTCATGCTGTTATTGCCGCAGAAAATGCCAGTTTTGAAATGCAGTTTTATGGTGGTATTTCACTTAGTGCCATTTTATTACTGATTTGGTTTAGCTTTGCTAGCTGGCGCCCGTTAGTTTTGGCTTTAGTTACATTAAGTTTCGCCTCTGCCTTTGGCTTGGCAGCAGTATTGCTGATATTTGAGCAGCCGCATGTACTAGGGTTAGTATTTGCTACCACTCTTATTGGTATCGCTATCGATTACTCGTTTCATGGCATCTTGGCCGCTAATAAGGGACGCAGTGCCTTTCAGCGTATGCTGCCGTCGTTACTGCTTGGTTTAATTACTACTTTACTGGGTTATTTAGCACTAATGTTTTTGCCATTTCCGATATTAAATCAGGTGGCGGTATTTATGGGTGCCGGCTTAATAGCCGCATTTTTAACGGTACAGCTGGTGTTTTTACCTTGGTTACCTAAGCGCAGTATGGTTGTTAATCGTTATTTATTAGGCTTTTGTGCAGTTGTTAGCCAAGCGTATTGTCGAGCTAACCGTAAATTAGTGCTTATAACCGGCATAATTATATTAGTACTAGTTAGCAGTGCTTTATGGCGGCAAATTCAGTTTAGTGATGATGTGCGTTTGTTTAACCAAAGCCCTGCGGCATTGCTGCAGCAAGAGCAGCTAGTGCGAAGTAGCGGAGGTCAAAACTGGGATAGCCGTTTTATTGTATTGTTAGGCGATAATACCGAGCAGCTATTGCAGCAGGAGTTAGCATTACAAGACTTACTGCATAGCTGGCAGCAGCAAGACAAACTAAGCGACTGGCAAGCAACTGTGCAGCGTGTGCCGCCATTACAACTACAAACTGAATTACAACAACTATTGCAACAGGCTTATCAAAGTGAATCAGTACAACACTACTTGCAGACATTGCAACTTAACGCACCAGCACTAATCAGCAATAGGCTAACGCCAGATAGTTTTCCCAGTAGCTTTATGCAGCAAATACAGCCGCTAAATAAACAACTAGCCAGTGTTATTTTGCTACGCAATGTAAGCTTAAGTGCTTCTGATATCCAGCTGCTTAAGCAGTATCAAGGCACGTATTGGCTAGATCCGATTGCCGACACTAACACCAGCTTGGCGCATCTTCGTAACCAACTTAGCCTATGGTTTGCTGTGGCGTTAGCCTTTGCTGTAATGGTATTACTTTGGCGCCGTGGCGGCAAAATTACAGCCGGTATTGTATTAGTGTTAGTGCTAGCGATTAGTAGTGCTTTGCTACTTAGTTTGCAGATCCAGCAACAGTTAAATATTTTTAATTTAATAGCAGCGTTATTGGTGCTGGCCTTAGCGTTAGATTACGGTATATTTTTTACCGCGGGTCTAAAACATGAAGATGTAGTGCAGGCAGTATTGTTGTCAGCCACTACCAGTTGCTTAGCATTTGGTTTATTAGGTTTTAGTAAAACACCAGCCATTGCTAGCTTTGGTTTAACAGTATTTCTGGGTGTAGCTTTGGCATGCATGCTAGCGCCGCTACTTAGTATCTTAGCTATAAAGGAGAATGAAAATAATGCAGCACTTTGACGTCATTATAATAGGTGCAGGTCCATCTGGTAGTAGCGCTGGCGCTATGTTAGCTCGAGCTGGGAAAAGTGTTTTGTGTATTGAAAAACAGCATTTTCCACGTTTTAGCATTGGTGAAAGCTTATTGCCGCATTGTATGGAGTTTTTAGCAGAAGCCGGTTTAGAACCCGCTTTACAGCAACAAGCAGCTGAACTGGGTTTTCAATATAAAAATGGTGCCGCTTTTTTAAAGCAAGGAATGTATACCGATTTTGATTTCACCAAAAAATTTGGTGAAGGCCCGGGCACTACCTTTCAGGTAAAACGTGCTGGCTTTGATAAGTTGCTGGCAGATGAAGCTGAAAAACAAGGGCTGCAAATTCGCTATGGTATTAGCTTAATTGGTCTTGATAATTCAGCCGACGCTTTAACAATATTAACCGTACAAGACGAACAGCAAAATACCAGCCAACTTAGTGCAAGTTTTGTGTTAGATGCCAGTGGCTTTGGCCGAGTGTTGCCGCGCTTACTAGATTTAGAACTTCCATCAAACTTTCCAATACGAGAAGCTAATTTTTGTCACATTAATCATGGCATTACTAACCCAGAGTTTGACTCGAATAAAATACTGATCACGGTACATGATCAACACGATGATATTTGGTTTTGGTTAATTCCGTTTAGTGACGGTACGGCTAGCTTTGGTGTCGTGGGTAAAACAGAGCGTTTTGATAGTAACCTCTCCCATGAAGAAAACTTATGGCAGCAGTTGCAGCAAACTCCCAAGCTTGCCGAGTTATTGATTAATGCTAAGCCGGTAAATGAAGCGAGAAATATCACTGGTTACTCAGCCAGTGTAAAACAGCTATACGGTAAAAACTATGCCTTATTGGGTAACGCGGGCGAGTTTCTTGACCCGGTGTTTTCATCAGGCGTTACTATAGCGTTGCGCTCTGCTGCCACCGCGGTACCATTAGTAATACGTCAACTTAATGGCGAGCAACCCGATTGGGAGCAGGAGTTCAGTGTACCGCTGCGTAAAGGTATTAAAACATTCCGCTTTTTTGTTGAAGCTTGGTATGACTGTCGCTTCCAAGACGTTATTTTTAGCACAAAACGTAATGACGGTGTCACAGCAATGATAAGTGCTATTTTGGCCGGATATGCTTGGGATGAGACTAATCCTTATGTGGCTGAAACCGAGCGAAGGATGAATGTACTAAGGGAAATATGTCTCGAATCTGTTTAATCTTTGTTTTGCTATTAACCGGCTGTCAGCTAAAACCAACATTAGATGACAGCTGGATAGCGTTAGGTGAAGGTTACTATCAATTAACTGATGCCTGGCCAGAGCCAGCTCAGCAATTAATGCAGCAGGTTATTTGGCTCGATAATGCACAGCAACAACAGTTTATTATTAGTGCACTTTTACAGCCAGAGGCAATATTGCTGGTCGCCGTGTCGCCACTAGGGCAAGAATTGTGGCGACTAAGCTATCAGCCTGAGCATCAAATGACGGTATCGGGTATAGCGCCATTTAATCAGCCAGCATTTGCCAAAGTGTTGTTAGCGCAAATGCAAATGGCGCTGCTTAGTGAACAGCAATTACAGGCTAGGTTACAGCACCTAAGGTTGCAACAAGACGGCAATGAAAGAGCGCTGTATGATAATGACGGCAGGCTATTGTTACAAATAAGCAATGCTGGTCAACTTGCTGCCGGCGAGAAAATCATCATTAAAGCACCAACCTATAGGTTGCAAATTATTACTTTACAGCAGGATTATTTGCCATGACCCAAATGGTTCTTAGCGCACTGGGTATATGCTGTGCCCTTGGCCAAACAAAACAACAGGTATGGCAAAATGCAATACAAGGTAGCCGCGACGGTATGCGCTGGCGTACAGATTTATTGCAATCTGACAAAGCGGTAGTGGTAGGAGAAGTTAGCGCGCCATTGCCTGACTTATCGCATTGGCCACCGTTATACCAAAGCCGAAACAACCAGCTTGCAGCACTAGCATTTCAGCAAATTGCGGCAGAAGTAGCCGTTGTACGCCAGCAATATAGCGCACAGCGTATTGCGGTGGTTATTGGCACTAGCACTTCTGGTATTGCCGAAGGCGAGCGCGCAATGCAGCAGTATATGCAACAGCAACAGTATCCTGCGGGTTATCAGTACCAGATACAAGAAATGCTAGCGCCAGCTGAGTTTATTGCTCAACTAGCCGAAGTAACCGGCCCTTGTTATGCTATTTCAACAGCATGCTCATCCAGTGCCCGCGCGCTAATGAGTGCACGTAATTTATTACAAGCGGACCTAGCCGATGCGGTAATTGTTGGTGGTGTAGATTCACTTTGTCAGCTTACTATTAATGGTTTTCATGCACTTGAATCAACCTCAGCTGGCTTCTGCCAGCCGTTTAGTGTTAACCGTGATGGCATTAATATTGGTGAAGGTGCGGCATTGTTTGTCATGCAAAAAGGAGCTCAAGGTATTGCTTTGCTAGGTGCTGGCGCCTCGTCTGATGCGCATCATATGTCAGCGCCGCACCCAGAGGGGCGTGGTGCAGTATTGGCCATTAAGCAAGCCTGTGACAACGCGGGTATTTTACCAATACAGTTAGATTATATAAATTTGCACGGTACAGCTACACCATTGAATGACAGCATGGAAAGCCAAGCCTTAGCGCAGCTAGGGTTAGCCGAAGTACCGGCTAGTGCAACTAAAAGCATGACCGGCCATACCTTAGGTGCAGCCGGCGCTATTGAAGCAGCACTTTGCTGGTTAACGTTATCAACCTATAATACTACGCAAAACTTGATCCCCCACTGCTGGGACGAACAGCCCGATCCTGAATTGCCCTCATTACACTTGGTGGCACCACAGCAGCGTGGAAGTGTTCAATACTGCCTATCTAACTCCTTTGCATTTGGCGGTAACAATATGGCACTAATACTTGGTAAAAAAATATGATAACAGGCTATAGCATTGAACAAGTATTACCGCATCGTGCGCCGATGATCTTGCTTGACCGCTTTATTGAAGCTGGCGCCGACTATGGTATTTGTAGCCTAATAATATCTGAAAATAGCCCGTTTTATGACAGCGCTCGCGGTGCAGTTCCAGCCTATGTTGGCATTGAATATATGGCGCAAACCATAGCGGCTTATGCCGGTGCAAATAGGTTGGTAGCTGGTGGGCAGGTGAAAATTGGTTTTTTGCTCGGTTGCCGTAAATATCAACCCTTAGTAACGGAATTTACTATTGGCACAGAACTAACAATTCACGCCACGCAGCTGGTACGGGAATCGTCCGGTTTAAGTGTATTTGAATGTAGTATTAGCAAGCAGCAACAAGTGTTGGTTAATGCACGGCTTAACGTATTTGAACCTGATGACCATGAAGCATGGTTAACGGAGTAGTAATGAAAAGAGTATTAGTTACCGGCTCAAGCCGCGGCATTGGTAAAGCCATTGCTTTGCATTTAGCTAGCCAAGGCTTTGATATTGCCGTGCACTGTCGTTCCGGGCGCGATAGCGCTGAAAGCGTCGCTAGCAGTATTCGCCAGCTAGGTCGGCAAGCGCAGGTGTTACAGTTTGACGTGGCCGATCGCGGCGCAACAAAGGCTGCTTTAGAGCAGGATATTGCCGACAATGGTGCTTATTATGGCGTAGTCTGTAATGCCGGTATTACTCGCGACGGCGCTTTTCCCGCGATGACGGAGCAAGATTGGGATCAGGTGATACACACTAATTTAGACGGTTTTTATAACGTGCTACACCCAACGGTAATGCCAATGATCCAGCTTCGCAATGGTGGCCGCATTGTTACTATGGCCTCGGTGTCTGGTATAGCGGGCAATCGTGGGCAAGTAAATTATAGCGCGTCCAAAGCAGGTTTAATTGGCGCGACTAAAGCGCTGTCGCTAGAGTTAGCTAAGCGCAAAATTACGGTAAACTGTGTGGCGCCGGGTTTAATTGATACTGATATGGTACAAGACGTAGCGGCCGACGAAGTAATGAAGATGATTCCTTTACGTCGAGCGGGTACCGCCAATGAAGTGGCAGCAACGGTAGGCTTTTTGTTTTCAGAGCCGGCGGCTTATATTACCCGGCAGGTTATCTCGGTAAATGGTGGGTTAGTATAATGAAACGAGTTGTTGTAACCGGTATGTCTGTTATTACGGCCTTTGGTGATAGCTGGCCTGAATTTAAACAACAGATAATGCAAGGTGAAAATGCGGTTTGTAGTATGCCGGACTGGAACAAATACAGCAGCATGAGTACCCGATTAGCGGCGCCAGTACAGCATTTTAAGCAGCCTGCACACTATACCCGTAAAATGGTACGCTCAATGGGACGGGTGTCATTAATGGCCACCCGCAGCACAGAGCTGGCGTTAAGCGATGCCGGTTTGTTAGAGCACCCAGCACTTACTGACGGTCGCTGCGGCATTGCTTTTGGTTCGTCTACAGGCAGTACCGATCCTATTTTAGCTTTTGGCCGAATGATGGATACCGGCGATATGTCGGGTGTTACTGCCACCAGCTATATTCAGATGATGGCACATACTACCGCGGTAAACGTGGGGGTATTCTTTGGCATTAAAGGTCGCGTATATACTACTAGTTCGGCTTGTACTTCTGGCTCGCAAGGTATTGGTTATGCGTACGAAGCGATTAAGTTTGGCAAACAATTATTAATGGTAGCCGGCGGTGCCGAAGAGCTTTGTGCAACAGAAGCCGCGGTATTTGATACCTTATATGCGGCAAGCACCCGTAATGATAGCCCCCAATTAACACCACGCCCTTTTGATAAAGCACGTGATGGTTTAGTTATTGGTGAAGGTTCTGGCACCTTAATTCTTGAAGAGTTAGAACATGCCTTAGCGCGTGGCGCGACTATTTATGCTGAACTAGTCGGTTTTGGCTCTAATTCTGATGGCGTACATGTTACTCAGCCTACCGACACGACTATGGAAAAGGCGATGCGTTTAGCCTTAGATGATGCGGCGCTATCTACTAGTTGCATTGGCTATGTTAATGCGCATGGCACGGCTACCGACCGCGGTGATGTAGCAGAAAGCCATGCTACGGCTCGCGTCTTTGGCACTGGTATGCCAATCAGCTCGCTAAAAAGTTATCTTGGCCATACATTAGGTGCTTGTGGTGCCATTGAAAGCTGGGCCAGTATTATGATGATGCGTGATGGCTGGTTTGCGCCCACTTTAAACCTAACCGAAGTCGATCCCGATTGTGCTGATTTAGATTACATTACTGAACAAGGGCGTAGCTTGCACACCAACTATGTTATGAGCAATAACTTTGCTTTTGGTGGTATTAATACATCGTTAATTTTTAAACGTTGGGATAGCTAAACTGTGATGTTGTGGCGTTATTTGCCCAGTTGTATTGGCATTATATTTAGCGTGATTTTGCTCAGCACTGTGCCGGCTAGCGCAAAGCAAGTAAGCGCGACTAAACCTAAGTTTGCTATTGGTGTTGGCGCTACCTACGCTCAGTTGCCAGATTATGTAGGTTCGGGCGTTAATCAACATTATTTGCTGCCTTTTCCCTATATCGTTTATCAAAGCGATAAAGTTAAAGTTAATCAGTCAGAAGCGATAGGCGAGTTATTTCAGCACGGTGCATGGTCTTTAAGTGTAAGTATGGCCGGAGCGCTGCGAGTAAATAGTGATGACAACCCTTACCGTCGGGATATGCCTGATCTATTATGGATCGGTGAGATAGGGCCTACCTTAGATTACAGTATTAGCAAAACAGCGACGAGTCAGCTAACTTTGCGCATTCCGTTAAGAAAAGCAGTTGCAACTGATTTACAACATTGGCAAAGTGTCGGTTGGCGTGTAGAGCCGCATATTCGTTGGCATAAATCGTTAGCTAATAGGCTACAACTGAGTAGTCAGTTAGCCGCAATTTGGAGTACCGCACAATATCATCAGTATTTGTATGGTGTTGAACAGCATTACGCAACCGAGCAGCGGCAACAGTATCATGCCACCGATGGTTTTTCTGGTTGGTGTTTGTCTAGTGGTTTAAGCTGGCGTTATAAAAATTGGTGGTTGGGTAGTTTTGCCCGTTACGATAATTTACAGCAAGCGAGCTTTCGCGATAGCCCATTAGTACAGCGTCGGCACAATGTCAGTTTTGGTGTGGCCTTTGCCTGGATTTTTAATCAACAAGGAGTTATTTATGAAAACTAAGTTAGTAATTGCAGCGGCATTAAGCACTGTATTTTTGTGTGGCACGGCATCAGCCCGTGACGATATTTCGACCATGCCTTTGGCAGATATAATAGGTACTGATAAAGCTAAATCAGCTTTGACCGATGTGCCGTTTTATTTTGCCGGCCAAAGCCACCCAAAAGTAACTAGCAATTGGGGTGATATTAGCACCAATAAAAAGACTAATGCGGTAGGTAAATCAGATGAAGAAGCCTGCCAGTGGGTGTTGCTGTCGGCGATTAAAGCCTTGCAAGAAGCCGCAACTAAACGCGGTTATGATGCAGTAGTAAATATACGTTCTAACTATAAAAACAATGAGTTCAGCAGTGCTACTGAGTATAAATGTGGCGCCGGTAGTATTATGGCTGGTGTTGCGTTAAAAGGTGAATTGGTTAAGTTTTAAGCCAACCCAAAATTAAAAACGCCGCTAAATTAGCGGCGTTTTTAATTGTCGATTACGCCGGGGTATGGCCGCTGATATTGCGGCAACATCTTGGTTAAATTAATAAATGTATTTAACAGAGCACGCAGCGCCACGCGGTTAACAATAAAATGCGGTAAATTACCTGCAGGATCTGCTTGTCCTTGGTACTGAATTAACAACTCTCCGTTAGCTGCTGGCGTTAAAACCCAAAGCGATTTAACCTGCTGCATTCGTACATAGCCTTTAACTACAGGGTATTGCTGGCCCAAATCAGTAACCTGTAAGGTTATTATACCGTCGGCATTTTGCGACCACGACGATTGTGTCACCATATCGCGAGACGACACCGGCCATATCGCCTTAAAATAAGTGTGCACTATATTGCTATGCTTTGCGGTTGAGCCAATTATTTCAACGCGTTCAGCATTTTCAACCCAACGGTTAATGGCTGCTGTATCATTAAGTAAATGCAAAAAAGCGCCAATATTCGATCTCAGCCTTACCTCAGCTCGAATTTCTAATAGGCTAGTGTCTAGCCTACGGTACTCAACCGTAACCTTGTCTTTCGTTTTATAATGCAGCCAATCTGCAGCCTGACTACTAAAGGCAAGTAACAGTATACTTATGCCGATAAAGAGACGCATTTATTTTATCTGCAACAAGTGTAACTGCTCGGCACTTAGCTCACGATACTCGCCTACTGCTAAGTCATCTGGTAATTGTACGCCACCAATTTTTTCACGATGTAATTGCACTACTTTATTACCGATAGCAGCAAACATGCGTTTTACTTGGTGGTAACGGCCTTCTTGAATAGTAAGCAGCGCTTCACATTCACCAATTATTTTTAGTTCAGCCGGTAAGGTAAGGTTTTTCTCATTACGTAGCATTACGCCGTCAGCAAATTGTTGTACCGCACTGGCGGGTATCGGGTCAGCTGTCCAGGCACGGTAGGTTTTGGCAACATGGTGTTTGGGGCTGCTAATGCGATGCGACCACTGGCCATCGTCGGTAATTAATACTAAACCTGTGGTATCTAAATCTAGCCTACCGACGGTGTGTAACCGGTCTAGTAGTGGCTCGTCTAGTAGCATAAATACGGTTGGATGGTCAGGATCATCGGTAGAGCAAACATAGCCGTCGGGCTTATGCAGCATAAAGTAGCGCAAGCCAATTAGTTGCAGCTGTGCGCCATCTAGGCATACCACATCGTTATCTATTACCTGTAACGCAGCTTGTTTTACTTTTTTATCATTTAACGTCACCAACCCTTGGCGAATAGCTTTACCCGCTTGGCTGCGAGTTAGGCCGATGCTGTCACATATAAACTTATCTAAACGCATAAATCACCTATATTAATTGCGTTTAGTGTAACCGACTGTTGGGTATTAGTCTTGTAGCGCCGAGACAATAAAGTTGGGGTTGCGCAGGTTTTCCCGCTGATACACCTGGCTGGCAATGCCGTCAAAGGTAACGCTGGCGCCGGCTTCCAGCGCAATAATATGGCCGGCGCCGGTGTCCCATTGCATAGTAGGGCCAAAGCGCGGATACACATCGGCGCTGCCTTCGGCCACCAGACAAAACTTTAATGAGCTTCCCACTGGTACCATATCGTGCTTGGCAAATTGCTGCAGATAACCGGCCAGATCAGGGCTGGGGTGACTGCGGCTGCCGACCACCCGCACGGTATCGCCGGGCGTGGCTACCGCAATGGCCTTGCTGCTTGCGCCTTGTTTTAAAAAGGCGCCCTGGCCTTTAGCGGCGTAGTAGGTTTTTTTCAATACCGGCGCATGAATAACACCCAGCACCGGCTCGCCGTGTTCAATCAGTGCAATATTTACCGTGAACTCACCGTTGCGTTTAATAAACTCTTTAGTGCCATCTAATGGGTCTACCAGCCAGTAGCGCTGCCAGGTCTTTCGGATATCCCAGCTGATATCCGCCGCTTCTTCTGACAATATCGGTAGCTTCGGTGTAAGAGCCGTTAACGCTTTAACAATCAGCTGATGCGCAGCTAAATCGGCAGCGGTCAGTGGCGAGTCATCGGCTTTACCAGTGATATTAAAGGCGGCGTTATCTTGCTGATATACCGCCAGGATCGCCTGACCAGCTTGTTCGGCGATATCGATAATGGCCGGCAAATAATTCATGCAGATGTCCTTTTATTTTATTTGATGTTACACCAGTATCCCAAGCGAAGACAGCTAACAGCTAAGCGGGGCGTCTCCAGCATGGATGCTGGAGAGGAGTTTACATGGATGTATTTACAACGTCCCCGTGTGCTGTTGGCTGTCGTAGTTTGCAGCCAGGTGTAAACTCAGCGACAAGGCAATACTTTCTTCGCCGCCTTCAACAGCACGTCCCTGTGCTGTCTCAGCCTGCGCGGCCTCCTTGCCGCTGCTACGAAAGTACACCTTGTCGCTGCGCCTTGGCATCAGCTGATAATCTGTCTTTCTCTGAGCAATGCAAGCAATTGCTGCACGCTATCTTGCAGCGAGGTCACTGAGGTGTCCAGCACCAAATCGGCTGCTTCGGGCGCTTCGTATGGGTCGGAAATGCCGGTAAAGTGGCTGATTTCACCGGCGCGGGCTTTTCTATACAGGCCTTTTACGTCGCGCTGCTCGCATACTTGCAGCGGAGTGGCGATATGCACTTCAATAAATTTACCGGCCGGGATAAAGCTTTTTACCAGTTCACGCTGATTGCGGTACGGCGAAATAAAAGCGCTCAATACCAGCAAACCTGCATCGACCATTAAGCCGGCGACGGCGCCGACGCGGCGCAGGTTCTCGGTTCTGTCCTGTGCGCTAAAACCCAGGTCAGCACACAGGCCGTGGCGCACATTGTCGCCATCGAGCAAATAGGTGTGTTTACCCTGGGCCGCTAATGCTTGCTCTAACGCATTGGCGACAGTCGATTTGCCCGAGCCGGATAAGCCGGTAAACCAGATCACCGCGCTTTTATGGCCAAATAACGCCTCGCGGCTTTGCGCATTAATGTCGTGTTGTTGCCATTTTATATTGTTATTAGTCATGCTTTTAGCCGGTTAAAAGGGATAAATTAACGGTAGAAATAACAGCACTACGGCACTGTACGCCAGTACCATGGGTACGCCAAGACGAATATAGTCGCGTAACTGATAATTACCTGCCGAGTACACCATTAAATTGGTTTGATAACCAAAGGGTGAAATAAAGCTGGCAGAAGCCCCAAAAGCAACCGCCATAAAAAATGGCACCGGATCAACTCCTAAGTTTTGGGCAATGGCATAGGCAATCGGAAACGTTAATGCTGCAGCGGCATTATTAGTTACTAATTCGGTAAATAGCCAGGTGACAACAAATACTGCGATTAGCGCACCATAGGCTCCGCTGCCATCAACCCATTGGATTAGTATATTTGCGGTAGCGCTGGCGACACCGGTTTTAATCATTAACTGTGCTAAGCCAATAGCCGAGCCAACAATAATCCATAGCTCTAATGGAAAACGGTTTTTTAGCTCTTTTATGCTTATTGCTCGCCCAGCAACGTAGGCAAGTAATAACACGGGTAAACTTTTAATCAGTGGTACAACGCCAATAATAGATAAAGTGAGTGCAGCTAGAAAACTAAGCAGTACCCAGTTGCTGCGCGTTTTAGGTAATGGCGTGCTAATAGATAAGCCATTAACGTAAATAAACTCTTGGTTTAATTGATGCTGCCCTGGGAAATGATCGCCAACAGATAAAATAAGCACATCGCCTGCGTGCAGCACTAAATCACCTAAGCCACCTTGTAAGCGTTCATGGCCACGGCGCACAGCAATTACCACCGCATCGTATTGATGACGAAAGCGAATTTGTTTTAAACTTTTACCCACTAAACGTGAACTGTAACTTAGTACGGCTTCTAATAACTCACCTTGTTGTTGATTTTGGCGTAACAGCTCTAAACCGGGAAACTGCTGTAAGCGTGATACTGCGGCAATATCGCCAACAAAACGTAATTCGTCAGCAGCTTGGATAACCGTTTCTGGTGTTACTGGGCAGATACGTTCTGCACCACGTTGAATTTCGGCTAAAAATAACGATTGCAGCTCACGCAGCTGATTTTGTTCGACACTTTTACCAATAAGTTGGCTGTCACTGCGCACATGCGCAGTAAGGTAATAAGGTGTGCTATCGTTGGTTTGTTCGCGGTTATCCGGCAGCCAATGGCTGCCTATCATTAATACAATAACGCCAGCTACTAGTACCAAAATACCCAGCAGAGTAAAGTCAAAAAAGCCTAATACAGGCTCGCCCGCTTGTTCAACAAAGCCGTTAACAATAAGGTTAGTAGAGGTGCCGATTAGTGTTAGCATACCGCCTAAGATGGCACTGTATGATAGCGGTAATAGCAACTTAGAGGCGGCAAAGTGGTTATGATGCCGTAGTGACGACATTAGTGTTGCTACTACCGCAGTATTATTAATAAAAGCCGACATTAGTGCGCTAGATAAACTTAAGCGGGCGATAACGCTAGTTAAACGCTGGCCTTGAAAGCCACGACTTAGCCAGCTAACCAATTGCGATTTTTCAATCGCAATTGACACTGATAGCAGTAATAGCAAAGTAATTAGCGACGGGTTAGCAAAGTTTTGCAGCGCCGCATCTAATGTTAGCCAGCCGGCTAAATAACTTAATAGCAAGGCGCCACCAAACCACAGCGCTGGCGAGCGTTTACTGAAGATTAGCGCAGCTACTAACACCAATAATAGCGTGATAACACCATACTGCTGATACAGCATTATTTATCAGCCTTAACTAATTCACGCACATCTCGCGCTTCCCAATGCGGAAAATGTTTGCGAACAAGTGCATTCAGCTCTAACTCAAAGGCACTGATATCTGTCCCGCTGGCTTTTTCTTCGGCTAAAATATTCTGAATTAAGCCTGCCGCTACTGTGGCATTGGTTAAGCGGTCAATTAAGATAAAATTGCCCGTGCTAGGTTGGTTTTTAAAGGTATCTAGCGGCAGTGTTTCGGTTAACTCTAGTTCCACTAGCGCAATATCGTTAATGCTTACTTGTTCGGCTGCTTCTTGTGCTAAAGTGTTAATATTAACTTTATAATTCAACCTGTTAATGCTGGCGCTGGTTTTTCGGGTTGACAGTTTTATATCATATAAGCGACCAGTTTGTAGTGACTGTTCATTAAACCAGGCTAAATAAGCCAGTGCACGATTGGTTAGGGTTACGGTCTCTTCAGAGGGCACTAACCAGTCACCGCGGCTAACGTCAATTTCATCATTTAGCGTTATAGTAACGGCTTGCCCCGCGCTGGCTGAAGCTTGCTCGCCGGCAAAGGTTACTATTTGCTTAATAGTGGTTTTTTTCCCAGATGGGTAAGCGGTAATGGCTTGGCCTACGGCTAAACGGCCACTGACTAAGCTGCCAGCAAAGCCACGAAAGTTAAGATCGGGGCGGTTAACATACTGCACCGGAAAGCGAGTAGCGCTGCCACCATACTTCGGTATAGACAGGGTTTCTAGCAGTGGTAATAATGCTGTGCCGGTATACCAAGGCATATTGGCTGAAAGCGTTAAAATATTTTCACCCTTTAAGGCGCTAATTGGCACTATGTCTACCGTTGGCACTTGTAACTGCGCCATTAGTGCCTGTATTTCCAACTTAATAGCCTGATAAGCTGGTTCGCTATAACCAATGATATCCATTTTATTTACGGCAACAACGAGGTGTTTAATACCTAATAGCGCACAAATAAAACTATGGCGCCGAGTTTGGGTTTGCACACCATAGCGCGCATCAATCAGTAATATTGCCACATCAGAGGTGGACGCGCCGGTGGCCATATTGCGCGTGTATTGTTCGTGGCCTGGTGTGTCGGCCAAAATAAATTTACGCTTGGTGGTTGAGAAATACCGATAAGCCACGTCGATAGTAATGCCTTGTTCGCGTTCAGCCTGAAGGCCGTCGACTAACATGGCTAGCTCTAACTCGCCTTCACCGTTACGGCCTTTATGGTCGCGCTTTAAGGCGTCTAATTGGTCGTCATATAGCTGTTGGCTGTCATGCAATAATCGGCCGATAAGCGTGCTTTTGCCATCATCGACACTGCCGCAGGTAAGTACTCGCAGTAAGCCTTTGCTTTGATGCTGTTGCAAATAATCGCGAATACCTAGTGTATTTAACTGCTCATTTAATGAGGTAACGGTTACCGATGACATTAGAAATACCCCTCGCGTTTCTTTAATTCCATACCCGACTGATCTTGATCAATAACCCGGCCTTGTCGTTCCGACGTGCGGGCACGCAGCATTTCTTCTACTATCGCTTCTAGCGTGTTAGCAGTTGATTCAATAGCCCCAGTCAGGGGATAACAACCCAGTGTGCGAAAACGTACCGATTTAAGTTGCGGCGTTTCACCCGGTTCTAGCGGCATGCGCTCGTCGTCAACCATAATAAGGCTGCCGTTACGCTCTACCACCGGCCGCTGTTTGGCTAAATACAGCGGCACTATGTCGATATTTTCTTGCAGGATATAGAGCCAAATATCCAGTTCGGTCCAGTTTGATAACGGAAATACGCGAATACTTTCGTGGTCATTAATCGCGCCGTTATACAGGTTCCATAACTCTGGGCGTTGGTTTTTTGGATCCCAGCGGTGGTGTTTATCGCGAAATGAATACACCCGCTCTTTTGCTCGCGATTTTTCTTCATCACGCCTAGCACCACCAAAAGCAGCATCAAAACCGTATTGGTTTAGCGCCTGCTTTAAGCCTTCGGTTTTCATAATGTCGGTATGCTTAGCGCTGCCATGAATAAACGGGTTAATATTCATGGCTAAGCCTTCTGGGTTTTTATGTACTAGCAGTTCAAAGTTATAGGCTTTTGCTAAGCGATCACGAAACTCGATCATTTCGCGAAATTTCCAGGTGGTATCAACATGCAGCAGTGGAAAGGGTATTTTACCCGGCGCAAACGCCTTTCGTGCTAAGTGCAGTAATACCGATGAGTCTTTACCTATTGAATACAACATTACTGGCTTTTTAAATTCGGCCGCCACCTCACGAAAAATATAAATACTCTCTGCTTCAAGCTGCTGCAAGTGGGTTAGAGCGCTGGTAAGTTCCGACATCTGTTAATCCTTAGGCCATCTGTGTAAGGTTTTGACTAAATACCGCAGCTTGCGGGCGCAGGCCAAACCAATGTAAATCTTGTTGCAAACTAACCACATCACCAATAACCAATAGCGCCGGTGAGCTTATTTGATGCTGCATTACTAGCTCAGCTAAATTATACAACTTGCCCGTTACAATGCGTTGCTCACGACGCGTGCCGTTTTCAATAATAGCCACGGGTGTTTCAGCACTACGACCTGCTTTAATTAGTTGTTGTTGAATATAAGCGGCCTTCATTAAACCCATATAAATTACCAGAGTCTGGTTAGTACTGCTCATACTAAACCAATTTGGTTCGCTACCATCATGTTGGCAATGCCCGGTAACAAACTGCACACTTTGCGCGTGGTCGCGATGGGTTAACGGTATACCGGCATAAGCGGCACAGCCAGCTGCCGCGGTAATACCCGGCACTACTTGAAAGGCAATATTGTGCGGCACTAATGCTTGAATTTCTTCGCCGCCGCGGCCAAATATAAACGGGTCGCCACCTTTTAAGCGGCATACCTTTTTACCCGCTAACGCTAAATCTATTAGCAGTTGATTAGTATCTTGTTGCGTTACTGAATGCGCTCCGGCTTTTTTACCTACGCAAATTTGCTCGGCATCGCGGCGCACTAAAGTCAACACTTCAGCAGATACTAAGTTGTCATACACCACCACGTCGGCTTGCTGCATCAATTGCAGCGCTTTAAGGGTTAGTAACTCAGGGTCGCCTGGGCCTGCGCCAACAATATAGACTTCACCACTGTGTTTTTGCGGTGCGGTTAATAATTGTTCTAAATGTTGTTTCGCCGCATCGAGTTGATTAGCTTGCACCTTGCGTACTACGTCAGAGTTAAATACCCCTTCCCAAAATTGGCGGCGACCCGCAAAGCTACTAATTTTAGCTTTTACTTTGTTGCGAAAACTGCCGACCAAGGTTGCTAACGGCCCTAAGTGCTGCGGCAGTAAAGCCTCAAGTTTTTCACGCAAACGCCGTGCTAACACGGGTGCCGTACCAAAACTAGAAATAGCGATCAGTATTGGGCTGCGGTCAATAATAGCCGGAAAAATAAAACCACACTTGGCTTGGTCATCTACGGTATTAACCAACATATTACGCGCGGTTGCGGCTTTAAATACCGCAGCATTAACGGTGTCGCTATTGGTTGCAGCAATAACTAATAGTTTGTTATCTAATAAGCTAGGCACAAAATAGCTATTAATTAGCTCTGCTTTGCCTTGTTGTTGCCAAGTAATAAATTCGGCCGCAAATTCTGGTGCGACTACGCTAAGCTTAGCGCCAGCACTTAACAGCGTGTTAGCTTTACGCAGCGCTACCGAACCGCCACCAACAATCAGCACTGGTTGGCCGGTTAACTTAACAAAAATAGGTAAATACTGCACGTTGGCTCCTGCCTACAGATGACTTATAGTACCAAGTCACTTTAGCCATCTAAACGTCTTTTATGAAATAGCGAATTATGCTCATATATAGCTAAATGGAATTAAAGGCGCTATTGATATGCGAAAATTTGCGCTAAAGCGAGGGTTAAAACGAAAGGTTGTCAGCATGCTGTATTTGCTTTAGATTAACCGGCTACAGCCACTGTGCTGGTGGCGAAATAATGGATAAACCCGCCTCATTAATAAGGGATTTTCATGTCAGATTTAAGTAAATTTATTGCTGAATTAGCAACTAACCCTAAGTTACTGCAAGAGTATTCTGCTTCACCTGCCAATACACTAAAAAACTACGGCTTACAAAGCCATGAAATTGAAGCGGTGTTATCGGGTGATAAAGCACAAGTCGAGAAACTAACGGGTAATGCAGTAAATGTTGTACCTTATATGTTTCCTGTTAAATAGTGTCTAGATTGTTCTATATTTTTTATCTACTAGGAGTATTGTTTTGCAATGCTCCAGCTTTTGCTTTTGACCTAGAATCTATTCAATCTCAGTTAACTGAGGCTGAAACATTAAGAACAAAGTCCCCAGAAACCACGCTTCATATACTTGAACAGCTTGAGCCAATATTGAAACAGCTGCCTTCTGAGCAACGTGATCATTTTATTTTTATCAAAGCGTATATGCTTGGATTCAAAGGCCAGCAAGATGACGCCATTGCGTTAGCTCAGACAATAATTAAAAGCCAGTCTGCAGTCATTAGAGTGAAGGCTTATTTACTGCTTGCAACAGTGTTTGAGCATAAGAAAAACTATAAAGAGGCTTATTTATCATTAAATGAGGCACTGAAACATGCTCGTATAGTAACCGATAGAATGCTACTTGTTAATGTCTATACTGTAGCAGCGCAGCTTCATAGCAGCGTCAATGCCTATGAAAAAGCCATTGAGTTTGCTGATATGATTGCTGAGTATGCTGATTCTCCTAGAGGATTTTGTATAAGTTACACACAAAAATTACAAGCATTAACGCAGTTGGTCGGCGCGTATCCGCAAGAATTAGCAAACAAAGCGTCTCTTGCATGCGAACAGGCACAAGAACCTTTGATGAAATATACGGTAGACATTTTCACCGCAGATGTTGATGTAAACAGTGCACCTGAGCGTGTTAAAAAAAACATGCAAGCATCCTTACCAAAGTTAAACGAAATTGGTTATTTATACACCATAATTCTGACGAGATATTATTTAGGATATGCTGAGCTTAACCTCAATCAGCTTAGTGCGGCTGAGGTGAATTTAGAGCAGGTCTACCAACAGTCTAAACAATTAAATGATAACCAAACGGCGAATAAATCGATGTTATTGTTAGCGCGGTTATATGAGAAAAAAGGTGATATGCACGCTGCGGTTATTGCTTATAAGCAGCATATAGCCGCATTAAATGCTTTTATCGGCGATTTTAAGCAGCGCAGTGTGGCTTACCATATGGCGCAGGCTGACTTTATGGAAAGCGAAAATAAACTGGCACTGCTAAAAAGCCAAAATAATTTATTAAAGCTAGAAAGCCAACTGCAAAAAGACCAAAAATTTAACGCTCTGCTGATAACGATTGCCGTTACATTGCTGTTGTTATTCGTTATTTATGTATTAAACAACAAACGTGCTTTATTAAGTCGGTTGGCCACCACGGATTTTCTCACCAAACTGTACAATAGGCGTTATTTTAGCGAAGCCGTTAGCCGACAGTTAAATAACCGGCGACAGCAGGAAGAATATAGCCTTATCGTGTTTGATATCGATTTGTTTAAACAGATTAATGATCAGTATGGCCACAGTACTGGCGATATTGTGCTAACCGAAATAGCTGCGCGCTGCTCTGTGCATATACGTAAGCAGGATATTTTGGCACGAATTGGTGGCGAAGAATTTGCCATGTTCTTACCCGGTTGTCGTTTGGCTGATGCGATTAAATTAGCTGAGCAGTGCCGTCAGAGTATTGCTGATAGTCCAATAGTCGTTAATGGGCAAAATATTAGCGTGACGGCCAGTTTTGGTATTGCTAGTGGCGATAGCGCAAATTTTGATACCTTACTGCAACAGGCTGATGCCGCGCTATACCAAGCTAAAGCCGCTGGGCGTAATTGCAGTCATAGTGCAACGGCCAATGCCTGAATTAAATGGTAATAACATAAAATATGGCCGGCTTATTTGTCTGGGTTTGGGTATTACCTTGGGTAGTCAGTTAACCGAGTTAGCGCGTAATCAGTTGGTAGCTGCCGATATAGTATTTTTTCATAGCAATACTCACTACCTTGCTAAGTTTTTGCAGCAAATAAACGCTAACTTAGTCGATTTGCAACAGTTTTACCAAGATGGTCAGCCACGAAGCCTGAGTTATCAGGCCATGATCGACGCGGTAATTAACGCAGTACAAGCCGGTAAAAATGTGGTGTGGGCTTGTTATGGCCACCCCGGTGTAGCAAGCTGGCCACCACATGAAACAATACGTCAGTTAAAAATACTGGGTTATTCTGCCAAAATGGAAGCGGGTATTGCAGCGGATGCCTGTTTATATGCCGATTTAGGTATAGACCCTATAGCTGAAGGTTGTCAGCAGTTTGAAGCCAGCCAATTTTTGTTTTATCAGCGTACGCTCGATGTTTCAGGCTATGTTATTTTGTGGCAAGTCGCTATAGCTGGCGATTTTAGTTTATGTAATCTTAACGCTAACAGCCACTATATCGCTGTGCTTGCACAGCATTTGCAGCGTTGGTATCCGGCTGAGCATCAGGTGATATTATATGAAGCCGCTGATTTACCCATTTGGCAGCACCGTGCTGAGACGCTGCCATTATCCCAATTGGTGCAGGCTAAACTAAACCAGATCACCACCTTAGTTATTCCCCCGCTACAGAAGAAACAGATCAATATTCAGATGTTAGATTTATTAGGCGTACCGTCTGAGCATGCGCTACGCCAGCAATAAAAAAAACGGCAACCGAAGTTGCCGTAACACTCTACGAGTGGGGGAATGAAAGCGTTTTTGCAAATTGCTTAGTGGTTTAGCAATTAGTTACGGATCATATAGTCAAAGGCACCTAATGCGGCGGTGGCGCCTGAACCCATAGCAATAATAATTTGCTTAAATGGTGCGGTAGTAGCATCACCAGCGGCAAATACGCCTGGCATTGAGGTTTGGCCGCGCTCGTCAATAATAATTTCACCACGAGATGACAGCTCTATTGCGCCACGTAACCATTCGGTATTTGGCACTAAACCAATTTGTACAAAAATACCGGCTAATTCTACATGGTGTGCATTACCCGTTTTACGGTCGGTATAGTTAATGCCGGTTACGCGGCTGCCATCACCGGTTACTTCGGTACTTTGCGCTTCGGTAATAATGGTAATGTTGCCCATTGAATTGGCTTTTTTAACTAGTACCGCATCGGCACGCAGTTCGGCAGCAAATTCTAATACGGTAACGTGTTCAACAATGCCGGCTAGGTCAATTGCGGCTTCAATACCTGAGTTACCACCGCCAATTACCGCGACTTTTTTGCCTTTAAACAGCGGGCCGTCACAATGCGGGCAGTAAGCCACGCCCTTGCCACGATACTCTTGCTCGCCGGGTACGTTCATTTCTCTCCAGCGTGCACCTGGGCTTAAAATAATGGTTTTACTTTTAAGTACCGCGCCATTTTGCAGCTCTAGCTGTACCTTGCCATCTTTGCTTAGTTTTACTGCGCGTTGATTGTTCATAATATCTACGTTGTACTCACGTACGTGCGCTTCTAAGCTATTAACTAACTTTGGACCTTCGGTATATTTTACCGAAATAAAGTTTTCGATACCTACGGTATCTGCGACTTGGCCGCCAAAACGCTCAGCCACAATGCCGGTGTTTAAGCCTTTACGTGCAGCGTAAATAGAGGCTGCTGCACCTGCTGGGCCGCCACCAACCACTAATACATCAAAGTCTGCTTTGTTTTTCAGCGCTTCGGCTTGACGTTTTTCTGCATTAACATCAAGTTTTTGAATAATTTTTTCTAGCGTAATGGCACCTTGCGAAAATAGCTCACCATTTAGGTAAACCGAAGGTACGGCCATAATGTTTTTATCAGCTACTTCTTGCTGGAACATTGCACCGTCGATCATTACGTTAGTAATGTTAGGGTTAATGGCCGACATGATGTTTAGTGCTTGCACTACTTCAGGGCAGGTTTGGCAACTTAGTGATACATAGGTCTCAAACGCGAAGTTGCCTGGCAGCTGGCGAATTTGCTCAATAACATCGGCTTCTACTTTAATTGGGTGGCCGCCAGAGTGCAGCAGTGCTAACACTAATGAGGTAAATTCATGCCCCAGTGGTACACCGGCAAAGGTGATGTGGGTGTTGTTTGCTACCGAACGCACCAACATAGCTGGCTTGCGTGCCATAGCAGTATCATCGCGACGCAATGACACTAAATCTGATAACTCAGCAATTTCAGTTGCTAAGGTGTGTACTTCAGTTGCTTTGGCGCTATCGTCTAAAGATACCACCAGTTCAACCTGTGTTTTCAAGTTTTGTAGATAGGTTTTAAGTGTTTGCTTCAGGTTAGTATCTAACATAAAAACTCCGGAAAAATTAAGGACGACATAAATTTAAGCGTGACAAAGCCGCAGCCAGCAATAGCAGACTGTTTAATAACTATTGGGTTATATTGGCAGCGAAATACCTGCCGTGTAGCCAACCTTAGGGGTTGGTAGAGCGAAACTTAACTACTGGCCGTTAACAAGCACGGTAGTTAAGTTGCCCTACAGTAAACTGCAGGGCAGGGTGTAGCTTAGATCTTACCAACTAGGTCCAGAGATGGTGCTAATGTTGCTTCACCTGGAGTCCATTTAGCTGGGCACACTTCACCGTCGTGATTAGCAACATACTGAGCGGCTTGAACTTTACGGAACAGTTCAGCTGCGCTGCGGCCAATGCCTAGGTCATGAATTTCAGCAACTTTAATTTCGCCTTGCGGGTTAATTACGAAAGTACCACGCAGAGCTAAACCTTCTTCTTCAATCATTACACCGAAGTTACGTGTGATAGCGCCAGTTGGGTCGCCAATCATTGGGTAATTGATTTTTTTGATAGTGTCAGACGCGTCATGCCACGCTTTGTGAGTAAAGTGAGTATCAGTAGATACTGAGTACACTTCAACACCAATTTCTTGGAACTTAGGGTAGAAATCAGCTAAGTCGCCTAATTCTGTAGGGCATACAAACGTAAAGTCAGCTGGGTAAAATACCACAACAGACCATTTACCGGCTAAATCCTGCTCAGAAACGGGTACGAATTTACCTTCGTGAAATGCAGTAGCTTTAAACGGCTTAATTTTAGTATTAATAATAGAAGACATAGTCTTACTCCTTTAGGTTAGTTCACACATCATGTTTCGACAGGAGCTATGTTACCGCGCCTATCTAAATTGTCAAAACGAATAAAACAAATTGGTTTAATCGTTTTAATTGATAACAAACAAGTCTTAACATTGTTCAGCTGGCATTTGGTAGGCGTGTGCCACACTATCTACCGTTTTTAGCCTTTTGGAGCTTAATATGTCAGTAAAATATCTTGTACCGCTTTGCTTATTAACTGTACTTACTGCTTGTCAGCAGGCCGAAGTGCCACAAGGGCAGTATCAGCAATTAACTGCCGAAAACAACGAAAAACCTTTTACTCTGCAGCTAGAAGAAAGTCGGTTATCTGGCTTTACTGGCTGTAACAATGCTATGGGTGATTACACTATTGATAAGGGCGAGTTAGTGGTTTCTCAACTGGCTAGCACCATGATGGCTTGTGAGCCAGCAGCAATGCAGCGTGAACAACAGTTTAGCCAGTTTTTACAAAATCGGCCTAAAGTAACCATAGATGGCAAAATACTGACCTTAAGCAAAGATGATACGGTGTATCAGTTTAGCGTACGTTAATTTAGTTAGGCAGCAGCTTATTCTGTTATGGCCGGCGGGTGCATGTATTTTTCTTTTAGCCGTTTATATTGCTCGCCGGCTTTTATCTCTTCAAGCGCCAGTTGCAGCTTTTTTACTACAGCATCTGGTACGGCGGGGTTTAGCGCTAAATAGTTTGCATCTATTCCGGATAGATCTAGCACGGGTTCGACCGCGTTAACGTTAACACCGTGGCCGGCAAACCAAATGGGCAAAATTAATTCAGAGGCAATAAGTAGGTCTACTTTACTTTGCAAAAACAGCTTTACTGCGCTGGCTTTAGCCGCAAGTCTTAATAAATTCTCGCTATAAGAAAAACCCTGGTCCAGCAAGTATTGTTCGTATATATCACCACTTGCAACGCCTACGACGAATTGTTTTGCCTCTTCTAAAGTGTGTGGATTAACTTCGGGCCGGCTTTTTAAGCGATACATATTGGCCGTTGAGTGAGCTAATGGCCCAACCCATTTAAATGAACGCTCGCGGTGTATATTTCGCGAGGTGGAAAATAACCCACCCTGTGAGTTTTTGCTGGCATTTTCATAGGCGCGTAGCCAAGGGTAAAGCTCGAAGTTACACACTAGCTCGGCCTTTTTACACGCTAAGCTCAACAGTTCTGTGTTTAGGCCTGTTACACCGGTATTGTCGGCATAATTATAGGGCGGAAAATGTTCGGTATAAAAAGTAAGGGGTTCGTCTGCTAGAGTAGCAAAGGGTGATGCAATGACTAACATTGATAATGCCGCTAGAATAGTTTTCATTGCACCCTTCGTGATCGTTTTTGCCAAGTTAATATGGCTTTACTTCAAATGCCATCACCGTCTATATGTAAGCCGCACTCGCGACCAAAACCATTAAAGCGTGTATCTTCTTCACTCATGCCCAACTCTAATTTTCGCGTGGAATGGGTATCACCCACTGAAACATAGCCTTGTTCCCATAGCGGATGATAACTTAAGCCATGCTGTTTTAGGTAATAAAATATATCCTTGTTGCTCCAGTCAATAATTGGCTGAACTTTTACTACGCCACGGCTTATTTCAATGATCATTTTATCGCTACGGCTACCACTTTGGCTGCGACGCAAGCCGGTATACCAACAGCCAACCTGCAATTCGTCTAACGCACGCTGCATGGGTTCTACTTTGTTAATCTGGTTATAACGTTTAAGACCTTCAGGGGTTTGCCATAACCGGCCATAATGCGCCTCTTGCCATGCCGGCGTTAGCTTGGCGCGGTATACCTTTAAATTTAGCTTTAATTGTGCGGTTAATTGCTCAATAAACTGATAGGTTTCCGCAAAAAGATAGCCGGTATCGGCTAGTACTACTGGAATATTAGGCTGCTGTTGGGTAACTAAATGCAGCATTACCGCAGCCTGGATACCAAAACTTGAACTAAGCATTGGCTTTTGCGGCAAGTTATCTAACGCCCAACGTACCCGCTGAGCTGCCGTTAGTGGCGCAAGCAGCTGGTTAGCTTGTTCTAACCATTGCTGTTGTATGTCGGCGTCTTGCGCCAAGATAGTACGAAATTTACTGTTATTCACCAGATTTATGGCCTGTTTAGCTGTGAAAGTCATCTTTGGGCACCACTACCGGCGTAACTACGCCAGCCCTTATCACAAAGTCACCAAAGCCTTCGTTACTGTTGCTGCGCTCAGTGGCCCAGTGGCCGATAAGGCGGTCTAGCGTACTCAGAATATCGGTTTCAGCCACGTTATCCAAGAATAAACGTGGAATACGAGTGCCCTCGCGGTTGCCGCCTAAATAAAGATTATATTTGCCTGGCGCGCGGCCCACTAACGCCACTTCGGCCAGCATAGTTCGGCCACAGCTATTGGGGCAGCCGGTAACGCGCAATATAATATGCTCATCAGCAATATTATGCTTAATGAGCAAGGCTTCAACTTTAGTTACTAAATCCGGTAAATAACGCTCGGCTTCCGCCATTGCCAATGGGCAGGTGGGCAAAGCAACACATGCCATTGAGTTTTTACGCAGTTTACTATGGCTATCGTCAATTAAACCGTGGGCACGGGCAATGGTGTCAATTTCTGCTTTTTGGCTTGGTACTACTCCGGCAATAATCAGGTTTTGGTTTGCGGTTATGCGAAAGTCACCTTGATGAATTGCAGCAATTTTTGCTAAGCCAGTTTTTAACGGTTTGTCAGGGAAGTCTAACACTCGGCCATTTTCAATAAACAAGGTTAAATGTTGTTTGCCATCAATGCCGTCTACCCAACCAATGCGATCACCTCGGCTGGTAAAGCGATAAGGCTTAATTGGCGCAAAGCTAAGGTTAGTGCGCGCTTCTACTTCAGCACGAAATACGTCAAGACCAATGCGATCTATAGTGTACTTAGTTTTTGCATTTTTACGGTTTGAGCGATTACCGTAGTCACGCTGCACAGTAACTACATGTTCTGCCACTTTTAAGGTGTGCTCTAGCGGTATATAACCTAACTCGTCGGCTAGACGTGGGTAGGTAGCGTTATCGCCCCAAGTCATGGCTAAACCTCCGCCAACGAGTACATTAAAGCCAATTAATTGGCCATGCTCGGCCACCGCAACAAAGCTTAAATCATTAGCGTGTAGATCAATGTCGTTATTCGGCGGTATTACCACCGCGGTTTTAAACTTACGCGGTAAATAGGTATCACCTAAAACAGGTTCTATGTCGGTAGTTTCTATTTCTTCTTCATCTAGCCAAATTTCGGCGTAGGCACGTGTTTTGGGCAGTAAATGCTCACTAATTTTTGCTGCCCACTCATACGCCTGCTGGTGCAATTCTGACTCTACAGGATTGGGCGTACAAAGCACGTTGCGGTTAACATCACCCGCGGTAGCAATGCTATCAATGCCGATACTGTGTAAAAACTGGTGCGTGGGTTTAATGTTAGGTTTTAGTACGCCATGCAGTTGAAAGGTTTGCCGCGTAGTTAAGCGCACGCTGCCATATAACGTATTGGCTGTAGCAAATTTTTCCAGTGCCAGCCACTGCTTAGTGGTAATAATGCCGCCGGGTAAACGAGCACGCAGCATTACGTTATGCAGTGGCTCCAGCTTTTGCGCGGTGCGCTCCACACGAATATCACGATCGTCTTGCTGATACATACCGTGAAAGCGGATCAGCATAAAGTTGTCGCCAACAAAACCGCCGGTAACGGGGTTGGTTAAGTCATCGCTAATGGTGCCTCGTAAATGTTGGCTGTTAGCTTTTAATTGCTCGTTACCCGACAATGCACCCGGTGCCACTAAATCAGGATTAATGGGATATTGGCTCATTAGTAAATGTCCTTTTGATAACGTTTTGCTACACGCAGCTGCTCTAAATACTGCTCTGCTTGTTCTGCTGTTTTACTACCATACTGCTGAATTATGGTTAGCAGCGTTTGTTGCACATCTTTTGCCATCCGGTTGGCGTCGCCGCAAATATACAAATGCGCACCTTGCTCTAGCCATTGCCAAATCTCGCGGCTGTTCTGGTATAGCTTATCTTGCACATAGATTTTTTCTGCCTGATCACGGCTAAATGCCAGGTCTAGCTTGGTTAATAGGCCACTTTTTAAGTAATTTTGTAGTTCTAGTTGGTATAAAAAATCTTGGGTAAAATGTGGGTTACCAAAGAACAGCCAATTTTTGCCGCTGGCAGCGCGAGCTTCCCGTTCTTGTAAAAATGCACGAAATGGCGCAATACCCGTACCGGGGCCAATCATAATAATGGCGGTATCGTCATTCTCAGGTAGGCGAAAATTATTATTCTGTTCAATAAAAATTTTTACTTTGTCGCCCTCGGCTAAACGCTCTGCTAGAAAACCAGAAGCACCGCCTAAATGCGTGTTACCAAAAGCGTTATAACGCACCACACCCACAGTTAAATGCACTTCATCAGCTACTTCAGCCTGTGATGAAGCAATAGAATAGAGGCGGGGTTGTTGCTTACGTAATGAGTTGACTAGCTGTTGAGCACTGATCAGTGCCGGGTGCTCGCGTACAATATCAAGGATTTGTCGCTCGTTAATGTAGGCGCGTAGCGCGGCTTTATCGCTAGCCAATGCGCTTAATGCTAGATTATTGCTGGCGCTAGCATACTTTTCGACAAAGGCGGGATAAGACTGCGTAAGCTCTAATTGCTCAGTTAACGCTTGTTGCACAGTTAAACTGACACTGCCTAAATTCACTGGTGTATCGGGCGAAATCGCGGTTAATAACAAGAGTTCACGCACTAATTCAGCGTCGTTGAAAAAGTATAAACCTAACGCATCACCCGGCTGATAACTTAAGCCTGAGCCGACCAAAGATAGCTCTATATGACGCACATCTTTAGTAGAGTTGCGCCCGGTAATTTTTTGCACTGCATACACTTCAGCCGCAAACGGGTTTTGCTTACTGTATTGACTAGCTGCGCTTGCGGCATCCTTACCAGGCCAAGCAATAACTTGCGCCGACGGCGTAGCGTCAGCGGTGAGTTCTGGCTCTAATAGAGTAATAACCTCTTGGCTCCAGCTATCGGCTTGGGTTTGATAATCAACGTCTAAATCGGCACGGCTTTGCACTGAAGTAGCACCAAGCTCAGCGAGCCGCTGATCAAAGTCTTGGGCAGTTTTACAAAAAAACTCATAGCTAGTATCGCCTAAGCCTAATACTGCATATTTTAATCCCGCCAGCTGAGGCACTTTTTTGCTAAATAAAAAGTTATAGAAGCCCTGCGCACTTTCTGGCGGCTCGCCCTCACCATAGGTTGAGGTAACAATGATTAAATACTGTTCATGTTTTAATTGGCTAGTTTTGTAATCTGCCATATCCAGTACTTTAGCGTTAATACCCTTGGCTTTTGCCTTTACGGCTAGGGCCCCGGCAAGATGGCGAGCATTACCCGTTTGTGAACCAAATAAAATGGTTAGGCTGGCGCTAGCGGTAACTGCCGCGGGCGAAATGACACGTTGCCCTGCAAGTTGGGCACCCGCAGCTAGGTAGCCACTAACCCAAGCTTGTTGTATCGGGTTTAACTGGCTTACTACATTTTGCAGTTGGCTGATCTGTTGTTCAGACAGCGGGCTGGCTTGTGCAACCAATGACGATAAAAGCATAAAACACCCTGTGTTGTTATTCTTTTATCACTTTAGCCGTCTATACGTTTAAATGTACAAGAATGGATAACTCTTCTATATTCCAAAAAGTAATTAAAAAGTGCTTTAATCTAGTTTCGAAAATGGCAGTGGCTTGTAATAAATCAACTAAAAAGTGGTCAAAAAGCCCATGGTAGAGCAGTGCTTATTAACGACTTGTTACTTTAGTTTATATATATCAGCAAGTTAAGTTTTGGCATTAAGCTTGTAATACTAAGGTTGTAGTTAACTATAATTAATAGCTTAAAGGGCAGCCAAATGAAAACTTTACTAATCGCGATGGGTTTTGCATTAACAAGTATTAGCAATGCAGTAATAGCAGGCGAAGACAACAGCTGTAATATCAATTTTGATAAAGACATTACCATGAGCAATGAGCTGGTTAGTGTAAATGAGGCCGGCACTGAGCTGTGGCGTATTAACACGCAAGGTCAGTTGTGGATAAAAGATCATGCGGTAAATACCGATGCTTCAACCCAGCAATTGTTGTTTGATTATCAAGCTGGTATTCGTAGCCAAACGCTAGAAACCGTTGAGCTGGTTGAAGATGCACTAATACTGGCAGCCGATGCCGTTAGTAGTGTTTTTTCTGAGTTAACTGGGAATACGATTAATAGCAACCCTGCACTGCAAACTGCGTTAGAGAAGGTTAAAACTAGCACGGCAAATATCGTGGTACGCAGTGGTGAAACCATCAATATTTATGGCAGTCGTTTTAGCCATATAGACGATGCTTTTGGCAAAGAATTTGAACAAGCGATTGAAGAAGCAGTGACAAATTCGATGGGCAGCATTTTTATGATGGTGGGTAAAGCCATGGTGAGCGGTGAGGGTAACTTTGAGCAACGCATGGAAGCCTTCGGCGAACGTATGGAACGCTTTGGTGAGGATTTAGAAGCTCGCCTAGATATTAGGAGTAATCTGTTAGAGCAACGGGGTAATAGTATCTGCGCTAACTTACAGCAGCTAGATGCTATTGAAACCCAAGTTCAGCGCGCTATTCCACAAATGCAGCAATATGACGTCATTGATGTAACTAGTGATAAAAATACCGCGTATTTATTTAATTAACTTTTATGTAATGTGTTCTCCAGCCACAACCTTGGCGCGCTGCTCTATCCCGACAGCGCGTCTTTTTTACTGGCTAATTTGCTCACCGCACCACCTTGCTAAAGTGGTTGCGTAACTGGCTGCCAGCTTTGCTGCCGCCATTGTTGCACTCTGCCGTCATGGCTCAGTTGATACAGGAACAACCACTGATTATCTACCAGTGCGGCAACATCGGTTGAGCTATTAATTACGCGGGTTATCGCATCAGCTGGCGCGGCAATAACCACGCTTAGCCTTACTGGCTGATGCATTAACTTACTGCCATCATGTACCGACTGCCACGCAAGCCCGGTGCGTAAATCACCGCCGTTACCTTCGAACACGCCTATATGCCCTGCCACTACATTATGCAGTAATTTATTACCGCTACCATATTTGTCTGGCGCAACCACCGAGGCGTAGTACTGCAGGTTAATCCAGTTTGTTACCACCATGGGTGCAGTCATAATGGTATATAACAGGCTAAAATCATGATCTTTATCGCTATCATAGTCATGTAAAAATACGCGGCCTTTTAAATCTAGTTGTTTGGTAAGTTGGCGCGGTGCGACAATAAAAGCGGCATTGTTGGCCAAACCCCATTCTGGGCGCAGTTGAGACCAATCGCTGCTGCGTTGTTTAAAAAAACGCGATAGGGCGCGGTCGGTTTGTGGTGCCTGATTAAATTGTGCACCTCGCTGTCGTCGAGCCTGCGCGCTTGCTGTCGCTAGCCAGTGGCGCCACGGTGCTTGTTCTGGCGCTTGGTATACTTGCAGCTCATCAGTGGTGGTGTGGTGCAGAGCAGCATAAAACTGCGTATCTGCTGGAATTGCTATACCGTGACTAGCACCAAGCTGCTGCCTGATGGCGCTGTCGTTGAGCATTTGCGCCAGCACTTTAGCATTAACTTCGCCACTCTGACCGCCGCAGGCGCCACAATCTAATGCGGCGGCATGTGCGTTATTACAGCTACTGCTGCTATGGCCAAACAACATGACAGACGGAGCGAGATCTGTAGTTAAGCCCATGGCGTTGAGTATGCTTGCCGCTAACTGAGCTTGCTCGGCGATTGAAACGGGGTGTTGCGCGTTGAGTAGCTGCCACCGGTTATTATCAATCAGCTGATTTAGTGCATGTGGTGCTGGCGTGCGAAAGAATGCCCGTTTAACTAGGCTAACGAGTTTAGTAGGGCCGGCAGCTTCTACCATCCCTAAACTGGACGAGGCGAGATCAAAGCTTTGTTTCCAGCCAAGTGTGGCTTGGCGTGATAAGGGCGCGTTATCTGGCTTAATTTGTATTACAGTTAGCCTTGGTGCAATCAACCCTGGTAACTGCGGCCGTGGTTGTTGATTATCAGTTGCCTTATACGCAATGGGTAAACCAAAAAAGCCAGCAAAGCCTAGTGTCTGAATAGCTGGATCTTGTTGCTCAAGTGCTCGTCGCACCGGTTCTGAACGCACATCGATGCAAAACGCGGCCTGCATTACAGGACGCGTTGCTGGGGCAGTACTAAGGTTTTGCTGTTGTTGCTGTAACTGCAACAACAGCGGCTGTTGTACACTGATTTCTAAGGCGCGTTGCCACACTTGGCGCAAACACTGCACTGCTTGAGTATGTTGTAACAGGCTTGCATACTGTTTTCCTTGTCGCTGCAGTGCAGGTAACACCTCGTCGTGTTTGCTGTTATGTTGCACACTGTGTAGCCATAGCACCCGGTCCCAGCCCAGTAACATAAATAACAGCTGACACACGGCTGCATGACCTGTATTGCCTTGTAGTTGTTGCTGCCAGTCGAGAAAAGCTTGCCAGCCGGCCCAGCCTGACATGCCCTGTAGTAGTGTTTCAACATAGGCTTGCTGACTTTGTTCATCTGCCCCCCAGCTACTCAGCCAAGGGTGTATTTGCTCAAGTAACAACAAGGGGTCATCAGGTAGCGCGGCAAATAAGTCATTAAGATTAGTGCCAGTGAGTACCTGTAGCCCCTTATCCTGACGCACTACGCTAAGCCAGCTTTGATAAGCATGGTTTTTACTATCGGCTTTAACACTAAAGCGTTCAGGGTATTGATGGTATAACGCCAAAAACTGGCTGAGTTGTTGCACAATAAGCGGCTGCCACGGCAATTTATCCGGCTGTTGTATCTGGCTGGATAACAACTCACTTAAACGCTGCCATTGGTTTGTTTCCGAGGGCCTTGATAATGCGCTGCTCGCCTCAGCCACGCTGATTGTCAGTTGGGCTTCATCTAACGCTTGGCGTAAATGTGTGGGCATTATTTGTCGGTTTAACTGTGCTAAATACCAATCGGCGTTCATCAAGCAGTCGGTGCCGGCCAGCAGTTTTTGCTCTGCACATATTACCGCAAAGGGGCGCTGGCGCTTTTGCCACCAAGGGTTAACGGCAATCATCTGATCAAGCGGCCATTGCGGTGCAATTTGGCTGGCGGCGTTAATAATTAGGTTGCTAAGCTTGTTGTCAGATCTTGCTACGCTGTGGGTTATCGCACTCATTTTGCCTCCTGTAATGCAGGCACTTTGTGGCAAGCCTTGGTGTGAGCCGTATACGGCCAGATTTTTAGTGTAATACGCGTTGTCCATTCATCTAGATAGCCGCCGGCATTAAGCCAGATAAAAACTTTATTTATCGATTTTCGATGGCTTTGATACCGTAACAACAGCGTTAGCATAAACAAACCGACAAAAGCGACACTGCTCAGCATATCGGCTGCCAGCGTTACGCTATGGGGCGTTGGCATAACCGGTTGTAATAGCGTTTTCGAACTAAAGTATAAAATGAGTAAGCCAATAGCGTATACCAGCGCTAATAGTACACGCGCTGGGCGTCTGTTATCGGCAAGCTGCAGTGTCGGTACTAACAGCACCGTTATGGCTAGTATCAATAATACTGCGCTGCTTAGGCTTGATAATGGCAACACTTGCTGTGTAAGGCTTACCAGTGCCACCGCCAGTAGCAGTGACACGAGCCAGTGCCGCGCACGAGGATGAGCTTGTTCGGCAAGTTGAGCAGCCAAATAGTGGTTCACGGCATTGCCACTGTGTAAAAAAGCATAGGCTTTGTAGCAGGAGTGCGCTAACAGGTGCAGCAGCGCCAGCGTATAAAGACCAAGGGCAATCTCTACCAGCATTAAGCCCATTTGTGCCACTGTAGACCAGGCTAGACGCACCTTTATACTGATACGTGTGCTTACCACCAGCGCCGCGACAATCGTGCTACCCAGCGCAGTAACCAGCAGTATAAAGCTGGCTATGGGACTGCAGCGCAGCAGGGGTAAAAACAGTAATAACAAAATGCCGCCCAGATTAATAATACCCGCATGCAATAGTGCCGATACGGGTGTAGGCGCTTCCACCACCTGTATTAACCAGCCATGCAGCGGTAATTGCGCGCATTTTAGCAGTGCTACTAGCACCATTAATATTGCAGCGCTGTGTAGTATTAAACTACTTGGCGCACTAGCTAGCATAGTGTTGATAGTCGAGATATTGGCAGTACCGAAATGTAAATAAAGTAGGGTAAACGCAATCGCTAGTAGCACTTCACTGAGCCGAGCGCTAAGTGCTTTTTTTTGGGCTGCTAACTGAGCCCGCGGCCGCTCTGGGTAGAATAATAACAGCTGATGCAGCGCCAGGCTGATGGCCAGCCAACCTAGCCAGAATAGCAACAAATGATTGCTAATTAGGGTAAAAACGACTGCGCTTAGTGTAAACGCTAGCGAGCGCATAAACCTTGGCTTATCGGGCTCTCCCGTCAGTGCTACTGAGCTGTAACGCCAGATCACCAGCGCGAGTAACGCAATCAACGCCAGTAATACCAACTTAAAAGAGTTTACAGAAAACAATGTTTGCATAGTGCACCCTGAGCTGGAATAAACTGGCTCTATTGTGTGCAGCGCACTATCATAAGTAAAATACATAATAAAAGACTAATCGTTCACATAAAGAGAACTATGAGCCGACTAAACTACCATCACCTGTATTATTTTTGGCAGGTTGCTAAAGGCGGTAACCTAACCGAAACCGCGCAGCGGCTGCATATTTCGCAGTCTGCTTTGTCGGCGCAAATTAAACAGTTAGAACAAAGCATGCGGGTACAGCTGTTCTTGCGACAGGGGCGTAAACTGGTGCTGACCGATAGCGGTTATCACACGCTGAAATATGCAGAAGATATTTTTAGTCGTGGCGCCGAGCTAGAACAGCTGCTGATAAACGGCGCGCAACCACAACATAGCCCAATCCGCATTGGTACCTTGGCAACGATGTCGCGTAATTTTATCGAAAGCTTTATCGCACCGCTATTGGCCACAGCAGACAGCCGCTTTAGTTTATTATCGATGAATCAAACTACGCTGCTTAATGCGCTGGCACAGCATCAACTGGACTTAGCGCTCAGCAATGTTGCGGTACAAGCTAACGATAACCAACTGTGGCAATGTCGTTTGTTAGCGCGTCAGCCCGTCGCCGTAATTGGCGCTCCTGGTAA
This sequence comes from Rheinheimera sp. D18, assembly GCF_004345025.1. GTDB lineage: Bacteria > Pseudomonadota > Gammaproteobacteria > Enterobacterales > Alteromonadaceae > Alishewanella > Alishewanella metallidurans. The sequence goes on along the minus strand of NZ_CP037745.1, from coordinate 3,115,672 downwards.
AGCGCTTAGTGACAATCTGGCTAGCTATCGGCAACAGCGCTGGGTATTACCGCCGGTACAAAGCTCCATCCGCATGGCGTTTGATGCCTTAGCTGCTCAGTATCAGTTGCAACCCGACGTTATAGCTGAAGCCGACGATATGGCAATGCTGCGCTTACTGGCCCGTGATAGCGGTGCCCTCACGGTTATTCCCGATGTTGTGGTAAAAGATGAGCTAAGCAGTGGCCGTTTGCACAAATACCTCACCTTACCTCAGGTATACGAGAATTTTTATATTATTACCACGCAACGTGAATTAACCCATCCGCAACTGAACCGGCTATTACAAGCCTATACTGCGACCGCGTTATAACATGCCAAGCTGATTGACCGCGTTGTCTACGATAAGTTAATGTGCAGGCTAATAATTGTTAAGGAGCAAATTACGTGAATATTGCTACGCTGTGGATAGTTGCTGGCATAGTACTTATTTTGTCTGAATTATTGGCTACCAGTATAGTGGCGGTATTTTTTGGCATTGCCGCTATTATCGTTGGTTTGTTACTTAATTTTGGCCTGATAGAAAGCTTCAGCCTGCAGTTTTTATTGTTTGGCATATTATCGCTACTGTTACTATTTAGCGCCCGAGGGCGGTTTAAGCGCTGGTTTGTCGGTTATACCGCAGATAGTGGTGAACACCCGTCACGTTTAGCAAACGATATAGGTAGCCGTGTTACTGTGCATGCGGATTTCAGCCAAGGCGCGGGCCGAGTAGTACTAAATGGTGTGCAATGGGATGCACAATCAACTGATCTACTAAAGGCCGGTGATGTGGCCTGGGTAGTGGCTAATCAGGGCATTAAATTAGTGGTATCGGCCACTAAACCGGAATAACCACAGTTATAAAACTAACCATCTATTTTAAGGAGTAAACTTGATGGCTCAAATTGATATTAATACTATTTTAATGGCGGGTTTTGCCCTAGCCGTTATTATTATGATCGTAAAAACCGCGCGCGTAGTGCCGCAAAAAAGTAACTTTGTTATTGAACGTTTAGGTAAATATTCGCGCACGCTAGATTCAGGCTTTCATATTCTTATTCCATTTATCGACAAAGTCGCCTACATACACAGCCTAAAAGAAGAAGTGATCGATGTGCAGCGCCAAACCTGTGTTACGCGCGACAATATTCAGGTAGGCATTGACGGTATTTTATATTTACAGGTTATTGACCCACATAAAGCGAGTTACGGTATTAATAATTACCGTTATGCGTCGGCGCAACTTGCGCAAACCACCATGCGTTCTGTTATTGGCCAAACCGACCTAGATAAAACTTTCGAAGAACGGGCAAAAATTAACGAAGAAGTAGTTAAAGCATTAGATGAAGCTGCTGCGCCTTGGGGAGTAAAAGTACTACGTTATGAAATTGCCGATATTGAACTGCCACTGAGCATTAAAGATGCGCTTGAGCAGCAAATGCGTGCTGAGCGAGAACGCCGTGCCGCTATTGCTAGATCAGAAGGTGAGCGACAAGCGATGATTAACGTATCTGAAGGCCAGAAGCAAGAAGTCATCAATTTGTCTGAAGGTGACAAAATGCGGCAAATTAACGAAGCGGAAGGCCGAGCCCGTGAAATTGAGTTAATTGCTATAGCTACCGCTGAGGGCCTGCGCAAAATTGCTGAGGCTATTAATCAGCCAGGCGGTTCGGAAGCCGTTAGCTTGCGCGTTGCCGAGCAATATGTAAAAGAGTTTGGTAACTTAGCTAAAACCAACAACACCATGATAGTGCCAGCAGAATTAGCTAATATCGGCGGTGCGGTGGCGGGCTTAACCGAAATATTAAGAGTGGCGCAGCCACGAGCAAAATAAGCCAGCATTAACACGTACTTGGCTTATTAAAAAATTACGGCGTAGTTTTTCAGTGCGCCGTAATGCCTTTTATTCAGTGCTTGATTATTAAAAGCTTATAGCTGATCTGACGTGGGTAAATCTTTAGCATCAAATTTTTGCGTTTTTTCCGCCAGTAATGCAGTTAGCTGCTGTTCTAGGTTTTCTACCTTTTCGCGGGTGCGTAGTAACACTTGGCGCTGCACGTCAAACTCTTCACGGCTAACAAAATCCATATCGGCAAGCTTATTTTGCAGCACCTGTTTTACCTTAGCTTCAACATCATCAGCAAACTGACGTACTTGTGGTGGAATAGCATTACCAATTTGTTTGGCGATATCTTCAATTTTTTTCGGGTCGATCATGTCACTCTCCTGTGTCGCATCAGTTACTTGCGATGTTTTCTGCAACTATTAGCCTTATTCTACAGGCCAGAACTATAATCGCGAATGATATTTAGCGGCAATTTTCGTTACAATGCCTACCTTGAGTTAAGGGTGAGTCAATGAAGTTAAATCCGCAACAAAATGCTGCTGTTAAATTTATCTCTGGGCCATGCCTAGTGCTAGCTGGTGCTGGCAGTGGTAAAACACGGGTTATTATTAATAAAATTGCCTATTTAATTCAAGAGTGCGAGCTGCCCGCTAAATATATAGCTGCAGTTACCTTTACTAATAAAGCGGCGCGTGAAATGCGGTCACGTATCAACCAACAGCTACCAAAATCAGCTACGCGCGGCCTAACTATTTCTACTTTTCACACGTTAGGCTTAGAGATTTTAAAAAAGGAATATCGGCATATTGGCTATAAAGCCAATTTTACGCTGTTTGACGACCAAGACAGTATGGCACTGTTAAAAGAGCTAAGCGAAAAGGATATTCAAGGCGACAAAGATTTACTGCGCGCACTGCAAAGTAAAATAAGTAATTGGAAAAATGAATTAACCCTGCCGACCAAGGCGCTGGCCGAAGCAACCGATGTACAAAGCATCAGCTTTGCTAATTATTATCAGCAATATACCCAGCAACTTAGCGCTTATAGCGCACTTGATTTTGATGATCTTATTTTAATGCCAACCTTATTGTTTCAGCATAATGAAGAGGTGCGCACTAAATGGCAGAAAAAAATTCAGTATCTATTGGTCGACGAATACCAGGATACCAACACTAGCCAGTATCAATTAGTGAAATGGTTGGTGGGTGAGCGCCAGCGCTTTACGGTGGTAGGTGATGATGACCAGTCTATTTACTCTTGGCGCGGTGCGCGACCACAAAACTTAGCTCTGTTAAAAACAGACTTTCCAAACTTGAATGTAATTAAACTAGAGCAAAACTACCGCTCGGCAGAACGCATTCTAAAGGCGGCGAATATTTTAATAGCCAATAACCCGCACGAATTTGAAAAGCAGTTATTTAGTGAAAACGGTTATGGTGTGCCGTTAAAAGTATTGCCGTGCAAGCACGAAGAAGATGAAGCCGAAAAAGTAGTCGCTGAAATTATTTCGCATCGTTTTATTAATCGCAGCCAATACCGTGATTACGCCTTGTTATATCGTGGCAACCATCAGTCGCGGCTATTTGAAAAAGCCTTAATGACCAACCGGATACCCTATAAAATTTCAGGTGGCACTTCGTTTTTCTCTCGCAGTGAAATTAAAGATGTGATGGCTTATTTGCGCTTGGTGGTTAACCAAGATGACGACAATGCACTGCTGCGCATTATTAACGTGCCTCGGCGTGAAATTGGCGCAGCAACCTTGCAGCATATTGGTAATTTAGCCAATGAAAAACAAATAAGTTTGTTTGCCGCGTGTTGCGACAGTGAATTGTCGATGCATCTTTCAGCGCGTTCGCATAATGCGGTAACTCAGTTTGCTAAGTGGATAGCCAATATTGCTGATAACGTGCAGCGCGCTGAACCAGCAGAAGCGGTGCGTGACCTTATTCGGCAAAGCCATTACGAAGCCTGGTTGTTTGAAACTAGCACTAGCCCTAAGGCTGCAGAAATGGCGTTGAAAAACGTTAATGAGCTGTATCGCTGGATTAGTGAAATGCTGCAAGGCAAAGACGATGAAGAACCCATGACCTTACCCGAGGTCGTTACCCGTTTAACGCTGCGCGATATGATGGAGCGGCAAGAGCAAGAAGATAACGCCGACCAAGTGCAGCTGCTAACACTTCATGCGTCTAAAGGTTTAGAGTTTCCTTATGTATTTATGGTGGGTATGGAAGAGGGCATTTTGCCGCACCAAACCAGCATAGATGAAGATAATGTTGAAGAAGAGCGGCGTTTAGCCTACGTGGGCATAACTCGAGCGCAGCGCGAGCTTATTTTTACCTACGCCAAAGAGCGTCGTCAATTTGGTGAAACCATACGCCCAGAGCCAAGTCGGTTTTTATATGAGCTCCCACAAGATGATTTAGAGTGGCAAAAAGCTGCGCCGGTAAAAACCGCGGAGCAACAGCAACAATCGGGTTTAGCGCATATTGAACGCTTACGGCAGATGCTGAAAAACCATAGTTAATGTAGCGGCTAATTGGTTTAAATGGTTTTTAACGCCTGCAGCATTTGTTCGCGCATACTTTCGGTAAAAATAACGAAACGGTTACGGCCTAACGATTTCGCCTGATACATGGCGGCATCGGCATCGCGCAGCAGCGCTTCAGCCTTGGTGTGGTCATTCTGAAAGTAGGCTATACCGATGCTTGCACCAGAAAGCACTTCTTGGCCGTGCAGCAAGAAGGGTTCGCGTACTTTTTCGATAATACGCTCTGCAACATCTTCGGCATCGGCATCTACCAGTAAACTGGTTAACAGCACCACAAACTCATCACCGCCTAAACGTGCTACTAGGTCGTGTTCGCGCACGGCGCTAAGTAGGCGTTTGCTAACTTCGGCTAAAAAAGCATCGCCAACATGATGGCCAAGTGTGTCATTAATTAATTTGAAACGGTCTAAATCGATAAATAGTAACGCAGCATGCAGGTTGGGTTGGCGTTTACCCAGTGCAAATTGCTGCTTTAGCTGCTGTAAGAACATTTGTCGGTTAGCAAGGCCAGTGAGCGCATCGTGATTAGCTTCGTAAAATAGTTTTTGTTCAGCTTTTTTACGCTCTTCTACCTGCAGTCGCAGAAATAAATTGGTTTGTCTTAACTCTCTAGTGCTTTCGAACACCTTGCGTTCAAGCTCTTCTTGCTGGTGTTTTTGTTGCTCAGCGGCTAGCTTACGTTGAATGGCAACGGCAATGTTTTGCGACACAAACTTAAGAATATTTAGCTCGTTTTCGGTATAGCTATAACTTGTATCATACGACTGCAGTGCAATAACACCGATAACTTTTTGTTCAATAATCAAGGGTGCGCCGAGCCAACTACTTGAGTTATAACCGGATTGGTTTGCCGGGCTGGAATCGCGATGAATTTCACCACTCTCTATTAGTTTATTAGCGGTGGAGCTGTCTATTAACTTTGCGTCGGCGCAGCGTATAACATATTCAGTAAAGCCGCGGCTAAGTGCGCGCTCTCGTGCTGATACGGAATACTGATCTAAATAAAACGGAAAGGTTAGTTTACTATTGTCGGCGCTGAGTAGCGCAATATAGCAGTTTTCAGCAGGCATTAAACCCGATAATACCTTGTGCATAGCCTGATAAAAACTACTCATATCACGGCTGCTCGCCGTTAATTCAGATATACGATATAGCGCAGCTTGCAGCTGTTCTGCGTTGGTGCGTTCTTTAATCTCTTTTTGTAACGATGTGTTGATATTCTGCAGTTGCTTAGTGCGCTGGCGCACCGTGTCTTCCAATAGTTCGCGGCTTTTTACGCGGTCTAGCGCCGTAACGGTGTGTAGGCCAATGCTAAAGAATAAATCGATATCAGAGTCGGTATACAGTTGCTCTGCGTTATAAGACTGTATTGCCATAACTCCTATAACCTGATTGCCGCGACATAGTGGGATACCCAGCCAGTGCGCACATGGCGAACCAAGTGCTTGAATATGTCCTTGGGCAATAAGCTGGTTAAACTCGGTGGTACCACACAGTAAAGGTTTACCCGTGCGGGCGACGTAACCGGTTAAGCCGCTAGCAAATGAGCTGGATGGCAACTGAGAGATGGTTAGCTGATCTTTTTCATCAGAAAAATACTGTGGCGAAAATTGCTGACTTTCTTGATCGTAAAATACAACATAGAAGTTTTCAGCGAGTAATAGCTCAGACACCATTTTATGAATAGCAGGATAAAACTCCCGCATATCGCTAATAGTGCTAGCTAGTTCAGACAAACGTAACAGCGCACCCTGGGTAATGTACGCTTGCTTATAGCGCTGCGCTAATAGCGTTAGGCGGCGCAGCTTGTTTTGTGCTTGTCTGAGAATTTTGTTCAGCTTTGTTGATTCGTTCAACCCTGACTCTTGTTATTATTAATTGTCTAAATGACTTTTTTAGTTATGCACATTATGCACAATGTTTGACCACATGGAAGAGAAATTCACCAGCCTATTGTTTTTTGCATACGCTCGTTTAGGGCTAGTTGCCGGCAAAACAAAAAAGGCCACATTTCTGCAGCCTTTGTTATTTCTAATGGTAACGTCGTTGTTACACGCCTTCGGTCATAAACTTAATGGCCGCAGCAATTTCGTCATCGCTACAATCAGCACAGGCACCACGTGCAGGCATATTACGAATGCCTTCTATCGCGTGCTTTAGCAAGGTATCAAAACCTTGCTCTAACCGAGGTTTCCAAGCAGCATCACCTTTTTTCGGTGCATCTAAAGCGCCCGTACCATGACAAGCAAAACATGCGTTTTGATACACTTTTTCACCACTGCGTGGGCCTGATGCACCCTCAGCTGCAGCTACTGCTGCGCCAGCTACATATACTTGACCGACAGGAGCCAGACGTTTGGCTAATGCTTTGTTGTCATTATCTGTACTGGCATTAATGCCGAAGGTGGTTAACAGCAAGGCAAGCACAAGGGTAATTTTGTTCATGTTATAAGTTCCTGTGGTAAAATCCGCACAAAGTTCGCAGCATTATAGCCTCCAAGCGGTGGCAAGGGAAAGTGCTAAAATAGTACAAATTAAGCTGCATAAGCGGTTAAGGCTGCGCCAATACTGCTATATGCTTTTATGGTTAGTTATATGCATTTTTTAAAGCTAAATTATTTAAAGGTTTTGCTTTGCATCGCTGCCCGTTATGATAGTCTACGTGCTCGCTTAGTTATCGCGCTGATAAATTATCACTGGCGTAGGTAGGCAGCTAAAAGCGTTTTCCACAAAACAAAAATATAATAATAATAAGATGGGCTTTGCGGTACACCCCCTCTTTTTTCATGCAAAACAAAGACTTAAAAAATCATTAACTGTCACTTTATTTGAAGTAGCAGATCATTTCTATTTGTTTTTCACAAAGTTATCCACAGCTTGTGAACCGATAATTGCATCTGTGTCTATGGCCGTGGGCAGGGTGCTGTGGCATGCTATAGCTTTATTTAAGCAGGACATTATTACTCATGGCTTCTCTCTCTAGCGCACCGCTAATTTTGGTTGATGGCTCATCTTATTTGTTTCGTGCCTATCATTCGCCGCCACATTTAACGAATTCGCGTGGTGAAGCAACTGGCGCTATTTATGGCGTAGTAAATATGCTGAAAAGCCTATTGCGTCAATATCAACCAAGCCAGATGGCGGTGGTATTTGATGCGAAGGGACCAACCTTTCGTAACGAAATGTATAGCGAATATAAAGCCAATCGTCCGCCGATGCCGGATGATCTGCGTAGCCAAATAGCGCCGCTGCATCGTATTATTGAGGCGATGGGCTTGCCACTTATATGTATCAGCGGCGTAGAAGCTGACGATGTCATAGGCACGCTGGCACGTCAGGCTAGTAGCGAAGGCCGTAATACACTGATCTCTACTGGCGATAAAGATATGGCGCAGCTAGTAGATGAACATGTTACGTTAATTAATACGATGACCAATACCTTGCTAGACCCTCAGGGAGTAGTCGACAAATTTGGTGTTGGCCCTGAATTGATCATCGATTACTTAGCATTAATGGGCGATAAATCTGACAATATACCTGGCTTGCCGGGAGTGGGTGAAAAAACCGCCGCCGCGTTATTGCAAGGCATGGGCTCTATAGAACAAATTTATCAACAGCTTGATAAGGTTGCCAGTTTAAGTTTTCGCGGAGCTAAAACGATGGCGGCGAAATTAGAAGAGTTTCGCGAGCAGCTAACGCTGTCATATCAGTTGGCCACCATAAAAACCGATGTAGAGCTTTCTTGCCAGCTTGCTGATTTAATGATTAAAGCACCTGATAGTGTTCAGCTTGCTGAACTGTTTAAAGAATGTGAGTTTCGACGTTGGCTCAGTGAGGTATTAGATGCCGACAATGAAACGGTAATTAAGCCTGCAGCAAAAGCAGCGCAATTAGATATGCTAGACAGTGACGATACTGTTGAAATTCAGCCAGATTTAAACAATAACCATTATATTACGGTGCTAGATAAAGCAGCATTTAGCAGTATGTTAGAGCAAATTACTAACAGTGAACTCACCGCTTTTGATACTGAAACAACTAGCTTAGATTATATGCAGGCCGAATTGGTTGGCTTATCCATGTCTATCGCCGCGGGTTCCGCTTGGTATGTGCCAGTGGCCCACGATTATATTGGTGCACCCGAGCAGTTAAATCGAGATTGGGTGTTACAGCAGTTAAAGCCATGGCTTGAGGATGACAGCAAGGCGAAAGTGGGGCAAAACCTTAAGTACGATCAAAGTATATTGGCGCGTTATAAGGTCACGCTGGCAGGTATTCGTTTTGATACCATGCTTGAATCATACGTACTTAACTCGGTTGCTGCACGGCATGATATGGATAGCTTAGCGCTAAAATATTTAGGCCGTAAAACGGTAAGCTTTGTTGATATTGCCGGTAAAGGTGCCAAGCAACTAACGTTTAATCAAATAGAACTAGAAAAAGCAGCACAATATGCGGCAGAAGATGCCGATATTACCTTACAACTGCACCAAGCATTATGGCCGCAGTTACAGCAACACGATGGTTTGGTGTCGGTATTGCGTAATATTGAAATACCCTTGGTGGATATTTTATCGCGTATTGAGCGCTATGGCGTACTCATTGATAGCAAACTCTTACTTAAACAAAGTGAGCAGTTAGCTGTGCGTATTGCTGAACTAGAACAGTTAGCCTATGAGCAAGCGGGTAAGCAGTTTAACCTAGCGTCACCCAAGCAGCTGCAGGAAATTCTTTTTGAACAAATGACGTTGCCAGTATTAAAGAAAACGCCAACTGGTGCGCCCTCTACCGCTGAAGAGGTGTTAGCTGAGCTGGCGCTTGAGTATGAATTTCCTAAGTTAATTACAGAGCATCGTGGCTTAACCAAGCTTAAATCGACCTACACCGACAAGCTACCTAAAATGCAAAATGCGGCAACAGGCCGTGTGCATACGTCGTATCATCAAGCGGTTGCTGCAACCGGTCGGTTAAGCTCAACAGATCCTAATTTACAGAATATTCCTATCCGTACCGAAGAAGGGCGGCGTATTCGCCAAGCTTTTATCGCGCCTGCCGGTAAAAAAATTGTCGCTGTCGATTATTCACAAATAGAGCTGCGTATTATGGCGCATTTGTCACAAGATAAAGCCTTGTTATATGCGTTTGCTCATGGCCAGGATATTCACCGTGCTACAGCCGCGGAAGTATTTGGTGTCAGCCTAAGTGAGGTTACGTCAGATCAGCGGCGCAGCGCCAAAGCGGTAAACTTTGGCCTTATTTATGGTATGTCGGCCTTTGGTTTGGCAAAACAATTGGGCGTTAGCCGTAACGAAGCTCAGCAATATGTAGATCGTTATTTTGAACGTTTCCCTGGCGTATTAAGTTATATGGAACGCACCCGCCAACAGGCACACGAGCAAGGTTATGTCGAAACCTTATTTGGTCGACGTTTGTATTTGCCAGAAATTAACGCGCAAAATACGATGCGGCGGAAAGGCGCAGAGCGAGCCGCAATTAATGCGCCAATGCAGGGCACTGCCGCAGATATAATAAAAAAAGCCATGATAGTAGTAGACGCTTGGTTGCAGCAACAAACCACGCCAGTGGCTACGATGATTATGCAAGTACACGATGAATTAGTGTTTGAAGTTGACGCTGATAAGGTTGAGCAGGTAAAGGCGCAGCTAGTTGAGCTGATGGCTAAGGCTGCGCATTTAGACGTGCCGTTGTTAGCTGAAGCGGGGGATGGTGATAATTGGGATCAAGCGCATTAATTTTTTTGAACTAAATAATATTGCTCGAGTCATAAGTTATAGCAAGATTATTTATCTCTCCTGTGTCCATCTTAACCCCGTCGTTTGATGGGGGTTTTTTTTGCTTAAAATTACCGCACACGATTCGTGATTAGAAACCTCAGCACTGTCAGTTGATACACTAGTTGAAAACTAATAGTGCATTTAAATTTAGAGTAAATACTTTAAACGCTAAAAGAATGCTGTATACTAGACGCGTCTTAGATATAAGACACCCTGTTGATTTGAAATTATAGCTTCTCCCCCGTTTGCTATAACCGACACCTTCGAGTGTCGGTTTTTTTATGCCTTAACCTTAGGTTATGTCGAACGCGCTATCCTCTGCGCCGTACCATGTATCAAGCACCTGTTCTAATTCTTCTAAGCCTTGTTTATTTAGCGAGCTAAAAGTGTGAACAGTAACGTTACCCATAAAGGCCATAGCGGCTTCTCGTACTTCTGACAGCACTTTTTTTCGTGCACCAACGGCTAATTTATCCGATTTAGTTAAAAGAATCAGTACCTCTAACTCACTTTGCACCGCCCAGTGAATAAGATCTTGGTCTAAATCTTTTAATGGATGACGAATATCCATTAATACCACCAGCCCTTTCAAACTGCTGCGTTTCATTAGATACTCAGCCAACGACTTTTGCCATTTTTCTTTTACCGCTAAGGGTACTTTGGCAAAGCCATAGCCTGGTAAATCTATTAAACGACGCTCAGCATCTAAGCTGAATGTGTTAATCAGCTGAGTACGGCCCGGTGTTTTACTGGTGCGGGCTAAACTATTTTGCCGCGTTAATGTGTTTAATGCGCTAGACTTACCGGCGTTAGAACGGCCGGCAAATGCCACTTCGATGCCTTCATCAGCAGGAAGTGCTTTGATATCGGGTGCGCTAGTTAAAAAAGTAGCACGCTGATAATTGATTTTTGACTTGTACACAGCCTTCTCCGGCGAATAATTTGAGCACATTGTAACGGATCAATCAGATCGGCAGAAGCTTTTGCATGCGCTATGGGATTTTACTTTGAGCAGTTTCGTGTAAAATAGGCTTAAAAGTGACGGTTAATACACTTGGTTGCCAGTATGCTGGCAGTTTAATGCGGACAGAGACGGATAAAACATGAAAAAAATTCTATTTCCACTGACGCTGTTATTCGGACTTATCGGAACAGCTCAGGCGTTTGACGGTGATGCTGAAGCAGGTAAAGCGAAATCAGCAGTATGTGCAGCGTGCCACAATGCCGATGGTAATAGCTTAGTCGACATGTATCCTAAGCTAGCTGGCCAGCACGCACCTTATATATATAAGCAGCTGCAAGATTATAAAACCGGTATGGCTACTGGCGGTAAACAAGGCCGCAATAACGGCATTATGTTTGGTATGGTTGCCGCGTTGTCAGATCAGGACATGAAAGATTTAGCCGCATACTTTTCTTCACAGAAAATGGTTGCTGGTGCTACACCAGAAAATGTGATCGAACGTGGTGAGCAACTTTATCGTGGTGGCGACGAAAGTCGCGGTATTGCAGCCTGTATTGCCTGCCATGGCCCAAGAGGTTCTGGCTTAAGTTTAGGTGGCTTCCCGAAAATTTCATTTCAACATGCTAACTATGTTAAAACGACATTAACCGAATTTCGCTCTGGTGCCCGTGCTAACGACTTAAACGGTATGATGGGTGACATTGCGAAAAAGCTGACTGATGAAGATATTGAAGTGTTGTCACAATACTTAGGTGGCTTACACTAATTCGCTATTTTTAGTGGCGTTAATCTTAAAAAAGCCGGCGTTCATCGCCGGTTTTTGAATTTTAATGGGTATTTTTGTGCGATATATCTCACATCTGTTGTAAGTAAAAAGCGTAGTTTGACTTTAATTATGCTTATATTATATTTACTTCTCTTGGTAACGTATTGATTTTAAATGGTTAGATAAATACTCGCGTTAAAGTTATGGTTTTACCAGCAACGAAGCCTTGTTATACCGGTAAAATGAGGTAAATTAGCTAGCAGTTACACTTTGTAACGAATGAAAACAGGGAATGTCCGCAGGGAAGTGATAGTGCCAGTACGCAAGTACTTGGAGCCTTGTTTTCATCGCATCTGGAAGATGTGTGGCGTGAGTTAACGCACAAGGATGAATACTAAAGTATCAGGATGATCGCGAAAAATAAAATTATGCTAGCTAACTAGGAAGGCGATATAAAATCCGGAAGTGAACAGACAAGATGTCGAAGATTCACTAGGAAAAACAACAAGTGAGTGACGTGTTGATTTAACACAAATATGTACAAGGCGATAAGAGCAATCTTATCGCCTTTTTCTATTAAACAGCCTGGTTTATTGTGCAATGTTAAATAATCAATGCCCGCTATGTTGCGCCGAACAAATTCAGTTTTTTCATCAAGACAAACGACGAGCTTATTACCAGTGTTTGTGTTGTAAGTTAGTATTTGCCGACCGCTGCAGCCTATTATCACCACAACAAGAGCTCGCGCATTACCAGCAGCACCAAAATGCGTTAACTGATGTAGGTTATCGCCAGTTTTTACAGCGTATTGCAACTCCGTTGCTTAACCATTTGCCGCAACAAGGTTTGTTAGGTTTAGACTTTGGTTGTGGCCCCGGCCCTTTGTTGGCACAGATGCTAACTGAGCAGGGACACCAGATGGCAATATGGGATCCCTATTTTGCTAATGATGCGTCTGTTTTACAGCAAAGCTATGATTTTATTAGCTGCACTGAAGCAATAGAACATTTTGTAACCCCAGCTATTGAATGGGCGCTATGGTTAAAACTGTTAAAGCCAGATGCTACCCTAGCTATCATGACAAAGTGCTATACTAACGCCGCAGCATTTGCTGATTGGTATTACAAATTAGATCCGACTCACATTAGCTTTTTTTGTGAAGACACATTTGCTTACCTCGCTGCTAGAGACAATTTAGTACTAAATGTCGTCGCAAAAGATGTTGTTTTGCTACAGCGGCGAAAGCATTAGTGTTTCTAATGAAAACTGGTTAAAATGTGCGCCCTTTTTTACAGGTAAAAAACATGACTCGTCAGAAAAAAACTCGCTTGACCGGCCCTAATGGCCAACGGCATTTATCAACGATAGAGATCCGCAAAACTCGCGAGCCTCAAGAGCAGAGCAAGAAAAAAGGTGCGGGTTTAAAAGCTGGTAATCGCAACAATGTAGCTGCTATTGCAGCGGATGCTAATGGCGAGCCAGTAAAAAAAGATAAACGTATTGGCAGTAAAAAGCCAATAGTGCTAGTGCTGACCGAGGCGCCGGTAGCGGAAAAGCCGCAAGTGATACTGCAGCCTAAAGCCAGTTTAAGCAAAGTAAGACCAGTTGAGTTAACCGCTGAACAAGAGCTCGCCTTGATTGAAAATGATAGCTTCCTACATGAGTTGTTAGAGCGAGTTGAGAAAGACGAAGTGTTAACCGGAAAAGACGCTAAATATTTTAATGCTAAAACAGCGAGACTAGACCAGCTGTTACAGCAGTTAGGCTTAGTTGATGACGCTGATGAAGAAGAGATTGATCCGTTAGCCGCTTTTGAAAGTAAAGATTGGCGTAAAGATTTGATCGGCGACGAGGATTAATTTTGACTAGTAGCGTATTCGTAGCATTTGTTGTTGCGGCAGTATTGATTGTGGCTTTAGCGTTTTACGCCGGTAGCTTGCTGTGGCGCGTGCAGCAGCAGAGCAAGGCTGCGCAGCTAGAGTTAGCAGAAAAACGGCAGTATTTGCGTGACAGTATTATATTAATTTGTAAGGCGATGCTGGCCGAGCAGTGCGAGTTATCAGAAGGGGCGCTGCGAGTTTGGGTATTGTTAGATCACTTAGCGCCAGAGCATAAGCTTGATCCTATTGCTAGCTACCCGGGTTTGTATCAGATGTACCAAGTAGTTAAAGACATGCCAACCCACAAGGCGCGTAAAGCGCAGGACAAAGCACTAACGCAACAGCAAGACGTATTGCGGTTAAAAGCTGAACAAGATTTAAAACCGCTTATTTTAATTGATGCTGATACCTTATTAAAGCGCTTCCAGCCTGCTTAAACAAACCGGAAGCCAAGGATTATTATTGCCGGTAAATTTGACCGGCTTTCATTACAAAGTTTACTTTTCCCATTAGGCTAATATCTTTTAACGGATCGCCTTCTACCGCAACAATATCGGCTATTTTCCCTACTTTAATACTGCCAAGCTCGTCGGCAACACCCAGTAAGCGCGCACCTTCAATGGTTGCACTTTGAATAGCTTCTATCGCTGGCATGCCTGCTTCTGTCATATAGACAAACTCACGCCAGTTATTACCATGTTCATACACACCGGCATCAGTACCAAAGGCTATTTTTACCCCAGCTTTATAAGCTTCAGCAAAGGTTTGCTGAATTTTGCCACCAATAGTTGCTGCTTTAGGTTGCACCAGATCGGGGAAAAAACCTGGAATGCGTGATTTTTCTTCAGCCCATTTTCCAGCAATAATGGTTGGTACAAAGTAAGTACCCTGTTTGCGCATTAGTGCCATGGTGCTTTTATCCATGTAAGTGCCATGCTCTATTGAGTCGACTCCGGCTTTAATAGCGCGCTCCATACCCTCTTTACCATGGGCATGTACAGCTATCTTCATGCCATAATCTTTCGCTGTGCTAACAATGGCCGCGAGTTCTTCATCAGTAAACTGGGGGTTACTGCCGCTTTTAGCGACACTTAGCACACCGCCAGTAGCGGTAATTTTAATTAAATCTGAACCCTCTTTATAGCGTTGGCGTACCGCTTTTCGTGCTTCGTCGGCGCCATTTATTACACCATCTTTCGGGCCTGGATCGGCCATTAATGCCAAGGCTAAACCGTTGGTAGGGTCGGCATGCCCGCCGGTTGTTGCCAGCGATTTACCCGCAGCAAAAATACGCGGGCCGTTAATGTAGCCTTTTGCGATAGCTTTTTTTAGTGCCACACTAATACCGTGGTTATCACCTAACTCGCGCACTGTGGTAAAACCGGCCATCAGAGTTTTTTCGGCGTAAGTTGCACCGCGTAAAGCATAGTCGGCTTCATTCATTGAAAAGCCCTCGCTGTATGCTGTAGCGCTAAACTGCGAGTAGAAATGGGTGTGCATATCCATTAAACCCGGCATTACCGTGTGCTGGCGTAAATCAATTACCGTATCGTTAGCGCCTGGCTGACGATAACCGGCTTCCAGTGCAGTAATTTTGTCTTGGTCAACGACTATAGTTTGCTCAGTTAATACCGTTTTATTTTCGGCAGTAATTACTTTTCCGGCGTGAATAAGTGTTGCTGCATGTGGCTGGGCACAAATACAGACAGTAGCTAAAAGAAGCGCTATTGGCGTTTTTTTCATTTTGGTTATGGCCTTATATGTTTAACGATTTAATCAGTGTTAACACAGTAGAAAAAATCAACAATGCGCTTTAGACAGAATGCTGTTTTTTAATGACCAATATGGGTTTAGGTTATGGCAAAAGTAAATGGATAAGCGGCGCTTTTTAATTGATAGTGTTGCTGGTGGTTGCAGTAAACCGCATTGGTTTGCTCTGCTAGTTGGTAGTAAACATTGCGGCTTAACTTGGCATCTAACCCTCGCCATAGTTGTAAGTAGGGCAGCAGCTGTTGTTGTGGGTCGGCCTTTAGTACTAACGGATATTGTGGGCTTACTAGCACTTGTTGCTGCAAATTTGTCGTTAAATTTAATGCTGGGCCTGCAGCTGTTTCTAACCACGCCCAATCGACGATTAAAAACGGCGCATCAGCAACCGTTATGCGCATTTTCTCTACCGGCGTTTGCAAGAAATATTCATTATTCTGTCGTAACAATACTGATGCAAATAAGGTGACTAATGCCGGACGCTGAATTTTGCTGTGTTGATAATACCAATCGCCCTCAGCGTTTATATGTATCGGTATATCACCACAAAACGGCGGGTTCCAGCTTTCCACTGGTGGCAGATCGGTCTGTTGTAGCTGTCGCTGCAGCATTTGTAGATTAGAAGCAGAGGTCGTAGTTAGTGTTTTCATAACGATAAAGACTAGCAAACATAAGCTAATGGCGAAAGAAAAACTGGTGAGTTTAGCCTGTTTTAGCGGCTATAACGCAGTGTAATATGGTATTATTTACCCCGATTTATTATCGCAATGGGTTATAGGAGCAAATTTATGGAAAAAATTACTCAGTTATTTCATGAAAATAACGAGCTATTACTAGGCTATTTATTACAGCTAGTGCTTGCGATAGTTATTTTTTATATCGGCCGGATGGTAGCAAAAGGTGTAAGTAGGCTGATGGAAAAAGCACTATTAGCACGGGCAGTAGATAAAGCTGTAGTGTCGTTTGTTACCGGTATTGTTTACGCCATCATATTAATTGCTACCGCGCTAATGGCCTTGTCGCAGGTAGGCGTGCAAACTACGTCGTTTATCGCTATTTTAGGCGCGGCAGGTTTAGCGGTTGGTTTGGCGTTACAAGGCTCATTATCAAATTTTGCCTCAGGTATTTTAATTATTTTATTTCGGCCGTTTAAATCGGGCGATTTCATTGACGCTGGAGGTATTGCCGGTACCGTTGATAAAATTGAGATTTTTCAAACGATAATGAAAACCCCTGACAATAAATTAGTTATTGTGCCTAACGCGCAAATTACTAGCCGTGCTATTACTAATTACTCTGCTGAGGCGACGCGCCGGGTAGATTTAACCATTAGTATTGGTTACGACGCCGATTTACGTTTAGCGAAAAAACTTTTAGAAGATATTGTTACCAGTGATAGCCGTGTTTTACCTACACCCGCACCCGTTATTAAGGTTGGCGCGCTAGCCGATGCCACCGTTAATATTTTGGTGCGACCTTGGGTTAATTCAGCAGATTATTGGGGCGTGTACTGGGATACTTTAGAGAAAATAAAGCTAACCTTTGATGATAACGGTATTCGTATGCCATTTCCGCAAATGGGTGTACATATTAAGCAAGATAAGCAGGAGCAAGTATGAAGCGTTTTTCAATTCTGGCATTAGCCATCGCAGCTAGCTCGCAGGTGCAAGCTAACGACACTGTCGCAACTGGCAAAGTATGGACTACCTCGGCTGAATTAGGTGCTATTGCAACATCAGGTAACACGGTTGGTACATCAGTAACCGGTAAAATAGATGCCAAGCAAGAGCTGCAGCAATGGAGTAATCAGTATATTTTCAGCGCTTTTTTCAAAGAAGATGAAAAAACCGATGCCAATGGCGACAAAATTACTGAAAAATCAGCAGAAAAGTATTTAGTATCAGCTAAAGCTGCTTATAAGCTAGATGAAGAGTTTGATAAGTTGTTTGTATATGGCTCTTACACTGATGACAAGTTTGGTGCCTATACTAAATACACTACACTCGCTGTCGGTTACGGTACGCGCATTTATAATACTGAAGACAAGTCACTGGACGTAGAAATTGGTCCGGGCTATTTCACCGGCAAACGTTCAGCGGGTGAAACGGAAAAAGGCCTTATTGCTCGTGGTGCCGCGGTGTTCAATTGGACCATTAGTGAGTCAGCCAGTTTTGCGCAAACGTTAAGCGTGGAGTACGGTGATGATAACACCCGTACTATCGCAGAAAGTGCAGTGTTAGCGAAAATTAATGGTTCGCTACAAATGAAAGCGGCATTTTTAGTGCAAAATGATACAGATGTGCCGGTAGCTAAAAAGAGCACAGATACACAAACATCGCTTACCTTAGTCTATTCGTTCTAACAATAAAAAGGCCTGCATAATGCAGGCCTTTTTATTTAAATATGTTGTTATTGAATAATTTAGGTTGGCCAAGTGAAAAATTAAGCTATGCTAAGGCATCACTTTGCCAATTATATTGTTACAATAAATTAATGATGATAAAGCAGAAAATTAAACTACGCTGCCTGTTACAGCGCCCTTGGATAGGCGGTGTACTGTATTTGTTGTTTGGTTTACTGTGGATCACAACTAGTGATCAACTATTAAGCTGGTTAGTAACTGACACCGCGCTACTAACTAGGTATCAAAGCTATAAAGGCTATTTCTATGTTGGGCTAACCGCTTGGTTGGCTTGGTATCTGCTAAAGCAAAAGCAATATTTTGCGCATTCTTTAGATAAATCAGAACGTATTTTTGTGGAAACATTTTCGCATGCGGCTGTTGGTATTGCGCACCTTTCGTTAGATGGTCGGTTTTTACGTGTTAACAAAATGCTGTGTCAGATGTTGGGTTATAGCGAAGCAGAGCTAACGCAGCTAAGTTTTGCGCAAATAACTTTTCCTGCCGATCTTGCCGATAACCTGCCGATGATCCAAAAATTAAAAAGTGGTGAAATTAATCATTACGAAATAGAAAAACGTTATGTGCGCAAAGACCAAAGCATTCTCTGGGCGCGATTATCTGTTGCGATGATTAAATCATCGGTAACTAGCTATTTCGTTGCAGTTATTCATGACATTAGCGCACAAAAGCAGGTATTGCAGCAGCTAGAGCAAAGTGAGCTTAGATTTAGAACCTTATTAGATAATACGCCACAAATTGCGGTGCAAGGTTATCATGCCGATGGCTCAACCTTTTATTGGAACAAGGCCAGTGAGCTTACTTACGGGTATAGTAAAGAAGAAGCCTTAGGCAGTAATTTACTCGATCTTATTATTCCCTCTTATATGCAGCAGCATGTAGCTGATGCCATGTTAGAAATGGCGACTAGCGGAATTGCCGTGCCATCAGAAGAATTAGTACTACGGCGTAAAGATGGGTCGTTAGTACCGGTTTTTTCCGGCCATGCGGTAGTTAAATTACCGGGGTTGGAGCCTCAGGTTTTTTGTATCGATGTCGATCTTACTGAAAGTAAAAAGCAGGCAGCAGCGCTAGCGTTTTTATCTGATTTTGATGCTGTCACACAACTGCCTAACCGCCAGCATTTTAGCCAGCGTGTTACTGAAGCAATCGCCAGCACAAAGCAACAAGGTGGGCAGTGCGCAGTGCTGCTAATGGACTTAGATAACTTTAAAGATATTAATGATAGTTTTGGCCACAGCGCCGGCGATCAGCTATTAATGCAAGTAAGCCAGCGGTTGCAGCGGTGTTGCACAACACAACATGTGCTGGCGCGTCTAGGTGGCGACGAGTTTGGTGTTTTAGTGCAATTTGTTCAGTCGGTAAACGACGTTACTGAGTTTGCTGAGCTGTTAATGCAGCAATTACAACAACCTTGCCACTTAGCGAATGGTAACGAAGTGATTACTGCACTGTCAGTCGGTATTGCGTTATACCCAAGCCATGCCAATAGTGCTGAAGACTTAATTCGCGCAGCAGACGCGGCGATGTATAAAGTGAAAAGTGAAGGCCGAAACCATATAGCCTTGTATAGCGATGAGCTAACCGCACAAGCTAAGCAGCGAGTATTGCTAGAAACGCGACTGCGTAATGCGCTAAAACAGGACAAGTTGCAGTGCTATTATCAACCACAAATTGATATTGCTAGCGGAAAAATAATGGGTGCGGAAGTATTGCTGCGTTGGCACGATGCTGAGCTTGGCCATATTCCACCTAGTGTGTTTATACCTTTAGCTGAGTCTTGTGGCCTAATTCATCATGTTGGCAGCTGGGTATTGCAGCAAAGTTGTCGGCAGTTAAAAACTTGGCTAGATCAAGGCATCGCGCCATTTAGTTTGGCAATAAACGTTTCTGCGCATCAGTTTAATAAAGATCAGCTACTTGGCCTGCTAGAGCAAGTGCTAATAGATACCGCCGTGCCCGCTCATTTAATAGAGCTAGAAGTAACCGAAAGCGCGCTAATGATTAATGAAGAGCGGGTGATTGCCATTATGCAGCAGATTAAAGCGATGGGCATTAGGCTGGCGATAGATGATTTTGGTACGGGTTACTCGTCATTGTCCTATCTAAAACGTTTACCGCTGGATGCACTGAAAATAGACCGACGCTTTATAGAACATATTCCGCAGGCCCATGACGATAAACAAATTACCAGTGCCATTATTGCGCTGGCGCATAATATGAATTTAAAAGTGCTGGCCGAAGGTGTCGAAACTGCAGAGCAGTTAGCGTTTTTGACCCAGCAAGGGTGTGATTACTATCAGGGTTATTACTTTAGCAAACCCATACCCGCTAACGAGTTTGTTGCGTTGCTTCAGCGCTAACTTAGCTGCTTATTTTAATTTGGCTATAGCCTAGGCCTTGCTGTTTTTCGACCTTTATTTGCACACTAATGCGCTGTTTTAGTGCGTCAACGTGGCTAATAATACCGATCATTTTACCGGTTGCATTAAGGTTATCTAACGCACTTAGTGCACTGTCTAGGGTATCCGCATCTAGGGTGCCAAAGCCTTCATCGAGAAATAGCGAATCAATACGGGTTTTACTGCTAACTAAATCTGATAGTGCCAGCGCTAACGCTAAGCTAACTAAAAAACTTTCGCCGCCCGATAAGGTTTTGGTATCACGTGCACTATCAGCTTGCCAAGTATCTAACACTACTAGCTCTAATTCGGCCGTTGCATGGCGCGCCAGCTGATAACGATTGTGCAAAATAGCCAGTTGTCGGTTGGCTAAAACGATAAGCTGTTTTAGGGTTAAGCTTTGAGCAAAGCGGCGGTATCGTGCGCCATCAGCAGAGCCAATTAAGCTATTGAGACGCTGCCACTGTTCGTACTGTATTTGTTGCTGGGCAATATTTTGCAATAACTGCTGCTGGCTGTTCCGCCGCGCGGTATCGCTTTCTAACTGTTGTTGTAGTTGACCTTGTTCTGCACTGAGCTGCTGGATCAGTGTGTCGTGCTGTTGCACACTATGGTTAAGTTCATCTAACGACAAGCTGCTTAATTGCTGCTCGGCGAGTTGCTGATAACGCTGTTGCCAGTCACTAAACGAGCGTTTAGCCGCAATCTCAGCTTGTTGCAAGCGCTGCTGCAGTTGTTGTAGTGCCTGTAATTCGTCGGGATTTAATAACGCATTTTTAAATGCGGTTTCATCACTAAATACGCTGTTAGCCAAAGCTTGTTGCCAATGTTGTGTGGCAAGCATTGCTGCGGCGTCTAGTTGCTGCTGTTGTTGCTGCAACATTTGCAGTTGGCCTTGGCCCTGCTGTATTTGCTGCTGTAAGCGTTGTAATTCGGTATTAAGGCGAGAAAACTCCGCCCGGGTTTGCGTTGCCGGCTCGGCCTGCTGCATGGCTTGCCACTGCTGGTGCCAACTTTGCTGCAACTGCGCCAGCTCGTTATGTTGTTCTTGTAAGCGCGGTAACTGTTGTAGCAATAATTGCTGTTGGTGCTGATTTTGTACCTGCTGCTGTTCTAGTTGCTGTTGCTGCTCTTTATATAGCTGTAACTGCATTTGCCATTGTTCGAGTTGCGTCAGCGTTTGCGATGTGCACAGGCTTTCGTCTGCTAATGCTGTTAACGCGATATCAATGTCAGATACCTTGTCCTGCTGTAACTGTTGTTGAATGGTATCGTTAAGCTCGGCTAATTGTTGCTGTTGCTGTGTTAGTTGTTGTTGTAACTGCTGTTGTTCTGCTTCTAGCGCGGCTTGTTTTTTACTTAAGGTTTCACCGTCTTGTTGGGTAAGTTGCAGCTCGGCTTCTTTGCTTTGCAGCTGCTGTTCTGCGGCTAAACTATTTACCTGATTATAGTGCTCAATAGCCGGGTGTTCGGTTGCACCGCACAGCGGGCATGGCTGCTCTGGTTGTAAACGCGAGCGGTGTTCGGACAGCTGCATGATCAGCAGCTGCTGCTGTAACAGTTGCTTTTTATCGGCAATGTGCTCTTGCAGCATTTTATAGCGTTGGCGCAGGGTCAGCAGTTGCTTAGCTAAAGGCGCAAGCGCTAATTCGGTTTGCTGCAGCTGCTGCTGTAAATGGGTTTGATTAAGTAGCCAGCGTTGTTGTTGCAGCAACTGCTGTTTAAGTTGTTGTAGCCGATGTTGTTTGTCCCGCTGTTGCTGCTGCTGTTGGCGTAACTGGTTTAGATTGATGTCTTCTAAGTTTGCCGAAAGTTGCTGCATCAGCGGCTGCAGTGCCTGGCGTTGCTCGGTTAACGTTTGATGTTGCTGTGTTAGCTGTTGTTGCTGTTGGTGTAATTGTTGTATTTTCGCTGCAGAGTGTTGCTGTTGTTGGCTAAGGCTTTGTGCGCCGTGCCATAACACACTAGCTTGTTGCTGCGCTGCAACATGCAGTTGTTGTTTCAGCGCAACTTGCTGTTGTTGGCTTTGTTGTTGTTGGCCAATAGCCTGTTGTAATGCACTGTATAGCGGCGCCAGTTGGCTGGCAGGCTGCCAGGCTGATAATCGCGCCAGTTCAGTTTGTTGTGCACTAATAGCATTAACTGCCCGTGCCACTTCTTGTTCTGTTTGTTTTAGCTCTTGTTGCGCCTTATCTAGTTGTTGGCGCCAGTTTTGTGTGTGTCGCTGCTTAACTAATATCTGTTGCTGTGCGGTTAAGTCGAGCTTTTTTGCTACCAAAGCGGCGTTTAACTGCTGTTGTTGTTCTTCGCTTAATAACTCTACTGCGCCAGCTCTAGCTTGAAGTAGTTCCAGCTGGTTTTTCTGCTCACGACAATCAATAAACACTTGCTCAGAAATACGACCGTAGATATCGGTACCCGTTAGCTCTTCTAGTAGCTCGGCTCGCTCGTTGGCGTCAGCATTTAAAAATGCAGCAAAGCCGCCTTGTGCAAGTAGCATTGACTTAGTAAAACGACCAAAGTCTAAGCCGGTAATGTCGGCGACTAGGCGTAATTTATCGCTAGTTTTTTCAGCCAGTATAGTGCCATCTAGTTTTGCCAGTTCAGTTTTAGCCGCTTGCAAGTTGCCATCACTTTGCCCACGGGCCTTGCGTTGGCTCCAAAATGCCCGATAACCCACACCTGCAACTTCAAACTCGACCTCGGCTAGGCATTCGCTGGTATTACGTGTCATTAACTCATTGCTGGTTGGTGACGTTTTTAGCCGAGGTGTTTGATGATAGAGCGCTAGGCAAATAGCGTCTAAAATTGTGGTTTTTCCGGCGCCGGTTGGGCCCGTAATGGCGAAAATGTTAGTTTGATTAAACGGTGGCTGGCGAAAATCAATAAGCCATTCACCGCGTAATGAATTTAGGTTTTGCAGCCGTACGGATAAAATTTTCATGGTGTTTCCTGCACTTTTGCCAGTACCTGAGTATGTAAATTCGTCAGTTGCTGCTGTTGCTGATCAGTAAGGCTTTCGCTGCTTAGGCGGGCTTGCCATACTTGGCTTGGCGTTAGTTCGGCTAAGCTGGTTTGGGCCGCGTCAATTAAGCCACCAAGTTGTTCATTACGTTGGCGGCGTAAACGTAATAGTTCAACGGGCAAACCCTCTAGCTCGGCTTCTACTCTTTGCTGCAAATCAGTTAAGTAGGCGTCAGTTTCTGTGATCACTAACTCTAGCCACAGTACTTTATTTTTCTCAAGTGAGTTAAGTGCTTGCTGCACGTTGGGTTTGATGCTATCAAGCGTGGTTTTAATACTAATTAAAGGCTGAAAACAAGGTATGGCTAAACTCGATACAGTTTTGTTATTACTGCTAAATTCAATTAACCAGGCTTGTTTTTGCTGATTAGCCTCGTCAAAACTAAGCGCAATTGGCGAGCCACTATAGCGAATATCAGTATTGGCTTTGATCTGCTGACTTTGATGAATATGGCCCAGGGCAATATAGTCTGCGGGTGGAAATGCATCTGCGGGGAAAGCTTCAAGCGAGCCAATATAAATATCTCGTACTGATTCAGACTGCGTTACGCCCAAGGTGGTTAGATGGCCGGTCATAACTATAGGCAGCTGTAGCTGATGTTGGCTGTTATAGCGCTGGGCTAAAGCGAATAGTTGTTGATAATGCTGTGCTATAGCCTGCTGTAAGCTACTCTGTTTTTCTGTTGCGCTTTGCCCTGCTTGGCTTTGCAGTAAATCACGGGCACGTAAAAAAGGTACGGCACACAATAAGGCTGCCGGTTGCTGTTGCTTATTATGTAGTACCAGTAATTGCTGATTAAGTTCTGAGCTGCTGCTGGCAAATACGTGGGTATTTAGGTGTTGTAGCAGGGTTCTACTTTCATTTAGTACCGCACTGGCATCGTGGTTGCCACCTAAGATAATGAGTTGGCACTGACAGCTTTGTAATTCGACAATAAATTGATTATATAGCGCGCGAGCGTAACTAGGCGGGGTTGCGGTATCAAAAATATCACCGGCAACAATAATCACATCAATATTCTCTGCTTTTACCTGTGTAACTAACCAATGTAAAAAAGCGTGATGTTCGTCAGCCCTGCTGCGACCAATAAAATGCTGGCCTAGATGCCAGTCAGAGGTATGTAAAATACGCATAAAGAAAATTAGCCGCTAAAAATAATGGCAAAAGCATACCGGATAGTGTGACAGACAGCAAAAAGCCGATCTGGCTTAAACACAGATCGGCTATTAAAACGTAACCGCTATTATTTGATAACGTCTAACTTATTCACCACGCGGCTAACGTCGTGCGTATTCTTAGCAATAGCGACCGCTAAATCACGCTCAGCGTCAGAGTCTACTTCGCCCTTAAGCGTTACTACGCCATCTTTAGCATCAACGTCAATTGACGTGCCGCTTACTTCAGACTCAAATAATAAGCGTGTTTTAACTACAGTCGCTATTTTTGCGTCTTTAAAAGCGCTACCGTTGCTATCTTTATCTGCTGCGTTAGCATTCATAACGGTGAGTTTATTGTCTACACGGCTAACGCCATCTAAATTCTCAATCAGTTCTTCAGCTAAAGCTTTATCTACTTTACTTTCTACTGAACCGGTAAGCGTTACTACGCCATCTTTAACATCAGTATTAATTTTAAACGAATTTAAGTTGCCATTTAACAACAGAGTGGTTTCCGCTTTGCCATCAATCCATGCATCTTTGGTTGTGTCTTTCCAATCATTGGCTGCTACTGCGGTAGTTGTTAATGCTAGGGTAACCATCATTGCTAAAGTTGTATGTTTCATGGTGTTGCTCCTATTTTATATGACGTTTTAGCTAATGCCAGTTTAGTGCCAATATGTAAGTTATTGTTTAATATCTAATTATTTATATTTGTTCATTTTTTGTTAATTTTGGCTTGTAGTTTTTTCTTAATGATCGGTAAAACTTTCCGTATAAGTAAAAGTGGCTGATAACGCGCTGGTGGTTTTGCAACTAAGTGCCTAAATAGCAAAAAACCACCGAGCACTATTTCAAGTATTCGGTGGTTTTTAGTAATAACAGCTACAGCCTATAAGTTAAGCTGCGCTATTGATATTAAAGCCTAGGTGCTTTACCTCTTAATGCATTCATTAGTAGTGAAACCACTAATAAAATAATAAAGATAAAGAAGATTATTTTAGCGATACCAGCCGCCGCTCCGGCGATACCACCAAAACCTAATACCCCAGCGATAAGTGCAACAATTAAGAATGTTAATGCCCAGCTCAACATAGTTTGCTCCTTGGTGCGTTTAAGCACAAATGTATAAATGACAAAGTAATAACTGCCAGATGTATGCCAAAGATAAAGTTGTAGTAAGGCTATGATTTTGTTTTGTTTATTTCTTTGCGTTGTTATTTTTAAAAAAGCAGTGCGCTAAAGATAAGAAAAAGTTACCGGTATGCCGGTAACTGTTTCATAGCTAGACGAGAGGTAATTAAGTGCAAGTAAGGCTTAAAGCTGCTGCAGTAGCGTTGATAAATCGTCGGTATCAAAGTGATAGATTTTATTACAATATTCACAGCTAATGTCGAGCTTACCTTCTAAAATGTGCTCGTTAATTACCTCTGCACCTAAACTAATTATTGCTGAGCTACACTTTTCTTTGCTGCAACCACAAACAAAGCTAACGGGTTGGGCTGGAAACAACTCAACTTCTTCTTGATGAAATAACCGATATAACAGCTGCTCTACATCGAGGTTGAACATTTCATCGTGTGTTAGAGTGTTACTTAACATCACTAAATCATCAAAGTCTGTTTTAGCTTTTTGCTGGTCTACTGGTAATACTTGCAACATAAAGCCGGCGGCACGACAGTGCTGTGCTTGTATATCGGTATATAGGTATAACCGTGTAGGCAATTGCTCTGATTGAGCAAAATAGGCCTCTAACGTGCTGGCTAGGCTATCGCCGCTAAGCGGAATAATGCCTTGATAGCGCTCACCTTGCTTGGGCGTAATAGTTACTACCATATAGCCTTCGCCAATTAACTGGCGAAAACTATCACCAGTTATATCGGCCTGCATGCGAACGACACCGCGAAACTGCTGCTGTTCGGTGCCGTTTACGGCGGCAAAACGCACCGGCCCATCGCCTTGAACCTGCACGGCTATATCGCCTTCAAACTTAAGCGTTGCCGTAAGTAAGCTGGTTGCGGCCACTAGCTCTGCTAATAACTGCTTTACCGGCATCGGATATTCATGGCTAAGTAACATTTGGTCTAGGCTAGTTGATAGCTGGACAAGCTCGCCGCGTACGTTTCTGTTTTGAAATATAAATCGAAATAAATTATCTGAATTCATGCTGCTCTCTTACTGCTGCGATTTTAACAAAAGTAGCTTACGGCGCTCCTTTTTGTCTGGTTTAGTATCCGGGTGTGGGGCAAACAGGCTGTTAGTTTTTCTTAACTCTGCCCGTTTTTCCCGCTGCGCTAGGCTGTCGGCCGTTTCTTCGTACAGTGCTTGCGCTAAAGGCGCGGCTAAACGTTTCTCTGACAAGCCTAACACAAGAACAATTTTTTCATCTGTACCCTGCGTTAGCCGAACCGTTGCACCAAGCTCCACGGTTTTACTAGCTTTGCAGCGTTGGCCATTATAATGTACTTTACCGCCTTCTATCATCTGTTTTGCCAGACCGCGGGTTTTATAGAACCGACATGCCCACAGCCACTTATCTAAACGTAGGGCGATATTTTCAGGCTGGGTTAAGGCTGGTATTGATGGCATAAATTATAGCTGCAATTGTCGAACTAAAAGCGACATTATAGTGCCAAAAGCGGGGAAATAGCGGCTTTATTGAAAATAAATGTGGTTAATACCTTGTAAATTTCAGTGCTGAGCTTGTTGCTTGAGCGACAACTGGGTAAGATAATTTTCTCTTTAAAAGTAGAAGTGTGTAATGAATCAGTTAGTAGA
The DNA here is from genome assembly GCF_004345025.1 of Rheinheimera sp. D18. GTDB lineage: Bacteria > Pseudomonadota > Gammaproteobacteria > Enterobacterales > Alteromonadaceae > Alishewanella > Alishewanella metallidurans. The sequence continues at coordinate 3,088,295 of NZ_CP037745.1, read as the reverse complement.
CACGCAACAGTTAATTAAACAATTACAAAAAATACCGTTAAATTGGCTGCAAGGCGCATTTAACCTAATTTTAGTCGTTGTATTAGCGTGGTTTTTAGCAAAACTAAGCTGGCAATTATTGCCTGCAGGCTCGGCGTCTAATGTTGTATTGGAAAACGTTGCTGCGGTAACTGTCAGCTCATCCAGCAGTGTTAATTTAGCCGCATTAACGCAATTCTCGTTATTTGGTAAAGCCTCAGTTGAGCCAATAAAAGAGACTGCGCCTGTAGTAACCGAAGCACCGAAAACCCAATTAAATGTTAAATTAACCGGCTTGGTTGCGGTAGGATCCGACCCTAATCAGGGTAGCGCTATCATTGAAAGTCGCGGGACAGAAGCAACCTATGCAGTGAATGATAAGATAGAAGGCACTAACGCGGTTTTAAAACAGGTATTGTCAGACCGGGTGCTACTACAACAAGCTGGTCGCTATGAAACACTGATGCTAGATGGCTTTGAATATACCCAAATTGCTCAAGCTAATGCTGGGTTAGGACGTTCTGATGAGCAGCACACCGAAACTGCAACAACCGGCATGGCACCAACGGTTGACCCGATGGAAATGGAACCACTGCAGCTTGCGCAGCCACTTGATTTGCGCCGAGATGAACTAGTTGCTGAGCCGATGAAATTTTTTGACTACATTCGAGTAACGCCACATCGGCCTAATGGCCAACTGCTAGGTTATCGCTTAACGCCGGGTAAAGATCCTACTTTATTTACTCAGCTTGGCTTGCAACCAGGTGATCTGGCGATAGAAATAAATGGTATTGCATTAAATGATATGCAGCAGGCAATGAACGCGATTAATGAATTACGCGAAGCTAAAGAAGCTGCAATAAAAATAGAGCGCGATGGTGAGATCAGAGATATTCTGGTGAGCCTGTCACAATAATTATTAAAACTAATTGGTTATACATTAATGAAATCAGGGCAATTTTCTTTTCTCTCTCGCCGCTCACTGGCTAGTATGCTAGTTGCAGCTGCGCTAACTACTGCTATTCCAAGTGTTTCTGTTGCCGCTCAAGAAGAGGTAATGTACTCGCCGAACTTTAAAGGTACTGATATTAATGAATTTATTAATATTGTTGGCATGAACCTGAAAAGAACCATTATTGTTGACCCACAAGTGCGCGGCCGTATTAATGTGCGCAGCTACGAAATGCTTAACGAACAGCAGTATTATCAGTTTTTTCTTAACGTACTTGAAGTGTATAGCTTTGCCGTAGTTGAGATGGATAACGGCGTATTAAAAGTAGTACGTAACAAGGATGCCAAAACCAGTAATATTCCAGTAGTTACTGATGAAGCGCCAGGCCAAGGCGATGAAATGGTTACTCGCGTAGTGCAGGTGCGTAACGTGTCGGTGCGCGAACTAGCACCCTTGTTGCGTCAGTTTAGTAATCAGGCCGGTGGTGGCCATGTGGTGAACTACGACCCATCGAACGTGATTATGATGACCGGCCCAGCGGCGGTGGTAAATCGGTTAGTTGATATTATTCAACGGGTAGATAAAGCCGGTGATCAGGAGCTGGAAATTGTAAAGCTGCAATATGCATCAGCACCAGAAATTGTGCGTATTTTAGAAAGCATTTATAAAAGCCAGGGGCGAGGTGAGCAGCCAGACTTTTTAGTGCCCAGAATTGTGGCCGATGATCGCACTAATAGCGTTATCGTTAGCGGCGAACTGCAAGCACGGCAGCGTGTTATAGAATTAGCTAAACGCTTAGACTCAGAGTTACAAACTAGCGGTAATACCCGAGTGTTTTATTTAAAATACGCTAAAGCTGAAGAGCTAGTGCCCGTATTGAAAGGCGTAAGTGATTCAATAGTCGCGGAAGTGCAAGGCGGCGTTGCCGCAGCGGCGGCTGGCGCGCAAGGCGGGCGTGGTGCAGTTGCTAGCCAAGGTCGCTCTACCAGCATTGAATTTCATGCCGACAGTAATTCACTAGTGATTACAGCACAGCCGGATATGATGCGCTCATTAGAAGATGTATTACGTCAGCTAGATATTCGTCGTGCTCAAGTGTTAGTTGAAGCCATTATTGTGGAAGTATTTGAAGGCGACGGCACCGATTTAGGTGTGCAGTGGTTAAATAAAAACGGCGGTGGTACTAATTTTAATAACGGCAACACAATTCCCATTATTGGTGTGGCCGCGGGAGCCGCTCAGGCATCGCAAGTCACACGAGGCACCCGCACTGAAGTTGTGGCGCCAGATGGCACAAAAACCGTGTCTGAAGTGCCTGATTCAAACCGCGATTATTCAATTTTATCGAATGTATTAAGCGGGCTAAATGGCGCTATGTTAGGGTTTTATAAAGGTGATTGGGCTGCCGTGTTACAAGCGGTGCGCACCAGTACCAACTCTAACGTACTGGCCACGCCGCACATTACTACGATGGATAACCAAGAAGCCTTCTTCCTTGTTGGTCAAGAAGTGCCGGTTATTACTGGCTCGACAACCGGTGCCAATAACACTAATCCATTTCAGCAAGTTGACCGCAAAGAAGTGGGTATTCGCCTAAAAGTAACACCGCAAATTAACGAAGGTGATGCGGTGCAGCTAACTATAGAGCAAGAAGTATCTAGCATTGGCGGCGCAACAGCGGTTGATATTACAATTAACAAGCGTGAAATTAAAACCACCGTTATGGCAGATGATGGTGCCACGGTAGTTCTTGGTGGCTTAATTGACGAAGATGTGCAGGAAAGTGAGTCTAAAGTGCCTATTTTGGGCGATATTCCTATTTTGGGTCATCTGTTTAAATCGACTAGCGTATCAAAGAAAAAACGCAATTTAATGGTATTTATTAAAGCCACTATTGTGCGTGAAGGTTCAGCCATTTCGGGTATTTCAAAAACTAAGTACAACTACATTCGTGCCGAGCAGCTAAAACGGCAAGAAGAGGGTATTCGTTTAATGCCATTGACCGATCAGGTGGTATTGCCCAAGTGGGATGACTCGTTAACCTTGCCGCCGACCTTTGACGACTATATGAATAAAGAGCAACAGCCAACAACTGAAATGCAAGGAAATCAGGACTAATGGACGCGCTGGATGCAGAACAGGTTAAACCCGCCAGCAGCCGTATTCGCTTGCCTTTTGGTTTTGCTAAACGCCACGGCGTATTGCTGCAGCAACAGAGCCAAGGCTGGCAGCTGTATATTCATGCGGCAACGGCACCGGCAGCCGTACTAGAGGTGCGACGTATGCTGGCTGAACCATTTCAAATTCAGCGGTTATCGGCAGTTGAATTTGAAGCCTTGCTTGAAGCCAGTTATCAGCGTGATTCGTCTGAAGCGCAGCAGCTAATGGAAGATATTGGCAACGAAGTAAATTTAGCCTCGTTAGCTGACGATATTCAAGAAAGTGAAGACTTGCTAGAAAACGAAGATGACGCGCCAATTATCAAGTTAATTAATGCCATGCTAGGTGAGGCGATTAAGCTAGGTGCATCTGATATACACGTTGAAACCTTTGAAAAAGCCTTAGTCGTGCGGTTCCGGGTTGACGGTATATTGCGCGAAGTACTGCGGCCCAACCGTCGCTTATCTAGCTTATTAGTGTCACGTATTAAAGTAATGGCTAAACTCGATATTGCCGAAAAACGTGTGCCGCAAGATGGTCGTATTAGTTTGCGCATTGCTGGTCGTGCGGTAGACGTGCGGGTATCTACCATGCCATCAAGCCATGGCGAACGGGTCGTAATGCGGTTACTGGATAAAAACAACTCACACTTAAATTTAGCCGATTTAGGTATGACCTTGTCAGTGCAGCAGGCGTTTTCGCAGCTAATTTTAAAACCACACGGCATTATATTAGTAACCGGGCCAACCGGATCGGGTAAAAGCACCACGCTTTATGCCGGTTTAACCGACATAAACACTAAAGATCGTAATATTCTTACGGTAGAAGATCCTATTGAATACGAGCTTGAAGGTATTGGTCAAACTCAGGTAAACACCAAAGTAAATATGACCTTTGCCCGCGGCTTGCGAGCCATTTTGCGCCAAGACCCTGACGTAGTAATGGTAGGTGAAATACGCGATTTAGAAACGGCACAAATTGCCGTGCAGGCCAGCTTAACCGGCCACTTAGTGTTATCTACTTTACACACCAATACCGCAGCTGGCGCTATTACACGCTTAGAAGATATGGGTGTAGAAGCGTTTTTGCTGTCATCTAGTTTACTCGGTGTGCTGGCGCAGCGTTTAGTGCGTACGTTATGCAAGCATTGTAAAGCCGAACATAAACCAGATAGCGAAGAGTGTAACTTGCTGGGCATTAGCGCACAGCCAAACGTACTAATTTATCGTGCTAAAGGTTGCGAACATTGTAATTTTAGCGGCTATCGTGGCCGTACTGGTATTCATGAATTACTAATGGTCGATGAGCATATTCGTGAGCTTATTCATAATGGTAAAGGCGAGCAAGCAATCGAAAAGTATGTGCGCAAGCACAGCCCAAGTATTCGTGCCGATGGTTTTAGCAAGGTACTTAAAGGCGAAACTACGCTAGAAGAAGTGCTACGTGTTACCCGTGAGGATGTGTAGTGGCGGCATTTGAATATCAGGCGTTAGATGCTAAAGGCAAAACTAATAAGGGCGTATTGGAAGCTGATAATGCTCGCCACGCTAGGTCGTTACTACGCGAGCAAAAACTAACACCGGTTAGTGTTACGCTGGCTTCGCAGCAAGAAAAATTATTAGCATCGGGTAAGCAATGGTTTAAACGCAACATTTCTGCGTCAGAATTAGCACTTATTACACGGCAAATTGCTACCTTAGTTGAAGCCGCTTTGCCGATAGAAAGCGCACTATTAGCTGTAGCCGAGCAGTGTGATAAACCGCGGTTAACCAATATGATGATGACCGTACGCTCAAAAGTGGTGGAAGGCTATAGCTTAGCTGAAGGCTTAGCCGAATTCCCGCATGTATTTGACCATTTGTTTCGTTCGATGGTCGCCGCCGGTGAAAAGTCTGGCCATTTAGACCAAGTATTAAACCGTTTGGCCGACTATACCGAGCAGCGCCAACATATGCGCAGAGAAATTCTACAAGCCTTACTGTACCCCATTATTTTGACCTGTTTTGCCGTATTGGTTATTTCTATTTTATTAGCCGCGGTGGTGCCAAAAATTGTTGGCCAATTTGAACACATGGGCCAAACCTTGCCCGGTTCAACACTATTTTTAATTGCCGCCAGCGACTTTTTGCGCGCCTATGGCGTGTTTGTGCTGCTGGCTGCCATTGTTGGCGTGGTGTTATTTAAGCGCGCGCTACGTAAGCCCGCTTTTCGTTTTCATTGGGACGCCTTGTTACTGCGCAGCAGTATTATTGGCAAGGTAACTAAGGGGCTAAATACCGCTCGCTTTGCCCGTACGCTGAGTATACTTAATGCGTCTGCCGTACCGTTGCTTGAAGCTATGCGTATTAGCGCTGACGTATTAGGTAATACCTATATGAAGCAGGCGGTTACCGATGCCACGGCTCGGGTACGCGAGGGTACATCGTTACGTAATGCCCTAGAGCAAACTAAATTGTTTCCGCCAATGATGTTACATATGATCGCCAGTGGCGAAAAAAGCGGGCAGTTAGATGCCATGTTAGAGCGTGCAGCGAACACCCAAGATCGAGAGTTTGAAACCTTAGCAACAGTATCATTAAAAGTGTTTGAGCCAGTATTGGTCGCCGTAATGGCCGGTATGGTGTTATTTATTGTCATGGCAATTTTGCAGCCCATTTTAGCGTTAAACAATATGGTAGGTGGTGGTTAGTATGTTAAAGCAACAACAACAACGTAAACTGCAGCGCGGTTTTACTCTATTAGAAGTCATGGTAGTTATTGTTATTCTTGGCATTATTGCCAGTATGGTCGTGCCTAACTTGATGGAAAATAAAGATCAAGCCGACAAACAAAAAGCGATTGTTGATATTCAGCAGCTAGAAGGCGCGCTGGATATGTATAAGCTGCGCAATGGCTTTTATCCAACAACTGAACAAGGTATGCAGGCACTCGTTACTGCGCCAACGTCGCAACCGGTGCCGCGCTCATTCCCTGAGGCCGGTTTTATCCGTCGATTACCAAAAGATCCTTGGGATGAGGATTATATTTTAATTAGCCCAAGCCAAATCAAAGCTGGGCGCATAGATATTTTAAGTAAAGGCCCAGATCGCATCGCCGGTACCGATGATGATATTGGTAATTGGAATTTAGATGGCGACGCGAGTAAAAACAACTAATGCGGCATTTACCAATTCAGCAGCGTTGTACTACCGGCTTTACCTTAGTTGAGGTGATGCTGGTAATGCTGCTAATTGGTTTGCTAGCTACTACGGTAGTCATGAGTTTTAGCGGCGAGTCGAATGAAGAAAAGCTAGAAAAAGAAGCCGAACGATTTCAGCAAATATTTCAATTTGTTGCCGAAACAGCAATGTTAAAGCAGCAAGAGTGGGGCTTGTACGTACAAAATGAACGTTATGGCTTTTTATATTACAACAATAAAGATGCCAAGTGGGCTGAAGCTGACCAACCGCTAAGCCTGCAGCAATATAAACTGCCGCACGGTATTACTTTGCAGCTAGAACTAGAAGGCCTACCTGGTGAAGACGATAATCTGCTAAGTCAGCTAGATTGGCAACTTGATGACGAAACCAAACCTGATGAGAAAAGTAAGGTACCGGTATTACCTCAGGTGTTTATTTTATCCTCAGGCGAAATTAGTCCGTTCAAGTTAATACTAAAAAAAACGACCAACTTAACTGCCCTCTACAGCTCTGTATCAACTGACTTTGCTATTCCGTTAACCCGAACCGCGGCATCAACGGAGCAGCCATGAAAGCAAAAGGCTTTACGTTATTAGAGCTACTGGTTGCTATGGCTATTTTTGCCACTGCCGGTATGGCGATTATGCAGTCTAGCGCAGCTCATATTCGGAATCTTAGCCAGTTAGACGAATTAACTATTGCCAGTTATGTTGCGGATAATCAAATGCAGTTGGCCATGCTAGATAGCCAATGGCCAGGTAAGGAAAAAAGCCAAGGCGAAGTTAATATGGCCAATCGGCAATGGCTATGGCAACAAAAAATCGGCCAATTAGCCGACAACGATTTACGCCTAGTACAAATTAGCGTTAGCCTAGCTGAAGCGCCAGAGCAAGTTTTGTATCAGTTACAAAGCTATAAAGGTAAACCCGGTGTATAAGCTAAGTCGCGGTTTCACTTTTATTGAAATGCTATTGGCGGCCGCTATTTTTGCCCTTATTGGTTTAGCATCGGTAGCGGTGCTAAGCAGTGTTACGCAAAGTGATGAATTATCAAAGTTGGCTAGCGAGCGGTTAGTGCAGTTGCAGCGTACTATGCTAATGCTAGAACGAGACTTTATGCAAATGAGCGTGCGGCATGTGCGTATCGCTGGCGAGGCGCCAGCAAAGTACCGGCTATACGGTGAAAAGTTTCTGTTAGACAGCGAAGATCATGGCGTAAGCTTTGCCCGCCAAGGTTGGCGCAATCCCGGCATGATATTGCCGCGCAGTGAAATTCAGGCAGTAGCTTATCGGTTGCAAGAAGGTACGCTGCAACGTTTATTTACATTGTATCCTGATGCGGTAACGGGCACAGAGCCTAAGGTGCAGCTATTGCAAACCGGCCTAACTGGTTTTACCGTGCAGTACTTACAAGGCGATGAGTGGCTAGAGCGCTGGCAAGATGCTAATTTTCCCGCCGCAGTGCGCATAACATTAGTCGATGAGAGTTTAGGTAATTTGGTGCGTGTATTTTTATTGCCTGACGCCGTAGTTGCGGAGAAAACTCACTAATGAGAACTTTGCACAAGCAAACCGGCGTCGCGTTAATTGCCGTGTTAATGATAATCGCCATTGTGGTGGTTATTGCCGTGAATATGAATGGCCGGCTGCAACTACAGTTACAACGTCAGCAAAATATACAGCAACAACAGCAAGCATTTTGGTATGCGATGGGCGCAGAACAGTTTGCTAAAGTGTTGCTTAGCCGCACCTTAGCCGGCCAACAAACGGTTAATTTATCTCAAGATTGGTCGTTGCAAGGCGCAACCTTTCCTGTAGACAACGGCACAATCGCCGGTGAAATTATTGACCTACGAAGCTGCTTTAACCTTAATGCACTACAAAACGTATTAGCATCTAACAGTAACCGAATACAGCAAACTGCCGCACAAAAAGCGTTTTTACGTCTGTTAGAATTGAAGGCTAGCGAATTGTCGATGCCGGCTGAGTATCTTTTGGCACGTATTGGCGACTGGCTAGATGCAGATAGTTTACTTAGCACGGCCGGTAGCGCAGAAGATGACGATTACGCCGCGCTACGCTTCCCGTATTACACCGGCAATGGCCTAATGGCCAGTGTGACAGAGCTGCGTGTAATGCTAGATATGACACCAGCAGATTACCAACTTTTCGCCCCCTATGTGTGTGTGGTGCCAGAAGATAATCGCTTGCTGCTTAATGTGAATACGTTAACTGAAGATAGCGCGGTATTGCTGGCTGCGCTGATCCCGGAATTAACCGAAGTAGCAGCGGCAGATCTTATTGCTAACCGACCCGAAACCGGTTTTGCTAGCGTAGAAGAGGTTTTTACCGCGCCTGAGTTAGTCGGCATTACCGTTGCTGACGACGTAAAAACCATGCTAAATGTTAAGTCAGACAGCTTTCAACTTACAGCAACTGCCGCTTATTTAGAAAGTGGCTTTGTTTTAACGTCGGTATTAAAAATAAATAATAATAATCAGGTCAAGGTATTGGCCCGGCGATTTGGAGGCCAGGGGTGAGTGAGCAGTTGGTAATTCGGTTAGGTAGCCGAGCAGAGCATAATATCAGCTGGCTGGTATGGGCTGGCCAAAATCAGGATGTGATAGCTAGCGGCGAGGTTGCCGGTGTAGCCCAGCTAACCGAGCTATGCACTCGATTAGGTAATAGGCCCGTTATAGCCTTAGTTCCAGCATCTGACGTGGTACTAAAACAAGTTAATTTGCCGAGTAAACCGAATCGGCAATTACTGCAAGCCTTGCCTTATATGCTGGAAGAAGAGCAAGCAGAAGATATAGAAAAGCTATTTTTAGCCTTAGGCTCCGTGCAACACCACGACGGCCAATATAGTCAGCAAGTTGCCGTATGCCAGCACGAGCGGATGCAGCAATGGTTAGATTGGTTGCAATCGGCAGGTTTTAGCGTTAGTCGCATATTGCCAGATGCTTTGCTATTGCCAGAACAGCAATTGCCCGCGTGTATTCAATTACAAAATCAGTGGCTGTTAAAGCAAAGCTCTTGGCAGGTATCCGCCATCGACGTTAGCTGGTGGGGCGATTATCTGCAGCTCGCCGGTCTGCCTATGCTTACTAGCTATAGCCCTTGGCCTGATGAGTTAGCGCAGAGCCATCAGCTGGCTGAACCAGAGCTGCCGTTAGCCTTATTGGCCAGCCAGCTACAGCATAACGATTTCAACCTATTGCAGGGAGAATATAAACCTAAGCGTCAAGTTAATCGGCAATTACAGCTATGGCGCAGCAGCGCAATTTTATTCGGTGCTTGTTTAAGCATTTATTTGTTGCAACTGGGTATAAGTAATTGGCAGTTATCACGGCAAAGCGCGGCGTTGCAGCAGCAAAGCCAAACCCTCTATTTACAGGCATTTCCGCAAGAACGTATTGTTAATCTTAATTTGCAGTTAAAACAGAAACTCGCTGCGGTAGGTGGTAATTCTGAGCAAAATTTTTTGGTGTTACTCGATAGTTTGCAACAACAAATAGCTAAGGTGCCAGACATTAGTTTAGAAAACCTACGTTACGATGGAAAAAGAGCCGAACTGCGTTTTGAGGCAAAAGGTGATAGTTTTCAAAGTTTTGAAAAACTGAAGTCCGCATTAGAACAAGTCGGCTTTAGCGTTGAGCAGGGCGCATTAAGTAACGATGGTGGCAAAGTGCAAGGTAGTGTTGCTATGCGAGGTAAGGTATGAAACAGCAGTTTTTAAGCTGGTGGGCAACGTTACAGCTGCGCGAGCAGCGCTTAGTAGCTGGCGCAGTAGTTGTCGTTGTGGTTGGGTTGTTTTATTGGCTGTTATGGCAACCGTTGCAGCAAGCCAGTGTAACGCAACAGAAAAAAGTACAAGCGGCTCAGCAGCAATTAAACCAATTACAACAACTGTTGCCCCAGCTTAAAGCGGTAAATACTAACGTGGCGCGCACTGGCGGCAGCTTACAGCAAATTATTAGCAGTAGCGCGCGGGTTGCGGGTATTACCGTAAACCGAATGCAGCAACAAAATGACACTTTAACGCTGGTATTAGCCAACGCCAGTTTTGACCAGCTAGTTAGCTGGGTGCACGCGTTGCAGTATCAGCATGGGGTAAAGCTAGTAAATTTAGACATTGCCACCGCAGATAAGCCGGGCATAGTGCAGGTTAGACGCATGGTAGTGGAGTAAGCAGGTAGTATGTCAAAATTAAAACTTCTTATTATTGGTATTGTAAGTTATCTGCTATTCGCCTTGTTGCTTACCCCCGCAGCATGGTGGTTAAAGCTAGCTCCCTTGCCGCAACAGCTGCAACTAGGCCCGGTTTCAGGCACCTTATGGCAAGGCCAAATAGCGGGCTTACGTTATCAGCAATTGCAATTCGATACCCTAAGTTGGCGTTTAAATGCGTGGCAGCTACTTACAGCAAAGGTACAGCTTGAGCTGCAAAGTGGTAGCGTACAAAATATTAGCGTACCTTATATTAAAGCTACAGCTAGCTACGGTTTTGACGGGGCAAGTGTGCAAAATGCGTTAGTAAAATTACCAGTAGCACAAATTGTCCCTATGTTGCCGTTACCCTTGCCGGTAGATGCAACCGGCGAGCTAGTGTTAGATGTAACGCAATTTAACCAGGGCCAGCCTTGGTGTCAGCAGTTATCAGGCAGTGCTAGTTGGCAGGATGCCAAGCTACAAACGCCAACCGGCACTTGGTTAGATTTACAAAACCTGTTCGCCGAATTAAGTTGTGGCAATGGCACTATAGTATTAACTACCGATGGGGCAAATTTGTTAGGACTTAATGTTAAAGCGGTAATTAATGCTGAGCAGTTGCAGGTTAATGGCACATTGCAGCCAGATGCGAGCATGCCAAAAGAAGTGCATCAGGCTATGCAGTTTTTGGGTAAGCCTGATGCACAAGGACGCTATCCGCTGCGCTTTTAATACGCCAATTTTAACTACTACGCTGGCTAAAACCGGGGTTTGCGATAAGCGCGAATGTCATTTAGTAGTACGGCATAGTCGGTAACCGCAGGAAACTCGGTAATTTCTCGAGCTAACTGCTGGCTATCTGGGTTGGCTACAGCAAGTAAGTGTCGAATACCATAATCTTGCGCGGCTTTTAAAATTGGCAGGCTGTCATCAACAAATAAGGTACGTTTAGGATTAAAGTCTAAGCGCTGCTGTAATTGTTGCCATAAAGCTTGGTTTTCTTTGGTTACACCAAATTCATGCGTAGAAATGCGTGTATCTATATAGTGAGCCAGCTCGGTGCGCTCTATTTTTAATGACAGGCTGTCAGGGTGAGCGTTGGTAACTAATACAATTTGCCGACCACTGTGTTTTAGCGCCGTTAAAAAGTCTGGTACGTCGGCGCGCATAGCAATTTTGTGCATCACCTCACGCTTTAGCTGGTTAATTGGCAATTGCAAACGCTTGGCCCAATAATCAATGCAGTACCAGTTTAATTTACCGTTAAGCTCAACGTATTCCGCTTTTAACTGTGCTTCGGCACTACTAAGACTAATGCCGCTAATTTCTGCCCAGCGCCGAGGTAGGTGTTGCATCCAAAAGTAGTTGTCGTAATGCAAGTCTAGCAACGTACCATCCATATCCAGCAGCACGGTATCAATTTCGGCCCAGTTCAGCATAGGTTTTTCCTGTTAATCGTTTTATAGTAGCAGGCTTAGATTGTACCAGAGGTGCCAGTATGACGCAGCGACAGGATGATAAAGTTAGTAACAAACAAAAACCTGAAATTTTAAACGCCGATATTGTTGCCCAAAGCCGCTTGTTCAAAATAGAGCAGCTAGAATTACAGTTTAGTAATGGCGTGTTGCGCACCTATGAGCGAATGCGTAGCAGCGGGCGTGGCGCAGTAATGATTATTGCCTGCCCTGATAACGAACACTTCTATTTGGTGCGTGAATACTGCGCAGGTACACATGACTATCAGCTTGGCTTTCCCAAAGGCTTAATTGACCCAGGTGAAGACGCACTGATGGCCGCCAATCGGGAACTAAAAGAAGAGATCGGTTTTGGCGCCCGTCGCTTTGTACAATTAAAATCACTAGCCTTAGCACCAGGTTATTTTAATGCTACAATGCATATAGTTCTGGCCTTTGATTTATATAAAGAAACATTAGAAGGCGATGAGCCAGAACCATTAGAATTAGTTACATGGCCGCGTCAGCACAGCAACGCTTTATTGCAGCAGGCTGATTTTACTGAAGCCAGAAGTGTCGCCGCCCTGTTTTTAGCGCAGCAATATTTGGAAGCGAACCCAGATGTTTTTAAGCAGATTGCTTGAACCAGTAAAATCTGCAGCCCAAGAGGCCGGTGCAGAGCTATGGCAGTTATATCAAAGCGGTAATTTTCAGCAGCAACAAAAAGCCGATTTAAGCCCCGTTACCAGCGCTGATATTGCTGCGAATCATATTATTATTAATCGTCTGTCTGAGTTAACCCCTAACATACCTATCATTTCTGAAGAATCTTATTTAGTGCCGTTGGCGCAACGACAAGATTGGCCAAGATACTGGCTAATTGACCCAATGGACGGTACACAGGAGTTTGTTGCCAGAAGTGGCGATTTCGCGGTAAGTATTGCATTGGTAGAACGTGGCTGGCCTGCCTTAGGCGTGATCTACTGGCCGAAAGAAAATGTCATGTATTATGCCTGCCGAGGTAACGGCGCGTTTAAGCAGCAACGCAACTTAATTAACCGTATTCGGGTAAATGAATACCAAGTGGGTGACACACTAAAAATTGCCATTAGTCGACGCCAACCGTTACAGCCGATTATAAATTTACTACAAAACAATAATCAGGTTGAATATATCGCCTTAGGTAGTTGCTCGTTAAAAAGCTGCTTAATAGCTGAAGGTAAAGCCGATTGTTACCTGCGTTTAGGCCCAACCGGCGAATGGGACACTGGCGCTGTGCACGTTATAGTAGAAGAAGCCGGTGGCAAGATTCTAGACAGTGAGTTTAATGCGTTAAGCTATAACCAACGTGACACGCTTGGCAATCCTGATTTTATGGTAATGGGCCAAGCCAGCATACCTTGGCAGCAGCTAATAAAATCTCGACCAACACAACGCAACCTAAAAACCTAGCACCAGGTCGCTTTATAGAACGGCTTTTAGCCAAATCGGGCGGTTTGCTAACTATCTTTTCACCGAGAAAAACGCTATTATGCGGCCAGATTTTTGCTCACCAAAACAGAGCTGAGTGACAAAATCATTATAAATTTAAGTCATCTCGAGACTGCCCCTTTACCTACAGTACCCTTAGGAGTTACATCATGTCCGAACTGGATCTGCGCCAATACGGCATCACAGATGTCACGGAAATCATTTATAACCCTTCGTATGATCAGTTATTTGCGGAAGAAACCCGCGCTGATTTACATGGTTATGAACAAGGCAAACTGACCAAATTGGGCGCAGTTTCAGTTGATACTGGTATCTTTACCGGTCGTTCACCAAAAGATAAGTATATTGTGCGCGATGACACGACACGCGATACGGTATGGTGGTCTGATCAAGGTAAAAATGATAATAAACCTCTTAGTCAAGAAGTATGGACTGAATTAAAATCAGCGGTAACTAAACAGTTGTCGGGTAAACGTTTATTCGTTGTTGATACGTATTGTGGTGCCAATAAAGATACGCGCCTTGCTGCGCGCTTTATTACCGAAGTAGCGTGGCAAGCACATTTCGTAAAAAACATGTTTATTCGCCCTACCGATGAAGAGCTTAAAACCTATCAGCCAGATTTTATCGTGATGAATGGCGCGAAATGTATAAACGCTAACTGGCAGCAGCATGGTTTAAATTCGGAAAACTTTGTCGCCTTTAACCTAACTGAACGCATTCAGTTAATTGGCGGCACTTGGTACGGCGGTGAAATGAAAAAAGGTATGTTCTCAATGATGAACTACTTTTTACCATTGCAAGGTATTGCCTCTATGCACTGTTCAGCCAACGTGGGTAAAGACGGCGACGTTGCAGTTTTCTTTGGTTTGTCTGGCACCGGTAAAACTACCTTATCAACCGATCCTAAGCGTCAGCTAATTGGTGACGACGAGCACGGTTGGGATGACGATGGCGTGTTTAACTTCGAAGGCGGTTGTTATGCTAAAACCATTAATTTATCGAAAGAAAACGAGCCAGATATATATAACGCCATTCGTCGTGATGCTTTATTAGAAAACGTGACCGTGTTAGCTGACGGCGAAATTGATTTTAATGACAGCTCTAAAACAGAAAATACCCGCGTGTCTTACCCGATTTATCACATTGATAATATCGTAACGCCAGTATCTAAAGCGGGCCATGCGAAAAAGGTTATCTTTTTAACTGCTGATGCTTTTGGTGTATTACCGCCCGTGTCTAAGCTGACTAAAGAACAAGCTAAATACCACTTTTTATCGGGTTTTACTGCTAAATTAGCGGGTACTGAGCGTGGTATTACAGCGCCTACACCAACATTCTCTAGCTGTTTTGGTGCGGCGTTTTTAAGCTTACACCCAACTAAATATGCTGAAGTATTAGGTAAGCGTATGGCCGATTCAGGCGCCGAAGCTTATTTAGTTAATACCGGCTGGAACGGTACTGGCAAGCGTATTTCTATTAAAGCAACACGTGCTATTATTGATGCGATTTTAGATGGCAGTATTGAAGATGCAGAATTTGTGCAGTTGCCGTATTTCAATTTAGCCATGCCAACAGCGCTTAAAGGTGTTGATGACGTGTCTATTTTAGACCCACGTAATACCTATAACCAAACCGCAGACTGGGATGTTAAAGCCCAAGATTTGGCACAGCGTTTCGTTGATAACTTTGTTAAGTTTACCGATAACGATGAAGGTAAAGCATTAGTGGCCGCAGGGCCGCAGCTATAGTTTAAAAAGGCCGCTTCAGCGGCCTTTTTTATCACAACAATTATCAGCAAAATTGTTGCTATAGTTAATTCTGATAAAAACCCTAATGTTACTGGCAACTTAGTATTGTTATAGCTAAAGTAATAACATATCAGTCGCAAGGTGGCAGGTAAAACAGTGGCAAACAGAGGTAACCGATGCTAAGAAAAATTACAATTCAAAAACGGCTAATTACCGCCTTTGGTCTGCTAGCGTTATTGCTAGCGATAACTGGCATTTTAGGCTTGCAAAGCTTGTCTAAAGTGAGAGCTCAGGCTGATATTGTTGAAACAAAGCTATTACCAGCGGTAAGTGATCTGGGTCAATTAGAAATACTGGCAACGCGCTCTCGCGCGGTAACGCTGCGTTTGTTGTTAGCGATTGATATTACGCAAGAAGGCGCTGCTTTTGAAAAAATAAAGGCGATTAACGAAGAGGCGCATAAAGCCAATAAAGCCTTTGCCGCGACCATTGACACACCGCAGGTGCGTAACGTGTATCAGCAATTTAATACGGTGCTAGATCAATATTTTACCTTGCAACAGCAAACCTTAGAATTTTTACACAAAGAAGAGCTTGGCGCCGCCCAGGATTTACTCGATAAAATGAACCCCGTAGCGGATCAATTAACCGCCTATATGAATCAGTTATCAGATTTAAATCAGAAGGCTGCCGATGAGGCTCGTGCTGAATCGATAGCAACCTATAATTCTGCGAAATGGGCGGTTATTGCGCTGATTATCGTCGCCGTTATTATTGCCTTGGTTATCGCCATACTTATTTCGCAAAGCGTAAACCGGCCATTATCTCGTGCCGTTATTTCCGCCCGTTTTATTGCCGACGGCGATTTAACCCAAGCCATTGTTGTTGATGGTAATGACGAGCTAATGGAGTTATCCAGCGCGCTTGAGCAAATGCAGCAAAAATTGCGTGATGCTATTAGCCATATTTCTAGTTCTTCTAGCCAATTAGCGTCGGCTGCCGAAGAGCTAAACGTGGTAACGGATGAGTCTGCTAAGGCATTGCAGCTACAGAATGACGAAGTGCAGCAAGCCGCTACCGCAATTACTGAAATGAGTTCGGCAGTAGATGAAGTAGCAGGTACGGCATTAAAAACCTCGGAAGCGTCTACGCAATCGGCTAATTTAGCTAAAGACGGCACACAAAAAGTAACGCAAACCAGCAAAGTAATTGAAAAAATGAACGCCGATGTACGTCAGAGTACCGGCGTTATTAATACGTTGGCTGAAAAAGTATCATCAATTAACCAAGTATTAGAAGTTATTCGCAGTGTTGCAGAGCAAACCAACTTATTGGCCTTAAACGCGGCGATTGAAGCAGCGCGTGCTGGTGAAGCTGGTCGTGGCTTTGCAGTAGTTGCCGATGAAGTGCGCAGTTTGGCACACCGTACGCAAACGTCAACCGGTGAAATTGAGCAGATGATTCAACAAGTACAAGCGTCAGCGAAAGAAGCGGTTGGTGCTATGCAGTTAATTAGTGGTAATGCTGATAACGCGCAAAATGTGGCTAAGTCAGCAGCAGATGCGTTGGAGTTAATTACTGAAAACATTATGGCAATTAGTGATCAAAATCATGTTATTGCCGGTGCCGCAGAAGAGCAATCGAAAGTGGCGCGTGAAATTGACCGCAATATTGTTACTATTAGCGACTTAGCCGCACAAACGGCGGCGGGCTCGCATCAAACTACAGCCAGTGCGACAGAGCTAACGCGTTTGGCAGTAAAGCTAAACGAGTTGGTAGGCCGGTTTAAATTATAGTCAGTGGTAATTTATAAAAATAGAAAAACGGCCGCAGTAGTGGCCGTTTTTTAATGCCGCGGTTTTAGTCAGAATGCGGTTCAATAGGTTGCTGTAAGAACTGCTGCTTTGACATTAAGTTAATACTTTCATGCAGTTCAGAATAAACAATGACCACATCGCCGTTTTCTAGCTGTTGCTGCACCTGCAGTACTTTTTGTGGTAATGACACTTCTATATCGCCGTAGTCGGTGCCTTCGCGCAGTATGTAATATTCAATTAAGTTGTGCAGTGTGTCGGTAGCGATATCGGTATAAGGAATAATCATAGGGTTAGGTGGCCTTGAATAAATTCTGGAATACGTTGGTTTAGCCAAAACCTAGGCTTAAATACGCTACCGCCAACAAAGCCAACATGGCCTCCGCCGCTAGTAAGCTCGTAGAGAATATGTTGGTTTAGCTCGTTAGCTGTTGGGATAACAGCCTGTGATAAAAACGGATCGTCTTGGGCATGGATAATAAGCGTAGGAATATCGATGTGTTGTAAAAACGCTTTGCTACTCGCCTTTTGGTAATAATCTTGTGCGTTTAAAAAGCCATGAATAGGCGCAGTGTAATGCTCGTCAAACTGTTCAATACTATTGAAGCCGCGCACCTGTGCCGAGGTTAATGGAATAGGAAACTGTGGAAACTGTTTTAGTTTTAATAACGTACTCTGCTTTAGTCGACTGAGTAAGTAGCGTTGATAAATTTTGCTACTGCCTTGATTAATGCGGCTAGCACAAGCTGATAAATCTAGAGGTGGGCACACAGCTACTGCCGCAGATAGCGGATTATTACCGTTATGCTCACCGCAATATTTTAGTAATACGTTGGCACCTAATGAATATGCTACGCCAACGAGCTTTTGTTCAGGAAAACGCTGTTTTATTTCAGTTAATACTTCGGCTAAATCGGCGGTGTCACCACTGTGGTAAGCGCGGGGTAGTTTGTTAGGCGCGCCATTGCAACCACGAAAATGCATTAGCACTGCAGGCCAACGCAAACGGCGACACTGTGCCAGCATCGCTTGCACATAATGGCTGTTGATATCGCCAGCTAAACCATGCAATAGCACCACTATAGGCGCATCTATCGCAACGCGAGAAGGCTGCATCCAATTAAGTTGTAATTCGTCACCGTCAGGTAGCATGAAAATTTCGGCTACCGTTTTTTGCTTTTTACGTGGGCTTAAATATTTGGCAAATATAGTCTGTAGATGCGCATGTTTTAGCCACCAAGCTGGTTTAAATGATGATGAAACAACTGGTCTGACTTGAGCTTGCAAATTAGGCTTTCCTGATAAACAATGAAGTAACTTAGTTAATACAATAGACACCACTAGATGGATCGGCGACAATTTATTTTCCGTGGCCTTGCGCTAGGCATTAGTGCTAGTTTGGGTATTACCGGCTGGCAATACTATGCTAGTGAATCTGATAGTAACCGAGACTGGGTGCTGTCTGCGTTGTTGCCTGCACTATTATACGGTGCTTTGCCAAAAGATACGACCTTAGCGCAGCATGAGCTGGCACGCACTCAAACTGCAATTACAGATTTTATGCCTTATTTACCCGTTAGCCAACAACAAGAATTAGCAGACTTATTTGCTTTATTAGCTAACCGCATTAGCCAGCTGGCGCTGAGCGGGCATATTACTGCATTGCCACAGTTATCGGTAAATCAGCGGTTGGCGCTGTTGGCCAGTTGGCGTGATAGTTATCTTCTAGTATTGCAGCAGGCCTACCATGGCTTGCGCGAGCTGCTATATGGCGCATATTACGGTCAACCAGAACACTGGTTGCCTATTACTTATACCGCGCCTAAATTTTGCTAACGAGACCATACGATGACAGCTAATCACTTAGATGCGAGCCAGTTTACGGCTAATCAGCACTTTACTGCGGATATTGTGATCATTGGTTCTGGCGCTGGCGGTGGTATTGCCGCTGAGCAACTGACTAATGCCGGTTTTAACGTGCTTTTACTGGAAGAGGGGGCATATTACCGCAGTAATGATTTTGTCATGGAAGAACGTTGGGCGTACCCAAACTTATATCAAGAAGGCGCTGCCAGAAAAACCCAGGATAAAAGTATTGGTATATTGCAAGGTCGCACGGTTGGCGGTTCAACTACAGTTAACTGGACTACGTCTATTCGCACACCTCCGTCAACACTCGATTACTGGCACAGCGAGTTTGGCCTTAACTTTACTGGTGAAAACGATTTAGCGCCCTTTTTTCAGCATGCCGAACAGCGCTTGAGTATTCAGCCATGGCCCGTGCCACCCAATGCCAATAATGCTAAACTGCAACAAGGCTGTGAAGCCTTAGGCTGGCAATACACGGTGATCAATCGCAATGTGAATGGCTGTGCTAATTTGGGCTATTGCGGTATGGGCTGCCCGATTAATGCTAAGCAGTCAATGTTAGTCAGTACCATTCCTACCGCACTAAGTAACGGTGCGCGACTTATTTCTCGGCTGTCGGTGCGTAAGTTACTGTGGCAAGACCATCAAGTTACGGGGTTAGAGGCAGTACCTGTCGATGCGCATTTTCAGCCGCGTAGCGATATTAAAGTTACTATTGCCGCTACACACTATATTGTTGCTGGTGGTGCAATTGGCTCGGCCGCGCTGTTACTGCGCTCAGCGGTGCCAAACCCATCGGGTCGCTTGGGTAAACACACTTATTTGCATCCTACTGTTATTTCAGGTGCGTTGTTTGCAGATGATATTAATGGCCATAGTGGTGCACCGCAGAGTATTTATTCAGATCAATTCGTTTGGCCTCGCGATAATAATGTTGCTGGTTATAAGCTAGAGGTGCCGCCAATTCACCCAGTATTAATGGCAACTAAGCTGATTGGCACCGGCGAGGCACATGCGGCTTTAATGGCGCAGCTTAATAAACTGCAGGTATGTATTGCTTTACAGCGTGATGGGTTTCATCCAGAAAGTCAGGGTGGCACGGTGCTGTTGGATGCACAGCAACAGCCCGTTCTAGACTACCCAATCACGGACTACATGTGGCAAGGCATGCGCCAAGCACTATTGTCGATGGCCGAGTTACAGTTTGCTGCCGGTGCTAAGCAGGTGTTACCTATCCACCATGATGCCAAACTTTATAGTAGCTTGCCTGAAGCAAAAGCAGCCATTGAACAATTGCCAATGGTGAAACTGCGACAAACCGTAGTATCCGCGCATGTAATGGGTGGCTGTAATATGAGCGTTAACGCCAATAATGGTGTGGTAAAACAAAATGGGCGTCATCATCAATTACAGAATTTATCGGTGTTCGATGGCTCTATTTTACCCACGAGTTTAGGCGCTAATCCGCAACTGACTATTTTTGCGTTGATATGGCGAAATTGCCAACTGTTGATAAAAGAACTGATGTAATGTTAAGTATTTGCGTGCTTTTAGAACGGTGTTTAATTAGACCCGCTAAACGGCTATTTTTCTGCGGCGCTTTTGTTAATTCAACACTGGTATAGTGAGTAAATCATGCTAAGGTTTAAGGCATTACTGGGTGGTGAGTGTTTAGCGTATTATGAACACTGAGAGTTATAAGTCTCTGAGCAATTATATCGACTTGTTGCTAGATGCTATTTGCGTAGTAGACCGTCACGGCCGGTTTGAATTTGTCAGTGCCGGTGCTGAGCGCATGTTTGGTTATACGCCAGCCGAACTCATTGGCAAGCCAATGATTGATTTGGTACACCCAGATGATCGTGCGCGCACCTTACAAGTAGCAGATGAAATAAATGCCGGTGCGGTAAAAGTTGATTTTGAAAACCGCTATCTTCGTAAAGATGGCCAAGTTATTCATTTACTCTGGTCGGCGCGTTGGTCACAAAGTGATAAACGTAGAGTAGCCGTAGCCCGTGATATAAGCCGCAGCAAGCAGATAGAAGCCCGCCAAGCCGCAGTATATGCCATTTCTGAAGCAGCGTTTGCTACCGATGACCTCCCTAGCCTATATCAGAGTATTCAGCAAATTGTGGCTCGGTTAATACCCATGCGGCGTTTTGCCATAGTGCTTAAAAACGCCGACTCTGGCCAATTAAGCTTTGCCTATAATGCGACGTTGCAATTGCAGCATGATGAAACGGATAACGTTGATGTGTTAACGCTGTGCCAGGAAGTTATCCGGCGCTCTGAAACGATTATACTTTCAGGTGATAATAAAACTGAGCTATCAACTGCGTTTCACCAGCGAGTACAAGACAAGTTTGTTAATTGGCTTGGTGTGCCGCTTAAATCGCATACTGCGGTTATTGGCGTGTTAATGGTACAAAATGCGGCTTCGGCTAATGATTATATTAATAGCGAAGTAGAGCTGCTGGAGTTTGTTTCGGTGCAGATAGCGGTAGCGATTGAGCGTAAGCAGATGATAGCGCGACTGCAGCGTAGCGCCTTGTATGATCAGCTAACCCAGTTGCCTAACCGAGAGCTGTTTTACGACCGTTTACACCTTACTATGTTGCAAGCAGAGCGAGAGCAGCAATCTTTTGCGTTACTGT
Source organism: Rheinheimera sp. D18 (assembly GCF_004345025.1). Taxonomy (GTDB): domain Bacteria; phylum Pseudomonadota; class Gammaproteobacteria; order Enterobacterales; family Alteromonadaceae; genus Alishewanella; species Alishewanella metallidurans. The sequence goes on along the minus strand of NZ_CP037745.1, from coordinate 3,066,742 downwards.
ATTTAGATTTAGACAAGTTTAAGCAAGTAAATGACAGCTTTGGCCATCATGTTGGTGATGAGTTATTACAACAAACCGCGCAGCGTATTCAGCAATGCTTGCGCCAAACTGATACTGTGGCGCGCTTTGGTGGTGACGAGTTTGTTATTTTACTGCCGAATTCTGACAACGAAGCCGTAGCCTTGCAGCAAGCAGAAAAAATTCGTAATGTGTTAAGTCAGCCGTTTAGTTTATCAAACCAACACGTTACGGTATTACCAAGTATTGGCTTGGCGTTATATCCGCAGCACGCTAAGGCGGCTAAGACACTGATAATGTGTGCGGATAATGCAATGTATCTGGCCAAAAAAGCTGGCGGCAATCTAGTTATGCCAACTAAGCTACCGCAACATGAACAAGTTTAAGTTTGAGTAATAAAATCAACGCTTATTATTAGCTTTTTACCTGCGCAAGCATCGCCAGCGCTAAAGCTTCTGCTACTTTAATCCCGTCTATACCAGCAGATAAAATACCGCCCGCATAGCCTGCGCCTTCTCCAGCAGGGTATAAGCCTTTTAAATTAATGCTTTGCATATCGTCGCCACGTTTAATGCAAATAGGTGAAGAAGTGCGAGTTTCAACCCCCGTTAACATACCGTCTGCTTTAGCAAAGCCTTTAATTTGCCGGTCAAAGGCGGGTATTGCCTCGCGAATCGCCGTGATAGCAAATTCAGGCAGTACTTGTGCTAAGTCGGTTAGCGTAATGCCAGGAGTGTACGATGGCTTTACTTCACCTAGTTCGGTGGATGCCTTACCTAACAGAAAATCGCCAATTAATTGGGCTGGCGCATGGTAGTTTTCGCCACCGAGTTTAAAGGCTTTTTGTTCTAACTGGCGCTGCAGTTCAATACCCGCTAACGGGTGCCCCGGGTAGTCACGCTCGGGGTCGATTCCTACCACAATAGCACTATTGGCGTTCCGTTCGTGGCGCGAATATTGGCTCATGCCATTGGTGACTACACCGCCTTGCTCGGACGACGACGCAACTACCGTGCCGCCTGGGCACATACAAAAACTGTATACACTGCGGCCATTACTGCAATGGTGTACCAGCTTATAGTCAGCGGCGCCTAAAATAGGGTTGCCGGCATTACGACCAAAGCGGCACTCGTCGATCATGGATTGTTCGTGCTCAATCCTAAAACCAATAGAAAATGGCTTAGCTTCAATATAAACACCTTTGTCATATAGCATTTGAAAGGTGTCGCGCGCGCTATGGCCGATGGCTAATACTACGTGCTTGCTGTGCAGCCGTTCGCCACTCGCTAAGGTTAAGCCGGTTAGCTGCCCATCTTCAGTATGAATCTCATCAACTCTAGTGTTAAAGCGGATCTCACCACCTAAGGCAATAATGTTAGCGCGCATTTTTTCCATCATAGCGACCAATTTAAAGGTGCCTATGTGCGGTTTGCTCACATACATAATTTCTTCTGGTGCGCCAGCAGCAACAAATTCGCTCATCACTTTACGGCCATAGTGCTTGGGATCTTTTACTTGGCTATATAATTTTCCATCAGAAAACGTACCGGCACCGCCTTCGCCAAATTGTACGTTGGACTCGCTATTTAATGCTTTACCCCGCCAAAAGCCAAAGGTGTCTTTAGTGCGTTCGCGTACGTCTTTGCCGCGTTCTAAAATGATGGGATTAAAACCCATTTGCGCCAAGATTAAGCCGGCAAATAAGCCACAAGGGCCAAGACCAATAACAATAGGGCGCTCTGCTAAGTTGTCTGGCGCTTGGCCAACATAGGCATAGCTGGTGTCAGGAGTTGGCTTTACATGCTGATCGTGGGCAAAACGTTGCAGCAGCTGCGCTTCGTCATCTACATCAATATCTAAGGTATAAATCAGCTGAATATCTGCTTTCTTGCGTGCATCGAAACCGCGTTTAAATACCGTGATGTTATGTAGTTGTTCGGGAATAATAGCTAATTTTTCGATAATAGCCGCGGAAATGGCATTTTCATCATGATTTAACGGTAATTTTATTTCGGTTAGGCGCAGCATAGAAGTTCCATATCGGTGTCATTGCGACAAGGCCGGGTGCCTAGGCGCTCACAAGATACGTACTATGTTACGCCAACTTGGCACGGTTGTCCGTAAGGTTTTAAATGCTGCAACTTGTTTTTCTAGCGTGCTGCAGTATGATCTGCAACCTACAACTAGATGGAACCGCATTACTATGGCTTTTGTCGTACTGGATAACTGCATTAAATGTAAATACACCGATTGTGTGACTGTGTGTCCAGTAGATGCTTTTTTTGAAGGCCCTAATTTTTTAGTTATTAGCCCGACAATTTGTATCGATTGTGGTTTGTGTGAGCCAGAGTGTCCAGCAAATGCCATAGTGCAAGAAGAAAAAGTACCCGCTGAACAACAAGGGTTTATGCAGCTAAATGCAGAGTTGGCCGAGATATGGCCGAATATTCGTGAAATTAAGCCAGCACCGGCAGATGCCGATGCGTGGAATGGTGTGCCTGATAAATTGCAGCATTTAGAGTTAGACTAGAATAACGTGTAATGGTTATTTACCGTCTGGCTGCTCATTATTTACTTTATGTATAAAGTAAATAGCATAGAAAATACCTAAACCAATCAATATTGCTAACCCTGTAAAAGAAATAAAAATTACTGGATCGTTAGTAAATTCGTGCCACAAGTTCATCGTCTAGCCCTCGCGCTGTGTAATTGCTGCCAGTATAGACGATGCGATTAGCGGTTAAGCTGATACAGATCAAAGATTGGTCAGACCTTTAGCTTAACTGAGCAATGGCTTGGCGTAGGTTATGCAATTGTTGCTGTTGTTTAGCTGGCTCAATGGCCAGATAAGCCAGATATTGCTCAAGCATTGGTGTAGCCGCTGCTAACGGCACTGGGCATTGTTCGACTAATACCTGCTGCTCTAACTGTTCTAGTACGAGCTCGGTTTGTAGCAATAGCTGTTTTAATGAGGTTTGTTGCGCTGGGTTTAATAGCGGGCAATGATTATTGCGCCTTATTGCCCGCAGCGGCTGGGTATATTGAACACTAAAGGTATGCAGCTTGTTAGCTAATAGCACAAGCGCATCTGGGTTAAGGCTGCACTGCCGATGCTCTAAATAGCAAAGCAGTAGTAATAAGTTTATGTTCGCGCCTAGCTCATCCTGCCATTGCAGCGCAGTGTGCTTAACTTTTGGGTATAGCGCTAAGCTAAATTGCCACAGCTGCTTAGCGCTAGGTGCCTTAGCCATTTTGTTGCCAAAACTTATCGCTTTGCTGTTCAAGTTCGTCCTGCGCGATAAACCAATCTTCTTCAATGCTAGTTAAGTTAGAGCTTGCCGCTGCTTGTTGTGCCAGTAGCATAGTAAGTTCAGCTTTTCGCTCAGCGGAGTAAATATCCGCATCGGCTAGTTGCTGCTCGATAACACTGAGTTCAGTGGTGAGCTTTTGTTGTTGCTGCTCTAACTTTTCTATTTTTTGTCGCAGCGGGCGTAACAGATTGCGCAAGTCAGCTTCTAAGCGTTTTTGATCTTTACGTTGCACGTTAACGCTAATTGTCGCTTCGGCTACTGCGGCATTTGCCGTTTTGCGGGCGTCTTGTTGCAGCCATTGGTAATAGTCGGCTAAATCGCCGTCGAATGGCGCTACTTTACCATTAGCTACCAGGTAAAATTCGTCGGTACAGCTGCTTAATAAATGCCTGTCGTGCGAAACAATAACAATGGCACCCTCAAATTCTTGTAGCGCCATAACAATAGCTTCGCGCATATCTAAATCAAGGTGGTTGGTCGGTTCGTCAAGTAGCAATAAATTTGGCCGTTGATACACAATTAATGCTAGCACTAAACGTGCTTTTTCACCGCCAGAAAATGGCGCGCAGGCTTCTAACGCTTTATCGCCATGAAAACCAAAGCCACCTAAAAAGTCACGTAACTTTTGTTCTGGCACTAGTGGGTCTAGTCGTACTAAGTGTTGTAGCGGCGAGTCTTGTGGGCGTAAGGTCTCTAATTGATGCTGGGCAAAGTAACCTAAACTTACACCATTGGCATACCAGATATCGCCACTTTGGGCTGGCATGCTACCGGATAATAGCTTAATTAGCGTAGATTTACCGGCACCGTTACGGCCTAATAAACCAATGCGGCTACCAGGCAATAATTGAAACTTAATTTGGCTTAAAATGATGTTATCAGCGTAACCGGCCTGCACATTCTCCATTTTTAATAATGGGTTTGGTAGTGCTTTTGGCGCTAAAAAACTAAAACTAAACGGTGAGTCGACATGTGCTGGCGCTACTAGTGTCATACGTTCTAATGCTTTAATGCGGCTTTGAGCCTGGCGGGCTTTAGTGGCCTGGGCTTTAAAGCGGTCGATAAACTTTTGTAAATGCGCCACGTGGCGTTGCTGTTTATCAAACGTTGATTGTTGCTGCGAAAGTTGCTCGGCGCGCTGGCGCTCAAATTGACTATAGTTACCTTTGTATAAGGTTAAAGTTTGCCGTTCAATGTGCACAATATTGTCGGTTACTGCATCCAGAAAATCGCGGTCATGACTGATCAGTAGTAACGTGCCTTGATAATTGCTCAGGTATTTTTCTAGCCACAACACAGCATCTAAATCTAGGTGGTTGGTGGGTTCATCTAGTAACAATAGTTCAGCACGCTGCATCAATGCGCGAGCCAAATTAAGGCGCATACGCCAGCCACCAGAGAACGATTTCACGGCGTGTTGTTGTGCTTCGCCGCTAAAGCCTAAGCCATCTAATAAAATACCGGCTTTAGCTTCGGCGCGATAACCGTCGAGTGTTTCTATTTGTAAATGCACCGCGGCTAAGTCTGATTCGCTGCAGCCCGTGCGCACTTTAAGTAACAGCGGAAATAGTTGTTCGTCACCTTGTAATACGTAGTCCATTGCGCTGCAATCAAGCGCTGGGGTTTCTTGGGCTACTGTTGCAATATGCCAGCTAGCAGGAATGCTAACATTCCCGGCATCTGCGTGCAGTTTGTTTTGCAGTAGCGCAAATAGGCTGGATTTTCCACAACCGTTGGCACCGACAATTCCCACCTTTTGCCCCGGAAATACGGTAAGATCGGCGCCTTGAAATAAACACTGAATACCACGGCGCAGTTCAACCTGTTGCAGCTGGATCATGTTGTTTCCTGTGTAACTGAATTGGGCTGCTAATTTACCCGTATAAGTGCAACAAACCAAGGCTTAGCGCGTAAAATTGCTGGACAAAAAATGAGGCGAAAAATGACAACACGGAAAAAGAAGCGTTTTATTGCTGGTGCTAGCTGCCCAAAGTGCAAGGCAATGGACACGATGATGTTGTTTTTAGAAAACAATGTAGAAAAAGTTGAATGTGTACAGTGCGGCCACCAAATGGTGCAGCCAGAAGCGCAAGTCGCTAAAGCGAGCCGCGCTGCTGAGCAGGTAATTGGCGTATTTAAGCCAGAGTAGTGCTTAGTAATGCGGCGGCAGGGGCTCTTCTTCTGGCCGCAGTATGCCTTGGTCGTCGGGTAGGTTGCGTAGCTTTTCTGCCAGCAACATAACTTGTTGCTGCAAGCGGTCTATTTTTTTGTGATGCTCAAGTAATTCATTACTTAAGCTATTTACCGTGTCTTCCTGAAATGCCAGCTTACTTTCTAGCTCTACAATATGCAGCTGTAACTCTTGCTCACTTGTCATCATGTTTTATATCCCATACTTCGGCTATGCCACTGGAGCTTTCGCTAATAAGTTGATTATCGCCTAAAAAGGCTACCGCATGCACTACTGCGCTAGGCGGACGGCTATCAGGTCGTACTGAAACCTGCCATCGTTGTAGCTCCGCGCCAGTTTGTACATCCCACAGCGCGAGCTTACGGGTTGGTGCACCCGTAGCCAAGGTTTTGCCATCAGGGCTAAAGGTTACAGCACTAAACACTTGCTGGCGCGCGCTAAATTGCAGCTTGCTTATCAGCTTGCCGGTTTTAATATCCCAGATTTGTGCTAAATCTTGGCTGTCTGCCGTAAAGGCATAGCGGCCTTGCGGGTCTAAAGCTACCTTTGTTACTCGGCTTGGATGGCTAAAGCTATAAATAATTTGCGCACTTTGCGTATCCCATAAATAGGCTTTGTAATCGTTACCACCCGTAAGCGCATAGCGACCATTCGGCGACATAGCAACACTGTTAATCCGCTCCGTGTGGCCTAAAAACTCTAACCGACGGCCGCTAGCTAAAGTAATGTGTTGCACACCACCGTTACTTTTACCAATGAGTAAGTGAGCACCGTTATCGGATACGGCGATGTCACGCACCGTGGCCTCGTCTAACTGCCAGTAACCGATGTTTTTACCATTCTCAGTATTCCATAGCGCATAAGTGTGCTGATCTGCAGTGAGCACATGGCTGTTATCATGGCTAATCGCTAAGCTAAATACTAAGTTATCCGCGGCATCTTGATGTCGCCATTGGTATTTTAGCGCGTTAGTTTGCAAATCCCATAATGCGACGCCGTCTTGAACCGATGATACCGCAGCAAAGCGCGCATCATCTGACAGCGCTGCAGCATAACTACCTTTGGCAACATGAGTAAATTGCTGTGCGGGTAACGGCGAACTTAGTTTTTCGCAACCGCCGAGCAATAATAGTAGAAAAAACGCAGGATATTTCATGTCGGGTGTTAACCTCCAGAGCACAAACCGTTAGTATAGGTCAGTTCGTTACACACTATTAAAACATACTTTTGCAGCCTTGCTGCGTAAATCTTGGAGAACTAAATGCGCTTAGTTACAAAAATGACTCTGGTCGCAGTAGCAGTAATGACACTTGCTGCATGCCAAAAAGAAGCAGAGCAGAAACCTGCAGTATTGGATACTGACGAAGCTAAACAGTCTTACAGCTTAGGTGTTTCTGTTGGCCGTTACTTAGATAGCACATTGGAAGATTATACTAAGCTTGGCCTGACAGTAGACCGTGCTTTAATTTTACGCGGTGTTCAAGACGCGGTGTCTAACAAAGCGACCATGTCTGATGAAGAAGTTCAGGCAATGATGACGACGTTGGAAGAAAAATTCCGTGAAAAGCAAACGGCGATGGTAGAAGCCGAAGCAGAGCAAGCAATAGCTTCAGGCAAAGCTTATTTAGCTGAAAATGTGAAAAAAGAGGGCGTTACCGTAACAGAGTCTGGTTTACAGTACGAAGTTCTACAAGCCGCTGATGGTGCTAAACCAGCCGCCACTGATACGGTTAAAGTGCACTACACGGGTACTTTAGTTGATGGCACTAAGTTTGATAGTTCGTTAGATCGTGGCGAGCCGGCGCAGTTTCCATTAAACCGCGTTATTCCAGGTTGGACTGAAGGCGTTCAGTTAATGAATGTGGGTTCTAAGTTCAAATTTACTATTCCGTCAGAACTTGCCTATGGCGAGCGTGATATGGGCGTTATCAAGCCTAATAGCGTATTAGTATTTGAAGTTGAGCTATTGGAAATTGTTTCAGCAGAAACTGAATAAGTTTGCGGTGAAATAAAGAAAAAAGCGGCTTATGCCGCTTTTTTATGCGAATAAATTACGCTTGAACACTTGAGTCATTATGCTTTTCGTACAGCGTATTAATTAATTGATCTTCGTATTCAAAACGTTGCTCTAATGCTTGACCAAGTTCGGATAGCTCTCGGTCAAAAGCGCCGCTATGTCGTGTGCTTAGGTGGTCAGCATATAAGTCATTAAAATTGAGCGCTAAATCGGTAGAAACGGCAATTTTCGGATAGAGGCTATCAGCCAGTTTACGGCTATCGGTGCCGTTTGTAGCTGATTCGGATACTATACGTTCGTATACTTCAAAATGCCCGGCAGATAAGTAGTCGACCATTAACTGACAAAATTCTTGTACATTAGCTTGGCTTGGCAAAGTGGTACGTTTGGTATCAAAAGGAGGCAGTGCTGCCAGTTTACAGTAACTTACAATAAGCTGCTGTCTGTCATCCAGCCAGCTATCGATGGCACCAAGTGAGCCACCCCATTTGTTTCGCGCTGTCTGCACACGGGTGTACATTGCCTTCTCCTTAAGTGCAGCAAAGGTGCTGCGATAGTGTCTAATTAAATAAGTTTTGCAGTAAAGATCAACCGTTTTCTTATTGGTCTGCTCAGTAAACGGCATTATGATAGAGCACGATAACAGAGTACCTCAGAGAGTAGCTTATGATCAAACATAGTATCCGTGTCACACCAAACCGCAAAGGTATTTGGTTTATTGTAAATCGTGGCCGAATTTGGTTGAACGCTAAGCGCGAACTACCGCAGGGTACATATAATGAATTAATCCTATCGGCTGAGCCTGAACAATTTTGTTTCATTGGTCAACTTGGTGACCAAGATGCCTACCTACTGGTTAACCATGACCACATTGCTAATGAAGATGAATGGGTAACACCTCGAGAGTTGCTTACGGTAAGTGATGAAACTTTCCAGCTTGCTGCTAGGGCAGTGCAGGTTGCACTCTTTTTACAAACGCATCGGTTTTGTGGCCAATGCGGCAGTGCGATGAGCCTAGTTAGCTGGGAACTAGCTGCCCTGTGCAATAAATGTGGTCACCGCTGCTACCCCCGCATTGCACCCTGTGTACTGGTTGGCATCGTTAAAGATAACCAGATTTTACTTGCTCGGTCAAACCGACACCGAGCTGGCTTCTTTTCAATTTTAGCGGGTTTTGTTGAATCTGGTGAAACACTAGAACAAGCCGCTGTGCGCGAAGTAAAAGAAGAGGTAGGAATTGATATTGCAAACCTACGCTATGTCGGTAGCCAACCTTGGCCGTTTCCCCATTCATTAATGACCGGTTTTATTGCCGATTATGTTGCCGGTGACATAGTGTGTCAACCGCACGAAATTGAAGAGGCTTATTGGTTTTCTTTTGACCAATTACCAGAAACACCACTAGAACAAACCTTGTCTGGACAAATTATTGCTCAGCTAAAGCAAATTTCAGACAATAAAAAAGCCACATAATGTGGCTTAACTAAATTTTTACGTGGTCCTGTTAAAACAGGCTTCTTGCTTGTTATTCTTCACTAGCGCAGCAATGTTATAGCAGATCGATTTATCGATGACAAGCATTTAAAACAAAAAACTGAACGTAGCATTTACCGCTTAGGCGTAGGCTTACTGGCGCCACAATGCTAAAATGGCCGATGATATTGTGGATAGTGGGTAAATTATGCAATTAAAGAATGATCGATACCTCAGAGCGTTGTTAAGACAACCTGTGGATAGAACCCCAGTATGGATGATGCGTCAGGCAGGTCGTTACTTACCTGAGTACCGTGCAACCAGAGCGCAAGCCGGTGATTTTATGTCGCTGTGCAAAAACGCAGAGCTGGCATGTGAGGTAACGTTACAACCACTGCGTCGTTATGCATTAGATGCGGCAATTTTATTTAGCGATATTCTTACTATTCCTGATGCCATGGGTTTGGGTTTATATTTTGGTGAAGGTGAAGGGCCAAAGTTTCAGCGACCAGTGCGAGACTTTCGTGACATTGTTAACCTGCCAATACCCGATCCAGAACAAGAATTACGCTATGTAATGAATGCCGTGCGCACTATTCGCCGCGAACTTAACGGTAGTGTGCCGTTAATTGGTTTCTCTGGTAGCCCGTGGACGCTGGCAACCTATATGGTTGAAGGCGGCAGCAGCAAAACGTTCGGCATCATAAAGAAGATGATGTTTAGCGAGCCAGAAAGCTTACATTTGTTATTAAATAAATTAGCCGATAGTGTCATTTTATATTTAAATGCGCAAATTGCTGCTGGCGCACAATCTGTGATGATTTTTGATACTTGGGGTGGCGTACTAACCCCTCGTGACTATCAAGAGTTTTCTTTAGGTTATATGCAAAAGATCGTCAGTAACTTAACTCGTGAAGCTGATGGCCGTATAGTGCCGGTTACGGTTTTTACGAAAAACGGCGGTTTATGGTTAGAGTCTATTGCTAATATTGGTAGTGACGCAGTAGGCCTAGATTGGACCATTAATATTGGCGATGCTAAAGCGCGAGTCGGCCATAAAGTTGCCTTGCAAGGTAATATGGATCCGTCAATTTTATTGGGCTCACCAGAGCGTATTCGCCAAGAGGTGCAGCTAATTTTAGATAGCTTTGGCCAAGGCCCTGGACATGTATTTAATCTTGGGCATGGTATAACGCCTGACGTTGATCCAGAACGGGTTAGTGTATTTATTGATGCAGTGCATTCGTTTAGCCGCACTTATCATATGAGCACTGAAATTGCTGAATAGCGTGCTATATAGTTATTAATAAAAAACCCGGCAAAAGCCGGGTTTTTTATAGATTAATCAGCGGCAGCGGTTTGATAGTCGGCTAATAAATCTTCAAAATTTTGAATTGTCCAGTTACGGCTTTTCGCCTCGGCTAATGCTTGGCGTAGCATAGATTCACCGCGACTTTGCTGCCCTAGCTCGATAAAGGCAACGCCCAAGGTTGACAGTAAATTAGGGTTGTTGGCATCTATTGCTCGGCCTTGTTCGGCCAGCCGTATCGCTTTATTTGGATCACGTAATGTCGGATCATCCGACATGGCTAACAAGGCCCCGTAATCGGCTATTGCGGGCATATAATCTTGTAAAGCGGCAATTTCTAAATAACTTGCCGCCTTGCGTGGATTATAATTTACGTTATTGCTATCGAGTAACTCTTGCGCTAATAAGTAAGCGGCTTTGGCGTCACCGCTATCAGCTGAAGTGGCTAGCCAATTGACAGCTTTACTTGGATCACGGTCACAGCCGTTGCCGCTAACTAAACACTGAGCCAGCCTATATTGCGCAGGCACATAGCCATTTATTGCCGCTTGCAAATACCATGGCATAGCCTTTACACCGCTAACAACGCCATTTTCGGCTAATAGTGCGTATAAATACTGGTACTTAGCAACTTCTGCTTTAGCCGCACCTAATATTGCATCAAGGTATTCTTGGTTATCTTTATCAAATTTACGCGATTTTGCGTTGCCTAACGACTTTATCTTAAAAGTGTGGGTGCGCATATCGATGCGTTTTGGCGCACCGTATAAATCTTTTGGTGGTTCAAAACGCCAACTATTAACCGCATTTAATACATATTTACTAATTGCATCAACTGGATAAGACGCTGCTATGCTGACATTGTCGGTTTTTCCATCTTCAGTAATGTCGTAATGCACTATTGCCCAAGCGGCAATACCACTTTGTTCAATATAACTTGGATATTCGGGTTCAGGCTGGCTAATAGGTTTTATTTTTGCGTCGGTTAACGTAAAGCGGTTCTCCGTTGGGTATAGGTTGCCTTCTAATGCCGTCTTACCAAACTGACTGTTTAAACTGTTATATACTTCTTTGCCTTCAAATCGAGACGTTAGCTTGGTGCGTAAAGTACGATATTGTTTATCTGCTTCCGGATGCTTTCTATCGCGGGCAATTAAGGTCCAGGCGTAAGCAAGATTCATATCTGGCTCGACACCTAATCCCTCGGCATACATTCGCGATAATAAAAATTGCGCTTCCAAATGTCCTAGCTCAGCAAGGCTTTCTAATTGTGGTTTAGCGAGTTCATACTCCTGCTTTTCAAATAAGGCTTTTGCTGTTGGAAAGTCGGCATAAACTTGCCACGATAGTAAGCATAATAATAGTGTTAGCCCATATCTAAGCTGTGCCATAAAAACCCCACAAAACTATTTTATTTAATTATTATGTAACTGAGTTTACAACGAATTATCAGGCAAAACAAAACTAAATATTATGCGCATTGAGTGTCATTTATATTGATGTTATTCAATAAGTTAAATTAAAATAAACGGTTTAAACCATTCAGCGCCGCTACCCGATAAGCTTCAGCCATTGTCGGATAGTTAAAGGTGGTACGGACAAAATACTCTAAGGTATTGCCACCATTTTTTTGCATCATAATAGCTTGGCCGATATGGATAATTTCTGCTGCGCGTTCACCAAAGCAGTGAATGCCAAGTATTTCTAAGGTATCGCGATGAAACAGTAGTTTTAAACTACCGACATTGGTGTTGGCGATTTGTGCCCGTGCCAAATGCTTAAATTGGGCGCGACCAACTTCATAAGGAATTTTTGCGGCGGTTAGTTCCTGCTCTGTTTTGCCCACTGAACTCATTTCCGGAATAGTATAAATGCCTGCGGGAATGTCAGCGATAACGTGGCCGTCTAAGTTACCTTTTATTATTGTTTCGCCAGCTAACCGGCCTTGGTCATAAGCTGCGCTAGCTAAGCTTGGATAACCAATAACATCACCAACAGCAAAAATGTTGTCGACACTGGTTTGATAGTGTTTATTAACACTAATTAGGCCGCGACTGTCGGCGTTTAAGCCAATAGATGCTAGGTTTAGCATCTCGGTGTTGCCGGTGCGGCCGTTAGCAAACAGAAAGCAATCGGCCTTCATTTTCTTGCCCGATTTTAAATATAAAACGACGCCGTCTGCTTTGCCTTCAATACGGTCAAACTCTTCTCCGTGGCGGATTGTCATACCCGAGTTCCAAAAATGATAACTAAGAGAATCTGATATCTCTGCATCCATAAATGAAAGTAAGCGATCTCGGGTATTAACTAAGTCAACTCTTACGCCTAAACCACGGAAAATAGAGGCATACTCGCAACCAATTACCCCAGCGCCATAAATAATGATGTGTTTAGGATCATGTTGTAGTGACAATATGGTATCGGAATCGTAAATTCGGCTATGGTCAAAGTCGACGTCTGAAGGGCGATAGGGGCGAGAGCCTGTAGCAATAATGATGGTTTTTGCGCTTAACTCAAAACTACCATCTTCGCCGGTAATGCTGAGTGTATTCTTGTCAATAAATTTGGCTTCACCTTGATAGAGCTTAACTTGATTACGGTCGTAAAAACCGCCTCTTAGCCTAACTTGCTTGCGAATAACCCCAGCCGCGTGCTTTAAAATTTGTGAAAAAGTAAGTTTGGTGTGCTGTTCATCTGGCTGAAATAGCGGGTTCTCATTAAATTCAATTAAACGGCTAACAGAATGGCGCAACGCTTTTGACGGAATAGTACCCCAGTGGGTGCAGCCGCCGCCAACAGACTGATAACGTTCAATAGCGGCAACTTTTAAACCGCTTTTAGCTAGATACATTGCGGCACCTTCGCCACCTGGGCCAGTGCCTATAACAATGGCATCAAAATCATAACGGGCTTTTTTCTGGGTGGCTTTTTTTTCAGTCACGTGATCAATCTCACTATTTTTATGGTGTTAGTTTGAGCATATCAGGAATCGAGCACAAAAAAAGAGACCGAAGTCTCTTTTTCTATTAGCTAAAGGCGGTAACAAGCCTTTGCCAATGCTGTTGCTGCAGCTGTAAGTGGTGTTTAAACTCTTGATAACGAATTTTAAAATCTACCGCGTGGTATTGGGCAACTAATAACTCTTTACGTTCTAACAGTAGTTGTTTCTTTAACTGATAGTAATCTTGCATTCTTGCTAATAGCAGCTCGTATTCCTGCTCAAGCAGTTGCAGTAATTGTTCCGCATTGGGGCGCTGTTTCACTCGCTCTTTCGCACGTTGCAGCTGCATTTTTGCCTTGGCTTGTGCAATAAGCTCTTCTGGTACTATGCGTAAATTACGGGTTAAACCCAACCAAGATGCAGCTTTAATAAACCACTTCGTTGGATCAAACTGGTACCACTTAATACCGTTGCGATAATCCGATTCAAAAATATGGTGGAAATTATGATAACCCTCACCATAAGTTAAAAATGCTAATAGGCCGTTGTCACGCGCTGAGTTTTGTTCTGTATAAGGTTGTTTGCCCCAAATATGGGCAAGAGAATTAATAAAAAAGGTAAAATGGTGGCTTAACACCAAGCGAAGTACACCGGCAGATAGCAGCATGCCAAGAATATTGCCGCTAACAATGCCAAGTAATAACGGAATGCCAAAGTTAGTGGCTATAGCTAGCCATAAATAATTACGGTGCTGCCACATGACCACAGTGTTTTTTTGCAAGTCGCGAGCATTGTTGTAATCGCACTTATTGTCGCCAGCATAGTCGCGTAACATCCAGCCAATGTGGCTGTACCAAAAACCTCGGCCTGCTGAGTAGGGATCTTTATCATTATTATCGACGTGGCGATGATGCACGCGATGATCCGCCGCCCAGTGCAGCGCACTATTTTGCAACGCAAAAGCACCGCCTATAGCATAAATATATTGTAAAATAGGCTGCGCCTCATACGTTTTATGCGCCCATAAACGATGATAGCCGGCAGTTATAGACATGCCGCAGTAGCCTAAGCTTATAATAGTAGCTATTATTTCAAACCAGCCAAAGCCGATAGTTAATGCATACCAAGGTACGCCAATAGCCGCAACTAAGGTAGTGAGAGAAAACAGTAGGACATTTGTCCAAATAATAGGTGGTTGTTTCATATAGTGCCGTTTAGCTTACAACTGTACGCTCATTCTACTGGCCGAAATAACTCGGTCAAGGTATAAAGTAGTGCTTTGAGTGAATAAAGGGATAAAAGTGTCAAGAGCAGAGCAAAAAGAGCGCACTCGTCGTGCCATTATTAATGCCGCCTTTTCTCAGTTAAGTGCCGACAAAAGCTTTGCTAGCTTAAGTTTGCGTGAAGTCGCTCGCGAAGCAGGTATTGCGCCAACGTCATTTTATCGCCACTTTTCTGATATGGATGAATTAGGGCTTACCTTAGTTGATGAGGCTGGTTTAATGTTACGCCAACTTATGCGCCAAGCACGCCAGCGCATTGAAAAAAACGGCAGTGTTATCAGTACATCAATAGAAACCTTTATGGAGTTTGTCACCGGCCACAGTAACGTGTTTCGCTTGTTGTTACGTGAACGCTCAGGAACTTCTGCCGCATTTAGAAGTGCAGTGGCGCGTGAAATTCAACATTTTGTTGCAGAATTGGCTGAGTATTTACGCAAAGAAACAACCTGCCCTGATGAACTGGCGAGGGCGCAAGCAGAAGCCATGGTTACGCTAGTTTTTCATACCGGCGCTGATGCATTAGATGCACCAGCTGAACAATATCCGTACTTAACGGGCCGTACTATTACTCAACTACGTTGGTTAGCCCATGGCGCGGCCAGTTATGGGCGCAAGATAAAAGATTAACGCTTTCTAAGCCAAACACCGGTTTCAATATGGTGGGTATAAGGAAACTGGTCGAATACCGCTAACTGTATAATGTCATGTGTGCTGCTTAACGCTTGTAAGTTTTGCGCTAAGGTATCGGGATTACACGAAATATAAATAATATCGTTAAAGCGGCTAACTAACTGTTCGGTACCTGCATCAAGTCCCGCGCGTGGCGGGTCAACTAGCACAGTATTAAGCTGCATGTTCGTTAAATCGAGCTGTTTTAAGGTGCTGCCTTGCTGTAATGCGGCCGACACATCTTCCGCAGACATTTGCACCACTTGCAAATTAGTAACCTGGTTTAGCGCTATGTTGTATTGTGCTGATTTAATAGAGGTGCGAGAAATTTCGGTAGCGACGACATTGTCGAAGCATGGTGCTAGTGCGATGGAGAAGTTGCCATTGCCGCAATACAGCTCAAGTAAGTCGCCGGACAGTTTATTAGCAATATTTTTTGCCCAACCGAGCATATGGCGATTAACCTCGCCGTTTGGCTGAGTGAAGCTGCCTTCCACCTGTTGATATTTCAGTTGTGTATTATCTAATTCAAACTGTTCAGTGACATAATCATCACTAACCATCAGCTTTTGTTTGCGTGACCGGCCAATAAACTTAACGTTGTATTCGCTAGCTAGTGCTTCGGTTAATTTAGTTGCTTGTTCAAGCCAGCTATTGGTTAATGGCCGCTTATAAATTAGAGACACCAGCAACTCGCCAGACAGTGTTGCCAAATAGTCAACCTGGTAAAGCTTGTAACGTAGTTCATGATTAAATTGAATATGTTTTAATAACACCGGCATAAAATCAGCAATAGCACGACAGGCGACAGGAAAATGATCAATGCGCACTTTCTCACGGCTTTCTGAATCAAACATGGCGTGGTAAATATCATCACCGTTATGCCAAATCCTAAATTCCGCTCTTAGCCGGTAATGTGTAGGCTCAGATGCAAACACTTCAGCGTTAGGTGCATTAAAGTTGGCAAGCAACTGTTGTACACGAGTTACCTTATCTGTTAATTGAGTTAAATACTGCTCGGGAAAAACCTGACCTACGCTCATGTGCCACTCTACTAAATCAAAACGACTATGTTAAGGCACAGACTTCGCTACGCCAACCTTGAATACCAACTGTGATTAATAAAAATAAAAAAGGAAGCCGCAGCTTCCCTTTTTTCTATAGAAAATCACTACTACTCATCAGAGTCATCGTTCTCTTGACGCTCTTTAGCTTCGCGCACTTTTAATGTGCGTTCTTGAAAGCTGAAGTCGTTTAACTTTTGAATCATCTTAGCGCCGTCTTTTTCCGCTACTTCAACAAAACCAAAACCTCTACGGCGACCCGTCTGGCGATCTTTCATCAAACGTACATTTACGACTACGCCAAAACGTTGGAACAGTTCCTTTACTACATCTTCATTTGCCCGATACGGCAAATTGCCAACATATAAAGTGGTGGTTTCACCTTTATAGTCTATTGGTGCTTTAATGGTTGGCACTGAGTCAGAGCGATTAGCTTTAACATCTACTAATACTGGCACTAGGATCCCCGCTAGTACCACACCAATTACTACAAGAATTTCCTGATCAAGCCCTAAGGATGGAAGAGCAAACGCAAAGCCAAGATAAGCCAGCACGGCTAACGCCAAAGTATATGGCAAAGAAACACGTAAAGTGGGCAACATATAATATCCTAAACACTTATTCTATTTATCGGAATGCTTTAACAATATAAAGCAGCCTTATATTAGCGGTTGGATAATAAACCGCAACTATTAACCGCAACACATTTATACCAAATTTGTTGGTAAAATATGCAAAAAGCCGATTAAGTAAGCAAACGATACTAAAACGTCTATTTTTGTCAAATAACCGCTTGCACGACAATTAAAACGCCCTATAATGCGCGCCATGCCACGGTGTAGAGCGCTAGCGCACTCTCCGAGGGGTTTTAGAAATAGAGTCAAAAATCTTTTAAAAAGGCGCTTGACACTAGGGCTTAAATCTCTAAAATGGCGCCCTCGCTTCACGGTGGTAACTAACGCGGTGAAATGAGAAAATAAGTTAAGCCTGACGAGTGTTTTTGATAAAGAATCATCGTCACGCTTGACTTAAAAACTGGGAAGTGTAACATACGCCTCCCGCTTCTTAAGCAGAAGCACGCTCTTTAACAATTCGCAATCAATCATCTGTGTGGGCACTTATGATGGATTTCACAAAAATGAAATACATCGGTTGAGTGACTTACATAGAAATATGTTTTAAGTCAGTAAGACTGAGCGCCACTTTGGTGGCAGAAAGAACTTTAATAGAAGAGTTTGATCATGGCTCAGATTGAACGCTGGCGGCAGGCCTAACACATGCAAGTCGAGCGGGGTTTTCGGACCTAGCGGCGGACGGGTGAGTAATGTATAGGGAGCTGCCCGATAGAGGGGGATACCAGTTGGAAACGGCTGTTAATACCGCATAATGTCTACGGACCAAAGTGTGGGACCTTCGGGCCACATGCTATCGGATGCACCTATATGGGATTAGCTAGTTGGTGGGGTAATGGCTCACCAAGGCGACGATCCCTAGCTGGTTTGAGAGGATGATCAGCCACACTGGGACTGAGACACGGCCCAGACTCCTACGGGAGGCAGCAGTGGGGAATATTGGACAATGGGCGCAAGCCTGATCCAGCCATGCCGCGTGTGTGAAGAAGGCCTTAGGGTTGTAAAGCACTTTCAGCGAGGAGGAAGGGATAGGCGTTAATAGCGGCTATTTTTGACGTTACTCGCAGAAGAAGCACCGGCTAACTCCGTGCCAGCAGCCGCGGTAATACGGAGGGTGCAAGCGTTAATCGGAATTACTGGGCGTAAAGCGCACGTAGGCGGTTCGTTAAGTTGGATGTGAAAGCCCCGGGCTCAACCTGGGAATTGCATTCAAAACTGGCAGACTAGAGTATGTGAGAGGGGGGTAGAATTCCAAGTGTAGCGGTGAAATGCGTAGAGATTTGGAGGAATACCAGTGGCGAAGGCGGCCCCCTGGCACAATACTGACGCTGAGGTGCGAAAGCGTGGGGATCAAACAGGATTAGATACCCTGGTAGTCCACGCCGTAAACGATGTCTACTAGCTGTTCGTGGTCTTGTACCGTGAGTAGCGCAGCTAACGCACTAAGTAGACCGCCTGGGGAGTACGGTCGCAAGATTAAAACTCAAATGAATTGACGGGGGCCCGCACAAGCGGTGGAGCATGTGGTTTAATTCGACGCAACGCGAAGAACCTTACCTACTCTTGACATCTACAGAATTTTGCAGAGATGCGAAAGTGCCTTCGGGAACTGTAAGACAGGTGCTGCATGGCTGTCGTCAGCTCGTGTTGTGAAATGTTGGGTTAAGTCCCGCAACGAGCGCAACCCTTATCCTTAGTTGCCAGCACGTAATGGTGGGAACTCTAGGGAGACTGCCGGTGATAAACCGGAGGAAGGTGGGGACGACGTCAAGTCATCATGGCCCTTACGAGTAGGGCTACACACGTGCTACAATGGTATGTACAGAGGGAGGCAAGCTGGCGACAGTGAGCGGATCTCTTAAAGCATATCGTAGTCCGGATCGCAGTCTGCAACTCGACTGCGTGAAGTAGGAATCGCTAGTAATCGTGGATCAGAATGCCACGGTGAATACGTTCCCGGGCCTTGTACACACCGCCCGTCACACCATGGGAGTGGGTTGCAAAAGAAGTAGGTAGCTTAACCTTCGGGAGGGCGCTTACCACTTTGTGATTCATGACTGGGGTGAAGTCGTAACAAGGTAACCGTAGGGGAACCTGCGGTTGGATCACCTCCTTACCTAAAGTGAAGAAGTTGTAAGTGTTCACACAGATGATTGATTGTAGAGATAGAGCAAATAAAGTTTATTGCGAAGTTTATGAGAATAAATAACGCAGGATGTTTTATTTAGCGCAAGGCGCACGCCGAACGAAGGAAGGAGTTTACTAATGTAAATGACTGACTGAGAGAGAAGTGAAACGCAGCGATAGATAAAACAGACCAGTTAAACGGGTCTGTAGCTCAGGTGGTTAGAGCGCACCCCTGATAAGGGTGAGGTCGGTAGTTCGAGTCTACTCAGACCCACCAAATTGCGCATCATACGGCGTTATGTCGATACTCACATACATAAGTATGCGTCGTATCAACATGCCTTGCCTGATGTGCAATTATCCAATTTATTGGAATACTTATTGGGGCCATAGCTCAGCTGGGAGAGCGCCTGCCTTGCACGCAGGAGGTCAGCGGTTCGATCCCGCTTGGCTCCACCATTCTTTATTTACTCTAAAAAATTCAAATCAAAGCGTTCTAAACAGAATGATTTGATTTGAGTTTAATCTCAAATGCTCTTTAACAATTTGGCAAGCTGATAGTAGTAAAAAACAAGGTGCAAAATATTGCACAGGATGTTTTTACTGTTGCTAGGCGCACAACGAACGCGTGAAGGAGTTAACTTCGGTTAATGACTGAGCAAGTGAGGAAGTGCAACAACGCAGCGGGAAAAACAGACCAGCAAGACGTTGTGAACCTTAAGCACACTGTATAATTTCAAGACATCTTGGGGTTGTATGGTTAAGTGAATAAGCGTACACGGTGGATGCCTTGGCAGTCAGAGGCGATGAAGGACGTACTAACCTGCGAAAAGCTGTGGGAAGCCGGTAAGAGGCGTTAGACCCGCAGATATCCGAATGGGGAAACCCAGTGCATTTATGCACTATCGTTACATGAATACATAGTGTAACGAGGCAAACCGGGAGAACTGAAACATCTAAGTACCCCGAGGAAAAGAAATCAACCGAGATTCCGTTAGTAGCGGCGAGCGAACGCGGAGTAGCCCTTAAGCTACATTGGTGTTAGTGGAATACTCTGGAAAGAGTAGCGATACAGGGTGATAGCCCCGTACACGACAACACCTTTATAGTGAAAACGAGTAGGACGGGACACGAGACATCCTGTTTGAACATGGGGGGACCATCCTCCAAGGCTAAATACTCCTGACTGACCGATAGTGAACCAGTACCGTGAGGGAAAGGCGAAAAGAACCCCTGTAAGGGGAGTGAAATAGAACCTGAAACCGTGTACGTACAAGCAGTGGGAGCACCTTCGTGGTGTGACTGCGTACCTTTTGTATAATGGGTCAGCGACTTACATTCTGTAGCAAGGTTAACCGAATAGGGGAGCCGTAGGGAAACCGAGTCTTAACTGGGCGAATAGTTGCAGGGTGTAGACCCGAAACCGGGCGATCTATCCATGAGCAGGTTGAAGGTTGGGTAACACTAACTGGAGGACCGAACCCACTAATGTTGAAAAATTAGGGGATGACTTGTGGATCGGAGTGAAAGGCTAATCAAGCTCGGAGATATCTGGTTCTCCTCGAAAGCTATTTAGGTAGCGCCTCGAGCGAATACCATTGGGGGTAGAGCACTGTTTGGGCTAGGGGGTCATCCCGACTTACCAACCCCATGCAAACTCCGAATACCAATGAGTACTACTCGGGAGACACACGGCGGGTGCTAACGTCCGTCGTGGAAAGGGAAACAACCCAGACCGCCAGCTAAGGTCCCAAAGTAATGATTAAGTGGAAAACGATGTGGGAAGGCATAGACAGCTAGGAGGTTGGCTTAGAAGCAGCCATTCTTTAAAGAAAGCGTAATAGCTCACTAGTCGAGTCGGCCTGCGCGGAAGATGTAACGGGGCTAAATCATTCACCGAAGCTGCGGACTTGTGCTTGCACAAGTGGTAGAGGAGCGTTCTGTAAGCCGTTGAAGGTAGACCGGGAGGTTTGCTGGAGGTATCAGAAGTGCGAATGCTGACATGAGTAACGATAAGGGGAGTGAAAAACTTCCCCGCCGAAAGACCAAGGGTTCCTATCCCATGCTAATCAGGGTAGGGTGAGTCGACTCCTAAGGCGAGGCTGAAAAGCGTAGTCGATGGGAAACGGGTTAATATTCCCGTACCGACCAATACTGCGATGGGGTGACGGAGAAAGCTAGGCAAGCGCGGCGTTGGTAGTCCGCGTGAAAGTAAGTAGGCTGAGAGACTAGGCAAATCCGGTTTCTTAAGGCTGAGATACGAGACGAGTGTCTAAGGACACGAAGTTGTTGACGCTATGCTTCCAGGAAAAACCTCTAAGCTTCAGGTATTGGTGATCGTACCCGAAACCGACACAGGTGGTCAGGTAGAGCATACCAAGGCGCTTGAGAGAACTCTGCTGAAGGAACTAGGCAAAATAGTACCGTAACTTCGGGAGAAGGTACGCTCTTTGCTGTTAAGGACTTGCTCCGTAAGCAGCGAAGAGTCGCAGTGACCAGCTGGCTGCAACTGTTTATTAAAAACACAGCACTCTGCAAACTCGTAAGAGGACGTATAGGGTGTGACACCTGCCCGGTGCCGGAAGGTTAATTGATGGGGTTAGCGCAAGCGAAGCTCTTGATCGAAGCCCCGGTAAACGGCGGCCGTAACTATAACGGTCCTAAGGTAGCGAAATTCCTTGTCGGGTAAGTTCCGACCTGCACGAATGGTGTAATGATGGCCAGGCTGTCTCCAGCAGAGACTCAGTGAAATTGAAATCGCGGTGAAGATGCCGTGTACCCGCGGCTAGACGGAAAGACCCCGTGAACCTTTACTATAGCTTGGCACTGAACATTGGCCCTACATGTGTAGGATAGGTGGGAGGCTTTGAAGTTTGAACGCTAGTTCAGATGGAGCCGTCCTTGAAATACCACCCTTGTATGTCTGATGTTCTAACGTAGGCCCTTATCGGGGTCGCGGACAGTGTCTGGTGGGTAGTTTGACTGGGGCGGTCTCCTCCTAAAGCGTAACGGAGGAGCACGAAGGTTGGCTAAGTACGGTCGGACATCGTACGGTTAGTGTAATGGTAGAAGCCAGCTTAACTGCGAGACAGACACGTCGAGCAGGTACGAAAGTAGGTCATAGTGATCCGGTGGTTCTGTATGGAAGGGCCATCGCTCAACGGATAAAAGGTACTCCGGGGATAACAGGCTGATACCGCCCAAGAGTTCATATCGACGGCGGTGTTTGGCACCTCGATGTCGGCTCATCACATCCTGGGGCTGAAGTCGGTCCCAAGGGTATGGCTGTTCGCCATTTAAAGTGGTACGCGAGCTGGGTTTAGAACGTCGTGAGACAGTTCGGTCCCTATCTGCCGTGGGCGTTGGATGATTGAGTGGAGTTGCTCCTAGTACGAGAGGACCGGAGTGAACGAACCGCTGGTGTTCGGGTTGTCATGCCAATGGCATTGCCCGGTAGCTACGTTCGGAACGGATAAGCGCTGAAAGCATCTAAGCGCGAAGCCGGCCACAAGATGAGTCATCCCTCAGGCTTTAAGCCTGCTAAAGGGTCGTTGAAGACCACAACGTTGATAGGTGAGGTGTGGAAGCGCAGTGATGTGTTAAGCTAACTCATACTAATTGCCCGTGTGGCTTAACCATACAACGCCCAAGGTGTTTTTAGAAAGAATACGTGTGTAACTACTAATCAGATTGCCGAATATCGGAACACAGTTTTTATCAAATCCTTCCATGGATTTGACCCTAACGGGCCGCACTACAGTGCGTTAA
Source organism: Rheinheimera sp. D18 (assembly GCF_004345025.1). GTDB lineage: Bacteria > Pseudomonadota > Gammaproteobacteria > Enterobacterales > Alteromonadaceae > Alishewanella > Alishewanella metallidurans. The sequence continues at coordinate 3,043,939 of NZ_CP037745.1, read as the reverse complement.
AACTTGTTCCCTACAAGTTTTTGCCTGGTGGCAATAGCGCTGTGGACCCACCTGATCCCATTCCGAACTCAGAAGTGAAACGCAGCTGCGACGATGGTAGTGTAGCATTCGCTATGCGAGAGTAGTTCACCGCCAGGCGCCCATTTAGAGAAAGCCCGTCTTGCAAGAGTCGGGCTTTTTTGCTGTTTGCTGTTTGGAATTTGCATTCTGGCTATGGCTGAGCAATGCAACCTATCGGTAGTCATCGTCAAGAAGAGCGCGGGTTTTAGTAACTATCTATTAAACGTAAGCCTATCTGACACCGCTGTAGTATAAAGATATATTCGAGCTTGAATCGGATATTCTGTTTTCATCTGAAGCAACCTGTTTGCTCTATGCTTAATCCTGTAATAAACGTTTTATTTGGTTTTTACGTAATCTTCGTAATAATGGAATAACGGTAACTAGACAAAGTAAAATCAGGATCAGATTACCGATTATGAGGCTGATTGAGATTTTGAATAGGGGAATAAACAGTAGTGTGATGCCAAGTAGCAGGCTTAATATCAGAGTTCCGATAAAGATAGTTTGAACTGGCTCTTTGAGTAAAAATCTCAGTATAGAATATGTATTCCCACCTAGCGCCACACGAATTGCAGCTTCCTTCCCTAGCCGCTTCTGTAATAATGCTTGTTCAATATATAAACCGGCCAGAAAGAGCAAAGTAGCACAGAGCATCAGTACTAAGGTAAGCCGGAAAAAACTCCATTCTTGTTCCGATTGCAGCAGGATCAGTTCATCAAGTTGCCATTGTTCAGCAATTCCTGCTTGAGGGTGGCTATTAAATTGATTAAATAACGCGGTGATACTACTCTTTTCGGCTTGGCTGATTAGATAGAGCTGGCTACTAACACCGCTTAAAGGCTTATAAACGATGGCTGGTATTTGCTCGCCCAAATATCCGTAGTGGACATCACTAACAATACCGACAATTTCGCAATTACCTACAACGGGCAAATCATTCAGTAATTGCCGTTGCAGCACTTCAGCGGGGCTATTGTCGAGTAATCGCATGCCTTGCTGACTGATCACGCACTCATTAAAAGCAAACTCATGGAACCAACGGCCTGCAATCAGTTCAAGATCGAGTATTGATGGAGCGGCCTGATCAGCTTTTACGACGCCAAACTCAATAGCATCCTGAGCAGAGCCAGATAAGGTGAATTGATAAAACTCACTGATGGGTTGCAAGGGAGCTGAAGTTATTGCTGAAACTTGCAAGCCACGGGTGCGCAAGTCGGCAGCAAGCGCACTGTAGTAACGCATTGGTGCTTTTTGTAGCGATAGGATGGACATTGTTTGTTGCTGCGAACTGATGCTGTTGTTTTGTATTAACTGTTGTAATGTTTGCCAATTCAGTAGGCAAATTGATAAGGCAAAGCAGGCCCCAATCAGCATGATCACTGAACCGGCTTTTTGTAGTTGAGTGGTTACTTGAAAAATATTTACGTTTGAAAAAGTAGATAAATAGTGCGTCAAAATGCGAAGTAGGATAACCAGACAACCGAATGCAACAAGCAGCCCCAGCAGCATTAGCAGGCTACTTTGTAATCCAAACTGCATTTGATCTGGTTTAAAGGCAGCACTAAAGAGTTGATGGTGATTGAACAGCCCGCTTAAGGTAACAAAAGTGATTGGGTAAAACAGAATAGTTAGCGCCGTGACGGGTAGCAACTCAGCGATCAGTGCATACCAGTTTTGGATAGGTGGTAAACCTAGCATAAATCTTATCCGCCATTCTTGCTGTCTTTGTAAATGCCTTGATAGCAGTAAGATGGTTAGTTGTAATGCTGACAGCACAAAAAGTAGTGTGGCTTGCGCTAACAACAGATAAGAAACATTTCGTATTTTTTGATATTGGCCCGGAAGAAACTGTACTCCTGGTAATAACATCGCATGTAACGGACGTTGGGTTATTTTGACACTAAGCTGACCAATCTCTGCTTTACGGTTATCTGACCAGTTAATTTGTTGTAACGCCTTAGCTAGTTTTTGCTGGCTATCCGTTGATGTTGTCACTTGTTTTGCGAGCAAATAAAATTGGGGGGTAATGTCCAGCAGGCTTGGCAGGAGAATTGATAAATCTGCTGATGTTGACAGGAGGCTCTGGTATTGTTGTTTTAATCGTTGCTGTAACAGGGCGGTACGTGCGGATGCTGTGAACCAAAGATCTGCCTGCCAATGCGCAATACCTGGCCATTGGACTGGTGCCAGCCCACCAACCTGAAAGTACAGACCGTCAATTTCTAGTAATTCAGGCAAAGTGCCATTTTTGGCCAGCCATTGTTTTGCTAACCGGTGACTAAGTAACACCTTATCTGCTTCAAGTTGCTGAATAAAGCCTGCATTAGGCCAGAACTCGGCTAGGTTAGTGTCGACAAAAAGTGCAGATAGCGACTGAGATCCCTGTACCGAATCATTAATATCCACCATGTTGAAAGCCAGTTTCGCTAGTTGAATATCAGGTGGTATTACCTCAGTTAGCTGACGGATCTGGGCTGGATCAAAGGCTGTTGTTTGAGAATTATTGTCTTGCAGCCCCAAGGACCATAGCTTAGAAGCATCTGCGCTAACGGCCATGGGTAGTGGTGCCATGGCCTGCTGCTGGAGTGCGAAGCCAAACAGTAGCAGTACTAGTGTAATTGCCAGCATAAGAGGTAGTAGTAATAAATGAAATGAATATCTACGCCACAAGCTAACAGAGTGTAACATTTCAAAGTAAATGTTAATTAAGTTGTTCATATTGATCTGTTTTGTTTTTAATGTTTACACTATCACACCTGTCGACAGGGAAAAATATTAATTCAAAAAGGATATTGGTATGAAATTTTTTTTACGTAACTCTTCGGTTGCGCTTCTGTTAATATTTGGAGCTGCATTGTCACTTCCTGCGATAGCTAGTACATGGGTCTCTGTATGTAAAGGATCTGTTTGTACGCACTGTAATGGTAACGGCTTTTGCGTAAAGTGTGGTGCTGATGGAAGCTGCTCCATAATGGAAGCTGCTGTATAATGGAACAGTGAAATCGTACTTAGCACTAAGATGTCAGTATATATTCATTTAGCAAGATGCTGCTCAGGCAGCATCTTTAAGAGTCAAATAAAAACTGAGAGAATTCGATGAAACTTGTTATGTTACTCATTACATTTATGCTATTCCCGTCAATAGTGATAGCAAAAACTGACTACTTATCTACTCAAGATTATCATCAGGCTAAAGCCGACTATCAATTACAAGGTGAATTTCCGGAGCTGATAGTATTCAATACAGAGAAAGATATTATTTTGCGGTGTGATGCTAAGCAACATGAAGCAAATGGTTGTTTTAATAAAGCACTAGAGTTATCACAGAAAAGTGGGGCGTCGCTGGCACTTTATACGCTCGACGCACCTTTTTGTTCGACTTGCTTAAACTGGAATAGCCAAATACAGACACTGCTTAAGCAGGCTACTAATATGGCTGTGAGTATTTATTATGTTGGGGATTAATTTATCAGGATTAGCTGTTCTGTTGTTGTTTCTTAATCTGATCCAGCCAGTTGAGGCAGCAGAGCAGCAGATCACTTCCGTAGATTTTTGCAGTAGCTATGCTAAAAGTTGCTTGGGAGATCAGACACCATCTTTACCTTTGCTAATTGTCAGACGCCAGCAAGAGGGAGAGGTGGAGGGGTATCAGCAAGTTCCGGAGCTAAGATCTGATGATCCTTCAGTGATGCTGCCAGCGCTACGCCAGTTGTTGCAGACAGAGCCGACGTTAACTGCAGTTATCTATCTGCCTGTTGATAAAGATTGTATGCCTTGCCAAATCTGGCGGCAAGCGATTCAAGAATGGCTGAGTGTAACACCTGAACTACCGTTCCAACTGATCAGTGTCAGTGCTTTATGACAACTGAGCCGTCTCGTTTTAACCAGCACCAGCATAAAATGGATATTCAAATTAGTAGTAACTCCAAGCTACGATTGAAATCGGTTGTTGCTTTACTGCTTTTAACCGCGGTTCTGCTAGTTTGGTGGTGGATGCAACCTCCCCGCTTAAAAACAGATGAATTACTGTTTGCTGAAGTTTTGCATGGCACCTTTCAAAAGAAACTGCAGGTCTCTGGGCAATTTAAACCTTTAGATTCTTTCTGGTTGGTTGTACCAGCAGAGGGTGTTCTGACATCTTTGACGGTTAGGCCGGGCTCGGTGTTGCAACCCGGACAGCTACTTGCGAGCATAACCAGCCATACACTAGAGCAAAATATTAAAAAAGCGCAAGCAGCGTATGCGCAGGCTGAGGCTGAGTATAAAGCACAGCAAGCGCAGTCTGAAATAGATTACAGTGCCGCAGAAATTGCTTTGCTTCATGCGCAACATCAGGCAGAAACAAGCCAGATGGATATGGCAACGAACGCGCCATTGCTAGAAAGTGGCATTGTTAGTCGATTGCAATTTGAGAAGTTGACAAAAATTACTTTGCAGAACGAGTTAATTTTGAAAGCAGAACAGGCGCGGCTGCAATCACTTAAACGGTTGCAGCAGGCTAAGCTAACTGCAATTCTGGTAAAGAATAAACAAATGGCGCACGAGCTAGAAGAGCTGGTGTTGTTACAACAGCGCTTACAGATACGGGCCGCTGAGGCCGGGGTGGTGACGCAGTTAGCAGAAAACCTAATGCCAGGCCAAACATTGGTTGCGGGTAGCCCTATTATTCAGTTTGCAGGTAGTAACAGTTTGTATACAGAACTTTATGTACCAGCCATGTACGCCAATAGTTTACAGCATGGCTTGGTTGTGACGCTTCATTTACAGTCTGGTTCGTTGCAAGGTGTGGTTAATCGTATCGACCCTAGGGTGGTTAATGACCGCATTACGGTTGATGTTGTTTTACCTCAGAAACTGCCTAGTGAGGCTAGAGCTGAACTAGCGGTTCGAGCGAGTATTCTGTTATCAGAACAACCCGACTCGGTGTTTGTTCAGCGGCCATTTTATGTTCAGGCCGATGAACTACAAAGCGTTTTTATACAGGCAGCAGACGGCCAGAGCATTTATAAGAGAGATGTAAAATTTGGAGCTGTTAGTGGTAATCAAATTGAGGTGATTAGTGGTATTGTGCCAAATGATAAATTATTACTAACGGAGCTTACATCAGGTATGTTTCAGAATTCACGAATTATGCTGGAACCTCAATCTTGACTGATTCGGCGCTGATCAGCATGAGCCAGCTTTGTAAAACCTATAGAGCGGGTGAAATACAGACCAGTGCTTTAAAATCAGTGGATCTTGAAATTCATAGCAATGAATCTTTGGCGATTACAGGGGCTTCTGGTGGTGGTAAATCAACCTTACTGGCGGTGATGGGGCTGCTAGAATCCTTTGACTCAGGGCGCTATTTACTCAACGGCATTGATGTGAAGCAACTAAGCTTTGATGAGGCTTGTCGGATCAGAAATCGGTATATTGGCTTTGTTTTTCAGTCATTTCAGCTAATTGAGAGTATGAGCGTACAGGATAACGTGATGTTGCCGCTGCGCTATGGTAGTAAAAAACCGGTTGCCGAACAGGTAGATTGGGTACATTTTTTGCTAGAGCAAGTTGGGATGTCCCATCGACTAACTCATCGGCCAAGCCAGCTTTCTGGAGGGCAGCAGCAACGAGTCGCAATTGCTCGTGCCCTAGTGATGCAGCCACTGTTGATTTTGGCTGATGAACCAACCGGCAATCTTGATAGTAAAACAGCGGTAGAAATTATTGATTTATTATTTAAGCTTCAGAGCTTTGGTGCGACTTTGGTATATGTTACGCATGACAGTGCTCTAGCTGAACAAGCCCAAAGAATCGTTCAAATTAATGATGGTGAAACTGGAGTAGCAGGAGCTATATCTCGACGGTAAGCGCCTAGCCCTTATTCAAGCTAGGTTTTGTTTTGCGATAATCTTGTTGCGCCATTACAATAATGCTATTCGTGCTAACCGGCCTGATTATGCGTACCCTTACTAACTTATCCGCTGCTCCATATTCTACTTTTCGCTTTGATGTTAAGCTGACTTCTATTACTGAATTTAATTCTGTGGCTGAGTTGCAGGCATTTAATATGGCTCTTTCTCCTGTGATACTAGGTGAGGGTAGCAATACTATTTTTATGCAGGATATTACGGCTCCAGTGTATCGTTATATTGCTGATGCTAAGACTATTAACAAGCTAGATGATCAACATGTATTGTTGCATGTCGAGGCTGGGCATAACTGGCATCAGTTGGTGAGCTGGACGGTGGAACAGCAACTATGGGGTATCGAGAATCTTGCTCTTATTCCCGGTTCAGTGGGCGCGGCACCGGTTCAAAACATCGGTGCCTATGGTGTTGAGCTAGCGGATAGTTGTGTTTATGTTGATTTCTACGATTGGCAAAGCCGAGAAGTAAAACGTATTACCGCTGGCCGTTGTCAATTTGGCTATCGGGACAGTGTGTTTAAGCATGCTTTGGCAGGCAAAGGTATTATTGTCGCCGTTGGTTTGTGCTTAAGTAAGCAACCTAGCCGGCAGCTTAGCTACAAAGGCTTAGATCACTTGCCGGTTGACGCAAGTTTAGACACTATTTACCAACAAGTTATTGCAGTTAGAAGTAGTAAACTGCCAGATCCTGCAATTTTGGCCAACTGTGGTAGTTTTTTTAAAAACCCAATTATAACAACTGAACATTATGCTAGCTTAAGGCTCATTTTTCCTACTATTCCAGGCTTTATCGTTGACGACCAATTCGTCAAAGTGCCTGCTGCGTGGTTAATTGAGCAACAAGGTTTTAAAGGAAAAAATATTGGTGATGTCGGCTGTTACAAATTGCAGCCTTTAGTGTTGGTGAACCATGGCAGCGGTACCGCCGAGCAATTAACCGCTTTGGTAAGCAAATTACAACAGCAGGTTTATGCGGTATACCAAATTGCTCTAGAGCCTGAGGTAAGAATGCTAGCTGCAGATGGGCACACAGATGACTAAAGCTAGTTTAGCTACCCAACGTCAATTGCTGATTGCATTATCTAGTGCAGAGTTTCAGTCTGGTCAAACGCTTGCCGATACCTTAGGTGTCAGCCGCACTGCTATTGCTAATCATGTCAAACAGTTGCAGCTATTAGGGCTCGACATTTATAAAGTAAAAGGGCGTGGTTATCGCTTAGCTGAATCGCTGCAGCTGCTTGATGCAGCAAAAATTAATCAGTTGCGTTTAAATGGTGCGCCTGAAATTGTAGTGCACAATATTACCGACTCAACCAATAACCAATTAATGCAAAGAGTTACGGATGGTGTGATTGATACACTTGGCTATACGTTAGTTGCTGAAGCACAGACCGCAGGCCGCGGCCGACGCGGTCGAAATTGGTATTCGCCATTTGGTGCAAGCTTATACTTTTCGATGTATTGGCGCTTAGAGCAAGGTATACAAAGTGCAATGGGTTTAAGTTTAGTGATTGCCTTAGCCGTAGTCCGATTGTTAAAGCAGGAATATCAGCTAGATGCTAAGGTAAAATGGCCTAATGACGTCTATGTCGATGGCAAGAAACTCGCAGGTATTTTAGTCGAGTTGGCTGGGCAAGCTCATGCGGGATGCAATGTGATTATTGGCATTGGTTTGAATATTCGGTTACCTAAGCAAGCTGCAGAGAAGATTGACCAGCAATATATTGATTTAAATACAGTGACAGTACAACATATTGATCGTAATAGTTTAGTTGCTCAACTACAGCAACAGCTCGTTGCGATATTAACGGATTTTAGTCACAGTGGTTTTGATAATTATGTTGAAGAATTTAATACGCATAATCAGTATCAGCAACGAGTGGTGAAATTAAGTGGTAACGAAGAAGTAGAAGGAATGTGTCTTGGCGTAGATAATCAAGGCGCGCTATTAATTAAGACCGATATGGGCATCAAGAATTATTATGGCGGCGAGCTTAGCTTGAGGTTAGGAGGCTAGTATGTATTTATTGTTGGATATAGGCAATACCCGAGAAAAAGCGGCCTTAGTTAAAAACGGTAAGGTAACGCCTCTACCTCAATTAGCACCTGAAAACCTCGCTAAGCTACCGATAAAAGCGGTATATTTTGCTAGTGTTACTTCGCAAGAGAAGTTACTTACCCTTAAACAAACGCTTGGCTTAGCACACTTGCCTTGGCGCCAAGTTTATTCAGATGCTTATGCTTATGGTGTGCGTAATGTTTATCAACAGCCGCAAACCTTAGGTGTTGACCGTTGGCTCGGCATGCTAGGCGGGCAATCACTATTTCCTGGCCAATCGATTCTTATTGTTGACGCGGGCACCGCGGTGACTCTTGATTGGCTCGATGCTAACGCCCAGCATAGTGGCGGTTGGATATTGCCCGGCTTGAAAATGCAGCAGCAAGCGGTGGTAAGTAATACCGCAAAAGTATTTAATAGTGAAACCTTTAATGGCCGGCTTGAAGCTGGCGTAGATACGGTAACTTGCTTACAAAATGGCTGTTTAGCCGCAGTTTTAGGTGCAATTCGTTTGGCGTGGCAGGAAGCACCTTGTAGTAAGTTATTACTAACGGGTGGCGATAGTAAGTTTATAAAACCTTACTTGGCAGAATATCCGGTGAGCGTTGAACCTTTACTAATTTTTCACGGTTTAGCGCGCTATATCGATATGTAACTAGGCTTTTGTGTACTTTGTGAGCGCTTGGCCAAGAATATCATGTTTTTTTGGTTTTTTATGTTGCACGACTTGGGGCATTACACTAGAATTCGCACCCACTGACGTAGTGCCGCTTTAGCTCAGTTGGTAGAGCAACTGACTTGTAATCAGTAGGTCATCCGTTCGACTCGGATAAGCGGCACCATTAGTGTGTTTGGAGGGGTTCCCGAGTGGCCAAAGGGATCAGACTGTAAATCTGCTGGCAATGCCTTCGAAGGTTCGAATCCTTCCCCCTCCACCATTTTCGTCAGGCAAATAGCTACGAGTAGGCCGCGGGCATCGTATAATGGCTATTACCTCAGCCTTCCAAGCTGAAGACGCGGGTTCGATTCCCGCTGCCCGCTCCAATCAAAAAGTTGCTGATATAGCTCAGGCGGTAGAGCGCATCCTTGGTAAGGATGAGGTCCCCAGTTCGATTCTGGGTATCAGCACCATCTTGACATCTCTGTTGCTAAACAAACTAAATTAATTTTAAATAACCGCCGTTTTGTTAAAAGGGTTTACTCATGGCTAAGGCTAAATTTGAACGTATTAAACCGCACGTAAACGTAGGCACTATCGGTCACGTTGACCATGGTAAAACTACTTTAACTGCAGCAATTACCAACGTATTAGCAAAAACATACGGCGGTACGGCGTTCGCATTCGATCAAATCGACAAAGCGCCAGAAGAAAAAGCACGTGGTATCACTATCAACACCTCACACGTTGAATATGATACACCAGCACGTCACTACGCTCACGTAGACTGCCCAGGCCACGCCGACTATGTTAAAAACATGATCACTGGTGCTGCTCAGATGGACGGTGCAATTTTAGTAGTAGCGTCAACAGACGGTCCAATGCCACAAACACGTGAGCATATCCTGTTATCACGTCAAGTAGGCGTACCTTACATCATCGTGTTCATGAACAAGTGTGACATGGTAGATGACGAAGAATTATTAGAATTAGTAGAAATGGAAGTGCGCGAGCTTCTTTCAGACTACGACTTCCCAGGTGATGACTTACCGGTTATCCGTGGTTCAGCGTTAAGAGCATTGGAAGGCGACCCAGTATGGGAAGCAAAAATCGTAGAATTAGGTCATGCGTTAGACACGTATATTCCTGATCCAGTACGTGCGATTGACAAGCCATTCATCATGCCAATCGAAGACGTATTCTCAATTGCTGGTCGTGGAACTGTAGTAACAGGCCGCGTAGAGCAAGGTATCGTTAAAGTAGGCGAGACGGTAGAAATCGTAGGTATCAAAGACACGGTAACTACAACGTGTACTGGTGTTGAGATGTTCCGTAAACTGTTAGACGAAGGTCGTGCAGGCGAGAACATTGGTGCGTTATTACGTGGTACTAAGCGTGAAGACGTAGAACGTGGTCAAGTATTAGCGAAACCAGGTTCAATCAAGCCACACACTAAGTTTGAAGGCGAAGTGTACGTATTGTCAAAAGAAGAAGGCGGACGTCACACCCCATTCTTCAAAGGCTACCGTCCACAGTTCTACTTCCGTACTACAGACGTAACGGGTTCAGTAGAATTGCCAGAAGGCGTAGAAATGGTAATGCCAGGCGACAACTTGAAGTTTGTTGTTGAGCTGATTTGCCCAATCGCGATGACAGAAGGTTTACGCTTCGCCATCCGTGAAGGCGGCCGCACAGTAGGTGCAGGCGTAGTATCTAAAATCGTAGCGTAATAGCTAGAGTATTATTGATACTTGAAAAGGCCCTTAGGGGCCTTTTTTATTGCTAAAAAAAGAAAAATACCATAAAAACCGCGCTAAAAATATCGCATTAGCGCAAGGTGCGCTTGTGTTAGCACGCTAAGGCAGTATAATGAGCGGCTATTTGAAAACTCGGCTAAATGTCAGGTTTACAACCTCGTAGGGGCATAGTTCCAATTGGTAGAACAGCGGTCTCCAAAACCGATGGTTGGGGGTTCGAATCCCTCTGCCCCTGCCAATATTTTCGGCATAGCATAAGCTTTGTCGGTAGTGTGTTGCTATAAGCAAGTCAAGGTGAAGTGAGTCAAAGCATGAACGCAGCAAGTGAAACTCAGAAAAGCGGATTTGATGTAATTAAGTGGTTGCTGGTCTTTGTAATTTTATCAGTGGCAGTGGTAGGCAATTATATGTATCCAATGTCCGCATTAGAACGTGCTATAGCCATCGTAGTATTAGTTGTTATTGCTGGTGCAGTAGCTGCTCAGACACATAAAGGCAAAACGTTCATAAATTTTGCTAAAGAATCACGCACAGAAATACGCAAAGTAGTGTGGCCAACCCGCCAAGAAACTATGCATACAACACTTGTGGTTCTGGTGGCTACCCTTATTATGGGTGTAATTCTTTGGGGTTTAGATGCCATCTTATTGCGCGTTGTGTCATTTTTAACAGGATTGGGGATCTAAACCATGGTAGCAAAGATGCGTTGGTATGTGGTGCAAGCGTTCTCTGGCTTTGAACAGCGGGTCGCTACTTCTTTACGTGAGCATATTAAAATTCACCAGATGGAAGATAAGTTTGGTGAAGTTTTGGTACCTACTGAAGAAGTTATCGAAATGCGCGCCGGTCAAAAACGCAAATCAGAACGCAAATTTTTTCCTGGCTACGTATTAGTTCAGATGGAAATGTGTGAAGAGGCTTGGCACTTAGTTAAAAGCGTGCCACGTGTACTTGGCTTTATTGGTGGTACATCAGATCGTCCAGCACCAATCTCTGAAAAAGAAGCGATGACTATCTTAAACCGCTTACAAGATAACGTAGATAAGCCGAAGCCAAAAACGTTATTTGAAGCCGGTGAAGTTGTGCGTGTTACTGAAGGCCCATTTGCTGACTTTAACGGTGTAGTTGAAGAAGTTGACTACGAAAAAAGCCGCGTAAAAGTATCAGTACTTATTTTTGGTCGCTCGACGCCAGTAGACTTAGAGTTTGCTCAGGTAGAGAAAGCTTAATATAAAGATTGTAACCGGGCGCTGATTAAAATATAATCTGCGCCCTTTTTAACATTGGGAAGCCGCTTGAGTAAATATCCTCGTATTTACAAGGCAAAGACCCAGAAACAGAGGTGAAACATGGCAAAGAAAGTCACTGCACTTATTAAACTGCAGGTTAAAGCCGGTATGGCAAACCCGTCGCCGCCAGTAGGTCCAGCATTGGGTCAACACGGTGTAAACATCATGGAATTCTGTAAAGGCTTCAACGCTCGCACAGAAAGCCTTGAAAAAGGTATGCCGATCCCAGTAGTAATTACTGTATATAGCGATCGTTCTTTCACGTTCGAAACTCGCACTCCACCTGCATCTTTCTTATTATTGAAAGCGGCTGGTTTGAAGAGCGGTTCGGGCCGTCCTAACACCCAGAAAGTAGGCAAGGTTACTGCAGCTCAGGTTGATGATATCGTTAAGATGAAACAACCAGATTTAACTGCATCTGATCATGCTGGTGCAGTACGTACTATTGAAGGTACTGCTCGTTCAATGGGCTTAGTGGTGGAGGGCTAATCGATGGCTAAATTAACTAAACGCGCTAAGTTAATCCGTTCTAAAGTGGATTCTACTCGCGAATATGACATCAACGAAGCTGTTGCTCTGTTAAAAGAATTAACAGCTGGCAAATTCGTAGAAAGTATTGATGTTGCTGTAAACTTAGGCATCGATGCACGTAAATCAGACCAAAACGTTCGCGGCGCGACTGTGTTACCACATGGTACCGGCCGTACTGTGCGTGTTGCTGTGTTTACTCAGGGTGCAAACGCTGAAGCTGCTAAAGCCGCCGGTGCTGACATTGTTGGTATGGACGATTTAGCTGAACAAGTTAAAAAAGGCGTAATGGATTTTGACGTAGTTATTGCATCTCCAGATGCGATGCGCGTTGTTGGTATGTTAGGTCAGATTTTAGGCCCACGCGGCTTAATGCCTAACCCTAAAACCGGCACTGTTACTGCTAACGTAGCTGAAGCGGTTAAAAATGCTAAAGCTGGTCAAATCCGTTACCGCAATGATAAGAATGGTATTATCCATTCAACTATCGGTAAAATCGATTTCGACACTGATAAGTTAAAAGAAAACTTAGAAGCGTTATTAGTAGCATTAAAGCGTGCTAAACCATCAGTTGCAAAAGGTATTTTCATTAAGAAAGTAACTATTTCTTCAACTCATGGTGCAGGCCTTACGCTGAGCCAAGCTTCTTTAGAAGCAACGGTTTAAGCTATATCGCTTTACAGGGCGCGTTGATTATTTTATAATCTCGCGCTCAAAATTTAGGGTAGAAGCTAAGCTTTTTCGAAAGTGATGGCTTCCGTCCAAGACCGTAGGTGTTGTGATTTTCTTTTGAAATGAACAACTTAAAACAACAAACCTACGCAGACGGTGTAGACCCCAGAAAGAATTATGTTCCTTCTGGTCTCACCGTAAATCGCGCGCTTTATGGCAACATAGGGCGATGTGTAGGCAAACGGGCAATTATGCCCGGATGAACCAGGAGTTAAAGGCCCATGGCTATTAAGCTTGAAGACAAAAAAGCACTTGTTGCTGAAGTCCAGGAAGCTGCCAAAGGTGCTTTATCTGCGGTAGTCGCAGACGCTCGCGGTGTCACTGTAGGCAAAATCACAGCATTGCGTAAGCAAGCGCGTGAAGCTGGTGTATGGATGAAAGTTGTCCGTAATACATTAGTACGCCGTGCAGTAGAAGGTACCGAGTTTGAGTGTCTAAAAGATGTATTCGTAGGCCCGACGCTAATTGCGTTCTCTAAAGAGCACCCAGGTGCTGCAGCGCGTATCTTCAAAGATTTCGCTAAAGAGAACAAAAGCTTCGAGCTGAAAGGTGCAGCTTTTAATGGCGCCACAGTAAACGTTGAAATTTTAGCATCGTTACCAACATACGACGAAGCTATTGCACGTTTAATGAGCACGATGAAAGAGGCAGCAGCCGGCAAACTTGTACGTACAATTGCCGCAGTTCGCGACCAAAAACAAGAGCAAGCCGCGTAATTATACGCTGGTTTGAAATAGAGTTTAATCGGGATACGTCCCCTAATTTAGGAATCTGAGCAATGTCAGTGACTAAAGATCAAATCTTAGATGCAATCGCTGCAATGTCTGTAATGGACGTAGTTGAATTAGTATCTGCAATGGAAGAAAAATTCGGTGTTTCTGCATCTGCTGCTGTAGCTGTTGCTGCAGGTCCAGCTGCTGCTGTTGAAGAGCAAACTGAATTTAACGTAATACTGGCTGGCATCGGTGCTAACAAAGTTGCTGTTATCAAAGCAGTACGTGGCGCTACCGGTTTAGGCCTGAAAGAAGCGAAAGACTTGGTTGAATCAGCTCCGGCTCCAATCAAAGAAGGCGTTTCTAAAGCAGACGCAGACGCTCTTAAAGCAGAACTTGAAGCTGCTGGTGCATCTGTTGAAGTTAAATAATCCGGCTTATACCGGGTTATTTGCCTGAAACTCAGGCTGGGCTGGTGATGAATTAATCACCGGCCTTTTTGCGCTGTGGGACAATGATTTCCCCACCCCTGTTGATACTATGGCTGGTATCAAAATGCGACCTGTAATGGGTTGTTGGGAAAAGAATCAGCAAGCTGAGGAACCCCATGACTTACTCTTATTCTGAAAAGAAACGTATCCGTAAGGACTTCGGCAAACGTCCAGAAGTATTGGATGTGCCATACCTGTTGTCGATTCAACTTGAATCGTTCAGCAAATTTATCGAGCCTGATCCGGAAGGCGGTTACGGTTTAGAAGCCGCATTCCGCTCTGTATTCCCTATTAAAAGCTACTCAGGCAGTGCGGAATTGCAGTACGTTAGCTACCGCATCGGGGAGCCCGTATTTGACGTAAAAGAATGTCAAATTCGCGGGGTTACATACTCAGCGCCATTGCGGGTAAAACTGCGTATGGTTTTGTTTGATAAAGAAGCACCAGGTACAATCAAAGATATTCGTGAGCAAGAAGTTTATATGGGCGAAATCCCATTAATGACTGACAACGGTACCTTTGTTATTAACGGTACTGAGCGCGTTATCGTGTCTCAATTACACCGCAGCCCAGGTGTGTTCTTTGACCACGACCGTGGTAAAACTCACTCATCTGGCAAGGTGTTATATAACGCTCGCGTTATTCCTTACCGTGGTTCTTGGTTAGACTTTGAGTTTGATGCGAAAGATAACTTGTTTGTGCGTATTGACCGTCGCCGTAAATTACCAGCGACCATTTTGTTACGCGCACTAGAGCTTAGCACCGAAGAAATTTTAAGCACCTTCTTTGAAAATACTCAGTTTGAGATCAAAGATGGCAAGCTGTTGATGGAAGTAGTCGCAAACCGTTTACGCGGTGAGACAGCAGCCTTTGACATTAAAGACAACGATGGCGAAATTATCGTAGAACAAGGCCGTCGTATTACTGCACGCCACGTGCGTCAGCTGGAAAAAACCGGCATGACCATGATGGAAGTACCACACGAATACGTGGTCGGCCGTGTGCTGGCAAAAAATTATGCTGACCGTTCAACCGGAGAGATTATTGCCGAGGCGAACGCAGAGCTCACATTGGAGCTGTTAGCAAAACTGGCTAAAGCCGGTTACGAGACGTTTGAAACGCTCTATATCAACGACTTAGATCAGGGTGCTTATGTCTCTGAAACTATACGTATTGACCCAAGCAGCAACCGTATGGAAGCGCTGGTAGAAATTTATCGCATGATGCGCCCTGGTGAACCACCAACGCGTGATGCCGCAGATACCTTATTTGAAAACCTGTTCTTCTCTGAAGACCGTTATGACTTGTCAACGGTTGGCCGGATGAAGTTCAACCGTCGTGTTAACTTTGAAGAGAACGTCGGTGTTGGCGTACTGAGCAAAGAAGACATCTTGGCGGTAATGAAAGTGTTAATTGACATTCGTAACGGTAAAGGTGAAGTGGACGATATCGACCACTTAGGTAACCGCCGTATTCGTAGTGTTGGCGAAATGGCAGAAAACCAATTCCGTGTTGGCTTAGTGCGCGTTGAGCGTGCGGTTAAAGAGCGCCTGTCACTAGGTGACTTAGATGCGGTAATGCCACAAGACTTAATTAACGCTAAGCCAATTTCTGCAGCAGTTAAAGAGTTCTTTGGCTCAAGCCAGCTGTCGCAGTTTATGGACCAGAATAATCCGTTGTCAGAAGTGACGCACAAGCGTCGTATTTCTGCTTTAGGCCCAGGTGGTTTAACGCGTGAGCGTGCCGGTTTCGAAGTTCGTGACGTACACCCAACCCACTATGGTCGTGTGTGTCCAATTGAAACGCCTGAAGGTCCAAACATCGGGTTAATTAACTCGTTATCTATGTTTGCACAAACTAACGAATATGGTTTCTTAGAAACACCTTATCGCCGGATTGAAAACGGCATAGTAACTGACGAAGTCGATTTCCTGTCAGCTATTGAAGAAGGTAATTTTGTTATTGCTCAGGCCAACGCTGAATTAAACGCTGAAAACCGTTTATCAGAAGAGCTAGTACCTTGTCGTCATAAGAACGAGTTTATGTTAATGCCTGCCGATCAAGTGCAGTACATGGACGTTGCTCCTCAGCAAATCGTATCGGTTGCTGCGGCGCTTATTCCGTTCTTAGAACACGATGATGCTAACCGTGCGTTAATGGGCTCGAACATGCAACGTCAAGCTGTACCAACACTGCGCGCAGATAAGCCGTTAGTAGGTACAGGTATTGAGCGCGTTGTAGCAAAAGACTCTGGTGTAACGGTAGTAGCAAAACGTGGCGGTGTTATCGATTACGTCGACGCCAGCCGTATTGTAATTAAGGTTAACGAAGAAGAAATGGTTGCCGGCGAAGCGGGTATCGATATCTATACGTTAACCAAATACACCCGTTCTAACCAAAACACCTGTATCAACCAGCGTCCGTGTGTAAACCACGGTGAGCCGATTGAGCGCGGTGATGTTTTAGCTGACGGCCCGTCTACCGACTTAGGTGAATTAGCGTTAGGTCAGAACTTACGCGTCGCTTTTATGCCGTGGAACGGTTACAACTTCGAAGACTCGATTTTATTGTCTGAGCGCTTAGTACAAGAAGATCGTTTAACCACTATTCATATTCAAGAATTAAGCTGTATCGCTCGCGATACTAAACTTGGCTCTGAAGAAATCACTGCTGATATTCCAAACGTAGGTGAGTCTGCATTAAGCAAGCTAGATGAATCTGGTATCGTTTATATTGGTGCAGAAGTGAAAGGTGGCGACATTCTGGTTGGTAAAGTAACCCCTAAAGGTGAAAGCCAGTTAACGCCAGAAGAAAAACTGCTACGTGCTATCTTCGGTGAAAAAGCGTCAGACGTTAAAGATACTTCGCTACGTGTACCTAACTCAGTTACCGGTACTATTATTGACGTACAAGTATTTACTCGTGATGGCGTAGAAAAAGATAAGCGTGCTCGTGAAATCGAAGAAATGGAAGTCAAACAGGCTAAGAAAGACCTGAATGAAGAATTCCGTATCTTAGAAGCCGGCATTTTTGACCGCGCGCGTAACTTGCTGGAGCAAAGCGGTGTCGACCGTGCCAAGCTTGATACAATGAAAGGTGACGCACTGTTTAATCAAAGCTTAAGCGATGAAAATAAACAAAACGATTTAGAGCAACTTGCTACCCAGTACGAAGAAATTCGTATCGAGTACGACAAGAAGTTTGAAGCTAAGCGCCGCAAAATCACCCAAGGTGATGATTTGGCACCTGGCGTGTTAAAAATTGTTAAAGTTTACTTAGCGGTAAAACGTCGCATTCAGCCTGGTGACAAGATGGCTGGTCGTCACGGTAACAAAGGTGTTGTTTCAACTATCGTTCCGGTAGAAGACATGCCTTATGACGAGCACGGCAAGCCAGTTGAAATCGTGCTGAACCCGCTAGGTGTTCCATCGCGGATGAACATTGGTCAGATCTTAGAAACACATTTAGGCTTAGCGGCTCGCGGTATTGGTGACAAAATTGACGCCATGATCAAAGAGTACAAAGAAGTGGCTGAGATCCGTGAATTCTTAACTAAAGTTTACGCTTTAGGTGAATCACGCCAGAACGTAGATATTGCCAGCTTTACTGATGACGAAGTGCGTCGTTTGGCTGAAAACTTACGTAAAGGTTTACCAGTAGCTACTCCTGTATTTGACGGCGCTAAAGAAAGCGAAATCAAGGAATTACTTGAGCTTGGCGGTTTACCATCAAGTGGCCAAATCACGTTATATGATGGTCGTACGGGTAACGCTTTTGAGCGTCAAGTTACCGTAGGCTACATGTATATGCTGAAACTGAACCACTTAGTAGACGACAAGATGCACGCGCGTTCTACCGGTTCTTACAGCTTAGTAACGCAACAGCCGCTAGGTGGTAAAGCTCAGTTTGGTGGTCAGCGCTTCGGTGAGATGGAAGTGTGGGCACTGGAAGCATACGGCGCAGCATATACGTTGCAAGAAATGCTTACCGTTAAGTCAGATGACGTTAACGGCCGTACTAAGATGTATAAGAACATCGTAGACGGTGACCACAGAATGGAACCTGGCATGCCAGAGTCTTTCAACGTACTGATGAAAGAAATCCGTTCGCTCGGCATTAACATCGAATTGGAAGAGGAATAAACCGACCTTGAGTTGGGGGGCAGTTTACTGCCCTATTCCGGTTTACCTCTTACAGGAGAGCTAAGGTGAAAGACTTATTAAAGTTTCTGAAACAACAAACTAAAACCGAAGAGTTTGATGTTATTCGTATCGGTTTATCTTCGCCAGATATGATCCGTTCATGGTCATTCGGTGAAGTAAAAAAGCCAGAAACCATCAACTATCGTACTTTCAAACCAGAACGTGACGGTTTGTTCTGTGCCCGGATCTTTGGCCCGGTAAAAGATTACGAATGTTTGTGTGGCAAATATAAGCGCTTAAAGCACCGCGGTGTTATTTGCGAAAAATGTGGTGTTGAAGTTACGTTAACCAAGGTACGCCGTGAGCGTATGGGTCATATTGAACTGGCTAGCCCAACCGCGCATATTTGGTTCTTAAAATCGCTACCAAGCCGTATTGGTTTGTTACTTGATATGACATTACGTGATATCGAGCGCGTATTATATTTCGAAAGCTATGTTGTAACCGAACCGGGTATGACTTCTTTAGAGCGTCGTCAGATGCTAACTGAAGAAGAATATCTAGACGTGTTAGAAGAGCACGGCGATGAGTTTGAAGCTA
Organism: Rheinheimera sp. D18; assembly: GCF_004345025.1. Taxonomy (GTDB): domain Bacteria; phylum Pseudomonadota; class Gammaproteobacteria; order Enterobacterales; family Alteromonadaceae; genus Alishewanella; species Alishewanella metallidurans. The sequence goes on along the minus strand of NZ_CP037745.1, from coordinate 3,024,999 downwards.
AGATGGGTGCTGAAGCAGTACTAGATATCTTAAAAGGCTTAGACTTACCGGTTGAAATTAAACAAATGCGTGAAGAGTTACCGACTATAAATTCGGAAACCAAGCGTAAAAAGATCAGCAAGCGTTTAAAGCTAATGGAAGCATTCCACACCTCTGGTAATAAGCCTGAGTGGATGATTATGACGGTACTTCCGGTATTACCACCAGATTTACGTCCATTAGTACCGCTAGATGGCGGCCGTTTTGCTACGTCTGACTTAAACGATTTATACCGTCGTGTTATTAACCGTAATAACCGCTTAAAGCGTTTACTAGACTTATCTGCGCCTGACATTATCGTTCGTAACGAAAAGCGTATGTTACAAGAAGCGGTTGATGCATTGTTAGATAACGGTCGTCGTGGCCGTGCCATTACTGGCTCTAACAAACGTCCGTTAAAATCGTTAGCTGACATGATCAAAGGTAAGCAGGGTCGTTTCCGTCAGAACTTATTGGGTAAACGCGTTGACTATTCAGGCCGTTCGGTAATTACCGTTGGTCCAACGTTACGTTTACACCAGTGTGGTCTGCCAAAGAAAATGGCACTGGAACTGTTTAAACCGTTTATCTACGGCAAGTTAGAAGCGCGTGGTTTAGCCACGACAATTAAAGCCGCTAAGAAAATGGTTGAGCGCGAAGAAGGCCCAGTATGGGATGTGTTAGACGAAGTAATTCGTGAACACCCCGTACTGTTAAACCGTGCACCAACACTGCACCGTTTGGGTATTCAAGCGTTTGAACCGGTACTTATCGAAGGTAAAGCGATTCAGTTGCACCCATTAGTGTGTGCGGCCTATAACGCCGACTTCGACGGTGACCAAATGGCGGTTCACGTACCTTTGACTATTGAAGCACAGCTAGAAGCTCGTGCCTTGATGATGTCAACCAACAACGTGTTATCACCAGCTAACGGTGAGCCAATCATTGTTCCTTCACAAGACGTTGTACTTGGTTTGTACTACATGACGCGTGAAGCAATTAATGCTAAAGGCGAGGGCATGATGTTTAAGAGCGCGAAAGAAGCTGAAAAAGCCTTCCGTGCCGACTGTGCTAGCCTGCATGCTAAAGTAAAAGTGCGTATCACTGAAGTTGAAATAGCTGAAGATGGTACTCGCAGTGAAAACACTGCAGTACGTGATACCACTGTTGGCCGTGCAATTTTATATTCAATTCTGCCAGAAGGCTTAGCCTTTGACAGTATTAATCAGGCCATGGGTAAAAAGCAGATTTCTAAGTTGTTAAACGGTGCATATCGCCGTATCGGCTTGAAACAAACGGTTATTCTTGCTGACCAAATTATGTATACCGGCTTCCATTATGCGATGCTGTCAGGCGTATCGGTTGGTATTAACGATATGGTTATCCCTGATTCTAAAGTCGATATTATTAATGCGGCTGAAGCTGAAGTTGCTGAAATTCAAGACCAGTTCCAACAAGGTCTAGTTACAGCGGGTGAGAAGTACAACAAAGTTATCGATATTTGGTCTACAGCTAACGAAGTATTATCAAAATCGATGATGGAAAACCTGTCTAAAGAAGACGTGGTAGACCGTGATGGCAATACGGTGCAACAGCAGTCATTTAACTCTGTTTACATGATGGCCGACTCTGGCGCTCGTGGTTCACCAGCGCAGATCCGTCAGCTAGCAGCAATGCGTGGTCTGATGGCGAAACCAGATGGTTCTATCATCGAAACGCCAATCACGGCTAACTTCCGTGAAGGCTTAAGCGTATTGCAATACTTTATTTCTACGCACGGTGCGCGTAAAGGTCTTGCCGATACCGCACTTAAAACCGCTAACTCGGGTTACTTAACGCGTCGTTTAGTTGACGTTGCCCAAGATTTAGTCGTTACCGAAAAAGACTGTGGCTCAGACCGTGGCATTATCATGAAACCGCTAATTGAAGGTGGTGACGTGGTAGAAGGCTTACGTGAGCGCGTACTTGGCCGAGTAGTGATTGGCGATTTAGTATCGCCAACTACAGGTGAAGTGTTAGTAGCTGACGGCACCATGTTAGATGAGCAGTTGTGTGACGCGATAGAACAAAACTCTATCGACGAAGTACACGTACGTTCAGTAATTACCTGTCAAACTGACTTTGGTGTATGCGCTAAGTGTTATGGTCGTGACCTAGCACGTGGCCACTTAATCAACGCCGGTGAAGCCGTGGGTGTTATTGCTGCTCAATCAATCGGTGAGCCAGGTACACAGCTAACAATGCGTACGTTCCACATTGGTGGTGCCGCATCGCGAGCATCAGCAGAGAACAGCGTACAGGTTAAAACAGCCGGTACCTTAAAACTGCAAAATGCTAAGTTTGTACGTAATGCAGATAACAAAATTGTTATTACTTCACGTTCAGCTGAAGTAACGGTATTTGATGAGCTAGGTCGTGAAAAAGAGCGTTATAAACTGCCATACGGTTCAGTATTAACGACCGACGACAACGCAAAAATTACTGCAGGTCAAATTGTTGCAAACTGGGAACCGCATTCACACCCAATTATTGTTGAGCGTGGCGCTAAAGTTAACCATAGCGATATTGATGACACTAACACCGAAGTACAGCAGGATGACCTAACAGGCCTAACGCGTACTGTAGTAAAAGATTTGGCTAAGGCTAACGCTAAAGAACCAAAACTTATTCTTACTATGGACGATGGCGCCTTACAGGAAATTCGTTTACCAAGCTTCACCAGTATTGAAGTTACTGACGGCGCAACGGTAAAAGCGGGTGAAGTGTTAGCGCGTATTCCTCAGGAAAGTTCGAAAACACGTGACATCACCGGTGGTTTACCGCGCGTAGCGGATTTATTTGAAGCCCGTAAACCGAAAGATCCTGCTATTTTGGCAGAGATTTCTGGTGTTATTAGCTTCGGTAAAGAAACCAAAGGTAAACGTCGCTTGTTAATCACGCCTGAACAAGGTGATGTGCATGAAGAAATGATCCAGAAATGGCGCCAAGTAAACGTGTTCGAAGGTGAGCGCATTGAAAAAGGTGAAATTATTTCTGAAGGTCCAGAGTCAGCGCACGATATCTTACGTTTACGCGGTATCCACCATGTTGCTAGCTATATTGTTAACGAAGTACAAGATGTTTACCGTTTACAGGGCGTAAAAATTAACGATAAGCACATTGAAACGATTATTCGTCAAATGCTGCGTAAGTGCTTAATTACACACCCAGGCGATAGTGAATTCTTGGAAGGTGAACAGGCCGAAGTGGCGCGCGTTAACATTGCTAACCGCGAGCTAGAAGCTGCAGGCAAAATGCCAGCTCAGTACGAGCGTTCATTACTAGGTATTACTAAAGCGTCGCTGTCGACCGATTCATTTATTTCGGCAGCCTCGTTCCAAGAGACCACACGTGTTCTAACTGAAGCTGCAGTAGCAGGCAAGAAAGACGAACTGCGTGGTCTGAAAGAAAACGTTATTGTTGGCCGTTTGATCCCTGCCGGTACTGGTTTTGCGTTCCATCAAAACCGTATGCGTCAGCGTCAGCGTGGCAATAGTGTCGAAAACGTCGAACCAGCAATGAGTTCAGAAATGGCAGAGCAAGCATTGTCTGATGCTCTGAATATGAATTCATCTGGTAAAGACGAGTAAGCAAGAAATGAGGCTGATTGTTGCTTAATTTAGCAGCAATTGGCTTTGTAACTTGACAGGTCAAAGCTTGACCATTAGAATTCCGCGACCCTAAATTTGGGGTGCGGAATTTTCACGTTTATTGGGTATTTATTAACCAGGAGTATTTAATGGCAACAATCAACCAGCTAGTGCGTAAGCCGCGCAGCCAGAAGGTAGCCAAGAGCGCCGTTCCGGCTCTTGAAGCTTGCCCACAGAAGCGTGGTGTTTGTACCCGTGTATACACCACTACACCTAAGAAGCCTAACTCAGCATTACGTAAAGTATGCCGTGTTCGTTTAACTAACGGATTCGAAGTTTCTTCTTACATTGGTGGTGAAGGCCATAACCTGCAAGAGCACAGTGTTGTGCTTATTCGCGGTGGCCGGGTAAAAGACCTGCCAGGTGTGCGTTACCACACCGTACGCGGCACATTAGACTGTGCTGGCGTTAAAGATCGTAAACAAGCCCGTTCTAAGTACGGCGCAAAACGGCCTAAGAAATAACGGTACTCCGTTAGTAAGGCCAAACTAAACAACTTTTTTTCTTTAATGTATTAAAAGTTTTGGAATCACCTGAAGCAATCGGAGTTACGAATGCCAAGAAGACGCGTCATAGGTCAACGTAAAATTCTTCCAGATCCTAAATTCGGAAGTGAATTACTTGCCAAGTTTGTAAACGTCGTTATGGTCGACGGTAAAAAATCTACAGCCGAATCAATTGTATACGGCGCATTAGAATTGGCAGCGACAAAGTCTAAGAAAGAACATTTAGACATTTTTGAAGTTGCACTGGATAACATTCGCCCTACAGTGGAAGTTAAATCACGTCGTGTTGGTGGTTCAACCTACCAAGTACCATGTGAAGTTCGCCCTGTTCGTCGTAATGCTCTAGCAATGCGTTGGTTAGTTGAAGCTGCCCGTAAACGTGGTGAAAAATCAATGGCTCAGCGTTTAGCTGGTGAAATGTTAGACGCCGTTGATAATAAAGGTTCTGCGGTTAAGAAACGTGAAGACGTGCACCGTATGGCTGAAGCGAACAAAGCGTTCGCGCATTTCCGCTGGTAAGCATTGCTTAAAGAGGACTAATTGTGGCACGTACAACCCCAATAGAACGCTACCGTAACATTGGCATTTGTGCGCACGTAGATGCGGGTAAAACCACTACGTCTGAGCGCGTATTGTTTTACACGGGCCGCTCTCACAAACTCGGTGAAGTTCATAATGGTGCTGCTACCATGGATTGGATGGAGCAGGAGCAGGAGCGTGGTATCACTATCACGTCTGCTGCAACTACTGCTTTCTGGTCAGGTATGGAGCATCAGTTTGAACCGCATCGCATTAACTTGATTGATACCCCAGGTCACGTTGACTTTACTGTTGAAGTAGAGCGCTCATTACGCGTCCTTGACGCTGCAGTGGTCGTGCTCTGTGGTTCATCAGGTGTGCAGCCGCAAACGGAAACGGTATGGCGTCAAGCCAACAAGTATGAAGTTCCGCGGATGATCTTTGTGAATAAGATGGACCGTACTGGTGCAAATTTTCTGCGCGTGATTAAACAGGCGCGAGCAAGATTAAACAGCACTATAGTTCCAGTTCAGCTGCCGATAGGTGCTGAAGATGACTTTCGAGGGGTCGTTGACCTCGTTAAAATGAAGGCTATTAACTGGAATAGCGAAGATCAGGGGATGACGTTTACTTATGAAGACATTCCAGCCGACATGGTTGATGAGTGTAACGAGTGGCGCCAGAACATGATTGAAGCTGCTGCGGAAGCTAGCGAAGAGCTAATGGAACGCTATTTAGACGGCAAGCCGTTCTCTGAAGAAGAGATACGTCAAGCCCTGCGTACCCTAACTCTACGTAATGAAATAGTAGTAGTGCAATGCGGCTCATCTTTTAAAAATAAAGGTGTTCAGGCAATGTTGGACAACGTAATTTATTACTTGCCATCACCAACTGAAGTTAAGCCTATTACTGGTATTAACGAAGACGAGACACCCGGTGAGCGTCACTCAAATGACGAAGACCCGTTCTCAGCTTTGGCTTTCAAAATTGCTACCGATCCCTTCGTGGGTACGCTTACATTTTTCCGTGTTTACTCAGGCATTATCCGTTCAGGTGATACTGTTTATAACCCGGTAAAAATGAAGAAAGAGCGTATTGGCCGTATCGTTCAGATGCACGCCAATGCTCGCGAAGAAATCAAAGAAGTTTGTGCAGGTGACATCGCTGCCGGTATTGGTTTTAAAGACGTAACTACAGGTGATACCTTGTGTTCACCTGAGCACATTATTACTCTTGAACGCATGGAATTTCCAGAGCCGGTAATTTCAGTTGCAGTGGAACCGAAAACGAAACTAGATCAGGAAAAGATGGGTATGGCGCTAGGTAAACTAGCTGCAGAAGATCCCTCTTTCCGTGTACATACTGACGAAGAATCAGGCCAGACTATTATTTCTGGTATGGGTGAACTGCACCTAGATATTCTTGTTGACCGTATGAAGCGTGAATTCAAAGTAGAAGCTAACGTGGGTAAACCACAGGTTTCATACCGCGAAACCTTGCGTGGGAAAACAGAAGTTGAAGGTAAGTTTGTTCGTCAGTCTGGTGGTCGTGGTCAGTTCGGACACTGTTGGTTGAAAATTGAGCCGCAGGAAGAAGGTGCTGGTTACGAGTTCGTGAATGCTGTGGTAGGTGGGGTTATTCCAAAAGAATATATTCCAGCTATCGATAAAGGCGTTCAAGAACAGATGAAAAACGGTGTTCTTGCTGGCTACCCGCTAATTGATGTAAAAGTTACGGTGTTTGACGGTTCGTACCACGATGTTGACTCAAACGAAATGGCGTTTAAAATTGCTGCTTCTATGGGCTTCAAAAAAGGTGCACTGCAAGCCAAGCCGGTTATTCTTGAACCTATCATGAAGGTCGAGGTGGTAACACCTGAAGATTTCATGGGTGATATTGTTGGTGACTTAAACCGTCGTCGCGGTATCATTATTGGTATGGAAGATGCACCTGGTGGTATAAAAATCGTTGATGCGCACGTTCCGCTATCTGAAATGTTTGGTTATGCAACCAACATGCGTTCGTTAAGTCAGGGTCGCGCTTCATATTCAATGGAACCATTGAATTATGCAGAAGCTCCTAGCAACGTAACAGAAGCAATAATCGCTGCGCGCAAAGCATATTAATAACTTAGTTTGACCTGTTAGACAGGTCGCTTTTAAATAAAAGAAGGGTCTATTCATGGCTAAGGCTAAATTTGAACGTATTAAACCGCACGTAAACGTAGGCACTATCGGTCACGTTGACCATGGTAAAACTACTTTAACTGCAGCAATTACCAACGTATTAGCAAAAACATACGGCGGTACGGCGTTCGCATTCGATCAAATCGACAAAGCGCCAGAAGAAAAAGCACGTGGTATCACGATCAACACTTCACACGTTGAATATGATACACCAGCACGTCACTACGCTCACGTAGACTGCCCAGGCCACGCCGACTATGTTAAAAACATGATCACTGGTGCTGCTCAGATGGACGGTGCAATTTTAGTAGTAGCGTCAACAGACGGTCCAATGCCACAAACACGTGAGCATATCCTGTTATCACGTCAAGTAGGCGTACCTTACATCATCGTGTTCATGAACAAATGTGACATGGTAGATGACGAAGAATTATTAGAATTAGTAGAAATGGAAGTGCGCGAGCTTCTTTCAGACTACGACTTCCCAGGTGATGACTTACCGGTGATCCGTGGTTCAGCGTTAAGAGCATTGGAAGGCGACCCAGTATGGGAAGCAAAAATCGTAGAATTAGGTCATGCGTTAGACACCTATATTCCTGATCCAGTACGTGCGATTGACAAGCCATTCATCATGCCAATCGAAGACGTATTCTCAATTGCTGGTCGTGGAACCGTAGTAACCGGTCGCGTAGAGCAAGGTATCGTTAAAGTAGGCGAGACGGTAGAAATCGTAGGTATCAAAGACACGGTAACTACAACGTGTACTGGTGTTGAGATGTTCCGTAAACTGTTAGACGAAGGTCGTGCAGGCGAGAACATTGGTGCGTTATTACGTGGTACTAAGCGTGAAGACGTAGAACGTGGTCAAGTATTAGCGAAACCAGGTTCAATCAAGCCACACACTAAGTTTGAAGGCGAAGTGTACGTATTGTCAAAAGAAGAAGGCGGACGTCACACCCCATTCTTCAAAGGCTACCGTCCACAGTTCTACTTCCGTACTACAGACGTAACGGGTTCAGTAGAATTGCCAGAAGGCGTAGAAATGGTAATGCCAGGCGACAACTTGAAGTTTGTTGTTGAGCTGATTTGCCCAATCGCGATGACAGAAGGTTTACGCTTCGCCATCCGTGAAGGCGGCCGCACAGTAGGTGCAGGCGTAGTATCTAAAATCGTAGCGTAATAGCTAGAGTATTATTGATACTTGAAAAGGCCCTTAGGGGCCTTTTTTATTTGTGCTGTGCTCTAACGCAGGTTAATAACGTTACGCCTACGTCAATATTCAAACGCTTGTTTGAAAACCTAAGCTGTGCCATAGTAAACTCATCCGTCCAGCAGATGAGACAAGCGCAATGAGCCAATACCAAGCCCCGATTACCGACATCTATTTTAACTTATTTAACGTATGGCAATTAGACCAGTATTGGAGCCAGCAAGCTGCATTAAGTGATACCGTCGACATTGATACGACTAAAGCAATAATTGAAGAAGCGGCAAAAATTTGCGAACAGCAAATTGCACCCTTCTCGGCTATTGCCGATCAACAAGGTGCAAAGCTGGTTGATGGTAAGGTTAAATTACCAGAGCACTATCATAAAATTTACCAAAGCTTAAGCGAAGGTGGTTGGACAGCGCTAAGTGGTGACCCAGAGTATGGTGGTATGGGCATGCCAAAAACGTTATCTATGATGGTAGATGAAATGCTGTGCAGTGCTGATATTGCCTTCTCACTTTATCAGGGCCTAACCGCTGGAGCCTGCGTTGCCCTGCTGCAACACGCAGACGAACAAACTAAAGCGTTATACTTACCCAAAATGTACAGTGGCGAATGGTCTGGCACTATGTGCTTAACCGAGTCGCACGCCGGCTCTGATCTTGGCATTATGCGCACCACCGCTAAACGTGACAGCGATGGCAGTTACTTAATTAATGGTAGCAAAATCTTCATTACCGCGGGTGATCACGAGCTTACAAGCAATATTGTCCATTTGGTGTTAGCGAAACTACCGGATGCATCAGCGGGTAGTCGCGGTATTTCACTATTTTTAGTGCCGAAATTCTTACCTGATGCGGCTGGTGAACCTGCAGAGCGTAATAATATTACCGTTGGCTCACTGGAGCACAAAATGGGCATTAACGGCTCAGCAACCTGTGTGCTTAATTTCGATGATGCTAAAGGCTATTTAATTGGTGAACCGCATCGTGGCTTAGCTTGTATGTTTACCATGATGAACTACGAACGTTTATCCATGGGCAGTCAAGGCCTAGGTGCGGCAGAGCGAGCTTATCAAAATGCATTAGGCTATGCCAAAGAGCGCTTGCAGGGGCGTATTACAGAGAAAGACGGTAATAAAGCCGAGGCTATTATTGGCCATGCTGACGTAAGGCGGATGTTATTAAATATTAAGGCCATGAATGAAGCAGGCCGTACTTTTGCTACCTGGGTTGCGTCGTTACTAGATAAAGCTAAATACGATAATTGCCCTGTTGCCGCAGACCGAGCTAATTTGCTAACCCCGATTGCCAAAGCTTTTATGACCGATCAAGGTTTCGAGGCTTGCGTTACGGCACAACAAATATTTGGTGGCCATGGCTATATCAAAGAGTGGGGTATGGAACAATTAGTACGCGATGCGCGTATTGCACAAATTTATGAGGGTACAAATGGCATCCAAGCCGCTGATTTTATGCTACGTAAAGTAGCGCACGATCAAGGCGTGGTGTTATTAGCATTGCTAGCTGAGATTAAAGCTGAAGTCTTAGCTAAACCGATCGTCCAGTGTTTAGTTTTAGCCGATTATATAACCAAGCTTGAAGCTACTGCTGCGACTTTGTTGGTGCAAAATACGCGCGCACAAAGTGCAAATGCGTGCGACTTTTTAGCGCTAGTGTCAAATGTGCTTTATGGTTATATGTGGTATAAAAGCCTGTCCGCTCTGAATAGTGAGCTGCATACTGAAGCGTTTATAAGTGCTAAGCAGCAAACTGCTGCTTACTTCTTTACGCGGATATTGCCGAAAGCCGAAGGGCTATTTGCATTGTTAAGCCATGATTCAGCGCCCTTAGATACATTAACGATTGACCAATTTTAACTATTAGGAATGCTATGAAGTATCTGCTCGGTTGTTTAATGTTATGCGTATTTAGTGCTTCAGCTGCAGATGCTTTAGATAAAAGATTAAAAGCCGAGCAATGGGACAGTTATTCGCCCTTTACGTTAATGCCACATCATAATAATTACCTTATGCCTTTTACCTATGTTGGTGGCATTGCGGACTTAATTGTTCGTGATGGTGTCGCGGCCCCCGCAGATAATGTCGAAGCCAAATTTCAACTAAGTTTAAAAACGCCTATTTGGTCACAGGTTTATAACGGGCAAGGTTATTTGTTCTTTGCTTTTACGCAACAAGCCTATTGGCAAGCTTATAACAGCGATGTGTCATCACCGTTTCGTGAAACAAACTACGAACCTGAGCTAATGCTGGTGTTTCCGCATTACGCTAATGTTGAAGAAGCGGCTAGTCGTATTATCAGCTTAAGCTTATCGCATCAGTCAAATGGCCGTTCTGGTGAATTATCGCGCAGCTGGAACCGGCTTAAACTAAGTTGGGTAACGTCTATTGGTAATGTGTTTATTAATTTTGAACCCTATTACCGTTTTAAAGAGCCGGTAAAACACGGCATTGATGATCCGAAGGGCGACGACAACCCAGATATTACCAAATATATGGGCTGGTTCGAGCTATCTGCCGCATACAAGCAAGACACAGCAACCTGGCGCATGATGGTGCGGAACAATCTACAAAGTGATAATAAAGGTGCTGTACGTTTGTCGTATTCACGCCCGCTGAATAACCATATTCGCTTCTATGCTGAGCTATTTAACGGTTACGGTGAAAGCCTAATTGATTACAACCGCTCAGTAACACGGTTTGGTATTGGCTTTGAGTTAAACGATATTTTGTAGTGCGTTTTATAGCCAATGCTTGCGTTATATTTTTATTTAAGTATAATACGCGGCCAGTCAATGTAATTCGGACTGGCTCGTTAGATAAACTTTAGAGTTGTTTAACGCTTACAGTGCTCCCGATTGGGGAGCAAACGTAACTTAGGTGCATAAACATCACCCTTATAGGGTCTGGTTGTTTGTGTTTATATTTGCTCTTTTTGCTCTTTGAGGCTTTGATACATGAGTAATCAAAGGATTCGCATCCGTCTGAAAGCGTTCGATCACCGTTTGATCGATCAGTCAACTATGGAAATCGTTGACACAGCTAAGCGTACGGGCGCACAGGTTCGTGGTCCTATTCCACTTCCTACCCGCCAGGAACGTTTCACTGTATTGATTTCTCCTCACGTAAATAAAGATGCACGTGATCAGTACGAAATCCGTACCCACAAGCGTCTAATCGACATCGTTGAGCCAACAGAAAAAACTGTTGATGCGCTGATGCGTTTAGATTTGCCTGCTGGCGTTGACGTTCAAATCAGCCTGGGCTAATCAGACAGGTTTATAGAGAGGTTTAGGAAATGGCTATCGGTCTAGTCGGTCGTAAAGTGGGAATGACTCGCATCTTCACTGAAGACGGCGTTTCAATTCCAGTAACCGTAATCGAAGCGACACCAAACCGCGTAACTGCTGTTAAAACAGCAGAAACTGACGGTTACAGCGCACTGCAAGTGACTGCTGGTTCTGTAAAGGCAAGCCGCCTGAACAAACCAGACTCAGGTCTGTTTGCAAAAGTTGGTGTGGACGCTGGTCGTGGTCTGTGGGAATTCCGCCTACAAGACAACGAAGGTGCTGACATAATTGTTGGCAGCGAAATTACGGTTGAAATTTTCGCAGAAACGAAAAAAGTTGATGTCGCTGGCACATCAAAAGGTAAGGGATTCGCAGGCACTGTAAAGCGCTGGAATTTCCGTACTCAGGATGCTACTCACGGTAACTCTTTGTCACACCGTGTACCAGGTTCTATTGGTCAAAACCAATCACCAGGTAAAGTATTCAAAGGTAAAAAAATGGCTGGTCACATGGGTGCTGAACGGGTAACTGTACAGTCACTTGAAGTGGTTCGTGTAGACGCAGAGCGTAACTTGCTGTTAGTTAAAGGTGCAGTACCTGGCGCTATCGGTGGCGACGTTATCGTTAAACCAGCTGTTAAAAGCTAACGTCTGAGGAGATAAGTGATGGAATTAGCATTACGAGACGCTCAAGGCGTTCTTGAAGTTTCCGAAGCTACCTTTGGACGTGAGTTTAATGAAGCTTTGGTACATCAGGTCGTTGTTGCTTATGCAGCTGGTGCCCGTCAAGGTACTCGTGCTCAGTTAACACGTTCTGAAGTACGCGGTGGCGGCAAGAAGCCATGGCGTCAAAAAGGTACTGGCCGCGCGCGTGCCGGTACAATCCGTAGCCCAATTTGGCGCGGAGGCGGTGTTACATTTGCGGCTAAGCCACAAGATCACAGCCAGAAAGTAAACCGTAAGATGTATCGTGGTGCGATCCAAAGCATCCTGTCTGAATTAGTACGTCAAGAGCGTTTAATCATAGTGGAAAATTTCACTGTTGATACGCCTAAGACCAAAGAATTAACTGCAAAGTTAAAATCAATGGACTTAAAAGACGTGTTAATCGTGACTAACGAAGTAGATGAGAACTTGTTTTTATCTGCACGTAACCTGTACAAGGTTGACGTACGTGACGTACACGGTATTGACCCGGTCAGCTTAATCGCCTTCGACAAAGTAGTAATGACTGCAGCTGCAGTTAAGCAACTTGAGGAGCTATTAGCATGATTCGCGAAGAACGTTTACTGAAAGTTATTCTGGCACCACACGTTTCTGAAAAGAGCACCGTGTCTGCAGAAAAACACAATACAGTCGTTTTCAAAATAGCCACTACTGCAACTAAAGCTGACGTTAAAGCAGCAGTTGAAAAACTGTTTGAAACTGAAGTAGTTGGTGTGCGTACTGTTAACGTTAAGGGTAAGACCAAGCGCACTGGTGCGCGTACGGGCAAGCGTAGCGATTGGAAAAAAGCTTACGTGACTCTTAAAGAAGGCAGCGAAATCGATTTCGTTGGCGGCGCTGAGTAAGAAGAGGAGTTAGGAAATGGCACTTGTAAAGTGTAAACCTACGTCACCAGGTCGTCGCCACGTATTAAAAGTGGTTAACCCAGACCTGTACAAAGGCAAGCCTTATGCTCCTTTGTTAGAGAAAAATTCAAAATCTGGTGGTCGTAATAACAACGGTCGTATCACTACCCGTCATATCGGTGGTGGTCATAAGCAGCATTACCGTTTAGTTGACTTCAAACGTAACAAAGATGGCATTCCAGCCAAAGTTGAACGTTTGGAATACGATCCAAACCGTACCGCTAACATCGCACTGGTGTTATACGCAGACGGTGAGCGTCGTTACATTCTGGCCCCTAAAGGCTTGAAAGCGGGTGATACAGTGGTTTCAGGTATGGAATCACCAATCAAAACCGGTAACACCTTACCACTACGTAATATCCCAGTAGGTCAGGTAGTACACAACATCGAAATGAAACCAGGTAAAGGTGGTCAGTTAGCACGTTCTGCTGGCGGCTTCGTACAAATTCTGGCTCGTGACGGTGAGTACGTGACGCTGCGTTTACGCAGTGGCGAAGTACGTAAAGTATTAGCAGATTGTCGCGCTACTATCGGTGAGATCGGCAACGCGGAACATATGTTACGTCAATACGGTAAAGCTGGTGCAATGCGCTGGCGTGGCATTCGCCCAACCGTACGTGGTGTAGTAATGAACCCGGTTGATCACCCACACGGTGGTGGTGAAGGTAAAACTTCTGGTGGTCGTCACCCAGTTACACCATGGGGCGTACCAACGAAGGGTTACAAAACTCGTTCAAACAAGCGTACTGATAAACTTATCGTACGTCGTCGTGATAAATAATTTGTGAGGAATTGCCATGCCACGTTCTCTCAAGAAAGGTCCATTTATTGACCTTCACTTGCTGAAGAAGGTAGAGAAAGCGTTGGAAAGCGGTGACAAGAAGCCTATAAAGACTTGGAGCCGTCGTTCAATGATCATACCTGATATGATCGGTTTGACCATCGCTGTCCATAATGGTCGTCAACATGTACCTGTGTTCGTCTCGGAAGAGATGGTTGGTCACAAGTTAGGTGAATTTGCACCTACTCGTACTTACCGTGGTCATGCAGCCGACAAAAAGGCCAAGAAACGCTAAAAAGGGGTAAATGATGCAAGCATTAGCTAAACACAAATTTGCCCGTTCTTCTGCTCAAAAAACTCGTCTGGTTGCTGACCAGGTGCGTGGATTAGCGGTAGATAAGGCGTTGAATGTATTAACTTACAGCCCGAAAAAAGCTGCTGAGTTAGTAAAAAAGGTTCTTTTATCAGCCATTGCTAACGCGGAGCACAATGAAGGTGCGGACATTGATACGTTAAAAGTTAAGACAATCTTCATTGATGAAGGTCCGTCTATGAAACGTATCAAGCCACGTGCTAAAGGTCGTGCTGACCGTATCGTCAAGCGTACTAGCCACATCACTGTGGTTGTAGCTGATAACTAGGAGATAGAAATGGGACAGAAAGTACATCCTAATGGTATTCGCCTAGGTATCACTAAGCCATGGAGCTCAACCTGGTTCGCGAATACGAAAGACTTCCCGGATTTCTTAAACGGTGACTTTAAAGTTCGTCAGTATCTGACAAAAGAACTGAAAGCCGCGTCAGTAAGCCGGATCGATATTGAACGCCCTGCGAAAAGCATCCGTGTGACTATTCACACCGCTCGTCCAGGCGTGATTATCGGTAAAAAAGGTGAAGATGTTGAAAAAATCCGCAAGCAAGTAGCAGCCATCGCTGGCGTACCTGCTCAGATTAACATCTCTGAAATTCGTAAGCCTGAGCTGGATGCTAAACTTGTTGCTGATTCTATCAGTAGCCAGTTAGAGCGTCGCGTAATGTTCCGTCGCGCTATGAAGCGTGCGGTACAAAACGCCATGCGTATCGGTGCCAAGGGTATCAAAGTTGAAGTTAGCGGCCGTTTAGGTGGCGCAGAAATCGCTCGTTCAGAGTGGTACCGTGAAGGCCGTGTGCCTTTGCACACACTGCGTGCTGACATCGACTACAATACCTCTGAAGCATTGACTACTTACGGTATCATTGGTGTAAAAGTGTGGATTTTCAAAGGCGAGATCTTAGGCGCTCTGCCATTGAACAACAACGCTAACAACGCCAACACTAATAACCAGCCTAAAGCGCCGAAAAAACCGGCACGTAAGGCTAAGTAGGGGTATTGAGCGATGTTACAACCAAAACGTACAAAATTTCGCAAAGTGCACAAAGGTCGTAACCGTGGTTTAGCCTTGGTTGGCGACAAAGTATCTTTCGGTACTTACGCACTGAAATCTGTAGAACGTGGTCAAATGACTTCACGTCAAATCGAAGCTGCACGTCGGGCAATGACACGAGCTGTTAAGCGTGTTGGTAAAATCTGGATCCGTGTGTTCCCAGACAAACCAATGACGTCAAAGCCGTTAGAAGTGCGTATGGGTAGTGGTAAAGGTTCTGTTGAGTATTGGGTATGTCAGATTAAACCTGGCAAAGTACTATACGAAATGGACGGTGTGTCTGAAGAGTTAGCACGTCATGCGTTTTCATTAGCTGCTGCTAAGCTTCCATTTAAGACAACCTTCGTAACGCGGACGGTAATGTGATGAAAGCCAGCGAATTAAAAGCGAAAAGTGTTGAAGAGTTGAACACTGAATTACTTGGTCTATTACGTGAGCAGTTTAATATGCGCATGCAATTAGCTACCGGTCAGTTAGCTCAAACGCATTTATTTAAGCAGGTGCGTCGTGATATCGCGCGCGTTAAGACTATCTTAACCGAGAAGGCAGGTGCGTAATGAGCGAAACTAATACTCGTATGCTGCAAGGTAAAGTGATCAGTGACAAAATGGACAAGTCTATTACTGTTGCTATCGAACGTTCAGTGAAACACCCAATTTACGGGAAATTCATTAAGCGTACTACCAAGTTGCACGTACATGACGAAACTAATCAGTGTAAAGAAGGCGACGTAGTCACTATTCGTGAATGCCGTCCGCTGTCTAAGACTAAGTCTTGGACACTGGTTGAAGTAGTCGTAAAAGCATCTTAAGTAATTAAGATATATAAAGCGGCTCCATCAGGAGCCGTTTTTATTTTGCGCTACCTTTTTTGTAAGAGTGCTGTTATAATCACGCGCCCTCTTATCAGGGGTAGTTTTTTTCGTAAGCAGCGTAACCCGTTAGGGTTATATAGTAGAATAGCGGAGCACTAAGATGATCCAGATGCAATCTATGCTGGAAGTCGCAGACAACAGCGGCGCGCGCAGCGTAATGTGTATTAAGGTCTTAGGTGGTTCACATCGCCGTTATGCTGCAATTGGTGACGTCATCAAAGTTACTGTTAAGGAAGCAATTCCTCGCGGTAAAGTAAAAAAAGGTGATGTACTAAATGCAGTGGTGGTGCGTACACGCAAAGGCGTACGCCGTCAAGACGGGTCATTAATCCGTTTTGATCGCAATGCAGCAGTGTTGTTAAACAGCAAGCTGGAACCGATCGGCACTCGTATCTTCGGGCCTGTTACACGTGAACTTCGTGGCGATAAGTTTATGAAGATCGTGTCTCTAGCACCAGAAGTACTGTAAGGAGTCACCATGGCTAGTAAAATCCGTCGTGATGACGAGGTTGTTGTTCTTACTGGTAAGGACAAGGGTAAACGCGGTAAGGTTACTAAAGTATTAGTAGCTGATGGTCGTGTTTATGTTTCCGGCGTTAACCTGGTTAAAAAACATCAGAAGCCTGTACCGGCTCTGAATCAACCAGGCGGTATCGTTGAGAAAGAAGCCTCAATTCATGTTTCAAACGTAGCGATCTTTAACTCTAAAACGGGTAAAGCAGATCGTGTAGGTTTCCGCCTTGAAGACGGCAAAAAAGTCCGTTTCTTTAAGTCGAATAACGAAGTAATTTAATTGCTATTGGAGTAATACGATGGCGAAACTGCATGAAATTTATAAAGACACCGTAGTCCCAGAACTGTTTAAACAGTTTGGCTACACCAGCGTCATGCAAGTCCCTCGGATTGTAAAAATCACACTCAACATGGGTGTGGGTGAAGCAGTTGCTGATAAAAAGATCCTTGAACACGCTGTAGCTGATTTAACAGCTATATCTGGCCAAAAGCCATTAGTGACCAAGGCGCGTAAATCAGTAGCAGGTTTCAAAATCCGTGAAGGCTACCCTATTGGCGCAAAAGTGACCCTGCGTGGCGCACGTATGTGGGAATTTTTAGAGCGTTTAGTCTCTATTGCTATTCCACGTATCCGTGATTTCCGTGGTGTAAATCCTAAGTCATTCGATGGCCGCGGTAACTACAGTATGGGCGTTCGTGAGCAAATCATTTTCCCAGAAATCGATTACGATAAAGTTGATGCAGTACGTGGTTTAGATATCACTATTACAACTACCGCTCGTACCGATGACGAAGGACGTGCTTTACTTGCCGCGTTTAACTTCCCATTTAAGAAATAAGGTGTAGGGTCATGGCAAAACAATCAATGAAAGCACGTGAAGTAAAGCGTGCACAACTGGTAGCCAAATTCGCTGCAAAGCGTCATGAACTCAGAGATGCGATTGCTAATCCAATGACTTCTGATGAAGACCGTTGGTCAGCCGTTCTTGCGTTACAGACATTGCCGCGTGATTCAAGCCCCTCACGCCAACGTAATCGTTGTCGTGTAACTGGTCGTCCACACGGTTTCCTTCGTAAATTCGGCATGAGCCGGATCAAGGTACGTGAAGCGGCGATGCGCGGTGAAATTCCTGGCCTTCGTAAGGCTAGCTGGTAAGAATCACGGGAGTAACGATCTATGAGTATGCAAGATCCAGTAGCGGATATGTTTACTCGCATCCGCAACGGCCAGTCAGCCAATAAAGTTGCGGTTAAGATGCCATCTTCAAAAATGAAGGTATCTATTGCGAAAGTATTAAAAGACGAAGGTTACATCGCTGATTTCGCTGTTTCTGGTGATGTTAAGCCAGAGCTGGAAGTGACTTTAAAGTACTTCCAGGGCAAATCTGTAATTGAAACTATCGATCGCGTTAGTCGTCCAAGTTTACGCATCTACAAGAAGCGTGGCGAATTACCAAAAGTAATGGGCGGTTTAGGTGTGGCCATCGTGTCAACATCTAAAGGACTAATGACTGACCGCGCTGCGCGCAAGGTTGGTATCGGTGGCGAAATTATCGGCTACGTAGCGTAACGGAGGTAGTAATCTATGTCTCGTATAGCTAAAGCCCCAGTCACTATTCCAACCGGCGTTACATTAACGCAAAATGGTCAGGTAGTGTCGTTTAAGGGTAAAAATGGCGAGTTAACATTAGATGTTAACCCAGCTGTTGAGATTGTCGTAGAAGGTAATGTGTTACGCACTGTACCTCGCGAAGGTTTCACTGACGCTAATGCACAAGCGGGTACTGCCCGTTCTTTAATCAACAACCTGGTAACAGGCGTTAACGAAGGTTTCTCGCAGAAACTGGAATTAGTCGGTGTTGGTTACCGTGCAAAAGCAGAAGGCAAAGTGTTAAATCTGAGTCTGGGTTTTTCTCACCCAGTCGCTTTTGAGATCCCTAACGGTATCACAATTGAAACACCAAGCCAGACAGAAATAATGGTAAAAGGTGCTGACAAGCAATTAGTTGGTCAGGTCGCCGCTAACATCCGGGCATACCGTAAACCAGAGCCTTACAAAGGCAAAGGTGTGCGCTATGCAAACGAAAACGTGCGTCGTAAAGAAGCGAAGAAAAAGTAGGGTAGGACGATGGATAAGAAACTTGCTCGTCTGCGCCGTGCCAAACGCACCCGCAGAAATATTATCGAACAAGGTGCGAATCGCTTGGTTGTACATCGTACACCACGTCACATCTACGCCCAGCTTATCGCACCAAATGCTGAAGTGATCGCTGCAGCTTCTACTTTAGAAGCTTCAATTAAAGATTCACTTAAGTATTCTGGTAACGTAGACGCTGCTAAGGCTGTAGGTAAAGCGATCGCCGAACGCGCAGTAGCCAAAGGCGTTACTGCTTGTGCTTTTGACCGCAGTGGCTTCCAGTATCATGGTCGCGTACAGGCTTTAGCTGACGCGGCGCGTGAAGCCGGTCTTCAGTTCTAGGAGTAGCTCATGGCTAACGAAGAAACTAAACAACAATCTGATTTACAAGAAAAGCTTGTTGCAGTAAACCGCGTGTCGAAAGTTGTTAAAGGTGGCCGGATATTTTCATTCACCGCTTTAACCGTGGTTGGTGACGGTAATGGTCGCGTTGGTTTTGGTTATGGTAAAGCACGTGAAGTTCCAGCTGCTATTCAAAAAGCAATGGAAAAAGCACGTCGCAACATGACCCAAGTAGAGTTAAATGGTAGCACTTTGCATCACCCAGTTAAGGGTGTGCACTCTGGTTCGAATGTTTACATGCAACCTGCTGCTGAAGGTACAGGCTTAATCGCCGGTGGTGCAATGCGCGCCGTACTTGAAGTTGCTGGAGTACATCACATTCTTTCTAAGTGTTACGGCTCAACTAACCCAATCAACGTAGTTCGCGCTACTATTAATGCGCTGGCAGCTGTTAAGTCGCCTTCACAAATAGCAGCTAAACGCGGTCTACGCGTTGACGACATTCTGGGGTAATCTGCCATGGCTAAGAAAACAATTAAAGTAACCCAACTGAAGTCTGGTATCGGTCGTTTACCGAAGCACCGTGCTACGTTAATAGGGTTAGGTTTACGCCGCATTGGTCATACTGTTGAACTTGAGGATACACCTTCAGTGCGCGGTATGGTAAACGCAGTGTTCTACATGGTTAAAGTGGAGGAGTAACAGATGCTATTAAATACTATTGCTCCAGCACCAGGTGCCAAGAAAGAAAAACGCCGTGTAGGCCGTGGTATCGGTTCTGGCTTAGGCAAAACTGCTGGTCGTGGTCACAAAGGTTTGAAGTCACGTTCAGGTGGTAAAGTACGTCCTGGTTTCGAAGGCGGTCAAATGCCATTGAAACAGCGTCTACCTAAGTTCGGTTTCACGTCTCAGAAATCTTTGGTTTCTGCCGAGATACGCCTGCATGAACTTGCAGCGGTTAAAGGTGATGTAGTTGACTTAGCAAGCCTAATGGAAGCTAACATTATCTCTCGTACTGTTAAGTTCGCTAAAGTTGTTCTGTCTGGCGAGATTACTCGTCCAGTAACCGTAAAAGGTTTAGGAGCAACTAAAGGCGCGCGTGCAGCTATCGAAGCCGCTGGCGGTAAAGTCGAAGAATAAGGAAAGTACGCGATGGCTAAACCAGGTTCTGACTCAAGAAGTGCAAAAGGCGGTTTCAGCGAGCTGAAAGCCCGTCTGCTATTTGTACTTCTGGCCATAATCGTATTTCGATTAGGCTCATTTGTGCCAATTCCTGGAATTGACGCCGCCGTGCTGGCTCAGTTATTCGAGCAACAAAAGGGCACCATCGTTGAAATGTTTAACATGTTCAGCGGTGGCGCACTTGAGCGTGCATCTGTCTTTGCACTGGGTATTATGCCCTACATCTCTGCCTCTATTATTATTCAACTATTAACGGTAGTTCATCCTGCAATGGTTGAGTTGAAAAAAGAAGGCGAAGCTGGAAAGCGCAAAATTAATCAGATGACCCGCTACGGTACGTTAGGGTTAGCAACGTTACAGGCTATTGGTATTGCCACTGGTCTGCCTAATATGATGCAAGGTTTAGTAATAAACCCAGGTTTTGCATTTTACTTCACCGCAGTAATCAGCTTGGTTACTGGCACCATGTTTTTAATGTGGTTAGGTGAACAAATTACAGAACGTGGCATCGGTAATGGTATTTCGTTGTTAATTTTTACCGGTATTGTTGCCGGCTTCCCGTCGGCTATCGGTCAGACGATAGAGCAGGCACGTCAAGGCGATTTGCACTTTTTATTGTTAGTAGCAATAGGTGTGATCGTAATCGCGATTACCTGGTTTGTGGTGTTCTTTGAACGCGGCCAGCGTCGGATTGTGGTCAATTATGCTAAACGTCAGCAGGGCCGTCAGGTATTTGCTGCACAGAGCAGCCATTTACCGTTAAAAGTAAATATGGCCGGCGTAATACCACCAATTTTTGCTTCTAGCGTTATTCTGTTCCCTGGTACAATAGCCAGTTGGTTTGGCTCAGGTGAAGGCATGGTGGCTAATTTCCTTCAGGAATTAGCATTAACATTATCTCCGGGACAACCGTTGTATATGATGTTATACTCCGCCGCCATTATTTTCTTCTGTTTCTTCTATACTGCGTTGGTGTTTAACCCTCGTGATACAGCGGATAACTTGAAGAAATCTGGTGCTTTTATCCCTGGGATCCGTCCTGGCGAACAGACATCAAAATACATTGATAAAGTAATGACTCGGTTAACCTTAGCAGGTGCTTTGTATATTACCTTTATCTGTTTAGTTCCTGAGTTCATGATGGTAGCGTGGGACGTACAGTTCTATTTCGGTGGTACATCACTACTGATTATCGTTGTTGTTATTATGGACTTTATGGCACAGGTACAGACTCACTTGATGTCACATCAATATGATTCTGTGCTTAAAAAGGCAAATCTTAAAGGTTATAGCCGTTAAGATAGTTTGCGGAGTTAAGTTATGAAAGTACGAGCTTCCGTTAAGAAGATCTGCCGTAACTGCAAAGTAGTCAAGCGTAACAACGTAGTTCGCGTGATTTGCAGTGAGCCAAAGCATAAACAGCGCCAAGGCTAATAGCAGAAAAATAATACCGCGGGCTGAGCTTTTTAGTTTAGCCCCGTTATTGTTTGCAATATAAGCGCAATTTGAGTATCCTTACGGGCTTTTCAAATTGACATTTTAAACTCTATTAAAGGAGAACGTTAGTGGCCCGTATCGCTGGCATTAACATCCCCGATAATAAACATGCGATCATCTCTTTGACGTACGTTTATGGTATCGGTAAGACCCGCTCTAAAGCTATTTTAGCTGCAGTGGGCATTGAAGAAAGTACTAAAATTGCCTCATTAACTGATGCACAGTTAGATACTCTTCGTGACGAAGTTGCAAAGTATACCGTTGAAGGTGACTTGCGTCGTGAAATCACATTAAACATTAAGCGTTTAATGGACCTTGGTTGCTACCGTGGCCTACGCCACCGTCGTAGTCTGCCGGTTCGTGGTCAGCGCACTAAAACTAATGCGCGTACCCGCAAGGGCCCACGTAAAGCGATTAAGAAATAAGGTGATTCAACATGGCTAAAGCACCAGTTCGTGCCCGTAAAAAGGTAAAAAAGCAAATTTCTGACGGTATGGCTCATATCCATGCTTCTTTTAACAACACCATCGTGACGATTACTGATCGTCAAGGTAATGCATTATGCTGGGCAACAGCTGGTGGTTCAGGTTTCCGTGGTTCACGTAAATCTACCCCATTCGCTGCTCAGGTTGCTGCAGAGCGCGCAGGTACTGCCGCGTTAGAATATGGTGTAAAGAACCTTGAAGTGTTTGTGAATGGTCCAGGTCCAGGCCGCGAATCAGCGATTCGTGCACTGAATGGCGCTGGTTATAAAATCACAAATATCACCGACGTGACGCCTATCCCACATAACGGATGTCGTCCACCTAAAAAACGTCGCGTGTAATTACAGCGCTTCACGGATTATTGGAGAAAGAAGATGGCAAGATATTTGGGTCCTAAGCTCAAACTAAGTCGTCGCGAAGGTACAGATCTGTTCCTGAAGAGCGGCGTAAGAGCAATTGATTCAAAGTGTAACTTAACCACTGCACCTGGTCAGCACGGCGCTCGTCGCGGTCGTTTATCAGACTACGGTTTACAGTTACGCGAGAAACAAAAAGTACGTCGTATGTATGGCGTATTAGAAAAGCAGTTCCGTAATTATTACAAGGAAGCTGCTCGTTTGAAAGGTAATACAGGTGAAAACCTATTAACGTTGTTAGAAACTCGTTTAGACAACGTTGTATACCGCATGGGTCTGGCTAGCACACGTGCTGAAGCACGTCAGCTGGTAAGCCACAAAGCGGTCATGTTAAATGGTCGCGTTGTTAACGTGCCATCACATGCTGTATTACCTGAACAAGTTATTTCTGTACGTGAAAAAGCGAAGAAGCAAGCCCGTATCGGTGCTGCGCTAGAAATCGCTGGCCAACGTGAGAAACCAACTTGGATCGAAGTAGACACAACGAAGCTAGAAGGCGTATTTAAACGTCTGCCAGAGCGTTCAGACCTGTCTGCGGACATCAACGAACAGTTAATCGTCGAGCTTTACTCTAAGTAAGGCTAATTGTTAAGAGAGGATACAATGCAGGGTTCTGTCACCGAATTCCTTAAGCCGAGATTAGTTGGTATCGAAAAAATCAACCCAACTCGTGCCAAAGTTACTTTGGAACCACTTGAGCGCGGTTTCGGGCATACCTTGGGCAACGCGTTGCGTCGTATTTTACTTTCGTCAATGCCAGGTTGTGCAGTGACTGAAGTAGAAATAGACGGCGTTCTCCATGAGTACAGCGCCAAAGAAGGTGTCCAAGAGGATATCATCGATATTCTGTTGAACCTTAAAGGCCTTGCCGTTCGCCTGGAAGACAAAGATGAAGTCACTCTGACTTTGACGAAGAAAGGTGCTGGCCCTGTAACAGCTGGTGACATCCAGCATGGCGACGGTGTGGTTATTGTTAACCCAGAGCACGTTATTTGCAACCTTACAGGTGAAACTGAATTCAGTATGCGCCTTAAAGTTGAACGTGGCCGCGGCTATGTGCCTGCATCAGCGCGTTTGTCCTCAGATGATGACGAGCGTCCTATTGGTCGTCTGTTACTTGATGCCTCTTTTAGCCCGGTAGAGCGTATAGCCTATTCGGTTGAAGCAGCGCGTGTTGAACAGCGTACCGACTTGGACAAACTGATCATCGATATGGAGACCAACGGCACAGTTGAGCCAGAGGAAGCCATTCGCCGTGCAGCAACAATTTTAGCCGAACAGCTAGAATTCTTCGTCGAGTTGCGCGACAAGAGCGAACCGGAAAAACGCGAAGAGAAACCGGAGTTTGATCCGATTCTGTTACGTCCGGTCGATGATTTGGAATTAACAGTTCGTTCTGCTAACTGCTTAAAGGCAGAGCAGATTCAGTACATTGGTGATCTGGTTCAGCGTACCGAAGTGGAGTTACTTAAAACTCCTAACTTAGGTAAAAAGTCGCTTACCGAAATCAAGGACGTGCTGGCATCACGCGGTTTATCACTAGGCATGCGCTTAGAGAATTGGCCGCCAGCAAGCCTGGTAAACAAAGACTAATCAGATACCAGTTTCTGGTTTAGTGAGAAGGAATAGATCATGCGCCATCGCAAGAGTGGTCGTCAGTTAAACATGAACAGTAGCCACCGTACGGCAATGTTCCGCAACATGGCAAGTTCGTTGGTGAAGCACGAAATCATCAAAACGACTTTGCCAAAAGCAAAAGAGTTACGTCGTGTGATCGAGCCATTGATCACATTGGCAAAAAATGATAGCGTTGCAAATCGCCGTTTAGCTTTTGCCCGTACTCGTGATAAAGAAGTTGTTGGTTTGTTATTCAACGTGCTGGGCCCGCGTTACAACGCGCGTCCAGGTGGTTACACTCGTATTTTAAAGTGTGGCTTCCGTGCCGGTGATAACGCACCTATGGCTTACATTGAGTTAGTTGACCGTGCAGAAGTGGACGCTCTACCAACTCAAGAAACAGCTGCAGAATAAGTAGCCGTTTAATTAAAAGCCGGACTTAGGTCCGGTTTTTTTATGCCCGTTTGTTTTTACTTATTACAAACCGTATGATGGAGTTATTGCCAAGCTTTAAAGTAACTTAACCATGATCAGGCGAATTGTTTGCGCACTACTACTAAGTCCATTTTTTGTTAATCCCTGCCTAGCCGACGATACATTTTACCCCTTACTGCCTTTGCTCAAAGATACCGCATTAACTTACCCAATTTTAAATCACGTTGTTCAACAGCAAACAAAATATAAATTACAAATTATCTATACTCAGGTTGATCGCGATCATGATAACCAGCCTACATTAACGACCTATCAGCTAGGGCTGAATGAGCAAAATTACTTTTACCCTGCAAGCACAGTAAAACTGCCTATATCGCTGCTCGCTTTAGAGTGGCTTGAGCAACATAAAGCATCTGGAATTTCGGCAACTACTACTATGCTTACTGATAGCGCATCGGCTGAGCAAACTATTCAGGACTCCGACCTTAGTAATTCTAAGGGCGTGCCAAACATCGCTCACTATATTAAGAAAATTTTGCTCGTTAGTGATAATGATGCAAGTAATCGGCTGTATGAACTGTTGGGGCAAGACTATATAAACAATGCACTGGCCGCTAAAGGTTTACCTAACACCTTAATTACGCATCGGCTTAGTCTGCCTTTTACGCCAGAACAGAATAGATCATATAATCCAATTCGGTTTGTTGACGATAATAACAAAGTGCTGTTTCAACTACCTGCGCGTACATCCACGAAGCAGTATCTTAATAGTGATAAGCCGGTTATAGGTAAGGCATATATAGCTGCGGGTAAAATGGTTCACCGACCGATGGACTTTAGCGATAAAAATCGTTTAAGCCTAACCGATTTCGACGGCATTATTAAACGCATCGTATTTCCAGAGCTTTATCCCGTTCATCAACGTTTCAATATTAGTAAGCAACAACGTGATTTCGTCCTTCGTTATATGTCAATGTTACCGCCTTCTAGTATCGAACCAAAATATGACGCCATAGCGTTCCCGCCTAACTACTCAAAATTTTTAATGTTTGGTGGCGTTAATCAAAATGTGCCTGATCATATAAAGATTTTTAATAAGACTGGATGGGCATACGGCCACGTTATCGATGGAGCCTATATAGTTGATGTAAAAAATCAGATAGAGTTTTTTCTAAGTGCCGTGGTTTATGCAAATGACAACGAGGTGCTAAACGATGATAATTATCAGGTTGAAGAAATTGCTTTGCCCCTTCTTAACCAATTAGGTAATTTTCTCTATCAATTAGAGTTAAAACGCAATCGTAAGTACAAACCTGTTCTCAGTTCTATTAATTAGCCGACATAAAATCGTAATAAAGACTAGGAATGTTTATTAAATAACCGCAAAGTGCCGGTTTAATACCTAAATGTTTAAAAAACAGGCAGTCGATCATCTTTATTGAAAATAGATCTTGATCGATTTAAAACGATCTCTATAATGCGCACCACACAGACGGAAGCAAGCGAAAGCTGCAAACGTAAGTGTCACTGAAGCGCAAGCTTCGCGTCATCGAGATATTTTCTGACGCACGCTCTTTAACAATTCGCAATCAATCATCTGTGTGGGCACTTATGATGGATTTCACAAAAATGAAATACATCGGTTGAGTGACTTACATAGAAATATGTTTTAAGTCAGTAAGACTGAGCGCCACTTTGGTGGCAGAAAGAACTTTAATAGAAGAGTTTGATCATGGCTCAGATTGAACGCTGGCGGCAGGCCTAACACATGCAAGTCGAGCGGGGTTTTCGGACCTAGCGGCGGACGGGTGAGTAATGTATAGGGAGCTGCCCGATAGAGGGGGATACCAGTTGGAAACGGCTGTTAATACCGCATAATGTCTACGGACCAAAGTGTGGGACCTTCGGGCCACATGCTATCGGATGCACCTATATGGGATTAGCTAGTTGGTGGGGTAATGGCTCACCAAGGCGACGATCCCTAGCTGGTTTGAGAGGATGATCAGCCACACTGGGACTGAGACACGGCCCAGACTCCTACGGGAGGCAGCAGTGGGGAATATTGGACAATGGGCGCAAGCCTGATCCAGCCATGCCGCGTGTGTGAAGAAGGCCTTAGGGTTGTAAAGCACTTTCAGCGAGGAGGAAGGGATAGGCGTTAATAGCGGCTATTTTTGACGTTACTCGCAGAAGAAGCACCGGCTAACTCCGTGCCAGCAGCCGCGGTAATACGGAGGGTGCAAGCGTTAATCGGAATTACTGGGCGTAAAGCGCACGTAGGCGGTTCGTTAAGTTGGATGTGAAAGCCCCGGGCTCAACCTGGGAATTGCATTCAAAACTGGCAGACTAGAGTATGTGAGAGGGGGGTAGAATTCCAAGTGTAGCGGTGAAATGCGTAGAGATTTGGAGGAATACCAGTGGCGAAGGCGGCCCCCTGGCACAATACTGACGCTGAGGTGCGAAAGCGTGGGGATCAAACAGGATTAGATACCCTGGTAGTCCACGCCGTAAACGATGTCTACTAGCTGTTCGTGGTCTTGTACCGTGAGTAGCGCAGCTAACGCACTAAGTAGACCGCCTGGGGAGTACGGTCGCAAGATTAAAACTCAAATGAATTGACGGGGGCCCGCACAAGCGGTGGAGCATGTGGTTTAATTCGACGCAACGCGAAGAACCTTA
Source organism: Rheinheimera sp. D18 (assembly GCF_004345025.1). Lineage (GTDB taxonomy): Bacteria > Pseudomonadota > Gammaproteobacteria > Enterobacterales > Alteromonadaceae > Alishewanella > Alishewanella metallidurans. The sequence continues at coordinate 2,997,550 of NZ_CP037745.1, read as the reverse complement.
CCTACTCTTGACATCTACAGAATTTTGCAGAGATGCGAAAGTGCCTTCGGGAACTGTAAGACAGGTGCTGCATGGCTGTCGTCAGCTCGTGTTGTGAAATGTTGGGTTAAGTCCCGCAACGAGCGCAACCCTTATCCTTAGTTGCCAGCACGTAATGGTGGGAACTCTAGGGAGACTGCCGGTGATAAACCGGAGGAAGGTGGGGACGACGTCAAGTCATCATGGCCCTTACGAGTAGGGCTACACACGTGCTACAATGGTATGTACAGAGGGAGGCAAGCTGGCGACAGTGAGCGGATCTCTTAAAGCATATCGTAGTCCGGATCGCAGTCTGCAACTCGACTGCGTGAAGTAGGAATCGCTAGTAATCGTGGATCAGAATGCCACGGTGAATACGTTCCCGGGCCTTGTACACACCGCCCGTCACACCATGGGAGTGGGTTGCAAAAGAAGTAGGTAGCTTAACCTTCGGGAGGGCGCTTACCACTTTGTGATTCATGACTGGGGTGAAGTCGTAACAAGGTAACCGTAGGGGAACCTGCGGTTGGATCACCTCCTTACCTAAAGTGAAGAAGTTGTAAGTGTTCACACAGATGATTGATTGTAGAGATAGAGCAAATAAAGTTTATTGCGAAGTTTATGAGAATAAATAACGCAGGATGTTTTATTTAGCGCAAGGCGCACGCCGAACGAAGGAAGGAGTTTACTAATGTAAATGACTGACTGAGAGAGAAGTGAAACGCAGCGATAGATAAAACAGACCAGTTAAACGGGTCTGTAGCTCAGGTGGTTAGAGCGCACCCCTGATAAGGGTGAGGTCGGTAGTTCGAGTCTACTCAGACCCACCAAATTGCGCATCATACGGCGTTATGTCGATACTCACATACATAAGTATGCGTCGTATCAACATGCCTTGCCTGATGTGCAATTATCCAATTTATTGGAATACTTATTGGGGCCATAGCTCAGCTGGGAGAGCGCCTGCCTTGCACGCAGGAGGTCAGCGGTTCGATCCCGCTTGGCTCCACCATTCTTTATTTACTCTAAAAAATTCAAATCAAAGCGTTCTAAACAGAATGATTTGATTTGAGTTTAATCTCAAATGCTCTTTAACAATTTGGCAAGCTGATAGTAGTAAAAAACAAGGTGCAAAATATTGCACAGGATGTTTTTACTGTTGCTAGGCGCACAACGAACGCGTGAAGGAGTTAACTTCGGTTAATGACTGAGCAAGTGAGGAAGTGCAACAACGCAGCGGGAAAAACAGACCAGCAAGACGTTGTGAACCTTAAGCACACTGTATAATTTCAAGACATCTTGGGGTTGTATGGTTAAGTGAATAAGCGTACACGGTGGATGCCTTGGCAGTCAGAGGCGATGAAGGACGTACTAACCTGCGAAAAGCTGTGGGAAGCCGGTAAGAGGCGTTAGACCCGCAGATATCCGAATGGGGAAACCCAGTGCATTTATGCACTATCGTTACATGAATACATAGTGTAACGAGGCAAACCGGGAGAACTGAAACATCTAAGTACCCCGAGGAAAAGAAATCAACCGAGATTCCGTTAGTAGCGGCGAGCGAACGCGGAGTAGCCCTTAAGCTACATTGGTGTTAGTGGAATACTCTGGAAAGAGTAGCGATACAGGGTGATAGCCCCGTACACGACAACACCTTTATAGTGAAAACGAGTAGGACGGGACACGAGACATCCTGTTTGAACATGGGGGGACCATCCTCCAAGGCTAAATACTCCTGACTGACCGATAGTGAACCAGTACCGTGAGGGAAAGGCGAAAAGAACCCCTGTAAGGGGAGTGAAATAGAACCTGAAACCGTGTACGTACAAGCAGTGGGAGCACCTTCGTGGTGTGACTGCGTACCTTTTGTATAATGGGTCAGCGACTTACATTCTGTAGCAAGGTTAACCGAATAGGGGAGCCGTAGGGAAACCGAGTCTTAACTGGGCGAATAGTTGCAGGGTGTAGACCCGAAACCGGGCGATCTATCCATGAGCAGGTTGAAGGTTGGGTAACACTAACTGGAGGACCGAACCCACTAATGTTGAAAAATTAGGGGATGACTTGTGGATCGGAGTGAAAGGCTAATCAAGCTCGGAGATATCTGGTTCTCCTCGAAAGCTATTTAGGTAGCGCCTCGAGCGAATACCATTGGGGGTAGAGCACTGTTTGGGCTAGGGGTCATCCCGACTTACCAACCCCATGCAAACTCCGAATACCAATGAGTACTACTCGGGAGACACACGGCGGGTGCTAACGTCCGTCGTGGAAAGGGAAACAACCCAGACCGCCAGCTAAGGTCCCAAAGTAATGATTAAGTGGAAAACGATGTGGGAAGGCATAGACAGCTAGGAGGTTGGCTTAGAAGCAGCCATTCTTTAAAGAAAGCGTAATAGCTCACTAGTCGAGTCGGCCTGCGCGGAAGATGTAACGGGGCTAAATCATTCACCGAAGCTGCGGACTTGTGCTTGCACAAGTGGTAGAGGAGCGTTCTGTAAGCCGTTGAAGGTAGACCGGGAGGTTTGCTGGAGGTATCAGAAGTGCGAATGCTGACATGAGTAACGATAAGGGGAGTGAAAAACTTCCCCGCCGAAAGACCAAGGGTTCCTATCCCATGCTAATCAGGGTAGGGTGAGTCGACTCCTAAGGCGAGGCTGAAAAGCGTAGTCGATGGGAAACGGGTTAATATTCCCGTACCGACCAATACTGCGATGGGGTGACGGAGAAAGCTAGGCAAGCGCGGCGTTGGTAGTCCGCGTGAAAGTAAGTAGGCTGAGAGACTAGGCAAATCCGGTTTCTTAAGGCTGAGATACGAGACGAGTGTCTAAGGACACGAAGTTGTTGACGCTATGCTTCCAGGAAAAACCTCTAAGCTTCAGGTATTGGTGATCGTACCCGAAACCGACACAGGTGGTCAGGTAGAGCATACCAAGGCGCTTGAGAGAACTCTGCTGAAGGAACTAGGCAAAATAGTACCGTAACTTCGGGAGAAGGTACGCTCTTTGCTGTTAAGGACTTGCTCCGTAAGCAGCGAAGAGTCGCAGTGACCAGCTGGCTGCAACTGTTTATTAAAAACACAGCACTCTGCAAACTCGTAAGAGGACGTATAGGGTGTGACACCTGCCCGGTGCCGGAAGGTTAATTGATGGGGTTAGCGCAAGCGAAGCTCTTGATCGAAGCCCCGGTAAACGGCGGCCGTAACTATAACGGTCCTAAGGTAGCGAAATTCCTTGTCGGGTAAGTTCCGACCTGCACGAATGGTGTAATGATGGCCAGGCTGTCTCCAGCAGAGACTCAGTGAAATTGAAATCGCGGTGAAGATGCCGTGTACCCGCGGCTAGACGGAAAGACCCCGTGAACCTTTACTATAGCTTGGCACTGAACATTGGCCCTACATGTGTAGGATAGGTGGGAGGCTTTGAAGTTTGAACGCTAGTTCAGATGGAGCCGTCCTTGAAATACCACCCTTGTATGTCTGATGTTCTAACGTAGGCCCCTTATCGGGGTCGCGGACAGTGTCTGGTGGGTAGTTTGACTGGGGCGGTCTCCTCCTAAAGCGTAACGGAGGAGCACGAAGGTTGGCTAAGTACGGTCGGACATCGTACGGTTAGTGTAATGGTAGAAGCCAGCTTAACTGCGAGACAGACACGTCGAGCAGGTACGAAAGTAGGTCATAGTGATCCGGTGGTTCTGTATGGAAGGGCCATCGCTCAACGGATAAAAGGTACTCCGGGGATAACAGGCTGATACCGCCCAAGAGTTCATATCGACGGCGGTGTTTGGCACCTCGATGTCGGCTCATCACATCCTGGGGCTGAAGTCGGTCCCAAGGGTATGGCTGTTCGCCATTTAAAGTGGTACGCGAGCTGGGTTTAGAACGTCGTGAGACAGTTCGGTCCCTATCTGCCGTGGGCGTTGGATGATTGAGTGGAGTTGCTCCTAGTACGAGAGGACCGGAGTGAACGAACCGCTGGTGTTCGGGTTGTCATGCCAATGGCATTGCCCGGTAGCTACGTTCGGAACGGATAAGCGCTGAAAGCATCTAAGCGCGAAGCCGGCCACAAGATGAGTCATCCCTCAGGCTTTAAGCCTGCTAAAGGGTCGTTGAAGACCACAACGTTGATAGGTGAGGTGTGGAAGCGCAGTGATGTGTTAAGCTAACTCATACTAATTGCCCGTGTGGCTTAACCATACAACGCCCAAGGTGTTTTTAGAAAGAATACGTGTGTAACTACTAATCAGATTGCCGAATATCGGAACACAGTTTTTATCAAATCCTTCCATGGATTTGACCCTAACGGGCCGCACTACAGTGCGTTAAAACGTGTTCCCTACAAGTTTTTGCCTGGTGGCAATAGCGCTGTGGACCCACCTGAACCCATTCCGAACTCAGAAGTGAAACGCAGCTGCGACGATGGTAGTGTGGCATTCGCCATGCGAGAGTAGTTCACCGCCAGGCTCCCAATTCAAGAAAGCCCGTCTCGTATGAGTCGGGCTTTTTTACTATTTCTCCGCCTAGCTTGCTAAGATTATTGCATCGAGTTTGCGGAGTATTGGTTGCCTGAAAGCAGCGCAAGATCAGCCGCGGTAATTCTCTCACGGTAAAACAAGCCTTTTAAGCCTTGCAAACCACCGGTATGAAAAAAGCTCAGCCTACTTCCTGCTGCAATAGCGCCAGAACTAATTAGTGAAAATACCCCAGCCAGTGCTTTGCCAGTATAAACCGGTTCAACATAAAGCTGATGCCGCGCTAGATCACGACAAAACTGCAATAACGTCTCGTCAAACTGTCCGTACCCTTTACCGGTGAAGGCCATATTAATTTGCCAATTTTTGTTGGTACTGTCGGTTGTTAATAGCTGCTTGACGCGTGTTGGTAACGACTGATCCTTTACGACAGCAATACCTAATATATTGCTGGCATGCCGCTCAATAAGTCCGGCTAAGGTGCCGCCACTGGCCGTTGCTGTAGTAATTAAGTTAGCTTTACCATCTGGCGTATTAAGTAAGTCAAGCTCTGTTACGCCTCGCACGCCAGCCTCAGATGAACCACCTTCTGGTACGATTAATAGCGTTGGGTGTTGGCTCTGTAATTGACTAATAAATGCGGGTTCTGAGCGGCGTCTGTAGGTTGTTCTATCTAATGCATGTAGTTGCATGCCCATACGCAAGCAAAACGCTAAAGTGGGGTTTGCTGTATCTAACGTGTCTGTTCTAACGTAGGCCACGCTTTGTAAGCCAAGCCAATTGCAGCTGGCGGCAACCGCCGCAAGATGATTAGAAAACGCGCCACCAAAGGTGAGTATGCCGGATTTGTTTTCAGCGACAACCTGTTGTAGGTGATACTTCAGCTTAAGGCATTTATTACCCGAGACTTCAGGCAAAGAAGTATCAAGATGGCTAATCCAAAGCTGAATATGCTTTTGTTGTAACAACGGATGCTGCAATAGCTGCCAACGTTGTTTCGTCGCAATAAGCTGGTTTTGGCACGAAAGCGGCATTATTTAGAGGTTTTTTTCAGTAAAGGTTCATATTTTGTCATTATACTATGTCAATTTTTTAATACTGGTAGAAAAATTCAACCAGAACTTGGTTTAATTGAATAAAAATGTAAGATAAAGCTATTCACATGGCGGTGACTTACTTAGAATAACCTCCAGCTTTTTTATCTTCACTGTTATGCTCTGACAATACGGTGCTGAGTAGTGTCTGCTTACTCAGGTTTATAAGGATCCGGTTCTTTCATGTTTAATAAATTGCGTGGCCTATTTTCAAATGACTTATCCATTGACCTTGGTACAGCTAACACTCTTATTTATGTTAAAGATCAAGGTATAGTACTAGATGAGCCGTCCGTAGTTGCTATACGGCAAGAACGGGCAGGTGGACCGAAAAGTGTTGCTGCAGTAGGTCATGCGGCAAAGCGGATGCTAGGTCGTACGCCGGGTAATATTAAAGCGATTCGCCCGATGAAGGATGGTGTTATAGCTGACTTCTACGTAACAGAAAAAATGTTACAGCATTTTATTCGCCAAGCACACAGCAATAGTTTTTTTCGGCCAAGCCCTCGCGTTTTAGTGTGTGTACCTTGCGGTTCTACGCAAGTAGAGCGTCGAGCCATTAGAGAATCAGCGCAAGGCGCTGGTGCACGAGAAGTGTATTTAATTGATGAACCAATGGCTGCGGCTATTGGTGCTGGCTTACCGGTGTCTGAAGCGACCGGCTCTATGGTAGTCGATATTGGTGGTGGTACCACTGAAGTCGCTATTATCTCTTTAAATGGCGTAGTTTACTCATCATCAGTGCGTATAGGTGGCGATAAGTTTGATGACTCTATCGTTAATTATATTCGTCGTAACTATGGCATTTTAATTGGTGAAGCCACGGCAGAGCGGATTAAAACCGAAATTGGTTCTGCTTATCCTAGTGACGATGTACTAGAGATAGAAGTTCGCGGCCGCAACTTAGCTGAAGGTGTCCCGCGTAGCTTTATTATGACGAGCAACGAGATTTTAGAAGCACTGCAAGAGCCCTTAGCCGGCATTGTTAGTGCGGTTATGGTTGCGTTAGAGCAGTCTCCGCCAGAATTAGCATCAGACATTTCAGAGCGCGGTATGGTATTAACCGGTGGCGGTGCATTATTGCGAGATTTAGACCGCTTATTAATGGAAGAAACCGGGATCCCAGTTGTTGTAGCCGATGATCCGCTAACCTGTGTTGCCCGAGGTGGTGGTAAAGCATTAGAGATGATTGATATGCATGGCGGTGATGTGTTTAGTTATGACTAACTGAACTTATAGATGTATTTGAACCTGTATGAACCAGATTTATAGCAGGCGCTCTTCATTACCACTACGGTTATTTTTAGCCGTGGTGTGTAGTGCTGGATTAATGTTTTTAGACCGCTACACCGATAGTTCAACGCAATTACGTAGCTACCTTTCTACTGCTGCTACCCCATTTTTTTACGTTGCCAGCTTACCGCAAACCTTATTCTCTGGCGCTTCTGAGCAGTTTATGTCGCAGCAAGAGATGTTAGAACAAAATGCCCGTTTAAAAGAGACTCTGCTCAAGCAAAATGGTCAGCTACAATTGTTGCGTTTTTTGCAGCAAGAAAATGAAAAGCTACGCGCATTGCTTAGCTCTACTGCCGTTGTTGAAGATAAGCTGCTAGTTGCTGATGTGCTTGCGGTTTACAGCCATCCCTTTAGCCATCAGGTAATGTTAAATAAAGGCAGTAATGATGGCGTAACAGAATTTCAACCCATAATTGATGAGCAAGGTGTGGTTGGTCAAATTGTTAGTGTTGGGCCAACAAGTAGCCGAGCACTGCTAATATCAGACAACACTCATGCTTTATCAGTGCGTACCGAGCGTACGGGTGTGCGAGCCGTTGTTGAGGGACTAGGACAGTGGGATGTATTGCGGGTGATGTATCTACCGCACAGCACCGATATTCGCGAAGGTGATCGCTTATTGACATCTGGTTTAGATGGGCGTTTTCCTGAGGGTTATCCTGTGGCTCGTGTAACCATGATTAGCCAAGATGCAAACCAACCCTTTATGGTGGTTTATGCCGAACCTTTCGCTAGATTAGACCGAATTCGTCACGTTCTACTGCTGTCTGGCCGCACTGTGGCTCCGCTAGCACCTATGATACCAGAAGCACAGGAGCAGCCTTAATGCGTAAACCACAGGGCCTAGGCTTTATTTACTTGTCATTACTGGTTGCGTTGCTATTAACTGTAATGCCCATGCCACAAGCAGTTAAACTGGCGCGACCTGATTGGGCATTGTTGGTTTTAATGTATTGGACCATGGCATTGCCGCAGCGTGTCGGTGTTATTACGGCATTTTTTACCGGCGTTATTGTCGACGTGTTGGTAGGTACAGTGCTTGGTGTTAATGCGCTGGCATTTTCTGTAGTTATGTTTGTTTTGGCACAGCATCACCTAAAAATGCGTAATTTTGGTGTGCTACAGCAGTCATTAGTGCTGGGTATCTTACTCGCTTTTTACCAACTACAATTGTTTTGGTTAAGCCATTTTCTTACCGGCGTAAACTTTAGGCCGCAATATTTGTGGCCAGCGCTTACGGGCATGCTAGTTTGGCCTTGGCTATTTTGGTTATTACGCCGCTATCGGCGACAATTGAAGATCCAATGACTTACCCAACCATCGCTTTAGCTTCTTCTTCTCCGCGGCGCCGTGAACTGCTGACACAATTAGGTGTCAACTATGAACTGGTTAAAGCCGATATCGATGAAACCCCGTTTAATAATGAATCTGCAGTGCATTATGTGCAGCGGCTGGCCTTAGCTAAGGCTCGCGCTGGCTTAGCGCGATTAAGTGTCGAGCTACCTGTGCTAGGTGCTGATACCATTGTTGTCGTTGATGGCAATATCCTAGGTAAACCAGCAAGCTTTGCTGAGTTTAAACTGAGTATGCAGTTGTTGTCTGGGCGCAGCCATCAGGTAATGACCGCAGTGGCACTAGTAAGTCATACTCGGCAGCTACAACAGCTGGTTTGTACCGATGTGTACTTTCGCGTGCTTAGCGAAACAGAAATTAGCCATTATTGGCATAGCGGTGAGCCACAAGATAAAGCAGGTGGTTATGGCATTCAAGGCCTGGCAGCAAAGTTTATCCAGCGTATTAACGGCAGTTATACCGGTGTAGTCGGCCTGCCTCTGTGTGAAACTGAACAAATGCTACGACAGTGGCAGGAGCTAGAATGAGTGCAGAGTTACTGCTAAACGTCACCCCAAGCGAGACTCGGGTTGCACTAATTGAAAATGGCGTATTGCAAGAGCTGCATATCGAGCGCCAAGCAAGGCTAGGTTTAGTTGGTAATATTTATATTGGTAAAGTAAGTCGCGTTTTACCGGGAATGCAAGCCGCATTTGTGGATATCGGTTTAGATAAAGCCGCGTTTTTACATGCTTCCGACATTGTGCAGCACGACAGCCTAAGCGAACTGGACGGCCGGCCACAAGCGAGCAAAGACATTCGCGTGTTGGTGCACGAAGGCCAGTTTTTGTTGGTGCAAGTAGTTAAAGATCCGCTAGGCACCAAAGGCGCTAGGCTGACGACAGATATTACCCTCCCTTCGCGTTATTTAGTGTTTATGCCGGGTTCGCCGCATGTTGGTGTGTCGCAGCGTTTAGAAACCGAAGCTGAGCGGCAACGGCTAAAAGATATTGTTAGTCAGTATTTAGATGACAGTGGTGGTTTTATTGTTCGTACCGCCGCAGAGGGCGCCAAGGAAGAAGAGTTAGCGCAAGATGCAAAGTTTCTCAAAAAACTCTGGGCTAAGGTTATTAAGCGCAAGCAAAAAACGCGTAAAGAAAGTGTTGTTTATGAAGATCTTACTTTAGCTTACCGTATTCTTCGTGATTTTGTCGGCACTGAATTAGAACGAGTGCGGGTTGATTCTAAAATAACCTATCAGCAACTTACCGCGTTTTGTGAAGAGTTTATTCCGCATATGACACCCTTGCTCGAATATTATCCTGGTGAGCGGCCGATCTTCGACATGTTTGATGTGGAAAATGAAATACAGCGCGCATTAGAACGTAAAGTACCGTTAAAAAGCGGTGGTTATTTGATTATTGATCAAACCGAAGCCATGACCACCATTGACGTAAATACCGGTGCCTTTGTTGGCCATCGTAATTTAGAAGAAACCATATTTAATACTAATACCGAAGCGACCCAGGCTATTGCCCGCCAGCTTAGGCTGCGTAATTTAGGTGGTATTATTATTATCGACTTTATTGATATGCAAAGCAGTGAGCATAAACGACGGGTATCTCATAGCTTAGAGTTAGCGCTGTCGCGTGATCGGGCGAAAACCAATATTCATGGTTTTTCAGCGTTAGGCTTAGTGGAAATGACGCGAAAACGAACCCGCGAAAGCTTAGAGCATATTCTTTGCTCTGAATGCCCTGTTTGCGAAGGGCGTGGTAGTTTAAAAACAGTAGAAACGGTGTGCTTTGAAGTACTGCGAGAAATAGTCCGCGTAAATAGAGCCTATGCGGCCGATAAGTTTATGGTTTATGTGTCGCCAGCAGTAAAAGATGCCCTAACTAATGATGAGTTTCACAGCCTAGCTGAGCTTCAAGTATTTATTGGCAAGCAAATTAATATTCAAACAGAACCGCTTTATACTCAGGAACAATTTGATGTGGTGATGATGTAGTGCAAAAGGTAAAACAGTTTTGTTTTTACTGTTTACACAAACTCTGGCTGACACTGGCCGTGTTGCTGGTGCTTTTGGCTGTGTTTATTTCGCTATTACGTTATAGCCTGCCGTATGCCGATAATTACAAGCAGCATATTGAACAGTTAATTCAAAGCCGTTATGGCGCAGCTGTGCAAATTAACGAGCTTAGCGCCGGTTGGCAAAAGTTTGGCCCCGCACTGTTACTCAACAACGTTAAGTTATACAACGACCAGCAACAGTTGCAGCTTAGTATTGCTGAAACTCGCGTGCAAATCGATTTTTGGCGTAGCATACTAAATCGGCAACTCACGGCTAAGCATTTCGAACTGGTTGGCCTGAAATATCATATTGATGCAAATAGCTTGCTTGCCGGTGAATCGGCAGCCGCCTTAGATACCGCTCCGGTATTAGCTGCATTAGAAACGTTGTTTTTTCAGCAGCTGGCCTACTTTTCGGTGCTAGATAGCCAGTTAATACTACAAAGTGAAAACGAGCCCGACGTTGTTGTTAATATTAAACAGCTTGATTGGGCCAATAGTAGTAACCGCCATCAGGGCTATGGTGAATTATCGTTAGCTGGTGTTACTGTTAATACGTTATCGTTTATTTTAGATCTGAACGGTAACACGCTAGACTCAGCGTCTGGCCAGCTGTATTTAGAGGGTGATAAGTTAGACGTATTACCTTGGCTGGCAACTATTTTGCCGCCTAGCCAAAAATTACAACAAGCGAGCATTAATTTTAAGGCTTGGGGCAGTATTGATAAAGGCTTATTACAACGTATCCAAGTAGAGCTAGCCGATAACAGTGTAAGTTGGCAGCGAAATGCCGAGAGCCATTTATTGCGTTTAGGCCAAGGCCAGCTGTTATGGCAGCCCACCGCAAGCGGCTGGTCATTATACTCTGGCGCGCTAACCATGGCTGCAGAGCAGCAACAGTGGCAAGACCTACAACTGCAGTTACATCATGCCGATGGTGTCTGGCAAGGCGGACTAAATAACTTTCGTCTTGAGGCCGTTACACCGCTGGCAAATTTATTAGCAGATGATATTGAGCTACTGCAAAAGCTAGTACTGCATCAGCCAAGTGGCCATCTAAAGCAATTGCTTTGGCGCATTAGTGATAAAAAATGGCAACTTGCTGGGCAGTTTGATGCGCTACATTTAGCACCTAGCAATGATATTCCCGGTGTTAATGATATTTCCGGACAGTTTTGGCTTAGTAATGCTGTATCTAAGTTAGTCGTGCAGGCTGAGCATGGCGAGTTAAGTTGGGACGGTTTATTTACTCAGCCCACCGCCTACGACAGCCTTGCTGCTACCGTATATTTGCAGCCTATAGCCGATACTTGGCAAGTATTAATACCGCAGTTCAGTTTAAGCAACCCTGATTTACAGCTAGATGCGAGTATCAAGTTTGAACACCGACTAGAAATTCTTGCCCGTGTACAGCAAGTTAATGCCGCAAATGCCAGCTTATATTTTCCGCAGCGTTATATGCCAGAATCAGTGCGTGACTATTTAACCCCAGCTATTAGACAAGGGTTAGTAACAAATGCCACCTTGCTGTGGCATGGTGTGCCAAATGAGTTTCCGTATCATGAGCAGCAAGGTGTATTTCAGGTGTTGGCTGAAGTAGAGCAAGCTGAGTTCGCTTTCGCCCCTGATTGGCCAGAACTTACCCAGCTAAGTGCGACACTATGGTTTGAAAATGCGGCTATGTCGATTCAATCTAATGCCGGAGAGTTAGCTGGGTTAGCGCTAGAGCAAAGTGTAATGGCAAGCATTCCTGATCTGTTTCATGCTGATACTATCGATATTTATATTCAGCAACAGTTGCCGGCGGAAGACGTAACTGCATTAATACAGCAATCGCCATTGCAGCCTAATTTAGGTGCAACACTGCACTATCTTGGCGCAGTTGGTATGGTGCAAGGTGACGTTAAGCTAGCCATTGGCCTACATCAGCCTTCGGTTTTAGCCACTGGCGATGTCAGCTTTTCTGATATAAGCCTGACATTGCAAGCTCCAGATATGTATTTGTCTAACATTGCCGGTAAATTATCCTTTGAAAATGAGCGCATTTTTGCTGACAACTTAACATTAAGCTGGCGCGGCTTGCCATTAACGGCAGCATTGCAGGGTAAAGATAGCGATGCGGGTTATCAGCTAGCGCTGCAAATGCAAGGTAAGCAGGGTGCAAAGCCGTTGTTAGATGCCGTATACCCACCGGCAGCTGTGTTAGTTGATGGTAATACGCAGTGGCGGTTACAGTTGGCGCTGAGTTTGCCAGAGCAAGGCTTTAGCTATAGCGCTAAACTGCAATCAACACTGCAAGATACGGCGTTATTGCTACCAGCGCCTTACAACAAACCCGCCGAGCAAGCTACTGAGCTAACAATAACTGCTGATGGCGATGCCACACGCTCATTATTAGCGGCACACTTTAATCAGCAATTACATTTTCATGCCGAATTGCAACATGACAACCAGCAGTTTAGCCGTGTGCATCTTATCGCTGCTGAGCATGACAGTGGTTTAAACAATGCTGGTTTTTTGGTTAGTGTGGACTTAGCCAAATTAGAATTTCTGCCTTGGCTTGAGTTGTTACAGCAGCAATTATCTGCCAGTGCACCGTCTGGGCAGCCGTTATTTCCAGAATTATTGCGTGTAGCAGGTAGGGTGCGTCAGCTTGATGTTGCTCCCGGTGTGGCGTTAAATAACACCGTATTTGAGCTAAACCAGTTGCCAGAGCATTGGCAGTTACAGCTAAATGGCACCGAAATAGCGAGCCAGTGGTTGTTTAGTAAAAACTGGCAGCAACAAGGTATTAGCGCGCAACTAGATTATTTGCATTTACCTATGCCACCGCAAGAAGCTACCGATACCGAGCTGGTTGCGCAGTTGGCACAAACTGCACAGCGCTGGTTATTAGAGCTGCCACCATTAACGCTTAGTTGTGCTGACTACTCTATCGGTAATTATCAGTTTGGTCAGGTGCAAGCTAAAGCCCAGAGCACAAATAATCAGTGGCAGCTTACTGAGCTAACTGCTCGTTATAAACGTAACCAACTTAGTGCTAACGGCTATTGGCAAGACGATGGCGTACTGGGGAAAACTGAGTTTAGCGGTAAATTAAAATCTAATAATTTAGGTGCGTTACTAAATGAATATCAGATTACCTCGGCTATTTCAGGTAGTGCGGCAAATATTGATTTCAGCTTAGGCTGGGCTGGCGCCCCTACGCAATTCGAGCTGGGTAAACTTGCGGGTAATATCAGTTATAAACTGGCGGATGGTTCGTTAACCGAGGTTAGCGATCAGGGGGCTCGGTTGTTTTCGTTGTTTAGCTTAGACTCTTTACTGCGCAAATTGCGCTTAGACTTTCGTGATGTATTTTCTAAAGGCTTTTTTTATAACAGCATGAGCGGTAATTTGGCGCTGTCAGACGGCGTAGTGCAAACCAGTAATGCCGCTATTGACGGTGTACCCGGTAGTATACAAATTCAGGGTTATGCCGATTTAGTCAGTGAAAAAATAGATTACCAAATGGCGTTTTCGCCTAAAGTTACTTCAAGTTTACCCGTAATTATTGCTTGGATGGTAAACCCGGCAACCGGTTTAGCCGCGCTGGCGCTAGATGAAGTATTTCAAAGTGCCGAGGTTATCTCAAAAATCAATTTTACTGTTACCGGTACTTTTAGCCAGCCGGTAGTTACAGAGGTTAACCGCCACAGCAAAGAAGTGCCTGTGCCAGTGCGAGTAGCGCAACCGGATACCGTTATCGAACAACCCTCAGAGCAAAACTTAACACCAAAGCGGAACCCAGCACATGGCTAATTGGCGTTTGTCAGCGATTCAACTAACTAGTACACCGGAACCTGCGCAAAATTTGGCCCAGGTAGCTAACTATTTGCAGCAGCTGTGTGCCACCCATGCTGATGGTTTGCCGCATCTGGTAGCATTACCGGAATGCTTTGCCATTTTTGGTGGCCGCGATGGTTTGCAGCTAGAGCAGCAAGAGGTACTGGGGCAGGGCGTCATCCAGCAAGCCTGCGCCGCGTTAGCTAAGCGGTTTGGCGTGTATCTGCTTGCAGGGTCGTTGCCTACCACTAGCCCAGAGCCACAGCGCTTTAGCGCGAGCAGCCTATTATTTGCTCCTGATGGCAGCCTAATAGCTGATTATCAGAAAATGCATTTGTTTGATGTACAAGTGGCCGATAATACCGGTAGTTACTTGGAATCGGCCACTACTTACCCTGGGCAAAAAATTACTCTAGCCACGGTTGCCGAACTAAAGCTTGGCTTATCGGTGTGTTATGATGTGCGCTTTCCAGGTTTAATGCAGGCGCTTGGCGCACGTGGTATGAATGTGTTAACCGTACCTGCCGCCTTTACTAAGGTAACCGGCACTGCGCATTGGCATACCTTATTAAAAGCGCGGGCGATAGAAAACCAATGCTTTGTGCTGGCGCCTAATCAAACTGGTGTACATGCTAATGGCCGCGAAACTTATGGCCATAGCCTAATTGTTAGCCCGTGGGGCGAGGTGCTGGCTGATGCCGGTACCGAAGCCGGCTGGGTTTCAACCGTAATAGATTTAACCGATTGTGTACGGCTTAAGCAAAAAATGCCCGTGGCACACCATAACCGATTTAACAGTGAGCTCAAACCATGACTGCACCCGAGCAGAACCTGATCACCGCTTCAGAACTAACGGCTGATGATCTACAGCAAACGCTAGGCTATTTATTTGACCATCAGCTCGATTTTGCTGATTTGTATTTTCAATCCAGCGTGCATGAATCCTGGGTATTAGAAGATGGCTTAGTAAAAGACGGCTCGTTTAATATTGAGCGCGGCGTAGGTGTGCGAGCTATTAGTGGTGAAAAAACCGGTTTTGCTTATGCCGATACCATTAGTGCTGCAGCCTTAAAGCAAGCAGCTACCGCCGCGCGCGGCATTGCAATACAAGGCCAGCAGGGCAGTGTTAAAGCGTTTAGCAAAAGCGGTAATAGCAATATTTACCTGCCGTGTGAGCCGTTACAAAGCGTAACTAACACCGAAAAGGTAGCGTTACTGCACCAAATTGAAGCCTATATTCGCACCCTCGATAGCCGCGCCGAACAGGTAATGGTGAGCTTATCTGGCGTATACGAAGAAATATTAGTTGCAGCCAGTGATGGTACTTATGCTAGTGATATACGGCCATTAGTACGCTTAAACTGTTCAGTATTATTGCAGCAGGGCGACAGACGCGAGCGCGGCAGTGCAGGCGGTGGCGGTCGTACTACCTATCTCTATTTTACTGACTTAGTTAATAATGAACCGCGTTGGCAAAATTATGCCCGCGAAGCGGTGCGCCAAGCGCAAGTTAACCTAACTGCTATTGATGCGCCAGCTGGCGCAATGCCAGTTGTATTAGGCAGTGGTTGGCCGGGCGTATTACTGCATGAGGCAGTAGGGCACGGTTTAGAGGGCGACTTTAACCGCAAGGGTTCATCTACCTTCTCTGGCCGTGTTGGTCAACAGGTGGCGTCTAAACTATGCACTATTGTTGATGATGGCACCTTAGCACATCGACGTGGCTCACTAAACGTAGATGATGAAGGCGTGCCAAGTCAGTACAATGTGTTAATAGAAAACGGTATTCTTAAAGGTTATATTCAAGACAAACACAATGCTATGCTGATGGGTGTTGCACCAACCGGTAACGGTCGTCGCGAGTCATTTGCGCATTTGCCGATGCCACGTATGACAAATACCTATATGTTAGCTGGCCAGCATGATCCACAAGAAATTATCGCTAGTGTAAAAAAAGGTATTTACGCGCCAAACTTTGGTGGTGGTCAAGTAGATATCACTTCAGGCAAGTTCGTGTTTTCAGCCTCTGAAGCCTACCTTATCGAAAACGGTAAAATTACTGCGCCAATTAAAGGCGCCACCTTAATTGGCAGTGGCCCAGAAGCGATGCAGCAGGTATCTATGGTTGGTAATGACCTAGCACTTGATGCTGGTGTTGGTGTGTGTGGCAAGCAAGGCCAAAGCGTACCGGTAGGCGTAGGCCAGCCAACTTTAAAGCTAGACATGCTAACGGTTGGTGGTACTCAGCATTAAATTTATAACTGGCTAGATTTAACCGCCTAGCCGGTAAAAACAACCCAGCAGGAAATTTAAACAATGGCAGCATTTGGCACGGTATTTACCCCGGAGATGATAATCTCTCGCTTTAATAGTAATGGTTGGAGTACGCCAGAGGTAGTGGCAAGCAACAGTATTAATTTGCACCCTGGTGCGCATGTGCTGCATTACGCCAGCACCTGTTTTGAAGGCTTAAAAGCCTTTAAACATGCAGATGGTTCAATTTATATCTTCCGTATGGAGCAAAACGTAGCGCGTTTGCAGCAAAGCAGTGCGTTATTAACCTTGCCTAAAGTTGATACTGCCATGCTGCGCCAAATGATTTTAGATATTGTAAAACGTTATGCTGTCGATGTACCAACGCCGCCGGGTTCTATGTACATTCGCCCTACACATATCGGTACGGAAGCCTCTATTGGTAAAGCTGCGGCGCCAAGCTTAGAGTCTATGTTATATGTGCTGTTATCACCGGTTGGCGACTACTTTGCTGGCGGCAGTAAAGCACTACGTTTATTGTTAGAAGACAACGCCCGCTGCGCTTCACACATGGGTATGGTAAAAAGTGGTGGTAACTACGCCAGTGCCTTGCAACCGATTATTAAAGCGCGGGCTACGGTAAATGCCGATCAGGTATTGTTTTGCCCCAATGGCGATGTGCAAGAAACCGGTGCGGCAAACTTTTTACTGTTCGATGGCAACGAAATTATTACCAAAGCGTTAGATAGCTCATTTTTGCACGGCATAACCCGCGACTCTATTCTAACGCTAGCCCGTGACCGTGGTATGAAGGTATCAGAGCGCGAGCTTACGGTAGACGAATTATTAGAGCGGGTGCAAAAGCCCGGTACTGAAGCGGCACTATCTGGTACGGCTGCGGTATTAACGCCGGTAGGTACGCTTATTCATAACGGCAAAGACTACGCAGTGGGCTCAGGTACTAGCGATACCACTAACGCATTGCGTCAGGCATTAAATGATATTCAATGGGGTAGCGCTGAAGATAAACATGGTTGGTTAACCAAGGTTTAGCTTTGTAGAATTAAAAATAAAAGTGTTAGCCTGTTGGTTTAGGCTAACACTTTTTAATGCTTGGCACGGCTATAAAACTATAGCTTTTTCTGTTGCTTTAACTGTTGTATGCGAGATAAGTTAGTTATATAAATTATGCACAGGGTCCTAAAAATTGGAATCGCGTAACTGTGCAAGTCGTGCCCTCTTTAGTTGTGGAGCAGACTGTGGTTTCGGTCTTTTTGGGACATAACTGCTCTATTAATCCACCACCTTGGTCGACGTTGATCGGAGCACCGGTTACTCCAAGATCAGTAATGTGCTCACCAGTAGAAACAAAGTCTAGAATACAACTAGAGACATTATTAGGAGAATTGATAAAATTGTAAGAACCGCCTTGACCTGTTAGTAGACCTAAATTGCGGCCATGAACAACTGAGCCTTCTCTATCTAAGTGAAACTTTAAATAAATTTTTTTAATCCCTCTCGTGTTGATATCTCCTATATATTCAACTTTAAATGAAAGCCGATTTTCCCAAGAGTCTCCCGTATGTATTATGTGGTACTGCTCTTGGGAGACATGTTTGTAGTCTATTTTTGTTGAACGGGATGCATTTAAGCTGATAATTGTTTCTTTTGCTCCACCAGTTTGCATTGTGGTTGAAACATAATTACGCCAGGTACTATCAGCAACATGTTGCTTAATAGCATTGGCCATCTGTTCATTAATAAGCTGGGTTTCAGCCGGGTTGCTCACGTAGTGCAATAAGCTTTTACTACAATCTTCTGCGTCACCGCTTTGGCTGGACGAGGCACCAAGCTGCTGGCTTAGATTGGCGACAGAGACAGATATAGCACCAGATGGAGAGGCAGCTTGGGCAGCATTAATCGCGTTAATAATGGTATTGTGTAAAGTATAAAAGCCTTGCATTAACTCTTGCTCGTCAGCATTAAGCGTTAAATCAGTAATAAGAGGAATGTGTTCGCACCAGTTACTGGTACATTGCCTTTGAACACGAAATTTAAAAGCTTGTTGGGTTAATGGATTGGCTACAATTAGGGTTGCGGCTGGGGCATAGCATTCAACATCATCAGGTGTTGGGGTGCTGCCCGGAGGGTTGGTCCAGAGGCATTCCTGCGCGGGGGCTTTTAATGCGGCTACGGCTCCGGCTTGTTGATAATCACAGGTATCACAGGCATAAGTAATAAACTGGTATGCAAAAGCTGGAATGGATCCAAATAATAGGAATCCTATTGTTAATAAGCGCAACATATATACTTCCCTTTAAGGTGGTTGCAATTTTAGTATGCTTTAATATGTATAATATGTAAATAGATTGGATGCCCGTTTCAAGTGTTTGACTTACACTCGCAAGTGCTATTGATGTAGGTGAAATTTTGTAACTAATTATTGACAATGGATTGTGTGAGGTTTTGCTTTAAGTGGAAGCTTTTCTGGAAACACACTTTCGACAAACCTGCAAAAAGCCATCCGCTGTGGTGAGTAGCGGATGTGGCATAAATGTTGCGAAAAATTAATTTTTAACGATTAACGGTTTAATTAACTGAAACAGCTCGCGGTAGGCTTTTGGCGGCAGTTGTTTTTCTTGTTCTTTTTTCGCATTACGAATTAGTTGGCGCAACTGCTGGGTATCCACCGTTGGGTGATCGGCAATAAACGCGGTAACTACGTCGTTATCTTCTAGCATTTTATCGCGCAACAGCTCTATTTTATGAAACTGCCGCGTCGCCGCTTGGTTAGTATTACGCAGTAGCGCTAAGCCTTGCTCTAATTCTTTTAAATCACGATCACGCATTAGGCGGCCAATAAACTGAATATGGCGGCGCAGCGCTTCGTGTTTTTTACTTAATTTATCGGCCAGTAACAGCGCGGCCACTAACTCTTCATCTAGCGGTAGTTTGGCGCGGGCGGCTGGGCTTAATGCCACTAGCTCTTCGCCTAACTCTTGCAGGGCGTGCATTTCGCGTTTTATCTGCGACTTACTCTTGCCTTCTTCTTCGTCCCAAGTGTCGCCGTTTATAAAATTAGTCATTGTGTTGGTTCGCATTAGCTATAATGTTGCTAAGTATACATGATAGTAGCGCACAGCAGCAGCCAGCTTTCGCAGACTATGATAAACTTGTGGCAAATAATTTGGCTGAACTAACATTATGCACGTAACACAACCGACTATTTGGCAAGAAATTGACGAAGTAAAACAAGCTGTAGCTGAAGTTCTGGCCCATGCTAAACAGCTAGGTGCAACTAGCGCAGAAGCATCAATGAGCCGTACCAAAGGCCTAAGCGTAGAAACCCGCCACGGCGAGGTAGAAACGGTAGAGTTTAATCAAGACGGCGGTTTAGGCATTAGCCTGTATTTTGGCCAGCGCAAAGGCTCGGCATCTACTGCCGACTTAAGCCCGCAAGCACTACGTCGCACCGTTGAAGCCGCGGCCGATATTGCCCGTTATACTTCGGAAGACCCACACACCGGTTTAGCCGAAGCTGGCTGGTTAGAAATGTCGCCACCTAATTTAGACCTATACTACCCTGACACCATCGGCACTGATGAAGCCATAGCGTTATGTGCCAGCTCTGAAGAAGCCGCATTTGCAACCGATAAGCGTATTACCAACTCAGAAGGTGCGTCGTTTTCATCGCATACTGGTTTAAAGGTTTACGGCAATAGCCATGGTCAGTTGGTAGGGCATCCTAGCTCACGCCACAGCTTTAGTTGCGTAGTTATTGGTGAAGACGGCGACGATATGCAGCGCGATTACAGCTTTACCGTCGCGCGTCAGTATAGCCAATTGCTGGATCCAAAACAGATTGGCCGTGAAGCGGCATTAGAAACTATCGCGCGATTAAATGCGCGGCAAATTCCGACACAAAAAGTACCAGTAATATTTCGCGCCGATATTGCTAGCAGCTTGTTTGGCCATTTAGTGTCGGCTATAAGTGGTGGCAGCATTTACCGTAAGTCGAGTTTTTTATTGGATAAAGTAGGCCAGCCAGTTATGGCGCCAACGGTGACTATTTTAGAGCAGCCACATATAAAACAAGGCTTAGCTTCTAGCCCGTTTGATGGCGAAGGTGTGAAAACCCGCGATCTTATAGTAATAGAGCAGGGTGTATTAAACACTTACCTAACTACTAGCTACTCGGCGCGTAAGTTGGGTATGGCCAGCACTGGGCACGCCGGTGGTATTCATAACTGGCTAATTCAGCACGGCGATGCTGATTTGGCGGCATTGTGTCGTCAAATGGGCAAAGGCTTGTTAGTAACCGAGTTAATGGGCCAAGGCGTAAACACCGTTACTGGCGATTACTCACGCGGCGCCGCTGGTTTTTGGGTTGAGCACGGCGAAATTCAGTTCCCAGTAGCTGAAGTAACTATTGCCGGTAATTTAAAAGATATGTTTATGCAAATTGCCGCGATCGGTAATGATGTAGACCGCCGCGGTGGCGTGTTAACTGGGTCGATACTGATTAGCCAAATGCAGGTGGCCGGTAGTTAATATTAATTGCTAGAAATAAAAAAGCCCCGCAGTTAGTTGCGGGGTTTTTTGTTGGTGGTGCGTCATTTCTATAGTGCCGACAGATTAGTAATCAATCTACTTTAGTTTTTAAACCACGGCGAATTAACAGCGCGTCAGTCGTTGGTTCTTGGCCACGAAAGGCTTTATACGACTCCATTGGTAATCTAGAATTACCCACAGCTAAAATATTTTTCCGATGATTTTGGCCATTCTCTAACTTTAAACCACCTTGTTGTTGCACATAAGCAAAGGCGTCGGCGGCTAAAATTTCGCTCCACATATAGGCATAATAACCGGCAGAGTAACCGCCACCCATAGAATGCGAAAAGAAGGTTGATTTATAGCGCGGTGGCACCGCAGCTAGTGTTATACCGTGCTTTTTAAGTGCAGCAGCTTCAAAGGCATTAACGTCTTGTAGTGGCTCATCCGCGCTTAATGAGTGCCATTCCATATCCAGTAGCGCCGCTGACAAGTATTCTAAGGTATCAAAACCTTGATTAAAGCTACGTGATTTGATCACTTTCGCCAGTAGTTCAGCAGGAATAGGTTCACCGGTTTGATAGTGTTTAGCGTAGTTAGCAATAACCTCGGGGTGTGCGGCCCAATCTTCTTGGAAGGTTGACGGAAACTCAACAAAGTCGCGAGATACCGATGTGCCCGCTAGCGTAGGGTAATTTACGTTAGAAAACATGCCATGCAAGCCGTGACCTAGCTCATGGAACATGGTGGTAACGTTGTCATAACTCACTAAGGTTGGCTCGCCATTTGGGGCTTTAGGAATATTCATTACGTTAACCACCACTGGTTTTTGACCAAGTAGTTTTGACTGGCCAACAAAGCTGCTCATCCAAGCACCGCCGCGTTTACCGTCACGCGCAAAGTAGTCGGCATAAAAAATGGCTAAGCTTGAGCCGTCAGTATCAAATAATTCATAGGCTTTTACATCTGGATGATAGGTCGGTAAATCGGGTCGTGGTTTAAAGGTAACGCCATATAAGCGATTAAAAGTGTAAAATACCCCGTCTTTTAACACCCGTTCAAACTCAAAGTATGGCTTAACTTCGTTTTCATCTAAGTCGTATCTGGCTTTGCGCACTAGCTCGCTATAAAACTCCCAATCCCAAGGTTCAAGTTCAAAGTCTGCACCAGTTTGTTTCATCATTGCGCTAATCGCGGCCGCTTCTGTATTAGTGTTTGCCACAACCGCTGGCACCATGGCACCTAACATATCAAACACCGCTTGGGGTGTTTTTGCCATTTGCGACTCTAAGCCATAGCTAGCCCAGCTGTCATAGCCTAACAACCGCGCGCGCTCTGCCCGTAATTGCGCTAAACGAGCTACGATAGGGCGGTTATCGGTAGAGCCGGTTTGGTTACGGTTTGCTGACGCTTGCCATATTTTTTTTTCGCAACTCACGGTTAGTTAACTGGCTTAATATTGGCTGGCGCGTAGTGTTAGTAAGGCCTAGCAAATACTTACCTTCGTGGCCTGCTTCGGTTGCGGCTAAGGCGGCGGCAGTAATTTGTGATGCTGACAAGCCATCGAGTTCCGCTTTATTATCTACTACTACGGCAATGTTTTTTGTTTCAGCCAGCAAGTTTTGCGCAAACTGGTTGGTTAGCGTTGAATGCTCTTCGTTTAGGGCGCGAATGGCGGTTTTTTGCTCATCGGTTAGCTGGGCACCCGCGCGCACAAAGCGCTCGTAATACACTTCAATTAAACGCACCGACTCAGCGTCAAGCTTTAGCTCATTGCGCTGGTTATATACGCTTTTAATGCGGGCAAACAATTGTGGGTTAAGGTTAATGTTGTCAGAATGCGCCGCCATTTTTGGTGCTAGTTCAGATTGTATTTCACGGCGTTGCGGGTTTGAATTAGAGCCAACCAAGTTGTAAAAAATGCGCGAGACACGGGTAAGCAGCTCACCACTTTTCTCCAGCGCAACGAAAGTGTTTTCAAAGGTAGCTGGCGCAGGGTTGTTCGCAATCGCCATTACTTCGGTAATTTGCTGCTTAATACCTTCTTCAAAAGCCGGTAAAAACTGGCTGTCTTTAATTTCGGCGAAATTCGGCGCTTCGTATTGCAATGTGCTTACACTCATTAGCGGGTTGGATTGAGCCAGTTCGACCATTGTTGTTACCTCGGTTTCGCTTTGCGGCGCAGTGTTCTTCGTAACCGCCGTATCGTCTGAACAGGCTGATAACGCCAGCGCTGCGGCAACTGAAGTGGCAATAAAAGAGTTTCGCATTAGTATTTTCCTACAAAGTAAATTAACAAAAGGGTTTATAGCTGTAACGCTGCAATATAGGGTAAATCGAAATAGAAGCAGCTGCCATGTTGTGGTGCTGGTTTATAACCCATATTACCCTGCATCTGGCTAATTAAGCTGTAGCTAATGGCCAAACCTAGCCCTGTGCCGGCATAGGCGCGGCTATCTGAGCTATCTGCTTGGTTAAAGCGGCTAAATAATAACGGCACAAAGTGCTCTGCTACACCGTTACCTTGATCTTGCACCTGCAGCCTAATGTTATCTGCAACTACGCTAATGCTTATAGAGACGCTGGTTTTTGCTGGTGAAAACTTTATCGCATTACTCAATAAGTGCTGCACCACGTGCTGTAAATGTGCGGCATCGGCATTTACGTTAATCTGTTGTAGTTGTTCTGGGCATTCCAGCATTAGCGGCGTATCAGGATGCAGTAGCTGCGTTTGCTCAACACATTGCTGCACTAACGGTAATAATGCAACGGGCACAAGTTCGACATTGAGTGTACCGCTGGTTATCTTTTCTACATTCAGTAAATCGTTTACTAACTCAGTAAGCTGATGGCAGTTGGCTTGCGCCAGTTGTAACATACGCTGTTGCGATGGGTTAAGCGCGCCTAACGCACCTGACACCGACAAACCCAGTACGCCGTTTATTGATGTCAGAGGGGTGCGCAGTTCGTGGCTAATGGTAGAAATAAACTGCTGTTTTAATTGTTCAGTTTTGTGGCGCTCGGATAAATCTCTAAGTACCAATAGCTGTTTTTGTTGTTGCTGTAGCGTGATCTGGCTGCGCAGCACCATTATTGGAAATAAACTGTTATCGCGTCGCCGGCCTTGAGTTTCAAACTCAGTTTTAGCGCTAGACGTGGCACTATATAACTCATCTAAGCGTTCTGGCTGCGCTAAAAGCTCTGACCAATGCATGCCCGGCAGCGTATTCGCCGCATAGCCAAACATCGGATAACACGACATGTTAACTTGCTCTATGCTGCCATCTAACGAGGTAGTAATAATGGCGTCGTTTACGTTATCCATCATGCTGCGTAAATACAGCTTACTTTGCTGTTGTGCCGCGGCACTTAAGCGGAGCTTTTGCCAAGAAATAAGCAGCCAAGCTAACAAAACAATAAGCAGTACTGTGCCAGTATATGCCGCTATGCGAATGTACCATACCCGATCTGGCGGTTTAGCCAATGAACGTACCGCCATTTGCCATAAAGCACCGCGTAAATTAATGCTCAGCAACAGGCTGTCATCATAAAATAAGCGGTTATCGCCATAAAATACCGTACCGCCGTGGCCAAGCTCCGACAAGTTACGAATGGCAACCTGCACATCTTGCTCTGTGGTTTGTTTTTCTAATAAAGCCCACACTGAATTTATATCAACAACCGTACTAATAAGGCCCCAATATTTATCGATGCCCAAGTACACAGGTATGCGGTAAATAAAGGCAATACCGCCCTGAGTTAAATCAACAGGCCCTACTAACCGCGCCTCATGCTGGGCAATAATGCTGGCTATTTCTGGCCACTGCTCGGTTAAATCGGGATAGTACAAACCAATGGCTTGTTCATTACCTAACGTAGGGTAAATAAAACGCAGTGTATTTTGCGGCGCGACACTAATATTGCGAATATGCCTAGCCTGCCGCGCTAAATCCGGCAGTAGCATATTTAATTCTCTATCTGAAATATTGCCGTTATTGGCCTGTATGTGCGCAGTAAGACCCAGCGTAAGATAAAGTGGAATACTAAGTTCAGATTCAATAAGCGCACGTAACTGCCCCGCACTGGTCACCTCGTGCCGAAACTGCAAGCTACGAGCATGCTGCTGCTCATGTTGCACTAAGGTTTCGGTGGCCAATATGGCGCAAAGTAGCAGCACTAATAACAACAGGCATTGCCAAAAAGATAACAGAAATTTATTACTCATTAGCCAATGCGCAGTACCAAAATTAATAATTAGCACCACTCTATCGCTAAGCGGTTGAACTTGTAAATACGTTGCCCAATTCTAACTGCGGAAAAAACGCGCTGATAAGCAATAGACAGGCAGGTTAAGGCTGTCTATAATGCGCAACTTCTGTATAACAGCAGATTACGCACCCGTAGCTCAGCTGGATAGAGTACTGCCCTCCGAAGGCAGGGGTCCCGCGTTCGAATCGCGGCGGGTGCGCCATAAAACATCAAAACCACCTTTTTTAGCATGGCTAATGTTAGCGCGTTGTTCGACAAAGCGAAGGGAATACTTTTTAACGGATCTATCTACTCACAAAAGTAAGCAATTTCACAAGCACTCCCATCGCACTGCTGGTTGCCTCTAACTGCCTTTTTATTTATATGTTTGCAATGTTCAATAGCGTATTTATTTATTATTGTTTCATGTTCTTGGTTTAGGCTAAAACTGAATCTAATTATAGAATCATTAGCAATTAAAACACTACTGCCCTTATTTAGCGTAGAGTCTGTATTTGTACAGCTTATTGTTAAAAAAATCATATTTATTAGTAATATATATGTTAATATTTTTGTGTTTTTCATTTTTATCTTTCCTTTCTTTATTTAATTTGTTAACTGTATTAAGTTCCAATTATAAAAACTAGACGAAGGCTTAATGCAACAAACAAAAAATATAATAATCGCGTTGCTTGGTATAGTTATTTTTTTTACTTGCTTGCCAACTCACGCTGCAAAATTTAAGCCCTCTGTAGCTTGGTCTGGCGTTGGGTTTTCGGGCAACTGGAATGATCGTGAAATAAACTACCCTTTTACTAGTCAGTTTTTTTGCTTACAAAACTGCACCAAAGATAATTCTGTTGAGATGTGGGCGCGCGAGAGGATGATACAAACTGACACATTACGTGAGACTGGTTTTGAATTACATTTAGGGCTTATAGATGATAAAGCGATAGAGAAAATTGGTTTAGCCATTGCAATTTCGAATGAGTCTATTGTATTTGAAAAGTTAAAGATTGGAAATAAAGTTTCTTTTTTAACTAACTATAGTATTACAGGAAGTGCTTTATTCTTTGATCTTGCAAGTAAAAAGCTTATTTATTCAGTTCCTCTTATTACTCGTTACACCACTGTATATGACACACTTCCAGAGGCATCAGTTCAAAAAGAGACATTACGGAGTATGCTTCAAAATAATAGCTTAGGTATCAACTTTTTTGACGAGATGACCACACGGCTGGGAGATGTTGATTTTAAAACGTCACCCACTGCCTATCTAAAAATAACGGATGCTCGCTTTAGTGAGGAAGCACAAGACCAATTTAGCAAAGAATTTAATATAGCTCTTGCTCAGCAGTTTCTTGCGACGTTTTACGAAAGTGTTTTTATACGAGAAACAGGTTATGCACTTATACCTAACTCGATTGGACACGCTGTTGGTAATAAAATTGCGACACGTTTACCCAGTGGAGATTTAACTATTGAGCTTCCAGAGCCAGGTTATTCAATGACAGTGAATGTTGCTAAGCTTCTTTATCAGCGTAAAAAAGGTAAAGGTTCGGATTCATTTTGCTGGGGCGCACGTGTGGAATGGCGCCTTGAAGAGCTTGTTTTCGGTAAGGAAACTATAGGAGCAGTAGATCTTAAAAATGTAAATTGTGCTGTTGCAGGACAAGATTCAATTCTTTCGAATGATTCAGAATATATGAAGCTTGTAATGAGTATGTTAGAGAAATATGCGATGCAGTTTAAAAAGCAAGAGCCTGAGTGGATAAAAAAATATACTGACAACCCAAAAAACACAAGTTTAGCAATAAAAAAATTACATCAGATTTTTGCATATTAATAAATAGAATTAATAACAGGAAGATACTATGAAGCTTAATATACTCCCCTTGCTGATCACATGTTTGTTGTTTGTTTCACTAGTTATTGAAGCAAAAGAGGTTCGTGGTGTGGGCTCTGTAAAATACTCTATGTTTAACAAAGATGTACAGCCAGAAGCGATTGAATTAGCTAAGCTTGATGCATGGAAAAGTTATACCGCTTCTTTTACTTCAGCACAAATGGCAATGTATCAATCTAACTTAAAGAGTCAATTTACAACTGAACTTCCAAATTTAATATCTAATGTTCGTGTAGAAGCGGAAAAAAATGATAAAAAAGCGAAAGTATTAAATATCGCAATTCGTGCTGAAATTAATGATGCATTAGTATCTGACATTTTTCGGCGTAACTCTGCTGCAGCAAATCAAAATTATAAAGCAGCTTCAAATTTTGGCTCATTATTCCTTGCAAAAGTTGTTGTATCACAAAAACGTTTTGATGAGCGCCGTACTGAGGTCCTGAGCACTAAAACACAATCAACCCTTGATGAAGATTATGCCAGTGACAACAATTCATCTATTGATAGTGCATCAAACAGTGAAATGAGTGTTCGTGAAACAGGCGGTAGCAGTGTTAGTAAACGCGCCCAAACAGAATATAGCGTAAATGAAGATTATAACGCTGCCTTAGCCGACATAGTAAGTGAGCGCTTAGAGAGTGCTGGATACTCGCCACTTGAATATGTTGAACTTACCGACTGTGGTGCCCCTTTTATTGAAGATGTTTATGGCGAGTTTCGCAGCAATGCTTCAATGAGCTCTCGGATGGAAAAGTCTATTCGTGATGCCGCAGTAGTGTGTAGTTGGTCTTATATTGGTATTGGTTCTGTCACATTAAGTGGTCACAGAACTGACTCAGCAACCGGGCTTCGAGCTGTTGATGCTAATGTTGCCTATTCAGTATGGAATATTGAAGATGGTCGTGCGCGTCGAGTAGCATCAGTGCGCAATAAAACACATACAGCAACGCATCAAAGTGAACTAGCAGCAGAGCAGGAGGCGGTTATTAGAGCTGCTGAATATGCGTTAGATATTGTTATTTCAACGCTTCAACAAAAAAGTGTTCGTTAAATAAAACATCATAAAGGAATGTAAATATGTCTAAAAAATTTGTAAAGTTACTTAGTATTGCCGCACTATCATTATCCGTTGCAGCGTTAGTGGCTCCTGTATCAGCCCAAAATTTTGGTTTTGGTAAAAAGAAGGAAAGCACAGTTAATTGGGATAGCATCAGTGGCGAGTCAGATGCGGCATTAAAGAACCTCTACACAGGACAAGCTAATCTGTCCAAAGCTGTTGCTGACTTGGCAGATATTCTTGAATTAAAAGATGAAGCTGCGGGTTTACGTGCTTCAGCACAAACCGTTAGTGAATGTGGTGCTAGTACATGTTCAGAGTTCTCTGAGGTTACCGAGAAAGATGCAAAAGTACAGGCTCAGGTAGTACAGGAGCTTGAAAAGAAAGCAGATTCACTTTCTGATGCTCAAAAAGAAAAAGCAGGTGATGCACTTAAAAATTATGTGGCTGGCGGCATAATGTTTGCAGCAGGGCTTAAGGATGGGAAGCGTCTTGGCGAGCTTGCTGCTGATGCTCCAATGCTTAAAAAAACCAAGTTTATCGGTTTACTAAAAGCAGTGCCAACGGCAACTAAGGGTGGTGCAAATTTGGTACAAACAGCACCTGTTCTTTTCAAAATTGCTACTGCTGCTGATATCAAACAGCCTGAAGGCAAAGATGAATTAATGAACATGTTATAGGAATCATAAATGAAATCGGTAACTAGTTGGTGGCTACACAAGTGTAATTATGGGGTTATTCTTGCTGCGATTGTATCATTTCATCTTAACGCGCAGAGTGCTTGTGATGACATGATGAGAGAGGCGGACGCTGTTAGTGGCGCTATTCCTAAGTTTGAAAATGGCCAATTAGTTTCCGTTTCTATTTATGCAGACGCCGCGTTTATAAATGCTAAGCCTAGCCTTATCGGCAATGCAAGAACCCAAGCTGAAATGCAAGCAAAATCTTTTTTAAGCGCTTTTTTTGAAGAGCAAATACATACAGGCACATTACATCAAGCGCTAGTTAAAAATACTGAGTTAACAAGTGGTGAGGGGATAACAGAATCTCAAGCCTTAGAGATTCGCCAAACGGTTAATTATATTACGTCTAGTAGTTCAGCTGTTTTACGTGGCGTCGTTAAGTTAGATGAATGCGTAGATACAGAGCAAAAGTTTATTTTAGTGCGTATGGGCTGGAAACCTAGCCACGCTTTACAAAGTAATCAGCATCAAGCACAAGAAGTGCAAGCGCAAACACAGCCATCATCCAGCCTTAATGTAGGTGGCATACAATATATGGAATTGGAAACTATAGGTACTGGTACAAAATATGATGATGCAGTTCGTAGCGGTTTACGCTCTGCTGTTGCACAAGTTTTTGGTGAAGCATTTGCATCTAGTTCAGAGGTAACAAACCAAGTTGATACGCTTGAAATAAGTGATTCAAAGGGGAGTGAAGCTGCTCTAGCTATAGAAAGTCGAAGCACTAATGAATCTAGTACCAGTAAAACTTCTGGTGTTATTCACCAATATCGCATTTTACAAGTTGAAGAAACAAGTCAAGGTTATGAAGCAACACTAAAAGTAGTGCTTGCCAGATATCAAAGTGGCTTGGATAAATCAAAACAAAATATTGTAGTGTTGCCCACCCTTTCAAGCTCTGCGCATAAGAATATTGCCATCTTAATTCAGCAACATTTAGAGCGGTCTTTGTCAAACTCCAAAAAATTTAATTTATTAGATCGTGAGTTTATTAATTTAGCTAATAACGAGCTTGGTTATATTGCGTCAGGTAATAGCCCTATTGAAGAGTTATCTAGGCTAGGAAACCAAGTTGGGGCAGATTTACTGATTATTACTGAAATAACAAATTACAGCGTGAATATCACTGAACGGCAAGTAGGTGACCGTAATATTACTCGTGGTGAACTAAGCGCCAGTGTTCGTATTAAAGCCATTAACCCTGCTACATCTGAAATCGTAATAAGTGACATTGTTAGCTTGGTAGGACATCGTGTACCAAAACCCAGCTTAAAAAGTTATGCAGATATTATTACGCATCAACTGAGTTCAAAGCTTATAACTAGCCCAGTTAAAGAAGGTGCTGATAAAAATAAAGCAGACGTAAATAAAACGAAAAATCGTATTAGCGAAAAGCAAAATAAAATGGAGAAAGAATATGAAGATGAATGGTAAAATTATACTAGTAGTTGCACTTATGACCGCATCTAGTGCAGCATATGCCGACGCTTGCGATGCTATGGTCGCAGAAAGCGAAGCGATATCTGGCGTTGTACCTAAGTTTGACGAAAATGGTAAATTACAATCTATCTCAATGTATGCTGAAGCAACATTTATAGTCGCTAAACGTAGCTTAATTCGCACAGCTAGAGATGAAGCTGAGCTTCGTGCAAAATCAGAGCTAGCCAAGTTTTTTGAAGAAGGAATCAAAAGTGACGAGTTAATCGATTCATTAACTGAACAAACTGAAAAAACAGATGGTGCGGGTAATTCTGAAGCTTTAGCTGTTGAAATTAAAAGAGCGGCAGAAACAATAAGTAGTAATACATCAGCAGTGTTATCAGGAATTGTTAAGCTAGATGAATGTGTAGATGACGAAAATAAGTTTATAATGGTTCGTATGGGTTGGAAACCTGAGTACTCGGCAATTGCCCAAGAGGCCAAGGCCAGTTCACAAGGTAATAATGAAACCAAAGCTCAAGCAGTAGAAAAACAAAAAATAAAAGAAGCTAGTGGTTATCGTAAAAAAAGTAAGTTAGCTGATGACTTCTAAACTTGCATTTGCAATATTAACGGTATCGGTATGGTGGGGATTTATCTCGCCAGCCCATGCCGGCTGCGTAGACCGTATAACAAGTAATATAGCTAATAACTTTACTAGCGCTATCATGTGCAGTAATACATTATCAAGCCCATCCTATCAAATTAGTTACTATGAAAGTAGTGATGTCGCTTTTTCTATGTTTAGTTTTGATAAGCTTAATGCTGGCTGGATTTGTATCAACTACGGAGAGATTGAAGGAGAAAACTTAAAATGCACAAGTTCAGGCTTGCGCAGAACTCCGTCAGAGGTAAAGAATGGGGGCAGTAAAGTACAAATATTTGATTGGAAGATAGTTTCTGATTTAAAAAAATTCAGTGCTATCTTCGATGATAAGATGGAATTCCAAACGGCTAAAAGTACCGAGCAAGCAGTAAAGGAGGGGTGTTTTGTTGGCTTACGCGATGATGAAATCTACATGGCTTATAACAGTGACGCTATTTATCCGTTAAGTAATTGTTTGTTTGCGTTTGAAAAGTTTTTAGGCAGCAATCCTAAAGTTGGCTTAAAGTTACGCTAATAAAAATAATAATTTAGACGCATTAGTCTCAGATTTAATCTGACGCACTTCTTACAGAAAGTGAGCAGGCAGCAGCTGCAAGGTCAGAATAATGAATAAGGATAGCCCGTATTAGCTGCATTAACTCAATTCAGCCTCCACTTTACAGCCTTGTTTAGTTTTTAATCGCCATTATCGTTTAGTTTTTAATTATAGCGTCAATTATCCAGCTAAAGAGAAATAGCGCCATATGTATTGCTTATTGCTAGCGGAGAGTGATAAAAAACAGAAAGAAACACATATGTTGCCATAACGGCGAATAGCAACTAATATGTTTCTTATTGGCTGATTGAAATTGAAGACTTTTATTATGCAATCATTACTTGAACAGATAAAAAAACGCCGAATAACATTAGGTTTTAAACAACACGATATGATGCTGCAAGTAGGGATATCGCGTCAGCAATATCAGAGACTAGAATCGAAAGGCAACCCGCGACTTGATACGCTTGAACTAATAGCTAAAGGGCTTAAAAGTGAAATATTACTTATCCCAAATGAAAAGCTTAATGCCGTGATAGCGTTACTTTGCGAAGGATCTACTCCATCCATGGATGCATCTCCATCTGATAATGAGAAAAGTAAGCTTTTAACTGATGATCCATGGCAAGGACTGCTGGGGGAAAATGAATGAGCACTGATACAAATAAAGGGGTAAATGTATTAAAGATTACCCTGCATGGTGAACTTGTAGGCTACCTTGCGGGTTATAAAAGTGGACGCAACATATTGACTATTGCAGATGGATTTAAAAAAAATCCAGAGCGACCCACATTTAGCTTAATTACCCATCCAAAATTTCCAAATGCGATTAAACTTATGTCAGAGCCATGGTCACGGAACCAGCGTCTGCATCCTATCCTGTCAAACTTACTTCCTGAAGGTGCTTTACGTGAATTGATTGCACAAGGTCTTAAAGTACATGTTGATAATGAGTTTTACATACTTGCATATCTAGGTGCGGATTTACCCGGTGCCATAGAGGCCAAGCCGCTGGAGCCTGAGGACATCCCTAACTATGTACTAAATACACACGGCAATGCTAAAGCAATAAAATTTGATAGCGTCAACCACGCCAATAAATTTTCGTTGGCTGGCGTTCAAATGAAATTTTCTATGAAAGAAAAAGATGGCCGTTACAATTTAACCAAAGGCGATGAGTTAGGAGACTGGATTATTAAGACGCCATCGACCAGACATAAATTTGTACCACTTAACGAATATACAGCCATGTCTCTTGCGGGGCTAGTTGATATTGATATACCAGAAATAAAGTTAGTTGAACTTAATAAGCTCGATAACCTGCCACAAATCAATTTACCTAATGAGGAGATGGCATTTGCCATCAGGCGATTTGACCGTAAAGACAACCAACGTATTCATATGGAAGATTTTGCACAAATTTTAGTGAAGTATCCACATGAAAAATACACATCAGCTAATTATGAAATTATCGGTAAAGTCATTTATGGCTTTTCTGGTGATGCACTTGCTGATGCTCAGCAGTTCGCAAGGCGATTATTGGTGAATATACTTTTGGCCAATGGCGATGCACACCTCAAGAATTGGAGCTTTTTGTATCCAGACAAGATCACACCGCGACTATCACCAGCTTATGATATTGTAACAACCAGCGTGTATATCGAAAATGAAACTCAGTTTGCACTTAATTTTGGCAAAACTAAGGAGTGGTATGACGCATCATTTATGCATTTTCAAGCTTGGTCAGATAAATCAGGTATTCCTTGGCGGGCAATTAAACCCCATCTGGAAGATACATTGACTAAAGCAAGAGCGCTTTGGCCTACAGCACTTGAATCACTGCCAATGAATAATGAGCATAAAGCTGGGTTAAAAGCGCACTGGAGCAAACTTCATGATGATTTTAAAATTTATGCCTTACCTAAAGACAAAAATTGAATCGCTAGAGTTAGCAATTTAGATCAGATTAGCTTAAAAACTGTCGATAATTTTCGACATGAAAACTCAGATGTTTTTTATTGATTATAAATTTTTGTCGGGGAAAGGGTCAATTTCGACGCTTGGATTGACATTTATTTGTGCCCAAAAATGTGCCCAAATGTGCCAAAATGGTGTTATTTTAAGGGTTTAATTTTATTTTGATAACTATATCTGTATGATAAATAAGATTTTTAATTATTTTTGTGTGGTTTTGATTGTCCTCCGAAGGCAGGGGTCCCGCGTTCGAATCGCGGCGGGTGCGCCATATAAATCAAGGCCTTAGCTGAAAAGTAAGGCCTTTTTTTATGCGCCGTGACCAAACGGTGACCATGTTGTGACCATGCTATTTCTACATGGCTAAGACAAAGCTCCAATCTGACTCCTGCTCGTTAAACGTGGCAAAGTCAGAGACATGATTAGATATAAATTGTTATTAATTGGTGTCAATCTAATACTAACGCATCAAAGCGGGTGTAACTCGCTCTTCATAAAGCCTTTCTAAAGCCTCGTTAATTGTAATCTCTTCATCTTCACTAAGGTAACGTTTAACTTGTAGTGGTCTAATAAAACCGGACACCAATTTAAATGGTAAGATTACCACGTTAAGAGAGGTGTTTAATTACCCAAACCACAGTAATACACCTGCAAAAGCTGAGGAGATATCTAATTTACTGTCCGGAAATACGATCAATTTAAACGTCAGCTGCCACATTACAGCCAAGGGCGTGACATGGTTGCCATTCGCGCTTGAATGCGTTTGAGCATGACGAGCTTAAGTTCGTCAAAACCTAGTACACTATCAAATGCCTTGTCCAAATTTTGCGACACCTTTTTAACCAAAGAATGGATCAGTTTCTTTGAGATCTTTTGGTCCAGCCCCAGTTGGGCTGCAAACGCCACAAAATCATGTTCAGTGTAATAGCCGTAGTTGTCGTATGAACTGGTGCTTTTGGCGTCTTTTACTTCACTTTCCGTGAGCCAGATACTCAACTCTGTCCCGTCGTACTCTTTGTATGACGCTACTGATACCATGTCATAGACTTTTGAAAATCCGGTCGCAGTATCACTATCGAGCGGTCTGACCAGGCTCAAGTTTTTCATGTGTAAATCGTTATTCCCAACCAGGTACGCCATGAGCACCTGCAAAAAACCATCCCGAAGCACTTGAGCGTGGTAACCGCAGCTTGCATGGGCAACTTTCAATGCGTGTTCGTAGGATAATGCCTCGCTACTTTTATTCCCGGGCGCAACATCCATGACAGAGGCCAAATCTTCGATGAATCCGAAGCTTCTGCCGGCGGTGTCTAAATCAAACCGACCAGTCACGTAGGCCTGTTCACCACAGGAGAAAGGCACAAGGGCATGATCTGCTACATTGAAACCAACCAACTGGCATAGCCGCATAATGATAAATTCATTGACCGCTAAATGGGGCAAATCTCTTGGAGATGGTTTCACGATGTATGGACCCATACCGACGCTTGCTGTCAATGTTTTCCTAGCACCAGCTTTATGAGTGAGAAACATTTTAGGCTGAACACCTGAAATGGACGCTCTGCCGAATGATCTGATGGCCACTTCATTAAATTCATCTCTGGCAAAGTCGATGGTGAAGCCTTTTAGGTTCTTCTGTGGTCGCTCAGGTATATGGTCGGCTTCTTCATCTTTAAGTAGACTCGGAAGTATCTTCACTGGTCCTATAAGCTCTGCGCCGTGCGCTAGCAGAAGGCCAAACTTATCATCTACATCGAGTCTGGCCAGCTGCGCTTGGTGACGTTTTATCCACCCCTCGCTCATTAAATTGGTGAAAAATGTCGGAAGATGGTTTTTGCGCAATGGTGCGTCAGTCAGTGGGAGGTTGGTACCAATCTTGGCAAGCCCGCTTTGTAAGTAAGTCGTATCATAACGAAATTCATATTCGTAACCTGCTTGAACCGAATACTCAGTGATAGTCCCTGCCAAGTTATCATTGCAATACACAAAACCGATCCGTGTTGTAGCGTTCATTATTTATTACCCTGACGCTTGCCGATAAAAAGCTGCAAACCCACAGCACCGATCAGACTGTTGAGCTTGCCTACAGATACCACATCTACCCGCTGTATCGCGTTGTAATAGGTTTGCATCGATACGCCGGCAAAAGCTACTAGTTCAGAGGTAGAAAGATCACCCCTGTGCGCCTCTATGCTTGATTGCACAGTCTCGATGCTGACCGGCCGATAGCCATCCATTGCTGACTGCAGCAGCTTTGCCTGTATGCTTTCGTCCAAATGTACCATTAGCTGCTGAAGCCTGTTGCGCTCTTGAACGAGCTCAGGCAATGATGCTATTTTATTTTTTGACATATTAATGCCTCAAAACATCTTTTATAAAAAAATTAATAACGCAAAATATAGTTTATTTCATTCATAGAGAAATATCACCACAAAATTGAATTTTCAGATGGTTTTTATTGGTTATTTTCATTTTTTTAAGCGCTGTAGATTAATTTATTGAATGGGAAGCCTAATTTCCTGAAAGTGTTAACGAGCAATTTCACTGGTGGTAGATTTTTCCTTGGCTGAAGAACGCCAATTATAAAGCTGGGATTTTTAGTAGTCAGTTAACTAACACATTGTTCTTGCGTCCAAGCCGAGGCTGGGCTGATCTAGACCTCCCAGATTTTACTAGCAAGTCTTTTCTGTGCTTTTAGTTCAATCGGTCGATGCAACGTCTGGGAAGTCCACATAGATATCTAGCGTTTTCATAAATCACCAACCCTCATGCCATTCGCTCGGATTAGTAGACGTTGTTTTTTCGCGTGGTGTGATGTCAATCTGAAGCTGCAAAGCCGCTAAAATTTTAAAAAAAGTCGCGAGTTTGCATGACTCCGGCTTGTTCTCAAAGTCAGAAATAGTGGCCACACGCAGCCCCACCTGCTTTGCTATCTCAGTTTGTGTGATGTTTTGGTCTTTACGATATGTTTTAATCAGATTGCTAAGTTGTTCTGGACGGGTGATGTTCATGCAACGCACTCCTGTTAAACTAGAACAATGGCAAACCTTATACGGTAAACCGTTAATTTCTTAAATTTACGCTAAAGAGTAATAACTGTCAATATACGTTAAAGCGTATATTTTTTGAATGGAAGAACAGTGCCTAGAGAAGTGACCATTGTCTCTGGTACCGATCATTTGGGTGCTCGCCATACCAAAACAGATACACCACCTATTTGTTGAAACTGACGTATGCCCCCAGCAACTTGCCAATCAGCGCAGCGGTATGACACGCAAGTGTTTGTCGATTGCGTCAATCATAGATTTGGTAAGCGCCAAATGGGCTTTTTCTTTCGGTCATACTTCACGGCAGCCCGCAACAGTTTGCTTGGCCGTATCTAACACCACCTTTTCTGGCAACATGGCTTTGGCTGCTAAGTGGGATAATTCATCCAGAGTACATTCACTGAACTTTTTACTGCGGCTAACCTTTAACGCGGCACTAACTGCTAGTGGGCTTCCCCGCGTCTATAGAGAAATTTCACGTCTTATCCGCTTTACGATAGATACCTTGATAATCAAAAATTCGTTCTTGTACCTGCCAATAACGCTTCTTTTTGCGGGCAATAACGAAATCAGGTACTGGCAATAAGGTTTTTATTGCTAGTACTTGTTCCAGTTGGCTGAATTCTTGTGGTACTTGGCTATTGGCTAAGCGCCGACCAAATAACTTATTGAAGATATTACGCTGTGCCGGTTTACTGAAATCAAACCACTCGCTAAGTTCTTCGCCGTCTTCACCGTGATAGGTAATTTTTAACCTACTTTTATGGTTGCTAAGCGTGTTATCTATCGTAGCTTCGGTATTTAAACTAATGCCAGCACAGCGAATTACCATAGCGTCTTTTAGTTTTAGTGCATCACGTAGCTGGTCATCGGGGTCAATAATGGCGTTTTTACACTGATGGCAATTACGCGCGGCAATATCATTCTCGCTGCCGCAGTGCGGGCATGCTTTAAAACGAAAGCGGTAATCGCATTGCTCAGGGCGCGGGTTAGACGCTGTAAGCTCGTTATCTTCATCAGTTTCTAATAGCCCCTGACAACGGCGGCCATAGTGTTCAATTACTTGGCCGTTACCGTTTGTTTTGCCCCAAAATATATTGGCAAAGCCACAGCCTGGGCATAATACCTGCACCGGCTCAGTGTCGGCGTTTGGTTTTTTTTCACCCACCTCAGGATGATATAAATTAATATTATTCCCCGCATAATCAATAACTAGGCAGTTTTGTTTGCCTTCGCTTAAACGTAAACCACGGCCTACAATTTGCTGATACAAACTCACTGACTGAGTAGGGCGCAAAATAGCAATAAAATCGACATGGGGCGCATCAAAC
The DNA here is from genome assembly GCF_004345025.1 of Rheinheimera sp. D18. GTDB lineage: Bacteria > Pseudomonadota > Gammaproteobacteria > Enterobacterales > Alteromonadaceae > Alishewanella > Alishewanella metallidurans. Next base: position 2,959,714 of record NZ_CP037745.1, on the reverse strand, counting down.
CCCGTTGTAAGTACAGACACATTAACTAAATACTTTAACTGGCGCTGTTTAAAGCGCTGGATCAGCTTATCCCGCTCACGCTGCTCAGTGGCGCCGGTAATTAATGCGGTGTGTTCTGGTGGCAAATAGCCGATGATCTCCTTAGCATGATCTACTGTTGCGGCAAAAATCATCACTGCTTGGCGTTTAACGGCTAGCTCTGTCACTTGCTCAATAATGGCTTGGGTAACACGTGGGTGCTTGCTTAACAGCTGGTTCACGTCCTTGTCAGCGTACTCGCCAAAGCGGTTTTGCGTTAGCGCTGAGAAATCATATTGCGCCACCGCGGCGTCAATTAACTTAGGCTTAGTTAAATAGCCTTTATTAATCATATAAATCAGAGACAGCTCATTAATACAGTGCACAAAAGGTTTGTTCTGCTCGTCACTTTGGCTATGGCAGCTGCGCACAAAGCCACGATAATGATAACGGTAGATCCAACCCGTGCCTAAGCGATAAGGTGTGGCGGTAAGCCCCAGCACTTTAAGGCCGACATTTTGCTGGCGCAGCTGTGCAATAATACGCTGATACTGGCTGGTCTCATCGTCACTGACTCGATGACACTCATCAATAATAACTAAAGAGTATTCATCTTTAAACTGCGCTAAACTTGCCGACACAGACTGCACGCTAGCAAACGTCACCTGATAACGGTGTTCTTTACGGTTTAACCCCGCAGAGAAAATACCCCCCACTAAGCCATAACTTTGGTATTTAGCATGATTCTGCTCAACCAGCTCTTTTACGTGAGCCAGTACCAGAATTTTACGCCGTGCAAGACGCGCCAGTTCGGCAATAACTAAACTTTTACCGGCACCGGTCGGCAACACTATTACCGCAGACTCATCTGATTTACGAAAGTGCTTTACCGTGGCATCAACGGCTTCCTGTTGGTAAGGCCGCAGTTTAAAAGGCGCATTCATTTGGCATTACTTAATATGATTAGGCTCAACGCAGCCATATTAACAAATACTGCCGCTATTACTTGCCCGCCAGCAAAAAAACGCCGAACATATCAAAATGCTGTGTTGGCTGATAACTTACCCTGTGCTCTAGCCCCGCGGTAGTCCCCCTCATTTTTAATGGAAGTTAGCGGTAGAATTACGCTTAAATTAGATCACTACTTAAATATTTATTTTTGTAATATCAGTGGCTTGTGAGCGTAAGTGCCTTGTTCTAGCTAAAATGTTATCACTTACTTTATTGAGATATTCAATATCTTTAAGTGTGATAAGTGTGTCGTCTTTCATGGCGTTGATTAACTGCTTACTGGTAAGTAAATCAATAACTATATCAGCTAAGTTTATTAATAAACGTGTTAAGAGTTTTTTGTTGATGCCGCAAGTTTCTGCGAAATCAGCTAGTTGATAAGCATTTATATCGTTTGGTTCAAACTCATCGCCCATTGCCATGGCTAATACGTGTTTAAATTGATTAAACATCGCTACATTAACGAGATCGTAGCTTGGGGTAAATTTACTGGTGTTTTTATCAAAAAATATTGATATGTTTTTACCATGGCTATCGTAGTTGTTGATCATTAAGTTGAACAACTGCCAGTTGATAAGTATTTGGGTGCTTTGAGCTGGAGCACTCATTGTTTTACAAAATGCGAATAGACTCTCTAAATTTGCACCGTCTCGTATATGCTTTACGTCACGCCCGTCGCCTAAGTTTCGCTCATATTTATAGTCCCTAGGTAAATTTAATGCTTGGCAGCCATCAATAACATGCCGGCGCATAACTCTATTTATATTACTTACATATTTACGATCAAATCGAGTGACGAGGAGAGCAGGATGTTTTCCAAACCTAACAAATTTAACGTCTGCTGTAGGTAACTTTGCGGCTGCCGATAATCTCATACAAAAGTATTCATTTAGAACTAGGTTTGGGCAACTTTTTTTTTCAAATTTAATGATATGGGTTGAGCATAATAAGCCATCCCCAAACCCTATGTTATTTTGGTCGTCAATAAACACGTTTAGCTTATCTTGAACGCCTGCAACACTTAGTCGCGGTTTGTCGTCCCAAATAAGTAATCCAAGCTCTTCTTTATGATCTAAGCGCGTTTCTAACTCTTCGGGTTCTAGATGCCTGAATATAGCTTGAGAGTTTGTACTGAGTTGGTTATTTGGAGGTGATAATTTTCTAAATGTTATGGCCCCAGCAAGATCATTCCCTAGCTCTCGTACTTGTGAATAAACATTTTTTTCGGATACGCCTAAGTTTTCAGCTAGCAAGGTTCTTGCTTGGCCTTCGGGTAATGCGTTGTCAAAGTAGTTATATGCTACTTCGGGCAAATGCAAGTTATCTAAAGAGAGACTAGGTGATATTGCAAAGCCATTTTTTTGCCAATACTCATTATATTTTAACTTTAATAAGTTGGTGGTTTTATCTAGAAACAGTGTGCCTATTAATGTATCAGCATAATTAACATCTAAAGAATATGCTGATTCGAGTTTAACTTTAGTATTCATAGCTTTTAAATCCACTCATCGTTTAAAGAGGAGTCTTGTGGATCTAATAACTCATTGGTAATGAGTTTGATCCCTAAGCCATTGAGTACTGAAAAAACAGCAGACAAAGTGCAATTAGCATTGCCATTTTCAATACGGGATAATGTATTGATACCGATCCCACATAATGCAGCACAATCAGCCAGTTTTAGGCCTACCCCTGTTCTTTTCGCTTTGATTAGTTTGCCTAACACCTCAGCATTATCAATAAATGGAGAAGTAGGCATTTCCGACGCAATTACTTTATTAGCCATAAAGATTCTCTATTATTCATCGTAAACGGTGATTATATTTAAAATTTCTGATTTTACAATAATATTCACCACTTGCGGTTAATATATGCTTAGCATTAGCTTCAAACGCACTAATCATCGATATTGGTTAATTATTGTCGTGGTAGTTAAACTATTCTTATAGATAGGAATAACATTATAACAACTGAGAGTTATTACCATGAAATGCAAAGATGATGTTGCTCGCTTTAAAGTTAAAGAAAAGTGAGCGATATTGAAAACGACATAGGCAATCTTTGACAAGACAACGTTAACGGCGAAAGCCGGTACTCCTTTGCACGGTTAACGCTAGACATAATAAAGGGTAGTAAAGAAGTTAACGGGTTAAGCTTGGTTTAACCCTGGTTTCATACAGCAGCGTTAACGCTTCATCTATTGTCATATCTTCGTCTTCACTTAAATAGCGGTCTACTTGTTTGTGCACAAAAATAACTGCTTGCTTATGCTGTTTGGCAAATTGGTTACAACGCGTTTTTAATTGCTTTTGAAACGCTTTATCAGCTACTTCCTTATGGATGGCGATAATCGCTTTTTCAAAGCTATTATCGTGGTCAGCAAAATATTCTTTAAGGGTGTTTTTAGAAATTCGATACGCTTTACTGGCAAAGTCTAGTGCATCTCTAAATGTGGTAAATTGCTCGCCGAACACATCAAAATGCTGTGCTGGCCCATAATTTACTTGGTGCTCTAGCCCCGCGGCTTCAAACTTAAAACCCGGAAACAATAAGCGGTTGGTGGCCTCTTCACCAAGTTGCAAACCTGCGGCAATACTGTGGCGCAAACTAAAATCTAAACCGTCTAATTCTTCTTTTGACCACATTTCATAAATAGTAAGGGCTTTATCGTATTTTTTCGCCAGCCTTTTTTTAGCAAAGTCTTTGCGCTCATCAAGCGAGCCCGCTTTACACATTTTTAAATGCTCATAACACTCGTTACAACTTGGTATTTTTAAAAACTCAGACGGTTCTTTAGTTGCCAGATAAAACTCAAGATACTGCAAAGGCGGCGCATAATCGTGATCGCTCGCAATACAGCCGCAATAGAAACAAGTATTAAAATTAGCGCTGTGAGAAGGAATTAATAAAAAGTACTGATTATCTATAACCATTAAATTACCAACGTATAAGTGTTTATTGCAGTTTAGGAAATTTATTATCAGATTTGGATGGTGTGCTAAAACCTTACGTTTTTCGCGCATAAATGCTATTCTTCTGAAAGTAAAGTAGAGGTGTATTTTAATGATTTATCTAGATTCAGCTGCTTCATATCCTGTTCTACCAGAGGTTAAAGCATCATTAATAGAAGCTTTTGAGCTTTACTATGCTAACTCTTCTTCTAGCCACTTGCTAGGTGAGCAAGTATTAAAAAGTATTGATAAGGTACGTGAAAAATTGGCTGATGAGATAGGTGCTTATCCTAGTGAGATTGTCTTTACTAGTGGTGCCACAGAGTCAAATAACATTGCATTTAAAAGTCTCCTACCATCAAGTCTAATGGCATCAAATAAAAAGCATATTGTTATTGGTGCTACTGAGCATAAGTGTATTTTTGCAATTTGTGATTACTTAAAGGGCAGTGGTTATGATATTTCAATTGTTATGCCTAATACCCAAGGAATCATTGAATCGAGAAGTGTCGAGAAAGTAATAAGAGAAGATACGATTTTAGTTTCTGTTATGCATGTCAATAATGAGCTAGGTACAGTTAATCCTATCGCAGAAATTGGTGAAATATGTTTTAAAAGAGGAGTACTATTTCATAGTGATGTAGCGCAAAGCTTTTGTAAGATATCAATTGATGTTGATGAAATGAATGTAGATATGATGTCATTCTCTGCTCATAAAATTGGCGGCCCAAAAGGAATTGGCGCAGTTTATATTCGAGATCTTCGTAAGCGCGACATCACGCCTGTGATACATGGTGCAGGTCAAGAGCAAGGAGTTAGAGGAGGTACAATAGCAGCTCCCCTAATCCTTGGGTTCGGTACTGCTATAGATGCTTTTCCTCGGCATTACCAAACATTGTCGAAAAGCAATATACGAAGTTATTTATTGGAACAACTGAAAGCTTCTAAGATTAACTTTAAAGTGAACGGTAATAGGGACGTTTTGCCGCACATTATTTCCTTAACTTTACCCGATACAAATGCAAGCTTATTAATTAGGGATAATGAACAAAGGCTCTGTTTAGCACAGGGATCTGCTTGTTCTTCAAAAGATATTGAAGCCTCGCATGTTTTAACGGCTTTAGGTTTAACCCGCGAGCAAGCTGAACAGACTTTCCGTATTAGTTTCACTAATGATATAACTTATGAAAATATTAATTATTTGGTTTCGGCAATAAAAAAAGCGGCTAATTAGCCGCATTCTTTATTTGTAGCAAGTTATACAAGCACCGCCGCCTTCAGCCTCATCATAAATATCATCAAGCTCATTAAATTCACAATAACCTTCAAAATCACCTAGTAATGCATTACGTCGCTTCTTTTTATTAAAGCGCTCCACTTTTTTTTCGTGGTTCTCAATGATACGTTTTTGTACTTCGGGATCCTCTAAGGTTTCGAGCGGTTGGCCTTGCCCCATCCAATAAAAGCGTTCACCCACAGTCGTATTATTGTCATCGCCTTTTTCGAAAGCTTTAGCTTCTTCAAATAAGTCAGGGTGTTTTTCCATTAGCTTAACCCATTCTATTTTTCTCTGATAGAAACAGAATGTACACCCAGAGCGTGAACGCCATTTATAGTACTCAGGTAACTCTAAACCGTTGCGCTGTAATATATTTTCTATATCACTTCTTACAATTCCATGAACCCTGAACGGGAATACCGACTCAATAGGTTTCTCGATAGTCATGTAGCCAGTACGTTCAGGCTCATCAGCACGAATACCAACATAGTTTTTAATTTTGTAACCATCTTTTATAAAACTATCCAGCCATTGCTCAAAAGGCTTCAGTTTCATTTGAACGGTACACCAGCGATCTCTTTGCGAGGGAAGGTAGTTACCATGCGCTTTCAGTAAGTGTGCAAAGTCTTTTTCACCACGACCTTCAATGTTATTTAAAGATCGCGCATTTAGTCGATGGATATAACCAAGCTTTTCTTCTAGCTTATCAATAAATTCATTAGTTTCTGGTAGTTCATATCCGGTATCAGTAAAGAAGTATTCAACATCTAAGTCAGGATAAGTTTCCTTTACAAATAAGGCTAGGGCACTACTGTCTTTACCGCCAGAAAGGCCTAATACATGTTTAACCTTTTCAGTCATCGAGTACCTCTGTCTCAGTTTTATCCATTAAATTAGTTAACAAGCTGGTAAGAGTGGCAAGCTGCTTCTCTTTCGACATTTCAGAAATGGTCGATTGGATGTTATCTACTGCGTTTTTAACATCAAGGTCATTATCTAAATTATGTTTAATATAACTGCCAAATTCTTGATAGTTTCCCTTGCTGTCGGTAGTGATAAAAGCCAAAGGTTTAGATGTCCCTTTTGCTTGAATGTTCCCAAACGACTCAATTCGTCTAAATTGAATACATAGGCTTTGCAGCTCATCAAGGCCATTACGTAAATGTTTATCGGTCCAATTTCGCTCTGGCACACCAGTAAGTATATTAATAACAAGTTCAAACGGGGTGTTGCCTTCAATATATTGCGAAAGCCGTTTAGCTAAATCTTTAACTTTAGGACGTTTAGCTACTTGTTCAACGAAGTCACAGCGTTCTTTTAAATTGCTGTTAAAGTTTTCGCCCAACATATTAGTGATAATTTGTTTGAAGCCAGTCAATAAAATATCGTGCTGAGCACTTAAGTCTTCAATCGCAGTTTTTAAGTGATGACCAAGCTTTTCTTCAAGTGTAGGATCATCTTGTTGAAATCCAAAAATAGCAGGTAAGTCTTCAAGTATCAGTTTATAAGGATCATTGGCTGCGATAACTTTATTTCTAAAGTCTCTAGCTTGTTTAGTTAAGCCATTCGTATAATCGCCTACAAAGCTTTCACCGCTTGTTTTCTTTACCCAAGTGGGCAGTTTATGAACTATGCCGACAATATGCTTAGCAATATTCAAGATCGCTTGATCATTTTTTACTTCACCTAAAGTAGCTCGCGCTAAGTTATCGAGTAAATGACTCTGTATTTCAGAAATCTCAAAATGTCTTACTCCAGCTTCATTTGGATGTTTGTATATTTTATTAACGAGCTCTTCGTCCAGTTCTGGAATAAAAATAAACTGATTAGTTGAATCCCAATCATAAAATGCAACTTGTCCTTCAAGCGACTTTAAAAGGGCCAAACCATAAATACGACAAAGACCTGAAGTTAGCCCATAAGGAGGTAACATCCACATTTCGTATAGCTCAGCCATTGTTACGTGCTTTTTAGCTGAATTGTTTTTTATAAATTCAAAACCACTTTTAAATAAAGCGTGCATTTTAGGGTTAGCATTTTGTGCTTCAATGCCCCATTTACTTGGAAATAAATAACCTTGGGGTGTTTCACAATGCCAGCCTTTACTCTTTAGGCAAGACAGGTAAAGACCTTTTTCTGGTGGAAACGAATTGTCATCGAAACCAAGATCTTTTTTATCGCCATGTTCAAACATTGCGTTCATTAGTTTTCTAATCGCACTGTTAGCACTACCGGAAGGTTTCGAGCGGTTAACTAACTCATTTATTACTGCAGGTGACTCACTAAAAACTTCATCAGCAATTAGCGAAGCTACTTTTGTTAAAGGTGCGGAGTCTAATTCTTTACCACGATACGTCCAAGAGGCGTTTTTATAAGCAGCTTGTAATTCAGCATCGACTCGTGATTGAGTAAATTTAATGCGACTGTCTAGCTCATTTTTAGCAATTAAATCATGCGTAATTTTTTTTTCTTCTCTGAGAATTTGCTTAAGCGCAATTAATTCAATAGCGGCGTTCTTTAAATTAGTAAAATCATCAATAAAACCTATTATTACAAAAGGCGATTGTTGTGCTTGCTGTTTGATATTTTGAGCAACAAAGGCACTAGTCGCTAAAATAAAGGACGCAAAAGCTTCGCCAGTCTTCGGTATTTCAGTCAAGCTTTCCACAGCATGCGAATCAAGTTTGCTGAGTAGCTTAGTGTTTGCCCAGCGCATAGTGCCAGTTCGATGGTAGTGAGCAGTTGCTAAAATATTTTGGCTTACATCACAAGCATCGGTCCAATCAACACCATGACTAATAACTTCAATTTGTTCACTTATTAGATTATTTATATCAATGTCACTACCCTGAAATACAAAGAGGGCATCGTGTTTTTGACGGTAAATAATCACAGTGTTAGCTTCTAATTCTGCAATAGCACTTTTGATCTCTGCATGGTTAAAACCACGGCAGATAAAATATTGATGAATAAAATCACGCTTAGCATGGAGTTGATGATGAAAACCAAAAATAGTTAGTAGAGCGATCAGCTTTGTAATAGCTATATGCAGCTCGCCGCCTCTTTGCTCAGCTCTGTAAATAGCATCTGAACCTTCTAGCCAAGCCTTACTATCGTGAGATGTTACAATTAAATGGTGTAAATTATGATGCAGATAGTCCCAGTACATTTCCGGGCGGTATAAGTTTAACGCTGTATTTAATTCATCGTAATTTGAATCTAAAAACTCTCTAAACCCGTATTTTTCATGCGAAGCTAAAAAACCGAATAAACTACGCTCATTCTGAGAAAAGCGACGACGAGAGACTGGGCCTAGTAACAAACTAACAATAGGATCAAGAGGTAGCGTTTTACTTAATGCCTCAACATTTTTATTTTGATTAGCAAACGCTGAGCTAACAACATCAATTAAATCTTTATGCTGAGACTCTATTACAGATGTTATTTCTGGCGCACGATAAATTGAATCACCTACTAAAATAAGTGACTCATCGATAGATGGATTAAAGCTTAAATCACGGTAACGACCTTGAACTTTGCTCCATTCTTGTTGTGTTTTGAGATCTTTATTTTTGGCATAATCAGAAAAGGCCTGATGCAAAAAACCTATTAGTAAAACAGGGCGTTTTGCTTGTTGTACAATATCAGCAAGTGATTGAAATAAATGTAAGTCTTTATTAGCCCGCGACTGGTAATCAAGCGCCTTACCCATTTCATCGAGCAGTATTAAAACCCCGTCTTCTTTATCACTTTGTTTATTAAGTAGGGTTTTAATTTGAGATAAACATTCAGCATCATCAAAGCCAGCAATTTTGTCAACGGAAAAGCTATGATTAAATGCAGTAAGTAAACTGATTAAAATGCTATTAGCTGGAGCTTCAAGTCCGCAAACGTGCTTTATTGTTTGCCAACCATTTTTTAATCCAAACTGTGAGTCAAAAGCCGTGATGATTTCTTGTGAACCATGTAGTTTATTTAATGCATATTTACGCTGTTTTGTTTCAGTAGACAGTAAACAAGATAAAAATAGAGCAACAGTTGATTTCCCTGAACCATAAGGACCAGTAATAGTGTAAGCGCGTTGAGTGCTGCTATTAAATTCACGGCTTATCGTATCAAGTACGTTTATAGCTGTACCGTGCAGAATAAAGTCATCAATAAATGGCAATAAGTTACTGTTATCTGCATCAATACGTGTAGAGCTTTTGTAACGTTGATTAATAGCGATAAGAGATTTAGACATTGTATTTACCGTAATAAATATTTAAGTATGTGATTGCATTATCTTTTGCTTCAGTAGAAATGTTAACTTGTCTAAGACCTAAAGAATCAACCCATGAAATTTCTTTATTAGTAAGCTCTTGTACCTCATCAAGCTTTTGACCAAGTCCTGACTCTGACAATCTAAAAATACGTCCAGGCGAACACGGCTTAGTAAGTAAGGAATCAAAGTCGATAGTACTTACATTAGACTCTTTAGTTTCGACCTTGAAGAACTCAAGTAAGGCAAAAATAAAAATCTCAACAGGAAGTTCAGAACGTTCATTCAAATTACTAATATAAAAGCCACCACCGTTATCTTGAATTAAATTAAGCTCAGCTAGCGGAGAAGTAAAATGATCCTCATCAACTTTTGTCGCTTTTTTTACCGTACTTGCTTTCACTTTTTTACTGTAAGAGTTTAGAAAACAGTCAATGTCTTTTTTTATAGTTGATATATTTCCTAATTCAGTCCTAACTAATCGCTTTGCATCTTCAAAACAATCATCTACAAGTTTTGACTTTTCAAAGTGCTGAACATTTGAATAGTTAAAAAAGTATCGGTAAGCCGTGAGTTGATCGCTATTAAAATTTAACCAAAAGTGAAGTAGCCAGATAGAGCCCGGTAACTCTAGATAAGGATCTTGCCCGCAGTCGCCAGAGCCGTCACCAAATAAATAACTGCCATTCTCAGAAGCTGTATGCACAAAAGTACCTTCAACACGATCAGCTTCAATGATGTTGCTTGATTCAGCCCAATACTGAATTGCTTTCACCATATTTTTACCAACGCCTAACTCAACTATTGAATGACGAATACTTTCTTCATCTGTACTTGAGAATTTACCGTTAGAATTCAAATGATTAATTGCTTTAAACAACCATCCATAGCGTAAGGGAAAGGTGTCATGCCCTGTAAATCTAGCTTTCATACCTGAACTGCTCCTGGAGAAATTGTCCAATGTTAGCGTGAATTCCTAGATTATGATAGAGGCGAGGGTCATTCATTACATCGAACATAAATTATAACGGTTTTATACAGTAAAGCTTACGCTAACTAAATAAGTTGATTAAAATTAATGGTTTGAACTTTAATATATCCTAGTTTTGTAGTTAAATTAACACACTTAGTTCAGCGAAAACTGTTTATAAACTAGGAATAAAGTATTGCGATAGGTAAAAGAGCTTTAATTCCCTTGAAGGAATGAAAAGAGTATTGTAATGTTTAGCAATTATGGGGAAATAGTTTAATAAAATTAACTCTTTAATCAATAATTTGAATTTCTTCAGAATCTCAGATTTAAGGGGATAAAGTTATGTTTTTTTAAGGGACTAAAATGCTTACAAAATTACTCACAAATTTCTCAGAAGATGAATTACTTAATTTTCTGCCAAAAAGCTCTATTGCTTTTGCTCTTAGTCTTGATGGTCATGAAAACCAAGTGGCAGAACATAACTATTATAGTAAAAATAAGTTAGCAGCTGTTGTTGCGTGTGTTAAGCAGGTTGATTTTGTTTTTGACAAATCACTCCGAAATAAATTGATTGAACGACTATCTCCACAGCTACTCGCTGAGCTTTTTCCTACACTAGTCCTCAATGCGACCCAAGTTACACCAGAGCATTACAATGCAATTATAAGTTGGTCTGAAACAAACCCCAAAGGGTTTGCTTCAGTTTTAGGGTTGTTAGAATTCTATTCAAACAAAGTAGAGCAAGAAAGTAAACTTGAGAGTTTGGCTCGGATCAATCCAGATTATGGCCTTTACTCCTACCAACAAGATATCTGTAAACAAGTGTTTAGTTATCTTAAGCAAGGAAAGAAGAGAGTTCTTATCCACTTACCCACAGGGTCTGGAAAAACACGTACTGCGATGAATATCGCTTCAGAACATCTCAGGGAATCAGATAACAATGTCGTATTATGGCTTGCAGATCGTGAAGAGCTTTGCTCTCAAGCTTACACCGAGTTTTGTAAAGCATGGAAATCCTTAGGTAATCGACCTACGTCACTTTATGGTTTCTACTCCAATTCCAATGAGAGCCTTAGTGGCATTGACTCAGGCTTTGTGGTTGCAGGCTTACATAAGTTTTTGGGTCTAAGAAAAAGTAACTCTAGGCAATTGCAATTGCTTTATAAGCAATTAGCTGAAAAGGTAACATTAGTTATTTTTGACGAAGCCCATAAGAGTGTAGCGCCAGAATTTCAGAAGGTTGTACAGGACTTCATAGAGAATGAAAGGTTTCATGCCGACTTAGTAGGATTAACAGCTACACCTGGGCGTAGCTATTCTGAAGAAGGACTCACAGAAGAGGATACTAGGTTAGCAAATTTTTTCTTTAACAATAAAATATCAATGAGAATATCAGGGTATTTATCTCCGATTGATTACTTGGTTGAAAAAGGTTACTTAGCAAAAGCTAATTTTAAATCTTTAAATTATGACCACTCTAGTATTTCAGCTTATGAATTAAGAGATGCTGGAGGAGTTAAAACAATGACTGCTTTAGCTAGTAATTTAGCTCGAAATCGAATGATCCTTAATACAATTATTGACGAATGCAAAAAAAAATCTCAAATAATAGTTTTTGCCTGTACCGTAGAACATGGCGTCAATCTTGCGACAGCATTAGCTTATCAGGGAGTTAAAGTTGCATCTATTGATAGTAAAAATGACTCTCCAGAAAGCCGAAGAGCTAAGATTTCACAATACAAAAAAGGTGATTTACAAGTACTTGTTAATTTCAATGTGTTAACAGCAGGCTTCGATGCACCAAAAACGAATGTTACTGTTATCGCCAAGCCTATGAATTCTTTAGTTCAATATTTACAAATGGCAGGTAGAGCTATGCGGGGATATAAAAGTGGTGGCAATAGGGAATGCAATATCTATACAGTGATGGACGATATACCAGAATTTCAAAGTATTAGTATAGCGTTCGGATATTGGAATGATATGTGGTCAGAAAAGGATAATAATTAATGAGTAATAGGTTTTTAAGTGCTGAAACTGTAATCGAGTCACTACGTGATAATGGTTATAATAACACAGCTTACGCATTAGCTGAGTTAATTGACAATAGCCTGCAAGCAACAGCAAGCCGCGTAGAAGTTGGTTTTATAGAGGAGCAGCAAAAAGAGCGTAAAAATTATACTGTATCAGAAATATCTCTTTGGGATAATGGTATTGGTATGGATGTAAATACTCTTAGAGTTGCTATGCAGTTTGGTGGCGGCACTAACCGAAATGACAATGGAGGAATGGGTAAGTTTGGTATGGGTTTACCTAACTCCTCAATTTCACAGTGTAAAAGGGTGGATGTCTGGAGTTGGCAAGATGGAAATATACCTAATCATACGTATTTAGATGTTGATGAAATGAAAACTGGTGCTTTAGAAACAATTCCTGAGCCTCAACCTTCTCTAATTCCAAATAAATATCAAAAAGCATTTTTTTCAAAAATTCCAGATTCAGGCACTTTAATTATTTGGTCTAAACTTGACAGACTTACCTGGAAAACAGGTAGATCAATATATCGTCATTGCGAGCTTTTAGTTGGTCGTATGTATCGAAATTTTATAAGTAATGAAAAAATCAGGATCGATAGCATTACATATCGAAAGTCTGGTAATGATAATATTAGTGCTTATGAAAGAAACACATTTAAAGCAAATGATCCAATGTATTTGTTAAAAAATACATCTTTACCTCATCTTCCTGGGGATTATCAAAATGAAGCTTTTTTTGAAAAAGTGGATGAGGAGATAATTCCAGTAGAATATTTTGATGAGCAAGGTAACAAAAAAGAAGACAACGTAACTATCACTACTTCTATAGTAAAAGCGAGCATAGCAAACTTTATACTTAAAACAACCTCAGGATCTTTAGGTGCAACCTTTTGGGGTAAGCATTGCGCTAAAAATATTGGCGTTTCTATTGTGAGAGCGAATAGAGAGCTAGTGCTACGTGATAGTTTTATTCCAAGTGACTTACGAAACTTTAAAGGTAGGTTTTGTGGTATTGAGGTTTCTTTCCCTCCAACCTTAGATTCAATATTTGGTGTCACTAATAATAAACAAGATGCTGTGAAGCTAATACCATACTCTATGGGTGTAATTTCAGATCAAGCAGGTTTTGATACAGAAGCGGAGTATAAAAGAGATTTACAAGAGAATTCAGATTCTTTACTTCAGGTGTTTAAAGTTACTGATGCTATTTCTAAACATGTAAAAGAGTTAGAGAGAAGATTAAAAGAAATTAATGTTGTAGGCAAAGGAAATGTTGAGAACGAGAGTGTTGAACTGTTATCTGCTTCAGATAATGCCGCGTCAAGAGCAACGCATGGTTCTGAGCATCGTCAGAAATCAGGTCATCAATCTGCAGATGATGATAATAAATTGACGAGAAATGACATAATAGATCATTTAATCCAAGCCGGAGGAATGTCTCAGGATGAAGCTCAATATAAAGCTGAACGACTAATACTTAATGGTAATCGGTTTTTGATTGAGGATGTAGCTAGAGACTCAGAGGCGTTTTTTGATGTATCAACAAGTAAAGGTTTAACACTTGTTTTATTTAATACTAATCATATTTTTCATCAAAAACTTTTAAGCCAGCTTGGCAAGGAGCACCTAGAGGTAATGCAAACAGCAATTGCTGGTTTTGCCCGAGTAATGAATGAAACTACTAATGAATCTCGTAAAAAGTACTTAAATGCAATTCGCCGCGATTGGGGCATAGTAATTAGCGAATTTCTTCAAGAGCCAGGGTCTTTAGATCCAGATGATATTTAATGACAGGGCTAATCTCAAATAATGAGCTAACACGCCAGTTAGGATTGATAATTCCAAACTGTAAACACATAACCATTATTTCAGCTTTTATGACGCAGCCAGCTACTCGCTGGTTACGTCAGTTAACTGAAAAAAATAAGCCAAATGTCGAGTTAGTTGGTCGCTTTACCCCCAAAGATTTTGCTGAGGGGGCTAGTGACTTCGCAGCGCTTAGAGACTGCATAAATAGCGGATTTCAAGTTAAAGCACTAGCGAACTTACATGCAAAAATTTACCAAATTGATTTTGAAACGATATTTAATGGTAGTGCTAATCTAACGGGAAAAGGGCTTGCTCTCGTTAGCAAAGGAAATTTAGAATCATGCAGTAGGGTGGCTCCGACTTGTGAATCAAAAAGCTTTATTAAAAAAATAGTTGATTCATCTACATTGTTAACCCTGAGCATACTAGACAAAATGGAAGAGTATCTTGAGCAGCTTAAAAGCGAAGACAAAGATAATTTACCTGCTGTTTGGCCTGAAGCAATTTTAATACCATCAACTGATTTATTTGTTTCTGACTTTCCACTAGGAAAGCCAGGTAACGATGTCAATGAATATAAATTAAACCCTTCACTTCCTTTTGCACAAATAGAAGCTAACAGAGATGATTTTTTAAATGCTGCATACTTGTTTAAATCAAGTAAAATATACCGTTGGTTAAAAAAGCAAATTACTGAAAACCAAACAGGTCGAAATTTAGGCTTTGGTCAAATATCTAGTTTATTACATGATAAGCTTGCTGATGATCCTGCACCATACCGTCAAGAAATTAAAAGCATACAGGCTAACTTATATCTTTATATCAAACTATATGCGAGTGATGACGTTGAAGTTTATGTGCCTGGCGGGAGAAGTGAAGTATTAAGAGTTAAATAAAATAATTATCTCATAATTGAATTATTAGAATTTAGTTTGAACTATGACATTGATGTACCAGATCTTGTCAGAACTAATAAACAATATATAGCTAGTTTAGCATCTAATTATATATTGTTATAACAAATTTGCTCGGTAATAAGAACGGCACAGTTCTTTGGTAATCTAACTAATAAAGTAATTACAACCTACCTCCATTAAAATTAGGGGGTTACCGTTGATTGGTCATTTTTTCACATTTAAAAAACGATAACCTTTAATATCTAAGTTTTTCTGAAGTAGCAAAATAAGTAGCTGGCTATAAGAGATATTCCAAAGCTCCATTTCGTATAATTCTTTACTTAGACGTTTATTGAAAGCCTTTTGTTTATGGTAATCCTTAAAAGTATCGTCAATATAGTTAATTTTGTCTAATAGCAGAGGCCGCTTTTCTGAAATGATATAATCAAAAAAATCTACATCTTGATCAGCCATTTTTATTTTTACACGTTCTTTTAGTGCAGGTAATGGTGAGTCATCAAAGCCCTCATATCCTAGCAGTGTTACTTTCCCAGAATGAATGTGGATTTTAATAAGCTGAATGTCATCTAATTCGCCATACATTTGTAAAGCGGCACCTACATACACTCTTAGAGTGAGTGGTAAAAGAGTTATAAAATCTTTATGTAGCGTTAGTGAGTGAGGTAGATTATTTTCATAGCCTATTTTACCCGCAGGTAGAAATTTAATAGCTTCTAAACAAAGAGCTTCTATTAACTCGCTGTCGGCTATTTGAAATAGCAGTTCTGCTGCTTGATGTTGCGCTATTTTATAGGTGTCAAAGAACGTTTTTATATCGCGTTTTAAACTTTCCGGTTGTTGTGCGTAAGGCTTTCTTTTTTCAAACATGGCTAGTGCAAAGTAAACGAGTAAGTCTTCTTTACGCATCGCTGCGGCTTGCTCGAGCTCTTCTTTGTTATACCAATTACAAACTAGTTTAAGTGCTTTTTTGGCTGAACCTACTGCTTGAGCAACTTGTTTTAAATTTTGAAGCTCATCTTCTGCTGGCATACGCCCTAGATCTAAGCAGCGCCTCCAGAAAGATTCTAATAATACTTCATGTTGTGAAAATAGTAGGCGTGCCTGAGTCTCTGTAACGGGTTCAGGGGCTGATAAATGGCGCCATTCATAATGGCGCTTTTGCCGGTTTTGTTGAAATTCTTGCTCTAGCTTTTTATCTTTGAAAATATAAAAAATGCCTGGGCTAATGGCGATAGCGCTTTCATCTAGCGTCGTTTCTATAAACGCTTTAAGCTCACTCTGAGTATAGTATTTTTGGAAGGTGTTTCTAGATGTAATAACGCCATCTTTATAGGGCTGAAACTGAGCAATGTAGCTATCGTTTGCTAGCATAGCTGAAACGACTAGTACCTTGTTACTTAGTTCCCATGCGTTTAATATTGCATCTATACGTTCGTCCCTGTCTTCGATAACATTGATAACAAAACCAAGATTAACCACATCTGATGTTACTTTATCGGTATCAGGTCGGAAATTTGGGTCCCAACCTAAAGCATCTAGTCCATGCGCTTCTAATTCTCTGAGATCATCACCTCGGCCACAGCCGTAGTCAAAAATAGAGTAATCGCCTTCTAAAAAGCCATGTTTAGCTAAGGTTTTCATTGGGGCAGATAGCTCGTGCCTGACTAAAGCTGTTTTATGCCGGTCTATATTATTCTCTTCTGAATCTTTTAAAACTGCAGAGCTACGGAACAAGCGACCATCAATTAACTCATAGCCATGTTTTGCAATCAAGCGCAGCCAGCTTGATTTGAAGCCAATCATTCTAGCGTTTTCATACAATCCGGCTGCTTCGCCTTCTTGCGTGATCATACAAAAATTTTCGTACTCTGGGTGAGTAGGCAAAATAAAGAGTTCTTTACGATGCAGAATTGGCGGGTTTTCTTGTTCATCATAGCGTGTTATGCGGTGTTGTAGCTTAGCTAGATCTACGGTGACACTCTGACGTAATGCAGGATATGCTTCAGTATAAAAATCAGGATAATGCAATAAAGATAAACGAAAATCTGTTTTGTGAAGTTTGACTATATTCCAATCATCATCAGCTATTTTAAGTGCTGTAGCTACAACACTAACAAATTTTGCCAGTGACGGTGGCATAGCACTAAAGGCGTCTTTGTGCAGGTAAATCGAATCAGGTAATTTTTTACCTAGAGTTGTTTGTTTAACCAGTTCATTAAATTGCGTTATATTCATTTCAAAGCTCGTTAGCTAAAACGATTGCGTCATTATCAAAAGCTTTTTTCCCCGGATAACGTCGACCATTTTTACTGTTTTTCATCAGCTGTAAGTGCCCTAAGGGTTTATTCGATACACTAATATGAATCGGTCGGTTACGACCGTAAAAATACAGCTTATCAAACGGTAGATACTGGCAAATATACTGTGCTACCTCATGCATTCTGTTTTCGTAGCCTTTAACTAGGAAATCACAGGCTGCACCGTTGCGATCACAAATTAGCATGTCTTTAGTGTTTACCTCGACACAAGCATGTTGATCTAAATTTGGTGCAGTCCCCGATGGTGAATAACGCTGTATATAGCGACTTAGTTCTGGGCTAGTAAAACCATAGGTAATTGTAAGTTTGCCAAACTGTTTCGATATAGGTAGTAAAACTAAAGTCGCAAGCTGATTAAGATATTGCGCCGATAATGCAGAAGGAATGTTTTCGCATTCGCCAGTGTGTTTTATTTTATGCCAGTTTATTAATTGTTGATACAAATCTGCACTTGTTTGCACCATGATATAAAACTATCCCTATTTTGGTAGTAGGTAAAAATAGCGATTACCATCTTTTCGAAAACGTAGTGCACCAGCTAATCTTAAGTGCATAAGCTGACAAGCTGATACCCGGAGTGCTTTTGTGCTTTTGTGCTTGTTCGCTGGTTAGCCAATGCTCAGTATTTAGCGTATCTCTGAGTATATCCATGTCACTCTAAAAGTTTAATAACAATACGGTTGATCCGACTATTCATCCACTTTTTAAATAAGTTTTCGGTTGCAGGCATAACCCAGTTATACGACATTTTATGGGTACATTTGCCAATGTTTTTTGATTAATTGCTCTAGAGTTTTTTCTTGCCGATGTGGTGTGCAGCGTATAACACACCTGCAATGGCTGCTAACATTACTACAGTGATAACGATTGAATACGTCTGTACACTCATAGGTTATCTCCTTGCTTCGATTACTCAATCGTAACAATATAAATATAAATGTAAATTGTGAAATGAACAATCATTGCTTCAGTACTAAACACTGTTAAAATTGGTCGAAAACCAGTTAGCTAGTAAAGGTTGAACTGGGTTATTAGAGTATGTTAATCAGGACAATTATGAGCAAAACAAGCAATGGCGCGCAGGCGTATCAGCAGCAAGAGCAAGGTTACCGTGACAGGGCGTTAAAAATGTATCCGTGGGTGTGCGGGCGCTGTGCTCGGGAATTTGTGCATTCGACGTTGCGTGAGTTAACGGTGCATCATATCGATCATAACCACAGCAATAACCCAGCCGATGGTAGCAACTGGGAATTACTGTGTATTTATTGCCACGATAATGAGCACAATAAGTATCACGAATATGTTATGTACGGCGGCACCACCGAGCAAAAAGTAGCCGCGGCCACGCATAACCCGTTTGCCGATTTAAAAGCGCTGCTGAATAAGCCTAAATAGCCGTATAAAACCGCAGCTGAGCTTTAAATTGGCTTTAGTTTACTTCCGTAATAAACTGCTCGCGACTGCGGCGTACTTTGGTTAGGTTAACCAACCAGTCGCCGTCATCAGCACGGTAGCCAAGTGGCATTAACAGTACTGAGCGTAAGCCTTTTTGCTGTAAATTTAGTATTTCATCTACTTTAGCCGGCTCAAAACCTTCTATTGGCGTACTGTCTACTTTTAGCTCTGCTGCAGCAATAAGCGCTGAACCTAAACCAATGTATGCTTGACGCGCAGCATGTTGGTAGTTGGTTTCAGCATCGCGCGGCGGGTAGGTGTTAAGTAGCTGGTTGCGGTAGTTTTCCCAACCTTCGTTTTTAAAACCACGTATATCATTGGTTAAATCAAACATCTGGTTAATACGCTCTGCGGTGTAGTTATCCCACGCGGCAAATACCAGTAAGTGAGAGCAGTCTGTGATCTGGCTTTGGTTCCACGCATGCGGTTTAATTTGTTCACGCACGGCGTTATTCGTAACCACCAAGACTTCATAGGGCTGTAAACCGCTTGAAGACGCGCTTAAGCGAATAGCTTCAAGTATTAAATCAACCTTATCTTGGGCAACAACTTTGCTTGGGTCATACTTTTTGGTGGCATAACGCCATTCTAAATTGTTAATTAAACTCGACATCTACTACTTCCTTACGACATAAGCCAACAACGGCATAAATTATGGGCTGATTATACGTTATGTCGCTTCGGTTGGTTTAGTTAAAGTTATTCTAATATAGACAAAATTAACCTGTAATTTGGCATTGAAAATGCGGCGCGTTGCCCGTAGCGGTATTAAAAAAATAAGCTATTGCGTTGTACCGATACGCGGCCATCCGAGAATAGCCAGCGGCCTTTAGCCATGACGGCTTTGAGTTCTAGGCTGGTTTTGTCTATGAGTAATAAGTCAGCATCCGCACCAACTTTCAGGTTACCTTTGTGTGGTAACTTTAAAATGCGCGCAGGGTTGGCCGTTACCACGCGCAGTGCGTGCTCTACCGGTACACCTAGGCGAATCGCGTCGATCATTTCTTCATATAAGCTGGCAATGCGGCCTTCACCTAAGCCGATAAAATTATTTTGCGCATCAAATACCGGCAGCGAAGCATTGGCGTCAGATGAAAAGGTCAGATGTTGCAGATTAACGCCGGCGTTAACCGCTTGCAGTAGTGCGTCGGCACACTTTACTTCGCCCATAGCAATATCTTGTGCGGTGGTGCTGGTGGTTAAATCGATATAACCGCCTTGGGCAATATATGCAAAACCCATTTGCAGTAGCTGTTGATTACGGTTCATATGGGTGGGATAAAACTGAGTGATAGGAATATCGGTAGTGGTTGCCACTTGCAGTAGTTGCGCAATGCCTTCAGGCGAGGGGCCAACGTGCACGCTAACAATACCGGCTTTGCCGGCCAGCATGCCGCCAACCCGAGCTTGTGATGCCAAACGTGCTAACTCTTGTACCGTAGGCTGCGACGAGCGGTGATCAGCAATGGCAACTTCGCCAACGCCAATAAACTTGTCAATTAGCACGATATCTTGCAGCAAATCCCCCATCAGCGTGTAGGCTGGGATTTGATAAGAACCGGTGTGACAATAACAAGTTAGGCCTTCTTCATCTAATGCATGCGCTTTAGCTAGCAGGTTGGTGAGGGTGCGGGTAATGGCATCTGTGCCTAGCACGCCAACGAGGGTAGTAACACCGGCGGCAATAGCATCGGCTACTTTTAGCTCGGAAGTGCGGCTGCGAAACCCGCCTTCACCGCCGCCGCCAATAATATGTGCTAATGAATCAACTAAACCAGGTACAACCCAGCAGTCGCTAGCGTCTACCGTTTGCACTATGTCACCTTGCAGTGTTGCTTGCTCACCTAATGCGGCTATTTGCTGGCCGGCTACTAATAAATCAGTTTGGCCTAAAGGTTCTGGCGAATAACAGATCCCGTTTACTATTCTGGTGATCATAAAAATCTCTTCTTCATTGGCTGACAACAGCCGTTAATAACCTATGGCAACGGCGACAAACATTGTCAGCATGCTCATTGTTGTTAGTAATAACCATAACGGCCACATAGCGCGTAGCCACTGCGTAAATTCAACGCCAGCAATAGCTAAGGTGCCCATTAACGCGGCTGATGTGGGATAAAATAGATGAGCTAAACCATCGCCGAGTTGAAACGCTAAAACGGCAATTTGCCGACTAACACCGACTAAGTCAGATAGCGGTGCCATGAGCGGCATAGTCAGTGCGGCTTGGCCGGAGCCAGAAGTAACAAAGAAATTAAAGCCACTTTGAAACACTAACATGGCCTGTGCAGCAAATAGCTCGGAATGGCCGTTAATACTGGTGGCGGCGTAATGCAGCATGGTATTTAAAATAGTGGGTTGCTCAGGGTTGGTGCCGCCAAGCAGTAAAATAATACCTTGTGCTATGCCCACCACTAATGCGGCCGGAAGCAGTTGATTGGCGCCGGTTTTAAAGGCGTCGACGTAATCATTTAAGCTGGCGCTATTAAGCTTAAGCACAGTGCCTAAGGTCATACTAATAATGGCCATAACAAAAAACTGTGTGGCAATTTCACGCAAAAAATAGCCCTGCATTACGACACCCCACACCACCCACACCATGCCGCCTACTAACGTGAGCACCACTAGTGAATGGCCCCAGCGAAATTGATGGCTAATTTCAAAGTCAGTTTTTATATCCGCTTTACGTCTAAGCCGTTCGGCGCGCCAAATAAACCACGCGATATAAATTAAGGTGAATACCAACCACATGGCAATACGAAAACCAGAGCCAGATAAAGGCTGTAAGCCAGCAATGCTTTGGGCGATAGCAACAGAAAACGGGTTCATCCACGAGGTGGCAAAACCAATTTGAGTGGCACCATAGGTTAATAATACTGCGGTAATCGAGTCATAGCCCAGCATGCGAACTAGCGGCACAAGTAAGATAGCAAAGGCCATGGCTTCTTCACCCATACCAAAAATAGCGCCACCGAGAGAGAAAAACAGCGCCATAATTGGCAGTAAATAACGGGCTTTGTGCTGCATTTTGCTAATTAGCAGCTTTAATAGTTCGTCAACGGCGCCGGTGCGCAGTAACACGCCAAAACTGCCGCCGACTAGGAGAATAAAAATAATTACGCCAATAGCTGAGCCATTTCTAGAGCCTGAGGTCATGCCATCGAAAAATGCCGTAAGCACACCGGTTTTTTCGCCATCGGCAAATAATGATACTGCCTGCGGCTCGCCATTAAATGCGCTACGGTAGCTATCGGCAACTAATAACTGCCGCCCGGTATTGGTATCTAGCGCGGTATCAAACTGGCCTTGTGGCACAATTAAGGTGAGTAACGCAGAGCAAAGCAGCACCGCAAACACAATAAGCAAGGTGTCTGGCATGCGCCAGCCGCTATTTATTGACTCTGCTGGCAGCTTACTCATAGTTCACCTGCAAACTCATGGGTAAGTTTAGGTAACGCCACCGACCATCGGCACGCTTGCACGCTTCAACGGTTCCCGGTTTAGCTTGCCAAACTCGGCCATCGGTTTTGTTGTAGGTGTCGGCAGCAACGAGGTTGTTATCAACCAAGGCTAATGCATCGCATTGTAAGGTTGCTTGCTGTATGCCATTTTGAAAATAGGCGGTGTCGCCTGCCAGTAAACGGCTAAATGTCATGCCCGTTGCCGCCCAGCCTAGGGTTTTATCGCCTAGCTTTCTTGCTTTAGCTTTTGCTGCGCTAACGTCAGCTATCCAGACACCGCCTCGACCTTCAACCTGCAGCTGTGCGCTGTCTGGAGTAGTAAAGTTGGCGCGCAGTGCGGTAGCTTCATCCATGCCAAAGCCAAAATTGGTATTGGTATCGATGAGTAAGCGTAATAGCCGGCCTTCGCGGTTGCGCTCACGAAAATGGGTGTCGGTAACACCTAACGTAAAAGACTGTAAGCCTCCTGCTACGCGATAGGTTAACAAGCTGCTGTCTAGCTTAGAGCTACAGCTTTGGTGAAACTGGCACAAAGGGGCATTAGGTTCGTCAGCATAGGCGCCATAGCGCAAGGCTTTACTGGTTTGGCCGCCACTGATCATGGGGAAGTTTTTTACCGGATGTCCCGATTGCACCGCAGTGCCGGCACTAGAACCGGCCAGCGGTACACCGGCATTAATGCGTTGGTGCAGTAGCTGTGCTAGTTCAGTAAATTCGCCCGGTTTTTTCTGTAAGCTGCGCATGGTGTGCGACTGATCACCACCGTTAATAAAAATGGCGTCGGCTTGCTCAAGTAATTGCGTCATTAGCGCCGGCTCACGGCACATTTTCTGTTGATAAGCGGCTAGCTCTGGATAGCGTGCGGCGCGTTTATATTGGCCATTCCAGCGAAATCGGTCTTGATCTAACGTCTCGCAATTGCCCTCTTGTACTAGCGCAGGTTCAATGGGTAGCCACACCGCATTGGCTCCTGCGGCGTTAAATAATTGCAGATAATAATCGACCCAATCCATAGAGCTATTCGATGAAGCGGTAATTAATACCAGTGTAGGTTTTTGCGTTAACGCTTGTTGTGCTGCGGCAGCATTTAGCTGTTTAGCCCGCGCTATGGCGCGGTTTTTTGCAGACTGAATAAAGTGCTGAAACATCTGCTGTACATAGAGCTCAGTGCCATCAAAATACACTTTAACCTGCGCGGTGCTGCCATCTTGCAGTACTGGGCGCTGTTCAAATATATCGTCGAGTAAGTTTTGCTCATCGTCTGATAAATCAAAGGCTTTAAATTGGCTATACCAGCTATCTTCTGGCCAGCTTTTATTGAGCATCTGCTGCAACTGCGTCAGTAACTCAGGTTTAACTTGCTGCTGTCGAGCGTTGCTGGCGGGCCATGCGGTTAGGGCTGTTAATTCATTTAACGTTTGTGGTTCTGGCCGAAAGTGTTTTTCGCGTACCGCGTGTTGTTGCGAAAAGTACGCATCGGCTGCGAGTTGTTTATCGGGCGCGCAGCGCGTTATTTCTACGCTGGAACAAATAGGCTCACCGCCACCAAATAACCAGAGCTCTTTGCCGGTAACACTGTTTGTAGTCGGCTCTATTGCTTGCACGTAAGCGGCGAAACACAACGCTAACGGCAGTAACAGTTGTGGGCGTAGGAATAAGCGTTGGTTCTTGGTTTGATTAAACATGACATCAGATCCCGTTGGCATTGTTGGCTATAACATATAGCGCAACCGAACAAAAAGACGGGCTGTTTACACAGCCCTGCCTTAATTTTAAAGCGAGTGTTTAGAATGAGTAACGCGCGGTTAAACGCACAGAGCGCGGGCTCTGATAGTTTTGGTCGTTTAAGAAGTTCGGGTTTTGTCCGGCGTCTTCCAGCGATAAGTCACCTTTTTCATTGTATTCGGTTACTCGGCCCATATTTAATACGTTAAACACGTTGGCTTGCAGTAATAGGCCTTTTGCCCAGTCTGGACGATACGATAGGCCTAAATTTACCGAGTAGGTCCAAGGTGTGCGGCCAAACTGGCCACGTTGCGTTAATTCTTGCTCGCCCGTGGCATTGCGACAATACAGGCTAGACGCGGCATAGCGCTCAAATACCTCATATTCGGGATCGTCTTCGGCAAACGGAGGATAACCAAAGCAGCTAACCGGACGGCCTGATTGCACCAGCACGTTGGCCGATATTTCTAGTTGCTCGGTTAGCTCGTAGCCACCAAATAGTTTAACGGTGTGACGACGGTCGTTTGACAGGTAGCCGTCGGTGCCATCAACAAACACTTTGTGGTCAAAATCGTTGGTTAAACCCGGCGACTCAGACTCTAGCCAGCTATTCACTAAGCCTTCGCTATTACCTTGGCTTTTTGCCCAAACGTAACTGCCTTGCATGTACCAGCCGTTATCGCTGGCGCGCTCAACGTTAAACTCTAACGCTTGATAAGTCCGTTTATAGCTGTCTAATTGCAGATAAGAGTTAGGCACGGTAACGCGTTTTAATACGCCATCGCCAGCCACGTCCATATCCATTTCTAAGTCTCTACCTGGGTTTAAAATGATGCAGGTAGCTAATGAATCAGCATCAAAGTCGCTGTAGCCTTGATCGTCAGCAAAGTTGATAAACGCTTGGCGGCCACAGTAATCGTCGACACCATTTTTCACTTCACGATAAATAAAGCTAACACCGCCGGTCCATAAGTCAGACAGTTGGCGCTGGTAGCCTAAAATTAACTCGTCTTGCATCATAGGCTCTAAGTTTGCCGAAGCCACCGTGGCCGGATCAGGCGAGGTATTACGGCCGCTGGTTAAAGTAGAGCCAAGCTTGTCACCTAATTGCAGTGGCGCCTGAGTTGCAGGGTCAACTAGGCCATCGTACAGATAATATTCTGTCGTGACATACTGCCAGTTAGAGGCGCGGATATTGGTGTTGGCAGCAATAGGAATATAGTAACGGCCAGCGTTGGCATACAGTTTAGAGCTGGCATCGCCGTTTACGTCCCAAACAAAACCTAAACGTGGCGCTATCATGTTTTTCGCATCCACAAACGACACACCATCGGCGTTTAAGTTGTCAAACGACTCACTGCGCAGGCCAGCGTAAATCATCACGCTGTCGGTAACGTAAAAGCTGTCTTCAATGTAAAACGCCGAGTTTTTTACTTCGTAACGGCCTGATGGCGACGTGCGGGTGCGTTTGCGCACGACATGCGCATCGGCAGGTATATCAACACCATTCCAGCGATCGGCAAAATCTACTGGCGTATAGCGGCGGTAAAATACGCCGCCAGAATATTCAGCACCGGCAATGCGCGAGGTAAAGGTTTCGTCGTCATAACCAAAACGCAACGTATGCTCACCAATACGCCATTCAGCATCAAAGCGTAGCGCTTTTCGCTCGTCGTTATCTGGGCCAAAAGCCAGCGAACGCACGTTAATATTGTTCCAACAACCAACGTCTATTACGTCGTCGGTATCTTGATCATAAACGTCAACTAATGGGCACTCGTCACCGGCTAATGGATCTGGCGTAATATAGCCAGAATCATTGGTTAAACGGCCAACTAATACACCAATGGTAAAGTCTTCAGTTAAATTGCCGGTATATTTACCAATTAAAATTTCACCGCCGTTACGCTCGGTATAACGTACACGTTCGTTACCATGTTGGCCGGTAAAATAGCGATCTTCAGGATTTAGGTAATCAACATAATCGGTTTTTTCAACGTTACGAATACCGGTAACTTCTAAAATATGGTTGTCGGTGATATACCAGTCAAACTTCACTAAGCCGTTAGGCGAGCTGTTGTCACCTGCGGTGCTGCGATCGGTGCCGTATGAATCAAAGCTGTCTTTTTTACCTTCAAGCATGCCGTAAAAAAACAGTTTGTCCTGCAGTATGGCACCGCCACCCGATATGCTATAAGACAACTCATCTTGCTGATCGGCTGAACGATAGGCTGAGTAATAACTGCGCTCGCCTGCAACACCTGTGCGGCTGATGACATCTTTACCTGAGGCGGCTAAGTCGGAAGGTGACCAAACCACAGAGCCGTTAAATTTCCAGTCGTTAGTACCGCGTTTGGTCACAATATTTACTACACCACCCAGAGCGCGGCCATACTCAGCGCCAAAGCCACCGGTTTTTATTTCTTGCTCGCCAATGGCATCAAAGGGTACACGGCCGTATGATAAAAATGTACGCGCGTTGGTAACGTCAAAACCATTGATGTAGTAGCCGTTTTCGGCCACCGACGAGCCACCAAAAGAGGCCAGCTTACCAAAACCACTGTCGCCGCGAACCGTGCCCGGTGCCAATAAGGCGACATCGCTAATATCACGGCCGATGGGTAAGCGCTCCATTTGTGCGGCGGTAAATACCGTGCTCGACTCCACTGATGAGGTATCAATAGGGCTAATGGTTGAGCCAACAACAGAAATACGCTCCATGGCGTCATCACTGAAACTGACCGGCGTACCTGTGCCTATACCAACCACAACTTCGCGGGTTACGCCTTTGGCCACTACTTGATAACGGCCACTGGGTAATTGTGAGAAATTAAATCGGCCGCTATTGTCGGAGGTGAGTTCACGTTTTAAACCGGTTTCTAGATTTTTTACCGAAATGGTGACGCCGGTGTCAGTCTGGCCAAAAATAGACCCGACAGATAAATCGGCATAGGCCATATTCTGGCTAAGTGCGGCGGTAATAAATATTGCTAAGGCGGAACGGCGTAGGTATTTCAGTTTCTGTTGTGTCATGTTATTAACTCCGGCTTGCTGCTACAGGTCCATGTCCGCCTGTTATTGTTATTTTTTGGGCTTGTTTGTAACAGCGTAGCTCTATTTTAGCCGTCAGCGCCCAGCTCTTATTCTTTCTACTCTGATAATAGAGAGTAAAAGTAAAAGCTTATATATCCTGTTAGGTATAGTAATTTACAGAATTGGCCAATGAATTAGTTTTGCGCCTACCCCGAAAGAAATAGTTCGTTTTTTAAACAGCACAGTGCTGTATCAGTATCGGTGCTGTACTAATAACAGTATTTAAAGCCGATGATTTTGCTGATACAGCTGCAGTGGGTCGCTGTCTTCATCTGGCCGTGCAAAAGGAATGCAGTTGATAAATAACGAAAAAAGCTCAGCCTGTGAGCTAATTTCTAGTTTACGATAAATGTTTTTGCGGTGAATTTTTACCGTACCGTCTGAGGTATTTAGCTTCTGCGCCGTTAATGCTGACGAATAACCACGCAGCATATATAGCAATACATCGCGCTCGCGTTTGGTTAACAGCGAGCTGGCAAAATGACTTAACGTACATTCTACTTGTTGATGTGTTTTATCGTCGGGGTTGGCCTGTGGCAACGCGGTAGCTAGCTGGTAGTGTTTAGTTAATGCCTCAGATAATATCGGCAACACCATATTTAATGCCGTTAAATCAGCTGCGGTAAATTCGTTGCTATGAATATTACGCTGCATAAAAAACACTAAGGCTGAATCGTCATCAATACGCCACAACACATCAATAGAGTCAGCGACACCGGTTTTAGAATAAAAGGTTTGGTAGTACTCGCTAGAGTAAAAATCGTCAGGCGCAACATTACGCAGCCAGTAAGCACCCGTTGGGCAGCCCGCTAAAAACAACCGGTATTGCGGATCTAGTGCATAAGGCCCAGTAGAATAAATATCGGCGGCAACTTTACGTTGCACGGGGTTAAAGCGGTGCAACAAACTTAAGGGTTTACGCTGGCGGTAATACACCAGAATACCGCAGGAGTCGGTAGCACATACTGCATCTAATACGTCCATTACCGCCGCGCTGAAATCGGCTGATCCCAAGCAGCGCCACAGACTTGAAAATGCCGAAATAACGCGCTCGTCAAAGGTTAACGCTAAGGTTGATCTATAGTTTTTACCCTTGGTTGGCTCCATGCTTACCTCTGTGAAAAACTAAAAGCCGAAGGCACAGGCAACGCTAGTTCTGTATTGGCAGGTAGAATTAATGCCGCCACAGAAAGCTCCGCTTAGTGTTTTTACGTTAATTCAGTGCCGAGTGTGGCAAATTTATTGCTAATTGGATAGGTATAATCTGAGCTATAAAAGAGCCTGTAACTTTTCTACGTCGTCAATTTTAAAGCTGATATTTATCAGTCGCGCGGTTAAATGCTAAAGCCAATGTGCATAACCTGTTTCAGATCAACTTTACTGTACCGTATTTAGCTATCATAATACGCAAAATTAAATGGCGAAAATTCAATCAAATGTTATTAGTTTTCGCTTAATTTCTGAAGGTTACTGCTAATCTAATGCATAAATTCAACGAATATTTACCGATTAAGCTCGTAATGGCTCGTGAAGTAACCATGTCTTTTTTCCGCCCGATACTGCATGAAGCGGACTTTACCGATCAGCAGTGGCGTGTACTTCGCGCTTTAAGTGAGTTCAGCGGTTTAGAGTTTAAAGAATTAGCTAAGTTAACCTGTATTTTAAGCCCAAGTTTAACCGGTATTATTAAGCGGCTAAAAGAGCGAAATTTAATTTAGTAACGGCATATTTTCCGAGCCTAAATGCCGCACCGAACGCAGTAATTCATTATCGGCAGTAAGGCTAATTTGCAACACATTACTAAAGCTTTGAGCAATGCGGTCGCTGTAATTAAGATCGTTCATTAACGAGCTAGCCTGCATATTGTTTAAGCTTTGTAGCCGTATCGCGCTAAAAATACGATGGCGAAACTCTTTAACAAAATGTTCGGTTTCGCTATTTATTTTGGCTAACGCTTGCAATGATTGCTCGTCGGTTAAATCTGTGCGGCTTAATTCGCTAGCTTGGCGTAATACCCAAAACACATGCCGGCGTAGATCCAAATAAAGATTACGCGCAAAAATAGAATCATCACGTAAATAACGATAGAGGTTCTTCTGCAAATGCTTAGCATTTTTTACTGCGTCAACTAATTGCAATGCCACCATGTGGCAAGTCATCCAAAACTTTTGCTGTTCTTCATCTAACTCAATAGTTAACCGGCTCATAAAGCCTAATAAATCAGAGTAAACCCCTTTAATATGGGTTTGATACAGCTCTTTTGCATCTAAGCTTTTACTGTCGTCGGGCAAGGTGTTAAGTATTTTATCATCTACGGTGTGAGCGTTAAGTTGCTCAGTGGGTAAATACACCGCGTGGCAAATTACCTCTAAGCTTAACCGACCTAAATGCTGAAGCTCTTGCACCACCGCACTAGCTGCTGTATCGGCAGAGGCTAGCGCTGCGTCGTTAAGATAACGCGCATGGTTACTGGCAACTTGTAGTTTTTTCGGCTTAACCTGCGGCTCTGGCGGTACATCTACGTCGGTAATCAGTATTTCTGGCTCAACCACATTGGGTAAAATGTAGCACAACCCGCGTTCTATTTTGCTTTGTAATGGCCAAAACATTATTACGCCAATAAGGTTAAATAAGGTTTGAAACAGCGCTAATTGTAGCAGCGTGTTATCAGCTGCACCAAACAGTGCCATAGTCTGTTGCGACAGCCACATTAATGGCATTAGTAAGGCAAGGGTAACGATACCGGTAACGATATTAAATAACGCATGCACTAATACTAAGCGCTGACCGCTGCGGTTACCACTTAGCCATCCGACTAATGCGGTGGTAACGCTACTGCCAATATTGCCGCCAATAGCAATGGCCATAGCTTGCCATAATTCTATTTGGCCACCAGACAACGCGGCTAACACTAACATCAGCGTGGCATGGCTAGATTGCAGAACGGCGGTTAGCGCAATACCCGCTGCGACAAAAGCTAACTGGCCTATTAGCGTGGAGTCAAATTGCTGAGTTAAATCTAAGTTACTGCCAAACTCACTAAAGCCGCCTTTAATTTGATCAATACCTAAGAAAATAAAGGCAATACCCAACACAATACGACCTGCCGCTTTACTTTTCGGGCCATTAAAACCGGCTAATACACCAAACACCAGTAAAGGTAACGCCAGCGGACTTAAACTAAAGTTTTGCCCCGCCGCCGCTAATAACCAAATACCGGCGCTGGCACCTAAATTAACCCCTAATAAAATCGCAATTCCGCTACCCAGTTGAATTAAACCGGTACTAATAAAGGCGATAGTTAGTAACGACACTAAGGTGGTCGATTGCAGCAACATAGTGCCGCCGATACCAATTAAAAAACTTTTAAACCGCGTAGAGGTGCCGCGTGCTAAAACTTGTTCAAGTTTGCCGCCGGCTAATTGTTTTAGGCCTTCTTCTAAACACTGCATGCCGAATAAAAATAACGCTAAGCCAGCACAAAGTTGCAGCCAACCGCCGCTAAACCAAAAGCTGATAGCAAGCAGTACTAAAATTACAACAGGCAGTAATAAGACTTTAAATTTACGCATTAATAGCTCAACAACCTCGGGCAGTTAAAATGCGCTTAGATTAAGGCTTAGCGCATAACTTGGCTAGTAGATTCAATATTAGCGGGCATTAAAATGCATAACGAGGTGATCGTATTTGCCGTTAGTTGACTATATAGCTCAAAGCATTGCGAGTTACTCCAATATTAATGGTAATTAAAAAAGCACACTTGCCAGAAAAAATATGTAGCAGATGCCAGCGGCCGTTTAGTTGGCGGAAAAAATGGCAAAAAAACTGGTTAGAGGTTAAATATTGCTCAAAACGCTGTGCAGGGGCAGCGTAACTGAATGATCTAGACTATATTTTATTTGATACAGAAAGTTCCATATATGCGTTTAAGTTCTAGCTTCATAAAATTAATTATAATTACGCTATATAAAATTGATGTATTGTTTATACATTGCTTAATAAGAGGACAGCATGATGATACCTAAAATTTCTTACTTGGCATCAAGCCTAGGTTTGGCCATAGCCGTTAGTGCGCCAACTGTTTTTGCGCAGCAGGTTAACGATGCTGACGTAGAAAAAATTTCGGTAATTGGTAGCCGCTTATCAGTGCGTTCGGCGACAGAAAGTACCGCACCGGTAGATATTATTGGTGTTGCCGAACTGCAAGCTACCGGTATGACTGAAACCGCCCGCGCGTTACAGTTTTTAGTGCCTAGCTTTAACTTTCCTACCTCATCGATTACTGACGGCAGTGATGCAGTGCGCCCGGCGAGTTTGCGCGGTTTATCGCCTGACCATACCTTGGTTTTGATTAATGGTAAACGTAGGCATGGTTCTGCATTAGTGCATTTAAACGGCACGATGGGCCGCGGTAGTTCTAACGTTGATTTAAACGCTATTCCAATGAGCGCAATTAAACGAATTGAAATATTACGTGACGGTGCAGCCGCACAATATGGCTCAGACGCGATAGCGGGTGTAATAAATTTAGTACTAAAAGATAATATGTCGGGGGGCGAAATTAGCCTTAACGGCGGCCAAACCTTTGATGATGATGGTGAACAATACAAAATTAGCAGCAGCCAAGGCATACGCTTTGCCGAAGATGGTTTTGCTACCATTAGCGCTGAATATCACCATAAAAATAAAACTAACCGTGCCGGCTTAGACCCTCGTAAACAATATGCCGATATTAACGGCCAACCTGATCCACGTGAAGCCACCGCCAACCGCTTAAATCACAGCGTGGGCGATGCGTCTTTTGAAAACTTAGCGCTAATGGTGAATGCGGGTTATAAGCTAGGTGAAGGCGAGATTTATGCTTTTGCTGATATCTCGCAGCGCAAAACACAGTCGGGCGCATTTTTTCGCTTACCTTCAGATGCGCGTAATATTCCAGAAATTTATCCAGATGGTTTTTTACCAGAAATAGCACCAGAAACCAATGATCACGCTATTACACTCGGCTATAAGTTTGAACTTGCTGATTGGCAATGGGATTTATCGGCGAATACCGGTGCCAGCCGTTACCAATATTATGTCAATAATTCACTGAACGCCTCACTTGGTCCAACTAGCCCCACTAGTGCTTATGCCGGTGGCATGAGAAACAACGAGCAAAACCTTAATTTAGACGCCAGTAAATTGTTTGCCTTTGTGAATGATTCAGATTTAGTCGTATCAGGTGGCGTTTCCTACCGGAAAAACAGTTATAAAATTTTTCAGGGTGATGAGCTTTCATACCAGAATTATGGCTACCAAAATAAAGGTGCAGGTATGCAAGGTTTTGGTGGCTTTACGCCAGCGTCAACGGTTGACGAGTCACGTAATAATGTCGGCGTTTATGTTGAAGTAGAAAACCAATTAACCGAGCAATTTAACTGGGGTGCGGCGCTGCGCCAAGAGCATTATTCTGACTTTGGTAATAATACCAGTTGGAAGTTAGCTGGCCGGTATGAATTTGCGCCAAACTGGGCTATTCGTAGCACCATAAATAGCGGTTTTAGAGCGCCAAGTGTGCAGCAATTATATTTCTCTAACTTATCAACCCTGTTTGTGGCCGACCCCATTACTGGCGTACTTAACCCAGTGGAATCGGGCACCTTTAATAACACTTCGCCAGTGGTTAAAGCCTTAGGCCAAGGTGAGTTAAAAGCGGAAGAATCGAGAAGTGTCAGTTTGGGCTTAACCTATCAGGGTGATAATGGTGTGACTTTTACCTTAGATGGTTATCGTATTGATATTGACGACCGTATTATTTTAACCGGCAGTGTAAGCCGAGCTAACCCTGTAATAGATCAGTTACTTGGTAACAATGCCGCGCAGTCGGTGCGGTTTTTCACTAATGCGGTAGATAGCCGTACCCAAGGTGTGGAGGCCGTAGTGGCTTATCAAATGTCGTTAGCGGAATATGGTGACGTAAAGTTAAGTTTATCGGCACAATATAGCGATACGGATATTAAACAGATAAAAGTACCTAGTTTATTGGGCGGTTTAGAGCAAGCGTTGTTTGATGATGTTGAAAAAACGCGCTTAACCGACGCTAACCCGAAAAACAGCTTTAGTGCCGGTATCAGCCATACCTATGGCGACTTTACTACTAACTTACGTTTAAACCGCTTTGGCCCTTATACACTGGGCTACGCCACCGGTAACTACGAGTTTGGTGCGAAAACTATTGCTGATATTTCCGTTAATTATGCGGTTAATTCGCAGTTAGATTTTACCTTAGGCGTCAATAACTTATTTGATACTTACCCAGATGAGCAGCCGGTGATTAATCAGTTTAACGGCATTTTTAAATACCCAAATACCAACGCGCCATTTGGTTTTAATGGGGGTTACTATTTTGCTGAAGCACGTTATACGTTCTAATTAGTGATGTAATAGGCTGACCAAGTAAAACCGCTTTATGTTTGCCAATAGCTGGCGCATTAAGCGGTTTTTTGCGTTAGCTGGTATTCCTACATTAAACCTAGGCTAGCGCTCTAAAGGTATTGGATGTTTTGTTGTGGCGTGAGAGTGACTTATAATATTGATGATCTGGACGCGGTAAGCCATATAGATAGTGGTTATTAAACAGTTTTTTTGTAATTTTAGCAGTCTTATATTGATTACATACAGACTTGTATGTATATTGCCGTTCTTATTCTGCCTAAGCTTTACGTTGTGTTAATTGGGCAGTGTCTCACAGGAGTTTATATGCGTGTAAAAATGAAGTTGTTAACAGTGTCGTTAACAGCACTATTGTTGGTAGCCTGTAGTGAACCGCAATCGGGTGGTGGCATGGGAGCGCCGTCTGCGCCAGAGGTTGGGGTTGTAACTTTGAATACAGCGCCATTGGCATTAGTCACTGAATTATCAGGTCGCACTACTGATTTTCGCCAAGCGCAAATTCGGCCACAAGTAAATGGTATTTTACAACAACGCATGTTTACTGAAGGGCAGTTAGTGTCGGCGGGCGATGTGTTGTACAAAATTGATGCCGCACCGTATCAGGCGGCACTGGCCAATGCTAAGGCAAATTTAGGTAGTAATAAAGCGGTAGCGCATAACGTTAAGTTAAAAATGGAACGTTTAAAAGGCTTGTTAGGCAGCAAAGCGGTAAGCCAGCAAGACTATGATGATGCCCAAGCGACATTGATGCAGGCAGAAGCTGGTGTTGCTAGTGCAGAAGCTGCGTTGCAAACCGCGCAAATTAATATGAACTATACGCAAATTACGGCACCAATTTCTGGCCAAATTGGCCGTTCTGAAGTAACCGAAGGTGCGTTATTAACAGCAAATCAGGCGCAGGTATTGGCTACTATCCGCCAGCTAGATCCAATTTATGTCGATTTAACGCAATCAAGTGCAGAGTTGTTAAAGCTGAAAAAGCAGAACGCCAGCGATAAGGTAACCGTAGATTTGCTGTTAGATGACGACAGCACTTACGCTGAGCAAGGCAGTTTACAGTTTTCCGAAGTTAACGTTGACCCAAGCACGGGTATGGTGACATTACGCGCGGTATTCCCAAATAAACAGGGTGACTTATTACCGGGTATGTTTGTCCGTGCTCGCTTGCATCATGGCGTGGATAATAACGCACTGCTGGTACCCCAAGCTGCCGTAAGCCGCACGCCTAAAGGCCAAGCATCCGTTATGCTGGTTAATGCTGATAATCAGGTTGAAGCGCGCATTATTGAAGTTGGCCGTGCGGTTGAGCAAGGCTGGCAAGTGCTGTCAGGCTTAAAAGCCGGTGATCAAGTTATTGTTACGGGGCTACAAAAAGTGCGGCCAGGTAGCCAAGTGAAAGTCGTTAACGCAACGGCTAATAAAGCAAATGGCACTAACAATACTGCTACGCAGTAAGCAGGGGTAGCAGATGGCGAATTTCTTTATAAGTAGGCCAATATTTGCTTGGGTAATTGCCTTAGTAATTATGCTGGCAGGATTATTGTCAATTAAACAGTTACCGGTAGAGCAATATCCACGTATCGCACCACCGGCTGTAACTATTAGTGCATCATACCGTGGTGCATCGGCACAAACGGCAGAAGATGCAGTAACTCAGGTTATTGAGCAGGCGATGAACGGCTTAGATAACCTGATGTATATGTCGGCTAGCACCGACTCGTCAGGCGGCGTTAGTTTAACGCTAACCTTTGAAACGGGTACTGATGCCGATATTGCCCAGGTACAAGTGCAAAATAAGCTACAGCAAGCCTTACCGTTGTTGCCACAAGAAGTGCAGCAAAATGGTGTGCGGGTAGCTAAGTCTAACGGCTCATTTTTAATGGTTATAGGTTTTATTTCTGAAAACCAAAGCCTAGAACGAGATGATATTGCCGACTTTGTGGTAGCTAACGTAAAAGACCCAATTAGCCGCACCGCCGGTGTGGGTAACGTAGTGGTATTTGGTAGCCAGTATGCAATGCGGGTATGGTTAAATGCTGATCAACTTAACCAATATCAGCTTACGCCTGCCGATGTTACCGCAGCGATAAAAGTACAAAATAATCAGGTTACAGCGGGCCAGTTAGGTGGTACACCAGCATTACCTGGCCAGCAATTTAATGCGGCAATATTAGCGCAAACTCGGTTAACGTCTGCCGAAGAGTTTGGCGAAATTTTGCTACGTGTTAACGCTGACGGTTCTACTGTTAAATTGTCTGATGTTGCGCGCGTAGAATTGGGCGGTGAAGATTACTCCGTCATTGCTCGTTACAACGGCAAAACTGCAACAGGCATCGCAATTGAATTAGCCACTGGTGCCAACGCGCTAGATACCGCCGCGGCAGTGAAGAAAAAAATAGCCGAGCTAGAACCGTATTTCCCTGAAGGTGTTAGTACGGTTATACCCTACGATACGACGCCGTTCGTTGAGCTATCTATTAGTTCAGTAGTGCAAACCTTAATTGAAGCTATCATTTTGGTGTTCTTGGTTATGTATCTGTTTTTACAGAACTTCCGCGCAACACTGATCCCAACTCTAGCTGTACCTGTAGTTTTATTAGGTACGTTTGGTGTAATGTCAGCACTGGGTTTCACTATTAATACGTTAACCATGTTCGGTATGGTATTAGCCATCGGCTTGTTAGTTGACGATGCTATTGTCGTTGTTGAAAACGTTGAGCGGGTAATGAGCGAAGAGGGCTTAGGCCCAGTTGAAGCTACGCGTAAATCTATGGGACAAATTACCGGTGCCTTAGTTGGTATAGGCTTAGTATTGTCAGCTGTATTTGTACCTATGGCGTTCTTTGGTGGCGCAACCGGTGCTATCTATCAGCAGTTTTCTATTACTCTAGTCACGGCGATGGCCTTGTCGGTATTGGTCGCGTTAATTTTCACGCCAGCACTATGTGCCACTATGTTAAAACCAGTAAAAGGCAACCATAACACTAAAAGCGGTTTTTTTGGTTGGTTTAATCGTGGCTTCGATAGCACTAACCACAATTACCAGCGCGGTGTGGCCGGCATGTTGGCACGGCCAAAACGTTCAATGTTGGTGTATTTGGCGATAGTGGTAGTGATGGCGGTGCTATTTGTGCGCTTGCCAACGTCATTTTTACCAGAAGAAGACCAAGGTATTTTTATTACCTTAGTACAACTACCTACTAGTGCTACCCAAGAGCGTACTGAAGCGGTGATGGATAAAGTAGCTGCGCATTACGGTAATGAAAGTGCAGTGCAGTCGGTATTTACCGTATCGGGTTTTAGCTTTTCTGGTAGTGGCCAAAATATGGGCTTAGCCTTTGTGCGATTAAAAGACTGGGACCAACGTGGCCCAGCTGATAGCGTACAGGCGGTTATTGGCCGTGCTTGGGGCTTTTTTGGCTCAGTAAAAGAAGCACAAATATTTGCTTTTAACTTACCGCCGATCATGGAGTTGGGCCGTGCCACTGGTTTTACGCTGTTCTTGCAAGATAGAGGCGGAGTAGGGCACGAAGCACTTTTAAATGCCCGTAACCAATTACTGGGTATGGCATCGCAACAACCCAATTTAATTGGTGTGCGGCCCAATGGTATGGAAGATGCGCCGCAGTTACAAATAGAAATTGATCAGCTAAAAGCGCAAGCCTTAGGTGTATCGTTAAGTGATATTAACCAAACGCTGTCGATCGGTTGGGGTTCAACCTATGTTAATGACTTTGTTGACCGTGGCCGAGTGAAAAAAGTATTTGTGCAGGCCGAACCTGAGTTTCGTATGACACCAGAAGATATTAATCGCTGGCAAGTGCGTAATAATAAGGGCGAAATGGTGAGCTTTGCTTCTATTGCCCGCAGTCACTGGGTTTACGGTGCACAGCGTTTAGAGCGTTATAACGGCGCCTCGGCCATGGAAATTCAAGGCGAACCAGCACCAGGTACAAGTTCTGGCGATGCCATGATGACAATGGAACGGCTAATTAGCCAATTGCCAGCCGGTGTCGGTTTTGAATGGACTGCAACGTCTTATCAAGAGAAGCTGTCAGGTTCGCAAGCGCCAGCGCTATACGCGTTATCTATTTTGGTGGTATTTTTATGTCTAGCTGCTTTGTATGAAAGCTGGAGCGTGCCGTTCGCCGTAATCTTGGTAGTGCCATTAGGTATTATCGGTGCTTTAATTGCGGCCTATGTTAGCGGGCTTGGTAATGACGTGTACTTCCAAGTGGGATTATTAACTACGATGGGCTTGGCGTCGAAAAACGCGATCTTAATTGTCGAGTTTGCCCGAGAACTGCAGCAGCAAGGTAAAGAGCTTACGGAGGCGATATTAGAAGCGGTGCGCTTACGTTTACGTCCGATTATTATGACGTCGATGGCGTTTTCGTTAGGTGTGTTACCGTTAGTTATTAGCTCTGGTGCTGGCTCGGCTAGCCGCAATGCTATAGGTACTGGTGTGCTAGGCGGAATGATTTCAGCGACGGTACTGGCGGTGTTTTTAGTGCCGGTGTTTTATCTGGTGATTATGAAGTTGTTTGCCAGTAAGCCAAAACCTACTGTGTAGCATTACCGGATAACTTATAGCGGCTTAGACCGCTATAAGTGCCAACCTAAACCGACTGTATTATGCTAATACAGTCGGTTTTTTTATATCTTTTCGGCCTACTTTTTCAGCCCTACTAGCATGGTGTCTATCATGGCACCGGCGTGTTGGCGCAAATCACATTGTTGTGGCTTTAATAAAAACTTACTAATAATACCACCAACATACATATGCAATGCCAAGCCAGCTAGGCGTGGGCATAGGCCATCACGTAGTGTGCCGGCTTGCTCTGCGCGTTCAAATGCGCGTTGCAATACGGCTACCGCTAATGTGTCTAAATCATCTTGTTTGGTTACGGCTGGGTTTAGCTCGTCAATATATTCGCAGCGATGAAATACAATGGTTAGTACGCGATGATGTTGTTCACTTGAAGCAATTAAACTTAAGCTATCTATCATCAAATTCCGTACTTGTTCAAACGGATCTGCGGTGGGATTTTTGTCTATTTCGTCAAGCAAATGCTGATAAGGCAAGCGCACTCGATCTAGCATGGCGTTAAATAAATCGGCTTTGTTTTGGAAATGCCAATAAATAGCACCGCGAGTTACATTAGCCGCGACAGCGATTTTTTCTAAAGTAGTGCGTGATACACCTTGTTGAAAAAACAACACTTCAGCGGCATCTAAAATTGCGGTTCTAGTGCCTTCAGCTTCTGCTTTGGTGCGTCTTGCCATTTTACTTCTCTCAACATAACTAATTGCTTATTACCGCAGCAATTCTACCACAAATTGGTGTTGTGAACCTTAGCTATTAAGTTAAGCAAGGCTTAACACAGATCATAGTAATGGCGTTATTGTATGACAAAATCAAAGTATTGCTCGGTATACACCGGCGGCTGGTGGGTAAAATGCCACCACTCCATGTTATAGACTTTAAAACCGGCGCTAAGCATTAGGCTTTCGAGTAACTGCCGATGTTCTTGCTGCCGCTTTGTAATACTAGCAGCACCAACGTTGGATATGGGGTCGAACAGATCAAATGGTGAACCCATATCAATAGGTTGCCATTGGCCACTCGCATTTTGCCGCGCTAAGGTTAGGTCAACGGTGCTGCCACGGCTATGGCCAGATTTTTCTGCTATGTAGCCGCCGACCAAGGTATCTTTAGCTAAATTGGGGTAAAACTCGGCTTTGGTGCTGGTATCTGCTAAATCGGCAGCCCAACGCATAAAATGATCAACCGCGCGTTGTGGCCGATAGCAGTCCCAAATCCATAGGCTGTAGCCGTTGGCCATGGCGGCTTGTTGCACTTTAACTAATGCTTTGGCGGCATTTTGTTGTAGGTAGCATTTATTGGCTTTATAGCCGTCGACCGGGGCACCAACAAAGTTATTGCCACCCAAATAGGCCATATGCACCTGGATATCAGCACTAAGCTGGCTAACATCGTTAAAATCAGCTGGTACGTCTGACGCTAATGCGGCTGTCGAACTCGTTGCCAGTAATAATGTGGCTAAGGTGGCTAGCTTCATATCATCAATACTCCTGCGGCTAAAAATGCCAGCAATGCTAAGACCCCACAAAATAGCGCATAAGGTAACTGAGTTTTAACGTGCTCTAATAAATCGCAACCGGAGGCGACCGAGCTCACGGCGGTACTGTCAGATATGGGCGAGCAGTGATCACCAAATACGCCGCCGCTTAAAATGGCGGCCAACACCAACGACGGTGGTAAGCTTAGTAATTCAACCATTGGCATACCTATCGGGATCAAAATAGCGAAGGTGCCCCAACTGGTACCTGTGGTGAAAGATATAAGTGCACCGGCTAAAAACAACAGCGCCGGAATAAGTACCAAGGGTAGGCTATCGCTAACAATAGAAGCAATAAAGGTGCCGGTGCCCAGTACTTTTAAACTACTGCCTAACGCCAGCGAGAGCAGCACTATAGTAACCAGTGGTAATAATTCGCTCATGCCTTTAAAGCCAATATCTACCAACTGCTGATGCTTAAAACGCTTACTTAGTAGCATCATGCTATACGCAACTAAACAGGCTAAGGTAGTGGCATATAATACCGACTGCGACCCCGAACCCTCGACTAAGCGCCCATTGCCTGTCATTAACATAAAACCGATCATTGACGCGACTAAGGTAATTAAAGGCACCAGCATATAGCGAGATTGCGTAGGTTTAACATCAATTTCAGTATGTGCCGCTAAGGTATGCAGTTCTTTTTCTGAGCGACGCATTGGGCCATATACCTTGCCGGTAATGATGGTGTATAGCACTAAAGCTAAGGTAAATAAGGCATAGAAATTTAGCGGTATAGTGCCAATAAGCACGGAAACAGCGTTGTCGCCCAGCGAATAATTACTTAATAAACTTAAAATATAAGCGCCCCAGCCATTAAGTAAAATAATGATACAAATAGGCGCACTGGTGCTGTCTATAATATAGGCCAGCCGAGCGCGGCTCATTTTAAATTTATCAAATAAACCGCGTGAGCTAATACCTGCAGTTAACGAGCTAAGGTTAGACTCGATAAAGGTAACTGAGCTAATAAAAAAAGTGAGCAAGCCAGCTTGGCGCGGCGTTTTAGCGATGCCTTTTTCTACTAATAATTTTACCGTTGCCGACACGCCGCCCGAATCCCGCATATACGCTAGTAAGCCGCCAACCAGTAACGAGAACATAAGAATGCGCGCGTTATCACCATCTCGGGTTACGGCCACGATGCGCTCTATGGTTTGAATGCTACCGTCGATGAGTAAGCCACCACCAAGACCTTGTGCAGCCTGGATAAAAATCAGTAACTCGGCACTAAATAATGACAGCAGTAAGGCTAGAATAACTTCTTTACGCCACAATACGACGATAATGGCGACCAACGCCGGGACTAAGGTGAACCAATCAGACAAAATAGACTCCTGGTATTATTATTCTATTTTTCAAAGCGCAGAATAATTTATACAGTTTGTGCCGGCGTGTCGCAAGCACTGCGCCTAATTTTGCGATAAAGAGGGTCTTGCGATGGACAGCGCTATGCAGCCGATTGCTGGTATCAACGTGTCTTGCTATTTCTAGCATAAGTACCGATGCTAACAGGTTAGAGTAATTCAGTAAGGGTACTTTATGCGGTGTGCATTAAGAGGGCTTCTGGTCGGTGTTTTCAGTTTAACGATGGCGGTGCAGGCAATGACAGTAAATACTTTGTCGGTAGAACAATATCAGCAAATTAAACAAAGCGGGCTAGATAAACCGCAACTTACGTATAATGATATTGCGCCTGTATTAAAACAACACCAGCAAAACCCGTTATTTAAATTTACGCAATTGGGGCAGTCAGCACTGGGTACGCCCATTTGGCAAATTGATATTGGTACTGGCCCTATCAAGCTTTTAGCGTGGTCGCAAATGCACGGTGACGAATCTACCGCCACTGCCGCCTTGATGGACTTACTCAACTTTATTAGTGCTGCTGAGCAGAAAAAATGGCGCGATACTTGGTTAAATGAAGTCAGTTTGCGCTTAGTACCAATGGTAAACCCAGATGGCGCTGCAGCGCATACGCGCTTTAACAGTATGGGCATAGATATTAACCGCGATGCCAAAGCGTTACAAACGCCCGAAGGGCAGCTGCTGATGCAGGTAGCAAAAGACTTCAAACCCGATTTTGGTCTAAATTTGCATGATCAAAATCGTTTCTATGCAGTGGGTGATAGCAACAAGCAAACAACTATTTCTGTTTTAGCACCCGCATTTAACGATGCCAAAGATATTGATGCACCGCGAAAAAAGGCCATGCAACTGATTGGTGATATGGCTGATTTAATGGCACAGCAGTTACCGGGATATTTAGGCAAATATGACGATACGTTTTCTTGGCGTTCGTTTGGTGACACGTTTTCAGGCATGGGCATTAGCACCATACTTATCGAATCTGGCGGTCACCCAGCTGATGATAACCGGCAGGTAGCGCGGCGTTTAAATACCCAGCTGCTGGTAATGAGTATAGAAAGTATCGGCAGTAAGGCATATCAACGTCAGCCGCTTACGGCGTACCAAGGCATACCTTTTAATCGCAGTGATGCCATTAAAGACGTATTGATTAAAAACTTAGGCATTAGTGTTAACGGACACAGTGCAAGGGTAGACCTTGCATTAGAGCTTGGCATAAACAACAGTAAGCCGGCGCGTATTCAAGATATTGGCGATCTCTCTATTTATTCTAGTTACCATCAATTTGATGCGAGCCAGTTGGTTTATCAAACCGGAAAAACGTATGCGTTAACGAAAAAACTTAAGCTTGATAAAACCACCTATCTTCAGCTATTACGTGATGGTTACAGCCATTTTAGTGGCGACACTAAGCTTATTGAAAACCAAACAGATTGGCCTGTCGTGTTTAGCAATAAAGGTCTTAATTCAGCCTATCCAATGCGTTACCAACAGGCTACGTTTTTACTCGCTACCGCCGAAGGTGTTGAATTTGCGCTACTTAATGGCCAATTATTAGCATTAACTCAGGCTAGGCTGCTATACGCAAATGGCAGCTAGCGGCGCAAAAAAAGAGCAAATGAAACTAGCGCTTTAGCGGTGATATGCCACACTTCTAACCAAAATCACTATTTTGGGGATGTGTGGTGTACTTTTTTAGGTCGCTATTATTACTAAGCTTGCTGTGCTGTAGTGCCAATGCCGTGGATGCGTTGGCAACTAATAGTAGGCTAAAGTCGGCTGCACTTAAGCAGGATGCTGGTTCACAAGTACTTCGGTTTGGTTTGTATTACCCGCATTTATCGCCATACATTT
This sequence comes from Rheinheimera sp. D18, assembly GCF_004345025.1. Lineage (GTDB taxonomy): Bacteria > Pseudomonadota > Gammaproteobacteria > Enterobacterales > Alteromonadaceae > Alishewanella > Alishewanella metallidurans. The sequence continues at coordinate 2,916,610 of NZ_CP037745.1, read as the reverse complement.
ATACCGCGCCAATCAATAATCAGGTTATAGGCATAGTGCCTGAGGTGCTGGCACCGTTTTTTAAGCAACATAATATTACTATTGAATATGTGTTTGATAAGGTATCAGCGTTAAAGCGGCGGTTAAATAATAGCGACATTGATATGATGATTTTAAATGCGTCCTGGGCGATTAATCCTGAACAGGTGTTGTTTTCTGCAGGGGTAGTGCCGTACAACGATTACTTATATTCACGCCTGCCAGAACAAGAAATTACCGAACCGCAACAGTTAGATAATAAAGCGATATGCACACGCCAATATTATGTTTATCCTAAATTGTCGGCGTTGTTTACCGGTGAGTTATCGCTGCGTGTTGATTCTTCGAGCCAGGCAGCACAGTTACGTATGTTATTTAGTCAACGCTGTGATTATGCCTACATCAATGAGATCGTGGCGAAGTGGGAATTACAAAATCAGTTTCAGAACCAGCAAATATATCGCTCTGCAGTATACCAAGACGAGTCAATGCTCACGTTAGGGGTTAGCCCGAAATTGGAGAAACTACTACCAGAATTAAACGCCTATATACAGCAGCAACAGCAAAGTGGCGAAATAAAACGGATTATTAATCGTTATGTTCATTATGACTAGCGGTACAATAAATAAGGTTGTCGTTGTTGCTTAAATTGCGCTAACCCTGCTTGCCAACTGGCACGGATATCATGCTCTGACATACCCTGAGTAATTTGTAAACGCAGCTGATCGGTACCGGCAAGCTTATCCATAAAGGCCGGTGCCGTAAAAAATACGTCGTTATGCTTGGCAAACAACTGCTGCCAACGCAGTAAATAGCTTAGGTTTAAGCCTGAAGCGCTAACATGGCGTAAATCTTCACCGTGCAGAGCTTTATTCATTAATGGCGGCGTTAATGCTGCACCGGGTGTTGATACTGGTGTAAACGCAAAATCGCCTAGTGCAAACTTGTCATAGCCAATAACTTGAAATGCAAATGCAGTACCGCGGCCAATGCTTAGTGGTGTGGCCTCAAAAAAGCCGAGTGACGGGTAAAGAGCAATTGACTGCTCATTGGGCAAATTTGGGCTTGGCCTAACTGGCAGCGCATACGGCATATCGCGCTGATAACCGGCTACTGGAATTACGTTAAGGGTTAGCTTATCGGCATTAGCTATCCAACCTTCGCCTTTTATCATTTGTGCAAGTTCGCCCACTGTCATGCCGTGCAATAGTGGAATGGGGTGCATGCCTACGAAAGATTGAAATTTAACATCTAACACAGGGCCGTCAACATAGGCGCCGTTAGGGTTTGGCCGGTCTAACACTAACATAGCCACGTTATTTTGCGCCGCCGCTTCCATTAAGTAATGCATTGAACTGATATAGGTGTAATAGCGCACCCCAACGTCTTGAATATCAAATACCACAATATCAACTTGCTGCATTTGCGCAGCACTAGGTTTTTTATTTGCGCCGTATAAAGATAATAGTGGTAAGCCAGTTTTGCTATCGGTGCTGTTATTAACCTTGGCACCGGCGTCATAATCGCCACGAAAACCATGCTCAGGGGCAAAAATACTGACAATATTAACGTTGTTGGCTAGCAGTACATCGACTAAATGTTGTTCACCTACCTGCGAGGTTTGGTTAACCAACATGGCCACCCGTTTACCCTGTAACAGCGGTAAATAACGTTCTAACTGCTCTGCGCCAGTTTGTATTGGCGTAGCCCCTAGGTTGTTGGCGTTAGCGGCGTTGATGAGTAATAAACCACTAAGCAGCAACCAGACTAAGGTTTTCATTAGCTGTTGTCCTGCTGTAATACTTTACGAATAAAGCCCTGTTGTTGCTGTAGCTGAATTTTACAGTGTGCAACACTCTGGCCGCTAAGAATATGCAAAATAGCCAGTTTAGCGTTCATTTCGGCGGCTTTTAACGCTTCGCGCGCAGTAGCAAGGTCGCATTCAGTCGCTTGCACTACAATACGAATTGCCCGTGCTACCAGCTTTTCGTTGCTGGCGTGTAAATCGACCATTAGGTTTTGATACACTTTGCCACTGCGGATCATCGCGCTAGTACTAAGCATATTTAAAATTAATTTTTGCGCTGTGCCGGCTTTCATTCGGGTAGAACCGGTAACCACTTCTGGGCCGACAACGGCACTAATGCCAATATCAGCGGCACTGAGCACCGGTGCATTGGCATTGCAGCTAATGGCTGCCGTGAAACAACCCATACTGCGTGCATAAGCTAAGCCACCTAGCACATAAGGCGTGCGGCCGCTGGCGGCTATGCCAACTAAGATATCATTTGCACTTAGGTTTATGCGCTTTAAATCAGTTTCTGCCAACTGTGGGTTGTCTTCAGCACCTTCAACCGCTTTATAGATTGCACTCTCGCCACCAGCTATTAGCGCTACTACCTGAGCGGCGGGCACGCTAAAAGTGGGCGGGCATTCTACCGCATCAAGTATACCCAAGCGGCCACTGGTGCCTGCGCCTAAATAAACTAATCTGCCGCCAGCGGCAAATGCATCGACAATGCGATCGACTACGGCAGCTACGCTGGGTAAACATTGCTGTAGGCTTTTCGCAACAGTTTGATCTTCAGCATTAATACGCTGCACTATCTCAAGGCTAGATAGCAAGTCAATATCCCAACTGTTGGGGTTGCGTGCTTCTGAGCTCATGCTATTGAGTTGTTCCAGTAAAACGTCCTGAGTATTATTCGTCATGAGTGTGTCCAGAAAAGGGTGAAGAGCTGCTTAATTGAGATGCAAGAATATAGGCGCCATCTAAAGCCGTGCCTAATGCAGGCTGCAGTAAAGTTCGACAATGCTCAGTTAATAACGGCTTGGTTACTTCGGCCAAACCACCAAGTAGCACTACCGGTAAGTCAAATTGTTCACGTGCGCTAAACACCAACTGCTGTACCGCATCAACATGGCGTTGCAGCAGGTTAGCAGCGAGTGGACATTGCCAAGCATGGTTAAATATTAACGGTGTTAACGCTGCGAATTCAGCAGGGCTAGCGGTTTTTAACCAAGGCAGTAAGCTGGCGGCATTGTTGCCAATTTGCACGGCTATTTGCTGTAATAACGGGCTGCTAATACCTGCTAGGCTATCTATTTGCCACAGCAACTCGCGTACCGCTTGTTTGCCTAACCAAGCGCCACCGCCTTCGTCGCCAATATTAAAGCCCCAGCCACCTACTTGATGTTCAGAGCCATCAGCTAATAAACGCATAGCAACCGAGCCAGTGCCTAAGGCCACTACTAATACCGGCTGGCCTAAATTGGCACCATATAAAGACGTTTTAGCATCAGTGGTGAGTAAAAAGTTTGCATAATGCCCACTGAGTTGCTCGCTGGCTAGTTGTTGTTGCTGCGGATTACCTGCACCAGCTAAGCCCATAACGGCAAAGGCTTGTTGGCTGCTGATACCGGCTTGTTGGCATACACCTCTGGTCAGCTGGTTAATATTGGTTATTGCCAAGGCAAAATCGTTGGTCAACGACGCCGGTCCGGCTTGTTGTTGCCAGCGTTCACCCGTGATGTTGTTCGTTAGGCGTGCCAGTGTTTTACTGCCGCCGCCATCAATCGCGATGGTCCACATGATATTATTCCTATACTACTAGTTGCTTCGTACTAGCAGAGCCACTTAAGCAGACTAAAGTTGCTATAAAAGTGCCAATACAGAGTTGCCAGGTAAAGCCTAAATCTAACGCTGCCAAGGAAGGGCTAAGGTATTGTAAAACATAGGGCTGCAGTAATAGTGTGACGACAAAGCCGCTTAGTAGCGCGGCAGTTACCGAATAGCGGTTACCGCGACGACTAAATAAGGCAGTAAAAAATACGCCCAGTAATCCACTGTATGAAAACACCATTACGCTAAGGGCAAAGGCTAATAACGGCATGTCAGAGTATTGCTGCCAGTAAAAGCACAGTATGGCCATTGCAGCCAAGGTTATAGCCGTAATTAACATGCCAAATTGCCCCGCACGAACAAAATGTTGCTCAGTTGCAGCGGGTTGTCGTTTCAGTTTCCACGGTTTATACATATCAGCCACTAATACGGATGACATAGAGTTTAACCCTGATGTTATGGTAGAAAGTGCGGCGGCAATGACGCCCACAACCACTAAACCACGTAACCCTGACGGCATTTCATTTAATACATAGTACATAAATACTGTTACTTTTTCGCCGGCAAAATTGTCGGCAAAGTTTTGTGTCGGGAGATATAAATCGGGCCGTTGGTAAAAAATATACAATAAAAACCCAATTAGAATAAACACCAACATGGTAGGGATCACCATTAACGCAGAGCTTAGTAATGCGCGCGCGCCAGCTTTGCTGTCTTTACAGGTTAGCACCCGTTGCGTCATATCTTGATCTAAACCAAACGCAGCAATATTTAGCAGAATAAAGCCCGTTAGTGCCGACCACATATTAAATACGCCGGCAGAGCTAAAATCAAACTGCCAATCAAATAACAGTAGTTTAGATGGTCCGCCTTCAATCGGGTGTTGTAGTGCGTGAGTCAGTGTGCCAATGTCTAAGCCAATACTGTGATACAAATACCCTAACACTAATAATGCCGCTAAAATATATACCGCGCATTGCAGCGCATCGGTATAAATAACTGAGCGTATACCGCCTACTACCGTGCAAGCTAGGCCAATAAAGGCCAGTAATACCACGGCTGCTAGCACGCTACTTGCGTCTATATTGTTAAATAACAGCATAGCTACGGCAATTGCTGCCATATATAACCGCGCGCCGCTGGCAAAAACACGGCCAAACAAATACATTTGCCCCGCGTGTTCTTTGGCGCTGGCACCAAAGCGCTGCTCTAGTAACTCGTACACGGTAGTAACTTTAAGTTGGTAATAGCGTGGCAACAAATAGCGGATCACAATAAAGGTCGCAATGAGTGCGCCAATATTGGTGGCGATATAACTAAGGTTGCCGCGAAAGCCCATGTCGGGCCCGCCAAGAAAGGTAGCGGCAGATTGTGAAGTGGCAAGCACAGATACGGCAACGACCCATACTGGCATGCTATTAGCTGCAAGAAAATAATCGTTACTATTACCCGCTTTTTTCCGGTTTACTAACCAGCCGACTAATACTAATAAAGTGAAGTAAGCAAAAAATACTGCCCAGTCTAATAGTGTCAGTTGCATGTATAGCTCATCAAAAGAAGAAAGTACTTAACCATAGCATAATGTATAGTTGACGAGTAAAGTATTCATTTAAATTTAGCTTGTGTGAATAATTTATTTTTGTTGTACTGCGACCAGCTTTCGCCACAATAACAGGATACCGTCGTGAACGTTCACTTTTTTAGGAATGCTATGTCATGCTTCAGCCGTATTTCTCTATTTTTGCTCAGTACCGGCACGTTAAGTTTACCGGTGTTTGCTATGCCTGTTGAAACTGCCATGCCAGCCGCCAATATAAAACAAATGCTAGGCCAAAAACTGATGTTAGATTTGCGATATTACTGTGCGCAAATTCCGGTTAATGGCCAGTGTCGCACACCCATGACCCAGCTTCCGCCAGAACTATTTGCGTTAATACGCGATTACGATATTGGCGGCGTTATTTTATTTGCTGAAAACTTAGTTGATATTAAGCAAATTGTGCAGCTTAACCGCGACTTACAGCAAGCTGCGGCTAAATCTACGCTTAAGTTACCGCTGTTTATTAGTATTGATCAAGAGGGCGGCCGGGTTGCACGTTTACCGCGCATGTTGGCTACCTCGTTTGCCGGCAATATGGCAATAGGCGCAACCTACGCTGAGCATGGCACCGCTTTTTCCAGCCAAGTAGGGCAAGTATTGGCCGATGAATTGCTGGCTCTGGGGATTAACCTTAATTTTGCGCCGACTATAGATGTAAACGTTAACCCAGATAACCCAGTCATTAATGTGCGCGCCTTTGGTGAAGATGCAACTATGGTGGCCGAGCTTGGTGGTGCTATGACAGCTGCGATGCAACAGCAAGGTATGATCGCAGCACTAAAACACTTCCCTGGCCATGGTGATACCGAGGTAGATAGTCACTTAGGTTTGCCGCGAGTTGAGCACAGTAGTGAGCAAATTCGCAACGTAGATTTACTGCCGTTTGCACAAATTATTAAGCAGCATAATCCAGGAATGATTATGACCGCGCATATTCAATATCCGGCATTAGATAACACCACCTTTGTGTCAAAAGATGGCGAAACCATGCTAAAGCCGGCGACGTTATCGCATAAAATTTTACAGGGCGTATTACGCGACGAACTAGGCTATAACGGCGTAATAGTAACCGACGCGCTAGATATGGCCGGTATTAGCAAATTTTTTAGCCACACTGAAGCGGTAGTGCAAACCTTTGCTGCCGGTGCTGATATTGCGTTAATGCCAGTTAAATTACAGCATCCAGCTGAGCTAACGGCGCTATCAAGCTTACTTGATGCCTTGCAAGCTGCGGTAAATGACGGCGTTATTGCTAAACAAGAGCTGGCAGCATCTTATCAGCGCATTGTGGCATTAAAACAACAATACCCGCTGTTACCGGCAATCGCCTCGGCTGATAAGCAAGTACAATATGCGCAGCAGTTATTGGGAAGTGCTGAGCATCGTCAAGCTGAATTAGCTTTGGCAAAAGCTGCATTAACCCAGGTAAAGCCGAGTTCGAGCACGTTGCCTTTTACACTGAAGACAATGAAAAAACTGTTGTTGATTATGCCGGATACGCAAAAAGGGCAAGCATTAGCTGCGGCATTACAACATTATAGTAAGCAACGCTTTATTATTGATATTATAAGTTTACAGCAAACCGATTTAAGCCTAGCGGCTAAAAAAATTGCCACAGCTGATGTGGTTATAAGTGGTTTTATCTCGCCAATGCAAAGCTTGGCCGATATTGGTGGCATGGACGATTTAACCGGTATAGCCAATATTGCTGCGGCCTATCAGCGGCAGACCTTGCAATATGAGCATCTATTACCGCAAATTAAAACACAGCACAAACCGCATGTTTTTTTAAGCTTACGTGCACCTTATGACATAACTCGTTATGGGCAATACGCTGATATTGTCTTGGCAACTTATGCCTATAATACCGCTGAAGATGTTACAGCGATGGGGGCGGGTAATGCCACCTATGAGGCGCTGGCTCAAGCACTGTTAGGCCAATATAAGTTAACCGGCACCTTGCCGGTAACCGTAGCAGCGAGTACAAACTAATGTTTGCTGCAATTAAGCGACACTGTCAGGCAATTTTGTCACAGACGCCAACTAACCGCTTATTGGCGTTAGATGTGTTGCGCGGCCTAACTATTACCGCCATGATTTTGGTTAATAACCCCGGAAGCTGGAGTTATGTATATGGCCCATTGCGCCACGCAGAGTGGCATGGCTGGACGCTGACCGACCTTATCTTTCCGTTTTTTATTGTTATTGTTGGTATTTCGTTGCAGCTTAGCTTGCAGCGCCAGCAGCTGGTTGGCAAGGCAGCCGCGATAAAGCAGGCGCTAATGCGCTCGGCAAAATTGTATTTGTTGGGGTTGTTTTTAGTACTGTTTTATTACAATTTTCGCGATGCAAATTACAGCTACATTGAACAAAAGCTGATGGCAGTCAGGGCGCTTGGCGTATTGCAACGCATTGCGCTGGTTTACTTTTGCACCGTGCTTATTGCTTTGTCTTGCAGCACTCGTGGCCGTATCACCGCTATCTTTGGTTTATGTGCAGCCTATCTTGGCGCTATGTATTGGTTGCCATATCAGGATGCACAAGGTCAGCAGTTTGTTGGGCTATTCGAGTTTGGCAACAGCTTTGCTGCCTGGCTAGATAACGCCGCACTAGGTGCTAGCCATGTTTATTATGCTAAAGCCACACCCTTTGCTTTTGATCCAGAAGGTTTATGGTCAACTCTGCCGGCTATTGCTAGCTGTGTTAGCGGTTTGCTGATTGCCCAGTGGTTACAAGCAGATCGCTCGGTAGTGCAAAAACTACGAGGTCTGTTGCTGTTTGGTATTATTGCTGTATGGCTGGCTGAGTTGTGGCATTTTACCTTACCCATTAACAAAGCTTTATGGACGCCCAGCTTTGTATTGCTGAGTAGCGGCTATTGCGCGATCGCATTAGCGGCTTGTTTATATTTATGTGATGTAAAAAAGTATCGGCTATGGGCCGCGCCCTTTATTGTATTTGGCGCGAATGCCATTTTGTTTTATATGTTTTCCGGTATTGTTGCTAGGTTACTTGGTATGATTTCGGTAGGGTCAGTTTCACTACAAAGCTGGCTATTTAATACTATTTACCAACCCATGCTGGGCGATTTTAATGGTTCACTTGGCTTTGCGCTGAGCTTCTTAGCGGTATCTTATATCCTAATGTATGGCTGCTATAAGCGCGGCTATATTTTTAAGGTGTAAGTTAAAATATAACCGCGGTTGGGTGATCGGTTGATGCGGTTTTATTACACTTGTTTATGCTTGAGACCAAGCCGAAACTGCCACTCACCAAAGAGCCAATTTAACATCTATGCAGCAAACAGGTTTAAAACTGTGGTGATAGGAATAAATATAATAGCTGCAGCCAAGAAAGAATTCATAGTCTAGCGACGTAGTGGTAGATTAAGCATCATTGTCCCTTATTGAAACTCGTTAACTATCTGCCGTTGACCATGGCGAGTTAACCCCTGTTACAACGGTTCAGTTTCAATAAACCTATAAAAATGTAAGGGCTGTAGAGTTTATTTTTTAGCTGTGCAAGCTTGAATTTTAAACGTAGCTGTGCACTTTTTGAAGCACTGCGGCATTAAGCGTGGCGTATTTGTATCTATTGATGAAAGTAGTGCTCCCTTGAAAGCTAATGCGTAGGCCGCTCTATCTCAGTTAGTGACTTTGAGCTTGTTTAAATTTAAATTAGTTTTTGGAAGGAGGCTTTTTAATCAATCAAGTTAATATGTACACCGTCATCAAATTCCAGCTTCAACAAATTAGTTGATACAGCACACAGCACAACATGCTATCAATTTGCGTCTGTGAATCAGAGATCATGCCTGTACTAATAATCCGTACCTATTATACAATCTAATTTGCTGGTATTTTCGCCACACTTTAAGTGTTCAAAATTACGCAGATGAGCACGACCATAAGGTATTCCATTTTGGCCATATTATTAATTTTACTATCCGCAATTCTTCTTTATTTCATTATTGAGTATTTTAAAAACGAAATTAAAGTTCAAAATGAAGAACGCGCTAAATACCCCAAGCCAATCAAGCGAGCGAAACAGAGTGAGCCCGCGCCTGAAATTACCGCTGAGCTGGCGCCTGATGAAATGATTTTCGAAGATGCATTGCCAAATCACGATCACCTTTTTGAAATCAATTGCCACGATGCACTCGATGAGCCCCAAACAGCACAAGAGGTCATCGATCCAGAGGATGTTGTCGTTAAAGAACCCGTATATTTGAAGGGCCTTAAATTGGATGTAAACCAAGCCTCTAAAGTTGTAGAGATTCTGATTGAAGATGGTTTTTTAAAAGGGGCTGATATTACCAATGGCAGGGCATATATAGCTCAAATAATGAGAGCGGCTGACTCTGCTAGCACTTCACCTTCAAATGAAGCTGCAGTGGCTATAGAAGAGATTAGTACACCTGAAGTGCATGTTGCAGCACCACTAACCCATAATGATGATGCAAATACTGATGCAATACCTGATGAAGATGATTTCGGTGTTTTTAACTTCTCACAAAGCGAGTCAGCTTCAAACCAAGAGGGCGGGGTTACGCTAACCCACTTCATCAACCCTAACCCTGTTAATAGCAATGCAACGGCTGGCGCTCTTTCTAATGAGATTGGCCGCTATGAGGGTAGCTTCTTTTCACACATTGCTAATGAACAAGAAAAATCCACAAACAAAGAAATAGGTCGATGGATAAAGCCTGAGCAGCCTATGCAAATCAACAAGCGGATAGTGCCAAATGGTTTCTTTTATTATGGTGGCGTTTTACCCTCTCTTAGTGGTGAGTTAATAGAGCCATCACTTGTTGATCCAAAATTAAAAGCTTCTCAACCACAAAAGTCGAACTCAGTGCATTCTGATCATTTTGATGATCAACTTAGCGAATGGTCAAGTTACGCATCGATATCACCTGCGAATAGAGGCATTTATCTCGATTGGCTGGCCTCAGACAGAAGCACCATACCCGGCTCTATTCATTACTTAACAATTTACTTAGGTGGAATTGAGCGAAGAGTATTTGAAATACTTCAGGGCCATGAAGTGACAGCTGATGAAATTGTCCAACTTTATGAAGAAGTTCTTCGTTTGTATTATGTCCCTGCCTATGAAAACAGATTTTGTGATTTTGCTTCAGATCTAATGCAGCTTATGGCTATTTTTTACCCAGACATTTTGATGCAACGGCATAAGCAGAAATTCACCACTGAAGCACTTAATCAATTACAATTAAAAATAAAGCTAGGTACGCAGCTTGTCGAACATGGCAGGATAGATGCACAACAAGCATATGCTTGGATGTCTCACTGGGGCTATTCTTTACGTAGTACTGCTGCCCAGCGGTGTGCGCAGGAGTTTAAAAAACTCTTTACAATAAGGTTTAATGATTTATACCCCAAAGGGCTGGCTATAAAAGCTAACAAAACGAAGTTGCAAATCCCTTACTTTCCCATAAACACAGGCAATAGAGGGCTTAAATTCTATTACAAAGACCTTCCAGATATTGGTGCACTTAGCGCACCTTGTGACCGGTTTGAAGAAATTTCAAAGTCAGTTGTATCTATATTGCAGAGTTATAGTCGCTACTTAGGTCAATCGGGCAAACAGCGTACTGATTTAGAGGCGATACTTTTATTGCCAAAAGAGCTTTCCAGTGAGGCTGAATCGCCCAAGCTTGAAGCACTTAAGGCATGGATGATGTTAACCATCCAAGAGCATAACGGGGTTTCTACGACGCGTGAAATTTTAACGCAGGGTGCTATTTCCATTCCAAACTCCTTTAATTTATCCATCGCTAATCTATTCAGCAGCTTGATGAACAAGTTAGAGATGGATTATGTCCCTAACACTAGATGCTATAGCCATGCACTTAGTTTCGATGAACCTATTATTTTTTTCCATGCACCTACTAACGGTGATAAATTATTCTTCCCGGAGCCCTCGTTTCATGCAATTAGCTTGGGAATTCGCTTGAGTTTATCTATTGCTACTATTGCTGGCGCTCGTACAGAACACAAGATTGCATTATTAAAAGAACACATCCAAAACACGCATTTTGTTAATCCAATTGAAAGGCAGCTTCATACTACGTATATAGAATGGCTAACTAAACGACCTATCAATTTAAATGGTATTAAACCATTAGTTGCCAAGCTCGAAAGTAAACACCTACAACACGTAAAGCCTTTTCTACTTGCTATGTGCGCCAGCGATAGAGATATCGACCCAAAGGCAATTAACCAACTTCAAAAGTGCTACACCATACTTGGTTTTGATAAGAACGCGGCACTAACTGATATCCATAATGTAGCTGCAGGCAAACTACCACCAGACCAAATCACTGATCATGTTGGCGCTAATCAATTACAATCTAAAAGTGTAGCGCCAAAAGCCTTTTCTCTTAATGAAGATATTATTGCTCAACATGAAAGTGATACGCATGCTGCAAAATCGATGCTTGAAAGTATCTTTGTTGACGACACTGAAGTTGAGCTTGCAGTAGTGGAAAATACTGAGTTGATAAACAGTAATGGTGGCACCGGCTTAGATGAGGCACATAACAGCCTGTATGTAGCACTGATACAAAAGCAGGAATGGTCTAGAACTGAAGCACTGGCGCTTTGCAAAACGCTTAATCTCATGCTTGACGGTGCCATAGAAACAATTAACGATTGGGCTTATAGCAAAGTTGATGCTCCAGTACTTGATGATGATGGTGATATTTGTATCGACCAGGATATAGTCGAAGAACTCAAAGGATAGATAATGTCAGTTAAAAAAATACGCTCAAAAGAACGGGATACTATTATTCAATCCCTTAAGGCCGGTGTAACGCCCAAAATTGGTATACAGCACATCCAAGTTGGTCGTGTTAATGAACTTAAGGCGCTTATTCAAGATGTTGAGCGTATTACCAACGGCGGCTCGATCTTTAGGCTTATTATTGGTGATTATGGCTCTGGTAAAACGTTCTTTTTAAGTGTAGTAAAGGCAATCGCCTTAGAGCGTAAGCTAGTCACGGTTAATGCTGACCTATCGCCTGATCGGCGCCTGCACGCAACAGCAGGTCAAGCTAGAAACCTGTATGCTGAATTAATGCGAAACATGTCTACGCGTAACAAGCCTGATGGAAACGCTTTAACTAGTGTCGTAGAGAAATTCATTACTGAAGCACGTAAAGATGCTGACGCGTCAGGTAAGCAAACGATAGACGTGATCCACCAAAAACTCGACTCACTGTCAGAGCTGGTAGGAGGGTATGACTTTGCCAAAGCTATTGAAGCTTATTGGACCGGTCACGAGCAGGATAACGAAACGCTTAAATTAAATGCCATTAAATGGTTGCGTGCGGAATATACAACCAAAACGGAAGCAAAAAGGGACTTGGGCGTCAGTAATATTATTTCAGATGCGTCATTTTATGATTCGCTTAAAATCCTAAGCTTGTTTGTGCGTCAAGCCGGTTACGATGGACTTCTGGTTAATCTTGATGAAATGGTTAACCTGTATAAGTTAAATAATACACAAGCTAGAACCTCTAATTACGAGCAAATATTACGAATTTTGAATGATTGCTTACAAGGCAGTGCTGAGCATCTTGGTTTTCTATTGGGAGGTACGCCTGAATTCCTTTTAGATCCACGCAAAGGTTTATATAGCTATGAAGCGCTTCAATCTAGACTTGCTAGCAATAGCTTTGCAAAACAGGCTGGTGTTATTGATTACTCATCCCCAGCATTGCATCTCGCTAGCCTGACACCTGAAGAGCTGTACATACTGCTTAAAAATTTACGGCATGTCTTTGCTGAAGGTGATGAAACAAAATACCTTGTCCCAGATGCGTCGTTAAAGTCATTTTTGCAGCATTGCAGTCAGAATATTGGAGAGGCGTACTTTAGAACACCACGTAACACCATTAAGGCCTTTTTAGATATGCTATCGGTTATTGATCAGAACCCGTCCATTTCATGGGATAGTTTAATCACGTCAATAGCCATAGAAGAAGATAAGCCGTCAGATCTTGATGTTACTATAGAAGATGAAGACACCGAGCTTGCAGACTTTTCACTATGAGTAATGCCTTTGATAAATTACACCCTAAAGTACAGCGTTGGGTGTATCAACAAGGTTGGCCAAGCTTAAGGGAGATACAATCAGCGGCGATAGAGCCCATTTTACGCGGCAATACAGATGTGCTAATCAGTGCCTCAACCGCAGCCGGTAAAACCGAGGCTTTTTTCTTGCCTGCTATCAGTGCTATCGCTAATCAAGAGCGTGGAATTGGTATTCTTTATATTAGCCCACTCAAAGCGCTTATTAATGATCAGAATAGGCGATTGGAGACTATGTCGGATTTACTCGGTTTGCCGGTAACCCCTTGGCACGGTGATAGCTTACAAAGTAAGAAAAAGAATCTTCGCGCTACCCCATTAGGGGTTGTGTTAATCACGCCAGAATCACTTGAGTCATTAATCATTCGCGAGCCCGGTTGGGTTGCCTCTGCTTTTGCAGAATTACAATATGTCGTCATTGATGAGTTTCACGCGTTTATAGGCACTGAACGCGGCCAGCAGCTTATGTCACTGCTTCATCGTCTAGAGCAATTACTTAACCGGCTTAAAAAGCCTATACCGCGTATTGCACTAAGCGCTACGCTTGGTAACCTTGAGAGTGTACCGGCCTCTCTAAGGCCAAATGGCACCATGCCCTGTTGTATTATTAAAGATGCTGGCACTACGTCAACGTTAAAAATTCAAATTAAAGGTTATATTAATCCGGCTAAATTAGCTGATGATGAGCATGACACTAATGATAAATTGAATGAACCATCCAATTTAATTAACGACCTGTTTAAATTCTGCCGTGGTGGTAACCATTTAGTCTTTGCCAATAGTCGTAAACGCACAGAGGAATTAACCGCCGATCTCTCTGATATGTGCGAAGAGCAATGTGTACCTAATGAATTTTTTGCACACCATGGCTCCTTGTCTAAAGAGCTTCGTCAAGATGTTGAAAAGCGCTTACAGCAAGAGCAATACCCGACAACGGCCATTTGCACCATGACGCTTGAGCTAGGCATTGATATTGGCAAGGTAAACACTGTCATACAAGTAACGCCTCCACACTCAGTATCTAGCTTGCGCCAGCGGATGGGGCGCTCTGGTAGGCGGGGAGGGCCATCTACGCTTAGAATGATGATTAGCGAAGAGGAGATCACACAGCATTCAGACATAACAAGTAAGCTACGCTTAAAGACAATTCAATCATTGGCGATGATACGGCTACTGATCAGCAGTAAGTGGTATGAGCCTGCAGATACGTCGTTGTACCACTTTTCAACGTTATTGCATCAAGTACTAGCCATAATTGGGCAGTGGGGCGGTGTACGGGCAGAGCAATTGTTTGCGATCCTTTGTAAAGACGGGCCATTTAATAAAGTTAGCGCCAGCGACTTTAAGTCGTTACTGATCCATATGGGTAAAACCCAACTTATTACGCAGCTCGGTAGTGGAGAATTAACGCTAGGGGTTGCTGGCGAACGTATTGTTGGTCATTACACCTTCTACGCCGTATTTCAGACGCCTGAAGAGTATCGAATTGTGACCGGATACAAAACTCTTGGAACCATTCCAGTAGATAGCGTGTTACTTCCTGGTCAACACATTGTTTTTGGCGGAAAACGATGGAAAATTAAAGATGTTGATACCCAAAAGAAAGTTATCATGGTTGAGCATTCAAAAGGGGGTAAAGCACCACACTTCGACGGTGACGGCATGTCAATTCATGATGCAATACGCCAAGAGATGTTTACCATTCTCAAAGAGGCTGAGTATAGAATTACAGTAGGCGATAAAAAGGTTGATTTTGCCGATCCAGTAATTAAGTCTCTATTTGCTGAGGCAGTCACATACTTTAATGCGGCGGAACTAACAAATAACGCTTTCTTACAAGATGAGAGCACAGTACATATTCTCCCTTGGCTTGGTGACAAAACCACAAATACCCTTTTGGCCTTACTCAACCGTAAAGACTTTAAAGCTTCTGTAAGTGCTGGCGTCATCTCAGTAACCCAAACATCCATTGATGAGGTGAAGATGGCTTTGAAAGGCAGCTTTGAGCATGGAATTATTACCGAAACTGAGCTGGCGCAGAATGTATTGATAAAAAATATTGAAAAATACGACGAGTATTTGCCCAGTAATTTATTAACACTTGATTATGGCGCAAAAGCGTTTGACACCAAAGCGGCTCTTAATTGGATTAACTTAAATACCTAATATTAACAGTTAACCGGTATCACCATTTTCTAATGCGCATTACCAAAGCGCTCGATATGGCTGGCTGAGTTGTGGCATTTTACCTTACCTATTAACAAAGCGTTATGGACGCCCAGCTTTGTATTGCTGAGTAGCGGCTATTGCGCGATCGCATTAGCGGCCTGTTTATATTTATGTGACGTAAAAAAGTATCGACTATGGGCCGCGCCCTTTATTGTATTTGGCGCGAATGCCATTTTGTTTTTTATGTTTTCCGGTATTGTTGCTAGGTTACTGGGTATGATTTCGGTAGGGTCAGTTTCACTACAAAGCTGGCTATTTAATACTATTTACCAACCAATGCTGGGCGATTTTAATGGTTCACTTGGCTTTGCACTGAGCTTCTTAGCGGTATCTTATATCCTAATGTATGGCTGCTATAAGCGCGGCTATATTTTTAAGGTGTAAGTTAAAATATAACCGCAACTTAGGTTTATTTATTGCTCGCCATCAAAATAACTGGCTACGCGCTGCGGCCAGTTGGGTGCATTAATCCTATTTAATAAGCTGGCATTAATTTTTTCCCGTAACGGGCTGTTGTTAGGTAGCACAAACACATAATCTTGTCGGGCTAAGGTTAATGGCAGTACTTGTAACTTGCCAGAAAACTGCTGATTAATCGTCCAGCGTAATAGTGGCTCATCATAAATAACCGCGTCTACCTTACCGTCTTTTAACTGCTCTAATGCTTGAGTTAAATCAGTCGCTTTGTTGTAACTTAGTTTACGGCTATCTAACCATAGTGAGCTGGTGCTGCCGCTAAGGCTGGCAATATGCATACCTTTTAAACCATCAGCATGGCTTAGTCTGTTACTTAACTGGCCTACAGTTAAGGCACTGGTGATTGATGCGGTAAAAAATGACACAATAATTAACGCGGTTAGCATCCAGACTAGCCCTAGCAAGCGGCCACCTACGGTTTTAGGTGCAATATCGCCATAACCAACGGTAGTCATGGTTACCATTGCCCACCAAAAGCCAGAAAATAGGCCTTGCGCGGTACTGCCGCCAAACTGCTCTTGGTTGCGTTTGTGCTCTAACAGCCAAACAATAAAGCCAACGATTAATAATACGATGATTAATAACGTGATAATTTTTAAAAATGCCTCTGAGGCTAATGCAGATAAAACAGCCATCCAGCCTGATGACCATTCGCTACGTACAGCTACTGATAAGCCAGAGCTGCTAACGGTATGCGTAAAATCCATCTTCGCTGCGCGTTCAGCGGTTGCGGTAATCGCGCCTAAGCCTAAATCAATACTGCCGTTAGTGGCCGCGTTTAATAAGTCAGTTAAACCATAGGGCTGGTATTCAAACCGCCAACCATGTTCATCCGCAATTTCTTGCCATAAATCTATAGATAAGCCGCTATAGGTTTCGCCATCGTACATTACAAAGGGTGGTGCTTCTTTAACGCCAATGCGTAATACTTTGTTCTCAGTAGCGCTAGTTTTATCTTGGCTATAGCTCGGCGCACTGGTAGTGAAAAGTATCAATATGAAGAAAAAAAACAGCGGAAATAGCTTAGATGACATGAATGTCCTAGTTAATTTAAAGCGTGAATGTAAAAAATAATACAATATTTAGCCAAGTAACGCATTAACTTGGCTAAAATATCTGGTTTAGGCAGGGTTAATAATCGAACTTGTATGCGCTAAATAGCTGTTGTGCCTGAAGCCAAACATCGCCAACGTGGCCATTACCAACCGGTTGGTCGTTAACCCGTAATACTGGGGCAATTTCTTTGCTAGAACTGGTTAGCCATATTTCATCGGCGGCTAATACTTCAGCTTCGCTAATATCACGCTGTTCTACTTTAAGCTGGCTGTGTTGTTCTAGTATGGCTAGTAGTACTTGCCGGGTAATGCCCGGTAGCAATTTGCTGCTTAACGGCGGGGTAGCAATAATGCCGTTTTTCACGACAAATACGTTAACGGCTGCGCCTTCGGTAAGGTTGCCGTGTTGATCAAACAGCAGTATTTCTTGTGCGCCCTGGGTTTGGCTTTGCTGATAATGCAGCACGTTACCCAGTAATGACGTTGATTTAATATTACAGCGCTGCCAGCGCAGGTCTTGCCCTGTTACCACGGTGTAGGTGGTGGCTTTAGCTTTATCAGCAATAGGTTCAGGCGGAATAGCAAAAGCAAAGCCAAATACAGTAGGCGTAACATTTGCTGGAAAGGCATGGCCACGTTTGGTGTCAGTGCCGCGGCTTACCTGAAAATACACACCTAGGTTACTACCTAGCTCGGCGCTGTTATCGGCAATAAGTTTATTGGCAATTTGCTGCCAAGCGTCATGGTTAAGTTTTATATCTATAGATAACTGGGCAAGGCCGCTGTGCATGCGATCAATATGTGGGGTAAAACCAACAAAACGGCCGCCGTAGCTGGGGATCACTTCATAAATGCCGTCACCGAATAAAAAACCACGGTCCATAGGCGATATTTTTGCCTGTTCGGCTGGTAGAAAATCACCATTTAAATACACTGTTGTCATAGCTGTTCTCGTATTAAAGCCGTTTAGTTGCTGTTTATGTTCGTCGAACCGATTTGCCCACGCCAACACGCCGTAAATACGTCCATGTAGGCTCGTTTCCGCCCGTCCAGGGCTACAACGGTCGGCTTAGGGCAAACCGGTTCTCAGTAAGTCAGAGCACGTAAATCGTTAATTAGGTTTAAGCCTTCGGTATGCGCCAAGCCATCTTCAGTTAAGGTATTTAGCCGGGTTACGCCATCAACACTGCCTTTGCTTGATAAGTACTGCAAAATAGCCAAGGGGTTCGCATGTTTCAACAAATCTTGACCACGCAGTGCGCTAAGCATTGCAGCAATACCCCAAGCAGCCCAGTTTGATACATCGGCAACAATTAATTCATCGCACTCTGTAACCGCTGGCGTAATATTTAGCTGACTAACGGCTTGTTGCAGGTTACCCATGCCAATTTCGTTACCGCCATCGCCTATCGCAATAGTGGGGCAGGTGGCGAGATTTAAAAAATAGTCGAAACTGGCGCAGCGCGCAGAAATATCTTCACCGCGCATATTAAAATAACGCTGCTGGGCATTAAACCCCGGCCGCTCAATACAAATAACCAACTGTGGCTGTAATTCAGCTAGCGCTTTTTCTGCAATAGCAGGCAGTGCATGATACTGGTTTACGGTAATTTGATGGCAACGATACTCTTGCTTTAGTGCGCTGTACAGTGGGTTGCCACAAACAATAATTGGTGTTGCGCCTAAAGCTTCTAGCATTTGATATAAGGCTATAGCACCAGCTGGACCGTCGGTTTCAAAGGTATCAAGCACCGGAAAGCCAGTACCAATTAGCACATTACCACGACACTGATTTATTAAACGCGCAGCACGCATAATGTAGCCTGGTCGTAATAGTGGTTGTAACGTAGCCATGCCACGCGGATTTTGTCTTACTAGTAAGCGTTCTATTTTCTGGCTAAGTGCCAGATAGTCGGTACATTGTGCTGACATTTAATGGCTCACTAGTTGGTTGGTTAGCGCAGAAAAACGTATTTTAGCTAAGTGCAGCGCATGCTGTGCATGCTCTGCACTAATTGGCGTAAAGTATACTTTAGTGCCGGCAGTAGCTTGTGCTAATAACGCACAATCTAATGATAATACTGAGCCTATTTTGGGATAACCGCCCAGTGTTTGCCGATCATTGAGTAGCACTATAGGTTGGCCATCGGGTGGAATTTGTACTGCGCCATAGCAGATCCCCTCTGACAGCAATTGGCTTTGTTGGCAAGCAATAGCGGCACCGGATAGCTTGTAGCCCATGCGATCAGCTTGTGGCGTTACCGTATAGCTATGTGAATAAAAGCGTTGGCGTTCAGCACTGGTAAAACTACTTACCTGATAGCCTTCAATTAGTCGTAGCGTAAGCACACTATTAATTTGCGGGCGCAGCGCTTGCGGTAAACTTAAGCGTGGCAAGTTGCTTACCATTGCTGCTGGCAATATATCGTTGGCTTGTAACTTATTACCATTTAAACCGCCAATGCTTTCGCGTAATACAGTAGAGCTACTATTAAACTGCAGCTTAATATTAAAACCACCGGCTACGGCGACATAGACTCTTAAACCTTTAGTAACCATGCCCAACTTGATAATGTCGCCTGACTTAACTTGGTGTACAGTCCATAATTGTAGCGGGCTATCATTAATACTCAGTGCTAGCTCGGCACCAGTAACGGCAATATAACTATTGCAGTTAGCTTGTAGTTGTAAACCACCAACACTGCATTCAATTAAGGTGGCGTTGGCGTGGTTGCCCAATAGTCGGTTAGCCCAAAATGCAGAGGTTGTATCCATGGCCCCGCCGGTGGTAAGGCCTAGCGCGCCTTGGCCAAAACGTCCCTGATCTTGCAGTAAGCTAAGTATGCCCGGGTTAATAACACGAAAACCGCTCATAGTTCACCGCCAAGACGCAGAAATTCATGTTTATCAATAGCAACAAAGCGCACCTCGTCACCTACCGCAACCGGCATCACGGGCGTGGTGTCTGGATTAAACATTTTTGTTGGGCAAAGGCCAATTAGATTCCAACCGCCGGGTGATACCGATGGGTATACCGCCGTTTGCCGATCGGCAATAGCAACTGCACCGCGAGGTACCTTTGCGCGGGGCGTGGCTAGGCGTGGCATTTGTAATAGTGGGTCTACTTCGCCTAAATACGCAAAACCTGGGGCAAAACCTATGGCATATACGCGATAACTAATCGCCTGATGGCGCCGTATTATTTCATCAATACTAATATTTTTACTGCGGGCAATCAGCGCTAAGTCGGGCCCGCTTTCCGTGCTGTAATAAACCGGTAGTTCAACCAGTTTGCCGGTTTGCTGTTGCTGAGTAGACAGCTGTGTTAAGCATTGCTTTAGCTGAATTTTTACTTGGTTTAAATCAGTTTTAAACGGGTTAAATACAATAAGTACAGACGCATAAGATGGTAGTAAGTCGACTAATGATTCGCCAAGCTCCGCGCGTATTAGTGCACAGGCGTGCTGCACCGTGGCCGAAATAACCGGGTCGATACGCTGCGCAAAATACAGCATTAACGCATTTTCACCGGCTGGCGTTAGGCTGTATTGCAGTTGATTCATGCTAATAGCGTCCGAATTTTTTCTATCTGTGCGACAGCGATCTTATTATCGCCATGCACGCATAAGGTATCAGCGCTAAGCGCAAGTGTGTTGCCAGACTCTGTGGTTACTGTGCCGTGTTGTATCAATTGGCGAACCTGTGCCAGCATCTCTTCTTCGTGTAATACCGCACCGGCTTGGCTGCGGGGGGCTAGTGTGCCGGCATCGGTATAGCGGCGATCGGCAAAGGCTTCAAACAATAAAGTTACGCCTTTTGCTGCGGCCAGTTCGCGGTAATGTTGTTGCTGCGTAGTGGCTAATATCATCAGTTTAAGTGGCTGGTAGTAGCCAGTAACGGCGTCAAGCACCGCAGAGAACACTGCTGCTTTGCTCATCATGTCGTTATATAACGCACCATGGGGTTTAATGTAACTTAAGTTTAAACTGTTGCTGCGTGCCATACCGTCTAAGGCGGCAATTTGGTAGCGCATACAGTTAACAATTTCATGGTGCGACAACGCCATGCTGCGCCGGCCAAAGCCTTGTAAATCGGGGTAAGATGGATGGGCACCAATAGTAACGCCATATTGTTTCGCTAAATTAAGCGTATGCGCCATTACATCGGCATCACCGGCATGAAAACCGCAGGCGATATTGGCCATATCAATATGCGGCATTACCGCAACATCCAGCCCCATTTGCCAGCTACCAAAGCTTTCGCCCAAATCACAATTGAGTTTCATGGTTTATCCCAAACCGTACCGCTGAGTGTTAACAGTGTGCGATAGCCTAGAAATGAAGTCTAGTCAGATGTGGCGCACCGTCATTGTATTTTATCGCAAGGCTTAGCAAGCTAACAATAACACTCAAATTAAAGATGTCTAGATATTAAGATGGCTTGTTATTTCCGTTTGGTATATCAAATGGTTATTTGGTCGTTTTTTAATATGTGTAACAGCCTAAAATAGCCGCAAATATGTTTTATGGTTAGGTGAATAATGACTTCGTTACAGCTTCCGGTGTTGGACATCAGCCTATTGCATGGCAATGCGGTGTCACGGCAACATTTTTTACAGCAGCTGGCAGTGGCTGCGCGTGATATTGGCTTTTTCTATTTGATTGGCCATGGTATTTCTACTGGGCAACAACAGCAAATTTTGCAATTGGCGCGCCAGTTTTTTGCCTTGCCAGAGCCTGAAAAGCAGGCCGTGAGCATGGTTAATTCTGCGCACTTTCGTGGTTACACTCAGGTGGGCGGCGAGCTAACGCAGGGGCGAGTTGATCAACGAGAACAGTTTGATATTATGCGTGAACAAACCGCGCTTGCACTAAACTCAGCTATGCCAGCATGGCAGCGCTTAATTGGGCCAAACCAATGGCCCGCCGCGCTACCTTTAATGCAAACGGCTTTATTGCAGTGGCAGCAACAGCTTTCTGAGCTTAGCGTAACTTTACTCAGTGCTTTTGCAGAAGTGTTACAGCAACCAGCAACAGCGTTTGCTAACACACTTCAAGATGGCGCTTATACGCATATGAAGCTGATCCGTTACCCGGGGACTAGTGCGGTGGCGCAGCAAGGTGTTGGGGCGCATAAAGACCCAGGCTACTTAACCTTGGTCTTGCAAGATCAGCATTCAGGGCTGGAGGTATTAACCGATAATGGTTGGGTTGATGCGGCGCCGTTAGCGGGTGCTTTTGTTGTAAATATAGGTGAACTATTAGAGTTGGCATCTAACGGTTATTTAAAGGCGACACTACATCGTGTTGTTAGCCCGCCCAAAGGCATTGAGCGTTTTTCTTGTGCGTTTTTTATGGCGGCACAGCTTGATGCCACAGTACCATTATTAAATTTACCGGCCGAGCTTGCGGCACAAGCAAAGGGCCCTGCTAGTGATCCAAACAATCCGTTATTTTATCAAGTAGGTGAAAATGTGTTAAAAGGACGCTTACGCTCACACCCTGATGTGGCACAGAAGCATTATGCAGCGTTAACCCAGGTAGTATAAAGGAGCCAACCAATGAAATTTAAAACCCAGCTATTACATAGTAATGGCGGTGCAGACGCGCAAACTGGCGCCCTAACCACACCTATTTATCAAAGCAGCACCTTTACTTATGGCACTGCCGCAGAAGGAAAAGCCCGCTTTGCCGGTGAGCAACCGGGCTTTATTTATAGCCGAATGGGTAATCCAACGGTGCAGGCCTTAGAGCAACAATTAGCGAGATTAGAAGGTGCTGATGAAGCACTGGTTGTCGCCAGTGGCATGGCCGCGGTAAGTAGCATATTTTACGCTTTAGTGAGCCAAGGCGATGAAGTTGCCTTTATTGATCCGGTGTACGGCGGCACAGCGGCATTTTTAGTTAATACGCTAACTCGTGCAGGTATTAAGGTAACGCGCTATCAAAGTGATGACGAATTAGTGGCAAATATCAGCCTCGCGACTAAATTGGTGTTATTTGAACCCATAACTAATCCTAATTTACGCGTTAGTGATTATCGTAAAATTAAAATCGCTGCGGCAAAAGTGGGTGCTATTACGGTATGTGATAATACGTTTTTAACGCCGTATTTGTTTAAACCGCTTGAACATGGCATTGATATTGTAATGCACAGTGGTACTAAGTACTTAAGTGGCCATGGCGATATTATTGCCGGCGTAGTGGCGGGGCGGCGCGAGCTAATGCAACCTATTCGTACTATTGCGTTAAAGCATATTGGTGCACCTATTGGCCCTCAAGAGGCGTATTTGTTGCAGCGCGGCATGCGTACTTTAGCACTGCGTATGGATGCGCACTTAGCTGGAGCTACCGAAGTGGCCACGTACTTAGCACAGCACCCTAAGGTTAATAAGGTAATGTTTCCCGGTTTAACCAGTGATGTTGGTCATAAAATACTTGCTGAAACGGTTGGCGCTTTTGGTGGCATGATTAGCATTGAGCTGGCCGGCGGGTTTAGCCGCGCGGCGCAGTTTTTAGACAAATTGCAGTTATTTACCCAAGCGGTAAGTCTAGGTGATTTAGAAAGTTTGGCTTGTCATCCTGCGAGCACTACCCATGCGGCGATGGACCAAGCTAGCCGCCTTGCTGCTGGCGTTAGTGACGATTTAATTCGCTTTAGCATTGGCGTGGAAGACCCAGCAGATTTAATTGCTGATTTACAACAAGCCTTAGAGAATTAAGCGTATTAGAATACCGACAGTTTACTATTAGGTAAGTCGGTAACTAACATATACCCAGGGCTGTGGCTAATGCAGATGTCTAATTTTGCATTAGCTATCGCCACTTGTGGTGTTACGCCACAGGCCCAGAATACCGGCACTTCACCGGTTTTTATTGTTACTGCATCGCCAAAGTCGGGTTTATTAATATCGCTAATACCAATAGCAGCAGGATCGCCAAAATGCACCGGTGCACCGTGCACTTGCGGAAAGCGTGAGCAGATTTGAATAGCACGAATGGCGTCGGCTGGTCGCATCGGCCGCATACTTACCACCATACCGCCAGAAAATACGCCGGCAGGTTCACAAGCAATAGTTGTGCGATACATTGGCACGTTAACTTGCTCGGTAATATTACGAATTTCTAAGCCATCGGCAATTAATGCTTCTTCAAATGAAAACGAACAGCCAATTAAAAAGCTAACAAAATCATCCTGCCAATACGCTTTAATATCGTTAACCTCGGCAACCAGTTTGCCTTGTTTAAACACCTTATATTTAGGGACGTCGGTGCGAATATCCAGATCGGCGGCTAATTGTGGCATATCAACCGCACCGGGTGTGGCCGACATGGCTAACAGCGGGCAAGGCTTAGGGTTAAAATGACAAAACTGTAAAAAGTCAGCCGCATATTGTTTCGGCATTATGGCCAAATTGGCTTGCACGAAGCCCGGCGCTTGGCCCGAGGTATTACGATTAAAGCTGCCGGCACGTATTTGCTGGCGCAATTGAAAAGGGGTAAGCACTGACATAATAAGCTCCGAACAGACAATGAATAGGCAAAGCTATACTCGGGTATAGCTCAAGTAATTATTAGGCGTTGCTGTATATCTCTTTGTTCGCTAACCAACGTTTAATTAGCTGTAAGCTGGCAGCCTGGTCTTGTTGCCATAATTGCGTGGCAATTTGTTGCGCCGTAGGCAGTAGTTCAGCATCACGACTTAGATCGGCAATTTTAAACTGCAAAACGCCAGTCTGTCGGGTGCCAAGTAACTCGCCCGGGCCACGTATTTCTAAATCACGTTGCGCGATAACAAAACCATCATTGGAATCGCGTAATACTGCTAACCTAGCTTGCGCCGTTTTTGATAATGGCGCGTGATATAGCAACACACAATGCGAAGCTGTGCTACCCCGACCTACGCGACCGCGTAGTTGATGTAATTGCGCCAACCCTAAGCGTTCGGGGTTTTCAATAATCATTAAACTAGCGTTGGGTACGTCGACACCCACTTCTATTACTGTGGTTGCAACTAATAGATCTAATTCTGCATTACTAAACTGCTGCATAATATTTTGTTTTTCAGCTGATTTTAGCCTGCCATGTACTAAACCAATTTTTAACTCGGGCAAGGCTAACTGCAAATTTTCTAGCGTATCTTCAGCGGCCTGACATTGCAGCGTTTCCGACTCTTCTATGAGCGTACATACCCAATAGGCTTGACGCTGCTCACTAATAACAGCTTGGCGTACACGCGCAATAATATCGTCACGGCGGGTGTCTGGTATCGCCACCGTGGTTACTGGTGTTCTACCAGGGGGTAATTCATCAATAATTGACGTATCTAAATCGGCGTAGGCGGTCATGGCGAGTGTGCGAGGAATAGGCGTTGCGGTCATAACGAGCTGATGCGGATACACACCGGGTATGCCGCCTTTTTCGCGCAATGCTAAACGTTGATGCACGCCAAAGCGGTGTTGCTCATCAATAATAATCAATGTTAATGCTTTAAATTCAACCTGTTGCTGAAACAAAGCATGAGTGCCAACTACCATTTGCGCGCTACCATCGGCAATAGCCGTTAGTGTGGTTTGCCGCGCTTTACCCTTAGTTTTACCGCCTAACCAAGCAACACTTATATTTAGTGGCACAAACCAGCGCGTAAAGTTTGCCGCATGTTGTTCTGCTAATAATTCAGTTGGTGCCATTAGTGCCACCTGATAACCATTACCAATGGCAGTTAATGCGGCAAGCGCGGCCACTAAGGTTTTACCTGAGCCAACATCGCCTTGCACCAAGCGCAGCATAGGTAAGTTTTGGCTTAAATCGTGGCGTATTTCCGCTGTTACTCTGCGCTGGGCATGAGTAGGAGCAAAAGGCAGTGCCGCTAAAAATTGCTGCTCTAACGCACTATCAGTCGGTAGTGCGATACCGCGTTGTTGCTGGCTTTGGCTGCGTAATTTATACATACTCAATTGCTGGGCAACCAGTTCTTCAATAATTAAACGTTGCTGCGCTGGGTGCTTGCCCAGTTCTAGCAGCTGTAAGCTGGCATCTGGCGGCGGTCGGTGAATATAATTAAGCGCTTCACTTAGTGACCAAGGTTGTTGCAATAGCTGCGCTGGTAAATATTCATCGGGTGGGCTTTGGTGTAAACGCTGTAGTGCTGCGTCGGTTAAATTGCGCCATGTGGCTTGGCGTAAACCTTCGGTAGTGGGGTAAATAGGCGTCAGAGTTTCGCTAACTTCAGCGATAAGTTCATCATTGTGCAGCCGATATTCTGGATGTAACATTTCTAAGCCACGCATACCCCGTTTGGCTTCACCAAAACAGCGTAGTAGCACGCCCGGCGTAACGGCGTTTTTTTGCGCGGCGCTAAAATGAAAAAAACGTAATGTGAGATAACCACTGCCGTCTTTAATTTTTACTAGCCAACTACGACGTTTACCAAATTGTATTTCGCTACTTACTACTTCTCCCAACACCGTGCCGTGCATCAGTGGCATTAAATCGGCAATAGCGTATATACGGGTGCGATCTTCGTAACGCAATGGTAGGTGAAACAGAATATCTTGAATACTAAAGATCCCAAGCTTTTCAAGCCGTTCTGCCGCCTTGGCGCCGACACCTTTAATGCTGGAAATAGACTGATTAGCTAACGAGTTATGCGCGCTCATTAGGGAGCTGGGCTTTCCGTTGAGGTTAGTAAAGGTTGTATGAGTTTGGTGTCGTATAACCGAGTTACTGTGCCGTCTTTAATCATCGCGTTTAGATGCTGGCGTAATTCATCTAACATAGCAACATGCTGGCTATTTCTCGACAAGCCAATATGAATATAACCACTATTGCCACGGCTGAAATCTAACGGTGCTTTTTGAAAGCGGTAAGTGTAACCGGAAATGTTATTAATGGCGTCGGTGGTGCTAATTGTGGGTGAAATTATGGCATCAACCCGACCGCGTAATAATAGTTCTAACGCTGCTTCAATAGAGTCTACGTCGGTAACGTGTCTTGGATGTTGTTGTAAATAGGCCATGGTATCGGGGCTATATAAGTAGCTACGAATACGCACTAGGCTCATGTGGCGCAGTTGCTCAGTGGATTCAATAATGCGTTTATCGTTGTGACGCAAAAACAAGCTTTCAGGCACCGTTTGTCGGTAAGGCAACATATGTATGATGCGGTTACGTTCAGGGCTGTATCTTAGGTTAGACATTAAATCTACCTTACCCTCTGCCATTAAACGCAAACAGCGGGCACTGGCAGTGCGTGGTGTAAACGTGAGTTTAAAGCCAGCACGGCTTGCTAGTTCGCGCATTAAATCAACGGAAAGCCCGTATGGTTCTGCAGTGTCTTCATAATTATGAAAACGCGAAAAGTGATCTAAGCACCATATTAGTTGCGGCTGTGCGGTATCTTCTCGTGGTAGCAATTCTTCAGCCCAAGCTGACGCGCCAGTTAACAAACTGGTTAGCAACAGCAGGCTGATGAAGAATTGCTTTAGCAAAGGCATGATAAATTAGTGTGTTGACGGTACTTCCATTACACCATCAATTTCTATTTGGCTGGCGCGAGGTAAAGCGGATACTTGTACTGCAGCGCGGGCTGGATAAGGCTCAGCAAAATACTGGCTCATAATTTCATTAACTACAGCAAACTGACCTAAATCAATAAGAAAAATATTTAGCTTAACCATATCGTTTAAGCTGCCACCAGCGGCTTCACATACGGCCGATAAGTTTTTGAATACTTGGTGGGTTTGCTGAGAAAAATCGTCAGACACCATTTGCATTGTGGCAGGCACTAAAGGAATTTGGCCTGACAAATACACGGTAGTACCAATTTTAACAGCCTGGCTGTATGTGCCAATGGCGGCCGGAGCATCGCTGGTACGTATAATTACTTTAGACATCTTAGTTATTTCCTTCTGTAAACTTTTTGTACATCTGGCATAACGCGAATTTTTCGCATTACGTTAGCCAAATGTATTCGGTCGCGAACCGACAAGGTGATTTTTATTACGTATTCACCGTTGTCTCTGTCATCGGTGGCGAGATCTTGAATGTTTGAGTCTTGTAATGCAATAAGCGTGGTTAGTTTGGCGAGTAAACCTTGTTTATTGGTAATAAACACGCGTATATCGCATAAAAATTGTCTATCGCCAGTTTTATCCCAACGTACAGGAAAATACTTGCCAGGTTCTTTATCCCAGCCTTTGATATTGCGACATTCTGCACGGTGTACGTTTAACCCTTTACCTGGCGCGGCATTAGCAACAATCTCATCACCTGGTATTGGGCGGCAGCAACGAGCAAATGTAAGTAACATACCTTCAGAGCCAATAATAAAAGCCTTACTTTTCGGCATTGGCCCCGCATTATTTTTATTGCCTTCGCCAGACTCAAATTCGCCCAGCAAGCGCCTTGCAACAGCGATAGGTAATTGATTACCTAAACCAATTTCACTGCACAATTCGTCTAATGATTTTTGTTTGGTATTTTGTAATACCTGTTCAATCCGCTCTGGTGCGATATCTTCTAGTTTTACGTCGCCCAAGGCGGAGCTTAATAAGCGTCGGCCTAAACCAGTAGATTCATTTTGCTGCTGTTTTTTCAGATAGTTACGAATGCCTAATATGGCTCGGCTGGTAACAACATAATTTAGCCAGTTAGCATTGGGTTTACCGCCAGGGCTGGTAATAATTTCGACAGTTTGCCCGGTTTCCAAAGGTTTACTTAGTGGGTAAGGTTTGCGGTCAACTTTAGCACCAACACAGCGATTACCAATGTCGGTATGCACGGCGTAGGCAAAATCGACGGCAGTTGCGCTGATGGGTAGCTCAACAATCTTACCCTTGGGCGAAAACACGTATAACTCTTCTGGGTACAGCTCAGATTTTACGTTTTCAACAAATTCAGCACTGTTACCGGCGTTTTGTTGCAGTTCTAACAGGCTTTGCATCCAGTGCCGAGCGCGAATTTGCGCCGTGGTATCTTGATGCTCATCGTCGGCTTTATACATCCAGTGAGCGGCAATACCTTTGTCGGCCATTTCGTCCATTTCAAGGGTGCGCATCTGAATTTCTACCGGTATGCCGTGGGGGCCAATTAATGAGGTATGCAGAGACTGGTAGCCGTTTTGTTTTGGAATAGCGATGTAGTCTTTAAAGCGAATTTCAATCGGTTTATATAAATTGTGTACCACGCCAAGCGTGCGGTAACAGTTGTCTATGCTATCTACTACTACACGAAATGCATAGATATCCATAACATCATTGAACATCAGCTCTTTGTTTTTCATCTTACGATAAATGCTGTAAAGATGCTTTTCTCGGCCTAGTACATCAGCTTTGATGCCTGCTTGTGCTAGCCGAGTGGTAATTTCAAGCTGTATTTTTTCGAGTAATTCGCGTCGATTGCCACGTGCTTGTTTTACGGCAGTTGATAAAGCGCGGTAACGCATTGGATAAAGCGCTTGAAAACCCCAGTCTTCAAGCTCATTTTTAATATTATGAATACCTAAACGATTCGCTATCGGCGCATATAACTCTAAGGTTTCTTTAGCAATGCGGCGGCGTTTTTCTGGACGTAACGCACCTAGCGTGCGCATATTATGTGTGCGGTCGGCTAATTTAATTAAAATAACTCGAATATCCTGCGTCATGGCCATAAACATTTTTTGCAGGTTGGTTACTTCAAACTCATGATAATCTTTAAATTTTACTTTATCTAGCTTACTAACGCCTTGCACTAACTCGGCCACGGTTTTGCCAAATAACCGGGTTAACTCTTCTTTATTAACCGGCGTATCCTCAATAACATCATGCAATAGCGCAGCCATTAAAGTTTCATGGTCCATGCACATATCGGCTAAAATGCTACTTACAGCAACAGGGTGGGTTATGTAGGGCTCACCACTAGAACGGGTTTGTGGCGCGTGCGCGTCTCTTGCCACAATATAAGCTTGTTGCACTAAGGCAACCTGCTCGGGTGGCAAATAAGCACTAATTTGGTTTTTTAGACCTTCAAATAAATACACCTGTGCTCCCAAACTGCGACAGCAAACAAAATACGCCATTAAGCGCGGGATTTATTATGAATATACGTCTATTTTTTACAGTTGCCAACGGCTAATGTGCCGCTGGCATGCATATGGAGAGGTTTTTAGTGGTCTGAACCAATAATGGCTGCCACAGCGGCCATTTCTGACGCTTCTTGCTGAATTTGATCACGGCGTTCTTGCTCATCCAATACGGTACTGGTGATCAGGCCTTTTTCAATTTCACGCAGCGCCACTACGGTAGGTTTGTCGTTTTCAATGTCGACCAGTGCTTCTTTACCTTCAACAGCCAACTGACGGGCACGGCGTGCAGCCACCAGAATTAAGTCAAAACGGTTACCAATTTTATCTACTGCATCTTGAACAGTTACGCGTGCCATTTACCACTCCAGTGTTCGGGCTTTCACAAGACCGCATAGTGTACGCTAATTTGCTGATTTCGCCAATAGTTGCTTTATTAGGCTAGTATGCTTACAAACTTGGCTATGATAGCCGTTGCGTTGCGCTAAAACGATGCACTCAAACTCGGTTAAAGCCGTGTCAAAGTTATCGTTAATAATTAAGTATTCGTATTCATTGGCATGGCTCATTTCGCTGTGAGCTTGTGCCATACGTTTAGCAATAACCTCGTTAGAATCTTGGCCGCGCTGGTTTAAACGCTGTTCTAATTCATCTAGGCTTGGCGGCAAAATAAAAATGCCTTTGGTGGTAGACGCTTGCTGGCGAATTTGCTGCGCACCTTGCCAGTCGATATCTAAAAACACATCGATACCCTTGGCTAAACTATCGCGAATGGTGCTTTTTGATGTGCCATAGTAGTTGCCAAATACTTCAGCCCACTCTAAAAATTCGTTTTGTGCAATTAGTGCTTTAAATTGCTCAACACTAATGAAATGGTAATGCACGCCGTCTTGCTCGCCAGGGCGAGGTGCGCGAGTGGTGTGTGACACACTAACGTGCATATCGCTATGACGCTTAAGCAAAGCTTGAATTAAACTAGATTTACCAGCGCCACTGGGCGCCGAAATAATAAACAGGTTGCCGGCAAGTTGTTGCATAGGATCCAAGCTTGAAATTAAAACAGAGCGAAAGTCTAATCGTTGTTGCGATTTGGCGCAAACTAGCCTTTATGTTTAGCTTTGGCTTTTATCGATAAGGTTAGCGTAAAGGTTGCCATGGGTTCATCACCATGTAGCGTTGGGCAAGTTACTACGACTGATACCGGTTTATTAATGCGTTCACCGCTGACTAACGACTCGTCAATCATGGCATCAATAATATCACCATCATGGCTAGTAAAATGCACTAGTGCTTCTGGCCGCTTTAAAAAATGGCCTTGTACATCTTTAAAAGCAAAATTGGCATTTACACCGCGGGTTTTAGCTTTGCTAAACACTAAAAAAGCACCAGCTAAATCGGCACCTATCGCCAAAGCGCCAAAATAAATACTACCTAAATGGTTTTTAGTGCGCCAACCGTGCGGCATGGTCACCTCTAAAGTTTTACTGTCCATATGCACAATACGCGGTGAGCAAAAACCAATGAGTGGAATATAACGCCAAGCAAATAGTTTTAAGCCCCAGTTGGCTTTACGCAAAGAGATTGCCATTTGTCTGGCTCCTAAT
Source organism: Rheinheimera sp. D18 (assembly GCF_004345025.1). Taxonomy (GTDB): domain Bacteria; phylum Pseudomonadota; class Gammaproteobacteria; order Enterobacterales; family Alteromonadaceae; genus Alishewanella; species Alishewanella metallidurans. The sequence goes on along the minus strand of NZ_CP037745.1, from coordinate 2,884,830 downwards.
TAAATGTTGGCTCAAAGCTTACACTGGTAAGACCATTGCTGCAACCTGACCGCTCAGACAGCAAAAAATACCATTCGTCTAAGTTCGTTAACTGGCATTAATCAGGCTATAGTAATGTTACATTGTGTTTACGTTCAGTAAGAAGGCCTTTGCGTAGTGCGGCGCTATTTATATCTAGTATTAGTGTTACTTAGCAGTAACAGTTGGCTAAATGTGTCGGCAATGGTGTTAAGCCAAAATGACTATTTATACCGTATTTGGTCGGTAGAGTCGGGCTTGCCGCAAATATCAGTTACAGCATTAGCGCAAGACGAGCAGGGTTTTCTCTGGGTGGGCACGCAAAACGGCTTAGCCCGTTTTGATGGCTTAAATTTTCAGGTATTTAACACCGCGAATACTGCTGATTTCTCATCTAATTTAATCACCGCTTTGCATATTGATAAGCAGCAGCGTTTATGGATCGGCACTGTTAATGGTTTAATGCGTTTCGAAAATAAAACATTTACTCGTTTAGACCGCCAACCACTAAAAGGTGGGGTAACAAGCATTGCTGAGCTAGCTGATGGCCGTATATTTATTGGTGCTGCGCATTTATATCAATGGCAAGAGCAACAACAGACGCTAGAGCAGGTTATGGCACATCATGGCCCCGTATTTCAATTGCATCAGCAACAAGATGCTTTGTGGCTTGGTGGGTTAAATGGTTATGCGCTCTTAGAAAACGATAAGTATCAATGGTTTGGCGCGCCAGAGCAGACAGCCGAATTACAGGTTACCCAGATAGTAAAGCAAGGTAAGGATCTGTATTTAGGTACTAACCAAGGTTTGTTTCGTTATCAGTATGAGCAATGGCAGCCGCTGCCGTTGCCAGGCTCTGTGGGTAATACCCGAATTGAACTGTTGTATTTAGACCCTCAGCAGCGGGTGTGGGTGGCCAGTTATGATAAGTTATATCAGCTAAAGCAAGGGCAGTTAACAGTAGAAGATGGTGTTTTAGGTAAACCCGGCGAGTTTTCTTGGGTTGAATCTATGCTGCAAGATAAATTTGGCAACTTATGGTTAGGCAGTCATTCGCACGGTTTAAAGCGGCTGCGCCGCCCGCCAACACAGCGCTTTAGTAAAGAGCAAGGTATTAACGATCCCTATGTTTGGGCGGTGCAACCTTGGCAACACCATATACTTGCAGGCACCAATAGTGGCATATCATTGTTGCAGCATGGTCAGTTTCAGCCGCTAAGTGCCAACCAATATTTACCCAACCTCTTTGTTTACAGTATGTTAATTGACGGCCAGCAGCGGTTATGGGTAGGGACCAGAGCAGGTTTAAGTCGGCTTGATGGCAAAACCTTAGAATGGCGGCGTAATTACAATGAAATATCGCACGTACTAGTTACCTCGATAACGCAAGAAAATGACCGTATTTGGGTGGGAACGAACGGCGGCTTATTTTACGTTGATAACGACGAGCTGCATCAACAGCAGGTGCCTGAAGTCTTGCGCAGTGCACAAATACGTATTGTGATGGTGGATAGCCAGCAGCGCTTATGGGTAGGCACAGAAAACGGCCTGTTTTTACGTGATGGCGATAGCTTTGCCAAGCTCGAGGGCATGCCATTATCCGATCGTTTTATTAGTGCCATAAAAGAGCTTGCCGACGGGAACATTTTTATTGGCAGCTTTGATCAAGGCTTTGTTTTAGGCAAACCTAAGCATTGGCAGTGGTTTACGCAACAAAAAGGCTTACCCAGCAGCGGTGTCTTGCATGTTGAGCAAATAGAAAATCAGTTACTGATTAGTAGCTTTCAGGGGTTTTATCGGATTAATTACCCTGAACTACGCCAAGGCCGGGTTGAGCAAGTGTATATGTTGGTTGATGACCGTCGGCCTGAAGCCGCCTCAGATTCTCATCGTTGCTGTAATGGTGCGGGTAGCAGCAAAGGTGCAGTGCATCAAGGCCGGTTATGGTATCCAACATTAGATGGTGTATTAGCACTGCCGTTGCAACAGCTGATTCAATATGGGCCGATACCTCAACCCGTACTAGATAGCCTTACGGTAAGCGGTGAAAACTATAGCGCTAGTAGCGTTAATTTATCACCAAACAAACGTGATTGGCATTTTCGTTTTACCGCACCATTTTTTATGCATGCGGCATCGGTGTTGTTTCGTTATAAATTAGAAGGTTACGATATTAGCTGGGTTGATGCCGGCCGCCGTCGTGAAGCCTTTTATACTAACCTACCGCCTGGCCAATATCGTTTTATTATTCAGGTGCGTCTTGCCTCTGATTATCGCTGGAGCGAACCAGTAGGTATGAATGTTTACCTAGCACCGCACTGGTACGAAACCGCAACTGCGCGGGCACTGACATTAATTCTTTTATTGTTAATATTTTGGGCATTGTATCGCTGGCGACTTATGGCTTTAGCTAAGGCGAAACAACAGTTGGAAATTATCGTTACGCAACGCACAGCTGAGTTATATCAGGTGAATAAAAAATTAGAATGCATGAGTATGCAAGATGCATTAACTGGTCTGAATAATCGTCATTATTTAGATACTAATATTAAACAAATTTTATCCAGATCCGATCGAAGCAATGAGCCGCTTGTTTGGGCGCTACTTGATTTAGATTTTTTTAAACGCATTAACGATACCTTTGGCCACCATACGGGTGATGAGATTTTAATTATTGTCGCAGAGTTATTGCGACAAAATAGCCGCGATACAGATCATCTTATTCGTTGGGGCGGCGAAGAGTTTTTGTTGGTATTAGAGCATAGTCAAGATGCATTACTGGTATTGCAGCGTATTCACCAGGCCGTTGCACAATATCCCTGGCAGCAAGATATGGGGCTAAAACAATCGTTAACCTGTTCAATTGGTGCGGTTGCACAACTGAGCGATTGGGATTGGCAACATAGCCTGCGCTTAGCTGATCAAGCGCTGTACTGGGTAAAACAACATGGTCGAAATGGTTATCTACTGCTTGATATTAGCTCACCAGCGCCTGCAGAATTATTGGACGAAAACGTTAATATTACGGAACTACTGGCGCAAGGAAAGCTGCAGGCAACAAGTAACAAAGACATTACAGAGGCGACCTGATACGCCAAGCTTAAAAATCGTAATGTTGTGAACCCAGCATAGTGCTGTGGTAAAATAGCCTCCTTATCGCTATTTCGTTATACGTTACAGGAGCCTGCAGTGTCAGCATTAGCATCGTTATATCCGCAACCATTATGGCAATGGTTCGCACAAATTTGTGCCATTCCGCACCCATCTAAACACGAGCAAGCCCTAAGTCAGCATATTCAAGCTTGGGCGCGCAGCTTAGGCTTAAGCGTTGTTGAAGACAGAGTAGGCAATTTAATTATTAAAAAGCCGGCTACTGCGGGTATGGAAAACTGCAAAACAGTGGTTATTCAAGCGCATCTAGATATGGTGCCGCAAAAAAATGCTGACAAGGTGCATAACTTCACCACAGATCCCATCGATGCCTATGTTGACGGCGAATGGGTTAAAGCGCGTGGCACTACCTTAGGTGCTGATAATGGCATAGGTATGTCATCGGCACTGGCTATTTTAGGCAGCAATGATATTAAGCATGGCCCACTAGAAGTGCTATTAACGGTAGACGAAGAAGCCGGTATGACCGGCGCCTTTGGTGTTGAGCCAGGCATGTTGCAAGCTGAAATTTTAATTAACACCGACTCTGAGCAAGAGGGCGAAATTTACATGGGTTGCGCCGGCGGTGTTGACGCTGAGTTTAGCGTGCCAGTGCAGTGGCAGCCAGTTATCGCTGGGTCGCAAGCCTTTACCTTAAGTTTAAGCGGTTTAAAAGGCGGCCATTCAGGCGTCAATATTCATTTGGGCCGCGGTAATGCTAATAAATTATTAGCACGCTTTTTAGCCAATTACGCCAAGGTGTTACAGCTTAACATTGCTGCATTTAATGGTGGCTCGTTGCGTAACGCTATTCCGCGCGAAGCGGAGGTAACCTTAACGCTACCAGAAACACAACTGACAGAATTACAGCAAAAAGTGGTGGAGTTTGAAGCCATTCTTAAGCAAGAACTTAGTGTGGTAGAGCCGGCCATTAAATTGAGCCTTACTAAGGTTAATGCGCCAACACAGGTTTTAACATCAGCGGCGGCACAACAGTTAATCAATATCTTAAATGTTTGTCCTAACGGCGTAATGCGCATGAGCGACGAAGTGGCAGGTGTAACTGAAACTTCACTTAATGTTGGTGTAGTAACCACTAAAGAAAACAGTATTCAAATACTGTGTTTAATTCGTTCGTTAATCGACTCTGGCCGCACGCAAATTGAAAACATGCTTAGCTCACTAGCGCAGTTAGCGGGTGTTAAGGTGAAATTTAGCGGTGCCTACCCAGGCTGGAAGCCAAACCCAGAGTCGCCAGTTATGGCTATTGTTAACCAAACTTACCAGGATATTTATCACAAAGAGCCGGTAATAATGGTAATTCATGCCGGTTTAGAATGTGGTTTATTTAAAAAACCTTACCCAGAGATGGACATGGTTTCAATTGGCCCCACGATTCGCTACCCGCATGGGCCTGATGAAATGGTAAACATTAAAACTGTTGGCCAATACTGGGAGTTGTTATTAGCGGTATTAGAGCGTATTCCAGTAAAAACCTAAGTATCGAGTAAAACAACAAGCTGGCGTTTAATTGCCGGCTTGTTGTTATAGCTTAAGGTTGCAACAGTTAAAACCAGCGTGTTTGCTATAGGTGCTGCGCCAGAAAAGATTTATAACCAGAGTCTTAGTAAACATCCTCTCGATAGCGACCCTGTGCTTTTAGTGTTGCTACGTCCATGCCCAACGGTGCAATAATATCGTTTAGCGCAGTCATTACGCTGCTTGCCATGTTTCGACCGCCGCAAACTAAAATTTGAGCGCCATTTTCAATCAACTTACGCAGTTCGTCGGCGTCTAAGCTAATTTTATCTTGTACATAAGAATGCTTCTCGTCGTGCGAGAACACCGCGTTTAGCTCTGTCAGTCGCTTATCTTTAAGATAAGTATTCAGTTCGGTCTCGTAAAGAAAATCAGATTGTGGACAACGGCCGCCCCAATATAGGTGCATAGGGTGATGCCCTTTGTTATTGCGAATAAAGCCGACCAGAGGCCCAATTCCGGAGCCCGCACCAATTAGTACGACTGGTTTTTTACCAGATGACGGCCGAAAGCTGGGGTTGGCCTGAATAAATGCCTCAATAGCATTGCCGATCGGTAGTTTATGTAGGAAGTTTGAACACAAACCGTTGTGCTGTAAGCGTACACAAATTTCTAGAATGCCATCTTTAGAGGCGGATGCTAATGAGTAAAAACGTGGCACGTCACTGTTCGGTGGAAAAATACCGACTAGATCACCGGCTTCAAAATGTGGCAGGCTATTACGGTGTAACAAGCGGCTAGCAATATTGAGCTTTCTAGCATTTTCAGGTGTTTTAAAGCGTAAAACCGCGGTTGGTGACTGCACCTCTGTCCCATAATTTATGCGCTCTACAAGTTCTAGCTGAGTGGTTTTTGGCCGTACTGGTGTATAAACCAATGTAAGTTCAACTGCTATAGCTTTGCTTAGCATCGCACCCCAGCGCGCAAATTCTTGTGGTGATTGACGATCGATAGTTTCTAGTGGCAATAGTTGTTTCCAGCCTTTTGCAATGCATGCATCTTCGACGTTTTTGGCAAAACCACAAAAGTGAGGGTACTGTCGATCACCAAAACCTAGCACCGCATAAGCAAACGTAGGTTGTTGACTTACTTTTGTAAGACGACTTAAAAACTGATTAGCGGAAGCTGGCGCATCGCCATCACCGTAGGTTGACGTGAGCATGAATAGGCGTTTAGCACTAGGGTATTGCTTGGCTAGTTGGTTCATTGGCGCGGTATGCACGCAATGCCCAGTTTTAACTAAGCTGTCATGTAGTGCTTTGGCAAAGCCCCAGGTAGAATTGCTTTCACTGCCAACCAGAATAACGCTATCTGCGCTATTTGGGCTGCTATTAACGGTTAATTTCGGTTTAGCCGCTAAACGTGTCCACCATATTATAACGCCGGTTATTGCTATAATAGGCACAGTCAGCACCGTTAAGCCAAGCAGTATACCCAGCCACCAAAGGCCCTCACCAGTATGCAGCATATAAATAAATTCATAAATTGTGTGGCTGACGTTATTCGCTTGATAAGATAACCATGCCCCGCTTACTTGGTCGACATAACCTGTGCCTTGATCAGTGGTCAACGAATACATACCCGCGCTGTCATCTGGATAGGGATAGACCAACTCACGTAAGTTATTTATATCGGTTGCTTGTAGCGCCCAAAGGGTATTAATAGCGCTGGGTAAGCCTGCGGCTAGCACTGCTGGTAGCTCGGGGTCGCTTTGTTGATTTGCGGTTATTAAGCCAAAAGTAGTCGCACAAAGGTAAGTTCCGGTTAGCGCAGATATAAATAAGCCCACAACTGCAATTCGGCTAAGTTCGAGATGTAAGCGCTGGCTTAGCGTGCCTCGTACCGGAAGTAACAGCTTGCTGTAGCCACCCAACCGAGTAGCCAGCAACATGACGCCAGAAAGGGTTAATATAACCATTATCAATGCAATAATGCCGACAATGGCTCTGCCAGTAGTATCAAGCAATAGTGAGCGGTGCAGGCTTTTTATCCAACGAACAGAAGCCGATTGCTGATAAGGAGCAATAGCCTGACCTGTACGCGGATCAACGAAATCTATCCCGACTTGGTTATCGTGGGTGTAATACACCAGAATGCGGCCTGACGCTTTGCGTTCAATTTGCTCCACACCTTGAAAATGCTGCGCTACCTTGCCGGCAAGTTCGGCAACACTGATTTGTCCAGTGGCGTGAGGCACCGCACCCGCTCGCTCCAGAGCGGGGTTAAGTGACAAGATAACGGCGGTGATGCTAAGAATGATAAGAAACATCCCAGCAATTAGCCCAGACAACGAATGGAGTTGGCGTAGCATCTAGGTATACTCCTCGTCGGCTTAAGGTTTGAACATGTAGCTAAGCGACTGAACATAGCCGCGTCCTGCAACGGTTTTACCCACGCCATCAGTTGTTAGCTTTACCGCAGCGTCAGAACGGTTGTCGCGCTGATCTTCAACGGCGGTATCCACTCGCACTTCGTATCCTGCATCAATCATCTCATCAGCAATATCAACAGTGACAGTTAACGTTTTGCTGCTCAGTACGCTTGCTCCCGTGTGTCCATCATATTCGGCGGCCGTCAATTTACTACCCATTGCCCAACCTGATAAGTGTTTATAGTATTTTGTTTTTTCGCCTGCAACCCAGAGTGTTTGTTGATAGTTGCCATTGGCGTCAACGAGATAAAGCGCAACATAGGCACCTTCACCACGGTAGTTTTTCATGACAGTGCTAAAGGTAACCTCGCGTGCGTAGGTAAGCGATGGCAGTGCGACTAATGCTGCGATGACAAGACTAAAAGTAAGTTTTTTCATGGCTGGTCTCCGTTATTCGTTAGGTTTCGTTTTTGCTCGGTTCCGTAAAGTTCTTCTGTGTTTACAGCGTCTTTGTCGAATTTGATTTCCAGTTTTCGCAAGCGTAGCGAAGCGGGAAAATATTCAGCCTTAACCTTATTACCGTTCTGGTCATAACCTTTCACTTCATAGCAGCCGTCATCCACTTTAATACGCTGAACTTTCCAGCCTTCCGCTTCTAGCTTCTCACGTAGTACTTTTTTGGGCTGCCATTGGGCTACGGGGTCGTTACAGTCATCATCTGCAAAGCTGGGGCTCGATAGCAACGAGGCCGTTAACAGTGTTGTCATCAGTAGTCGTGTGTTCATAGCGCTCTCCTATAATGGATACGTTATTAGTTTAAGTTGGTTACCTGACAACAACCTTAAGCCAGCTTAACGAGGTTCTGTTAAACTCAACTTGTATTGACTACCAAAAGGACGTGCGGGTGCGTATTTTATTAGTAGAGGATTCACTGTCATTAGGTGAGTGCATACGCGACCAAATTAACGACGATGGTTACGCGGTAGACTGGGTGCAAGATCTTGCGCATGCACAAGCCAGTATTAAGTTGATGCAATACGATTTAATACTGCTAGATTTAATGCTTCCCGATGGCAAGGGGCTCGACTTTCTTAAACATCGGCGTAAAGCCAAGGATAATACGCCGGTCATTATTCTTACCGCGCGAGATCAATTATCCGACCGCATAGCCGGCCTAAATGCGGGTGCCGATGACTATCTAGTAAAGCCCTTTGATTTAGCCGAATTATCAGCACGTATTGCGGCTGTTGCACGGCGTTATAGCGGTAACCCTAATCCGTTGTTACAAGTAAAAGGTCTTGCGATCGATCTGATAAGCCATACCGTTAAACAAGCCGATAGCCTAATTGAGCTAACAGCAAAAGAATGGGCGCTGTTCGAAGCGCTACTGCAGCATCCAGGCCTATTGTTGTCGCGTGCGCAGCTTGAAGATCATCTTTATGCTTTTGGTACTGAAATTGAAAGTAATACGATTGAGGTTCATATTAGCCGACTGCGCAAAAAACTTGGGCATGATGTTATCGACACGGTTCGAGGCATGGGTTATCGGATAGTGCGAACATGAAACCGACCATGAGCTTGCAGCGACGTCTTAGTATCGGCCTAACCCTTGGCGTGGTGTTACTTTGGTTAGTGGTGGCAACCGCAACCTCTTTTATCGTTAATTATGCGTTAAATAAAACGTTGGATAGCTCTTTAGCCGAAGTTGCCCAACGTATTCTTTCATTAGCGGCCGTTGAAATTCTCAATCGCGAAACGCCAGACCGATTGCAGCAAGTCGTGTCGTTACAGCCACATGATGAATATATTACCTATTTGGTTCGCAGTGCCAACGGCACTCCTTTGCTTAAGTCGCACGATGTCGATTTGTCGGTATTTCCCAAAACGCCACAGCTGGGCTTGCGTAGCTCAGCTACACATCGTCTTTATGGCACTAGCGCAATTCGCGATACAATTTTTATCGAAGTAGCTGAGCCGTTAGCGGCAAGAAGCAAGGCGCAATGGCAGGCTGTTATGTTGTTACAATTACCTTTAATTATACTTATTCCACTTAGTTTAATTGGGATCTGGTGGTTCGTAAAACATAGCTTAAATGGCGTATTAGCTTTTAGTAATGCGATTGAAACGCGGGGTGCCGGAGACTTGTCGTTGGTGAAAGGCGCAAGCTTACCAGCAGAAATTGTGCCCATTGCCGAGGCGGTGAATCATCTGTTAGAGCGACTGCACCGAGCGTTAGCTGCAGAGCGCAGCTTTACCGCTAACAGTGCCCATGAATTACGCACCCCTTTAGCGGCGGCTTTAGCGCAAGTGCAACGTTTACGTCATGAAGCCGGGCCTGGGCCGTTAGCGCAACGAGCTGGCCGTATTGAGCAGGCATTACGCGAACTGTCTTTATTATCGGAAAAGCTGATGCAATTAGCTAAAGCTGAGGGCAGCGGCGTATTGATCGGAAAATCACAAGACATAACTCACATTTTGCACCATGTGGTTGACGAGTTTCGCCGTACTGTCGGCCTACGTTTGCGGCTGTCACTACCAGAAGCGAGCGCAGTGCTTTCTATTATTGATAGCGATGCGCTAGCAATTTTAACGCGTAACTTAATTGAAAATGCCTTAAAGCATGGTGCAGCAGAGCAAGTGGTCGATGTCGAACTGACCGCAGATGGCACGCTACGGATAGTAAATGCTGGGCCTATAGTGCCAGCAGAAGAGTTAGTACACTTAACGGAACGGTTTGTTCGCTCAACAACCCGCGCTAGTGGCTCTGGCCTTGGATTAGCTATTGCGCAAGCCATAGCTAACGGCGCAGGAACAACTTTAGTGCTGACATCACCCGCTACCGGCCGCGAACAGGGTTTTGAGGTAAGTATAAAGTTGCCATAACTTCATTACCTAGCGTAATCTTTGGCTGGGTTATTGATATCGCAAATTGATATCACAATTAAAAATACTATTGCTAACGCGCTGAGCTTGCTACTAATAATGGCAGGGTAGATAAATACTCTGCCTGCAGTTTAGGCTGAAATAACATTAGCAATGCTACCACTTACACTAGGAAAAACCGCATGCAAAGAATAACTAAAGGGCTGAGTGTCGCCTTACTAAGCGCATTGATGTCTGCCTGCAGCAGCACCGTCGTTACGCCAGAGGCAGCAAGTACTACGCCAGCGGTAACAAGTACTGCGCTAGATACAAAAATACGACAAACTGCGCAGGCTAGTTTGCAAGCATTTAATATTCCGGGTATTGCGGTAGTTGCGGTTCAGGATGGCAAGGTGATACTGGCCGAAGGTTTTGGTGTGCGCGATGTGGCCAGCTTGCAGCCGGTAACGGCGGATACGCTGTTTGGTATTGCTTCTCATACTAAAGCTTTTACCGCAGCAGCGATCGCACAATTGGTTGAACAAAAAAAGCTAGATTGGGATGACAAGGTTATTCAGCATTTGCCCCAGTTTCGCTTAGCCGATACGCATTTAACCCAAACGGTAACCATCCGCGATTTGTTAAGCCATCGCACCGGCTTAGGCTTAGGTGCAGGTGATTTAATGATCTGGCCAAATACCGATAAAACCTCAGAGCAAATATTAGCTGGCGTAGCACAATTACCGATAGCCGCCGATCTGCGGCAGCGCTTTGCTTACAATAATCTTATGTTTGTTAGCGCAGGCCTGCTGATTGAGCGGGTATCAGGCATGCCTTATGCGCAATATATCGCTGAGAATTTCTTCCAACCGCTGCAAATGGACAATAGCGTAATCGGTTTTGATAACCTAACGCCGAATATTACCAATATTGCCATTGGTAATATTGAATACGCAGGCGAAGTGCAGCGCTTTGCGCTAGATTATCTGCAAGACTTTGCCGCAGCTGGTGCCACCTTATCTAGTGTCAATGATATGGGCAACTGGCTACTGACATTGCTGAATGAAGGCAAAACCGCTGATGGTAAACAAATTATTGCACCCGCGCAGTTAGCGCAAATGTGGCAACTAACAACGCCGCTGCCGGTGGCGGCCAAACCGGGGCCGCAAGCTACCCACTTTAGGGGTTATGGCATGGGCTGGTTTGTTAAAGATTATCATGGTGTAAAACACGTTTCGCACAGCGGTGGTATCCTGGGCATGCTGTCATTAACCACTTTGATACCAGAGAAAAATTTCGCCATTACGGTGCTGTCTAACCAGCAAGCGTTTCAAGGCCTAACCACCATAACCGAAGAGGCGCTAGAAGACGTACTTAACCTACCAGACACCGACTGGCTGGCTTTGCAAACAAAACAGTACCAAGCATTTATGCAAGAAAAAACCAATTTTAAACTTAAACCTGTAGCGAATAAAACACCAGCCTTAACACAGGCGCATTATGCTGGAGAATATCAAGACAGCTGGTATGGCAACGTTACCATTAGCCAGCAAGCCGAACAGTTGCATATTAGTTTTGCTCACACCGAAATGCTAAAGGGTGTGTTAGAGCATTATGACGGCGATACCTTTATTGTGCGTTGGAACGAGCCGTTATTAGAAGCTGATGCTTATATCCGTTTTAGCCGTGATAACCAAGGCAATATTAATAGCGCCACGATGGAAGCTATTGCCGACTTTACCGACTTTAGTTTTGACTTTCATAATTTAAAACTGAACAAGCAGCCTTAAACAGGGTTACCGCCAGCGGTGTGAATTAAAGGGCTATATAAGCCAACGCGGGTAGCTGTTGATGAGTAAAGATAAGGACGTTTAGAGTGGTTAACGTAAGCACAGTGCAAAGTGTGTCTTATTTTTCACCTGGAATGGTGATTGCGTATGGCCAGTCAATTGATACACGCCCGCACCAACATAAGCTATGGCAGCTTTGTTTGCCAAGCCAAGACAGCTTGTTAAACGGGTTGCCACTGCTAACTGGTGTGGTTATTAAGCCAAATGATATGCATCAGCTTGTTATGCCCAGTGGTTGGATAATTTTGGCTGAGCCAGAAAGCCGCTTAGGTGAGGCCATCAGCGAGTTACCTAGTCAGTTAACAAGGGTAGCACCTGATGCGCAACTAGAAGCGCTGCAGCAACAGCTAAGCGGTTTTCAATCACTAATAACAGCCTTAAAATATAACCCTTATCAATGCCAAGATCGCCGTTTGTTGGCATTGTTAGCAAAGCTAGATAGTTGCCTTAACGGTGAATGTGTAAAGCCAGAGCAGTGGCGCGCAAAAGACATTGCAGCAACGTTAGGGTTGTCTGAAAGTCGATTTTTACATTTAGTTAAAGCCGAGTTAGGTATAGCGTGGCGGCCATATTTATTATGGCGCCGGCTTGTTTGTGCAGTACAAGCGATAAAACATGGCGCCAGTGCGACAGATGCTGCCTACAAGGCGGGTTTTAGCGATAGCGCACACTTAAGCCGCACCATTAAAACTACTTTTGGCATGACCAGTAAACAACTGTTAAACAGTTTTGTCGCACGATAGCCAGTTTATTCAATTTTTAAACCGCAGCACTAATTAAACTGCCTCTTTACTCAGGAGGTTAGTATGACCAAGCCACTTACCACAACAACGCTTATTCTTAATTACCAAGATGCCAGTATTCAGCAGCTTATTCAGCAAAAAGGTTGGCGTAAGCTAAACCAACAGCAAGCCGTGCAGCAGGTTTATTACTTTGTGCGAGATGAGATAAAGTTCGGCTATAACCATGATGACAATATTGCGGCCAGTGAAGTATTGGCAAACGGTTACGGCCAGTGTAATACTAAAAGTTCGTTATTTATGGCGTTATTACGTGCACTAGATATACCCTGTCGCTTACATGGGTTTACTATTTACAACGCATTGCAGCGTGGTGCTATTCCTCGGTTTTTAATGCTATTAGCACCAAAGCGTATTTTGCATAGCTGGGTTGAAGTGTTGCTTGATGACACCTGGCTTAATATTGAAGGCTTTATTATTGATCAGGCATTTTTAAGTCAGGTGCAAAGTGCTTTTGGTGACTGTAAAAACTTTAGTGGTTATGGCATTGCCGTACCTTGTTTACAAAAACCAAATAACGAATTTAATAATAACAGTACTTATATTCAGGCTGAGGGTATTGCTGATGACTTTGGCGTTTTTGCTAGCCCAGATCAGTTTTATGCCAAGCATGGTAGTAATTTGCGTGGTATAAAAAAGTGGCTGTATCGCTATGTGTTTCGGCACTTAATTAATTACAACGTTAAACGTATTCGGCAATATGGTTTAACTGCTAATAGTAAATAAAGCCTCATAATTAGCCTACACAAATCTAATACTAGTCAGTTAGCAGTGTGTCTGCTAACTGACTAGGGAATATTAATTTTGGCTTAACAAATAATCCAGCGCACCACACACTGCGGCTACTTGCGCTTGTATGCATTGCTCGGGGGTTGCTGTTGCGCTATCTGGATAAACCTCAGTAGTGCTTACTAAAGGTGCATCGGTAACGCTGCCACATAAACCCAAACTGGCTTTAGCATAATTAATTACACCCAGCTGCTGAATGGGTTCGCCAATCAGTTTGCCGTTTTCGTCGGCCTCAGCAATATGGGTAATTTTGCTTACCGCATCAATAATGGCTTTTTGTAATGCTGGGCTTGGGTGTTCGCTGTCGTCTACGGTGTAATAGCCGTCAGGAATATTCCAGTTTTTATTTACGCTGCCATCTTGCGCGGCTTTGGCTGGACGAAACTCACTGTTGTCGCTATCGGTGGTTTCATGCAAATCGATATGTAGTGCAAAAGACAGTTTTAAACCGGTTAAATAGGCTTTAGCTTGCAGTGCTTCGGTCGCTTTACCGTTTGCACCAAAACTACGGTTTGGATCTATCGCTTCTGGGTTCCAACGGTTAATGGTTTCGTAACCCCAAGGGCTAATGCAAGGTAATACCAGAATATTAACTGTTGTGCTGTAAGCTTTAGCTTTAGTTTGTAAAAACCGAAGCGCGCCGTGCACACCACTGGTTTCATAGCCGTGCACGCCGCCGGTGACTAAAATAGTGGGTTTATTGCTTTGCCAGTTACGACTTTTTACCGCATACAAAGGGTAGGTTTTGCCGCTAATCTGTTGATAATTTAGCTCGCCATATTGCTCAATATCGAACTCGGCTTTTAGGGCATTAATGCTGGGTAATACTTCGTCAAAAAAGCTACGTTTAACCGTTTGTTCTTTAAGCCATTGCACTTTTTCAGCGTCGCCCCACGGCTGGCCCACGGTGCCAATATGATAAATTTTGTTCATCTGTGATCCTATATTACAGCTTGCTACGTGCGTCCACTATAACATTGTGTTTTTGCCCGCGGCTAGGTTGCTGCTATGAAATGCAGTTAACCTAAGTTCTCTGACGTGGGCCCGTTAAAAAACACCAAGCAATGCTGATAAAACGCTTTTACTAGCCGCGGCATGGGCGCGTGCGCTGAATGAATAAAGCCATATTGATGCGAAACCGTGTCGCTAAGGGGTACCAATTTTATCGAACTATCAAGATATTGAGTGGCTAATACCTGATTAATAATGGCAATGCCCAATTGACGTTTTACAAAGGCGCAGGCAGTTGCCACGTTATGCGTTTCAAGTTTTATTTGCATGCTAATGCCAGCATGACGAAATAACTGCTCTAAGTTCAGCCTAGACGGCCTACCTTGACCCAGCATAATTAATGGCTCGCTGGCCAACTGCGCAAGATCAATGCGGCTTTGCGTGGCTAGTTTATGTTGGGCTGGCACTGCGCATACCATAGGGCTGCTAAGTATAGGGTAGCTAATTAAGCCTGGGTGTTGTTCAGGTAACTGAATAAAGCCGCAGTCGATTGAGCGCTGGGCCACTAAGTCTCGTGCTTGCTGCGGGCTGTGTGAATCAATGCTAATAGAAATAGACGGATAATGAGTAATAAAACTGGCAATAGCATCTGCTAATGGGCCTGAGCTAAAGCTGGCGGGTGCCACTATGGTTAACGAGCCGCTGTCAATTCGACGCATGCTTTGTGCTAAGGCAAGAAAGCGGTCTGCGTTATTAAGTAATACGTCAATTTCAGTGCTTAAAAGCCGAGCTTCATCGGTAGGCAGCAAGCGGCTGTGTTCGCGATAAAATAACTGAAAGCCCACCAGCTCTTCTAGCGAAGCGAGTAAACGGCTAACACCGGGCTGAGTTAGGCCCATTTGCTTGGCGGCAGCAGTGGCTGAGCCGGTTTGCATTATCGCGCGAAAGCTTTCTAGGCTTCTTAGGTTTAACATAGGTTGTGCTCTTTGTTATAGCAAATTATTATGCATCTATAACTATTAATCATAATATTGCATAGGTAAAACGGCTTTGCTAGCTTTCATTTAAACAAAATAACTATAACTCAATTGCAGCAGGGTGATTAAATGAAACGACAAGGCTACAACTTATCAGTGCTAATGCTTGCTATGTACGGTATGGCGGCATTGCCAGCGCAGGCGCAGCAAACGGACGCTAATAGCGAACAAGAAGCTAAAGTAGAGGTAATTTCGGTAACCGGGTCGCGCATTTCTCGCCGTGATGAAACCGAAGGCAGCCCAATACAAACCTTAACTAAAGCAGATATGGAAGTTAAGGGCGCGTTATCGTTAGGCGACGTGCTGCAAGATATGCCTGCAGTGGGTGGCAGTTTAAATGACAACGGCAGCGCGGGTACTAGCCATGGTACGGCCAGTGTTAATTTGCGTAATTTAGGCGAAAACCGCTCGTTAATTTTAGTGAATGGTAACCGCTGGGTTAATGGTGCGGGTAGCCGTGGCTTTCGTGACTTTGTCGACTTAAATACCATTCCTTATGCCATTATTGATAGCGTTGAAGTGTTGCAAGATGGTGCTACTGCTATTTATGGCGCTGACGCTATTGCCGGTGTGGTTAATATTCAAACTTTAAAAGATTACTCGGGCGCTAAAGTTAAAGCCTATATTGGCCAGACCAGCAAAAGTGATCGCGAAACCATTAATCTTGATGGCGTAGTCGGCACCGATATTGGCGCACATAATCTGATGTTCTCGGCTAGCTATTCCAAGCAAAAGCCGATAATGACTCAAGATCGCGCACTAACTGCTTTGCCTCTAAACGGTTTGCCGCTCGGTAGCGCAGAAGGTTTGTTTCGTGAAAATAATTTAAGCAATGTGCTTGGCTTTACTATTCCAGCGCAGGGGATTACCCGTGATCCTAATGCTGATGGTAATAATATTGCTAACTGGCGTGCAGCTACCACCAACGATCGTTTTAATCGCTACTACGACAACTACGTGGTTGGACCTAGTGAGCGCTTAAGTTTGTACGGTCAGGGCGTATTTCAACTTGGTGATATGGGCGTGTTTACTGACACCGTAGTGCGGGTTGAAGCCTTACATAACGAGCGCACTTCAGATCAGCAGTTTTCTTCTGTTATTCCAACAGTAAACGGCAGTCGTGGTTTTATTATTGCCAATGACCCCAGAGTTAACCCGTTTGGTGTGGAATTTTCCGGCAACGATTTTGTATTAACTAACTTTTTTGTTGATAACGGCCTGCGTCGTAATGAACAAAAGGTGAAAACCGATCGCGTTGGTTTAGGTATTGAAGGCTATTTGCCCGGCGATTGGCGCTGGGATGCGTTTGCCTCTTGGGCGCAAAACAAAGGCAGCTTTACCTCTTATAACCAGATGCATTTTGACAAGTTAGCCCTAGGCCTGCGTGCCTGTGATGCAACCGGCATTACCGCTGATATTAGTGATTTACAAGCAGGTTGTGTACCGGTAAATATGTTTAACCCGTTAACCGCACAAATGGTCGATTACATTAACTTTACTGGCCATGATGAAAATAAAACTGAACAGTTGCATGGTCGTTTTAACCTAACCAACGCTATTGCCAGCTTACCTGCTGGTGATTTATTAATGGCCGCAGGTGGTGAATATCGAAAAGAGAAGGGCACTGATACGCCTGACCAAATTATTAACTCAGCCGCGCGGGTAACCAATTATAACACCACATCCTCATCACCACGCACCGGCACCGAAGGCCAGTACGATTTATACGAAGCCTATGCTGAATTTAATATTCCCCTGCTGGCTGATGTGGCATTCGCCGAATACTTAGAGCTAAATCTTGCCAGCCGCTATTCGGATTACAGCACCTTTGGCAGCACCACTAATAGCAAGGTTGGTCTGGTTTATCGACCCATAACCGACGTGATGTTGCGTGCTACTTGGGCACAAGGTTTCCGTGCGCCATCGTTGTTAGAATTATATGAAGGTGAGCGTGAATCATTCTCGCCAGTAACCGATCCCTGCTCGGCCAATAAAACCTTAGTAGGCTGTAGTGGTGTGCCAGCCGGCTATGTGCAAGACGAAGCTAACGTGCCTATTACCGTAGGAGGCAACTTACAGTTAACACCAGAAACCTCAGTAAATCGTTCAGCCGGTATTGTGTATACGCCAGCGCAGCTAGAAAACTTTAGCATTACGCTAGATTGGTACAATATTCAGATTGAAAACACTATCAGTACCTTTGGTACGCAAAACTTACTTGATTTATGTGCCTTTACCGGCCGTAACTGTAACGTTATTAGTCGCGAAGCTAACGGTAAAATTAGTAACGTAACCGATGGCCCAGTTAACTTAAACCGTACCGAAGTAACCGGTGTAGATGCGGTAGCGCGGTATAGGCTTAACAGCGAAATTGGCCGTTGGGATTTTACTGCCAGCGTTAGTAAGTTAAACGAACTGCTTGAAGTATCTACGTTAAATGACGGCAGCGAAGTGGTGCTAGATAAAGCAGGTAGCGCTGGCGTACGCGAGGCCTACCCAGAATGGCGTGGTACTTTATCGGCACAGTGGCAGTATGACGCTTGGTCGGCAGCCTATAACGTACGCTACATTGGCGACAGTACTGAAACCTTCGCTAATGCGCCACGCCATATTGGCTCCATCGCTTATCACGGTGTTTCGGCTGGCTATAAGTTTGAGCCGGGTTTGGCGCTGCGTGTCGGGGTGAATAACCTGTTTGATAAGCAGCCACCGGTGTCACTAGTTAACGTAAATATTAACTTTGACCAGCAAACGTACAATGCCGTGGGCCGCTTCTTATATCTGCAGCTAAGTTACGAGTTCTAATATTAACCCGTTCGAGCGGCTATTAGCCGCTCGGCGTTGGACCTACGCCATGACGTTACACACAACCATTAGCACTGCACCGGCAGAAAGCAGTGAAAGCTATCAGCTGTATTTGCCGCAACAACAGCCATTACCACTGGTATTTGATTCGCCGCACAGCGGTATGCAATTGCCAACAGACTTTAATACGCTAGCCAGTGTGGCGCAGTTACAAAGCGGCTGGGATGCGTTTATTGATGAACTGTGGCTACCTGCCGCCGAGCAGGGCGCTAGCCTATTAGCGGCGCAAGTATCAAGAATGTACATAGATTTGAACCGCGCCCCTGACGATATTAGCCCCGATATGCTAGAGGGTAGTTGGCCAAGCGCACTTAACCCTACTGCCTATAGTAGCCGTGGTATGGGCTTGCTGCGGCAATGGGCGTTACCTGGGCAAGCCATGTATAAAACCGCGTTAACCGTAACACAGGTACAGCAACGCCTTGCGCGATACTATCAACCTTATCATCAGCGGTTAAAGCAGCTGTTAGATCAGTATTACCAACAGTTTGGTGCCGTGTGGCATATTGATTGCCACTCAATGAAATCTTATGGCAATGCGATGAATATCGACGCTGGCACACCCCGAGCCGATATTGTTATTGGTAATCGTGATGGCCAGTCGGCAAGTGCTGAATTTACCGCGGTAATTGTCGAAGCTTTTAGCCAGCTGGGCTATAACGTCAGTTTAAATTATCCGTATAAAGGCGGTTATTTAACCCAGTGTTATGCTAACCCTGCCCAACAGCGGCATAGTTTACAAATTGAAATTAATCGTAAACTGTATATGGATGAAGCGGCATTTAGCCCGCATCAAGGCTTTACTGAGCTGCAGCAACACTTGCAGCATATTACTGCGCAGGCGACTGCGTATATTCAGTCTTATCTTGCCGTAAATACTAAGGACGAATAATGCCTTCTTTGCCAGCTGCTAGCCAAGCTAAACCGCGCAACCCAATAGTGGTATTGTTGTTTATTCTGCTTATTGCCGCAGCCTTAACCTATGTGCTCGACTCAGGTAGTTATCAGCGTGCTAATGGCTTAGTGGTGCCAGATAGCTATCAAACTATCGATAAAGACCGCTCGGTGTTGCATATTTTAGGCAGCGTTAAAAACGCACCAGCACAACAAGCAAGGCCAGTAGGGGCGGTAGATATACTGATGGCTATTCCGCAAGGCTTGCAGCGTGGTGGCGGCCTTATTTTTATGGTGCTAGTCATTGGCGGCATGTTTGGCATTTTAAACGCCTCTGGCGCGGTAGATGCGGGGCTTGAGCGAGTGCTTAGCATGGTAAGAGGTAATGTATATGGCCTCGTCATTTTTTTGATGACCATTTTTGCCTTAGGTAGCACGTTTTTAGGTTTAGCCTCTGAATATCTATTAATTATTCCGTTAATGGTAGAGCTAGTTAGGCGGCTCGATATGCCGCCGTTAATTGGTTTGGCTATTGTTACCGTAGCGGTAAAGGTGGGTTATTTATCCTCAGTAACTAACCCACTGCCGTTAACTATTGCTCAGCCACTACTAGGCTTGCCGGTGTTTAGCGGCGCCGGTATGCGCGCGGTGTTTTTTGTCTGCTTTTTAGTCGTTGGTGTGCTCTTTGTACTCTATGCTATTCGTAAAACTGGGTTTAAACAGCAAGAGGATCTGGTTTTTAATAGCGCGAAACTTAGCCTACGTCATGTACTAATGTTACTCACCTTAAGTGTGGGTGTGGCGGGGTTAGTGTATGCATCAACAACATGGCAATGGCATAACCCGCAGTTAACCGCCTATTATTTAGGGCTAAGCATGTTACTTAGCCTGATCAGCGGCATGGGTGCTAGTGCTGCGGCCGATGCCTTTGTTTCCGGCATGAAAAAAATCTTGTTGGCAGCCATTTTAATTGGCTTAGCCATGGCTATTGCTATTACCTTAGAGAATGGCCAAGTACTGGATAGCGTAGTGCATGGTTTAGTGTCGTTAGTAGGTAAAGATAACCCCTATTTTGCGGCCATGGGCATGTTCTTTTCACAGTTGCTGCTAGACGTGATGATCCCATCAACCTCAGGTCAAGCTGCTGTTAGTATGCCTATTTTAGGGCCAATGGGGCAGCTAGCTGGTGTATCTGGGCAAAATACCGTGTTAGCGTTTTTATTCGGTAATGGTATTACCAATATGATTACACCAACCTCTGGTACCTTGCTGGCCTATTTAGCCACTGCACAAGTGGGTTGGACCCAATGGGCGCGCTTTGTTGCACCTTTGGTCGCCATCTTTGCATTAATGGCCTGCATAATGTTGATGTTTGCTGTGTACATTGGCTTTTAAGATAAAGCCTAAGTCTTGCAACTTGTAAGTAGTAACATGGCACTGCTGTTCTTATAATTGAGCAGCAGTGCCAGCCATATCGTAGGTGTAGTGGGTTACTTAATGCCGTGCATTAGTTTGTTAATTAATGGCGCAATAAGTAACAGTAAAATACCTGCGCCCACTAACAAATAAAAACTAAAGCTAAAGCCCGATAATGCTGACTCAACAGTCATACCCGTTTCACCCGATATTTCACCGGCTAATAAACCCGATAAGTTGTTACCTGTCGCAATACTTAAGAACCACGCGCCCATAGCTAAGCCAACATAACGCACTGGCGCTAGCTTAGTTACCATAGATAAACCAATTGGCGATAAACATAACTCACCTATGGTTTGAAACACGTAACAGGCAGCTAAAGGCCAAAATGGGATCATACCGTTGCTATCAACTAGTGACGTTAACGCATACATTAATACTAAAAAACCCGCCGCATTACCTAATAAGCCAAAACCAAACTTACGTGGGATAGACGGCTCAATGCCTTTTTTCGCGGTTAGATACCAAATGTAACTAATAACAGGCGCAAAGGCTAAAATAGCCAATGAGTTAACCGACTGAAACCAACCGGTAGGAAACACAAAGCCGCCCTCGCCAAACAGATCTCGGTTTACCAAGTTTTGCGCTAAAAAGTTAAACGACGAACCGGCTTGTTCAAAAAACATCCAAAATGTTACGTTAAAACCAAATAAAATAAGTAACGCCAGTACGCGGTGCATTTGCACCTTGCCTTCGGTTTTACCTTCCATTAATAGCATTAGCGCCACAATAATAAACATGATGCCTAATAACCACGCCAATGCTTCGGCACCGACATACGCCATCAACGCGTACACCACGGGAATAGCCACCAAAATACCGGCAATAACATAGGCCATCATTTTAGTCGCTGGCTTATCCGCAGGTACTTTACCCAAGCCCATTAGTTGTCTACGGCCTAAGAAAAACCAGAAGGTGCTTAACAACATACCAATGCCGGCTGCAGCAAACACCACTTTGTAGTTTTGATATTGCGGTGTGCCGAACACTTCACTGGCTAACCAGCCGGTTAATAGTGGGGCTAAAAAACCGCCCATGTTAATACCCATATAAAATATGGTAAAACCACGGTCACGGCGTTCGTCTTGTGGCGCATAAAGTTGGCCCACTAACGATGATATGTTTGGCTTAAACAAGCCATTACCAACAATAATAACCGCTAAACCTAGCAAGAATAGTTGCTGGTTTGGCAGCATAATCATAAATAGGCCAGCCGACATCACCACCGCGCCAAGTAAAATAGAGCGCTGATAACCAATTATTCGGTCGGCAACATAGCCACCAAAAATGGCCGTGGCATAAACCAAGGCTAAATAAGCACCATAGGTTTTTGAGGCGTAGGCTTCACCTGAGGCGTCACCAGCAAAAAATTGTGCCACAATATAAAGCGTTAATGCCCAGCGAATACCATAAAAGGCGAAACGCTCCCAAAATTCTGCCATAAAAAGCATCCATAGTGGCTTGGGGTGCCCCCATAGATCAGTAAAACTTGTCGTTGTGGTGGTTGTACTCATAAAACCCTCCCTATTAAGTCGGCGCTGCTTATTGTTGTTGTCAGCTAACCGAAAAGAACGCACGTTTTCGTTGTTATGTCGTACTGAATTTATGACACAAAACACAATTGTAATTAACACGGCTGGCGAAGAATAAACGCGTTTAACGCGCAATACCATAATTGTTAGCTAACAAAACAAGAAAAATATCCGCATAGTTGAGCGTTGCTGCGGGCTAGCTGGTTAGGTTGTTGCGCCATTTTCCCTAAGTAATCATAAGCCTAAGGTAGCTGATTTGTTGCTGGCTGTGCTAATCTGGCTGCATCATGTTTTACCCGAGAAATAGCATGCTACAGTCCGGTTTTGTGGTGATCCATAGTAATCAACTTGAAACACTGCGCGAACTTTTAGTGCAGTGGATCAGCAGCCATCCGATATCGGTGTTAGGCACTGAAGAAATATTGGTGCAAAGTAATGGTATTGCACAGTGGCTAAAAATGGCCTTAGCCGAAACCGCCAATAACCATCCTGGCATTGCTGCCGGTTTGCAAGTAGAGCTGCCTAACCAGTTTGTCTGGCAGCTTTATCGCGCCGTGTTGGGTGATAGCATTCCAAAAAGCTTACCCTATGATAAAAACAACTTAAGTTGGCGTATTCTGGGCTTGTTACCCGAGCTTAGCGCTGAGGTTTTTGCGCCGCTGCAACGTTATTTGCAGGATGACAACGATGGCAGAAAAAGCTATCAGCTGGCACTGCGCTTAGCCGATTTACTCGATCAATATCAGGTGTATCGTGCCGACTGGCTGCAAAGCTGGCGCGACGGCCACGATTTACTGCCAAACAGCAAGCAACAACACGTACCGGTCGATCAGTTATGGCAACCGGCATTATGGCGGCTGTTGCAGCAACAACTCGCCAGCCATAGCGCGGACAATGCCTATTCTAGCCGTGCCGACATTCATAGTACCGCGCTTAGTGCGCTACGCTTAGGCCAATTAGCTCGGCCAGATTTACTGCCAGAGCGCATTATTGTGTTTGGTGTGTCGTCATTACCACAGCAAACAGTAGAGCTACTGGCCGCATTAGGTGCGCAGCGTCAGGTGCTATTAACCGTACTTAACCCATGCCGGCATTTTTGGGGCGACATTAGCAACGTTAAAGATGAAATGCGTGGTGCGCAAAAACGCCATCAACGTAAACCAGGTTTACCGGCACAGCTCGATGCCGATGCGTTATATTTACATGCCCCAGTGTTACTGGCTAGCTTAGGTAAGCAAGGCCGAGATTATGTAAGCTTGCTTGACCAATTTGATCAACCCGAGCAATACCAGCATTGGTTTAATGGCCGTATCGACTTATTTTCTGAGCCTAGTGCTAACGTTGCCAGCCTGGGGTTACTAGCTCAGCTGCAACAAGGTATGTTAGAGCTAGAAGCCATGCCTAACCCAGCGAGACTGTTAGCGGCGTCAGATCAGAGTATTAGCTTTCATATTGCCCATAGTCGCCAGCGCGAAGTGGAAATTTTACAAGATAATTTGATTGCCGCCTTTGCTGCTAACCCCAGCTTGCAACCGCGCGATATTATTATTATGACGCCTGATATTAGCCAGTACCAAAGCCATGTGCATGCCGTGTTTGGCCGTTTAGCGCAAGACGACCCACGCTTTTTACCCTATACCTTAGCTGATCAAAGTCTGCGCGGCAGCCAACCTTTGTTAGTCGCACTGGAATATCTGCTTGATTTGCCCACACAGCGCTTTGCGTTAAGTGAAATGAGCGATCTACTCGATGTGCCAGCCATACAACGGCGTTTTAATATTAACCCCGAAGCCTTGCCGCAGTTACGGCTATGGCTTAGTGAAGCGGGCGTGCGCTGGGGGCTAGATGCAGAGCAACGCGCCGGTTTAGCGTTAGGCGAGCTAGATAGCAACTATAGCTGGATGTTTGGTATTGAACGTATGTTGTTAGGTTTTGCAATGGGTGATGAAACCCCGTGGCAAAATTGTGCACCCTACGCAGAAGTGGCAGGTTTAGCGGCGGCTGAACTTGGCGCAGTGCTGCAATTTATTCAACAGCTAAAGCATTGGTTTAGCATTATTAGTCAGGCTAAAGCCCAAAGTTTACTCAGCTGGCAGCAGCTAATGTTATCAGAGCACGGGCTGTTGCTAAGCCTGTTTGATTTTGCCGATGAACAAGACCAGCTAATCTATAGCCGCTTAAGTGACGCGCTAGCGCAGTTAGTTAGCGCGGCCGAAAGTGGTGACTTTAGCGGCGATATTAGTTTGCCGGTACTGCGCGAAGCGTGGTTAGAGCAAGCTAGCCAAAGTGGCTTAAGCCAGCGCTTTTTAGCGGGCAGCCTAACGTTTTCTACGCTGATGCCAATGCGGGCCATTCCGTTTAAACGTATTTATTTATTGGGTTTAAATGATGGTGACTACCCTCGTACCCGCATGCGCGACGACTTTGATTTAATGGCCTATGATTATCGGCCCGGCGATCGTTCACGGCGCGATGATGACCGCTATTTGTTTTTAGAAGCACTACTAAGCGCCCGCGAAGCGGTTTATATCAGCTGGGTAGGGCGCAATATACGCAATAACAGCGAGCTGCCGCCCAGTGTATTAGTAAACCAGCTGCGCGATTTACTTAACAGCGGCTGGCAAACCGGCACTGAGCAAAGCGTCGCCGATAGCCTAAGCCATACTTATCCATTACAGCCGTTTTCGGCGCAGTACTTTAATGGCAGCTATGCAACCTATGCCCATGAATGGCAGGCGGCGCATCAAGGTAGCGTGCTACAAAGCAGCTTGTCAGAAGGTGTGTTTGCAGAAGGCAGCGAACCCTTACCGTTACTCAGTGTGCGCTTACTCGATGATTTTTTAGCTAACCCCTGTCGGCACTATTTAAGCCAACGTTTTAAAACACGGTTTTATCGCTCAGAACTGAGCGGCGAAGATACCGAACCCTTTGTGCTTAATACCTTGCAGTTGTATCAATTAAAAATGCAGCTGCTCGATCAGCTGCTAATACAACCTGAGTTTAACCTTGAACAGGCTATTGCCCAACTGGCCCGCCAAGCGCAGTTACCATTGGCATTGTTTGGTCAAATAGCTGGGGCACAAATTGTTCGTGAAGCACAAGTGGTTTTTGCCCGCTATCGTGCCAGCGGCATTACTTGGCAACGCCGCGAACAGGCATTAACACTGCAATTGCAACCCGCGGGCATAGCGCTAAACGATACGTTAGCTAACCTATATCAAGGTGATGCTGGCCAGCAGGCGCTTATTTTACTGCGGCCAACGGCAGTGCGCGATAACGGCGCTTTGCGTTGGCACACACTGCGTGGTGCCTGGTTGCAGCAGCTGGTGGCTAATGCTCAAGGCGAAGCCGTATCCATTTATCAGTATGGCTTAGACGACGCCGTACAACTATTACCGCAAACTACTGGCGCGGCTCAACAGCAACTTATTAACCTAGTACAAAGCTGGCAAAGCGGTTTGTTACAGCCCTTACCACTGATGCCAAAAACTGCGCTGTGTTATTTACAAACTCAAGATGAAAACAAAAGCCGTGAAGTATTTGAAGGCGGTTATAAGCGTGCAGGCGAACGTGACAATGCGCCAGAACTTACCCGCTATTACCCCGATTTTGCTAGCCTAATGGCCGCAGGTTTTACCGATTGGGCGCAGCAAGTTTATGGCCCACTGTTGCAAAGCAATATTGCGGGTGAAGAGGCAACAGCCAGCAATACTAACCACAGAGGTAAGCCATGAGTCGTGTGCAGCAGTTAGATGCGTTAACTTTTCCACTGCACGGCAACCGGCTAATTGAAGCCAGTGCCGGTACGGGTAAAACCTATACCTTGGCGGCACTTTATTTACGTTTAGTGCTTGGCCATGGTCAAACTGCGCCCGCTGATGCGGCAGAGCCAAACAATGCCACAGCGTTTAGCCATGCCTTAACGCCGCCAGATATTTTAGTGGTTACCTTTACCCGCGCTGCAACCGCAGAGCTACGTGATCGGATACGGGCGCGCTTAGTCGAAGCCGCTGACGCATTTCGTGTTGGCAGCAGCACCGACGTAATTCTTAATGGCTTATTGCAAAGCTATAACACAGCGCAATATCCGTCTTGCGCTGGTGTACTAGAGCGTGCCGCACAGTGGATGGACGAAGCCGCTATTTTTACCATTCATGGCTGGTGTCAGCGCATGTTGGCGGAACATGCGTTCGATTCCGGTATGGCCTTTGGCGAGCAGCTTAGCGACGACAACCAGCAGTTGTTGCACACACTAGCCTGTGACTATTGGCGGCGGTTTTTATATCCATTAACCGACGGCCAATTACTTGGTGAGTTAGGTAATATTGCCAAGTCGCCAGAAGCGCTACTAGCGGATATTCAGCCTTGGTTGCAGGCCGATGCGGTAAATATGCAGTTTAATGCTAACGGTAAACCCTTGCCTGCGCCGCTTAGCCCCGAACAAGTTGCCGCGCCACTAGCGCAGTGGCAACAGCAAATGCAGCAGCTATGCCAGCAGATACAACCCTTGTTGCAAGCCGATGTTTTGCAGTTACTCGACGATGCCTTTGCTAATAGTTGGCTCAATGGCAATAAATTTAAAGCGCCAAGCTGGCAAGCAGAGCGGCAATGGTGGCAAGCGCAGTTAGCCGAGCCTGCGCAGTTTAATGCTCATCAAGCCGAGTTTGCCAAAATGGTGCTTAAGTACAGCGCTACTAACTTAGCGGCGGCACAAAAAAAAGGTCAACCGCTAGTTAGCCATGCGTTATTTAACCAACTAGATGCGGTGCTTGAATTACTTAATGCCAAGCCACAGTTAGCGATTAATGTGCGCCAGCATGCGGCGCTGTGGTTAGCGGCTGAATTTAGACAGCGAAAAAAGCAGCGCGCCGAGCTCGATTTTAATGATCTGTTACTGCAGTTGCATCAAGCACTTAAAGGCGAAGGCGGTGCGGTATTGGCCGCCAGAATTCGTAGCCAGTATCCGGTGGCAATGGTAGATGAGTTTCAAGATACCGATCCGATACAGTTCGCGATTTTTCGCGCCATTTATCCAGATGTTAGTAGCCAAACCAATGCGTTAATTATGGTTGGCGATCCCAAACAAGCTATTTATAGCTTTCGTGGTGCCGATTTATATACTTATTTACAGGCGCGCAGCCTAACGGCAGGGCGGCATTACAGTTTAAGTAAAAACTTTCGCTCAACTAAACCGCTAGTCGATGCGGTTAATCAGCTATTTAACCAAGCGGAGCTAGCGCGCGGGGCCTTTGGTTTTGGTTTGGCCGACACCACCCCATTGCCGTTTATTAATGTTGCCGCACAGGGCAAAAACACGCAGTTACAACAAGCAGGGCAAAGTGTGCCTGCACTTAATTACTGGCGAATTGAAGCTAACGAGGGCGAGTTAAAAAAAGGCGGCTACCAAACGCAAATGGCCGAAGCTTGCGCCAACCAAATTACCTTACTACTGCAACAAGCTGCTGCCGGTAACACCGGCTTTGTTAACGAAAGCGGTAAGCTTAGTGCATTGCAACCGTCTGATATTGCCATCTTAGTGCGTGACCGCCACGAAGCCGCATTAGTGCGGCAACAGCTTAGCCTGCGCAATGTGCGTTCGGTATATTTATCAGATAACGAGTCTATTTTTCAAAGTGCTGAGGCCAGCGCTGTGCTGTATTGGTTACGAGCCTGTCATCAGTTAGAAGATGACAATTTACTGCGCGCGGCCTTAGCGCTGCCACTCTGTGCTAATACCGATGGTCAGCTGCAACACTGGCTTAATGACGAGTTAGCGTGGGAGCAACTTACCGAGCAAATTCGAGATTTTCGACAAATTTGGCGGCAAAAAGGCGTGCTAGCGATGATCAGTGCTTGGCTGCATTATTTTGCCCTGCCAGCAAAATGGCTAGCGCAAGATTACGGCGAGCGCTGCCTAACTAACGTATTACATTTAGCCGAATTACTGCAAAGCGAAAGTGCGCAACGTGACGGTGAAACCGGTTTAATTCGCTGGCTAAACGAGCAGCTAGACAAAGGCTCGGCCAATGACGAGCAACAACTGCGACTAGAAAGCGATCAGCAATTAGTGCAGGTGGTGACCATTCATAAAAGTAAGGGTCTGCAATATAACCTAGTGTTTCTACCCTTTATTTGTGGTTTTAAGGCGGCGAAAAAAGATCGACCGCAGCGCTATTTTGATGGCGAAAAAATGATACTCGATCTCACGCCCGACGATGCGGCACTTGAACAAGCTGAGCGTGGCAGGTTACTGGAAGATATTCGTTTATTATACGTGGCACTAACTCGGCCGGTTTATGCCTGCTGGCTAGGCTTAGCGGTATTTAGCGAAGGTAATAGCAAAAAATCTAAACTGGCACAAAGCGCGTTGGGCTATTTATTAAATTTACCGCCAGATTGCACTAATGCCGATTTAACGGCCGCTTTGGCGGGCCTGCCTTGGCAACAACAAGTTATGCCAGCGGCACACGCTGGGCTAGTGAGCGCACCACTGCAGCAACTTACGCCAGCGCTGCGGCTAAGCACGCCGCTGCGACGTGAGCGTTGGTGGATAGCCAGTTATTCTGCACTGCGCACCGAAGGCGCCATGGCCAGCACTACTGATATGCCCTCGGCACTGGCCGCAGATACGGCGCTAGATAACCTATTACAGGAAGAATCTACCGAGCCATTACTGCATAGCGAGCAACAGCAAAGTATGCATGATTTCCCTCGCGGCGCTGTGCCGGGTACGTTTTTACACCAATTACTTGAAGATGCACAGCAGCAGGGTTTTGCGCATTGTGACGCGACCTTTATTAGCGGCTTATTGCAGCAGCACCTAACGCGCTACAACTGGCAACCATGGCAGCCGGTATTACAGCCTTGGTTAGTACAAATGCTGCAAGTACCATTAACCGGCATTAACCAAAGCCTAGCGCAGTTACAAACGGTGCGCGCGGAGCTAGAGTTTTGGTTGCAAACCGAGCAAGTTAATGTACGCAAGCTTGATCATTATATTAGCCAAGCTATTTTGCCCGGCGTGCCAAGGCCAGCGTTGTTACCCGATACCTTAAATGGCATGTTAAAAGGCTTTATTGACTTGACCTTACAAGCTAAAGACCAACGCTATTGGGTACTGGATTATAAATCAAATTGGTTAGGTACAAATAACAGCGACTATAACCTAGAGAACATGCAACAGGCGCTGCTAGCACGGCGCTATGACGTGCAAGCCGCGCTATATATGCTGGCGCTACATAGGTTATTAAAGTTGCGTCAACCTGGCTATTTAGCCGCGCCAGAACGTTCTTTCGGTGGTGCTTTTTATTGGTTTGTGCGTGCGCCAGAGCAAGGCCAGCTGCAACTTACGGCGCCTTTTGCCCTGCTACAGCAATTAGATAAACTCTTTTCCGGCCAGCCGGTAACGGACGATGCCAATGCAAATTAATTTATTTAATGACGGCGCGCCATTAGCCGCGCCTGCGGTTAGCCAGCCTAGTACTAGCACCTTAACTGAACTGAAACAGATGCAAGCCTTGTTGCAGCGCTGGGTAGACCGACGCTGGCTAAGAGCCTTAGATATGCAGCTGCCGCAAACGCTTAATCAACTCGCAACGGAGCCACAACCTTTAATCTGGTTGCTCACGGCATTACTCTGTCATCAGTATGGTCGGGGCCATAGCTGTATTTTACTCAGCGATCTTATCTCTGATCCGGATGCGTTATTGAGTTTACCGCCGCAAAATCAGTTTTTGCAGCGCTTCACCGACCGGCCGTCTAACCTACTAATGGGTTTAACACGGCAAGATTATCAGCAAGCGTTAGCTGCTAGCCCTTGGTTACAAGGTGAACCCGCTGCCCCCTTGGTTTGGCTGGACAATCGGTTATATTTAAACCGCTTGTATCAAGCCGAACAGCAAGTAAAACAAGGTATTGCCGCAAGAGTAGAAGCAGTGTTGCCGATAGCGGCCAAGGTGGCGCAAAGCTTAGCAAGCTTATTTACCGCTGCGACACCTAGTTCTGCAACCGAACCTGACTGGCAAAAGCTAGCTTGTGCTATGGCATTGCAGCGGCGTTTTGCCATTATTACTGGTGGGCCGGGCACGGGTAAAACCACTACGGTAGTAAAACTACTAGCCTTATTACAGCAAGGGGCAGCGCAACCGTTAAACATAAAATTAGCCGCGCCAACGGGCAAGGCTGCGGTACGTTTAACGGAGTCTATCAGTGGTGCTTTAGCCAAATTACCCGAACATTTACGCCATGCTATTCCTACCGAAGTAAGTACCTTGCATCGTTTGCTTGGCGCTTTACCTAATCGACGCAGTTTTAAACATCATGCAGATGCACCGCTAAGCCTAGACGTGTTGGTGGTAGATGAAGCCTCAATGGTTGACTTAGAAATGATGGCTGCATTACTCAATGCGTTACCGGCACAGGCTAGGTTGATATTACTTGGTGATAAAGATCAGTTATCTTCGGTAGAGGCCGGCTCAGTGCTGGGCGATTTATGCCGAGGTGCTGAGCTCGGCGGCTATCAAGCCGGCAGCTTAGCTTTATTGCAACCTTACTCTGAGCAGCCATTAGCGGAGTGGGCCGGTGCGGGCTCAGTGCTTAATCAAGCTACGGTAATGCTGCGGCACAGCCATAGGTTTGATGCAAAATCAGGTATCGGCCAACTGGCCTTCGCGGTTAATCGCGGCGATACCAAGGCCATAGCGTTATTTGCGCAATTTACTGATATTCAGCTATTGGCTGAGACAAAATTAGCCGCGTTAAAAGATACGGTGGTAGCCGGTTATCGTCAGTATTTAAGCGTATTGGCTGCCGATAACAGCCAGCGAGATGTTTGGGCAAAAGCTATTCTTGGCTGCTATAGTCAATTTCAGTTACTTAGCGCTTTACGCAGCGGTGACTGGGGAGTTGAAGGCTTAAATATCTTGATCGGCAAGTGGTTAACGGCCGCGGGGCTAATTAATGCTAATCAGCAATGGTACGCCGGGCGCCCCGTTATGATGCAGCGCAATAACTATAGCTTAGGCTTAATGAATGGCGATATTGGTATCACCTTGTTCGATCCGCTAACCGGCAAATTACGTGTCGTATTTCAGCTTGCTGATGGCAGTATAAAGTGGGTGTTACCCAGCCGATTAACTGACATAGAAACCGCATTTGCGATGACAGTACATAAATCGCAAGGTTCTGAATTTACTCACTGTTGTTTAGTTTTGCCGCCTGAGCTTAGCCCAATTTTAACGCGCGAACTGCTGTACACCGGCATTACTCGCGCTAAACAGCAACTTACCTTGTTGTGTGCGAATACGCATATTTTTCAACAAACTATCGCTAAGCGAGTTACTCGCAGCAGCGGGCTTTAATCGCGCACGCATCTCACATTTTAAGAGGACATTGTATGCAACAGCTAAAAGTAGGCGTATTGGTAAAAAATGCCAGTTTTATTAATGGAAACTGGCTCACTAATAACACGCAGTTTAGTGTGCATAACCCGTCTAATCAGCAGCTATTAGCTAACATTGCTGATGCCGGTGCAGCAGAAGCCGAGCAAGCTGTGCTAGCCGCTGATCAGGCTTTTGCTAGCTGGTCAGCACAACCGGCCAGTAAACGTGCTGAAATTTTGCAGCGCTGGTATCAATTAGTTATGCAACATCAAGATGATTTAGCTCGGCTATTAACCCTAGAGCAAGGCAAGCCATTGGCCGAAGCTAAAGGCGAAATTGCCTATGGTGCATCTTATATGCAGTGGTTTGCTGAAGAAGCCAAGCGGCTATATGGCGATACTATTCCAGCGGCATCGGCCGACAAGCGTATTATTGTGCAGCGCCAACCTGTTGGCGTAGTGGCGGCAATAACACCATGGAATTTCCCTAATGCAATGTTGGCACGCAAGGCCGCCGCAGCCTTAGCCGCCGGCTGTACTTTTGTGGTTAAACCGGCGCAGCAAACGCCGTTATCAGCACTGGCGTTAGCCGAACTTGCCCAGCAAGCCGGTGTGCCCGCTGGCGTGTTTAACGTGGTGGTTGGCACTGATGCAAAAGCCATCGGCGAGGTGTTGACACAGCACCCTAAAGTAGCCAAATTTAGCTTTACCGGCTCTACCGCAGTGGGCAAACAATTACTAAAACAATGCGCCAATGGCGTAAAGCGGGTATCAATGGAGCTAGGCGGTAACGCACCCTTTATTGTATTTGACGACGCTGATTTAGACGCCGCTGTGCAAGGTTTATTAGCGTCTAAATTTCGCAATGCGGGCCAAACCTGCGTTTGCGCCAATCGTATTTTAGTGCAAAGCAGTGTGTATCAAGCCTTTATCGATAAGTTGCTACCTGCCGTCGCTAAGTTAACGGTTGCCGATGGCCTAAGCAGCAACAGCCAAATTGGCCCCTTAATTGACAAAAAAGCGATAGAAAAAGCCGAAACACTGCAGCAACAAGCACTAGATGCTGGCGCCACTTTATTGCTAGGTGGTAAGCGCGATAGCGCAGGCGAGCTATTTTATCAGCCGACAGTGCTGGGCAATATCAACGCCGATATGGCTATAACTCAGCAAGAAATATTTGGCCCTATTGCCGCCATTCAACAATTTGATACTGAGCAACAGGCTATAACGCAAGCCAATAACACCGAATACGGTTTAGCCGCTTATTTTTATAGCCGCGACATCGGCCGCGTATTTCGCGTAGCACAAGCACTGCAATACGGCATGGTAGGCATTAACGAAGGCATAATATCTAACGCCGCCGCCCCTTTTGGCGGGGTAAAGCAATCAGGCTACGGTCGCGAAGGCTCTAAATACGGCCTAGACGATTACACCGATATTAAATACCTGTGTTTAGGTGGATTGGCCTGAGACTTTTTTTAGTTAGCACTTTGTTGGCAAATACTGAGTGAAATATAAAGGCATCACTATATTGGTTTGCTCTAACGCGGTAGAGCCCTGCGTGCCAGAGGGTACAGAAGTTGAGGCCGTTGTTGACCAATGGTTGCATGCACTTGCTACTGGTAGTAATTTTTTTGTAACCCCTCGTTAAATGAACCTGCTGAGTTACCGCTTTATCGAGCGCGATTTCTGCCAACATAGCTTGGCCAACGCGCAAGTCAAACCTAAAAGTAGGATATTAATCCAATAATATTAATTAAAGTAGGAATATAGTCCCGTCTATCGCCTATTGGAGTTGCTTGGGATTCAAAGTTGGACTATATTCCCATTAACGGTTTAATAATGGGAATATAGTCCCTTTGGTTGGTGATGTGGCTAAGCGTGATTTGCACAATGTACTGTTTCCAAAGCAGCGCAAAATCCTGACGCATTTTGGTGAAGACTTGCTGTTGGCGATGAAACGACGTGGTTTTACAAAAAAGCTGCTGTGTGAACGTACTGGCTTTGACCATAAAACCGTGAACAAAGTCTTCGCAGGTGATCCGGGCGTTGCCATAGGCACTTACTTAAAGGTGATGGCCGTTCTTGGCATGGAGAGTAATTTTGCAGAAATGGCCGCCCATGATGAAGTGGGTATCAAGCTGCAAAATATAAAATTACTGGAAGGTTCAAGATGAGCCGTGAAATCGTTGAAGTCTATGCCGACTGGCAGCCAATTGAAGCGCCTTTGCTAATAGGACAGCTTGCTTACAGCGATTCAAGCCGAGGTGGCGTGTTTAGTTTTGCCTACGATAAAGCATTTTTAACCTCAGCTTATCGCTTGCAAATTGATCCAATTCTGACGCTTCACTCCGGTGAACTCTACAACGATGAAGCCGATAAAAACTTTCGTGCATTTCTCGATTCATCGCCTGATAGATGGGGGCGTATTTTAATGCAGCGGCGTGCGGCCATTGAAGTGCGCAAGGGTATTCGTGCAACAAGTCGATTAAACGAGCTGGATTACCTGCTTGGCGTGCATGACTCTTACCGGATGGGTGGTATTCGATTTAAGCGAGCAGGATTGGATGCATTTTTGGACGACAATTCTGAATTTGCTGCGCCGCCAATGACTTCTCTGCGAGAGCTAGAGCACGCAGCAATGCAGATTGAACAAGACGATAACATCGACAGTGACGAGTATTACCGCTGGTTGAAAATGCTGATTTCTCCAGGCTCATCATTAGGTGGTGCAAGGCCCAAGGCTTGTGTGACAGATGAGCAAGGCCACTTGTGGATTGCCAAGTTTCCCAACTTAAATGATACCCATGACGTGGGGGCGTGGGAGATGGTTTGTTATGAATTGGCGTTGGCGGCAGGTGTTGACATGTTTCCAAGTGAGATTAAACGAATTTCCTCTGGGCATCATACCTTTTTAACAAAACGGTTTGACCGCGACGGTGAAAAGCGGCTGCATTTTTCATCGGCCATGACACAACTGCAACACTATGATGGTGAACAATCTCAAGGTGCCAGCTACTTAGAAATTGCTGAATTTATTTCCAATTCTGGTGCACAAACCGAAGCTGATTTAGCACAGTTATGGCGACGTATCGTGTTTAATATTGCGGTGTCCAACACCGATGATCACCTGCGTAACCATGGGTTTTTATTAACAAAGAAGGGTTGGAAGTTATCACCCGCTTATGATTTAAACCCGATAGTGGGTAAGCATGGCCTGCATCTGAATATTACCGATGCAGACAACGCTTTAGACTACCAATTAGCGTTTGACGTAAAAGACTTCTTCCGACTTTCGCAAACCCAAGCCACGCAAATTTACGATGAAGTATTAATTGCGGTTAAGCAATGGCAAACCGTTGCTAAGCAGCTAGGGATCAGCCGAGCCGAGCAAACCATGAAACAATCGGCGTTTAACGTTTAATGAGTCAGTGAAACTATATTTTTATTTTTCAGCAGATAAAGAAGTTTTAGTTTCACTTTATGCTTTGCCTCATACTCCATGTGTTTTAACACTTCGCTCATCCCTTGGGCTTCTGAGGCAGTTTGGGCAAAGCCTTAATTCACGCTACTTAGCCAAACTCTAACCCTGCCCACAGGCTATTTATGACTTGGGGCATTATGCCAATTCTGGGGCAGCTAGCTACTTGTACCCTCAGAAAGCTGCACGATCTGGGCATTTATCTGCCTACTGCGTCCGATTAACTCTTTAATACTAGTGGGGACAAACTCCTAAGAGAACTTAACAGATCAGTGAGGAAGCAAACGATGAACCTAACCACACAATTACCCACAAACTCAGTACACCCAGCGCGTCAGCCGCGGATTTTGCGCTTGCCCGAGGTAAAGGCCAAAACAGGCTTTGGCCGCAGGCTACCTAGTCCCCGATAGCAACCGACCACAGCGAAAAGCCAGCCTGCCCGACAACACCCGTCCAAGAATGTATTGTGTTAAAGGCAGCATATTGGACGATAATTCATTGTCTGTAATAGATAATATAGTTATCATAGACTTAAAGTGACTAGTACATTAATATAATTAAAAATTATATTAATGGTTTTATAAAAATAAAAAATAAAAAATAAAAAATAAAAAATAAAAATAAAAAATAAAAAATAAAAAATAAAAAATAAAAATAAAAAATAAAAAATAAAAATAAAAAATAAAAAATAAAAAATAAAAAATAAAAGTTTTATTATTTAATAATGAAAACTGGGGTTTTATATGTACCATAAAATAAGCCAACTAGCTTTTGAGTTACTCTTGTCCGAGAAACCACTTTTAGTGGGTGGAACAAAGTTCAAAATAGCAAACATTGAAATTGATGTGGAAGGAAAGGATGGCCTGGGTGGGTTGATTGAAGAGTGGTTTGGGTTATGGTCACATGCTAAAGGTTTGGCGGTTTATAATCCTAAAGCGTTAGGCAATAGTCAAACATTTCCTGACTACTACGTAGGCGATAACCAAGAAGGATTATTAGAAATTAAATCATTTGATATTGACGCGTCAGCAAATTTTGATATTGCAAACTTTGAGTCATACTGTGAGTCTCTGTCATTTAACCCAGCTAGAATAGACTCTGATTATTTAATATTTGGGTACTCAATGACAGGAAATGTTTTAACTATTAAAGAAATTTGGTTAAAAAAAATATGGGAAATAACTTGCCCAAGTGCTAGGTGGCCATTAAAGACTCAAACCAAGCGAGATCAGATATATAATATCAGACCTGCGGCTTGGTATTCAAATAGAGCACAGTTTTTACCATTTTCTAATAAAGAACAATTTGTAGATGCACTTTATTCAACACAGAAGAAGTATTTAAGTTTATCTGAAAGCCTTGAAGAAATTCGTTATAGGGCTTCAAAAATAGATTGAAATTTTAAGCAGCAGAATTGGGCGATACTTGATAATTAGCTGCCTTGAGTGTTCTATAGGCCACTGACCTGATAACAGGTACGACGACAGTGTTACCGATAAGATCATATAGGTCTTTTTGGCTGATATTTACTTTGTACCATTCAGGAAAACCAAATAGTCTTAAACACTCTCTATCGGTTAGGGTTCTGATTCCACCTTGATCTAATACGCCTAGTTTAGATGTTTCAGTTGCTACAATTGTGTTGACTTCATCATTAGGGTCTAAAATTTTGTTGAATTCAAAACTTAATTTTCCAGTAACGATATTATATCCTTTAGGTTTATTGACATCTGAAACTCTAACTTTAATACCTTGCTCATTAGTAACAAGAGCTTTAGGGTGTTCAAATTTGATATAATTTTTTTCTGTTAAGTCTGTCAGAAGATTTTGTAGCTCATTTAGGTCTATGATATTAAAAAATGTACTTATTTGTTCTAGGGTTAAAGGCATTCCATCCATCCATTCAATACCTATTTCTTCAGCCCAAACTTTTCTTCTTCTTTCTTTAAGCAATTGACTCATCAATTTTTTTTGAAGTTTATTAAGTGGCCCCTTAAGTTCTAAATCCCAGCTATGAATATTATTAATACCACCTCTTTTATCTTTTATTGCTTTTCCAGCTAAAAATTCTGGAGTATAAAGCTCCAATAACTTATTTGTGAAATCAGTGTTGTTACATTCAATACCCTGCTCTAATACCGAATAGAGTTTACTTTTTATAGGTAAAAAATCATTTAAATCAGGTTGATCAATTAATGTACCAGTAATGTAAATTCTTTTTCTTTTTTGAGGTATGCCAAAATCACTAGAATTTAGGACTTTCCATGATACTTTGTACCCTATTTCATTCAATACATCGATAATTGTATCTAGCGTATTGCCTGTTTTATCTTTTGTATTTTTACGATCATGAGTAACTAAGCCTTCTACATTTTCAAGTAAGAAGCCTTTAGGCTTTTTATGTTTTAATATGCGTGCGATATCAAAAAATAATGTCCCTCTTGTATCATTGAATCCGTGTCTCTTACCCGCTGAAGAAAACGCTTGGCAAGGGAAGCCTCCAAGTAAAAATTCAAAATCAGGGAGGTCATTTTCATTTATTTCTGTAATATCACCGAAAACTTGTTCATTTGGAAAATTGTGTTTATATAATTCTACAGCGTAAGACTTTATTTCTGATGTAAATACACATTTTGCTTTTAAGCCTAGTTGTTCACAAGCCTGCTCAAAGCCAATCCTTGTTCCGCCCATACCCGCAAATAAGTCAATATATTTAATCATGATTGCCTCTATCAATTTTTTATCTATTATAATAAAAATGCAGCACAGGTTCCAGAACTATCTTACAAAAAAACACTGTATATTTTTACAGTTTATCATGAATTATAAAAAAAGCGATTCAATTTATTAAAATTAACAACACTAAATATATGGTTAAAAGCCGCCCTGTTTTTGGTGCGTTTGCTTTATATCCAGGTTTTTTTGATCAAGCCACAACAGCCAACCCCTACGCAGCCGCGATAGAAGAAGTGGGTATTGGCGCATTTGCGTTATTACCAAGCCAAACCGAAAGCAATTATTGCGGGCATCAATGGTTGTTGGAATTTTTACAGGCGCAAATTGGCATCGTTCCAAGCGCGCAAGCAGAGCAAACAGATGATGTCATGTACGCTGTGGCTGGCATGGCAGAAAGGCTCTATGTGCAGGAGGCGGCGCGCATCCCTTATTATGGTATGCGTCAAGTGTTGTACCCAGATCTAACTCTTACAGCCGCGTTAGGTCCTCAAAAAGGCCGAGATAAAAGCTATCTTCAAAACTTCGAAAATGGCGTTGCACAGTGGTATCACATAAAAGTCACAGCGATTCAGCAGCTAGAGGATAAAGTTGGTTCTTATCATATTGCCGATGAAATTCGCTATTTAGCGTTAGCAATGCCATCCAATCATTATGCTGGTACTAAGGCAATAGAGCGGATATGGCCAGTGAAGCAGGTTTTGATATTACCGCGCTCCTCCATCACTGCCGAGCAGGCAGGCAAAGCCATAGACTCACCTGAGCTCTATTATCTTTTTCAATTAGGTAGACCGTTGATTCTTCAAACAGCAGTGACTCATGTTCCACTACGAAACTTTAGTCACTCGATGAAACTCACAACTTTAACTCGGCTAGAGAGCGTAACTAAGTTTGCTGAGGTCGAAAAAGTGTATGAAGAGGCAATGGTGTGAGTAAGTGCGTTCTATCAATTATGAAGAAGATTAAATAATCAAAGGATGGCGATATGGACATTGAAATTAAAAACTGTAACAACATCACGATGGCCAAAGTGGCTATCGTGCCAAGTAAGTTGAATATTAAGTTTGCCCCGAATGGAACCGGTAAAAGCACAATTTCTAAAGCCATCCAATACGCTGTAACAGGTGACGAAAAAGCGCTTTTTGAACTTTTACCTTTCAAATTTCGCAACGAAAATTTGGGCAACACCAAGTGGCGCATTGGCAGAATGGCCGGTGAAACGGCAGCACAAACCGCAGAGCGCAAACAACAATATCAATTAATAGCTAAGCAGTTACCTTACTTAGCGCAATCAGGTGTTTTATTGCTGGCGGGTAGCGATTCTGCGGCACTAAATACCTATGTTTACCCAGCGCAAGCGCTACATGATGAATTAGCTTTATTTCAGCAAGCAGGTTTAACACCCGCGCAAATACTGCGTACCGCCACCATTAATGGCGCGACCTTTATGGGAGTTCAGGCCGACTATGGCAGCATAGCGACAACAAAACAGGCCGATTTACTATTACTGCCAGCAAACCCATTACAAGATATTAATGCGGTAAAAAATATTGATACGCTGATCTATGGCGGCAAAGTGTATAACCGCAAGGCGTTAGATGAAATGTTAAACTAGGCCGCAGCACGAAAAATAGAGCTAACTGAGCAACGGAAAAGTAATCAACTGAATTAAAAAACTTAAGTTGCCGACAGTATAAAATTGAGGGTAATTTCAACGGTAAATATAATAACTACTAAGTAGTCGCAGATTAAAAGATGTTAATTGTTTTTGTTACTGCTAGCATAAGTATCGACTTATTCAGAGATGATTTATGCGTTATTTGTTACTTGCCTTATCGCTGCTAATTTTTGTCTCGCCACAGGTGTATAGCCAACAGCAATATACCGAAGGCGCCTGCATTATGCTGCAACAGCAAATAGACCGTTTTAGTCATCAGAAACAAAATAGTAATTTTGTTAGCGCGACGCGCGAATACGAAAAGTTTTGTCGCAAGCCGGTGCGTTATATACCGCGTCAGATAAAAAGCAGCGATGATACTGCAGTGGCTAAAGACGATTCCTCTAAAGCTACAGAAGTTGCAAGCGTTAGTGATATTCCTGAGAAAAGTGAACTAAACCAGCCTGAAACATCGTCGTTGTCGCAGAAAGACACTGCGACGGTTGCTACCGAGGTTGATAAAAAGCCGCCAGATAATACTGCCACAGTAATACCTATCGCCCCAGCAATAAGCTCTGGGCCTAAAGTTATCGACCAAGTTGTGTTGGTTGAAGCAGTTAAAGCCGAACCGTTAGTTGCCGTGCTGCCTGATAGCGCGGTTGTGCATCAGGAAGCCGAATTTTCTTCAGACCTGCTTATGCCGTTATTGAATAATATACCGATAATAGCGGCTCTCTTGTTTGCGGTATTGCTAACCGTGTTTCTAGTAACATCTTGGCTTGGGCTTAATTTGCCAGGTTTTAAAGGTGTATTTGCAGAATATAAATTAAATAGACTACTGCGCTGGCGTTTGTCGGATGAGTATCAGCATTTTCGCAAATTAAAATTATTTACAGCCAGTGATGAACAAGTCATAGTCGATCACTTAGTGCTTTGCCCTTATGGTATTTTTGTTATAACCGTAAAGGGTGAGCGCGGGCACATTTCAGGCACTGAAACCCAAGCCAACTGGACGCGAACCTACCTTGGTAGCACTAAACACTTAATGAACCCATTACATCAAAACTTTAAAAATGTTGCCGCGGTAAAACATTTTTTGCACCTAAAAGAGGTTGATGGCACTAAGTTAGTCCACTCAATAGCTGCATTTAGCCGAGTAGCAAAATTTGAAACCGCAATCTCAGCTAATATTACTTATGTTGATACAGTTTCAAATTATATTAAACAGTTTAGCGAGCCTTGTTTGACCAACGAGCAACAAAACCGTTTTGCTGCGCTGCTTAGCCAAGCAAGTACGGATCTCTAAAAACACGCAAGTGACTGCGGCGTCTAGCAGGGAAAACGTACTCAGAGCCAATAGATCTTACTTTTAACTCATTGAGCCACTAAAGCTATTCAGATGACTACGAAATACTCTAAAAACATTGTCTAGTTCACTCAGTTCCAATGCACGTTTACGGGACTTTTCTAACCCGCCGGCATCATTTATTGTAAAAGGAGCAGCAGGATTATTTGCGGTTAACTCTAGCTTTA
The DNA here is from genome assembly GCF_004345025.1 of Rheinheimera sp. D18. Taxonomy (GTDB): domain Bacteria; phylum Pseudomonadota; class Gammaproteobacteria; order Enterobacterales; family Alteromonadaceae; genus Alishewanella; species Alishewanella metallidurans. The sequence goes on along the minus strand of NZ_CP037745.1, from coordinate 2,843,913 downwards.
GCGCGTGCTTGAATAACTGCTTCATATAACCAAGCGTGTCATTCGCTATGGTTGGACGGCCACTATCCCTAGCCCTTTGGATGATCTCTCTAACATCCAAAGCTGTTACATCTTGAATTTTTAGCTCTCCAATGACGGGTTTAATATCTCTCCGATATATTCGAGCTGGAATGTTTGGATGTTTTAGCCTTGGAGCCAAATCGTTCTTGAGTCATTTGCTTACGCTTGCTGTTGCCACTATATCGAAGTGCCCAGTACGGAGCACCAGAGTCTGGTACAACAAAGTAGAGTCCTTTTCCGTCGGATTTTCTTGTCGGCTCTCCTAATTTTGCAAGTGACGCCACCTGCTTTGCGGTCATTGATGCCATTGGGCCTCCTAATACTCACCATTTGACTTGAGTATACAGAGCTATTACTCACCAGTTAACTCACCAGAAAGATGAAACAATGTGAAACGAAGTAGAACACTGTGAAATTTAAAAGCCCTTTTAAAACAGGGCTTTGATGAAGAATGGAAAGAAGGGAAACTAAGAATAAATCATTCGACGTTCTGGATACTTGTAGATTGTTAAATTAATTTGATTTTAAATCATGTAGATAGCTTTATTTTCGGTGATTGTTATGCGGTTTTACCCGCCACTTTACCCACCATTTTTCGCATGCTTAACGCACCGAAGCCGAACGATCTATCTGCAAACTGCATGGTCGGATGTTAAGGCAGGTATGAATGCTGCAGTTAACTCATATTGCTTCTAGATTTGTTTATGAGGTGAATATACTTGCTATTCACCTCAGTATGTGAGTAGATTGTGCAACGTATTCACCTCAATCAGTAGGAGCCTTGCCTATGTGGATCTGGCAACAACCCGATTGGCCCGGCCGTCAGCAAAATTCACCGCAAGTTTTTCGTTATGATCATGCGGCACTGACGCCTAAGTTACGTGAGCTGCACTTTTTGCAAGGCATACTGCTGGGTAAAATGGGTGTGCAGAACAATCAGCAGGCTGCGCTGGATACCATGCTTGCCAATATCCTTACATCCAGTGCTATCGAAGGTGAGCGCCTTAATCATAGTGTGGTGCGTTCATCATTAGCCCGTAAGCTGGGTATTGCTGAACTGCAAAGCGTTGCAACGACAGCACAGTCAGATGGCCTTGCTGCGATGGTGACAGACGCCATTGGTAACTGGCTGCAGCCATTAACGTTAGAGCGCTTGTTACAGTGGCATGCCTGGCTGTTTCCGCCTGACAGCTCATTGATGCAAAGGGTGCAGGGCGGGCAGCTTCGCGGTAACGAGCCAATGCAGGTTATCTCAGGTAGAATCGACCGGCCTAAAGTGCATTTCGAAGCACCACCACGTGAAGTTTTGGAAGGCGAGCTTAATTGCTTTATCGATTGGTTTAACCGCTCGCAACATGATGCCAATTTAGACCCGCTGCTACGCGCAGGTATTGCGCATTTCTGGTTTATCACGATTCATCCACTGGAAGATGGCAATGGCCGCTTGGCCAGGCTGCTGACTGATCTGGCGCTGGCGCAGGCCGAACATCAGTCTATCCGCTTTTATGCCATGTCGGTTGCTATCCTGGAAAAGCGAAGCAGCTATTACGACATTCTTGAGCAAAGCCAGAAAGGCGATACTGATATCACTGCTTGGTTGGTTTGGTTTCTCGACACGCTAGCCGCTAGCCTAAAGCAGGCGCTGGCTGATATCGAACAAACGCTGCTAAAAACTCGCTTCTTGCAACGGGTAGACCAAACCCAACTGAGCAAAGAGCAAGTAAAAGTACTAAACCGGTTACTGGATGGCGATTTCAGCGATGGCATCAGTAATAGCCAGTACGGCAAAGTGGCCAAGGTTAGCCCGGCAACTGCAAGCCGGCATTTGGCGCAGTTGGTAGAAATGGGATGTCTGGAGAAAACTGCTGCTGGGGGAAGAAGTACAAGATATATGATCTCGCATTAGCGGGCGTTTACAGCCTTATAATGCAAAGTATCTAAACAATTCCAAGATCGCCATCTTTTTTACTCCGTGATGTCAATCGACAGAATCACCCAGTTGGTTTATAATTACCCAAAAATATTTATATTTATAAACCGGAGGTCAGTGTGATTGGAGAGCGCATAAAACGAGCCCGTACTGCTGCTGGCCTGTCTATGCAGGCCTTGGGTGATATTGTTGGTATAAGTGCCAACATGGTTAAAAAATACGAGCATAACCAGAGTATGCCGTCCTCGGGTGTTTTACTCAAATTGGCGGCTGCATTGTCGGTTCGTTCTGAATACTTTTTTCGCCCAGCACAAGTGACGTTAGGTGAGGTGGAGTATCGCAAGAAAGCGTCAGCTCCAGCTAAGCTACTGAAAAAAATAGAATCTGATGTGATCGACCAAGCTGAACGCTGGCTGGCGCTCAAAAATGTGTGGCCTAACTTCCCAATTTCAGACTTTGACTATCATCCTGATATTCCAGTGGTGAGTTCATTAGCTGCGGTAGAGCAGGTTGCTGCTAAGGTACGTAGTGACTGGCAACTGGGGATGAATCCGCTACCTGATTTAATTGATTTGCTTGAGTCTAAAGGTATCTTGGTCATTGTCAGCAACGTACCCCAAGCAGATAAATTTGATGGCTTACAAGCCAAGATTTCAGGGCAGCCTATCGTTGTGGTATCTGCGCACTGGCCAGGATGTCGTCAGCGATTCACGTTGGCACACGAACTTGGTCACCTGATTTTGCATGGCCTGCTAGATGATTCTGTTGACGAAGAAATGGCATGTAATCGTTTTGCGTCAGCATTTTTATTGCCAGACATTGGGCTTTATCAACACTTAGGTGAGCAGCGCTCGAACATTGATGCTAAAGAACTTTACTTTTTGAAGCATGAATACGGTTTAAGCATGGCGGCCTGTTTGTATCGTAGTGCTGATCTTGGTGTTATAACTCAAGAGAAAAAGCGCCAAATTTTTATCCAGTTTTCTCAAAATGGCTGGCGTAAGCAAGAGCCAGGGAAGCCTTACCCGCAAGAGCAAACACTGCTGTTTGAGCAACTAGTCTATCGCGCCTTAGCTGAGGGGATCCTTAGCGAGTCGAAAGCCGCTGAATTGTTACAAATATCGGTTATGGCACTGCATAAGCAACGCCGAATGTTAGCTGAGGCTGTATAGATGTACTTGTTGATCAGTGATGCCAATATTCTCATTGATCTCGAGGAAGGCCAGTTACTGGAGATCTTTTTCAATTTACCCTACCAATTCAAAGTGCCTGATGTGTTATTTCATGAGGAGCTTAGTGAGCATGATATTGAGTTACTTAGTGAAGCAGATGAGCTGAATAACGGCGCTATGGCTCTAAGTGCCTACGGCAAGCTGCAATTTACCCAAATGTCAGATTACGAACGGGCAGAACTGGAAGCCGCATTGCTGAAGTACTGTGAATTGGATACCTTGGCGATGGTGATGATTTACCAGGGTTGGTTGGATATGCTTAAGAGTAAATAACCACAATATTGGCCGGTATTAAGTTGTGGTTGGACGTCGCAAATTGAGGTATAAACTTTTTTAAGTTTGATTGTAACTGGTTAAAGTGTCTAGCAAAGTATGGGAAGTCCTAAGTTTGGCTTAACGTAAGCGGGAATCCAAACGACACTTCAAATAGGTTTGGGAATCGGCGAGCTAACCACATGCCAACATAAAGGAAAATGAATGCGCGAGTATTGGAATTCAATAGATCATTTTTTACAAAACCGCTTCTGGATTGCCGGCTTACTTCTAACTGATTTTATAGTTTTAACAGGCTCTGACATTGCAATTTATTTGCGCTCAGTAGATGCGTTTGCAATAGCACTGGTACTCATTAATTTTATTACATTTTGGCGGGTAGCTATTTCACTATGTATACTTCTTTTGTTGATAGTGGTTTTAAGCCTGATTTTAGAGTGATTAAGTCTCCCGCCGTGTCATCGTAGGAGCCAGGAGCTGCAAATGAAAGATAATATTAAACAACAGTTTAAGTATTGCGAGCCTTCAGAATCGCTGGCTGATTCAGGTCAAAATTTCCCAGCGAATGAGCAATATAAGCGTGCTGAACAGCCATGTACCACTATAGCTCAGTATCAGTTATTAAAAGGCTATAGCGGGTTACAGCCAGTATTTTTTCTTAATGAAAGCAATAAAGTGCTCTTGTCAGACTGGACAAAAATTGATTCAGAACCCGGACAGCAACTGTTTTTTAGTTTTGTTGATGCCTATGACACTAAGTTTGACGCCACTGGCCAGCTTTCAGATAAATTTTTGTTTTGCAACGATATACCGGTTAGTGAATATGGCACGCTGATACGAGTCGCCACTTATCAGTTAACAGTAAAATCTTCTGACGCAAAAATTCTTTATCAGGGAGAAGCAGACGTAAAAGATATGGCTGCCTTTATCAATATACCCGCAGTTGAGCGCCTACCACTACAGTCATGTAAAGCGACAGCTGAAGTCGATGTGCACGTTGACAGGGTTAACTATGCGTGTCATGCAAAATCGGTGATATACAGCAAATAGCCAGAGTCACTAGCTAACATTTTTAATGTTAATTCAGCTGCTTAAATTCGCCAATAGTTTTTCTGGCCTAATGTAACTGTGTTGGGTAATATCAGATTAGCTTATAAAAACATACATATGTTCATAGCCCCTTTGTCAACATTCTAGGGAATGGGCCAATACAGGAGAGGTGATATGTCATTACAAAACCAATTGCAGCAACTATGCGACGCCAGAGAACTTAAGTATAAAGTTGACGAGCGCGGTAACCTTATAGTGCCAATGAGCCTGGGCGAAGAGCAAAAAGTCGTAGTGTTACTCTCGGTCGATGATAACGATAACCGAGTTACGTTTACCTCTTTGGAAGTGTTAAATACCAATGACTATATCGGCTTGGTTGAGTCCGAGACCTTGTATCATTTCTTATTACGGTTTAACTGGAACGTAAAAATTGGTGGTATTCAGTTAGATTCCGATGGTGAAGTTCGCTTCGAGTATTCGCTTTGCACTAACGATGGCGTTATTAGTGGCGAACAGTTTGACTATATATTCCGCGCCATTATTGCTACCAGTGTAGTTATCCGCAAAGAAGTTTCTGAATTAGCATCAAATGACGTCGTTCCTGAGGCGTTACAGTCTGTGTACCGTAGCCACAAGTTGACCTTGCAAAGCGACGATGTCGACACCATACAGCTATCCGAAATTAAGGCAGTATTTGAAGGCTTTTTAGCGGCAGGTTTCCCTGAGCCATTTAATGCACTGCTGCAGCGCGATTTAGGTATAATTGCCGCCAAGCTTGATGAACTGGCACCCACTGAATTCTAAGAGGTAAATTAACATGGCAATGACGCTGGAAGACACCAAAAAAATTCTCGACAGCATTGGCTTAAAGTATAACCAGCTACGCAATGAAGAAGACCATGCAGTGCTGCTATTAAGCTGGAGCATTGACAAAGACCCTGAAGTGGGAGAATACGATGTAGATATTCTGCTAACACTTACAGAACCTTCTAAGAATGGCTTTGAATTTATGATGATAAGAAGCAAAGGCCTTGAGAAAGATCTAAACTTTCATGAGGCAGAGCAAGACAAGCAGTTTGCGCTGTTTAAATATATGGTGGATAGAAATAGCACCATAAAAGTTGGTCGTTGGGGGTTTGATCAAGATGACGGCGAAATTGTAGTTGACCACCCGATTATTCTTGAAAAAGATTCTTTAGCTCAAGACCAACTTGAAAGGGCAATCAGGATCATGGTGACAGAAGTTAAAAAAGGCTATGTTGTTCTCCGTAGAATTAAACAGTCGGGTGATCCAGAGCAGGAAATATTAAATAGCAATTCAATATTCGATGAATTATTAATTTCACTTGCGACAAAGGCCCCACATATTTTGGCAAATTTTGTTATGATTAAACCTAGCTTAATTGACCAGCCTGATACTTTAAGAAAAATAAAATTGCTGGTAGATAAAAATGATTTTAACGAAGTTGAAAAAATCGTTAGAACTTTATAAGGGGTTCAAATGTCACGTGCTGAAGGTAAAGTGAACAATAATGAAAATACTGAGTCTAGTGGCGAACCAGATAAATCTGAAAAGAAAATTACAGAGCATGAGTCAACTTCTGTTTCAGATCGGAAAGAATTGATACAAGGAATTTGGATATTTTTAACTCATCTTTTCATGGTCTATGCACCGTTGTTTGTTTTTTTAATCATCGCAATAATCACTCTCGGTAAGGGTAGTATTGAGGTGTTCGGAATTAAGTCGAATTCAAGCGACATAACACAACTTGAAAGTTTTAGAAGTGCTTTAGACGATTATCGAAAAGAGTGTTTTTCTGCTAAAGATCCTTTAACAAAAAATAGTTTCTGTACTGAAGATTACCTAAATAATGAGCTTTTTATAAAGATAAAGTCATTAGAAGACCGTTATTCAGATCTAGGAAACAGCTATAGCACTATAGCCGTTATGACTGGTTTTTTTGGCGTGTTAATGACCGTATTAGTAATATATTTTTCAATTAGTGGTAAAGAAGCAATACAGTTAAAATTAGATGCAACTGAAAAAATTCTAATGCGTTTCAGAAATATAGTGAAAGAAACCGAAGACATAAAGAAAAGTTTAGGTGAGTTTAATAAGCAATATATAGAATTCACAAGTCAAAAAAAGGAACTAGTTGAAACCGCTAAGCAAGATATAAAAGATAAGATTGATGAGTTTAAATTAACTTCAAATGAGTTGATTGATAAAGCGATCAAAGAATCAACAGCAAACCTGGATAAAGAAGTTAAGTCGTTAGAAAATAAAATTAATGCCCAAGAAAAGCTGCTCGTTGCGCAACAAGCCGCACAAGACAACCTTCAAATTAAACTTGCTAATTTGCCTGGTGCTAAATCTCCTAGTCAAGATCAACTTGGAATGCTTTCCATTGGTAGTGATGATTTTCTTAAGATTCAATTTGAGGAGGGAGGCATCGTAACTAATGGAGAGTATAGTATTGAGTTTATAGACCATTCAAAAGATGAGACTATTTTGCAACTTAAGTCGTTGTCTTTTGAAAATTCTGTAGCGACAATCAAATTGAGTTCAGATGAAAAGAAAAAAATTAAAGATTTTAAGAAATTCAAAGCTGTTATAACTGAAAAGGTAAAAACAAATAAAAATGTAAAAGATGATCTTTCGGAGTTTGATGCTTTCGTATGTAATGCAACTTTATCCTTTAATTGAATTCGGTACCGAGACTAAAATTGATTTATAGCGTTTTAATTATTAGTAAATGCATTATCCAAATAAAAGGAAAAAATTCGCTTGGGCTGGAAGATTTCTACAATGGATTGTTTTACTTTGATGTGCATGATGACCTGCTCAAAGATCGTGTTATGTGTTCTGAGGCTCAGGCGACTTCAATAAGTATAAATCAGCTTACTCAAGCTTTAGGAACTGCAAAAGATTTAAGATTTCCTGTGTCGGAAGATTTAAAAAAATTAGTTTTATCTTTAGGTGGAATTCACAAAAACATCGCCACATTAAAACCCGAATACGAAGAGTTGCTTGGCCCCTGGCTGGCAAAGGTTGAAGCACAATACGCCAGACCTACCAGAGCTAGAGGCGCACCTACAAAAGCCGGGCAATCTACACCAACGAATAACCCCGCGCCAAACCCAGAACAGGAAGCTGATGCTGTGACAACTTCTGCAATTACACCTCAGTTAGTTAGTGCGTTGCAACACCAGTTGCAGCAAGACGTATTTGGCCAAGACGCTGCCATTACAGCTGTGTGTGATGGTTTGCTAAAAAGCCTGTTTGCACCGGCGCAGCCTAAGCCCTTGGCCAGCTTCTTTTTTATTGGCAGCTCTGCCACCGGCAAAACTTTGTTAGCCGAACGCTTAGCTGCGCGGCTGGGCGATGACTGGAAGCTATTAACTATTCCAATGTCGTCGATGGTTAACTATAACCAAAGCACCATGCTTGATGGTAATGAGGCCAGCTATACTAATGCCCGCCCTGGTGTTCTTACCGACTTTGTGCGCCAGCATCCGAAAACCGTCGTGGTGTTTGACGATATTGAAAAAGCGCATCCGGCGGTGATCAGCAAGCTTAACAGCCTGTTTAATCAGGGGGCGATGCGGGATCAGTTTGGCTTTTATAAAAACAATGATACCAGCAATACGCAAATAGCCCCGCCGGAGGTCGATTTTCGGCAAACTATTGTTATTTTTACCAGTAATGCCTTAGAAGATGTCTATAGTTCGGCCAGTTTTCAGAAAATTGCCGAGCAAAATCCGGGCAAAGCTAATGCTACCTTATTAGATGCGTTAAACGAGCTGGGTTCCGGTATTGCTGATGGCAAGGTATTTAATTCTGGCTTACTTAACCTGATGGGTAGTGATGCGTTAGTGCGCTTTAAGCCACTTGAGCTGGTGCATTTAATAGACATTGCCAAGAGTGCGTTTCATAAGCTGCGTCGCCGTTTCAGTACTGGTTTGGGCTGTGAGTTGCAGCTAGAAGAGACGGACGCTTTGTTGCGACTGCTTATTTTAAGCCTGGCGCCGGATATTGATGCGCGGCAGGTTGCCCGCCAAATAGCCGACCGTTTTGCACGACAGGTAACGCAGGCCTGCACATCTGATAAGATGCCACAACAAGCCTATTGGCAGCTAACTGAAGAAGTTAAAGCAGCCTTTGCTGATTTTGTTGCCATGGCGGGCGATGAAGATGTTATTCACTGGATGAACCGCAAAGGGTTGGTGCTTAATCTGCAAAGTCAGGCGGTATCTGAAGGTGGCTCACTTCGTGTTGTATTTGACCAGCTTAGCTGGGAGAAAGTGATCCAACATGCTGATCTTAATGGTTTGGGCTCTATCAGTGTTGAAGTACCAAATGTCAGGCTGGCCGATATCGCAGGCCATAACCTGGTAAAAAGCCGTTTGCAGCAAACGATAAACCTGTTAAAGCGCCCGGAGCAAATCAGAGCTCATAATGTATCCATGCCGAAAGGTTTACTGATGTATGGCCCGCCGGGTACAGGTAAAACCATGTTGGCAAAGGCTTTTGCCAACGAAGCCGATTTACCTTTTATCAGTGTCAGTGGTACGGATTTACTTGACCTGAATTTTGTTAAGGCGCTATTTGCCCGGGCGCGCAAATATGCGCCGGCTATTTTATTTATTGACGAAATTGATGTGCTGGGCTCGCGCGAAGAGAAAGGCTACAAGGTTATTATTAACCAGCTGCTAACCGAAATTGACGGCTTTAATAGCGAGCTTTCACCGCCGGTATTTATTATTGCTGCCACCAACAGACCACAAGATCTCGACCCGGCCTTAGTTAGGGCAGGGCGCATAGATATTCATCTGAATGTGCCTACGCTAGACCGCGATGCCAGACGGTTCTTCGTTCAGCGCTATTTGGCGTTACCGCATGATGGTTCACTTAACGAAGAGGCGCTGCTTAACTTAACTTCGGGTATGAGTGGAGCAGATTTAGAGCAAACCCGGCGTGAAGTGGTGCTGGAAATGATACGCCAGGGCGTTTCAACGATAAACCAGCACATGCTGCTGGAATTTATTAACCAACGTAAATATGGCCATCGCGCAACTGTAAAGCGCACGCTGGACGATTTAACCGCGACGGCTTACCACGAAGCAGGGCATGCTATTGTTTCGCGGGTGTTAAATCCTGAAACCAGCATCGAGCAAATAAGTATTGCTTCACGTGGCAATATGGCAGGGTTTGTTGCCTTTAACCGTGATCCGGAGCACTACAAAAGAATTACGGCGACAGAGATTCTTGAAGAGATTGCCGTGCTATTGGCGGGGCGCTGTGCAGAGATCGTTAAATTTGGACAAGATGGCATGTGTGCTGGGGCCAGTAGCGATTTATCTAAAGCGTCAGCCATAGCGTTAAGAGCAATAACCCAGTTTGGCCTGGACAAAGAATTGGGATTATTGTCGGTTAACGGGTTAAGTAATGAGCTACAGCAAGCTATTAACGGTAACATTATCGAACGGGTGCAGGATTGGTTAAAGCAAGCCGAGGTATTATGTTTCAATACGCTAAATGCTCATTGGCCTGTAATTGAAAAGTTGGTTGAACTGCTGCTTGAGCAAGACGTTCTGGATGGCGCAATACTCGATACACTTATACCAAAACCCGAAGAAATTCATTAATAACCAATACAGTTAAGTTGAACCCCGGCCATGCTGCCGGGGGTAAAACGTTGTTTAACTAAAAAGCTGCTTTATTTCGTCTGCGTATAACGACTCACGCTCAATCAGCATATTTGCAATCTTTTCCAGTAATTCTCTGTGCTCGTCCAGTAACTGCATGGCGGTGAGTTGCCCTTCATTTAGCCAATGACGAATGCGTCGTTCACCCAGGTGCTGCAAATCAGGGGAAATAGTGCGGCCATCTAACTCATTTACATTAAGTTGACCGTACTCGTCATCCAAACCCAGTTCACACACTGCATATAGCGCATAGCGGGTGGCAGTTCGTATATCACCCGATGCACCCGCTGAAACATCATAGTTACTGCTTTGCAGGCGCTCAGCCTCGCGCCCTGCCATGGCCACGGCGATTTGGGCTTTAATTTCACTGGCGGTCATCGAGCCTTGCGTTTCATCACGCATTAGTGATACAAAGCCTAGGCTTTTGTTACGCGGTTCTATAGTGGCAAAATTAATGGCGTGATTGGGTAATAGAAGCTTAGATAGCAATAAATGGCCAGCTTCATGCCAGGCAGTTTGTATTTTTGACTGTTCTGAATAACTGCTGGTGGGTTTGGCGCTGCCATACAGCACATTTGCAATTGCCTGGCGCATTAGCTTGAAGTCAATAAACCGGCTGTCTTTATGCTGCTCTGTGGAGGCGCAATAAAGATAATCACGAAATATTTTATCCATTTGCGCGCCACTCATACCCATAGTCATGTCGGCAAAGCTGGTTATTTCACTTTGATTGATCTGCAAATTATATTTTTTTGCCAGTATCTGTAAAAAATCACGTCTGGCAGCTTTATCGGGTAAATCGCAGTACACCACTTCATCTAATCTGCCTGCACGCAATAACGCAGGATCTAAGGCTTCAGGAAAGTTTGTTGCTGCCAATACAAACACTGGCTCAGCCCGTTTTTGAATGCCGTCTAAATGAGTCAGTAACGCATTAACCGCATTGTTGCCACTGGTATCGCCGGCTTTTCTGGCTGAAGCAATGGTATCGATTTCGTCTATGAAAACAATGCACGGCGCAATGTCAGCGGCTTCTTTGAAGGCCTGGTCGATTTTATTTGCTGTGCCATTATGTAAGCTGCTAATTAAGTCGCCGACGCTTAAGCTGATAAAGGGTAGATCACATTCTCCCGCTAAGGCCTTAGCCAGCATGGTTTTCCCTGTGCCAGGAGGCCCGGCCAGTAACATGCCAGCAGGAAAGGCTACATTTTGGCTGGATAATAAATCAGGGTTTTTTAACCAGCCAATTACTCTCTCAAGCTGAATTTTTGCCCGTTGCAGGCCAACGACATCGCTTAAACGAATATCAGGACGTTCTCGCAAAAGCCCAACTACACCGTCTTCTGCTCTGCTGGCAGATATCAATGGTTTAAATACCGGGTGTTCCAGGGTGAGGGTAACGGCATCTTCACTCAGTTCAGTAACATTTAACTGGTAATTAAACGCCAGCTGTTTTTGTTTTGCTCGTCTGACAATCCGGTCTGTTCCTATTAATAAAGCTAAATAGGGCAGTGTCTTTTGCAGTTCGTCTGGCCTGACATGCTGTGCTATGGCATCATACTGGTTTTCATGGCAACTATTATTTGAGATAACAATTAACGGTACGGTTTTAAAATAACGCTGGGCCAGTGTTAACTGTGTGCCAATATCATTTTGCGCCAAATCAGCCTCATTTAATACCACGGCATCGACTTTACTGGCAAAAATAGGTCTTGAATCAAAGGTGAGTGCTGTTTCGAAGTTAAATTCATAACCCGCAAGTTCATCTTGTAGTAGTGCCGTTGATTCATCCTGCTGCCCAATATGCACTATCAGGCCTTTTTGTTCGCCACTAGAGAAACAACTTGGGCTTGCAGTAATTTTTAGCTTATTTATGTTGGCTAAATTACAACTCGATTCCGGTAGCTCGAAAAGTTTTTGTTTAGCTTCTGAAAGAAGTGATGTTATCTGCGCTTTAAAGCCCCGCACAGACGGGGAGGGTAGCTGTCTTAACAGCATTGCTGCTGCAAAAGTAGGGTCGAGTTGATAATCAAGAATGCCTTCGTCGTCGGCATCTAATTCCTCTACCTGCGCTGAAGCAATAGCTAGTAAATTTGCAGCGTTAAGATGTTTAAATCTGATTGCTGCGCCTGCGCTTAACCGGTTTACAAACTCAGGGGACATTGCCACATGGTTTGAGTTCGGTAACTTTGCCTGGCGTAGCACCTCAAACACATCCAGTTCACCTAAATCTTCAGCTTTGTCAAAAGTGGTGTGGCCTAAGTTAGAGGTGAAAATGACTATGCATTGAGAGAAGTCGATAAACCGTTGCGTAGATTCGTCTTTAAGTCTGCCGGTATCAATTAAGGTTAACAGCGTTTGCAGCACATTTGGATGGGCTTTTTCTATTTCATCGAACAGGATAACACTTCGGGGTGCCAGGGCTATATTGTAGGTTAAGGTTCCGGCAGAAGTGTCAGTATACTGAATACCCGGACCAACAAGTGACAAACCGGCGCGTTCATCACTGAAGTTTTCCATGTTGTAGACAAAAAACTTGTATCCGGTTTTTTCAATATCACGCAAGGCATTTGAGTACTGCAGGGCTAAATGTGTCTTACCTACACCGCTTGGTCCAACAAAGGTAAATATACTTTTTAAACCTTTTCGTGACTTAAATTTAGACCACATATCTGCATTAACAATCTGCCTTAATGCTTCTGGCTGGCCTTTTACGTTGTCTTTAAGGTAGGTTGTTAATTGCAAGCTAGTACTGCGGACATCGTCAAGTGTTTGTATGGTATTGAGCGTAAAGAAGTCTTTTAATATGGCCGAATCTTTAATCTGCCCAAGTGCAGACCATAAGTAAGCCATCAACTGCGGTGTGTTCTCTATCAGCGGCCTTTCAACTGGTAAATCCTCAATGTATTTAACAAGTTTTGATGTAATATCACTTTTAAAATCTATGATATGCCGGAAAAAATGTATTGAGCTGCTGGTGTCTTGTTTTTCATAGGATCTGATTGATACAACAGTGGGTAGCTCGTTAAATAGCTGGTAAATTTTTGCCGGGAAAAGCATTGAGCTGGCTGTGCGTTTAACGTGTTTTGCCCATAGCTCACTTAGCGTTGAGCTGGAAAAAACAGCAGCAAGTATGTCCTGATGAGATATCGCGTCATTACCTTTGTAGTTCGATAGCTGTTTGTCAACGCTGCCTATAAGCAGTTGCCGACCAAAAAACGTCAGACATAATTGCTCAATCAACACATCAAATAGTTCATCAGTAGGTTTTTGGAATTGATTAAGCATGGCGTCCTTTTTGTTTTCGGATTCATTGCTCATGCTTTCTTCCAGCAGGTTTTCGTCAAGTTCGTCATCTAAAAAATTCATAGTGGCCTTTGTTTTTGAGTCTGTAGTTAACGGCTGTAGTTTTTCAGCGAATTGGTCAAAATCGTATACTGATTTAAAACCAAAAAAAGGATCTACCTGTTGCAGGAATTTTTTATGCTCTATGTCTTCAATAAAAATTTGGGGCTCAGAATCCAAAAAATCGAGTAGATTGCGCATCAATTCCGGTAACGAAATCTGCCACGGTGGGGGAGAAAAATCGAAGCGGGGCTGCGGATGCAAGTTTAAAAAGAACACACGCAGTGCAGTAATTAATACTGAAATATCAGCGACATTATTCTTATCAAGCAGTGTTTGCCATGGTTTTAATTTTTCCCATAGTGGATGAACACGTATTAAACTTTCAGTTTCAGCGTCAGCTCCCAGTGCGTTAAAAGCGAGATTCTCTGCATAGATTTCTGCATTAAAACCCAGTGCTTGCTTGGGATTACCAGACAATTCCAAATAAGCCGTTGAATAATCTTTTTTGCCATTTTGAGCTATGCAATCTAAACAAACCAGTCGGAGCAGCGGGTCAAAAACATTTAATTCAACCAACTTTTCAGCGCTAAACTTGATATCAACAAGTTTGTAAGCATCAAAGCCAAGCACAGTGTTAAAAAACTTTACTCTGTCTTTAACGCGAGAAAATGGATAATAAATCACGTAATAAAATCCAGTATTCATTAGGGGTAACTATTTGACATTAAATTATGTTTGCCTCTGATGAGCAACAGAAACTTTTAACTCGACCAGCATGTAGTGCTGTTTCAGATAAATACGACCAGATTAAATTTAATGCTTGATTATGTTCTTTATACGGACTAATTGCGATTACGGTGTGTTAAACATATTGCTGTCTTATGTTATCGCGGTTTTCTCAACCTGTGGTTGATGGGGTGTGACCCATCAGTATCTGAGTTTGCAACGTGGCAAGGTGATCTATTATTTGAAAAATAATTAAGAGAAATTATTAAACGATTTCAGATAGCTTGGCTTCACTTTTTGAAGCCAGCCTTTGCTAGAGTGCTGAACTTACTAATAAGAGGTCAGCCTATGGAACAAGTCTTTTTAAAACCAATTTCTGCCACCACTTATCATGTCAATCCAACGGTATCGGCAGATTTAGCCATTGCCGTGCGCTGGGTGTTGCAGATACAACAGCGATATTACCGCTATCGTTGTGCCAAGGCACTGGAGTTGCTTGGTTTTAAAGAAGACTTCGCCGAACGTCTAATCACAGATGAGTCAGATGTAAGCTATAACCAGCTTATCAGTACCCTTGATGAGTATATTACTTCACAACCTGCCTTATCACTCGATATCAATATTCAGCAGTTTGGTAAGTTAATTGGGTTAACGGTGCTGGAAGTGAGTATTTTCCGTTTTGTGCTCATCGCCCGCAGCTGGCGCCTGGTGTTCAGTGATGTGCGCGCATCAAGGTATTACGCTACCAGCAATGATGTGTTTGAGCTGGTGGCACATTGCATTAACGCTAATGCGGATGATGTGGAAATGGCACTGATGCCAAGCTCTACTTTGGCTTTATGCAATCTAGTCACCATGGAGCGTGGCAGTGATTTAGCAGACCATTTTAGATCACTTCGGGTGTTTGATAAGTTGTTTGCTAACGACTGTAATCCAAACGATTTATTGCAGAAGTTCAGCCATACCGCTGAAGCGCCGGAACTTAATGCCTCAGACTTTCCGCATCTTGCTGATGCCGTGCAATTAATGCAGCGTTTGTTATCATACGCGCTTAGTAATCGTCAAACCGGAGTGAATTTCTTGCTTTATGGCCCGCCCGGTACCGGTAAAACCGAGCTGGCGAAGTGGCTTGGTCATCAGGTTGGCCGCCATGTAATGGGCGTCAGCGCCTTTTCTGGTGTTGATGTGCACGGTGCAAAATCGCGGCTTAATGCATTGTTGATGTGCCAACGGTTATATGCGGCCAGTGGCGACAGAGTGCTGATATTTGATGAAGCTGATGACGTACTACCCAGTCAGGTCGGTATTGCTGTGGGTAATACCGATGCGTTGAAAATGGCGATTAACCAGTTGCTTGAAACTAATGCCACACCGTGCATCTGGATTTGTAACAGCATTCGTCATTTCGACTCGGCTCAGCTGCGACGGTTTAGTCAGATCATTCACGTTGAAACCCCGCCGCAAGCCGTGCGGCAAAATATCGCAGAGCGATATTTGGCTGATACCGGCGTTAGTAAAGCTTATATTTCAGCGCTGGCTTGCGATGAGCAAATCAGCCCGGCGCTGTTAGCGCAGCTTGCCAAAGGTCATGCAGCACTGAGTAATAGCTCGCTGCCAGACAAAGAACGTGACTTTGATTTACTGCTAAACCCATTATTACAAGCGCGCTTAGGCCGACGTCGCAAAGATAGTGGCCAGGCTGACATTAACCCAGCCTATTACAATTCCTCTGTGTGTATGGCGGAGTTAGCCAGGCAGTTCAAACACACGCCCGATATACGCTTATGTCTTTATGGGCCACCGGGCACCGGTAAAACCAGTTATGCCGCTTTTTTGGCCCTGCAAGCGCAAAGACCTTTGCTGAAAAAAAATGCCAGTGAATTACTCGGTAGCTTCGTTGGTGAAACCGAAAAAGCCATCGCCGAAGCCTTTGCCGAGGCGCAGCACAGCGGCGCAATTTTGTTGCTGGATGAGGTAGACAGCTTTCTTGGCAAGCGGCAGCAGGCTGAGCGGCACTGGCAGAAAACCATGACCAACGAACTGCTGGCGCAACTCGACCAATATCAAGGCGCTTTGGTGTGCACCACTAACTTTATTGAGCTGTTAGATCCGGCAGCAGTGCGCCGTTTTGATTTGAAAATTCAGCTGGATTACTTAACAGCCGCGCAAGCCTGGCAACTTTTTTGTGGGCTGCAACAGGTGCTTGGTATGCCGCCGCCATTAACAAAGGCTCAGCAGCAGCTTACAGCACTTAAACTCACGCCAGCAGACTTAGCCATTGTTAAACGACAAATGCGTTTGCAACCCCGTGAAGCAATTAGCAGCGATACTGTTATTGCGGCGCTGCGGGCAGAAGCCGACTTACGCCAGCCGGTAACCAATGCCATTGGCTTTGTGCATTAAGTTATGGCTAACAAAAAAGTTAAAGTTGTTGTATAACAAAGCTAATTTATTTTCACAGGGCACACTATGGAACCGTTAATTGATGCCATTTATCGTCTATTACCTACCAAGGCTGAAGCCGCGTTAAGTGCCAGCTTGCTGCGTGACAAGCTGGAAAATCATCATGAGTTACTTGAGTGTACTAACAAGAAAACCAGGTACCAGAAAGTTAAGCGGCTACTTGATAAGTTAGAGGCCGACAAAGCGGGCAAAATCTTTGTGCAGCCCCAGGGTAAAGAGAACCTTTACTGGAAACGATGTGAGCCAGAGCAGCAACTGCATTATTTGTTAACGCAATTATCCTTGTTTCAGGATGTGATAAAACAGCGCTTACCTGCATCACAACAGCAGCAACTTGCTGATGTGATGCAAAACCTGCCTGGCAACAAAACCAATTGGCTGCGTAAAATTTATATTGCGCCATCCAGTGTCTGGCAGCCACCTAAACTCGATCCTGCTGTTACGTCTGTGGTGTATCAAGCGATAGAAGAAAATAAGGTCTTTAGTTGTGACTACACCACATTAAACGGTATTACCCGGCGTCAAACGTTAGTGCCCTGGGGGTTGATGACCAAAGCCGAAAAGGTCTATGTGCTGGCGATTAGACGCGGTAGTACCAAGCCAGCCCCGATAACTTACGCGCTGATGAGTATCCGCAACGCTGAGCTGGGTGATCGTCAAACCTTACTGGAAGGCTTGCCGCCTGATACGGATTTACGCACGTATTGTGAAGCCCACAATATTGGCTCTTTTGCCGCAGAGGCAAAGCAAATTACATTAGTAGTGCGCTTTTATGGTAATGCCGGGCGTAACATAAAAGAAACCCCGTTAAGTAACGATATGCAGGTGCAGGAGCTTAGCAACGATTGTCGTGAGGTTAGGGCAACAGTGTATAACTCGGTAGAACTGAGAAAATACCTGCGGGGCTTTGGTGAACAAGCCGAGGTTATTGCTCCGTCAGAGCTCCGCCAACAAATGGTGGCAGAATTACATGCTTGGTTAACACGTTACCAAACAAAATAATTTGTTTAGTCAAAAGATAGCTTCATTAATTGAAGCCAGCTATTGCTAGCATTACCTCCAACACGGGGTTACACCACCCGCCAACACTCCGGAGGTATGTATGCATGACACTGTCGCCGTATTTAAAAAACTGGTAATGCCGCTAAAACAACTGGGCTTTCACTCCGAACGCCCGTTATTACCTATAGTGCGTGAGTTAACCCAATATACGCCGTTATCTGAAGAGGCCCGGTTAATTATAAGTGCATGCCTGGCTGCTGATTTACAGGTGGAGGAAGACTTTGACGACAGCGCCCGATATATCGCCCAAAACGTGGCTTTTTACGGCGTGTATTATGACCACAATAGCGCGGAGATTGTATTTACCAGTGAAGCTAACGGCGAACTGTTGCGTTTATCACGTCATCAAGCCGTTGGTTTGCCGGTGCCTATTAAAGCCGAGTTTCATCAAATCTACTTTGGTTACCTGCTACGGCGCCAATTGCTACGCCAACAAGATGTGCTGGTGGTTACAGTCTGCCAAAGCGAACATAACGGAGGGAAAAATCATGAAATTTAATGATCGTTATATTTCAACCGCGCTTATCCATTTGCTGGCTGACATTACCAATGAAGCGGCACAGCCCAAAAGGTTGCGGGACATGTCGATGCCGGCAGCACTTTACAGCCTGTTTGAAACCGCCTGTATCGGGTTTGGCTGGTTAATGTTTTCCATTTTTATGGGGCTTGGCTTTGAAAGCGAACTGGCCGTGGCCATTACCTGGTGTTTTGGTGCTGCCCATGTGATTACCCGGCTATTTTTTATCAAACATTTTAACCAGTTTATCGTTGATTGTGAGAATGAAGTCAGCGACTGAGATAACACGCTAAAACGTCTTAATTTTACCAACAGGTGACCTATGATTATATTTATCCACGGTTTCGGCTCAGACGGCTTTGGCAGCAAAGCCACGCTGCTTCGACAATATTGCGCCCAGCACAATATCGCATTTATCGCGCCATCATTATCGACCATACCCGACCTGGCGATATCCACCTTAGAAGAGCTCATTCTGCAGTGGCAACGTTATGAAGAGGTGAAGCTAGTAGGCTCGTCGCTGGGTGGCTTTTATGCCATGTACCTGGCAGACAAGTATAAGCCGCCAGTCGTGCTGATTAACCCCTCGATGGCACCAGCCTTTACTTTGCAAAAAAGAATAGGTGAGGCCGTTAACTTCCATGATTTTTCCAGCTATGAATGGAATGAGACTCACGTGCAAAGCCTTGAAAAGTATCAGTGCTCTTTCAGTGGACAGCGTTGTTTATTATTGGTACAAACAGGTGATGACGTGCTGGACTACAAACTGGCAGTAGACAAACTACCCGACGCAAAGCATGTGATAGAGCAGGGGGGCAATCATGGGTTTGAGGGCTTTGAGCGGTACTTGAGTGATGTTGTGTTATGAAAAAATAAAAAGGGTTTACCATTTTTTCGCTAAATTGGAATTATTCAGTATTTTTGCTGATGAGATGGAGAAATAAAATGAACAGAGAGCAGTACTTAGCAAAACCTGAAGTTGCTCGATTTGCTATGTGGCTTAAACACATGATTCACGACCTAAGCCCATCCGGGTTTCATCACGAATACCTCATAGAGCCTAAAGGCAAATCTACCATTAAGAAAAAATGGAGCTGCAACAGCCTGTTTGATGCCTATAGAAACTATGAATGGTCATTCTCTTACTTTGATTGTTTTACAAACTCAACTGTAAAAGGTAAGACATATGCTGAAAGTGAAGCTTCACTTAAATACCTGCGTGATTTGTTAAAAGTTGCAGCTGATCAAGGAGATAATGAAAAATGCTTTCATGTATGTTGCATGATTTTGAAATGGGGAGGGGTTCTGGGGAGTGAGACGCATGGAAATAAGCAGAAGCTCATTGCAATGAAAAGTTATCTCGCAGAATACTTGTCTGCGGTAAAGCGTTACTTTGAATCAACTTGCAAGCTTGAGAAGAATTACACGGTTGAGCTGGGAAATCGTGTTGAAGAAATTAGAATGAATTCGGGCTTTACTAAAATTTACTCCCTCCTATGTGATGAATTTATTATCTATGACAGCCGTGTTGGGGCATCACTTGGACTACTTGTTAGACATTTCATTGAATCGGAAAATAGCTCATATCATAAAGTTCCTGAAGGGCTCAGTTTCTATTATGGAAAGGCTAAGAACACAAAAGTTAATAGAGACCCCTCGGCTGGCGCTTATGTCTTCAGAGCATTGTCGAATCACGCCGCATCCCACACTAGCAATAACATAAAAGCAAACTGGCTAATTGGCTCGTTGGACTTGAAAAAATCTCCTGATTTTTCAAAAACTAGTGATCCATGTAGAGCTTTTGAAGCCGCTCTTTTCATGGTTGGGTACAAAATATGAACACTCATAAGTGTATGATTCAAAACGCATGCCGCTTAACCTCATCTAAATTTGCCACCATTATCTGCTGCGCTTCCGGGCGCGCTTCTATTTTGGCGAGATCCAAGTTTAGCGCCTGCACGGCGTAGGGTACCAGCGCTGAGCGCACTGGTCACGCGTTTACCATCCTGCATATTGTAGTCTTCAGCAATGATGGCTTTTTGGTAGTCGCTTAATCTGTAATCCGGCATTAGCACGATGTCTATTTTAGTATTTCAACGTTCATCCTGAAGTTTGGTCATATCGGCATCGCCTTCGATGCCATTTATGCCGCGAAACCGACTAAGCACAAAATCGCGAAAATCGCGGTTTTTCTCGCAGTAAGCGCGTACATACCAGCGTATGCGGCGCAATAATGCGGCTTTCTTCATCCGGGCTGGTAAGTGACACATAGCCCATATCAATCTTTTTACCGTCCCGTGCGGCCTGCACCAGGGTGCGCAAAATGTCCGGGTTCACCTGCCGAAGCGGCGGCGTCAGCATTTCGGTATGGGCGAAGCCTAAATCCAACTGGCTAAAGGTGTGGGCGAAATCTTTGGTGCTGGCCAGCGCATGCAGGTACTCGTCAGCGAGACCACTGGTGACTTTGGGTGTAAAGGTATCCGAAGGCTTATAGCCTTTTAGCTTGCTGTCGTACACCAAGTTACCCGGTGCTACCTCGCGTAAATAGGCATTTATATCTTTCGATGCTTGCTGGCGGGCGATGCCAAAGCTGTTGCATAAATGGTTAGTGGTTAAACGGCCTTCCCATAGCGCCACTATCTCAATCAGCCGGTAGCGCATTAACAGCTCCCAACGGATCGGCCAGCCAAGGTTGCCATTCTGTTTCGGTATAATAATACCTGTATTGTTTGCAATCATGTAAGTTGATACTTTCAAGGCACTTGGTAAAAGTTTAGCATTAAAAAGTTATTTCTTTCAGCTGCTTAGTATTTAGTGGTAATTCTGAGTGTGAATATGTGTATGTTAATCGTACACTGTTTAGTTATACAGTCTGGTAGGGCTCATTAAACAGCGTATTCTGCAGTAAGTAAGAAACTTTACCGATTACAGGAGCTAGATATGGACATCAAGGCTATAAAAGCCTCACTGTGTGATCAAAATCCACTATGCACTCTGGTCAATGAGCTTTTGTTGTCACCTTATCTGCATGAGCAACAGTGCGACCAAGGTGCATTTTTCCCGTTACCTTTTCAGACGGGTGTTGGAAAGACATATTCAACGTTGAAGCTGATACTCTGGGATATGGTCTGGCAGGATAATCAGACGACAGAAAAACGGCCGATAATTTTCATTACTGACTCTATAGATAATGTCAAAAGTGCATTTACTGAAATTAATAAGCATATTGATGCTGAAAGCAGTTTATCTGCCGATGAAAAGAGTATTCTTCGAGAACGTATCGTTTACCTACCTAGCCAGAATAATCAGCTTCTGGACACCGCACCGTCTGACATTGAGAAAATAATCCAGTTATTTGATTTGCAAAACTCCGAGTTATATAGCGATTGGAAAGAGCTCTATGCTTTACGGGAATTGGCAAGCCACCATCCCAACGAAGCGATAAACGGCAGTATAAGTAAATACGCACAGCAGTTTTATTCAAAACTAGTGCGTTATATTCAGACTGTGCAGCAGTCTGATGCACCATTACGGCTTAGTGACAGCCAGCAGGGTTTATTGGAGCGGTTGATACCTGGCGAAAGAGTCTTGTCAGGTAAAGCTCATGTCATGTTTATGACGACAAAAAAGTATCTGAAAGGCATCGACACGCTAAAGGGCAAGTATCGACCATTAAGGGAGTTAAATCAGCAATGGCTAATCGTTGATGAGGTCGATAAACAAAACTCAGAAATTCTCTCCGAGTTACTTAACAACAAAGCAGAGGACTTGTTGCAAGTTATTCGTACTCTGTTGTCCAATTTTCAGGTGTTTAAATTGGAAAACTCGGAAAGGTACTATGGGGTTGATGACGTTTTTGACGAAGTCAGACAAAAACTTAACGAATTTCAAAAAAAATGGCGAATGGAGTTTGCGTTCAATACCTCAGGCAAAACCTTGGCTGATTCACCGGTGCGGCTGTTTTCCGACCGACTGACAGTGCACTCCATATTTCATCGTAAGGCGCAGGAATACGAAGCTTTAGCCAGTAACATGACTGACACTCTGGCGTTGGAGCGTAATGAGGTATTGCAGAAAAATCTTATATCTGTCGTACCAAAGGCAGATTTAAACGATGACATTTCAAGTGATTTGTTGCAGTTTTTAAATGATGCAGACCATATCTATCAACGCTTTTTACAAAGCATGATGCACGCGGTTTCGCGCTATCAGCAAAACCTTGGTGCTCTCACAAAGGACAACCCGACCAAGAACGCTCTGTTGCAAGATGCCGTTTTATCCATTCTGGAACATTACAACCTAAGCCAATTTAGTGATGCGGTTTTTAATGCTTTTGACACTCATCGCTTAAATATGAAAAACAAACAAAAGCTGGCATCTGGCCGCAGTTATCACACTAAAGGCTTTAAAAGTATCGACATCAGTCAAAACGCAGGTGTTCGCGATACAGTAAGTTGCTATTTAAACGGTTTGAGCATTACACCAACCGGACTTTTGGCCATGATGGTGGAAGAGGGGGCCGTTATTCTGGGCATTAGTGCCACAGCAACGGCAAGAACCGTAGTCCATAACTTTGATATGGAGTATCTGAGAGCACGTTTAAAGCGCAATTTTATTGATTTAGAGCTACGGCACCGAAAAGTGATTGGAGAATACTACCAAAGCCGGCGTAATTACCAACGAGAGAGTGTCACGGTTGATGTTAGCTTTAATTATGCTGACGATAATTTTTTGCTAAGTCAGGCAGAGGGTAGAAACGTCAGGGCCAAGTCGCTGTTTTTAGATAACCTTATGCCGGATCCAGATGAAGGGAATGCTTACTTCAGAAGTTGGGTGGCAAAGCTGCTGGGCGCTATCCATCAGTTTATTGAGCTGCCCGATAATCGCTACATGCTCGCTTTGCTAAATCGGACACTAGATGACAATACCTACCCCGCCCTGGTGAATTTTATTCAACACAGTGTCAGCAAATTCGCGAAGGAGAAAGGCACTAAAATACAAGTGTTTTTTGGTGTAAATGCGGCCGCTATGCATAAAGGACGTTATGACGAAGTTTTAGCCGCACTTAGCAAAACAACAGATAAAATTTTGGTTATTTCGACATATCGGTCGATGGGAGCAGGCAAGAACCCAGATTACATAGTAGAAAACGAACAGCTTGCCGCAAAACTCAAATATACCGGTGTACAACGGTTTAACGATACTAAAGTCAAATCAGATATTGATACTCTTTTTCTGGAAAAACCCACCCGCCTGCTCGAGTCTGATCAGGACTTTAAGTTGAGGCAGCTAAAGCTTTTACATCAATTTATGTCGTTAAAGTCGGCCGGTGATTTGTCTCACAACGCAACCAGAAAACTCTGCCACGCAGTGCTCAGGGGCGAGCGGGATCCAAAGTTACTGAAGGAGTATTATCAGCTGGAAGATTACCAGTGGTCCATCAGAAAATATATTGAGCAAGCAGTAGGCCGAATGGCGAGAACGGAGTACAAGCAGGCATCTATTCGCATTTTTGCTGATGCAGACCTTTTGCAGGTACTGGCTGATGATCCCCGCCAGCACGAGCTACTATCTCACGAGTATGTGGCATTGGTTAAAAATGCTCAGCAGCATTTACAGCGGGCTTCTCAACGTTTTGCTGAACAACGAGCGTTAAATATAGCCCGTAATAACAATATTGATGCGGCAAAAATGATATCGGGCTTGTTGGTACGTTTGTTCAAATCTGACCCAGTAATGCCCTCAGATATTAGCGCCTGGCAAGCCATTCGCGAGCAGTTATTGAAGCATCCTACTTTGCCGGCCGCAGATGCAACATGGCCTACCTTATACCTGAAGCTGCCAGATAACTCTGTTCTTCCACAGTACAGATACGATGGCGATCCTGATGGTAATATAGAAAATTACCAATTTTTTGATGAGGTAAGTTCAGGACACGTCGTCAGTTATGAAAATACGCCATTGCCGGTACTGAGTCTGAATACGCATATCCAACAAGGCTTTCTAGCACAGGGGTACCAGCTCGCCTGGCCAGAGAACAGCTGGGTAATGGTGCCTTATTTGTTCACTAATGTTTACTTGCCAGCAATCGCGGAACAAGCGGTTAAGGCCGTACTTAAGGGGGCAGGTTTCAATTGGCAAGAGCTACCGGCTGCTTATTATGAGTGCTTGGACGCCTTGCTAGAAAAAAATGGCATTAGCTTTGGCTTGGATGTTAAATTTTGGGCAGTAGAGCATGAGGCAACACCCAATACGGTAGACAAATTACATCAGTTATATCTGCACGGGCTTTGCGAGCGCTTTGTTTATATTAACCTTTTTGCCAAAGGCGAAACCAGAATAGGCTATTTGGATCTTGATTTTAGACAATGCTCCAGCCGGCAAGCCAAGATTCTAGAGATCTCAGGTCTGATCGATAGCACAACTGCAGAGGTTTGCACTAAGGCATTAACAGCATTGGCACTTTGGTGTGTAAATCGCGAGTGCACGGAGAGCTAATATGGCGAAAATGACCCCTTCGAGCATTCCTGTGCTCACAACGTATATTGCAGATACGCAGTTCGATAGGCCTGCATTAGCGAAGCTGTATGACATTTACATTATTAGCTACCAGCATGTCACGGATAAACAAGAAAGAGCAGACGTTAAGAAGGCCATTCCAGGCCTGCTGTATAAGACAGGCGCTATAGTGTCGTTGGTAGATGACTTCAGTAAACACTATTACGTACTGGTAGCGCAGCAATATAATTTCAAATTTGATGACCCAAGAGTAGCGGTCAAAAAAGCGCATTTTGACTATACGCCGCCTTACGTATTAGACAAGCTATTGCTTCGCGCCCTGGCGCGAAACTTAACACATGCTAATGGTGCCGTAAGCCGGTTTGAGCAAAATGGACTGTACTACCTGGTAGATTTTAAGAAACCCCGAAAGGCTAAAACGACCAATAAGAAACTCGTTGCAGTAGAGATTGATATAGACACTGATTGGTCAGGCAATACAGGCAAGGGCGAAGTACCTCGTGCACTAATCGCCAAAGTAGTTACCTTTACACCGGTAGAGGAGCTACAAGATGCCTCAGGTAAGCTTTACCCTGAGTATGCTAGTGAGCAGAGGTATGCACTCGATTTAACGTCGGCGATAGTCAGTAAAAGTGTTAAAGGCGACTACATTAAAGCAGCAGCCAGCAAGTTTAAAAACCGCGTTGCGGCTATTGATTTAACCGATCTTGATTTAGAGCTATTTGAACGCACGAAAACTGGCGTTATTAACCAGTGCCTGGAAGACATAAAAACGGTTTACGGCGATAGGTTTACACTAACCTTGGCATCTTTTCCAACACATTTGGAGTTGCTACCTAAAGGCAGTGAGATAAAAAAACACTATGCGGCTATTCACCAGCAATTGTTGCAACACGACTTAGTGCTGATAAATACCACTAATAATGAACATGCCGAACAGCTGTTGTTGCAGCAGTTAAATACAGATGGGTACCCGGCAAGGTGTGCAAAAGTGCCACAGCAGGGAAGCCTGAATTTACTGCTTACATACCACAAAGACACTTATGCGAAAGGGCAAGATCCTTATCAACAGCTTAAGCAGGCTAACCCAGCAGAAATTATTCAAAACTGCACCCTGGAAAACCTGCTTGATACCAGCGGCAAGTTGTCTCTGCATGTCTATGAGGTACTGTTAAAAGAGTTGTTTGTTAAGTTAGAGCTAAACACAAAGCGGATTTTGCTGCATGACATGCCTGATACGTTGGGTGCAACCTACATTCTGGCTGAGCATGTCAACAAAGATGCAGAAATCAGATATCATTCGCTTACATTAAACAATGCAAAATTACAGTTTGGCCTTTTGTCTCACTCAGAAATTGCCAATTTAAAGCAGTTAATTAGCCCACAGCATAGCAAAATGCTCAGTGGCAGTAAGGGGCAAGTTAAACCACTTATGTATTGGCCAGAGCGACAAGAGTACCTTTTTATTACCGATACACCAGCAGTACCTCTGGCGGATATTCACGGTATTATGCCCATTTTACTTAGCGTAGAGCAGAGCAAGGGTAAGCTAATACCGACAGAGTTACTTGAGCAGTTCTGCCAGCAATATCCTGATAATGCCGCAGCCAGGTTATTGCAGCAGCATCTTACTAAAAGCAGCGCAGTAAATGGCATTAAGGTATCGGACGCAAAAGCGTTGCTTAAAGACAAAAGCCTGCAGCGTAGCACTGCCAAAGAGCAGTTAAACCAATGGCTGCAAAACTATGGTATTACCTTATGGCAATCAGTGAAAAAACGCCAGGACGGCTTTTTACAAGCGCATTGGGGGCTAAGGGTTTTTGCAGAACACCGTCTGTATTTTTCAGCAAATGTGCAAGCGGTGAAAGCCAGCTATAGCAACTTCAGCCGTTTATACAGACTGTGCGGTAATGTCTCGAATGTTCCAACAAATTTTTACGATATGCTCACTCCCTCGCATATTCGGCATAAACAGTATTCGGTGTTGCCTTATCCGTTTAAGTATCTTAGAGAATCAGTCGAAATGCGGAAGCTTAATAACTGATCCTAACTCTGATACACCCGCTGTAAACCATGACCACCTCCCGGAAACGGAGCTGCGGTATCCATAAAATGCTCAACCTGCTCCAATAAATCATCCATCGTTTTGCAACAGTGATTGCGCGTGATGGTCTCGTGCAACGCATGCCACAGCTTTTCTATCTTGTTAACCCAGGGGCTGTATACCGGCTGGAACAACAGCACAAACTTCGGGTTATTACGCAGCCACTTCTCTGTTTTTTTGCTCTTGTGGATAATGTAGTTGTCCAGCACCAGCGTAATGGTTTTGGCTCGCCGGTATTGCCGCTTCAGCTTTTCCATCAGGCTGATAAACAGTTCTGAGCTTTTGCTTGTTGAGCCAACATAGGTTATCTGGCCTGTTTTGCTATGCAGTGCACCAGCCAGGTAGTGTTTTCTGTTTTTGCCCGGCGTTACCACCAGACGTTGTTTACCTTTATAGCCCCAGTCTGCACCGATTTTTGGGTTAAGGTGGATATCAACTTCATCTTCATAAAATACCGGATGCTCAGCGCTACAATTATTCAGCGCCTCATATATTGCCGCCATTTTCTCGGCTTTAGCTGGGTCTTTTATCCGCAGCGTTGGCGCTGCTCTGCGCCAGACTATGCCGGCTTTAGGCAGCAAGCGGCGTATCGTTGAGCTGTGCACAATCAAGCCAAGAACGCGCTTCAACACCAGACTTAACAGCTCCGTACTCCAGCGTGACCGTTGATAGCCAAGATCCCTGGGCTTGTGCTCAATCAGTAACTTAAGCACATAAATAATTAAAGCCTTGGGCTGTGTTGGCGGTCGGCCTGTGCGCTGATTTGTTAAGCCATCAATCCCTGCTGCTTTGTACCACGTCATCCAGCGATTCACCGATGAACGTCCAGCTTGCAGCAGTCTGGCCACTTCAGCTTTAGCCTTACCTTTTAGAACCAATAACACCGCAGTTGCTCTGCGGCAAAGGTCTTTATCACGGGTTTTATGGATAATTTTCTTCAAACGGCGGGTTTCTGCGCCGTACAAAAATGCTATCTTGTTCATACTCAATGCGGTTTTGTGACTTATTAGTTTGGCGACCGATCTGATCGCGTAAACCGCGTTGAGTTCCTTCTTTTTAGTGATCTACTGTTTGGAACAGTTATTTAGAAATGAGCTGACACAATTACAAACGGGTGCGCTCCAGTCTCAGTCTTCTACATCGACAAAAGATTATTGGTTATTTGAAATAGAGGCTCATACTAAATTAACAGAGAGAATAAGTAGGCCTTCAGGGCACCACTTTATGGAGCTGTTAGTGAGTTGAACTCAGTGAGTTTTTAGTGGTTACCTAAAACTTAAAAACTATACCAGAATCCGTTCGTCTGTTACTGTTTCCTAATATGATACGTAAACGTATAAGTAAATAAGGAATAGTCGATGTATCAACGTGACGGTTCGGTAGTGTTTTCACCCTCAGACTTAACTCTCTTTATTGATAGCCCGTTTGCCTCCTGGATGGATCACAGTGCTGTTCTGATGCCTGATAAGGCAGCTCTGCGAGATCCTGTAGATGCCATGATGAATATGCTGCAGGAAAAAGGCGGCGAGCATGAAGTTGCTGCTTTAACGCAGTTCCAACAGCGCGGCTTGACCATTGCTGATCTTAGTAATGAGGCGGATAAAGTACTGGCAACGGTCTTGGAGATGAAAGCCGGGGCCGATGTCATATATCAGGCAGCATTAAACAAAACGCCTTTTTCTGGCTTTGCAGACTTTCTGGTAAAAGTAGAGGGCGCGAGTGCGCTTGGTGATTATCATTACGAAGTGTGGGATACAAAATTATCTAAAACGTTAAAGCCTTATTTTACCGTCCAGCTATGTTGTTATCAGGACATGCTTGCTGATATCCAGGGTCGCCGTTCACAGGAGTTTGTCGTTGTGCTTGGTGACGGCAATATTCAGCGACTCAGGACAGATGACTACTTTTACTACTATGAGTCTGTCAAAAAATCTTTTCTTGAGGTTCATCTAAATTTTGACCTGTCCAGAATGCCTGATCCAGCTGATTCTAACTCCTTCGGTAGTTGGGACAGTTTTGCAAAAAGCCTGCTAAAGCAAGCGGATCATTTATCTCTGGTCGCTACCATTACGCGGTCACAGATAAAAAAGCTAATGTTAGCCGGCATCAGCACTATGGAAGCTCTGGCAACAACGAATATCAAGCGTATCTCAGGCATGAATGATGCGGTGTTTGAGCGCTTGAAAGCGCAGGCTGCAATTCAAAAAGCCAGTGAAGGACGCGAAACACCGCTGTACAAAGTAATAGCACCTGCTGATGGAGAGAAAAAGGGGCTGTCATTATTGCCGCCGCACTCCTCGCAAGATGTGTTTTTCGATATTGAAGGCTTCCCGCTGGTCGAAGGAGGGCTGGAGTACTTATGGGGTAGTACTTATTTTGATGACGACAACAATAGACAGTTTATCGATTTTTGGGCACACACACCTGAACAGGAAAAACAGGCTTTTAAAAATTTTATTGAATGGGTGTATGCAAGATGGCAGCAAGATCCATCTATGCATATTTACCACTATGCCAACTATGAAATTGCCGCCTGTCGTAAACTGATGAGCCGTTACGGTGTTTGTGAGCACGAGGTTGATCAGCTGCTACGCAATGAAGTGTTTGTAGATTTGTACA
Source organism: Rheinheimera sp. D18 (assembly GCF_004345025.1). GTDB lineage: Bacteria > Pseudomonadota > Gammaproteobacteria > Enterobacterales > Alteromonadaceae > Alishewanella > Alishewanella metallidurans. The sequence goes on along the minus strand of NZ_CP037745.1, from coordinate 2,814,301 downwards.
AAATAGTAAAAAGCGGTTTATTAATTGGCGAACCCCGGTATTCGATAAAAAATGTCGAACACTTGTATCGTGGCAAGCGTCAAACAGAAGTTGGCACGGGTGGTGATTCGGTTGTTGTGTATGACAACTGGCGACAGAACCCGGATGGTACTGATTGGCAAACGTCCAAAATATTAAGTGACATTAGAAACTACAACATTGACGACTGCAATAGTACTCAGGAACTAGTCGATTGGCTGCGAGAGAGACAAGCTGAACATAGCATTCCCTATCTAGGGAAGACAGACATTACTGAGCCTGAAATTTCTGAAGAGGTTTCTGCACGAATTAAGCTGCGGGATAGTTTGCTGGAGCAGGCTGCGTCTGACAAAGGCGATGACAAATCAAAAGCAGCGGTTACAGAAAATCTGGCCTGGTCGTTAGAGTTTCATCGACGGGAAGCCAAACCGGTGTTTTGGCGATTGTTTGACCGCCTTGGTCTTACGGAAATGGAATTACTAGATGATCTTGACTGTCTGGCTGCATGTCAACGAACAAGTACCGAACCCTTTAAACCAAAGCCAAAAGCACGAAATTTAGCATATGAATATCAGTTCAACCCAGACCAAGAGTTTAAACTGGCCAATGCACAGTCTTTTTACATACTCGGCGCCGAAAATGCTAATGGCGAAAGAGTTAAGGTTACACTAGTACCTGAATATACGAACTTAGCCGAAGGCATTATTACTGTTCAGTCAAAAGACGAGCCGCCATCAATAATAACTCTGGTGCCAGATGAGTATGTGCAGCCTGAGCCTATTCCAAGCGCTGTAGAGCAAGTGGTTAAACAATTTGATGCAAACCCGGATGCCGAATGCGCCATTTTTGATTTTTTAAGCAGACGTTCGCCGCGCATCAAAGGTATTGAGCCTGGTAAACCAATTGCTTCTAGCGACAACCCCGAGGAGCGACTTCAGCAGATTATTGCAGCGATCGTTAACCTGGATAATTCATATATTCCAATACAAGGGCCGCCGGGTGCAGGAAAAACCTATACCGGAAAGCACGTAATTGCAGAGTTATTACGTCGGGGTAAGAAAGTGGGTATTAGTTCAAACTCACATAAAGCGATTAACAACTTGTTGTTAGGCACTGCGCGTTATTGCCGTGAGCATAATATCGATGCTTTTTTCGGTTGCACCAAGGAGACCGATAACGAAATCCATGAGTTAGGTGTTGCCGTGCTGCAAAATAAAGACATTGCGGCACACGTACAGCAACCTTGTGTTATTGGCACAACAGCTTGGGGTTTCTCAAGAGATGATTTGCAGGGACAATTTGATTATCTTTTTATCGATGAAGCTGGTCAGGTTTCACTAGCAAACCTGATAGGGATGAGTCGGGCGACTAATAACCTTGTTCTGATGGGCGATCAAATGCAGTTAGGTCAACCTGTGCAGGGCACGCACCCAGCCGAGAGTGGATTATCAATACTTGACTATTTACTGCACAACACACCAACGATTTCTGACGACAGAGGTATTTTCCTCGACACGACCTACAGGATGCATTCGGCAGTTAATGAATTTATAAGTCAGGCCATTTATCAGGGGCGGTTAAAGTCGGCTCCTGAAAATGATCAGCAAAAAGTATCAGTACCCGAGGGCTACACCGGGCGACTTAATAAAGAAGCTGGGGTAGTTTATGTTCCCGTGGAGCACGAGGGTAATACCCAAGCAAGCGATGAAGAAGTTGCGGCGATTGTCACTGCAGCAACTGAGCTCTTAGGGCGCTCATTTACTGGTAAAGATGGCAAAACAAGACCGATAAGCTGGGATGATATGCTTTTTATTACACCTTATAATTTTCAGGTGAATAAACTTAAACAAGCGCTGGGCCCCAACGCTAAAGTTGGTAGTGTCGATAAATTTCAGGGGCAGGAGGCGCCGGTTGTGTTTTTTAGCCTGTGCTCAAGCGATGCAAATGATTCGCCAAGAGGTATGGATTTCCTGTTTGATAAAAACAGAATAAATGTTGCTATCTCCAGAGCCCAGGCACTTGCCATCGTTGTTTGCAACCCTAAACTGGTTAACAGCTATGCCGCGAATACTCAACAGCAAGCCAGGGTAAATACCTTCTGCCAGCTTGTGCAATTTGCAAGCTAGTTGTTGTGGCGTAAAGCGGTTTTATCTATATGTACCAACCAGGCCGTACATGATGATGCGGCCTGGTAAATTTCCCTGACAATCAAGACTGTAACCCACCCAAGCAACGATAACTGTGCCAGACCTTTGCATATTTCCTAAATATTTTTAATTCTTTTTCCAGCTATGCATCAGATGCATAGCCCCCTCTTAAAGTGGTTCCAACAGCAGCCGTCAGGCGGTTTTTTGCCTGGTGCTAATTGGTATCACTGAGATGAGGGTTGAATATGAAGCGTTATTTATCAGCAGCGATAATGGCAGGGTTATTAACGGGGTGTGGCGGTGGTAGTGACAGCGAGCCGCCAGTGCCGGCGTTATCGCTCAATATTTCTGCACCTGAAGTTTTGGACGAGAACAGTACTGCGGTAATCGAACTTAACGTGGCTAATGTTAAAAACAGCTTAAGTACTGAGCTGCTGGATGACAGCTTTAATGGTGCGGGCTATGTATCGGTTAATCAGCTAAGCCCAACCCGCTTTGAGCTGCAGGTGAGCGAAACCGACCGTGACCGCAAAGTGTCTTTGCTGCTGACAGTTAAAGATGGCACTGATCCAAGCCGGGTAATTAGCCGGAACTTACAATTTAACCTCCCTAACAGCTCTTTTGCTGCAATGCTGCCAGAGATTAAGTTGGTAAAAGCACAGCAAGCACGTTTGATGGCGCTGGAGGAGCCTTTGCAGTTGCTGCCTGCCTTACAGGATGCCGCCATTATTTTAAATGAGGGGGCGCCATTACCTGGGTGGCAATTGCCAGCTACATATGAAGCGCAGCGTGACCTGACTGAGCAGCGTTTTAATGCGCTGGATATTGCAGCTTACGAGGCGGGTAATTTAGCTGACTCCATTCTTATCAACGGCTATCAGCAACTGATGGCAGAGCTGTTTAGTTACTACTCGCCTTATCAGCAAGAGATTAACCGTCTGTTGCAGCAAATCACCATTGTAGGGACTGCCACAGAGTTAAGCGGGCAGTTTTATCTGGATGAACAGCTTGGCACTGTGTCCTGGTTTGTGGGGAACCCACAGTTTGGCAAAGTGAAAGACGGCCAATGGCAATTCCATGATGAATACCGCTATCTGGCGGATCTGTTGTCAGCCACATCTTGCAGCCTGTAACTATTACCTGATTAAGGAGTACTACCTATGAAATCTTACACCCTGAAACTGGTTGCACTGAGTTTAACGCTGGCATCGGGCGCGGCAATGGCGCAGCAGCGCCTTGTGGTCAGTTATCCAGCGTCTGATATAAGCGTGATGTCTGCATCCGCTTTGCCTGCCGTATCACAGCAGCACTGTTTTACGCTACCAGAGCAGCAAAGCTGGTGTGTACCCAAGCCTGCGGGTGCCGGCAAAATGCTCAGCCAGCGCAACCGGCTGAAAAAAAGCCGCTATAAAAGCCTGGCTATTAGTGTGCCAGCTGGTCTGCCGGTTGCACAAGCTCAACAAATGCTAAAGCAAACGGGCTTTTATTCACATGTCGAGCAGGATGTAATGATAAGTAGCGCCCAGGCGCAGTGGAATGAAACCAACCCTGATGACGAGAGCTTTGAACTGCAGACTTTTTTTGCCGACAATAGCGAGCAGACGCCGACTGCCTCGTCAGTGCTGAGCATGTGGCGGCAGCTAAAGGCGCCACAGCTTGTCAGTGATGTTTATGTGCTGGATACCGGCTTTACTTTGCATGATGACATTAGCTACATGGACGGTTTTAACTTTGTCACCTTAAACGACGGCGATGTGCGCGGCCCGGGCTTTTTGGAGCAAGAGTTCGTTAAGAGCAGTTGCCATAATGTGCATGGGCTTGGGGTAGCCAGTGTCATTGGCGCCACAGTGAATAATGGCCTTAACATCGCGGGCATTAACGGCAGCGTTAACTTGGTACCGCTTAGGGTAATGAATTGTGGCTCGGGCATCATGTCTGACGCTGCGGCCGCACTGGAGTGGCTGTCGGGTGATAGTTTTGAAGAACTGCCCGATTTTACCGGCCAGCCCGGGGTGATTAATATGAGCCTGGCGGGCAAAGTAGGAGAGTCAAGCTGCCCGTTCTATCTGCAAAACGCCATTGATAAGGTGACGGCCAAAGGTTTTACCGTGGTGGTGGCAGCCGGAAACGATGCAGATGAAGCGGTGAATTACATACCGGCAAAATGCAATAACGTAATTACGGTAGGTGCCGCTAACGAGGGTGATGACTACAACCCTGCCGATATTGCTAATTTTAGTAACTACGGTGAGCACATCGACATTATGGCTATGGGGCAAAGTGTGCCCGGGCTATACAGGGATAATAACGTTGCGTTTTGGGATGGTACCAGCTTTTCTGCACCCATCGTGGCGGGGGTCTTAAGCGCTGTACAAAAAGACTTCAGTTTCTCGGCACAGGATTGGCAAATGTTGGTGCAATTATCCGGTGTGTCGCGTTGGACCAGCAATAACCGCTGCGACAGCGTAGGCTGCGGTGCCGGTATTCTTGATGCGACAACGTTATATCGAAATGCACAGCGCTTCGAAAACGGCGAGTTAAATGTGGCCAGCTTTTTATTAAACGCTGTACCCGCCTGCCGACACGGCTGGATGCTGCAGCACTTGCCACAAGGTGCCAGCCTGTGCGATCAGGTGAGTATTGAAGTGAACACCTTTGTTGAGCAAAGCGGGCAGCAGTTTATCCGTTTATCTTCGGCAGAAGCTAATGCACTATCGCAGTCTGCAACTCGCAGCTGGATTGGCGATTACCCTACTAAGCGTTTTGTGGTGCAAAAAGCCGATGTGCTGGGCAAAACGCTATATGCACAGCTTTGCCGAGCGGATATGGCTGAATGTTCTGCCCCGGTGAGGATAAACACCAGTGCGCTGGCTGATATCCCGGCGGTTTGTCAGTAAGTGTCTTATCAGGCCTGTCTTTACAGGCCTTTTTTATACATTTTTTCTCTTTGTTTTGTGGTTATGCATCAGATGAATAGTGCCCGGATATTCTGCTTAACAGACGGCTTAATCATTAGGTTGAGCCAGCTGGTAATCCACAGATTAACTTGCCCGGGAGGCCCTATGATGTATTTATCTACTACCACTCAAGCGACTATTCGCCGTGTTCTGTCAGTTCTGCTGAAGATAGCTTTATCGATTCTGGCATGCTGGATCGTGCTGTTCATCATCATGTGGAATTCGGTTATACGAGTGAATATTCAAGGCAATTCGATGATGCCGTTTATTCACAATGGTGATCGTTTGTTAATGTCGAGTTTTTTTCTCAAGCCTAAAGTAGGTAAGGTCTATTCGATTGCTGCCGGTGCTACCTATGCCAACCCTGAGATGGGGCTGGTAAAACGCGTGATTGCTGGCCCCGGTGATGTGCTGGAATTCAATGCACATAGCGGTGAGTGGCTGTCTTATAACGGGCAGGCAGTTGTCATTAATGAACAAAGTGATTTACCGCGCTATAAAATGCACAGTGAGGAGGCTGACAGTAAAGGGGCTGTGTTATCGCTGGTACCGGCGTTTAATCAGTTAATGCAATTACCAATGTACCATTTGCTACCTGACCAACCTTTACATAGCGCCAGTCAGCAGCGTTTTTATAAAACGGCACTGACATACCCCTTCATACAGCAACGGGCGGCAGCGAATGGCCTTACTAAGGTTACCGTACCGGCCGGGCATTATTTTGTACTGTCTGATAACTGGGGGGGCAATCTTGATAGCCGCTTCTTTGGCCCACTGCCTGAGCATGTGTTTAAGTACTACTTTGTATCGAAGCGGAAACCAGTAGAAAAGTAAGGTTGTTTTGATGTTGTTACCAAGGCCAGATCAGCTGGCCTTTTTTATGGATAGTTGATAATTTACTTATTATCAATAAGATAAATTATCAAAAGGTTTTTTAAATGAAAAACTGGTCTGCAATAACTAAACTTGGTTTTATCAAAACGCATGAGCTAAAGCTTCAAAATGGTAGGTTTAAGTTTCTCCCATTAATTCCACATGAAGAGCTTGATTCTTTGGGTTTTAAGAATAAATCGTGTGTTTATATCTGGGGGGCAGAGAGAGAAAACCAAGCAGGAGAAATTGTATATGTCGGTAAGGCCGGAGGCGGTGTTGCAACCAGGCTAACTCAACATGAGGGCGGTTTTGTAAATAGTGGAACAGGAAAGAAAAATCTGGAAGAGCTTAGCAAGCTGATGGAAAGTGGGTGTCGCATATATGTGTTCTCTCGAGTTGCTGAAATTATTAAATTATTCGATGTTGACGTTTCTCTGTATTCGACAGAAGAAGAGGCACTAATTGAAAGATTGTCACCTTGGCTTAATAGGGCAAGGAACACAAGTAATTATAAAAATTCAGCGATACCATTGGGTGTTAAAGTTCAGGAAATTTCACTGGATTATCTGCCACATCATGATGAAGTTGAAGCCTTCTTGGACTCGCTTGCTATAGAGGATAAGGAACTCTTTAGCAGACTTCTTACTTGGGTTTTAGATTTGAATGCAACAAAACATTTGTCGCAAAAAGTAATTGGAGGTTACACAGGGCAACCTCTTAAAATGAATGGCAAAAGGATGCTCACTTTTGCCGAGTTTGGTGAGAAGGGAAGGGCTTTACCAAATGCATGGCGTATTCGTTTGAGCTTAGAAGATAACGTTGGTGTTGTCTTACCACTTGACTTCAAAAGCCCCACTCTTGAAGAAGACTTGGTGGACATAAAATACAATACCAAAGCGTTTTCTCCGAAAAATGTTAGAGATTTCCTTGCAGATCCTCAGAAGTACACGACTTTGATATGACCTGCTGTTGTTAAATAAGTTGGAGTTTGTCACTTCTTTTGAACAGATAACCTGCTGGCATAGACACTCTATGCCAGCATAAATCACGTTAGTTTACAAACAACAATGGCTCGCGGGTTGAGAACAGCAGCACAGGCTGCATTACCCAATACAGTATGGAACTGTTAAATACCGCAACGGCAAGGCCTATACTGACCAGCCCCAAAACCGCAGCCTCTTTACCCTGGCGCGCTACCCGCCAGTAGTTTACCGCCAGTAAGATAACGGACAGCACCAATAGCAGCGGCATAACCACACCGATACGCAAAAAGTGATTATACAGTGGCTCGGCCAGTGGTGAGCGCCAAAGCTCTGGTTGGCTAATCAGCGCCTGTGCTGTGCGCTGGTAATAATGGTTAAAATTATTGCGAAAGGTGTCGTGCAAACCGTTAAGGAAATGCTGTTCAAATTGTTTAACCCGCTTGGGATTGGAGAAATCAGCCAGTGGAATTAACAATTGGCCATTAGTAGTGACTAAAAAAGGCGCCACCCAGCGGATAATCCGGCTGATTTCCTGAACGGCGTTATAAGTCCTTTTGCCCTGGCGCCAGGGCAGGCTGAAATAGCCATGCTGATCGGCAACAGGTAAATCTGCTTTGGCCAGAATATGTGCTGTCAGGCTTTGCTGCAAGGTGTCTTTCCATGGCGTTCCTAATTGGTGTGGCAGCATTTTTACAGAGTCTAGCTTTAACGCTAACGCTTGCAGTAAGCGCTTCTCTCCCAGATATTGCCAGCGTTTGGAATGTTCCTTAGGGGATGTTTTTTTGTCAACTAAAATGTCCGCCAGTGAAGCCCAGATGCGGTCGTCTTTTTGGTGCATAAGCCCCAGCTGGCCTGCTGTACGGGTGGTAAAAGGTGAAAGCAGGGCAAACAGTCCGCTGAAAGAGGCGGCGTCTTGAAGATCTCTGTGCATGTCGTAATTGTCACCGTATTGGTAAGCAGCGGCGCGTTCAACGCCATCAAAGCGGCTTTCATCAAGGGCTGCAGACCATGCTGGTTGTTGGCGGATAAAGCCTGCAATACCACGAATGGTATCCAGATGGATTTGCCGGATAAGCTCGTCTTTTAGCGGGTAGTTTTCGCTAACACTGTTAAACTGCTCAGCAAAAGTAGCGGTTTTCTGTTCATCACGGGCTAATACTTTAACGCCTTGCTGCAGAGCATAAGCCCGGTGTTGCAGCGGCAACAGTTTAGGGCTGTTTTCAACGGCAGCGGATACGGCATTGACCAGCAATACATAACAAAAAATGGCAATCAGCGGCTGAATACCACGCTCCAGATTAAAGCGCCGTTGCAAATACATGCTGATACCCAGTGACATACCCAGGGCGGCAGTGGCATAGCCAAAGCGCTCGTAGCTACTTAACAGGCTAAAGTGTGGGTTACCGAAAAAAATCTGTAACACCATCAATAGCGCCAGCGTTTCTAAAAACAAATAGCATAGGGTGGTATTTCTCATAATAACCTCGACAGTAACTAGACGCGTTCAGACCTGGCAGGAGCCATGGTGAGCCCGGTGTGGCGGTATCGCTGATATGCAGGGTCGTAGTGTGGGTCGGCACACAACGAATAGGTCAGTTGTACGGTAAATAACAGGGCTAGCTGCGCCAATGGCTCGCTAATAAGATGAACAAACGGCAGGCCAAGTACACCAAGCCAGCCAGTGAGTAATTTAAAAAGTAAAATAACCAACAAACATAAAGTGATAAACGGCATACGCACGCTGAAAAACAGTGCGCTAACAGGTAAGTGCGAGGCAATAATGGCCGGCAGGCCTTTGGCTGCAGTATTGAAGTGACGGCGCAAAACCGTGCCAGCCATTGTAATGTTGGCAACTGACTGCAGATAAGCAAACAGTACTAACAGCATAGCGAACAGTGCCCACAGCAAAAGTGGCGGCTGTGTTGTAAGCCAGTCAATAAAGTGCCCTGGGTTGTTAATGTCGGGCATCGTTATGGCAACCAGTTTGGCCGCTGCCCAGACCACTAAAGCTAACCAGATAAAATACGTTAAGCAGCCTTTAACAATGGCCCAACCCGCCACGACTTGATTGGCGCCAGGAAATTTGCTTAGCAGTTTTAAGGTGACATACAGCCATAACAGCAGGTTTAAGGCATTGGTATAGAAAAATTTGCTGACATGGCCATTCAGGGTAAACCCGGCCACCTCTTCGCTGGTCCAGCCAACCTGGTTTTGCTCATAAAGGCCCAGCAAAAAAGAACCCAGTGCCAGCACAATCAGCCATTTTTTGTGCCGCTTAAACATTTGCCATTCAGAGGCTAAAGCCGATGTTATGCCCCAGCGCGGGGCGGTTGGACGATGTATCCGCATATAAACTCCTGCGAAAAAAGTAAATACCACGCCATACAGCGTGCCGTTGTCAGGCAGGCTGCTAAGCAAAATAAGAGCAAAAAATGATCTGGCGGTAGGCTACAGCCGCCGGGTATAAAGCTAGCGGCGCAGGCCGCCCAGCTGCGGTGTCGGTTGTGCAGGCTTTATTGTGACGTTTTGCACAGAAAGTAATTTGCTGATGCAGTAATCACGGTTAGTGCCGCCTTCCAGTGCAGACATACCGCTGACATAAAGGTCACCGCGATGTTCATACAGCTTTATCGGGCTAAAGGTATCGTGTTGGTTAACACCATACTCGCTGCTCTGTAACGACACGTCCTGCTGCTTGGTTAAAGCGATACGAAGGGCCGTGGCGATAGCCTCATCAATGCTGCCATCGGCGGTGTGTTTGGTCAGTAACTGCAGGTTCTGCTCCAAAGCAAACATTGGGTGATGTGGCACATTGCGCTGCAAGATACTGCGCTGCGAACTTAGCGCCTGGATGCGGTTATCCAGATAATGCTCTGCCTCTGGTGGCAGGTGTTGGCCAACATGCTCCCTAATTGTCAGCAATGCAGTTAGGAACTGTACTTCACCTTCAGACATTCTGGCCTCACTTATGCGGTTTTGTTTACGCCGGTACACTGGTTTTGTGTAGTAAGAGTTATCCTGATCTAACCGCTCTACGCCAAAATGGTGGTGATAACGGTTCAAATCGCGGTTCAGTTGCGACTGAGAGATACTGTATCCCTTGCCGATTAACTGCTGGCGGATCTCTGTTTCTGTCCACTCTTTGTTGGCAGAGTAAATAACATCAAAAAAGGTCACCATGATGCGCTCAATGGTATCTGACATAGTAAAACCCCTTATATAACACAGTCAAAATAAGTCTTTAGCCGGCAGCCCAGGTTCAGGCTGCGCCGTCCGTATCCAGCTCTTCGATACAGTGGTAGCTATCCCACAGCGACATAAAATCTTCAACTGAGTGCGTGGCAAAGCCTTTGCCATACTGAAACAAATCCTCCAGCACTTTTTGTACTTCATACTCTTGCTGGTAACAGGCGCGGCTGATGATCTGCGCTGCCTTTCTCAGGTTTTCTGCCCTGTAACGCTCAAACGGAATTGAGTTGTTGTACTCGGTTACCTCTGCAGGGCTAAGCCACTCCTCTGTAGGCACAGCTACACACTTATCATCAAACAGATCCAGCTCAAGCTGTCTTGTGGAGAATTTTGGGGTTTTCTTAGTAGCCATGTGGCACCTCACGTTCAGACCAATACCGTTTCTTGTTAAAACAAATAGTATCTGACAGCTAGGCCACCTATTTCTCGAGGAAAATAAAAAACGGCAAAATCACTCAAGATGCTGATAAATATGTTTTTTTAATTTTATCTTTCTCTTTTGCGTTGCATCAGATTTGGGTTTTTCATTTTGTTAACAAATGAATTATTCTGCAAGCGAAGGCTTTATCGGATTGCGAAGAAACTAAGGCTTCTGGCAAGGTGAAGGAGGGATCCTGCTCGTTAGAGGGGACAGAAATACATAGAAAGTAACGATGTAGGTGACGAATCCAATAGAGCGTTAATGTAGAAATTTTCTTTCACATCTTCTGACGCTCCCCACGAGTCACGCAGTCGACCATCGTAATAAAGAGTAATGCCCTCAGTGTAATCGACAAAATTAGGATCTAACGGAACTTCAATAACTTCATCGCCGATTTCAAATTCGGTCCTACTGCTCAACCAACGCTCAAACATCCCATTCAAATGAGACGCTTCCATAGCATCAAAATGGAGCAATAAAGCTGCGTTCCCATTAGTAACTTTTTGATTTGCCTTATTTGGCATGCTGACAAAATCAGGTGGTGTAACAGATAAACAGAAATCTAAATCCCATACTTTCTCTATAAAAGGTAAATCTGATGAGTTTTCCACCTCTTTATTTAACCATTCTCTGTCTGTGGCATTTATTTTGTGTGCGATATCATCATAAATCTGGAAGAAAATTTGATAGGGGCCAAAACTTTTGAAAGGTGTAAATTTTTTAGCCATTTCTAGCAATAGCATGGTATTTCTTCGTGCAGTTTTGGAGATGTAATAATTTTCACCTCCAATCTCCTCAATACTAATAAGCTCTTTTTTAACATTAGTTAGTCTTAGTAAGTCTGCTGTAATTGTCTTTTTAGAGGTGCTTAATGCATCTGACGCTGCAGCGAGCAATACTCTCTCTCGGCATATGCCAAAAGTTACAATTATCTCCTCTAAAAAGCTCAATCTTTCTATTGCTTTCTGGTTCCTATCTTTATCTGACTCTGAGTTGTCATTATCTGTGGTAATAAAATTTAAGAATAACTCTTTCTCCATACCAAAGATAGTGGACCACTCGTCCTTGTAAACTAGTTCTGCAGAATATGGTTCAAATAAGGTCCAAGATTCGTCGTTAGCAATTTCGGTAATGTTTAAACTAGAGAGCTCATCTAGGTAGGTATCAGTTTCAAAAAGCAAGTCATTAGTTATTAGGGTGTTAAAGAGATTAATTGAATGGAGTCCGTTTGCTTGATACTCATTTAGATTTGCTGATACTCTTTCTTTAAGCATTTTTTCCAGTAAATCGTTCGCCTCAAACCTTTCAAAATAAAGGTATTCTTCACTAAATTCTGCTTGGCATATTTTCCCCCAATAAAAATCGTTTAGAGTAATATGGGCTATACTACGGGCTATACTGGCCAGCATGAGTCTTATTTTTTCTGGTTCAGAATTAAGTTTTTTTCCTAAGTCCTTCCTGAGTTTGTTTATTGCAATTATGTTTTTTTGAAAAATATAAATGAGCTCTTCGCAGTGCTTTTTTAATGGGTTTCTCAAGTTTTCAATTTGTATTAAGTTTAGCAGCTCTATGTCGTAGCTCAATGATGCATCTAGGTGGATTGATATTTCTCGAAATAATAGCAATGCCTGTTCAGATGGATGAGCGTCATTTCCTAATATTTTAGATATTGTGAATGCTCCACAAACCATGTTTGATATGTGCTTCGATGATGAATTTTTAACCCACGCACTTGTAAGTTCTCTATTTTCTTCTTCAGTAATTATTTTTATTAGTTTTAGTTGTGAATATATTATCTGGTTGGTGCAAAAGGAAATAAGGCTGTTCTCGAGAGCTCTAGTGCGGCAGCGATTAAGTTTTATCACTCTTTCGGTTAGATTAAGGCTGTATTGTGTTCCAGTCTTTAAGCTGACCCTTGGTAGTTCAGTAAGTTTTTTTATTGTGCCATTTAGTTTTTTTGAAAATTTAAACTGTTTGTTAACTATGGAAGAAGTGTATTCATTTATGTTTTCATGGATGTGATTTTCTGCGTCTCTGTTTAATATGATGGGGTTGAACTTTTTAAGTATATAGGATAGAAATATATCTATTTCACCGCTGTGTTTTGTGGTTTTTATCCCTTTGAACCATACTTTTTCTCCTGCCGTACTTATTTTTAAGCTGGATTTTCCTGAATCGCTAAGATATTTTAACGCTTTGTTTGTTGTAGATGCAGATATGTTTGCGTTAAATGATGTGTTGTAAGCAGATGTTAGCGCTGCTACTGAAACTCCTCGAGTACTATTCTCTAATTGATCCAGCAAAAAGTAATAAAATGTAATCTCTTCTTTTGTATTTTGCTTTTTACTAGTCATTTTGTTAAGCACTTACAAATAATCTTGACCCTAAACTAGCAAATGTCATGTTTAGAGCCAAGTAATGTTTTCACGTTCTGCTGTGTATATTAACCAAGAGATTTAAGGTTTTGTCTGGTTAAGTGCTTAGTGTGAACTAAATCAAGAGTTTCCTGATCAAGCACTTCCTTCTCAAACAACTCTTCGGCAATAGACTTTACCAGCGCCCAGTTTTGCTGCAGGTAAGCTTCACTTTCTGCATAAGCCTCATTTAACCATTTCAGCACTTCCTGCTCTACATTTTGTTGCAACATAGGCAGCTGTTTAAAATCTGCCAGGCCCAGTACGTCAGAGAAGCCGCAGTCGGATATGGCCATACGTGCCAGTTTGGTTGCCTGCTGTATATCGTGGCTGGCACCGGTGGTAATGTCGTCCTTGTCTTTACTTAGCAGCTTTTCTGCCGCCCTGCCGGCCAATAGTATTTGCAGGCGGGCTTTAATTGTCGCCCGGGTGTTGGTGGTGTCCTCCTCGTCATAGTCAAAAGCGGTGACGCCACCTGCACCCTCATGCTCCTGAATAGACAAACTGGTACAGCGCGCGTTGGGGAACCAGCGCTTATTCAGCAAATAATGGCCAGTTTCATGGTACGCGATAATCAGCCGGGTTTTTGCACTGGTAGTACTGACAGCTTTTTTATTGCCGATGGTGGCTGTTAGCAGTTGTTCGTCCAGCATAGCGACATTAAACGGCTTCTGCTCAGTTAAAATCGTCAGCTGCATATCGCGGAACAGGTTAGCAATAAAGCCAAAAGTAGCACCGCTGATTTTACGCGCAAACTGCTGCAATGCTTTTACCGGTATATCAAACTGATACTGTGCGGCGCAGTTTTTGATAAAGCGGGTTCTGGCCTGAATGTCTGGCAGGGGAATGTTCACCACTTTGTCAAAACGGCCATGACGCATAATGGCCGGGTCCAGGCTGCGGGCAAAGTTGGTGGCCGCCAGCACAAATACCGGGTTCTGGCTTTGGTTAAAGCCATCCAGCCTAGTCAGCAAGGTATTTACAGCCAGCCTGCCTAATGTGCTGCTGGTTTGCCGGTTAAGTGCCACTGCGTCAAACTCGTCAAAAAATACAATACAGGGCGCATAACGCTCGGCGACATCAAACAGGTGGTTGATATTGTCGACCACATTGCCGCACATCATATCGGCGGCGTTTACCGGTATAAAAGGCACCTGACACTCGCCGGCCACAGCTTTTGCGAAATAACTTTTACCGGTACCCGGCAAGCCTGCCAGTAAATAGCCTTTAGGCATATCCAACACAAAATTGTTATGTCCGCGCAGGGTTTGCAAAATAAAGCCCATTTGTTGTTTTAACGCATCCAGCCCAATCAAATCTTTAAAGCTAGTGTCTGGCACACAGGGCGTTTGCATAAAACCAGGTTCGAAATCTTCATGGCGAAAGCGCTGCTCGTATACCGGGTCGGTTAGTGTTACCGCAATTCGCTCAGGCTTTACATCCAGCTGGTAATCGAAGCTGACCGTCATGTTACGAGCTCGCCATTGCACCATTGTGTTAAGCAGGCGCTGGCGCTTGGCCATTTGCTGTACCAGCTGAGTCATTGCAGCCTGGCTGAGTTCGGCCAGTTGATACACCTTTTCAACGCATACCGGGGGTGTGTAAAGCGGGTAAATTACCGCACTGGCGTTAAAGCCGTAGATGGGCAGCCTTGTTGCTTGCGCTGCACTAAGGGTTTCTGCTGTTGCGTCGCAGGGTAACAGTAGCGCGGATAGTTTGCTGTTACTGGCCAGCGCTTTTAGCCTGCTGGTGCTGCTCACTACGGTACAGTGGTTAAAATGAGCTTTAAACAGCCGTTTCAGCCTGGGTTGCTGAGTCAGCACGGCGAAGTGAAAATCAGTGATGTCTTCAGTGATAGTGACTGAAATGGCCGGATCGGTATCAGCTTCTTCTACTGCCTGACAAATATGGCGCATGATCAAACTTTTCAGCTTGGCAGGTTGCGCCTTAATGCTTCGGGGTTCCAGGTTGCCGCCCAGTGTTTCTAATATCAGCTCTGCCATATTCTGCGGCCACTGAAAGCCTTGGTCTGCTAAGGCAATATCAGCAGCTTGTTCGGCCACGGCCAGTAAATTCTGCGCTGACAGCGGTTTAAATAAAGCAATGTAGCCGCCAGCCAAACGGCTGATTAACTCTGGCGATAGCCCGGGTTGGCCTGGTTTAGCGGCCAGCAGGGCTTTTAAATCCAGCATTTTGCTGTCTGTCAGTGCCTGAGCCGATGCTTTTTGGCCCAGGTTAGTGGTAAAGATAAAAAAGCACTGACTGAAGTCGACCAGATTATTTGTCGTCTGATCTTTTATCTGGCCTTTTTCTAGTAGCGTTAGCATCGCCTGAATCACACTAGTATGCGCTTTCTCAATTTCATCCAGTACAATAACAGTGCGTGGAAAGCAGATAATCTCAGTGGTTAAATCACCCAATGAGGAGTCGACATACTGTGAGCCTGAACCAAACAGCTTCATCACAGAGTTCTGTTCGCTGAACATTTCCATATTCAGTACCAACGTATGATAGCCAGCGCCGAATTCTGTGTTAACCGCCTGAGTTAGAGACTCAGCCAGTGCTGTTTTGCCTGAACCTGAAGCGCCCATAAAGGTTGCAATACCCATGCAGCCGGCTTTTTTAACGCTTAGCGAGGCGGCTACCATTTCACCTATTGACGCTACGGCTTCTTCCTGACCAAAGATACGTTGCTGACAGTACTGTTTCAGCTGACTTACTTTACGGTGCTGTGCCAATAGTGATGGCTTGGCGGCATTAAGACGAAGCAGCTGCTCTAACTGCTCTGACGGAAAATCTAGTATTAACCTGCCACGGAACAATGCGGCAAGATTCTCGTAGTCAAACTCGAATGCCATAACAGATGGGTCTGGTTGGCGGATAATGAAATACAGTAGAGCCGAGGCGTTAGGCTCGAGATTAATTTGGTTTTTCAAGCTTTGTGCATAGTGAAACCAGCTTTTGGTGCCGGCTTTGCTGTCAAGCGCATAGGTGCGTCTTTCAAGCTGCTCCAATAACTGTCTGCGCTGCTCAATGACGGCTGGCGCGAATTTTAACTCCAGCGGACTCTTGCCGGCTGCTGCGGCAATTTTATGCATGACACTGCTTAAACCGAATAATGCAGATAGCAGTATGGTCTCGTCACACATCACCAGCTCATTGTTATTGATTTCAATACGCTTGAGAATGCCGCACTGCAGGCTTTTACTGGCCAGTAAATATATAACCTGATTGGCAAACTCACGCAGTTCGTAGTTTTGCGTCTCGTACAGAATGTGGTGGGGAGGCAGTGTTAAGCTGTTGCGACGCTTACTCTGTGTCAGGTGATTAGCTTTAAACAGCGCCTTGCGTTCTTCATGCCGCCGTATTTTTTGCCAGTCTTGCTCAAAAGCACCGATGTCCTTTGCACTTACCGGTAAAACATCTGTTTTAGTGCTATCAAAAAACGGATACTGCGCATATACCGTTTCCAGGTCATCTGGCTCGAAGCATTTATCGTCTGCTTCTTCAGTGTCGGAGTCCTGCGCATCTGCAAAGAGATCTGCATCCAGCGAGGAGTGATCATCTGCGCCTGTTTGGTCAAACATGTCATCCCACTCCTTGTTAGAACGCTTAATTTCATCGAATGCTTCCTGCATTGCCTCGATGCTGCTATCAGAGATAGTGGTATTTTTGCGTGACTGACTCATAAAACCCCCTGGGGATATTCAAACCGATAGTGCTTAGGGGGTACTTTAAAAAGACGCTATGCATCTGACGCATGGCGAAGATATGTTTTTTTAATTTTTATTTTAATTGGGGTTTTACATCGATTATTGGCTTAAGTTTTTCGCTGAGTTTACTTAGCGCTTCTTTCCGCTCTTCAAAATAATCATGTTTGTTATAAATCCCCTCAACGCCTCTCAGCTTATGGTTTAAGCAGCGCTCTGCCACATGGCCTGGCACGCCCAGTTGGGCTAACATGGTGCGACAGGTGCGGCGTAGGTCGTGCACTGAGAAATGCTGTATATCGCCCATTTTGTTGGGTGGCTGTTTCTTCTTACCGGCTTCGTGGCCAAATAACTTGGTGATGGCTCGGTTAAGGGTATCTGCACCCATAAACGGGTTTTTACTGCTGCGACGGTTGGGGAATACATAAGGCGAACCTGCTGCACGAATTTCCAATTCTTTAAACCAGGTTACGCATAACTCAGGTAGGGGGATAGTTATTCCTACACCAGATTTACTACGCGCCTTTGGTAACTCCCAAATTCCTGCCTTTAGATCGATCTCTTGCCAACTGGCTTCTGTTAGCTCGCTTTTACGCACGCCAAGTGTGACTAAAAGCGCACAGGCCAGGTAATTCTCTCTGGCAAAACTATCCGTATTTTCCCGAAACACTTTAAATACCTGGGTAAGCTCTTCCAAGGTGAGTGCCCGATCTTTGCTTTGCTCTACGCCGCCGGCATCGCTTACGTTAAAGGCACTGGCCGGGTTGGCACCCACTACATCTAACTTTATACCGTGGTTAAACAACTGCTTTAAATACAGCAGGGCGTCGTTGGCAGTAGTGGGGCGGCCAGATTCGGTAATGGCTTCGATAATAAACTGGATATCACGCGCTACTACTTTGTTTGGCGCAGCAGCACCAATATGCGGTGCGATATCTTTGCGGTAAACCCGCTCGGGAATATTCGGGTGCTTAAGGCGTTTGATATTGCCTTTATGCCAGTCGGCAAATAAGTCGTCTACGGTTTGCAGTTGTTGCTGCTTGGCACGTTGTTTTAAAAACAGCGGATCAACCTTTTCTACCAGCAACTGTTTTTTCTGCATTACAGCTTCAGCCCGCGCTTCGGCCAATGTCATATTGGCGTACTGGCCTAAAGTCATCTCGCGGCGTTTGCCGTTGGAGGTATAGCGTAAAAACCAAAAAGAATTACCTGATTTAGGTACAGTTAGGTATAGGCCCTCACCATCGCCAAATCTTCCTGGTTTACCCTTTTTAATTAAGGATTCTACAGTCTTTGTAGTTAGGCTACCCATATTCCCTCTCAAATCAGTAAGTTACTTTTTGGTGAGTTACCCACCACTTGCGACCTGAGTTAGTCTAACATTCCCACCACTTTACCCACCACTTGTTTGTGGCTTTCGGTGGATAAAGGTGGATTTCGGTAGACTTGGTTTTTTATTAAGTCATTGAAATTATATGATTAATGTATTTTGGTGGATGCCGGTAGACATCATTCGATATTTTGGATCTGCTCTCTCATCTGTTCAATCAGAACTTTAAGCTCTACCGCAGCATTAGTGATTTCTGTAGTAATGGCTTTTGACGATAGCGTATTGGCTTCGCGGTTAAACTCTTGCATCATAAAATCTAAGCGTCGGCCGCAGGCGCCGCCTTTTTTCAATGCATGTTGGGTTTCTTTAATGTGCGCGTCTAAGCGGTCTAGTTCTTCTGCCACATCTGATTTTGAGGCAATAAAAGCCATTTCTTGCTCTAAACGGCTTTGGTCAAGGTCGGCTTTAATTTCATTTAGACGGTTTACAATGCGATCGCGTTGCCATTGCATGGCTTGCGGTAGGTGGCTGCGTACAAAAGCTACTTGCTCGGCAATACCGGTTAAGCGCTGCTGGATCATTTGCTCTATGGCGTCGCCTTCTCGGCCACGACCGGCTAAAAAGTCTTGCAAGGCGGCATCAAACCCAGCCAACAATTCGCCTTGTAGCGCATCGATGTCTTCGCTTTGCGCTTCCATAACACCGGGCCAGCGTAAAATATCAGCAATATTTAATTGTGCTTGCGGTGCTTTTAATAATAGCTGTTGGGCTTTTTGCAGTAACTGCTCGGCAAATACGTTATTCATGGTTAGCTCACCGGCGGCTTGGTTTGCATGAAAGCGTAAGTTTACTTCAATTTTTCCGCGTTGTAGGTTGTTGCGTAGTTTGTCGCGCAGAATGCTTTCTAAGCCACGAAATTGCTCAGGTAGGCGGAAATAAGACTCCAGATAACGTTGGTTTACTGAACGAATTTCCCACTGGGCGGTGCCCCAGCTAGCTTTGGTTTCGTGACGGGCAAAGGCGGTCATGCTATGGATCATAAAAAGCTCTCAACGACAAATAAAGGCTAAGTATACCTGAGCTGAATGGATTTTGGCGAATTGATAGCCCTTGAGTACGTTAGCCCTTATAATGCCCGCCATTGTTAATTTTAGGAGTGCAGTTATGCGTCCAAGTGGTAGAACCGCCAGTCAAATTCGTCCTTTAACCTTTACCCGTCAATTTACTGCGCATGCTGAAGGCTCTGTGTTAGTTGAGTTTGGCAATACCAAAGTAATTTGTACCGCTAGCGTAATTGAAGGTGTACCTCGGTTTATGAAAGGCCAAGGCAAAGGTTGGATTACGGCGGAATACGGCATGCTGCCACGGGCAACACATACGCGTAATGATCGTGAAGCAGCTCGCGGAAAGCAAGGCGGCCGCACCATGGAAATTCAGCGCCTGATTGGCCGTGCACTGCGCACAGCAGTCGATTTAAAACTGTTGGGCGAAAACACCATCACCATTGACTGTGACGTAATTCAGGCCGATGGCGGCACCCGCACCGCCTCTATTACCGGTGCTTGTGTTGCCTTGGTGGATGCGCTGAGCTTTATGCGTGCCAAAGGCATGATTAAAACTAACCCGCTGAATTTTATGGTAGCGGCGGTGTCTGTCGGTATTTATAAAGGTACTGCAGTAGCCGATTTAGATTACCTAGAAGATTCTAACGCTGAAACTGATATGAACCTTGTTATGACCGAAACCGGTAAAGTAATTGAAATTCAGGGTACCGCAGAAGAAGCGCCATTTAGCTTTGAAGAAATGCAGCAAATGCTCGATTTAGGCAAACACGCCATTCGTGAAATTATTGACGAGCAAAAGCGCGTACTGGCTTAAGGCTGATTTAAGGTTAGTAAGGTAATAATTACGCTATGAAACAATTTCAAATTGATTTTATTGAGTTTGCTCTGTCGCGGCAGGTGCTTAAGTTTGGTAGCTTTACGTTAAAGTCGGGCCGTACTAGCCCGTACTTTTTTAACGCGGGCTTATTTAATACGGGTAGCGATTTAGCCAAATTAGGCCGGTTTTATGCTGCTGCATTAACGGATGCCGGTGTAGCCTTTGATGTGCTATTTGGCCCGGCGTATAAAGGCATTCCTATTGCTACAACTACGGCAGTGGCGTTGGCGGATCATCATAACCTAGATGTGCCGTACTGCTTTAACCGTAAAGAAGCGAAAGCGCATGGTGAAGGCGGTAATTTAGTGGGTGCACCGCTAAAGGGACGCATTATGTTAGTTGATGATGTGATTACTGCGGGTACGGCAATTCGCGAATCTATGCAGTTAATTCAGGCGCAGGGCGCAGAGCTAACAGGCGTGTTAATTGCGCTGGATAGGCAAGAGCGCGGCCAAGGTGAATTGTCAGCGATCCAAGAAGTAGAGCGTGATTTTAATACCAAGGTTATTTCAATTGTTAGCCTGCCAGATTTAATTAATTATTTGGCTGATAAACCTGAAATGGCTGAGCACTTAGACGCAGTAAAGGCGTATCGTGCGCAATATGGTGTAAAGGCGTAAAGCAAGTCTGGTTTGGTAGTAAGACACAGTGTCAGGAAATGCTTTCTACTCCGGCTTCAAGGAGCACGTCCCTGTGCCCTTTCAGCCTGCGCGGCATCCATGCCGCTGTTGCGAAAGCATACCTGACACTAGGCTTAAATATAGTGTTGTAGCCATAAACAGCTAACTAAAAATATCTTTCCTAAGGGTTCTACTATCTATGCAAAAACCAAATGGCAGCGGCATTAGGCGTGTGTTTAAAGCAACAAAATGTTCGATGCAAGGCTTTAGCGCCAGTTGGCAGCATGAGTCGGCCTTTCGCCAAGAAATGGTATTAACGCTAATGTCGGTGCCGTTAGCGGCGCTATTAGCTACGTCGTTAAGCCAGTTTGCGTTGTTAGTGAGTGTTTGGTGTTTAGTCTTAATAACTGAACTGCTTAACTCGGCTATTGAGGCGTTAACCGACCGAGTTAGTTTAGAACGCCACGAATTATCGGGCCGGGCTAAAGATATGGGGTCTGCTGCAGTGTTTGTGAGTTTAGTAATAGTGGCGTTAGTCTGGGGCAGTGCGCTCTATGAGCGCTTTGTCTAAATAGTGCTTATATGGCAAATAACGCCTGTTGCAACAACTGCCACTGATGTGGCCATTGGCTAGTAGGCAGGCGTTTAAAGCCTGAACGAACAAACTGGTTTAGTTTACCTTCTACCGTAGCTAATAACAGATTAGCTAGCTCGCCTTCATCAATACTAAAGCTTTTACCTTCACGCAGCTTGCGTTCACGTAAGCACTGTTTGAGCTGGGTTTCTAACTTTTCAAATAATAGCGCTACCCGTTCTTGCAAGCGTTCTTGCTCGCCTTGCAGCGCGTCGCCGGTAAGAATACGACAAATGCCGGGGTTACGTTCGGCAAACACTAAAATTAGTTGTAGCATTAGCTCTGTGCGGCTAGCGGTGTCTTTATGTTCGTCTAAAATGCCATTAATACGCGATAGTAGCGTGTCTTCAATAAATTCAATTAAGCCTTCGAACATTCGCGCTTTACTGGGAAAGTGGCGGTAGAGTGCGGCTTCAGATACGCCTACTTTTTCGGCTAATGCTGCAGTAGTAATGCGCTGACCGTTGTTGCTTTGCAGCATGGCAGCCAGAGCCTGCAAAATGTCTTCTTTACGGTTAGTGCGACGTGGTGCTGGCATTGATGATCCTACAAAAGATAAACAGTGTAATTCGCTGTACGCATCTTCAGCCGAAAATACTTATTTCACCGCCTGCAAGGAGCACATCCCTGTGCCCTTTCCGGCTACGCGGCATCCCTGCCGCTGTGACATAAGTACATCGGCTTGCGATGCTTATCAGGTTCTGCGTATTAATTAGGCTTTACCCGAATGGCCAAAGCCACCTTCGCCACGCTCAGTTTGCTCAAAGCTATCAACCAAATTAAATTCAGCTTGCACTACCGGCATAAACACTAATTGAGCGATACGATCACCCGGTTCGATGGTAAAGCTTTCATTGCCGCGGTTCCACATAGAAACCATCAGCGGGCCTTGGTAATCCGAATCAATTAAGCCAACTAAATTACCTAACACTATGCCGTGTTTATGGCCTAAACCTGAGCGAGGCAAAATGGCGGCGCACAAGTTAGTGTCGCCAATAAAGATAGATAACCCAGTTGGGATCAGCTTGGTTTCGCCTGGTGCTAACTGCATTGTAGTATCAAGGCAAGCACGTAAGTCTAAACCGGCAGAGCCTGGTGTAGCGTAGGCTGGTAACGGAAATTCAGTACCAATGCGTGGATCAAGAATTTTTAAATTAATGGCTTTTTTCATTTACTGCGAACTCTTCTGAATGATCTATTATTTAGTAGAAATTTGTGCGTGAATATACTGCAATATGGCGCTGGCTAACGTGGTTTTAGATTGCAATGGCAGTGACTGTTCACCGCTAAGCGATATCAAGGTAACGGCGTTATTGTCACTATTAAAGCCTAAGCGGGTGTCAGATACGTCATTAGCGCAAATTAGGTCTAGTTTTTTTCGTTTCAGTTTATCTTTAGCATACTGCAGCACATTTTGCGTTTCGGCGGCAAAGCCAACGGTGAAAGGTCGGTTTGTGGTTAGTGCAGCAACGGTTGCAACAATATCTGGGTTTTGCACTAGCTTAAGTTCAAGCGGCGTATCACCTTGTTTCTTCATTTTTTCAGGTTCTACATTCGCCACCCGATAATCGGCTACGGCCGCGCAACCAATGAAAACATCGCTACAAACCGCTTGTGCCAGTGCTGCTTCATGCATTTGCACTGCGGTGGTGACATCAATTCGATTAACCCCGACTGGCGTCGCTAGCTGCACTGGCCCCGCAATTAACGTAACGTCTGCACCCATATCTGCGGCAGCTTGCGCTAAGGCAAAGCCCATTTTGCCAGAGCTATGGTTTGAGATATAACGTACTGGATCTATAGCTTCGCGAGTTGGCCCCGCCGTGATGGTAATTTTAACGTTCTTTAATATTGACGTTGTTTGAAAATGCGCTTCTAGCGCGCTAACCAATTGTAGTGGTTCAAGCATTCTGCCTAAGCCAATATCACCACAGGCTTGCTCGCCTGCACCTGGGCCGTAAATGTAATTATTTCGTAGTTTTAATGTTGCTAAATTTTGCTGAGTGGCTATGTTCTTATACATCTGCTGGTTCATTGCCGGCGCTAGTGCAACAGGTGCTGCGGTGGCAAGCACGCAGGTGGTAAGTAAGTCGTTGGCTAAACCATGCGCAATACGGGCAATAACATCAGCTGTAGCGGGGGCAATTAATAGCATATCGGCCCATTTAGCGAGCTCAATATGGCCCATGGCCGCTTCAGCGGCAGGGTCTAGCAGGCTGGTGCTAACCGGGTTGCCTGATACCGCTTGTAGTGTAAGTGGGGTAATAAAGTGCTGCGCTGAGTCGGTTAATATTACGCGCACATCGGCACCGCGTTCTTTTAAGCGGCGAACGAGATCGGCACTTTTATAGGCAGCAATACCGCCGGTAATACCAAGTAAAATACGTTTTTGTGCAAGCGTTTGTTGCATAACAGAGTAACCAAAGCCGGAAAAAAACTAGCGCTAAGATAACATGGAAACGCAAATTCAGCATCAATTCAGGGAGGATTTGTATGAGCATAAGGAACTGGCCAGCTAATGAGCGTCCCCGCGAAAAATTACTGGAAAAAGGCGCCGTGGCGTTATCAGACGCCGAATTGTTAGCAATATTTTTGCGCACCGGGATCGCTGGTACTGACGCGGTAACGTTAGCACGTCAATTACTAAGTCAGTTTGGCTCGTTACGCAGCTTATTGGGTGCTAGCCAAGCAGATTTCTGTTCAGCTAAAGGTTTGGGGCAGGCAAAATTTGTGCAGTTGCAAGCAGTGTTAGAGCTAAGTAAGCGTTATTTTCAGCAACAAATACAGCGTGAAACCGTGTTTAATGAACCGGCGGCAGTAAAGCGTTATTTGCAACATATAATAAGTGGTGAGCAACGCGAGGTGTTTTTGCTATTGTATTTAGATAGCCAACATCGGTTAATAAAAGCAGAACCATTATTTTCGGGCACTATTGATGCTTCTCCGGTGTATCCGCGTATTGTAGTTCAGCAAGCGTTAGCGCATAATGCAGCCGCTGTTATTCTGGCACACAATCATCCTTCAGGCGTTGCCGAACCCAGTCGGGCCGACAAAGCCATTACTGAACGCTTAGTTCAAGCATTAATGTTGGTTGATATCAAAGTATTAGATCATTTTGTTGTTGGCGATGCTGATGTGATCTCCTTTGCTGAACGTGGCTGGCTGTGACAAACGGGCGAGA
The DNA here is from genome assembly GCF_004345025.1 of Rheinheimera sp. D18. Taxonomy (GTDB): domain Bacteria; phylum Pseudomonadota; class Gammaproteobacteria; order Enterobacterales; family Alteromonadaceae; genus Alishewanella; species Alishewanella metallidurans. The sequence goes on along the minus strand of NZ_CP037745.1, from coordinate 2,789,823 downwards.
TCCCGTTTAGATCCTTGCGCGCGAACAAAGATTTTGCTTGAATAGCGGGCTTAATTCGTGTATAAATTGCGCCCTCTCTTTTGGGGCGACCTTCTTGGCCGGAAGGGTGATGACAGCTCGAGCTGATAAAATATTGGAGAATTATTGACATGTCTAAAGTGTGCCAAGTAACTGGCAAGGGTCCGATGGTAGGTAACCGTCGTTCACACGCTAACAATGCTACCAAGCGCCGTTTCCTGCCTAACCTGCAAACGCACCGTTTCTGGGTTGAAAGTGAAAACCGTTTTGTTACATTACGTACTTCTACCCGTGGTATGCGTATTATCGATAAAAAAGGCATTGATGCCGTTTTAGTTGATGTACGTGCTAACGGTCACAAGGTGTAAGGAATAGAAAATGCGCGATAAAATTCGTTTAGTTTCTTCTGCCGGTACTGGTTTCTTCTATACAACTACGAAGAACAAACGTACCATGCCAGAAAAAATGGAAATAAAAAAGTTTGATCCTAAAGTGCGCAAGCACGTGATTTTCAAAGAAGCGAAAATCAAATAATCAAACACAGAAGCCCGGCTAACGCCGGGTTTTTGCTTTCTACGCCCTGCCTACGTTATTATGCTGCTGTCTTTGCCTACTGAGCGGCTTTTTGTATGTTAAAACTGTCTCGCCGTAACTGGAATAATGTACTGATTTTAGTCGTACTGGTATTAATGTTTGTACTGTACGGTATTCCGCAGCGTTTACAGCAGTTAAACGCGTCTGAGCAGCGGTTAATCCCCGCTGACACAGAGCTATTAATGGTTGCCTTTGCCCAGCAGCGGTTAATCAAAGCCGGCCCAGTTTGGCAGTTGCAACCAATTAATATGAAAAATAGAGATGCCAGCCAGCTCGCGTTAGCGTGGCAACACAGTGTATTAACTCCAGTAAGTGTTCCGGCTAATAAAAGCCGTATACCAATAGCGCAGGCCAGTGTGCAGCTGGTAGGGCAAAGGGCTCCACTGATTTGGTTGTTGTATCCAGATAGCGATGCTGAGCTGTTTTTATTGCAAGAGGCAGGGCAAAGTCAGTTTTACCAAATAACCGCCGCCCAGGCAGCATTATTATTTTTGTTGTAAAAAAGCGAGTTGGAGTAACCCGTGCCGGAATTGCCAGAAGTAGAAGTATCGCGTCAGGGCATTAGTCCCTACCTTGAAGATCATCACTTAGTACAAGTTATTGCTCGGCAACGTCAACTACGCTGGTGGATACCTGATGAGGTGCTGGCACAGCTTAATCAACCTATACTATCTGTTACTCGTCGGGCTAAATACTTACTTATTCAACTGCCATTAGGTGACATTGTTTTGCATTTGGGTATGTCGGGCCATTTAAAGGTGCTGCCAAAAGGTACGCCAGCTACTAAGCATGATCATGTGGATTTAGTGCTATCCAGCGGAATGACGCTTAGATTAAATGATACGCGTCGCTTTGGTGCGGTTTTATGGCAACCTAAAGGTGAAGTGCATCCGCTGTTGGCTAAACTTGGGCCTGAGCCATTAAGCGATAGTTTTAATATTGAGCAATTAGCGGACGCTTTTGCTAAACGTAGCACAGCAGTAAAACAAGTATTAATGGATAACCATGTGGTGGTGGGTGTGGGTAATATTTACGCCAATGAAGCCTTATTTAAAGCCGGTATACTGCCGACAAAACCTGCGAAAGAAGTAAGCCTGCAACAACTAGAAGCCTTAGTGCCGGTAATTAAAACTACGTTAGCAGAGGCGATTAAACAGGGGGGTACTACGTTAAAAGATTTTAGCCAAGCTGATGGTAAACCAGGCTATTTTGCCCAACAGTTATTAGTTTATGGCCGGGGCGCAAAGCCTTGTATAACCTGCAGCACAGTATTAAATGAAATTCGTCTTGGCCAGCGTAGCACGGTATTTTGCGCGCAGTGCCAGCGCTAAATTAGAAGCTTTGGTTGGCGGTGATCCTAATTTCTGTCGAGCTTAGGTTATTGTTGTCGCTTAATGCTTTGGTTAAATCGATATGGATCATGGTGCCGCGGCTAGAGTGACTAGACAGCAAGCGCACACCCGCACCAATACCTACTAAAGTGCCGCCGGTCGAGGTATTGGCATCTTGCTCTTTTGTTTGCCATATTTTTCCAGCATCAAGATAGCCTGCAAAAGCCACGTCTAGTAATTGCCACAATGACCAGCCGGTATAATGCCGATATTCTGCGGTAATAACGGCCCGAGACTTGCCGCTACGAAAGTAAGCGGGGTAGGCGCGTAGCTGATCTTCGCCGCCAATATACAAGGGCTCATCACGAAATGGGTTTTGTCCCTTATCAAGCGTTAGCTTGCCAACAATAGTGTTGTAGTCGTTAAGTTGCTTAACCAGTTGCCAGTGAGAGTTAAACAGAAACTGCGTTTGTTCAAACTGACGCTGAGTATAGCTAGCGTCGGATAATAACCATAAATCTGTTGCTAGCTGCCAGTTTTTAGTTGCGCTAATCGACCAAAATAACGCATTAACGTCTGCTCCCAGCATTTCATTATACTGGCCAAGTTTTGCATTAAATTGCCAGCCTAAGTTGAAGTCTTCCGTGCGGTTAAATGAGTTGATGTTGTACAGTTTTTTATATTTGGCTTGAATATATTCGTACTCTGCCCAGTAGCCAGTTAGGTTTCTATCTTCGGCGAAGCCAAATAGAGTACGGTCATTTTCGTAAAATTTGTGGCTATTTGCCTCAAAAGCAAACTTTAAGCGGTGCACATGCTTACTATTAAGATTAAGTTTGTAACCAAGTTCAGCCTTAAATTTGTTGTGTTGGCGCTCATAGCTGTTGTATTCCTCGCCGGCATCATATTCGTTAACGTCTTCAGATATACGTTCAATATCAAAGCCTAAAGCCCAAGGTGAGGATAGCCGGTAAAATGGGCGATTAATTCCCAGTCGATAGTTATTACCATCACTATTTTTACTGTAGGCTACGGCGCTATTCCAAAAACTACCAAACATATTAGGTGATAAAAATACAAAACCTGCTCCGCTGCGTTCACTGTCATGCTTATATTCTAAGTTTAGGCGGTTGCCCGTACCTAGTAAGTTATCTTCATCAATGCCTATGGCACTTTTACTGCGCCCACCTTCACTAGAAAAATCGAGCGTTGGTAGTAACGACCAATTATCCCAAGTCGACACATTAACAATCACGCTGTTGCTCTCGGTACAATAATGGGTAATGCGTACTTCTGCTTCACGAATGTAACGTCGACTACGTAATAAGCGCTCGGTTTCAGCTAAGTCTTTTAACCGCAGAGTGTCTGAGGGCTGAAATAACAAATCATCTTCTAATACCGATTCTTTAGTGATGGTATGGGTATAGTTAGCAAATTCATGTAGCCAAAAAGAATGTTTGTCAGTTAAGTCAAATACGTTGTTTGCTGTGTAAGTAATACTTTTTATCGTAACGTTTTGCTCATCAACCAGAAAGTTATTGTCAGCAACAGCTTGGCATTCAGCTTGGGCTTGGCCGGCTAAAAGTAGCATGACTGCTGTAGCGACAAGGTTTTTCATTGGTTACTCCATAAGCCGTTATCAGTCGACTGTAGTTATGTTGCCTTAAGGTAACATTAACGTTTAACTTCAGGGAGATATTAATTTTTTTGTTGGTGAAGGTATACCGTACGCTGCGGAAAGGGTATATCAATACCTGCATTATCAAACGCAATTTTTATTTCTTCCTGCAAGCTATTACGTAAATCACGAAAGTTTTCTCGTTTAGCCCATACTGAAAATTGAATATTAAGCGCCGAGTCGCCAAAGCCAACAAACAAAAATATAGGTTTGGGTTCATCAAGGCATAACGGATTTTTATCAGCCACTTCAGTTAAAATACGCCGTACTAACGAAATTTGCTCCTTATATGCAACGCCCATTTGTAAATCAAAACGACGTATTGGAAAGCGTGTCAGGTTGGTGACCTCACTTTTTATTAGCGTTTCATTGGGTATGCGCACAAATAAGTTATCAAAAGTACGCAACTTAACTGACAGTAAATCTATCGACAACACTTCGCCGGTGGTGTTACCTATTTTTATCGTGTCGCCTAGGCGAAAGGATTGTTCGCCAATAAGAAATAAACCACTAATTAGATTAGACGCTGAAGTTTGTGAGGCAAAACCAATAGCAACCGATAATACGCCAGCAGCGCCTAATAAAACGCTAAGTGAAAACCCCAGTTGTTGTAATGCTGAGGCAAAAAATAATGCTAGAACTAGCCAATAAACCAGCCGTTTAAATAGCACTATATGGTGCTGCGAAAAGTTTTTGCTAAAAAACCGACTGACTGCGCGCGACGCGATACCGGCAACAAGAAAACCAGCAAGTAGTAATACACCGGCTTTAATCATGCTGCCAATTTGTTCGGATTGTAACCACTGTATTAGTTGTTCAGTCATGTTCACCTCGTCTAGTGGTTAATATATCGGCAAAAGCACGAAATAAGTTGTGCTTCTCTGATTTTAGCATTGGTTCTGATAGCAAGGTTGCACCAGCGGCATCGCTAGCTGATAGCTTACCGGTACGAAAATGTGTTAGTGGCTCAAGTTCTTCATGTTTAAGGGTTATCGGGTTAGTCCACAGGTTGCCATCTGGCAGCGCATATAAAGATAAATAGGGTACTGGCACACTAATTTTGTCGATACTGAGCATTTTGCTGGAATTATTATGAATAGTTACCGGAGTAATGGCGCGATATGAGCGCTGAGGTAACTCCGCTTTGGTATGGCGAGCATTGCTTTTATCAGCATAGCAAAGCTCACCCACTTGGGTAGATGGGCCAAACCAAGTGTCGGACAAGCGTTGTACGATAATATCTTGCAGCACAATGTCTGGCTGTTTTAACATTAACCTTACTGATACCGGCGAACTAATGTAAAATGTAGTTTGCTCATTGGGCGGTAAGTTAACCGGTTGAAATGTTTTTACTACGATAGGACGATCTAACAGTTGGGGCAATAACTGGTAAATTGCTGGGCTTTGTTTGAATAAATAGCGCTGGCAAGTTAGATGCACTGGGATCATGTTTACTGCGTTGTTAAACCGCGGGTTTGCTTTTTCTTCTGTGTTATATTCATACGCTAACAACCATTGCTGGGCTTGGCGTTGTACATAAACATGCAGTGGCCCTATGCGATAGTGCCAACAAGTGTTTATAGTCAGCTCCTGTGGTTGCCACCAAGAGTGGAGGTTTGTTGTTGTGCTTAACATTTATATACCTATAACTACGCTTTTTGCCATATTAGCAAAGAACCTGAGCTAACGCCCAATGCGATATTCAGTTGTGATTCACTGCTATGCTATTATAAAATAGCGTGAATTTTTCTTATTTAGCAATACGTTAATTTATTAACGCGGAGGTGACACTGCTATGGAACTACCAGCATTAATCACCACGCTGCGCAGTGCGCTGGAATCAGACACCGTACCTCTGCTTAGAGAGCAGCTTATTGATGTGCATCCAGCTGATTTAGCGTCTGCTTTGGTTGAGTTTGAGACCAGCGATTTATGGACGCTATTAACGGTATTTCCCCGTGCTGAACAGGCCAAGGTGTTTGGCTACCTGCCACCAGAAGAGCAGGTTAATTTATCTATTCGTATCAGTAGGCGTAAATTAGCGCCGATTATTCGGCAAATGCCGCCGGATGAACGGGCGGCGCTGTTTCACCGGTTAAGTGACGAGCAACGTGAAACGTTACTGCCAGCCTTGGCGCAAGCTGAGCGTGAAGACCTACTGCGTTTAACCGCTCATGAGCAAGGTACGGCCGGTTCGATTATGACATCGGACTACGCTATTTTAGCGACGGATTTAACGGTTGCGCAATCGCTTGAATCGTTACGTCGTGAAGCACCGGACAAAGAAACCATCTATTTTGCTTATGTAGTAGATCATCATCGTAAGCTTATTGGTGTGGTGTCGTTGCGCGATCTTATTCTTGCGCCAGTATCGATGCCAATTATCGAATTGATGAACCAAGATCCTATTTGCGCCAGCGTCGATATGCCGCAAGAAGAGGTTGCGGCGCTTATTGCGAAGTACGACTTATTAGCACTGCCCATTATTAATAACCAAGAGCAAATGGTAGGTATTGTTACCTACGATGACGCGATGGACGTTGCCGAAGAAGAGGCTACGGAAGACTTTCACAAAAACGCGACCATCGGCAAGTTAGAAAGTAGTGTAAAAGATGCCAGCATTATGCTGTTGTATCGCAAGCGCGTACTGTGGCTAGTCATATTGGTATTTGGTAATATTTTCTCTGGTGCGGGTATCGCTTATTTTGAAGGCACAATTTCTGCTCATTTAGCATTGTTATTTTTCTTGCCACTGCTAATTGGTAGTAGCGGTAATGCGGGGGCACAATCGGGCACGTTAATGGTACGGGCATTAGCTACCGGCGATATTAAAATGCGTGACTGGGGTGCACTGCTGGGCAAAGAATGTTTAGTTGCAGGCTTGCTGGGTTTTACTATGGCCGCAGCCGTTGTCGGCTTAGGCTGGTGGCGCGGTGGTTATGATATTGCGATAGTGGTGGCGATAACCATGATGTTTGTCGTGATGGTAGGTAGTTTAATTGGTTTATCACTGCCATTTTTACTAAGCCGGTTTAACCTTGACCCAGCAACAGCAAGTGGGCCACTTATTACCTCTATCGCCGACGTGGCGGGGGTAGTGCTGTACTTCTCTATTGCTACTTGGTATCTGGGGTTGTAATTATAATGCCGACATAGCGGCTAAAATAATAGCCGCTATGTTGGTACATTATAAGCAGTGACGCCGTTAGCAAGCTCTTTGGGTTCAACGTGGACAACTAACTCAATACCAAGCTGTAGCAACGCAATTTCAGCTTCGTCTGCTAACTTATGGGCTTTTTCTACCGTCCAGTGTGCTGGAACCTGCATATCGGTTTGGGCAAATTGTAGTGTGGCTGCAGCTCGAGTACGTAGATGAATAAAGCTTACTTCCGAGCCGCCGATTGTGGCTAAAGCCTGTTCAATTTTAGTAATATCCTCATCAGGCAGGGCTTTATCCATTAAGCCATTAGCTGCACGATACAAAATGCCATACCCTTCATGCACAATATGCAAAGCAACAGCAATAGCCACTAAAGGGTCAAGCCAGCTATAACCGCTTATTGCGGCCACTGACACACCAACTATAACACCTACAGTAGTCCATACGTCGGTCATTAAATGTTTACCGTCGCCCTCTAATGCTGGTGAGTTATGCTGTTTGCCACCCCGCAGTAATAAAAGCGCTATAGCTAAGTTAATTAAACTCGCCAATACCGTAAATGCGGTACCTATGCCCAGAGTAGAAATAGGTTGCGGGTTTATTAAGCGCTCAATGGCAGTAATACAAATAGCAAATGCAGCAAGCAGTATCATGCCGCCTTCAAAAGCTGCTGATAAGTATTCCGCTTTACTGTGACCATAAGGGTGGCTGTCATCAGCGGGGCGTCTTGCTAGTGTAACCATAAAGAGCGCAAAACCAGCGCCGGCGACATTAACCACTGATTCAATAGCATCAGATAAAAAGCCAACTGAACCGGTAATGTACCAAGCTAAGGTTTTTAGCGCCATGGTGACAAAGGCAGCTAATAAAGACAGTAATAATAGTTGGCGAGGGCGCAGGTTTAGCATAGAGATGAGTCGCAAATAGTCAGTATATTGTTGCAGTGTAGAGTAGCTATTTCGCAATGTCATGCGTTGAAGTAAAAGCGGTAAAAACACAAGGTAATAAAACGCTGCTGAGGCGTTAAGACACCGTCAGCAGCGCTTGGGTATTGCTATACGCTTTTTTTAAGTAACTTTCTGCCGCCAAGAAGCATTAAACCTGAGGCTAGTAAAATGATAGAACCAGACTCTGGCACTGGATTAGGTGTAGGGTCAACAACAATGTTACCGTTACGCGCAGTAAAAACGTAACGACCATCGATATCGCTATTGTAACGATTATTAATTAATGAATTTATACCTGAGTTTAAGAAGGCACCGTTGACCGCAGAGCCCGCTAATTCATAAAACGTACCTGGATTATTTGTGCCGTTGGAAAAGCCAGCACGAGCAGATGAGCCACCTAAACCGTTTTCATCTGAATCACTGGCAGTTCCGGCTTCCCACATAATATTGTCGTAGTTAAAAATGATGTCAAAATCACCTGCAGCAATATCACTTCTGTCGACTAAAATTAACTGAAAGCTATTAAAGTTAGTATGCGTTGAATCGCTGAAATAGTAATCAACATCAAGCCAGTTTACGGCAAAAGCGTTAAAGCCGTTAAGCTGGCCTTGGCCGTAAGTGACTAGCTCACCAGCATTGCGAGTATCTACGTCTGCGAAAAAAGGCGCAATAATTTGCTGTCCAGTTGAGGTTAAGTCAAAAGGGGTGTAAGCAGAGATTGGGCTATCAAACGTCACGTTACCGTTGTTGTTTACATACAAATCACTGAATACTAAACCGAAAAAGTTTACGTTAAAACCAATAGACACTAGCCCAGTAGAGCCGTCATCGTTACCCGGTAATGTATTATCGTTAAAACCAGTAATAATGGCGCCAGCAAATGCTGGGGCGCTTAATGACAAAGCGAGAATTCCAGTTGAAAGTAATTTTTTTAACATTTTAATCTCCAACACTTAACCATTTTAATTGTTATTTTACTAAGGCATGAAGTATGCCAATAAATTACTCTATGTTTTTCAGTTGGATATTAATTGTTAACAACAAGATATGTAAAATTAGCTGTCAGTTTTTCCTACGATTGCAGTTAATCTAGAAAAGCTCTACACTTGCCGCGCAACCAAGGGGTGCAATTGCTGAGATGCCGAAAGGCGAACCCTATGAACCTGATCCGGATTATACCGGCGGAGGGATGGTGCTAACTCCTCATGCTGGTGTGATCTCTATGTTGTTTTGGAGACTCATACAAAAATGCGTTTTATACCTAGTTTAATCACGCTGACAATGGCTATTCCTGTAGTAGCTACTGCGGAGCAAATCAACCTTGATGCTGCGTCGCTAGAACGCATTGAAGTGCAAGGTGACTTTCGTCGTCATTCCGTTCAGCAACTTTCGGGTAGTATTGCCGTGCTTACTGACGATGACGTTAAACGAACTTCAGCACAGCACCTTGATGATTTACTACACCAGTTTGCCAATGTTAACTATACGTCCGGCGCGTCTCGCGGTCGTTATTTGCAAGTACGTGGCGTGGGTGAGCGTAGCGAATACTCCGATACTATTAACCCGTCAGTTGGGGTGTTAATTGATGGCATTGATTACTCAGGTATGGGCATTAGCGCAATACATGATATTGCGCAAATAGAGGTTTTTCGTGGCCCTGAAGCAACCCGTTTTGGTGCTAATGCGTTGGCCGGTATGCTAAATTTAACAACCAAAGGGCCATCCATAGCGCCTGAAGGTAAGTTTAGTGCTACGTTGGCGAACTATGATAGTTACCAATTAGCCGGCTTGTTTAGTAATGCCATCAACGACAGCCTAGGTTTTAGCCTAGCGTTAGAACAGCAAACCTCAGACGGCTTTATTGAAAATGGCTACTTAAACCGTAATGACACCAACAATATTGACGAATTTACGGCACGCTTTAAATTACGCTATCAGGTTAATCAGCATTTAATGCTGCAATTAATTACGCATTTAGTTGATCAAGATAATGGCTTCGATGCGTTCTCGTTAGACAATAATCGCACTACGCTATCAGATGAACCAGGCCAAGATATAATTCGTAGTAAAGCCTTAGCGCTGCAAGCTGAATATACCGGTGCTGAATATTTTACCGCGTTTGGTCAAATTAGTTGGTTAGGTGCAAATAGCGATTATGGTTTTGACGAAGACTGGGCTTATGCGGGTATTCATCCAGATGAATATATATCAACTGATCGCTATTTACGTGATCGTGAGCAGCTAAGCGTTGATTATCGTCTGGTATCTACACCCGAAGGTAAGCTTGGTAATAGCGATTGGGTGTTTGGTATTTACGCAGCTAATAAACAGTTTGATTTAACGCGTATTGTTTTTCACAAAAATCGTCAGTTTGATAACGAACTAATACGGCGGAATTTAGCTGCCTATGCTGAATTAACTACACCGTTAAACCCAGGCTGGAGTGTAATTACAGGTTTACGCGCTGAACGTTATGATGATGACTATGCCGATACCAGCGGTAATCAGATCCAGAACCACGATACTATGTGGGGCGCAAAACTCAGTTTAAACTATCAAGTTAATCAACAAGCCTTAATTTATTTATTAGCATCGCGCGGTTATAAGGTTGGTGGTGTTAACGGCGAAGCCTTGTCTAAAGCGAAAGATAACGATTTAGCTGCACTACAAACCAAAGCCAGTTTTGCCCCTGAAACGCTATACAACGCCGAGTTTGGTGTAAAAGGCAGTGCTTTAGATCAAAGCGTGGTTGCGCGTGTAGCTGCGTTTTATATGTGGCGTGATGATATGCAAGTTAAAGGCTGGCTAAACCCGAATAGCGGCCCAGAGTTTTCCGGTTTTATTGATAACGCGGGTAGTGGCCGTAACTACGGTATTGAAATGGAAAACCGTATCCAGGTAAATTCACACTTAGCTGTGTTTATTAGTGCAAGTTGGCTTAAAACTAAGCTAGGTAATTACACGACCATTGCTGGCGACGATTTTACCGGGCGCGAGCAAGCGCAAGCACCACGGTTTCAATACAGCGTTGCTGCTGATTGGTATATCACTGAGCCACTAACCTTTAATATTAGCCTGCAAGGTAAAGATGAGTTCTTTTATTCTGACGGCCATAGCGCGCGCTCGTCACGTTACGAGTTAGTTAATCTGCGCTTAAGTTATCAGTTAGAGCAATGGAATTTAGCCCTGTGGAGCCGCAACGCGCTAGATAAAGACATTGGTGTACGTGGTTTTTACTTTGGCAATGACCCCCGCGATGGCTACGAGGCGCATACTTACGAGCAATTTGCTGAACCCCGCCGCATTGGCGTTAGCGCTAGCTATCAATTTTAATTGGAGATAAGCATGAAATTAACTGTAGAAATAAGTAGCTATCCATTAGCGGATGATTATCTCACTCCAATTAAAGATTTTATTGATCAGTTAAATCAGTATCCGTCAATTTTAGTGTTAACCAACACGTTAAGCACGCAGTTATTTGGCGAATATGATGACGTTATGCATGCCTTACAGGCATGTATTAAATGGTCATATGAAAAGTACGGTAAAGTGATTTTTGTTTGTAAATTTTTACACGGTGACTTACGGCCATGAACCAGCTTATCTCGCAGGCTATCGAGCAATGGCAACTTATGCACAGCATTGAGCTGATAGCAACGCTATTGGCGTTAGCCTACGTGATACTGGCACTAAAACAAAGTTTATGGTGCTGGCCAGCGGCGTTACTAAGCACTGTGCTATTTACTCATGTTATGTGGCAATCGGCATTGTTGTCGGATGCCATTTTGCAGTTGTACTATGCCGGTATGGCACTTTATGGCTGGTGGCGTTGGCAACAGTTACGCCAAGCAGCGCCGGATACTCGCGGGCCGGTGTATGAATGGCATTGGCAAAGGCATTTGGGCTTAATTGTTATTACAGCAATAGCAGGCTGGGTGCTAGGCGTGGTAATGCACAACTATACCCAGGCCGACTTTGCTTATATTGATGCTCAAACCACCGCTTTTAGTGTAATGGCAACCTTATTAGTAGCACGTAAGCTGGTATCTAATTGGTTGTATTGGGTGGTGATAGACGCCGTATCAATTTATATTTATGCACAAAAACACCTGTATTTTCTTACTGGCTTGTTTATGCTGTATACGGTTATTGCAATTGCAGGGTACTTTATATGGCGCAGTCATTATCAACAGCAGCCGACCATGAAATTGAGCATGTAACGCGCTTATGTCAGCGGCTAGAATTTTTTGTTAGCCAACCGCCGTTAAAAGTCCGTGCTTTATCTCAGGGCGAAAGTAACCAAAGTTTTTATGTAAGCACTGCGCACGATGAATATGTGCTGCGTAGTTATCCGGTCGGCTCTGATATCTGTCGACATCAAGAACTACGCTGTCAGCACGCAGCTGCGGCAAAGGGGTTAGCACCTGCACCGCTTTGTTTAAATAATCATTATCAAGTTATGTTAAGCGAGTATATTCCAAACGGTGTGGCTTTTGATTATACCCAGCACGGTTCAACCTTACTATTAACTGCACTTGCTGCCTTTCATCAATTGTCGGTACAAACACCGCAACTTGAATACCCCAGATATTTACAGCAGCTAATTAAGGCCGTGCCAACCACATTCGTTATAGAGCCGTTGTTATTGGCAGCGTTGCAGCGTGCCGCCACAAAACTACAGCTATTGTCGGCTGACATTGTGTTATGTCATTTAGATTTACATGCGGGTAATTTGTTGTTCGCAGCAGACAAGCTCTGGCTACTTGATTTTGAATACAGCCAATTAGCTGATAGTAGTCTTGATCTAGCGGCGGTAAGTTTACATTTTAATTTGACCGAGCAGCAAGAACAGTTAATGTTAGCGGAATATGTGGGCTATCGCGGTTTAGCTGAATTGTTAGAGCCACTGCGTAGCAAGTTATTTTTAGCAAAACAACTTTACTGCGGCTTTTGCTGGTTATGGTACTTAGCGGTTCCCGGTTATGAAGCGCAGGCCAAGCGCTGGCAGCAGCGCTTGCAACACGTAGAATAATTGCTAGCGTTATAATCCGCCTAAGCGCTCTGCTAGTGTTTTATATCGCTTTACGTCATCGGCATTGAATAATGGTTTACCTGCGGTATCTTTCTCTGCGGGTACAAGCAAGTTTTCCCTTGCTAAACGTTCAACTCTTATTGCTTGTACACCTAAAAATTCTGCTACCTGCTCAACCGTCATTAACGCCATGTCATTTTCCCTGTTTATAATAAGTTTAAAGTAATAGCTTAAAACCAGCCATTTGTGAATAGATTAAATAAAGCGGCGTATAATATCTATGTATAAATATACTCCGTTACACTTTTTACGCTGTGCAAATTTGGTTTACTGCAATTGTTATGTTAGTTTTTCTGTTTGCCTGAACTTCACAGAGAGAACTAATGCGTAAACATACAATAGCTCTGCTATGCCTAAGTAGTATTAGTAGCTTCTGGCTAAGCGCAGTAGAACTAACCGCGCCGATTGCCGTACAACAACCTTACACTGTAACCTCAGCCAATGGTGACCGACCAGATCCTTATTATTGGCTACGTGACGACAGCCGAACCTCGCCAACGGTATTAGATTATTTGCAGCGTGAAAATGATTATTTCGCACAATATAGTGCGGGTTATCAAGCGTTAACTGACAAGCTTACCGATGAGATTATTGGCCGGATTAAACAGGACGATAGCTCAGTGCCCTACAATAAAGGCGATTATAGCTATTACACCCGTTTTGATACCGGCAAAGAGTATCCAATATATCTGCGTAAATCGTTAAAAGACGGCACCGAGCAGGTAATGCTAGATGTAAACGTATTGGCCGCTGGTAAAGATTTTTATCAGGTGGCGAATATGCGTGTTAGTCCTGACCAAAATTTACTGGCCTATGTCGACGACACTAATGGCAGACGTCAATACACCTTGAAAATACGTGACTTACGCACCGGAAAAGATTTACCCGATCAGTTAACTGGCTTATCTAGCAGCATTGCTTGGGCTAAAGATAGCAAAACGTTATATGTGGTTAAAAATGACCCTGCTACCTTACTTAGTACCCAGGTATTACAGCATACACTAGGCAACGATGTTGCCAGTGCTCGTCAAGTCTATGAGGAAAAAGATAATAGTTTTTACATGGGTATAGGTAATACCGGTGATAATAACTATGTCGTTATTTATCTTGGCAGCACGGTATCGACCGAAATGCGCGTACAAGACGCCAGTAAACCTGATAGTGAATTTAAAGTGCTGGCACCTCGGCAGCGCGACTTTCAGTACTCGGCTAGCCATATTAACGACCGCTGGGTAATAAGCACCGATTGGGATGCACCTAATTTTCGTTTAATGAGTGTAACTGATGACAAAATTGGTGATCGTAATAACTGGCAGCCGTTGGTTAAGCACGACGACAAGGTATTTATTGAAGACTTTGAGTTATTTAATAATTACTTAGCGATTAACGAGCGCAGCGATGGCTTACGTCGGTTAAAAATAATGCCATGGGATGCACCAAATAAGGCCTTCTATGTCGCATCTGATGAATCGGCTTATGTTATGGCGTTTGAGACCAACGTTGAACCTAATACTGACTACGTACGCTATGTTTACACGTCACTGACTACACCTGCTAGCACTTATCAACTGAATATGAAAACCGGTGAAAAGCAGTTGTTAAAGCAAACTGAAATACTAGGTGGCTTTGATAAAGACAACTATAAAACCGAGCGGGTGTGGGCTACGGCGACTGATGGCGTAAAAGTGCCTATTTCACTGCTATACCGTAAAGATTTTAAACGTGACGGCAGTGCGCCGCTATATCAATACGCATACGGTTCTTACGGGAATTCGTCAGATCCGTCATTCCGCTCTGTAGCCTTGTCGCTGGTAGATCGCGGCTTTGTTTATGCTATCGCGCATATTCGTGGTGGCCAAGAAATGGGCCGGCAATGGTACGAAGATGGTAAGTTACTGCATAAAATTAATACCTTTACTGACTATATAGCAGTAACTGATTATTTAGTTGCTAACCAATATGCGGCGAAAGACAAAGTGTTTGGTATGGGCGGCAGTGCTGGTGGCTTGCTAATGGGCGCAGTGGCTAACATGGCACCAGAAAAATACCGTGGCTTAGTGGCACATGTACCCTTTGTTGATGTGGTTACCACTATGTTAGACGAAGGTATTCCGCTAACTACCAACGAGTTTGACGAGTGGGGTAACCCAAAACAAAAAGCCTATTACGATTATATGTTGTCTTACTCGCCTTATGATCAGGTAGCAAAACAAGCTTACCCAGCCATGTTGGTTACTACCGGTTTGCATGATTCACAGGTGCAATACTTTGAGCCAGCAAAATGGGTGGCAAAGCTGCGTACCCATAAAACTAATAATCAGCCGTTAATGTTTAAAACCAATATGGAAGCAGGCCACGGCGGTAAGTCGGGTCGGTTCTCAAGGCTGGCAGAAAATGCCCAAGAATACGCGTTTATTCTTAACCTGTTAGGCCAAACAAAATAAAATATAAAGTATAAGCAAAAAAAGCCGAGCATTAATGCTCGGCTTTTTTGTTTTCACGGCTGCTTCAAGATTGGCTTATTTATAATAATACCGTCTTAGCCATACTTAGCCGCAACTTTAACGTGAGTGAATTTAATAACGATTGTTGCTTATTACTTAGTACATGACATACGGCAAAATCGGCGACGTTTTGCTCGGCAATAGTGGGTAAGTCTTTTTTCTGATATAAAAACTTTTTAGCCGTGTGACTATCTTCTAATAAAATATCAACTCGACCTTGTAACATTAAACCAAAAGCTTGTTGGTCACTACTAACCGTTATTCGTTTACCTAAAAACTGTTGTTGCTCTGCCATTTTAAAGCCGCGAATATGGCTAATAATGAGTTCAGGTCGCTGTTGCCAATTAGTGAGTTTTTGTGGGTCAAGACTATAAGCTCGCAAGTGTAATGCACCTATAGTTACCGGTACGACAATAAATTCTGGGTGTGCTTCGTCAAGCTCACAAGAACGAAATAAGTCTGCATCAAGATCGCCATGTTGCAGTAAGCGCAACCTACGCTCTGATGGTAAAGCAATAAATTCTGTACGATAACCCAGTTGTAAGTAGGCCGTTTTAAGTAGCTGCTCCAGCTGCAGGCTCATTGGCGTAGGGTTAAGCGGCGCACCAATTACAAGAGTATTAGCACTAAGTGTGTGGGCCGAAAATAGTAAGAAAATTAATATCGAACGAATAATCACCACCTCAAAAATAGCGCTAAGCTAACCTAGTATAGCGGTTTACGTACTGACCGCCAAAAAAGGTCAGTACGCATTTATGCTAAATAGACTTTAGTATTTTGCGGCAACGCCAGGGGCTGGTAGTGCGCCTAAAATAAACTCACGTAAATCATCATTAGATTTTTTTAAGTCTTCTTTACGCAGATACATCATATGACCGCTACGGTAGCCTTTAAAGCTAAGGCGATCTTTCATTTTACCGCTTGGGTCTAACTGCCACATATTATACTTAGCATCAAAGTAGTTAGTGGCGCCGTCGAAATAGCCTGATTGGGTCATTACTTTTAAATAGGGGTTTTGTGCCATAGCTTGGCGCAAGTTTTCGCCGGTGTTATCACCACTTCTATCCCACGGGTGCACAGGGCCAAACATATTGTATTTTATGTCAGTATTGTATTTTAACTCCGCACGCACGTAGTAATTCATCGCTGGGGTAAATGAGTGCAGCCATGAGGTTAGTTCGGCATTGTAATCAGGACGGTCGCCAGCATCGCTTTTATCAATACCTAAATAGCGCGAGTCTAAACGGCCAATAGTTTGGCTACGGTCACGAAGTAGTTCTTTCCAAAAGAAACTCGGGTCAATATCTAGGTTATTTTGCAGTACAGCTTGTAACGATAAACCTGAATATGCGGCTACCTGCTGGGCTACGCGCTGCTTTTCTTCGGCACTTATCGCATTGCCTTTGGCTAAAGCAGGTAAGTATTGATTAAGTGTAAAGTCCTCTACTGCCGGTAAAATGTCGTATAAATCTTTTTGCTGTAAGTCAGTACCCAGTTTTTTGTGATACCAAGCTGTGGCGGCAAAATACGGCAGGCGATTAGCGGCATCAACCGGTCCTTCACGCTTAATGCCAAGCTCAGTTGGGGATACTAGCACTACGCCATTTAAGTACATCCACTGCTGGTTTTGTAATGCAAGTGCTAAACCCGATACTCGCGTAGTGCCATAGCTTTCGCCAATTAAAAACTTAGGTGACTGCCAACGCTCATTACGAGTAACAAAGGTATTTACCCATTCGGCTAAATATTTGATATCAGCGTTTACACCAAAAAACATTTTTTGCTGCTGATCTTTAGACGGCATTTTGCCTTCTTTATTGGGTAATACGCGCGAGTAGCCGGTGTTTACCGGGTTAACAAATACAATATCGGCAACGTCTAATACCGAATGTGTATTGGTTTGCACGCCGTAAGGTTGTACTGGATAGCCTTCGTCATCAATAAGTAATGATTTAGGGCCAGTATAAGCAATATGCATCCATACTGACGCTGAACCTGGGCCACCGTTAAATGAAATTAGTAGTGGGCGTGTGCTGCGATCTTTAATATCGCTACGCTGATAATAGGTATAAAACAAGGTGGCTGTCGGGTTGCCTTCTTCATCCCACACTGGTTGTGTGCCGGTAGTGGCGCTATAACCAAAACGTTTACCGTTTACTTCGGTTTTATGTTCGGTAACCACTTTACTGTCTATTTCTATTTGGCGCTCTGTTGCCATTAATGCACTGCTGCACAGCAGTAGCACTAGGGCAAAAGGTTTGAATAGTTGCATAAGTTCCTCTGATATTACTGGTTATTATAATTTTCACTTACTCTGTGTAACGTAAAAACACAAATAATTCAAAGTGCTTGAGACCAATATACGAAAATATGCCGTCATGTACGCTTATTTAAAACGAGAAACGAAACGTGTTAGTAATACGAACTATTATCAGTAATATGTTGTTGAAAATAAACATAATTTTGCCTAGTGGTGGCTTTTGTACTACACTTAGTCGCATGTTTTAACGCCAGATAAGAAGGTTGGTGTAATGAAAGGTCATCCACGGATACTGTCAAAATTAAACGAAGTGCTGACAGCAGAGTTAACGTCTATTAATCAATACTTTTTGCATGCCCGTATTTATAAAAACTGGGGCTTAAAAGCGCTAAATGACATCTGTTATAAAAAGTCGATTAAAGATATGAAGCAGGCTGATCAGCTGATAGAGCGTATTTTAATGCTTGAAGGCTTACCGAATTTACAAGCATTAGGTAAATTACGAATTGGTGAAGACACGCCAGAAATGCTGCAGTGCGATAGCGAGTTTCAAATTGAGCAGTTACCGCTATTGCGTGAAGTTATTGCACTTTGCGAAGCAGAGCAAGACTATGTTAGCCGCGACATTATTACTGACATTTTAGAATATGAAGAAGAGCATCTAGACTGGTTAGAAACGCAGCAGTATCAAATTGGTAGCCTAGGGCTGGCAAACTATTTACAAGCACAGCTGGGAGGCGAATAAATGAAAGGCAGCAAACAAGTTATCGACGCGTTAAACCAACTCTTATCTAATGAGTTAACCGCGATGGACCAATACTTTATTCACTCGCGGATGTATCACGATTGGGGTTTGCAAAAATTATTTGCCCGTATTGATCACGAATTTGATGATGAAAAAGGCCATGCTTCAGCCTTAATTGAGCGTATTTTATTTTTAGGCGGTGTGCCAGATATGGTTACGCGCGACCCAATTCATGTTGGCCACGACGTACCTAGCATGCTGCAGAACGACTTAAACGTTGAATATGCAGTGCAAAAGCTATTAAAGCACAGCATGGCATTGTGTGAGCAAGAACAAGATTACGTTACCCGTACGATGTTGCAACAGTTATTAGACGATACTGAAGTTGATCATGCACACTGGTTAGAACAGCAGCTAAACTTAATTAAATTGCTAGGCTTACCAAATTATTTGCAATCACAGATGTAATTATTAGCATCGAACACTAAGGCTCCTAACGGGGCCTTTTTTATTGCTGTCGACACATTTTATTACAATCCTTTTGCGCTCTGTGCTGGTAGATAGCACCTGATTTCATTACATTAGCAATTCTTTTTGTAACATTTTCGTTATATGGGTATAGACATGAAAAAAATATTTATAATCACTGCAGTGGCGCTAGCAGTACTAACCGGCTGTGCTGGCGAACGTGTAACGTCGACAGACGTGCAAAGCGTTCAGCAACAAGTGCAGGGTCAAGTGCTGGTTAGCCCGAATGATACTCGAGCCTATAAAATACTAACTTTACCTAATAAAATGGAAGTGATTTTAGTATCAGATCCGGCAGCAAAAAAATCTGCTGCGGCGTTAAGTGTTGGTGTTGGTTTACTGCAAGATCCCATGAGCCAACAAGGTATGGCGCACTATTTAGAGCATATGTTGTTTTTGGGCACTGAGCGTTATCCAGACACTAAAGGCTACAGCGAGTTTATGACCGCCAATGGCGGCGCACAAAATGCTTATACCTGGCTTGATATTACCAACTACATGTTTAAAGTAAACAATGGTGCTTATGATGAAGCACTAGACCGTTTTTCTGATTTTTTTAAAGCACCAAAACTGTACCCAGAGTATACCGATAAAGAGAAAAATGCAGTTAATGCGGAATGGTCGATGCGCCGGGAAATGGACTTTTTTGGCCAATATAATTTATCGCGTAGCATGATGGGCAGCCATCCTGCCAACCGGTTTTTAATTGGTAACTTAGAAACATTAGGCGACAAAGAAAATAGTAAATTACACCCGCAAACCGTCGATTTTTATAATCAGTATTACTCGGCTAATATTATGAAGGTGGCGCTGTTAAGCAACTTGCCACTGAACGAGATGGAACAACTTGCAGTTAAGCATTTTAGTAGCATTAAAAACAAAAATATTGCCTCACCTAAAGTTACGGCAAAACTAGATGTTAGCAAGCTAGGCGGGAAGCGCATTCACTACGTACCGAATGAAGATGTTAAGCAGCTGCGTTTAGACTTTACCATTACTAATAATAGCGAACAATTTGCGGTAAAACCGAATGAGTTTTTAACCTATTTACTGGGTTCTGAAATGCCGGGTGCACCAGCACAACAGCTAAAAGCGATGGGCTTAATTTCTGGTTTAAATGCCAGTGCTGATCCTGGGCTATACGGCAATTATGGTTCATTTAGCATCGACATCGATTTAACTGACGCCGGCATGCAAAATCGCGAGGGTATTGTCGCGACTATTATGCAATATCTAGATTTGGTGAAGCAGCAGGGTGTTGATAATAAATACTTTAGCGAAATTCAAACTAGCTTAAATAACCGTTTTCGCTTCTTAGAAAAAGGCGATGAATTTGGTTATGTGTCTAATTTAGCTGCCGCTATGCAAAACGTGCCAGCGCGCAATGCGGTAAATGCGCCTTTCTATTATCAGCGTTTTGACGGTAAAGCCATAAACGAGGTGTTACAGCAGCTAACGCCTGAACACTTACGCATTTGGTATATTAGTAAGCAAGAGCCGCACGATAGCAGCCTGCATTTTTACGATGGTAAATATAAAATTGCAGATATTAGCCTTGAAGAGCAGCAAAGCTGGCAACAAAGCCCTAAATTGGCCTTAAACCTGCCGGCAGTAAATCGCTTATTACCTGAGAAGTTCGACTTAGTTGCACCAGTAGCGCAAAGCAAACCTGAGTTAGTACTGCAAAAAGACGGTATTAGCGCGTGGCTATACCCAAGCCAAATGTTTGCTAACCAGCCACGTGGTGTGCTAGAAATTTTGTTTAATACAAATGTTGCCCAGCACGACATTGACGCCAAAGTGCTGCAGTCACTATGGTATGATCTATACAACTTACAGCAAAGTGCACTAGCTACAGAGGCAGGTATTGCTGGTATGTCTATGGGTTTAACGCCTCGCAACGGCATGGCATTAACTATCGGCGGTTTTACTGATAAACAGCCGCAGTTATTACAGCAAGCATTGGCTGGGTTAACGGTTAGTGCTGATCAGCAAAGCTTTGCCCAGGCTAAAGACCGTTATATTCGTGGTTTACAAAACCAGGGCAAGCAGTTTCCATACGCGCAAGCATTTGGCACGTTCAGCGCATTAGTTACTGATGGTGACTACGAACGCGCTCAGCTTATTGCCGCGGCAAATAAGCTAACAGCAGCTGATTTACAACGCTTTATTAGCAACACGTTAAGCAATAATCAACTGCGTATTTTTGCCTTTGGTAACTACGATAAGGCAATGATTGAGCAGGTAGCGGCTGAGATAAAACAAGCGTTACCCGCACAGCGCGCCGAGCAGCCGTATAGCCGCACGGTATACTGGCAACCAACAGTGGGTGAAACACTGGTAGTGCAAAAAGATATTGACGTTGCCGATGTGGCATTAGTTGATGTGCATATGCACCCTGAACCCTCTTATACCCAATTAGCTCGCGCTACAATCTTAAAAAGTCATTTTAGTAATGTGGCCTTTGATAAACTACGCACTGAAGAGCAGTTAGCTTACGCGGTGGGTGGCACCGCTATGCAGTTAGAAGACTATGTTGGTTTTGCTATGTTTATTCAGACACCGGTAAAAGGCGTGGCTGATATACAAGCAAGGTTTGACAAATTTAAGCAGGAATATGTTACGGCATTAAATGAGTTAACTGAGGAAGCGTTTGCCCAACTTAAAGCCAGCACCTTAGTCTCTTTAAACGAGCCAGCAAAAAATCTGCAGGGTGAAGTGCGGCCTATTATTTCTGACTGGTATCGTGAAAACTTCAACTTCGACAGTAAACAACAACTTATTGCTGCGGTTGAGCAAGTAACCTTAGCTGACGTAAAAGCGTTTTATAATGAAACCATGTTAAATAGCAAGGCGCCACGTATATCCATACAAATGCGCGGCACATCATTCCGTGATCAACCGTTTGCCAATTTACCTGGCCAAAAAATAATTACTGATGTAGCACAATTTCATCAACAGATGAAAAAGCAATAATCAGCGTTAGGCTTCACTAAAAACGCAGCTTTGGCTGCGTTTTTTATTAGGGTTTAATCAACATTTAATAGGTATTTTGGCCAAATTCGGCATTATCAAGTTGAGAACGGTTCGTATTTATGTTTAGATGCGCGGGTATTTTTTAGTATGCATTACTTAGGAGCTACAGCATGAAATTAGGTTCGGCGCTAACCCTACTCGGTACTGGTATAACTGCAGTACTGTTTAATATGTCAGTTGCTCACGCTGCAGAAGTAAATATCTATTCTGGCCGCCAAGAAGAATTAATTAAACCGCTATTAGAAAAATTTACTGCCGACACCGGTATTAAAGTAAATTTAATTACCGGTAAGCCAGATGAGCTAATTAGCCGCATGCTAAGCGAAGGCCGTAACAGCCCAGCGGATATACTTATTAGTACCGACGTAGGCCGGCTGTATCGTGCCCAGCAGCAAAACGTGCTGCAAAGTATAAACTCTGAAGCATTAACACAAGCGATACCTGCTGCACTACGTGATCCCGCAGGGCACTGGTATGGTTTAACCATGCGTGCCCGGCCAATTTTATATGTAGGAGGTAAAGTAAAACCTGAAGAATTATCCACCTATGAAGATTTAGCCAGCCCGAAATGGCGCGGCCGTATTTGCGTACGCTCATCTGACAATATTTATAATCAGTCGATGACCGCTAGCATTATTGCCCATGACGGCGTTACCGCAGCCGAAAGCTGGGCTAAAGGCTTAGTGGCAAACTTTGCCCGCCCGCCTAAAGGTGGCGACAGAGACCAAATTAAAGCCGCTGTAGCCGGCGTATGTGATATTGCGATTGCTAACACCTACTATTTAGGCGGCATGCTAGCCGATAAAAATGAACAAGCCGTGGCGCAGCAAGTTAAGGTATTTTGGCCAAATCAAGCCGATCGTGGTGCGCACATTAATATCTCTGGTGCCGGCATAGCGAAGTACTCGCCTAATAAAGCCGCTGCTATACAGCTACTTGAGTATATGGTTACCGCAGAAGCGCAGCAGTGGTATGCGGTAGCTAACCACGAATACCCAGTAATTAGCTCGGGCAAGCTAAGTGATATCCTGCAAGGCTTTGGTGAATTTAAAGCCGATCAGTTATCGCTAGAAAAGTTAGGCGAATTAAATAGCGATGCTATTCGAGTGATGGATCGCACTGGCTGGAAGTAGTAATTGAACACTATATTCTTTAATAACCTAAGCGCCAGATAATGCGTGATATCTGGCGTTGGTCGGTGCTAATGCCTGCGCTGCTGCTGGCCATGCCAGTGCTCGTAGTTTTTACTAGCCTATTTACGCCACAGCCTGATATTTGGCTGCATTTACGCCAAACTGTGCTAGCGGATTACGTTATTAACTCGTTACTGTTGGCTACAGGCACTGGTATCGGCGCGTTGTTGCTTGGCACGTCTAGCGCTTGGTTAATTAGCCAGTATCAGTTTATTGGTCGGCGTTATGTGCAGTGGATGTTATTACTGCCACTGGCGGTGCCAGCTTACATTATTGCTTACACCTACACTGGCATGCTCGACTTCTCTGGCCCTTTGCAAACGGCGCTACGCAGTCAGTTTGGCTGGCATTATGGCGATTACTGGTTTCCAGAAATACGCTCACTAGGCGGCGCCATTATTATGCTGTCGCTGGTGTTGTATCCCTACGTTTATATGTTGGCACGTACCGCGTTTCGTGAGCAGTCGGCATCGTTATTAGAAGCCAGCCGTACTTTAAGTTTAAGCCCTAGGCGGCATTTTTGGCAGGTCGCATTGCCGTTAGCTCGGCCAGCTATTTTAACCGGCACAGCGTTAGCAATGATGGAAGCCTTTGCCGATTACGGCACAGTGCAATATTTTGGTATTGCCACCTTTACTACCGGTATTTTTCGTACCTGGTTTGGTATGGGCAACCAAGTTGCGGCAGCACAATTGGCTGCGATGCTTACCAGTTTCGTGCTGTTACTGTTGGTGTTAGAACGCTGGTCACGCCGTAAAATTCGTTATTATCATCAAGGACAGCAACACCAGGCGCCAATGCTGAGAACGGTTAGCAAAACACGGCAGTTGCTCCTATTACTGTTATGTTTGTTACCTGTGTGCTTGGGCTTTGTCATACCGGCTGCGCAGCTTATTAGCTGGGCGTTGTCTAACTATCAAGTAACACTTAATCAGCAGTTTGCGCAGTTGGTCTGGAATAGCTTTAGCTTAGCAGCTATAGCTGCGGGCATTTCCGTGATGCTGGCACTGTTGTTCGCTTATGCTAAGCGTTTACGCCAAGATGCCGTAGTGCAAACACCGGTGCGTGTTGCCGCTCTAGGTTATGCGGTACCGGGTACCGTAATTGCTATTGGCGTTATGTTGCCACTAGCGTGGCTAGATGGGCGCATCGATTTACTGGCCGAGCAATGGTTTGGTACTCGCACCGGCTTAGTATTTTCGGGTAGCGTTTTCGCGCTATTGCTGGCTTACAGTGTGCGGTTTTTAGCGGTGTCATTACACAGTGTTGAAGCAGGATTAGAGCGAATTAAGCCAAGTATGGACAACGCTGCCCGTTCATTAGGCTGCACGCCACTTCAGGTACTAAAGAAAGTACATGTGCCATTACTGAGTGGCAGTGTGTTTAGTGCCTTATTGCTAGTTTTTGTTGATGTGTTAAAAGAACTGCCCGCCACGTTAATTTTACGGCCATTTAATTTTAATACGCTAGCGGTGCGTACCTACGAGCTTGCCTCCGACGAGCGTTTAGCCGACTCGGCACTGCCGGCACTGGCAATAGTATTGGTGAGTTTATTGCCGGTAATTTTGTTAGCGCGATCGGTAGACGTCGCCAGCAAAGGAAAGAATTAATGCTAAACATACAAAAGGTTAGCATTGCTTATGCTAAGCATAACGTCGTTAACAATATCTGCTTTTCGTTAGATCAAGGCCAAATTGGTTGCTTAGTTGGCCCCTCTGGGTGTGGCAAAACAACCTTATTGCGTGCCATCGCCGGTTTTGAGCCAATTACAGCGGGTAGCATTAGTTTAGCTGGGCAGGCGGTAAGTGCGGCTGATATGCTGCTAGCGCCTGAGCAAAGGCAAGTGGGCATGGTGTTTCAAGATTTTGCTTTATTTCCTCATCTTAATGTTGCCGATAACATTAGTTTTGGCTTACGGCACAGTACTAAAGCTAATAAAGCGGCTAAGGTTAAACAACTATTGCAGTTAGTCGGCTTACCCGACTTAGCGCAGCGCTATATCTATCAGTTATCTGGTGGTCAGCAACAACGTGTCGCCTTAGCTCGAGCTTTAGCTCCTGAGCCTAAAGTACTGCTATTAGACGAGCCGTTTTCTAGCCTAGACGCTGAGCTACGTGAAGGGCTAGCCCGCGAAATACGTCATATTTTACAACAGCTAAATATTACTGCGGTAATGGTAACGCACGATCAAAACGAAGCTTTTGCTATGGCTGACATCGTCGGCGTAATGCAGCAAGGGCAACTGCAGCAATGGGCGACACCTTACGAGCTATACCATAAACCTGCTAACCGTTTTGTTGCCGATTTTATTGGCCGTGGCGTATTGCTGCCAGGCACTATGCTAGATGCCCAGCAGGTGCAAACTAACTTGGGTCGGTTTGTACAGCGGTACAGCAGCGCGTTGCAAGCCGGTGACAAGGTTGAAATACTTATTCGCCCCGACGATATTGTGCACGACGATACTAGTAATGTTACCGCACTGGTTGTGGAAAAAGCGTTTCGTGGTTCACATATTTTATATCGGTTAACATTAAACAGTGGTGAGCAAGTGCAGTGCTTAGCACTGAGTCATCATAACCATGCAATAGGCGAACACATTGGTATTCGCCTTGATTTAGATCACGTGGTGTTGTTTCCCAAATAACGTGCGGCCCTTTTATCCAATTGGCCATTCATCTTTAACCTGAGTGGCTATTGTTTTAGATTAACCAGACTCGAACGCGAAGGGGTAATAATACGTAATGCTGCATATAGGTTTGCACTTTATTATTCCCGCAATATTGGTGGCGCTATTTTTTCGACATAATTGGAAATCAGCTTACCTAATACTTGCGGCAACTATGCTCGTCGATATCGATCATCTTATTGCACAGCCGATATATGATCCTAACCGTTGTAGCATTAACTTTCATCCGTTGCATAAATTGTGGCTTATTGCGGTATATATTTTGCTTTGTTTCTTGCCTAAAACTAGGCTCCTTGGGCTCGGCTTATCCATTCATATGGCACTTGACTCGATAGATTGCCAAATAACAAATGGTGTTTGGATGCAGCACTAACGTAAACAATTAAAAGTTTTTCTGTTGCAACAAATACTCTGCTAGTGCTTGATACGCGGGTAATGATGTTGGATCATTGACGCCATTAGCTGCTATGGGATGTGAGGCAAAGCGAACAATCACCATTTGCGCGGTTGGGTCAATATACATCGTTTGACCGTGCACACCGCGGGCTGCAAAAGCGTGATGTTTGTTGTGCAGTATCCACCACATGCTTTTGTAACTACCCTTTGGCAAGGTAGTGTAATCTGCTTTGGCAAAAACTTCAGGGTTACCGCCTTGGCGAATACTGTCGATGGCTTGCTGCGGAATAGCTTGTACATTATTAACTTTGCCATTGTTTAATATAGCTTGGCCTAATTTTGCCATGTCACGTAAGGTTGCACTTAAGCCACCGCCGGCAAACGGCGTACCCAAGCTATCAATTGTCATCTAACTTGCCCTGAGCGATCAGCATTTCTGCTAATAAACCGGTTAAAGATTTCGTCATTGACATGGCGGCATGATATTCAGTTTCATTCAGACAACCAAAATAGCGCTCATACACCACTTTACCTTGATGCAACACGATAATGCCATCGGTATAGTTTGCCATTAGGCTTTGCTGCTAGGTCATAGTTTGGTTGCTATTCAGCGGTGTAAAACGCAGCTCGTCTATATTGGCTAACGGTGAAAAAACCAGTGGCTGATAATGGCTAATTGCGCGGTTAATATTGGTGGTGGGTAACAGTTGGCGCATGTTACATACTGACCAGCGCAGCTTAGGAAAGCTAAAAAAATTACTGTCAGGTTGCGTAATGCGTTTGCTTTGCGCTGGCGGGAAACCCTGCATCCAACCCATTTTTACCGGGTCGGAGTCTTGTGCCGACATAGTCGGGTTTGCCGCAGTTACTGGGAGTACCAGCAAAGTTAACGCTACCGCAGTACTAAGAGTTAAGACTTTGCTACCGTTAATTCGCTGCATGTTTTGCCCTTCTTGCTTGGCGTAGCCACTCAGCTTTTGCTTAAACTGAGTGGCTATTGTTTTAAGTTAACCTAAGCAGCTAGCTTTTGGGTTGCTCGATAGCTTGAGCCGCACTGGCATCGGCGTCTTGCTGCGGGCTAGATAAGGTTGCTTGATCCGAAGTTACCGGCATCGCGCGCGATTGCTGGTTAATTTGGTAAATTTGTTCTGTGTTAGATAAATCTTGCGCGTTTTTAATACTAGCAATGGTTTCGCGGTTTGACATGAAACTTTGAATATCATCCAAAATAGCCTGCATTTCTTGTGGGTTATCTTCCATTTCTAATATGTGACGCGGGTGCTCTACGTTTTTCGCACCGCTATCAGCAAAGGTGCTACTCATAATGCGCGAGCTAATAATCCACGGCGTTAACGATGAGCGCATTACGTAGTTTTCTGATGCGGTAGAATCGTAAATACCTTTACCTGTGGTTAATTTACTTTCGGTATAAGTACCTTCACATTTTAGGTATACCAGTAGCGAGTTAAAATTAAGTTCGGCCCAAAACGTATGGCTATAATTTTCCAGTAAGCGGCCAAAGCTGTGGCAAATTAACCAACTAAATAGCAAGCTAAGAATAAATTGGCTTTCGTTGAACAAGCTGATAACAAAGCTTTGGGTTGCCGCGTCTGATGGGCGCGCAATAGCTTGAAATTGATGCACTAGTTCTAAGATAGAGCGGGCTTCAAACAGCAAGTAAAATAAAATAAACGGACCAATAAGCAATAGCACTTGGCCAGCAATGGTCGAGAAAACACGCAGCTGCTTAAATAAAGCGGTGTGCTCCAGCGGTGCATATGCCGGCTGGGTTTCTATCATGATTTCGCCGCTAAAATTACCTTTGCTTTCTGATTGCTCATTCAAGTTAGGGTTTAGCTCGCGATATACGCGGTTTGGGATCTCTTTATAACGACGATTAGCCATAACAATGTTGTCGATATTAACGAACAGTTCGCGCGGATGGATATTTTCTTGCCAATTGGCGCGGTATTCTGACACCTTAGTTTGAGCCTTTACCTGTGCGGTGCGTTGTTTTAACAGCAAAAATATAAAGGTTCCGCTGATTGCCGCAAATAGCAGTACTAACAACAATTGTGGTGCGATGGCAAAACTGTGTAACTCGGATTGCCGTAGCTCAGCAACAAGCTCGGCAATATCGGGTTGTTGCAGTAAGAAATTGATGATTAAGCCCATTATTACTGGCGCTAAAATAGCAAAGGCCATAATTTTTGCCAGTTTTAGGTTGCCTTGAGTTTCAATGCTGCGCTCTGCTTGGCGATACACGGTGCTGGCGCCGCGCCAGCTTAAAATTAAATAAATAACTAATACCGCAGAAAAAAATGGTAACAAAATATCGCCAGTGTCGCCGGCTAAACCGGTTAAACACACAAAGGCAGTAAGGGCGTAGGCGACTAAAGCGATAATAGTGGCGATAAGCGCGCCAGAGAAACGCTGAGCTAAATTACGCAGCGGATAGGGCAAAAAGATCAGTTTAGGTACCAGGGTATGTACTAGGCGTGAAATAAAACCTACCGGTTCAACAAAGGTTTTGTTTTTTCTGCCCATTAACATTTCTTCTAAATCAATGCTTTTGTAATGTGGCTTTTCTAGTTTCGCCGTTTCACGCTCGGATTTACTGTAGTTAGGCGCCAAAGAGGTTGGAACGCTGCGACCAACAAAAAAGCGTAACATTTGAAAAATACCACCACCCAAAGCCCGTAAGCCGCCGGCTAATAACACAAAGCCAATTGCCGCAGAAATCCAGGCCAGGGTTTTATCCTGTTGTACCAAGCTAACAACCTGCAATAGCGGGTATATACCTAATAACGTTACAACCAAGCCGCGTGCGGCTCGCAGTAAACCTTCCGCTTTAAATGGATTGCGGATCCCTAACGACTCACTGCCATAATCATAGGCCATTGCTATGTCCTTTTATAAATCAATTTGTTAACTAAGGCATCTATTTGCCTGGGTAGTATATGTTGTGCAAAATACTGAGGGATATATTAAGCGGAACAGGCTATACATTGCGAATTTAATTACATAAAGAAAAAGGGTGCTCAATACCTGCCGCACCCACCAGGGAAGGGGACTAATTTTTAGTTCAAAAAGCCGGCAATTTGGCTAGCAACGGCCTCGATACCGATAACACCGTCTAAATGCCCCCAGTTACCAGGGATTTCAGCATATTGTGGCGTGTTGCCTGCAGCCGCCATAGCTGCTGCACTATTTTTGCTTAACATTGGCGGTAGCAACAAGTCACCCGTGGCGGGTAAAAACAGCGTTGGCGCGGTAATTTTAGCCACGGCTTGTCGCCAATTGTCACCCATGCCCGCGCGCCACAACTGGGAAGCGCGAACTAGGTAAAGAATATGATTAGCGTCTTGATAGGTAGCACGTAATTTTGCCTGCTGCATTAACTGCTGCCATGCAGAAAAACTAGCGCGAATATCATGTTGTGGTGCAGTATCAAGCTCAGGGGCTGGATAATTTAGGTTAAAGCCAACCGGATTCAGTGCATCTTGCGTAATATATGCCAGTGCCGTAGTCAGGCCCTGTATTGGTTGGCCTTGTTGGTAATAGTCACCATTTAACCATGCTGGATCTGTTTTAATCGGATAAGACCAACGCTCTAACTTAACGGCGCTGTAGGCATCCATGTAAGCACTACCAATTACTGGAATTAATCGCTGCACTTTATCTGGGTAGCGCACTGCCCATTCAATAGCCTGAAATGAACCCATTGATGGGCCGACAACCGCATGTAACGTTGAAATACCTAAACTATCGAGTAAGGCTTTTTGTACTTCAACAAAATCGCCAATGGTAACTACCGGAAAACTTAAGCCATACGGCTTACCTGTGGCGGGGTTAATGGTTGCAGGGCCGGTAGTTATTACGTTGGCATCAAATACGTTAGCGTTAACTAGCGTATCACTGCTAATCACGTAAAACTTATTAGTATCTATGGCTTTACCCGGGCCAACAATGGCGTCCCAGTAGCCAGCGGCAGTGTCTGCTGCATGGTATTTACCTGCAGCATGGCTAGTACCCGAAAAATAATGAGTGATTAAAATAACATTAGATTTGTCAGCATTAAGCTTGCCATAGGCTTCCCAGCCAATATTAACTGGGGCAATAGTGCTACCGCTTGCAGTAGTAAAACGATCTAGCGTAAAGCGCTGCTTTTGAACAATGAGTGTGTCACTGCAGGCATTAAAACTTAACCCAGCAAGTAGCAGTATGGTCAAAAAAATACGCATGTTAAGTCCTTAAAACCACTGAAATAATACGATAGCCAGTGCCGTGCCCAACACAGGGACCAATACACTAACTACGGCTACCGGCCAATAAGCATTGTGGTGGCTTTCACCACAAATAGCACGAATAGTGGTAACCACGTAGCCGTTATGCGGCAGCGAGTCTAGCGCACCAGACGAAATAGCCACCACACGGTGTAGCTGTTCTGGGTTAACGCCGCGGTCTAAATAGTGCGGTGCAATCTCGGGTAGTGCAATCACTTGGCCACCCGATGCTGAGCCGGTTAAGCCGGCAATCGCACTAACCGCAACAGCGGCACCCACCAACTCTGGGCCAGGTAAGTGTGTCATATAGTTTACTACGCTGGCAAAAGCAGGGGTTAGTTTAGCCACTGAACCAAAGCCGACTACGGCAGCGGTGTTGCCAATGGCTAATAACGCGCCTAATACGCCTTCATTCGTCGCAGCAGCAGGGTTATGTAAAAAACGAAAGTTAAGTAAATATAAACTCACGACACCGCCGGTAAGCGCCACTATTAGCGCGGCTTGCTGTAAGCTGTCGTGTAGTAAAAACGCGAGTAATAACACCACACCTAAAGGCGCGATACCTTTAATTGGATGTGGTAATTCGCGGTCAGTAATTTCTGGGTCGCCGGCACGTTGGCTAAAGTGTTCACCTTGTTTTACTGCATGCTTTATCATCCACATCAGTAACATATAGCCGACAACCGCCATAAAAATCGCCACCATAATACTAACTTGCCAGCCAGCGTAAGGCGTGGTTTTAAGATAGGGAATAGGGATCCAATTTTGAATTTCTGGCGAGCCAGCAGAGGTCATCGTAAAGGTAACTGAACCCAGCGCTAGTGCTGCAGGAATAAAGCGGCGGGGCAGGTTGGCACCTTTAAATAAACTTACCGCCATAGGGTAGGCAGAAAATGCGACGACAAATACACTAACACCGCCGTAAGTAAGTACGGCACAAGCCAGCACCACAGCGAGTACCGCTTTGCCCTGGCCTAGCTTGTTCACAATCATCAAAGCTACCGAGTCGGCAGCGCCGGTGTGCTCCATCAGCTTGCCAAATAGTGAACCGAGTAAAAACATTAAAAACCAAGCGGCGACAAAACCAGAGAAACCAGACATATAGCCATTAACAAAGTCTATTTTGTCGCTAACATGCCAAAATGGAATGCCGTTGGTTACGGCCACTAGCAGTGCGCACAGAGGTGCGGTAATAAATAGGTTGAAACCACGCATGGTAAGTACGATAAGTAGGCCAAGGCCGGCCAATAATCCAAGAAGACTCAACATCTTATTATCCTTGTGCTCATTTTCGCTTAGTCTGATACAGGAAGGCTCACATCACCATAGTACTAAGGTACAGGTTAAAAATTCTGCGTTTAGGCCTACAGTAACCCTAGATAAATAAAAACAAGATATGCGAACACAAACAGCAGGAGAGCCAACATGGCCAATAATTATAAGATTAATGCAACGCACAAGTTTAGCCGTACCTTACTCAAGCCTAGTTTAGTTGCCTTAGCTATTAGTGGTTGTTTTGCCGGCACCGTGCTAGCGCAAGAAACTGCCAAAGGCGCCGATGACGTTAAGTTAGAGCGTATTGAAGTAACCGCTCGTCGTACTGTAGAAAATTTGCAAGAAGTGCCGGTTGCTGTAACCTCATTAGGTGAAGAAGAATTAGCGCAGCGCGGTATGGACAATATTACGGCTGTCGCGCAGTTTTCACCCAATACCACCTTGCAAGTATCGCGCGGCACAAATAGTACGCTAACGGCCTATATCCGTGGTATTGGCCAACAAGATCCACTATGGGGTTTTGAACCAGGCGTGGGTATCTACATTGATGATGTTTACATGGCGCGACCTCAGGGCGCGGCGTTAGACGTATATGACGTGGAACGCATAGAAGTGTTGCGTGGCCCGCAAGGTACCTTGTATGGTCGTAACACTATTGGTGGTGCAGTAAAATATGTCACTAAGCAACTTACCGGCGAGAATGAATTCGCCGTTCGTGGCACCTTAGGTACTAAAAGTCAGCGTGATTTGAAAATTTCTGGTCAAACGGCGTTAGCAGATAACCTGTTTATTAGCGGTGCTTTTGCTAACTTTAATCGTGATGGTTTTGGTAAGTTTCTTAACACCGGCGATGACAACTACAATAAAGAGTTAATGACTGGACGTGTAAGCGTACAGTGGAATGTCGCAGACAATTTCCGTTTAGCGTTAAATGCCGATAAAACGGTAGATGAATCTAATCCACGTGGCGGTTTTCGTTTATTCCCTAGTGCATTAGCGCCTACCGATACGCAACCAACCAGTGTATACGATGCTAATATTAGTATGCCGGTAACAAACAAGGTAGAAACTGAAGGCCAGTCACTTACCATGACGCTAGATTTGTCAGAGAATTGGACACTTAAGTCGGTTACTGCACATCGTGAAGGTAAAACCGATACCAATATCGATTTTGACTCAACAACCTTCCCTACACTGGATATCCCCGCATTTTATGAAGATACGCAGGTATCTCAAGAGTTACAGCTGATGTACAGTGATGACAAGCTGAAGGTCGCTTCGGGGCTATATTACTACGACGGCGAAGCCTGCGGTGCCTTTGGTCAGGTAGTTTATGGCGCTAGCACTACAGAAAACGGTGGCTGTGTGCAAACCGATAGTATTGCCGCTTATGCACAGGGTTCGTATCAGCTAGATGATAAATGGTCTTTAACCTTTGGTGGTCGTTATACCAAAGATGACAAAGAGGCCGATGTTTACCGTTATGTTTATGCCGGTTATAAATTCCCACGTGATCCTAACGGCGTTTATTTAGCTACGCAAACTGAATTTACTGGTAAAGAAAGCTTTAGCCACTTTTCGCCGCGTATCGGCGCAGAGTATCAGTATAGTCGTGACTTAATGCTGTATGGTAGCTATACCGATGGCTTTAAATCAGGTGGCTTTGATATGCGAGCCAACCAAGCTATTAACCCAGATGCAAGCAAGCCTTACCAAGAAGAAACGGTTGATACCTTTGAATTAGGTATGAAGAGTGAATGGTTAGACCAACGATTACGTGTTAACGCGTCGGTGTTTATGTCATCTTACGATGATATGCAGGTAACGGTGCAGCGTGCGGTTGAAACGTCACCGGGTGTTGTTACTGTTGCATCACAAGTACTAAACGCGGCCAGTGCTGATATTAACGGTGTGGAATTAGAAGCTCAGTTTGCCGTTACTAACGACTTTGAACTTAGCATGATTGTCGGTTACTTAGATGCCAGCTTCAATAAAGTAGAGTTTTTTGACCCCACTCAGCAAAAAGTAGTTGATGTATCTAACGTGTGGGCCTTTGCTAACACACCGGAGTTAACTGCAACCTTAGCGGGTAAGTACAGCATTGCGACTGAAATTGGTGAATTTGTTATTACCGCGAATATGGCACATCGCAGTGAAACGCAAATTTTTGAAGTGCCATCGGTGCTAGATTACGGCGGTTACAGCGTATTTAATGCCGGTGTAAATTGGTACTCAAATGATGGCCATTGGGACGTTGCTCTGCAGGGCAAAAACTTAGGTGACAAACAAGCGCGTATCGCGGGCTACAACTTTGCTGGCCCGGCACTTGATAACTCGGTATTGGGTTTTTATATTGACCCACGCACCATTAGCTTAAGTGTTGGTTACCGTTTCTAATTAAGAAAACCCTTGCCGGGGCGCAAGCCCCGGTACATTATGGGCCAAAAGGCTCAGAACTGAATTTATGATTGCTTTAATTGCTGACGACCACCCACTATTTCGCGTTGCTTTAGCTCAAGCCTGCGCCAATATTCTTGGTAATGATGCGCTATTATTACAAGCGCAAAGCATGCAACAACTATGGCCGCTACTGCGTGCTCACCCCGACACTAACTTTATCTTTCTTGACTTGAAAATGCCCGGTAGCGATGGTTTTACTGGCTTAACTGCGCTGCGCACAGAATACCCCGATGTGCCGGTTATTATGGTATCGGCAGAAGAAGACCCGGTTATTATTAAGCAAGCGCTTACGTTAGGCGCTGCAGCGTATATACCCAAATCTGTACCGCTTGAAATGCTGTCTGAAGCTATAGCCGCAGTATTAAATGGTGACAGCTGGTTACCGGCCGAGTTAGTGGCTGATGTTAATAATGCGGTACCGTTAATTGATGAGGACTTTGCCCAGCGCCTAGAGCAATTAACACCACAGCAGTTTCGAGTATTAAAAATGATCGCCGATGGTTTGCTGAATAAGCAAATTGCCTATGAAATGAACGTGCAAGAAACCACAGTAAAGCAGCATGTTTCGGCGATATTACGCAAGCTTGATGTTAATAACCGGACGCTAGCGGGTATCTTGTTTGAAAAGCTAAAGCTAAAAGACAGCTTTAGTTAAGCAGGAGTTCATTATTATTTTTAATAATTACAAGTTTAATTCAGCTAATTATTGCGTTAGATAAGATCTCCATCGAAAAAGAAAATAGCCAAATTATGGAAAACGTGAAGACTAAAGCATGGCAACACTGATTTTGTCGATAGTCTGATTAGACAAAAAACTAAAGACATTAGAAAAGAATAAATGAAAATATCTGAGTTATGAGCAAAAGCAAAGGCAGCTGAAACGATAAGCGCAGAAAGCCAAAAATTTTTTACTAGCCCTACGAAGAAACCTAGCAAAATTACTCTGAACATTAGCTCTTCAAAAAAAGGAGAAATAAAAACTGCCCGAAAAAAATCCCAATAGTTATATTGGAAATTTTCACTTGCTCTTGGTCCAGACGCTATGATGAAAATAGAAATTGTGATAATCAATAAAACATTTAAAATCTTGAAATTAACATCTGTAAAGTTAATTTTCATAGAATTGACAGATTTAACTCTAATTGATTCTAGAGAAAAAATAATGCTCAAGGTAGAAATCATTATGATCGTGTAGTCATCTATGTATTCTGAAAATTGAAAAAAGCTAAATATTAAAAATAGCGCGCCACCACCAAAATATACAAAGATAACATCCCTCAAGCTATACAAAGTCATACGAAGCCTCGTAATAAGCAAGCCCGCACGGGCTTGCTTATAAAATCACATCGGTATTGGTTAAAATCTACTTATTTGCAGTCCAATTAATATCATCTATCCAATTGTTAGAAAGCATGACGTTGTCGTAAAAGTATACACCTGCCGATTGTGCGATTTGTTTTGCTTCCATAAACATTGTAGTATAAGAAGCCGCATCTAAAAGTCCTCTGATTAAACTACCACCACTCACTTCTTCCACGTGCTCAAATGTTAACTCTTGCATCTTATCTCTCCTTGAGATGTTTTTAAGTTTATTGGTTGCTCTTTACTTAGAGCTATAGTCGCCCTTTTAGGCTTAAAATCGGCTCAAACAACCAAGCCCTGTTCTGTTAAAAAATAGGGCTGCGTTGTTCTAGCACGATATCTGCGCTTAACAGCAGTCCCGATTGCAGCGGGACTGTGTTGCCATAAGCGCGGATTTGTTGCGAATCCAGTGCTACCTGTACTCGGTATACTGGCTCCTGTAAGGCGATAGTCGTATCTAGTTGACAAAGCACTCGAAGCCCGTCGAGGTAACTTTTTTTACATTACCCTGTCCGCACTCTTTTAAAGCCAATTCTGCATTCACCTTAACAGAGTCAACAGCGGAGCTTTTAGTGCTCTGCATTTTCGAGCTGCAAGCTGACAATAAAGCTAAGCTAACAGAAAATAGAAACAACTTTAAATTTGACATGAAAACCCCAAAGTAATTGAAATAACACCCGCCTTAGTTAGCTATCACGGGCGTGAGCCTCGGAAAACCAAACTAACTAAACAGAGCTACTTGCATTCAAATCCGTCTTTTGTTTCGGACTTGACTTTTCCATGGCCGCAAACTGAAATTACTAATTTTATTAGCAAGCTGTTTTGTAAAAAGTAGCTTGGTTTGCATGCATTCATCTTCACTGTTTTTTTCAATTGAAGATTTAATTAGTAATAGAAATACTCACTAAAGCAATGCTTAATAACAAGCAAAACTATGTATAAAATACATGCTAAAAGAATCAACCATTTAGGAATGAAAACGTTTTTACCGCAATGCCTCCTAAAGAAAAAAAAGATAATAATTAGTGCTAAAAATTCCATTAAATAAGACATAACAATCTCAAAAAATAAAGGGCAGGCGGTGCCTGCCAAAACGTTAATCTCTTAATTTATAATTTTCTTGGGTTATTTTTGCAGCTTCACCAACTGCACCCCAGTCTATATCTGAATACGATTGATTCGCATATCCAAAAAATTTAGCTATCTCGTATACAATTCCTGCGCCTTGAACAAAGGTTAATTCATTTTGATCCAATTCAATCATGTTTTACATCTCCCACCTTACTTATTAGCTTTCTCATGTTTTGCTTGCTCAACGCCAGCCTTGTAGCCATTAATATGCATCGACTGCTGCATCAACAGCAGCAATTACTGTTAGAACGGCCGCAACCGGTGCAAGCCAAGCTACTCCACCACTCACTTCTTCCACTTGCTCAAATGTTAACTCTTGCATATTATCTCTCCTTGAGACGTTTTTAAGTTTATTGGTTGCTCTTTACTTAGAGCTATAGTCACCCTTTTAGGCTTAAAACCAGCTCAAACAACCAGGCCCAGTATTGATAAAGAGTAGGCTGCGTTGTTCCAGCACGATATCACTGAGCGATAGAAAATCTATTTAATTAGGCTTTTTGAGAAAGTAACAGCTAGGGGAATAACTTGTTGATTATAATCATTAAAACGAACAACATATAGTGATTGAGCAATAATATCCGCCTTTTTTACTGGCCCAAAACTTCTAGAGTCATAACTGTTTTTTTCATTATCACCAATGACAAAATATTCATCATTTAATAAGAAAAATACACTATTTCTTTTTATGCATTTTTGTCTATCATCAATTAACTCTCCAACCCAATTATTGCTATACATATACCTCATACCGTTAACGTAAACTTCTGAATTACAAATGTGCACTTGGTCACCAGGCATAGCATGTATGCGCTTACGCAGTAAATTATCATCTACTTTTACTGCAACCATCACACCTAGTTGTAGTGAGAAGTTGAAGTGCTTTGAAATGATAATGTCATTCGGTTGAATTGTTGGATAATTGGATTCTGTAAATCTATCTTCACCTGTTTCATCTACAGAATAACCATTAAGCTCGGGGTTGTTAAGGTAAATAAATGAAATGAAAATAAATGATGAAACAACAAATACTGATTTGATCATTTTTTTGCGCCATAACAAGAATGAAAATGAAATGAGGATCAGCAGCGCATGAATTAGAAACCAGAATTGCACTAACAATACTGAATCGAAAACTTCAAAAATTCGTATAGAAAAAAGTGATGCCACAAATAGGAAAATAATTAAATACATCTTGGTTATCCGTTACCCGGTGCACATGTAGCACATATAGTTCACTCTGAATATGCCTAGCAAAGCTTGTGGCCTCGCTAGGCATATTTTAAATGTTAGGAATAAGTGTCATATTAAGGAGCAGGGAAGTCAGGGTTAGGACGAAAGTCCTCACCAAAGCCAGGAGGTAATTCGCCATTTCCCATCTTTGTGATTAAATTTCTAGCGATAAATCTCCACAAAAAATTACCACCACTCACTTCTTCAGCTTGCTCAAACGTTAACTCTTGCATATTATCTCTCCTTGAGATGTTTTTAAGTTTATTGGTTGCTCTTTACTTAGAGCTATAGTCGCCCTTTTAGGCTTAAAATCGGCTCAAACAACCAAGCCCTGTTCTGTTAAAAAATAGGGCTGCGTTGTTCTAGCACGATATCTGCGCTTAACAGTATGCCCGATTGCTGCGGGACTCTGTTGCCATAAGCGCGGATGTGTTGTGCAGCCAGTGCTACCTCTACTTGGTATACCGGCTCCTGTACGGCGACAGGCATATCAACTTCATTTGGCAGCATGATGGCCTGCGCCGTTTTTATTTTTCTGTATTTATACCAAACTGTGCCTTATACGGTGCTGTTACATCTTGCAGCTGGCCGTTATGCAGTTGCATAATCCTTTCGGCATTAATAATGGTTTCTGGCCGGTGGGCAATAATAATGCGGGTCATATTTAACTGTTTAATTGCTTGATTCACATAATGCTCTAGTTGTACATCCAAATGACTGGTCGCTTCATCCATAAATAAAATTTTCGGTTTTCGATATAGTGCCCGTGCCAATAACAGCCTTTGCTTTTGGCCGCCGGATAACGAACTACCCATATCGCCGACCAAAGAGTTATAGCCCATTTGCATCACAGCAATATCTTGATGAATACCGGCTAGCTTTGCGGCTTCAGTTACGCTGTGCATCTTCATTTGGCTGTCAAAGAAACTGATGTTTTCAGCTAAGGTACCCGACATCAGTTGATCATCCTGCATTACTGCGGCTATCTGGCTGCGATAATGGCGTAACCCTAAATGACGAATATCGACACCATCTACTTCTACTTTGCCGTTCTCAGCTGGCAGTAAGCCCAGCATAATTTTCATCAAGCTGGTTTTTCCACAGCCAGAAGGGCCAATAATGGCAATATTTTCACCGGCTTTTACTTCAAGATTCAGGCTATTGAATAGTAAAGGGTCATTACTGGCATAACGAAAGCCAATATTGCTTAGGCTAAGCTGACCACTAATATCGCGGCCATCGCTTGCACTGCCTTCATCTTCTTTTTCGGTTAAGGCAATATCGGCTAAGCGGTCTAAATGTAGCCGGGTCATTTTTATCTCAACCAATTTATCAATCAGCGCAGCGGTGCGGTTAGTAAACTGATTTTTATACGCCATAAAAGCGAATAGCATACCAACACTAAAGTTGCTCGCCATCACGGCATGAGCTGCCAAATAGACTACCAGTACGTTTTCAACCCCAAATAACAACTGGTTAATAGTGGCATAGGAGATTTGCCATTTACCTAAACGGTAATTCTGGTTTACCGCATTCGCAAAACAATTTTGCCAGATATTTAAGCGCTGGGTTTGTTGGCCAAACAGCTTAATGCTTTGCATGCCGCGTACAGTTTCCATAAAGTTACTTTGCTCTTTAGCCGAGGCAATGATGCTGGCTTCGGTCAGTTGATGTAGTGGTTTATATAACGCCCAGCGTAATAAGCCATAAATTAATACCGCTATGCCAACCACTAAACTAAGCTGTGGGCTGTATAAATACATCATCACTAACACAGTAATGGCCA
Source organism: Rheinheimera sp. D18 (assembly GCF_004345025.1). Lineage (GTDB taxonomy): Bacteria > Pseudomonadota > Gammaproteobacteria > Enterobacterales > Alteromonadaceae > Alishewanella > Alishewanella metallidurans. Next base: position 2,750,125 of record NZ_CP037745.1, on the reverse strand, counting down.
TAATGCCGTCTATCACGCCTTCAACTAAGCTATTGGTTAATAGCTCTCGCACTGAATTAAGTGAGCCAAAGCGTGAAACCACATCGCCCATATGGCGTTTTTCAAAATAACTTAATGGTAAATGTAATAAATGCCGCATTAAATTTGCCGCCATTTGCACACTCATCACCGAGCCTAAGTGCAGTACCACCCCGCCGCGTAGCGTTTGGGTAACCACTTGCAGTAGCATAATTAAACCAAAGCCAAGTGCTAACACCACAAGTAAAGGTTGGTCTTGGCTTACCAATACTTCATCCACCACTAATTGGGTGTAATAAGGCGCTGCCAGCACAAATACTTGTAACAACAACGACAAAATGAATAACTTGCTAAGTGACGGTAGCAGGCCCTGTACTTTGGTCCAAAACGCAGTTAAGCCTAAGCGTACTCGCTCATCAACTTTTTTAAATTCAGTGCCTGGCGTTAGCTCCAGTGCTACGCCGGTAAAGGCTTTATCCACTTCATCCAGCGTTAAACGGCGCTCACCCATTGCGGGGTCTAAAATGGTAATGCTATTGCGATGCACTTTTTTCAGCACCACAAAGTGGTTCATTTCCCAGTGCAAAATGCATGGTGTGCGAAGGTTTTTTAAATCATCTAAATCCAGCTTTAATGCGCGTGGTGTTAAACCTAATTGGTTACCCAGCTGCATCAACTGTTGTAAATTGGCGCCTTTAAGCGACATGCTGTAGCGGTTGCGTAGGGTAGTTAAGTCCAGCTGATGTCCATGGTGATTGGCCACCATAGCAATACAGGCCAGGCCGCATTCAGCGGCTTCGGATTGGTAGATCATTTTGACGTTTCAAGCAATTTTATACCCTTAAGCGCATTTGTAGGCTTAATAGCGTGTGTGGTTCTATTAATTTATTTGACGGTCTTTTAATCTCAATTAAAATCAACTTAACCACCAGTGATGAGTCAATACTAAGAGGAAGAACGTCACTGGAGGGTATGTAAGAAAAAGGACTCCTTTATACTTCTTATCATCCATATGAAAATCTTTTATATCTCTGTTTCCGTGAAAAATATTGATAGGGAGCACAGATATTGCAAATAATATTGCAAAGCGCTCTAAGTCAAAAAAAGCTAGAGCTACGTAAAGCACAGCAAACATAAATAGACTAAGATATGCAAGTTTCACTTTCCCTCCAATGGGGCTTACAACACAATGTGCAAGCCCCGCAATTTAAATAATTATTGGGCGCCAGTTGCTGCCCCACCAAGAGCGGCAACACGTGGGAGCAAATATCTGGCGGCAGCAGATCCAATCGGACCACCAATAGCTCCTGAGGCTGCTCCAGTTCCTGTTGCTGCAGCTAAACCACCCCAGCTAAAACTACCTGACGTTGCAGCACTGCCAAGATAGCCCGCTGCACCTATAACTGCGCCAAGGCCCATGCCAGGCACACCAAATGCACCATTCACTTCTTCCACTTGCTCAAATGTTAACTCTTGCATACTATCTCTCCTTGAGACGTTTTTAAGTTTAAAGGTTTGCTCGTTACGAGCGTTATAACCGCCCTTTCAGGCTTAAAACCGGCTCGAACAACCATGCTAACAGGCTGCGTTGTTCCAGCACGATATCTGCGCTTAACAGCATGCCCGATTGCAGCGGGACTGTGTTGCCATAAGCGCGGATGTGTTGCGAAGCCAAGGCTACCTCTACCCGGTACACTGGCTCCTGTACGGCGACAGGCATATCTACTTCATTCGGAAGTACGATAGCCTGCGCCGTTTTTATTACTTCGCCCTCATATAAGCCAAAACGCTGATATGGAAAGGCGTCAAAGCGTAAGCGGGTGCGCTGGCCTGGCATAACAAAGCCATAAGCGCGGGTGGGCACCAACAATACGGCCTGCAATGCTGCGTTATCCGGCATTATCGTTAGCAGTGGTAAGCCCATTTGCACATTGTTGCCTATTTCTGCTACCAGATTGGTCACCCGGCCGGTTATCGGGGCGGTGATTAACAGCTCTCCACGGGCATTAAGCTCGGTTTGTTGCTGCTTAAGGCGGGAAATATCACTGTCGAGCACAGCCAGTTGTTGTTGCTGTTCACTTGGCAGGCGCTGTAACTGGCCGCTAAGTTGTTCTATCTGGGCTTTTTGGCTTTGCTCGCTGGCATTTAACTCGGCCAGTTGCTGCTGAATATTCAGTACCAGCTCATGCTGTTGTTGCAGCTCATTAGTAGAGATGGCACCGCGGTCAGTTAAATTCTGGTAATTCTGATAACGCTGCTGATTGAGCTGTAAGCGTTGTTGCAGTAATTGCTGTTGCGCGCCAATATCACTTAGCAGGTTGCGGCTTAAGGTTAGCCGGGTGGTAAGCTCGACTTCTTGCTGAGAAAGCTGGCTGATAACTTGCTGCTTACGCACATTAACCAGTTCGGTTTGTTGCAGCAAGCCCTGAAACAGGGTGCCGGTAAGGCTGTCTCCTGCGGATAGGTGTTCCGGAATAGCCACCAGTGCCAGTCGGTCACCGGCTTGTACCTGCTGGCCATCATCAACATAAATCTGCTGAATAACCCCAGTGCGGGATGATGCTACCTTGGCTAAGCCAATATCCGGCTTTAAATAGCCGCTAACGGTTTCTTTGCGATTAAATGAAGTCGCGCCAAGAAATACAACAATGGCAACAATGACACACAATAAAATGCCGGTTAATAAGCTACTACTAACGGGCTGAGCAATAATAACATCGCCATCTAAGCGCGCGCTTTGCTGTTTTACAGCATTAGCGCGAAACAATCCTTTGTCTTTCACAACAGCCCCACACTTTCATTTACAATACGACGTAATTTGTAACGGTGTGCAACATAATGTGGTTAATCGTTAATGGCAATGACTTGTTATATTCTTTTTTGTTATAGATTGTGCGTTATTTTGCCAAGAACAATTTATTCTGAAATTACTCAAGCTATTAACAATGAAAGTTGAGTGTAGGAATAAATTAAGGAATACAGTACGCCAGTTCGATAGCTGATTTTTTGAGCGACAAGCAAGGCGATATTAACTATTGAAGTAATCGAGTAAACAGCCTTTTTAACGCCACTGGCTTTAATGGTTTAAGTAAAAAGTAAAAGCCGGCGTTTAGTGCATGTTCGCGAATAGCTTCATTATGATCAGCCGAGTGAATAATTACCGGCGCGGTTAACTCAAACTGTGCAACCAGCTTGTTGGCCACTTCTACGCCCATTTCGTTGTTATCTAAATGATAGTCAAACAACAGTAAATCTGGCCTTAAACCTTGTTTTAGCGCTTGCTCGGCATCTGTAGGCAAGCCAACAGCGGTAACCTCTACCTGCCAGCTACGCAATAATTCACTTACTGCACTGCGTAGTTGCGGTTCATTGTCTAATAACAAAATGGTTTTGCCAGCAAAGCTGGCGGCGATATTAGGCTGGTGTATGCTACGGATAACGGCAGGCGCAGTGGTGGCTAGCGGTAACTGAATGCTAAAGCAGCTGCCTTTACCAACTTCAGACTGTAATTTCAAGTTGTGACCAAGAATACCGGTAATACGGTTGGCTATGGCTAAACCTAAGCCTAAACCACGTTGATCTTGTTGTTCACCTTGTTGAAACTCATCAAAAATACGCAGTTGCTCGTTTTCAGCTATGCCGATACCGGTATCAAGCACACAGATGCGTATATCGCTACCACAGCGTTTTACGCCAAGCAACACCTTACCGGTGGTGGTGTAACGAATAGCATTGGCTAATAGGTTTTGCACTACGCGCTTTAGTAGTTTTCTATCGGTGCTAACCGCTAGTTTTGACGGGATGTAATGCAGTTTTAAGCCTTTTTCTGCCGCCAGTATTGCCGCATCACGCGCAATATCATCTAATAAGGCATGCAAGCTAATGCTTTGCACATTAGCGGTTATTACTCCAGAGTCGAGCTTGGTCAGTTCTAAAATTGCGCCTAATAGTTCTTCGGCCGAATTTAATGAGCTAATTAAATTTTGACTGAGCTGCTTTAGCTCCGGTGTAGTTTGTTTGTCGCGTAGTAGGCTGGCAAATAATGCCGAAGCATTAAAGGGCTGCATTAAATCATGGCTAGCTGCGGCAAAAAAACGGGTTTTAGCTTGGGTGCTTTCCTCTATTTTTTGTTGGGCTAATTGCAGCTGCTGGTTTAATTGCTGCAATGCTTGGGTGCGTTCAGTTACGCGTTGCTCTAGTTGCTGCTGCGTATCAATAAAGGTACTAACGTCGCTATAAGTAGTAACAAAGCCGCCACCAGGTAATGGATTACCTTGCATTTCTAGTACGCTGCCATTTTGCTGGCGGCGCTGAAATTTATAGGCACTACCTTGTTTTAAATAACTTAAACGCTTTTGAATTTCAGCGTCGATATTGTCGCTATCAATGAGGCCACGTTCAAGGTTGTAACGAATAACATCGGCTACCGGTTTGCCAACTTCAACTAAACCCGCGGGGTAGCTAAACATATCAATATAACGCTGATTCCAGGCAATTAGGCGAAGATCAGCATCTACTACGCTAATACCTTGGCTAATGTTATCGATAGTTGAGCGCAGCAGGGCTTGGTTAAACTGAAATACTTGGCTGGCTTCGTCAACAAAACGTGCGACGGATTCAAGCGGTAACGCCGCATGGCGGCCACTGGCATCCATAATTAAGCGCATTGAAGCGCCACCGACTACGGCCGCTAGGCTGCGTTCGGCTGCTTGCAGTAGGTTAGCTGGAGCAAGCTGCTGTAACTCGTGAGGCTCTTTTAAATTGCGCTGTAATAAGCGCTGTGCTTCTTTATCACCCGCAAAACGCTTTACTAATAAATAACAATCTTGCACCGATAAATTGAGTGGTCGAGTAGGTTGGCTGCTCACTTGAGTGCGTAAAAACCGCCCACTTTCTAGCCATTCGCCAACGCGGGTAACACTAAAACGACTAACCAATACAACCAATAAACAGTTTAAGCTGAGGCTAACTAGCGTACCTATGCTGATAACATCGGCATCTAAGCCAAATAGATGGTGCGGTGCCAAATAGCTAATACCAAATGGCCCTTGCTCTAACCATGCTTGGCCAATTAACCCGGCCCGGCTTAGTTCGGGCAGTAAAATAATGTAGGCCCAAGCGATAGCGCCACCACACAAGCCGGCAATAGCGCCCTGACGGTTGATATTGCGGCTAAGTAGGCCCAGAATTAATACCGGCGCCAGCTGCGCCACCAGTGCAAACGCCATTAAGCCTAATTGAGCTAAGCCTGTGGCGGTGCCGATCCAGCGATAATACACATAGCCCAGCGCCATTACCGTAAGCATGGCAATGCGGCGCAGAGTGGCAATTTTAATATGTTTAGCGGGTGTTGGTTGGTTAGCTGGCGTGCGATAAATAACGGGTGCCAGTAATTCGTTGGTGATCATAATACCCAATACCACGGTTGCCACCACCACCATACTGGTTGCGGCAGAAAACCCACCAAGGTAGGCCAGCAATGCCATATCGGTACGCTGCGCAGCTAGTGGTAGTTGTAGCAATACCAAATCAATATTGGCATCGGCACCCAGTAGCATTACCCCGGCTAGCGCCAGCGGTAGAGTAAACATGCCCATTAGCAGTAAATAGAGTGGAAAAATCCAGCGGGCACTGCGCAAATGGCCAAGATGTTGGCCTTCAACAAAGGTAACGTGAAACTGGCGCGGTAAGCATAAGGTAGCGGCAAAACCCAATAATACGTGCAGCCAGTAAGTGTGCGTGGGCAGTGCCTGTTGTTGCACTTGTTGCACCGCGTTACTTTGGCCGGCAAGCTGAAAAATTTGTGCTACGCCATCATACATGCCCCAAAACACGAAAGAGGCAATGGCTAACAGGGCTAATAGTTTTACTAAGGATTCAAAGGCGATGGCCGTCATTAAGCCGGGGTTGGGCTGATGTGCTTTTGCGCCTTTGCTAACAAATAGTAGCGCAAACACGGCCATCCATAAACTGACATACAGGCCAGTATCAGCATACCAAGCGTCGTTAGGCGCACTAACGACTAATGTATTAATACTGGTAGAAACGGCTTGTAGCTGCAGCGCAATGTAGGGAATAACCGACATCAGCAAAATAAGTGTAGTAATAACCGCTAGTAAGCGCGAGTGGCCAAAGCGGGTGGCGATAAAGTCGGCGATAGAAGTAATGCGATAACGCCGACAGGCAATAGCAATATGGGCTACTAGCTTAAAACCAAACCAAAACAGAATGAATGAGCCGATGTAGGTTGGCGGCATCCACCAACCGTTAACCGCGGCTTGGGCGGTAACACCATAAAATGCCCACGAGGTGCAATAAATAGATAATGCAAAGCTAAATACCCAAGGTGCGAGCGGATGCTTGCTATTAATGCGCCGGCCAAAGTGACCAACGCTAAATAAAATTAGCAAATAGATTAACGAAAGCGCAGCAATGGTGCCAATACCTATGCTGCTACCGGTTAAATTCATAAACTCAGGCGCTGTGATCATTTTTTCTGTTGCTCGATTGTGCCTGAGTTTTTAATGCTGAGCTAGCGCGCTGTCCAGCCACCATCTAGTACTAACGTTTGTGCCGTCATATGCCGAGCTGCGTCACTGCATAAAAACGCCGTAGTAGCGGCAATTTCATCAACGCCAATAAAGGCTTTTTGTGGCATAGGGGCCAGCATAATTTGTTCAATTACTTGCTGCTCGGTTAAGTTGTGCTCTTTTGCTTGCGCTGCTATTTGTTGCTCTACTAGCGGCGTTTTAACATAGGCAGGGCAAACGGTGTTAATCGTAAAATTTTTGTCGGCGTTTTCTAACGCAACCACCTTACTAAAACCGAGTAAACCATGCTTGGCGGCTACATAGGCCGATTTAAACGGCGATGCTATTAACGCATGAATAGAGCCTATATTAATAATACGGCCAAAATTACGCTCGCGCATACCCGGCAGTAAGGCGCGGCTGAGCATGGCAGGCCCGGTTAGCATAACGTTTAATAGCATCTGCCATTTTTCTGGTGGAAAATCTTCCAAGCGTGCGACATGTTGAATACCAGCATTATTAACTAACACATCAATATTATATTGCGCGGCACAGCGCGCGATAGAATCGGCATTAGTAACATCCAGCAAGATGCCTTCGGCGTGATAACCAAGCTGCTTTAGCTGTGCGACTTTAGTGTCGATACTTGCTTGGTGTAAATCAGCAATAATGACCTGGTGCTGTTGCTCAGCAAAATGGCTAGCAATAGCAAAACCAATGCCTCCAGTGCCACCTGTAATTAGAATTTGCATGCGGTTAACTCCCGTAACTATGATATCGCCTATGTTAGAAGCGCTAATGTGTTACAACAACGCTACTTTAGTGCTATGCACCTTGTGTTATTAAACTGGTTTTGACCTGTTGATCCTATAGCTAACTTAGAGCATGATAAGTCCGCACTGCTGATGGCATAAGGGGTAAGCATTTAACGTTACATTACGACCATCAGCACTTCTCAAATTAATGATCAGAATAAAGAGTAGTTTATGACTTCAGCGCAAAAGATTGTGCCGCTAAATAAAGAGCAGCACGCGACAACAAAAATTAACAACAATAATGCCTTTTCTCATATTGATAACGAACATTTATTGCCGGTAGTGGTGCATGAGTTTGTGGTAGCGGGCGCCGAGTTTCCCATTGTATTTGTGAAAAGCGAAGATACGTTTCAAGCGGTAGCTATGTTGGGTTTGGCAACAAAACAGAATTTGTTTATGCAAGATAACCAATGGCAAGCGCTGTATGTGCCACGCGCAATTCGTAATTACCCGCTACTGCTAGTGCAAGAACAACAAGACAGTGAGCGCTTATTAATCGCATTAGATGAAAACTCTGAGCGTGTTAGCCAGGCTGAAGGTAATGCGTTATTCAATGAAGATGGCAGCGAAAGTGAGTTTTTAACTTATCGTAAGCAACAAATGTCAGATTACATTGAAATGGGTGTAGTAACCCGTAACTTTGTGGCTAAATTACAAAGCTTAGATTTAATTCAGGAGCAAACGCTTACATTAACGATTAATGGTGAAGAGCGCCGTATTAACGGTATTTATCTTATCGACGAGAAAAAGCTGAATGAATTAAATGACGAGGCCTTTCTAGATCTACGTAAAAGTGGTTACCTCACTGCAATCTATGCTCAGCTTATGTCGCTACAGCATACGCAAAAATTAGTTAAAAAATCCGCAGAAGCCAGCTAGTTTGGTACTTTAGGCAGCAGCAACGGCTGCTGCTGTCATTATAGGGAAGAATGAATGAGTAACAGTATCATGGCGTTAGAGGCTAGAGAAGCGCCTCAGCGTATTGCTGAACAGTTAGCTGCCAATGCTAATCTGGTAGAACAGATTGTGACGGCTATTTCTGAGCGCGCGCCTAAATTCGTCTATATGGTTGGTCGGGGGTCGTCTGACCATGCTGGTGTGTTTGCTAAATATTTAATTGAAATTGAAGTTGGCTTGCCGGTATCGGCCGCCGCGCCATCAATTGCTAGTGTTTATAATAAATCACTGCAACTTAAAGATGCGTTGGTTTTAGTGATCTCTCAATCAGGCCGCAGCCCAGATATTCTTGCCCAAGTTGATATGGCCAAGCGCAGTGGTGCCATGGTAGTGGCTTTGGTAAATGATACTAGCTCTCCGCTAGCAGAGCAGGCGCATTATGCGCTGCCATTATACGTTGGTGCAGAAAAAGCAGTAGCCGCCACCAAAAGTTATTTAGCAACATTAAGCGCTATTTTACACTTGGTATCGGTTTGGTCAGATAACAAGGCGTTACAGCAAGCTGTGCAACAGTTGCCACAGACGTTGACTAAAGCAATTGAGTTAGCGCCGCAATTAACTGCTGCAGCGTTAGAAAACGTCGCGCATTTAGTCGTGTTAGGTCGCGGTTTCGGTTATGCCATTTCGCGGGAGATCGCACTAAAACTTAAAGAAGTTTGCGGTATTCATGCTGAAGCGTTCTCTAGTGCCGAGTTTTTACATGGCCCCGTCACCTTAGTTAAACATCCTTTTACTATTGTTGATGTTACGGTGGCTGATGAAAGCTTGAGTGCGCATCGTAGCCAGATTGATGATGTGCGCCGCCGTGGCGCTACTATAATTCCGCTGCATCATAACGGTGTTGATGCGTATAACCGAGTATTGCCTTTAGTAATTTTACAGCGGTTTTATTTAGATGTAGAAGTGGTTGCACGTAGCAGAGGAATTAACCCTGATGCGCCACCGGGCTTAAATAAAGTAACTAAAACGGTTTAATCTAACATAGTGGTATTAAGCGCATGCAGCAGTTGAGTGTCAGCCGGCTATTTGACGGTGAACAGTGGTTCGATAATGTGAGTGTCAATATTGATAACTGTAGTGTGCACTCGGTAGTACCCGCGGTTGGCAATATTCAGTCTGGCATGTTAGTGCCCGGTTTTATTGACGTGCAGGTAAATGGTGGTGGCGGGGCATTGTTTAATGCGATACCAAACCTGCAGTCACTGCGCACTATGCTGCGGGCGCATGCGCAGTTTGGTACTACGGCAATGCTGCCGACAGTTATTACGGATAATGTTGCCGTTATGCAGCAAGCTGCTGATGCAATAGCAACAGCTATTGCTGCGCAAGAGCCTGGAATTATTGGTGTGCATTTTGAAGGCCCGCATTTATCAGTGGCAAAAAAAGGTGTGCATTCTGAGCACTATATTCGTCCATTAAGCGCTGCCGAGTTAGCCATTTATGCGCGTACGGATTTAGGCGTAAAGTTAGTTACTGTAGCCCCCGAAAATGTAAGCCCAGCCCAAATTAGCCAGCTAGTAGCACTAAACGTCATTGTTTGCCTTGGCCACTCAAATGCCGATGCCGCAACCGTGCAGGCTGCACTTGCAGCAGGTGCGAGCGGTTTTACGCATTTATATAATGCGATGTCGCCGTTAACGTCACGCGAACCCGGCATGGTTGGTGTGGCGCTTAGCGACCCGAATAGTTGGTGCGGTATTATTTTAGATGGCCATCATTTGCACCCTGTTGCGGCAAAGGTGGCGTTAGCCGCTAAGCCACAAGGTAAGTTAATGCTGGTAACTGATGCGATGTCGCCAGTAGGTACTAATGATACCGAGTTTGATTTTTTTAGCGGTAAAGTAGTGCGTGACGGAAGCAAATTAACTAATGAAGCTGGCTCTTTAGCGGGCTCGGTATTAGATATGGCCGGTGCGGTACAATATGCCGTGCAGCAGCTAGACGTTAGCCCTGCAGAAGCGCTACGAATGGCGTCGCTATACCCTGCACAGTTTTTATCACGCAGTAACGCTGGCCGTATTGTTGTCGGTGCGCCGGCAGATTTCGTATTCATTAATGATAACTGGCAGGTGCTCGCTTGTTGGATTAATGGTCAGCCAATTTATAACGCCTTATAAAAATTATAATAAAGCAGGGAACAAGTATGGAAATGACAGCTGAACCGGTTAAAGCTCGCAGCAGCCTAGTGCCAATGGCAATAGTTGCAATCTTGTTTTTTGTTTTGGGCTTTGCTACTTGGCTTAATGGTTCGTTAATGCCTTACTTAAAACAAATGCTTAACTTAACGCCACTGCAGGCGTCATTTGTGGTGTTCTCTTTTTATATCGCCGTAACGTTCACAGCCTTACCTTCGGCGTGGTTAATTCGTAAAGTCGGCTACAAAAATGGCATGGCGTTAGGCATGGCAACCATGATGCTGGCCGGCTTGCTGTACATTCCTGCCGCAGAAACACAAACGTTCGCTTTATTTTTATTAGCGCAGTTGGTTATTGGCGCTGGGCAAACGTTATTGCAAACCGCTGTAAACCCATACGTAGTTAAAATTGGCCCAGAAAAAACCGCTGCCGTACGTATCAGTGTTATGGGTATTTTAAATAAAACCGCGGGAGTTGCCGCACCGGTTGTGTTTACCGCGTTAATCGCCAATAGCTTTATCTCAACTTCTGATACTGTGCTAACAAGCATACAAATTGATGAAATGGCCGCTAGTTTAGTTTTACCTTACCTTGGTTTAGCTATATTTTTAGGCGTGCTAGCACTGGCTGTAAAGTTTGCGCCGTTACCTGAATTAGAAAAAGAATCGAATAACACCAATAGTGTGCAGTTAATTAAAGCGGTATTAGCAAAACCTAGTTTAGTATTAGGCGTATTAGCGTTATTTGTTTATGTAGCGGTTGAAGTTATTGCTGGTGATACCATTGGTTTATTTGCCTTATCGCTTGGTGTCGAGCGTTACACGGTAATGACCTCTTATACTATGGGTTGTATGGTACTGGGTTATATACTGGGAATAGTATTGATCCCGCGAGTGCTATCACAACAAGCTGCGTTAGCAACTTCTGCTATTTTAGGTGTGTTGTTAGTCGGCTTAATTGTACTGAGTGATACCTCATCTTATATCATCGCTAATAACGTATTGCTGCCATTAGGTGGCGCAGCGCTACCCGATACGCTGCTGTGTATAGCTGTACTTGGATTGGCTAATGCTATTGTTTGGCCGGCAGTGTGGCCGTTGGCGTTGTCAGGTTTAGGTGAGTTAACTAGTACCGGTTCGGCATTACTTATTATGGGTATTGCCGGTGGTGCTTTTGGCCCAGTATTTTGGGGTTTAGCTAGTGGCACGGGGTTGGGGCAACAAGGTGCTTATATTGTGATGTTGCCATGTTATGCATTTATTCTGTTTTATGCACTGAAGGGCCATAAAATGACCCGTTGGCAGTGATAGCTAGAAACGATATTCCCAAGTGGCGGCTAAACTACCACGTTTAATATTAAGCTCGGGTTGCGGCGATTTATCAAACACTCGACCTTCAATACTTAGCAAGCCGTTAAACAACGGCTGGCGATATTCAAGTCGTAACTGCCAGTTTTTTAAATTAGAGTTGGCAGCTAAAAACTCACCGTGCAGTAGGCTAACCGCCCAGCTATAGCCATCAAAAGTTTGAAAACGATAACCCGCCGATAATACTCGCGCATCGCTACCATAGCCACTACCGATAACTCGACCATAGCGGCGGTAACCTTGCGGATAAATGTCACCTTCGTATGCGCAATCACCAGTTTGTAGTGCGCTATCACAACGAATATAAGTATTCGACCATTCTAAATTAATGGTGTGTATTGTGCTGCTGCTACCAAAAAAGCTACGTACGCCATAAAGCTGCATAGGTGTGCTTAGGTTGCGACCACCGCTGTCGTTGGCAAGTTCAGCATAAATACTCAGAGGTTGATGAAACAGATTAAGGTGCAAGGTGGCATCTAACCCAACCAAGTTATCAGAATTATGTTGATCATTTAACAATAACATCTGGCCAAATGCGCTAAGGCCGTTGTCTAAGGTATCGCCACCCCACTGACTAATGCGCGATAAACCCAGCTCTAATTCAGGTAACGGCCTAGCACTAAAGCGTGCGCCAAAATGCTTAATTTGTTGCGGTATACTATGGTGTTCACCCTGACCGATAAAACTGGTAAAGCTCCATGGCCCCAGCCAGCTAAATAAGCTATTTTCACTCGCTTGCCAGCTATGACGGCTTAACCGCAACGAAGGTATTGGTCTGGCGTTATTGCTTAGTAACAGTGAGGTTTGTTGCCCTGGCCCCCACCATAGCGGCTGTTGATCAAGAGCCAACACCCAGTTGCCAGCAATAAATGCCAGATAACTGCCATCTAGCGTAACATCTTGCTCATGGCTGCCATTTTCAAGCTTACGATAATTAACCTGCGTTTTAGCCGCCCAGTTTTCGCCAAGGTATTCTTTAAAAATACTGGCATCAGCTTTTTCAAAATAGCTTTCGCCGAAACTTTGATACAGCGACGGGTTCGTGCTGGCTTTTAACTTAATACCGGCAATGTAATCTTGTTGGTTAGCGTTTAACGCTGATCTAACATGAGCTAGTGCAAAGCGTAATTCTTCTGTTGGTTGTTCTTGCGCCGCCGCTAAATCGCCTACAATGTTTTTCCACATTAAAGGGTAGGTGTTTACTGGGCCTGTTATAACGCCAGCCTGCGCCAGTGTTTGCAACGATTGGCGTAAATAATTATCTGTGGTGTCTACCCAGGGCGCAGCGCTGGCGGGTAATGCCAACAACAGTGTGGCAATAATCGTTGGTTTTAATGTCATAATTTAAATTTGGCTTTTAGGGCTAGTTCAACATCGGCGGGAACAAAGCTGGACACGTCACCACCGTGCCGACATACCTCTTTGACTAGAGTCGATGAGATAAATGAGTTTTTTTCCGACGGTGTCATAAAAATACTATCTAACGCTGGGTTCAACTGTCGGTTCATACTGGCTAATTGAAACTCGTATTCAAAATCGGCAACGGCGCGCACGCCGCGAATTAACACCGCCGCATGCTGATCTTCTGCAAACTTAGCCAATAAACCCGAAAAACCTATTACGCTAACATTATCAATGCCGGCAAAAGCCCGTTGTGCTAAAGCAACCCGTTCTTGCAGGCTAAACAAGGGTTGCTTGCTTGGGTTAGCTGCAACGCCGACAATAACACTGTCAAACATTCGGGCTGCGCGCTGCACTAAATCGGCGTGACCGTTAGTAAGAGGGTCGAAAGTGCCTGGGTAAATGGCTTTAATTTTCATATTGTTAGAGGCATTCCATGCTAAGTTAAAATGCAGATTTCGCAACGACTAGAGTTTTTAGTCAATTTGGCGTTACTATAGCAAATTAATTTAATAAACAATAAGCCTGTTTCGCAGATGGAAAAAAAGCTCAGAACAAAAGATAAAATTCTGCAAGCCAGTGTAGAGTTATTTAACCAGGTGGGTGAACGCCAGGTTACGACTAATCATATTGCGGCACATTTGGGCATTAGCCCCGGTAACCTTTATTACCATTTTCGTAATAAAGAAGACATTGTGCGGCAAATTTTCAAAGAATATGCCAAGTTATTAGAAACGCGCATTAAACCACCATCGGATAAAACCGAAGCACTGGATGCGTTGGCCAGTTATTTGGATGCCGTGTTTGAACTGATGTGGCGGTTTCATTTTTTTTACGCCAACTTACCCGATATTTTGGCGCGAGATGCCGCATTGCAGCAAGATTATCAACTGGTGCAACAAGGTGTTTTGGCGCGCGTTACTGCCGTGTTACGCTCGCTTAAGCAGTCGGGTATTATTGCCATTGATGACGAAGACGTGATTGATTTAGCGCACAGTATTAAGCTGTTAGTAACGTTTTGGATTAGCTATTTAAAAACCCAAGCGCCAGACAAAGCCATTGATCAGGCGAGTGTGTATCAAGGCGTTCTCAAAGTGTTATTGTTATTTAAACCCTACGCGACTGAACAAGCTAAGCCGCGTATTGCGCGCTTACAGCAACAGTATGAAGCACTGGCCAATTAAACAGCGCGGTTGTAGGGTAAACTTGACACTATCAGGTCTGAGCAGCACACAACATAATGTAAAAGCGCTGCAGGCTTGCTTTATACGCTATACAATAGCGCCGTTTTTCTGTTCTTAGCCAGTAACTGGAGGTTTTATGCGCAGCAGTGCTTTTCTGCAACACTTACAACAGCAAACCGATGATGTTAAAGCAGAAGGTTTATACAAGGCAGAGCGTATTATTACCTCGCAGCAACAGGCCAGCGTTAGTGTTGCTGGTAAGCAGGTACTAAATTTTTGTGCTAACAACTATTTAGGTTTAGCCAATCATCCTGATCTTATTGCTGCTGCTCAGCAAGGTTTAACCAGCCATGGCTTTGGCGTAGCCTCAGTGCGCTTTATTTGTGGCACTCAAGATATTCATAAAACTTTAGAGCAAAATATCAGTAGCTTTTTAGGCACTGAAGACACCATTTTGTATTCGTCGTGTTTTGATGCCAACACCGGTTTATTCGAAACCCTACTGGGCGCTGACGATGCGATTATTTCTGATGCACTAAATCACGCCTCTATTATTGATGGTGTGCGTTTATGTAAAGCCAAGCGTTACCGTTATGCCAATAACAACATGGCCGAGTTAGAAGCGCAATTAAAGCAAGCCGATGCCGATGGCGCGCGTTTTAAATTAATTGCCACCGACGGTGTATTTTCAATGGACGGCGTAATTGCCGATCTAAAATCTATCTGCGATCTGGCCGATAAATACGGCGCGATGGTGATGGTTGATGACAGTCATGCTGTGGGCTTTGTTGGCGAAAATGGCCGTGGCACCCCAGAGTATTGTGGTGTGACAGAGCGAGTAGATATCATCACGGGTACTTTAGGCAAAGCATTAGGTGGCGCGTCAGGTGGTTACACCTCAGGTAAAAAGGAAGTGATTGAATGGCTGCGTCAGCGCTCACGGCCGTATCTGTTCTCTAATTCATTAGCGCCATCTATTGTT
The DNA here is from genome assembly GCF_004345025.1 of Rheinheimera sp. D18. Lineage (GTDB taxonomy): Bacteria > Pseudomonadota > Gammaproteobacteria > Enterobacterales > Alteromonadaceae > Alishewanella > Alishewanella metallidurans. The sequence goes on along the minus strand of NZ_CP037745.1, from coordinate 2,734,736 downwards.
GCTGCGTCAATTAAAGTATTACAGATGCTGCAGCAGGGTGATGCACTGCGTGCCAAGCTTTGGGATAATGCTAATTATTTCCGGGAAAAAATGTCAGCTGCTGGTTTTACGTTAGCTGGTAAAGATCATGCCATTATTCCGGTGATGTTAGGTGATGCCAAAGTTGCCTCAGAAATGGCAAAACGGATGTTAGAAGAAGGTATTTACGTGGTTGGCTTCTCATTTCCAGTAGTGCCAAAAGGCCAAGCGCGGATCCGGACACAAATTTCAGCAGCACATAATAAAGCACAATTGGATAAGGCTATAGATGCCTTTATCCGTATTGGTAAAGACATGGGCGTGATCGCATAAGGGCGGGACGTAAAATGAAAGCATTAGCAAAGTTAAAAGCAGAACCGGGTATTTGGCAAACTGAAGTTGATAAGCCAGAAGTCGGCCCGAATGATGTATTAATACGTATTAAAAAAACCGCTATTTGCGGTACCGACGTACATATTTATAAATGGGATGAGTGGGCACAAAACACGATTCCACATGGCATGGTAGTAGGTCATGAGTATGTTGGTGTAATTGAAGGCATGGGTTCAGAAGTGCGTGGTTTTAAAGTAGGTGACCGCGTGTCGGGTGAAGGCCATATTACCTGTGGTTATTGCCGTAACTGTCGGGCTGGGCGAGTACATTTATGCCGTAACACCACAGGTGTTGGTGTTAACCGTCCGGGTGCTTTTGCCGAGTACTTAGTCATCCCAGCGTATAACGCGTTTAAATTAGCTGACAATATTCCTGACAATATCGCGGCTATTTTTGACCCGTTCGGTAATGCCGTGCATACCGCACTGTCGTTCGATTTAGTGGGTGAAGACGTGCTTATTACCGGTGCTGGGCCAATCGGCATTATGGCAGCAGCCGTAGCGCGACACGTTGGCGCCCGGCATGTGGTTATAACTGATGTAAACCAATACCGCTTAGATTTAGCGCTTAAAATGGGTGCTACCCGTGCCGTAGACGTTAGTAAACAAAACCTAAAAGACGTGATGAACGAACTGGGTATGACCGAAGGTTTTGATGTTGGTCTGGAAATGTCCGGTGTGCCAGCCGCGTTTCGTAGCATGCTTGATACCATGAATCACGGTGGCAAAATTGCGATGCTAGGTATTCCGCCGTCTGATATGGCAGTAGATTGGAATAAAGTTATTTTTAAAGGCTTAGTAATCAAAGGTATTTACGGTCGCGAGATGTTTGAAACTTGGTACAAAATGGCCAGTTTAATTCAGTCGGGGTTAGATTTAACGCCAATGATTACTCATGAAATGCCGATGGAAAACTACCAAGAAGGTTTCGAGATTATGTGTTCTGGTCAGTCAGGTAAAGTAATTCTGAACTGGTCATAATCACCAGCGACCTATCAACAATAAAACAGCGAACCTCGGTTCGCTTTTTTATTGCCTAAAATTCATTCACTCATTTGTCTCTAAAGTTGATTTGGATATATGTTATATTTTTTTGGAATATAGGATTAGTGTTTGGTTGGATTGCTTTGTGCATAGTTAATGTTGCATGTAATTGCAATTACTAAAACTAATAATAATATCCAGAGGAATACCCATGTTGAAATCCATAATGTTTGCTGTCGCAACCTTGGTACTAAGCAGTTTTGCTGCAACCCAAACTGCGCAAGCTTCACCAATTATTACTCAAGAGTTTTTGTTTGATGACGGCAGCAGCTTTGGCTTCCTGTCAATTGACACTGCCGATATTGATGCTGATGGTAATGTGTCTCAGTGGCATGCTTTTGAATTATTTGGTTATGAAATAGGCGAAGTTTTTGATTTTTCTGCTTCGTTCGATATCGATAATTTATTTGCCGGCCTGACGTTTTTAAACTTCGACGCTAATGACGTTTCCGATTTCTTTGCCTTTCAGGGCAGCTGGTTCGCAGATTTTGATTTAGGGTTCTTTACTATTTATACAGCTGACGGTGACTACCTTATTGACGATTATATGCTGATGGGTGCACCAGTTGTAAGCGGCGTAACTGTGCCGGAGCCTGGTACGCTGTTTTTAATGCTATCTGTTATGGGCGGCTTGTTGTTACGTCGTCGTGCCTAATTTGTTTGTTAGAAATGTTTTAAGTGTCAGATTTTTTATCACTTTTATCACAGATGTAATTTAATGTTTCAAAGTGGGCGGTCATAGCTAGTGGTGTTGTTGCGCAACACTACTTGTTTGCAACCTGTCCAATTATTTTACAGTTATGTGAAATTAGTTTTAAAAAAATTAAATTGTCGATTAATAAATAATGATCTAGACAAAATTACAAAATAAAAGTGTGTTGCTAAATAAAAAAATAACCGGAGAACATCCATGCAACTGAACAAAATTATGTCTCGTACTGCAATTGCTGTCGCAATGGCTGTGGGAGTGGTTCACGCTCAACAAATGAATAGCCCGTACGAGGTGAATATAAGCCCAGCACAGTTACAGCAATCTGCTGATGCAACTGATGCGGTGTCTTATATAGTGCAACTTAAAGGTAAAACAGGCGTAGAAAAAGCAGAAGAGCTAGGTGAGTTATTGCCAGCAAAGCAATCGGTAACAAAAGCGTTAAACCGTTATAATTCATCTTCTTCACGTATGCAAAGCTATACCGCGAGTTTAAAAGCCTTTCAAGAAAATTTAGCAGCGCAAAGCGGTGTTGATACTTTACTGCATTCTTATACTCATACTTTTAACGGTTTCTCGGCAAAAATGACTGCTGCACAGGCAGAAACCTTACGTAATCATCCGAACGTGGTCGGTGTATGGCGTGATGAATTACAACAATTAACCACGTCTAACACGCCCGCATTTCTTGGCCTTACTGATACGCCTAATGGTTTACATACGCTGGGTGTGAAAGGTGAAGATGTTGTAATTGGTATTGTTGATAGTGGTATTTGGCCAGAGCATCCAAGTTTTGCTGATGATGGCTCTTATGCGCCATTAGAAGGTTGGAATGGTACTTGTGACTCGGGCGAAGACGCGGCTTTCACCTGTAACAATAAATTGATTGGTGCACGCTACTTTAATCAGTCGTTTGCCAGCACTTACGCTATTCAGCCAGGTGAGTTTATTTCACCACGCGATGCTGATAACCACGGTACACACACCTCATCAACTGCCGGTGGTAATGCTGGAGTAACAGCCGTATTTAATGGCACGCCAGTCGCCACTGTGTCGGGTATTGCACCACGTGCCCGCGTTGCTATGTACAAGGCGTGTTGGAATAGCGATTATGTTAGCCCAACCGGCGCACAAGAGCGCGGTTGTTTCTACGGTGATACTATGGCCGCTATTGATGCTGCAGTGGCTGACGGCGTAGACGTTATTAACTATTCTATCGGTGGTAGTTTAACTGACCTAACTACGATAGCAGCAGCAGCTAAATTACGAGCCGCTCAGGCGGGTGTGTTTGTTGCGGTGTCTGCCGGTAACAGTGGTCCAGGTGCTGGCACCGTTGGTACGCCAGTACCTTGGGTAACTACCGTTGCTGCATCAACGTACGATGGTCTTAGTATTGCTAACGGCATTGAAGTAACTGCAGGTTCATTGCAAGGCACTTATATTGCGGTGGAAGGAGCTACGTCTAAGCCACTAAGTGCAACCGGTGATATTAGTGCTGATGTGGTAGTTGCTTCGCCATTATTAGCCTGTACGCCGTTAACTAATGCTGCGGATATTGCTGGAAAATTTGCGCTAATTCAGCGCGGCGACTGTTCGTTTGATATAAAAATTGCTGAAGCGCAAGCCGCAGGTGCTGCCGGTGTTATCGTTTATAACAATTCTGCAGTTGCTCCGATCCCTATGGGTGGTACTGACAGTTTCACTATTCCAGCGGTAATGACAACCTTAGCCGCAGGTACAGCGTTTAATGCTGAAGTTACTGCTGGTGGTGTAGTAAATGTAAAAATGAGCCCGTCAATCTTTATTGAAGGCGTGCCTGAAGTAGGCAACCTAATGGCTGGCTTCTCGTCACGTGGTCCTAACATTGCAACTTATGATGTTATCAAGCCTGATATTACAGCGCCGGGTGTTAAGATTTTAGCCGGTGGTTCATCACAACCCATGTCTGGCCCAGCAGGTGTTAGCTTTATTTATCTGCAAGGTACGTCTATGTCTAGCCCGCATATTGCAGGTATGGCAGCGTTAGTTAAAGAGGCGCATCCAAATTGGTCTCCTGCGATGATTAAATCAGCGTTAATGACCACTGCCCGTCAAAATGTGAAAAAAGAAAATGGCACAACCCCAGCGGACCCGTTTGATTTTGGTGCAGGTCATGCGGTACCAAACAAAGCGACTGATCCAGGTTTAACTTATGATATTACTAGCTTAGATTACTTCGCTTTCTTATGTGGTGTAGGTAAATCTAGTTTTGTGCAAAGTGCGAGTGGTTATACTTGTGCGCAATTTGAGGCAGCAAACTATGATACTGATCCTAGTCAGCTGAACTTACCTTCTATAGCTATTGCAGAGTTAACAGCGGCGCAAACCTTAACTCGTGTAGTTACTGACGTGAGTGGTGCCGCATCAGTTTATACTGCGACCGTTCAAGCTCCAGCTGGTGTTGATGTTCAGGTACTTACTACCGAAGGTGGCAACACCATGGCAGTAGCTGCTGGTGCAACCGTTGGTTACGGTATCAAGTTTACGCCAAAAGCTAATGCCGTAATTGGCAAGTGGGCGTTTGGTGCAATTACGTGGTCTGATGGTGTGCATACTGTTCGCAGCCCAATTGCGATAAAGGTTGAATCACCTAAGTTAATTGTTGCGCCTGAAGTGGTTAAAGGTCTCGTAAAAGCTAAAGCTGGCCGCGTTGCCTTTGACGTACAAATGAACTTTAGCGGTGTAACCAGTGCCGAAGTTAGCGGTGTTAGTGCACCATTTGGTTCTAGCGGTGTGGTTTCGCAAGATGCGGATGGAGCTTTTACCTTTAATGAAGCAGGCTTAGGTTTCCATGCTTTCCTGGTGCCTGCGGGTACTAGTGTTGCACGTTTTAGTTTATACGACGGTTTATCTGATGTAGCTGGTGCCGATTTAGACTTACATGTTTATCGCTGTATTGCTTATTCATGTACTAGGGTTGGTACTTCACTGAATACGGGTGGTAATGAGGTAGTTACCGTGCTTAATCCGCAGCCAGCAGCTAATGATGCTGCAGGTGATTTCTACTTAGCCTTTGTGCATGGTTATGATTTAAAGGGCCAAGCCAAAGCTAACTATACTATGCCAGTTTGGGTAGTTGACGCACAAGAAACGACGACAAAACTGTCGGCAAGTACGCGTGCTATTGCTGGTAGGCCAAACATTGTTGCTGTGATGACAAATAACCTGACTGCAAGCGCATTCCCTTATTTGGGTGTGGTTTCTTTTAAAGATGCTAACGGCGTTAAGCAAGCTTCAACTTTGGTTGAAGTAACTGCTAACTAAGTTTTATGTAAATACCAAAAAGCCCAGCAATAAGCTGGGCTTTTTTATTTGTGCTATCAGCTTAACTGCAAGGTATTAGTGCTCATCGAACAATCCCCCCTCGTTGTCATACTACTGTAATAAATATGCAGCAAACTAGTGCTGTATTTACATTGGACAGCCAAGGAAAAGATATGAAGCCGAATAAAAAAGCGACTATGTTGCTAATTTCTGTAACCGCTTTAGCGCTATCAGCGATGGCTGAGGCAAAAAGTCGCGATACCATTCAAATTGCCGGTTCCTCTACAGTACTGCCCTTTTCGTCAATTGTCGCCGAGGAGTTTGGTAATAACTTTGCGCAGTTTCGCACGCCGGTGGTTGGTTCAGGTGGCTCGTCAGGTGGCTTACGTCAGTTTTGCCAAGGCGTCGGTGAGAACACTATTGATGTGGCCAATTCTTCGCGAAAAATTCGGCCCAATGAGGTTGAAGCCTGCAAAGCTAATGGGGTAAAACAAATTATTGAAATAAAAATTGGTTACGATGGCATTGTGTTTGCGTCGCGCACCGATGCTGCAGTGTTTAAATTAGAGCCACAGCATATATTTTTAGCGCAGGCGGCTAAGGTGCCACAGGCCGGAAAGCTAGTAGTAAACCCCTATACGCGCTGGAATCAAATTGATAAAAACCTGCCAGATCAGGACATACTCCTGGCTATTCCGGGCTCTAATCACGGTACGCGAGAAGTGTATGAAGAAAAAGTGGTGATCCCCGGCTGTGAAAGTTTGGCCGAAATTAATACGCTAGAACAAAGCGAAGCTAAAGCTATTTGCACTGCCACCCGTAATGATGGTCGAGTAGTTGAAATTGCTGGAGATTACACTGAAGCGTTAGCGCGCTTAACCGCGCAAAAAGAAACCTTGGGCGTATTTGGTTTAAGTTTTTATGAAGCTAACCGCGACCGCATTAAAGTAGCCACCATGTCCGGTGTTGAGCCAAATTTAGATACCATTATTGCTGGTGAATATCCGGTATCGCGCCCGCTGTATATATACATTAAAGGCGCTCATATCGGTGTAGTGCCAGGCTTACAAGAATATGCGTTATTTCATATTAGTGACACTATGTCTGGCTTTGGCAGTGTGCTAGAAAGTGCCGGTTTAATACCTCTTGCTAATGCTGAACGTGAGCAAACGCAGCAGAATATTAAGCTTAAAGCGTCACTCTAGTAAGCTCAGATGTGCGGTTAAAAAAGAGCTATGTTATATAGCTCTTTTTTGCTTACGGCTATTGTCATAAAACTGAAATATAACTGACTTACACTACGCACCAGAATACCTTATCTAAAAAACGACTTTTATGGAGCAACCATGAGTAACCTTTCGTTAATTTTAGTGCTATTGCTAGTTATGGCGCTAGGTTACCAATTTGGTCTGGTTCGCAGCCGAAACGTTGCTAAGTCGCAGCTTAATGTGCCCATGCATTCTCGCTCACATCATTACGGTATGTTGGTTGCGTTATGGGCGGCACTGCCAGCATTTATTATTTTACTGCTGTGGTTGTTGTTAGCGCCAACAGTGATTAATAGCATGCTGTTATCGGCAGTACCTATAGATGTAACTAGCTTAAAAGCGGACGAGCTTCGTGTAATGCTACAGCGCATTAGTAATTTAGCCGGCAACTTTGGTGTAGTTGCTGATGCGGAGCCTTGGGAGCGCGCAGCAGCAGTTCACCTGCGGCAGCTTAAGGCCAACAGCACTATTGTTCTTAGTGCGCTAATGGCCGTTATTGTGGCTATTGGTATGCTAGTTAGCTTGTATAGCATTACACCCAAACTAAAAGCACGGCAGCAAATAGAGCGCGTAGTTAAAGTCTTGCTGATCCTGTGCTCTGCCGTTGCGGTGTTAACGACCATTGGCATCGTGTTATCAATGGTGGGCGAAACGCTAAAGTTTTTTAGTTATATTCCGCCTACTGAGTTTTTCTTCGGCACCAGTTGGAACCCTCGATTTTCAACAGTCGGCACCCAGCAGCAAGGCAGTTTTGGCTTATTGCCCCTGTTGGCGGGCACCACACTAATTGCCGGTATTGCCATGCTGGTCGCGATACCTCTGGGACTGATGGTAGCCGTCTATTTGGCAGAATATGCATCATTGCGTTTTCGTAATATCGCGAAGCCATTAATTGAAGTTCTCGCTGGCATTCCTACTATTGTTTATGGCTTTTTTGCCTTGGTTAGTGTTGGCCCCTTTTTACGTGATTTAGGTGCAGCGCTTGGCCTTAATATTAACGCTACCTCAGCGTTAACGGCCGGCGTAGTGATGGGTATTATGATTATTCCGTTTATTTCATCGTTGTCAGACGACATTCTTACTCAGGTACCCAAAGCCATGCGTGATGGCTCTTTAGGCCTTGGCGCAACAAAATCAGAAACTATTTTAAAAGTAGTATTACCTGCTGCCTTGCCCGGTATTGTTGGCGCGGTATTACTAGCCGCCAGTCGCGCTATTGGTGAAACTATGATTGTGGTACTCGCAGCCGGTAATAGCCCAGCGCTTACTGCTAACCCGTTTGAAGCGGTGTCTACGGTTACGGTAACTATAGTGAACCAGCTAACCGGTGATAACGACTTTTCCAGCCCGCAATCGCTAGTCGCATTTGCCCTAGGCTTAACCCTATTTGTTATTACCTTGCTATTAAACGTTATGGCACTGGTGATAGTGCGTAAATACCGTGAGCAATACGAGTAAGCTATGAAGATAATTACCGATAAATCTATACCGCATACTGCAACGTTAAGCTTAGTGCAGCAAAAGGTGATTGCTTCATTGCGCCACCGTCAGCGTAAAGAAACTTGGTTTCGCCGCTTGGGTTATAGCGCGGTGCTTATTAGCTTGGCGTTAGTGGCTATTTTATTTGCCAATATATTTTCTAAAGGGTTACCCGCATTTTGGCAGTCTGCTATTACTTTAGATATTTATTTTGACCCACAAATTATTGCTATTTCAGCTAAGCCAGAGCGTCGCGCTGATGAATTGACCGCTGATTATCAACAGCGTTTTCTGGCCTGGCAAACGGAAGTCGGTTTTATTAACTTTAATCGCTTAATAACCGATAGCTTGCAAAAATTGGTGCCAGATGGCACCAAACATAAACGCGACCTCGCACGCTTGGTAACATCGGGTGAGCGCTTTGCTTTGCGAGATATGGTTGTAGCTGAGCCGAGTATTATTGGCCAAACCCGCCGTTTAAACCTGTTAACCGACGCCAATATTGATGTTTGGTTAAAAGGTAATATTGACCGCAGTTTACCCGACGAGCAACAGCAACTTAGTGCCAACATGCGCGACTGGGTAGATGCATTAGCGGCAAATGGGGTGATCAAAAATCGTTTTAGCCTAGCCCTATTTATGAATGCAGATTCACGTAGTTCGCTAGCATCAGCCGGTTTGGCTGGTGCCTTTATGGGCTCTTTTTATATGATGTTGGTGGTGATCTTTTTAGCCGTGCCAATGGCAGTTGGCGCGGCCATTTATTTAGAAGAGTTTGCACCACGCAATAAACTGACTGACTTAGTTGAAGTAAATATTAATAACTTGGCAGCAGTGCCTTCTATTGTGTTTGGTTTACTCGGAGCGTCGGTGCTAATTGGCTGGTTTAATTTACCCATGTCGGCACCTATTGTTGGTGGTTTAGTGTTGTCGTTAATGACGTTACCAACCGTTATTATTGCGACCCGCTCAACGTTAAAGGCAATACCGCCATCTATTCGTCAGGCAGCACTGGGGCTTGGTGCTTCAAAAATGCAGTCTATTTTTCACCATGTGTTGCCGCTAGCCATACCGGGTATTTTAACCGGTGCCATTTTAGGTGTCGCTCAAGCCTTGGGTGAAACGGCACCGCTATTGCTTATCGGCATGAAGTCCTTTGTCGCATCAGTACCGGCGTCACCCTTGGAGCAGGCCAGTGCTTTACCAGTACAAATTTATTTATGGCAGGGTAATGAGTTGCGTAACTTTTTTGAAGCCCGTACCTCTGCCGCTATTATTGTATTGCTAATGATGATGCTAAGTTTAAATGGCGTAGCGATATGGCTGCGGAGAAAATATCAGCGGCACTGGTAAGCGAGCGAAGCAGCTGCGGTAACAAAAGAATTTTCGATTTTAAGGTAACGGATAAACGCATGACTAACTCAGCCCCGATAAAAATTAGCGCAAAAGATGTAGCGGTGTTCTATGGCAATAATCAGGCGCTGCATGGCATCAGTATGGACGTATACCAAAATGAAGTTATCGCGTTTATAGGCCCTTCAGGCTGCGGTAAATCAACATTTTTACGCTGTATGAACCGGATGAACGATACCATTGAGCACTGTCGAGTTACAGGCAGCATTTTGCTTGATAATCAGGATATTCATCAGCCGGAGCTAGACGTCGTGCAGTTGCGCGCACAGGTGGGCATGGTGTTTCAAAAGCCGAACCCCTTTCCTAAGTCCATTTATGAAAATATTGCCTATGGCCCGAAATTGCATGGTTTAGCGGCGCGCAAAGCCGATTTAGACGACATTGTTGAGTCGAGCCTACGCCGTGCGGGGTTATGGAATGAAGTAAAAGATCGTTTAGACCAACCCGGCACCGGTTTGTCTGGTGGCCAGCAGCAACGTTTATGTATTGCCAGAACCATCGCGGTAAGCCCAGAAGTTATTCTAATGGACGAGCCGTGTTCAGCGCTTGACCCTATCGCTACCTTGATTATTGAAGAGCTTATTGATGAGCTAAAGCAAAATTTCACTATTGTGATGGTGACACACAATATGCAGCAGGCTGCGAGAATATCTGATCGTACAGCATTTTTTCATTTGGGTAATTTAATTGAATTGGGTAACACCAATGATCTTTTTACTAACCCAAAGTTAAAACGCACAGAGGACTATATTACTGGACGTTACGGTTAAATGTTATGGCCAGCGCTATCACAATTTTAGGAGACGAATGTTATGCCAAACAGTAAGCTCGGCAGCCATTATTCGCAGGCTTATGATGCAGAATTACACCAAGCCGTAGTCTGCTTATTGCAAATGGCTACACTAGCACAACAGCAGCTAACCGATGCTATGGCAGCGTTTACCACCGCTAATTTAACCTTAGCGCAGCAAGTAAAAGCGTTTGACCGCAAGGTAAATACTTTTGAAGTAGAGATAAGTGAGCATTGTTTACTTATTTTAGCTAGGCGCCAGCCAGCAGCGAGTGACCTGCGTTTAGTGCTATCAGTGCTAAAAGCGGTTAATGATATTGAACGCATTGGCGACTTAGCTAAGCGAATTGCTAAAGTACTGCTAAAAGAGCCTGATAGTAATCGTCCACAGCCGGCACAGCTAGGGCAGTTAACGCTAATGGGCACAAAGGTGTTACAGATGCTAAGCCGTGCCTTAGTGGCATTTGAACGTGTTGATGTCAGTGAAGCATTAACAGTACTGCGAGCAGATAGTGCCATTGATGCGGATTATGCCGGCATTACCCAGCAGTGTTTGCAGGATATGCGTCAAAATGCCGAACAAATTACCACCAGCTTACAAATTATGCAGGTTGCTAAAGCGTTAGAGCGGGTTGGTGATCATGCGCGAAATATTTGTGAGCACACTATATTTTTGCGCACCAGCCGTAATGTTGCTCACTTAAGTGATACCGAGTTGCAACAAGTGGTAGATGAAGGGTAGCTAAAAGTAAGTAAATACAATATTAAAGAGGCTATGGCCTCTTTTTTTATGTTATTTTCTATAAGCGTAAAATACAAAAAATCGCCAAGTCGGTTAGACTAATGGCAGATTTATTCTGCATTAACTTAGGTGCACATATGAAAAAAACGACAATAGTATTAGCTATGATGTTGGCCAGTTCTTTATCTTTACAAGCCAAAGAATTGGAAGTGTACGGTAAAATTAACATCTCTGCGCAATCTAGCGATGAAGGCGACGGACGTTTTACTGAATTGAAAAGCAACTCGTCAAACTTTGGTGTTAAAGGCGAATATGCACTCGAAGACGGCTTAAAAGTAGTGTATCAGTTAGAATTCGGCGTAGAGACAACCAACGGAGCTAGTGATAAGAATATTAAAGCCCGTGATCAATATTTAGGTTTAGCCGGCAGTTTCGGTGAAATTCGTTTAGGTCGTCACGACACAGCGCTAAAGTTATCACAGGGTAAAATTGATCAGTTTAATAACTACGAAGCGGACGTACAAACCTTATGGCAAGGCGAAAACCGGCTAACAAATTCTATTAGTTATTTTACGCCATCATTTTCCGGTTTTTACGCCCAGTTTAGTTATATTGCTGAAGGTTCAGCGGATGCTGACGACGGTATATCTGCGGCCTTACTCTATGGTGATGAGAGCTTAAAAAGCAGCAATGTGTATTTTGGTTTAGCTTATGACTCAAAGGTAGCGGGCTTTGATACCGTGCGCGCCAGTGCGCAAGTTAAAGTAGCCGAGTTTAAACTTGGTGCTATGTACCAAACACAAGAAGCGGTAATTAGTGGCCTAGAACAAGACGGCTATTTATTCAGCGTGGCGTATCCACTAGAAAAGTTTGAATTAAAGGCCCAGTATCAAGCTCTGGAAGATGATAAGGGCTTTAGCGTTGGCGCCGATTATAAGTTAGGTAAAAATACCAAAGCCTTTGCGTGGTATTCTAGTTTTGATTTTTATAACGCGGTAGACAAAAACTATGTTGCCCTAGGGTTAGAGCATAAGTTTTAAGCTGATTAGTAAAAAACGCCGGTTATATACCGGCGTTTTTTATGTTGGCGATTAGTATTTATAGGCAAAGCTTAAACTGTAGCTTTGGCCCTCAATACGTTTTTGCAAAATTTCATTTTGCTGCAAAATTTCTACGTCGTTATCTAATAAGTTTTTTAAGCCTAATTTTACCGTCATGCTGTCGCTTGGTGCATAACTATAAGTCAGATCTAGCGAGTGAAAGGGTTGCTCAAAGGCGTCACCCTTTTCATTTACACCGGCAAAGGCAATGCGTTTACCAAACACGTTATAGGTTAGGGTAGCGTTATGCTGGTTATTATCGGAGTCAAAACCCAACTGCAGGTTAGCGATATACTTAGAATGACCATTTAAACTACGTGTTAGGTTGGTAAGGTTAGCGCCCGGAAAGCGTTGAATAGTAATGGCGGAATTGCTAACGGTAATATTGCCCGCTACAAAAAAATTATCTGCAAACTGGCCAATGCTGTCACTAAAAAAACCTAACGGTTGTAAAAAGTCGGCTTCAATACCATACAGCTTTCCGCTTTGTGCATTACGAAATGACATGAGTAAGTTGCCGTCTGACGCTGATAATTCAATTGCTTCTATTGGGTTTTTTAACGCTTTGTAAAATACGCCTAAGCTATAGTTGCTGCTATCTGCATACCATTCTAAGCGCGCATCTAGGCTGTTGATATCGGTACTTTGCAAGTTAGCAAAGCCAGTAACGTTAAAGTCGGTAAGTGGGTCGATATACAATACGGGTGTTACTTCACGTAAATCTGGCCTTACTGTGGTTTGGCTGTAACCTAAGCGGGCTTGTAAATCATCATTAACAAACCAGGTTAACGCTAGTGCGGGGTAAAAGTCATCGGCTTGCAATATTGAGTCAGTAATTGAGCCACTGATGCTGTTATTGGCAGTTAGCGGGATAGAAATTTGTTTAAAGTCTTCATAGCGCACACCTAAATTTAGGCGAACTGTGTAATTGTAGTTAAGCTCTAGTGCTAGGTAGCCGGCATCGATCATTTGTGCGGCTAAATAGTCGTCAGCTTGCGTGGTCACATTTGAGATTTTAAAGCCATTACTCGGGTTTAAAATATTGTCATCAGAAAAAATCTCAAAAAAACGGCCTGATAGTTGGTTAAGGTTAAAGCCTACCGTATCAAAGTTAAAGCGGTCGGTTTGGGCGTTACGGCTGCGTTCGAAATGCGCATAGCCAGTGCTTAACATCATTTCAACCTTACCCAGTGTTAGTGGCAGTTTAGTATCCCAACTTAGGTTTTCAGTGTTGTCTTGCATATCACTGAAACTATAATTTACGGCGTTTTGGTTACGGCGCAAAAATGAAAATACTGAACCATCAGCTTGGCTTTCGTTTAGGTAACGGTATTCAATTTGGCCCGGAGCATAGCGGCGCACTTTAGCTTTGGTGTATTGCCAGTTAAGGGCTAAATCGTTTAGTGGCGTAAAATTGTGCTTGCCGCTGATTTGATTACTTAGCAGTGTTCGCTGTTCATAGTTAATATTGGTATCGGTGTTCGAACGGTTATTCTCGTTAATGGTTTCAATACTGTCGCCACGTTTAATTTTAACTTCGTCTTTGGTATCACGCAGATAGATTGTTGCCGTTTCAAGGTGATGATTAACACCTAAATCTAGGCCAAAACTTAGCATGCCAGATAACTTAACCTGATGCTCAGTACCGCTAATATCGTCATAACGGTTTAGCGGTGTTAAGTTTTTGCCCGATACTGAGTAGTAACGCTCTTGCTCTTGAATATTATGTGTTGAACGGTCGTAACTTAGACCGGTCATTACGCCAAATACGCTATCTGAGGTTAGAGCAAAACGGTCACCGAACGAGATACTGCCGTCAACATCCGGTTTTATGCTGGTAGCATTGATATCGATATTGCGGTTAAAAGCCGTACCTAAATGGCGTAACGTATTTTCTGCCTGCGCTAAATTATCAGCATTAACCCCACCAAGGTTTTCGGCAATATTAATCGGTGTTAGCACACCATATTGCTGCTGCGCGATGGCAAGTTCGGCTGGTATAGCGCGTACGCCGTTATCTTTACCTTGCCAATCGTTACTGCCACCGGCATAGCTAACGCCACGTTCATTGTTTAGGCTGTTGTACCCGGTGCCTAAGGCAACATTAAAGCTGCGTTGTAGCGGAATTGACGTGGTGCGAATATTAACGTTACCACCACCAAAGGCGGCAGGTAATTCTGGCGAATAGGCCTTTTGCACGACTAGGCTTTCAATAATGCCGGCGGGGAACATATCTAGCGGAATAACATTACGGGTTGGATCAGGGCTTGGCACCATAGCGCCATTTAATAGCGTACTAGAATAACGCTCGCCTAAGCCGCGCACATAAATAAATTTATCTTTTACTAGTGTAAGGCCGGTTACTCGGCGCAGAGCTGTAGCGGCATTGCTATCGCCGGCTCGGCTAATTTGTTCGGCACCCAATAGCTCTGCTACATAAGGCAGCTCACGGCGTTCGGCTGCTGCGGCTGCCGCTGAACTTAGCAAGCGGCCCGATACTGAAATACGTTCAACACTTGCGCTATCTGGTGTTAATGGCTCGGCTGGGTCTTGAGCTGCCGCATTTAGCGACACGGCAGCAGCGGCGGTGTGTAGGGCTAAAACTACACCGCGCCCAATACGGCTAAAAGTAAACTTTGGCATACTGCTCATTTAAACTTTTCCTATTGGTTTAAGGTTGTCGCTGTTTAGTTGAGTAACGCGACGGCATAAAAAACACTGCCAGTATTAAACCGGCAGTGTGTGTTTTACTTAGTCGGTTAAACCTATGGTCCAACCCTGGGTCCAATTGGTTTTGCCATCAAAGGCACCAATATGCGTTACGTTGTCAAACCAGTTATCAACATAGTTAGCCACGTTATAGCCATTAGTTAAGGCGGGTGAGTTAGCTGCGGGTATAAAACCGGCTAACAAGGCACTGCCAACTAGGTTGCCCGGTTGTGCGCGAAACCAAGCGCCGGTGTCTAACGTAACGTTGCCATTGCTATCAACGCTATTTTTAAAGGGTTCGGTGCAATCAATAATGGAGTTTCGAAACACAATTTCGCCGTTGTTGGCATTGGTTATCGACTCATCGCTATTTATTTCAAAGCATTCACCCATACCTTCAGGACCGGTCACTATGATGTTGTACAACTCAGCTGCGGTGCCAGCACGCAATAAAATGCCTTCAGAGTCGTCTTCACCATCAAAGTTGTTGCCAATAATGGTCATGTTGGCAATGCGCGGTTTGGATAGCGGTTGTGCAGTAAAGTTACCTGATTGGTTGTCCGCTTCAATACCACGGTTAGCTTTAGAATTATTGGGGTTGTGGCGCACCAGTACATGCTGCATACGGCCAGACCAGCCATCGGCCCAGTCTAACGAGTCGTCGCGATTACCGGTTAGCACCACGTATTTGGCGTCAACGGTGCCGCCAAAAAACTCAACACCGTCATCAAGGTTGTTGTGTACTTGAATATATTCAACGCGAGTGC
Organism: Rheinheimera sp. D18; assembly: GCF_004345025.1. GTDB lineage: Bacteria > Pseudomonadota > Gammaproteobacteria > Enterobacterales > Alteromonadaceae > Alishewanella > Alishewanella metallidurans. The sequence continues at coordinate 2,719,002 of NZ_CP037745.1, read as the reverse complement.
CTCGGCCGACACCTGCAAAGGTAATACCGTTTAATTCGTTGTCAGGAATAACTTCGTAACCGGCATAGCGTACTTGCAGGTATTTTAATGCGCCGCTGCTGTCGTCGGCATCAGCGCCACCGTAAGGGCCAGCTTCGCCTTCGGCTTCTACTTGGCAATTTGCTAAATCAGCTTGGTTACATTTGTTGGTTGGCGCCTTACCTAACAACACCAAGCCGCCCCATTCTGCTGCAGAATCGTTATTAGACAAGCCCAGCATGTCATTTATAGACGTCATGATGATGGGCGCTGCAGCGGTGCCCACCGCTTGAATTTTTGAGCCGCGCGCCACTACTAAGTAGTCAGCACCGCTTTTACCAAACAGCGTAACACCTGGTTCAATCGTTAGCGTAGTGCTGTTGGCGTTATCGTTACCTACAGTTACCTTACCGCTTAACGACCAAATAATATTTGCGGTTAGGCGGATATCGTTAGTAATAGTGCCGGAAATACCACACACGGTTTTATTTATGCTGGCTAAGCTTTTATCTTCGCTAGCAAAGCTAGGGCAGGGGCCAGTGGCTGGTGGTGTGGTGCCGCCAGTATTACTGCCGCCATTTCCAGCATTTACCACTAGGTCACCACCACAGCCAGCCAGTGCTATTGCGGATGCTAGTGCGCTTAGTTTTAATAGTTTGCATAAAGCCATTGCCATCTCTCCATTTGGTTTTTTAGGTGCTGCAAATAAGTCGTATGCACCCTACAACAGAAAAATGACGGTTTTATTACAATAAAGTCGTTGTCACAAAAGGGTAATAACGCCACGCAAAGCATCAAAACAGGCTGTAGTTAAAGATTATTCTTTGGTTTTCATAAAAGTGTCATAAACTGCGGTAATACTAGGTTAAGCAAATAATTGTTAAGTAATAATTAGCGCCGCGCGGCTAAAAAGCCCGACAATAAATCGAGTGTGGTGGGTTTAATGACAAGAAAAATTTTAGTAGTAGAAGACGAAGCGCCAATACGCGATATGCTGTGTTTTGTTTTGGAGCAACACGGTTACCAAGCGACAACGGCTGAAGACTATAACTCGGCACTTAATGCGCTAGTAGAACCTTATCCTGATTTAGTATTACTAGACTGGATGTTACCCGGCGGCAGTGGTATTCAGATAGCCAAAAAAATGAAGCAGCATGAGCTAATGCGTAATATCCCGATTATTATGATTACTGCTCGAGGCGAAGAAGAAGACAAGGTGCGTGGCTTAGAAGTGGGCGCTGATGATTATGTGACTAAACCATTTTCACCTAAAGAATTAATGGCGCGCATTAAAGCCGTTATCCGTCGCGTAGCACCCACTAGCCTAGACGAAGTGTTGGACGTGCAAGGTTTAAAACTTGACCCTGTATCGCATCGGGTAACGGCACAAGAGCACACCCTGGATATTGGCCCTACCGAGTTTCGCCTACTGCATTTTTTTATGACCCATCCCGAGCGAGTATACAGCCGCGAACAGTTGCTTGATCACGTGTGGGGCACCAATGTGTATGTGGAAGATCGCACGGTGGATGTGCATATTCGACGTTTACGTATGGCGATTTCTGTAGCCGGGCATGATAGATTAGTGCAAACCGTGCGTGGTGCTGGTTACCGTTTCTCCGCTAAGTAAGGTTAATTACTGCCGTTATGCGTCAGCTACTGTCAAAAAATAAGGTGTATACCAAGCTCGTTCTTTTATATTGCTTTATGGCCTTGGTCGGCTTTATTTCTAACAGCTTAGTGCTGGCGCTACTTATTTTCACCATCGCCTTACTGCTATGGCACTATCATCACTTGTTTCTTATGGATAAATGGCTGTGGCAAGATCGTAAGCTATCACCGCCGATGGCTGACGGCATTTGGGCACATTTATTTGAAGGTATATATTACCAGCAGCGCAAAGATCGGCGTAAGCGCCGTGAACTTAGAAATATGGTACGGCGCTTTCGCGATGGTGTAGAAGCATTGCCAGAAGCCGTAGTAGTACTGCGTGATGACTGGACTATTGTTTGGAGTAACCAGTTAGCACAAACCTTAATTGGCCTACATTGGCCGTCGGATGAAGGCATTCGGTTAGATAACCTTATTCGCCATCCTGATTTTCAGCAATACTTAGCGGCAACAAACTTTACCCAGCCGATTGAGCTGCCATCACCGGTGAGCGCGCAGCGAACACTTGAGCTTCATCTGGTGCCCTACGATATTGAACAATACTTGTTGATCGTCCGCGATATCTCGCACTTAAAGCAGCTTGAGCAAGTTCGTAAAGACTTTGTTGCCAACGTATCGCACGAATTGCGTACACCGCTTACTGTGCTGCAAGGTTATCTTGAAGTTATGGATGATGAGCATTTACCCGATAAAGCGATGTGGAAAAAAGCGCATAACGTAATGCTAGATCAGACCAAACGTATGGAGCTGTTAGTGCAGCAATTACTCACGCTATCGCGAATAGAAGCTGCTACTAAAGTACCGTTTGATAATGAAGTCGATGTACCAAGCTTGCTTGCGACCTTAGAGCAAGAAGCGCAGGCGCTGAACCATGATAAACAGCATCAAATCAGCTTTGCTGTTGATAGCAAGCTTAAAGTAACCGGCGTTAGTGAAGAGCTACGTAGTGTATTTTCTAATTTGCTCACCAACGCCATTAAATACACGCCTAGTAACGGCATTATTCAGCTTAGCTGGCAGCGACAGCCTAATGGTGCCGTGTTTACGATAACGGATAATGGGCCGGGTATAGCACTGCAGCATGTAAAGCGTTTAACAGAACGTTTTTACCGAGTAGATGAAGCGCGCGCTCGCAATACCGGTGGCAGCGGTCTTGGCTTGGCTATAGTGAAGCATGTGTTGTCGTGGCATAATAGCAAGTTGGTCATTAATAGTGAGCCCGGCAAAGGCAGCTGTTTTTCCTTTACGCTACCGCCAGAGCTAGTGCTTTAAGCTGACTTATATTGTGCTTACCCCATGTTTACAAAAGCACTGATTATGATGGTCATTTACCATGCCGCAGGCCTGCATGTAGGCATACATAATGGTTGAACCAATAAAGGTAAAGCCGCGTTTTTTTAAGTCTTTACTAAAAGCATCAGATTCTGGGCTGGTAGCACGAATGTCGGCAGCGCTGGCAATGTTATTCACTTGCGGTGAACCATTAACAAAGCGCCATTGATATTGGCTAAAGCTACCAAACTCTTGCTGCACTTCAATAAACCGTGACGCGTTATTAATAGCTGCAGCAATTTTTAGCCGATTACGAATAATACCTGGGTTTAGCAGTAGCTCACTGACCTTAGCTTCGTCAAATGCCGCCACCTTTACCGGGTCGAAGTTAGCAAAGGCAGTGCGGTAGTTGTCACGCTTTTTTAATACGGTATACCAGCTAAGCCCAGCCTGAGCGGCTTCAAGCACTAAAAACTCAAACAGTTTATTATCGTCATACACCGGCACACCCCACTCGGTGTCGTGGTAGGCCACGTAATCGGGTTTGCTTAAATCTGCCCAGTGGCAGCGCTCTGGTACTGGCATCATTATTGCGGCTTAAGCGTTGGCGCTTGGTCTAAATAATCTAGCGCTAGCGAACTTAATGCGCGCACGCCGTTAATTAGTGCATCTTCATTTACGTCAAACATCGGCGAGTGGTTAGGGGCAACCTCGCTGTTAGTTTTGCCTTCTGGCGAGATACCTAAAAAGAAAAACACCCCAGGAATTTTTTGTTGATAAAACGAGAAGTCTTCGGCACCAGTAATAGGTTTAACGCCGGCAACACCTTTATCACCAGCCGCCCATTTTAAGCTGGGCATAGCCCAATCGGTAAGCGCTGGGTCATTCCAAGTAACGGCAGCAAAGTTGTGCACATGCAGTTCTGCTATGGCGCCGCTGGCTTTGGCAATGTGTTCACTGGTGGTGGTCATGCGAGCAATTAAGTCTTCACGCATAGCGCTGTCAAAGGTGCGAATAGTACCTTCTAGCTTTACGTCATCAGGAATAATATTCCAACGAATACCACCATGTACCTGACCAAAAGACACTACGGCTGGCGCTTTGGTCACATCAATTTGCCGTGCCGGAATAAGATTAATCGCATTAATTAGCTGGCCAGTAACGTTGATAGGGTCAATACCCAGCCATGGCGATGAGCCATGTACTTGTTTACCTTTTACCGTAATTTGAAAGCTGTCAGCCGCCGCCATAATACCTTCGGTTTTTACCTGTATTTGCCCAGGGTTGCCAGGCCAAACGTGAAGGCCGAAGATAGCCGACGGCGAAGGGTTAGCAAATAGGCCTTCAGCGAGCATCATTTTAGCGCCGCCGTCTTCGCCGTTTGGCGGGCCTTCTTCCGCTGGTTGAAACACAAACATAATAGTGCCGCTAATATCGGCCTTTTGTTTGCTTAGTACTTCAGCCACACCCATTAACATCGCAACGTGCGCATCATGGCCACAAGCGTGCATTACACCGGTTTGTTGGCCGTTAAATTCAGCCATTACTGTTGACGCAAAGGGTAAGCCTGTTTGTTCGGCTACTGGTAACGCATCCATATCAGCACGTAGCGCAACCACAGGGCCGGCTTTACCGCCTTTAAGAATGCCAACTACACCGGTATGAGCAATGCCGGTGCGAACCTCTAAGCCTAGCGATTCTAGGTGTGCAGCTACTTTTGCGGCAGTTCGCACTTCACGGTTAGATAATTCAGGGTGTTGGTGTAGATCACGCCGCCAGCTAATCACTTTAGGCATAACCTGCTCAATGTGTTTACTCAGTTTAGTTTTACTGTCAACTGAGCTATCGGCCATTGCGGGTGCAGAAAGCAGCAGTGGTAATAATGCCAAACTTAACAATGATAAACGCATAACCGCTCCAAGTTTTTAGTCTGTTTCTACCTTAAGCGCTAATAGTGAAAAAGCCAAGCAATGATATTGTTTGATATCTAGCTGGCTTTTACTGTGGTTAAGTTGAAGCAATCAAGCGTAAAACCAATTTTCTTTAATACTTTTTGCTCTGCGACTAAATCGGCGGCAAGCAAGCGTTGTTGTGCCAGCCAGTCTGGGCTTAAATGTAGCTGTAGCTGCTGTACTTTTGCACTAACGGTTAGTTGTGGCAGTATATCATCGCGTCGTTTTTGGTTTAACAAAACGGCCAAACGCAGTAGTACCGTTAAATATACCGCCTGTGATAGCTGATACAGGCTAAAAGTAGGCATGTCATCTAAGCGGATTTTATGCCGATGGAAACGTACTAAGGTGGAGATAAGCAGTTGTTCTTCTTGGTTAAAGCCGGGTAGGTTGGCATTTTCTAAAATGTAGGCTGAATGTTTTTGTACACCTGATGAATTAATGTGCAGACCAACTTCATATAAGGTTGCGGCCCAGCCTAATAATGTGGCATCTTCGTCATTTAGCTGCCATAACTGGCGTACCTGCTGAAATAGCACTAATGCGGTATTACGAACGCGCTTGGCTTGAGCCATATCGACGTCGTAACGGCGCTGCAAGCTAGTAACGGTATGCTCACGAATATCCACATGTTGCAAACGATCGCTCATTTCATATAACACACCTTCGCGCAGTGCCGCGTCGATATAGGTTAGCTGGTCGATTTGCAATAGATTAAATGCGGCAATTAGTATGGCTAAACCCGAGCAAATCAGTGGTTTTCTATCATCTGTTAGGCCGGGTAAATTTAATTGCGCGCTATTGTTGTACGCTAATAATAGGGCTTTAAGCGCCAACAGATGCGACAATTCTAGAGCGTTGTTACTTAAGCCTAAACCAACAATAATATCGCGAATAATTTTGACCGTACCCGAGGTGCCCACTACTTGTTGCCAGCCTAACGCTCTAAAGCTAGTGACAATAGGTTCTAGCTCTTGTTCGGCCTGTAAAATTGCACGGGCAAAGCGTTTTTCACTAATACGACCTTGGGCAAAGTGCTGCAAACCATAGCTAATACAGCCCATGTTTCTGCTGCCTAGTTTTAACGGTTGCAAACCCACCCCAAGGGCGAGTTCAGTGCTGCCGCCACCGATATCGATTACTAAGCGGTGACCGCTAAAATATTCAAAATTAGCCACACCACTGTATATAAAGCGCGCTTCTTCTTGGCCAGAAATAATTTCTATTGGAAACGGAAATACCGATTTAGCACGGCGTAAAAACGTTGCGGCATTTTTTGCTCGGCGTAAGGTGTAGGTAGCAATAACCCGCACCGATTGTGGCGCAAAGGGCTTTAAGGTATCAGCAAATTGCGCTAGGACGGATAAACCGCGGTCAATGGCCTCTTCACTTAGCACAAACTGGTCGTTTAAACCTTGTGCTAGTTGAAGTTTTTGCTTTTCACGATGTAATGGCTGAATGTCGCCATCGACCACGCGAGCAATAACCATATGAAAAGAGTTTGAACCCAAATCAACCGCGGCCATATAGGCTTGGTTTTCTGGGCGTGTTACGTTAGCAGTAATGTCATTCATTAATGGCTTTGGTCGCTGTTTTGCCAGGTTATGCGGGCAAAATAATCATAAATTTCTTGTTGTGAACGTATGCTACGCTTGTTGCCGCGCTTCACGTAGCCATTGCTTTGTTGGGCGTCAATAATACGCGCCTTTACGTTATCGTGCCATTGAATGTCTAACGTATCTAATACTTGCTGTTTAAGGCGCGGATCATAAATGGGTACGCCAACTTCAACTCGCTGGTCTATGTTTCGAGTCATCCAGTCGGCTGATGATAAGTAAACATTAGTGTCGCCGCCATTATGGAACACATAAACCCGGGCATGTTCTAAAAAGCGATCGAGCACAGAAATAATTTTTATATTTTGGCTAATACCGCTAATGCCGGGAACCAGTGCACACATACCGCGAACAATAATACGAATTTTTACTCCTGCTTGGCTTGCGCGGTACAGTAGTTCGACAATTTCTGGATCAGCAAGATTGTTTAGTTTGAGAAAAATCTCAGCCTTATCGCCACTGTTAGCAAAATCTATTTCACGCTGGATCAGCTGAATTAAGCGTGACCGACTCCACGTGGGCGACACAATAAGGTGCTTAAACTCATATTGACGGTAACTGTATTCAACAAACTCAAAAACTTGATCAATTTCAGCGGTAATTTCTGAATGACAGGTAAATAGGCTGATGTCGGTATAAATACGGGCGGTTTTCTCATTAAAGTTACCGGTACTAATGTGGCCATAGCTAATGGTTTTACCGCGTTCTATACGGCTAATTAGGCACAACTTAGAATGCACTTTTAATGTCGTTAAGCCAAATACCACTTGAATACCGGCTTCAGTCATTTTACGTGCCCAGTTGATGTTGTTTTCTTCATCAAAACGGGCAGTTAGCTCTACTACTACCGTTACTTTTTTACCATTACGCGCAGCATCAATTAATGAGTTAATAACGCGCGACTGCTTGGCCACTCGGTACATGGTGAGTTTAATTTGGCTAACTTTGGGGTCAAATGAAGCCTGGCGTACCCATTCTGTAAAGTAACCAAAGCTGTGATACGGGTAATAAAGTAAAATATCGCCGGCTTTAATGGCGTCGAAGCTGGTGGCATGCTGCTCAAATTCCGGGCTTTTTAATGCTGGCTGTATTGGAAAGGCTAAGCTTTGATGGCCAATGTTGGGAAAGCCGATAAAATCTTTAAAATTGCGATAGCGGCTGCCAGGAATTAATGACTCAGCGCTACTGCTAGTGCCAAGCTGTTTACTTAAAACTTTTAGCATTTGCTCAGGCATCGCATTGTCGTATACCAGCCGCACAGGGTCTGATTTTAAACGCTGACGAATGCCTTTAGACATTTTATCAATCAGGCTCTGATCTAGTGTGTCGCTAATATTGTAATCGGCATCGCGGGTGAGTTTTAATGAGTAAGCTTCGATGGCGTCAAACTCAAAAAAGCCAGAAAACAAATCGGCAATACAGTGCACGATAACGTCGTCTAGTAGCAAAATTTGCCGCCGATAATTACCGTTCTTTTTTCGCGTATTCAGTTGCAGCGGTAACTCAATAAATCGTGACAGCTCATTAGTTGGCACTTGCACTATGGCGTATTCTGGCTTACTAGCGCCGGTCATTTCGACCATTAAATAGGTAGCGTTATCTTCTAGCGCTTTGGGTAAACTGAATTCGTCACCAGATAAAATCATCGGTGATATATGCTTTAACACTTCGTCGCGAAAATATCGGCGTACCCATAATGATTGCAAATCAGTTAACTTATGGTGGTCAATTAATTCTATATTGTGCTTGCGCAGCTCTAGCTGAATATCAAGATAAATAGCATTAAAACGCGCACCAAGTTTTAATACTTGTTGTTGAATCGCCTGCATTAATGCTTCGGCATCTTCTTGCTCAGTATTTTGGTATTTTTTTAGCAAGATACGGCGCTTTACATCGGCTACTCTAACGCGAAAAAACTCATCCATATTGTTTGAGTAAATACCTAAAAAGCGTAGGCGCTCTATCGGTGGGTTGCGCTCGTCGGCCGCTTCTTGCAGTACTCGGTCATTAAAAGCCAGCCAGCTTAATTCACGCGAATAAGTAGGATACTCACTCTCGCTGACGGCATCGGTGTATTCCATGGTCCAGCTCCCTAACTACGACTGGGTTAAGCAATGGTAAGTTTATGCAACAAGATAAAGGCAGCCAAACCTCGGCTGCGGCATGAATTTAGGCTTCGGTTTCAATATCAACTACGATGTCGGTAGCAATAGCCTCGAGCGCTCTCACCACTTCGTCGCGGCTAATACCAGCAGATAACTCAACGGTGGCAATAGCATTAAATAGTGGTACGCCCCAGTTTGGTGCACTTTGCTTGCTGCTCTCAAAGTGAATAATGTTGCTGCCTTTGTGTTTAAGCACTGACGACAATTCTCGCACTATGCCGGGGCGGTCGTTACCAGTAATAACAAATTGCAGTTGCTGCTCTGTACGTAAGGTACTGGCAACACCTTGCTGAATTTTAATATCTAGCTCGCTAATTTGTTCTAACGCAGCAGTTAACGCCGGTAAGTCTTGTTCAGCAACTTCAACTTGTAAAATACCTGCAAAATAACCCGCTAAATGGCTTAAGTTGCTCGCCATCCAGTTGCCATTATGTGTGCTAACAACCGTGGCCAGCTTCTCGACTAACCCTGCTTTATCTTTACCAATTAATGTCAGTACTAACTGCTTCATTCGATATTGTCCTATCATACGTGAAGAAATATTACAGCGTCAGCGCGTAACCGCAATGTAGCTAAAGTTTAATTCGCTCAGAGTGTAGCCGTAGACTTAAAATTTTCAAATGTATCACCAATAATATAGGCAAATTTATTGGCTTAGCCATAATTTCTGTATGAATAGTTGCAGCAATTAAGGTTGCCGCATATGACATTTTAGTTATGTTGCTGCCTGATATGGTATCAGCATGCTATTTTTGCCTATACTACGCCGGTAAAAATTGTTGGGCGATAAGGCTCAATCGCTTTACTGGAGAGCACAGTGGATAAGCTAAGCTTAAATAAACATATTTCTAGCTCTTTTAATGAAGAGATCGCCGAAATACGCAGTCATGTGATGGCAATGGGTGGCTTACTAGAGCAGCAGTTAAACAATGCATTAAAGGCGATTATTAACGCCGATGCCCAGTTAGCAAAAGCGGTTATCGATACCGACTTAAAGGTAAACGATTGGCAGCTGCAAATTGATAAAGAATGCACCAGTATTATTGTTAAGCGTCAACCTGCTGCCAGTGATTTACGCTTAGTGCTTGCCATAATGAAAGCCATTACTGATTTGGAACGTATTGGCGATGAAACGCGTCGTATTGCGCGGGCGGCATTAGAGTCCTTTAATAGCGAACAACAAGAGTTATTGCTTAATCTCGATAATTTAGGTCGTCATGTCGGCCAAATGTTGCATGATGTACTAGACGCGTTTGCGCGAATGGATGTTGAAACCGCGTTATTAGTGCACAAGGAAGACAAAAAAATTGACCGTGAATATGAAGTTATCACCCGTCAGTTAATGACCTATATGGCAGAGGAACCACACTCCATTCCTAAAGTTATGAATGTACTCTGGTCGGCGCGCTCAATAGAGCGTATTGGTGATCGCTGCAAAAATTTGGCGGAATATATTATTTTTTTCGTTAAGGGCAAAGTGGTGCGCCATAGCAGCGCAGAGCAGCTTGAGCAAGAAATACGCATTTGATTTTTATTGTGTTTTACTGGTTTAGGCTATGCCTTAAATTGGCCTAGACTTAGAACATTTTCATACTGCATTCATTTTCCATTTTTATTGCGCTTTGAATGTCGTTACAATGCGCGCCGACGACAGTCAAAATTAACTTACGAGGCCAGGCTATGCCAGCTAGTACTTTTTTATCCATGTTTGCCAAGTCACCTATTAAGCCGATAGAAGAACATATTCGCAAGGTGCATGAGGCAAGTGAATTGCTGTTACCTTTCTTTGATGCTGTGTATCAGCAAGATTGGCAGCTCGCGGCGGATGTACGCAAAAAAATCGTAATGTTGGAAAAGGAAGCCGACATATTAAAGCGGGAAATTCGAGTGAATTTACCACGTGGTCTGTTTCTGCCGGTTGAGCGAACCGATATTTTAGAATTGGTGTCGCAGCAAGATAAAATTGCGAACAAAACGAAGGATATATCAGGTAGGGTACTTGGCCGAGAGCTACTAATCCCTGTCAGTTTACAAGAAGGCTTTAAGTTATATTTACAGCGTTGTATCGATGCTACTACGCTGGCATGTGAAGTGATTAACGAGTTAGAAGAATTGCTACAAACCGGTTTTCGTGGTCGTGAAGTTGACCTGGTTATCAAGATGGTTGAGCGATTAGATAGAATTGAAGCTGATACCGACGCAATGCAAATTAAGTTGCGTAGAGATTTGCGTGTGACAGAGCAAGAACTTAATCCAATAGATGTGATGTTTTTATATCGTACTTTGGAATGGGTTGGCGACTTAGCTGATGTTGCACTTAAAGTGGGTTCTCGTCTCGAAATTATGTTAGCTCGTTAATTTTAAAAGGTTTTTCTGATGGATATTATACAATCATACGGTTTAATCCTGGTGATTATTGCCGCGGTGTTTGGTTTCTTTATGGCTTATGGCGTTGGTGCCAATGACGTTGCCAATGCCATGGGTACTTCAGTTGGTTCTAAAGCACTAACAATTAAACAAGCTATTGTTATAGCTGCCATTTTTGAGTTTGCTGGTGCATATTTAGCTGGCGGTTCTGTTACTTCAACTATTCGTGGCGGTATTACCGACGCCGCATTCTTTGTCGATGCACCAGAGTTAATGGCTTATGGCATGATTGCCTCATTATTGGCTGCTGCGACTTGGTTAATTGCCGCGTCTTACTTTGGTTGGCCGGTATCAACTACCCATTCTATTGTCGGTGCTATTATCGGTTTTGCGGCAGTAGGTGTTGGCGTAGACGCCGTACATTGGGGCAAAGTAGGCGGCATAGTTGGTAGCTGGATCATCACGCCATTACTGGCGGGTGTGCTGGCGTACATGTTTTTTATGAGTGCGCAGCGACTTATTTTTGATACCGATAACCCGTTAGCGAATGCGAAAAAATATGTGCCGTTTTATATGGGTTTTGCTGCCTTTGTTATGTCGTTAGTGACAGTACAAAAAGGCTTAAAGCATGTTGGCTTGCATCTAAGCACTATGAATGGCTATGTTATTGCGTTAGCGATAGCCGCAGTGGTAGGAATAATAGGTAAAGTGGTTATTTCGCGCTTGAAGTTTGACCCTGCAGCAGATAGAAAAACCCAGTTTAGTAATGTTGAACGTATTTTTGGCGTGTTAATGATTACTACCGCCTGTTGTATGGCATTTGCGCACGGTTCAAATGACGTTGCTAATGCTATCGGCCCTTTAGCTGCAGTAGTAAGTGTAGTTAGCTCTGGTGGCGAAATTTCTAGTACCGCTAGTTTAGCATGGTGGATCTTACCGTTAGGCGCAGTCGGTATTGTGCTGGGTTTGGCAACGCTAGGTGCACGAGTCATTAAAACCGTAGGTACGGCGATAACACATTTAACGCCAAGCCGTGGTTTTGCCGCTGAGTTATCTGCAGCATCTACAGTAGTTATTGCTTCAGGTACGGGTTTACCTATCTCAACTACGCAAACCTTGGTCGGTGCAGTATTAGGAGTGGGTTTAGCTCGCGGTATTGCAGCCCTCAATTTAGGCGTGGTGCGCAATATCTTTATCTCTTGGATTATTACCCTGCCAGTTGGCGCGGGGTTAGCCATCGTATTTTTCTTTATTTTAAGAGCCATATTTAGCGTGTAATTTCGCTAAATATGCAAAAGCCCTCAACGTAGAGGGCTTTTTTATTGGCGTTAATAAAACGATAACAGCTAATACGGTTGCAGCTTGGAGCTATCAGGCGTAAAGTTTAAACACTTATATCAATTATAAAGTATTTTTTTAATCGGAATTAATAATGAAGCGTTTGCCAAGTATTAAACAATTGCAGTATTTGCTGGCGTTGCACGAATATCAACACTTTGGTCGAGCAGCAGACGCCTGTTATATCGGCCAATCTACACTTAGCGCTGCTATTGCCAATTTAGAAGAAACTATGGCGGTGCAGCTGTTAGAGCGTGATCACAAATCTTTTATTTTTACGCCGCTAGGCGAGGATATTGTGCGCCAGGCGCGTTATATTATTGAGCAGTGCGAAGAGTTAACCGACTTTGCCAAAAGCCAAGGTAAGCCGATGGCCGGACCGTTTCGTTTGGGTTGTATACCTACTATCGCGCCTTTTGTGTTAAGCGAAGTAATGGCGTTATGTCGCGAGCGTTACCCCGATTTACAATTGCTACTGCGTGAAGACACCTCAGACAACTCGTTGCATGCACTGGGCGAAGGTAGACTAGATATGGTATTACTGGCGTTGCCTTATGAAACCGGTACCTTTCATGCAGAAGTGTTAGCGCAAGACGGATTTAAGCTAGTATTGCATCAAGACTGGCTAGACCGTGGTTTTAGCAATGACATTAATCAATGGCCTGATGAAAGTATATTTTTATTAGAGCGCGAACATTGTTTAACTAATCATGCTGTTAAAGCTTGTGAGTTGGAGGATAGCCGTAAGGTAAACCCGTTTTTTGCTACTAGCCTACATACGCTGATCCAGATGGTAAATAACAAGCTAGGCGTTACTTTTATGCCGCAAATGGCGATTAATAGCGGTGTACTTGACGGTACTGAATTAATTGCGCAACAACCGGGTGCAGGTAATGCGTATCGTGATATTGGTGTTGCTTGGCGACCTACGTCAAGCAAGGCGCGGAGTTATCGCATTATGGCTGATTTAATTACCGAAGTGTTATTGAACAAATGCCAATCCGCCTAAGCTTCTGCTAAAATACGGCTGTTTTTTTATAGCCGCGCCCTCTGGTCGGTAAAGCCAAGGAATTAAAATGCACGTTAAAGACTTCTCATTCGAGCTGCCAGAGCAGCTTATTGCCCGTTTTCCCAAAGCGGAGCGTTCATCTAGCCGCTTACTGGTGATGAATAAACACAATGGCGAGCTGCAACATCATATTTTTAAAGATCTTGCCGATCAACTGCAAGCGGGTGATCTGTTAGTCTTTAATAATACTAAAGTTATTCCTGCACGTTTATTTGGCCAAAAATTATCCGGCGGCAAAGTTGAAGTGCTAGTAGAGCGCATGTTAGATAACAAGCGGTTTTTAGCCCATGTTCGCGCCAGTAAAGCGCCTAAAGCTGGCGCCATATTATTGTTAGAAAATTCAGCCGAAGTACGGATGAACCAACGGCACGAAGAATTATTTGAATTAGAAGTGCTAAGTGACGAACCCGTGCTCACTATGCTTGAACGCTTAGGGCATATGCCATTGCCACCGTACATTGACCGACCAGACAACGACGAAGATAAAGCGCGTTACCAAACGGTGTATAACGCAAAGCCTGGCGCGGTTGCTGCGCCAACAGCGGGGTTGCATTTTGACCAGCCGTTGCTAGATAAACTCAGCGCAAAAGGCGTTGAGTTTGCTTATGTTACGCTACATGTTGGCGCGGGTACGTTTCAACCGGTGCGGGTAGATAACGTGCTAGAGCATAAGATGCATGCCGAATATATTGAGGTGTCGCAGCAAGTAGTAGATGCAGTAGCTGCCTGTAAAGCGCGTGGTAATCGAGTGATAGCGGTAGGTACCACATCGGTACGCTCACTAGAGTCTGCCGTACAGCAGGGTAATGGCACCCTTGTGGCCTATAATGGCGATACACAAATTTTTATTTATCCCGGCTACCGCTTTAAAGTGGTTGATGCTTTAGTCACCAATTTTCATTTGCCAGAATCAACGTTAATTATGTTGGTATCGGCGTTTAGCCGCCGTGAATATGTGATGCAGGCCTATAAAACCGCGATTGCTGAGCAGTACCGCTTTTATTCGTATGGCGATGCCATGTTTATTAGCTAATAAGTCGACGCGCTTATCACTAACGTGGTGGCAATCTGCAGTTGGCTAAGTAAGGTTAACGAGTTCAGTTTAGTTTCTGGCAGTTTAGCTGTTATAATCGCGACGCAAAAAAGCCGGACTGTTTTTCTGGCATAAAAGGATAACGATGAAATTTGAATTAGATACCACCGATGGCAAAGCCCGCCGCGGCAGACTGATCTTTGAACGTGGTGTAGTAGAAACGCCAGCATTCATGCCTGTAGGCACGTACGGCACGGTAAAAGGCATGACACCGGAAGAGCTAGATGCTACTGGTGCACAAATTTGTTTAGGCAATACCTTTCACTTAATGTTGCGTCCCGGCACCGAAATTATAAAAAAACACGGTGACTTGCATAATTTCATGCACTGGCAAAAACCTATTTTAACTGACTCGGGTGGTTTTCAGGTATTTAGCTTGGGTGAACTGCGTAAAATTACGGAAGAAGGTGTTAAGTTTCGTTCACCGCTTAATGGCGAGCGCATTATGTTAACGCCGGAACGCTCAATGGAAGTGCAGCGCGATCTGGGCTCTGACATTGTGATGATTTTTGACGAATGCACGCCGTATCCTGCTACCGAACAGCAAGCAAAAAAATCGATGGAATTGTCATTACGTTGGGCCAAACGCAGTAAAGATGCACATGGTGATAACCCAGCTGCGCTATTTGGTATAATTCAAGGCGGTATGTACCCAAACCTGCGTGATGTATCATTAAATGGTTTAGAAGAGATTGGCTTTGACGGTTATGCCATTGGCGGCTTATCAGTAGGCGAGCCAAAAGCGGACATGATTAATATTCTGAACCATACCACTGATAAAATGCCTACGCATAAACCACGTTATTTAATGGGCGTGGGTAAGCCGGAAGATATCGTTGAAGCGGTGCGCCGTGGTATCGATATGTTTGACTGTGTAATGCCAACCCGTAATGCGCGCAATGGGCATTTATTTGTTAGCGATGGCGTGATAAAAATTCGCAACGCGAAATACAAAGATGACATTGGGCCTTTAGATGCCGAGTGTGATTGTTACACCTGTAAAAATTACTCTCGAGCTTACTTGCACCATCTCGATCGTTGTAATGAAATACAAGGTGCACGTTTAAATACCATGCATAACTTGCATCATTATCAGAAACTAATGCAAGGATTGCGCAGCGCTATAGCCGCTGGTACTTTGGTGCAGTTTGTTGAACAGTTTTATACTAAGCGTGGCTTGCCGATACCGGCACTTGACGCTGTAGATAGCAAAAATAACAATATTAATCACAATTAAGGGAACATTTATGAGCTTATTTATTAGTAATGCATACGCGCAGGCGACTCCGGCAGCACCGGCGGCAGGTGGCGGCTTTGATCTAATTATTATGTTAGCGGCTTTCGGTTTGATTTTTTACTTTTTAATTTACCGCCCGCAAGCTAAGCGTGTTAAAGACCACCGCAATTTAATGTCGGCACTGGGTAAGGGTGACGAGGTTTTAACGCAGGGTGGTTTAGTTGGCCGTATTAGTAAAATTTCTGAAGACAAAGATTATGTTGTTGTTGCGTTAAACGATAGCACTGAAGTCACGGTGCAAAAAGCTGCCATCAGCGCGGTGTTACCAAAGGGTACACTGAAGTCACTGTAAGCCAGATTTTAAGGATAAACAGGTGTTAAATCAAAACCCCGTTTGGCGCTACTTTTTAGTTGTTGGCATATTATTGCTAGCATTCGTGTATGCATTACCAAACTTATACCCAGAAGATCCCGCGCTAAATATTAGCGCTACCCGTGGTGGCACAGTTGCCGAAGATGTGCGCTCTGAATTAGAGCAAGCGTTTGCCGCTGCTGGTATTGCTGCAAAATCTGTCGAGTTAGAGAATGGCCAAGTATTAGCCCGCTTTAACAGCACAGAAGAACAGCTGCAAGCCCGTGAAATTGCCACTCAGTTGCTAGGTAGCGGCTACATTAATGCATTAAATCTTGCGCCTGCTACGCCAGATTGGCTAAACAGCATTGGCGCCTCGCCAATGAAATTAGGCTTAGACTTACGCGGCGGTGTGCACTTTTTAATGGCCGTTGATATGAAAGCGGCATTAGACAAAAACCTAAATGATATGGCGCAAACATTTCGGCTAGATTTACAAGCCGAAAAAATTCGCTATCGCAGTACCAAGGTTGATTTAGACCGAGGACAGGTGCAGTTAACCTTACGTAATGTGGAAGACGTGGCATTGGCTGAAGCTGCCCTGAAAAAGCGTGACCGCGAATTAGTGTTTGCACCGGGCAACGATGAGCTTACTGTATTTGTCACTATTAGTGAGATTCGTCTAAAAGAAATTCGTGAATATGCACTTGAGCAAAATATTACTATTATTCGTAATCGGGTAAATGAAATTGGTGTTGCTGAGCCATTAGTGCAGCGCCAAGGTTCTGACCGCATTGTAGTGCAGCTGCCAGGTGTGCAAGATACCGCGCAAGCCAAAGAAATATTGGGCGCTACGGCATCGTTAGAGTTTCGTTTAGTAGATGAAGACGGTGATATAGGCGCAGCGTTAGACGGCCGTGTGCCACCAGGTGCAGAACTTTACTATACCCGTGATGGACGCCCGGTGTTGTTAGAAAAACGCGTTATGCTAACCGGCGAACATATTACCGGCGCAAGCTCTGCGTATGATGAATACAGTCGGCCGCAAGTGAGCATTAAACTGGACGCTAAAGGCGGTAGTTTATTATCTACGGCAACCAAAGATGCAATAGGCCGGCGCATGGCATCGGTGTTTATTGAATATAAACCTGGTACCGAAATCGCTGCCGATGGTACGCCGGTGCTGATTAAACAGCAGGAAGTGATTAACGACGCGACTATTCAAGCGCGTTTAGGTCGTGATTTCCGTATTACCGGTATTAGTTCACCCGGTGAAGCGCAAAACTTAGCAACCTTACTGCGTGCTGGTGCACTTATCGCACCTATTCAGATTATTGAAGAGCGCACCATTGGCCCAAGCTTGGGTAAAGAAAATATCGAGCTGGGTGTTAAAGCTATTCAATGGGGTATGGTTGCCGTACTGATCTTTATGGTTATTTACTATAAAGCCTTCGGTATGATTGCCAACATCGCCTTGGTCGCTAACTTAGTGCTAATTGTTGGTGTTATGTCCATGATCCCAGGTGCAACACTGACCTTACCGGGTATGGCTGGTATTGTACTAACCGTAGGTATGGCCGTGGATGCTAACGTACTAATATTTGAGCGTATTCGTGAAGAAATGACCGAAGGCCGTTCCGTGCAACAAGCTATTCATCATGGTTATGACCGTGCCTTTGCTACTATTGCTGACTCAAATATCACCACCTTATTAGTTGCGCTTATTTTGTTTGGCGTTGGCACTGGCCCAATTAAAGGCTTTGCCGTAACACTGGCAATAGGTATTTTAACGTCGATATTTACCGCCGTTGTGGGTACTCGCTTATTGGTTAATTTATTCTGGGGTGGCCGCCGCGTGCAGTCACTGCCAATATAAGGAGTACGGCATGCAAGTGTTTAATTTTACTCAGCCACTCAATTTTATGCGTTATAAATGGGTAGCAATAATACTGTCGGCCATTCTAGTTTTAGGTTCGTTTGTGTCTATTGCTACTAAGGGCATTAACTGGGGTTTAGATTTTACTGGCGGTACGGTTATTGAGGTTGGCTTCGCTAAACCTGCAGACTTACCGGCAGTGCGCCAAACCTTAACTGATGTCGGCTATGGCGATGCGGTAGTGCAGTTATTTGGCACCAGCCGTGACGTGCTTATTCGCATACCGCTGCGCACAGATGTTGATCAATCAACATTGGGTGACAGCGTTATTAAAGCGCTGAACTCAATGCAAGCTGATGCGGTAACTATGCGTCGTATCGAGTTTGTTGGGCCAAGTGTTGGTGAAGAGCTAAAACAAGATGGCGGCCTAGCCATGTTAGTGGCGCTAATAGGTATTTTGCTTTACGTGAGCATGCGCTTTGAGTGGCGTTTGTCTATCGGTGCAGTGTTATCACTGTTCCATGACGTAATCATAACCATGGGGCTGTTTTCTATACTGCAGCTTGAATTTGATCTAACGGTGTTAGCAGCAATATTGGCGTTAATAGGCTACTCGATAAACGACACTATAGTGGTATTTGACCGTATTCGTGAAAGCTTCCGTAAGCTTCGCGATACCTCGGTATCAGAGACGATTAATGATGCTATTACCTCTACGTTAAACCGTACTGTTATTACCTCGTTAACAACGGTGCTAGTGTTAGTGGTACTGTTTTATATGGGCGGCGCGTTAATTCACGGTTTTGCTACCGCATTGCTGTTTGGTATCGTTATTGGTACTTACTCGTCTATTTATGTTGCCAGCGCAATTGCAGAAACTTTAGGCATTAGCCGTGAAGATATGCTGCCACCGCCGCCGGTAGAGAAAGAAGGCGAAAATACTGACGCGTTAATGTAATTTGTCGCTAAAGATGCTAAAAATGCCAGTTCGATACTGGCATTTTTTATGGCGTAATTCAAACGCATAAGGATACAGCAATGAGCAAACAACATGCAGCAGGCTTTGTTGCCTTGGTTGAACAGGCTAGGGCGCAGATTAAAGAAATTAGTATTTCCGAGTTACTCGAGCATAATCAGCCTTATGTATTATTAGATATTCGCGAAGATCACGAATGGGCTAACGGACATTTACCCGAAGCTATGCACTTAGGTAAAGGCATTATTGAGCGTGATATTGAACAAACCGTTGCCGATACAAAGCAGAAAATAGTGCTGTATTGTGGTGGCGGTTATCGCTCCGCACTGTCAGCGCACACATTACAACAAATGGGTTATAGCAATGTGTATAGTCTAATTGGCGGCTATCGTGAATGGTGTGAACGTAAATTACCGCTGGATGTACCAACCGCACAACAATAAGGAGCGTGCATGTTAAGGTTTAAACAATGGCTTGGTGTAGCTTCGACAGTATTTTGTGTTGCATCGGCGCAAGCCGAAACCTCGGTGTGGCAGCTAACTAACGGCGAACAGCATTTATACATTGCCGGTACGGTGCACTTATTACCGCCAGAGCAATTTCCACTGCCAGATGAATTTGCTACTGCCTATCAAGCTGCAGCGGTTTTGGCGTTTGAAACGGATATACGAGAGTTAGAAACCGCAGAGGGTATGCAATTACTGATGCAGCATGCACGTTATCAAGATGGTCGCAGTTTAAATAATGTGCTGTCGGCTGCAACCTATCAACAACTTGCACAGTTTGCTAAAAGCCAAGGCGTTGATCTTGCACCGTTAAATAGCTTTAAACCAGATTTTGTTATGCTGACATTAATGCAAGTAGCGTTGCAAAAAGCCGGTATGGCCGGCGAAGGTGTTGACAGTCATTTTTTACAACGGGCAATCGCTGATGCCAAGCCATTACTGTTTTTAGAAACCGTAGAGCAGCAATTAAGCATGCTACTGAATATTTCTGATACTAATGAAAACGTATTTGTGCAGCAAAACTTAGAGCAACTATCTGAGCTCGAAGCGCAGCTAACCGAGATCATTAGTGCGTGGCGTGCCGGTAACATTGCCTCACTAAGTAAGTTAGCTATGGCGTTCACTGATACGCCACAAGGCCAGCAGTTTTACGATATCTTGTTAGTGCAGCGTAATAAAAGTTGGTTGCCACAAATAGAAAAAATGCTGGCTACACCCGAAGTGGAATTGGTATTGGTGGGTGCACTACATTTAGCGGGAGAAAATAATTTGCTGCAACTATTACAACAGAAAGGGTACAAGCTAACACAGCTATAGTTAGGTTATAGCTGTGTTATATCGGATATAGATGAGCAATTAGCGCGATAGCGTTTCGGTCAAATGTGGCCGAATACCTTTTAACATAGCCGCTAACACTTTTGGTGGTGCGGCTACAATGTTGCCACTACGTAATTGGTTATTACCACCAACAAAGTCGCAAACTAAACCACCGGCTTCACGCACAATTAACTCGCCAGCAGCGATATCCCAAGGTTTTAAACCAATTTCAAAGAAGCCATCAAAACGGCCTGCAGCGACATAGGCTAAATCTAATGCGGCTGAACCCGTACGACGCACATCAGCAGCTTCAGCTAATAAGCTAGCTAGCATTGCGCTATGAGCCGGTAAATGGGTTTTGTTTTTAAACGGAAAACCTGTGGCTATTATCGTGCCGCTCATGTCAGCTAGGTTGTTTACACGAATACGTGTACCGTTTAGCTGTGCGCCACGACCACGTGATGCAGTAAATAGCTCACCACGCAGAGGATCAAAGATCACTGCTTGGTCTAATTTACCTTGGTGTTTTAGTGCGATAGACACCGCGAAATGCGGAATGCCTTTAATAAAGTTTGCGGTGCCGTCCAATGGGTCAATGATCCATTGGAACTCACTGTCGTTGTTACCGTAATCGCCATGCTCTTCTCCAACAATACCGTGGGTAGGAAAAGACTTTTGTAACACCTGAACAATAGCTTGTTCAGCTTCTTTATCCACGTTGGTAACAAAGTCATTCGTACCTTTTTGGAATTTTTGAACCATATCAAGCTGGCCACAGGCACGAGCGATCACGTTACCCGCGCTACGAGCAGCGCGAACCGCGATGTTTAACATCGGATGCATAGCAATTACCTTATTTTAAAAAGAGCAGTATAAATTTCGTTCAAAACAGCGGCGCATATTGTAACGGCTAAGCGCAAAATGTAAAGGTAAAACGTATAGCACTATATATTTCACTGCGTTAATTGAGTCAGTGCAAACCTCAGCGTATGCATTATGCTCGTACGTATAGTTTCTGCACAAATATTCAGATACGATTCAGCTATAATCGCTAAAGATAACAAAATTTTTATTAGAAATTAAAATACTATCTCAGTTAAGGAGCAATAATGAAAACCCTATTAATGTCTGCGGTAGTCATGACGACATTAAGCCTAGCCGGTTGTGGCGCCTTACATACGGCGGTGGCTAAGCGGAATTTAGATGTACAAACCAAAATGAGTAGCTCAATATTTCTCGACCCAGTAGAACCGGAACAACGTAGTATTTTTGTTGATATACGTAATACCTCAGATAAACCAGAATTTGATTTAAAGCAGCAAGTGATTCAAAGTTTACAAGCTCGCGGTTATCGCGTTATTGATAGCCCAAAACAAGCGCATTACTGGTTACAAGCGAACATTTTACAAGTTGGTCGTAGCAATGCACGCGACACTAATTCAGCATTAGCAGCCGGCCCAGGTATTGCTGCTGGCGCTGTCAGTGGTTATGCCATTCACCGAGCTACTGGTGGTGCATCGGGCGGTGCTATGGTGGGCGCGGTTGTAGGCGGTGCAGTTGTTGGCACGGTGGTTGATGCCATGGTAGAAGATGTGTATTACAGCGTGATTACCGATATTCAAATTATGGAACGTTTTGATGGTGCGGTAAGAGAAAAATCTGAACACCAGTTAATTCAAGGCGATAGTGGCAGCACGACCTCAAGCTATAACCGCACTACGGACATGCGTAAATATCAAAGTCGGGTTGTTAGTTTTGCCAATCAAAGTAATTTAAAATGGCCGGACGCTGAGCCTGAATTAACACAGGGCATGGTACGGGCATTGGCTGGATTATTCTAAAATGCGCGTGGTTTTTTTATTGTTACTGGTGCAGGTATTAACCGCCTGCACCGCAGTGCATACGTCAGTTGCCAAGCGTCGGTTAGACGTGCAAACACGTATGAGCCAAACGGTATACTTAGACCCGGTTGAGCCAGAACAGCGTACTATTTATCTCGATATTAAAAATACCACCGCCGAATATACCTTACCGTTAGCTGACGACGTACGTGGCTTTATGTTGCAGCGTGGTTATTTGATTGTTGATTCACCGCTTAGCGCGCAATATTGGCTGCAAGTAAATGTACGCACTGTACTAAAAGAGCGCCCTGACATCGTATTGGCAGCCGAGTATGGTATGACCCCAGAAGAGACTCACGCGTTGTTGCAGCCGGGCATGGCACCACCACCGCGCGAAACCTCGCAGCAAAGTGATAACCGCTACAACCAAGGTGCAGCCGTATTTGTTGATACCTCGGTCGGTACAAATTTAGATGGTAAAGATATTGCCCGAGCCTTGGTGGTACTAGCGGCTTTTGCTGGAGCGGAATATATAGGTAATCAGTTAGTTAAAGACAAGTACTACACCATGCTTACTGATGTGCAAATAGCCGAACGTATATCGCCAGATTCAGAACAAAAAGTAAAAGAGTATACTGAACACCGGTTATTACAAGGCAGCAGCGGCGCTTTTACTCAGTTATGGCAGCGTGATACTGACATGCGTAAGTACCAGATTAAAGTCGTCAGTTTTGCTAATAAAGCTAACTTAGAGTGGAAAGACGCTGAGCTACCTTTGCATAACGGTTTACTCAGATCACTGGCCGGGATATTTTAACTGCTAAACTGGCTCTCATAATTAACTTGAAATTCAAGTAGTAAGCCCATATATACCTGCTATATTATTCCTATCTCTAACAAAAATCGGCTAGTCTTAGCTAAGAATGAGAACCCTGAATGTTTGTGATTGACCATATTATATTGTTGGCGGCGGTACTGATCTTATTTGGCATCATGTCGAGTAAGTTATCCGCTCGGTTAGGCTTGCCGGTGTTAGTGCTGTTTTTATTGGTGGGTATGCTAGCCGGTGAAGATGGCCCCGGCGGTATTGTTTTTGACAATGCTGGTGCGGCACATGCGTTGGGTACCTTAGCCTTAGCCATGATATTATTTGATGGTGGTTTACAAACACCCTTACGAGCCATTAAAAAAGTTTGGCGCCCCGCGGCAACCTTAGCCACTTTGGGCGTGCTTATTACCGCGGCAGTAACTGGAGTTGCCGCAGCTTACGTTTTGGATATTCCCTTATTAAATGGCTTATTGCTGGGTGCCATTGTTGGCTCTACGGATGCCGCGGCAGTGTTTGCACTATTGCGCAATGCGGGTATTAATTTAAATAAAAAGCTTAAAGCAACCTTAGAAATAGAAAGTGCGTCTAACGACCCTATGGCGATTTTTTTGACCGTGGGTATGTTAGAAATTTTAATGCACGATATGCAGCCTGGTACAGGCTTATTGCTAATGTTTTTATCGCAAATGGGTTTAGGTGCCATCGTAGGTCTGGCGGTGGGTTGGCTATCGGTTAAAATGATTAATAAAATTCAGTTGGTTGCTTCGGGTTTATATCCGGTAATGGTTGCAGCTTGCGGTTTATTGTCGTTTGGTATTGCGGCTAATATTGGCGGTAGTGGCTTTTTAGCAATTTTTATTACTGGTGTGGTAATAGGTAACAGCCGGTTTGTCTTTCAGCGTAGTACCTTTTTATTCCACGACGGTTTGGCTTGGTTAAGCCAAATAACCATGTTCGTGGTGCTAGGTTTATTAATTAACCCATCATCTTTATTAGATGTCTGGTTTGAAGGGTTAATTATTGCCTTAGTATTAATTTTTATTGCGCGGCCTTTGGCCGTGGTGCCGTTCTTAGCACTATTTGGCTTTAACCGTCGCGAGATCACTTTAGTCTCTTGGGTTGGTTTGCGCGGTTCTGTGCCAATTATTCTCGCGATATTTCCACTACTGTATGAGTTACCCGGCGCGGCGCTGATTTTTAACGTAGTATTTTTTGTCGTGTTAATTTCAGCCACGGTACAAGGCTCAACTTTGCCTTGGGCGGCTAGAAAACTAAAATTAACCATACCGCCGCCAGCTACGCCTGCCGCCACTTTAGAAATTACCGCCTTAGGTGAAGTTGACGCTGATATTGTTGAATATACCTTAGGAACAACATCGCGAGCGGTAGGACGTAGACTATCGCAAATGGCGCTCCCAGATAATACGGTAGTGGCCATGATTACTCGGAACAATACCGTGATCGCACCAAGAGGCTCAACGCTGTTGTGTGCAGATGATCATTTATTTATTGTGTTAAAACCCGGCACCCGTAGCTTTGTCGATTGCGTATTTTCTGCCACTATAGGTGATGATGAAAGCAATGAGTTACCGGCACGCGAGCTAACAATTAAAGGCAGTACTAGGGTTGCCGATTTAGAGCATTCTTATGGTATTAAATTAGCGGCCGACGATGATGATAGCTTAGAGCAAGTGCTAAAGAAAACTCTAACATCGGCACCAGAACTTGATGCGGTTGCTAACTTTACCGATATGCAATTATATGTCCGCGATATGGTAGGGCAACGCATTATTACTGTCGGCGTTTTATTGTTATCTGACGATGAGTACGATAATGCTGATACCTAGCAGAAGCTAGCGCCGTTTAAGCGCTAGCGTTACGTTACTTCCATTACTTCCATTACTTCCGCTACTTCCAATATTGCTCAACAGTAATATTGCCAGGTGCTCGGCGTAAATTTTTCTTCAGCCCCATCGTTTCCAATAGCGTTCTGGTTTCGGTAATCATTTGCGGATTACCACACAACATAATCTGTGACTGCTCGTCTAGTGTTTGAGCGCATGCATGTTGTAATTCATTAGTTTGTATTAGCTCAGGTATGCGCTTATCTAAAGCTCCAGAATGCGCTTCACGGGTAACTATTGGTTGATAATACAACTGGCCTGGGTATTGTCGCTGACAGTTGTGAATATACTCGCGATAGGCTAAATCAGCGACGGTGCGCACGGTATGCACTAACACTATATGTTTAAAGCGCTGCCATATGCCATGGGTGCCTAACATCGATAAATAGGGGCCTATGCCGGTGCCGCTAGAAATAAGCCATAAATTATTACCGTCTGGCACTTCGTCTAAAATGAAGAAGCCTGAAGCCGGTTGGCTTACCTCAATGTTGTCGCCCATTTTAAGCTGCTGTAACAGCGGGGATAGGTTGCCGTCTGCCACGGTGCTAACTAAAAACTCGAGCTCATTCTGGCCTGGGCTATTTACCAGCGAATAAGCACGCTGCACTCTGCCGCTAGGGGTATCTAGGGCTAAACGCACAAATTGACCTGCAATAAAGTCAAAGTGCGGCGCCTTTACTTTGAGGCTGAATAAATTGGCGTGCCAGTGATGATTATCTGTAACTGTGCAGCTAAGCCATTGCGCCATATTTAATTTCCTTTTTCTGCTAAGGCTAAAGCCTAGCAAAGCTGGCCTGATACTCAAGCTCTAACCCGTGTTAGTGGGTATAAGCATTATGAATAGCTAGCGTTAGTACTATATAAATACTATGAGGTGCGTTTGGTGTGTTTCAAGTGCTAAGGCAGAAAAAAGGCCGCAATGCGGCCTTTTAGCAATAACGCAATGAACTTAATGGCGAAAATGACGAATGCCAGTAAATACCATAGCCATATTGTGCTCGTCGGCTGCGGCAACAACTTCAGCGTCGCGCATTGAACCGCCGGGCTGAATAACGGCAGTAATGCCTGCAGCTGCAGCAGCGTCGATACCGTCGCGAAACGGAAAGAAGGCGTCAGAGGCCATAACTGAACCTTTAACCTCTAGCTGCTCGTCTGCGGCTTTAATTCCGGCTATTTTAGCACTGTATACGCGGCTCATCTGGCCAGCACCAACACCAATAGTCATGCTGTCTTTTACATAGACAATGGCATTGGACTTAACAAACTTAGCCACTTTCCAGCAAAACAGTAAGTCGGTTAACTCTTGTTCGGTGGGTTGGCGCTTGGTTACAACTTTTAAATCAGCAGCGGTAACGCTAGCTTGATCACGGTCTTGCAATAAGATGCCACCGTTAACCTGCTTAATGTCTACCGTTGGCGCGGCAGCACTAAATTCGCCACACACTAATAAGCGTACGTTTGGCTTAGTGCTAATCACGGCTACCGCAGCATCGGTGGCGCTAGGGGCAATAATTACTTCGACAAACTGCCGGTTAACAATCTCTTGCGCCGTGGTTTCGTCTAGCTCGCGGTTAAAGGCGATAATGCCACCAAACGCTGAGGTAGGGTCGGTTTGGTAGGCACGGTTATACGCGGCTAATATAGAATCGCCAATGGCGACACCACAAGGGTTCGCGTGTTTAACGATAACACAGGCAGGTTCAGCAAATTCTTTTACGCACTCAAGCGCAGCGTCGGTATCGGCAATGTTATTGTATGACAGTGCTTTGCCTTGTAACTGTTTAGCGGTAGACACTGAGGCTTCAGTTGCATTGTCTTGGACATAAAAAGCGGCGCTTTGGTGGCTATTTTCACCGTAGCGTAAGTCCTGCTTTTTCATAAACTGGCTGTTAAAGGTGCGAGGAAACTTATTGGCCGGATCTGTCGGTGCATCGTACGCCGGCAACATAGCGCCAAAGTAGTTAGCAATCATGCCGTCGTACTGGGCGGTGTGCTCAAATGCACTTATGGCTAAGCTAAAGCGAGTAGTGTGGCTAGTTGCACCACCGTTTGCTTGCATTTCAGCGATAACTGCACTGTAGTCTTTAGCGTTAACAATAATGGTGACATCTTTATGGTTTTTCGCAGCAGCACGTACCATAGTTGGACCACCAATATCGATATTTTCAATGGCATCTTCAAGGGTGCAACCCGCTTTAGCTACAGTGCTAGCAAACGGGTATAAGTTCACTACCACTAAGTCAATTGGGCCAATGCTATTGTCTGCCATTACTGCTTCGTCTATGCCACGACGGGCTAGTATGCCGCCATGTATTTTCGGGTGTAATGTTTTTACGCGGCCATCCATAATTTCTGGGTGTCCGGTATAGTCAGAAACTTCAATAACCTTAATACCTTGCTCAGCAAGTAATTTAGCAGTACCACCGGTAGACAGAATTTCTACCTGCTGCGCGGCCAAGGCGCGAGCAAATTCTACAATACCGGTTTTGTCAGACACACTTAGCAGTGCGCGGCGGATTGGTCTTCGTGTCATAATGCTTAAACTCTCATAAAAAAAGCACCCGAAGGTGCTTGATGGCGCGGGGTGGTCCCGCGCATTGGTTAACTCATGCCGTACTGTTTTAGCTTTTTACGCAGCGTACCACGGTTAATGCCCATCAGGTTGGCTGCGCGGGTTTGATTACCGCGAGTATATTTCATCACCTCTTCCAGTAACGGACGCTCTAATTCAGATAATACCAGTTCATATAAGTCGTCAACGTCCTGACCGTTTAATTGCTGCAGGTAATTTGCTACGGCTTTCTGTGCTGCATTGCTTAGCGCTTGCGGCTTTTCCTGCGTTTGTACGTGGGCGTTAGTAATAAATGGCGAAGTAACGTTCGAATTAAACATTGCTTTTCTCTTTTACGTTAGGTTGCTGCTAGTTGATAAAAATAGTCATTTAAGGCGTCAAGCTGCTGTTTAGCACACTCAATACCATTGAATTCACTACGAAACACACCGAGCGTATCGTGCTCGGCTAAATACCAGCCCACATGTTTGCGGGCAATGCGGTAACCGGCATGCTCACCATAAAGCTGGTGTAAACCCTGCACATGTTCCAGCATTATCTGACGCACTTCCGCGATTGCGGGTGGCGCCAGTTTGTCGCCAGTGGCCAAGTAGTGCACCACTTCACGGAAAATCCAAGGCCGACCTTGTGCCGCGCGACCAATCATGATGGCGTCGGCACCGGTGTAATCCAGCACCTGGCGCGCTTTTTCCGGTCCGGTAATATCGCCATTGGCAATAACCGGTATAGACACACTTTGTTTTATGGTGCGGATGGTGTCATATTCCGCTTCACCCTTGTACATGCAGGTACGAGTCCTGCCGTGTACAGCCAGTGCCTGTATGCCGTTGTCTTGCGCAATACGGGCGATCTGAATGCCATTTCTGTTGTCGGTATCCCAGCCGGTGCGAATTTTTAAAGTAACAGGTACTTTTACCGCATCGACCACAGCGCGCACGATCTGCTGCACTAAATCGGGATACTGCAATAGGGCTGAGCCCGCCAGTTTTTTATTCACTTTTTTTGCCGGACAACCCATGTTAATGTCAATAATATCGGCGCCGATATCGACATTGTACTGGGCTGCTTCAGCCATTTGTTGTGGATCCGCTCCAGCAATTTGCACTGAACGAATACCTGACTCCTGCCGGTGGCCCATGCGATTTTGTGATTTTTCGCTTTGCCATACCAGTGGGTTACTCGACAGCATTTCAGACACAGCCAAAGCTGCACCAAAACGCCGACAAAGCTCGCGAAAAGTATGATCGGTTACCCCAGCCATCGGGGCGCAAATTACCTTGTTCGCTAACTGATATGGACCTATGCGCACCACTGAATCCAAGGCTCTACCCTTAAGGGGCGCCAAGTTTACGGATTTTTGCCACTAAAGAAAAGGTTATTATTTAAACAAAAGTATAAATTTACTGGCCTTTGCCGTCTTGACATTCGCTAAACGGCTGAAAAATGGAGTTTTGTAAACTTAGGGCTGTGCTGCCATGCACACTGGTGCGAATAAAATTTATAGGTTGATGCTTTTATAACCAGTGTGATTGTTAGTAAATGAGGTGTTTTAGGCTCTCTTACTGTTAGTACTAATGTTGCTGAATTAGGTACCCAGCCAGTCAACTTGGCCTCGCGCTTGCCGACGTTTTATCATCAGTTCTTCTACCAATGGCGTTAAAATAAGCTCCATGGCTAAGCCCATTTTGCCACCTGGCACCACCAAGGTATTTACCCGCGACATAAACGAGCCGTTAATCATTTGCAGGTAATAAGGGAAATCGACATGCTTAATGCCGCGAAAGCGGATCACCACAAAGCTTTCATCCAATGAAGGAATGTCTTTAGCACTAAAGGGGTTAGAGGTATCTACCGTAGGCACGCGCTGAAAATTGATATGAGTGCGCGAAAACTGTGGCGTAATATGGTTTATATAATCATCCATACTGCGCACGATACTGGCTTGTACGGCTTCGCGAGAATGGCCGCGCTCTGAGGTGTCACGGATAATTTTCTGGATCCACTCTAGATTAACAATGGGCACCATGCCAATCAGTAAGTCAACATGCTGGGCAACATCGTGTTCGTCAGTTACTGCGCCACCGTGTAAGCCTTCATAAAACAATAGATCGGTATTAGGGCGCAAATCTTGCCATGGTGTAAAGGTGCCTGGGAGTTGGTTAAAGGGGACGGCGTCATCAAAGGTGTGTAAATAGTGACGAATTTTGCTACTGCCGGTTTCTGCATAGCTAGCGAAGAAGTTTTCTAATGCACCAAAGTCGTTAGCCTCTGCACCAAAGTAGCTAATATGGCGGCCTTGTTCTTTAGCTTTACGAATGGCGACTTCCATTTCTTGGCGGCTAAAGCGGTGAAAAGAATCGCCTTCAACAAAGGCTGCATCTATGTCTAGAGTGCGGAATATATGCTGAAAAGCATTGGTGGTAGTGGTGGTGCCCGCACCGGACGAACCGGTAATGGCAATAATCGGATTTTTATGAGACATAGACCCTTCCTGCTGCTTTAACTGAACCTTACCTTAAAGCAACAGGCAAACCGGGTGCAACTCTTTATTCGGTTAAGCAGGTATAACTAGCCAGTAAACAGTGCTAACTGCTTGCTGGCTATAAAGATATATTAAAACTCAAAGGTTGCGATTAGCGGGTCGTGATCTGACGAGCGATACGGGTTTGGTGCGTATAGCTGCTGTTGTTGGTCATTGCTTTTAAACTCAAGGTTGTAATCTAAGGCCGTAGGTTCATCAGCATTGATGGTCCAGTGTTGCAGTGTTTTTAACTGTTTTGCTAATTCAGGGCTGGCTAACGCATGATCTAACGAGCCACTGCGGCCGCGATACACAAATGAATATTGCTCGGTATCTTTGTTATGCAAATACTGCCAGTTTTCGTCGCGCAGCGCTTGTACTGGATCTTCCATACGATAGGCATTTAAATCACCAAGAATAATTTGTTTATTGGTTTTTACACCGGTCGGTTGTGTTTTTAACCAGTCGCTTAACGCTTGGGCTGACGTAGTGCGTAACGCATTCCAACAGCCTTGGCCATCGTGTTGGTCGGCATTTTTTGTGCTGCGATCTTTAGGGCAACTGCCTTTAGATTTAAAATGGTTAATGCTTACTGTAACCAGTTCATTACTTGCTAGATGGCGGAAACTTTGTGCCAGCGGCGGACGGCTGCCCCAGTCAAAAGGTTTATTAAATAGCATCGCCGCTTTGCCTTCAACGCCTACGGTAGCCGGGCGATACAGCAGTGCTACCTTAATAACGTCGTTACCTGGTTGCTCGCTAGTAATAATAAAACGGTAGGGTTTAGTGGCTACTTTATTCAGTGCAGTGGTTAAGCTAGCTAGTGCGCTTTTGGCGCCATAGCCATTGTTCTCTACTTCTAACAGGCCAATTACATCAGCATCTAACGCGGCCAGCGCGGTGACGGTTTTAGCTTGTTGACGCTCAAATTCAGCTAAGGTGTCGGCACCACGGCGGGTTGGAAAGCTAGGTGTTTGATCTGTGCCATTAAAAAAGTTTAATACGTTAAAGCTGGCGATACGTAGTGCTTTAGCCGGCTTTGCTGCAGGGTTTTCTGGCCGAGGGTTGCTGGCTATATAAACCGGAGTACGAGTGGGTACTACGCGGTAGCCTCGGTCATCTTGCACTACAACACCTTGCACATTCTGCACCGTGTCACCTACACGCAAAGTATTTTCCGCGGTTAAAGTCTTACCACCAAATTGCAGCGGATCAGGGTTTTGTTGATATAAACCATCGTCTACTACTACAGTATGTAATCGTTGTTGCTCTGTTAGTGCCGCGGCATTTTTCCCCGGTTGCATAATTTCAGTGGCAACCATTAAACGTTTATCGGCAAGGATAACTTCACCGTAGCGCCCCAGATCATAGGTATCGTTAACGGTAAGTGTTTGGCTAAACTGTATTAGCTCACCTTCTAACTTTTCCCATTCATTCATACTGGTTAGCGGTAGCTGCACCTCACGGGCGGTAACACTAAGTCCAGTATCACAAACCGTAATATCACTGATATCAATTAGGCTAGTCTGGCTATGTAACTCAGTAACTATGCCGCTAATTTGTAACAGCTGCCCCGGTTGGTATGCGGTGGCGGCGTTAGTATCGGCAATAAACAGGCTAGCAGAAGCTTGCGCATTACCTTGTTCAATAGCGCGCAGTGTTATGCCGGCCGCTTTACTACCTAAGTATATTTGCGCAGTAACTACGCCTCGGGTACTCAGTTGTTGGCCTTGCAAAGCGCTACTTTTAGCTGTGCCTTGAATCGTATAAATACTAGTAAAGTCGGCGTTACACTGCGCAAAAGTTGCACCAGAGAATATTGCCGTGCTTAGCAAAGAGAGTGAGACAAATGCGTTATTCATGATGCTGTGTTCTCGAGATAAAAAAGCAGTATAGGCTGAAAGGATTAAAGCACTGTGACAAGGTTGTTTCGCTAGTCACAGTTAGTTTTGCGACAAATGTAACTGTGGTAATAAGTTTGCCAGCAACGTTGGTATTACTGGCATTATTCATTATTTGTGTTCGCGCGCTATGGCACGGTAGCCAATGTCGGTGCGGCAAAACATGCCGTCCCAACTTACTTTATCAGCAAGTTGATAAGCGGCTTGTTGTGCTGCAGTAACATTTTCACCCAAAGCGGTGGCACAAAGTACACGCCCACCATTGGTAACGACAACACTGTTTTTTAACTCGGTGCCAGCATGAAACACTTTAGCATTAGCACTGTCTGCGTGGTCTAAGCCGTGAATAACCTTGCCTTTAGCATAGTCGTCAGGATAGCCACCCGCCGCCAATACAACGCCTACTGCGGCATGTCGGCTAAACTGAATCTGTTTATCCGCTAACTCTGCTTTGCAGGCGGCTAAGCATAACGCCACTAAATCAGACTCTAAACGCATCATGATAGGTTGAGTTTCTGGGTCGCCAAACCGGCAATTAAATTCAAGAACTTTAGCACTGCCATCGGGGGCGATCATTAAGCCAGCATATAAAAACCCTGTAAATACAATGCCTTCTTCCGCCATACCATTTACCGTAGGGTAAATAACCTGTTGCATTACCCAGTCATGAACAGTTGGCGTAACAACTGGCGCGGGTGAATAGGCACCCATGCCGCCGGTATTTGGGCCTTTATCGCCGTTATCTCTGGCTTTATGATCTTGCGATGAGGCAAAAGGCAGTGCTGTTTTGCCATCAACCATGACAATAAACGATGCCTCTTCACCAGTTAAAAACTCTTCTACGACTACTCGGCTGCCGGCGTCGCCAAACTTATTGCCAGATAGCATGTCGTCAATGGCTGCAAAAGCTTCGGCTTCAGTATTGGCAATAATTACGCCTTTACCTGCGGCTAAACCATCGGCTTTAATTACAATAGGTAAACCCAGCCGCTGCACAAAGGCTTTAGCTGGCGCGGTTTCGGTAAAGGTTTGGTAAGCAGCGGTTGGGATGTTATGCCGAGCAAGAAAATCTTTGGCAAAAGCTTTTGAGCTTTCTAATTGCGCAGCGGCTTTGGTTGGGCCAAAAATGGCTAACCCTGCAGCGCGAAATACATCGACTATGCCTTTAGCTAATGGGGCTTCTGGGCCAACGATGGTTAAATCGATAGCTTCTTGCTGAGCAAAGGCTAACAGTGCAGAAATATCATCAGCTGCAATGGCTACATTTTTTAGGTTGGGTTCACGTGCTGTACCCGCATTACCTGGCGCGACAAATACTTGGGTTACCAAAGGAGATTGCGCCGCTTTCCATGCTAACGCATGCTCGCGGCCGCCGCCGCCGATTACCAATACTTTCATTTAACTTCCCGTCTTTTATTTAACAATTATTTAGCTACAGGCTTGCGAAACTTTAGGGTCATTCTATCGCTTTCACCAATAGCGAGGTACTTTTCTTTGTCTTGCTCTTTTAATTGCAAGGTTGGTGGCAAGGTCCATACACCGCCGGTATAGTCGGCCTTATCATTGGCGTTAGCATTAATTTCGCTACTAGCTTCAAATATAAAGCCCGCTTGTTCGGCCAAAGAAATAGCCAGTTGCTGTGGAAAATAGCCGGTTTTTATCCAGTCGCCCGTCATTTTATCAGCGGGTAAACGATGTTCTACTACGCCAAGTACGCCACCTGGTTTTAGGGTTTTATAAAAGTCCTTAAAAATAGCGACCATGCCATCGTCACCGCCATTGCTATACCAGTTATGCAAATTGCGGAAGGTTAATACCACGTCGGCGCTGCCTTCTGGAGCAATGTTGCTATGGTTGTTTGGCGCAAATTCGGTTAATTGCACGCGGTTATAAGCCGGATCGCTAGCTAACTTTTCCACAAAGGCCGCTCGGCCACGCTTGTAGTAATCAGAGGTAGTTGCTGCCGGAAAGTGTGCGGCGTAGTAAGTACCGCTTACGGCCAGCAATGGCGCTAAAATTTCGCTATACCAGCCAGCACCAGGTGAAATTTCTACCACAGTGCTAGTGGGTGTTATGCCGAAAAAGGTAAGTGTTTCAATAGGGTGGCGATATTGGTCACGGCTAATGCTGCTGGCGCTGCGCGTTGAATGTTTAACGGCTTGTTGTAAATCGTCGGCATAATTATTCGCCATCGCTAATGGCGTTAACAGTAAGGCAGATAATACGGTGGCAAGTTTTATAGTTTTCATTGTCGTAAATCCCTGTCGTAAATGAGGCGTTAGTGTAGCAACAAAAAGTGGAAAATGCAGGCAGATAAATCGTCTTCATTAGATGGCCAGACTGCTATTTTCTCATCAACAATTGCATTCTGCTGTGTTAGAATACCTACCCTTTTATGCGGGAAACCTTATGTTAGATCAAATCCGTATCATTCTTGTAGGTACAACCCATACCGGTAATATAGGTTCAGTCGCGCGCGCCATGAAAACGATGGGCTTGTCGCAGTTATGCTTAGTCGCGCCCAAAGAGCTACCAGATGGCCAAGCCTATGCACTTTCCGCTGGGGCCAGTGACATTTTGGCCAATGCCAAAGTATATGACACGCTGCAAGCGGCCATTACCGATTGTGGCTTAGTGGTTGGCAGTAGTGCGAGATCGAGAACCCTAAGCTGGCCAATGCTAGAGCCGCGTGACTGTGCAGAATTAGCAGTAAAAGAAGCGCTAACACATCCGGTTGCCATTGTATTTGGCCGCGAAAGTAGCGGTTTAAGTAACGAAGAGCTGCAGCTGTGTAATTATCATGTGTGCATACCGGCAAACCCAGAATATAGCTCGTTAAATTTGGCAATGGCGGTGCAGATAGTGTGCTATGAGCTACGCATGGCCTTTTTACCAAGCCAGCAACAGCCTGTTGTTGAAGATGATGTCGCCTATCCAACGAGTGAGCAAATGCAGAGTTTTTATCAGCATTTAGAAACCACCTTAAATGACACCGGCTTTATTATTAAGCAGCATCCAGGTGTAGTAATGACAAAACTAAAACGTTTGTTTACGCGAGCCCGGCCTGAAGAGCCGGAATACAATATATTACGCGGCATACTAACGTCGGTGCAGCGTTTTGGTCGCAATACACCAAATAGCAAGGAGTAGCCGATGTTTTCTGGTATCAGAGAAGATATCAAAAGTGTGTTTGAGCGTGATCCAGCGGCGCGCAGCAGCTTTGAAGTATTAACCAACTACCCCGGGCTGCACGCAATTTGGTGGCATCGCATTAGCCATAAGTTATGGCAAGCAAATTGGAAGTGGTTAGCACGGTTTTTAAGCACATTAGCGCGTTGGTTTACCGGTGTAGAAATTCACCCTGGCGCAAAAATAGGCCGCCGGTTTTTTATCGACCATGGTATGGGCGTAGTAATAGGCGAAACCGCTGAAATTGGTGACGATGTAACGCTATATCATGGCGTAACCTTAGGCGGAACCAGCTGGAACCCAGGTAAGCGCCATCCAACATTAGGTAATGGCGTAGTAATTGGTGCTGGCGCTAAAGTGCTGGGGCCTTTAATGGTTGGCGAAAACGCGCGTATTGGCTCAAACGCGGTAGTGGTAAAAGATGTACCGGCAGGCGCTACTGTTATTGGTATACCCGGACGCATAGTCGCCAAAGCCGACACCCCTGTTAGCGCCGAGCGTAAACAATTAGCCCAGAAGTTTGGCTTCGATGCCTATGCGGTTGCGGCAGATAATCCTGATCCGGTAGCAAATGCCATCGGTAGAATGCTCGATCATATCCAATTGCTGGATAACAAAGTGGGTGAGTTGTGCCATAGCGTAAATCAGCTTGGCGGCAATGTTTGTGATCAGATGCCCGTTGTTAATATTGAAGAAGAAGACTTCAAACTGGCCGAAGTGCGTGCAGCACAAGCGCGACAGCGCGATGTTGAAGCATTTGACCCAGATATTTAAACTGAACCTTAGCCCTGAATACTTGACTAAATTACTAGGTTATTAATACTTGACTAAATTAGTCAAGAAAGTAAAATAGTGGCACTGTTTTCAGGGAGCAAACCATGAGATTAACGTCGAAGGGCCGCTATGCGGTAACGGCCATGTTAGATGTGGCCTTACACACAGCAAGTGGGCCAGTGTCATTGGCCGATATTTCTGAACGACAAGGTATTTCTTTATCGTATCTTGAACAATTGTTTGCTCGCTTACGTAAGCAAGGTTTAGTAAACAGTGTGCGCGGCCCAGGTGGCGGTTATCAATTAAGCCGTGAAGCTATTGCTATATCGGTGTCAGACGTTATTGCTGCAGTAGATGAGTCTGTTGACGCAACTCGGTGTCAGGGTAAGTCGGACTGCCAAAGTGGTGCACGCTGTTTAACGCATACCTTGTGGAGCGACCTTAGTCATCGCATACAAGATTTCCTAACCAGCATTACGCTGGGTGAGCTGGTAAACCAGCAAGATGTACAGACCCTAGCAAAACGGCAAAATGGCCGCATTGCAAAGAACCCGGCAACTGATATTAAAGTTAGCTGCCAGCTGTAGGCAACACGGAGCAAAGAATGAAGCTACCTATTTATCTGGATTACGCTGCAACTACCCCAGTCGACACTCGGGTAGCAGAAAAAATGATGCAGTTTTTAACTATGGACGGCGAGTTTGGTAACCCTGCATCACGTTCGCATCGTTTTGGCTGGCAAGCTGAAGAAGCGGTAGAAATTGCCCGCAGCCAGATTGCTGATTTGGTTAATGCCGACCCGCGTGAAATTGTATTTACCTCAGGCGCCACGGAGTCTATTAATTTAGCGATTAAAGGCGCCGCTGATTTTTACCACAAAAAAGGTAAACATCTGATCACGGTTAAAACCGAACATAAAGCCACTTTAGATACCATGCGTCAGCTAGAGCGCGAAGGGTATGAAGTAACTTACCTTGAACCACAAACCGACGGCCTAATTACTATTGCTATGCTAGAAGCCGCAATACGTAAAGACACTACGGTACTTAGCGTGATGTTCGTTAATAACGAAATTGGCGTGGTGCAAGATATTGCGGCTATTGGTGAATTCTGCCGCAGCAAAGGTATTTTACTGCACGTTGATGCGGCGCAAGCGCCGGGCAAAGTAGATATTGACCTGCAAGCATTAAAAGTAGATTTAATGTCGTTCTCAGGCCATAAAGTATACGGCCCTAAAGGCATTGGCGCATTATTTGTGCGTCGTAAACCACGCATCCGTTTAGAAGCGCAAATGCACGGTGGCGGCCATGAACGTGGTATGCGTTCAGGCACGTTACCGACTCACCAAATTGTGGCTATGGGTGAAGCGTTTCGAATTGCCAAGTTAGAAATGCACGACGAAATAAAACGCATTACCACACTGCGTGACCGCTTATTAAATGGCGTAAAAGATATTGAACAGGTGTTTTTAAACGGGCACCGCGAACAGCGTGTACCGCATATTACCAACATTAGTTTTAACTATGTTGAAGGTGAGTCACTGATAATGGCGCTAAAAGATATTGCGGTATCATCAGGTTCTGCTTGTACTTCTGCTAGCTTAGAGCCTTCTTATGTGCTGCGCGCGCTAGGTATGAGTGATGAATTGGCTCACAGTTCTATCCGTTTCAGTATTGGCCGCTTTACTACCGAACAACAAATTGATCACACCATTAAAATTGTGCATCAAGCAATTGAAAAGTTACGAGATATGTCGCCGCTTTGGGATATGTATAAAGACGGTATCGATTTAAACACTGTGGCTTGGGTTGCGCACTAAGCGCGCTAGCTGCATAAGAGGTAACTATCATGGCATACAGTAATAAAGTAATTGATCACTACGAAAACCCACGTAACGTTGGTTCATTTGACAAAGATGACGCCACTGTTGCTACCGGTATGGTAGGAGCACCAGCGTGCGGCGACGTAATGAAGCTGCAAATTAAAGTTAACGCTGCCGGTATTATTGAAGACGCTAAGTTTAAAACCTATGGTTGTGGTAGCGCTATTGCATCTAGCTCGCTAGTAACTGAGTGGGTTAAAGGCAAAAGCTTAGACGAAGCGCAGCAAATCAAAAATACCGACATTGCGCAAGAATTGGCATTGCCACCAGTGAAAATTCACTGTTCTATTTTGGCTGAAGATGCCATTAAAGCCGCTATTGCAGACTACAAGCAAAAGCACGGAGGCTAACAACTATGGCTATTTCGATGACAGCAGCTGCCGCCGATCGCGTGCGCAGTTTTCTGCACAACCGCGGTAAAGGCATTGGTTTGCGAGTAGGTATTAAAACTACTGGCTGCTCTGGCCTAGCTTATGTGCTGGAGTTTGTTGATACCTTGAACGAAGACGATGAAGTGTTTGAGCAAGATAACTTGAAGCTGATAGTCGATGGCAAAAGCTTAGTCTACATCGATGGCACCCAGTTAGACTTTGTCAAAGATGGCCTGAACGAAGGTTTTCAATTTAACAACCCCAACGTTAACGGCGAATGTGGTTGTGGCGAAAGTTTTACAGTATAAGCGTGTAAGGGCCGGATGAATTATTTTCAGTTGTTTAATCTACCGGCAACATTCGAGCTCGATTTAACCGAGCTCGGATCGCGCTATTTGCAACTACAACGTCGGTTTCATCCTGATCAGCACAGTGCAGGATCAGAGCGCGACCGGCTGTTGGCTGTGCAACAAACGGCGAATATTAACGATGCCTATTACAGTTTAAAGCAGCCACTATTGCGTGCTGAACATTTGCTGGCGCTTCGCGGTTTAAAAATAAGCCACGAACAACGCAGCTTCACCGATCCGGTATTTTTAATGCAACAGATGGAACTGCGTGAGCAATTGGCTGAAATAAGCCAAAGTGCTGATCCAGATGCCATCATCAACAGCATAGAGCGTGAATTACAGCAGCAAAAAAATCAGCTGTTGCAACAATTAGCAAATGCATTAGAAACCAAAAGTGCCGAGCAAGATCAACTCGCAGCAGACCTTATTCGTAAACTAAAATTTTTCTTTAAGCTTCAGTCAGAGCTGGAACTAATAGAACAACAACTACAAGACTAAACGACACTATGGCGTTATTACAGATCGCAGAGCCTGGACAAAGCGCTGCGCCGCATCAGCACAAGTTGGCGGCCGGCATTGACCTTGGGACAACAAACTCACTGGTTGCTACTGTACGTAGTGGCGAAGCTAAAACGCTGTTAAATAAAGAAGGCATGGATATGCTGCCTTCTATTGTGCGTTACACTAGCGACTCAGTAATAGTAGGTAATGCGGCCAAGTTAGCAGCAGTAGACGATGCAGAAAATACCATTCTATCGGTAAAGCGGTTGATGGGAAAAGGCTACAGCGAAACCTTGGCGTTAAACGATAAAGTGCCTTACCAACTGGTTGATCAACAAGGCTTGGTAGCAATTAACACCGTTCAAGGTGTAAAAAATCCGGTGGAAATATCGGCAGAAATTTTAGCTACACTGGCTAATACTGCAAGTGAAACCCTTGGCGGGGAATTAAATGGCGTAGTTATTACTGTGCCAGCCTATTTTGATGACTCTCAGCGCCAAGCTACCAAAGATGCGGCTAAATTGGCTGGTTTAAATGTGTTACGCCTGTTAAATGAACCCACAGCAGCCGCGTTAGCCTACGGTTTGGATTCTGGACAAGAAGGCGTTATTGCCGTGTATGATCTCGGCGGTGGTACCTTTGATATCTCTATATTACGGCTGCGTCGTGGAGTATTTGAAGTGCTATCTACCGGCGGCAATTCAGCGCTCGGTGGTGATGATTTTGATCACGCTATCGTGAACCATCTGCAGCAGTTAACTGGTCATAGTAGCTTGTCACATCAAGCTATGCGCCAATATTTAACGCTAGCACGTGATATTAAAGAGCAGTTAACCGATAGTGACAGCCTAAGCTTTATTTTACCCGGCAGCGATAAGTCAGCAACATTAACTCGCAGCGAAGTTGAGCAGTTAATGGCGCCATTGGTGAAAAAAACTATCCGCGCTTGTCGTCAGGTATTGCGCGACGCGAGTTTAACCACAGCAGACATTGTTAAAGTCGTTATGGTTGGCGGTTCAACTCGTGTACCGTTAGTACGTAGCGAAGTAGCCGAGTTTTTTGCAACAGAGCCTCTAACGTCAATTGATCCTGACAAAGTCGTCGCCATAGGTGCAGCAATTCAGGCGAATGTGCTGGTTGGTAACAAAGCGGACACCGATACCTTGTTGCTTGACGTAATACCGCTATCGCTGGGCCTTGAAACGATGGGCGGTTTAACCGA
This sequence comes from Rheinheimera sp. D18, assembly GCF_004345025.1. Classification (GTDB taxonomy): domain Bacteria; phylum Pseudomonadota; class Gammaproteobacteria; order Enterobacterales; family Alteromonadaceae; genus Alishewanella; species Alishewanella metallidurans. The sequence continues at coordinate 2,678,821 of NZ_CP037745.1, read as the reverse complement.
AAAAATTATTCCACGCAATACGGTAATACCGGTAGCGCGCGCGCAAGAATTCACCACCTTTAAAGATGGTCAAACCGCGATGGCTCTGCATGTAGTGCAAGGCGAACGTGAGCTAGTTGACGATTGCCGCTCACTGGCGCGGTTTGAACTACGTGGCATTCCGCCGATGTCAGCGGGTGGTGCGCATATTCGTGTTACCTTTCAGGTTGACGCAGATGGTTTGTTAAGTGTTACTGCGCAAGAAAAATCAACCGGTGTGCAGGCCAATATTCAAGTGAAGCCGTCGTATGGTTTAAGCGACGATCAGGTTGCAACTATGCTAAAAAACTCGATGCAATATGCGCGACAAGATATGCAGCTACGCTTATTACGTGAGCAACAAGTAGAAGCCGAGCGCGTATTAGAAGCGGTGTCTCAGGCGTTAAAAGCCGATGCGGCCTTGTTAGGCCCAACAGAGTTAGCCGCTATTCGCGCTGCGCTTGCTAATCTAGCTACAGTAAAACAGAGCGAAGATACCGCCGCGATCAAGGCTGCTATTGAGCACACCAACACATTAACTGATGACTTTGCTGCACGGCGTATGGATCAATCGATCCGTACTGCGCTGACCGGCCATAACGTGGACGAGGTATAACACATGCCACAAATTGTATTTTTACCCCATGCAGAGCTATGCCCAGATGGAGCAGCATTAGAAGCAAAGGCCGGTGAAACGGTATTAGATGTGGCATTGCGTAATGGTATTGCCATTGAGCATGCTTGTGAAAAGTCTTGTGCTTGCACTACCTGCCACATTATTGTGCGCGAAGGTTTTTATTCGTTAAATGAAAGCGACGAGCTAGAAGACGATATGTTAGATAAAGCGTGGGGCTTAGAGCCTGAATCACGCTTAGGTTGCCAGGCTAAGGTCGCAGACGAAGACCTAGTTGTAGAGATCCCAAAATATACTATTAATATGGTGAGTGAAGGGCATTAAGCTTACTACAGCGTTATCGTTTAATAAAAGGCTGAAAAGCCTTTTTTTATGCTAATTAACTGATACAAATCAATAAAAAAGTAGCGTAAGACTAGCGCTTGGCGATGTTTAGTCTAACCTGTAAATAACAACGACAATAAACGGAGTCATTATGTTTAAAAAATCCCTGCTTGCAGTGTCCTTAGCTGGTCTGCTCGCGGCACCAGCTTATGCTGATGTTACTATTAATGGTTTTGCATCAATTAATGCAGGTATCGCACTTGATAAAAATGACAGTTTGTACGGTTATGACGATAGCTTAGATTTTAAAAATGAGAGTTTGTTTGCGATACAAATTATGTCTGACCTTGGCGAAAAGCTATCAGTAACCGCGCAATTGATGGGCCGGGGCTCAAATGACTTTGATGTCGGTTTTGAATGGGCGTTTATTAGCTATCAAATCAATGATGACTGGCGCATTAATGCTGGTCGATTACGCACGCCATTTTATAAATACTCTGATTTTCGTGATGTTGGTTACAGCTACGATTGGCTCAGGGTGCCACAAAGTGTGTATGGTTTAGGCTATGACAATATTGAAGGTGTGTCGTTATATCATACCACGCAGCTGGGTAGTTTTGACTCTAGCTTACAGTTCGTGGCCGGTACCTATGACGGCATAGGCTATATTAGCGGCAATGACCTTAATGTTAAGTTTAACGATATCGTCGGCGTAACCTGGGAGCTAAGTCAAGACTGGTTTAGTGTCCGCGCAGCCTACCTCGCGGCGAAAGTGACTATTGGTATTGACTCCATTCAACTTAATGCTACTACCACTGTTGGTGGCGTTTTAGCGGGGCTATCAAATGCAGGTCTTGATGCCTTAGTTAGCGAAATTGACGTGGCTGATGAAAATGGTGCCTTCCTTGGTTTAGGTTTTACCTTAGATAAAAATGATTGGTTAGTTGTTGCGGAATACACCACAGTTAAAGTATCAAAAAGCTTTGTTGGCGATAAAGAAAGCTATTACGGTTCAGTCGGACATCGCTTTGATAAGCTAACGCCTTATGTATCTTACGAAAAAGAAAAACGCGACGTAAAAACGGCGATCTATACACCTTATACGACAACATTACCTCAGCCAACGTTAGGCGCTGTTGTCGGCATAGTACAAAGTCAAAATCGCGATGCTAATACCTATAACGTTGGTTTACGCTATGACTTCCATCCTTCTGCTGCCTTTAAAGTACAGTACAGTTCTGAAGATAATAACATTGCCGATGTGCGCCAATCTGTATTGGCACTTGGTGTCGATTTAGTATTTTAAGGGGCCGATATGAACATCATAAAAACATTACTGTTGTTAAGCGCGTTATTATCTGGTGCGGCAATAGCAGATATTTCTGTCGTTGTTAATCCGGCAAATGCTAATGCGGTATCAGCTGATGAGTTAAGCCGCTTATTTTTAGGCCGTGCGTCAAGTTTTGCTGATGGCACTAAAGCAACACCGCTTAACCTAGCTGAAGGTCTGCCAGCACGAGATGAATTTGATAGTAAAGTATTAAGTCGTTCGGCGTCGCAGCTTAAAGCTTATTGGTCAAAGTTGGTTTTTACCGGTAAAGGCACACCACCCAAAGAGCTGGTTGACGATGCTGCAGTAAAAGCTGCTGTAGCAAGCGATGCTTCAGCCATCGGCTATATTAGCAGCGCGAGTGTAGATGGTAGCGTTAAAGTTGTTGCTACGTTCTAGCTGTAACTAAACTTATTAAGCCGCGTTGCTAACTTAGTACCGCGGCTTTTTTGTCAGCAAAAATAGGTTTTTTTTTACAACTAGCGTATAATTTGCCGCCTTAAATTTTAATCATATTTTTAATTACTCACTTAGTCAGGGAGCCTGTTATGGCGTTAGAACGCACTTTTTCAATTATCAAGCCGGATGCAGTAGCAAAGAACGTTATTGGTGCTATTTACAACCGTTTTGAATCTGCTGGTTTACGTATCGTTGCCGCTAAAATGCTACACTTAAGCAAAGAGCAAGCTGAAGGCTTTTATGCTGAGCATAAAGAGCGCCCGTTTTTTGCTGCATTAGTGTCATTTATGATGTCTGGCCCAGTAATGGTTCAGGTATTAGAAGGCGAAGACGCTGTGCGTAAAAACCGTGAAATTATGGGTGCCACTAACCCGAAAGACGCGTTTGCTGGTACGTTACGTGCAGATTATGCCGCAAGCATTGACGAAAACGCAGTACATGGTTCAGATGCTGCTGCATCTGCAGCACGTGAAATTGCCTATTTTTTCACTGACGCTGAGTTATGCGCCCGCACCCGTTAAGCCTTAATTACTAAGGTAACGGATAAGGGGGCAACAGCCCCCTTATTGCATGTTGGTACAGTGTTTTATGGTTATTGTTTATTGTGGTAAGGAGTGCTCTGCAAATGACTGAGCAACATAACAAAATTAATTTACTTGATTTAACCCGCGCTGAAATACAGGCGTTTTTTGTCGAATTAGGTGAAAAGCCATTTCGAGCTGATCAGGTAATGAAATGGATTTACCACTTCTGTATCGATGATTTCGATAAAATGAGCAATATCAATAAAGTATTGCGTGAAAAACTAAAAGCTCGCTGCGTTATTGAAGCCCCGGTTGTGGTAACGCGACAAGATAGTAGCGATGGCACGATTAAGTTTGTGATGGGTTTAAGCGGTGGACAAGAAGTAGAGACCGTTTGGATCCCAGAGAAAGAACGTCGTACTCTATGTGTGTCATCTCAAGTTGGTTGTGCCTTAGATTGCTCATTTTGCTCTACGGCACAGCAAGGTTTTAACCGTAATCTAAGCGTATCTGAAATTATTGGTCAGGTATGGCGCGTTGCACAAATTATTGGCAGCTATGGTGATACTGGCGACAAACCTGTAACTAACGTCGTGATGATGGGTATGGGCGAGCCCTTGCTTAATTTAAATAATGTCGTGCCTGCGATGGAGCTGATGCTCGAAGATTTTGGCTTTGGTTTGTCAAAACGTCGCGTTACGCTAAGCACCTCTGGTGTTGTACCTGCTTTAGATTTATTGCGCGAAAAAATTGATGTTGCTTTAGCTATTTCGTTACATGCACCTAATAATGAATTACGTAACGAGCTAGTGCCGGTGAACCGCAAATATCCGATGGAAGAGTTTTTAGCGGCTTCGCGACGTTACGTTGAGAACTCTAAGGCTAATGATAAGGTCACAGTAGAGTATGTCATGCTGGACGGCATTAATGACAGTATGGAACAGGCCCATGAGTTAGCGCATGCGCTAAAAGATACACCATCAAAAATTAATCTAATACCGTTTAATCCGTATCCTGGTTCGCCATATAAGCGCTCAAGCAATTCACGGATTGACAGATTTAACAAAGTCTTACAAGAATATGGCTTTACTGTTATTGTACGTAAAACCCGAGGTGATGATATTGATGCCGCCTGTGGTCAGTTGGTGGGTGATGTAATAGATAGAACCAAGCGGCAGATCAAAAAGCAGCAAAAAGGTCAACCGATAGAAATTAAAATCTTGTAATAAATCAAGGATGTGGGTGTGGTGATGCAAAAAGTTCTGATTGGTGTTTCACTCTGTAGTTTGCTGATATTAACCGGCTGTGTGTCGGAGCAAAGCTATGTTGGTAGTGATAAGCCCGTGTCAGAACGTACTTTCGACAATATCGAAGCTGCCCGCACTCGTATTTCTCTTGGTTTAAACTATTTACGTCGAGGCGATACCTCACAGGCCAAATATAACCTAGAGCGAGCACGCAGTTTTGCGCCTAATTCTGCCGAGGTGTATAGCGCGCTGGCTTATTATTATCAAAGCGTGGCTGAAGATAAACAGGCCGAAGAGTATTTTCGTTTAGCGATTCAAAAAGACAATAACTATGCTGATGCTTATAATAACTATGGTGCGTTTCTCTGCCAATTGCATCGCTATGACGAAGCCGAACAGCTACTGCTTAAAGCAATAAGTCGACCGGGTTATATTCGGGTAGCAGAAAGTTACGAAAATCTCGCGTTATGCCAGTTACAGCAAAACAATTTTAGTAAAGTAAAACACTATCTAGATCTATCAATCAGCCATAATACTACCCGCATTACCGCACTTACGATGGCGGCAGGTTTGGCCTATGCGATGGGCGATAATAAACAAGCCAAAACGCAGCTTGATCGGATACAACGTTTGGGCCGAGTATCAGCGCGTACCGTGTTGCTGAGTTATCTATTAGCTGAAAAAAGTGGCGACCGTGAAATTATGCGTAGCGCTGAGCAATTGCTAATAACCCTATATATAGAAACGCCAGAAACGCGAATGTTTTTACAAGGTAAGTTACAAGACAGTGAATTTGAGCAGCTGCGTGAACGTTATAAAGATAGCCTAATGGCTAATATCGTGTTGCCAGATGAGAATGCACCTAAAGCAGAACTACCTTCGGCACCCGTAGCTAACCCAAAATTAAAAGTGGTTAAACGCAAAAACGACGACAGTTCAGCCGTGCCTGCGGTTGTAACCTCGGGTGTTGCAGCAACACAAAATAGCGGCACAGGCATCGCTAATAGTTTGGTGGGTGCGACGACAGGCGCCGTCGTTGCCAGTCTGCCAAATAATGCACAATTGCCAGCAGAAACCATCAAGGCTGATATTGACTATAAAAAGCAGCAAGATGCAGCACGGGCTAAATTGGAAGCACAACAGCAAGCCGATGCGCAAGCTAAAACTCAGCAAGTTGCTTTAGACGCGGCCGCAGCGGCGGAACTTGCTAAGACGCAGCAAGTAGCCTTAGAAGCTAAACGGGCGGCCGAATTAGCTAAAGCTGAGTTAGTTGCGGTAGAGGCCGAGCAGGCGGCTGAATTAGCTAAAGCTGAGTTAGTTGCGGTAGAAGCCGAACAAGCAGCTGAAGTAGAGTCGGTAATTAGCGAGAATGTGGCTACACCTGCTGTGGAGTCCGAGTCAAGTGAGCAACTGTTTCATATCGTACAAGCGTCTGAATCGTTGTACTCTATTTCACTGCAGCACAATATTCGCTTGCAGCGCCTAATGGATTGGAACCAGTTAACACCAGATTCGGTGATTAAAACCGGTGAAAAAATTTGGCTAGGCCCAGTTTCTGACGCTGAGCGCATACAGCAAGTGGAAACGAAACGTGAGCAGGTTACAGCTACTGAACCCTTTCATACCGTAAGTAAAGGTGAAACGATGTTTGGCATTTCTTATCGTTACAACTTGCGCTTAAGTAGTTTTATGAGTTGGAATAATTTTACTGAGAATAGTAAATTAACAGTCGGGCAGCAGGTATATATTATTGACCCTGCTAGTGCAACGCAATGACCGACGAGCTAACTAAGCCGATAAGTGCCGGGCAACTACTACGGCAAAAGCGAGAACAGCGCAACCTTAGCGTACAGCAGGTCGCGTTACAGCTAAACTTAAAGCCAGCACAAGTAGAGCAATTAGAACAAGATCAACCGGTAGGCGCGTTTGAAACCTATTCTCGCGGTTATGTCCGGGCCTATGGCCGGTTACTAAAAATATCTGCAGCGGAGTTAGCCGCAGCGTTAGCTGTTAATACTGGCAATGTACCAACTACTGCCAAGCAGCCTATGCGCACCTTCTCTAATCGCACAGCAAAGCAGGCAACTGAAAGCCGTTTTATGTGGTTAACCTACGGTATCATTATTTTGTTAGTGATACTGTTGTTTATCTGGTGGTGGCAAACCGATAAGCTAAGCCCAGCCGCAGAACAAAATGAGACAGTGAGCGAAAGCCAACAAATAGCACCAATAGTTGCTAAAGCCATAACTGAACCCGAGCCTGAGCCATTAGAACCAACGCCTGAGCAATTAAGTGTGCTATTGGAGCAATTAGAGCCTGAGGCAAGTATTGAGCAGCCAGAGGTGACTACGCTGGTACCTGAAAGAGATCAGCTAGAGCTACGCTTCAGTGAAAACTGCTGGGTAGATGTAGTCGATGCTGAGGGTAACCGCTTAGCCTTTGGCACCAAGCAAGCTGGCTATATAATGCAATTAACGGGTAAATCACCTTTTGTCGTTACGTTAGGTAACCCTAGCGTGGTAAAAGTAAACTTTAATAAACAAGCTATTGATCTGTCGGCGCTTGCCGCTGGCCGAGTGGCTAAACTTACTATCCCTGAGTCAGACTAAACATGTTTGCACAAAATTTAATTAAACGTCGTCAAAGCACACAAATTCGAGTTGGCAATGTATTAATTGGCGGCGATGCCCCCATAGCCGTGCAATCAATGACCAACACTAACACGTTAGATGTTGCTGCTACTGTGGCGCAAATTCAAGCTATTGCTAAAGCTGGTGCGGATCTGGTGCGAGTGTCAGTGCCAACCATGGACGCAGCTGAAGCCTTTAAGCTTATAAAGCAACAATCCCCGATCCCGCTAGTGGCAGATATTCACTTTGATTATCGTATCGCGCTAAAAGTAGCAGAATACGGCGTTGACTGTTTACGTATTAATCCCGGTAATATTGGTCGCGAAGACCGTATTCGCGCTGTGGTAGATTGCGCTCGTGATCACAATATCCCTATTCGCATTGGCGTAAATGGAGGCTCGCTTGAAGCTGACATTCAAGAGAAATATACCGAGCCAACGCCTGAGGCTTTAGTAGAATCAGCAATGCGCCACGTTGAAATTTTAAACCGACTTAATTTTGACCAATTTAAAGTCAGCGTTAAAGCATCTGACGTATTTTTAGCGGTAGGGGCATATCGTTTACTGGCCAAACAAATTAAGCAGCCATTGCACTTAGGTATTACTGAGGCCGGTGGTGCACGAGCAGGTGCGGTAAAGTCGGCTATCGGCTTAGGCATGTTATTGGCTGAAGGAATAGGCGATACCTTACGTATTTCTTTAGCTGCCGATCCGGTAGAAGAAGTTAAGGTAGCTTTCGATATTTTAAAATCGTTACGTATTCGTTCTCGCGGTATCAACTTTATTGCTTGCCCCAGTTGTTCTCGGCAAGAATTTGACGTAATTAAAACCATGAATCAGCTAGAGCAGCGTTTAGAGGATATTATTGATCCACTGACCGTATCTGTAATTGGTTGCGTGGTAAATGGCCCAGGTGAAGCATTAGTCTCTGATTTAGGCGTCGCAGGCGCCAGTAAGAAAAGCGGTTTTTACATCAATGGCCAACGACAAAAGTTACGGCTAGATAATGATAATGTTGCGGATCAGCTAGAACAGCAAATTCGCGACTATTTGCAGCAGAAAATAGCGATACGACAACAAGACTAACCTAAGTAAGCTACTTGGTGTTTAGCGCTGTTGCGCCTATAATCGCCGCAGTTTTTTAACTCACACTGATGGAAGTTTAATTTTGTCGAAACAAATTCAGGCCATTCGAGGCATGAACGATTGTCTGCCAACAGATACGCCAGCATGGCAACATGTAGAACAGATATTGCGTCAAACCGCGGCGAGTTATGGATATAGCGAAATACGCTTTCCTATTGTTGAGATGACCGAGCTGTTTAAACGCTCTATTGGTGAAGTTACCGATATTGTCGAAAAAGAAATGTACACCTTTACTGATCGTAACGGTGATAGCTTAACCTTGCGTCCGGAAGGTACAGCCTGCTGCGTGCGAGCCGGTAACGAACATGGCTTACTGTATAACCAAGAGCAACGCTTATGGTATACCGGGCCGATGTTTCGCCATGAGCGGCCACAAAAAGGGCGTTATCGCCAGTTTCATCAGTTTGGCTTAGAAGCTTTTGGTATAGGCACGCCGGATATTGATGCCGAAGTTATTATGTTAACTGCGCGTTTATGGCAACAGCTGGGTTTAACACCTTATGTCAAACTAGAGCTAAACTCGCTGGGTTCTACCGAGGCGCGTGCGGCCTACCGCGATGCCTTAGTTAGCTATTTAGAACAGCATAAAGGCATGCTTGATGAAGACAGCTTAAGACGTATGCACAGTAATCCGCTGCGCGTATTAGATAGCAAGAATCCGGCATTGACTGAGATTTTAGCTAACGCACCTAAGTTAGCCGATTACCTAGATGAAGACTCTGCTACACATTTTGCGCGCTTGCAGCAATTACTCACCTTGGCCGGTATTGAATTTAGCGTAAACCCACGTTTAGTGCGTGGTTTAGATTATTACAATAAAACCGTGTTTGAGTGGGTAACTACTGAATTAGGTTCACAAGGCACAGTCTGTGCTGGTGGTCGTTATGATGGCTTGGTGGAGCAATTAGGTGGCAAAGCAACACCAGCAGTAGGCTTTGCCTTAGGTCTTGAGCGCTTAGTCTTATTATTACAAAGTTTGCAGTTGTTACCAGAGCTACCAGCCATCGCAGACATCTATCTAATGGCGCTTGGCGAGCAGGCTGAACTTGCGGCGCTTTCTGTTGCCGAAAGGCTGCGAGCCGACTTGCCTAGCGCGCGTATCATGGTGCATTGTGGTGGCGGCAATTTAAAAAAACAAATTAAGCGGGCTGATAAATCTGGTGCAGCAATAGGTTTAATTGTTGGTGAAGACGAATTAGCACGCGGTGAGATTACGGTTAAGTGGTTACGTGAAGATAAACCACAGCAAACTATTTTATTAACTGAACTGGCGAAAACACTGGCCTTTAGTGCATAACAGGCCTTTGACGTATAACGGAGTAACGCAGTGGAAATTTACAGCAGCGAAGAACAACAAGTAGAAGCGATTAAACGGTTTTGGCAACAGTACGGCAAAGCTATTGTCGGTGGTGTGGTATTAGGCTTGGCCGTATTATATGGTTTTCGTTTTTATCAGGCTGATCAGCGCTCAACAGCTGAAGAAGCATCAACTAAGTACAGTCAGTTAGTTGAACAGCGCGATACCGCTAATGCCAGTGAAGATTGGCTAGTGCAAGCGCAAGGCTTTATTGCGGCGTCTAAAGTAGATAACTACGCAGTACTAGCGGCCTTGCTTGCCGCTAAAGACGCGGTAGCACTGCAGCAATATGATAAAGCAGCGGAGCAACTTAACTGGGCGTTAGCTCATGCTAAAGAGCCAGGTGTCGTCGCTATTGCCCAATTGCGTTTAGCCCGCTTACAGCGCGAGCAAGGCAAGTTAGATGAGGCCTTGGTAACATTAAATAAAACCATGCCAGAAAGCTTTGCTGCGATGCAAGCCGAACTTAAAGGTGACATTTTAGTGCAAGCGGACAAGTTAGTTGAAGCTAAAGCTGCTTACCAGCAAGCATTAACTAACGCAGGTCAAAATAGTCAGCTGATACAAGTTAAGCTGGATGAATTAGCACACGTCACTGCAGTGTAAAGAGGTAAGCGTGAAATTACAGGTTAAACAGGCATTATTGCTGGCTACCTTAGTGTTGGCAGGCTGTTCCAGTAAAGAAAAACTGGTGCTACCTCAGGTTAATACCAGCATCTACCCTAGTGTAGTGTGGGAAACAAGCATTGGCTCAGGTGTTGGGCACTTTGAATCTAACTTAACGCCTATTATTGTTAAAGACACCGTATATGCAGCAAGCCGTGCGGGCTTAGTGACCGCATTTGATTTAGAAACCGGTAAGCGTAAGTGGCAGTTTGATTTACGTAAACCTGCTGGCAGTTCATTTTGGCAGGGTATTGGCGATGTTTGGTCTGGTGACAATGCGCGCATATCGGGCGGTCTAAGCTTTGGTTATGACAAACTCTATTTTGGTACTGAAAATGGCGACGTTGTTGCACTATCAGCCGACGGTGAGTTGGTTTGGCGCACTGAAGTTAGCGGTGAAGTATTAGTCAAGCCAGCCATAGGCGAAGGCTTAGTTGTGGTAGCAACCGGTGCAGGTAAAATTATTGCGTTACACCCTGATACCGGCGAGCAACGTTGGCAGTTCGAGAACGAGCAGCCGTCGTTAACGTTGCGCGGTATTAGTGAGCCAGTAGTTGAAGCCGGTGGTATAATATACGGCTCTGGTAGCGGGCAAGTTGGTGTATTAATTTCTGAGCGTGGTTATCAGGCATGGGAAGAAGCGGTTGGCGTGCCATCGGGTACTACCGATTTATCGCGATTAGCTGACGTTGATGCCAAACCTTTAGTGCGCGGCGGTACGGTATTTAGCACTGCTTATAACGGTTCTTTAGTTGCCCTTGAATTGCGCACTGGCCGTCAACTGTGGAAACGCGACTATTCAAGTTTCCGGAATATGGCCATGTCAGGTGACACTATCTACCTGGTTGATTCCGTTGGCCGAATTTACGCAATAGATAGCCGTAGCGGCACTGAACAGTGGGCCCAGTTTGGCTTGAATAAGCATAATGTAACCGGCGCTACTGTATATAAAGATTACTTAGTAATTGGCGATAGCAAAGGCAATTTACATTGGTTAAATCGTGAAACTGGCGATTTTGTCGCCCGCCAAAGCATGGATAGCTCGGGGTTTTATACCGAAGCGGTAACTAACGGTACTTATCTGTTAGTGCAAAGCCGTAACGGTGAGCTAGTCTTATTACAAACACCTTAAACCGAGCTTAGCGGTTAAAGTTTTTAGACAGGCCTAAACTAGGCCTGTTTTGTCATTTTTGAGGTTCACATAATGTTGCCTGTCGTTGCCTTAGTAGGCCGAGCTAATGTCGGTAAATCGACGTTGTTCAACCGTTTAACCCGCACCCGCGACGCGCTGGTTGCGGACTTCCCTGGTTTAACCCGAGATCGCAAATATGGCTCTGCCAATGTTGAGGGGCTAGAGTTTATTGTGGTAGATACCGGCGGTATCGATGGCAACGAGCAGGGCATAGAAGTAGAAATGGCTGAGCAGTCGCTAAAGGCGATTGACGAAGCCGATGTGGTGCTATTTATGGTTGACGCCCGAGTCGGCGCCACCGTAGGTGATGAAGCCATAGCTGCGCATATTCGTAAAGTACAAAAGAAAGTATTTGTGGTCGCTAACAAAACTGACGGCTTAGACGCCGACACCGCCATTGCTGACTTTTATGGTTTAGGCTTAGGTGAAGTTTATGCTATTGCGGCTGCACATGGTCGAGGTGTATCTGCATTATTAAACCATGCGCTAATACCGTTATTAAGTGCCGAACAACAGCAAGCGTTAGCTGGTGATGCCGAGTTAGAAGAAGGCCCAGCGCTTGAAACGTTAACCGATGAAGAGGCAGAAGCCGAAGCTACGCGCTTACGTAACGAGCACATTAAGTTAGCCATCGTTGGCCGGCCGAACGTGGGTAAATCTACGTTAACCAACCGCATTTTAGGCGAAGAGCGGGTAGTGGTATTTGATATGCCGGGCACCACGCGAGACTCAATTTATATTCCTATGCAGCGTAACGAGCGCGACTACACTTTAATTGATACCGCTGGCGTGCGTCGTCGCGGCAAAATTGATGACGTAGTAGAAAAGTTCTCCGTTATTAAAACCTTGCAGGCTATTGAAGACGCCAACGTCGTTATTTTGGTATTAGATGCGCGTTTAGGTATTTCTGATCAAGACTTAAGCATTTTGGGTTTTGTGTTAAACGCTGGCCGCTCATTAGTTATCGCTGTGAATAAATGGGATGGCTTAAACGATAGCATAAAAGATGAAGTTAAACGCGAGCTAGACCGTCGTTTAGGCTTTCTTGATTTTTCCCGTTTGCATTTTATCTCTGCACTGCACGGTTCTGGCGTAGGTAACTTGTTCGAGTCGGTAGAAGAAGCCTTTGATTCGGCAACTAAACGCCACAGTACCGCGTTATTAACTCGCATCATGAAAATGGCGCAAGAAGATCACGAGCCACCTTTGGTGCATGGTCGTCGGGTGAAATTAAAATATGCCCACGCTGGTGGTTATAACCCACCGCTTATTGTTATTCACGGCAACCAAGTGAAAGACTTACCTGACTCGTATAAGCGTTACCTAATGAACTACTACCGTAAAACCCTGAAAATGATGGGCACGCCAATACGTGTTGAGTTCCGTGAAGGTGAAAACCCATTTGCGCCAACGAAAAAGAATACCGAAACGCCACTGCAAAAATATAAGCGTGAACGTTTAATGAAAGCACGTAAAAAACTGGACCAATAAGGACAGCTGCAATGAAATTTCGCTTCCCGGTAATTGTTATAGATGAAGATTTTCGCTCAGAGAATATCTCTGGCTCTGGTATCCGTGATCTAGCGCAAGCTATCAGCAGTCATGGTTTTGAAGTGGTTGGCTACACCAGTTATGTCGACTTAAGCGCATTTGCCCAGCAAGCCAGCCGAGCGTCATGTTTTATTTTATCTATCGACGATGAAGAGTTTGGCACCGGTAGTGCAGAAGAAGTGGCCAAAGCATTACGTGAACTACGAACTTTTATTAAAGAAGTACGCAAGCGTAATGCCGATATTCCTATTTTTCTTTATGGTGAAACCCGTACCACACGCCATGTACCTAACGACGTACTACGTGAACTACATGGTTTTATTCATATGTTTGAAGACACCCCAGAATTTGTGGCCAAACATATTATCCGCGAAGCAAAAAAATACCTTGATGCCTTAGCGCCACCGTTTTTCAATGCACTAATGGATTACGCCTCAGACGGCTCATACTCATGGCATTGTCCAGGTCACTCTGGTGGTGTCGCGTTCTTAAAAAGCCCAGTAGGGCAAATGTTTCACCAATTTTTTGGCGAAAATATGCTGCGCGCCGATGTGTGTAACGCGGTAGACGAATTAGGCCAGCTGCTTGATCACACCGGCCCAGTGGCGCAAAGCGAGCAAAATGCTGCGCGTATTTTCGGTAGTGACCATTTGTTTTTTGTTACCAACGGCACTTCGACTTCGAATAAAATGGTCTGGCACTCCGTGGTGGCACCAGGTGATATCGTGGTCGTCGACCGCAATTGCCACAAGTCTATTTTGCACTCCATTATTATGACTGGCGCCATTCCCGTATTTTTAATGCCAACACGTAACCATTACGGCATTATTGGTCCGATCCCGAAAAGTGAGTTTTCCGCTGAAGCCATCGCGAAAAAAATTGAAGCCAACCCATTTGCCCGTAATGCAAAAAACAAAAAGCCACGCATTTTAACTATTACGCAAAGCACCTACGACGGTATCTTGTATAACGTAGAAGAAATCAAACAAGAGTTAGGTTCAACAATAGATACCTTACACTTTGATGAGGCTTGGTTGCCGCATGCCAGTTTCCATAGTTTTTATGAAAATATGCATGCTATAGGTAAAGACCGGCCGCGCTCGAAAGACACCTTAGTGTTTGCTACTCAGTCAACGCATAAGTTGTTAGCTGGGTTATCGCAAGCATCGCAAATTTTAGTGCAAAACGCCGAAAATCGCAGTTTAGATACCCATCGGTTTAATGAATCTTATTTAATGCACAGCTCTACCAGCCCTCAGTACGCTATTATTGCTAGTTGTGACGTTGCCGCTGCCATGATGGAAGCACCTGGCGGCACCGCTTTGGTAGAAGAGTCATTATTTGAAGCGATAGATTTTCGCCGCGCCATGCGCAAAGTTGACGCTGAATTTGGTGATGACGAATGGTGGTTTAAAGTATGGGGCCCAGATGAGCTGCCAGAAGAAGGCTTAGGCACTCGCGATAACTGGACGCTGCACGCAAAAGATAGCTGGCATGGTTTTGGTGCAATAGAATCAGGGTTTAATATTCTTGACCCAATAAAAGCGACCATTATTACTCCAGGTTTAAACCTGCACGGCCAGTTTGATGAGCAAGGTATACCCGCGGCAATTGTCAGTAAGTACTTAGCCGAGCACGGTATTATTATTGAAAAAACCGGTTTGTACTCATTCTTTATCATGTTTACCATTGGTATTACCAAAGGTCGCTGGAACTCAATGGTAACCGAGTTACAGCAGTTTAAAGATGACTACGATCAAAATCTGCCGATGTGGCGCATTATGCCTGAATTTGCCAAAAAGCATCCACGCTATGAAAAAGTAGGCCTGCGCGACCTATGTCAGCAAATTCATAATATATATCGCCAGTATAATGTGGCTAAAGTCACCACAGAAATGTATCTGTCGCATATTGAAACCGCCATGACACCAGCAGATGCCTGGGCAAAAATGGCCCATCGCGATATAGAGCGGGTGGCTATTGATGATATCGAAGGCCGAGTTACCGCTATGCTAGTTACGCCTTACCCACCAGGTATTCCGTTAATGGTGCCAGGCGAGCGCTTTAATAAAATTATTATTAGCTACCTGCAATTTACCCGCGCTTTTAATGGTGCCTTTCCCGGCTTCGAAACCGATGTGCACGGTTTAGTGCGTGAAGTTGTTGATGGCGAGCTGAAGTACTTTATTGACGTAGTCAAAGAAGCTTAACGCTAAGCTGTTTAAGAATAAATTCGCTGTTTAGGAAGGCTGACATATATGTTGGCCTTTTTTATTAGTCGTTACATTATTTAAATATTGTATTCAATGATCCCTTTCTCGCTAAATTAGCTTAGCTATTAGCATTAACCAATCACAACGGCATTATTGCCGCTAAAGAAGGCCATGCCAGACAAATGCATGCGGTAATGGAACAACGTTTTCAGCAGCAGTTGCACCGTTATCGCGCTAACCTTGGAACGAGTGCTAATCGCTCTGCGTTATTATCAGCCGAGCGAGGTGTTAATGTCGCCCGCAGTGGCCGTAATAACCAACGTACCGGTCAAACATTGCGCTTTGCCAATAGCCAACAAGTGGCAACAGTGCAGCGTTTTGTTAGTGGTACTAACATGGTGGGTCGTGGCGTATTAGTGTTAGATTTTGCCATGCGTACAGAAAAGGTCTACCACGCACAAAACTCTTGGCGTGAAGGTGTTGTGCAATACTCTGGGTTTGTTACTAGTGCTGGTATAGGAACATTAGTGCTTTCGCCAGCAGGTTGGGTAGTGTTAATTGGTGCTGCAGAACATTTAGAGGGTCCGATCCACATTTAGAGGGTCAGATCCAAAATTAACAATTGGATCTGACCCCCTATAGTTCTATATAGTTCTATAGTTCGTTCCCTACAATTTTAACAGCGCTTGTTCAATCGCAAACACATGCTCGTCGTGCTCGTTCATTTCTCGCAGTGCTGCGGCTAGTTTCAGTAAATACTCACTGTTTTCGCCACTTGGGCCTTGGCTGCGGGCAATATGTGCAGCTATGGCGGTGTCTGATTCTGGCCCCAAATAAGCGGCATTATCTGCGCTAGCTAAGTACAACACGCCTTCGGTTTGGCCCGGTGTATCAAGCCAGTGTAAGGTAGTAAACACGCGCAGGTAGCCGTTTTTCTCACGGTGGTCTAAATACTCAAAGGTATCTGGCGTAACTTCATAAGCCATACCAGCGCAGCGAGCAGTAGCAGTTTCAACCAGCGTTAATACTCGCCCAGGGGCTTCAGGTGTGCCGCGATGATCATGTGAGCCTTGCCAAAACCGGCGTTGCCAGCCGTAAATGCAGGCCGGCCTGCGGTTAAGGTAAGCAAAGTCAGCTTTATATATTAATGAGCCATAACCAAATAACCACACTGATTTTAAATGATTCAGCGGTTGTCGCTGCTGGTTAATAGCAATGGTATTGTGTGACATAGGCCCTCAGATTTTAACCCGTTGTAAGCTTGGTTACTTTAGCGGCAAATTCACCCTTGGCCAGCCGCACCGACACGCTGTCGCCTATTGTTAAGCTGTCGGTTGAGGTAAGTACCTGTTTGGTGTTGTCAAACGTGATGCTGTAACCACGCGCGAGTGTAGCTAGCGGACTTACGGTATTTAGTTGTAGGCTTAGCTGGGCTAGTTGCTGTTTATGCTGTTTTAGTTGTAACTGTTGCGCGCTAGTGAGCCGCCGAGCTAAATCGGCAATGCTTTGTTGTTGTGCTGTTATGGCTTTTAATGGTGATAGTTGGCGTAGGCTTTTATCAAGATACTGCTGTTGTTGTAACTGGCTTTGCAGCACGCGTTTTACATTGCTGGTTAGCCGTAGCTGTAATTCATCTAAGCGTTGCTGTTGTTGTTGTAGCCTGCGTTTTGGATGCAGCGCTAATAAGCGCTCGCTTAAATTCACTAACTTGGGGGTTAGCTGCTGCATACGCGCGCGCTGGGCTTGAATAAGCGCATTACGTAAGCGCTGTACGCGTTCTAACAAATGGCTTTGATCTGGCGATACTAACTCCGCCGCTGCCGATGGTGTAGCTGCGCGCATGTCGGCAACAAAATCGGTTAGGGCAAAATCTATTTCATGGCCTACGGCGCTTACTATTGGCATAGCGCAGTCGGCGATAGCCCGGCACAGCGTTTCATCATTAAAGCACCATAAGTCTTCTAGCGAGCCACCACCGCGGCCAATAATAAGTACATCGACTTCATTGCGCCGTATGGCGGTGCTTAGCATCTGCCTAAGCTGCGCTGCAGCGGTTTCGCCTTGTACTTGAGATGGATAAATAATAACTTCGATGCCCGGCGCGCGGCGCTGCAATACCGTAACAATATCGCGTATGGCGGCACCCGTCGGCGAGGTAATAACACCCACGCGCTGCACGTGGGCGGGAAGCGCTTTTTTGCCAGACAGATCGAACAAACCTTCGCTAAGCAGCTTAGCTTTTAGTTGCTCGAACTGCTGTTTTAGTAAACCGGCACCGGCGCTTTCAATAAATTCAGCCAGTAACTGATATTCACCACGCGGCTCGTACACACTAATGCGGGCGCGAATTAATACCTGTTGGCCATTTTGCGGCCGAAAGCTGCTATTGCGGTTAGCCTGTTTAAACATCGCGCATTTAACTTGTGCGGCGCTGTCTTTTAAAGAAAAATACCAATGGCCGCTAGCTGCAGCAACAAAATTAGATATTTCACCTTGCAACCACAGGGTTTGAAACTGTAGCTCAAGAGTTAAGCGCACTTCGCTATTTAAGCGAGAAACGGTATAAATATCGGGGTTTTGCATGCAACGCTCGTATCAACACTAATAGGTAAACTGGCGTTAGAATAACATAAAACAAAAAACCGTTTGTGATACGACGATAAAACCGCTAAAATTGTACCGCAACATTCCCTATCTTTTCAGCCACAGCGAGATTGTTGCAATGCTCAGGATCAAACAAGAAGCTCTTACCTTTGACGACGTGTTATTGGTACCGGCACATTCAAATGTTTTACCTCATACAGCCGACCTACGTACCCGACTGACTAAAAGCATCACGCTGAATATTCCTATGGTTTCTGCGTCTATGGACACGGTAACTGAAGCGCGTTTAGCTATTGCTTTAGCGCAAGAGGGCGGTTTAGGTTTTATTCATAAAAACATGACTATTGAAGACCAGGCCGCTAACGTGCGCCGGGTAAAAAAATTCGAAAGTGGTGTAGTGTCAGATCCCGTAACCGTTAGGCCAGATATGAGCATTCGTGATGTGCTTGAGTTAGCACAGCAGTGCGGTTTTTCTGGTTTTCCGGTGGTCGATGCCAGCAACAATTTAGTTGGTATGTTAACCAGCCGTGATATGAGCTTTCAAGCGAACAATAACGAAATAGTTAGCGGTTTAATGACGCCACGTGAGCGCTTAGTTACCGTGCTTGAAAGTGCGCCGCGTGAAGAAGCCTTTAAAAAAATGCACCAACACCGCATTGAAAAGGTGTTAGTAGTAGATAGCGAATTTAAGCTAAAAGGCTTAATTACCGTACGCGATTACTATAAAGCCGCTAGTAAACCTAATGCTTGTAAAGATGAACTAGGTCGTTTACGTGTTGGCGCCGCCGTGGGTGTTGGCCCTGGTACTGACGAACGTATTGCGGCGTTAGTTGACGCGGGCGTTGATATTTTGCTTATTGATACGTCGCATGGCCATTCACAAGGTGTAATTGACCGGGTAAAACAAACTCGCGCTCAGTATCCAGATTTACAAATTGTCGCTGGTAACGTTGCGACTGCGGACGGTGCCAAAGCCTTAGCTGAAGCGGGCGCGAATGCCGTAAAGGTGGGCATTGGCCCAGGCTCTATTTGTACTACGCGTATTGTTACCGGTTGTGGCGTACCACAAATTACCGCAATTTCTGAAGCGGCTATGGGTGTAGTGGGTACCGATGTAACTATTATTGCTGATGGCGGCATTCGCTTTTCTGGTGACGTGGCCAAAGCCTTAGTAGCTGGCGCAAATTGTGTGATGGTCGGTTCAATGTTTGCTGGTACGGAAGAAGCACCAGGTGATGTTGAGTTATATCAAGGCCGTTACTATAAGTCATACCGTGGTATGGGTTCATTAGGCGCGATGGCACAGCGTAATGGTTCGTCAGACCGTTATTTTCAAGGTAGTAACAACGCGGAAAAATTAGTACCAGAAGGTATTGAGGGCCGCGTCGCATACAAAGGCCCAATGGAAAACATTATTCACCAGCAAATGGGTGGCCTGCGCAGCGCTATGGGGTTAACCGGTTGCGCAACGATTGACGAATTGCGCACTAAACCAGAGTTTGTGCGTGTTACTTCTGCAGGTATGGGTGAGTCGCACGTACACGATGTGCAAATTACCAAAGAAGCCCCTAATTACCGTGTAAGCTAAACTGATTTTGGTGTTATCGGCTGGTTTATACCAGCCGCTTTACTTTTAAAAGGTCGCTATGAACAAAAACATTCATCACCACCGCATTTTAATTCTCGATTTTGGCTCGCAATATACTCAGCTTATCGCCCGTCGCGTGCGTGAAATAGGCGTCTATTGCGAACTGTGGGCTTGGGATGTAACTGAAGCACAAATTCGTGAGTTTAACCCAACGGGTATTATTTTATCTGGTGGCCCAGAAAGCGTGCACGAGGCTAATTCACCAAGGGCACCACAATACGTGTTTGAAGCTGGTGTGCCAGTGCTGGGCATTTGCTACGGCATGCAAACTATGGCTGAACAACTGGGTGGCAAGGTGCAAGGCTCAGATATGCGCGAGTTTGGCTACGCTCAGATTGAAGTCGTTAAAGCAAACGCCTTATTTGCCAAAATTGAAGATCATATCAGTGCTAATGGCAATGCGCTGTTAGACGTGTGGATGAGTCACGGTGATAAAGTTGTTGATATTCCTGAAGGTTTTATCACTTGTGCTACTACAACAACCTGTCCACATGCCGGTATAGTTGATGAAGCTCGCCAGTTTTATGGCGTGCAGTTTCACCCAGAAGTAACGCATACTCGTCAAGGTTTGCGCATGCTAGAGCATTTCGTGGGCGATATTTGTGGTTGTGACAAATTATGGACCCCAGCCAGCATTATTGAAGATGCTGTTATTCGCTTAAAGCAACAAATTGGTGATGATCAAGTTATTCTAGGCTTATCAGGTGGTGTAGATAGCTCAGTAGTTGCCATGTTGCTACACCGTGCTATTGGTAAAAACCTAACCTGCGTATTTGTTGATAACGGTTTACTGCGTTTAAACGAAGGCAAGCAGGTTATGGATATGTTTGGCGACCACTTTGGTCTCAACATTATCAAAGTTGAAGCTGAACAGCGTTTTTTAGAAGCGCTGGCTGGGCAAAGCGACCCTGAAGTAAAACGTAAAACCATAGGACGGGTATTTGTTGAGGTTTTTGATGAGCAATCACAAAAGCTAGAAAATGCGAAGTGGTTAGCCCAAGGCACTATTTACCCTGACGTTATTGAATCGGCTGGCTCCGCTACTGGTAAAGCGCATGTGATTAAGTCGCACCACAACGTGGGTGGCTTGCCAGAGCATATGAAGTTAGGTTTAGTTGAACCACTGCGCGAATTGTTTAAAGACGAAGTACGTAAAATAGGCCTAGAGCTTGGCCTACCGTATAACATGCTATACCGTCATCCGTTCCCAGGCCCAGGCCTTGGTGTGCGCGTGCTTGGCGAAATTAAGAAAGAGTACTGCGATATATTGCGTCGTGCCGATGCCATTTTTATAGAAGAACTGCATAAAGCCGATTTATATAACAAAGTGAGCCAAGCCTTTGTGGTGTTTTTACCGGTGAAGTCAGTCGGTGTTATGGGCGATGCCCGTAAATACGACTGGGTAGTCTCGTTACGTGCGGTAGAAACTATCGATTTTATGACCGCTCATTGGGCGCACTTGCCGTATGATTTACTCGGCAAAGTATCTAATCGTATTATCAACGAAATTAACGGCATTTCGCGTGTGGTGTACGACATATCAGGTAAACCACCAGCAACAATTGAGTGGGAATGATTCCGCGTCTGGCACAGCCAGGCACCTGATGGCATGAAATGCCGCTAAGCCCGCGTAATTGCGGGCTTTTTTTTGTTTGTGTTTGGCACGATCTGGCAACGGGAGGAAGCGCCAAGCACCGTTTGAGCATGGCATTAAAGCTGGTATTATGGTTTGGCGATGCCATGATTGATGCCGATACCATGCTGCGTTCTTTTGTGTGTTCATGGTATTAATATTCTATAAGTTACTGTTTCGTAAGAAAAAATACGATAAATTCGAGATTTTTTCAGCATGGTATCGGAGACGAAGAAGGACAAGGTACATGCTGACCGATACCAAGCTGCGCAATCTCAAGCCCAGGGACAAACTCTACAAAGTGAATGACCGGGAAGGTCTCTATGTGGCAGTGACTCCAGCCGGCTCCATCTCGTTCCGTTACAACTACTCAATCAACGGTCGGCAGGAGACCATCACCTTTGGGCGTTATGGTGTCGGTGGCATCACCCTGGCCGAAGCCCGCGAGCTGTTGGGTGACGCCAAGAAGATGGTTGCGGCGGGCAAGTCGCCGGCCAAGGAGAAAGCCCGAGACAAGGCGCGGGTGAAAGATGCAGAGACGTTCGGTGCCTGGGCGGAGAAGTGGCTGCGTGGCTACCAGATGGCCGACTCCACCCGCGATATGCGCCGCTCGGTTTATGAGCGTGAGCTGAAGCCGAAATTCAGCAATCAGAAGCTGGTGGAGATCACCCACGAAGACTTGCGGGCGCTGGCTGATGCCATTGTTGAGCGAGGCGCACCGGCCACCGCCGTTCATGTGCGTGAAATCGTGTTGCAGGTATTTCGCTGGGCCATCGAGCGTGGGCAGAAGGTCGAAAACCCGGCAGAACTGGTGCGCCCAACAAGCATCGCTCGATTCGAGCCACGTGACCGAGCGTTGACGCCAGAAGAAATTGGGCTGATGTACCAGTACATGGAGCGAGTGGGCACAAGCCCAACAAACCGTGCGGCGGCCAAGCTGTTATTGCTGACGATGGTGCGCAAGAGCGAGCTGACCAATGCGACCTGGAGCGAGATCAATTTCAGCGAAGCGTTGTGGACGATTCCAAAGGAGCGGATGAAACGCCGTAACCCGCACCTGGTATTTCTGTCCCAGCAGGCTCTGGATATTTTCATTGCCATGAAAACCTTTGCCGGTGGTTCCGACTTCGTTTTGCCATCACGGTACGACTCGGATGCGCCGATGAGCGCTGCCACACTTAACCAGGTGCTGACGCTGACTTACAAGGCGGCGCAGAAAGATGGGAAGTCACTTACCAAGTTCGGACCGCATGATTTGCGGCGCACAGCCAGCACGCTGTTGCATGAGGCCGGCTACAACACCGACTGGATCGAGAAGTGCCTGGCGCACGAGCAGAAGGGCGTGAGGGCTGTCTACAACAAGGCTGAGTACCGCGAGCAGCGGGCGGCGATGTTGCAGGATTGGGCCGATATGATTGATGAGTGGACTTCGGGAGGCAGTAAGGGTTGATGTTTTTGCTATCTTTGATAGCATTGAAGTTGATGCCGTGAATTTATAAATAAGGCCGCCATTGGCATCGGGCAGGTCAATTACCGATTAGCTGCTTCGCGCAGCTACTCGATGAATAGCAACTATTCATTTGAGAGGTATTGACCCATGCAAAATATAAAGACCCTCATCAACAGGAAGAAGCTCCTGGAGATGATCCCGCTTTCGACACGAACAATTTATAACCTGGAGCAGCGAGGGGATTTTCCACGCCGTATCGCGTTAACCAGTAGAAATGTCGCCTGGGATTTGTCAGAGGTCGAAGAGTGGATTGAGGCACGTAAATCATCGGGTGATCAAGCTGCGCGACCTGGCCCTATAGAGGGCTAGTTATATGGCTCTTGATCTTATGGCGGCTTTCACGGAATTGCCGCCACCCATTGATTATGTTCTGCCTAATATGGTTGCTGGCACTGTTGGTGCTCTTGTGTCGCCTGGTGGGGCTGGTAAATCCATGTTGGCCCTTCAATTGGCTGCACAGATTGCAGGCGGGCCTGATTTACTTGAAATAGGCGAGTTTCCCACCGGGCAAGTGGTCTATCTGCCTGCTGAAGATCCACCGGCCGCTATTCACCATCGTCTGCACGCCCTTGGGGCACACCTCAGCGCAGCGGAACGGCAAGCCGTGGCTGATGGTTTGCTCATTGAACCCTTGATCGGTAAATGCCCAAACATCATGGCTGCTAGCTGGTTCGATGCTCTCAAACGAGCCGCTGAAGGTCGTCGCTTGATGATCTTGGACACTTTGCGGCGCTTCCACATTGAGGAGGAGAACGCTAGCGGGCCGATGGCGCAGGTTGTTGGGCACATGGAGGCCATAGCCGCTGATACAGGCTGCTCCATTGTGTTTCTGCACCACGCGAGTAAAAGCGCAGCCATGATGGGGTCGGGCGATCAACAGCAGGCCAGTCGTGGATCGTCCGTACTGGTTGATAACATCCGTTGGCAATCGTACCTATCCGGCATGACGCAAGGCGAGGCCGAGATACTGGGGGTCGATGATTGTCAGCGTGGGTATTTTGTCCGCTTTGGCGTCAGCAAGGCCAACTATGGCGCACCTTTTCAAGAACTCTGGTTTAGACGGCACGACGGCGGCGTGTTGAAGCCTGCTGTACTGGAGCGGCAGTGCAAGGTGAAAAGGAGACAGCGTGAAGAAGCCTAAGCATGACCTGACCCACGTCCGACATGATCCCGCGCACTGTTTGGCACCTGGCCTGTTCCGCAGCCTCAAGCGTGGCGATCGCAAACGCTGCAAGCTGGACGTGACCTACACCTTTGGCGAGGACGAATCCATGCGTTTCGTCGGATTCGAACCTCTCGGGGCCGATGATATGCGTCTTTTGCAAGGCATCGTGGCCCTTGGCGGCCCGAACGGCATCTTGCTAACCCCGGAACCGACCAGTGAGACGGGGCGACAGCTACGGCTATTCCTTGAACCCCGTTTCGAAGCCATTGAGCAAGACGGCTTGGTGGTTCGTGAGAGCCTGACCAAACTGCTCTCAGAAACGGGCATGACGGATAGCGGCGACAACATCAAGGCGCTCAAAGCCAGCCTGCTGCGCATGTCGAACGTCACCATCCTTGTGACGAAGGGACGGCGGCAAGCCGCGTTCCACCTGATGAGTCATGCTTTTGACGAGACGGACGGCAGGCTATGGGTTGCCCTGAATCCGCGTATTGCCGAAGCGATCCTGGGGCATCGTCCATATGCCCGTATCGACATGGCGGAAGTGCGGGTGCTACAGACTGATCCGGCACGGCTGATGCACCAACGGCTATGCGGCTGGATCGACCCCGGCAAATCCGGGCGCGTGGAACTGGACACGCTTTGCGGCTATGTCTGGCCAGATGAAGCCAATGCCGAAGCTATGAAAAAACGCCGTCAGACTGCCCGGAAGGCACTGGCCGAACTTGCCGCCGTGGGTTGGGTAGTGAACGAATACGCCAAGGGAAAATGGGAGATCAAGAGGCCTGGCCCCACGGCAACTGCACCCGTTTACCGTCGTAACGTTCCCTTGTTACCGTCGTAACGCTCCCCTTCTGCCGTCGTAACGTTCCCCGTCCCAATTTGGAAAACCCAGACGGTGCGCTGCTTTGCGGGCAGTTTGGGAAATCCATCCAAGATTATCTAAAGATAATCCATCATGCGCGGTGCAGCTCGCGCCTTGAGGGCGCGTTCTGACCTTGCCAATAAAGCCCTGGCGGGCTTTATCAATCGGCCATAGGCCGATGGTTTAACGCCAAGAAGAGAAGGCGGCTTCAGTGGCCGCTGAAACGCCTTGTGAGAGGGGAAAACAACCCGGAGTCCCTTATTCCATGAGCTGAAGCAGAATCTGCGTCTAACGGTGCTGGAGGGCCGCTGTGTGCACTTGTAGTTATCTGTACTGAAACCTTGGCTCGAAACGTGAAATGGCTAAGCAGTGCCCATTCGTTCGGTAAGAATAATAAGAAGATTATTATTCTTATTATTACCAAGCAGGAATGAGCCGTGTGTGTTGGACGCCCATAACCAGTAACCTGCGTGAAGGTGTCAACATCAGGAAAGGTTGCCCCTCAAGTATCAATACGTCGCCTTAGTGGTATGACGGGAGGGGAGGCAAATTTCTTGTGTTCATTGACACTTGAGGGGCGGGTTATGCCCTTCTTTTTTGGCGTCCAACTCGCCCCATCGGGGCGAATGGTTTGTGTCGATTGTTGGCATTTTAGGTTCCGATTTAAAGCCGATTGAGCAGCGATTTTGAAGCGACTATGTCGATTGCAGGCCGATTTGGTGACGATTACGGTTATGTTGCCAAGAATCGGTGTTTGTTTGACGATAAAACGCTTTACGTTCGATATGCGCTAGATTTTCAATAGTGGGTGAAATGCGGGCAGGATGGGTGAAGTTAGCTAACCGGCAAGCCGGTTATCTATCTTCACTGTCCCTTATTCGCGCCGGGGGCACTCAACGGGAATCCTGCCCTGCGGGGCTGATCGGCTACCGCCGGTTGCAAGAGTATAGGTCTTGCTATTTTTAATATCTTTGATAGCATGGTTGTCGGGTACACCAAAAGGGTATTGATATGGCAAATGTGCTTATCAGGAATTTACCCGCCGAGGTGCACCGTGCGTTGAAAGTTCGAGCAGCGCTCAACGATAGGAGCACCGACGCGGAAATACGCGAAATACTGACGGCGGCAGTACAGCCGCTAGAGCTTGAAGAGATTGGCCGGGAAGTTGGCTTGTCCGAAAGCGATAAAAAAACAGAGTAGTTTTACGTTTGTAAGTCCGGGCCTCAGCGCCAAGGGCAATACCGATCAGCTAGTGGCGTAGCTCTTCGATGAAACGTTGCCGAGAACAAGCACAACGCTTGGTCAAGGCAATGCCTTCTTTTCATCGACGGAGTACGACCATGAAGTCCAAAATTTTAGCGGCTAAAAAAACCGCTCTAGCCGTTGCACTCGCAACCGGCTTTATCACCACTACCACCGCCCCTGTGCAAGCTGGTATCCCCGTCATCGACGGCGGCAACCTGGCCCAGAACATCATGACGGCCATCGAGTCGGTGGCGCAGACGCTCAAGCAGATTGAGCAGTACCAGACCCAGTTGCAGCAGTACGAAAATCAGCTCCAGAACACGATGGCCCCAGCCGCGTATATCTGGGATCAGGCGCAGACTACGATCAACCGGCTGATTGCCGCGCAAAACACGCTGGCCTATTACGAGAACCAGCTAGGCAGCCTGGATCGTTACCTGGCCAAGTTTCAGGACGTGGCCTATTACCGCAGCTCGCCATGCTTCAACGGCAGCGGCGGATGCACGCCGGCCGAAAAGGCAGCGATGGAAGAGAACCGCCGCCTGGCGTCAGAGTCGCAAAAGAAGGCCAACGATGCCCTGTTCCAGACCGTTGCCGACCAGCAAAAGGCTTTGAAGGATGACGCCCGTACCCTGGAGCGGCTGCAAGGCGCGGCCCAGGGTGCAACTGGCCAGCTACAGGCCATCGGCTACGCCAACCAGCTCGCCAGCCAGCAGGCCAATCAGCTCTTGCAGATTCGCACCATGTTGACCGCCCAACACAACGCGGAGGCAGCCCGGATTGCAGCAGAACTCGATGCCGAGGCGCGAGGTGATGCCAGGGCCGAGCAAATGCGTACCTGGACGTTTCGCCCGAGTCCGGCAGACAACTACTAGGGAGGCGGTGAGATGAAAAAAATCTTTTTTACTACCGCGGCTACGTTGCTGTTGTTGGCTGGATGTGAACAGGAAAGGATGCCCGAACCAAATGCGGCGACGTGTGCCCCCGATGCGTTCCAGGCAGCACTGAATGAAATGCGCAGCGAAGCGAACCGAGAGGCCTTTACCGAGGAATGCAGAGCATTCCAGAAGGCCAAGCAGATGCGTCAGTGGGAGTTCAAGCCCAGCCCTAAAGATGATTATTGAGGTGGTCGCCATGAGAAAGAAAATTGCTCTAGGTGGCTTGATGATGGTCGCCACAATGGTGCTGGCTGAACCTGCAATGGCGCAGGAGCTAAGTAGCAGCGGTGTTATGAATGATGTGCTCAAGCGTTTTCATGATGCTGCCGCAACATGGGGGCCAGCTATTGAGTCCGCTGCATCGCGTTTGTTCTGGACGCTGGTTGTGATTTCGATGGTCTGGACATTCGGCATGATGGCTTTGCGCAAGGCCGACATTGGCGAGTTCTTCGCGGAGTTCGTTCGCTTCACGATCTTCACCGGCTTTTTCTGGTGGTTGCTGACGAATGCGAACCAGGGCATGAATATCGCCGGTACGATTGTTCAGTCATTGCAAACTCTGGGCGCGCAGGCGGGGGGACTTTCCAATAGCAATCTTGGGCCCTCCAGCATCCTTGATCTTGGTTTCGAGTTATACAACCGCACAGTACAGGCCACCTCGGAGCTGGGATGGCGGCAGATGGCAACTGCTCTGGTCATGGAGCTAATGGCCCTGGCTGTTTTGTTTGTCCTGGCGTTGATTGCGGTCAACCTGTTGCTGTTGCTCGCATCAGCCTGGATTCTGTTGTATGCCGGTGTGTTCTTCCTTGGCTTTGGTGGAAGTCGTTGGACTTCCGACATGGCGATCAATTACTACAAGACCGTGCTGGGCCTGGCCGCACAGCTTATGGCAATGGTGCTTCTGGTTGCGATTGGCAAAGAGTTCATCAATCACTACTACACGCAAATCAGCGAGAACATGGCATCCCAGGAACTGGCCGTGATGTTGGTTATATCGGTCATCTTGCTTTTCTTGGTCAACAAAGTTCCGCCGATGATTTCTGGTCTTGTGTCTGGTGGTGGTATTGGCGCAGCCGGTGGAATTGGAAACTTCGGTGCGGGTGCGGCAGTTGGGGCGGCGGTGACGGCGGCCAGTATGGCAACTGGCGGCGCTGCCCTGGCAGGTAAAGCGGTTATGGGTGCCGCAGCCGGTGCAGCCGGAGGTGCAAGTGCACTCCAAGCGGCTTTTCAGAAAGCATCAGCGAGTATGGAAACCGGCGGTGACATGTCCAGCATGGGGTCAGTTGTCAGCAGTGGCGGAAACGGTGGTGGTGAAGCGGGTACTGCTGGCAGTAGCCCATTCGCCCAAGCGGCTGGCTTTGGTGACAGCGGCAGTAGCTCAAGCGGTGGCGGCTTTGCCAAGGCCGCGAAGCTGGCCACAGGCACGGCCTCCGAGTTAGCCAAGGGTGTCGGCTCTCAAGTGAAGCAGGGATTCCAGGAGCGAGTGAGCGAAACCACAGGCGGAAAACTGGCTGCTTCGATACGCGAAAGCATGGAGCCGAAAGAAGCAAGCCAATCTGGCCAGTTCGAGGGCAATAGCTTGGGCGCCGATTCTGGCCCAGATAGTAACGAAGTCAGGAGTTAGCACGATGACGACATCAACATACATGGCCGCATTGGCGGCCCTGGATGAAGCGCCAAGGGAAGAAGTCAGCCAGGTATTTATTTCGCCGCTGGGTGATCAATCGACCGAGGTCGATGCAGAGACAGAAACAGCCGCTTTTGTATCACGGCCAGACCCTATGAGAGAGAGCGAAACTAAGCCGATAAGTATTGAGGTTAATGGCGGCAGGAATGAGCGGTCAGCATTCGCGGAGGCGGCGGGGCTGTACCTGTAGGCGCACCGGGCTGGCCACAACCAGCCCGGCACTTTCAATCAACACCTACTGGAGAGGTGAATTATGACAACACAACATATTATCGAACCAGGGCAAGCAGTGCATCAAGCAGCGGCTATTCTTTCTTCTTTGGAGTACATCAACCAAGCGGAAGCGCGGAGCCTTGGGCCATTGGCCGAAGCCGTCGCTAATGCTTTTATGGTGGTGTACTACCAAGCTGAAACGGGCCGGGCGACACAGGCTGATTTTCAAGAAGCAATGAACGCCTTGCGCCAAGCGTGCAGCTAATGACGAAAGGGCGGCCACTCGAACTGGCCGCCTTTTTCAATCTTCACTGTTTGGCCATTCCCGACCCACAGACGGCGCATCCATCCATTCGCGTTCCTCCGGCGGCAGCGGGTAAGCCCCGGATGCTTCCGCGTCGGCCAGTAGTTCGGCCAGTGTGTAGCGCACCCGACCAGTGGAAACGGCGCGGGCCGGGTCGGCCTTCTCATGCAGCCTGTTCTCTAGGTTCTTTGGGTCTGTCATCGGGCGACCTCAGCAAGCATGGATACTAGGTGTTCCAGGTCAGTGATCGAATGCGCCAGGAAGCGGCCGGCGCGGCAATCTGCAATCATTTCCTCAGTTTTTTCCTACTCATGTTCAACCTCGTTCGTACCAGCTCTTCGAGCGATTCACCACGCGCACGACCAGCAGCATCACCGGCACTTCGACCAGGACGCCGACCACGGTTGCCAATGCAGCGCCGGAGTGCAGACCGAACAAGCTGATGGCGGCCGCCACGGCCAGCTCGAAGAAGTTGCTGGCACCGATCAGGGCCGAAGGACAGGCGACAGAGTGCTTTTCCCCCGCCCGCTTGTTCAGCCAGTAGGCTAACCCGGAATTGAAGAACACTTGAATCAAGATCGGCACGGCTAGCATGGCGATCACTAACGGCTGCCGGATGATGGCCTCGCCCTGGAAGGCGAACAGTAGAACCAACGTCAGCAGCAGCGCGGCCATCGACCACGGCCCGATCTTCTGCATGGCCCGTTCAAAGGCGGCCTGTCCTTGCTTGAGCAGATGCCGCCGCAAGAGCTGCGCCAGGATCACCGGCACGATGATGTAGAGCACGACCGAAATCAGCAGCGTGTCCCAAGGCACCGAGATCGAGGACATGCCCAGCAGCAGGCCGACGATGGGCGCGAAGGCCACGATCATGATGGCGTCGTTCAGAGCCACTTGCGAGAGCGTGAAAAGCGGGTCGCCGTTGGTAAGGCGGCTCCACACGAACACCATTGCCGTGCAGGGCGCGGCGGCCAGCAAGATCAAGCCCGCGATGTAGCTGTCCAGTTGATCGGCCGGCAGGAACGGAGCGAACACTTGTCGGATGAACAGCCACCCCAGCAGGGCCATCGAGAATGGCTTGACGGCCCAATTCACGAACAGCGTGACGCCGATGCCGCGCCAATGCTCTTTGACCTGGTGCAGCGCCCCGAAGTCGATCTTGACCAGCATCGGGACGATCATTACCCAAATCAGCAGGCCCACCGGCAAATTGACCTGGGCCACTTCCATGCGGCCTATGGCCTGGAACACGTCAGGAAGGCCCTGGCCGAGCGCAACACCGGCGACGATGCACAGGGCCACCCACAGCGTCAGGTAACGCTCGAAGCCGCTCATCGGGGCCTGGCGCGGCTTCGCGGCGATGGCCTGTGCGCCGGCGCTCATGCTTCCTGCTCGGTCTTGCCGATGTTCGCCAGCTCGCGCTTGATGGCCGTCTGGTCAAGCATTTTGAGAGGCAGATTCACGAACAGGCGGACGCGGTTCATCATGTGCCGGAAGGTTTGTTCGAAGGCCCGGCGCTTCTCGGCGTCAGTGCCTTCGACGGCGGCCGGGTCTTCAAATCCCCAATGCGCCGAGATCGGCTGACCAGGCCACACCGGACACATTTCGCCGGCGGCGTTGTCGCAGACGGTGATGATGAAGTCCATCTTCGGTGCGTCGGGCGTGGCGTACTCGTCCCAGCTCTTGCTGCGCAGATTCTCGGTCGGGTAATTCACCGACTCCACCTTTTCGACGGCGAAGGGATTGACCTTGCCGGTTGGGTGACTGCCGGCGCTGTAGGCGCGGAAGCGCCCTTGCCCCATCGTGTTGATGAGAGCTTCGGCCATGATGCTGCGCGCCGAATTGCCGGTGCAGAGGATGAGGACGTTATAGATTCTTTCGGTCATGATGTTTCGCTTTCTGGTAGTGGCTGGGGAGCAATGGCGATGGATGAAAGATCGGTGGCCTCGTCGATGACGTGGCCGGCCGCTTTCCGTTCGGAATAGCGGTCTGTCAGTGCTTCACGGTGCGGCCGTACCAGCGCCGTGAAGCGCACCAGTTCTTCCATCACATCGGCTATTCGGTCGTAGTACGGCGAGGGCTTCATGCGGCCCGCCGCGTCGAACTCTTGGAACGCTTTGGCGATACTCGACTGGTTCGGAATGGTGAACATTCGCATCCAGCGGCCGAGCAGACGCAAGGTGTTCACGGCGTTGAAGCTCTGCGAGCCGCCGGATACCTGCATCACGGCCAGGGTGCGGCCTTGGGTCGGCCGGATGCCGGCCATTTCAAGCGGCAGATGGTCAATCTGCGCCTTCATGACACTGGTAATCTGACCGTGGCGTTCCGGGCTGCACCAGACTTGTCCCTCTGACCACTCGGACAGGGCGCGCAGCTCCTTGACGGCCGGGTGATCGTCGCTTTGCACTTGATCGGGCAACGGCAAATCGGACGGGTCGAAGATGCGTGTTTCTGCGCCAAAGAATTGCAGCAGCCGGGCCGCTTCCTCGACGGCCAGCCGTGAGAACGAGCGGGCGCGCAGCGAGCCATACAGCAGCAGGATACGCACCGGCGGGGCGTCGGGTGCCAGCCCGAGCGCCGGGCGCTCGATGGCAAAGGATTTGTCCAAAGCGGGCAAAGAATCGGGGTCGGAAAGATGGCGAAGTCTCATGCCAACACCTTCCCGGCTTCCGTGGTGCAAGACAGGTTGCACACCTGGCCGCCGCAGCAGTTTTCCGTGAGAAAGGCCACCAGGTTAGTGGCCGTCGAAAAGTTCGCCTCGTAGATCACAAATCGGCCTTCTTGCCGCGACGTGACCATGCCGGCGTGTGCCAGCTCTTTCAGGTGGAAGGATAGCGAAGACGGCGGGATGCCGGCCGCTTCGCTGATTTTTCCGGCGGCCATGCCGGCGGGGCCGGCCTGGACGAGAAGCCGGAACACCGCGAGGCGCGATTCTTGAGCGATGGCCGCCAGGGCGGCTACAGCATTTATCGTTTCCATGTTTCAATAATAGTCGAAATATGGAGTGTGCTCAATAGCTCATTTAAGCTGTAAAAATGAGCTAGGCGCATTTAGATCGATATGTGATAAATTGGCCTGCCAGTTTAAGATGGGTGCATTTGAGTATGCCCAAAGGAGCCCGCAAGTATGCGCAGGACGAAGCCAGTAGCCGCGCCGATGGTGGCGCGGGTCTATCTGCGCGTCAGCACCGACGCGCAGGACTTGGAACGCCAAGAGGCGATCACTACGGCCGCGAAGGCCGCCGGCTACTACGTCGCCGGCATCTACCGTGAGAAGGCATCCGGCGCACGCGCCGACCGGCCTGAGCTGCTGCGCATGATCGGCGACCTACAGCCCGGCGAGGTGGTCATTGCCGAGAAGATCGACCGCATCAGCCGCCTACCTTTGCCCGAGGCCGAGCGCCTGGTGGCCTCGATACAGGCCAAAGGCGCACGCCTGGCCGTCCCTGGCGTGGTCGATCTATCCGACCTGGCGGCCGAGGCCCAGGGCGTCGCCAAGATCGTGCTGGAAGCCGTGCAGATCATGCTTTTTCGCCTGGCCTTGCAGATGGCCCGCGACGACTACGAGGACAGGCGCGAACGCCAGCGCCAAGGCATTGAGTTGGCCCGCCAGGCCGGGCGGTACAAGGGCCGCCGTGCTGATCCGAAGCGCCGCGCCCAAGTTGTCGCGCTGCGCAAGTCCGGCTACAGCATCAACAAGACCGCCGAGCTGGCCGGGTACAGTGCGGCCCAGGTGAAACGGATATGGGCCGAGGTCAGCCAGGCCGAAGCGAAGCAGCACGGCGCGTTCGTGGAGGACGCATTGACGGAAGCCGATGCCCTGGCCGCTGTCGGCCAGGATGAGCGCCAGGAGGAAAGGGCATGAAGAAGCCGAACCAAGACGACGAGCCGTTTTTCATCACCGAGGAGATTGCGGCCGAAATGATCGCCGGCGGCTATGAGTTCGAGCTGCCGCCCATTCCTTGCACCATCCGCCTACGCGACGTGCTGGAGCGCATGACCGATGCTGAGCTAGCATTGCAGCCGGGCGAGATCGCCGACCAGGAGCGTGAACGCTGCCGGCGCAAGCCGTGTTCAACCTCATGATCTGGTCATGGTATTTTTCATGGCACTGAGCCTGATAGTTCTTGCAAATTGTTGTCACTAAAGGGTTTTGTGTGCTTGTTTACAATCGAGTGGGAGTGACGGGCACTGGCTGGCAATGTCTAGCAACGGCAGGCATTTCGGCTGAGGGTAAAAGAACTTTCCGCTAAGCGATAGACTGTATGTAAACACAGTATTGCAAGGACGCGGAACATGCCTCATGTGGCGGCCAGGACGGCCAGCCGGGATCGGGATACTGGTCGTTACCAGAGCCACCGACCCGAGCAAACCCTTCTCTATCAGATCGTTGACGAGTATTACCCGGCATTCGCTGCGCTTATGGCAGAGCAGGGAAAGGAATTGCCGGGCTATGTGCAACGGGAATTTGAAGAATTTCTCCAATGCGGGCGGCTGGAGCATGGCTTTCTACGGGTTCGCTGCGAGTCTTGCCACGCCGAGCACCTGGTCGCTTTCAGCTGTAAGCGTCGCGGTTTCTGCCCGAGCTGTGGGGCGCGGCGGATGGCCGAAAGTGCCGCCTTGCTGGTTGATGAAGTACTGCCTGAACAACCCATGCGTCAGTGGGTGTTGAGCTTCCCGTTTCAGCTGCGTTTCCTGTTTGCCAGCCGGCCCGAGATCATGGGGTGGGTGCTGGGCATCGTTTACCGCGTCATTGCCACGCACCTGGTCAAGAAAGCGGGCCATACCCACCAAGTGGCCAAGACGGGCGCGGTCACCCTGATCCAGCGTTTTGGATCGGCGCTCAATCTGAATGTTCACTTCCACATGCTGTTTCTCGACGGTGTGTATGTCGAGCAATCCCACGGCTCAGCGCGTTTCCGCTGGGTCAAGGCGCCGACCAGCCCAGAGCTCACCCAGCTGACGCACACCATCGCCCACCGGGTGGGTCGCTATCTGGAACGGCAAGGCCTGCTGGAACGGGATGTCGAAAACAGCTATCTGGCCTCGGATGCGGTGGATGACGACCCGATGACACCCCTGCTGGGGCACTCGATCACTTACCGTATCGCTGTCGGTTCACAGGCGGGGCGAAAGGTGTTCACTTTGCAAACTCTGCCGACCAGTGGTGATCCGTTCGGTGACGGGATTGGCAAGGTAGCCGGGTCCAGCCTGCACGCCGGCGTGGCGGCCAGGGCCGATGAACGCAAGAAGCTCGAACGGCTGTGCCGGTACATCAGCCGCCCGGCGGTATCCGAGAAGCGGCTGTCGTTAACACGAGGCGGCAACGTGCGCTACCAGCTCAAGACGCCGTACCGGGACGGCACCACGCACGTCATTTTCGAACCATTGGATTTCATTGCAAGGCTGGCCGCCCTGGTACCGAAGCCCAGAGTCAACCTAACCCGCTTCCACGGGGTGTTCGCACCCAACAGTCGGCACCGGGCGTTGGTCACGCCGGCAAAACGGGGCAGGGGCAACAAGGTCAGGGTGGCTGATGAACCGGCAACACCAGCACAACG
This sequence comes from Rheinheimera sp. D18, assembly GCF_004345025.1. Classification (GTDB taxonomy): domain Bacteria; phylum Pseudomonadota; class Gammaproteobacteria; order Enterobacterales; family Alteromonadaceae; genus Alishewanella; species Alishewanella metallidurans. Next base: position 2,644,159 of record NZ_CP037745.1, on the reverse strand, counting down.
GCGAGCGTCGATGACATGGGCGCAACGGCTCAAGCGTGTTTTCAATATCGACATCGAGACCTGCAGCGGCTGCGGCGGCGCCATGAAAGTCATCGCCTGCATTGAAGACCCTATAGTGATCAAGCAGATCCTTGATCACCTGAAGCACAAAGCCGAAACCAGCGGGACCAGGGCGTTACCCGAAAGCCGGGCGCCACCGGCTGAGCTGCTCCTGGGTCTGTTTGACTGACGAGCCTGAAGGCCAACGATACCAATCAAAATGCTGCGTTCACAGCGCCGCGGCAGGGATCCGCCGTGCTGGTTGTCGGAAAAGGAGCCGCTAGTGGGAAAGAGGAGGGTAAATTTTCAGCGTTGCTGGCTCCCCGTCAGCCGGATTGGGTTGCATCGCAGGGGTGTCGAAAGAGTCAACTGCGGTCCAAAGCTGTTGGACTTGGGTGAAAAGGGCGTTTATTCTTCCTATACGTGCCGCGTTCCAGGCGGCGACTATGAGGGCTATGTCGATGCCCATGTGCGCCGGCTGGAGGCGCTACGCCGGGCCGGTATCGTCGAGCGGATCGACGCCGACCAATGGCGCATCCCCGATGATCTGGTCAGCCGTGCCGCCGCCCATGACGCCGGCCGAGACAGTCAGGCCAGCGTTCGCGTCCTTTCCCCGGTCGATCTGAACAAACAGATCGGATCGGACGGCGCGACCTGGCTGGACCGGCGGCTGATCCACGGCGAGACGGCCGACCTTGCGCCAACCGGCTTCGGGCAACAAGTCCGCGAAGCCATGGACCAGCGCCGCGAGCACCATATCGAACAGGGCGACGCCACCCGCAGCCGGGACAGCCGCGTCTTCTACCGGCGCAACCTTCTCGCCATCCTGCGGGAGCGCGAGGTAGCCGGCGTCGGATCGGATATGGCTTTGAGTAAGGGCCTGCCGTTCCGCGCCGCCACGGACGGCGAGAGCGTCAGCGGCAAGTTTACCGGAACCGTGCATCTATCGAGCGGCAAGTTCGCCGTGGTCGAGAAATCCCATGAGTTCACCCTTGTCCCGTGGCGGCCGATCATCGACCGCCAACTCGGCCGCGAGGTTATGGGCATCGTGCAGGGCGGGTCGGTGTCGTGGCAGTTAGGGCGGCAGAGGGGGCTGGAACGCTGAGTGCGCCCATGCCGCATTGCGAAGCAAAAGATAATCGGATAAAATGTAGCAATTCATATTCGTAAGCGTGGAGTAATCAGATGGGAAATTCCAAGTCAGCAGACAAGTAAGCCGCAACAACCAGTATTGTTGTTGCGGCGCTCTGTAAGGCTAGTCTCATCTGATTGCTGACGAGCAGACGTCGCCCGGTATTCCTTAATCGAGGGTTGATTCGTCATGACCACCACACGCCCCGCGTGGGCCTATACGCTGCCGGCAGCACTGCTGCTGATGGCTCCTTTCGACATCCTCGCTTCACTGGCGATGGATATTTATCTCCCTGTCGTTCTAGCGATGCCCGGCATCCTGAACACGACGCCCGCTATGATCCAACTCACGTTGAGCCTCTATATGGTGATGCTCGGCGTGGGCCAGGTGATTTTTGGTCCGCTCTCAGACAGAATCGGGCGACGGCCAATTCTACTTGCGGGCGCAACGGCTTTCGTCATTGCGTCTCTGGGAGCAGCTTGGTCTTCAACTGCACCGGCCTTTGTCGCTTTCCGTCTACTTCAAGCAGTGGGCGCGTCGGCCATGCTGGTGGCGACGTTCGCGACGGTTCGCGACGTTTATGCCAACCGTCCTGAGGGTGTCGTCATCTACGGCCTTTTCAGTTCGATGCTGGCGTTCGTGCCTGCGCTCGGCCCTATCGCCGGAGCATTGATCGGCGAGTTCTTGGGATGGCAGGCGATATTCATTACTTTGGCTATACTGGCGATGCTCGCACTCCTAAATGCGGGTTTCAGGTGGCACGAAACCCGCCCTCTGGATCAAGTCAAGACGCGCCGATCTGTCTTGCCGATCTTCGCGAGTCCGGCTTTTGGGTTTACACTGTCGGCTTTAGCGCCGGTATGGGCACCTTCTTCGTCTTCTTCTCGACGGCTCCCCGTGTGCTCATAGGCCAAGCGGAATATTCCGAGATCGGATTCAGCTTTGCCTTCGCCACTGTCGCGCTTGTAATGATCGTGACAACCCGTTTCGCGAAGTCCTTTGTCGCCAGATGGGGCATCGCAGGATGCGTGGCGCGTGGGATGGCGTTGCTTGTTTGCGGAGCGGTCCTGTTGGGGATCGGCGAACTTTACGGCTCGCCGTCATTCCTCACCTTCATCCTACCGATGTGGGTTGTCGCGGTCGGTATTGTCTTCACGGTGTCCGTTACCGCGAACGGCGCTTTGGCAGAGTTCGACGACATCGCGGGATCAGCGGTCGCGTTCTACTTCTGCGTTCAAAGCCTGATAGTCAGCATTGTCGGGACATTGGCGGTGGACTTTTAAACGGTGACACAGCGTGGCCCGTGACTGTTACGCCACGGCGATGGCGGTACTGGTTTCGTTGGGGCTGGTGCTCCTTCGGCTCCGTGGGGCTGCCACCGAGAAGTCGCCAGTCGTCTAACCGACGACTGGTAGCAGGCCCGCTCCGATGCGGCGCACTAACCATCGAAACCTCGTGAATGTCGGTATCCTGTCTGGCAGGATACCGCTCATTTCCCTTGTTCAGTTCATCGCCGTCGCCGAGCATCTGAATTTCGGCATGCGGCCAAGGCACTTGGTATCAGCCAGTCGAGCGTCAGCGCGCGTGTGAAAGCGCTGGAGGATAACCTTGGTGTCCTGCTATTTGAGCGCCATGCGCGGGGCGTTCGGCTAACAGACGCAGGCAGGCACTTCATGGAGCGTGTCACGGCGGGTGTCGATCAACTCGATCACGCAGTGAAGACCGCGGGAGTGACGGGCACTGGCTGGCAATGGTCTAGCAACGGCAGGCATTTCGGCTGAGGGTAAAAGAACTTTCCGCTAAGCGATAGACTGTATGTAAACACAGTATTGCAAGGACGCGGAACATGCCTCATGTGGCGGCCAGGACGGCCAGCCGGGATCGGGATACTGGTCGTTACCAGAGCCACCGACCCGAGCAAACCCTTCTCTATCAGATCGTTGACGAGTATTACCCGGCATTCGCTGCGCTTATGGCAGAGCAGGGAAAGGAATTGCCGGGCTATGTGCAACGGGAATTTGAAGAATTTCTCCAATGCGGGCGGCTGGAGCATGGCTTTCTACGGGTTCGCTGCGAGTCTTGCCACGCCGAGCACCTGGTCGCTTTCAGCTGTAAGCGTCGCGGTTTCTGCCCGAGCTGTGGGGCGCGGCGGATGGCCGAAAGTGCCGCCTTGCTGGTTGATGAAGTACTGCCTGAACAACCCATGCGTCAGTGGGTGTTGAGCTTCCCGTTTCAGCTGCGTTTCCTGTTTGCCAGCCGGCCCGAGATCATGGGGTGGGTGCTGGGCATCGTTTACCGCGTCATTGCCACGCACCTGGTCAAGAAAGCGGGCCATACCCACCAAGTGGCCAAGACGGGCGCGGTCACCCTGATCCAGCGTTTTGGATCGGCGCTCAATCTGAATGTTCACTTCCACATGCTGTTTCTCGACGGTGTGTATGTCGAGCAATCCCACGGCTCAGCGCGTTTCCGCTGGGTCAAGGCGCCGACCAGCCCAGAGCTCACCCAGCTGACGCACACCATCGCCCACCGGGTGGGTCGCTATCTGGAACGGCAAGGCCTGCTGGAACGGGATGTCGAAAACAGCTATCTGGCCTCGGATGCGGTGGATGACGACCCGATGACACCCCTGCTGGGGCACTCGATCACTTACCGTATCGCTGTCGGTTCACAGGCGGGGCGAAAGGTGTTCACTTTGCAAACTCTGCCGACCAGTGGTGATCCGTTCGGTGACGGGATTGGCAAGGTAGCCGGGTCCAGCCTGCACGCCGGCGTGGCGGCCAGGGCCGATGAACGCAAGAAGCTCGAACGGCTGTGCCGGTACATCAGCCGCCCGGCGGTATCCGAGAAGCGGCTGTCGTTAACACGAGGCGGCAACGTGCGCTACCAGCTCAAGACGCCGTACCGGGACGGCACCACGCACGTCATTTTCGAACCATTGGATTTCATTGCAAGGCTGGCCGCCCTGGTACCGAAGCCAGAGTCAACCTAACCCGCTTCCACGGGGTGTTCGCACCCAACAGTCGGCACCGGGCGTTGGTCACGCCGGCAAAACGGGGCAGGGGCAACAAGGTCAGGGTGGCTGATGAACCGGCAACACCAGCACAACGGCGAGCGTCGATGACATGGCGCAACGGCTCAAGCGTGTTTTCAATATCGACATCGAGACCTGCAGCGGCTGCGGCGGCGCCATGAAAGTCATCGCCTGCATTGAAGACCCTATAGTGATCAAGCAGATCCTTGATCACCTGAAGCACAAAGCCGAAACCAGCGGGACCAGGGCGTTACCCGAAAGCCGGGCGCCACCGGCTGAGCTGCTCCTGGGTCTGTTTGACTGACGAGCCTGAAGGCCAACGATACCAATCAAAATGCTGCGTTCACAGCGCCGCGGCAGGGATCCGCCGTGCTGGTTGTCGGAAAAGGAGCCGCTAGTGGGAAAGAGGAGGGTAAATTTTCAGCGTTGCTGGCTCCCCGTCAGCCGGATTGGGTTGCATCGCAGGGGTGTCGAAAGAGTCAACTGCGGTCCAAAGCTGTTGGACTTGGGTGAAAAGGGCGTTTATTCTTCCTATACGTGCCGCGTTCCAGGCGGCGACTATGAGGGCTATGTCGATGCCCATGTGCGCCGGCTGGAGGCGCTACGCCGGGCCGGTATCGTCGAGCGGATCGACGCCGACCAATGGCGCATCCCCGATGATCTGGTCAGCCGTGCCGCCGCCCATGACGCCGGCCGAGACAGTCAGGCCAGCGTTCGCGTCCTTTCCCCGGTCGATCTGAACAAACAGATCGGATCGGACGGCGCGACCTGGCTGGACCGGCGGCTGATCCACGGCGAGACGGCCGACCTTGCGCCAACCGGCTTCGGGCAACAAGTCCGCGAAGCCATGGACCAGCGCCGCGAGCACCATATCGAACAGGGCGACGCCACCCGCAGCCGGGACAGCCGCGTCTTCTACCGGCGCAACCTTCTCGCCATCCTGCGGGAGCGCGAGGTAGCCGGCGTCGGATCGGATATGGCTTTGAGTAAGGGCCTGCCGTTCCGCGCCGCCACGGACGGCGAGAGCGTCAGCGGCAAGTTTACCGGAACCGTGCATCTATCGAGCGGCAAGTTCGCCGTGGTCGAGAAATCCCATGAGTTCACCCTTGTCCCGTGGCGGCCGATCATCGACCGCCAACTCGGCCGCGAGGTTATGGGCATCGTGCAGGGCGGGTCGGTGTCGTGGCAGTTAGGGCGGCAGAGGGGGCTGGAACGCTGAGTGCGCCCATGCCGCATTGCGAAGCAAAAGATAATCGGATAAAATGTAGCAATTCATATTCGTAAGCGTGGAGTAATCAGATGGGAAATTCCAAGTCAGCAGACAAGTAAGCCGCAACAACCAGTATTGTTGTTGCGGCGCTCTGTAAGGCTAGTCTCATCTGATTGCTGACGAGCAGACGTCGCCCGGTATTCCTTAATCGAGGGTTGATTCGTCATGACCACCACACGCCCCGCGTGGGCCTATACGCTGCCGGCAGCACTGCTGCTGATGGCTCCTTTCGACATCCTCGCTTCACTGGCGATGGATATTTATCTCCCTGTCGTTCTAGCGATGCCCGGCATCCTGAACACGACGCCCGCTATGATCCAACTCACGTTGAGCCTCTATATGGTGATGCTCGGCGTGGGCCAGGTGATTTTTGGTCCGCTCTCAGACAGAATCGGGCGACGGCCAATTCTACTTGCGGGCGCAACGGCTTTCGTCATTGCGTCTCTGGGAGCAGCTTGGTCTTCAACTGCACCGGCCTTTGTCGCTTTCCGTCTACTTCAAGCAGTGGGCGCGTCGGCCATGCTGGTGGCGACGTTCGCGACGGTTCGCGACGTTTATGCCAACCGTCCTGAGGGTGTCGTCATCTACGGCCTTTTCAGTTCGATGCTGGCGTTCGTGCCTGCGCTCGGCCCTATCGCCGGAGCATTGATCGGCGAGTTCTTGGGATGGCAGGCGATATTCATTACTTTGGCTATACTGGCGATGCTCGCACTCCTAAATGCGGGTTTCAGGTGGCACGAAACCCGCCCTCTGGATCAAGTCAAGACGCGCCGATCTGTCTTGCCGATCTTCGCGAGTCCGGCTTTTTGGGTTTACACTGTCGGCTTTAGCGCCGGTATGGGCACCTTCTTCGTCTTCTTCTCGACGGCTCCCCGTGTGCTCATAGGCCAAGCGGAATATTCCGAGATCGGATTCAGCTTTGCCTTCGCCACTGTCGCGCTTGTAATGATCGTGACAACCCGTTTCGCGAAGTCCTTTGTCGCCAGATGGGGCATCGCAGGATGCGTGGCGCGTGGGATGGCGTTGCTTGTTTGCGGAGCGGTCCTGTTGGGGATCGGCGAACTTTACGGCTCGCCGTCATTCCTCACCTTCATCCTACCGATGTGGGTTGTCGCGGTCGGTATTGTCTTCACGGTGTCCGTTACCGCGAACGGCGCTTTGGCAGAGTTCGACGACATCGCGGGATCAGCGGTCGCGTTCTACTTCTGCGTTCAAAGCCTGATAGTCAGCATTGTCGGGACATTGGCGGTGGCACTTTTAAACGGTGACACAGCGTGGCCCGTGATCTGTTACGCCACGGCGATGGCGGTACTGGTTTCGTTGGGCTGGTGCTCCTTCGGCTCCGTGGGGCTGCCACCGAGAAGTCGCCAGTCGTCTAACCGACGACTGGTAGCAGGCCCGCTCCGATGCGGCGCACTAACCATCGAAACCTCGTGAATGTCGGTATCCTGTCTGGCAGGATACCGCTCATTTCCCTTGTTCAGTTCATCGCCGTCGCCGAGCATCTGAATTTTCGGCATGCGGCCAAGGCACTTGGTATCAGCCAGTCGAGCGTCAGCGCGCGTGTGAAAGCGCTGGAGGATAACCTTGGTGTCCTGCTATTTGAGCGCCATGCGCGGGGCGTTCGGCTAACAGACGCAGGCAGGCACTTCATGGAGCGTGTCACGGCGGGTGTCGATCAACTCGATCACGCAGTGAAGACCGCGGAGTGACGGGCACTGGCTGGCAATGTCTAGCAACGGCAGGCATTTCGGCTGAGGGTAAAAGAACTTTCCGCTAAGCGATAGACTGTATGTAAACACAGTATTGCAAGGACGCGGAACATGCCTCATGTGGCGGCCAGGACGGCCAGCCGGGATCGGGATACTGGTCGTTACCAGAGCCACCGACCCGAGCAAACCCTTCTCTATCAGATCGTTGACGAGTATTACCCGGCATTCGCTGCGCTTATGGCAGAGCAGGGAAAGGAATTGCCGGGCTATGTGCAACGGGAATTTGAAGAATTTCTCCAATGCGGGCGGCTGGAGCATGGCTTTCTACGGGTTCGCTGCGAGTCTTGCCACGCCGAGCACCTGGTCGCTTTCAGCTGTAAGCGTCGCGGTTTCTGCCCGAGCTGTGGGGCGCGGCGGATGGCCGAAAGTGCCGCCTTGCTGGTTGATGAAGTACTGCCTGAACAACCCATGCGTCAGTGGGTGTTGAGCTTCCCGTTTCAGCTGCGTTTCCTGTTTGCCAGCCGGCCCGAGATCATGGGGTGGGTGCTGGGCATCGTTTACCGCGTCATTGCCACGCACCTGGTCAAGAAAGCGGGCCATACCCACCAAGTGGCCAAGACGGGCGCGGTCACCCTGATCCAGCGTTTTGGATCGGCGCTCAATCTGAATGTTCACTTCCACATGCTGTTTCTCGACGGTGTGTATGTCGAGCAATCCCACGGCTCAGCGCGTTTCCGCTGGGTCAAGGCGCCGACCAGCCCAGAGCTCACCCAGCTGACGCACACCATCGCCCACCGGGTGGGTCGCTATCTGGAACGGCAAGGCCTGCTGGAACGGGATGTCGAAAACAGCTATCTGGCCTCGGATGCGGTGGATGACGACCCGATGACACCCCTGCTGGGGCACTCGATCACTTACCGTATCGCTGTCGGTTCACAGGCGGGGCGAAAGGTGTTCACTTTGCAAACTCTGCCGACCAGTGGTGATCCGTTCGGTGACGGGATTGGCAAGGTAGCCGGGTCCAGCCTGCACGCCGGCGTGGCGGCCAGGGCCGATGAACGCAAGAAGCTCGAACGGCTGTGCCGGTACATCAGCCGCCCGGCGGTATCCGAGAAGCGGCTGTCGTTAACACGAGGCGGCAACGTGCGCTACCAGCTCAAGACGCCGTACCGGGACGGCACCACGCACGTCATTTTCGAACCATTGGATTTCATTGCAAGGCTGGCCGCCCTGGTACCGAAGCCCAGAGTCAACCTAACCCGCTTCCACGGGGTGTTCGCACCCAACAGTCGGCACCGGGCGTTGGTCACGCCGGCAAAACGGGGCAGGGGCAACAAGGTCAGGGTGGCTGATGAACCGGCAACACCAGCACAACGGCGAGCGTCGATGACATGGGCGCAACGGCTCAAGCGTGTTTTCAATATCGACATCGAGACCTGCAGCGGCTGCGGCGGCGCCATGAAAGTCATCGCCTGCATTGAAGACCCTATAGTGATCAAGCAGATCCTTGATCACCTGAAGCACAAAGCCGAAACCAGCGGGACCAGGGCGTTACCCGAAAGCCGGGCGCCACCGGCTGAGCTGCTCCTGGGTCTGTTTGACTGACGAGCCTGAAGGCCAACGATACCAATCAAAATGCTGCGTTCACAGCGCCGCGGCAGGGATCCGCCGTGCTGGTTGTCGGAAAAGGAGCCGCTAGTGGGAAAGAGGAGGGTAAATTTTCAGCGTTGCTGGCTCCCCGTCAGCCGGATTGGGTTGCATCGCAGGGGTGTCGAAAGAGTCAACTGCGGTCCAAAGCTGTTGGACTTGGGTGAAAAGGGCGTTTATTCTTCCTATACGTGCCGCGTTCCAGGCGGCGACTATGAGGGCTATGTCGATGCCCATGTGCGCCGGCTGGAGGCGCTACGCCGGGCCGGTATCGTCGAGCGGATCGACGCCGACCAATGGCGCATCCCCGATGATCTGGTCAGCCGTGCCGCCGCCCATGACGCCGGCCGAGACAGTCAGGCCAGCGTTCGCGTCCTTTCCCCGGTCGATCTGAACAAACAGATCGGATCGGACGGCGCGACCTGGCTGGACCGGCGGCTGATCCACGGCGAGACGGCCGACCTTGCGCCAACCGGCTTCGGGCAACAAGTCCGCGAAGCCATGGACCAGCGCCGCGAGCACCATATCGAACAGGGCGACGCCACCCGCAGCCGGGACAGCCGCGTCTTCTACCGGCGCAACCTTCTCGCCATCCTGCGGGAGCGCGAGGTAGCCGGCGTCGGATCGGATATGGCTTTGAGTAAGGGCCTGCCGTTCCGCGCCGCCACGGACGGCGAGAGCGTCAGCGGCAAGTTTACCGGAACCGTGCATCTATCGAGCGGCAAGTTCGCCGTGGTCGAGAAATCCCATGAGTTCACCCTTGTCCCGTGGCGGCCGATCATCGACCGCCAACTCGGCCGCGAGGTTATGGGCATCGTGCAGGGCGGGTCGGTGTCGTGGCAGTTAGGGCGGCAGAGGGGGCTGGAACGCTGAGTGCGCCCATGCCGCATTGCGAAGCAAAAGATAATCGGATAAAATGTAGCAATTCATATTCGTAAGCGTGGAGTAATCAGATGGGAAATTCCAAGTCAGCAGACAAGTAAGCCGCAACAACCAGTATTGTTGTTGCGGCGCTCTGTAAGGCTAGTCTCATCTGATTGCTGACGAGCAGACGTCGCCCGGTATTCCTTAATCGAGGGTTGATTCGTCATGACCACCACACGCCCCGCGTGGGCCTATACGCTGCCGGCAGCACTGCTGCTGATGGCTCCTTTCGACATCCTCGCTTCACTGGCGATGGATATTTATCTCCCTGTCGTTCTAGCGATGCCCGGCATCCTGAACACGACGCCCGCTATGATCCAACTCACGTTGAGCCTCTATATGGTGATGCTCGGCGTGGGCCAGGTGATTTTTGGTCCGCTCTCAGACAGAATCGGGCGACGGCCAATTCTACTTGCGGGCGCAACGGCTTTCGTCATTGCGTCTCTGGGAGCAGCTTGGTCTTCAACTGCACCGGCCTTTGTCGCTTTCCGTCTACTTCAAGCAGTGGGCGCGTCGGCCATGCTGGTGGCGACGTTCGCGACGGTTCGCGACGTTTATGCCAACCGTCCTGAGGGTGTCGTCATCTACGGCCTTTTCAGTTCGATGCTGGCGTTCGTGCCTGCGCTCGGCCCTATCGCCGGAGCATTGATCGGCGAGTTCTTGGGATGGCAGGCGATATTCATTACTTTGGCTATACTGGCGATGCTCGCACTCCTAAATGCGGGTTTCAGGTGGCACGAAACCCGCCCTCTGGATCAAGTCAAGACGCGCCGATCTGTCTTGCCGATCTTCGCGAGTCCGGCTTTTTGGGTTTACACTGTCGGCTTTAGCGCCGGTATGGGCACCTTCTTCGTCTTCTTCTCGACGGCTCCCCGTGTGCTCATAGGCCAAGCGGAATATTCCGAGATCGGATTCAGCTTTGCCTTCGCCACTGTCGCGCTTGTAATGATCGTGACAACCCGTTTCGCGAAGTCCTTTGTCGCCAGATGGGGCATCGCAGGATGCGTGGCGCGTGGGATGGCGTTGCTTGTTTGCGGAGCGGTCCTGTTGGGGATCGGCGAACTTTACGGCTCGCCGTCATTCCTCACCTTCATCCTACCGATGTGGGTTGTCGCGGTCGGTATTGTCTTCACGGTGTCCGTTACCGCGAACGGCGCTTTGGCAGAGTTCGACGACATCGCGGGATCAGCGGTCGCGTTCTACTTCTGCGTTCAAAGCCTGATAGTCAGCATTGTCGGGACATTGGCGGTGGCACTTTTAAACGGTGACACAGCGTGGCCCGTGATCTGTTACGCCACGGCGATGGCGGTACTGGTTTCGTTGGGGCTGGTGCTCCTTCGGCTCCGTGGGGCTGCCACCGAGAAGTCGCCAGTCGTCTAACCGACGACTGGCGACTTCTCCGTGGGGCTGCCACCGAGAAGTCGCCAGTCGTCTAACCGACGACTGGTAGCAGGCCCGCTCCGATGCGGCGCACTAACCATCGAAACCTCGTGAATGTCGGTATCCTGTCTGGCAGGATACCGCTCATTTCCCTTGTTCAGTTCATCGCCGTCGCCGAGCATCTGAATTTTCGGCATGCGGCCAAGGCACTTGGTATCAGCCAGTCGAGCGTCAGCGCGCGTGTGAAAGCGCTGGAGGATAACCTTGGTGTCCTGCTATTTGAGCGCCATGCGCGGGGCGTTCGGCTAACAGACGCAGGCAGGCACTTCATGGAGCGTGTCACGGCGGGTGTCGATCAACTCGATCACGCAGTGAAGACCGCGGAGTGACGGGCACTGGCTGGCAATGTCTAGCAACGGCAGGCATTTCGGCTGAGGGTAAAAGAACTTTCCGCTAAGCGATAGACTGTATGTAAACACAGTATTGCAAGGACGCGGAACATGCCTCATGTGGCGGCCAGGACGGCCAGCCGGGATCGGGATACTGGTCGTTACCAGAGCCACCGACCCGAGCAAACCCTTCTCTATCAGATCGTTGACGAGTATTACCCGGCATTCGCTGCGCTTATGGCAGAGCAGGGAAAGGAATTGCCGGGCTATGTGCAACGGGAATTTGAAGAATTTCTCCAATGCGGGCGGCTGGAGCATGGCTTTCTACGGGTTCGCTGCGAGTCTTGCCACGCCGAGCACCTGGTCGCTTTCAGCTGTAAGCGTCGCGGTTTCTGCCCGAGCTGTGGGGCGCGGCGGATGGCCGAAAGTGCCGCCTTGCTGGTTGATGAAGTACTGCCTGAACAACCCATGCGTCAGTGGGTGTTGAGCTTCCCGTTTCAGCTGCGTTTCCTGTTTGGGGTCGTTTGCGGGAAGGGGCGGAATCCTACGCTAAGGCTTTGGCCAGCGATATTCTCCGGTGAGATTGATGTGTTCCCAGGGGATAGGAGAAGTCGCTTGATATCTAGTATGACGTCTGTCGCACCTGCTTGATCGCGGCCGCGATAGCTAGATCGCGTTGCTCCTCTTCTCCATCCGCGTTCCAAGCTGCGGAAAGGCACCCATAAGCGTACGCCTGGTCGAGCAGGCGACGCGGATCGACGTCCAGCGCACGAGAGAATGCGTCCGCCATCTGTGCAATGCGTCTAGGATCGAGACAAAGGTCGTCTCTGTCAGCCGGATCGTAGAACATATTGGCGGCGCCAAAGCCCACTTCACCGACCAGACCGACGGGATCTATCACCAGCCAGCCGCGACTGGAGAACATGATGTTTTCATGATGCAGATCGCCATGTAGCCCACGCAGTTCCGAGGCATTGCTCATCATTTGATCGGCTATAATCGCCGCGTGGACGTAGTCAGTTTGACAACCTGCGTTTTGATCATCGCGCGCCCGCTGAAACAAAGCTGCAAAGCGATCCCGGATCGGGAGAAGGGCAGAAGGCAGGGGTTCCTCAGATGCGGCATACAGCTTCGCCATTAGTTCCGCTGCAATTTCGGTCGCCTGGTAGTCGCCGTGCTCGGCAACGATGTGAGAGAGCATTCGCTCCCCGGCATATTCGAGCAACATCAGATTGTTCTCACGACCGAGCAACCGGACTGCTCCCCTCCCATTGCGCCATACCAGATAGTCGGCCCCGCGCAGTTCATCAGCAATGTCTTCTATAGGTTTCAATCCCTTGACGATTGCAGGAGTCCCGTCTGGCAATGAAACTTTCCAAACGAGGCTGGAAAAGGTGTCCGCAATGAGAACAGGTTGCGAAACGTGCCAATGAGCAGGAAAAACAGGCGGCATGAACATCAACCCCAAGTCAGAGGGTCCAATCGCAGATAGAAGGCAAGGCGTTCGCGGTCGGGGGCTTCGATCCCCAATACATTGAATAGGACAGCGAAGGCGCGCTCTGCTTCATCTGGCGCTGCCCAGTTCTCTTCGGCGTTAGCAATCATGAGTGCCAAATCGGCATAGCGATCTGCTGTTCCGAGCCGCCCAAGGTCGATCAGACCCGTGCATTGAAGAGTTTTAGGGTCCACCATGAAGTTCGGCATGCAGGGATCACCATGGCAAACAACCATATCGGTGCGCTCTTGGTCGAGCCGCACCGGTAGCTCTCGTTCGACACGAGCCAAAAGATCGAGCTGCGGCGTACTCTTGTCCTCGTCCGGTAAGAAGTCGGGATTGACGGCATTGCGGGACACCACATCAACGGCGCGTCCGAACATTCGCGACAGCCTGCGCTCAAACGGACATTGATCAACCGATAGGCTGTGAACAGCGCCAAGTTGCTGCCCCATTGACGGCCACGCTTTGAGCAAATCCGCTCCAGACAGATCAGCCGCCGGTACTCCCGGAATTGCCGTTATCACCAAGCATGCACCCTCCTGTTCCTCCTGCCAGTTGATGACCTCGGGGCAAGCCACACCTCGACCTTTGAGCCAAATGAGGCGGTCACGCTCTCCAGCGAGCTCACCGCGGCGGGAAGCAGGTGCGATTTTCGCGAAGGCATGCCCGTCACCACGTCGAAAAACAAAATCACCAGATTCTCCGCCTCTGACAGGCAACCAGTCAGAATGCGATTCACCAAAAAAAATATTAGTTCGATTCAATGGAGGTTCCTTCAGTTTTCTGATGAAGCGCGAATATAGAGAAATATCCCGAATGTGCAGTTAACGAATTCTTGCGGTTTCTTTCAGCGCCGCCAATACCGCCAGCCCGTCGCGCAAGGGGCGCGGCTCGTGTGTGCGGATGAAGTCAGCTCCACCTGCGGCGGCGGCAAGCTCTGCAGCGAGTGTCGCGGCCCCGACATCCCCCGGACCACGGCCTGTGAGCGCGCGCAGAAAGGATTTGCGCGAAACAGACAGAAGCACCGGCAAATCGAAGCGCAGCCGCAATTCATCGAACCGCGCCAGCACCGAGAGCGAGGTTTCGGGAGCAGCCCCCAGAAAAAACCCCATGCCGGGATCAAGGACAAGGCGGTTGCGTTTGATACCGGCACCCGTCAGCGCCGCGATGCGCGCGTCAAAGAACGCCGCAATGTGATCCATGATGTCGCCAGCGGGTGCCTCGCGCCGATCTGCCTGCCCGTCTTGCACCGAATGCATAACGACGAGTTTGGCAGATGATTTCGCCAATTGCGGATAGAACGCAGCGTCTGGAAAACCGCGAATATCATTGAGATAGGCCACACCACGCGACAAGGCATAGGCTTGCGTCGCGGGTTGATAACTGTCGAGCGAGACGGGAATGCCATCTGCCTTGAGCGCGTCCAGCACCGGCGCGATACGCGCGATTTCTGTGTCGGACGAAACAGGCGCGGCGTCGGGATTGCTGGATGCCGGACCGAGGTCGATCACATCTGCCCCCTCGGCCATCAGCTTACGCGCCTGCGCAATGGCTGCGTCTGGCGCCAGATACCGGCCTCCATCGGAGAAACTGTCCGAGGTTATGTTGACGATGCCGAAAATGATGAGCGATTTATTCATGGGGGCTTCTATAATAATAATAATCGAGCATGAGTCTCATACGGATGCTCGGGTCGAAAGGGAATCCCCAGGCGAGTAACCTGTTTGCGGTGATCCATTAGCTGCAGGAGCAGAATAGCATACATCTGGAAGCAAAGCCAGGAAAGCGGCCTATGGAGCTGTGCGGCAGCGCTCAGTAGGCAATTTTTCAAAATATTGTTAAGCCTTTTCTGAGCATGGTATTTTTCATGGTATTACCAATTAGCAGGAAAATAAGCCATTGAATATAAAAGATAAAAATGTCTTGTTTACAATAGAGTGGGAATAGTTATTTTTGGCTATTGAATAAAAAAGACGCTTCGGCGTCTTTTTTATATCCGCGAGTAAAATCTAAATTTTCGTTGACGAGCCAAATATTAGGTGTGCACATTGCAAACAAAAGGTTAATTAAGTGCTATTCATGCTGGGTTTAATCACCTACTATAGGCTGGTAACTTCAGGTATCACCGTAACATATGGCTTAAATCACATTTTTCGTTAATTTACTGATATGAGAATTTACCATTGCTATCAATATTGCTTGTCGATGATGATCAAGAGTTTACCAATGTAGCCTGCCATATTATCGAGTTTCTTGGCCATACTGTGTCTGTGGCAGAAAACTTGGCGCAAGCCAATGAATGGCTAGTCCATAATAACTTTGATCATATTTTGCTAGATTTTATGCTGCCCGATGGCAGTGGTATTCATTTAATGGATCGGGTGCAGCAATTATTTCCTGTGCCCAAGGTAACCTTTATTACTGGCCACCCCTCGGTAAAATCGGTTATTGCTGATCTTTGCGGGCCTAAGGTTGATTATTTACTTAAGCCTATTCAGCGTGAAGATTTAGAGCGCGTACTTAACCCAGTTAAAGCAAAAAAGAAAAAATTATCTAACCAAGCTAAGTTGCACTTTGGCTGCCTGCTAGGCGAGTCGGCACCGATGCAAGCCCTCTATACTATGATTGAGCGGGTTGCCGCATCTAATGCTAACGTGATGCTAATGGGCGAAAGCGGTGTGGGTAAAGAACTGGTAGCCTCGGCTATTCACACCGCAAGCCAAGCTTCTGGCCCCTTTGTCGCAATAAACTGCGGCGGCTTGTCAAAAGAGCTAATTAGTAGCGAATTATTTGGCCATGAAAAAGGTGCTTTTACCGGAGCCGTAGCACAAAAAGTCGGTGTATTTGAGCGCGCGCACTCGGGTACCTTGTTTCTTGATGAAGTAACCGAAATGCCCATAGATATGCAACCACATTTACTACGCGTATTAGAGACAAAAAACGTAGTGCGTGTTGGCGGCACTAAAGAAATTGCCGTGAATTGTCGGGTTGTGTCAGCCACTAACCGCAGTATGCAAAGTATTGCTGAGCAACATATATTACGCGAAGATATTTATTTTCGTTTGGCCGTGTTTCCACTAGAAATTCCGCCGTTAAGAGAACGCAGTACCGATATTCCACTATTAGCTAACGCTTTTTTAGCCAGGTTAAATGAAGAAAATGATACTAATTACAGTTTTACTGCCGCACAGTTAGAACGTTTAGCCAATTTTGACTGGCCCGGTAATGTGAGAGAACTGCGCCATACAGTGCATCGGGCCTACATTATGAGTGATCCGACAAAAACTAGCGTTGAACTGCCAGCGTCTTTTGCCTCACCGTTTTCTACCACGAAACCGAAAAATAGTGGCTTAACGGCCGGTAAAACGATAGAGGAAGTCGAAAAAGAGCTTATTTATTTAACCTTGAAAAACGTAGATGGCAACAAAACGTTGGCTGCTGAAATGCTGGGCATTAGTGCCAAAACCCTTTATAACCGACTTAATGCTTACGGCGGTTTAGGTGAGTTCAGTTAGTATTTTACCCCGGAGGAGCACATGCCGATAGAACAGCAACCTACAGTATTAGAAAAGCAAATACACGATATTCGCAAACCATTAAACCGTATTTCTATGCAAGCCGAGCTAATTAAGTTGGTATTAGAAAACCAGTTGCCCGCAGCCAAATTGGCAGAGGCTGCTGACAAAATATTACAATCTTGCCAAGAATGCAGCCAATTACTGCAAGACCTAATCGCACCGACAAAGTAATGCCGATGAAAGGGAGTTTATAGATGGCCAGCAAGCTGCTTAATAACGCCCGCACCAGTTGGTTGTTACTGGGTGCGGTAATGATGTGCTTGATTGTGTTTAATGCGATTTTGGCTGTTAGCTCAATGGAAAAACTTACCTCAACTCAAACTAGCCTAACCAACACCGGCGATATTATTGTTAAGCTTGATGATTTACATATGTCAGTGTTGTCAGCTGAGTCTGGCCAGCGCGGTTACTTACTAACTGAAGATATATTGTATTTAGAGCCTTACTTGGCAGCGTTAAAAAATGTACAAGCACAAATAACTGAAATGGCAGCGGTTCGCTCTGAAATGCCAGAGCAGCAATTGCGAATAGATAATGTTATACGTTTATCTGAGGCAAAAATAACCGAACTAGTCGAAACGGTCGAATTAGCTCGGCAAAATAAAGAGGCACTAGCGTTAACCTTATTAAAAACTGACCATGGTCAAAATATTTATTTACAATTACGCGCAGAGGTATACACCGTTCGCCAGACTGAAAAAGCTTTTCGTAAAACCTTATTTGAACGTTTATCTAAAGGCCGGGATGAAGCCCTACTTAATTTCGTTATATCTGGCGTGCTTAGTAGTGTGCTGGTGATACTGATGTTAGTGCTGTCGTGGCGAAACGAGAGCAAAGAAAAGAAATACTTAAATGCGCTTGAGCAGCAAAATGAAGGTCTAACACAGAAGGTAGCCGAGCGTACTCATGATTTGCAGTTGTACTCGGAAGAACTTAGTCGCAGCAACCGCGAACTGGAAGATTTTGCTTTTGTCGCCTCGCATGATTTACAAGAACCGCTGCGTAAAATACAAGCCTTTGGCGATAGGTTAGAGTCGTCATTTAGCCAGAACTTAGGTGAGCAAGGTTTAGACTATTTAACGCGAATGCGAAATGCGGCCCATCGTATGTCAGCATTAATTAATGACTTGTTAGATTTTTCACGTATTAGTACCCGCGGTCGCGATTTTAGCGCTACCGATTTAAATACCGTAATAATTAGTGTGCTTGATGATCTAGAAATTGCGATCCAAGAAAGTAACGCACAATTTACTATTGAGCCTATGCCGACTATTCAGGCCGATCATAGCCAGCTGCAGCAGCTGTTTCTTAACTTGCTATCTAACGCGATTAAGTTTCGTAACGCCGATGTAGCACCTGCCATTAATATAACAATTGCACCGCACCAACCTAATGTTATGCAGCAGGATATATGCGCAACGTGGTATGCCATTACGCTGACTGATAACGGTATTGGTTTTGCTGAAGAATACGCTGAGAAAATTTTTACACCGTTTCAACGTTTACATGGCCGTTCAGAATACAAAGGTACTGGCATTGGTTTAGCGGTTTGCCGGCGCATTGTCGAGCGCCACCGCGGGTTAATTAGTGCATCAGCGACGTTGGGTGCTGGCGCAACTTTCACTATAATTTTACCGGCCGAGGGTACACCTTTTGGTGCTCGGGGAGACTAGATAATGCCACTTAGCAAAGCACGCGCTATTACGATTTTAATGGCCGACGATGATGAAGATGACCGGTTACTAACCCAAGATGCATTGCGCGAAAGCCGGGTACTTAATTCCCTATATTGCGTGGAGGACGGCGTAGAACTGCTTGAATACCTGCGCAAAGAAGGTAAATATGCCTCAGATGAGCCTTGCCCGCGGCCTAGTTTAATTTTGTTAGATCTTAATATGCCGCGAATGGATGGCCGAGAAGCACTACGGAATATTAAAAGCGATGAGCGCTTGCGTGGTATTCCAGTGGTTATTTTAACCACGTCAAAGCAAGAGGAAGATATGGTCCGAGGCTATAATTTAGGTGCAGCTTCATACATCACTAAACCGGTAAATTTTGACGGCTTGGTCGATTTAATGCGTACTTTAGGTAAGTACTGGGTCGAATTTGTAGAGTTACCCGAACATCACGATGACTAAGACTGCGGTTAAACAAGCAAAAATTTTGCTGGTTGAAGATGATGAAGATGACTATATCCTTACTCGTGGTCATCTTGATGACTTAACCGCGTTAGATAGCCAATTAACCTGGGTTAAAAGCTCGGCCGAAGGTTTACAAAAGCTAACTGAAGGCCACTTTGATGTGTGCTTGTTAGATTACCAGCTTGATGCCGATACTGGTTTATCGCTACTTAAAAAGGCCATAAATGCTGGCGTATCAACGCCAATTATTATGCTAACTGGCCAGCCCGATAAGCAGCTAGATTTACAGGCATTAGAATATGGCGCGGCAGATTTTTTAGTTAAAAGTGAGCTAAGTGAGGCACGCTTTGCCAGAGCAATACGTTATGCTCTAAGCCGCCGCGAGTATGAGCTGGAGCGGATCAACAGGTTACAACTTGAAACAGATAGCCGCTCAAAAGACCGATTTTTAGCCCACCTAAGCCATGAGCTACGTACGCCACTATCATCCATTTTAGGCTATACCGAATTATTGTTAGAATCCGATAGCGCGTTAGAAGCACGGCCAGAACTAAATATTATTCTTAACAACGGTAAACATTTGCTCAGCTTGTTAAATGACGTGTTGGATTTATCAAAAATAACCGCAAATAAATTAGAGCTACGGCCAGAAATTATTGCCTTGCGGCATCTGTTAATTGATATTTACACCTTATTAAATGTTACCGCTATAGATAACGGCTTGCAGTTTGACGTAACAGCGCTAACCGCGCTACCGGATACGATTATCGCCGATGGTACGCGTTTGCGTCAGGTGCTGATAAATTTGATTTATAACGCAATAAAGTTTACTGACGCGGGTAGCATTAAAGTTGAGGTTTGGCTGCAACAGCAAGTCGAGCAGCAAATGCTGTTCTTTCGGATCACCGATACCGGTGTTGGTATACCCGCTAAGCGGTTAAAAGATATCTTTGTACCTTTTATGCAAATAGAAGATATGTTTACTCGCAAGAAAGGTGGCGCAGGGTTAGGCTTGGCGATATCTGCTGAACTTATTCAGCATATGGGCGGTAGCATCGATGTTACCTCTGAAGAAGGTAAAGGCAGCATCTTTACGTTCTCAATTAACCCCGGTGATTTAACTGACGTTAACCTTAGCCAATTTAATGCTGAGCTAACATATAGCGAACCGCAAGAAACCGGCGAAAAACTGCAATTAACCGGTGAGGTATTAATCGTCGATGATCTCGCTGATTTGCGTAAACTGGCAGGGCACTGGGTTAGCGCCACCGGCGCTACAGTAAGTTACGCTAGAAATGGCGCCGAAGCGATTGAGAGAGTTAAAGCTAAGTTGGCGTCACAGAGCCATTACAACTTAATTTTAATGGATTTACATATGCCGGTAGTCGACGGCAAACAAGCCACAACTGATATTCGCAAGCTGGGTTATAGGCAACCGATAGTGGCACTAACGGCGACTATGGCCAAAGGCATTCATCAGCAACTGTCCGATATTGGTTTTACTGAGCTGTTGTATAAGCCAGTAACGAAAAAGCAGCTGTATAGCGTATTAAAGCGTTATCTAGTAGCAGCTGAACCTGAAGTAGCATTAACACCAATCGCTAACATAGGCGTAGAGCTGCAGTTTTTAGTGGTAGAGGACGATATTGAAGCGGCGCAGCTATTACAGCTATTGTTAGAAAGTTTAGGCGTTAAGGTAACACTGGCGCACAGTGCGGCACAATGCTTACAGATATTGGCGCAGCATGATCACTTCGATAGAATTTTACTGGATATGGGTTTGCCAGATAGCTCCGGTTGGCAATTAGTGCAGCGTATTGAACAGAGCGACGCGGATAACGTTATTGTGATAATAAGTGGGCAAAACGTTGAGGAAAGTGATGCTAAGCCGGCCATTGTGCAGCAGAGTTTGCTAAAACCGGTGACTAAACACATGCTAAGTAATTTGGTAAAAGGCTGTTATGAATAATAAAAGTTAACCGCTAATCTTCCGCATAACCCCCCACATTTACCTACGATCTGCCCGTTTCTTGTTTATTATTAAGTGTGTAAGTTTTTCTTGTTGTAATGTGAGTGTTACAATTTTAACGCGTATTGGTTAATAACTTACAAAGATGATTTGCACTTAACCTATTGATTTTAATGTTTTTTATTTTTCCCGTATAAGTGGCATAAAGCTTGTAACACTTTAACGTGAAACCCAAGCTAACGCTTATTTTTAATTATTTGATTTCACGGAGCTTACAATGAAAAAACATTATTTAGCCGCCCTAACCGTATCTTCATTTTTATTGTCTTCTACCTATGCTTTTGCCGCGCCTAATAATGACGAAGTTGACCATGTTGGCATCTATGTCGGTGCTGCGTACGGCTTACTCAACGTTGATGGTGATGACCAAGATTTTGATAAAGAAGATAACGCCTCGCGTCTTTTTGTCGGTGCGCAGTTTAATCAAGCGTTTTCTTTAGAAGCCGGTTATATCGATTTTGGTCAATACGGCAATAATATTTTTAATACTGAACTGGATGGTTACACTTTAGCATTAAAAGCTGGCCTGCCGCTTGGCGAGCGTTTTACGCTATATGCGCAAGGTGGTAATGTTTGGTGGAAAGCCGATATTAGTGCAACAGATGACAAGGCAGATGTTGATGGTTCAGATTTGTTTTACGGTGTAGGTATGTCTTATGCGTTAAGTAAAAACTTAGACTTACGTTTAGATTACACTCGGTTTGATGTGAAATTTGACCGCGATGAAATTGGTATCTTGGCCGATATCGATAACTTTGATACCAAGGTTGACTACGTCAGCGTGGGTATTCAGTACACCTTCTAATTATGTAAGTTGGGTACAGGTATTGCGTAACACCGCAGGTTTCAGCGAGCTTACGCTAAACCAAACGGACCGGCATGGACGCCGGTAACAAGCCCAATAAATGGACGTAATGTGAACCTAATATAGCCATTAAGGTCATAGCAAAAGCTAACTTAATGGAGTAAGACATGAACAAACTGCAACAGCTGTGGCGTGATAACCGCAGTGTTATTATATTTTTAGCCTTAATGTTTATGTTCAGAAGTGCTGTCGCTGACTGGAACGATGTACCGTCAGGCTCAATGCAACCCACCATTCAAATAGGCGATCGTCTGCTAGTTAACAAAATGGCCTATGATCTACGCGTGCCCTTTACTACAACGTCTTTACTAAAACTCGCTGATCCTGAACGTGGCGATATCGTGATCTTTGTCTCAAAAGCTGCCAACAACCGGCTGGTTAAACGCGTTATTGGTATACCGGGTGACGTCATCGCTATGCACAATAATGTGCTGACCATTAACGGCCAACGCTTAGTGTATTCGCAACCTAATGCTAACGAGGATGACAATAGTGTGTTGCTGAATGAGCAGTTAGACAATATCCAGCATAGTGTGAAATTAGCCGCGTTTTCTAGTGGGCGAGATAGTTTTGCGCCAGTAACTGTGCCAGCAGAGCATTATTTAGTGTTGGGAGATAACCGTGACAACAGCGCCGACTCTCGGGTAATTGGCTTTGTACCACGAGCTGAAATAGTCGGCCGCGCGAGCACGGTGTTAGTTTCGCTCGACCACGATAATTACTATCTGCCGCGCAGCACACGATTTCTGGCGGCATTATAAATATAGGTAAATATTAGCTGTGCTTGCGTGCGCTTAGGCGCACCCATTCGTCTTGCACCGCAATGGGGTCAAAACTAAACTCATCTGCATAAGCGGCCATTACACTATCGGCTTGGCTTTCTAAAATACCTGACAATGCCAGCACCCCGTTGGGTTTTACATAAGCACTAATAACGTGTTTTAATTCAGCTAATGGCCCGGCTAAAATATTAGCGACTACCACATCAGCTTGAAAATCACTGGGTTGATCCTTCGGCAGGTAAAGCTCTATTTGGCCATCCACGTTATTGCGCTTGGCATTAGCTGTGCTAGCTTCAATCGCTTGCGGGTCAATATCGACACCGACCACCCGTTTTGCGCCTAGCTTTAATGCGGCAATGCCTAAAATGCCTGAGCCACAGCCAAAGTCGACGACGGTTTGCTCGGGTTTTATTGTGGCATCTAACCATTGCATACAAAGCGCTGTGGTAGGGTGGGTGCCGGTGCCAAAGGCTAAGCCTGGGTCAAGCATTACGTTAACTGCAGTTGGGTCGGGGATATCACGCCAGCTTGGACAAACCCATAAACGCTGACCAAATTTAATTGGATGAAAGTTATCCATCCACTCACGTTCCCAGTCTTTGTCTTCTAATTGCTCTAGCTTATATTCTACGCCCTGCTTAAAAAACGCCACTTGTTCTAACTGCTTTACGACCTTGTCCATTGGATGCTCGGCATCAAACAAACCCACCACTATGGTATTTGTCCAATAAATAACTTCGCCGGGCATAGGTTCGTAAATAGGCGTGTCGTGGGCATCAACAAAACTAACAGCTTGAGCGCCCCAGCCCATTAGCATATCGCTAACTTGTTCTGCCTTTTGTTCAGTAGTTGTAACGCGCAATTGGATCCAAGGCATAGTAGTCTCGCTAGTAAAAATTTTGCGTATTATAGCAAAAAGGCCGCAAATGCGGCCTTTTAATCTGTGGCAA
This sequence comes from Rheinheimera sp. D18, assembly GCF_004345025.1. GTDB lineage: Bacteria > Pseudomonadota > Gammaproteobacteria > Enterobacterales > Alteromonadaceae > Alishewanella > Alishewanella metallidurans. Next base: position 2,620,789 of record NZ_CP037745.1, on the reverse strand, counting down.
ATACTTAATTGATACCTAGTTTATGTTCTAAGTAATGAATATTAGTGCCGCCTTTACAGAAGCCTTCATCGCGCATAATGTCTTTATGCAATTCGATATTGGTTTTAATACCTTCTACTAGCAATTCATCTAACGCATTACGCATGCGCGCAATAGCGATATCGCGGGTTTCACCATAGGTAATTAACTTACCGACCATTGAATCGTAGTTTGGTGGTACGGTGTAATCGGCATAGATATGCGAATCCCAGCGAATGCCATTACCACCTGGTGGATGAAACCGAGTAATTTTACCTGGTGATGGCATAAAGGTTTTTGCATCTTCAGCGTTAATACGACATTCAATAGCATGGCCGCGAATGACAATATCTTCTTGTTTAATCGTCAGTGGCATGCCAGAAGCAATACGTAGCTGTTCTTTAATTAGGTCAACACCGGTTATCATTTCCGTAATTGGGTGCTCTACCTGGATTCGGGTGTTCATCTCAATAAAGAAAAACTCACCGTTTTCAAATAAAAACTCAAAGGTACCGGCGCCGCGATAATTCATTACTTTACAGGCAGACACACAGCGCTCACCAATAAAGTTTCGCAGTTCATCAGTAATACCTGGTGCTGGCGCTTCTTCCACCACTTTTTGGTGGCGACGTTGCATTGAACAGTCGCGTTCACCTAAATGAATAGCGTTGCCTTGACCATCAGCTAATATTTGAATTTCAACGTGGCGTGGATTTTCCAAAAACTTCTCCATGTACACCATGTCGTTACCAAATGCGGCTTTCGCTTCAGCTTTAGTCATTTCAATTGAGGTAACTAAATCGGCTTCGCTACGCACTACACGCATACCACGACCACCGCCGCCGCCTGAGGCTTTAACAATAAGCGGATAGCCAATACGTTTAGCAATTGCCATATTAGTTTCGGCATCGTCGCCTACTGCGCCGTCTGAACCCGGTACGCAAGGTACACCAGCCTTTTTCATTGCTTCAATAGCCGCAACTTTATCGCCCATAGTGCGAATAGACTCTGGACGTGGGCCAATAAAAATTAAGCCACTTTCTTCTACTTGTTGTGCAAAGTCGGCACGCTCAGCTAAAAAGCCATAACCTGGGTGAATAGCTTGAGCATTGGTTATTTCAGCCGCAGCAATAAGTGCAGGAATATTTAAATAACTCAGTGGTGAAGCGGCCGGACCAATACAAATGGTTTCGTCGGCCAGCAACACGTGTTTTAAATTACGGTCTACGGTAGAGTGTACAGCAACCGTTTTTATGCCCAGCTCTTTGCACGCGCGTAAAATACGTAGTGCAATTTCGCCGCGATTGGCAATCAGTACTTTTTCTAGCATCAGTCTGCCTTTTGCGTTATTCAATCACAAAGAGAGGCTGGTCAAACTCAACCGGCTCGCCGTTTTCAAGCAGAATTTCTTTTACCACACCGGCCTTATCAGACTGGATTTGGTTCATCATCTTCATTGCTTCTACAATACACAAAGTATCGCCTACTTTAACTGTTTGGCCCACTTCAACAAAGGCTTTAGCCGTTGGTGATGCCGCTCGGTAGAACGAACCAACCATGGGTGATTTAACCACGTGGCCGCTTATTACTTTTGGTGCATCTACTGCTGCAATAGCCGCTGGTGCAACAGGCGCTGGCATTGCTTGTTGTGGCATTGGTGCATAATGTTGCATTGGCGCGTAATGCTGTGCAGGGCCGTTACGGCTGATGCGTACTGACTCTTCACCTTCGGTGATCTCAAGCTCAGAAATACCTGACTCTTCTAACAGCTCGATCAATTTTTTAATCTTTCTAATATCCATGTCTTTTAGCCTGATTTAGTTATTACTATTTGGTTGTTTTCAAAACTGCTACCGCCGAGTCTAAAGCATAGTGGTAACCTTTGGCCCCCAGACCGCAGATCACCCCTTTGGCGATATCAGATAAATACGAGTGCCGGCGAAAACTTTCGCGGGCATACACATTAGATAAATGTACTTCAATAAACGGAATAGCCACAGCCAGCAGCGCATCACGAATAGCCACACTAGTGTGGGTAAATGCACCCGGGTTAATCAGAATATAGTCTTGTTGCCCTAAACTTTGTTGAATGGCATTCACTAGTTCGTGTTCAGCGTTAGATTGTAAATGTGTGAGTTTGACATCTTTCGCTGCTGCCTGTTCCGTCAGGTCGGTAATAATATCTTGCAAAGTAGCCGAACCATATACTTCAGGTTCGCGCACACCTAACATATTTAAGTTAGGGCCATTTAAAACTAAAATTCGATAAGTTGCCGCCATCGGTGCGTAATTCCCACTAATTGTTTTAATTCGGCTAAACCTTGCTAAAGCTAGGGTTTAACCGTATTTGCGTAGTAAAAACATACTGCAACAAAGCCGTTAGCTTAACAATAGCGCCTTATTATAGTGAAATCGTGACAAATCGCAGCAAAATACTGGTCTTATCAGCCAGAAAGACAAGAAAAGGTCGCGGCGTTGGCAAAGAAACACCGCGATCTGCTTACTGTTGCAGTTGTTGTAAGTGTGCGGAAAATTCGCTGGCGTTTTTAAAACCAGTTACGCGAGCCTGAGTTAGGTCGGTACCGTCTGGGCTGAAAAATAGCAAAGTTGGTAAGCCTAACACTTGGTAGTGTTCCAACACGGCTTGATCTTTAAGGGTGTTTTTAGTGACATCAACCTTTAGTAATTGCATGTTTTGCATCTGCGCCTGAACTTCAGGTTTAGGAAAAGTTAAGTGCTCAAATTCTTTACAGGCAATGCACCAATCTGCGTACAGGTCGACCATAGTGTAGCGGCCATCACTATTGGCTACTTTTTGTTGTAGTTGTTCTAAGCTAGTAACCAACTCAAAACCTGTGCTTTGTGTTTGTGTTGCGGTAGTTGAGGTTGCTGGCGCTGGCCACCAATGCTGCATGTTTAAATACAAGATAGCGACCATAAGCAGTTGACCAATAATTAACAGTATCGCCTTCGCGCTGGAATTTTGCAGGCTAAAGAGCACCCGGTATATGTAGATAACGAACGCCAATGCTAATAATGACCCCGCGGCCAATACATAGCTAAACGGCAACATACGGTCAAGTAAAATAAGCGGTACGGCCAATAACAAAAAGCCAAAGGTCGATTTTACCGCGTTCATCCAGTTACCCGCTTTAGGCAAAAGTTTGCCACCTGAGCTGCCCAACAATAATAATGGCAAGCCCATACCTAGGCTTAAAATATATAAGGTTATGGCACCAAGCAGTAAATCACCGCTTTGGGCAACATACAATAATGCTGCCGATAACGGTGCGGTGGTGCACGGTGATGCAATTAAACCCGACAGCGCGCCCATAACAAAGGTGCCTTTGTGTGAGCCACCTTGTTGCTTGTTACTAACCTTGCTAATTTTCTCTTGCCAGCTTGATGGTAGGCTTAAATTAAATGCACCAAACATAGACAGCGCTAACAAAATAAAAATAATACTGGCAACAATTAGTACAGCAGGGTGCTGCATATAGCCCTGAAATTTCATCCCTAAACTAGCAATAACTAGCCCAAGTAATGAATAAGTAATAGCCATACCCTGCACGTAAGAAAACGATAAGGTAAAGGCGCGTTTATTGGACAAACCCGCACCTTGGCCAACAATAATGCTAGTTAAAATTGGGTACATTGGGAATACGCATGGCGTAAAGGCCAAACCAATACCCAATAAAAAGAACCCTGCTAAGGTAGCAATGCTGGCGCCCGCAGTTAATTTCTCTGCCAGTTGGTTTTGGCTTGATGCTGGCAGCGAACTTGAGGGCGTGCTGGTTGATGCCGCGTTGGCGGGGGTAACCGATAATAGCGGTACTTCTTTAGTGACTGGCGGATAGCAAAGACCTGCTTCGGCACAGCCCATATACTGAATTTTAAATACTGCATCTTCGCTAACGTCAGTTAACGGAATACGCAGTGTAAGTTGATGAAAATAAACATCAGTTACACCAAAGTACTCATCTTCAATTTGCATACTAGCAGGGTACGTTGGGTGAGAAAAACTCACCGCAATGCCGCCGAGTTTAATTTTGTCTTTGTATAAATAGTAGTTATCAGCAATGTTCCAGCTGATAATTAATGCATTGTCCTGCTGAATAAAATCAAACTCAAAGGCTTGGTCAACAGGCAAAAAATTGTCAGTCGGCTTAAGTAAGCTATCGAGCACTGAATTTTGTTGTGCGAGTGCAGCCCCTGCTAAGGCAAACCATAATAAAAATGGCAGAACAAATACTTTAAACATCTACTTATATTTCCTCATATACCGCGCCTACATAGCTGTAGTGCAACATTGCTCAGTTACAGAATACGACAATAGCCGAGGCTTGGCTTTCTATTTGTCATAAATTTCGTGTAAGTAAAGACCTTGTATTTACGCAGGTTATTTCACTAACTGCTGAAATAAATATTTATTAAACAAAAGACTAAGAAATTTTAGCCTTAGCCCTTGGTTTCTTTTTCGCGTTACCCCATATATGCAGCACACAATTTAACACCCATGTTAAATCACAAAGAAGCTTTAGGAGATAGAGCATGAATATTCGTCCATTACATGACCGTGTCATCATCAAACGTTTAGAAGCTGAGAGCAAATCAGCTGGTGGCATTGTACTAACTGGCGCTTCAGCAGAGAAATCTACTCGTGGTGAAGTTGTTGCAGTGGGCAATGGCCGCGTTTTAGAGAGCGGTGATGTAAAACCGTTAGACGTTAAAGTTGGCGACAAAGTACTGTTCGGCGCTTATGTTGAGCGCACTGAGAAAATTGATGGTCAAGAATACGTGATCACCAAAGAAGACAATATCTTAGGTGTAATTCTGGATTAATTTTTTGAACCGTATAACGCATTAACTAAATGTAAGGATTAAAGAAAATGGCAGCAAAAGACGTACGTTTTGGCGATGAAGCCCGTAACAAGATGCTTAAAGGCGTCAATATTTTAGCAAACGCTGTGCGCGTAACTTTAGGGCCAAAAGGCCGTAACGTTATTTTAGACAAGTCATTCGGCGCGCCACTGATCACTAAAGATGGTGTATCAGTAGCAAAAGAAATTGAGCTAGAAGACAAGTTTGAAAATATGGGCGCGCAGATGGTGAAAGAAGTTGCTTCTAAAGCCAATGATGAGGCTGGTGACGGCACAACTACTGCAACAGTATTAGCGCAAAACATCATTAACGAAGGTGTTAAAGCGGTTGCAGCCGGTATGAATCCAATGGATTTAAAACGCGGTATTGATAAAGCCGTTATTGCTGCAGTAGCTGAATTGAAATTACTGTCGCAACCATGTGCTGATACTAAAGCTATTGCTCAAGTAGGTACTATTTCAGCTAACTCTGACGATGAAATTGGCCAAATTATTGCCAATGCCATGGACAAAGTAGGCAAAGAAGGCGTTATTACTGTTGAAGAAGGCCAAGGTCTAGCAAACGAGCTAGATGTGGTTGAAGGTATGCAGTTTGACCGTGGTTACTTGTCACCTTATTTCATCAACAACCAAGAAGCGGGCCAGGTAGAATTGGATAACCCGTACATTCTTACTATTGATAAGAAAATTTCTAACATCCGTGAGTTATTACCGGTATTAGAAGGCGTAGCTAAATCAGGTAAGCCATTGTTAATTATTGCTGAAGACGTAGAAGGCGAAGCGTTAGCTACGTTAGTAGTAAATAACATGCGTGGTATCGTTAAAATTTCTGCAGTAAAAGCACCAGGTTTCGGCGATCGTCGTAAAGCCATGCTGCAAGATATTGCTACTTTAGCTGGCGGTACGGTAATTTCTGAAGAAATTGGTATGGAATTAGAAAAAGCCGGCTTAGAAGAGTTAGGTACAGCTAAACGCGTAGTGATCACCAAAGATAACACCACTATTATTGACGGTGCTGGTGAGCAAGGTGCTATTGATGCCCGCGTGAAGCAAATACGCCAGCAAATTGAAGAAGCAACCTCAGATTACGACAAAGAAAAACTGCAAGAGCGTTTAGCTAAATTAGCTGGCGGTGTTGCTGTAATCAAAGTAGGTGCGGCAACTGAAATTGAAATGAAAGAGAAAAAACACCGCGTTGAAGATGCGCTGCACGCAACCCGTGCTGCCGTAGAAGAAGGCGTAGTACCTGGCGGTGGCGTAGCCTTAGTGCGCGTAGCAGCTAAATTAGCGGATTTACGTGGCCTTAACGAAGACCAAAACCACGGTATTAAAATTGCCTTACGTGCAATGGAATCGCCACTGCGTCAAATCGTTGATAACGCTGGTGATGAATCATCAGTAGTCGTAAACCAAGTTAAGCAAGGTACAGGTAACTACGGTTACAACGCGGCAACGGGTGAGTACGGCGATATGCTAGAAATGGGTATCTTAGACCCAACTAAAGTAACGCGTTCAGCACTGCAGTTTGCGGCCTCTGTAGGTTCATTAATGATTACTACCGAAGCCATGGTTACTGAATTACCAAAAGCTGATGGCCCAGCAATGCCTGATATGGGCGGCATGGGTGGTATGGGCGGTATGATGTAAACCGTTGGTAAGTTATCACTTACTTAAAACCCCAGCATTGCTGGGGTTTTTGTTTTTAGGCTAAGGTGTTTTGGCTACATCTTTATACAAAACATTACGAGCATAGTGTTAGCAATTAGCGTTATAGTGGTAACAGTAACTAAACTTAATATGTACTTTAGGCTCTAATGGTGTGACTAAACTCACCTAACAACAGCAGGAGATTGGCGATGCGTAATAAACTTGTTATTTGCGGATTTGCGGCGCTGCTATGCAGCACAATTTATTCGGCCGAGCTGCACTCTGCCGAGGTTGAAGTAAAATGGCAGCAGCCAGAAAAATTTACTGATATTCAACCTGCAAACGATAATCGTAAAGTGTACCGTGAACGGGTAATGAAAAAGTTTGATGAGTTTTTTCAACAGCTCGCCGCCAAGTTGCCAGAAGGCTATAGCTGGCAGGTTACGGTTACTGATATCGATCTTGCCGGTGATGTAGACTACTTCGCAGGTGGTGCTGGTAATGCGCTACGCATAGTGAAAGATTTATACTCACCCGCCATTAAGTTTAACCATGTACTGCGTGATAATTTTGGCGAAGAACTGTTAAACGAAGAAGAAAAGCTACGCGATCTGGGTTTTATGCAAACCATAGGGCAAAATACTAATTCTAACGATTTTCATTATGAACAAACCATGTTGCAAAACTGGTTTAACAAGGTGCTATTACCAAAAGTAGAGCAGCATAGCGCGGCACTACCTAAAGTAAGTCAGTAAAATATGTCGGCTAATTTAGCTACTGATGGCTGCGCGAAACTCAGCTAGCGTGCTGTGTAGCTGCTTTAACTGCTGCACAACACGCTGCAGCGTAGCGGTGTTAAACTGCTGACTATGGCGCATTGCGGCTACCTGTTCTGCCGTTTCGGCTAAATAAGGCATAAAGCGATTACTAGACGCTTGAAATAATTGGCTATCAGCAAAAATGCGTTGGTGTTTGGCATGGCCTTGCTGTTGCAAGTTATCAAGCAGTGCATCAGCGTCTACGGCTTTGCGGTACAGCTCTTTCAAATTGTCATCAAGTTGCGTAAGTAAAGTATCCATAATCGCGCTTACCTAAAAAATAATGGCGGCATTATGCCATAAGCCTGTATTCACTTCAGCACGCGTGGCGGGTGAGAACAAAAGTATTTTTTACACGAACCGTTCCCTTCGCAAATGTTTTGTTATACTATATCGTTTCATTAGTTTTACTATCTAGAGTGAGCATCGTGTTAGCAGCGGTTAGAAATGCATTTGATAAAATCGGTATTACAGTAACGTCGCTTTGCGCTATTCACTGTATTTTGCTGCCGGTTATTCTGCCTGTATTGCCTTTGTTGGGGTTAAGTGCAGTGCATAATCACGCTTTTGAACGCATTGTATTACTGATTACTATGGTGCTGGGCTTTATTACGTTGTTTATTGGTTTTCATCGTTACCACCGTAAACTTTATCCGTTTTACTCGTTATTTCTTGGCGGTTTTATTTACTGGCAAAAGGATACTTGGGGCGCGGATTACGAGCACGTCGTATTAATGGTAGGTGCGGCGCTGGTAGTATTAGCGCACGTAATGAATATGCGCTTATGTAATAGCTGCAATAGCTGTGAAGACGAGCATTAACAGCCAAGTGAGTTAACTTAGCTTTACCTACACTTTACTGCGGCAATAAGCAGCCTCGACTTCTTGCTGGATAATTAGTAAAAATGCCATCTACACCATATTGCTGCATTCTGGCAATGTCATCTGCACTATCAACCGTATACACATACACTTTCAGCCCACGCGCTTTAGCATCATCAACAAAGGCTTGGTTAATAAAACTAATATCGCAGTTAACCGAGTAAGCTTGCAGCTGCTGGGCAAAGGCCGCGTAATCAATGGGTAAACTGGCTGTTAGCGCACCGAGCTTTAACTCCGGCCTAGTGTGTTTTAGCTGTAATAATAAATGATGGTTAAACGACGAGATTAGCAATTGCTGGCAGTCAAAACCAAGTTGTTGCTCGGCTTGTTGCAGCAGTGCTAGTAACGGCGCTACGGTGTTTTCACCCTTTAATTCAATATTCAACCATAACTTATTTTGCACGCGCTGCAGCACCTGCCACAGCGTAGGAATTTTCTCGCCGCTGCCGGCATCTAGCTGCATTAGCTGGGCTAAGCTGTGCTGATAAATACTGCCAGTGCCATTAGTGGTGCGTGCTAAGTGGTAGTCGTGGATGACAATTAATTCGCCATCAACCACAAACACATCAAGTTCGATAGCGTCGGCACACTGCATAATGGCGTGGTCGAATGCTAACAGCGTGTTTTCTGGATATTCGCCGCTAGCACCGCGATGGGCAATAATTTGCATTTATCTCCACCTTGAAAAATTAGTTATGGCCTAAACGTTAGTTTAGCTTAGCAAACGGCTCACCCATGCGGGTTACTGTGCCTGCTTGTTGCTCAGCTAAAAATTGTAGTTTATTAGCTGGAAATGCCAACACGACAGTAGAGCCTAATTTAAAGCGGCCCATTTCGGCGCCTTTTTCTAGCGTAATCGCGGTTTTACCGTGTGCCGGATAATTCCAACGGAATACATGCTTACCGGCTGGTGGCGTTACCGTGCCGGCCCATACGGTTTCAATGCTGGCAACAATAGTTGCGCCTACTAATACCAAGGCCATTGGCCCTAACTCGGTATCAAAAATAGTGACTACGCGTTCATTGCGGGCAAATAAGTCGGGTACGTTTTCAGCGGTTAACGGGTTAACGGAAAACAGGTCTCCAGGGACGTAAATCATTTGCCGTAATGTGCCTGTAATTGGCATATGAATGCGATGATAATCTTTAGGTGCTAAATAAATAGTGGCAAATTCGCCGCCCATAAATGGCTCGGCAGTGGCTATATCGCCGCCTAATAACGCTTGCAGCGAATAGCTATGGTTTTTTGCTTGCACCAGTTGCCCCTGCACAATAGGGCCTAGTTGGCTAATACAGCCATCTACCGGATGAGCAATAATGTTGGTCTCAGTAGCTAGTGGGCGAATGCCGTCTTTTAATGGCCGAGTAAAAAATTCGTTAAAGCTGGCATATTGCTCGGCGTTTTCAAATTGCGCTTCAGCCATATTAATACCGTAAGCCTTAATAAAACGGTTAATTAAAAAATGTGTAAACCAGCCCAGTTTTGCCGCGGCAAGTTTACCTACTAAGCGTGAAATTAAATGCTTTGGCAGCAGATACTGCAGGGTAATTTTTAAATTATCCATTGTGCTCTCAGTTATAAGTTAGTTATTGGTGCTCGGTTAAAAATAATTGGGTTTATCTTGCGCCATACTGGCGAGAATTTTTAAATAGCTGTCGTAGCGTTCATGGCTAACCTCGCCATTCTCGACGGCATGCTGAATGGCACAGCCCGGATCGGCAATATGTTTGCAGTCGCGGTATTTGCAGCGCCCTAACCAAGGCGTAAACTCGACAAAACCGCGCGTTACTTCTTCAGCGGTTAAATGCCATAGAGCAAATTCGCGAATACCCGGTGAGTCTATTAGATCTCCACCATTAGGTAAATGATACAACCGCGATACCGTGGTTGTATGCTGCCCAAGACCTGAGTTAGTCGAAACCTCTTGGGTGTGTGCCGCTAGGCCTGGCATTAGGCTGTTCATTAATGATGATTTACCCACACCGGATTGACCAACAAAGATGCTGGTGCCGCTATGTAAGTAATCGAGTAATTGCTGCATGCCCAAGTTGGCTTTAGCGCTAACCAGCAAAAAGTCATAGCCAAGCTTTTGATATAACGCGAGTTGCTGCTCGGTAGCTTGTAGTTCATCTGCGCTAAGTAAGTCTACTTTATTAATGACCAGCAAGGGTTTAATGCCGGTTATTTCGGCAGCAACTAAGTAGCGGTCGATAATATTTAGTGACAGCGTAGGTAAAATAGCTGAAACAATAATCATTAAGTCGATATTAGCGGCTACTGGTTTTAGGCCATCATAAAAATCGGGGCGTAATAGCACTGAGCTGCGTTCTTCTACCGCATCAATTACGCCATCTACACCACCTGTGGGGTGCAATGCGCGACGCCAAATTACCTGATCACCGGTTACCAGTGAGGCAATAGCGCGGCGCATATTACAGCGCACCACGTCGCCGTGCTGATCTTCAACGTCGGCGTGCTGGCCAAAGCGGCTTAATACTAAACCGGTTTCTACGGCGGCAAAGCTGGCGTCATCAACAGATTCGACACCTTTGTTTTTTGCTACCCTTAGCCTTTTACTGGCGTTATCGACAATGCGCTGCTGTTGGCGCTGGGTAAGATGTTTTTTCTTCGTCACGGCGTCTGTTTTCGCTCTGATGTAAAGGATGCTATTACTGCTAAGCTTAGGGCGTGTATGATACCCGTATTCTGTAAATGAACAAAGCAGCATGCTGCGTAAGGGCTTTTGATGAGTGTAAATGATAATAATCTAGTTTGGCTTGATTTAGAAATGACCGGACTAGAGCCAAAAACCGACGTTATTCTAGAAATGGCGACCATAGTTACTGATAGTCAGTTAAATATACTCGCTGAAGGGCCGGTGTTTGCTATTAAACAATCGGACGAGGTGCTAGATAATATGAGTGCTTGGTGTGTTGAGCAACATGGCAAAAGTGGTTTAACCGCCCGCTGTCGTGCAAGTAGCGTTAGCTTAGCTGAGGCTGAGCAGCAAACAATTGCCTTTTTACAGCAATATGTAAATGCGGGTAAATCGCCAATGTGTGGCAATAGCATTGGCCAAGACCGGCGTTTTTTAGCAGAATATGCACCACAATTGGAAGCTTTTTTTCACTACCGTAATTTAGACGTGAGTACGGTAAAAGAATTGGCACGGCGCTGGCACCCTGATGTATTAGCGAAAGTACAAAAAGCCGGCAGCCATTTAGCGCTAGACGATATTCGCGAGTCAATTGCTGAATTAGTAACCTATCGCACGCATTTTTTTAAATTACCTGAATAAAATGCTTGCATAAGCCAACCGATTTTGTAAAATGCGCGCCATCAGAACGCAACAGCGTTAGATTTTGCGAGTATAGCTCAGCTGGTAGAGCGCGACCTTGCCAAGGTCGAGGTCACGAGTTCGAACCTCGTTACTCGCTCCAAATTAATAAAAAAAGCCGCTTTTTAGCGGCTTTTTTTATTGCTATTTTACGCCGAGTGATTTATTGCTCTATTCTTATTAGACTTAAGTCTAGGTTGGCTAGTCAGCTGCTATCTTTACTCATAGAATGACGCCCTTTTTGTCGTACTGAGATAATAGCTTATGTCGTTAGAACGTATTCGCCTTGCTTCATTGCACACTAAAGTAATGTCAGCTGAACTTGCCGCTGACATGATTGAAGATGGTATGACCGTGGGAATGAGTGGTTTTACCCGTGCTGGCGAAGCCAAAGCAGTGCCCCAAGCGTTGGCACTAAAAGCGTTAACTACACCAATGAAAATTACCTTAATGACCGGCGCATCTTTAGGTAACGATCTTGATAAAAAAATGACCGAAGCCGGTATGCTGGCACGACGGATGCCGTTTCAAGTTGACAGTACATTACGCAAAGCGATTAACAGCGGTCAAGTTATGTTTATTGACCAACATTTATCTGAAACCGTAGAGCAATTGCGTAATCATCAGCTAAAGCTGCCCGATATTGCGATTATTGAAGCAGTTGCCATTACCGAGCAAGGCCATATTGTGCCAACTACGTCAGTGGGGAACTCGGCAAGCTTTGCTATTTTTGCCAAAAAGGTGATTATTGAAATTAACCTTGGTCAAAACCCAAATTTAGAAGGTTTGCATGATATCTACATTCCCAGTTATCGGCCAACGCGCACGCCAGTGCCATTAGTTAAAGCGGATGATCGTATTGGTAGTACTGCCATTCCAATTGATCCGGCAAAAATTGTTGCCATAGTGTTCACCGATAAAACTGACTCACCTTCAACCGTTACTGAGCCTGATGCCGACACACAAGCAATTGCTAATCATTTAGTCGCATTTTTAGAACAAGAAGTAGTAGATGGGCGCTTACCAAAAAATCTTGGCCCATTACAAGCGGGTATTGGTAATATCGCCAACTCAGTAATGACTGGCTTAATCGCCTCGTCGTTTGAACACTTAACGATGTATTCTGAAGTGCTACAAGATTCTACCTTTGATTTAATTGATGCCGGCAAACTGGATTTTGCTTCAGGAAGCTCCATTACCTTATCCGAGCGGCGTAATAAAAGTGTGTTTGGTAATTTAGATAAATATAAACATAAGCTGGTACTGCGACCGCAAGAAATATCTAACCATCCTGAATTAGTGCGCCGTTTAGGCATTATTGCCATTAACACTGCGCTAGAATTTGATCTGTACGGCAACATTAACTCTACCCACGTTTGTGGCACTAGAATGATGAATGGTATTGGTGGCTCTGGTGATTTTGCCCGCAATGCGCATTTAGCTATTTTTGTTACTAAATCGGTGGCTAAAGACGGCACTATTTCTAGTGTCGTGCCTATGGTAAGCCATGTTGATCACACGGAACACGATGTTGATATTTTAGTAACAGAGCAAGGTTTAGCTGATTTACGTGGTTTAGCACCGCGTGAGCGCGCAGTTCAGGTGATCACGCATTGTGTTCACCCGACCTATCGTGAAGCTTTATTAGATTACTATAACCGAGCTTGCGCAAAAGGTGGGCATACACCACACTTATTAACTGAAGCCTTATCTTGGCACCAGCGTTTAGAGGAAACCGGCACTATGCTGTCAACGAGCGCAGTGTAGGCTAAATAAAGAAGGTAGTTATGTTGCGTTCGCCCTGTGTTCGAAATTGCTGTTTAGATCAGCAAGACTGCTGTCTTGGTTGTGGCCGGCTATTAACCGAGATCACGCAGTGGAGCACGGCGAGCGAACAACAACAGCAACAAATTTTAATTGCGGCTAAACAACGAAAAGATGAGCGAGATGCCAAACTTAAGCATCTCGAGGCAAACCTTTTTCGATAATACGCACTAAACGTGCGGTTTTTCGGGGTATTAATGAGTCTTGCTGCCAGCCTTTGCGTTTTTGCTGCTGTAATGCCCAGTGAATGTGCTCGGCAACTAAGGCAGTGGTGTCTGCTAACTTTTGCTGTAAAGCGCTAATAACCGTATCGCTGTACGGTGCGTTACCTAAAGCTACAGCAATATTGCGCTGCCAGCGCTCAAAACCAATACGACGAATTGCACTGCCTTCAGTGTAATTCAGAAATTCGTGTTCTTGCCAATTAAACAAACTGAGTAAACTTTGGTTTTGCCATTGTTCTCGGCGCTGAAAGTCGGCTTCTATTGATAGTGGGGCCTGACGGTTTTCTGGGCAAACTAACTGGCAGTCGTCACAGCCATAAATGCGGTTGCCAATTAATGAGCGAAACTCTTCAGGTATTGCGCCTTTAAGCTCAATAGTTAAATACGAAATACAGCGACGGCCGTCAACTACATAGGGCGCAACAATAGCGCCTGTGGGGCAACTGGTGATGCAAGCCACGCAGCTACCGCAATTGCCATCATGAGGTGTATCAATAGGCAGCGGTAAATTGATGAGTAGTTCGCCAAGGAAAAACCACGAACCGGCTTCTTGGTTTAATAATAAGCTGTGTTTACCCACCCAACCTAGGCCAGCTTGTTGGGCTAGTGGGCGTTCTAATATTGGTGCTGAATCGGTAAAGGGACGAAAACCTAGTTCAGCCACCTGCTGGTTAATGCGTTGGCCTAATTGCTTTAAGCGGTTGCGTATCAGTTTGTGATAATCTCGGCCTAGCGCATAGCGGCTAATATAGGCCTGCGTTGGGTCAGCCAAGTTTGTAGCAAAACCCGCACCCTGCGGCAAGTAATCCATTCGTACACTAAGCACCCTAACTGTGCCGGGAACTAATTCGGCGGGCCTTGCTCTTAACATGCCATGGCTAGCCATGTAGTCCATTTCACCGTGATAGCCAGCATCTAGCCAGTGTTGTAAGTGGCGCTCGGCGTCGGGCAAACTAACGCCAGTAATACCTAGATCAGCAAAACCTAACTCTTTTGCCCACGTTTTTATTTGTTGCGCTAGCGCTGCATAATCCATAGAAACAGTAGTAACTGATGTAAGGGTGGGTAATTTAGCATAAATTGTTGCAGCTCGGCTAACCTGTTGCGCTAGCTAAAGCGGTAATACGCGGTTTTACTGGCTCATTAGTGACTTAATTTGTTAACATGGCAGCGATTTATTCATGGTAGCAAACAGTGTGGTGACCGGTGGCGCAATATCAGAGTGTATTAAAAGATGAAGCGGCAACAATATTGTTGGCACAGCAACTTGCGCGCTATGTAAAACCTGGGCAAACGTTATTTTTGCATGGTAGCTTAGGCGCAGGTAAAACCACCTTTAGCCGTGGCTTACTTAACGCGCTTGGCCATAATGGCACGGTTAAAAGTCCAACCTACACCTTGGTTGAGCCTTATCAATTTGCTGGCTTTACTGTGTTTCATTTTGACCTATATCGTTTACGTGATGCCGAAGAATTAGAGTTTATGGGTATTCGCGACTATTTTCGTGCCGATACGTTATGTTTGATCGAATGGCCGGAGCAAGGCATGGGTTATTTACCTATACCCGATCTCGACATACACTTAGTTTTTCAGCAAGAGCACCGACAGGTAACGCTAACGGCAAATACCAATGTGGGTGCCAACATAATAAAAGCCTTAGCAGATAATGAAAAATAATAATTACATAATTAAAAGCTGCTTACTGTTACTGGTTTTACTGAGCTCAGTCGCGGCGGCAAATCAGGTTCAGGGTGTGCGGGTGTGGCCGTCACCAGATAATACCCGCATAGTGTTTGATATGGCGGCAGCGCCTGTACACAAAAGTTTTACCCTAAATAAGCCAGAGCGACTGGTTATAGATTTAAGCAACATTAAAGGCGGTAGTACCTTACCGCAAATATCCGGTGAGTCTGCGCTAATTAAAGCCATTCGTAGCAGTGGCGATGCCAACAAGATGCGTATTGTTTTAGATTTAAACAAGGCGACTAAAACGAGTGTTTTTGCGCTGCCGCCCACACCGCCATACGGCCACCGTTTAGTGGTCGACTTATTTGATGACAGCCCAGTAGAAAACATACCGCCAGTCGCTATTCGTGCGGCACGCGATATTGTTATTGCTATTGATGCTGGACATGGTGGCGAAGACCCTGGTTCTATAGGCCCTAGTGGTTTTTATGAAAAAAACATCACCTTGCCGGTTGCAACACAGTTGGCAAGATTAATTAATGCTCAGCCGGGCATGAAAGCCATGATGGTGCGCACCAATGACTATTATATTCATGTAAACAAACGCACCGAAATTGCTCGGGGTCAGCAAGCTGATTTGTTAGTATCAATACACGCTGATGCCTTTACTTCGCCGCAACCGCGCGGGGCATCGGTTTGGGTATTATCAATGCGTCGTGCGACAACCGAAGTGGGCCGAATGCTGGAGCAAACTGAGCGACATTCTGAGCTGCTTGGTGGTGTAGCTGAAATTATTAAAGATTCAGTGAATGAGCGTTATCTGGCACAAACAGTATTAGATTTGTCGATGAATCATTCAATGATTACCGCACATCAAGTTGCCAGCGAAGTATTGTTAGAGTTAGACCGAATTGCCTTTTTGCATAAAAAAGAGCCGCAAGCTGCCAGCCTTGGCGTACTTAAAGCACCCGATATTCCGTCTATTTTGGTAGAAATTGGTTTTATTTCTAACCCACAAGAAGAAAAATTATTAAAGTCAGCTAGTCATCAGTCTAAGCTAGCGCAGTCATTATTTACCGCATTAAAGCGCCATTTTGAAAAATCGCCGCCAGCAGATTCGCTCTTCGCGCAACAACGATCACGTGAACACCGAGTTAGCGCCGGTGAATCATTATCGCTATTGGCTCAGCGTTATAACGTTTCTATCGACGACTTACGGCATATTAATAAGTTAAGCTCTGACAGCATTAATGTTGGCCAGACGCTACGGATCCCTTAAATATGGCGATCCGAATATTATCCCCGCAGCTGGCGAATCAGATAGCGGCGGGAGAGGTTGTTGAGCGGCCAGCCTCAGTAGTAAAAGAGCTGGTTGAAAATAGCCTAGATGCTGGCGCAGATGTTATTGAAATAGATATAGAAAAAGGCGGCAGCAAACTTATTCGGGTGCGGGATAATGGTAGCGGGATACCAGAACAAGAGTTGGTATTGGCACTAAGTCGGCATGCAACCAGTAAAATTGCTGATCTAGATGATTTAGAGGCCATTAGCAGCTTGGGCTTTCGTGGAGAAGCCCTTGCCAGTATTAGCTCGGTATCCCGGCTAACATTAACCTCGCGGACGCATGATCAGAGCGCGGCTTGGCAAGCAACTGCTGCCGGTCGTGATATGCACGTAGATGTACGCCCAGCGGCGCATCCTGTTGGTACCAGCATTGAAGTGCTCGATTTATTTTTTAATACGCCAGCGCGGCGTAAATTTTTGCGCACCGATAAAACCGAATTTAGCCATATTGACGAACTGGTTAAACGTTTAGCCTTAAGCCGCTACGACGTAACGTGGCAATTAACACACAATGGTCAACCAGTACGCCGCTTAAAAGCGGCTGATTCAGCAGAGCAGCGGCAAAAACGCGTCGCCGCGTTATGTGGCCGTGCCTTTAGCGAGCATGCTGCTTTTATTGAAAACCAATATGGCGATGTGCGTATTTGGGGTTGGATTGTGCAACCTGAAGCTTGTTCTGCTCAGCTGCAGTGTCAGTACAGCTACGTTAATGGCCGCATGATGCGCGACAAGCTACTTAATCATGCTATTCGCCAAGCTTATGGTGAGCACTTACTTGCTGATCAGCAACCGGCGTTTGTGTTGTATTTAGAGCTCGACCCACGTCAGGTGGATGTTAACGTGCACCCAGCAAAGCATGAGGTGCGCTTTCATCAAGCCAGATTAATTCATGATTTTGTCGTGTCAGCTTTAACTGATGCACTGCACCAGCTTACACCTCGACCTCAGCTAGCCATAGTCGCGCCATCTGAAGTGCAGGAGCAAAGTAGAGAGGCTTACCCCTCAGCAAGTCATGTGCGCCAATGGCAGGGCGCAGGTCGCACTGCGTCGTCATATCAAGCCTCAGCCGCGGCGGTAAATCGTGAGCTATCGTATTGGCAACATCAGGCCAACACTGAGCCCGCTGTTGCCATACCTGTGACACAGCAAGCTACCGAGCACGCCGTTAGCACTGCAGCGTTACTGATCGCTGATAATCGCTATTTATTGCAGCAACAGGCAGAAAATATTCACGTTATCGATTTAATACCGACACTTACGGCCTATTTTTCTGTGCATCCGCAACCGGCGCAACCCATACTCTTGCCACAACGTATAACCGTTAATGTCGAACAAATTGCCTTATTAACGCAACAAGCAGAACAATTTAATCAGTTAGGTTTTGATTTACTACTTAGCGATAAGATACTGATTATTCGAGCAGTGCCTAGCTGGCTGAGGCATAGCGCTATTAGCCAATGGTTACCGCTTTGGCTTGAGCAGTTATGCCTAGATAGCCCAGAGCAGCTAATAAAGCATTTATTGTCTATGCTACTTAACGCTAATAGGGTATCGGCTAGGGCGGTGTTACACTCCATACCGCAATTACTTAATGCGCCAGAGTTTTGGTTAAGTGTGCCGCTGCAGCTAGAAACAACGCTGAGTTTGTTAACGGAACT
This sequence comes from Rheinheimera sp. D18, assembly GCF_004345025.1. Lineage (GTDB taxonomy): Bacteria > Pseudomonadota > Gammaproteobacteria > Enterobacterales > Alteromonadaceae > Alishewanella > Alishewanella metallidurans. The sequence goes on along the minus strand of NZ_CP037745.1, from coordinate 2,602,471 downwards.
AAATTAATGAACCAAGCATTAAATAATGTAGTTTTTATAATGGGGCCAACGGCGTCTGGCAAAACGGCACTGGCAACGGCGTTACATCAGCAGATCCCGTCAGAGTTAATTAGTGTTGATAGTGCATTAGTTTACCGCGATATGAATATTGGCACTGCTAAGCCAACAGCAGCCGAGCAGAAAGTTACACCGCACCATCTTATTGATATACGCGATGCCGCTGAGAGCTATTCTGCGGCAGATTTTCGTAATGATGCGTTAAGATTAATTGCTGAAATACAACATCGTGGTAACATTCCAATTCTGGTTGGCGGCACTATGTTGTATTTTAAAGCCTTGCTTGAGGGAATATCGCCATTACCTGAAGCGAATGCAGAGATACGGGCTCAACTTGAGCGTGAAGCTCAAAGCCGAGGCTGGGCAGCGTTGCACGATGAATTAGCAAGGGTTGATATTATTGCCGCGCAGCGCATTCATCCGAATGATCCGCAGCGAATTAATCGTGCGCTAGAAGTGTACAGAATTACCGGTCGGACTTTAACAGAATTAACCGCAGACAAAGGGGAACCTTTTCCTTTTCCTGTACACCAATTCGCTATTGCGCCTGCCGAGCGTTCGGTTCTGCATCAACGCATCGCCTTGCGTTTTGAGCAAATGTTAGCGGCAGGTTTTGAACAAGAAGTACAAGCTTTACGGCAGCGTACTGATTTACATATTGATTTACCCTCTATCCGCTGCGTAGGTTATCGGCAAATGTGGCAGTATTTAGATGGCGAGTGCAGTTACACTGAGATGACTGAGCGGGGCATTGCGGCAACGCGACAGTTAGCAAAACGGCAATTAACCTGGTTACGTGGCTGGTCGCAGTTAAATTGGCTAGAAAGCGACGCGCCAGTGACAGAAAACTTGCAAGCGATTTTAACTTCGCTAAGCTGAATAAATAAAAATGCTTTAACAACTTGAAATAAAAAAAATAATACTCATATAAGACACACTAATAATAAAAGGAAAGCGGCACATGGCAAAGGGCCAATCTTTACAAGACCCATTTTTAAACACCTTGAGACGGGAACGTATTCCAGTGTCAATTTACTTGGTGAATGGTATTAAACTTCAGGGTCAGATCGAATCTTTCGATCAGTTTGTTATTTTACTGAAAAATACCGTCAGTCAGATGGTATATAAACACGCCATCTCAACCGTCGTGCCAGCACGTGCCGTTAATACAATGATCAGTCATAGTAATGGTCAGGGTGACGACGAAGACGATACGGAATAATAACAGGGAGCTTTCGCTTGTCTGACATTAGCGTTATTGCGGAACAAGCGATCCTTGTCCATGTAAACTTTTCGCAGCAGCACAACAGCGAAGATTTGAGTGAACTCAAATTGTTGGTGTCTTCTGCTGGCGTTGAATGCCTGCAAGTCGTTACGACGAGCAGAAGTGCGCCTGATGCAAAATTTTTTGTTGGCTCCGGCAAGGCGGCTGAAATTGCTGCGTTAGTAGCAGAAACAGAAGCCGATGTTATTATTTTCAATCATGCCTTAAGTCCCGCGCAAACGCGTAATCTTGAACGCGTTTGTTTAGCTCGAGTTATTGACCGTACTACCCTTATTCTCGATATCTTTGCCCAGCGTGCCCGTACCTTTGAAGGTAAGTTGCAGGTTGAACTGGCTCAGTTACAGCATTTAGCCTCTCGCTTGGTGCGGGGGTGGGAAGGTTTAGACCGGCAAAAAGGCGGTATTGGCATGCGTGGCCCGGGCGAGACACAGCTTGAAACCGACCGGCGTTTATTGAACGAGCGTATTAAAGCGCTACAAACTAGGTTAGCTAAACTAGAAACTCAGCGCGAGCAAGGTCGCAAAGCCAGGCAAAAAGCTGAAGTGCCCGTAGTATCAGTGGTGGGTTACACCAACGCAGGTAAATCAACGCTGTTTAATCGGCTAACTAACGCAGGCGTGTACGCTGCCGATCAGTTATTTGCTACCTTAGATCCGACATTACGCAAGCTAAAACTAAAAGGCATCGGCGACATTATATTAGCTGATACTGTTGGCTTTATTCGGCATTTACCGCATGATCTAGTGGCGGCATTTAAATCTACCTTACAAGAAACTCGTGAAGCTGATATTCAACTGCACGTTGTTGACGTTGCTGATGCACGTAAAGACAGCAATATGCAGCAGGTTGACGCTATTCTTGAAGAAATAGACGCCGACCAAATACCTCAGTTATTAGTCTTTAATAAAGTTGACCTACTACATCAAGCGCCGCGTATTGAATATAATGAATACGGCCAACCTGCCGCGGTGTATTTATCGGCGGCTACCGGCGCCGGTATCGATTTATTAGTGCAAGCGATAACTCAACTGTTATCCGAGCAATTTGTTGATGTAATGCTGTTGCTACCGCCGGCTCAGTCAGTGTGGCGGTCGCGGTTTCATCAACAGCATTGTATCGCGCACGAACAGTTTGACAGCGAGGGTAACTGTGAGCTGAAATTGCGAATTAGTGACAGCGTATGGCAGCGTTATTTAAAGCAGTCTCAAGGCGTGCTAGAAAACTATATCGTCAGCGCGCCGGTAATTTGATACATTAACCTTTATTTTGCAACTTAGAACGGAGTAGAGCATGGCTTGGAATGAGCCCGGCAACAATGGTAAAAATAACGACCCGTGGAAACAGGGCGGTCGTGATCAGGGGCCACCAGATTTAGATGAAGTATTTCGTAACTTCGGCAAAAAGCTAGGCGGCGTTTTTGGCGGTGGTAAATCTTCTGGTGGCAATAGCGGTGGTGGCTTTGCTGCTGCTTCGCTGTTGATATTAGTTGTTGCTGCGCTGGTATGGGCTTTTAGTGGCTTTTATACCATTCAAACGGCTGAACGCGGTGTGATTTTACGCTTTGGTCAATACCATAGTGAAGTTACTGCTGGTATTCATTGGAAGCCCACCTTTGTTGATACTGTTATTCCGGTAGACGTTGATGAAGTGCGTACCTTGCGTACTGATGGCTTTATGTTAACTCAAGATCAAAACTTGGTGCGAGTTACCTTTGAAGTACAGTATAAAATACTCGACCCGATGCTATATTTGTTCTCGGTTGTCGATGCTGATAACAGCTTGAAAGAAGCTACTGACTCTGCGCTTCGCTTTGTTATTGGTCACTCAATTATGGATGACGTGTTAACGCGTGGCCGTGAAGTGGTGCGGCAGAATACGCGTACTGAGCTTGAGATGATCATGGAACCCTACAAAACGGGTTTAAGTGTAGTCGATGTGTATTTCCGCGATGCGCGGCCGCCAGAAGAAGTGCGCGCTGCGTTTGATGATGCGATTTCTGCGCAAGAAGACCAAGAACGTTTTGTCAAAGAAGCAGATGCCTATGCTCGCGAAATTGAACCTCGTGCTCGTGGTCAAGTAAACCGTGTAATGCAAGAAGCCGAAGCCTATAAGCAACAAATTGTGTTAAAAGCACAAGGTGAAGTAGCGCGCTTTGAAAAGTTATTACCAGAATATATTGCGGCACCTAAAGTAACTCGCGATCGTATCTATCTAGAAACTATGGAACAAGTGTATAGCAGCACATCTAAAGTGCTGGTAGACGTAAAAAATGGCAATAATATTATGTATTTACCGTTAGATAAAATGTTGAACAATCAAGGTTCAACTGAACAACGTAGCCAACCAGCAACGTTATCTACGCCGCGTACTCAGTTAGATAGCAGCAATACTGAAGTAAGACAAAACACTGCCCGTGGCAGTGAGCCGCGTACTGGTAGGGGATAAAAAATGAAGAATTTTCTAATTGCTATTTTCGTAGTACTGGCAGTTGTAGTGGTGTCTTCACTGTTTGTTGTCGCAGAAGGCAAACGCGCTATTGTCATTCAATTTGGTAAAATTCAAGTTGACGATGCTAATAAAGTTAAAGTATTTGGCCCTGGCTTACATATAAAAATTCCGTTTATTGAAGACGTAAAAATGTTTGATGCACGTATTCAAACGTTGGACGATCCGGCGGATCGTTTTGTTACTGCCGAGAAAAAAGACTTATTGGTAGATAGCTACGTTAAATGGCGGATTAAAGATTTTGGTGCGTACTTTGTTGCTACTCGTGGTGGTAATAAAGCCCAAGCTGAAGACCGCTTAAAAGGCATAATTAATAACGGTTTACGTTCTGAGTTTGGTTCAAGAACCATTCAAGAAATTGTTTCTGGCGAACGTACTCAGCTAATGCAAGGCGCGTTATCTCAGGTTGCCGCTTCTGCTGATGAGTTTGGCATTGAAGTAGTTGACGTCCGAGTTAAGCAAATTAACTTACCAAACGAAATTAGTAATTCAATATTTGCTCGTATGCGTGCAGAGCGTCAGGCTGTAGCCCGTGAGCATCGTTCTAAAGGTATGGAAGAAGCTGAAATTATCCGCGCTGATGTAGATGCTAGGGTAACAGTAATGCTGGCCGATGCTGAGCGTAACTCGCGTACTGTGCGTGGCGATGGCGATGCAACAGCCGCTAAGGTATATGCAGACGTGTACAGTAAGAACCCTGAGTTTTATTCCTTTGTGCGCAGCATGGAAGCCTATAAAAAGAGCTTCGATAGTAAAAGTGACGTGTTAGTAGTGCAGCCAGATAATGATTTCTTTAAATATATGAAATCAGAAAAATCAGGTAAGTAAGCACATTTAGTTTAAAGGGCCCGAAAGGGCCTTTTTTATAACAAATAGTTACTGGGGGAGCCATGTACCAGCAGTTTTATCAGCAATTTTTAAATGCTAATAAAGGCAAGCAACATTTTGCCTGTCACTCACATCACTATTGGCCTGATATTACACGTGAGGCTATGTTGGAATATTGGGATGACACCGCAAGGCTCGTCGATGATAAATGGCGTTATATATTTGCCGAAAAAGTGCCGCAAACCCAGCAACTTATTGCCGATGTTTTGCACTTACCTCATCCTGAGCAGTTGGTGTTTGCGCCTAATACTCATGAACTGGTTATGCGCTTACTTAGTTGTTTTGATTTACGCCAACCGGTTAAAATTCTAACCACAGACAGCGAATTTTATAGCTTCACACGACAAGTAAAGCGCTTGGCTGAATACGATAATATACAGCTAGATATTATTCCAACTGAACCTTTCTCCACCTTTGAACAACGTTTCGCTGCCGCGGCATCGGCGCAACAGTATCAACTTATTTTTTGTAGTCAGGTATTTTTTAACTCGGGTTATGCCATAGCTAATTTAACTGGTTTTGTGCAACAGCTTGCCACTAACCCGGATACGATGATTGTTATCGACGGTTATCATGCGTTTATGGCAATACCGACCGATCTTTCTGCAATAGCTGAACGTGTTTTTTATATAGCCGGTAGCTATAAATACGCACAGGGTGGTGAAGGCTGCTGTTTTATGGCCGTGCCTGTCGGCAGTAGCGAACGGCCGTTGTATACCGGCTGGTTTGCCGAGTTTGGTACGTTAACGGCAGAAAAATCTGCGGCGATATTATATAGCGAAGATGGCTACCGTTTTGCTGGTGCGACCATGGATTATACGGCGCTGTATCGGTTAAATTCGGTACTGCGGCTATTTAAGCAGCAAGGCATTAGTGTTGGTCGTATTCATCAATACGTACAGCAATTACAGCAAGTGTTTTTAGCTCAGTTAGCTGAACTTAATCACCCGCAATTAAATAGTAAAACCCTAGTTGCCCACGATCTAAGTTGTCATGGCCACTTTCTGACCTTCCGTTTTGGCAGCTTAGTAGAGGTGGCAGAACTAGCTGCTGTACTTAAACGTGCCGGTATAGAAACGGATTATCGCGGAGACCGGTTACGTTTTGGCTTCGCGTTGTATCATAATAGCGAACAATATGACCTAAATTGCTTAGCATAGCGTTATTTAACCTGCTGAATACACACCATAAAACGAGCCGCTGATAAAAAAGCGGCTTTTTTTCTTCCAGACGGCTGAAACTTGGTTGCCAATTTGGTAGACTCCACACCTAATTTTTCTCCATGATGTAGGGACCATGGCCAAAAACGTCGTTGTACTCGGCACCCAATGGGGTGACGAAGGTAAAGGTAAAATCGTCGATTTATTAACAGATAAAGCCTGTTATGTGGTGCGCTATCAAGGCGGCCATAATGCTGGCCACACTTTAGTAATTGACGGTGAGAAAACCGTATTGCATTTAATTCCATCGGGTATTTTGCGTGCAAACGTAAAATGTGTGATTGGTAACGGTGTAGTATTATCACCAGAAGCCTTTTTAAGAGAAATGACTATGCTCGAACAGCGTGGCATTCCGGTTAAAGAACGCTTGCTGTTAAGTGAAGCCTGCCCGCTAATTTTACCATTTCACGTTGAACTGGATAAAGCGCGCGAGCTAGCACTGGGTGATAAGCCTATTGGCACGACGGGTCGCGGTATTGGCCCAGCGTATGAAGATAAAGTTGCCCGTCGCGGTTTACGCGTTGGCGATTTGTTTAATCCAGAACTGTTTGCTGAAAAGTTAAAAGTAGTCATGGATTTACATAACTTCACCTTAACCCAGTATCACAAAGTACCTGCTGTTGATTATCAAAAAACGTTAGACGATGCGCTAGCTATTGCTGATATTCTAAAACCGCTAATTGTTGATGTAACGGATTTACTCGATAAAGCGCGCAAAGCCGGTAAAGAAATTATGTTTGAAGGCGCACAGGGCACGTTACTTGATATCGATCATGGCACTTACCCCTATGTTACTTCATCTAACACTACTGCAGGTGGTGTAGCGACAGGTGCAGGTTTTGGCCCACGTTACCTTGATTATGTGCTAGGTATTGTTAAAGCTTATACCACGCGCGTAGGTTCAGGCCCATTCCCAACCGAACTTGATTGCGAAATTGGTCAACACTTAGGTGTTAAGGGACACGAGTTTGGTGCTACTACCGGCCGTAAGCGTCGCTGTGGTTGGTTTGATGCGGTGGCAGTTAAACGTGCCGTGCAGCTAAATAGTATTTCAGGTTTTTGTTTAACTAAGCTTGATGTACTAGACGGCCTTGAAACCATCAAAATATGCATTGGCTATAAAGATAGCGCAGGTAATGTTGCTGATGTGCCGCCATTGGCTGCTGAAGGTTACGACTTAGTAACACCAGTATATGAAGAAATGCCAGGTTGGAGCGAAACAACGTTTGGTGTGCAGCAGTTAGATAAGTTGCCACAGGCCGCGCGTAACTATATTAGTCGTATAGAGCAGCTAACAGGCGTACCGGTTGATATCGTATCGACAGGCCCGGACCGAGTTGAAACGATAGTACTGCGTCATCCATTTGCCTAAGTGGTGTTGTAAGCATGTTACCTCGTATAAAACGCTGCCCTTTGGTAGCGTTTTTGTTTTATGCTGTAACAAACAGCTTAAGAAAGGGTGAGTTATGCGCAAAATTATTTTACTCGCGGTATCTGTATTGTTAAATGCCTGTGGCGGCGGAGGCGACATTACTGCGCCAACTCAGCTATGCCAACGCACTGATACCAATGCCAAGATTTTTTGTGCGTTACAAAAAGATTATTTATGGTATCAGGCATTACCAACCACGATTGAGCCGGCAAATTATGCTACACCACAAGTCTTACTTGATGCTGTTGCTGCACCACAAGATCGGTTTAGCTTTGTATTAACTGAACAAGAATACGAAGACCGTTACATTAATGCTACCTACTTTGGTTATGGTTTTGCTACAGTACGTGCTGATAATAATGGGGCGTTACAACTTATTTATGTATTTGACGACGGTTCGGCTGCGCAAAACGGCCTGCGCCGAGGTGACAAAATTGTCGAAATTGAAGGGCGCAGTGTGGCTAGCTGGCTAAGTCAGTTAGATGCAGGGAAAATAACTAACGATGACATCTACGGCCCAAATGTCGCAGGTGTAGTCCGTAATTTTGTCTGGAAAAAGCCAGATAACAGCACATTATCTGCTGATTTAATTAAGCGGGATGTTGCCACTAACACCGTACTACATACCTCAGTGGTTGTGCAGGGTAATAAGCGTGTTGGCTATTTAGTATTTAACAGTTTTATTGAATTATCCGAATTTGAATTAGAACAAGCCTTTGCTTATTTTGTTCAGCAAAATATTAACGAATTAGTATTAGATTTACGCTATAATGGTGGGGGTTTAATCCGCGTAGCTAACCAATTAAGTACACAAATTGCTCGCAATGCGGTGCAAGGGCAAACTTTTGTAAAGTATCAGTATAACGACCAAAACAGCGGAAAAAATAACACTTCATTGTTTTCTCTTGGCGCAGGGCGTAGCGCCTTAAACTTAAATCGCGTATTTACCCTTACTACCGGCAGCACCTGTTCAGCGAGTGAATTAGTTATTAACTCGTTAGCGCCATTTATTGATGTGGTGCAAATTGGTGAACCCACCTGTGGTAAACCTGTGGGTATGCAGCCTGATCTTATTAATAATTATGTACTGTTTGCGATTAACTTTCAGACTGTGAACGCGCAGGGACAAGGCGATTATTTTTCTGGTTTAACACCTGAATGTGCGGTTGCTAGTGCGACAACTGGTGATTGGGGTACCGCAAATGACCCGCTGTATGCAACGGCCTTGGCCTATATTGCGGGTAACGGCTGTAATCAGCAGGCTGTAGCAACCAGCATGAATCGTATGCTGGCAATTAAACCGCGAAGTACGGCGCCTTGGCAGGTAAACAATGAGCAGTAGTCGGCGTGAAAATTGCTTAATAATTGCTGTGTATGGCCGATAACAGCTTAGCTGACAATTTTTAGGCACAAATTATGATAAAACCGTTTTGGTTAGTGCTACTTAGCTTAGCATTACAAACTTTGACTATTAAAGCGCAAGAGCTAGACGCAGTGCAGTTATATACTCAAGATGAGCTATTAACGCTTATTCGTACCAATAGCCACTTGCAACGCGTGCGTAAAGACGATTGTCAGCTAGTCAAAGATATTGAAGCCAGAGCCGACATTATGCAGTTGCCAGCTTATCAGTTTTTATACGGTGATATGCTAGCCTATGCGGTTTGTGTGCCGCGTAATATAGAGCGCGGTTGGGATTTAATGCTGCAAGCTGCAGCGCAAGGTTTACCTGAAGGCTTAGAGCAGGTAGGCCGTTATTATCATACTGGCCGTTTTGTGCAACCAGATATGAACAAAGCCATTATATATTTACGTGAGGCCTCGGCGCTGGGCAATCTAAAAGCGCAGTTGCGGTTAGCGCAAATACTTATTGATGGCCATGGCAGCCCGGTAGACTTTGAACAAAGTTATCGTTGGCTGCATCATGCGGTAACGGCCGATGCCGCGACCCATAAAAAAATTACCCAGCAACTGGCAAAACTGGCCGAAAAAATGCCACCCAAAGTGGTAGCAAATGCGAAACGGTCAGCTAAATGAAGTTCATACTCATATACAGTTTTAGCTGTTACACTTAATATAATTTAGGAAATAAAAGACACTTTAATGACGGTAAATGATCCGCATCTTGCGCGTGAGCAGGAAAAATATGACAACCCTATCCCCAGCCGAGAATTTATTCTTGCGCATATCGAAAAACGCCAAAGCCCCGCTTATTTTGAAGAGCTAGTAACTGAGTTAGGGCTAACTGACGATGACGCGGTATTTGCGTTAAAAAAACGTCTGCGGGCAATGGAGCGTGACGGCCAGGTAATTTATACCAAAAACCGCCGTTACGGCTTAATTGATAATATGGATTTAGTAAAAGGCACTGTGCTTGGCCATCGTGAAGGTTTTGGCTTTTTAAAGCTTGAACAAGGCGGGCCTGATTGGTTTATACCTAATTTTGAAATGCAGCGTTTGCTGCACGGCGATCAGGTATTAGCCACGGCGCAAAGTATTAATAGTAAAGATAAAACCGAAGCGCGCATCGTGCGAGTGATCGCGCCGCGTAGCGAGCCAATAGTTGGCCGCTATTTTAAAGATTTTGCCTTAGGTGTCGTGGTGCCCGATGACCCACGTATTACCCAAGATATTGTGATACCAGATGGCGAACAAGGTGCAGCTAGGCATGGCCAAGTTGTATTAACCGAAATAACCCAGCGGCCATCAAAGCGAGTAAATGCAGTAGGTAAAGTGATTGAAGTGCTTGGCGAACATATGGCGCCGGGTATGGAAATTGAAATTGCCATTCGCAATCATCAAATACCACATGAGTTCCCTGAGTCTGTATTAAAGCAAGTCGCGAAATACGGCGAAGAAGTACCTGATTCAGCTAAAGCAGGCCGAGTAGATTTAACTAAGCTGGGTTTAATTACCATTGACGGTGAAGATGCCCGCGATTTTGATGACGCGGTATATGCTGAAGTTAAAGACAATGGCGGTTTTCGCTTATGGGTTGCTATTGCTGACGTGAGTGCATACGTGCAGCCAGAGACCCCGTTAGATAAAAATGCGTTAGAGCGCGGTAATTCTGTGTACTTTCCTGATCACGTCGTGCCAATGCTACCTGAAGCGTTATCCAACGGTTTGTGTTCGTTAAACCCACATACCGATCGTTTATGTTTAGTAGCTGATATGCACATTAGTGCCAACGGCAAACTCGATAGCTATCAGTTTTATGAGGCGGTGATGCATTCAAGTGCACGCTTAACCTACAACAAGGTGCATAAAATACTGCTGGGCGACCCGGAGTTACGTCAGCAGTACGACGCTAACCTAACTAATATTGAAGCGTTAAACCGCTTATACAAAACACTGGCTAAAGTGCGTGGACAGCGTGGTGCTCTGGAGTTTGAAACAGTCGAAACGCGATTTGTTTTTAACAGCCATCGTAAAATAGAACAAATTGTGCCGGTGCATCGGGTTGAGTCACACAAGATTATTGAAGAATGCATGATTATGGCCAACGTAGCCGCGGCGCGCTTTATTGAAAAGCATGACGCTCATACGCTGTTTCGTGTACACGAACGCCCCGATGCCGATCGCTTTGATAACTTCCGCCGCTTTTTAGCCGAGCTGGGTATTGAAGCTAATTTATCAAAAGAACCGACGCCGTTAGAGTTAACCGAAACTCTAGCAAAGCTAGGTGAGCGGCCTGATCGTGAGTTAATTGAAACGACTATGCTGCGCTCAATGAAGCAAGCGGTGTATCAAGGTGATAACCAAGGTCATTTTGGTTTAGCCCTTGAAGCTTATGCCCATTTTACGTCGCCAATTCGTCGCTACCCAGACTTGGTGCTACATCGTGGTATCAAAGCTTTGTTAGCGAAGCAGGGACAACCAGTAACGGGCGCGCGAGCTTATACCGAAGCCGAAATTGCGCCACTGGGCGAACAGTGCTCAATGACTGAACGCCGTGCGGATGACGCCACACGCGAAGTAGCTGATTGGCTAAAATGTGAATATATGCAAGACCATATTGGGTCTGAATTCGCAGGTGTAATAGCTACAGTGACAAGTTTTGGTTTATTTGTCCGTTTAACCGAGCTGTATATTGAAGGTTTAGTACATGTTACGTCATTGCAAAACGACTATTACCACTTTGATGCTGAACGTCATACGTTAACGGGCGAACACGGCAAAGTGATTTATCGCATGGGTGACTTACTAAAAGTTAAGGTGGCTGCGGTTAACCTAGAAGCGCGTAAAATTGATTTAGTGCTTGTTGGTGAGCCAACGCGCGTTGTGAGTAAAGCCGATATTAAAGGTTCAAAGCAAGCCGCCTCGGGTAAAGCCGCTAAACGTGGCACCGGCAAAGCGCCAGTATCAGCTAAAGCGAGTGAGGCTAAACCCAAGGGTGCACGTAATATCACTGCGGGTAAAAAGCCACGGCGTAAGGCTAAGTAACTACACTATTGTCGACACGAATCAGTTTGCCCTAAGCCAACCGTTGACGGCATGGATGCCGGAAACGAGCCTATAGGGACATATTTACGGCGTGTTGGCGTGGGTAAATTGGTTCGTTAGTTCGCAAATTTCGCAATCTAAGGTAAACTGTCGGCCTTTTTTAAGTGTCGGCATTAAGGGTTAACAATGAGCGCAGATCTGGTATTTGGTATTCATGCGGTTGCCGCACTATTACAACGCGCACCGTTAGAGGTACTGGAATTGTTCGTGATGAAAGATCGCGACGATAAGCGTATGCAACCATTAATTCAACAAGCTAGAGAAAATGGTGTATCAGTACAATTTTGTAACCGTAAAACCTTAGACGATATGGTTAGCGGCCAGCACCAAGGCGTGGTGGCAAAAGCTCGCTTGCAAAGCAGTGGCACTGAAAACGATTTAGCCGCGATAGTTGCCAGTAAAGACAAGCCGTTTATTTTAATTCTCGACGGCGTAACCGACCCGCATAACTTAGGCGCTATTTTACGTAGCGCCGATGCCGCCGGTGTGCATGCCGTAGTATCACCGAAAGATCGTTCAGCTAAACTTACTGCCGCCGTGCGCAAAGTTGCCTGTGGTGCTGCCGAAAGTGTACCTTTTATTACCGTTACTAACTTAGCGCGCACTATGCGCGAGCTACAAGAGGCTGGTTTATGGATAGTAGGCACCGCTGGCGAAACCGAAACCCTAGTTTACGACGCTGATTTAAAAGGCCCATTAGCCATAGTGCTTGGTGCTGAAGGTGAAGGCCTGCGCCGTTTAACCCGCGAAACCTGCGATAGTTTGGTAAAAATACCAATGTTTGGCGCCGTATCTAGTTTAAACGTCTCAGTTGCTGCTGGCATTTGTATGTTTGAAGCAGTGCGCCAACGCGCTTAACCCTTGTTAAGAATACCTTCGTATAACCACAGATACTGCTTGTTATTTACGCGCTAAGTCCGTAGTATATGCGACCTTCGGCCATACACTAACGTTCCTTGCCTCTATGAGAACCCCGGCCGAGTTCCCCCGAGGCTTACTAACCGTAAGGAGCTACAATGCGTCATTACGAAATCGTTTTTATGGTTCACCCTGATCAGAGTGAACAAGTACCTGGCATGATCGAGCGCTACACTGGCGCGATCAAAGAAGCGGGTGGTTCTATTCACCGTCTGGAAGACTGGGGCCGTCGTCAATTGGCATACCCAATCCAGAAGTTGCATAAAGCTCACTATGTTCTGATGAACGTAGAAGCACCACAAACTGTGATTGATGAGCTGGAAACTAACTTCCGCTTCAACGACGCTGTTTTACGTAATCTGATTATGCGCACTGACAGTGCCGTAGTTGAGCCATCACCAATGGCGAAGGTACGTGATGAACGTCGTGAGCGTGCTCCTCGTGAAAACGAAGAAGAGCAAGTATCAAACGAAGAGTAAGTTGCGTTAATGGACAATTGCACCGTACTGGTTGGCAGTATTTGCCGTCAGCCCGAACATAGCGAAAGTCCCGCGGGCATACCGCATACCGTTCTGGTGTTAGAACACCGCAGTAATCAGATGGAAGCTGGCCTAAACCGTCAAGTTTACGTCAGAATACAGGTGGTAATTACCGGAGCTGCATTAACACAACATACCCGACATTTAACGTTGGGCAACATGGTCAAGGTTACTGGTTTTTTAAATCGTCACCAAAGCCGCAGTGGACAAGCTAAGCTGGTACTGCATGCTCAACAATTTGAACAAATAAGTTAGGAGACAGACAAATGTCACGTTTTTTCCGTCGCCGTAAATTCTGCCGTTTTTCTGCAGAAGGCACTGTAGAGATTGATTACAAAGATACCGCTGTTCTGAAAAACTATGTTACAGAAAGCGGCAAGATCGTACCTAGCCGTATTACTGGCACCAGCGCTAAGTATCAGCGCCAACTGGCTCGCGCTATTAAACGCGCTCGCTACCTGGCTCTGCTGCCTTACAGCGACTCACACAGTTAATACAGAAGGGATAAAGCAATGCAAATTATTCTGTTAGACAAAGTCTCAAACCTTGGTGGTTTAGGTGACAATGTAACTGTTAAGTCAGGTTATGCTCGTAACTTCTTATTCCCACAGGGTAAAGCAGTTCCAGCTACCAAGGCTAACGTAGAAAAGTTCGAAGCACGCCGCGCTGAATTAGAAGCTAAATTAGCAACTGACTTAGCTGCCTGTAACGACCAAGCTGCTAAAATTGCTGCGCTGGGTGAAGTGACTATCGCTTCTAAAGCTGGCGACGAAGGTAAGCTGTTCGGTTCAGTTGGCACACGTGATATCGCTGATGCGATCACTGAAGCTGGCGTTAAAGTATCAAAAGCTCAAATTAAGTTACCACACGGTACTTTACGTGAAACTGGCGAGTTCGATATCGACGTTCAGTTACACGCAGAAGTTATCGCAACTGTTAAAGTTGTGATAATCGCTGAAGCTTAATGCTATTTAAGCGCACTGGTAATTCGGTGCGCTTTCCTCTTGTTTGTTGCCCGCTGTTATTTCCACCACCCACTAAAAAAATCTCTGACTTTGCTTTGTGATCTGCCGTTGGCGGGTTAGCATTATATTGTTTTCGTTAACTGAAACAGGTGTTATGAGCAGTAATAAAGATAAGCAGGTTGCTGCGGTTAAAATGCCGCCACATTCTATTGAAGCTGAGCAGTCAGTGCTTGGCGGTTTAATGCTAGATAATGATGCTTGGGATCGTGTCGCCGAAAAAGTGGTAGAACAAGATTTTTATTTACGCGCTCACCGATTTATTTTTTCTGCAATGTCGCGCTTAGCTGAAGCTACACAGCCTATTGATATTATTACGGTATCTGAAAATTTAGAGGCAAACCTACAGCTCGACGATGTCGGTGGCTTTGCCTACTTGGGCGAAATTGCGAAAAATACACCCAGTGCTGCCAATATTTTGGCCTATGCCGAAATTGTGCGCGAACGCGCTGTAGTACGCGATATGATTTCAGTGGCGCATGATATTGCCGATGCGGGTTACGATACCCAAGGCCGCACCTCAGCTGAGCTGTTAGATTTCGCTGAAACTAAAGTATTTAAAATCGCGGAGCAACGCACTAATGCTAATGAAGGTCCCGAGCCAATTAATAGCATACTGGCGAAAACCATTGAAAAAATTGACGAGCTATTTCGCTCGCCACACGATGGCGTCACCGGCGTTTCTACCGGCTATACCGATTTAGATAAAATGACCCATGGTATGCAACCATCGGATTTAATTATTGTTGCTGCCCGCCCATCGATGGGTAAAACCACTTTTGCTATGAATCTGTGTGAACACGCAGCTATTACTAGCGACAAACCGGTATTAATTTTCAGCCTAGAAATGCCGGCAGAACAAATAATGATGCGTATGCTGGCCTCGCTGGGTCGTATTGACCAAACCAAGGTGCGTACTGGCCAGTTACAAGATGAAGACTGGGCAAGATTATCTTCAGCTATTGAGCTATTGAATACCAAAGGCAAAATGTACATTGATGACGGCTCAGGGCTAACGCCAACGGAAGTGCGCTCACGAGCCAGAAGGGTCGCGCGTGAGCATGGCGGCCTAAGTATGATTATGGTCGACTATTTACAGTTAATGACAGTGCCGGGTATGGGCGATAACCGTACGTTAGAAATTGCTGAAATTTCGCGCTCATTAAAGGCATTAGCCAAAGAATTAAAGGTGCCAGTAGTGGCGCTGTCGCAGTTAAATCGTTCACTAGAACAACGTGCTGATAAGCGACCAATAAACTCAGACTTACGTGAGTCGGGTTCTATTGAGCAAGACGCCGACTTAATTATGTTTATTTATCGGGATGAAGTGTACAACGAAGATAGCGCAGATAAAGGCACGGCTGAAGTTATTATTGGCAAGCAGCGAAACGGGCCAATAGGCCGCGTGCGCTTAACCTTCCACGGTCGTTACTCGCGCTTTGACAATTACGCCGGCAGCGCTCGGTTTGAGGATGATTAATGCAAAGCCGTCGCCCCCAAGCCATTATTGATCTTAGTGCGTTAAACCATAACTTTACTCGTGTTAAGCAGTTAGCGCCAAATAGTAAAGTGCTGGCAGTACTAAAAGCTAATGCGTACGGCCATGGTATGTTGCCGGTAGCTCAGGCATTAAAGCAGGCTGATGCTATAGGGGTGGCGCGGCTTGATGAAGCCTTAGCGCTGCGCGCTGGCGGTATTGCAAAACCTATAGTGTTACTTGAAGGCTTTTTTCATGCGGATGAGTTAGAGCAAGTGGTTGCATCTAACTTGCAGTTAGTCATTCATTATCGCGAACAGGCAGAAGCTTTACTTGATGCAAAGTTAGATGCTCCGGTACGGGTCTGGCTAAAAGTTGATTCAGGTATGCATCGCTTAGGTATATACCCTGACGAATTTAACGCGTTATACCAACGTTTAAGCCAAAGTGATAATGTGCAAGGGCCGCTTAGATTAATGAGTCATTTTGCCAGCTCAGATGAACTGCATAACCCAGCGACACTAGCCCAGTTACAGCTATTTCAACAGATTACGCAACACGCTGTAGGTGAACACTCATTAGCAAACTCTGCGGCAGTGTTAAATTGGCCACAAAGCCACGCCGATTGGATAAGACCGGGGTTAATGCTGTATGGCGTGTCACCCGTGTCAAATAACACGGGGGCTGAGTTAGGTTTAAAGCCTGCAATGACGTTAGCCAGTAGTGTTATCGCTGTGCGCGAGGTTAAGGCCGGCGATGCCGTGGGTTATGGTGGCAGCTGGATAGCGGCGCATAATACCCGTTTGGCAGTCGTGGCGATGGGCTATGGCGATGGCTACCCACGCGGCGCGGGTAACAATGCTGATGTGCTAATACGTGGTAAACGAATGCCGATTGTCGGCCGCGTGTCTATGGATATGATTACGGTTGATATAGGCGCTGAGCCTGTTGCTGTCGGCGACAGTGTTGTGTTGTGGGGTGAAGGTTTGCCGGTAGAACAACTGGCGCACTGTGTTGATACTATTGCCTACGAGCTATTGTGCAATATCACCAGCCGAGTACAGTTTAGTTACAAAGATACCGCTAATTAACCCAAAATAGATTTGGCATAGTTCCTGCTGTATTCGTGGAGAGTTAAAAATCACGATTATTAGCCCGTATAGCAGGAGCATACTAATGACAGTGCCAGGATTATCTTTCAATAATCTTCAGTTGCAATACCAAGCCTTAAAATTAGACGATGCAAGCTTGCAACGGCAAAATGTTGCCGATCAGGTGGCCGCACCTGCAACACTAAAGCATGCTGAGCCAAAACAACCTAAGCCAAATGTTAACAATGAAAACCAGTCAGCTTTTTTAGCGCAGTTAATGGAACAAATGCTAGCTAACCGTATTGGTTTAGATAAGCAAAAGTACGATGAGATTACGAAAAAAATTGAAGAGACACAGCAACAAATAGACACGCTGTCTGAACAGCCAGCAAGCCCAGCTAAAGATAAGCAGCTATCTATTTTGGAACAGAAGTTAGAGCAGCTTAACGATGCGTTAGAAAGCTTAGTCGAGCAAGCCAACCGCAATCGAGAACAAAAAGAGCGCACTGAATTAGCGGCGAAAGATCTGCTAGAGCAATATCACTCGCCAGCCGCAGCGCAAAGAGTGAAAAATAGTTTTTTTGTTTGAGTGGGTATTACGCTGCTAGTATCAGCAGCGATAACCCGTGATATTACTTATCAAAACTCACTTCAATATGTACTTTGCCAAAATCAGAATCAAATGGCATTAGAATTTTAGCACCTTCTGATTTGTGCGAAATAGTATGGCCTTTACCCGATACTACTACAGGTGTAGCCATGGTGAAGTCATAACCTTTTTCACCCAAAATACGTTTGGCACCACCAGTAACCATATTGGTAATTTCGCCAACCATATCAGTAACATCGGCGGTGATACCTTTGGGGCGTTCACCAAGCATACGAAACATAAGTTCTACTGCTAACGATTCTTCAAAGGTAATAGAAAACGAACCTTTGGTTTGCGGGCTTACCATGCCGATTAAGCCAGACACATCACCGCGCGCCAACTCATCTTTTTTAATGCGTGGTTGGCCTGGTGTAATAGTGGTATTAGCCATGGTGCTTAACACATTAACTAATGACGATAAAAACGGGTTTATAAATTCAACATTCATGTTAACGCCTATCAGAATACGGGAACAGGATTACGGCTTGCTTAAGATTAGAAACCTTTTGCTGAATTAACAAGCCACAACCTTGATATAGATAAGTTTTATTAGGCCCGGCAGGTTTTGCATAAACCATTAGCTTCTATGGTTTGATGCTTAATGACAAAACCTTGCGCAACTGCCTGGCGATTAAATTCTTCTTGTAACACATCTGAATGCAGCTCTGTTACGTTGCCGCATTGATCACAGATCAGTAATTGTGCTGGGTGATGCTGATCAAAATGATGGCATAACAAGAACGCGTTGCTGGATTCAATTTTATGAATAAAACCTTGCTCGGTTAAAAACTCTAATGCTCTATATACCGTAGCCGGTTTAGCTCCGGGTTCGGTTTGTTTTAACTGCTCAAGTAACTCATAGGCGCCAATGCCACCGTTAAGATTAGCTAGCAGCCGAAACACCTTTTCTCTAATTGAAGTAAAGCGAGCGCCGTTTTTTTCGCATAGCGTGCGAGCGCGATTAACCAGAGTTTCCGTCGACATTGTTAGCTCCTGTCAGCAGTTCTTCGCAGTGTATCATATTGCGCGTGAACTGCCACGCTGTCAGGAGCGGTTAAAGCACTTCGCTTAAAGCCGATTTATTTGATCTTTTAGTTGATACGACTTATCGGTAACAATGCTTTCCAGCGTGGCAACGCGCTGTTTAAGCCGCTCTTGCTCGGCTTTAATTTCACCTAGCTGCACTGAGTCAGCTTTGTCTTTATTACTGTTATGCACTTTATACGCTGACAGTGCGATACCGCCAATAATAGCGATAGCAGCAATTTCAAAGGGTCCCATAGTATTCTCCGTTTTATTTATTTACATATTACGAGGCAACATCAGTGCCAATATGTAAAATTGATAAATATCAACAACATAAAAAATATTGGCGAATGCTTTTTTTATAATGAAACTAAAATTTAGCAATTTTAACCAGAATATAGTGGTAAACTTGGCCGCAATTCTAGTATTTAATTGTAAGCCATTATGACTGACGAAGACTGGATGCAATATGCGATTAGTTTGGCAGAAAAAGCACAGCAGCAAGGCGAAGTACCCGTTGGCGCCGTTTTAGTAAAAGACGGTAAACTGTTAGCCGAAGGCTGGAACCAGATGATCAGCCTACATGACCCGTCGGCGCATGCCGAAATGCAAGCAATACGCGCTGCAGCGGCAGCAGAACATAATTACCGTCTGGCTGACTGCACACTGTATGTTACGCTTGAACCCTGCTGTATGTGCGCCGGAGTGATGGTACATAGCCGAGTAAAACGTTTAGTATTTGGTGCCAGTGATGCCAAAACTGGAGCCGCAGGTTCAGTGCTAAATGTGGTGCAGCAGCATCAGTTTAATCATCAGTTGGTGGTTGAAGCTGGGGTGTTAGCAGAGCAGTGTGGCGCACAATTATCTAACTTTTTTCGCCAGCGCAGAGCCGAACAAAAAAAGCTTAAGCAGTCTCGTTCGGCGAACTAACACAACCAACATAATGGCGACGCCGTTGGTGTAGTTTGTTTACTGCTACATTGCGTTTAATACGCCTACGGCAAGCTACCATATCGAGTAAACGACGACGTTTGGTTTTAATTTTTGGTTTTTTTCGTTGTAACATACCGACCTCATTAATGCGTTTCGATCAGTACTATGGGTGCTTTTGTCGCAAGATTCAATAGGGCACCTTGTTGTTGAGCTCACTGGGTTCTGGCAATACTTGTTCACTACTTTGTTCGCTTAATCTTTGTTTTTGCAGTTCTAAACGCTGTTCTGCTTGTTGGCGTTCATCAACCCACAGCAGGGTGTCATAGTAACGCCGAATATTATCAACATAGTTTACCGCTTCATCGCCGCGCGCATAGCCATATTTAGTGGTTTGATACACACTTTTTTGTCGTAGTAATGGTAAGCGTTGTTTTACGTCTAACCATTTATCTGGATCGGCTTTTTCGCGCTGCGTTAATTTGCGTGCATCTTCAACGTGACCCCAGCCAATGTTATAGGAAGCTAAAGCAAACCATAAACGATCGGGCATCGCAATGCGTTCTGGTATCCGGCTAAAAAGGCGATGCAAGTAGCGGCTACCACCGCGAATATTTTGTTGTGCGTCTAAGCGGCTAGTAACGCCCATTTGTTGCGCTGTGGGTAAGGTTAGCATCATTAAACCACGTACGCCGGTTGGGCTTCTGGCTTGGGGGTTCCAATGTGATTCTTGATAGCTTAACGCCGCCAGTAAACGCCAATCTAGTTCCCCCGCGTATTGTAAAAACCAGGGCTTTAATGGTGGTAAGGTTTGCTCTATGGCATCAATAAACGCGAGAGTGTCAACATAATCGAATAGCTGCACATGGCCAAAATAACGGTCTTCTAAGGCGATGAGTTCACCGCCTTGATACATAGCGCCAAAGAACTCGATAAGTACCGCGTATAACGAGTCATCATCGTTATTAGCAAGTAGCCAGCTAACCGGTAAATTATCGCGTACGGTAAAGGCAATGCTTAAGTTTGGATAAAATCGCCGGTTCAATGCCAGTTGGTTTGAATCAGTTACGGTATAAGCTATTTTACCGTCGACAACCTGTTGTAATATTTCTTCTGCATCTAATTCTGGATGCTGCTGCCAGTTAAGCGCGGGATGGTCTAAGCTAAGTTGCTGCAAGGTTTCAACATGACTACTGTCTTTTACTACCACGATAGCATCAGTTAAATCATCTAATGAACGTGGCCAGGCATTGCCTTGTTTAAACACTAATACTTCGTTAACCCAGCGATAGGCGGGCGAAGCCCGATACTTGTCTTTGCGCATTTCGGTCAGGGTGAGCCCGCCGGCAATAAAGTCAACTTGGCCGCTATCCAGCTTTTGTAGTAATTCTTCTAAATAATAACTGGGAAATATTTCTAATTTGACACCGAGTTTGTCAGCTAGCGCTTGACTAAGTTCTAGCTCAAATCCGGTTGGTCCATCCACGCCAACATAGTAGCTAGTCGGGCCATGTAGCACACCAACTTTTAAGCTATTCTTTTGATATATATTAAAAAGTTGGCTTTGCTGCGGTTCGGGGCTACAGCCAGTAAGCCAGATTAATATCAGTATTAAGAAGCCACTTTTGCGCATGCAGTTACACTCTTTACTACGTTGTCCGAGCTGTTATAGCAAACTTCTGTTGTAACGTCAGCGTTTACTCATACCACTTCGGTAGAAATTTCTTTATAATGGCGCGCCTGTTTTAGGTTCCATCGTCGTTCAACCCACGGGAAAAAAAGCCTATGTTGATCCTGCGTGGTGCGCCAGCACTGTCCGATTTCAGAATTCAGAAGTTACTCGACCAATGTGTCCAAAGTGACTTAGCTATCAGTAATATTTATGCTGAGTTTATGCATTTTGCTGATGTAAGCAGCGCATTGACTGACGCCCAGCAACAAACGCTGGATAAATTACTGACTTACGGTCCCGCTATTGCCAGCCATGAACCCCATGGCCAGCTGCTGCTCGTAACACCACGACCAGGCACTATTTCGCCTTGGTCATCTAAAGCATCAGATATTGCCCATAACTGTGGCCTGACGCAGGTGTCTCGCTTAGAGCGGGGTATAGCATACTATATTCAAAGCGATGCCGCACTTAGTGCACCGCAGTTGCAGCAAGTTGCTGCGTTGTTGCACGACCGTATGATGGAAGCAGTGTTTACCGATATGGTGCAAGCTAAAGCTTTGTTTAGCAAGGCCGAACCAGCAGCCTTAAGCTCGGTTGATATTACGCAAGGTGGCCGTGCAGCGTTAGAAACCGCCAACACTGAAATGGGTCTTGCCTTAGCAGATGATGAAATTGATTATCTATATCAGAATTTCACTGCTTTGGGGCGTAACCCGAATGACGTTGAGCTGTATATGTTTGCCCAAGCAAACTCAGAGCACTGTCGTCACAAAATTTTCAACGCCGATTGGACCATTGACGGTGTAGAACAGCCTAAATCGCTGTTTAAAATGATTAAAAACACCTTTGAGCAAACACCTGACTACGTATTGTCAGCATATAAAGATAATGCAGCGGTAATGGAAGGCTCAGTAGCAGGGCGTTTCTTTGCCCAGCCTGGCAATAATACTTATCAGTATCATCATGAAGATATTCATGTGTTAATGAAAGTTGAAACCCATAACCACCCAACAGCTATTTCACCTTACCCAGGTGCGGCTACGGGTGCTGGTGGCGAAATTCGAGATGAAGGCGCGACCGGTATTGGTTCAAAACCCAAAGCAGGCTTAGTTGGCTTTTCCGTTTCTAACTTGCGTATTCCTAGCTTTGAACAGCCATGGGAAACCGATTTCGGCAAGCCAAACCGTATCGTATCGGCGCTGGATATTATGCTTGATGGCCCATTGGGTGGCGCGGCATTTAATAACGAATTTGGTCGTCCGGCCATTAATGGTTATTTCCGTACATACGAAGAAAAAGTACCCAGCCATAATGGTGAGGAAGTTCGCGGTTACCATAAACCTATTATGTTAGCGGGTGGCTTGGGTAATATTCGCGCTGAACACGTGCAAAAAGGTGAGCTAACCGTTGGCTGTAAACTAGTTGTACTAGGCGGCCCGGCGATGAACATTGGCTTAGGTGGTAGTGCGGCTTCGTCTATGGCGTCCGGGCAGTCGGCAGAAGATTTAGACTTTGCCTCAGTGCAGCGTGAAAACCCAGAAATTGAACGACGCTGCCAAGAAGTTATCGACCGTTGCTGGCAGTTAGGTGCTGATAACCCTATCGTGTTTTTACATGACGTGGGTGCCGGTGGTTTATCAAATGCGTTTCCAGAGCTAGTAAACGATGGTGGCGTGGGCGGTAAGTTTGAACTGCGTAACGTGCCTAACGACGAGCCTGGAATGTCGCCACTGCAAATTTGGTGTAACGAGTCGCAAGAGCGCTACGTTATGGCAATACCAGCAGATAAAATGTCGGTATTTGAAAAAATATGCCAGCGCGAGCGCGCACCTTTTGCCGTAGTTGGCGAAGCCACCGCCGAGCGGCATTTAACCCTAACCGACACGCACTTTGGTACTACGCCAATTGATTTACCGCTAAACGTATTATTAGGCAAAGCGCCAAAAATGCATCGCGACGTGCAAAGTAAGCAAGCCGCAGGTAAAGCGTTAGATTTAAGCGGTGTAACCATAAAAGATGCGGTAGAGCGCTTGTTGCGTTTACCCACTATTGCTGAAAAAACCTTCTTAGTTACTATTGGCGATCGCAGTGTTACGGGTTTAGTTGCCCGTGATCAAATGGTTGGCCCATGGCAAATACCCGTAGCTAACTGTGGTGTTACCGCAGCTAGCTACGACACCTACCATGGTGAAGCTATGGCTATGGGCGAACGTACGCCTGTGGCTCTGCTTGATTTTGCTGCATCGGCGCGTCTTGCCGTAGCTGAAGCAATTACCAACATTGCGGCTACTGATATCGGTAGTTTAAAGCGAGTTAAGCTATCAGCAAACTGGATGGCGGCAGCAGGGCACCCAGGCGAAGACGCGGGCTTGTACGCTGCAGTAAAGGCCATTGGCGAAGAGTTATGCCCAGCACTGGAAGTCACTATTCCAGTAGGTAAAGACTCTATGTCAATGAAAACGCAATGGCAGCAAGATGGTGAAGACAAAACCGTTACCTCACCGCTGTCGTTAGTCATTACCGCCTTTGCTCGCATTGAAGATATTCGCAATACGGTTACACCGCAGCTGCGCACTGACAAAGGCGATACCAGCTTACTGTTAATTGACTTAGGTCAAGGGCAGAATCGGTTAGGCGCATCGTGTTTAGCGCAAGTTTATAAACAATTGGGCCAAACACCGGTTGATTTAGACAGCCCAGAGTTATTAATTAACTTCTTTAATGCGGTGCAACAGTTAACGCGTGAGCAAAAACTACTGGCCTACCATGACCGTTCAGACGGTGGTTTATTTGTTACCTTAGCTGAAATGGCCTTTGCCGGTAAAGCCGGCTTTAATGTTGATATTAGCGCCTTAGGTGCTGACGACATGGCGGTGTTGTTTAGTGAAGAAGTGGGCGCCGTTATTCAAGTTAGCAACAGCGAGCTGGATTACGTTAAGCAAGTATTTTCCCAGCATAACTTAGCTAATAGCAGCCATGTTATTGGCAGTGTAAATACCAGTGATGATTTAGTGTTTAGCCGTGGCGGCACGTCAGTGTTGCAAGATAGCCGCACGCGTTTGCGCTGTATTTGGGCAGAAACCACGTACCAAATGCAAGCACTGCGTGATAACCCCGAAGGTGCTAAACAAGAGTTTGCCGCTAAAGCTGACATTGCTGATCCAGGCTTAAACGTAAAACTAAGCTTTGATTTAAACCAAGATGTTGCAGCACCGTTTATTCTTAAAGGCGCGCAGCCGCAAATAGCCGTGTTACGTGAGCAGGGCGTTAATTCGCACGTTGAAATGGCGGCGGCATTTAACCGCGCCGGCTTTAGTGCGGTTGACGTACATATGAGCGATATTTTATCTGGCCGCGTTAAATTAGCCGATTTTAATGGTTTGGTCGCTTGTGGTGGCTTCTCATACGGTGACGTATTAGGTGCCGGTGAAGGTTGGGCTAAGTCGATATTGTTTAATGATATGGCGCGCCAACAGTTTGCTGACTTCTTTTTACGTGATAGCACCTTTTCGTTAGGGGTGTGTAACGGTTGCCAGATGATGTCAAACTTAAAGAGCCTGATCCCAGGTGCTGAGTTGTGGCCACGTTTTGTTACTAATAAGTCAGAGCGTTTTGAAGCACGCTTTAGTTTAGTTGAAATTCAGCAAAGCCCATCAGTGTTATTCGCTGGCATGGCCGGCTCACGTATGCCAATTGCCGTATCGCACGGTGAAGGTCATGCTGAGTTTGCTAATAATGAAGCTTTTGCTAAGGCCAACCACAGCGGCACAGTAGCAATGCGTTTTGTTGATCATTACGGTAAAGTTACCGAGCAATATCCGCAGAACCCGAACGGTTCAGCGGCGGGTATTACCGCGCTTACTACAACTGATGGTCGCGTAACTATTATGATGCCACACCCTGAACGGGTATTCCGTGCAGTAGCTAACTCGTGGCAGCCAGATGGCTGGCAAGAAGATAGCCCATGGATGCGCATGTTCCGCAACGCCCGTGTTTGGCTAGGCTAAACCAATAACGAAAAACCCTGCTACGGCAGGGTTTTTTATCAGTAATAGCCTGATATGAAATTTATAACATCGCTTTTAAATGAGCCACCACACTTCGGCCCAGCGCACTTAAGGCGTAGCCGCCCTCTAAGGTTGACACTATACGACCGTGACAATGTTTATCGGCTATTAGCTTTAGCTGCTGAGTGATCCAGCCGTAATCGTCTTCTGTCAGCATAAATTCAGACATATCATCTTCACGATGGCCGTCAAAACCGGCTGAAATAAAAACTAACTGCGGTGCAAACTGGTCGAGCTTAGGCAGCCAATGTTGTGCAATTTGCTCACGCCATTGTTGCGGTTTACAACCGCCGGCTAGCGGAATGTTGATGATATTGGGCTCGGCACTTAGTTCACCACTAAATGGGTATAGCGGATGCTGAAACGATGAGCAAAATAATACGCGTTCATCGCCGGCAAAAATATCTTCAGTGCCATTGCCGTGATGCACATCAAAATCGATTATAGCAACTCGAGTTAACGAGTAATGCTTTAACGCATAGGCGGCTGCAATGGCAATATTATTAAATAAACAAAAGCCCATGGCTTGATCATGGGTAGCGTGATGGCCAGGTGGGCGCACATTACAAAACGCTTGCTGGTTATCGCCGCTCATTACTAAGTCAACTGCGTTTATTGCTGCGCCAGCGGCATGCAACGCGGCGTTTAAACTGTGTTTCATCATTTGCGTATCAGGATCTAGCCAAATATGGCCTTCGCTGGGTGCTTTCGCATAAATTTCGTCAATATAAAGTTTAGCGTGCACGCCGTATAAATCTTCGCGCTGTGCTGGCGTGGCATCACGCTGCTGCACCACAAACTCCATACCTGAGCGAATAAGTTGATCGTTTATTGCGTTTAAGCGGGCAGGTTGCTCGGGGTGGTCATCACCCGCTAAATGCAGGTAGCAGCTTGGGTGGCTAAATAGTGTAATGGCCATTAGCTACGCTGCTCATTAATGTCAGCGCGCGGTAAGCGCAGCTGCATATAAACTTCGCTTGGGTCATCACCAGGTAATCGGCTAAAACCTGCTTTTTGAAAGATCGTGATCATGGCTTTATTTTCTGCACGCACATAGGCGGTCATGCTGGTTAAACCGCGTAGCTGGGCAATAGTAATCATTTCTTGTAGCAAGCGCTTGGCCATGCCTTTACCCTGATGCTTTTCTCGGGTAACAAAAGCAACTTCGCAACTTAAATTGTCATTGAGTAAATAATAGCGGCCAACAGCCTGTATTTGCACCACTGAGCCTTTTTGTTTCACAATACACAGCGCCAGATCACGAGATTGATCAACGCCGACTAAGGTACAGGATTTTTCACGACTCATTTGGGTCGGCACTGCGCTATAACGCATTTGCAGTGTTTCTTTGGTATGAGAGTAAAAAAATTCTTGTAAGCGCCGCTCGTCAGAAGGGTTTAACGGGCGCAGGTCAAAGGCTTCACCATCAATATGCAGTTCTTTAAAACCAACACTGCCCAGCTCGGGCACTTCCATTGGTGTATGCAGTTGATAATGCGGCACCCAATAGTTTTTACGTACTTCTTCTAATAGTTGTTGGCGAAACTTGGGGTGTGCCACCCGAATAAGCTCTAGCGAACGCTCACGAATGCTCTTGCCTCGTAACGAGGCGACGCCAAATTCTGTAACGACATAATGCACATGGCCACGTGATGTGACTACGCCCGCACCGTCGGAAATACGCGGCACTATACGTGACACGGTGCCATTTTTAGCCGTTGAGGGCAGGGCGATAATGGGTTTGCCGCCGTTGCTCATTGAAGCGCCGCGGCTAAAATCAACTTGACCACCAATACCGCTATAAAACAAATGCCCAATTGAATCAGAGACAATTTGCCCGGTTAAATCGACCTCTATCGCACTGTTGATGGCGATCATATTGTCGTTACGGGCGATATTGGTGGGTGAGTTAACGTATTCGCTAGGGTAGAAGCCCATATGTGGATTAGCATCAACAAAATCGTATAGTGCTTTGCTACCAACACAAAAACTAGTAACAGTTTTACCCTGATGAAAGGTTTTACGTCGATTATTAATCACGCCTTTTTTAATTAGCTCCATCACGCCATCGGTGACAAGCTCGCTGTGTACGCCTAAATCTTTGTGATTACCTAGATAGCGCAGCGCCGCAGCACAGATTTTGCCAGCGCCAATTTGAATCGTCGCGCCATCATCAATAAGCAGTGACACATACTGGCCAATACGTTCGGTAATGGCATCCAGTTCGGGTGCTGGCAGTTCAGGCAAAGGTTCTTCAGCATAAAAAAACGCATCTATCTGATCGCGATGAATAAAGGCTTGGCCATAGGTAACAGGCATAGCAGGATTAACCTGCGCAATGACCTTTTTTGCTGATTTTGCGGCGGCAGATACAATATCAACCGACACACCCAACGAGTGATAGCCGTGTTCGTCGGCTAAGCTGACCATAATTAATGCAGCGTCGAGCGGTAGAATGCCATCGCTAAATAATGACGGAATGTCTGACATAAAACACGGGGTATAATCGGCGCGGCCTTCGGCTACCGCTTGGCGTACCTTGTCACCACCGATAAACAGTGCGTTAACTTTAAACAATTGCTGATGCTGTGGTTCGGCCCACTTATTGTCGGCTAGCGTAGATACCTGAACAATTTCGATATCATGCAGTTGTTTAGCATTGGCTATAAGGTTATCAATTAGCTGGGCGGGTGCTGCGGCATGTGAGCCAATAAAAATACGGTCGCCCGATTTTAACAACTGCTGCCAGTTTAGTGTTGCTGGAATACTTGCCAATGTTGTGCTCCCACTAACTCAGAACTTTATATCTGAACCCAGTTTAAAGCAAAAGGCAACTGCTAAGCAGTCGCCTTTAGTCTAGTAAGTAGCGAGAAAGATATTACTAATCAATCTGTCTTGCACGCCGTTCTTGGTTTTGCGCCATGTTATTGCGTGTAGTTGTTGCGGCACGCTGTTCACGAGGCGCTGACACCTGAGGTTGACGCTCAGCTCGTGGTTGCCGTTGTTGCACTTGAACGTTTTGCGCTGGTTGTGCTTGGCGCTGCTGTACCTGAACATGTTGTGATTGCTGGCGTTGTTCTGGTTTTACCTGGTTGGGTTCTATACGTGGCAATGGCCTTGCCTGTTCACGTTGGCGTAATTGCTCAGTGCTGTTTATTGGCGCGCGCCGCTGCTCGGTTATAGCCTGACGCTCGCGCTGTGGTGTGTTTAATTGTTGGCGCAATGCTTCATTACGTTGGCGTGGGGTATTATCGTTGGCACGCAATTCACGGTTTGGCAATCTAACTTGCTCGGCCGTGCGGCGCTGGTACTGCTGTTTGTTTTCACGAACGGTAACATTACTGTCAACTCGGGTGCGACGCGCCGGTATACCTTTTGTTTCGCGTGTTGGCTGACTATAGCCATAACCTGAATTGTAATCGCGATTTAAGCGTGCATGTCGGTATTGCACCCCACGACGATGCTCAGTGTTGTGTGTCCAGCGATGTGCATTAACAAAGTGGGTATGGCGACGCGGGTAATAACGCGGCGGAGTATGGTAATAATGATGGTTTACGACGACATGATGCTGGCGCCAATCAAAAATACCAAAATAGAACCATGGGCGTACGTTAACGCTAACGCCCCAATAAAATGGGCTTCTGCCAAATTGCACCCCGGCGGTCTGCCAATATACTGGAGGATAAGACGGCCACCACCAATCACCGTATACAACGCGCGTATCGTACACCGGCACATAAATGACTTCTTTACGTGCAGGCTCTATGATGATGACTTCACGTTCGCGTTCTACCACCACATGCTTGTTATCGTTTAACGAGCCGTTAGCATAGGCTTTTTGTCGCAAGGTTTGAATACTAGCCAATACTTGCGTTTCGTCAGCTAAAAACGCTTCGCCAAGCTGCTCAGTCCAGTCTAGATCGCTACTGAGTCGCTCTAATAGCTGTGGAAATGCAACTAAGGCCTTAACGCTCGGATCCCAGCTTTTGCTTTCAACGGCGTTAACCGCATCGTCGCCAGTTAAGTTAGAGTTTGCTTTAGCCCAACGCGATGCTTGTACCACTTCTAACGGGTAAGTAGCAGCAATTAGTACATGGGTTAATACAGTATCTGGGTATAACGCCACCGGCGCTAGCATTTGGTCTAGCTCGGCTTGTGATAAAATATCATCATCAGCCCAAGCCATTGTTGCGGTACTCATTACCAGTATAGAAGCGGTAAGTAGTCGACTTAATTGCAGCATCAGATTTTTCATCTTGCTATCCTCAGTTTACCGTTAGTTAAGTGTAGCACTGACGGCTTTTTGTTCACTGTATAGCTTATAGGTCTCTGGGGCTGAATTGAAACTGAACTTTACTAAACCTTTACATAGCTAAATTTATAAAAAAGTACTAAGCATTTATCTGAAAATAGCACTAAACAATGTTACCTTTAAAACGTTAGCATAAAAGCCCGCTATATCAGCAGCATAACAAATTGTTGGAGCCAGAAAAATAGATGACTATTGCCCTTATTATTCCCGATCGCAAACTTGATGATTTACATCAGCGTTTGTCACTGGCGTTGCCTGGCACCGACATAGAAATTTGGCCAGCAATAACTGAACCCGACAAGGTTGAATTTGCGGTGGTGTGGAAGCAACCCAAAGATAGCTTAGCTAATTTAAGGAGTTTAAAAGCGATTCAGTGCTTTGGTGCCGGCGTTGATGCAATTTTAGCTGATACAAGTTTGCCTGCCGTGCCAATTGCTCGTATCGTTGATAACAGCCTGAGTCAAACCATGGTGCGTTATTTAGATGGTGTTGTAAGCCATTATCGGTTGCGGTTAGATCAATTTAAGCAACAGCAGCAACAAACATTATGGCAACCGAAAGGCCCACGTCGGCTCAGCAATATTTGCGTGCTTGGCTTAGGCGAGTTGGGTGCTGCAGCGGCACAGCATTTTTCCATGCTAGGTTACCGTGTTAGTGGCTGGGCCAGAACAGCAAAGCAATTAAATAACATAGACAGCTATTATGGTGCGGCGGGCTTGTCGGCGGCGGCGGCTAATGCCGATATTGTTATTTGTTTACTGCCGCTAACACCCGCTACAGAAAACTTGTTAACTGATGCCTTTTTTAATCAACTAAAAGCCGGTGCTATTTTTATTAACGTTGCCCGCGGTGCTCTGGTTGATGACAGGGCATTATTGCAAGCATTAGATAGCGGTAAATTGCAGGCGGCTTGTTTGGATGTCTTTCGTCAAGAGCCCTTACCTGAAACTCATCCATTTTGGCAGCATCCGGCAATTTTAATTACGCCACATGTATCTGCGGTAACGAGTGTTACTGCTGTGATTGAACAAATTGCCAATAACTATCAGCGCAGCCAGCGTGGTGAGCCCATGTTGAATTTGGTTAATGTTGAGCGTGGATACTAACTAATGAGTATGATCAAACAAACCGCAGTTACCACTTGGTTTTTACAGTTTGAGGGCAGCGCGCCAACACAGGTTAGTTGGCCTAGTGGTGTGCAGTTAGTTGAGGCAGAAATAGCCAGCCCAGAACTTAGTCAATTTATGTTTAGAACAGTAGGAGGGCCATGGCGCTGGTTTAGTCGTTTAAGTTGGAGTTATCAGCAGTGGTTAGAATATCTTACACAGCAACAAGTGCGCACTTGGTTACTATGGGTACAGGGTACGCCAGCGGGTTATATTGAATTGTTGAAACATTCTGATCAGAGTGTAGAAATTAAGTTTTTTGGTCTATTACCACCATTTGTGGGGCGAGGGTTAGGCTTATCCTTAGCTCAGGCAGCAATTATGCTAGCATCGCAGTGGCAGGCGGCCAAAATTTGGCTACATACTTGTTCGACTGATCATCCGGCAGCGTTGAAAAACTACCAACAAGCTGGCTTTACGCTAATGCACACTGAACATAGCGTAGAAGCTTTACCAGAGCTAAATGATAGTCGTTTGTTAACCGAGAACTTTGTTTATTCTACGCTCGCTTATCATCTTGAAAATGCTGGGTAAATACACAGTTATTGTAAGTTTGTTACAACTTAACTACACTAGTTATCGGTTTAAGTAAATTTAAACCAATTTGCTACACAAAATAATAAAAAGAGTCATTGAGGCTAATTATGAGTAAAGCGTCCAATCGTAGTTTTGGCTTTACCGCAGTCGCTATTATTGTTTGTTTAATGGCGTTATCGGCATTTTTAACTAAAGCCGAAGCTATCTGTCTGTTGTGCGGGTAGCAGGAATCGAATCTAGTCAAATGGAATGACTAACAACAATCCCCAGCTTGCTGGGGATTGTTCTATCTAGCGCTTGCTATGTAACTCGCGATTTTCTCGCTTTTGCTCGGCATTTTTTTGCAATAAAACATAACTTGCAGAATAGCCACCATGCTGTCGTTGTGCAGTATTGCATGCTAGTACTATAGGTATTTGAGGCAACCATTTAAATACATAACTACGTAAAATGGCCGGATGAGGTTTGCTGTTTCGCCCCATACCATGCTGAATAAGCAACGTACGGATGCCGCGTTTGTGGCAGTCTTCAATAAAGAAGAACAGTTCTCGGCGAGCTTCGGTTAGGCTTTTACCTAAAAGATTTAACGTGGCATCTAATTCATACTTACCTAAGCGTAAATTACGATAGACACCATCTTGCACACCGTCTTTTTTATAAGTGAAAGGCTCGTCTGGCTTTACAAGATCGACATATTCCATGCTAAGGTAATTAGCATCATATTCCATTTCTAGCTCTGCGGCTTTGCGCCGTGCTTGCTGAGCCAATGTTGGGTTAAACTCTCCCGGCTCTAACATTACTTCATCTTGAGATAACGGTTTAACCCCCGACATCTCTAACAGAAACAAGTCTAAATCATCGTTTTGCATACTAGGCACTCTTGTCTCACCAGGCAGTTAATTATACCCCGCCTAAGCTATTGGAAAAAGTGCCTGTGCGTTGTTACTTCGCTTGAACGGTTAGTGCGCTAGCTGGAATTGTTAAATCCTTGGCTATCTTTTCTGCTCTACGTGCTTTGGCAAAGCGTAGTAAATAGTATGCATTAATTAATAATACTAATAAGTTTGAGATGACGCCTTGCGGAATATCAATATGGCTATAGTAAACAAACAGCAGGCTACAGCCAATTAGTGTAGTAAGGCGCAACCAGAATACGTCCTTAACAAAGAAAGCGCCAATACAGATTGTTAAGCCAACCCAGCTGATAATATCGAACAAAATATGTTCCATTGCGCTCTCCTTAAGACACTGCTGACCAAATTTTGTGCATATTATGCGGCGGCGTAGAGGGTTACTCAACTGAGGAATTTTACATCTTTCAGATTAGTTATATTAATGCAGTTAGAAAGGTGAGTTTGCAGTAGCAAAAAGCTGTTCTACACTTAATTGCAGCTAAACAGGGAGAGTGATTATGCTACCAGCGAAATTATATGAAGTGCTGCCCTATGTTTATGTTGCAGCCGGAATTAGTATGATGCTTGGTGTTAAATCTTGGTTGGCGTTGGTTGCTGGTGTATTAATCAGCTTTGCCGGTGCCGTGATCTGGGTTTTACGATCTGATAACCGACGTTCTGATATCAAAAAAGCCAGAGAAAAATACGGTGGCATTATGCCATTTTGGTTGTATGAGTTGTTGCCCTTTAGCTATTTTACATTTGCTTTAGTGTTATTTGTTGTTAGTAGCAATATGTATTTATATCCATTTGCTACGGTTATGCTGGTAATAGGCATCCATTTATGGATATTGCGCACCAGCTATCGTAAACATCAGCGGCCTGAACCAGTAAAGAAGTTCAACCCGCTGCGTTCACGAACTCGAGGCTAACTTATTTTCTTAAATCAACGCGGCTATTGGCAATAGTTGCAGTAGTTAATAACCACACTTTTAAGTTTTGCTTTAGCGACTCAGGGTCAACTTTGTCTAGGGTGTCATTAGGCGTGTGGTGATAATCAAAATAGTCTGTACCATCTTGCTGCAAGCTAACTACAGGCACACCTTGAGCACGCAGTATAGATACATCTGGGCCTCCTGATGCGGTATTAGTGCCCATTTCGATACCGAAGCTCGCTAGCTTTTGTTGTAGAGTTTTGGCAAACGATTGTGATTTTTCACCGAAACCTGTGTCTAACCGCCAAATACGGCCAGCACCGAAGTCTGATTCAGAAGCAAATACATGATTTTTTAAATTAGCAGTATGTTTTGCCGCATAAGCACGTGCACCGACCAAGCCACCTTCTTCATTGCCAAACAACACGACACGTACCGTGCGTTCTGGGCGGCCTTGCTGCTTTAATAATGCTGCAGTTGCCATTACAAGGCCTACACCAGCGCCATCGTCTAATGCGCCTGTACCTTCATCCCAAGAATCTAAGTGAGCACTAATTAGCACAATTTCATTCGGGTACTTGCTACCAGTAATTTCCGCTATTACGTTGTGGCTAGTAACGTCACCAGGTAGTTTATTTTGCATTTGTAATTGTAAGCTAAGCTCAGGTTGATGGCTCAGCATACGAGATAGTTGCATAGCATCTGGCACGGAAATAGCCGCAGCAGGAATACGAGCTACATCATCGCTGTAACGCATAATGCCGGTATGAGCAAAACGGTTAATGCTGGTGCCCACTGAGCGAATAATAATGGCTTTTGCACCTAACTTAGCTGCTTCAACAGCACCTTGGCTACGCGCACCCACTACGTCACCGTAAAAACTGCCCAGTTTATCTTTGCCCATACTTTTATTAATAAACACAATTTTGTCTTTTACTTCGCCAGGGCTGGCTTGTTTTAGCTGATCTAAACTATCGAACATAACCACTTGCGCGTTAATACCGTCAAAAGGCGTCGCGATAGAACCACCTAAAGCGGTAACAACTAAATTCTGACGAAAAGGCTCGCCAACGTTAAGGCTAGCTTGGCCACGCTGCCAATACTGCATAGTAAAAGGCTCGGACCAAACTTTATCAAATCCCAGTTGTTTAAATTTTTGCTCTGCCCAAACGACAGCGCGGGCATCGGCTTCACTGCCAGCAAGGCGTGGGCCGACTTCTACCGTTAACGATTCTGTGATTTGAAACGCGAGCGTGTCATCTAGCGTAAAATCTTTTGCGGCGATATTTAAACTTAGCGCTGCACCTATTGTAGTTAGCCACCATTTCATTATTGATATTATCCTGATGTTATTAGTGTTTACGACTTTAGCACTTTTTTAGTTAGACGTTACAGCGTAGGTCGGTAGAAATGTGTATTTTTCGGACGGAGTGATTTTATTGCCTAAACGAATGAATATAGGCATAGCTGATCGCAAAATGTTGTGACTAATGCTGTAACTCGGTAATATTAAACCTTCCAATTGACAGGGCTAGGTGTAATGAATTTACAAAATATGCTAAAAAATTCCGCAAAAGCGGTAAAGTTACTAAAAGCCGTGTCTAATGAGCGACGCTTACTGATTCTTTGTCATTTATTGGAAAAAGAATTATCAGTAGGTGAGATGAACGAAAAACTAGAGCTTAGTCAGTCAGCGTTGTCGCAACATTTAGCATTACTGCGTAAGCATAAATTAGTAAAAACACGTAAAGCTGCACAAACAGTGTACTACAGTATTAATAGTAACGAAGCCGAGGCGTTAATTGGCTTACTGCATAAACTCTATTGTGCAGAGGATATGAAATAGCTCCAACCTAGAATAACAGCAACAAAAAAGCCGGTATTAACCGGCTTTTTTGTTGAAACTGTGTCTTAAGCGGCGCTTAATGCTTTAACATGTGCATTTAAACGTGACTTATGACGTGCTGCTTTGTTCTTGTGGATCAAGCCCTTTGCGGCCATACGATCCAGAACAGGCACCATTTTCTTAAACGCTTCAGTTGAAGCAGTTACGTCAGCAGTTAATACCGCTGCGTTGGTTTTCTTAATGAAAGTACGCATCATTGAACGTAGACTGGCGTTTTGCTGACGACGTTTTTCTGATTGAATTGCGCGCTTCTTAGCAGACTTAATGTTAGCCAAGGTGACACTCCTAAAAAACTAAACTGGACCTATTAAAGGCCGCATAATATGCCTATTTAATGTGCCGTTGTCAAATGCTTTCACAGAAAAAACACCGATTTTAATCGTGATTTTTACTGGTAATTCACGGCAATAAACGTGCAGAATAGTCGCGGGTTAAAATAAGGACGTAAAAGTGTCGGCAAAGCTATTAAAATCAGGTCTTATTGTCAGCTTTATGACATTGATTTCGCGTGTATTAGGCTTAGTTCGTGATGTGGTGGTGGCCAACTTTATTGGTGCAGGCGCAGCCGCGGATGTATTCTTTTTTGCTAATCGTATCCCCAATTTTTTACGCCGCCTATTTGCTGAAGGTGCATTTTCTCAAGCGTTTGTTCCTGTATTAGCGGAAGTTAAAGCAAAGCACGGCGATGATGCGGTGCGTTTATTAGTGGCAAAAGTAACCGGTAGCTTGGGTGTGGTTGTTACCTTAGTGACATTGTTTGGTGTTATCGCATCGCCATTAGTAGCAATGTTGTTTGGTATGGGCTGGTTTGTTGAATGGTTAAACGATGGCCCAGACGCCCATAAGTTTGAGCTTGCTAGCGTAATGCTGAAAATCACTTTTCCTTATTTATGGTTTATTAGCCTCGTTGCGCTGTCTGGCGCAGTGCTTAATATTTATAATCGCTTTGCCGTTGCCGCATTTACCCCAGTATTTTTAAATATCGTGATGATTGCTTGTGCAGTTTATATGGCACCGCTTTTAGATGAGCCGGCCTTAGCGTTAGCTTGGGGGGTATTTATTGGCGGTGTCGTACAGTTACTGTTTCAGCTACCTTTTTTAGCCAAAGCTGGTTTGTTGCAAATGCCACGTTGGGGCTGGCGCGACGAAAATGTGGTGAAAATTCGCAAATTAATGCTGCCTGCGTTATTTGGCGTGTCGGTTAGCCAAATTAATTTGTTATTGGATACGGTAATCGCTTCTTTCTTACTGACCGGTGCGGTTAGTTGGTTGTACTACTCAGATCGTCTAATTGAGTTTCCGCTAGGTTTGTTTGGTATTGCTATTGCAACGGTAATATTACCTAACTTATCTCGGCACCATGCTAGTGATAACGCACTGCGCTTTAGTCAGACGCTAGATTGGTCGCTGCGTTTTGTCTCGCTGTTTGGCATTCCGGCAATGGCAGGGTTAATGATTTTAGCCAAACCGATTATTGCCTTGTTGTTTATGCGTGGCGAGTTTACGCAACATGACGTAATGATGGTGTCGTATAGCTTAGTTGCTTACAGTACCGGCTTGCTTAGTTACATGCTAATTAAAGTGTTAGCACCCGGTTTTTATGCGCGGCAAGATATAAAAACGCCAGTACGTATTGGTATTATTGCCATGTTAGCCAATATGGTAATGAACCTAATGCTTGCGCCATTTCTAAGCTATGTTGGTTTGGCCTTAGCCACTGCATTGTCTGCAAGTTTAAATGCGTTGTTATTATATCGCGGTTTAAAAGTGGCTGGTGTGTACCAATTATCTAAAGCAACATTGCTATTTTTAGCAAAACTGCTGTGCGCCAGCGGCATTATGGCAGCGTTACTGTATTGGCAAACCCCAAATTTAGCCCAATGGCTTAAATTGAGCTTCAATGCACAAATATGGCGGTTATCAGCGTTGTGTGTGCTGGCCGTGTTGGCGTATTTTGCTTTATTGATGCTAATGGGTGTGAGACTGCGTGATTTTAGCGCCAATTCAATTGCTGAAAGCAATTGATTAAATGGGTATAATGCACTGTTTATAATCAGCAGTTAGAAACGGCAGGCATGGAGTTTATACGCGGCTTACATAATATTCAGGCGCAACATCGTGGTTGTGTGCTTACCATCGGTAATTTTGATGGTGTACATTTAGGCCATCAAGCGGTGTTAGCTAAGGTAATTGCTATTGCTAAGCAACAGCAATTACCGTCGTGCGTTATGCTATTTGAGCCGCAACCACTTGAGTTGTTTGCTGGATTAGCCGCACCGGCGCGCTTAACTCGGTTTAGAGAAAAGTATACGGCATTAGCTCAGCTGGGTATTGATCGCCTGTTGTGTGTTAATTTTACCGCTGAGTTTGCCGCGCAGCAGCCTCAGCAGTTTATACAGAAGCTATTATTGGATCAGTTAGGCGTAGCACATTTAATTGTTGGTGATGATTTTCATTTCGGTAAAAACCGTAGTGGCAGCTTCGACATGTTGGCGCAAGCGGCACAGCAACATCAGTTTGGCTTGTATAGTACGTCTAGCCTGATACTAGGTGAGCGGCGAATTAGCAGCACCTTAGTGCGTCAAGCCTTAGCAGAAGATCAGCTACAGTTGGCTGCTGACATGTTGGGGCGGCCTTTTGCTTTAACGGGGCGAGTGCGCCATGGCCGTAAACTGGGCCGTGATTTAGGATTCCCCACCGCCAATGTATTTTTATACCGGCGTAAGTTGCCCGTTGCTGGTGTTTACGCCATAACGGCCAGCACCGTGTTTGGGCAGTTTCATGGCGTAGCAAATATAGGTAATCGCCCGACTGTACAAGGACAGCGGCAGCAACTTGAGGCGCATCTTTTTGATTTTAAAGGCGATTTATATGGTAGTCAGATTGAAGTTGTGTTGCAGCATAAGCTGCGAAGTGAGCAACGTTTTGATGGGCTAGCTGCGTTACAACAACAAATTGCTGCGGATGTAACTGCAGCAAAAGTATTTTTTCAGCGTAACGCTTTATTACAAGCGCACGCAACTACTGATAAGACGGAACCAAACGGATGAGCGACTACAAGCATACCCTGAATTTGCCAGAAACGGCTTTTGCGATGCGCGCCAATCTGGCGCAGCGTGAACCACAAATGCTGGCTAAATGGACCGAAGCAGACTTATACGGCAAAATTCGTGCAGCAAAAAAAGGCAAAAAAAGCTTTATTTTGCACGACGGCCCACCGTACGCTAACGGCAATATTCACATTGGGCATGCTGTTAACAAAATATTGAAAGATATTATTGTTAAAGCTAAAACCTTGTCTGATTTTGATGCGCCCTATGTGCCAGGTTGGGATTGTCACGGCCTGCCTATCGAGTTGGTGGTAGAGAAAAAATACGGTAAACCCGGCGTTAAACTTACCGCTGCCGAATTTAGACAAAAATGCCGCGAATATGCGGCAACGCAAATCGATGCACAGCGCACCGACTTTATTCGCTTAGGTGTACTGGGCGACTGGCAAAACCCATACCGCACTATGGACTTCGATTTTGAAGCCAATATCATTCGTTCATTAGCTAAAATTATCAGCAATGGTCACTTACAGCAGGGCTTTAAACCGGTGCATTGGTGTACCGATTGCGGCTCGGCATTAGCGGAAGCTGAAGTCGAATATCAAGATAAGGTATCTCCGGCTATTGATGTGCGTTTTGCCTTAGTTGATGAAACCGCAGTTGATCGTTTTGATCATCCCGCAGATAAGCGTGGCCAAGGTAAGGTATCGGTCGTTATTTGGACTACCACGCCGTGGACTATTCCCGCCAACCGAGCGGTGGCGTTAAATGCCAAGTTAGATTACAGCTTAGTGCAAATTGAGCAGGGACCAAATGGTGCTGAGCGGTTAATTATTGCTACCGATCTTGTCAATGACGTAATGGCTCGTGCTGGCATAGAACACTATCATGCATTAGGTTTTGCCAAAGGCGCTGCGCTTGAACTGGTGCAAGTTAAACACCCGTTATATGATTTTAATGTGCCACTTATTATGGGCGAGCACGTAACAACGGAGTCGGGTACTGGTTGCGTACATACTGCGCCGGGCCATGGTCAAGAAGACTTTATTGTTGGCAAACTATATAACTTAGAAGTTGCCAACCCAGTGGGTGCCAACGGCGTTTATTTACCCGATACACCGTTATTTGCGGGTCAGCATGTCTTTAAGGCCAATGACAGCGTAGTTGACGCGCTAAAAGAAGCCGGTGCTTTGTTGCTACATAAAGCCTACAAACACAGCTACCCGCATTGCTGGCGCCATAAAACACCGATTATTTTCCGTGCTACGCCACAGTGGTTTATTAGCATGGATCAGCACGGTTTACGGAAAACCTCGTTAGAGCAAATTGAGCAAACCCGCTGGATCCCAGATTGGGGCCAGCAACGAATTGAAAAGATGGTTGCCGGTCGGCCAGACTGGTGTATTTCACGCCAGCGTACATGGGGCGTACCTATTGCGCTGTTTGTTGATAAAGATACCGGTGCGTTGCATCCAAATACGGCTGCGTTAATGGAACAAGTTGCCAAGCTGGTTGAGAAAGACGGTATTCAAGCATGGTTTGATTTAGACGCTAAAACACTGATTGCCGCCGATGCTAATCAGTATGTAAAAGTAACTGATACGCTAGATGTCTGGTTCGACTCTGGTGTAACTCATGCTTGCGTCATTGGCGTACGCGACGAGTTTGGCGGCGCTGATCAAGCCGATTTATATTTAGAAGGCTCGGATCAGCACCGTGGTTGGTTTATGTCGTCATTAATGACCGGCGTGAGCATTAAGCACAAAGCACCCTATAAGCAGGTATTAACCCACGGTTTTACTGTAGATGGTGATGGCCGTAAAATGTCTAAATCATTGGGTAATGTGGTATCGCCGCAAGATGTAATGAACAAGCTGGGCGCCGATATTTTACGTTTATGGGTTGCCACCACTGATTACACCTCTGAAATGACCGTGTCAGATGAAATTTTAAATCGTGCCGCTGATAAATATCGACGCATTCGTAATACCGCGCGGTTTTTATTAGCTAATTTAAATGGTTTTAACCCTAAAACCGATTTAGTGCCTTTTGAGCAAATGGTCGAATTAGATTTATGGGGCGTTAACCGTGCCGCTAAGCTGCAGCAAGAAATTGTCGATGCCTATGACAACTATCAGTTCCATCAGGTTAGTGGCAAGCTGATGAACTTCTGTACCGTAGAATTGGGTAGCTTCTATTTAGATGTGATTAAAGATCGTCAATATACCGCGCATACCGATGGTTTAGCCCGCCGTTCTTGTCAAACCGCGCTGTACCATATTGCCCAAGCCATGGTGCGCTGGATGGCACCAATAATGAGCTTTACCGCACAGGAAATTTGGCAAGAACTGCCAGGTGAGCGTGACGAGTTTGTGTTTACTGATGTATGGTATACCGGCTTTACGGGTTTAACCACTGGTAAATTTAGCGATGAATTTTGGCAGCAGTTATTGCAAGTTCGCGATGAAGTAAACAAAGTATTGGAAGCTGCACGTCGTGAAGAAAAAATTGGCGCATCGTTACAAGCTGAGGTAACGCTGTACGCATCAGACGCTCTTGCCTCTGATCTGGCAAAATTAGGTGACGAATTACGCTTTGTGCTTATTACCTCAACCGCACAGGTTAGCACTGCAGCAGTACCAAGTGATGCAGTTAAAACCGAACTTGCCGGCTTAAGCGTGCATGTTGCTGCATCTAAAGGTGATAAGTGCGAGCGCTGTTGGCATCATCGCCACGATGTTGGTGCTAATGCGGCGCATCCAGGTTTATGCTTGCGCTGCGTGACCAACGTAGAAGGTGTGGGCGAGATGAGAGCATTTGCTTAATGACGTTATTTAAAAACAGCGGTTGGCGCTTATGGTGGTTAATGCTGCTGGTGTTAGTGTTAGATCAACTGACTAAACAGATTGTTATTGCTAATATGCAGTTATTTGAGTCAATACCACTGCTACCGGTATTTAACTTAACTTATGTGCGAAACCACGGCGCGGCATTCTCATTTTTGAGTGACGCCGGTGGCTGGCAGCGCTGGTTTTTTACTGCCATAGCGGTTGTCATCAGTGTGCTGCTTGCGGTGTGGTTAGCACGCAATAACAAAACTCAGCTAAAGCTTAATTTAGCGCTGAGTTTAGTATTAGCCGGAGCTATTGGCAATTTGATCGATCGCACCTTGTACGGTTACGTTATCGACTTTTTGCACCTGCATTATCAAAATTGGCATTATCCGGCGTTTAATATTGCTGACTCGGCCATTTGTATCGGTGCCGTATTATTAATTTGGGACAGCTTTAGCCATAACGAGGTGAAAAAATGAATGAGTCAGTAATAGGTGCAAATAGCACAGTAATTTTTCACTTTGATATTAAGCTATCTGACGGCAGCGCCGCAGAAAGTACTCGCGTACATAATAAACCCTCTAAAGTGCAAATGGGCGATACCAGCATATCGCCTGAGTTTGAAGCGCAGCTAACTGGCCTTAAAGCTGGCGATAAGAAAACCTTTACGCTGGCACCAGAGGACGCTTACGGTATGCCTAATCCAGATAATATTTACTATGTGGACCGTAGTAAGTTTTCGCCTGATGCACCGGCAGAAGTGGGCGCAATTATTGGTTTTACTATGCAAGATGGTTCTGAAATCCCAGGCTTAGTGCGTGATGTGGTTGGTGAATCCGTCACAATAGATTTTAACCATCCGCTAGCGGGCCAAACACTGACATTTAGTGTCGAAATAATACAGGTAAGCTAAATTATGGATATTTTGTTAGCCAATCCACGTGGTTTTTGTGCTGGTGTCGACCGAGCTATTAGCATTGTTGAACGTGCGCTTGAATTATATGAACCGCCAATTTATGTGCGCCACGAAGTGGTACATAACAAATTTGTAGTCGATGGCCTACGCCGCCGTGGCGCGGTATTTGTGGATGAGCTAAATGAAGTACCGGATGGCAACATTGTTATTTTTAGCGCACACGGTGTTTCTCAAGCCGTGCGTGAAAACGCGAAGCAACGTGGTTTAAAGGTATTTGATGCGACCTGCCCACTAGTAACCAAAGTGCATATGGAAGTCACGCGCGCCAGCCGCAAGGGTATCGAGTGTATTTTAATAGGCCACGCCGGACACCCTGAAGTTGAAGGTACTATGGGCCAGTACGACAATTCTGCTGGTGGTATTTATTTAGTTGAGTCGGTAGAAGATGTTGCGGCGCTTGTTGTTAAAAACCCAGCGCAATTATGTTTTAGTAGCCAAACCACGTTATCAGTTGATGACACTGCTGATGTCATTGACGCCTTACGTCAACGCTTTCCTGATATTGAAGGACCGCGCAAAGATGATATTTGCTATGCCACACAAAATCGGCAAGACGCCGTGCGTGATTTAGCCAGTAAAGCCGATTTACTGTTAGTAGTTGGCGCAAAGAACAGTAGTAATTCAAACCGGTTACGCGAACTTGCCGACAAAATGGGGTGTACGGCGTATTTAATAGATACTGCCGATGATATTCAACAGGCATGGTTAAATGGCGTAAAAGCCGTCGGCGTAACCGCTGGCGCGTCAGCACCTGAAGTACTAGTACAGCAGGTTGTTAAACAATTACAGCAATGGGGCGGAAAAACTTTAACCGAAAACCCCGGCCGTGAAGAAAACGTGGTGTTTGCGATACCTGCAGAGCTTAGGTAAACCCTCACTGGCCTGCAGCCTTGCAGGCCATGCTTAACTTTTCTATCACGCTCGGTGTACACTGCCTCAGAGATTTTATTCTGAGTAAGCTATGTCGATACAGTTGAGATTGCCGGAGTTACAACTACCGTATTTGTGCCATGGTCGCTTTTTATTACGTTGCGCCGTGCTGGCTCAGGCAGTGGCTGTAGTATTGGCGTTTGCGCCAGGTATCCATAACGATCTGTGGTTAAGACTGGGCTTAATTAGTCTGTTTGTGCATTGGGTGGCATTGTTAACTACCTTGTTGTTTTGTTTGCTTCGTTCTGGGCTAAATAGATTGTCGCCAGCTAAGATATTGTTAGCCTGCTGTATAATTTTTTTGACCATAACCTTAGTAATCAGCTATCTGGCTTTTATTGCTATGACCGATAGGCCGGGTCAGTTTAGTCAATCGTTAGCGGTTTTTCTGTTCAGCAATCTGATGGTGGCGCTAATTGTCGCTATTATTGCCATGCAATTTTTTATTATGCACAGCGAGCGCAGCATTCAACTACAAGCGCAAAGCAAAGCGGAGCTAACGGCTTTGCAGGCTCGTATTCAACCACATTTTTTATTTAACAGCCTCAATACCGTGGCAGAACTGATCCATATTGACCCGCCTGCGGCTGAACAAGCCTTGCTGGATTTGTCTGCTCTATTTCGTGCAGCATTACATGCCGGCGAGCAGGTCTGGCTGGTAGATGAATTAACTTTGGCCAGGCAATATTTGTCGCTTGAGCAATGGCGGCTGGGTAATAGAATGACGGTAGAATGGCTGCAGCCTGCAAATCTACAGCAAATTAAAATACCTGCACTGA
The DNA here is from genome assembly GCF_004345025.1 of Rheinheimera sp. D18. Lineage (GTDB taxonomy): Bacteria > Pseudomonadota > Gammaproteobacteria > Enterobacterales > Alteromonadaceae > Alishewanella > Alishewanella metallidurans. The sequence continues at coordinate 2,558,869 of NZ_CP037745.1, read as the reverse complement.
CGGTGCAGCCACTGCTGGAAAATGCAGTGCGACATGGTATAGAAAGCTGTACCCACCCTGCTACGTTGCAGGTTGATATAGTACAAAGCAGCCAATCGTTAGCTGTTGTGATTGTTAATCCGTTTGAATCGAAACACAGCGACAGGCCGGGTAACGGTATTGCATTAGACAATATTCGCCAACGTTTGCAATTGCACTATGGTAATGGTGCCCAGCTTACTGCCAGCAATAGTGCAGGCATCTTCAGAGTTAAACTGGTTATTCCGTTAAGTCAGAGGCATAACTAATGCGTATTCTTATTGTTGATGATGAACCACTGGCTCGATCGCGTTTAGTGCGACTGCTGGCACAGTTTCCAGAACACCAATGTGTTGCACAAGCAGAAACAGCAGTGCAAGCGCTGGAATATATTCAGCAATTGCAACCTGAGTTGGTGTTGCTGGATATTGCTATGCCGGGGCAGTCTGGTATTGAGTTAGGTTGTCAGATATTGCAGTTACCGGTCCCACCTGCAGTGATCTTTGTTACCGCGCACCCACAACATGCATTAGCAGCTTATGAAGCTAGCCCCAGTGATTATTTACTAAAGCCGGTTTCACAAGAGCGACTTGCATTAGCGTTGCAAAAAGTAGGCGCGCTGACAAGGGCGCACTTGGATAAAAGCAGCGACAAAGCGGTACAGATAAGTTATCAGCTTGGCCAGCAACAACGCCAAACTAAGCTAAGCGCCGTGTATTACTTTACAGCCGACCAAAAATACACCCGAATGGTATTTACAGAAGGCTCTGCTTTGCTGGATTTAAGTTTAACGCAGCTTGAGCAACAGTACCCACAGCAGCTGTTGCGTATTCACCGCAATTGTTTAATTAACAAAGCCTGGTTTAGATCGCTGCAAACAATGGCCGATGGTACGCACTATATACTGCTGGACAATGTCGCAGATAAACTTGAAGTTAGCCGCCGCGCTTTAGCCAGAGTAAAGCAGCAGTTATCACTATGCTAACCACTTATCGGCTGAAATAACCACTTATCCAGAATCTACTGGTTTGGCAAAGCAACCCTTGCTAGGGTAAAGCAGTAAAATTTATTCTTAAAATTTGCCGTTAACTTACAGGAATCATTATGTGCCGTGTAATAGCACTAACTAAAGCGCGAGCCGGTTTTACTCTGGTTGAATTAATGGTAGCCATTGCGGTCTTGGCAATCGTCGCTACCGTCGCTGTACCGTCTTTTAATAGTTTGGTGCAGGGGAACCGATTAACCAGCGCGACTAATCAATTATTGTCTGCTTTTCATATGGCACGAAGTGAAGCTATCAAACGCTCACAAAACGTAATGCTGTGTGCCACTACAGATGGTACAAGCTGTGCCGCGAGCGCTGACTGGGACAATTGGTTGGTAATAGTGGGTAATGATATTGTCGCACAGGGCCGAGTGGCCAGTGGTTTAAATATTTCAGGCCCGGCGGCGACAAATATTGTATTTACCGGTGCAGGTTTAGTCCGTGACAATAATGGTGCTGGATTTGCTTCTAGTCTGCGGGTTTGCACTACCTCTTCAGCTGTTACCGACAATACCCGGACGTTAAATTTTGTAGCCGGTGGCAGTATTAGTATTACCAGAGGAGTAACGACCTGTGCATAAATCTGTCTTATCGCTTAAAACACAACGCGGCGTTTCTTTGTTAGAAGTGATGATAGCTGTTTTGGTTTTGGGCATTGGTCTGCTTGGCGTCGCCGCGCTGCAAAGCAGTGGTGTTCGAAATGTGCAAAGTGCACACGAACGCACTGTAGCAACCCTTGTCGCGCATAGCCTGGGTGAAAATATGCGTGCAAATGTCGCAGCTGAACGACTGGGTACCGCCAGAGCCCGCAATGAATACCTTGGTAACTGCGAAGATGGTGGCAGTCAGCATAAAGTATGGGCAGATCACTTAAAATTACGGCTGGGGCAGAGCGCTTGTTTAATTGCGGCGGTAAATGGCAGCGAAGTACTCATTAATGTGCGCTGGGATGATAGCCGGGGTGTGCAAGGCAGTGATGCGATGCAATTAAACTACAGGGTGACGTTGTAATGAAAGCACTATATTGGGTGAAACAGCAGGGTTTAACTCTGGTTGAACTGATGATCGCTATGGTACTGGGTTTAGTACTTATTGGCGGTGTAACCGGGGTGTTTATTGCAAACCAAACAACTTACCGTGTTAACGAAGCGTTATCGAGTATGCAGGAAAATGCCCGCATTGCCTTTCAGTTGATGGCGCATGATATTCGAAGCGCAGGTTTTTCAGGCTGTACCAATAACGGCAGTGTTTCCAATGTACTCAACAATGCAGGCACAGCTTGGTGGGCGAACTGGCAAGCTAATCAGGCGGGTATTCTGGGTTACACGGCTGCTAATGTACCGACTGCCTTGGGTTCGCCAGCACCGGTCAATAATTCTGAGGCAATTCAACTTATGTTCGGTGGTGGCACTAGCGTATCGATTCATGATCACCAGCCTAACGCCTCCTCAGCTGTGTTATTTGTAAACCGGGCCAATCATGGTTTAGCGCGGGGCGATATTGTTATGGCCTGTGATGACAACCATACCGCGATTTTTCAGATGACAGGGCCAAATGCGCCTAACCAAACTGTTGTGCATAATACCGGCGGCTCTCAGACTCCGGGCAATTGCAGTAAAGGCCTGGGGTTTCCAACGGTATGTACTACTAACGGCTCGCCGCACCGTTTTGGCAATAACGCCATGTTAACCCGGTTTGAAGCTGTATCCTGGTATATCGGCGCAGCAAACGGCGTGCGCAGTTTATACCGCGGGACCCCACGACGCACCGGCAATAATACCGCACTGGCAACGGATGAGATATTACGCGGTGTTCAACAATTAACTTTTCGTTATCTGGAAAGCACCAATACCGCTTTGCGGGCTGCAGACAATGTAGCTCAGTGGTCAGACGTTATTGCAGTTCAAGTGCAGTTGCAAATGGTTGCACCGGCTAATGTGCAACTGGCCGCAGATGCCTTGACGTTTACTTATATGATTAATTTGCGTAATCGCTAGTGGAGTAGAAAATGACCCATTCAATTGCAAAGCATCGTGGAGTCGCACTGATAGTGGCACTGTTGTTATTGTTAGCTATTAGCACTTTAGCAATAACTTCAATGCGAAATGCGGGTGTGCAGGAAAAAATGACAGCTAACTTATACGACAAAGAGCTCTCACTACAAGCCGTAGAAGCCACTATATTTGCCGCCGAACGTTTGGTTGAAGCCAATGAGCTGGCAACGCCAAACTTACTGCCAGAGCGCATAATTACGGCTACAACTCCTGATTACTGGGTTGATCCTGCAACAGTATGGCAAGCCCGTGCCGCTGATTCAGCCGAGATGCCAGCAACCCAATTTATTATTGAACATTTAGGCTTGTATCAAAGTTCTGCCGGTTGCCGGGCTGTTTCAGCTAACCCGGCGGTAGACTGCGAAATGGAAGCCTTCAGAATAACAGCGCGTACAGCACCGGCCGTTGGCCGTGCTGTAGTCATGTTGCAAACCACTATAGGAGTACCGTTGTAATGAAAAGCCTGCTTTCTGGTAAATTCAGTTGTGTACTGCTGTGCTCCGCCCTGGGAATGGCAATAGGTGAAGCTGCCGCAAATACTATTAGTATTGCCGACAACCCGTTGCAAACTGCGACGGGCTTGCCACCGAATATTCTGTTTGTTATTGATGATTCCGGGTCTATGCGCTGGGGCTTTACCCCAGACAGCTTGGTAGGTGAGCTGGAGAAGTACTCATGGGATCCGAGATATTTTACTGAAGTCTGTAAAGGCGCAGGCAGTTATGCGGGAGCCAACAACACTTGTTATTATGATATGACCGGTAAGCGCTATCTGGCGTCATCTGCTCAGAATAAATCTTACTTTAATCCAAATGAAAAATATGATCGGCCGAGAAAAGCTGATGGCAGCGTTATGGATGAAGTAAGTTTTAAGGCAGCACCGATTAACGGTTATGATCCATCTAGCGGCACGATCAACCTGGAAACTAATTACCGCGCAATAATGGATGATTTTTATTATCAGGCCGCGTTTAATAATTCCTGGCGTACCGGTTTTACTATCAGCCCGAATGGCAAAGCCGGCCATGCGTTTTACTACACTTATAACTCAAGTTGTACTCATGGCATTTATGATGACAGGTGCTACGACTATAAAAAAGTGTCCGATACCGAGAAGCAAAAATTTGCTAACTGGTTTGCGTTTTATAGAACCCGTATTCAAACCTCTAAGTGGGCGATAGGTGAAGCCTTCGCGCATGAAAAATTAAAACCGGAGATGCGTGTTGGTTATGGTGCTCTGAACCATTCTGGTTTGGTTAAAACGGATGTTACTGAGTTCAGTGGTACCGGGCGCAGTGGATTTTATAATTCACTATATTCTCAAGGTGCTTCTGGCGGTACTCCTTTAAGAACGGCATTAGATGCTGCCGGTAAATATTTTCAGCAAAACAAGCCTTGGCGTGACAATCCGTCAGATGAAGATAGCAAGATCCGTACCTGCCGGCAAAGCTTTACTATATTAATGACCGATGGTTACTACAATGATGATTACAGCGGCGTAGATAACGCGGATAAAGATGATGGTCCGCTAATTCCGGGGCCCGGTACGGAAACTGGCCAGTATAAATCCAGCGATCCATTTAAAGATGAGTACAGTAACACGCTGGCCGATATTGCTATGCATTACTGGAAAAACGATTTATTACCTTTAGTGGATAATTTAGTTCCGGTAAATGATAAAGAATACAATCCGGCATTTTGGCAGAATATGACTACCTTTGGTGTGTCCTTGGGTATACCCACTGAACTCTATCCAAGTAATCCAGATGCGGCTTTTGATGCGATAAAAAATAAAACCGAGATTAAATGGCCTAATCCGGCCGCCCGTGACTCGGCAAAATTAGATGATTTACTGCATGCCGCGGTAAATAGCCGGGGCGGTTTCTTTAACGCCAGCGAAGCCGGGGAGTTTGCTGGCAAACTAGCCAAAGCTTTGCAGCAGATGAATTCGGGTACTGGCTCGGCATCTAACCTTGGGGGTGTAAGTACTAGCTCACAAACGGGCGCTAAGATATTTCAGGGCCGATACAAAGGGGATGACTGGTCAGGTGACTTATGGACTTACGATGCTGATAACGGCATGAAAATAGCCTGGAAAGCATCAGAAGGTATACCAAGTCACGACGTCCGTAATATAAAGTACTTTAAAGGCACTACACTTAGTGATTTTAAGGCGACAGAGGTCACCACAACAGAATTAGCACTGACGACAACTGCTGAAATCAATAATAAAGAAAAACTAGTTAATTATTTACGTGGAGATCAGTCGTCAGAGATTGGTAAAACTAATGGTGTGTTTCGTACACGCAGTTCGTTACTTGGTGATATTGCCCACTCAGCGCCTTTATACGTTGGTGCTGCTGAGCGTAAAAACTACCATCGTAACGGCTGGCCTGAGTCAGCCTCTTATTTAGCTCATATAGAAGCCAATAAAGCACGTAAAGGCGTAGTTTATGTTGGTACAAATGACGGTATGCTGCATGCTTTTAGCGATAATGCAAATTTAGGTGCCGGGGCAGGTAAAGAATTATTCGCCTATGTGCCTAAAGCTGTATTGCCAAGATTAAAGCATCTGGCCGATCCGGATTATCAGCATCAATATTATGTTGATGGTGTTCTAGCAGCGGGCGATGCCTATGTTGATATCGGTGGTACCGGTGCAAAATGGAAAACATTAGTGCTGGGCACACTGGGCCGTGGTGCAGCGGGTAGTACAAATAGTATCTTTGCTTTGGACGCCACGAATCCGGCGGAAATTACGCCATTATGGGAGGTATCACACCCTGAACTAGGTCAGAACACGGGGAAGGTGCTAATTGCCAGAGCTAATGATGGTAAGTGGATAGGTATTATTGGCTATGGCTATAACAACAGCACTAATAAAGGTGGCATTCTGGTATTTAATTTAGCCACTGGCGCAACGATTAAAAAAATTGCTTTGCCAACCTCTAGTGCTGCCCCTAATGGTTTTGCTCAGCTGGAAAGTTGGGACATGGACTTAGATGGCAATGTAGATTATGTCTATGCTGGCGATTATCAGGGTAATATCTGGAAGTTCGATATTAGCAAATCAAATACCAGCCAATGGGGACTAGCTAACAGCAACTCTCCTATATTCACTGCTAAAATAGGGACTGAACCCCAACCAATAACCTCTGGTATTTCTATTAGTCGTGAGCCTAGTACCGGTAAAACCTGGGTTATGTTTGGTACAGGCAGTTATTTATCGGTGACGGATAAAACCAGTACCAGTAAGCAGACCATTTATGGTTTTGTTGATGAAACCGGTGAAAATAACACCGCCATAACACTCACCCGAAGTAATTTAAAAGCCAGAACTTATCAGGAAAGCGGCGATTATCGTGCTCTGGAATCAAGTACTGCACTACAGAGTGCTGAAAAAGGCTGGTACATTGATTTGGGTGCCGGTGGTGAGCGCGTAGTGTTACCTCCTTTGATGATAGATAACGTGCTGGTTATCAACACGCTGAAACCTGATGATGATCCCTGTTTAGCCGGAGGTATAAGTTGGCGTATGGCGATAGACCCTTATAAAGGTGGGCGCTTAAAACGCAATTTCTTTAATACGGCTAATTTTTCTAACGGTGTGCCGACTAGCGGTGTAAAAACAGCAGCACCAACGGTTGGCTACACCGTAATTAAAACTGAGGACAAAGATGGCAAACCAATTTACACCGAAGTGTCTGGCCAGGGTGATGCATCAACACCACCAAGCCGACCAATAAATGTGGTTGCGCTGGGACGTCGCTTGACTTGGCGGGAGTTAACTAATGAATAAAAACAAACAAACAGGGTTTTCGCTGGTAGAAGTGATGATAGTCGTATTGATAATAGGAATTCTGGCATCTGTCGCTTTCCCGTCTTATCGTGACTATGTATTAACATCAAACCGCACTGCCGCCCAAGCGTGTTTAATGGAACTATCACAAGTTATGGAGCGCAGCTACACACAGAATATGCGCTACAATCCAAATGGTTTTGTACTGCCTAATTTGCAATGCCGCAACGATCTGGCTGCGCGTTACACTTTTGCGCTTGCGGCTGTTGCTGAGCGAACTTACAGGCTTAGTGCAGCGCCGACCTCGATACAAAGCGATGGCTGTGGCACTTTGCTGCTGACACATACCGGACAAAAGGGGGCGCAAGGCGGTTTTACTGCTGCGGATGTCGACCGTTGCTGGTAAAAAGCATTTAAATTTGATCTTTTGAAATAATGTTGTAACTTTAAGGTTAAATTGATTGGCCTTGGGCATACGGATATGCAGTTACAACATGGTTTCAGTCTGGTCGAAGCGCTGGTGAGTCTGCTGATTTTAAAACTGGGGTTGCTTGGCGTGTTGGCAGGCCAGACACTGGCGATAAAACAGGTGCAGGACGCTTTGCAACGCACTCAGGCTGTGGCACTGAGTAACAGTGTTGTGAGCGAATTGGCGGCGAACCGGGCGCTGCTGCCGCTGCTAAGTGAAGTTACCGCTTTTACCGAAGGTTCCAGACCGGCGGCTTGTTTACCACCCGCCAGCTGTTCTGCTGAATACATCAATGCCATTCAACTAAATCGTATATTGCTGCGTTTGCAGCATCCCTCCGGTGGCTTACACGACGCTGCAGTCTGTGTTACGCCACAGGGGGCGACAATACAGCTGACGATGGCCTGGCGGCGCCGGCTGGCGCAGCAGCCAGAACAAATAACCGGTTGTCGTAGAGGCGCTGACAGAGCCGGCCTGTTGATAACAGCCAACCGGGGGTAGGTCTGATGCGCAACACGGCAGGTTTTAGTCTGTCAGAACTGCTGATTGCCATGCTGTTGTCATTGATGATCAGTAAACGTAACAGCAACCACACCTTTTCGCGTGGTCGCTGGTTGATTTAGAACGGCAGTAACTTCCTGAGTTTCTCTTCTGTGTCAGCTAGTGGCAATTCGGTAAACAGTCTGGTCAGGTATTCGGACGGCTCGAGGCCGTTGATTTTGGCTGTTTCGACCAAACCGTAAAGTGTTGCACTGGCATTAGCTCCTGATGTGGTATTGGCAAACAACCAGGCTTTGCGGCCGATGACGAAGGGCTTTATGGCACGCTCGGCGCGGTTGTTGTCGATATTCAATCTGCCATCATCCAGATAGTGTATCAGCTTCGGCCATTGATTCAGGCTGTAGGTGATGGCCTTACCCAGCGGGCTTTCTGTTGGAATGGTGTCTTTGGATTTCTCCAGCCAATCCAACAGTTGTTGCAACAAGGGCTTGGCGACCTTCTGTCGCTCTCGGTATTTCACTTCAGCGCTCTGAGTTTTCAGGTTACTTTCCAGCGCATACAGCTTCTGGATATGATGGATGGCCCAGTCAGCTTTGCCGGTTTTGCCTTTACCATGGGCTTTTTGTGCTTCGACGAACTTACGCCTGGCGTGCGCCCAGCAACCGACTAAGGTCGCTTCCGTTTGCTCATAGCCGGCATAGCCATCCACCTGCAGATACCCGTTGTAACCATCAAGATAAGCTTTGGGATGTTTACCTCCACGACCATCCTGGTAATCAAACAGTACCAGCTTAGCCCCCGTTGATGACTCGAGGCCGCAGCCGTACACCCACATGTAGCAATTACTTTTCTCCACATCCAGCACGTTGACTGTTGTTTCATCGGCCCACAGCACCGGTTGCTCTAATAACGTGTTTTTCATCAACGCCTGCAGTGGTTCCAGTTTATCCGGAAAACAGGGTCGGAGTATGGTTATAAGTGTCACTTAGAGTTATCTGATAAACGTCAGGTAATTCGTGACTATCGCAATCAACCGAAAAATCAAAATGCCAATCTTGAACGTATGCTGCGCAACGAACAGGTTGCGGTAGAGCGGGGTGCCCGCCTTGCTATTACCCAGGTTTTTGAATGCGTCGAGCGAGATGGCGAATTTAGTAAAGCCGTAGCACGTGAGTTAGACCGTAATACTTTGCGATAACTTCGCAGCAAAAAAATGCCGGCTTGCCGGCATTTTTTACAGCTATTTGATGCTTATGGGCAATTCACACCTTGTTTACTCACCCTGGAGCGGCCAGATTGTAATAACGTCAGTTGTGCTGCTTTATCGGCTTTACCTGCCGGACAATACGACATCATGCCATTTGCACTGGCAGTGCCGTTAGCGGAAAAAGTCACACCTGCGATGGCAAAGTTGATGGTGTCATTAGCTGCTGAGGCCTCAGTAACCCGCAGCACGGTTTCGTTTGCATCTAGCTGACGATTATTGTTGGGGTCATTAAATACACTGATCGGGCCTTGCCAGTTATTGCCACAGGCGTTATTGGTTAATGGGCAAATGGTTACCGGTGACCTGGTTGAAGCAGCTTGAGAGCGAGCAAAAGCAAACATCCGAGATACTTCGGTTAGCCTCGCCTCTGCGCGCGAGTCTTCCAGAAAGTTATTCATAGCAGGTATGCCAACACCGGCCAAAATCGCCACTACTGCTACTACTACCATCAACTCTAACAAAGTAAAGCCTGACATTCGCCGCATCTACAACTCTCATTCTGATTTACCACAACACAAACAGCAGTGTAGCGGAGGCAGATGGCATATTCCTACATTAAATTAATTAACATAAACAATGCTTTACAGATCTCTGTAGAAAAATTCAGCTTTTAATTTGACCAATTGAAATATTGTTGTAACTTTATAGTTAACTTTAGTTAACCGTGAGCATAGGGATATGCGAATACAACATGGCTTTAGTCTGATTGAAGTTCTGATAACCTTATTAGTGTTAAAAGTAGGTTTATTGGGATTATTAGCTGCGCAAACACTAAGTTTGCGCCAGCTACAAGATGCGATACAGCGTACGCAAGCTGTAGCCATGAGTAACGCGCTGTTTAATGAAATCTGGGCTAATCCGCGTTTAGCAGATGCTATTGCACCACAAATCACCCTTCAGTTTGAACCCTTAACTACGCCTGTTTGTAGCCAAAATACCCCTTGTAATGCGCAGCAACTTGCCATCGTGCAGTTAAATAGTTGGTTTGAAACGCTGCAAGCGTTATCAAGCACATTGCATCAACCGGTGTTCTGTTTTCAGTCACAGGCTAATACTGCGCAGCTTCAGGTAAGTTGGCAGCAACGCTCAGCGAATAGTGCGCCTCAGTTAGCGTCCTGTGATGCTAGTGCCGGGCGTGGTGCATTTGCTGTGCAAGGTGGAGCTTGGTAGCAGTGTGGCGCAAAAGTGGTTTCACCCTGACAGAGCTACTTATTGCTATGTTATTAGGCGTGTTTTTGCTGGGTATGGTAATAACCGCATTTAGTACTGTTAGTCGTTCAACTCGTCAGGCTCAGCAATTGGCCGAGCTGCAGCAAAACGCACAGTTGTTAATGACATTACTACAAAATGAGCTTACCAATACCGGATTTTGGGGTGGTAGAAGCATGCCTGAGCAAGCCACGTTATTTGCATTGCCAGCTATACCGAGCAACGACTGTGCTGAATCTATTATAGATAGCGGCAGTTTCCCGCAGTTAGCAAAGAGTTTTGTTACCTTATACGCGAAAACGATCACGAGTAATCAGCAACAACTAAATTGTGTTAATAACCCACTACCGCAAACTGAATTGTTACAGGTGAAGCGTTTAATTGGTTTGAATACACCCGTGAGTGAGATGCGACAAAATCGCTTTTATCTAGAAACAAATTGGCAACATGCGCGCTTTGTTGATAGTGACAGCCCTGCATTGCATCAGAGCTACAGCTATTACCCTTATCAGCATGTGGTGTTTTACCTAGCGCAGCAGCAGGTTAACGGGGAAAATATACCGGTATTAATGCGTAAACGCTTAAGTAGAAATCAAGCAGGACAAGCGGTGATGAGCACGGACTCAATACTTGACGGTGTTGAACGTATGCACTTTGAATTTGGTGTCGATAGCACTTTTGACGGTGAGTTAAACTATTACCAAGCGACCAACCAAGTACCTGCAGAGCTATGGCAGCAACAAAGTGGCAGAATCGTTAGTCTTAGATACTATTTATTATTACGCGCTAAACAGGCTGACTCACATTACACCAACCAGCAGGTATACGTTATGGGGCAACAACAGTTTGTTGCTCCGAGCGATAATTATCGGCGCTTGTTGGTTAGTAGCAGTATTTATTTTCATAATACGGCGTTATAGGAGCACTGATATGGCTGCGGTTAAGGGAATAGTATTAGTGATGGCATTGATATTTTTATTAGTGATGACTTTGTTGGTTTCTGCCATGCTATTAGTTAGTCAATTAAGCCATAAAGCCGCATTTTCTGGGCAACAGCAGCTGCAGTTATCCCATCAAGCGTTGCAACAACATATGCAGCAGATCCCGCAATTGGCCGATGCTGCTATTGCACCAAATGAGTTATTAACCACTTGTCCGGCAGAGTATGCAGCGTGGTCGGTTGGTAGTTTAACCTGTGAGGTATTGCAGTTAGATACTGACGTTTATTCTGACAATCGTTATTTTTATGCCAGTTATAGCAGCGTAGTTCTAAGAAAAACTGTGGTAGAAAACGAGGAGTAAGATCATGCAACCTTGGTTTTATCTCAATTTGCTTTTGCTTAGTGGTGCGGGTTTTTGTTGCGATTTAAATAGCCCTGTACCAATTGAAGTAAATATTCCTACTGTGCAAGATGTGCATACACCGCGCAAGGTGCTGTTAAGTAATAATGTGCAACTACAAGTGCCGCAAGCTGATGGCGTGCTAAAAATGCATAGCGCTGACACATTAGCGTTGTTAGATGAAGTTAGTAGCTGGCCGACATTAACGAGCAGTATTGGTCGTATTCAGGCGCAGCCAATAGCGATTGATCTTAATTATGACGGTTTAGCTGATGCGGTATATAGCATTGATATTACTGGGCTACTTTGGTTTGTTCCGCTCTCAGCGCAGGGGTTTGCATCGCCGGTGTTAGTTGCCGATTTTAGTCAAACTCACGCGATCTTTAACCAGCCACTGCAACTCGCACAAATAACGACACCGGATAGTAATGGTGTAATGCGCCGACAAATTATGTTGTTGGTTATTGCAAGAACTTCAGCTGGTGATATTTTGATTGCCGTTAAACATCAAGCTGGGCAAATAACGCCATGGCAGCTTACAGATCTTAGTGATCGCACAAACCTTACTGCTGATGAGCCGCTATATGGCATTGATGAGCTACTTTGGTCACAAATACAACAAGGCGGAGGTTGGTTTATGAGGCTTAATCAACGCATTACGGCAACACCACAAGTGTATGCGGGGGTGGTGTATTTAACCAGTGCACCTGCAGCGGTTGTTAATACTGATTGTTCAATTGCGCCGGGCGCTAACTTGGCGTTGCATGCGGTGCACTTACACCATGCCGGCTTAATTTATGCTAACCGCAGCTGGCTACTTAATACTACTGATGCCGGTAAGCTGGTGTTGAAAAAGAATCAGCAAGGTGAGTTAGCACTAAGTTTACAAAATGCACAACTAAGCCAAACGCTTCTGACCGAGCTGTTGGCCATTAATGCCGACTGTGCGGATTGTGTCGATGAATTATCACAAACGGAATTTCCGCAATTGATAAGGCTTGCGACCTTTCAAACTGAGCATGGTGCACATTAAATGCAGCTGCTACGCACTAGAGGTTTTAGTTTAATAGAATTGCTAATTGCGCTGGCTATTATTGGTATATTGGCGGCAATTTGTTATCCAAGTTATCAGCATTACGTACTGAGAAGTTATCGTTCAGATGCTATTACCCAATTATTACAACTGGCCAACGCACAAGAGCAGTATTTAGCAGATTACGGTAGTTATTCTAACGACTTGATTATACTAGGGCTGAATGCGCAGGGTGGTTCATCGCGTTATCAGTTTAACGTTACGATAGATAACACAGAACCGCTTTATGAAATTAGCGCAGAAGCTATCGGCGCTCAGCGTGCTGATAGTGACTGCTTACTGTTTACATTAAATCAAGCTGGGCAGCGCAATGTAAATAACCTATCAAGTTTACCGTGCTGGGAATAATTAATTAGGACAAGGCGTACTAAGTTTACTCAGACGATTTCGCCCAGCTTGGTTTACAGTAAGTGTATAGTGCCAGGTTGCATCATCTTTACCGCAGTAAATAAAAGTGCCATTGTCAAAGCCATTTAAGCTGCCATCACGACGAAAAGTTATCGCATCACGGTTAAAAGTTAACTTATGTGCGACATACACTTGGGGTAATTCGCGAAGTAGTAAGCTGGTGTTATTGGGATATTGCAGTGCCAATTGTACAGGTGTGCTTTGCCATTGATTAACACATTGTCCAGCTTGCAGCGGGCAAACTTGCACCGGTAAATTGCTGCTAGTGGCGGCAACTCGGGCATAGGCCAAATGTTGGCTAAATTGTCGAACATAAGCGCTAGCGCGCTGCTGATCTATAAATTCCAACATATTAGGTAGCGCAGTACCAGCAAAAATAATTAAAATGGCAAGCGTAACCATGAGTTCGGGCAAGCTAAAGCCTGCAGATATGCGTGGCGACATACTATGCTTCCTGCAATGTTGAACTTATAGGAAGCATAGCGTTTATTGCTAACATGTAAAATATTTGCTTTTAATTTGTGTGTTTCTTAGCTAGTGCAGAGGCAACTAATTATAAATTGTAGGAATAGCTTGGCGTTTATGTTGAGATTTTAAGTAAATGCTAATCAGTTTTTCACTAACGCTAGCCGCTACGGGTTTACCTTCTAAAAAATCGTCTATTTGCTCATAACTAAGGCCAAGTGCTGACTCGTCAGTTTTTAGTGGTGCCAAACATTCTAAATCTGCGGTGGGTACTTTAGTCGTCAGTATATCTGCGGCGCCAAGGGTTTTAGCTAATAATCTTACTTGGCGCTTATTTAAACCAAATAGGGGGGCAAGGTCGCAAGCACCATCGCCCCATTTAGTATAAAAGCCGGTAATGTTTTCTGCCGAATGATCGGTGCCTAGCACTAAACCGCCGGTTAGTGCGGCAATATGATATTGCACAATCATCCGCGTACGGGCTTTTACATTACCTTTAGCAAAATCGGTTTGTGCTGCAGTAGTATTGGTTAGGTCTAGAGCCGCCATTGCGTTCCAGGTTGCGTCGTGTATGCCGTCGGCGCCCGGTTGTACGTTTACTGATAGTGCTTTACTGGGTTGAATAAAGTCTACTGCCAGTTGTGCATCAGCTTCATCTTGTTGTGTCGCGTAGGGTAGGCGCACGGCAATAAACTGATAACCGCTGTTGGTTTGGTTTAATTCGTTAATAGCTAACTGCGCTAAGCGACCGCAAACTGTTGAATCAACACCGCCACTAATGCCTAGCACTAAGGTTTTCATGCCTGAGTTTACCAGCCGGGTTTTAATAAAATCGACTCGACGTCGGATCTCAAATACCGGGTCTATTTGCGGTAACACCCGCATTTCGGCAATTATTTGTGCTGCATTCATCGCAATTGGACCTCTGCTAAAAAATCAGTCTATCTTATCGTGTTTTGTTGTCGTTGCAGTAACTCATTCTTACTGATTAACTGCTGAACCGCACTCGGGCTTGTATTATACTGGCTGTAACCTAAGTGTGAAATAGACGGATATGGCGATGAAAAAAATTGAAGCGATTATTAAACCATTCAAGTTAGACGATGTACGTGAAGCCTTAGCCGATATTAATATTACTGGGATGACGGTAACCGAGGTAAAAGGTTTTGGTCGGCAAAAAGGCCACACTGAGCTCTATCGTGGCGCCGAGTATATGGTCGACTTTTTGCCTAAAGTGAAGTTAGAAATTGTCGTACCAGATGAGCAAGTAGAGCGGTGTATAGAAGCTATTATGAAAACCGCACAAACTGGTCGCATCGGCGATGGAAAGATTTTTGTCTTTGAAGTTGAACGAGTCATTCGTATTCGTACGGGTGAAGAAGATGAGGATGCTATCTAAATTATTAAGGTGTTTTTCGCCTTTTTCATAATTGCTCCAAACGCAGCAGCGTTAGTTCGGCTTTGGCTAAAATAGCGGCTTTATCTTCATCGTTACGCCGCTGCCAATTAGCATAGGTTAGGGCCATGCGTGGGTTTGTCGCTAAGCTCTCGCGATTACGATGTAAAAAGTGCCAATACAGTGCATTAAGCGGGCAGGCGTCATCACTGGTAGTTTGCTTTACTTTGTAGGCGCAATTTTTACAGTAGTTGCTCATTTTATTAATGTAGGCGCCACTAGCGGCGTAGGGTTTGGACGCTAACACACCACCATCCGCAAATAATGCCATACCAAGCGTATTAGGCAGCTCAACCCATTCATAGGCGTCGGCATACACGGCAAGATACCAGTCAGTAACTTGTTTCACCGATAACCCAGCCAATAGTGCAAAGTTGCCGGTGATCATTAAACGTTGGATATGGTGCGAGTAAGCGTGCTCAATAGTGCTACTAATTGCTTGCTGCATACAACGCATCTGGGTTTTGCCGTGCCAGTAAAATTTAGGTAAATTACGCTGTGCATTTAACTGATTATGCTCTGCATAGTTTGGCATTAGTAACCAATACAACCCTCTAACATACTCGCGCCAGCCAATTAGCTGCCTAATAAAACCCTCTGCGGCATTAAGCGGTACATCGCCGTTATGATAGGCTGCGACGACCTTATTGCACATCCAGCGTACATCTAACAAGCCGCAATTTAGATAAACTGAGCAAATACTATGGAACAAAAAAGGTTTATCGAGCAGCATGGCGTCTT
This sequence comes from Rheinheimera sp. D18, assembly GCF_004345025.1. Taxonomy (GTDB): domain Bacteria; phylum Pseudomonadota; class Gammaproteobacteria; order Enterobacterales; family Alteromonadaceae; genus Alishewanella; species Alishewanella metallidurans. The sequence goes on along the minus strand of NZ_CP037745.1, from coordinate 2,543,003 downwards.
GATAATCGCCAAACTGTGGTAATTGCTGTGCGACAAAATGTAAAAATGCTTGCCTTGCATCTTTGCCGGTAACGGCGTAACTAAAATTATCTACTGAACCCATATGATCAGCAAACTGTTGCTGTACTAAACGTTTAACCGTGTCGGTTATGTCATCACAAGAAAATTGCAGCGGCATAATGGGCGTAGTGTTACTGGGGCAGGCTTTCCGGTTTTCTGCATCATAGTTCCACTTGCCACCTAACGGCTGACCGTTTTCCATCAGTAACCCGGTATGGCGGCGCATATCGCGGTAAAAATACTCCATGCGTAGTTGTTTTTTACCCTCTGTCCAGTGCGAAAACTGTGCTAAAGAACAAATAAACCGGTCATCATCTAGTTGTGTTACCGGTATAGCGAACTTTTGCGGCCAACTATTTATGGTTTGTTGTAGCCGATATTCACCGCATTGCGTGATCACAATTTCTTGTATGCCGCAGTGTTGTTGCAGCGCATAAGCTACTGCGTCCGTCATGCTGCGTATGCTGGCGCTCTTGTTGTATTCTAGGTAGCACACTTGCTTACCTTGCTGTTGCAATGTCGCAGCAAAATGACGCATAGCGCTAAAAATTAATATAATTTTGTGCTTATGGTGTTTAACGTAGCTGGCTTCTTCGGCCACCTCTGCCAGCAGTATTATGTCGTCAGGACCAATTTTTTGCAGGCTAGCTAAAGCAGGGCTTAATTGATCACCTAATACCACAACAAGCTTTGCCATAATTGTTACCTAGTTTAAATATTATGGGCATTACGGTTTGTGCTTGTGCATCGATCATAAGCTAGCGAAGACAATAAATTATGTGTTATGTTGTCACATAATTATTGGCTTATATTAGGCTCGATGCCATGAAGTTTTCATTATTATCTAGTTTGTTTTTTGCTTGTAATCTAATGTTATCAGGCACTGTTGTAGCACAGGAGTTTGCCCAATCTACAAATGAGCATGCTGCTCATGAACACGAAGATATCACCTCTCTTGGGTCTCACGTGCATGGCCATGGCATACTAACTATAGTGTTAGAGGGTAATGAAATGCAGTTGGCGTTTCAGGCAGCGGCGCAAAGTGTTGTTGGCTTTGAACATAAACCAGTGACGGCAGAACAACAGCAAGAAATAACCGCAGCTATTGTGGTGTTTAACCAAGCTGCTTGGTTTAGCTTTAATGTCGATTCTAATTGTGAGTTGGCGCAGGCTGAAGCGAGTACTGATTTAACCCAGCTTCATACCAAACAAGGGCATGCGGATTTTTATGCTAACTATGCGTTGTTATGCCAACGGCCTGCGAAGTTAAATGAGTTACAGCTGCATATTTTCAACTTAATTCCGACGCTAGAAAATATTGAGGTGCAGTGGGTTATAAATGGCCAACAAGGCGCGACTAATGCTACATTTGGTAATAGTACAATAAAATTTTAGTCATAGAAAAACCGCCAGTTGGCGGTTTTTTTGTTGCACGTTAAACGGATAATCAGTTTATTCTTCGTCGTTATCTGCTTCAATAATTACTGGAATTGCTTTACCCATGCTAGTCAGGATCTGGCGCACTTCTGCGGGGATCTGATGAGGGTTGTCTTTACGTAAATCTTCATCTGCAGGCAGCGGCTGTCCAGTAAAGGCATGTAAAAACGCTTCGCATAATAATTCACTATTAGTTGCATGCCTTAAATTGTTAACTTGACGGCGTGTACGCTCATCCGTTAGCACTTTTAATACGTTCAGCGGAATAGACACAGTAATTTTTTTTACGAGTTCTGATTTTTTACCGTGTTCCGCGTACGGGTGAACATATTCCCCATTCCACTTAGCCATATTGTTACCTTGTAATTAAGTCATTATGTTTTGTTGCTCGCGCAAGTGCGGAAATTCTATCGTGTTATGGCAACTAGTCAAATAGCGTGCAATAAATAATAATTTAGACGTCTAAATGCTTTGACATCTAAATATCTAAATGTATACTTTTAGACGTCTAAACATCTAGAAGAGATTTGATTATGTCAACGGGTCATGCTGCAACTATTGCAGCTCAGGCTGGCATTGCAAAGGATACTGCATTTTCTGCGGTGATCCCGCCATTGTACTTAAGTACAACCTACAAGCTAGGCGCGTTTCAACAGCCTGAGCAATACGATTATTCGCGGTCAAATAACCCAACCCGCGATCTATTGGCAACAACGTTGGCTGACTTAGAAGGCGGTAGCAAAGCCATTGTTACTAGCAGCGGTATGGCCGCGTGCTTATTAGCACTGCAGTTATTAACACCTGACGATACCTTAGTAATACCCCATGATTGTTATGGTGGTAGTTACCGGCTATTTACTAATTTAGCTGCCAAAAAACATGCGTTTAAGTTATTAATTATTAATTTTCAGCAAGCGGGCTGGCAAGCGCACGTTAGCGCTGTGCAACCAAAGATGATCTGGTTAGAAACACCGTCTAATCCGTTACTACAAATTACCGATATTCGCGCAGTTTGCACATTGGCAAAAACGTTAGACGCATTAGTGGTTGTTGACAACACCTTCTTATCGCCAATATTACAGCAGCCTTTGGCTCTTGGCGCCGATCTTGTTGTGCATTCAACCACCAAATATATTAATGGCCACAGCGATGTAATTGGTGGTGTATTGATATGCAAAGCACCAGAGCTAGGCGACGAGTTAAAATGGTGGGCTAACTGTTTAGGCATTACTGGTGCGCCCTTTGATTGTTATCTGACGTTACGTGGTTTGCGTACACTGCCGCTGCGTATTGCGTTACAGCAAGATAATGCCGCACGCGTTGTTGATTTTCTTCTGCAACAGCCTTTGGTTGCTAAGGTGTATTACCCCGGCTTGCCTGACCATCCTGGGCATAGTGTTGCCGCTAATCAGCAGACTAGTTTTGGTGCGATGTGTAGCTTCGATTTAGCATGTGACGTTAGCCAATTACCGGTGTTTTTCTCTGCATTGCGTATTTTTACCCTCGCGCAATCATTAGGTGGTATTGAAAGCTTGATTTGCCACCCGGGTTCAATGACACAAGCGTCGATGAATGCCCAAGCACAAACTGAAGCAGGCATTGGGCCAGCTTTACTGCGCCTATCATTAGGCATAGAAAATATCGATGATTTGCTAGCCGATTTGCAACAGGCATTAGCGGCACTTGCGCTGGCTGTTGGAGACACACGTTATGCAGGCTAAATCAAATCCAACCTTGAGTTCCGGGTTAACGCAGGTACATAAATTTGGTGGTTCTAGTTTAGCTACAGCCTCACGAGTTATTGCCGTAGCCGATATTGTTGCGACACAAGATAGTCGCCAAGCATTATGGCTAGTGGTGTCAGCTCCTGGCGATACCACCGACTTATTACTGCATATTATTGCGTTAGCTGATGACATAGCTAAGCGTGATCAAGCCGTATCGACGTTGTATCAGCAATTGGCATTGCTCATTAATGAAACCTTACCGGCTATCGCAGCACAACAGCTTATTGTGCTGCTACAACACTATTTAGCCGCAATACCGGAGGCCTTAGCACAGCAGAGACATAACGATGTGCTGGCCATAGGCGAGTTAGTATCCGCGCAGTTATTAGCTGAACTATTACGTCAACGCGGTTTATCGGCTGCGGCAATAGATGCCCGCGATTTTTTGCGGTTAAAGCAGCATCAGCCTGATTGGCTGCACAGCACTGAGTTATTACGCAGCCATATTCAGAACGTCGTTATTCATGTGGTCACCGGTTATATCGCCCGTGATGAACAGGGTACGAGTATTACGTTAGGGCGAAATGGCAGCGATTACAGCGCCTCTTTATTGGCTGCTTTACTGCAAGCCTCCAGTGTAACTATTTGGACTGATGTTAAAGCCATTTACAGCGCCGACCCGCGTAAGGTGCACAATGCCATTCCTTATCAGCAAGTAAGTTGGTCACAGGCGTGCCAGCTAGCACAGTTAGGTAACCCCGTATTGCATGCACGCACGTTGTCACCACTTACTAACGGTAATACGGAGCTTATTGTTCGCAGCAGTTTTGAGCCCCAACTTGCTGGTTGCAAAGTAACGCAGCGCGCAGCGCAGCAACAAGGTTTTATTACTGAATTACAAAATGTCAGTTTACTGACGTTGCATCAAGCTAATCGTAGTAGCGCGGCCGAACTGTCCCTGCAATTACAGCAACCGGTAATTGCTCTGCCGCAGTTAGGTGAAAATATAAGTTGGCTATTACCAACTGGCGCAACCGAAAGCGCATTAGCGTACTTAAATAAGCAAAATATTAGCGCAGTACGCGATACCCAAGAATACTATGCCTTGGCGTTTTTAAAGCCTAATACCAGTGCACAAGTATCGGCAGTGGCTGAGGCCTTTATTCAAGCGCAGGGTGTGTTGCATCGCTATGAAAACGAGCAGCAAGTAATTTGGTTATTTGCCGCCGCTATTGCTAACTACACCTTAGAAGCAATACATCAACAACTGCTGAAAGTTAAACCCGGGCTTAAAATTATTGTCGCTGGTAGCGGTAATGTCGGTACGGAGTTTCTATCAATGTTAGCCGCTCAGCAGCAACGCTTAGCAGCAGAAATACAGCTTGAACTCGTTGGCGTGCTTAATTCGCGCCACGCTTTGCTGCAACCTCATTTAGATGCGACAAATTGGCAAGATGCACTAGCGGGGGCTGATACGTGGAATGCGTCGGGGTTACTCGTTTATTTGCAAGAACTTAGCGGCGCCAAGGTGCTAATTGATATTACGCCTAGCCGCGAGTTTACCGCGTTGTATCCGGCAATTATTGCTGCTGGTTGTGACATTATTAGCGCGAATAAACAAGGCGTAACCTTACCTAGCGCTGAGTATGCCGTTATTAAGCAGACACTGGTGCAGCATCAACGGCAATGGCTAACTAATACCACTTGCGGTGCAGGTATTCCGATACAGCGTACTTTACAAGAGTTGCGCAGTGCCGGTGATAGCATTATTGAAGTTAGCGGAATTTTCTCTGGCACCTTATCTTGGTTGCTGTGCATGTTTGATGGCAAAACTGCGTTTTCTGATTACGTAGAACAAGCACAACAAGCCGGGCTAACGGAACCCAACCCACTAGATGATTTATCCGGTACTGACGTGCAACGCAAACTATTAGTGCTAGCCCGCGAGCTAGATGTTGCGCTTGAGCTTGACGACATCGCGTTAGCACCCTTGTTACCACTCGATCTGAGTATTAATAATTGGCCAGAGTTTTTGGCTAACCGAGCGCAGCTTGATCGGCGGATGGCAACGCTATATGAGCAAGCCGCAATTGCAGGCAAGGTATTGCGTTACGTAGGTAGCTTGTCGCTAGCAGAGGGTAAAGCAACGGCCAGTGTTTCACTGCAGCAGTTTAGCGCTACACATCCACTTGCGGCTATTGCGCCTTGCGATAACGTATTTGTTATTCGCTCTGCATGGTATGCCGACAATCCGCTGGTATTAAAAGGCCCAGGAGCTGGGCGTGTGGTAACTGCAGGTGGCTTACATGCCGACTTAGCAGTTCTGGTAAAACAATTAGTCGCTAAGGCGGCTCAGCCGGTTTTACTGGCGTAACGCGAAGAGAACAAATATGGCTTTTGCAAATGCACAATATTTAGACGCAATTAATCGGAATTTGCAGGATATCGCCGGCAAAGTTAACGTTAGTTTTGAATTTTTTCCACCGAAAACCGCGCAAATGGAACAAACACTATGGCAGTCCATTGAACGCTTAGCGCCGCTGGCACCGTCTTTTGTTTCGGTAACCTATGGTGCTAATTCGGGCGAGCGCGATCGCACGCACGATATTATTAAGTCAATTAAACAGCGTACAGGCTTAATTGCTGCTCCACATTTAACGTGTGTTGATGCATCAAAAGACGAGTTAGTTGCCATTGCCAAAGACTACTGGCAAAGCGGTATTCGTCATATCGTTGCGCTGCGTGGTGACTTACCTGCCGGCAGTATCGGTAAACCCGATTTATATGCCGTAGATTTAGTACATATTTTACGGTCAGTGGCTGATTTTGATATTTCAGTGGCAGCTTACCCTGAAGTACATCCAGAAGCGCCAAATGGTCAGTTTGATTTGCTTAATTTAAAACGCAAAGTAGATGCTGGAGCATCTAGAGCCATTACCCAGTTTTTCTTTGATATTGAAAAGTTTTTACGTTATCGCGATCGTTGTGCGGCAATTGGTATCGATGTTGATATTATTCCAGGCATTTTACCTGTAACTAATTTTACCCAACTCCAAAAATTTGCTGGCCTAACCAATGTTGCTATACCGCAATGGATGTACAAAGCCTACGACGGATTAGAGCATGATGCCACAACCCGCAATCTAGTTGGTGTGAACATCGCGATGGAAATGGTTAAGGTATTAAGCCGAGAAGGAGTTGATCACTTTCATTTCTATACGCTTAACCGCAGTGAGCTTAGCTATGCTATTTGTCATTTACTGGGTGTTCGGCCAGCAATAGCGGCATAGTTAAACTTGGTGGTTTAAGCAATTTGCGGTAATCTTAAACAATTGCTGTTGTAGCGATTGTTTAACGAGCAGAGACTTACCGCAATGTTTGATGTATCTAAATACTCTTTTTTATTGCGGTTATTATCCGTGAAAAGTAACACGCTAATACTCGGTTTTTTACTACTAAACATAGCCTTACCGTTAAGCGCTAGCCCTGCCAAATTAAGCCATTATTTCCAGGAAAGCTGGACTACCCGTGACGGCTTACCTCATAACACCATTAACAGCATTACCCAAAGTAACGATGGCTATTTATGGTTAGCGACTTGGGAAGGCGCGGCCCGTTTTAACGGTCGGGAATTTGAAGTATTCGGTCGAGGGCCGTTAACCGGTTTACCTGACTCTGGTGTGCGCTCGTTAACGCTTGACCATAACAAAAACTTATTACTGACTGGTGCTAGAGGTGGTGTTAGTAGGTATACCGCCAAAGGCTGGCAAAACTGGCCGTCATTTAATGTGTTGATTAACGCCGTTGCGGAAGACGCTGATGGTAATTTTTGGTTAGCCAGCGAAGGCCAAGGTTTGTTCCGCCAGCGGCCAGATGGCACTAGACAGCAGTTTAGTATTACTGCAGGTAAAACCAGTGATGTGGTACATAGTTTACTAATAGATGATAACGGACGACTTTGGGCTGGCACACCGCGTGGTTTAGTGTGGCTAGATACCAACGCGGCGAATCCCGAGATTAACTTGGTTAATGCCCTACCTTCAGCTGCGGTTTTTGTGCTGCGACCCTATGCTGGCGGTTTGCTTATTGGTACAGAGCGAGGCTTATTTCGCTATAATCAAGGTGATATCGCACTGCTTTCAACAGCGCTAGCCGATATTGCGGTATCGGCACTTTTAGTACAAAACGATCAAATCTGGATCGGTTCTACCGACCAAGGTTTGCTTCGCTACAGTGAGCTAGGTGTTGAAACGCTTAATATCGCTGGTGGCTTACCCAATAACCGCATCTTGTCATTATATTTAGATAACGAAAATAGCATCTGGGCTGGTACTAATGGTGGCTTAATTCGTTTACGTGCCGCGCCTTTTGTAACCTACACTACCGAAAATGGTTTAGTGGGTGATTACGTGCGCGCATTATTAGCTCACTCTGATGGCTCAGTCTGGGTTGGTACCAGCCAAGGCATAAGCCGGCGCACTGCTAGTGGTTTTGCAACCGTAAGCTTATCTGCCGCAAGTAAAGGACAATCGATACTAAGTTTAGCAGAGGGTAATGATGGCGGGCTTTGGATTGGCACTTATACCGACGGCCTACTGCGTTATGCTAATGGTAAAGTAACAACTCAGTACGATAGAACCTCCGGTTTATTAGCCAATGAAGTAAGGGCGATATTACCGGAAAAAAATGGCGGAGTGTGGATTGGCACTTCGCAAGGGCTGAGCTTTATTAATGCAGACGGTGTTTTAAACTATAGCAGTGCCGATGGGTTACCCACACCCTTTGTTATGACGCTTTATCAGCATACTGACGGCAGGTTGTTTGTTGGTACTGGCGGCGGTGTGGCTATTCGGCAACCTGATGGCCGTATGACAACCTTAGATACTACTACCTTAGATAACGCAGAATATGCCTTTGGTTTTGCCGCAGACCCTAAAGCTAATGTGTTATGGATAACTACAGACCGCGGGTTGGTGGCTTACGATCTCAATACTGATAGCGCACAAATTATTGGCCGCAATGCTGGCTTACCTTTTGATAAAGTGTTTCAAGCTGTAATAGATCAACAACAAAATTTATGGCTAAGCAGCAACAGAGGCATATTACGCTTAGACCGAGAGTCCATTAACCAGTTTTTGTCTGGCACGTTGCCATCTGTTAGCTATGAGCTATTTGGTGAAGGTGACGGTATGCAAAGCGCTCAAGCTAACGGTGGCTCTATGCAGGCGGCTACTGTTACCGCCAGCGGCAGTATTATATTTGCCACATCCAAAGGTATTAGTGAGGTTTATCCTACTGATTTAAAAAAACTTTATATAAATAGTTTACCGGTAGTAATAGAACACTTAAAAGTTGATGGTGCACTTATATCTTTGGATCAAGAGTTACAACTTGGTGCGGGCATGCACAGGTTAGAGCTACAGTTTGCTGGTCTGGGTTACATCATGCCCAAGCATATTCAGTACAGCACTAAACTAAATGGTTTTGATAGTTCTTGGGTTGCACGTGGCAACAATACTATTGCTGAATACACTAATCTGCCATCTGGACACTATCAGTTCTCGGTGCGGGCGTCTTATCCGCAAGGCGCTTGGAGTGAACAAGTTGCTAGTTTTAATTTTATTATTCTGCCGTACTTTTGGCAGCGGCCTATTTTCTGGTTCAGTGCGATGCTCGCGGCATTGCTACTTATTGCTATAGTACTGCGCTGGCGGTTTACCGCACAGCATAAACGCGAGCGTAAATTACGTATACAGGTAGCGAACAAAACGCTTGAGCTGCAGCAACAAGCTGACAATTTACAAATAATTGATAGAGAACGCTCAGAGTTACTGCAACATATCCGGCGACAAGCACAAGAGTTTGAATTACAAGCTAGGTTGGATGCGTTAACTGGTTTAGCGAATCGCCGAGCCTTTGATGAATCCTTGGCTCGAGAGTGTGCTAGAGCACGTAGAAATAAGTTACCGCTATGTTTAGTGCTGCTTGATGTTGATCACTTTAAACAAGTTAATGACACCTTTAGCCATAGTATTGGCGATAAAGTACTGCAAAAAGTTGCGGTGGCTATTCGTCGTTATTGCCGAGAGGATGACACTGTGGCGCGTTGGGGTGGTGAAGAGTTTGCCGTATTACTGCCCAATACCACAACTCAGGTTGCGGCCGAGATTTGTGAGCGCATGCGTCAAGCCGTAGCACAATTAGACTTTTCCGAGTTTTCGCCTAACTTGCATATCACAATTAGTATTGGTATCGCTCGTTATGCTGATGGCATGCAACATGACAAACTATTATCGCACTCTGATATGGCCTTATATCAGGCAAAACAGGGTGGTAGAAATAAAATAGTGGTGGCTGAATCTTAGCTAATAGATAAAAAGAAAATTTGTATAAAAATTCACAAAAACAGCATAAAAATTCTTGAATGTGCATGGCAGTCGTTCTACACTAACGGCTGTTTCGTGCTATACCTAACGGGTATTTACTATTTGAGAGTTGTTTCTAATGTCAGCAGCTAACCAATCTAATGCTTTAATTCGCAGTATCGTGCTGGGCGCCGCCGGTTATAGTGGCGCTGAGCTTGCTGTTATTTTAGCGCGTAACCCTTTTTTCGAACTTTGTGGTGCCTATGCATCAGCTGGACGTACGCCAGAATCATTCTCATCGCTGTACCCACGTTATAAACAGCAACTCGATATTATGGTGCAGCCTTGGCTAGATACGCTAGCAGCTGAATTAAGCGGTAAAGTTGATGTCGCCTTTTTAGCATTACCACATGAAGCCAGTGAAGCGGTAACGCCGCTGTTGTTAGCGCAAGGTATTGATGTTGTTGATTTATCTGGTGCATTTCGTTTAAAGCAAGCCGAGCTCTATCCGCAATATTACGGTTATGAGCATCAGCATCCTGAATTATTACAAGAAGCGGTTTACTCTTTAATGGAATGGCAAACAACGCCGTTGCCACGGTTAATTTCTGTGCCTGGCTGTTACCCGACAGCTTGCACATTAGCTCTACTGCCAATAATTAAAGCCGGCTTAGTAGCAGATAATTGCATTCCAGTAATCAATGCCATTAGTGGTGTGTCGGGTGCTGGCCGTAAAGCGGCATTAAGTACCTCATTTTGTGAAGTTGGCACAAATGCTTATGGCTTCTTTAAACATCGGCATCGGCCAGAAATTGAACAGAATTTAGGCCGAAAAGTGGTATTTACACCACATTTAGGTAATTTCAAACGTGGCATTTTAGCTACTAGTGTCGTGACGTTAAAACCAGGCGTTAGCGCCAATGAAATAACTAGCGTTTTTACACAGGCTTATGCCAATAAACCCCTAGTGCGTCTACTTTCTCATTCGCCCAACGTCGCTGATGTTGCAGGTACGCCGTATTGCGATATTTTTTGGCAACAAGATGGCGAGCAGCTAGTGGTGGTATCAGCGATTGATAATTTGCTAAAAGGCGCTGCAGCGCAAGCGATGCAAGCGGCTAACGTGCGTTTTTCTAAACCAGAAACCGCAGGCTTATTTGCCGGAGTAGTAAATGAATAATACGCCATTAGTACTAAAAATGGGTGGCCGGTTATTACAGGACGACGCTGCTTTAGATGCCTTGTTAGCGGTATGCGCTGAGCTAAAGCAGCATTACCCATTGGTGTTAGTGCACGGTGGTGGCGAGCAGGTTGATCAATGGTTGGCTAAATTTGGTTTTGCTACTGAAAAACTTGATGGCCAGCGTATTTCGCCGCCGGAACAAATGCCCGTTATAGCGGGTGCCTTAGCAGGAGCGGTAAATGCACATTTGGTCGCTCGAGCCTCGTTGCAAAGTTTAAACCCTGTTGGTTTAACCTTAGCCGCAGGTAATAGCTGTCGGTTTGAACTTAACAGCCAGCTCGGTGCAGTAGGTGTGGCAAAGCCGCAAGACGCTAGGTTGTTACAGAGCTTATTAGCCGATGGCTTTACACCCGTATTTTGTTCTATTGGCCACGGTGCGCAGGCACAATTACTTAATGTGAATGCTGATTTAGCCGCAGCGGCTATCTGTCAGTTAGTACAAGGGCAGCTGGTATTACTTACTGATGTACCCGGTATTTTAGATGGCGAAGGCAAGCTGATTACTGAACTTAACGCAGCACAAGCTGAACAATTAGTGCAAAAAGGCATTATTAAAGGTGGCATGAAAGTAAAATTAGATGCCGCGTTAGATACAGCACAAGCGTTGCGACGAAGTATCACCGTCGCGGGCTGGCAACATCCGCAAGATCTGTTAAATCTGATGCGACAGCAAGCAGTAGGCACCCGCATCGTCTGTTAGTCCCTTAAACAAGGATGCCGCAGCAGCGGCAAGTCGATTGAAATGAGTAAATTGAACCAATTATTGAGCTTGGCTGAATTAAGCCCAGTAGCACTTGATGCTTTGTTAAATTTGGCGTTAAAGGTAAAACAGCAACCGCAAAACTATACTCAGGCGCTGGCCGGTAAAAGTATTGCGCTGATATTTGAAAAGCCATCGCTGCGCACGCGAGTCAGCTTTGACGTGGGTATATATAAGCTCGGCGGACACAGTGTTTATTTAGATCAACAAAATGGTGCTATGGGAAAACGGGAAACGATTGCCGATTTCGGTAGTAATTTAGCCTGCTGGACCGATGCCATTGTGGCGCGAGTTTTCTCGCAAAACACCTTAGAGCAATTAGCTAACTCCAGCCAAAAACCGGTCATTAATGCGTTAAGCGATATGTATCATCCGTGCCAAGCGCTGGCTGATTTATTAGCGCTTAAAGAACGGTTTGGCGATCTATCTAAGGTGCATCTAGCTTATGTCGGTGATGGCAATAATGTCTGCCACTCATTAATGCTTGGCGCGGCATTAAGTGGCATGACTATGACGGTAGTTACGCCACCCGGTTTTGAGCCTAGTGCACAAGTGATGGCACAAGCGAAACATATTGCTAAGCAAACCGGTGCGCAATTGTTATTAAGTCATCAGTTAGCCGCAGCTAAAGGCGTTAATGCCATTTACACCGATACGTGGCTGTCGATGGGCGATAAAGCTGATCCTGCCGTTATCGAACACACATTTATGCCTTACCAAATCAATAGCACGGTAATGCACAGCTTAAACATTCAATATTTTATGCATTGCTTACCAGCACATCGCGAACATGAAGTAACCAGCGAGGTGCTCGATAGCACTGCGTCATTAGTGCTGTTGCAAGCAGAAAACCGCATGCATGCACAAAATGCCGTATTAATTAGTTTATTTAGTTGAGGATTTTATGAGTATTAAAAAAGTAGTTTTAGCTTATTCTGGCGGTTTAGACACATCAGCTATCGTGCCTTGGTTAAAAGACAATTATAACTGTGAGGTTATCGCCTTTGTTGCCAACGTAGGGCAGGGTGATGAAGAGCTGGCCGGTGTTGAGCAAAAGGCCATTAACTCAGGTGCAAGCTCTTGTTATATAGTAGATTTGCGCGAAGAGTTGGTAAAAGAAGTTATTTACCCAACCCTAAAAACCGGTGCGGTTTATGAGGGACAATATTTGCTGGGTACATCCATGGCGCGGCCAGTCATTGCCAGAGCTCAGGTTAAACTAGCACTTGAGTTAGGAGCCGATGCGTTATGCCATGGTTGCACCGGAAAGGGTAATGATCAGGTACGCTTTGAAGGTGCATTTGCTGCCTTAGCACCGCAGTTAACCGTTATTGCGCCTTGGCGTGAATGGCAGTTTAACTCGCGCCAGTCGCTACTTAATTATTTAGCAGAAAAAAATGTTCCTACTACAGCTTCAGCAACTAAAATTTATAGCCGCGATGCTAATTTGTGGCATATCTCTCATGAAGGTGGTGAGCTAGAGGATCCTTGGTGCGAGCCATCAGAACAAGTATGGATGTGGACTAAATCACCCGAGCAAGCGCCCGATAAAGCCGCTTATGTTGAACTTAGTTTCGACAAGGGCGAGCTAGTTAGCATTAACAATCAAGCCATAGCGCCGGTTGCTGCCATTGAATTATTAAACGAGCTTGGCTCTGAACACGGCATCGGCCGAATTGATATTGTTGAAAACCGTTTAGTGGGTATGAAGTCGCGCGGCTGTTATGAAACCCCAGGCGGCACTATATTAATGGCGGCCTTAAAAGGCTTAGAAACGCTGGTGTATGATCGTAGCTCATTAAAGTATCGTGAAGAAGTAGGCTTAGAATTTGCGCAGCTAGTGTATGACGGGCGTTGGTTTACGCCGTTAAAAGACGCATTATTAGCTGCAGCAACCTCGTTGGCAGAACAGTTAACCGGTGATGTAGTAATTAAACTGTATAAAGGTAATGTTACTGTGGCTAAGCGTCGCTCGCCAAACTCACTGTATTCTGAGGCCTTTGCCACCTTTGAAGGTGACGAAGTGTATAACCAAAAAGATGCCGCCGGCTTTATTCGGCTTTATAGTTTATCTAGCCGGATCCGTGCATTACACCAGCAACAAAAGGGTTAATTATTATGGCAATGTGGGGCGGACGCTTTCAAGAAGCAACACTGGCGGAGTTTCGTAGTTTTAACGACTCACTTAGCTTTGATTATTTGTTAGCGCAACAAGATATCCAAGCATCGCGAGCTTGGGCGCAGCAGTTGGCTAAAGCCACTATTATTACGCACGATGAAGCCGCGCAACTTGATGCCGCATTAGCCGATTTAGCTATTGCGGTAGAGGCTGATCCTAAGTTGCCGTTACAAACCAGTGAAGAAGATATTCATAGCTGGGTTGAAGCGCAGTTAACGCAGAAGTTAGGCGCCGTAGCAAAAAAACTACATACCGGTCGTAGTCGTAATGACTTAGTCGCTACAGACTTAAGGCTATGGAGTAAATTAAATGCACAGAGCGTGCGGCAATCGTTACTTGGCGCTATAGCGTCGTTAATAACTTTTGCTGAACAAGCGGCTAGCGCGGTAATGCCCGGCTTTACGCATTTGCAGCGAGCGCAGCCCGTGTTGGTGGCGCATTGGGCATTGGCTTATGTCGAAATGTTTAAGCGAGATCTAAGCCGCTTAGACGATGCATTGGCACGTCTAGATGTTTGCCCATTGGGCTGCGGCGCACTAGCTGGCACTGGTGTAGCCGTTGACCGCCAGCAGCTGGCACAGCGCTTGGGCTTTGCCAGTGCTGCGCTTAATAGTTTGGATGCGGTATCAGATAGAGACTATGTGGTTGAGCTGTCAGCTTGTGCCAGTATTTGTATGACCCATTTATCGCGCTTATCTGAAGATGTCATTTTCTTTTGTTCAGGCGAAGCGGGTTTTTTCAAATTAGGTGACGCAATAAGTTCTGGCTCGTCATTAATGCCGCAGAAAAAAAATCCAGATGTGTTTGAGTTACTGCGCGGTAAAACCGGGCGAGTGTTAGGGCATTTAGTAGCAATTTTACACGTGCTTAAAGGCTTGCCGCTGGCTTATAACAAAGATATGCAAGAAGACAAGCAAGGCTTTTTTGATTTAATGGCAACTTGGCAACAATCATTACTAGTATTAGCCACGGTTTTACCTCATCTAACTATTAATGTAGCGCAGTGTCGAATAGCCGCAGAACTGGGTTATAGCAATGCTACTGATCTTGCAGACTATTTAGTCAGTAAAGGCATGCCGTTTCGTGATGCGCATGAAGTAGTTGGCGAGCTAGTTGTGCATGCAGCAAAACAACAGTTAGCATTAGAAGCGCTGCCACTAGCCGAATTGCAGCAATTTAGCGCGTTAATAGCTGCTGATGTTTATCCTGCACTAAAATTAGAGGCCGGTTTGCAAAAGCGCTCAGCACTTGGCGGTACAGCACCACCGCAGGTAGCTAACGCATTAGCAGATGCACAAAACTGGTTTGAAACAATACAATCTACTATTTAAGATAATAATAAAGCCCGCTAAGCGGGCTTTATTATTAGAATAACTCAATCTCTTCTGCTGGTGTCTCGGTTTTTTTATCAGACGCTTTATCAAAACTAATTTGCTGAACATCGCTACCCGCATACTGCGTAGGTTCGCTGCCTGGCTTAAAATACTCAAAAGCGCTGGTATGGTCCGTGCGTCGGCTAAGTAAACCACTTTGCAAATCAATTCGAACAGACGCTAAACCTACAGGTGGCGATACCTGTTTTGCCGGCAAATCTTTTAACGTGGTTTGCATATAATCTAGCCAAGCGGGTAATGCAGTACGCGCACCAGATTCACTACCTGCGCTTTGCTGCTGCCCCATGTTAGCGTGCCATTGAGCACGGCCAAGGCTGCGGTTAGCATCGTCAAAGCCTACCCAAACTGTTACCGCTAAATCAGGCGTAAAACCAGAGAACCAGGTATCTTTTGAATCGTTAGTAGTACCTGTTTTAGCTGACACATCGCGGCGTTTTAAGCTTTGTAAGCGCCATGCTGTGCCATTCCAGCCAGTGCCATGATTCCAGCTGCCACCACCCCAGACGCTACTTGTTAATGCGTCAGCAATTAAAAAGCTATTTTGTTCTGAGATAACTTGCGGCGCGAGTTTAGTTTTTTGCTCGCCAACTACTGATAATTGACTATCAACAGCATTGTCGCTATTAACCCCCGGTAACGGATTATTTAACAAGAGATCTAACTGTGCTTCGGCATCAATGGGTTGTTGGATAGGTTCTGATTCTGGCTCTGGTGTATTGACGCAATCTTGACAAGCAATAGCCGGATTATGCTGTAATAGCACTTTGCCATCTTCGCTGAATACTTGCTCAATAATATACGGCGTTACTAAATAACCGCCATTAGCGAACACCGCATAACCGGTAACAAGTTCTAGCGGCGTAAAGGATGCCGAACCAAGCGCAAGTGTTTCGTTACGTGGTAAGTCTGTGGTGGCAAAGCCAAAACGCTGTAAATGGTTAATCATGTTATCAATACCCACGCCGCGCAATAAGCGAATCGAAACCACGTTTTTCGATTTTGCCAGAGCTTCGCGGATACGAATCGGTCCATCATACACTGCTGGCGAGTTCTTCGGCCGCCATGCGATGCCTGCGTTATCGTCCCATTGATGGATCGGCGCATCATTCATAATAGATGCAAGGGTATAGCCGTGTTCTAACGCGGCAGAGTACACAAAGGGCTTAATGTTCGAACCTACTTGGCGTTTCGCTTGTGTCGCCCGATTAAACTGGCTTTGGCTAAAGCTATAACCGCCAACTAAAGATCGAATCGCGCCATTGTGAGGATCAATAGCCACTATAGCGCTACTTGCTTCCGGTTCTTGCGATAAGCGCCACGCTTGGTTTTGTTGGCGCACTAAAACATGCATGCCAGGGCTTAAAATAGCATATGCCGTTTTCGGTGCAACGCTTTGGCGTTCGTCACTAATAAAATGCCGTGCCCATTTTAAGCCATCCCAGTTCAGTTCAATTTCTTGCCCACCAGCGAGTATTGCGGTTACTTGCTCGGCATTAACTTTAGTAACAACAGCGGGGTGTAAATCTTCTAAGCTGGTTTGCTTATTAAGATAATCAAGTATGGCATCACGCTCAAATGGCTCTATCTGATTGAAGGAAGGTTCCGCAGAATCAGTTTCAACCAGCTTTGACTGCCAAAGTTGCGCAACAGGCCCACGATAACCATGACGCTCATCGTAATCATATAAATTTTGTTGCAGTGCTAATTTGGCTGCTGCCTGTTGTTTGCTATTAATAGTGGTATAAACACGCAGCCCAACAGAATAGGCCGTTTCTTCGCCAAATTGATTAACCACCTCTTGGCGCACCATCTCAGCGATATAAGGTGCAGAGGCTTTTATTTGTACACCATGTAACTTACTAGTGATTGGCGCCAAAATAGCTTGTTGGTATGTTGCTCGGTCTATAACACCAATGTCGAGCATTCTACCTAAGACAACGTTACGTCTGGCTCGGGCGTTAGATGCAGAGCGAATAGGGTTTAAGGCTGAAGGCGCTTTAGGTAACCCGGCGATAATAGCCATTTCGTCAACGCTTAGTTCATTTACGGTTTTACCAAAATAGACTTGAGCTGCGGCGCCGACACCAAAAGATCGCTGGCCCAGTTCAATTTTATTGAGATAAAGCTCTAAGATCTGATCTTTTGATAACAGCTGTTCAATATGGATAGCTAAGAAAATCTCTTTAATTTTTCTCGAAATTTTCTTTTCTCTAGTTAGGAAAAAGTTACGCGCTAATTGTTGGGTGATAGTACTGGCACCCTGACTAAAATCGCCAGAAGACGCAACAACGGTCATTGCGCGAAAAATACCAATGATATCTATACCAGGATGCTCATAAAATCGAGTATCTTCAACGGCTAAAAAAGCTTGTATTAATAAAGGCGGCATTTCCTCTAATTTAAGCGGAATGCGGCGTTTTTCGCCGAATTGCGAGATCAGTTCGCCATCAGCAGTAAAAACCTGCATAGGGGTTTGTAGTCTAACGTCTTGTAGGGTTGTAACATCAGGTAGATCATCTTTGAGATAATAATAGATCCCAGCGATCGTTGTGATGCCAAGAACACCCATAACAAGACATAGAATTAAAAGTTTTTTAACCCAAGACACTGAATAGCACCAATTTTTACTCCCAATTCCTTTACAACGCTGCTAGTATATATTTATTAGCATTAGATTAAACGCTTTTTCTTGCCAAAAATTAGCGACTAAGCTAAAAATTAAATAATAATTATAACTATAAATTGGCCGCAGGAAGCTATGATAAATCGCCTGTTCAGTAAACAAACACCAATGATGGTGGGCATAGATATTGGTGCTCACTCAGTAAAAGCTGTGCTACTTAGCCAACATAATGGCGTTTACAAAGTAGAAGCGTTTGCTGTCGAACCCATGATCAAAGGTGCTATGTCTGATCGAGAGATCCAAGATATCGAAGCCGTAGGCAATGTGTTGAGTAAGATCCGTAAAAAGATCCCGCGCTCCGTCAAATTTGCCGCTGCAGCTGTATCTGGATCCACCGTGATCAGTAAAGTCATATTTATGGATGTGTCCTTAACTGATGCTGAATTAGAAAGTCAGATCGAAGTTGAAGCCGACACCCTAATTCCCTACCCACTAAATGAAGTCAGTTTAGATTTCGAAAAGCTTGATGTTAATGAAGCAGATCCGTCTAGAGTAAACGTGCTTTTAAGTGCTGCACGCACTGAAAGTATAGAGGCCCGGGTTGCGGCTTTAGGCAATGGCGGATTTACCGCAAAAGTTGTTGATATCGAAAGCTACGCTTTAAGCCGAGCTGCCGAGCTTTGCTTTAAACAATTACCCGATGACGCAGCAACTAAAGTGGTTGCTATGGTAGATATTGGTGCCACGATGACACTGCTAAGTATCATTGAGAATGGCAAAACGCTTTACACTCGTGACCAAATGTTTGGTGGCGATCAATACACTCGTAGTATTTTATCGTACTACAACAAGAGCTACGAAGAAGCTGAATTAGCCAAAGTGAGTGGCGATTTACCCCCTAACTACACTTTTGAAGTACTGGCGCCGTTTCAGACTATGTTATTGCAACAGGTCCGCCGTGGTATACAAATGTACTTAACGAGCAGTGGTAAGGATGCGGTGGACTACCTTATTATCTCTGGCGGTACGGCATTAATTGAAGGCATTGATAGACTCCTTATCGATGAGCTTGGCATTCATACCATAGTGGCAAATCCATTTAAAACAATGGAAATAGCGACGTCGGTTGATCGCGAGCAGCTTAATCGCCATTCTTCGCAATTAATGGTTGCCAGTGGTTTAGCATTGAGGAGTTTTTCGTCATGGCATATATAAACCTATTGCCGTGGCGCGATGCAGCGCGTAAAGAGCGGCAAAAACAATATCTATCAGTATTAGCGATTACAGCAGTGCTAAGTTTTCTGTTGGTGTTTGTTATTAATATGACATACAACGCAAGAATTGAAGGCCAGTTAGAGCGCAATAGCTTTTTACAAAATGAAATTAAAGTATTGGATCAGCGTATTGCCGAGATTCGTACTTTGAATGAGACAAAGAAAAGCTTACAGCAGCGCATGGCGTTAATTTCACAATTACAAGGTAGCCGAAACTTGGGTACACAAATAATGGATGAAATTGCCAGTGCTGTACCTGCTGGAGTTTACTTAACTCAATTAGAGAAAAAGGGCACATCGCTACTATTAGTCGGTAAAAGTGAATCTAATAACCGTTTATCGAATATGTTGCGCGAGGCTGAAGAGTCTGAATTGTTATCAAATCCTTATCTTGAGTTTATTGAGGCGGGTAAAGATTCCATAAGTTTATTGAGTAACTTTAAAATGCATCTAACGGTAAAAGGTTATGAAGCGGTACAGGGCTCTGATACACCAGCCAAACCAGCAACTCCGGCTAAGGCAGGTGCTAAATGAGCCTTAATATTAAACTTTCAGAAATCGATATTAATGATCTTGACCTAGAAAATATGGGGTCATGGCCTGCAGCAGCAAAAGTAATATTTGCCGCTTTGCTCGCTATTGCGGTAATTGTGTTGAGTTACTTTTTATTGGTTGATAGTAAAATTGATGAATTATCGACTGCAACCAATAAAGAGACCGAGTTACGCCAAGTGTATCGTACAAAATATGCAGCAGCGGTAAATTTAGATTTATATAAACAGCAAATGGTAGAAATGGAACAAACATTTTCATTCCTATTAAAACAGTTACCTACAACGCATGAAACACCTGGTTTGTTAGACGATATTACTTATGTTGGTACAACTAGTGGTTTAACTTTTATACGTATTAACTGGGAACCGGAAATAGAAAAAGAGTTTTATACCGAGTTGCCGATAAAAATTGAAGTGGTTGGTGATTACCATCAATTTGGTAATTTTGTTAGTGAAGTAGCGAAATTACCACGGATCGTTAGTCTTCATGACTTTTCGATTACAACCGAAAAAGATGAGCGTTTGCGTTTTAACGTAGTGGCTAAAACTTACCGTTATAAGGAGGTTCAGCCATGATAAGACGTTTATCAATAGTTACACTGGCTGTGCTAGTAAGCGGATGTTTTAGTGATCTGAGTGATGTGCAAAACTATGTTGCAGACGTTAAGGCTGCAACCAAGGCTCGGGTTGAACCTTTGCCTGAAATAAGCGAGTTTCAGCATATCCCGTATCGCTCGCAGAATGCGCGCAGCCCGTTTTCAGCACCACGGCCTGAGGCAATCCAGGATAAGTTTTTACAAGTTCAGGATTGCTTACATCCTGATCCTCGACGCAGAAAAGAGCCATTAGAGAAATACGCCGTCGATAACTTAAAGATGCGTGGTACTCTTGGTGATGTTGGCAAGATCTGGGCTTTAGTTGAGGCATCAGATAAGACGTTACACAGGGTAACGCTTAATAATTATATTGGCTTATTTCATGGTCGAGTAATTAACGTTGAACCGACTCATATTGAGTTGCTTGAGTTAATCCCCGATGGCGCCGGTTGCTGGAAAGAACGGACGACCATGTTGCAGATGGCCGACGCGTCGTCAGCGGCAAGTAATTGATAGGTATGCGAGTAAATCATGGATAAAATAATTAAAAAAATGTCTGGCGCACTTCAGTGCACGTTACTGTGTTTTGCAACCTTAATGTTAATTTCATTACCTGCTTCGGCGGTACCACTACTATATGATATTAAATATAACCCGCTACTAACCGGTGAAACAGAAATCGAATTTATTTTCGATGAAGAACTGTATGCAGACCCGAGCATTCAGGTATTTAATGAGCCTGCGCGTATAGAATTGTTTTTTAACGATTCAGACTACGAAGAAAAGCTTAAAGAAGTAATGATAGACAAGTCTGGCGTAAAGCGCGTTGTCTCAGAATTTGAAGGCGAAGGTTTTAAAACAGTTATCTATTTAGATTACCTGAAAATATACCGTACTCGTGTTAAGGGTAACGTATTCTATATTCATATATCGGATAACCCAACGTCTGACTCAATTGGCCAAGCCGCTGACGTTAAACCTACTTATATAAACCGTATTAACGCGATTGATTTCCGTCGTGGTGATAAGGGTGAAGGCAGGGTGCTGGTGTTTTTACGCGATAACACCGCAGCAGTGGATGTGCGCGAACGCTTAGGTAAATTGGAGGTTGAGTTTCACAATACCGATATTCTAGACGATTTACTGTATCAGTTAGATGTGGTTGATTTTGGTACCATTGTTAAAGGCATTGAAACCTTTAAAGAAGGTGCTTCATCACGTTTAGTTATAGATACCACCTCGGAGTTTACCTTTACTTATTCGCAAATAGATAACATTTTTACGTTAAACGTTGAACGCGATACCACCAATCGTAGTATTTTAGGTGGCGGCAAAGAATATAAAGGCCGTGCTATATCATTAAACTTCCAAGATATTTCTGTACGTACCGTGTTACAAATTATTGCGGATTATAACGGTTTTAACTTGGTAACTAGTGATTCAGTAACCGGTAATATTACTTTACGTTTAGACGGTACACCTTGGGACCAAGCACTTGACATCGTGCTGCGCGTAAAAGGTTTAGATAAACGTATGGAAGGTAATATTCTGATGGTTGCGCCAACAGACGAGCTGTCTGCGCGTGAGGCCAGGGAGCTTGAAGCCAAGCAAACTGTAGCCGATTTAGAACCTCTGTACTCCGACTTCTTAACGGTAAACTATGCCAAAGCTGCTGATATCGCTAAGCTGCTTAGCAATAAAGACGCAACCATGTTGTCTTCAAGAGGCTCAGTTAACGTTGATGACCGTACCAACACCATCTTAATTAAAGATACGGCGCTTAATATTGAAAGTGTGCGTAAACTAATTGAGCGTTTAGACGTTCCAGTGCGTCAAGTGCTGATAGAGTCGCGCATGGTTACCGTACGTGACAGTGTTTCGGATGAGCTAGGTATTCGTTGGGGCTTTAGTGACCAGCAAAGCAGCAGTGGCAGCAATAAAGGTGTTTCGGGCAACGCACAAGGCGCCAATAGTATTGCTAATGGCACCATGCCATCGTTAGACAACCGTTGGAACGTGAACTTACCTGCGGCAAACCCTGCCGGTAGTATTGCGTTTCATATTGCCCGTTTAGCCGACGGCACCTTGCTAGATTTAGAGCTTTCAGCACTTGAGCAAGAAAATAAAGGCGAAATTATTGCTAGCCCACGTATTACTACGGCGAACCAAAAAGAAGCACGTATCGAGCAAGGTGTTGAAATACCTTATGTGCAAGCTTCATCAAGTGGTGCAACAACCGTTGAGTTTAAAAAGGCAGTATTAAGCTTAACGGTTACACCACAAATAACGCCGGATAATAAAATTATCTTAGATCTCATTATTACGCAGAACACGCGTGGTGAGACAGTGCAAACGCCAACAGGCCCAGCAACGGCGATAGATACGCAACAAATACAAACCCAAGTATTGGTAGATAATGGCGAAACTATTGTGTTAGGTGGTATCTATCAGCAACAGATTTTATCAACAGTAAGCAAGGTTCCCTTGTTTGGTGATATCCCATTTGTTGGCGCGTTGTTTAGATCAAAACGCGAGATAAATGAGAAAAATGAGCTACTGATTTTCGTAACACCGAAGATCATAACTGATGGCCTTTAACCGCTAAAGACCACCGCCGCGATAATCGCGGCGGTGCGCTGTTTCAGAATTAGCTTGCTAACAAAAGGCTATTCCTGACATAATTCAGCGCTTCAAATTTTCGTGGGAGCCTTTTGGTCCTTGAATTCAACTTTTCACTGAGTTAGCTGATTAGTAATGGCAGAAAAACGTAATATCTTCCTCGTTGGTCCAATGGGTGCAGGTAAAAGCACAATTGGACGACATCTCGCAGACATGCTTCACCTTGAGTTCTACGATTCAGACCAAGAAATAGAGCGCCGTACCGGTGCAGATATTGCTTGGGTATTTGATCTAGAAGGTGAAGAAGGCTTCCGTGTACGTGAAGAAAATGTCATTCAGGATCTAACCGAATTACAGGGTATAGTGCTGGCTACCGGAGGTGGTTCTGTGCTGAGTAAAGAAACCCGTAATCGTTTATCCGCCCGTGGTATCGTTGTGTATTTGGAGACACCAATAGAGAAACAGGTTGCTCGCACCCAGCGTGACAAGCGTAGGCCGTTATTGCAAACGGAAGAAGCGCCAAAAGAAGTACTAGAAAGATTGGCGGCTGAGCGTAATCCACTTTATGCTGAGATAGCCGACTTTACGGTACGCACAGATGAGCAAAGTGCTCGTGCTGTGGCAAGCCAAATTATTGACCAAGTAGGTTTTTAATTTAATTCTAATTGGGAGCTGCTGATGCAAAAAGTTGACGTACAACTTGGCGAACGCAGCTACACCATTTCTATTGATAACAACTTTGCTAATCTTGCGCCGTCGTTGGCGGCAAGACAGCAAGTTGTGGTTATTTCAAATTCCACTGTAGCGTCACTATATTTAGCCGCAATACAGCCACTGTTTCCGGCGGCAAACGTACAGCATTTCTTAGTGCCCGATGGTGAAGAGTACAAAACGCTAAGCTCGTTTGAACAGGTACTGACGTTCTTACTGCAGCAGCATGTATCTAGAGATGTATTACTGGTAGCTTTGGGTGGCGGCGTTATTGGTGATCTTACGGGTTTCGTTGCGGCGTGTTATCAGCGTGGTGTCGCATTTATACAAGTACCTACAACATTATTATCGCAAGTAGACTCTTCAGTGGGTGGTAAAACTGCGGTTAATCATTCGCTGGGTAAAAACATGATTGGCGTGTTTAACCAACCCGAGCAGGTATTAATTAACACTTCGGTTCTGTCTAGTTTACCCGCACGAGAATTTTCAGCTGGTATGGCCGAAGTCATTAAGTATGCCTTAATTAGCGATATAGATTTTTTCCATTGGCTGGTGCAGTATCAACGCCAGATAAAACAACTTGAGCCGGCTATCTTGGCGAAAATGATTGCGCATTGTTGCCAGATGAAGGCTGATATTGTCAGTCGTGATGAAACCGAGCAAGGTGAGCGGGCGCTACTCAATTTTGGTCATACCTTCGGTCATGCCATAGAAGCGTGGCTGGGTTATGGCCGCTGGTTACATGGCGAGGCGGTAGCCGTAGGTATGGTTATGGCATCTCAATTAGCACAAGCTCGTGGTAGTTTAACCGCCGAGCAGTTGCACCGTATTATTAGCTTGTTGCAAGCATTCAATTTGCCAACACAGCCGCCTACGGCAATGAAAATAGCCGATTTTATTCCCTTTATGAAACGAGACAAAAAAGTACGCAACGGCTGTATCCGTTTTGTCTTGCCAACGACATTTGGTCAAGTCGCTGTAGTTGACGATGTTATCGAAGCAGAATTGACAGAGGTATTTACCAATGGACATTACTAATTTACAGCGACGTTTACCTGAACTTACGTATTTGTTACCGTCACAGCAAGAATGGATGGAACGGTTACTACTGCAATTAGCCTTTAATGACAATAAACATATTTATATTGTTGGAGCTGATGGCAGTGGCAAGTCAACTTTAGCCATGAATATTGCTGAGCTCTTTTCTGAACAGCACAATATCGCGCTGTTAAATTCGACAGTTGAAGAAAGCCAGGTTCATGCCCAGCTGATGCAGCAATGGTTTAATTTACCCGCTGATCCTAATTCAGCATTGGTTGAACAAGTATTAGCCGCGTACCAGCAGCAGCCATTACTGGTTATTATTGATGACGCTGAACGATACTCCGCCGAGCTACTGCAGCAAATTAGCTTGCTGCCATGCCTGCAGTTTTGTTTTTCTGCAGATACCCAAGACAACGCGGCATTAACCTTAACAATAAACCGTATTTCTAGCGCAGATGCACAGCAACTGTTATCGCATGAAGAGTTAAATAGTATCGAGCTGGCAGAGCGGTTAGCCAACGCAAACGGCAATATGCACTTACTATTGTTGCCGGTTCGCCAAAGCTATAACGAGCGCGTAGTAGCAGATAACACAACCGCATTAGTTAATAAAACGCCGCTTTATATTGCTATTGCAGCCGTGCTACTGGTTATTTTGTTATATATATTCTGGCCAAAGGCCGAAAAGCCCGTACAAGAGATCCGTTATCCTGTGGCGCGCGATTTTGAAGCTAAACCTGTGCCTGTAGTGACTGAAACGCCACCAGCTGTGAACACCGAAGCCGAACTTAGTAAAAATGAGCAGCAACCACTAGGCTTAGATGTTAGCGAGCCAGTCCAAACTGAACTAGCTGAAGCAACAAAAAGCAATACATCAAGCATTGCTGAAGCAAAACCGGTTGCTGACGCTAAACTGGACGCTGGCGCTAGCGTAAAGCCAGAAGTTGCGCCGGTACAAGCTGTTGATACGCCTGTAGTTGAGAATACTAGTGCAGAGCCAGTATATGCTTATGATGAAGCTCTGCTGCTGAAAATGCCAAAAAATCAGCTAGCGGTGCAGTTAGCCGTGCTATCTAGTGCCGCAGCCCTGCAACGCTTTAAGAAAACCTATCCGCAATTAACCACATTAAGTTATCAACGTAACTGGCAGGGTAAAATGCAGTTGGTGATATTATTGGCACCCTTTGCAGATGCTGCATCGGTTAAAGTGCAACTGAAGCAGCTACCTGAGGCACTGCGCGCCACCGGTCCGTTCGTTAAAGTATTACAATCGGTACAAACCGAGATAAAAGCACGACAGTATAGTGCGCAGGATTAAGCATTAAATATGGCTGCTAAGCAAAAAAGTCGCGCTTTTTTAAAATGGGCTGGCGGAAAATATAATCTCATCCCTGCACTATCTGGCCATTTACCGGCTAGTGACTTGCTAATAGAGCCGTTCGTTGGTGCCGGCTCAGTTTTTTTAAATACAGATTATTCACGCTACCAACTAAATGATATTAACGCTGATTTAATCGGGTTATATCAACTACTAAAAACGCAGTATGAAAGCGTTATTGCCGATGCCAGAAATTTATTTACGCCGCAAACTAACCAGCGTGATGCCTACTTGCAATTCCGGCTGCAATTTAACCAGAGCAGTGATAGTTATGAGCGAGCACTATTATTTCTGTATTTGAATCGGCACGGATACAACGGCCTATGTCGCTATAATCTATCGGGTAAATTTAACGTGCCATTTGGCAGTTATAAAAAGCCGTACTTTCCTGAAGCAGAGTTGTATTTTTTTGCTGAAAAAGCACAAAAAGCAGAGTTTAGCTGCACCGGCTACGAGCAAATAATGCAGCAAGCTAAAACCGGTGATGTAATTTATTGCGATCCGCCTTATGTGCCCTTAAGTAAGACCGCTAGCTTTACCAGCTATGCGCGCCAAGGCTTTGACTTAGATGACCAAGCGCAGCTAGCTAATTTAGCTGAGCAAGCGCAACAGCGCGGCGTAGCGGTAGTAATAAGTAACCATGACACCACTTGGACCCGGAAAATTTATCAGCAAGCGGTGTTACATAGCTTGCAAGTTAATCGTTCGATTAGCCAAAAAGGTGCGAGCAGGGGTAAGGTGGCGGAATTATTTGCCGTGTATCAAGCTATGCTAGTGCCCATGACACCAAAGCTAGCAGTATTGCGACAAAAAGTAGGGTAAATAGAATACCGACCACAATGTAGGGCAATGGCCCGCTAGCGGAGAAATCTTGTTGACGTTGTTGTTCCGATTGCACACCAATCATGGCACCAAATACGGCTTTAATAACTTGCCTAAACTTGGTTTTTTGCTCTGGCATTAATTTGCCTTAGCGGGAGATAATCTAGTGAGCAGCTCTAGTAAATCAACAAAATGGAACTGCGTAGAGCGACTTTTTCCCTGAAACCAACTAAACCAACTTTGCTGGTTAGCATTAACGCATTGAGGTGCGGTGCTTACATCTGCAATAGTTTGGCATTTATTGTTGGTATGCACGGCAGGTAACATAAGACCAACAGTACCGGCAATAATGCCAGTTGAAATTAGTGCCGCTTTTAATGGCTTTGTAAATTTCATGTTAGATCCGTTTAACTTTATATTGGCTAGATAATAAAACAATTGAACTATTGATTCAAGCTGATTGTTTCTTCGCCATCTGGCGTTGGTGTTGCGATATTATTCTATTGCCACTTGTCGTGCTTTTTTTACTCAAATTCAGTAACATCAGCATTCTACTTATCTTTGGAATCATATTATGCAACCTTATTTGATTGCCCCTTCAATACTATCAGCAGATTTTGCTCGGCTAGGTGACGATGTTGCCGCAGTACTTAATGCCGGCGCAGATGTAGTGCATTTTGATGTAATGGACAATCACTATGTACCTAATTTGACGATGGGGCCAATGGTGTGTCAAGCATTGAGAAATTATGGTATCACCGCACCGATCGACGTACATTTAATGGTAGAACCGGTTGATGCCTTAGTGCCACAGTTTGCCTCTGCAGGTGCTAGTATCATTACGTTTCATCCAGAAGCGTCTCGGCATGTTGATCGCACCTTGCAACTGATTAAACAGCACGGCTGTCAAGCAGGCTTAGTGTTTAACCCTGCTACGCCATTAAGTTATCTCGATTATGTGTTAGATAAAGTTGATGTTGTTTTACTAATGTCAGTAAACCCGGGTTTTGGCGGGCAAAAGTTTATTCCGGCAACGTTAGATAAGCTTGCTGCAGCACGGCGTATTATCGACCAAAGCAGCTTAGCAATTCGTTTAGAAATAGACGGTGGAGTTAATGTCGATAATATTGCAGATATTGCCGCCGCCGGAGCCGATATGTTTGTCGCTGGTTCGGCAATTTTTAATGCCCCAGATTATGCGCAGGTGATAACTCAGATGCGGCAACGACTGGCAAAAGTAGCAACTAACTAGGCTTTTTTGCTGTTGCAAATAACTGCTTTAGTTATAATGCAGCACATTAATTTTGTAAGTGCTGAAAACCTGTTAGCAGCACGATATTTAAATGGATTGAACTATGAGCAGTAAGCCAATTGTGCTTAGCGGTGCACAGCCTTCTGGGCAACTTACCATTGGTAATTATCTTGGTGCGCTTCGCCAGTGGGACAAAATGCAGGATGATTATAATTGTTTGTACTGCATCGTTGATTTACACGCAATAACGGTACGACAAGAGCCGGCAGCCTTGCGCGCGGCATCGTTAGATAGCCTAGCGTTGTATTTAGCCTGTGGTATCGATCCAAAGCGCTCGTCAGTATTTATGCAATCGCACGTGCCTGAACACAGCCAATTAGCCTGGGTATTAAACTGCTATACCCAGTTTGGTGAATTAAGCCGCATGACGCAGTTTAAAGATAAATCAGAACGGCATACCCAGAATGTGAACGCCGGTTTGTTTACTTATCCGGTATTAATGGCGGCTGATATTTTATTGTATCAAGCCAATCAAATTCCGGTTGGCCATGATCAAAAACAGCACCTTGAATTAGCGCGTGATGTCGCTTTGCGGTTTAATGCCTTGCATGGCGATATTTTTACCGTGCCAGAACCCTTTATGCCGCCGGTTGCCGCACGGGTGATGAGTTTACAAGAACCAACCAAAAAGATGTCAAAGTCAGATGAAAATCCATGGAATTTCGTTGGCTTGCTTGAAGATCCTAAAATGATAAGCAAAAAATTCAAAAAAGCGATCACCGACTCTGAAGATCCGCCACGGGTTTATTTTGATATTGATGCTAAGCCCGGTGTAGCAAATTTATTGAGCATTTTAAGTGGTGTAACTGGCAAAGCCATTACTGCACTTGAGCGCGAATATGAAGGTAAAATGTACGGTCATTTAAAAGGTGATGTGGCTGATGCAGTAATTAGCTTGCTTGAGCCGGTACAAAAAACCTTTGCTGAATTACGTGCTGATCAAGTTACGTTAAATGCCGTAATGCGTGCAGGTGCAGAAAAAGCCCGAGAGCGAGCAGCAGTTACGCTGGCACGTGTAAATGACGCGGTAGGTTTTGTTGCCCCTTAAATTATCAGGCTAAACTTGCTATGTTGCTGTTGATAGATAACTACGACTCTTTTACCTATAACCTAATGCAGTATTTTGCTGCGTTAGGGCAGCAGGTCATGGTGCGACGTAATGACGATATTAGCTTGACGCAAATTGCGCAGCTTGCACCAGAGTTTTTAGTTATTTCACCAGGGCCAAAAACGCCTGACGAAGCGGGCATTTCTTTACAGGCTATTGAAGCGTTCGCGGGCAAATTACCGATATTGGGTGTATGCCTTGGTCATCAAGCTATTGCTCAAGTATTTGGCGCAAAAGTAGTGCGGGCGCGCCAGGTGATGCACGGTAAAAATAGCTTAGTAACACACAATAACAAATCGGTATTTAACGGCTTATCTAACCCGTTAGATGTTACGCGCTATCATTCGCTGGTGGTGCAACTAGACTCGATACCAACTGAATTAGAACTTACTGCATGGACAACCAATGCCGATAATAGCCTAAACGAGGTGATGGGTTTAGCTCACTCTAGTTTAGGTATTCACGGTGTACAATTTCATCCTGAAGCTATTTTAAGCCAGCAAGGTAAAGACTTATTGGCGAATTTTTTACAGTCTAGGGTATAAGTAGTAATTTATATGCCGCACAAGGATAACGACTAAACGTGATAAACTCTGGGCCGAACGTAACCGACAACCTAAACCAACGGTTTTTCGATCAGCTAGTGGGTGTTAACCCCGATAGCCAAAGGTTGGGGTATCAAGTTCGCGCCGGACAAGCCGCTGGCGAGCGAA
Organism: Rheinheimera sp. D18; assembly: GCF_004345025.1. Lineage (GTDB taxonomy): Bacteria > Pseudomonadota > Gammaproteobacteria > Enterobacterales > Alteromonadaceae > Alishewanella > Alishewanella metallidurans. Next base: position 2,513,084 of record NZ_CP037745.1, on the reverse strand, counting down.
CTTTGCTTGCCATTGAAGCTAAAGCTGAGCAGTTGCGTATGGCGGGTGTAAAAGCAAAGGCGCAGTTTACCGAGTTTGCTCAGGCAAATTTACACGAAGAAGTTGCCGATGAATTAGTACGAAAACTACATAATATTGATCATGTAACAGCGTCCTTGTTCGACCCAACCGCCGAGTTTTATCAACTACTTGATGCCTTAAGCACACGAGCTATTACCGTTAATAAGCTAGACCCGCTGATTTCTTGCGTAACTTGGCTATGCGAAGACTTGCTAAAGTTAGTTAATCAATCACAGTATCGTGGTCGCACATCGTCAGGTGCCATCGTAAAAGATATTAAAATCGCAGTGCGCTTTTTGGGTGTAGAAAGTTTACAGTTGATTGTGCCGGTATACGCCATGCGGCGCATGATGCCACATTCAACCGACCCTTTTACGTTGTTAAAAAATAAACTGTGGGATTACTCTCTAGCCGTAGCTATTGCAGCTAAACGCCTAGCTGAAAATAGCGCAGAGCATCCTTATAATGCATTTTGTGTTGGCTTATTTCATACCTTAGGCCACGCTGTGGTGACAAGAAACTATCTACGGACTTACCAACAAGTAAGACAAAACCAATTGTTACAAGCCCGCACCAGTCGCGATGTGCAATTGACAGATGCATTGGATGTGTTAGAGCCTGATGCCAGCTTTTTATGCGAAAGTATGCAAGAGTTCGCGGTCGTGCTTAGTGCTGATATTACGTCACGTTGGCAGCTGCAAACCTTACCATTGTGTCAAACGCTTGATCAGCTTGCTGAAGGGGTTGGTTATAACGGTAGTAGCCCGTTAACTCGTTTGCTGCAACAAGCACAAACTTTTGTGCAATGGCAGGCGTTAAAGCAGCAAAATAAGATCAGCGATGATGAAAGCAAACAGTGGTTTAACAGTGTTCAATTAACTAATGAGAGCTTTAGTTTACTAAAGCAAACCAATTTAAGGCGTTTTGGCATCGATATTTAAAAAAATATCACGCCATAATCATGCACTTTTTATAAAACATCAGGTTTTAAGCCGGTATTCATGCAAATACCTGTAGTAGCCTTAGGCAAGTAAATGCAGCTCGCTCTAAATAGCCTATCTATACCTGCTTACTTATTCAGTAAGTATGCAAATCTATCCGTAACCCCTGTCATTTCTATATTTACGGTCTTGCCGCAGGCAAGACAGCCTTAGTTGGATCTGTAATAATGCCTGATAATAAAGCAATAACTAGATAACAAAGGATCCTCGTATGACCACCCCGCTTCAGGTAACTCGCGAATTGTTTGATGACGTTATGGTACCTAACTATGCGCCAGCAGGCATTATACCGGTAAAGGGCAAAAGCTCTCGGGTGTGGGATCAACAAGGCCGCGAATATATCGACTTTGCTGGGGGTATTGCGGTTAGCAGTTTGGGGCATTGTCACCCGGCTTTGGTTAAGGCAATACAGCAGCAAGCTGAACAGCTTTGGCATTTAAGTAACGTAATGACCAACGAGCCTGCACTGCGCTTAGCAAAAAAATTGGTTGACGCCACCTTTGCCGAAAAAGTGTATTTTGCTAATTCAGGCGCGGAAGCTAACGAGGCCGCGTTCAAGCTAGCCAGACGCTGGGCACTAGATAAATTTGGTGCAGAAAAAGATCAGATTATTTCTTTTAGTAAAAGCTTTCACGGCCGTACTTTTTTTACTGTTACAGTAGGTGGCCAAGCTGCTTATTCTGATGGTTTTGGCCCTAAACCAGGCGCAGTTTTACATGCTGAGTTTAACAATTTAGCTAGTGTTAAAGCATTAATATCTGAGCATACCTGTGCGGTAGTTTTAGAACCGATACAAGGCGAGGGTGGTATTATTCCGGCCACAACCGAGTTTATGCAAGGTGTGCGTGAGCTGTGTAATCAACATAATGCCCTACTTATTATGGACGAAGTGCAAACAGGCGTAGGCCGCACTGGTAAGCTTTACGCCTATATGCATTACGGTGTAACCCCGGATATTCTTACTACGGCTAAATCGTTAGGGGGCGGTTTTCCTATTGGTGCTATGCTAACCACCACAGATATTGCCAGCCATTTAAAAGTGGGCACACACGGCAGTACTTATGGTGGCAACCCGCTAGCCTGTGCGGTGGCTGAGGCAGTTTTAGACACGGTTAACCAGCCTAATGTTATGGCACAAGTATTAAGCAATGAGCAGTTATTTCGCCAGCAACTTAAGGCAATTAATGAAAAGTACCAGGTGTTTAGCGAAATTCGTGGCCAAGGCATGTTACTCGGTGCGGTGTTAAATAATCAATATAAGGGCCGTGCTCGTGAGTTTTTCTTAGCCTCGGCTGAGCAGGGTTTAATGGCGCTAGTAGCCGGGGTTGATGTGGTGCGCTTTGCGCCCTCATTGGTTATTACCCCAGATGAGATTACCGCCGGTATGCAGCGTTTTGAGCAGGCAGTAAAGCAGGTTATTGGCGTATAACCTTTAATTTTCGTCATAAATTTAAGCAGCAATAAACACTGTATAACATGAAGCCATGGGGTAATTTTGCCCCAAACAATAAAGCAAAATTGGAGTAAGCGACGATGATGGTGATTCGCCCAATCCGTGCAGATGATTACCCCGCCTTATATGGTATTGCGGTGGAATCGGGGCATGGTTTTACTTCACTACCGGTAAATGACGAGCTATTGATGCGCAAGATCACCCGCTCGGAACAGTCATTCAGCAAGGTCGTTAGCCAGCCAGGTGATGAAGGCTATCTCTTTGTATTAGAAGATACCACCACTGGTGAAATTTGTGGTACCAGCGCAATAGAAGCCGCAGTAGGGCTTGAAGATGCGTTTTACCATTACCATTTAGGTAAGGTGGTACATAGTTCGCGCTCGCTGGGTGTATATAAAACCGTAGACATATTAACCTTGTGCAATGACTACACTGGTGTCAGTGAGTTGTGTACATTGTTTTTACGAGAAAACCGCCGTGAGAAAAATAACGGTCGGTTATTATCAAAGATGCGATTTTTATTTTTAGCTGAGTTTTCATCACGTTTTGCTGATCGGGTTATTGCCGAAATGCGCGGTGTATCTGAAAGTGATGGTAGCTCACCGTTTTGGCAGTGGTTGCAAGAACATTTTTTTAGTGTTGATTTCCCTACAGCAGATTATCTAACCGGCATTGGCCAGAAGGTGTTTATCGCTGAACTGATGCCGAAATATCCTATTTATGTTAGCTTGCTCAGCAAGAAAGCTCAGGCGGTAATTGGTGAAGTGCACGAACAAACTAAACCTGCGCTTGCGCTGTTACGCTCGGAAGGTTTTTCTAATCGGGGCTATGTCGATATTTTTGATGCTGGCCCTACGGTTGAAGCTCGGGTAGAGCATATTCGCTCAGTGCGTAATAGCCAGCGTTTACAAGTGCAAATAGGCACAGTTACGCAAGGCCAACCCTTTTTAATTAGTAACACTAAGTTGGCAGATTATCGTGCTACCTGGTTAGCGTTAGATATAAATGAATATAGCGAACAGGTTGTTATACCCGCTGCGGTAGCTGAGGCATTGCAAGTGGCTGCAGGTGACTGGGTAAGAGTAACCCGTATTTAAACGGCAAGCTGAATTTAACAGAGGTATTTAATGAAACACGCGGAACAATTTATTAACGGCCAATGGTTGCAAGGTGAAGGCAGTGTATTTAACTCACTAGATCCGGCAAAAAACGTGCAAATTTGGCAGGGTCATGCGGCCACTGCCAATCAGGTCGATATGGCGGTACAAAGTGCTCGCCAAGCGCAATATCACTGGGCCGGTTTAAGTTTTGAACAGCGTGTTGCCATAGTCAAAAAATTTGCTGAATTGCTAACAGAAAATAAAGAAGCTATGGCGTTATCAGTAGCGCAAGAAACAGGTAAAGCCCTGTGGGAAGCGCGTACCGAAATTGGCGCAATGATTGGTAAAATTGATATTTCAGTACGCGCTTACCAAGAACGTACCGGTAGCAAAGAAAATCCCATGCCACAGGGTAAAGCCTTTATTCGTCACAAACCTCATGGCGTAGTTGCTGTATTTGGCCCTTATAATTTCCCAGGTCATTTACCCAATGGGCACATTGTTCCAGCGTTATTGGCAGGAAATGCGGTGTTGTTTAAGCCATCAGAATTAACGCCAAAGGTAGCGGAAGACACCATGAAGCTATGGCAGCAGGCCGGCATTCCAGCAGGCGTATTAAATTTATTACAAGGTGAAGTAGACACCGGCAAAGCCATTGCAGGCCATGATGGCGTTGATGGTATTTTCTTTACCGGTAGCTCGCGCACTGGCCATTATTTACACCAGCAATTTGCTGGCCGTCCAGATAAAATTTTAGCCTTAGAAATGGGCGGTAACAATCCGCTGATTGTGCAAGACGTTAGTAACATTGATGCCGCAGTGCACGATATTGTGCAATCAGCGTTTATCTCTTCTGGTCAACGCTGTACTTGTGCCCGTAAATTATATTTACCGGTTGGCGCCCAAGGTGACGCGATTTTAGCGCGCCTGTTAGAGGTAAGCCGAAACATTACCGTGGGTATTTATGATGCAGCAGCACAGCCTTTTATGGGCTCAATGATTTCGGTTGCTGCAGCCAAGGGCATGCTGGCGGTGCAACAACAGCTGGTTGAGCTAGGTGGCAAGGTACTTTTAGAAATGCGTCATTTAGATGAAAGCACAGCATTGGTTACACCGGGTATTATTGAATGCTCTAACGTAACTGATTTTCCAGACGATGAGCATTTCGGCCCGCTGTTAAAAGTATTCCGTTTTACTGATTTTGACCAAGCAATTGATAGTGCCAACCGTACTCGATTTGGTTTATCGGCAGGCCTGTTAAGCGACAGCGCTGAGTTATATCAGCATTTCTTCCGTCGTATCCGCGCTGGTATAGTTAACTGGAACCGGCCAATAACTGGCGCTAGTTCTGCCGCACCTTTTGGTGGTATCGGCGCAAGTGGTAACCACAGAGCCAGCGCTTATTATGCTGCTGACTATTGCGCGTATCCAGTGGCATCGGTTGAACTAGAGCAAGTGGTGATGCCTGAACAGCTGTCACCAGGTTTAACGTTCTAAGCGAATAAAAAATAAATCTTATCGGGGCCTACGCCCCGATTTGTTTTATTTGTGTTATTTTGCTTAAATAACGATAACTTATTGGTGTTTCTTACCGCAGATCGGGTGTAAGCAAGTTATGGTCACAGACAAACCAGGATACGAACACTTGATCCAGTTTTTGACTGAGCATTTATCCTTGTTTGAAGCAACGGGTAATGGCGAGGGCAAGAAAACCATTGGCGAACTGCTTGAAGAGTCTATTGCTGAGCAAATCATCGCACTTTGTACTCAGCACACCGAGCTAGAAATAAATCACCGCAGTATGATTATTCGTGAAGTTGATGGCATCATGTATGACTTTCAGGAAGTGCTCGCTAGCGTGTTAGAAAAAAACGCCACTAACCAACAAGCTGAACTTATTAATGAAGTTTCGTTACTAATCAAAAATTTATTCGACAATGCTATTGCCGATTTACTCGATTAGCTCCCACCCTGATAACAAATAGGCTAGATACCCTCGCTGCTTTTCCGTAGAATAGTCTCTTTATTTTTAGAAATAGGGGGCGGTAATGGAAGCAAGCGTCAAGTGGCAAGATAACAACACCTTTATTGGTCGTTCTGGCAGTGGTCATGCTGTAGTCTTTGATGGCAATAGTAGTGATAGTTGCGCGCCCAGCCCTATGGAAATGGTATTAATGGCCGCGGGAGCATGCTCCTCGGTTGACGTCGTTAGTATTTTGCAAAAAGCCCGTCAGCAAGTCGTAGACTGCGAAGTAAAGCTAAGCGCAGAGCGCGCTGAAACTATTCCTAAAGTGTTTACCAAAATACATCTGCATTTTGAAGTAACCGGTTTTAACCTAAGTGAAAAGCAGGTTGAACGAGCAGTGCAGTTGTCAGCTGATAAATATTGTTCAGTATCAATAATGCTATCGGGTAGTGTTGCAGTAACGCATTCCTTTAGTGTTAAGGCTTCAGATTTAAAGCCAACAGCAGAATAAACCAGAGTAATTTAATTTATAACCGGTGAGCGGTTTTTAGCGGAGAGCGTGTTAAGTGGTAAAGCCTTTTGAAAAATTGAAACTACACGGGTTTAATAACCTGACCAAAAGCCTGAGTTTCAGTCTTTATGACATTTGCTATGCTAAAACCGAGCAGCACCGGCAAGAATATATTGAATATATTGATGAGCAGTATAATGCGGATCGCCTTACCGATATCTTAACCGAAGTTACTGATATTATTGGCGCCAATATTTTAAACGTTGCACGCCAAGATTATGATCCGCAAGGCGCCAGCGTAACTATATTAGTAAGTGAAGAGCCAATACTGGTCGACCCTGATAACTCAGAAAACCCAGGCCCGCGCCCTGACGCTGTAGTAGCGCATTTAGATAAAAGCCATATCTGTGTACATACCTACCCAGAAGTGCATCCGCATGACGGTATTTGTACCTTTCGTGCCGATATCGAAGTGTCTACCTGCGGTATTATCTCGCCGTTAAAAGCGCTGAATTTTTTAATTCACAGTTTTGAATCTGACATTGTGACTATTGATTATCGTGTACGCGGTTTTACCCGTGATATCAGTGGTACCAAGCACTACATTGACCATCCTATTTCATCAATTCAAAATTTTATGGATGAAGATACCAAGCGTGCTTTCCAGATGATCGACGTAAACGTTTACCAAGATAATCTGTTTCATACCAAAATGATGTTAAAAGAAGCCGACCTAAACAATTATTTGTTTGGTATGGGCACCGACTCTATGACAGCAGAAGAGCAAAAAACCATTAGCAAAAAGGTATTTCGTGAAATGCGCGAAGTGTTTTACGGCCGCAACCTGCCTGATATGAAGTAATTAATGACCTCTTTAGTACAAACTGATCATAAGTTTTCTATTGCGCCCATGCTGGATTGGACTGATCGGCATTGCCGTTATTTTCACCGGTTGTTAACTCAGCATGCGGTGCTTTATACCGAGATGGTTACTACTGGGGCTATTATTCATGGCAGTGGGGATTATTTAGCGTTTAATACCCAAGAGCACCCGGTGGTGTTGCAATTGGGTGGGTCTAACCCAGCTGATATGGCGCATTGTGCTAAGTTGGCTGAGCAGCGCGGCTATGATGCGGTAAATATTAACGTTGGTTGCCCGTCAGACCGGGTGCAAAACGGCATGTTTGGCGCGTGCTTAATGGCACAACCGCAACTGGTAGCTGATTGCGTTAAAGCGATGCAAGACGTTGTTAGCATTCCTATTACCGTGAAAACCCGCATTGGTATTGATGACTCAGATGATTATCAGTTCTTACAAGATTTTGTTGCTACAACAGCGGCAGCAGGTTGCCAGCAATTTATTGTGCATGCGCGCAAGGCGTGGCTTAAGGGCTTGAGCCCCAAAGAGAATCGCGAAGTTCCGCCGTTAAACTATGCGCGGGTGTATCAATTAAAGCGCGAGTTTCCACAGCTAAATATCAGTATTAATGGCGGTATTAAAACGCTTGAGCAAGTGCAGCAGCAGTTGCTGCATTTAGATGGTGTAATGGTGGGGCGCGAAGCCTACACCAATCCAATGTTATTAAGTGCGGTGGACGAGCTAATTTATGGTGCTACTGGCACCGTTCGAACGCCGCAGCAGGTGGTGCTAGAGATGTTGCCGTACATCGAGCAACAAATGTGCGAGGGCGCGCGTTTTTGGCACATTGCACGGCACATGCTGGGCTTATTTCAAGGACTACCAGGTGCACGACAATGGCGACGCTTGCTGAGCGAGCAGGGGCATTTAAGCACGGCTACACCTGAGTTATTGCTACAGGCGTTGGCAAAAATCACTCCAGTAGCGGAATTGACTACCTAGTTAGCTAATTTAACCACATTTTAGTTTTCAGATAAAAGGCGAGCCGATGCAAAACGGCTCGCCTTTTTTGTTTTTAAATTTAATCAATGAGTTACGTGTTTTTTCATGGTTGGCACAGCACTTGAAACACCTAGTGTGTAATGCAGTAAATTGAGCTAACTATTTTAAGGACATAATAATGAAAGCACTTACTACACTTTTGCTTACCACTACTTTCGCTGCAAGCATTTATAGCACAGCAATATCGGCTAATGAACTATCTGAACAGATGCGTTCAGTGGCAAGCGTGCAACTTATCGAACTGCGCCATAGCATGCTACTAGATGTTAAATTAGCGCTAACAAAAACAGCTAACGAGTTAAATAGCCGGTTGGCTAAAACACCAGATAGTGCAGTGCGTCAGATGCTGGCTTATAAAGCAGACCAGCCATTGCAGCGCGCGGCTAAGTAAACCGTGCTCGTGTCATCTAGCTGGTTATTGCTGATTTTTTTAAGCCCTGCGCTAAGTATTTTGTCAGCGATGCTGTTGTGGCAGTGGCTTGCACCGTTAACGGAGTAAAAGGAATGAGCTGGATAAGCACTGAATTACTCACTTTTACGCTATTCATTGTATTGATGTGGATAGCAAAAAAAAATAATACACCTTATGACAACACAACCGGAGACTATACAAATGGCAACTTATGATACTAACCGTTGGTACTGCGCAAGAGCCTATCGCAAAGTTGCCGGAGTATGCGCTGGTTTTGCTGGTTATTATCAACAACCGCGGTGGTTAATTCGGTTACTCGCTATTGTATTGTTGCTGCTATTTCCAACCGCCATAATAGTCGCCTACTTGGTTGCTGCGGTTGTTTTGCCAGACCGTTAAACGGTATTACAAATATTGATTTACGTTACAGGCTGTGCGGTTAGCGAAACTGGTGTAATATAAGACAGTGACTTTCAAGGGGAAATAACATGCGATTATTTTTTACTGCCTTGCTGTTTTTAAGTGCCAGTGCATTTGCCACAACCGAGAGCGCTGTAACTGGCGATAGTGGGCAAGTGCGTTTGCCAATGCCTGGTCGCACGGTTACTGCGGCATATTTTACACTGCATAATAGTTCAGCCCAAGACCAAGTTCTCGTTGGCGCAACAACACCGGCGTTTGCGCGCGCTGAGTTGCATCAACATAGCCATAAAGACGGCATGATGCGTATGGAACAAGTTGAGCAAATAGTTATAACAGCCGGAAACAGCATTGCGCTTGCACCCGGTGGTTTACATTTAATGTTATTTGAACCGGTTAGCAGCCTAAGCATTGGTCAATCAATAGATGTTGTATTACAGTTTGCTAATGGCCAGCAGTTAACGCTGTCATTGCCCGTAGTGGCAATGCCGAAACGTTAAAGGATATAAAATGTTAAATAAAAAAATCATTGGTGCGCTACTCGCGCTAGTGTTGGTGCTGTTTTATATAACGGGTTGGTGGGTGAGCCAAGAGCCAGATATGCTGGTTGATGAAATTAAACAAAGTCGACAGCAACTTGGCAACGACGCGATGATTGGTTATAGCACCACAACGGCGTTGATAAGGGTAAGTGAAACCTTATTAGATAAGCGCGGTGGTTATATCTCGAATGATATTATGCCGCCGTTTGTGTTTTTAGATAATATGCCAGCATGGGAATTAGGCGTGCTAGAAATGTCGCGCGACCTAGCGCTAGCATTACGTAAAGACTTCAGCCGCTCGCAGTCACAATCTACAGAAAACGTACATTTAAAACTGGCGCAACCGATGTTTAATATTGATCATCGTAATTGGGCTATTCCCAGTGCTGAGTCTGAATACCGTAAAGCTATTGCTAAACTGTATTTGTATCGCACTGAATTGGCCGATCCTGCCAAACCTGACAGCCAATTTTATGCCCGTGCCGATAATTTACGCGATTGGTTAAATGCGGTACAAAAACGTCTTGGTAGTTATTCTCAGCGTTTAAGCGCCAGTGTTGGTCAAGACAGGGTGAACACCGATTTAGCTGGTGAAACTTCAGCACGCCAGTCAACTAATGTAGCTGACAGTTCAATGGTAAAAACCAGTTGGTGGAAACTAGATGACGAGTTTTACGAAGCGCGAGGCGCAAGTTGGGCGTTATTACATTTTTTAAAAGCCATTGAGACTGATTTTGCGGATGTACTACAACGAAAAAATGCCATGGTGAGTTTACGCCAAATTATTCGTGAACTTGAGGCTACGCAACAAACTATTTGGAGCCCAATGATACTTAATGGTAGTGGCTTTGGCTTAATGGCGAATCACAGTTTGGTGATGGCGAATTATATTTCTCGGGCAAATGCGGCGCTTATCGATTTGTCTGAATTATTAACACAAGGGTAAAACACAGTATGAAAAAAACAGCATTAATATTGTCGCTAAGCAGTATCTTGTTAAGTAGTGCGGTTAGCGCCGATACATTGCTTGGTTTGTATATAGGTGCCGATGGTTGGAACGCAGCAACCAAAGGTAGCTTTGCCGATACTGGCGCAATGCAGCAGTTTAAGTTTGATGATAAAACGCAAACGTCATTTTATGTTGCGCTAGAGCATCCTATTCCTTTATTACCTAATATTCGCTTGCAGCATAATAAACTGGAAGCCAGTGGCGTAACCACGCTTGATGCTAATTTTAGTTTTGCTGATAGCGGCTTTCTTGCTGGTAGCCAAGTTAATAATCAGGTTGATTTAACTAACACTGATTATGTTTTGTATTATGAAATTCTTGATAACGATCTGGTTAGCTTAGACTTTGGCGTTAATGGCAAATACATTAAGGGCAGTGTTGGTGTATCGCAAACAGCAGGCAACCTTGCTGGGGTGCAAAATGTATCACAAATTATCCCTATGCTTTACACATCGGCTAACGTTGGTTTGCCGTTAACTGGCCTTGACCTGTTTGCGCAAGGTAGTTTTGTATCCTATAGCGGTAGCCGCTTGTATGATGTACAAGCAGGCATTGGTTATGCGCTGTTAGATAATTTAGCAGTTGATATGCGTTTAAAAGCAGGCTATCGAGCAGTTAATTTAAGGCTTGATGATATCGATGATCTGTATGCCGATCTCGATTTTACTGGTGTTTTTGTCGGTGTAGAGTTTCATTTTTAATTTACTGGTGCGTTGCGGCTCACTGCAGCGCACCTGATATTATTACCGCATAGTTACCTTGTTACACTAATCGAATAGCTTTATAGTTACCGCATCCTTAATGGTTCAGGTTTAATTTTGCCCAATTATTTTCGGCAGATAATGCTGCCATGGTTAATTGCACTTATTGCTATGGCATCATTTATTGGGCTGTGGTTTAAATTTGAAGCAGAAACCCAACAACATATTCAAATTGAACAGATGGCTGCAATGTTGCAGTCTAGTATTCAACCATTACTAAAAACAAAAGATACCGAACTATTAAAGGCGCAGTTAAATAATCTACGTTATACCAGTGCCGTGCCTTTAAATGCCATTGCTATTTATAATCAGCAACATCAGGTGCTTGTCACGACAGACGCCATTGGCGTAGTTAAAAATTTCACTTATAGCCAACCTGTTCATTCATTTTCTATACAGTCTTACGCCAATCAGCTATTAGCACTACAGCCACTTAATACTCAAGATGTTACCAATGGCAGTAAAAGCAGTAACGCATACTTAGAGCCGCATTATCTGTTACTGGTATTTGAACCAGTAATTGGGCTTGGGGATTGGTTGCCGCCCATTGGTATTGTGGGCTTAATCGGCCTCGTCGTGCTGATGATGCTGCAAAAGCATCTAATGCAATTGGCACAGCGTCAACATACCGATGTTAGTTTAATTGTGCACAAACTAAATCAACTATGCCACGGCCAGCTTAATGTTAAACTTAACGAAGAGTTGGTACCGGAATTAGTGATTTTAAAGCCAGCGTTAAATCGGCTAAGCCAATATCAATCGGAAATAATCATAGCAGCGGAACAAACCAACCAACAATTGCAGCAGCAGCTTGAGCAAGTGCAACAGCAGTGTGAGCAAATTCAGCAGCAATATTCTGCATTGCAGTTACAGTGTTCGTCGTCTGAACAGTTGATACAAAACCGTTTGTTTAGCTTGCAGCAAATACGGCAGCATGCCGAATTAAGTGATAACGAATTAACCGAGCATCTGTTAGCGCAAATACGATTACTAAAGCTAGAGCTTGGCACTGCTAAAGAGCCACCGCAGCAGTTTAAACTGTCTACCTTTCTTGCTGATCAGCGCTCTGTACTGCAGCAATTATGTAGTAGTAAAGCGATAGAGCTTCAGTTATTTGAAACGGCTGATAATTTAAGCTACGAAATTAGTTTTTCATCTGCACACTTAGCAATGTTGCTGGTAACTATGGCACAAATAGCCAGTAGAGCTAAGTCTGTTTCTGATCTAACCTTGCGCGTACAGCTTAAGGTTAGCCAGTCTGATATTGCCTTACATCTTAGTATTACCGGAAATGGTGATGGTATTTCATCAAGGATCCGGCAGTTGTTAGCTGGTGATGACACCCGCTCATTGCAGTGGCATGAGAGTGACGTTGGTATTCTGATCGTATTAATGCGGCAATTACAAGCAAGCTTGACGATACAGTCTTTAGAAGGGCTAGGTTGCACAATTGCCCTAGTTTTACCTGTAACCGACGCAGTTGCACTAGTACCAACTAAAGTGCCTCATCTCTTACTATGTGATCAGCAGCATGCCAGCCTTGTAGAGCGAGCTGAAGGCTTAACACCGCTTGCCGAACAGTTGGCACAATGTACTAACTTAGCCGAGCTAGAACGAGCGGCTAAGCAGTTTTCTTATGACACTGCGGTTATTATGTTGCCGGAGCCTGCAGAGTTGTCGCAGTGGCGAGAGCAGTTGCAGTGGCTTAGTCGGCAACCTGGCCGTGTACTCTGTTATGCCTCTGCCGCGCAATTGCCAGTATGGCGTGAGGCGTTACAGCTAGAAGTAAGATCCAATCCATTTTGTCTTGATGATCTGCGCTTAACGGCGCCGACAACGCCAAGTCATCCTAGTTTGTTAGTAGTCGACGACAATGCAACTAACCTTGCGTTTGTACAAGTATTGTTAAAAGACCAACCAGTACAACTTTATACCGCTAGCTGTGGTATTGACGCCCTAAAGCTATGTCAACAGTATACTTTTGATACTATTCTACTGGATATACAACTACCTGATATTGCTGGAACAGAGGTCGCTAAGCAATTACGCCAGCTACCTGCCTATCTGCATACGCCAATACTGGCGTTTACCGCTCATGCGCTAGAAGAGGAAGTAAATGCGTTTGTTAGTGCGGGTATGAATGACGTAATTTTTAAGCCACTGGAAGCGACAAAGCTAGACTTAATCTTGCGTTGGTGTTTAATCGGAAAAGCTAACAATACCGACCAGTAATTGTTTAAGGGCATCTAAATACTGCTGGTTTGGCTGAGTGCTTAATAGCGGTAATAACTCAGCGCCGCTGGCGGTATATTTATAATATTGTAGCACCACATTTTTACTGCTGATGGTACCAATGATATTCAGATGTTGGTATTGCCAGTTTAGAGCCTGGCCAATAGGCAACTCGCCGCTTTCAATTTCAGAGCTGTGTAACAAACCTATATCAATTAGGCTTAGTATTTGTGTGTAGCTTAAACCAAATTGATTAAGATTTAATACGGCTCGGCTGCGGCCGGTTAATACCCGCCATAATGACGGCCGGTGGCTATAACCAAAATAGATACGTGCGGTGGGGTCTTGCCGCGTACGGCAACTCAAATTCGCCGCTTGTTGCAGTGCTAGTGCTTCTTTAAAGCTCATACGTTTTAACGTATGTAGTGTTTTTAATGAAAACTTGCCTGGGCTGGCAATTTCGCCAGCCAAAATCTTGGCCCATAGCTGTTGCATACTAAAATTAGAAATATCTAGTGTTAGATCACAAAACTGCTGAAACCAATCAGGGTCAATATCCTGTGTTGACACATATTCCGGGCAGTACTCTAGCGCTAGCGCCATAATACGCTCAAGATTTTGTTGCTGCCGTTCTAGCTGCATTTGTATGCGCCGTTCAGCGCGCTGTGTTAACGTTAACCCCGCATATCCCGTTGCCACACTCGCGCCAGAGCGCGCAGATAGTTGACGATGCTTATCGCTAAATTGCCCTTGCTCTGAGTTGGTGCTTTTCCCTGCGGCTTCTACCGGTGGTATAACCGCACTACCAAACTGCGATTTAGCCAGTTGCTGTAAGCGCTGTTGGCCAGTTAGGGTATTTATTTTGGTCATTACAATGTTATCCACTAGACAGCAATGAGAATAGTCGTGTTGTTGCACTAATTTGTCGCAAGTAACACTATAAGGCTTGCTCAAAATAAAATATGTTATAACTTACCCTTATGCAAACTAAGCATGTATATTTAATGAGAATCATTATTTAAGGTTGAGTTATGGCATCATTGGATACGGATGAAGATTTTCTGTTTTTAGCAGAGGATGATCCCGCAGGGTCAGCTATAGAGCAGACGTTGGGTGAATGGCATCTGTTGATCGTTGATGATGACGAAGAAATACACACCGTTACTAAGTTGGCGCTGAACGATTTAGTGGTTATGGGACGACAGTTGGTATTTCATCATGCTTATTCTGGTAAAACCGCAATAGAGTTTTTGCGTGTAAACCCACAAATTGCCTTGGTGCTGCTAGACGTAGTGATGGAGTCTGATGATGCTGGGCTAAAGGTAGTACGCCAGATCCGTGACGAGCTGTGTATGGAAGAGCTGCGTATTGTACTACGCACCGGCCAACCGGGTTATGCGCCAGAAGAAAGTGTCATTAAAGAATATGATATTAATGACTATAAAACGAAAACCGAATTAACCCGCAGTAAGTTAGTTACCTCAATAATTGCTTCTTTACGTTCGTATCAGCAAATTCGTACTATTAACCAGAGCCGTCGCGGCTTACAAAAAATAATCAACGCTGGCGCCAATTTACTGGAACAGCACTCTTTACATGAATTTTCTGAGGGTGTGGTTACGCAAATATCGTCGTTAATAGGTTTACATGCTGAAGGCGTACTTTGTGCACAAATTGAAGATGATGGTACCGCTAGCGAAAATATTTATGTACTAGGTGCGGCAGGGCAGTTTGCGCCCTATATTAAATGCCAACTTAACCGGTTAGATAACATACGTATTGTTAACCAAATTACTCAATGCTTACAAAGCCGCCAGCATATATTCACTGATCTAGATACCGTGCTTTATCTGGGTAATGATAAACATAGTGCGGCAGTTTATATTGAAACAAATCGGCCAGTAGAGGCCCTTGATCGTCAGCTAATAGAGGTTTTTTTAACCAATATTTCAATTGGTTATGAAAATGTAACGTTGTTTCAGCAACTTAAACATGCGGCTTATATTGACCCTCTAACCAAAACGCCAAATCGAAACGAATTTATTCAGATCTTACAAGACACCAGGCGCTACGAGGCAGAAAACAACATTGCGGTGTTAATTGATGTTGATCACTTTTCTGATGTGAATGATGGCTTAGGCCAAGATGTTGGCAATGAATTATTGATCGCCATTACTTTTCGCTTAATTGAATATTTTGGTGAAACATGCCAGCTAGGGCGCATTGGCGCTGATGTATTTGGTGTGGTAGGGCCAGAAAGTGAGCTTACACCAGAGCGTTTAAATGCGGTGTTTAACGAACCCTTTCATGCCTCTGAGTATACGCTGCAAGTTAATGCTACCTTTGGCCTTTGTCGGTTAACTGATAGTGCCGAGCAAGGGTTAATTATTTTAAAGCATGTTTATATAGCACTAAATAAAGCCAAAAAGCGGTTAGGGTTTAATTATCAGTATTACACCGCTGATATGGAAGAAGAGATGGCAGAGCGTTTAGCTATGCTCAGAATGCTGCGACATGACTTTTTTAACGACCGCTTGGAGTTGTGGTATCAACCGCAGATTGAACTGGCTAGTCAGCGCATGGTTGGTATGGAAGCGCTACTGCGCTGGCCACAGGCGAATGGTCAATTTATTTCTCCTGCGGTGTTTATTCCATTAGCTGAATATTCTGGGCTAATTATAGATATTGGCAACTGGGTATTAGAGCAAGCCTGCTTACATATTAAGGCCTTGGAGAAACAAGGTTATACCGGTTTAAGAATCGCCGTAAATGTGTCTATGCCGCAGTTTCGAAATCATGGTTTTGTACAATCAGTTATCGATTGTGTGAATCGATACCAGGTTAAACCGGAATACCTTGAATTGGAAATTACCGAGTCGGTGGTAATGGATGAGCCAAAAATGGTGATTGATGCATTACAGAAGTTGAAAAGCTTTGGTATTAAAGTCGCAATTGACGATTTTGGTATTGGTTTTTCATCGTTGAGTTATTTACAACAGCTACCGTTAGACCGAATTAAAATTGATCGGGCGTTTATTCGCGACCTCGATTTAACTGCGGGTGAAGTCATTACCGAAACCATTATAAATTTGGGTAAGCGTCTGCAGTTATTTACTATTGCAGAGGGCGTAGAGAACAAAGCGCAGGAACAGGCATTAAAATTAATGGGCTGTGATGAGGTGCAGGGCTTTATGTACGCTAAACCGATGCCGCCTGCAGAGTTACTGCATTATTTACAACAACAAAAGCAATAGTAAAAAACCGCCATTGGCGGTTTTTTTTAAAGTAAATTATTACGGCGCAGAACTAGCCGGTGCAGTAAACCCCGCCGCTATCACATTATGACTCTGTGGTAATAACTGGGTAATACTTACTAAAACAATGCCTTGCTCTTGTAGTTTAGGTAAGTTTTTGCGTAAAAACGTATAGGTTTCTGGGTACGGATGGGCAATAGCTATCGCCGTTTGGCGTTTTCGCGCAATACGTAATAGTGTTTCAAACTGTTTTGAAATTGCCGCTTCAGTTTGCTCATTATCTAAAAACACCTGCCTACTTAAATTTGTTACCCCATATTGTTGAGCATACTTTCCTGCTTTGCTTTGTGCGGTTGTTAGGCTGTCGACGAAGAATAAATGGCGTTTTTGCAAATATTCCATCGCCCATGCCATTGGTTGTTCTTGAGCCGTATAATAACTGCCCATATGGTTATTAATGCCAATAGCGTAGGGAATGTCGGCTAATGCTAGTTGCAGCGCTTTATGCACTTGCTGCCTAGACATATCAGCTGTCAGCGCACCTGGTCCAGGTTGTTTGCTATTAGAGGCTTGCATAGGCATGTGTAGCATTACGTCTTTTTGTGCTTGAAACGCGTAGCGTGCAGCACTCTGACCATAGGGGGTATATGGCAGCACCGAAAAGGTAAGCGCAAAAGGTAAATCTATCAGTTTAAGATCGGCCTTATGGTAGCCGATATCATCAATAATAATAGCAATACGCGGTTTGTTATCCGCAGCCTGTATATTTAAGCTCAATAAAGCTAAACAAATTATAAATAGTCTTTGCACGTTATTATTATTCTCTTGGTGCTGGTTACGGCCACGCCAACTTAATGAAACGAAGTGCGCAATTACAAATTATCAGGGTAAATATTTAGCGCTTTGTTTGGGCTAACCATTGTAATGGATTAACCGCTTCGCCTTTATTGCGTATTTCAAAATACAGACCGGCTGATGCCTGTCCGCCACTCATGCCCGCTAGCGCTATAGTTTCACCAGCATTAATACGCGCGCCAGGTTGCTTTAATAAGCTTTGGTTATGTCCGTATAGACTCATAAAACCGGCACCATGGTCTAGCACAATAACCCAACCGTAACCTTTGAGCCAGTCGGCATAAATAACTTGGCCGTCGGCGACGGCTTTAATGGCTTCGCCTTCGCTGCCTTGGATCAGGATGCCACGTGATGATACGCCACCTTCGCGGTTTTCACCAAAACGTTGTAGCAAGCTACCGTTAAGTGGCCAAGTAAGCTTGCCTTTTTGTTTGTTTAAACCCGCTAACTCTTTAGCTTTTTGCGCCAGCTTACGTAACTTTTCTAATGTAGCTTGCATACTGGTTTCGTTTTGGCGCAAATAATCTAGCTGCCGGCCTTGTTGTTTTAAGGTATCTTGTAAACGTTTTACCGCTAACTGCTGTTCGCCTTTTGCTTGGGCTAATTGCTGCTGTTGTTGCTGTAAGGTTTGAAGTGCTGTGGCTAACTGCTGTTGTTTGTCAGTTAGTTCCGTTAGCACTAGCTGTAGCTGGTTTATGGTTTTGTTTAAAGCCGCAAGCTGCGCTAGCCTAGCGCGATTAAAATACTGGTAATAACTTAATACCCGCTCTAATTTAGCAGCATCTTGCTGATTAAGCAGCATCTTGCTGTAATCGTGCTGGCCTAAGCTGTAAGCGCTTTTTAACTGTGACGCTAACATGGCCTGCTGTTGTTGCAGGGTTTGTTCAAGCTCGGTTTGCTGTGCTAGCAATTGCTGTTCACGTATTACTAATGCCTGCTTTTCTTGCTCCGTTTTACGTGTGGCTAGCGCGGCTTCGGCTAGTGCTTTATCCGATTGCTGTAGTTTTTGTTCAGATTTCTCTAATTGCTTTTGCTGCTGCTTAACTTGCTGCTCAGTAAGCTGAATTTGCTGCTTTAGCTCTGCGAGCTCTTTCTCTTTTGCTTGTTGTTGTGCCAGCGTAGGTAGGGCAAAAAGCAACAGCAGCCAGCATACTGACTGCACGAATACGCGAGTTAACGTAGTTTGCATTTATTGTGGCAGCATTAAAATTTTGCCGGTCATTTCAGGCGGTATTGGCATGTTCATTAGGTGCAGCATAGTGGGTGCGACATCACTGAGAATGCCGCCCTCAGTTACCTTAGCTGAGCGACCAACATAAATTAACGGTACTGGGCCACTAGTGTGTGCCGTGTGTGCTTGGCCAGAATCCGTGTCTAACATCAGTTCCGCATTGCCATGGTCGGCGGTAATTAAACATTCACCACCTACGTCTTGCAAGGCGGCAACTACGCGGCCTATGCAGTGGTCTACCGCTTCAACGGCTTTTATTGCTGCTGACATAATGCCCGTATGGCCAACCATATCGCCATTAGGATAATTACAAATAATGACATCGAACGTGTGGCTATGAATTGCAGCCACCAGTTTGTCTGTCAATTCGGTTGAGCTCATTTCAGGTTGTAGATCGTAGGTCGCGACTTTAGGCGAGTCGACCAAAATACGTTGTTCGCCGGGAAATAGCGTTTCGCGCCCGCCACTAAAGAAAAACGTTACATGCGCGTATTTCTCGGTTTCAGAAATGCGTAACTGAGTTTTATTGTGTTTGGCTAACCATTCGCCTAATACATTATTTAAGCGCTCTGGTGGGTAAGCGCAGGACGCTTTTATATCGGCGGCATACTCGGTTAACATGACAAAGCTACTAAGTTTTGGCCGGTATTGACGCACAAAACCAGCAAAGTCGTCATTAATAAATGCACGGCTAAATTGGCGTGCGCGGTCAGCTCGAAAGTTCATAAAGATAAGCGCATCGCCATCTTGCATTTGTATCGGGTTACCAGAGCTAGACAATATGGCTGTAGCCTTTACAAATTCGTCATTTTCATCACGTTGGTATGCGATGCTTAGCGCTTGTAATGCATCGCTAGCTTGAAAGTCGGCTTTACCTTGGGTTAATAAGTCATAGGCGTTTTGCACCCGATCCCAACGTTTATCTCGGTCCATTGCAAAATAGCGGCCAATAACAGAAGCAATTTGACCGCTTTTTGTTTGTGTAAAGTGAGCCTGTATTTTTTCCAATGATGCCTTAGCACTGCGGGGGGGGGTATCGCGGCCATCTAAAAAAGCGTGTAAGTAAATAGGCCCAGCATGTTGCTGTTCGGCCAGTTTAATCATAGCCAATAGATGATCTTCGTGGCTATGCACGCCACCTGGTGATAGTAAACCCATAATGTGTATGGCTTTATGTTGCTGCTTGGCCTTTGTTACGGCATTGACTAATGTTGGGTTAGTAAAAAAATCGCCATCGCTGATGGCTTTAGTAATGCGGGTAAAATCTTGATACACCACTCTACCTGAGCCTAAATTTACATGACCTACTTCTGAATTGCCCATTTGACCATCAGGCAAGCCAACATCTAAACCAGAGCCAGAGATTAAAGTATGAGGGTAATCTCGCCATAGTTGATCCATAACTGGGGTATTTGCCTGTGCGATAGCATTGTTGCTTACATCTTCTCGATAACCCCAGCCATCAAGAATTAATAACACCAAAGGTTTTTTCTGGCTTGTCATGTAAGCTCCGTTGTTAAGAATTAGGCAAAAAGCGAGCTGCTATATTACCGAATTTTGCATAATTCTCCAGTATTGTGTTCAGCTTCTGGTGTGCACAGTGCTGCTTTCTTCACTGAAACTAAGTATACTCGGCGTTGAAAATTTTCAGTTAAAAGCAGAGTGAATATGCAGCAGTATATAGAGTTTGCAACAAATCATCCTATTTTAAGTGCGGTGTGGGTGGTGTTATTTGTGATGTTAATTAGTAGTTTAGTTAAATCACGTTTTTCTGCCATTAAGCAAGTTAATACCACGGAGTTAACACTGCAGGTTAATCGGCAAAACGCGATATTAGTTGATATTCGCAATGAAGCTGATTTTAACAAAGGTCATATTACCGGCGCACGTAATGTGCAAATGACGGCAATTGAAAAACAGCAACTTGCTGGCCTTGAAAAGCATAAAGCAGAACCCATTATTGTAATATGCCAAGCTGGTGTAACTGCACAAAAAGCAGCTGCTAGCTTATTAAAGCAAGGCTTCACTTCTGTGTCTGTATTACAAGGCGGCATGGGTAGTTGGAGTAGCGCTAATTTACCGGTAGTAAAAACTAAGAGGTAGTGATGTCACAAGTGACTATTTACACCAAAGCATATTGTCCTTATTGTACTCGCGCATTATCGGTGTTGAACAAAAAAGGTGTAGGCTATCAGGAAATTCGTATTGACGAAAAACCAGAGTTACGCCCTGAAATGATCGAGCGAGCAGGTGGCCGTACTACTGTGCCACAAATATTTATTGGCGCTCGCCATATTGGTGGTTGTGATGACATGTTAGCCCTTGATGCCAGCGGACAACTCGACCCTTTACTTAACTTATAAATATAATAGGAATTATCATGGCCGAACAACAAGCAAATGGCGTTGCAACTGAACAACAAGGTTTACAATTTGCGATCCAACGTATCTTTGTTAAAGATATTTCATTTGAAGCGCCTAACGCACCGGCAATTTTCCGCAAAGAGTGGAAGCCTGAAGTTAAGTTAGATTTAGATACTCGTAGTGAAAAGCTAGAAGAGAACGTTTATCAAGTTATATTATCGTTAACGGTTACCACCACGGTTGAAGGTGAAGTCGCGTTTTTATGTGAAGTACAGCAAGCGGGTATTTTTTCAATTGGGCCAATGGAAGATGCACAAATGGCTCATATGCTGGCATCATTTTGTCCAAATGCGTTATTCCCTTATGCGCGTGAAGCGGTATCAAACTTAGTAAATCGCGGTACCTTCCCGCAGCTTAATTTAGCGCCGGTTAACTTTGATGCATTATTTGCCCAATATGTGCAGCAGCGTCAAGCCGAAGCACAAAGTGTCCAGGCCGTAACGGTTAACTAATGCAGCAGTCAGCTATTGCTGTACTAGGGGCAGGCTCTTATGGCACTGCCCTTGCTATTTGTCTTGCACGAAACGGTAATTCGATTAGTTTGTGGGGGCGCAATGCACAAGACATGCAACAGATGTCGGAGCAGCGCCTTAATCAAAAATACCTACCCGATGTGCGTTTTCCTGATTCGTTGCAAGTAACTGCTGATATGGCTGCGGTTGTAGCTAGCAGTCGAGATATTCTGCTCGTTGTGCCTAGCCATGCTTTTGCTGAAACCTTGCAACAAATAAAGCCATTATTACGACCTGATTCTCGAGTAGCGTGGGCGACAAAAGGTTTAGAGCCCGAAACTGGCCGTTTATTGCAAGATGTAGCGCGCGAAGTATTAGGCGAAACTATACCGCTGGCGGTATTTTCTGGTCCTACCTTTGCTAAAGAAATGGCAATGGGATTGCCAACGGCAATCACACTGTCGTCTACCGATGCTGCGTTTATTGGCCAATTATCTAACTTGCTACACTGTGCTAAAAGTTTCCGTGTCTATACCAATACCGACTTTATTGGTGTACAGCTTGGTGGTGCGGTTAAAAACGTAATTGCTATTGGTGCGGGTATGGCCGATGGTATAGGTTTTGGTGCTAATGCGCGTACCGCGTTAATTACCCGTGGTTTAACGGAAATGTCGCGTTTGGGCTGTGCGCTTGGCGCAAAAAAAGATACCTTTATGGGTATGGCGGGGTTGGGTGACTTGGTACTAACCTGCACGGACAATCAGTCGCGCAATCGTCGTTTTGGCCTATTACTGGGGCAGGGCAAAGGCGTAGAAGATGCGATGCAAAGCATTGGTCAGGTTGTTGAAGGCTTCCGTAATGCTAAAGAGGTATTTAACTTGGCGCAGCGGGTTGGCGTAGAAATGCCTATTACAGAACAGATTTATCTTGTTTTGTATCAGGGCAAAGATGTAAAAGCCGCGGCGTTAGACTTACTTGGTAGAGAGAAGCGTGATGAGGTAAGCTAAATTAGCTTACCTCTTTTCGTAACAGTCTATTTTCTCTGGCGAGTAAATCTGGAATCTCTGTCGATGGCAGCGCTTGGCTAAATAAATGTCCCTGCAAAATATCACAGCCCATTACATGTAATAAATAAGCCTGCATTTCGTTTTCTATACCTGTGGCGATAACGTCGAGTTGTAAATAAGAAGCCAGCCTAATTAAACTAGCGGTAATGTTACGTTGCTGTTCGTTATGTTCTATATGTTTAATATAACTTGCGGCTATTTTAATGCTATGTAATGGCGTATTTCTTAACATGGATAACGATGACACGCCAACGCCGAAATTATCTAAGGTGAGATGAAAACCAAGCTCTGCAAGCTGTTTGAGCTTATTGGTGGTTACCGCATCAGGTTGCAGTAGAATGTCTTCATGCAGTTCTAATTCAAATTGAGCCGCGTCCAACGCGTGGTGTTCAAGCTGTTGCGTTAAGTAAAAAACAAAGTCGGTTTGGGTAAAGCTAAGGCTAGCAATATTTAGCGATATTCTACCTCTATTAGTACCGGTGTACTGCCACTGCTGTAATTGCGCACAACAGGTTTTAAATGCTAACTGATCTAAACGAATAACTAGCCCAGTTTCATCTGCTACGTTAAGAAACTGCTTTGGCAATAAAACACCGCGTTTGGGGCTATGCCATCTTAGCAAGGCTTCATAGCCGACGACACGGTTACTACCAATACTAATGCGCGGTTGATAGTAAACGTCTACTTCATTTTGGCGTAACGCCTTATCTAATTCAGTCTCTAAAATTTGATATTCAAATACGCGTTGTTGTAGCGCGGTATCTGCAAACTGAAGGTTATTATTGCCCATTTTAGCAGCACGTTGCACCGCACGTTGCGCGGCAAAAATAAGTTCTGGTGGAGTGCAGCCATCTAGTGGATAAATGCTAATGCCAATCAACGATTGCAGCGCAACTTTAGCATCGGCGATGTTAAGGTGTTCAGGCAGTGGCAGTAGCCGATGCGCCAAACGGTTTAGTGCTATTTCAAGTTGCGCATTACACATATGTGGCGGTACCACGATGGCAAAGGTATCAGCATTATACCTGGCGATAATATAATTCTGATCAAGCGTCGCTGTTAACTGTGTACTTAATTGCTCAATAACATTAGCTAGCAGCGTTAAAGGCTTAGCGCTGTCAGAGGCAAATAGCTGGCTAAACTTCAGCATTAATAGTGCAAATTTAGGCTGGCGTTCGTTACTGAAATTGATGAAAGATTGCAGATACTCTAATAAAAGCTCTGGCGTAAATAACTTGGTTTGGTTATCGCGGATCTGCAGCGTCGTTGCATTGGCCTGTTCAAACTGAAAAGTTGTGTTGCTGCTTTGTTCGTGTGGGGTGAGGCAATCTTCGGTGGGTTGTATCACACTATCGAGTATTTTCTGCTGTGCAATAAGTAGATTGTTACTGTGGTTTAGCTTTTTACTATAAACCACAATGAACGCGACCAGCAGCAAAAGCACGGCTGCTAGGCCTAATAACCCAAGCAGAGTGCTGGCGTGATCAACTGGGGCTAAGGCAAAAAACAAACTTGCTGTAGACAACCCGCTTAACATCGACATAGTGGCATACATCCTTGTAACCAAATTTACAGGGTTAAATATAGTGGTAAGACAATCCTTTGT
Organism: Rheinheimera sp. D18; assembly: GCF_004345025.1. Classification (GTDB taxonomy): domain Bacteria; phylum Pseudomonadota; class Gammaproteobacteria; order Enterobacterales; family Alteromonadaceae; genus Alishewanella; species Alishewanella metallidurans. The sequence continues at coordinate 2,488,808 of NZ_CP037745.1, read as the reverse complement.
ACAAACTATACACTATATAAAACTAGGTTCTTGCCCCAGTGTAATCTAATTGACGCCAAGATTCATAGACAAAAACGGCTACGGCATTAGATAAATTCATCGAGCGGCTGTTAGCGGTCATTGGAATACGTAACCAGTGCTCTGTGGGTAGCTGTTGCAGCACCTCCAGGGGTAAACCTCGGCTTTCTGGACCAAAGATAAGTGCATCACCGGCCATGTAAGTGGCATCAGAATGTTTAGTATGGCCTTTGGTGGTGCAAGCAAACATGCGAATTGGCGCTATAGTATTAACAAATGCGGCAAAATTAACATGGCGCTGCACCTGAGCGAACTCATGGTAATCTAATCCAGCTCGCTTAATGCGCTTGTCATCCCAGGCAAAGCCTAACGGCTCGATTAAATGCAGCATATAGCCGGTGTTAGCACAAAGTCGAATTATGTTGCCAGTGTTAGGCGGTATTTCAGGTTCAAATAGCACGACGTGTAGCATAAAAGCTCCGTTTAATTTCGGACACTAGTGTAACAAATTAGCGTATTGACGGCAGCTGCGCTAAGAAAGTATTAATGGCAGTAATGGCTTTTTGTCGAATATGATCCTGCTCGATGAAAATTTCATGTTTAGCCATGGCTAAGATAACTTTTTGATGTAACACAGCAGATGGTAGTTGTTGATACCAAGCATTTTGCGCATGGTTGCTAACAACTTTATCAGCACCCGCTTGCAGCAGTAAGGTGGGAGTATGCCATTTGGCTGCATCTTGCTGTATTTGGTTCATAGCAACAATTGCCGCATCGATCCACGCGCTGGTTACACCGCCAAGTTGGCTTTGCGGTTGCTCTTGATACCGCTGCAATACCCCCTGATAACGCTGTTGGCAACTGGTCAGCGGGTTATGCCGAAAAGCTTTTTCTTGATAGTTACCTTGAGCTAAAAAATACCAAGGTGTTTTACTAACGGCGCGATTAAGTGCACTAAAGGTACAAGTAATGGTTGTAGCAATGCCAGTAGGAACTAACCCCGTATATATACCAAACATGGGCGACGCTAAGATGGCGGCTTGAAACGGGTGTGGCTGTTGTAGATAGCTAGCCAAAATAGCACAACCCATTGAGTGGCCTAGCGCAATATGGCGTTGATGTTGACTTGGCAGCACAATCTGTTGCACAAACTGCGCAAAATCTTGTTGATATAACTCGAAGTTAGCAACATAGCCCTTGTGCGGGTTGCTAAGCTCGCGCTGTGATAGACCTTGGCCGCGATGATCCAGTAAAAATACGCTATAGCCAGCTTGGGTTAACTCAAAGCATAATTCAGCATATTTTAACGCCATTTCCATCCGGCCGCTGCTAATAACAATAGCGTTCTGGGCATTGGGTACTAAATGATAATAGTAACGTAGCTGCAAATTGTCGGCGCTGGTTAGCACACCGCTTTGCATTTTTTGCCAAAACGGCTTTAACTGATTTAACCAACCATCACTAATCTCACGGGCAGAAAAAAGTGGCCGTATGCTTGGATATGCTATAGCTGTAGTGTTCAAGTCAGCGCCTGTTTTATTAAAATTAGTTAGCCGGTAATGTTAGGCTAATACAAAGCCCGCCAACGCTAGCGTTTGTTGCTGTGGTTTGCCCACCATGCTGGCGAATCACCTGAGTAACTATAGCTAAACCTAGCCCAGTGCCACCAGTGGTTGCTGTACGACTATTTGACACACGATAAAAGGGTTCAAAAATTGCCTCTAATTGGCTTTCGGCAATGCCGGGCCCTTGATCACAAATAGTGATTAATAGCTGCTGAGCGTGTTGCTGTAACATACAGCTAATGTTGCTGTGCACTGGGCTATATTTTATGGCGTTGCGTAGCACATTTTCAATGGCGCGAGCTAATAGGCGACTGTCAGCATTAATTAGTAGTTGTTGTGGTGCGACTAGCTCAATTGTTTGCTGCTTAGCGTCGGCTTCTACTTGGTTAACATCAATAATCTCTGCAAGCAGCTCGGTTAGATCAAACTGTTGCTTTTCTAGTTGGTACTGGCCGGCGTCTAATTTACTGTAGGTTAGTAGTTCGTCCAGCATAATATCAAGCCGATCTAATTCTTGTTTTAATCTAGGTATTTGTTCAAGGTTTTGTTGCCGCTCGGTTAAGCCTAATGCCAGCTGGGCTCGTGCTAATGGTGAGCGCAGCTCATGTGAAATATCACGCAATAAGCGTTGTTGATTAGTAAGGAGGGTACTAATGCGCTCAGCCATAGTATTAAAACTATGCCCGAGTTGGCCAAGTTCATCTTTACGTTTATTTAAGTTGGTAACGCGGCTATTTAAAGCACCGTCAGCAAACTGTAAGTTACGTTGCAGCAGCTCTCGTAATGGTCGTGAAATAGATATGGCTAAAATAAAGCTGGCAATAGCAGAAATAAGTAAGGTTAACATCAGTAATACATGTTGTGGCATTTCGCTCAGTTGCCACCAAGGCTGCGGCGACCGTTCACGCTTTTGATATAGTGCAACGGTATCTTGGCCCACTTTTAAGATAAAAGGGCCAGCTAGCGAGGTATTATGGTGCTTTAGCCAACGAGGTAATGACAGTTGCGATAGCTCGGTTAACCAGTGCTGGTCAAAGTCACGCGGCAATAATTCCGGGGTTAATACGGTATTGCTGTCGGCATTGACTAATAGCCAGCGATTAGGCCTACGTTCTTGTAAACGCTGCTGTAATTCGGCACTGTTTTGGCTGTCGGCAAAGGGTTGAATTTGTTGCTGTAGTTGTTGAATAACTCCTTGCGGTAAGCGGCGAATTTCAGTTTGTTCAATTACCGCACGCGATAGTGCCAGCGTACCAAACACAGCCGTTATTAATACCAGCCAAAACCAGAGAAAAATTCGACCGGCTAAATAGTTAAATGGGTTAAGCCTGCCTAACCAATTCATGCATCCCCCTTTAGAAATAAATAACCGCTGCCGCGCAGTGTTTGTATTTTTTCATCGGGACAAAACGGCGCTACTTTTTTGCGAATATTGCTAATATGCATATCTAAACTGCGATCATACATTTGTAAGCGTTTACCGAGCACCTCGCGACTAAGCTCATCTTTAGTTACAACCTCGCCGGCGCGGCGCATTAGTAACTCTAATAGCTGAAACTCGGTTGCTGTTAGGTTGATCTGTTGCTCGTTGTAACTTAGCTGACGGTTTTGTGGGTTTATCATCAAGCCGTTAACAGTAATAGGGCTATTTTGTTCTGTTACTGGCGCCCTAGTTAGCTCTACTCGGCGCAATATGGCTTTAATCCGCGCCACTAATTCACGGGGGTTAAACGGTTTTGCTAGATAATCATCAGCGCCTAGCTCTAAACCAACAATGCGATCCACCTCGTCGCCGCGTGCGGTTAGCATTAACACTGGGCAATATTGGCCTGAGCGTAGTGCTTTAAGTACCGACAACCCATCTAAACTGGGTAGCATGATATCCAATAATATCAGCTCAAACTCACCGGTTTTCGCTAAATCTAAACCCTGTTGGCCATCGTGAGCGGCTGTAAACTGGTAGCCATCTAGCGCTAGATACTCAGCAACTAGCTCACATAAGCCAACGTCGTCATCAATCATTAGAATTGCAGGCATAACCACTCCTTACTATTTAATGCGAGTTTACCTAATGTCTGCGCAGGGCAATATACCTTTACAGAATCTTTACCTCGTCTTTGCTCTGCTTTGCATTTAAACGCTTATATTTATCTCGTCTTATAACAGGAGCGTATCCGATGAAAGTAGCCAAACTTATATTTAGCTTAGGTGTTATTGCTGCAGCAACGAGTTTTTCAACAGCTGTACTTGCTGATAGCAACGGCCATAACGGCCATCATCATAAAGGCACACGTCATTCACAAGCTATGCCGATGCAGCGCATGCTAGGTAAGGTAAAGCTTACCGAGGAGCAACGCGAGCAAGTTAAGCAGTTAGTGCAGCAGCATCGCGTTGCGCACAAAGAACAACGTATCGGCAACACTGAACGCAAACAATTACGGGAATTAATAGAGGCGACGCAGTTTGATGCGGTAGCGGTACGCCAGTTATTGGAGCAACAGCAGAGTGCGCGCCTTGAACAGCGCGTAGCAAGGATGGAGCTAAGGCACCAGATCTTGCAAGTGTTAACTGACGAGCAGCGTTTGCAAATGGCGGAACAGAAATCGCATTGGCAACAAAGAAAATCGCAGCGTAAACAGTCTTAAGTTAGTTAAAAGCAGCAAGCTTTGGCTTGCTGCTTTATTTCAGCTCTTTCAGTTTTCGGGTTAAGGTATTTCGTCCCCAGCCTAACAGTCTTGCTGCTTCTTGCTTGTGGCCATGGGTAAATTGCAGCGCTTGCTGCAAGGCAATACGTTCCAGCTCAGGTGCTGCACTGGCTAAAATGTTGTCGTCACCAGCCGCTAGTTTATCTGCTATCCATAACGCTAACATCTGTTGCCAATTGGCCGCTTGGTTTGATGCGGGTATGTGAACCGTTGACGGCGTATTTTTGTGTGCTGCAATAAATTCGGGGGGTAAATCAGCTATGGCGATATTTTTGCCACTGGCCATTACGGTAAGCCAGCGACAGGTGTTTTCTAGCTGGCGCACATTGCCTGGCCACTCTAATTGGGTTAGAAACTGCTCAGCGGCTTGGCTGAGTATTTTAGCTTCTACATTCAGCTCTTTAGCTGCTAGTTGCAAAAAGTGCTGTGCCAGTTTAGCGATATCTTGCTGACGCTCTTTCAGTGGTGGTAAGTGCACTCTAATGACGTTAAGTCGATGAAATAAATCTTCACGAAACTTGTTTTCACTAACCAGCTGTTCAAGGTTTTGGTGGGTAGCAGCAATAATACGCACGTCTACCGTAACGGCTTGATGGCCGCCCACTCGGTAAAATTGACCTTCAGCAAGTACTCTAAGCAAACGTGTTTGCACATCTAGTGGCATATCGCCAATTTCATCAAGAAATAACGTACCGCCATTAGCTTGTTCAAAGCGACCTTTACGTAAACTATTGGCACCAGTAAACGCGCCTTTTTCATGGCCGAATAATTCTGACTCTATTAAATCTTTCGGTATAGCGGCCATGTTTAATGCAATAAATGGCGCGGCACTGCGTGGGCTATGTTGGTGTAACGCGCCAGCAACCAGTTCTTTGCCCGTACCCGATTGGCCGTTAATTAATACACTGATACTGGATCGCGCTAAGCGGCCGATAGCGCGAAATACGTCTTGCATTGCCGGAGACTCGCCAATAATTTGGCTAGATAGGGTTTGAATACTAACACTGAGTTTGGGCTGGTTTATTTGAGCGTGCTCAATAGCGCGTTGGATCAGTGCTATGGCGTCGTTAATATCAAAGGGTTTGGGTAAGTATTCAAACGCGCCGCGCTTAAAGGCATTAACTGCGCTGTCCAGATCGGAATGCGCCGTCATAATAATAACGGGTAAATTGGGAGCTAATAGCTGTAATTTACTTAGCAGCGCCATGCCATCAGTGCCTGGCATACGAATGTCTGATACGACAACCGTTGGTTGCTCGTGCCGCAGTCGTTGCAACATAATATCGGCAGAGGCGAAACTTTCTGAGGCAATTTGTGCTCGGGCTAATGCTTTCTCTAGTACCCAACGAATAGAATTATCGTCATCTACAATCCATACTGTCGGTGCCATTAGCTTAATCCTCAGCCTGCGTAATAGGCAAATATAAGGTAAATTCAGTATGCCCCGGCCAGCTAGCGCAGTCTATCCAGCCGCCATGTTGATGAATAAGGGTTTGCGCAATAGAAAGACCCAGCCCTGTGCCATTAGCGTGGCCACTCACCATCGGGTAAAATAGTGTGTCTTTTATTTCAGCAAGAATGCCTGGGCCGTTATCTATAACTCGAACTAACGCCACGAGTTTATGTCTTTTACCGTGCAAGGTATGTTGTTGCAGCACTCGGCTTTGAATCGATATTGTAGGTTGTGCTGTGTTGCTTAGTGCTTGCTGGGCATTACGTATAATATTAAGTAACGCTTGCTCAAGTAATTCGGCATCAAATGAAAAATCAGGAATGCTCGGATCGTAATCACGATTAAAACGTACATTAGCGGGGTTATCCATTACAGCTAACTGTCGCACTTGTTCTATTACTTGATGCAAATTGTTATTAACGCTGTGTATAACCCGATATGGGCCCAATAAACGATCTACCAAATTTCGCAATCGGTCTGCTTGGCTAATAATGAGTTGGGTATATTCTTTTTGTTCTTCGTTTAACGATTCTTCTAGCAACTGCGCGGCACCGCGTAAGCCGCCAAGCGGATTTTTAATTTCATGGGCGAGACCACGGATTAACTCACGTGCAGCAACGTGCTGATGCTGTTGTAAGTTCTCTAAACTTATTTTACGTTGATGATTAACTTGACGAATTTCAAGTAATAGGTGATTCATCGGTTGTTCGCTAAGGGTTACGGCGATATCTAACAGTAAATGCCTACCATCAGCTAATACCGCCTGTATTTCACTAACACCAAAACCTTGTTTATCAGTTAGCGCGCTGTGTAAGCGAGTAGAACTGAGTTCTGTATGTTGGAATAAACTAGGGAATGGTTGATGGTTAAGGCGTTTTTCGCCTAAACCTAGCACTGCACAGCATGCGGTATTAAAATACCGGATCTGCAAGTTAGCATCTAACAGCATAACGGCGGTGGTTAGCTGTTCAGTAATATTAGTGTGTAGTTGCTCTGTCGCGTTATCAAATTGTGTCACTATGTCACCCTTTGCACCAAAGTGGTGCGTAGCGCTAGTAGTGTAATTCAGTTTAGTGTGAAATGCATGAAATACAGTTTAGTTAGCCGATATTGTTGACGTTCTGTGTAAGTAGAATGTTGTAACCGGGCTAGTGGCAATAACTTTACCTTGCTGATCAAACAGTTCCATTTGTAATTTATGTTCGCCGCGCTCAATATCGCGTAATATAAATACCGCATTACTTTGCGGCTCTGCTAGAGGTTGGCCATCTACCAATAACCGCACTCGCAGGCCGCGTTCAAACATCGGACCAATTTTACCGGTTACATAAACAGAGCCAGTGTTGTCACGCACTGTGGCTTGGTCTTCAGGCTGGGCAATATCTACCGTATAGGGTTCTTTGGCTGGAGGTTTACGTGCAGGTAAGGTTGGATCTGTCGCAGCCATGATGTTGGCTCGACTTGATAGGTTAAGCTCTTCAGCACCAGCTTGCGGGCTATCAGAAAACACTATAACACCATTAGCGTCTTTGGTAACAAAAACCTTTTTATTGTCCTGAGCATATAGCGCGCTGCTTGCTAGCAATAATATTAAAACAAATCCTATTTTATTCATAACTGCGTCCATTTGCATTTTATTATTATTGTTTTATTGGCCGCTACTTTAACGTGTTTTGTATTATTTTTCTACAAAAAAAGCTCACCGTAGTGAGCTTCATATTGAACCAGTAGCTTAAACGCTATAGTAAAGTTCAAATTCTAATGGATGAACAGCTACAGCTACTCTTAGGGCTTCGGCACGTTTGATACCGATGTAAGCATCGATCATTGCATCAGACATAACGCCGCCTTTAGTAAATATTGCGCGGTTTTTATCTAACTCGTTTAGCGCCTCTTCCAATGTACTGGCTACCTTAGGAATATTCGCTGCTTCTTCTGCTGGCAAGTCATATAAATCTTTATCCATGGCATCGCCAGGATGAATTTTATTTTGAATACCGTCTAAGCCTGCCATTAACTGGGCAGCAAAAGCCAGGTATGGGTTAGCCGCTGGATCTGGAAAGCGACATTCAATACGGCGTGCTTTAGCACTAGACACTAACGGAATACGAATAGATGCTGAGCGGTTACGCGCCGAGTACGCTAACATTACCGGCGCTTCGTAGTGAGGCACTAAACGTTTGTATGAGTTAGTTGATGGGTTGGTAAACGCATTTAACGCTTTAGCATGTTTAATTAAACCACCAATGTAGTACAGCGCTAATTCTGACAAGCCAGCATATTTATCACCAGCAAATAAGTTGACGCCGTTTTTAACTAATGATTGATGGCAGTGCATGCCTGAACCGTTATCGCCAACCAGTGGTTTTGGCATAAAGGTAACGGTTTTACCATACAGGTGAGCAACGTTTTGTACTACATACTTTAGCTGCTGAGTTTCATCTGCCTTTTTTGTTAAGCTATTAAATTTAGTAGCAATTTCGTTTTGTCCAGCAGTAGCTACTTCATGATGATGAGCTTCAACTGTTTGCCCCATTTCCTCTAGCACCATACACATAGCGCTGCGAATATCGTGGCTTGAGTCTACTGGTGGCAGCGGAAAATAACCGCCTTTTACGCTTGGACGGTGGCCTTTATTGCCCTCTTCGTAACTCGTGCCTGAGTTCCAAGCCGCTTCAGTGGAGTTAATTTTGAAGAAAGACCCTGACATATTGGTTTCAAAGCGAATGTCGTCAAACATAAAAAACTCTGGCTCTGGGCCGAACAGCGCAGTGTCGGCAATACCGGTCGACTTTAGGTATTCTTCCGAGCGTTTAGCAATAGAACGAGGGTCACGGTCATACCCTTGCATAGTGCTTGGTTCAATAACATCACAGGTAATAATTAATGTGGTTTCTTCAAAAAACGGATCTAACACCGCGGTGCTGGTGTCGGGCATTAAAATCATGTCTGAGTCGTTTATGCCTTTCCAGCCAGCCATTGACGAGCCGTCAAACATTTTCCCGTCTTCAAAAAAGTCTTCATTAATCTGGTTAGCTGGAATGGTAAGGTGCTGCTCTTTACCCTTAGTGTCGGTAAAACGTAAATCTACAAACTTAACTTCATTTTCTTTCATTAAACTCAGTACAGATGATGCAGACATGCATTCCTCCAATTAATTAGTTTTTAGCTACTTACTACAGTCATTTGTTTAATGCTAGTTATATGCCAAACATGTAACCTATTGATAATAAGTGTTATGTTTGAATTTCCAATTAAAGCCCATATTAGTTTGCACTATTTTGGTGCGCCGTTGCTCTTTTTAGGTGCGTATGCACAAGGCTAATAACGATACATTAACGCACTGCTAAAAAATAAATTGCTAAAACTGCTGTTGCAGTTTTTCTTTCTGTATAAAAAAAGAGTAGAATATGCGCCCTTAAGTTTCAGTTAGTTTTGCCTGGTGGTCATTATGGTCATCTAGTGCCACAGAGGATAGTTTACATGAGCGTTACTGCAACAAATTTAGATAAACTGCGCAATATTGCCATTATTGCTCACGTTGACCACGGTAAAACAACCTTGGTTGATAAACTATTACAGCAATCAGGCACTTTTGATGCTCGCGCTAAATTACAAGAGCGCATGATGGACTCTGATGCGCAGGAATCTGAACGTGGTATAACTATCCTAGCGAAAAACACCTCGGTACGCTGGAATGGCTATCACATTAACATTCTTGATACACCGGGCCACGCCGACTTCGGTGGCGAGGTTGAGCGTGTACTATCAATGGCCGACTCAGTATTATTACTGGTTGATGCGGTTGATGGCCCAATGCCGCAAACACGTTTTGTAACGCAAAAAGCGTTTGCTCATGGTTTAAAGCCAATAGTAGTAGTAAATAAAATTGACCGTCCGGGCGCGCGTCCAGATTGGGTTATTGACCAAGTATTCGATTTATTCGACAACTTAGGTGCTACTGACGAACAGTTAGACTTTCCAATTGTTTACGCATCGGCGTTAAACGGTTGGGCAACCTTAGATTACAACGATAAAAAAGAAAATATCGACGATTTATTCGCCGCTATTGTTAAGCACGTTGCACCACCATCAGTAGAGCTAAACGGCGAAACCCAAATTCAAGTTTCTCAGTTAGATTATTCTAGCTACTTAGGCATTATCGGTATCGGCCGTATTAAGCGTGGTACGTTAAAGCCAAACCAGCAAGTCACTATTCTTAGTGCTGATGGTAAAAAGCGTAATGCTAAAGTTGGCCAAGTATTTGGTTACTTAGGTTTAGAGCGTGTTGAAATTGAAGAAGCCACCGCGGGTGACATTGTTGCCTTTACCGGTTTAGGCGAGCTGAAAATTTCTGACACCATTTGTACTACCACTAAACCTGAAGCGTTACCGCCATTAACCATTGATGAGCCTACGGTAACAATGACGTTCCAAGTTAATACCTCACCTTTTGCTGGTAAAGAAGGTAAGTTCGTTACCTCACGTCAAATTTTAGATCGCTTACAGTCAGAGTTAAAACACAACGTCGCGTTACGAGTTGAAGAAACGGGCGACGGTGATAAATTCCGTGTGTCAGGCCGTGGCGAATTGCATTTAAGCGTATTAATTGAAAGTATGCGTCGTGAAGGTTATGAATTGGCTGTATCGCGTCCAGAAGTAATCATGAAAGTGATCGATGATGTGAAAATGGAGCCAATGGAAAACGTTACCATTGACTGTGAAGAGAAGCATCAGGGTTCAATCATGGAAAAAATGGGTGAGCGTAAAGCGGAAATCACTAACATGCAGCCAGATGGTAAAGGCCGTATTCGTTTAGATTTCATGATGCCAAGCCGTGGTTTAATTGGTTTTAGAACTGACTTTATGACCATCACTTCAGGTACTGGTTTAATGTACCACAGCTTTGATCACTACGGCCCGTATAAAGGCGGCACTATTGGTCAGCGCACTAACGGCGTAATGATTTCAAACGCTATGGGTAAAGCTGCTGGTTATGCCATCTTCTCGTTGCAGGAACGTGGTCGTATGTTTATAGGTCATGCTGAAGAAGTTTATGAAGGCCAAGTTATTGGTATTCATAGCCGTAGCAATGACTTAACAGTTAACTGCTTAAAAGGTAAACAGTTAACTAACGTACGTGCTTCTGGTACTGACGAAGCCATTACTTTAGTACCACCAATTCGTTATACACTGGAGCAAGCGCTTGAGTTTATTGATGATGATGAATTGGTTGAAGTAACGCCTAAGTCTATTCGTTTACGTAAGCGTCATTTAACTGAAAATGACCGTAAACGTGCGAATCGTGGTAACTCAGATTAATTCTGTTAGATAGTGACAAGCCGGCCAATGTGCCGGCTTTTTTATTGTCACAATCTACTGAGGTGCGGATACTGGTTGCCGCGCTGCTTTTCTTGTATCCTCGGATAGTGTTTGTAACAAAGGAAACCTTATGCGCCCTGATTGGCAAGATAAATTAGAAAACGCGATACGCTTTACTAAACTGTACATTCAGCGTTGTCAGCAAGATCAAATCACTATGATTGGCGGCTATCTTGCCTATATCTCGTTATTATCATTGGTGCCATTTATTGCGGTAATGTTTACTATGTTGCGCGCATTCCCAATGTTTAGTGCGTTTCGCCAAAATATTGAAGCCTTTGTTTATGCTAATGTTATTCCATCGCGCGGTGAAGAAATTCAGCAATATATTAGCCAGTTTATTGGTAATACCGGTGGCATGACAGCGGTAGGCGTGTTTGCTTTAGTGATCGTCGCGCTGCTATTAATTAATAACATTGATAAAACGCTGAATAAAATTTGGCGCGTAACCAAACGGCCAAGACCGATTATTTCCTTTTCTATTTATTGGATGATATTAACGCTCGGGCCAATTTTGTTTGGCTCGTCTATTGCGCTGAGTTCATATTTGGTTGGATTAACCCGTTTTGCTGATGACTATACGCCTGGCTTTTCAACATTACTGCTTGGTACCTTGCCATCGTTGATGTCGTTATTAGCATTCTTTATTTTATATCTAGTGGTACCAAATATTAAAGTGAGAGCTCGCCATGCTATTGCTGGCGCACTATTGGCTACGGTTTTATTTGAGCTGTCGAAACGCGGTTTTGCCTTTTATGTGACACACTTTCCATCCTACGACACTATTTATGGTGCGCTGGCGCTGGTGCCTATTTTATTTGTCTGGGTTTATATGTCGTGGTTAGTGGTACTGCTTGGTGCTGAGCTTACCGCATTATTGCAGCAGCTGGCTGCAGATACTGAACGCCCGGATGCCGACGATCCTGATCAAATTACTAGCGATTCAGTAATGGACGAACCACAACATAAAGACGTGGTGTAACAATGAAGGCACTTATACAAAGAGTAAAACAGGCTTCAGTGACCGTAGATAATGTCATTATTGGTAAAATACAGCATGGCTTATTAGTGCTGCTGGGTGTTGAAGCAACCGATAGTGACGCTGAATTAGCTAAACTGGTACACAAGGTTTGTCATTATCGTGTGTTTGCTGATGATAACGGCAAGATGAATTTAAACGTACAGCAGGTGAAAGGCAGCTTATTAGTGGTGTCGCAGTTTACACTCGCTGCTGATACGCAGTCCGGTTTACGCCCCAGTTTTACGCCCGCGGCAACGCCAGATAAAGCATGGCAATATTATCAGGATTTTATTACCCGATGCCAAGCTTTGGGTTTAGAGGTGGCTACTGGCCAGTTTGGTGCTGACATGCAAGTCAGCTTGGTTAATGATGGGCCGGTAACATTTTTACTGTCAAACTAACTTTTCGGAATCAGCTTTATGCGCCACTGGCAATTACGTTCGCCCGTCACAGAACAAGAATGGCAAAGTTATTATCATTTGCGCTGGCAAATATTGCGCGCACCATGGCGGCAACCAGTAGGCTCTGAACAAGATCAGCTAGAGCAAGCAGCTTACCATCTAATGCTAGTGAACAATGCCGGTGTTATTGCTGGCGTGGGACGTTTGCATAAAATAGACAGTGAGACAGCTCAAGTCCGTTATATGGCAGTAGCTGATGAGTATCAAGGCAAAGGTGTTGGTAGCCGTATTTTAGCGGGGTTAGAAGCGCAAGCGGTGCTGTGGCAGTGTCAGCGCGTGCAGCTAAACGCGAGGGAAACCGCGCTACCATTTTATAAAAATTATGGTTATAAATTAATTGCGCCAGCACCAGAACAGTTCGGGATAGCGCATTCAGTGATGCATAAATTGGTCTGTTTAACTAACAGTACACAGCATCAGCTATGGTGCCATCAGCTTAACGATACTTGGCAAAGGACCATTCCACTAAGCCAATATATGCAGCTAACCATAGCTAGTTTTAACGGTAATGAGCTGCGCTGCAATGCGCCTCTAGCGCCTAATATTAATTTACATCACACCATGTTTGCCGGCAGTATTTACGCTTTGGCCACGCTTACCGGTTGGGGCATGTTGTACTTGCAACTGCAAGCACTAGGTTTGCAGGGCGACCAAGTATTAGCTGAAGGCACAATAAAGTACTTTAAACCGGTAGCCGAACTGCCGCAGGCGCGTTGTGTATTACAAAACTGCATTGGTGATCTTAACCCGTTGTCTGAAGGACAAAAAGTGCTGCAGAAAATTAAGGTGGCTATTTATTCAGCTGATAAGCTCGCTGCTGAGTTTACTGGCCGCTATGCTGTGTTACCGGTTAAAGGAACGGTAAAGTGAAAATTGTTATTGTTGGTTATGGCTGGTTAGGGCAACAGTTAGCAGTAGCACTGTGTGCTGATGGACATCAATTAGTTGTCACTAGACGAAACGCACAATCGCTGGTTAATTTGCCGGCCGGTGTCAAAGGGCTGGTACTCGATTTAAACCTGCAAGACAATTGCCCTGAAAATGTAGCAGACGCATTTAGTAATGCAGTGGTGATCTGTGCGATAGCGCCGGGGCAGCAGTCGGGCACAAATAGTTATGTTAAGTCACTGCAGCAGCTGAACAGTATTATTACTAAAGCAGGCAGCAAAGCGCTGATCCACTTTAGCTCGACCGGGATTTATCAAGGCTTAGATGGTAATGTTGATGAAAACAGTCTTTTATTAGAATCTTTGCCTAGAGTGCAGTTGCTTGTTGCTGGAGAAAAAGCTTTACAGCAATTTCCGCGCTGTATCACATTACGTTTAGCCGGTTTGATGGGCCCTGGGCGTCATCCTGGCCGTTTTGTTGCCAATAAAACCTTACCCGATCCTAACGGATTAATAAATATGGTTCACGCTGTTGATATTATTGGCGCAGTGCAATCTATTTTACCAACAGAGCATTGGCAATCCGCAATCTATAATCTTAGTTGTCCGGTAAAACTATCACGGCGAGACTTTTATCAGCGTGCTACCGATCTGGCCGGTACGCAAGTTCAGTTTGTGCCAGAAACGTTGTCACAACGTTATGTAAACTCGCAAAAATTTATTACCCAGTATAACTTTCAATATCGCTTTATATCAGCTGGTGACGCATTAGCTTACTGCTTTTGATGCATATCTAACCAATTTTTACCTTTATAAGGTATTTATCAGTTTGTTATTAAGAATTTGTTCTTGTTAGCGCTTAATCTGCACTTCAGCACTTTAGCGTTGAGGGTGTAATGAACAATAAATGGTTGTTGGTATCGTCTGTTAGTACTGTGTTAGGTATTGCCGCCGGTGCCGTATATTTATTATTTGCTGAGCATTCATTGTTATTAAGTAACAATAACTGGGTGTTATCCGCATTTTGGTCTGCGTTTATGCTGTGGGTGTTTGTGTTAATGTTTATTGCTGCGTTAGTGTTTAATGTTATGGCATTTTTTGAGTTAGACCAACAACACAAAATAAACGGTTTAGCTTGGCCGTTGCGCCGTTTTTTATCAACGGTAAATAAACAGCAACAGTTTATGCAACATGCGGAAGATTTTCTTTTACAACAGGGCAAGTTATTTTCGTCTGCTAAAGTAAGCACTGAATATAAATGCTTACAAGGTAACGGGGCTGAGAAGTTAGTGTATTTACAGCATCAAGAGCAGTTGGTAGACATTAATCATATTAGAGCCTTGTTTCAGCAGATGCTTGCGGCTGATATCAAAATGGGTATAGCAGTAAGCTACTTGGGCTTTAGTAACCAGGCCCGAATTTTTGCACGCGAAGCAAATATTGAATTGTTAGATGTAAAGCGTTTAAAAAAGCAGCAAAAGCAGGATAAAGCCCAACAATTTGCGCTAGTTTAGTATTGATATCACTTTTTCATCGGGTTTTTTTTCGCATCTTTGGCAATATGACTGCGAAAGGAAATAATAAAAACATAGGGATATAATGCTTCCTGCCTAGCTGGACAACGTCCAGCTTTTTTCTTAGTGTAGAATGATTTTAGCGGCAGGAAGCCGCTTTATAATTTAGAAACTACACAGTAGATTTACAGGAATAAGACTATTTAGCTGGCGTTGACGCAATAGCTCAGCACTTTTTTCGATATCTGGTGCAAAGTAACGGTCTTGACCATAAAAACTCACTTGCTCGCGTAACCAACCTTTTGCCTGCTCAATTGCCACGGTTGATTTTAACGGTGCTCTAAAGTCTAAACCTTGAGCTGCCGCTAAATATTCTACCGCTAATACGCCGGTGGTGTTTTCAGCCATATCAGCTAAACGACGAGCGGCGAAAGTGGCCATTGACACATGATCTTCTTGGTTAGCTGAGGTAGGTAAGCTATCAACTGACGCCGGGTGAGCCAGTGATTTATTCTCCGATGCTAAGGCTGCAGCTGTAACCTGCGCAATCATAAAGCCGCTATTTACACCGCCATTAGGTACTAAAAATGCTGGTAACTTGCTTAAAGTAGCATCAATTAATAGCGCCATACGACGTTCTGATATTGAGCCAATTTCTGCAATAGCTAACGCTAAGTTATCAGCCGCCATCGCTACAGGCTCGGCGTGGAAATTACCGCCAGACAGAATATCGCCATCATCAGCGAACACTAAGGGGTTATCGGTGACACCGTTAGCTTCAACTTCTAACACGGCCGCCGCGTGGCGAATTTGTGTTAAACAAGCGCCCATTACTTGTGGTTGGCAGCGCAAGCTGTATGGGTCTTGTACTTTTTCACAATTTTGATGTGCTTCACCAATTTCAGAGCTCTTGCCCAGCAAGTGACGATAAATTGTACCCGCGTCAATTTGACCGCGCTGACCTCGTGCTTGGTGAATACGATCATCAAACGGTGAGCGACTGCCCATGGCCGCTTCAACACTCATGGCGCCAATAACACAGCCAGCCGCAAATAAGTCTTCAGCTCTAAATAGCCCTTCTAAAGCAAAGGCGGTAGAAGCCTGAGTACCGTTTAACAGTGCAAGGCCTTCTTTGGCTGCTAAAGTAATAGGCTGCATATCGGCTAGCGCTAAACCTTCTACCGCATCGTAAATTTGGCCTTTGTAGCTAACTTCGCCCTCGCCAATTAGTGGCAACACCATATGTGATAATGGCGCTAAATCGCCTGATGCACCCACAGAGCCTTTTTTCGGAATGCAGGGATAGACCTCGGCATTAACTAGCTTAATTAACGCGTTAATTACCGATAAACGAATGCCAGAAAAACCGCGGGCTAATGAGTTAATTTTCAGCACCATTAATAGACGCACCGTGCTGTCATCCATTATCTCGCCAAAACCTGCCGCGTGCGATAACACAATAGAGCGCTGCAACAGTTCTAGCTCTTCATTTTTAATTCGCGTGCTGGCTAGCAAACCAAAACCCGTGTTAATGCCATACACCACGCGGTTTTTTTTGATAATGTCGGCTACGCAAGCCGCTGATTTCTCAATGCCGGCGACTGCAGAGTCGTCTAATGTCAGCGTCACTGGGCCTTGTTGCACTTGACGTAATTGCGCCAATGTTAGGCTGCCAGGAACTACATTCAGTTTAAAGCTCATGTTGTTACTCCGTAACCATAGGTAAATCTAAACCCTGTGCTTTGGCACAGTCGGTAGCAATATCGTAACCCGCGTCGGCATGGCGCATCACGCCAGTTCCAGGGTCGTTCCATAATACGCGGCCTAAGCGCGCTGCTGCGGCATCGGTGCCGTCGGCAACAATGACTACACCGCTATGCTGGCTGTATCCCATACCAACACCACCACCGTGATGCAGTGATACCCAAGTTGCACCGCCAGCGGTATTTAATAAAGCATTTAGCAGCGGCCAATCTGATACCGCGTCTGAGCCGTCAAGCATGGCTTCAGTTTCACGGTTAGGGCTAGCAACCGAGCCAGAATCTAGGTGATCGCGGCCAATAACTACGGGTGCTGATAGCTCGCCATTTTTTACCATCTCGTTAAATGCTAAAGCGATACGCGCGCGATCTTTTAAACCAATCCAGCAAATACGTGCTGGTAAGCCTTGAAATTGAATACGCTCACGAGCCATATCTAGCCAGTTATGCAAATGTGGATTGTCTGGAATTAGCTCTTTAACTTTGGCGTCAGTTTTATAAATATCTTCAGGATCGCCCGACAGCGCAACCCAACGAAACGGGCCTATGCCTTGGCAAAATAATGGCCGAATATACGCCGGTACAAAACCTGGGAAATCAAAGGCATTTGCTACGCCTTCATCTTGTGCCATTTGGCGAATATTGTTGCCATAGTCAGTGGCTACTGCTCCGCGCTGCTGCATAGTTAAAATGGCTTGAACTTGCACCGCCATTGACTGCTTAGCCGCTTTTACTACGCCAGCTTCATCAGTTTTACGCTGTTCGGCTGCATGCGTCATAGTCCAGCCTTGTGGTAAGTAACCATTTAACGGGTCGTGGGCAGAAGTTTGATCGGTAACTACATCTGGCGTTATGCCCCGTTTTACCAGTTCAGCAAACACATCTGCAGCGTTAGCCAGTAAGCCAATTGAGGTAGGCTTTCCGTCTTTTTTTGCCTGCTCTAGCATGGCTAGTGCTTCATCAAGCGATAGTGCTTTTTTATCTACGTAACGCGTTTTTAAGCGAAAATCGATACGGCTTTCGTCAACTTCGCAGGCAATCATATTAAAGCCAGCCATAGTTGCTGCTAGTGGCTGCGCGCCACCCATGCCACCTAAACCACCGGTTAATACCCATTTATTGCTGGCATTGCCAGAAAAGTGCTGATTAGCAATGGCAACGAAGGTTTCGTAGGTGCCTTGAACAATGCCTTGGGTACCGATATAGATCCAAGAACCTGCGGTCATCTGGCCGTACATCATTAGGCCTTTGCGGTCTAGTTCGTTAAAGTGTTGCCAGTTAGCCCACGCCGGTACTAAATTTGAGTTGGCAATTAGCACGCGTGGCGCATCAGGATGAGTTGGGAACACACCAACCGGTTTGCCGCTTTGCACTAATAAGGTTTGGTTATCTTCTAAACGGTTAAGCACCTCGACTATTTTGTCATAGCACTGCCAATTACGCGCAGCACGGCCAATACCACCATATACCACTAGTGCTTGCGGATGTTCAGCTACTTCAGGGTCTAAGTTATTCATTAGCATGCGTTTAGCGGCTTCGGTTTGCCAGCTTTTCGCTGTTATGGTGTTACCGCGATCAGCACGGATCACCCGGCTGTTATCAATACGTGGGTCTGTCATTAGATCACTCCCTTGTTGGTCGCAAAAGAAAAATTAAGATGGCCGCCTAAACGATAGCGGCTACCTGGTGAAGTTAAGTACGCCAAGCTAACTGCGCCTTCTCGGCTGAAAGTGCGTCGCGTTAGACGCAGGCAGGGTTCAGGCTTTTTTAACGTTAAATGTTTACAGGTAAAGTCATCCGGCCAAATGGCTTCAACCGTGTGCTCAGCTTCGGTTAGCGGCGCAATAAAGCTAAGATATTGGTGTGGTGTTTGTTGATTAAAATCTTGCTGTACATAGCCAGGCACTAAATGCGGGCTAACGTAACGTGCTTCCAGTTGCAACGGCTGATTGTTTTCTAAGTGCACAATTAAAGAGAAATACACCGGTTCGTTACGTTTTAGCCCTAGTGCTGTAGCAATAACAGCCGGGCAGGGCAGCTCAGTAAGCTGCAATAAACGCGCGTTGTAGGCATGGCCACGGCTATGAATTTCATCGGCAATATTGCGAATTTCTAATAGTGAAGACTGAGATTTTAGCGCTGCAACAAAGCTGCCTACGCCTTGAGTACGATACAAAATCCCTTGCTCGGTTAGCTCTTGCAAAGCACGACGTGCAGTCATTCTGCTAACACTGAACTGCTCGGCTAACTCATTTTCTGATGGCACTCTGCTGTGCTCAGGCCAAGCAGCAATTTCAATTTGGCTTAGCATGTATTCTTTAATTTCAGCAAACTTAGCAATAGCCATGATTCCTCCAACTAGACTATATAAAAATAAGCTAGTTTGGTTGTATATACAAGCTGTTGGTGT
Source organism: Rheinheimera sp. D18 (assembly GCF_004345025.1). Lineage (GTDB taxonomy): Bacteria > Pseudomonadota > Gammaproteobacteria > Enterobacterales > Alteromonadaceae > Alishewanella > Alishewanella metallidurans. The sequence goes on along the minus strand of NZ_CP037745.1, from coordinate 2,469,632 downwards.
AAAATTACTGAAAATAACGCAACAGGAGTAGGCTATGCAGCAGTTTGATGCTATCTGGGTTAATGCCAATATTGCCACTATGACTGACAATGGTGCAGCTTATGGTGCTATTAATAATGGGGCGCTAGCGGTAAAAGACGGTGTTATTGCTTATATTGGTAACCAAGCAGGATTGCCGGCATTCGATGCCTCATCTACGCTGTTGTATGACGCTGGCGAACAGTGGTTGTTACCCGGCTTTATTGATTGTCATACACATTTAGTTTATGCCGGCAACCGTGCTAATGAATTTGAAATGCGTTTAAACGGCGCGAGTTATCAAGATATCGCTGCCGCAGGTGGTGGTATTAAATCTACTGTCGCAGCAACTCGGGCGGCCAGTCATCAACAGCTATTGGCACTAGCAGAAGCGAGATTAAACGCGTTATTAGCCCAAGGTGTAACCACAGTTGAAATTAAGTCTGGCTATGGCTTAGATTTAGTATCAGAGCAAAAAATTCTGCAAGTGGCTGCTGATCTAAATAAGCAGCATGCTATTTCAATACAAAAAACGTTTTTAGGTGCACATGCCTTACCGGTTGAATTTGCTGATAACGCCGATGGCTATATTGATGCCGTATGTAAAATGTTACCGGTATTAAAGCAGCTGCAATTAATTGATGCGGTAGATGTGTTTTGCGAAGGGATTGGTTTTTCTATTGCCCAATGTAGGAAAGTATTCCAACACGCATCGGCATTAAGTTTACCGGTTAAAGCTCACGCTGAGCAATTGTCTAATTTAGGTGGTAGCGCTTTAGTCGCCGAGTTTAGCGGCTTATCGGCAGATCATATTGAGTTTTTAGACGAAGCCGGTGTTGCCGCGATGGCTCAAGCGGGCACGGTAGCGGTGTTGTTACCGGGTGCATTTTATTTTTTACGCGAAACTCAGCAACCACCAATAGCTTTATTACGCCAATACAAGGTACCAATGGCAATAGCTACGGATTTAAACCCCGGCACCTCACCACTGTGTTCGTTGCCACTGATGTTGAATATGGCTTGCACATTATTTAGGTTAACACCAGAAGAAGCCATACTGGGCGTGACACGACATGCCGCTGCCGCCTTAGGTTTGGCTGATCGCGGCACCTTAGCGGTAGGGCAGCGCGCCGACTTTGCATGTTATGCTATTAGCCAACCGGCTGAGCTTTGCTACCAATTTGGTGTTAACCCACTTAAGCAGCTGATTATTAATGGTAAAGAAATAAATCATCATTTGTAATCTGCTTTACAACAGGTTAATTTAGCTTAAGCTAATAACTTTAATTATGCTGGAGTGCAGCAGTGTCGTTTCGTCTGTATGGTATAGCACTATTTAGCACCCCTTTAGCGGCGCAAACCGAAGGCTCGCTGCTACCTGTTATTAGCTTGCTTAGCGGCTTGTTGCTTTTAAGCTTTATTTATCTTATTAAATTACAGTTCGATTTACATAAGCAAAAAAAGTTTAACCACACTGCACAGCAAAGTAGTTTAGGTTTTTATGCCTTACATGATGATATTAGTGGTTTTCCCAATAAGTTTTTTTTACAGCAACAGTTAGATGAGTTGTTGCAACGTAAGCCTGAGCAACAATTTTCCCTGTTATTAATTAAAATATATCAGTTTGAGAAAATTAATCAGCTGCTTGGCCACGCTAATAGCAACCTTATTTTGGCGCAAATTGCCCAGCGTATTAATGACCAACTTAAAACGGTAGACGATGCGCTAAGCTTTGAGTTTCGTCAGCAAGTTCCTGTGCGGTTGTGTCATCTTGGTGGTGTCGATTTTGCTGTATGGATAAGCCGCAGTAACCATCAAAATTTAGCGGAATTTGTCGCCGACAATTTAGAGAAAAACATTCCTGAAGCAATGATAGTTCACGGCTGTATCGTCGATTACAAGCTGCACTCGGGTATTGCTCATTATCCTGAGCACAGCACTGAGTTTAGCGAGCTACTAGATCGGGCTTACTTGGCATTACAAAACCACACAATGTTGCCCGGCCATAGTCAGGTTTTTAGCGCGCAAATGCTTAATTATTCTAAAGATAAACTGACGTTAATGGCGCAGTTACGCCAAGCTATTACCGATCAGCAATTAAGCTTATATGTACAACCTCAGGTTGATATGCGCACTAAAGAGGTATTAGCTGCTGAAGTTTATGTGCGGTGGCGCCATCCTATTCGCGGTTTAATGGCTCCGAGTAGTTTTTTAGCGTTGGCCGAAGAAGCCGGCGTAATTTATCCATTAACACAGTGGGTATTAAACGAAGCCATTGCGATGATTGCAACCTTAGACAAAGCTGGCTTAGTTAGCAAAATAGCGGTAAATATTTCTAGCCAGGATTTATTGAATGATGAATTAGTAGATAGCCTTGAGCTGTTATTTGCCCAGCATAACGTGAAACCAAAGTTATTGGTTTTAGAAATAACCGAAGGTGCGTTCGCCGCAGAGCCTGAGACGTCACTGAGTATGATGCGGCGTCTTCATCAATTGGGTGTGGGTTTGGCACTAGATGATTTTGGTACTGGCTTATCGTCTTTAGCCTATTTACGCAAATTGCCGGTACAGCAAGTAAAGGTAGATTGCTCATTTATTAATGATTTACACAAGTCTGATACGCAATCAGCAATTACCAGTGCGCTTATTGATATGGCGCGTAACCTCGATATTGGCGTTATCGCAAAAGGCGTTGAAGAAATAGACGTAGAGCAAAAACTGCTGCGTATTGGCTGTAACCGAGGCCAAGGTTTTTTATACTCTCGGCCGTTTGAATTAAGCGGCTTTGTGGTGTGGTTAAAGCAGTGGCAAAAGAACCATGTTATAACGCAATAACTTGTTTAGCTTGAATAAACGCGACAACTAACGCTGCTAATACTTGCCCTGCTTCATTATTGCCGGCTGCCAGGCCAGCAGGGTGTTGGCTTGGTGCTGCCTCAGCTAAATGTAAGTAACGGCTACGAGATAGTTTGCCTAATTGATAAACAAACTGCTCTGCTGCTTGCACACTAATACCACAATTAGTAAAAGCGCTAACCGGCATTAAGCTTATGCTGTCGGTATCTAGCTCGATACCAATATCACCGTTGCCTAGCGTAACTTTTTTAATGCACAGCTCTAATGCCTGTTGGTAGCTTAATTCTTGACGGACAAAAATACGCTGATAACTACTGTATTCTGCACCAGCTTGTTGTAGCTGAGCTAAGGTAGCTGCCGAATTTTTCAACTCATGCAAACCTAAGACAAAATAGTGCTGTAAATAACCGTCATTAAACGCATAACTAAAGCCGTTGCCGCTATGGCGACCTTCTAGAGGCCTAAAGTCTGAATGCGGGTCTAAATTCGCACTATTGGCTTTTTGCCCGCTTTGACTGGTTAAGGCTTTAAGCAATGGATAACTGTTGTTATGGCCACCGCCAATAACAATAGGATAAAGCCCCGCGGTAAATATTTGCTGGCTAACGTGTTGTACCCGGTTATCTAAAATGCTAACTAACTGCCGCAGTTGTTGTAACTGGTCGGCCTGAGTGACATCCAGTGTTAATGCTTTTTGCTGCAGGTCGTCACATTGAATGTTGCCCAGCAGTAAAATGTGTTTAGAAGGAATAAACGCGTTAGTTTGAAAATTTAAAAACTTACTCAGGAAAGCCTGCCAGCCCTTATCGGCACCAGCAAAACCTAAGTTTGCTCTGGGGCCTATGTCTTCGGGCACGCCTAACAACACAAAACGGCAACCGGCACTTTTAGCTTGTGCCAGTTGTTGGGTTAAGTCCTGCTTAAGATCGGCATATTGAATACTTTGGCCTACGCGCGTTTCACCAACGCGCGGCGTAACATACTGCGATAATTGTGACGGGGTAAACAGATTTAACATGGCCTAGCTTTGCTTATTCTATATCCAACGCATCTGGTGACATAATAATACCCGTGCTGTCAGCATACAGGTGATCACCAGGTAAAAAGGTTACTCCGGCAAAGTTAACTGGCACTTCAGTTTCACCAAAACCTTTATCATCAGCACCTACCGGAATAGCATTTACTGCTTGAATGCCAATATCAAAATCTTCTAATAAGTCGAGATCACGTACGCTGCCATAACAGACAATACCTTCCCAACCATTGCTTGCTGCAAATGAGGCTAGTTCAGCGTCGATAATGGCACGGCGTGCAGAGCCACCGGCATCTATCAGTAATACTTTACCAACACCAGGCTCACTTAACATTTGCCGTACTAAACCATTATCTTCAAAACACTTTACTGTATGGATTTGGCCACCAAAAGAGCGTCTGCCGCCATAGCTCGCAAACAATGGTTCAACCACATCGACTTGATCGGCATAAAGATCACATAATTCAGACGTGTTGTATTCCATAACAACCTCCAGCAGTAAAGAGAAATAAGGCAGTACAGTATAGCCCTGAGTTAGGTAAGCTCAAACTATTATTATTGCCTTTTCAGCGATTTAACATTAGCTGCTGGTTGTAGCAATGCCATTATATTTGCTAAGGTATGTTTAGTTAACTTAACCGGTAAATTCCGTGGCGCCAGAAATATTTGCCAGACTTGCAGTGTATGCTACCCAAGCCGGTATTGCGCTGTTGCTTAGCTATTTAATGTGGAGCCTAAGTAACCTATATCTGCAAAGTTATATTCGATCTTGGTTTTATGCGTTATCAGCATTTGCGCTTTACCAGATAACGATACTGTTGCAAGCCTATTTCGTGCCGTACCCTCAAACATCCGCTTTTTTTCAATTTGTGATTATTGTCAGTAGCTATAGCTTTGCCATCTTTTTACTGCGAGGTATGGTGCAAACGCGGGTTGGTGATGCGCATATACTTAGCCGGTTATCTGCTAACAAATTATTTATTTTGCTTTGTGGTCTTGGTGTACTAAGCGTGTTGCCGTTTGGCTGGAACGAAAGCCTTGATGCTTGGCAGCAGTATTTTCAGTATTATATTCGCCTGTTGATTATGGGTGTGATTCTGTTAAGTGCAGCAGTAAGCTTATTGCACCGAATGGAGCGCGGCTTTGGCCAGCGCTTGGCGGTATTCACGCTGTTAGTGTGGGGTGTGTTGTATGTCACTAGCACTGTTTGGCTGCTAACTACCACGTTGGAACTGGCGTCTATTCAACTAATACTTGCTTATAAGTGTGCTGAGCTATTTTTGCTCTGTTGCTTAGGGTTGGCGTTGCTTATTTGGTTACATGAAAACGAGCATAATGCTAATCGGCAATTAACCGAAAAAACCCGCTATTTAAACCGTTATGATCAGTTAACCGGCGCACTTAATCGCGATGCGTTGCTAGTGCAACTGCAAGAAAAACTACAGCAAACCGTGACGCCAATTTATCTCTTAATGCTAGGACTAGATAAGTTTAAAACCATTAATGAGTCGGTGGGTTTAAAACAAGGTGACAGTTTACTGCGCCAGTTAAGCCAACGCTTTGAAGCTAGTATTTTAAAGCCGACATTGGTAGCCAGAACCGGTGGCGATATTTTTGCCTTGGCGTTAACAGATATAAATAATGTAACCCAATTACACTTTGCACTACGGCATATACAGCAGTTGGTAGAAAAGAACTTTGAGTTAGCCGGTGGCTCACTGCATTTAAGTTGCACTATTGGTATAGCTTGCAGCCCACACGACGGTAATACTGCAGAAACCCTGTTGCAAAAAGCCAATATTGCATATCATCAGGCTAAACGTTTGCAAAACCGCACTTTGGCTTATCAGGCTGGTATGGAAGACGAATCAGCACGGCTTATTAGCTGGGAAAGTGAACTGCTTGCTGCGATGCGTAATGATGAGTTTGTGTTGTATTTTCAACCGCAAATTAATTTGCGCAATAACTCGTTGGATGCGTTTGAAGTGCTGATACGTTGGCAGCATCCTGAAAAAGGCTTTTTAATGCCTGCGCAGTTTTTACCCTTTGTTGAGCAACTAGGTTTGAGCCAACAACTCGATTTTTGGGTATTGCATCAAGCGGTAAAAACCATTAGCGCGTGGCAAAAACAGCACTTAAAGGTGCCATTGGCAGTGAATATGTCGCCGTTACATTTTCAGCAAGATGGTTTGAAAAGTAAAATTAAACAATTACTGCAGCAATACCAAGTGTCGCCAGAGCTACTAGAGCTTGAGATCACCGAAAACACGGCAATGAATGATATTGAAAAAGGCTTTAATCATGTACTTGAATTGCAGCAAATGGGTATTCGGGTCTCGATAGATGATTTTGGTACCGGCTATTCGTCGTTAGCGTATTTGCGGCGTATGCCGATTGAAAAAATTAAAATTGACCGTAGTTTTGTTATGGATATGGCGAGCAATGATTCCGATATGATGATTGTAAAAACCATGATTAAATTGGCCCATGGTTTAGGTAAACGTATTTTAGCCGAAGGGGTAGAAACGGCAATGCAGCTGCAATTGCTGCATAATATGTCTTGTGACAGTGTGCAAGGTTATTACTTTGCTAAGCCGCTACCTGAAGCTGAAGCTATTGCGTACTGCAGTAAACCGGGGTCATGGTAAGGCCGCTATTATCAGCTGTAGGGTGTTACGTGCGAATACGAACGGCAATTAAACCATCACGGTTGGCATTAGCTGCATTAAGTTGTTGTAAATACTGCTGCCAAAGCGCTGGTTGTTGCTCGGCGAGTTGTTTTAAATATTGCCAGCTGTAAATGCCGCTGTCGTGGCTATCGTCAAATATAAGCTTTATAGCGTAATGGCCCACAGGTATTAGCTTACTAATGGCCACCTGCCTTTTATTGGTGACCAGCTTAGGTTTACCATGGCCACGTACCTCGGCCGATGGCGAAAACACGCGTAAAAACTCAGCACTGAAACAGCTATGGCTGCCATCATTAAAGCTAACATCTAGTTCACGACGTTGCTGGTGATAATGCAATTTACTAACGTTAATACTGTTAGCTGGGTTGTCAGTGCTGTGAGTCGTCATTATAAAATAAACCGGCTTAAATCATCGTCTTTAACCAACGCACCTAAATGCTGCTCTACATAGGCGGCATCAACTTCAATGTGCTCACCGGCATGGTCGGCTGCGTCAAAGGATATTTCTTCTAGCAAGCGTTCCATTACGGTATATAAGCGGCGGGCACCAATGTTTTCCGTACTTTCGTTAACCTGCCAAGCAGCAGCAGCTAAACTTTTAACGCCACTTTCACTAAAGCTTAAGTTAACGCCTTCAGTGGCTAACATGGCGATAGATTGCTCGGTAAGTGAAGCCTTAGGTTCGGTTAAAATACGTTCAAAATCAGCGGCACTTAACGCTTCTAACTCTACACGTATTGGCAAACGACCTTGCAGCTCGGGCACTAAATCTGACGGTTTACTCATTTGAAATGCGCCAGAGGCAATAAATAAAATATGATCAGTTTTTACCATGCCGTGCTTAGTATTTACGGTGCAGCCCTCTATCAAGGGTAGTAAATCACGCTGTACGCCTTCACGCGATACATCGGGGCCGCTGGTTTCGCCACGCTTACAAATCTTGTCTATTTCATCAAGAAATACTATACCGGTTTGCTCAACGGCTTCAAGGGCTTGGGCTTTAAGCTCTTCTGGGTTAACCAGTTTAGCCGCTTCTTCTTCTACTAATTGCTTCAGGGCATCTTTAATTTTTAGTTTGCGCTTTTTAGTTTTTTCACTCCCCAGGTTTTGAAACATGCTTTGTAACTGCGATGTCATTTCCTCCATGCCTGGCGGTGCCATAATTTCGACACCAATGTTCGGCTGCGCTAAATCAAGTTCAATTTCTTTATCGTCTAATTGACCTTCACGCAGCTTTTTACGAAAGGTTTGCCGCGTGCTGTTATCTGTAGTCGGTTTATTGTCAGTCTGCCCCCAATTTTCACGCGCGGGAGGCAGTAATACATCTAAAATACGCTCTTCTGCGGCTTCTTCGGCGCGAAAACGATTTTTTGCGATGGCTTGTTCACGAAACATTTTTACCGCGCTGTCGGTTAGGTCGCGAATAATGCTTTCAACCTCTTTGCCAACATAGCCTACTTCGGTAAATTTAGTGGCTTCTACCTTGATAAAGGGCGCGTTGGCTAGCTTAGCTAAGCGCCGAGCAATTTCTGTTTTACCCACGCCAGTGGGGCCAATCATTAAAATGTTTTTGGGCGTAACTTCCTGACGCAGTGCGGGGTCAAGTTGCATCCGGCGCCAGCGGTTACGCAGCGCAATAGCGACCGCGCGTTTGGCTTTATTTTGGCCAATAATATGCCGATCTAGTTCGTGTACAATTTCTCTTGGGGTCATGTCAGACATACGTTTCCTGCTTATAATTCTTCAATGGTCTGATGGTGATTAGTGTAAACACAGATATCACCAGCAATAGTCAGACTTTTTTCGACGATGTCGCGCGCGCTCAGCGAAGTGTTGTTTAGTAAGGCGGTGGCTGCGGCTTGAGCGTAGGGGCCGCCACTGCCAATGGCAATTAAATCTTGCTCTGGCTGCACTACGTCACCATTACCGGTAATAATTAGCGAGGTGTTAGCATCGGCTACGGCGAGTAAAGCTTCTAGCTTGCGCAACATACGGTCGGTGCGCCAGTCTTTAGCGAGTTCAACGGCCGCGCGCATTAAATGGCCCTGATGCAGTTCTAATTTAGCTTCAAAGCGTTCAAATAAGGTGAAGGCGTCGGCGGTGCCGCCAGCAAAGCCGGCAATAACTTTATTATTGTAAAGACGGCGCACTTTGCGGGCATTGCCCTTCATTACAGTGTTACCAAGAGAGACTTGGCCATCACCGCCAATGGCGACATGGCCATCGCGGCGCACAGAAACAATAGTAGTCATGAAATAGCCCTATGGCGTTATTAACTTAGGGCTTAAGTGTGGCTGCGTTAACGAAATTTCAAGACCAATTCCAGATTTGGCAAGTATTAATACTCTGTTGGCGTAGGCGATTGCGATCGGTGGTGGCCTGACGTTTGGATGTATAAGGACCAAGTACAACTCGATACCAGACACCGTTTGCACCTTCTGTGCGGCGAATTTGTGAGGCAAAGCCAGCGAAGGCAATTTGCGCTTTCATGGTTTCAGCTTGCTGCTCTACTCTAAATGAGCCGCACTGCATTTGATAAGGGCCACCAGCCTGCTGCTCAGTAACTTCAACCTTTACTTCTTTGTTCTCTAATTCTTTAATATATTGGTACGGCTCTTCTGTTGGTTTGGCCGGTAGCTCATCTTTAGGTTTTGTCGTTTTAGGCGGTGCTTTAATCGGTGTTTTTGTTGGTATCACCGCAGATGGTGTTGTGCCAGCGGGTTGCTGGTTTAAAAACCATAAAAAATAAATAAAGCCACCAATCAGTAAAAAAGTAACAACTAATAATAGCCATGGCTTCGCCGGTGCTGGCTGTTTAGCTTTGCTATTGCGCCGCACAGGGCGCTTGTTTGCCGGTTTGGCTTTAGCTTTTGGCCGGCTGGCTTTTATATAGTCTTTTTGAGGCATAAGGTAGTAATACTGCTACAGCGTAATTAAACGGCTATTCTACAAGGTTGGCTAAAAAAAGAAACACAACGCTGGGGTTCAGGTCAGATCAGTTGGGTCTACGTCGAGTTGCCATTTCACTTTTCGGCTTAGCGGCCAACTGGCAATTTGCAGTAATAGCTGGTCTAACGCTTGATGCACTGTGTTTCTACCTGCGCTATAAAGTTGCAGCTGCCAGCGATATTTACCGGCTCTGCGTTCCAGTGGCGCAGGAATAGGCCCCAGCAATTGCAGTGCCGGATATTGCCGCATAAAGTCGGTCACCTGTTGTAACCATTGTTGGCAATCGATGGATTGATGTGCTTCTGCGCTAAATAGCACTAAGTGTTGAAACGGGGGTAGCCGAGTTTGCTCACGTTCAGCCAAAGCGCTGCGAGCAAAAGAAGCGTAACCGTTTTGAATAATATCTTGTAGCAGGGCATGTTCGGGGTACTGCGTTTGCAATAACACTTTACCACCGCTACTGCCACGGCCCGCGCGGCCGGCAACCTGAGTAAGCAGTTGCGCCAGTTGTTCTGGTGCGCGAAAATCGCTGCTATACAATGCACCATCTACGTCAACGATGACCACTAAACTCACATTTGGAAAGTGATGTCCTTTAGCCAGCATTTGCGTACCAACAATCAGCCGTGCACCAGTTTGGTGAATATCTTCTAATGCCTGATGTAATGCACCTTTACGTCTGGTGCTGTCGCGATCAAGCCGGGTGATGGCAATGTCGGGAAACAATAGTTGTAAATTTTCTTCAAGCTGTTCAGTGCCTTGGCCCAGCGGTTTAAGTTGAGTGCTGCCACAACCGCCACACTGGCGTGGAATAGCTTTGCTGGCGCCGCAATGGTGACATACCAGCTGGCGGCTTTGTTTATGATAGGTAGTAAAAGCACTGCAGCGCTGACATTCGGTTAACCAGCCGCATTCTTGGCAACTGAGTGCTGGGGCAAAGCCGCGCCGGTTTAAAAATAACATTACTTGTAAGCCGAGAGTTAGCTGTTGCTTGATTTGCGCTAGGGTTTGACTAGCTAAACCAAATTGTAGTACTTGCTGCTTTAAATCAACCAGCTCAAAGCTGGGTAAGGCCTGGCCAGCGGCGCGGTCGGGTAGCGGCAGATGAATAAAGCGCTTGCTTAGTGCATTGTGTAGGCTTTCTAAGCTCGGTGTTGCCGAGCCTAATAAAATAGGACAATGTTGCAGTGCCGCGCGCTTAATCGCTAAATCGCGAGCATGATAACGAAAGCCATCCTGTTGTTTTAGCGATTGGTCATGTTCTTCATCGATAATAATCAGACCAAGCTGCCAAAATGGTAAAAATAATGCCGAGCGCGTGCCAATAATAATGGCGGCAGCGCCGGTGCTGGCTTGTAACCAGCAATGTAAGCGTTCGTTGTCGGTAAGGGCTGAATGCCAACAAAGTACTGGCACGTTAAAGCGCGCTTGAAAACGGGCTAGGGTTTGTGGCGTTAAACCAATCTCTGGCACTATGACTAATACTTGCTGTTGCTTTAGCAATAAGCTGGCAATGGCTTGCAAGTACACTTCCGTTTTACCCGAGCCAGTAACGCCTTCTAATAGTAATCGCTCAAAACGGCCGCTGGCGTGATTAACGGCAGTTACCGCTAGTGCTTGCGAAGGCGTTAATTTAAGCCCCGTAGCTTCAGTCTCTGGTGGTGTAAAGGGGATGGGGGCCACAATTAACTCTTCGACTAACTGCTTTTCTAGTAATTGCTTTAACGTGCTGCGGCTATGCTGCTGTAATAATACCGATTCAGTTAGCTGATGCGCCTGTAATGCTTGCCATAGCGCGTGTTGTTTCGGTGCGCGCTTTAATGCCGTGATGTTGAGCAGCTTACCTGTATCGGTTAACTGATAGGCTTTGGGTTGATAGTCATTTAAATTTCGGCCTTCACGTAACAACGCGGGTAGCGCACTAATTAGCACTTCACCTAATGGATAATGGTAATAGTCAGCAGCGAAACTTAGCAATTGGCAAAGTAATGGCGGAAGTACTGGGCTGGTGTCGAGCAAGCTAAGCACGGCTTTTAGTTTACTGGCATCAAAGCTATCAGTTGGCGCAATTTGCCAAATAATGCCGATCAGTTTACGGTTGCCAAAAGGGACTAATACTCGGCAACCCACCTGGGGTTTTGGGTCGGCATTGATAAGATAGTCAAAATGTTGCCTCAGTGGCACCGGCAGTGCCACGCGTACTACAATCACAGCAATACCTCTTTTAAACGCAGCTGCCAAGTGTAAGGACAGGCTAGTTAAATGCCAAGTAAAAGAAAATTTATCCGCTTCGCTATTTCAACTATTGCAACTTAATCGGCTATCAATTAAGCTACGCGCCCTAAATTAACTGTAATTACGTATGGTGTCTGGCAAGAATTGACCGGATAGCGATGCGGCCTAACGAGGTAACCCATGAAGCCAGGTATTCACCCAGAATATAAAGAAATTACTGCAACTTGTACTTGCGGTAATGCATTCAAAACAAAATCAGCACTGTGCAAAGACATTCACTTAGACGTTTGCTCAGCTTGCCACCCGTTCTATACCGGTAAGCAAAAAGTGTTAGACGTAGGCGGCCGTGTAGATCGCTTCAAAAAACGTTTCTCTGTACTGGGCAACCGTTAATCGGTTCAGTTATCGTCAAACTGAAAAAAGCACCGTAAGGTGCTTTTTTTGTGCCTAAAAATCAGGTTAGTTTCTACGGTTATTAATAATCACTATTTAGCGAAAAAATAGCTGCTACTGGTCTGACTTGCTATAACAAAATAGGCCACTACTAAAGTGTTATAGCTTGTTAGCGTATTTTGCGCTGGTACGATCAGACCGATTCCGGTTCTCTTCGCTGTAACAGGTCTTTAGAATAGACAACCTTCATGCGTAATACCTTAATTATTACTATGCGGCACACCTTACAACAAACAGCGGAACCCAATAGATGTCAGATTTCAAAGAACAAGCCTTGCGTTATCATGCCGAGCCTAAACCCGGCAAAATTAGTATTGAAATTAGTAAGCCTGCTGAAACAGTAACCGATTTGGCATTAGCCTATAGCCCTGGTGTGGCTGAACCTGTGCGTGAAATTGCTAACGATATTGATAATGTTTACAAATATACCGGTAAAGGTAATTTGGTTGCGGTTATCACTAATGGTACGGCAATATTAGGCTTAGGTAATTTAGGGCCAATGGCATCTAAACCGGTAATGGAAGGTAAAGCCTTACTATTTAAACGCTTTGCCAATATCGACTCCATTGATATTGAAGTAACACATCGCACTACAGAAGAGTTTATTAATACGGTAGCCAATATTGCTGACACCTTTGGCGGTATTAATTTAGAAGATATTAAAGCACCTGAGTGTTTTGAAATTGAAAAAGAGCTGATTAAACGCTGCAATATTCCGGTGTTTCATGATGATCAACACGGCACCGCCATTGTTACTGCCGCGGGCATGCTAAACGCATTACAAATTCAGGGTAAGAATATTAAAGATGCCATTATCGTTTGCTTAGGTGCTGGCGCCGCGGCTATCGCTTGTATGGAATTATTAGTTAAATGTGGCGCACAACGCGAACATATTTATATGCTTGATACCAAGGGTGTTATTCATACTCGACGTAATGATTTAAATCAGTATAAGTTGTTGTTTGCTAATAACACCGATAAGCGCACGTTAGAAGATGCAATGACCGGGGCTGATGTTTTTGTTGGTGTGTCAGGCCCAGATATTTTGCCCGCCGAAACATTAAAGTTAATGGCTGCTAATCCGGTAGTATTTGCTTGCTCTAACCCAGATCCAGAAATTAAACCTGAGCTGGCACATGCAGCACGTAATGACATTATTATGGCAACAGGCCGCTCGGATTACCCAAATCAGGTTAATAATGTGCTGTGTTTCCCGTTTATCTTCCGCGGTGCGCTAGATGTGCGGGCTAAAGTGATTAATGACGAAATGAAGATTGCAGCTGTAAATGCAATTCGTGCTATTGCGCAAGAACCTGTACCGCAAGAAGTATTAACAGCAGCTAAGGTGGATGCGCTAAGTTTTGGCAAAACCTACATTATTCCTAAACCAATGGACCCACGGTTGTTACCACGCGTTGCCAAAGCCGTAGCTGAAGCCGCGGTTGCTTCGGGTGTAGCGCGCATTCCATTACCAGAAAACTACTATTAAAAAGTGTTGCTGTTCAATTACAAAAAGCCGGTTTTAAACCGGCTTTTTGTTGGCTGAATAAGACTAATTAAACGCGGAATAAGCGGGTAATACTCTCTAGATTTTGCGCTAACGAAGCTAACTCACTACTTGCCGTGGCAATGTAGTTTGCACTTTCTGAGCTGTGTTCGGTATTAGTAAAAATATCGTCAACGTGCTGTACAATATTATTAGTCATTTTTTGTTGTTCATCAGTAGCGTCGACAATTTGTTGATTCATTAAACGAATTTGCGTAATGCTTTGCGTAATTAATTGCAGTGCATTACCGGCTTCGTTCGCAGACTCAACGCTATTACCAGCCTGATTAGTGCTTTGTTGCATTTTCTGCACCGCTAAGCGCGCGGCTGATTGCAGTTGTTCAATAGTACGCTGAATTTCTTCAGTCGACTTTTGTGTACGTGACGCCAAAGTGCGTACTTCGTCAGCCACTACCGCGAAACCTCGGCCTTGCTCGCCAGCGCGCGCGGCTTCAATGGCCGCATTTAATGCCAATAAATTGGTTTGTTCGGCAATGCCTTTTATGACACTAAGTACAGTACCAACTTGATTCGCATCTTTTTCTAGTTGCACAATGACATCTGACGCTTCTTGCACGTTGCCGGCTAATAGTTGAATGTTTTTTACGGTAGCCGTAACCGTTTTTTGGCCTAGCTCGGCAGCGTCGCTGGATTGATTGGCCGCTTTTGCTGCTTCGTTGGCACTATTAACTTCTGCCATTACGCTTGCGCCCATATCATCAACAGCGTGTTTGGCTTGATCTGCCGCTTTGCGTTGTTGCGCAATGGTTTTATTGGTGTCATCGGTTAATACGCGTAAATCTTTGGCTAATGCCGACAGCGGTACTGCGGTGTTAACGATGTCTTTCACCAGATGCTGTAACTTTTGCATAAAGCTATTAAACCAGTGTGCTAAATCACCTAATTCATCTTTGCTACTGGTGTTGATACGCACGGTAAGATCGCCATTTTCTTTAGCCAGATCTTGCAGTGAGCTAATCATATTACCCAAACTATTTTTAATACCTTGCGCTACCGGAAAGGCAGTACCAAATAATACTAATGTGGTAATGAGCCCCATGACTATGCCAACTGTAATGAGTGTGCCGGCTTGCTCACTAGCGGCGTCGATAGCGGTGGTAAATTCCGTTAACCGAGTACGACTAAACTGGCTTAATAAACCGGTGGTGGTATCGTAATTGGCGTTCATTTTCTCTGACCGCTGTGCCAGAGTAGTAAAATCAGCGGTGTTATTAATCATTTCTTGTGACACTTTATGTGCCACCTGGTAATAGGCGTCATAGCTTTGTTTAATCGTATTGATATCGCTAGTGTATGCGCGGTTAAGCTGGGAAATTTGATTCAGTGATTCATGTAGTTTATTGCTAAAACCGGCCGCACCGGTTAAGGCTTCAGCATCACCGGTGGTAACTGCACTGGCTAGCGACTCTTTTATCCGCTCTAGTAATACTAATGAGCTTTGTGCAGCTTGCAGTACAGGAAATTGTACATCGCGAGTTTGTTCTAACGTAGTCACGTTATTAAGTGCGGTGATACTGGCTAAAACAAGGTAAATAACAAAACTCAACGTGCCTATGATAGGGATTAGATAGATTTTCTTCGCGATAGACAGACGTCTTAATATATCCATACTGCATGCCCCTGTAATACTACAATATTATATTCGAATTGGTTTATGCGCAGTATAAAGACTTATTTATGCAAATGCTTGTTGTAGTTGACTTTGGTAGGTTAAATAATAACCAGCTTAGTGGGCACTAAGCTGGTGAGTCTCTAAGCAGAATTATTTTTTGGCACGGGCAAACGAAGATACTATTTCTTCTTTTGCGGCGGCAATATCACCCCAACCATTGAGTTTTACCCATTTGCCCGGTTCTAACGCTTTATATTGCTCAAAGAAGTGCTGAATTTGGTTTTTCAGCAGCTCTGGTACGTCGTTAATATCTTGAATATGGTCGTACAGTTTCGTTAACTTACTTACTGGTACGGCAATAACTTTAGCATCTTCACCCGCTTCGTCAGTCATAAATAATACACCCACTGGGCGACATTTAATTACTGCACCAGGCATTAGTGGGTAAGGTGTAGGTACTAACACGTCTACTGGATCACCATCTAATGATAAGGTTTGGTTTACAAAACCGTAGTTACATGGATAAAACATCGGTGTTGACATAAAACGGTCAACCCACACTGTACCGGTGTCTTTGTCTACTTCGTATTTAATTGGGTCGGCATTGGCCGGAATTTCAATAATTACGTTAATTTCGTCAGGTAGGTTTTTACCTGCAGCTACATCGCTTAAGCTCATGGGCTGATCCTTAGGTTCGTTAAAATTGGCGCTTATTATAGCGCCGGTAGTTTAAATGGCTATCGTTGATGATAAGCAATACAGCTTTCTACTTCATGTTTTGAGCCGAGTATTACTGATACGCGCTGATGGATATCAACCGGCACTATGTCCATGATCCGCTCATAACCGGTTGAACTAGCACCACCGGCTTGTTCTACCAGAAAGCTCATTGGGTTAGCTTCATACATTAGCCGTAGTTTATCTGGCTTGCTGGCATCTTTGTTATCACGAGGGTAAGCAAAAATACCACCACGACATAACACGCGGTGCACGTCGCCTACCATGGCGGCTATCCAGCGCATATTATAGTTTTTGCCACGCGGGCCTTCTTTACCTTGCAGTAAATCGGCAATATAGGTTTGCATAGCGGGTTGCCAGTAACGCTGGTTTGACATATTAATGGCAAACTCGGCGGTGTATTTTGGAATAGTCGCCAGCTCTTCCGTTAATAAAAAGCCGCCGTAGGTTTTATCTAAAGTGTATAAGCGTGTGCCTTTGCCCGTAGTAAGTGCCAACATAGTAGATGGACCATAAAGCACGTAGCCCGCGGCTAATTGTGCGGTGCCCGGTTGTAAAAACATGCTGGCGTCATCGGCGGCTTTATCTTCGGGTGCTGGCAATATAGAAAAGATGGTACCAATTAAGCTATTAATGTCGGTGTTAGAAGAGCCATCTAGTGGGTCGAAGGTGACTAGGTATTTACCCTTTGGGTTACCGGCAACAATGGTATCTTCTTCTTCAGAACTGATCGCTTTTACTACGCCGGTTTCAAGAATGACTTCTTTTAGTAACTCGTTAGCAATAATATCGAGTTTTTTCTGGGTTTCCCCTTGAATATTCTCACCCAAGGTAGAACCTAATACTCCAGCCAGTTCTCCTTGGCTTACGCGAAAGGCAATTTCTCGGCAGGCAGCCAGTATGGTTTTAATCAATGAAAGTAAGTTGCTGTCGACTCCGTCCTGTTGCAATACTGGCGATATGCGGCGCATGTAAGGGTTCCTTATCCGTAATTATTTTGCTTAAGCAGTTAAAACTGACGTATTTTAAAGAATTTATTCGCAAATTGCAGTTATTACTACCAACTAGTTTGCTTTTGCTACAATAGCGGCAATTAATCTTCAGGAAATGTTATGCATATTCATATTCTCGGCATTTGTGGCACCTTTATGGGCGGTATTGCCGCTATTGCTAAAGCACTTGGGCATAAGGTAACGGGTTCGGATACCAATGTGTATCCGCCAATGAGTACTCAGCTTGAACAGCTGGGTATAGCACTAACCCAGGGTTGGGATCCTGCACAGTTAGAACCGGCGCCCGATCTGGTTATTATTGGTAATGCGTTATCGCGCGGTAACCCCGCGGTTGAATATGTACTTAATACTAATTTACGTTACATTTCTGGCCCGCAGTGGTTAGCCGAGCAAGTACTACATGATCGCTGGGTGTTGGCGGTGTCCGGCACACACGGCAAAACTACCACCAGTACTATACTGGCTTGGATCTTGGATTACGCCGGTTTAAAACCGGGGTTTTTAATTGGCGGAATTCCACAAAACTTTGATTGTTCAGCCCGTTTAGGTGAATCACCGTTTTTTGTTATTGAAGCCGACGAATACGACACCGCATTTTTTGATAAACGTTCTAAGTTTGTCCATTACCGACCACGAACGTTGGTAATTAATAATTTAGAATATGACCATGCAGATATTTTCCCCGATTTAGCCGCAATTCAACGGCAGTTTCATCATTTGTTGCGTATGGTGCCGGCCAATGGCTTGGTGCTATCGCCTGAAGATACGCTTGCGGTAAAGCAGACCTTAGATATGGGCTGTTGGAGTGAGCGGCAAAGCTATGGTGATGATTGGCAAGCCGAATTAATACAAAGCGACGGCAGTCACTTCGCTTTATATTATAAAAACGAAAAGCTCGGCGAGCTAAACTGGCAGTTAAGCGGTCAGCACAACGTAGATAATGCGGTAATGGCTATTGCTGCCGCGCGTCATGCTGGTGTGCCGGTGCAAGTAGCCTTAGATGCATTGACCCGCTTTATTACACCAAAGCGGCGGATGGAGCTAAAGGCCGATATCGCCGGTATTAAGGTGTACGACGATTTTGCCCATCATCCCACCGCTATTAGCACTACCTTACAAGGTATTCGCAATAAAGTAGGCCAGAACCGAGTATTAGCCGTATTAGAACCACGTTCAAATACCATGCGTATGGGCGTGCACCAAGCAGCGTTGCCATTATCGCTTGCGTTGGCTGATAGCGTATTTTTATTTGAACCAGCCAACGCCAATTGGTCATTAGATGCCATTACTCGAGCGTTAGCGCCAAAGGCGACACTGCTGCGCGATATTGATGCCTTGGTTCAATTGTTAACAGAACAAGCGCAGCCAAACGATAGCATTGTTATAATGAGCAACGGCGGTTTCGGTGGCATTCACGACAAACTCATTAACGCATTGCAACACAAATGGGAGCCGCTATGACGGTGGTTAAAGAAATTACCTTAGCTTTTAGTGGTGCCTCAGGCGCGCCCTATGCTTGGCGTTTACTAGAGTTGCTGCTGGCGCAGGGTATTAAGGTGCACTTGCTTATTTCCAGTGCGGCGCGCGTAGTATTTGCTACCGAACACGACGTTAAACTACCGGCTTCACCGGACAAATGCTCTGATATGCTGCGCCAACACTTTGGTTGCGCTGCGTCGCTATTAACGGTATACGGCAAAGAAGATTGGTTTTCACCGGTAGCGTCTGGCTCTGCTGCGCCAAAACAAATGGTTATTTGCCCATGTTCTACTGGCACGGTTGCCAGTATTGCGGCTGGCATAAGTGACAACCTGATTGAGCGCGCGGCTGATGTCGTTATAAAAGAAGGCGGCCTGCTAATATTAGTACCGCGTGAAAGCCCACTTAGCGCTATTCATTTAGAAAATATGCTTAAGCTAGCCAAGCTGGGCGTTACCATTATGCCTGCGGCGCCGGGGTTTTATCATCAACCAAAGCAGGTAAGCGATCTGGTCGACTTTATGGTAGCGCGCATTTTAGATCATTTAAAAGTACCGCATCAGTTATTAAACCGTTGGGGTTATAGCGGCGAGTCGGCTGCGACAGGAGAACAGAATTGAGTTTAGCGTTAGATATTAAAGGGCTGCATAAGGTTTATAAAAGCGGTACTGTCGCATTAAGCGGTATTGATTTACAGGTAAAACAAGGCGATTTTTTTGCCCTGCTTGGGCCCAATGGCGCAGGTAAAAGTACCACCATTGGTATTATTAGTTCCTTGGTTAATAAAACCCAAGGCAGCATTCAAGTATTTGGTTTTGACCTAGATAGCCAATTAGAGCAAGCCAAGAGTCAGCTAGGTATAGTGCCGCAAGAGTTTAACTTTAATCAGTTTGAAACGGTGCTACAAATTGTGGTTAATCAGGCTGGTTATTACGGTGTACCAAGAAAGTTAGCGTTAGAACGCGCCGAAAAATACCTTGGCCAGCTTGGGTTGTGGGATAAGCGTAATGCACGCTCGCGTGAATTATCGGGTGGCATGAAACGCCGCTTAATGATTGCTCGCGCCTTAATGCATGAACCAAAACTGCTTATTTTAGACGAGCCTACCGCTGGTGTTGATATCGAGCTGCGCCGTTCAATGTGGGAGTTTTTACGCAAAATTAATCAGCAAGGCGTAACTATTATACTTACTACGCACTATTTGGAAGAAGCCGAAATGCTTTGCCGTAATATCGCCATTATCGATAACGGCCAAATTATAGAAAACACCACCATGAAAGCCTTGTTATCTAAGTTAACTAAAGAAACCTTTATTTTCGATTTTGCTGGTGAGCCAGCCACTATTAGCTTAGAGAGTTTCACTTGGCGTCAATTAGATAGCCATAGCATAGAAGTTGATGTTGAAAATGCACAGGGCTTAAACCCAATTTTTGCCCAGCTAAGCGCACAAAATATCAAGGTGTTGTCAATGCGAAACAAAGCCAACCGACTAGAAGAATTATTTGTTTCATTGGTAGATGGAAGTAAAGGAGCCACGCAATGAGTAAGGCAAATTATAGCGTAGCGTTAAAAAGTATCTTAACCAAAGAAACTAACCGTTTTTTACGAATTTGGCTGCAAACCTTAGTACCGCCAGCAATCACTATGGCGCTGTATTTTGTTATTTTTGGTAGCTTAATTGGTTCGCGCATTGGCGAAATGGGCGGCTTTAGCTATATGGAGTTTATTGTACCCGGTTTAATTATGATGGCGGTCATTACTAACTCCTACGCTAACGTCGCCTCGTCGTTTTTTAGTGCTAAATTTCAACGTAATGTTGAAGAGTTATTAGTCGCACCCGTACCCAACTATATTATTGTACTGGGTTATGTTGGTGGCGGTATGGCGCGCGGTATTTTGGTGGGCTTAATTGTTACCTTGTTGTCGTTATTCTTTGTCAGCATTCAAATACATAACATCGCAGTGATCATTATTACCGTAATACTTACGTCGATGCTGTTTTCATTAGGCGGGCTAATTAATGCCGTTCATGCGAAGTCGTTTGACGATATAAGTATTGTGCCTACTTTTGTTCTAACTCCGCTTACTTATTTAGGTGGTGTATTTTATTCGTTAACCTTATTACCCGGTTTTTGGCAGCATGTAGCCGCGCTTAACCCTGTTGTGTATATGGTTAACGCGTTTCGCTACGGCTTTTTGGGTATAACCGACGTCAACCTGTGGCTAGCTCTGGCGGTGGTATTGGGCTTTATTGCTGCACTGTTTAGCTATGCGCTGTATCTAATTAATCGTGGCATCGGTTTACGTAGTTAAGTTGCTACTGAATTGATACTTAACAGGTCGGGCCTGAACGGTATTTTTTTGCAGACTTTTTTTTGCGCTTACAGTAAAGTAAGCGCCTTTTTCCGGCCGTTTTAGTGATAGCTAAACCCGTATGCAGAGTAGCAACAGCATGAAAGAATCGAGCAAAAGACAGGCTACGGCCTCAGAAGAAGCGCTGTGGCGTATCTTTACTGTTCCTGAAGCGCCAGACTCAACCTTGAGTATTATTGAGCAGAATTTGTCGCAAAATTTGGCCGGTTTTTTGCGTAAAAGTATTGTTGCGGTAGAAAAGCCGCTGTGGCAAATCGAGCGTGATTTTCAAACTCATGAAATTCCGCAAATGCCGAATTTTGTTTCAGATTACGCTGAAAGCCTGATGCAAAAATTAGTGGCACATTCTGTCCATACCGCCGCACCGAGCTTTATCGGCCATATGACCTCAGCTTTGCCTTATTTTGTGCTGTCATTGTCCAAGATGATGGTTGGCTTAAACCAAAATCTGGTAAAAATTGAAACATCCAAAGCGTTTACGCCGATGGAGCGCCAAGTGCTTGGTATGGTGCATCATTTAGTTTATGGCGAAAACGACGGCTTTTATAAAAAATGGATGCACAGTGCTAATCATTCGTTGGGGGCGTTTTGTTCTGGTGGTACGGTGGCCAATATCACCGCATTATGGATAGCCCGTAACCGTTTACTTAGAGCCGACGGTGAGTTTAAAGGCATTGCTCGCGAAGGCTTATTTAAAGCGATGAAACACTATGGCTATGATGGTTTAGCCATAGTGGTATCCGAACGTGGCCACTATTCACTGGGAAAAGCGGCCGATGTGCTAGGTATAGGGCGTGATTCATTAATTGCTGTAAAAACCGATGCCAACAATAAAATAGATGCTTTGGCACTAGCAGAGAAAATGGCTGAGCTAACGGCGGCTAATATTCGCGTGTTAGCTATCGTTGGTGTAGCGGGGACCACCGAAACCGGTAATGTTGATCCCTTGCACCAATTAGCGGATATCGCACAGCAATATCAATGTCATTTTCACGTCGATGCCGCATGGGGTGGAGCGACGTTATTATCAAATAAATATCGACATATACTTGATGGCATAGAGCGTGCCGATTCAGTAACTATAGATGCACATAAACAAATGTATGTGCCTATGGGGGCTGGTATGGTGGTGTTTAAACATCCGTCAGCCGCGCATGCCATAGAGCACCACGCTGAATATATTTTGCGTAAAGGGTCAAAAGACTTAGGTAGCCAAACTTTAGAAGGCTCACGGCCTGGCATGGCAATGTTAGTGCATGCTTGCTTACAGGTGATTGGCCGTGATGGTTATGAAATACTGATTAACCGCAGTTTAGAAAAAGCCCGTTATTTTGCTACGCTTATTTCGCATAATATTGATTTTGAGTTAATTACCGAGCCAGAGCTGTGTTTATTAACCTATCGTTATGTCCCTGCAATAGTGCAAAAAGCGATGAGACAAGCCAGCCCAGAACAGCTACAACGCTTTAACGAGCTGCTAAATGGGCTAACCAAGTTTATTCAAAAACGTCAGCGTGAAGAGGGTAAATCGTTTGTCTCGCGTACGCGCTTAATGCCGGTACAATATAACCGTCAAGAAACTATAGTGTTTCGCGTAGTACTTGCTAACCCATTAACTACTGAACAAATATTACATGATGTGTTAGTGGAGCAAGATCAGCTAGCGCAGCTTGATAAAGACTATTACCCGAAATTACTACAGTTGGCCAAAGAGATAACGACCTAATATACAACAGATTGTTCTATTATGTATTACCAGCTAATATCGGTTAGTTATTTTTAGTAACTGGAGTGAATATATGTCAGGTCAGGGTTCAGGCGGTAACGTTCTTGCAGCACTATGTAGTTTTTTTGTTCCAGGCTTAGGTCAGCTGGTGCAAGGGCGTATTTTGGCAGCTATTTTGTTTTTTGTGATTTGCGCAGCGGGGTATGGCACGTTCTTTTTAATTATCCCCGGCATTATTGCTGTTATTGTGCATTTGTGGGCAATTATTGATGCGGCAAAATTTCGCGCTTAAACCAAGTGTATGCTTAAGCGCTAATGAAATATCGGTTAGGGTGACTGGTTAGCATTAGGCTTTGCTGACCTTTTTCTTATTACTAATTTTCTGCTTGTTGCGAAAGTTGGTCTATAAGCGCTTGTTTTAATATAGTTTGCTGTTCAAGAGATAGCGCTTGGTCGTCACTGTTGGAAATCATAAAAAAATCTTCTGCGCGCTCACCTATAGTGGTAATTTTAGCGGCATGAATATTCACGTCACAGCGCTGAAACACTTCGCCAATATTAGCTAATAAGCCCGGCGTATCAAGTGCGGCTAGCTCTATCATAGTGCGTTTACTGGTGTTACCTGGCAAAAATACCACTTTAGGTGGTACGTTAAACTGGCGCATTTGCCTTGATAGCCTTGTTTTTTGCCGTGACAAATCAGGTTTGCCGGCAATATACAATTCTAGAGCGCGCTTAATACTTTGCTGACGAGAAGGCGAGGTTACCGCATGGCCGTTTTGTTCTAAAATGACAAAGGTATCCATGGCGTAGCCGTCTTTGTTAGTCATAATTTGTGCGTCAAAAATGTTTACTTTTTTACTATCAAGCGCTGCGACTAAACGGGCAAACAGTTTTGGCTGATCTTTAGTATAAATAAATACCTGAGTGCCACCGCGGATCGGTGTTTTACTAATAAGCACCAGCGGCTCATTAGGGTTTTTGTGCCGCAATATATGCTCGCAATGCCAGCTAATTTGTTTGGCGCTATAGCGGGCAAAATAGTCGGCTTTAATGCGGCCCCATAATTGGTTAATTTCAGTTTCACTAAAGGTATGCTTAAGTAGTAACGACATGGCTTCTGCTTGGTTTTCGCGAATAAGATCGCGCAAATCCATTGGCTTTTCTAAACCACGGCGAAAGGCTTTTTGCGTGGCTAAAAATAGCTCACGTAATAGCGATCCTTTCCAATCATTCCATAAGTTGTCGTTAGTTGCACGAATGTCGGCCAAGGTTAAACAATACAGGTAGTTTAACCGTGTTTCGTCACGTACTTTTTCGGCAAACTCGGTTACTACGGCGGGGTCGTAAATGTCGCGTCGCTGTGCGGTAACCGACATTAGTAAATGATGTTCTACTAACCAGACAATAAGCTTACTATCAAACTCACTGAGTTTATGTAGTTTGGCAAACTCGCGTGCGTCCATGCCGCCGAGCTCGGAGTGATCTCCGCCGCGGCCCTTAGCAATGTCATGAAAAATGCCGGCTAAGTACAATAATTCGGGTTTCTCCATTTTTTTTACGATATCGCTGCATAGCGGAAATTCGTTTTCGTATTCGGTTAGCGTGTATTTATACAAGTTTTTTAATAAACGATGCGTATGCTCGTCTACGGTGTAAGCGTGAAATAAATCAAACTGCATTTGGCCAACAATATTGCGCCACTGCGGTAAATAAGCCGCTAGCACGCCATAACGATGCATAAGCGTAATGGCTCTATCCATGCCGCGCGGGTGGCGCACAATAGCTAAAAATAGTTGGCGGCAGGCTTCGTAATCTTGTAAATCGCCCATTAGCCGGCGTCGCACTTGGCGAATCAGCCGCATAGTGGCTGAATGTACACCGGTAATATTTGAGTTATTAGCAATATGCCAAAATAGGCGTAATAAGTTATCGCGCCGAGCAAATACGGCATTGTCGCGCGCGGCAATTAAATGGCCTTGTAGCTCAAAATAATCATCTAGGATCAGCGTTTTTACTTTTTCTTTATGATTTAAAATACTACCGTCAAAATGCTGTAGTAGCATTTCGTTTAATTCAGACACCCGTTGCACGGTGCGAAAAAATCGCTTCATCATGCGTTCGACTGAGGCTTTACCATCTGCACCAAAGCCTAAGCGCTGAGCAATTGCCGGTTGATAATCAAATAAAATGCGGTTTTCATTACGGCCGGCTTCTAAATGTAAGGCAAAGCGCATTTGCCATAAATAGGCTTCACACTCCATCAGCTCTTGGTATTCATCTTCGGTGAGATAGTGATAAGCCACTAATTCGCGCATGGTGCGGGTTTGAAAGTGCCGTTTTGCTACCCAGCCTATGGTTTGAATGTCACGCAGCCCACCGGGGTTAGCTTTTAAATTGGGTTCTAAATTGTAACTGGTGCCATGATATTGCGCATGACGCTGCTGCTGTTCATTACGTTTAGCTTGAAAGAACGCTTGGCTAGTCCAAAAACTATCTTGGTTAATATCGAGCTGTAGTTGCTCATATAGCAGCTTATTGCCACTAAGTAAGCGCATTTCAAGTAAGTTAGTCGCAATGGTAATGTCGTCTTTACCCAGCGTTATGGTTTCATCTAAGCTGCGTACGCTATGGCCCACCTCTAAGCGTAAATCCCACAGTGTGGCAATAAATTGTGCTATAGCGTCTTGTTGAGTACTGGTTAAAGGTTCATTCGTCAGGATTAGTAAATCAATATCGGAGCAGGGATGCAGCTCGCCACGGCCATAACCGCCAACCGCTATCAGGTTTAGGTCTTTAACCTTGTGCAGGTCAAACTTATACCATAGCTGCAGTAACACCTGATCGATAAAGTGCGCGCGAGCTTTTACTAAGGCATTAACTGGATATAACGCAAAGCTTTTGCTTAACCAATCATGAAAGTCGGCAAAGACCTTTTTGTAGCTGTCCAAGCTATAACTGTCTGGCAGTGCTTTGCTATAGGTTACCGCCTGGCTCATACACCCAACTCCTATGTTGCTATTGGGCGGTTAAGATGCGCTCAATAGTATCATCACTGCGTAGGGTTAAAATTTCGCAGCCGGTGTCTGTTACTAAAATAGTGTGTTCAAACTGAGCAGATAAACTGCGATCTTTGGTTACGACCGTCCAGCCATCGGCTAACAATTTACTTTGCCGCGCGCCTGCGTTAATCATCGGTTCAATGGTTAAACACATGCCCGTTTTTAGCACATCACCGGTGCCAGGTTTGCCGTAGTGCAATACCTGCGGGTCTTCATGGAATACGGCACCGATACCGTGACCACAATATTCACGTACTACAGAATAGCTATGGTGCTCAGCGTGTTGCTGAATAATATGGCCAATATCACCCAAACGTACGCCGTTTTTAACTTTATGTAGCGCTAAATATAGGCATTCTTGCGTTACTCTAATTAGCCGCTCCGCCATAATGCTTGGCTTACCAATGACGAACATTTTTGAGGTGTCACCGTGGTAACCGTCTTTAATTACGGTGATATCGATATTAATAATGTCGCCATCTTTTAGCTTTTTATCGGCCGGAATACCGTGACATATCACTTGGTTAACTGAGGTGCAAATGGATTTTGGAAAGCCATGATAATTAAGTGGCGCCGGAATGGCTTGTTGCTCGTTAACGATATAGTCGTGACAAATAGTATTAAGCTCGTCGGTAGTAACACCGGCTTTAACAAAAGGCCCAATCATTTCTAATACGTCGGCGGCTAAGCGCCCAGCTACGCGCATTTTTTCGATTTCGGCGGTAGTTTTAATAGTTGCTGTCATACCTTCTCTCTCTAGGGTGCGGCGGGATATTAGTAGCCTTGGCACTGCTGCGAAAATACACATCTTATTGTGTTTGCGTGGTGTATATGGTATAAAGCGCGCCGCAAATTAGCAAATTGGTTTCGTGTTTATTGTAGAACCTTTAGTTCTACATTTTACATTAACCTGCTGCAATTGGCGTAATTTAAACAAAACACACATGTATCGGCACATATTCCGGGGTGCTTTGCGTTGCACTGAACAACAGTCAGCCCAAGGTCGGCATATGGGATACATGGAGGCTTAACCCCTTATACAGGAAAATAAATCATGGCAAAAGTTTCTATGCGCGACATGCTCCAAGCGGGCGTGCACTTCGGTCACCAAACTCGTTACTGGAACCCAAAAATGAAGCCATTCATTTTCGGTGCGCGTAACAAAGTACATATCATCAACTTGGAACAAACTGTTCCTATGATGAACGATGCACTGGCATTCATTCAGCAAGTAGCAGCGAAGAAAGGCAAGATCTTATTCGTTGGTACTAAACGTGCTGCATCTGAAGCTATCAAAGAAGCGGCAACCAAGGTAGACCAGTTCTATGTAAATCACCGCTGGTTAGGCGGTATGCTGACTAACTGGAAAACAGTGCGTCAGTCAATTAAGCGTTTAAAAGATCTGGAAGCGCAAAGCCAAGACGGTACTTTCGACAAGCTGACTAAAAAAGAAGCTTTAGACCGTACTCGTGAAATGGACAAGCTGGAAAAGAGCTTAGGCGGTATTAAAGATATGGGTGGCTTGCCAGACGTATTGTTCGTGATCGATGCTGACCATGAACACATTGCGATCAAAGAAGCTAACAACCTGGGTATTCCGGTTGTATCTATCGTTGATACTAACTCTGATCCAAAAGGCGTTGACTTTGTAGTACCAGGTAACGATGACGCGATCCGCGCTATTCAGTTATACCTAGCTGCTGTAGGTCAAGCTATCCTGGAAGGTCGTGACAAAAACATCGAAGTACAGGCAGAA
This sequence comes from Rheinheimera sp. D18, assembly GCF_004345025.1. Classification (GTDB taxonomy): domain Bacteria; phylum Pseudomonadota; class Gammaproteobacteria; order Enterobacterales; family Alteromonadaceae; genus Alishewanella; species Alishewanella metallidurans. Next base: position 2,442,072 of record NZ_CP037745.1, on the reverse strand, counting down.
GCCGAAGCCTTCGTTGAAGCAGAGTAATTTCTCTGTTTTTAGCGCAGGCTAAGCTTGCGTTAACACAGTGCCAAATTGCGACAGGGGCCGGCTTGGCCCCTGTTTGTCTAACCAGAATTAATACGAGGAAGCTCTCATGGCTGTAACTGCCGCTTTAGTTAAAGAACTTCGCGAGCGCACTGGCGCTGGCATGATGGATTGTAAAAAAGCATTAGAAGAAACTGCAGGTGATGTTGAAGCCGCAATTGACGCTATGCGTAAAAGTGGTTTGGCCAAAGCTGCCAAGAAAGCAGGTCGTATTGCCGCTGAAGGTACTATTATCACTCGCGTAGCTAATGGTATTGGTTTAGCGATTGAATTTAACTGCGAAACTGACTTTGTTGCGCGCGATAGCAACTTTTTAGATTTTGCTAATGCGGTTGCTGATCTAGCCCACGCTAACAAGCTGTTCACTGCAGAAGCTATTTTAGCTGCAGACTTAAACGGTACTTCGGTTGAAGATACTCGCGCTACACTGGTTGCTAAAATTGGTGAAAACATCAACGTACGCCGCGCAGCGGTAGTTGAAGGTGCAGTTATCGGTCAATACGTGCATTCTGGCCGTATCGGTGTATTAGCTGTGTTGGAAGGCGGTAATGAAGACGTAGCGAAAGATGTAGCTATGCATGTTGCTGCAAATACTCCTGGCTTCTTAACGCCAGAAGACGTACCTGCTGATGTGGTTGAACGTGAGCGCGAAATTCAAATTGATATCGCAATTAACTCAGGTAAAGCCAAAGAAATTGCTGAGAAAATGGTTGCCGGCCGTATGAGCAAGTTTACTGGTGAAGTAAGCTTAACAGGTCAGCCATTTGTAAAAGATCCTTCTATCTCTGTTGGCGATTTCCTGAAACAACACAGTGCTAAAGCTGTTTCTTTCATTCGCTTAGAAGTAGGTGAAGGCATCGAGAAGAAAGAAGAAGACTTCGCCGCTGAAGTCGCAGCGCAAATCGCGGCGGCTAAGAAGTAATTTACACTTCTGCCTGACTGCAAAAAACGCTAGAATAACCGCGACTCTAAGTTTACACGACTTAAGCCGCGGTTTTTTTTACCCGCAATTACCTTAACTTCATTGGCACTATGGGGATCTCATGAGTATTAATCCAAAACCGACCTACCGCAGAATTTTATTAAAACTCAGTGGTGAAGCACTGATGGGCGACGAAGGCTTTGGTATTGACCCCAAAGTGTTAGACCGCATGGCACAAGAAATTAAAGAATTAGTTGAGCTTGGCGTGCAGGTGGGTATTGTTATCGGTGGTGGCAATATCTTTCGCGGCGAAGGCTTAGCAAAAGCTGGTATGAACCGTGTAGTAGGCGACCATATGGGCATGCTGGCTACGGTAATGAATGGTTTAGCTATGCGTGATGCGCTGCACCGCGCTTATGTTAATGCACGAATGATGAGTGCTATTCCATTAAATGGCGTATGTGATAACTACAGCTGGGCTGAAGCCATTAGCTTACTAAAATCAGGCCGCGTGGTTATTTTCTCTGCGGGTACCGGTAATCCGTTTTTTACTACTGACTCGGCAGCATGCTTACGCGGTATTGAAATTGGTGCCGACGCGGTATTAAAAGCCACCAAGGTAGATGGTGTTTTCTCTGCCGATCCAGTAAAAGACCCTAGTGCAACCTTGTACAAACAGCTAACGTACACTGAAGTATTAGACAAAGAGCTTAAAGTGATGGATTTAGCGGCATTTACGCTAGCACGTGATCACAATTTACAAATTCGAGTATTTAATATGAACACCGCCGGCGCGTTAAAACGTGTGATTATGGGCGAGCCAGAGGGCACAGTAATCGACCACGCAGAAAATTTACAGTAAACTACTGCGCTTAGTACTGCATTGTGTAACTGATGCAATGAATAAAAAGGATAGAGATCGTGATTAACGACATTATTAAAGACAGTAACGTTCGTATGGAAAAAAGCGTAGATGCGCTTAAAATTCAATTAACCAAAGTAAGAACCGGCCGTGCTCACCCAAGTTTATTAGATGGTATTATGGTGTCTTACTATGGCGCTGATACGCCGCTGCGTCAGGTAGCTAACGTATCTATTGATGACCCACGTACACTGGCTATTACCGTATTTGATAAAAGCCTTACCACGGCGGTAGAAAAGGCAATTATGGCCTCTGACTTAGGTTTAAACCCAATGTCGGCTGGCACTACTATTCGCGTGCCATTACCTGCATTGACGGAAGAGCGTCGTAAATCGTTGGTTAAGTTGGTACGTGGCGAAGCAGAAAACGGCCGAGTTGCGGTGCGTAATATTCGTCGCGATGCTAATGCTGATTTAAAAACGCTGCAAAAAGATAAAGAAATTAGCGAAGATGACGAACGTCGCGCCGCTGATGAAATTCAGAAAATAACCGATAGCTTTATCAAGAAAATTGATGATGTATTAGCGGATAAAGAAAAAGAATTAATGGAAGTGTAATTCGCACTTCTGTTAACGTATCAGCGTCGTGACGCTAAAGCTTTGCGACGCTTTTTTATTTGTTCGTAAGTTTTACATGGTAATAAGGTTGATCAGCAATAGACTGATGAACTCAAGATAAGGACAGGTCGCACGTTATGACTGCATTGACGCAGCTCAAACCGCAAAGTTTGCCTAAGCATGTGGCAATTATTATGGATGGTAACGGCCGTTGGGCCGAACGGCAGGGCAAGCCGCGAGTCTGGGGACATAAAAAAGGCGTGGAAGCCGTGCGGCGCAGCGTAAGCTTTTGTCGTGAGCTGGGAATTCAGTCACTTACTTTATTTGCCTTTAGCAGTGAGAATTGGCGCAGGCCAGAAGACGAAGTGTCAACGCTGATGCAGCTATTTTTAATGGTGCTGCAAAGTGAAGTAAAAAAATTACATAAACACAATGTCAGGCTAAAAGTAGTGGGCGACTTATCCGCGTTTAGCGATAAATTGCGCGCTAGTATTGATAAAGCCGAGCAACTAACCGCGAATAATACCGCGTTAACATTAAATATTGCCGCAAATTACGGCGGACGATGGGATATAGTTAATGCTGCACGCACGTTAGCGATAAAGGTGCAGCAGGGGACGTTAGTTGCAGAGCAAATTGACGAGCAGCTATTTGCTCAACACGTGCAGATGCATGATCAGCCAGAGCTGGATTTATTAATTCGCACTGGTGGTGATTACCGTATCAGCAACTTTTTATTGTGGCAGGCCGCTTACGCCGAGTTCTGGTTTACTGAAATCTTATGGCCAGATTTTGATCAGCAAGTGTTTTCAGAAGCGATAGCCGCCTTTGTAAACCGAGAGCGACGCTTTGGCTGTACCGGAGAACAAATCCGGCAACTAGCGACTCAAGGTAAAGGATAACAAGATTGTTTAAACAACGGGTTATTACAGCGTTAATTATGGCGCCTTTAGCATTGTTAGCCGTATTTTATTTACCGCTACTAGGTTTTGCACTGTTTATCTCAGCCGCATTTTTATTAGGCGCATGGGAATGGAGTGGTTTATGTAACCTTGCTAACACAGCAATGCGTACAGCTTACGTTAGCTTAACCGCAGTGGTTATGGCGCTGCTGTATTGGCAGCTACCCGCACAAACCCAGTGGCCAATAGAAAATAATATTTTACTAAGCACCGTGCTACTGGCCGGAGTGGGCTGGTGGTTGCTAGCCATTGCGTTGGTGCTAACGTACCCCAAAAGTAAAAGCTTATGGGCCAATAGTGATTGGGGCAAAGCCCTGATGGGCTGGTTAACATTAGTTCCGGCGTGGGCTGGGGTGTTATTTATTCGTTCTACTGATTACGCGGCGTCTAGCTTTACTGGCGCGTGGTTAATTGTCTGTCTGCTGGCCTTGGTTTGGGCGGCTGATATTGGCGGGTATATTGTTGGTAAACCGTTCGGTAAACATAAATTGTTACCTCAGGTAAGCCCAGGCAAAACCGTTGAGGGTATGCTGGGTGGCTTAGCGCTAGTGGCAATAGCGGTTACCGTGTTGGCGTATCTACAAGATTGGCCAGCCCAAACGGGTGTTTGGTATGTGTCGGCATTTCTGCTAACCGTATTGTCTGTGTTTGGTGATCTAACCGAAAGTATGTTTAAACGCGTTGCTGGCAAAAAAGACAGCGGAAAATTTTTGCCTGGGCATGGCGGTATTTTAGATCGCATTGACAGTTTAACCGCGACGGCACCGTTGTTTGCGATTCTTGTCGCTATTTTTGGTGGCTTTTACTAATGCGTCAGGTGGTTATCCTCGGCTCAACCGGTTCTATCGGCGTAAGTACCTTATCGGTATTAGCGGCACATCCCCAAGACTATAAGGTGCTGGCGTTAACCGCGGCGACGCAAACTAAAAAATTGCTACAGCAGTGTTTGACGTTTAAGCCGCGCTATGCGGCGATGCTGGATAACAACGCCGCTAAAGCATTGGCAGCAGAATTAAAACACGCCGGTAGTCATACAGAAGTGTTATCGGGCATTGATGCGCTATGTCAGCTTGCAGCGCATCCTGATGCAGATATGGTGATGGCGGCTATTGTTGGTTCAGCGGGCTTGCTGCCAACATTGGCGGCAGTCGAGCAAGGTAAAACGGTGTTACTGGCCAATAAAGAAGCGCTAGTGATGAGCGGTGAGTTGTTTATCAGCAAAGTAAAACAACATGGTGCCACCTTATTGCCGATAGATAGCGAGCATAATGCTATTTTCCAGTGTTTACCGGCTAATTTACAGCTAAACACTCACGCGCAAACTCTGCAAGATTTTGGTATTAATAAACTACTGCTCACCGGCAGTGGCGGCCCGTTTTTGTGTAAGGCATTAACTGAGTTTTCCCAAATTACACCTGAACAAGCCGTGGCCCATCCGAATTGGAGCATGGGGCATAAAATTTCGGTCGATAGCGCCACCATGATGAACAAAGGTTTAGAGTTTATCGAAGCGCGCTGGTTATTTAATTGCCAAGCTGATGATATTGAAGTGGTAATTCATCCGCAAAGTATTATTCATTCAATGGTGCAATATAGTGATGGCTCGGTACTGGCTCAGTTAGGCCAACCCGATATGCGTACACCTATTGCGCATGCCTTAGCATTCCCTAAGCGTATCGCTAGCCCTGTTGCACCGCTTAACTTTAAGCAAATGCGCGATTTTACCTTTACTGAACCTGAGCCGGAACGTTATCCGAATTTATATTTAGCGATGGCGGCCTGCGCCGCTGGGCAAGGTGCAACCACAGCGCTAAATGCGGCTAATGAAGTTGCGGTAGCGGCGTTTTTGGCGAAACAAATACGCTTTACCGATATTGCGCGCATTAACGGCAATAGCCTTGAACATTTTGCTGGCTTTCAGGTTGCGGCACTCGATGATATATTAGCGCTCGATCAAGACGCGCGGCAATACGCGCAGTTGCAACTTAGGAAGTGTGTTTAATGTCGGGTGCGATTTGGAATTTATTGTCGTTTATTGTCGCCTTGGGCATTTTAATTACCGTGCACGAGTTTGGCCATTTTTGGGTAGCGCGCAAAAACGGCGTATTAGTTAAACGGTTTTCTATTGGTTTTGGTAAAGCATTACTGCGCTGGCGTGATAAGCAAGGCACTGAATTTGTTATTGCCGCAATTCCACTTGGTGGCTATGTCCGCATGCTGGATGAACGGGTAGATCCTGTTTTACCACAATTCAAAGACCTGGCCTTTAACCACAAAACGGTATGGCAGCGTATGGCCATTATTGCTGCTGGCCCTGCAGCAAACTTTATCTTTGCCATTTTAGTGTTGTGGTTAATGTATATGCTTGGTGTGCAAACGATGCGCCCAGTTGTTGCAGATATTACACCGCAGTCAATAGCATGGCAGGCCGGTATACCCGCACAGCAGCAAATTATCGCGGTTAACCAACATCAAGCTAGCGACGTTAATAGTGTGAACTTGTTATTAGTAGAACAAATTGGCCGAGATAGCATTGAATTAGAACTTAAAGATTTAACGACACAACAGTTACGCACTGTTGTGTTAGATACTACAAACTGGAAGTTTAACCCGGAAAAACAGAGCGTATTTGATAGTTTAGGTTTAGGTTTAGCTAAACCTAAAGTACTGACCAATATTGCCGCAATACAAAAAGATTCTGCCGCAGACAAAGCGGGCTTACAAATTAATGATAAAATTTTAAGTATTAATGATGACGCTATTAATGACTGGCAGCAGTTACAAGGCATTATTACTAATTCTGCAGAACAGCCACTGACATTACTAATTCAGCGTGCAGAACAGCAGCTAAACGTAACGGTAACGCCTACCTTGGTGATTGCTAAAGACGGTTTTTCGCAAGGTGTGCTGGGCGTTACCCCCCAAGTAACTGACTGGCCGGCTGGGGTACTTTATACCCAACAGTATGGTGCCTTTGATGCTATTGGCGCAGGTGTTGCTCATACGTGGCAGCTCACCCGATTAAGTTTCTCTATGATCGGTAAACTTATAACGGGCGACGTGTCAGTAAAGCATTTAAGCGGACCAATTTCGATTGCACAGGGTGCTGGCACTACCGCCAGTATAGGTTTGGTAGCTTTTTTATCGTTTTTAGCATTGATAAGTGTTAACTTGGGCGTTATTAATTTACTACCGCTGCCAGTACTTGATGGTGGTCATTTAATGTATATGCTGCTGGAACTAATACGTGGTAAACCTGTCTCTGAAAAGACGCAGGAGATAGGTTTCCGGTTTGGAGCGCTAATTCTGCTAATGCTAATGGGAATTGCGCTGTTCAACGATATTTCTCGTTTGTAAATAACTAATCATAAGTAGTTCAATAATGACAATTAAACGATTAGTAGCCGCGATGTTACTTGCCTCTGCTAGTAACTCGGTGCTTGCTGAAGAATCTTTTACGGTTCAAGATATTCAGGTAGAAGGCCTGCAACGCGTAGCGCTTGGCGCGGCGTTAAATAACTTACCTTTTAACGTTGGCGACACCATTAATGAGTTTAATTTGTCACGCAGTATTCGTACTTTGTATGCTGCGGGGCATTTCGATGATATTAAGGTGTTTCGCGACGGTAACACGATTATTTATCGGCTACGCGAACGGCCAACCATCAATGCAATAGAATTTGATGGCAATAAAGACATCAAAGAAGAACAGCTACTAGAAAGCCTGTCTGGTAATCATGTGGAGGTTGGCGAACCCTTAGATAAAACTATTTTAAAAAGCATCGAAAATGGCTTAACTGAGTTTTATCATGGTGTGGGTAAATATCAGGCTGACGTTAAAATAGACGTTACTTATTTGCCGCGCAATCGCGTTAATCTAAAAATTAAGTTCGAAGAAGGCGATGCTGCATCAGTACGGCAGATTAATATTGTTGGTAACAAGTTATTTTCTGACGAAGAATTATTAAAAAATATTGAATCGAAGCAAGACTTGCCATGGTGGCGCTTTATGTCTTCTGATCGCTACCAAAAGCAAACGCTGAAAGGCGATATAGAAAAGATAAATAGCTACTACCTAGATCGTGGTTATCTGCGTTTTAATATCGATTCTGAGCAGGTATCAGTTAGCCCAGATAAAACTTCGGTATACGTAACGTTAAACGTTAAAGAAGGCGAAAAGTATAATATAAAAAGCGTAAAGTTTGTTGGTGATCTCATCGGCCAAGACGAGTTTATTACTCAAGTATTGCCGCTTAAAGAGGGCCAACTGTATAACGGCGCTCTAGTTACTTACACCGAGGAAAGTATTGCTAAGTTACTGGCTCGTTTTGGTTACGCGAATTCTAAAGTGCGTACTATTCCGCAAATTAACGATGATACCAAAGAGGTTGAGCTAACTATCAGTGTCGACCCTGGTAAGCGGGTTTACGTGCGTCGCATTAATATGCAAGGTAATAGCTCTACCAGAGATGAAGTGCTGCGCCGTGAACTACGTCAGATGGAAGGGGCATGGTTATCGAACGATGCCCTAGAACTATCAAAACAACGTATTCAACGTCTGCCTTATATTGAAAACGTAGAGTTTGAAACGATTCCGGTAGCCGGCGAAGACGATTTAGTCGACATTGGCTTTAAAATTAAAGAACAACCATCGGGTAGTTTTAATGCCGGTATTTCTTATGGCAACTATATGGGTTTGTCATTCCAAATAGGTGTGCAACAAGAAAACTTTTTTGGCACAGGTAACAGCGCTGGTATTAGCTTAAACACGAATAAATATCAAAAGTCGATTAGTGCAACCTACACCGATCCTTATTTTACGTTGGACGGCGTAAGTTTAGGTGGACAGGTATTTTACTCTGATACCGACTATAGCAGTGCATCATCAAACCTTGAGGCTTATAACCAACGCCGCTATGGTTTTGGTGCCAACATAGGTTATCCGATAAACGAATATAATCGCTTAAATTTTGGCGCGAACTACGTAGTTAATAAAATTAACTTACGTGATGATTATGATCAGCTAAGGCATTTTCGCGCGGTATTAAAAGATGAATTAAATCCAGATGCAGCGTTTCATTTTACCAACTATGAGTTATCAGCGGGTTGGGTACGTAGCACGTTAAACCGTGGTTTATTTCCTACGGCCGGTAACTATTTGGGCGCAAACATAAAAGTTACTACGCCTAATTCAGATTTAGCTTTCTTTAAAACTTCATTTGAAGGGCGTAACTATATACCGCTAAGCAATGATCACAGCTGGTCATTTCTATCTAAAATTGAGCTGGGTTATGGTAATGGTTACGGCAGTAAAAATGGCTATGACTATACCTTACCCTTTACAGAAAACTTTTATGGTGGTGGCCAAAATATTCGTGGTTTTGAAAGCCGAATTATTGGGCCACATGCTGTATTTCGTTATGCCGACACGGTACCAGGCTTACCGGGTGATAACATGTCTAATGGTTATCCTAACTCACCGAATAATGATAGCTATCAGGTGTCGCAACGTTCTATTGGCGGTAACGCCACTGCGGTTCTAACCTTAGAACTTATAACGCCAACACCATTTTTAAGTGATGATTATCGTAACTCGGTGCGCACCAGTTTATTTGTTGATGCTGGTAACGTCTGGGATACTGAGTTTGACATGGCGCGTTATGCTGACTTAAAGCAAATCCAGTATGCTCAGCAAAGTCGTCAGGCTCAGCCTTTATTGATCGATTATTCAGATCCGAGCTTGTTTCGCGCCACCGCTGGTGTATCTTTACAGTGGATTTCGCCAATGGGCCCATTAACTTTCAGCTTGGCAAAGATACTTAAAAAGCAAGAAGGCGATTTACAAGAAAACTTTAGTTTTAATATTGGTACAACTTTCTAGATTAGAAAAATAGGGATTAAAAGATGTTAAAGACACGTGCAGTAAAATCAGTAATTATTCTTGTAGCAGGTCTGTTAATGGCTGGCACAAGCATGGCTAAAGAAATGAAAATCGCTTATGTTGATGTGCAAGCAGTTGCGGCTAAAATACCGCAGTCTGCTGCGATGCAAGAAGCCATTAAGAATGAATTTTCTCAGCGTATAGAAGCGGTAAGTAAGTTAGAAAAAGATATTGGCTTTAATATCGAAAAGCTGCGTCGCGATGGGCCAACCATGAGCGATAAACAGCAAGATGAACTAAAGAAAGCGGTTACAGATCAGCGCCAACAATACGAGCAGTTAGCGCGTCCGTTAGATGAAGAAATTCGTAATCGTCAAGCCGAAGAGCGCAACAAGGTTTTAGCGTTAATTAAAGCTGCCATTGATGTAGTTGCTGAACGTGAAAAGTTTGACATGGTATTAAATTCGGGCGCTGCTGTTTATGCTAAGCCAGAGTTTGATATCTCTGAATCGGTAATTACTCAGGTTAGTAAAGCGAAAAAATGATCAGTTTTACGCTCTCTGAACTGGCTGAGCATTTAGATGCTCAGCTAATTGGCGATGCTGCTTGCAGCATCGTTTCCATTGCATCATTAGCCAATGCAACGTCGGGCCAGATCAGTTTTTTGTCCAATGCCAAATATCGTAAATTTTTAGCAGAAACTTCGGCATCCGCGGTGTTAATTACTAGTGACGATGTACCTTTTGTTGCACCCACTGTTAATGCACTAGTGGTACAAAACCCCTATGTTGCGTTTGCCCGTGTCGCACAGCTGCTGGATACTACGCCTGCGGCTGCTAATGGTATTCACGCAACGGCTGTGATCGATGCCAGTGTTAAGCTTGGTGAAAACGTTTCCGTTGGCGCCAATGCAGTGGTATCGGCTGGAGTTGTGCTTGGCAATAATGTGCAAATTGGTGCGGGTTGCTTTATTGGTGAAAACGCAACAGTAGCTGATGACACTCGGTTATGGGCTAATGTTACGCTTTATCATAAGGTTAACATCGGTAAGCGCTGCATTATACACAGCGGTGCTATTATTGGTGCTGATGGTTTTGGTTTTGCCAATGAACGTGGTAACTGGCTGAAAATACCCCAAACTGGTAGCGTCATTATTGGTGATGATAGCGATATTGGTGCTAATGCCACTATCGATAGAGGCGCAATAGAAGATACGATAATTGGTAACAATGTTATTATTGATAACCAGTGCCAGATTGCCCATAACGTGAAAATTGGTGATCATACTGCTATAGCTGGCTGCACGGTGGTCGCCGGCAGTACCAATATTGGCCGCTACTGTATTATCGGTGGCGCAGCAGTAATAAACGGCCATATTGATATTTGCGATGGCGCTAATATTAGTGGCATGGCCATGGTAATGAAGCCAATTACTGAAAAAGGTATTTATACCTCAGGTTTACCGGCCACCACCAATCAAGATTGGCGGAAAAATACGGCTAAGTTACGACAAATAGATCAATTATATCAGCGAGTAAAGCAGCTTGAACGCCAGCTTGCTACTGTGCCTCCGGCACAGGATACTGAAAACTAGATAGAGGAATAGCCTTGGCTAACCAATTAAACAGCCTGCAAATTCAGGAAATTATGGCATTACTGCCACACCGTTATCCTTTCTTATTAATCGACCGGGTGCTTGATTACACGCCGGGCGAAAGTTTAACGGCAGTAAAAAACGTTTCAATTAATGAACCCATTTTTACTGGGCATTTCCCAAACATGCCTATTTTTCCAGGCGTTTTAATTTTAGAAGCTTTGGCTCAAGCTACCGGTATCTTAGGTTTTAAAACGGTTACCGAGCGCTCTGATAACGAATTATATTTATTTGCCGCTATTGATGACGCACGCTTTAAAAAGCCTGTAGTGCCTGGCGATCAAATGATTTTAGAAGTGAAGTTTTTAAAAGAACGCCGCAACATTTGGAAGTTTTACGGTGAAGCTAAAGTTGATGGCCAAGTGGTATGCTCGGCTGAATTAATGTGCGCCAGAAGAGAGCTATAAAACGTGATCCATCCATCGGCAGTAATAGAAGCTAGTGCAAAGCTTGGTAATAATGTAAAAATTGGCCCGTTTTGTTATGTCGGCCATGGTGTAGTGTTAGGTGATGACTGCGTTTTAGAGTCACACGTTGCCATTAAAGGGCCGAGCACTATTGGCAAGGGTAATCATTTTTTCCAGTTTGCCAGCATTGGCGAGGCCTGCCAAGATAAAAAATACCAAGGTGAAGCCACCGAGTTGATTGTTGGCGATTATAACGTATTTCGTGAAGGCTGCTCAGTGCATCGCGGCACGGTACAAGACCAGGGTAAAACTATTATTGGTAGTCATAACCTGTTTATGAATACCACTCATATTGCTCACGACTGCGTTATTGGTAGCCATATTATTTTTGCTAGTGGTGCGCAAGCCGCTGGGCATGTTCACATTGGTGACTGGGCAATTTTAGGCGGTATGACCGGCGTACACCAGTTTGTACATATTGGCGCACATAGTTTCTGTGGCGGCGGCTCTATTGTACTCAAAGACGTGCCACCGTATTTGATGGTGCATGGCGCGCCATGCGTACCTGCCGGCATTAACACTGAAGGGTTAAAGCGCCGAGGCTATAGCAGTGAAGCTTTGCTGGAAATACGCCGTGCTTACAAAGAGGTTTATCGTAAAAACCAGACGGTAGCCGAAGCTTTGGCCGTTCTAGCAGAGAAAGCCGCTACTACACCCGAGCTTAAACTATTTACCGACTTTATTGCCAATGCCAGTAGAGGTATCGTGCGCTAATGTCTGCAGCTGAACGACCACTCAAAATAGCCATTATCGCCGGAGAACACTCCGGCGATATTTTAGGTGCTGATCTCATTACCGCTTTACAAGCCATTCATTCTGATGCGGTATTTTATGGTATCGGCGGGCCACGCATGCAGGCTCTTGGTTTTAATGCGCTATTTGATATGGAAGAGCTGGCGGTAATGGGCATTGTTGAAGTGCTTGGTAGGCTGCGGCGTTTACTGCAGGTAAAACGGGAAATTATTGCTGCATTGCTAGCTGATAAACCTGATGTATTTATTGGCATTGATGCGCCCGATTTTAACTTGCCGGTAGAACTGCAATTAAAGCAAGCGGGTATAAAAACCGTACACTACGTTAGTCCGTCAGTATGGGCATGGCGGCACAAACGTATTTTTAAAATTGCCGCCGCTACTAATATGGTGCTGTCGTTATTACCGTTTGAAAAAGCTTTTTACGATAAATACAAAGTGCCTTGTACCTTTGTTGGCCATACCATGGCTGATACTATGCCGTTAGATGTAGATAAAGTCGCTGCAAAAATCGAGCTTGGCTTAGATTGCGACAAAATTGCACTAGCGATCATGCCCGGCAGTCGGACTAATGAAATTAAGCTACTAGCCGCCGATTTTTTACTGGCGGCAAGGCAACTACAGCAGCAATTCCCTGAGTTGCAGCTTATCTGTAATATGGTAACAGCAGCTAAAGCCGCACAGTTTAACGAAATAAAGCAACAGATTGCCCCAGAGCTAGATATTAAACTGTTTATTGGTCAGGCACGCCAAGTTTTACTGGCCGCAGACGCTACCTTTATTACTTCAGGTACGGCAACCTTAGAGGCGATGCTAGCAAAATGCTTAATGGTCGTATCGTATCGAGCAAACTGGTTAACCTATCAAATAGGTCGCAGGTTAGTGAAGTTAGCGCATTTTAGCCTACCTAATTTACTGGCAGGCCGCGGTATGGTTACGGAGTTACTGCAACATCAGGTCACACCCAATGCGTTGGTGGCAGCCATGACACCGCTATTAACCTCAGAGCGAGATGAGTTGCTGCAACAGTATCGGGTTATTCATCACAGCATAAAATGCGATGCGAGTGCTAAAGCCGCACAAGCTATTCTACAGGTAGTGAATAATAATGTTGTACCAACGCCCTAACGTTAGTCTAATTTGTGGTGTCGATGAAGTAGGGCGCGGCCCATTAATTGGCGCTGTGGTTACTGCTGCGGTAATTTTAGATCCAACAAAGCCTATTGCTGGCTTAACTGACTCAAAAAAACTAACCGAAAAGCGTCGTATAGAACTTGCTGAGCAAATTAAAGCCAATGCACTATGCTGGGCGCTAGGCCGCGCGGAGCCAGCAGAAATTGACGAGCTTAATATTCTCCATGCCACTATGTTGGCGATGCGTCGCGCGGTAGCTGCACTTAGTGTGCAGCCAGAATGGGTATTAGTCGATGGCAACCGAACGCCAGATTTTACTTTACCCGCTAGTGCGATAATAAAAGGCGATTTGCTAGTGCCAGAAATAAGCGCTGCGTCTATTTTGGCCAAGGTAACGCGCGATAATGAAATGCATTTGCTACATCAGGCGTATCCGCAATATGGTTTTGCTGCCCATAAGGGCTACCCGACAGCTGCGCACTTGGCAGCGATTGCCCAGCATGGCGTGTTACCACAGCATAGGCGCAGCTTTAAACCAGTGCGCCAGGTTCTGGAGTGCCAAGGGCTATGAGAGAGCCTAGCTTTATTCATTTGCGCGTACACAGCGACTTTTCAATGGTCGATGGCGTTGCCAAAATAAAACCTATTGTTAAAGCCGCGCAAAATTTAGCCATGCCAGCGTTGGCGCTAACTGATCAAATGAATTTTTGCGGCTTAGTGCGCTTTTACAGTGCTGCACATGGCGCGGGTATTAAGCCAATAATTGGTATCGATTGTTACGTGCAGCATGCATTACTCGGTAATGAGTGCAGCCGTATACTGCTACTTGCCGCCGATAATACCGGTTATCAAAACCTTAGCCAGCTTATTTCTAAAGCCTATTTACGTGGCCATGTTGATGGCAAACCACAAATTGAGCATGACTGGCTCGCAGAGTTTTCTGCCGGCGTTATTATTTTGTCTGGTGGTAAAGATGGCGTATTAGGCAAGGCGCTATTAAAAGAAAATAATCAAAGTATTAATCAGTTGCTCGAGTTCTATCAGCTGTATTTTCCTGATCGGTTTTACCTGGAAGTTATTCGTACCGGTAGGCCTGATGAAGAGCACTACATTCAAAAAGCCGTAACGCTGGCCGAGCAATACAATTTACCCTTAGTTGCGACTAACGAGGTGGTATTTTTAAAACCAGAAGATTTCCCTGCGCATGAAATACGCGTGGCAATTCATGATGGTTTTACCCTAGACGATAAACGTCGGCCAAAAAATTATACTGAGCAGCAGTATTTAAAATCTGAAGCAGAAATGCAGCTGTTATTTGTTGACTTACCGGAAGCGTTGGAAAATTCGGTTGAAATTGCCAAGCGTTGTAACGTAACCATTCGTTTGGGTGAGTATTTCTTACCGGCATTTCCTACTGGCGGCATGAGCGACGCCGATTTTTTGGTAATGAAATCACGCGAAGGTTTAGAGCAGCGTTTAATCAAGCTATTTCCTGATGCTACCGTGCGCGCAACTAACCGGGTTGCTTATGATGAACGGTTACAAATTGAATTAGATGTTATTAATCAAATGGGGTTTCCCGGCTACTTCCTAGTCGTGATGGAATTTATTCAGTGGAGTAAAGATAACGATATTCCAGTTGGCCCCGGCCGAGGTTCTGGCGCCGGCTCACTAGTGGCTTATGCACTGAGTATTACTGACTTAGACCCGTTAGAATTTGATTTACTGTTCGAGCGTTTTTTAAACCCTGAACGGGTATCTATGCCTGATTTTGACGTCGACTTTTGTATGGACCGGCGCGATGAAGTAATAGAGCACGTGTCGGATATGTACGGCCGTGATGCGGTGTCGCAAATTATTACCTTTGGTACTATGGCGGCTAAAGCCGTTATTCGCGACGTGGGGCGAGTATTAGGCCACCCGTATGGTTTTGTTGACCGTATTTCTAAGCTGATCCCGATGACACCGGGTATGACGTTAGATCAAGCCTTTAAAGAAGAGCCGCGCTTGCCCGAGCTATATGCTCAAGATCAAGAAGTAAAAGATCTTATTGACATGGCGCGCCAGCTTGAAGGTGTTACCCGTAACGCCGGTAAGCATGCAGGTGGGGTAGTAATAGCTCCCACTAAGATCACCGACTTTTCACCGTTATACTGTGACAACGAAGGTAATAACCCAGTTACGCAGTTTGATAAAAACGACGTCGAATATGCGGGTTTAGTTAAGTTCGACTTTCTTGGCTTGCGCACACTGACCATTTTGCAGTGGGCAGTTAATATGACCAATACGCGGCTAGAAAAAGAAGGTCGTGAATTAATTGATATTAACGCTATTTCTTTAGTCGATAGAAAGTGCTTTGATTTACTGCAAAAGGCCGATACTACCGCGGTATTCCAGCTTGAATCCCGCGGTATGAAAGACTTAATTCGCCGCCTACAGCCAGACTGTTTTGAAGATATGATTGCCCTAGTGGCGTTGTTTCGCCCAGGGCCATTGCAATCAGGCATGGTAGATAACTTTATTGACCGCAAACGTGGACGTGAAGCTATATCTTATCCTGATGCGACATGGCAGCACGAATCACTAAAACCTATTTTAGAACCGACATACGGCATTATTCTGTATCAAGAGCAGGTAATGCAAATTGCCCAAGTCTTATCGGGCTACTCGTTAGGTGGCGCTGACTTACTGCGCCGAGCCATGGGTAAGAAAAATGCCGAGGAAATGGCCAAGCAACGTGATGCGTTTCAAGATGGCGCAGCCAAAAACAATATTGATCCAGAACTAGCGATTAAAATTTTTGACTTAGTTGAGAAATTTGCTGGTTATGGTTTTAACAAATCACACTCTGCGGCATACGCACTCGTATCCTATCAAACGCTTTGGATGAAAACGCATTATCCGGCAGAGTTTATGGCTGCGGTAATGTCAGCTGATATGGATAACACCGACAAGATAGTCACGCTGGTGGATGAATGCGAACGGATGAAACTAAAGCTTATCCCGCCTGACGTAAACGCCGGTGTGCATAAGTTTACCGTAAATGAGCAAGGCCACATTGTTTATGGTATTGGCGCGATTAAAGGCGTGGGTGAAGGCCCAATAGAAGCCATTATTGAAGCACGTACTAAACACGGTGTATTTACCGATTTATTTGATTTTTGTGCCAAGGTTGATTTAAAGAAACTGAATCGGCGAGTAATAGATAAACTTATTTTATCCGGTGCCATGGACCAACTCGGCCCACATCGCGCTGCGCTATCAGCAACGCTAGAAGAGGCAATGAAAGCAGCGGATCAACATGCTAAAGCGCAAGCAGTAGGGCAAGACGACTTATTTGGCTTATTAAGCCCAGAGCCAGAAAACGCCGCAGCTGCCTTTAAGCAGGTAGCGCCTTGGCCTGATGAAGTATGGTTAGAGGGTGAGCGAGAAACCTTAGGTTTATATTTAACGGGGCACCCGATAAACCGTTATCTAGACGAAATACCGCGTTATGTACATTGTCGCTTAGTAGACTTACAACCGACCAGAAAAGATCAAAGTATTACCGTGGCAGGTTTGGTGGTGTCGGTTAGAATAATGATTAATAAAAAAGGTCGGCGCTGGGCCATTGTTACACTTGACGATAAATCCGCTCGATTAGATGTACGTTTTTTCCCCGATATGCTAGAAATGTTTGAGTTACAGCTACAAAAAGACCATATTTTGGTTATAACTGGACAGGTCAGCTTTGATGATTTTAACGGTGGCCTTACAATGACCGGCCGCGATGTATGCGAGATCACTTCGGTACGAGAAAAGTCTCTACGATCTCTGAATATCACTGTACAATCGTCGAATATAGACCACAATTACCTGCAAAGATTGCAGCAGGTATTAAGCGAGTTTAAGGCTGGCACTGTGCCGGTTAAGCTGCGTTATCAACGCCAGGAAGGCGAAATTATGTTACAGCTAGGGACAACATGGTGGATAACGCCAGCCGATGCTTTGTTGCACCAGTTAAAACAACTGGCAACAATAGAACTAGAATTTAATTAATTAGGTAGTGACTGTCGATGATGCTGAATTATTTGGAGTTTGAGCAACCCATTGCTGAACTTGAAGCAAAAATAGACGAATTGCGTAACGTAAGCCGAAACGGTGATTACGATTTAGGCTTAGAAGAAGAAATAAATAAACTTAAAGAAAAGAGCCTTGGTTTAACCAGAAAAATTTTCGCCGAACTCGGCGCGTGGCAGGTTGCACAATTAGCCCGCCATCCGCTGCGGCCATACACACTGGATTATATTCAGCATGTGTTTACAGATTTTGATGATTTAGCCGGCGACCGCACTTTCGCTAATGATCAAGCTATTGTTGGTGGCACGGCCCGTTTAGGTGATACCCCAGTTATGATCATTGGCCACCAAAAAGGCCGTGACACGCGGGAAAAAATAAAACGTAATTTTGGTATGCCGCGCCCAGAGGGCTATCGTAAAGCATTACGGTTAATGGAAATGGCTGAACGCTTTAACATGCCAATTCTTACCTTTATTGATACGCCAGGTGCATACCCAGGTATCGGTGCAGAAGAGCGTGGTCAATCAGAAGCTATTGCGCGTAACCTTAAAGTTATGGCCGGTTTAAAAGTGCCAATTATTTGCACCGTGATTGGTGAGGGTGGCTCTGGTGGCGCACTAGCCATTGGTGTTGGCGACAAAGTTAACATGCTGCAATACAGTACCTATTCTGTTATTTCGCCAGAAGGTTGTGCGTCAATCTTATGGAAAAGCGCTGAAAAAGCGCCACTCGCTGCTGAGGCCATGGGCATTACTGCTGAGCGCATTAAAGAGTTAAAGCTCATTGATGAAGTGCTGCCTGAGCCTTTGGGCGGCGCGCATCGTGCGCCAGAGCAGATAGCACAAACCTTAAAACAGACTTTATTACGCGATTTACAGCAGTTAGAGAAAATGAATACTGCTGAATTATTGGATGTACGCTATAAGCGTTTAATGTCTTACGGTTACTGTTAACCTGTTTTAGCTTAGTAAAAGCCAGTGCCTCTGCACTGGCTTTTTGTTTTGTGGTAGCCTAAACACCTATTTTGGCGTAATGAAAATTATCGATGTCTGAACTTAGCCCTAGTTATCTGCTTAGTAGATTGCAATTGCAGCGCGACAGCCACGTGGTGCTGGCGCTAAGTGGTGGCCTAGATTCTATGGTGCTGCTCGATTTACTGGTTAAAGCGCGTAAGCTGCAACCCTTTTCATTACAGGCTGTTTATGTGCATCATGGCATCAGTAATTATGCGTCGCAGTGGGGCGAATTTTGCGCACAGCAATGCACAGCTCGAGAAGTAGCCTTTACTCAGTGCCGCGTTCAATTACAAGGTAGTGATAATTTAGAGCAAAAAGCCCGCGATGCGCGCTATCAAGCACTGTCTGATTTTGTTTGCTCTAAACAACATACACTATTAACCGCGCACCATGGTGATGACCAACTAGAAACTCTATTCCTCGCTTTAAAACGTGGCGCTGGTGCTGCGGGTTTAAGGGGTATTGCATCACGGCGTAATTTCGCTAAAGGCAGTTTACTGCGGCCGTTGTTAGGCTTTAGCCGCACTGAGTTAGAGCAGTATGCAAATCAACAGCAACTAACTTGGGTTGAAGATGACAGTAATAGCGACACTCGCTTTGAGCGTAACTTTATTCGCCAACATATAACGCCAGTTCTGCGCCAGCGCTGGCCACATTTCACTAGTTCGGCTGTGCGCAGCATGCAGCATTTAGCCCAGTTACAACAGTTGGCTGATCACTACACTGAGCTAGCATTAGCACAATGCGTTAGCGCCAACACGCTGTCGTTACCTGAGCTAACTAAACAAATACCCGCGCAGCAAGATTTAGTAATAAGACGTTGGTTGGCAGGTTATAACTTAAATCCAGATAGCCAGTGGCTTACTACATTAAAGCAACAGGTTATCGCTGCGCGTATTGATGCTAGCCCAGAACTGCAGTTGGCGGACTATCAACTACGACGTTTTGCCGACAGATTATATCTGCTAACACCCGCTGAGTTAGCGGTACCTTTGCAAGGCCTAAACTGGCAAGGTGAGGCAGAGCTAAAATTATCTGCATACTGTGGAAGCTTAGTATTTTCTTTGCAGCAGCAAGGTGCGGCTATTCCATTAAATATTACTAATGCCAGTGTGGTATTTGGCCAGTTAAGCTTACGTTTTAAGCCTTTTGGCGCTTCGGTAAGTAAACCACTAAAGCAGTGGTTTAAGCTGTGGCAAGTGCCGCCGTGGCAGCGTTTGCGGGTACCATTAATAGTAGTTGATAATCAAATAGTGGCGGTAGCTGGGTATGCCAGTAGTGTGTCGCCACTGCTGGCAACTCGGTGGCTGAGCTGGCAAGCCTAAAGCATAAACAGGGTTAAACCGCGACTAGTTAGGCAATGCAAACTGTACGTTTGCCTGCTGCTTTAGCGGCATATAAGGCAGCATCAGCTGCAGAAAACAATTGTTGGCCACTTTGTTCAGCCGTTAAAGTAGCTAAACCAGCACTAGCGCTAACGTTATACTGTTTGCATAAATAATGCTGGTTAATTACTTTAACCAAGCGTCGCGCTACCAACTCGGCATTGTCGGTATCTTGTTCCGATAAAATTATCGCAAACTCGTCGCCACCAAAACGAAACAGGCTATCCGTGGCACGTAAGGTATCACGTAAGCAATCAGCTACTGCCAGCAGCACTTCGTCGCCGGCACTATGTCCAGCAGTGTCGTTAACTTGTTTAAAATTATCTAAATCTAACAATATTAGGGTGCAGCGTTCATGATGTCGTTTTGCCAGTTGCACATTTTTGGCAAAGCTATCGTCAAAAAATCGGCGATTGCCCAAACCCGTAAGCGTATCTTTTAATGCCATTTGCTGTAGTCGGCTAACCACTAATGCGTTGCGTAATGCAAACAACCACTCACTTTCTAATAGTAATAACTCGCGCTGCACCATAGGGGTAAAGGGGTAGTCGCTATGATAAATTAGCTCGGCTAAACATTGTTGATTTAGTACTAGTACACTGCGATGTTCAAATTCCGCTTGGCTTGAACCGATGGCGATAAAATCACCGACGGCGGTTTTTAACGACAATGCTGAAAGCGGCAAAACTTTGCCTGCAGCCATTGAAACAATATTCAACTGTTGCTGAATTTCCAATGTGGTTTGCAACTGGCTAATTAAGCTTTGCTCGGAACACTCAGGTAACTGCGACCAATGCGGTAACTTTGTCATCGCAGCATAACTAGGCGCCGAGCTCAGAGCGACGTCTTGAACTAATAAGTATTCCATGATGATGTCCATTATTGCTTTTTGTTAACTAAGCAAAAAATAGGCCATAAATTAAATATTGTTTTTAATCAGTCTGTTATGTATTTAATGACGTTTTGGGTCAAAGCTTTGACGACACCTAAGCTAGTCGTCATTATCTTCGCGCAAAAACTGCATAATGCTGTCCATTTGCGCCATGGCATCGTCATAACCTAGTTGAATTAGCCGCTTGGTGTAGTGCCGTTCAAATAACAGATAACTGGCCAAACTTGAATCTGAATGCTGACGAATACCGGTCATTCTTAGTATGGTGCGCACTGCTATTGGTAAAGACAGAAAATGTTCGCTGGCAATTTGACCAAAATTTTGGCTTGGGTTAATGACAAAGCTTTGCAGCGGCTTTAATTCGGTGGTTACACCGTGTTGGCGCATAGTATTTACGGTAGTATTTACCCGTTGCATACGCTCTAAATCGGAGTTTAGCGAATCAGTAAATACGGTATCTAACAAATGTCCGGCAATAGTTGCCAGATCAGGATGATGTAACATGCGCTGCGCCGGTTCATTTTTTCGTGGATCGGCAACACCAACAATAAAAATTTTATCTGCACCTAAATGAATTGGCGCACTAAGCGGTGCTAGTTGATTTACCGAACCGTCGCCAAAGTATTGCTGGTGAATACGTACCGAAGGAAACACCATTGGTATAGAAGCTGACGCCATTAAATGGTGCACACCTAGCAGTGTCCGCTGACCGCAACGTTTGGCTCTGCGCCACTCTAACGCTTCGTCAGACTGAAAAAAGGTAATAGAGTCGCCATTGTTATAGCAAGATGCAGTAACCGACACACTAGATAAATAACCGCCTAAAATATTGCGATCGATACGTTTTAAATCGAGCACCTTAGTCAGCATTTGTCGCAACGGTTTGTTATCAAATAAGCTAACCGGCTTTTTATTGGCATAATCCGCTTGAAAAGCACTGAACATACCGCGAAATAATTGCCGAAATACGCGAAAGTAATCAGCATAATAAACTTGACTGGTATGAAAGTTACGCCAAATCCATTCTAGTTTTTTCACACCCAAGTGAAAACAGGAAGCATAACATGCCATAGCAACGCCATTCATTGCACCAGCAGAAGTACCGCTAATAATCTGAAATGGTAGTTTACTGCTACGAGGATATTGCTGCGAAATCGCTTTTAATACGCCTACCTGATAAGCTGCTCGGGCACCACCACCTGTTAATAATAGGGCGGTTTTTTTAGTGGGTTTATTATTATGCTCAGACATAAAGAGTTGAACTTTTTCCAGACTACAGGCTCATTGCTTAATATATTGCTGGAATCATCACAGAATGCAACGCTTTATCGTGTTGTGCCGTAAGTTAGTTATCGAGGGTGTTATGACCGAACCAAAGTCGAGTAAACAGCAACAAGTCTATTATTTAGCCATTGCTGCGGTGGTAGTGGTAATACTTATCGCAGTATGGCTGTTGTTTGGTAAAGAACAGGTAGCCGAAGCGCCAGTTAACTTAATGCCGCCAGTTGAAATTGTGCCGCAACCAACTGAGGAGCTTGAGCCTGAACCGTTGCTAGAACCTGATTTAACTGAACCTAAGCCAGATACTGTGGTAAATATCGCTGAGCCCGAAAGTGTTGCAGACGTAGTGAAAGAACCTGAAGTTGATACTATTCTTCCAACTTTAGATGGATCTGACGCTGAAGTAAAAGAGCGCTTACTGGCATTAAATTGGCAGCCGGGATTAGCTGCGCTATTTGTTACAGAAGATATGCTGCGTAACTTTACGGTGCAGGTAGATAATATCGCGCAAGGTCAGCTGGTAAAAGGGTTTCCAGTGCTACAGCCACTTGAAGAAAAGTTCTCTGTTGCAGATAACGCCAAGATGCAGCTAGATGACACCAGCTTTGCTCGTTACACGCCTTATGTACAATTACTGGATAGCGTACCGCCAGAGCAGTTACTTAAGCTATTTAATCGCTATGAGCCATTGTTACAGCAAGCTTATGCTGAACTGGGTTACCCCGATAAATTATTTAAAAGCCGTGTTGTGGACGCAATTGATGAGTTATTAGCAACGCCTGAGCTTGAGTACCCATTAGAGCTTACGCGATCATCGGTGATGTACGAGTTTGCTGATCCAGCAATTGAACAATTACCGGCCGCACAAAAACAGCTGCTACGTTTAGGGCCAGCTCACCAGAAAACCGTTAAAAAGCGCTTGCAGCAATATAAAACCTTGTTACTGAAACCACTTTAAATGGGTACTTGGTTTAAATTGGCAATAAATCAGGCGGTATCGGGCTTGCAACAGCCTAAGCTTTTTAGCATAATGCGCGCCTGCTGAGCATTCAGCAGTTCAATGGTAACTCCATTGGTCCTCTCGCAATACTAGTAGGCGAACCTGGTCAGGTCCGGAAGGAAGCAGCCACAGTTTATGATGTATGTGCCGGGATGTGGCTGGTGGGGTTGCCACCCAAACCCCGCTTATGCTCGATGTCTTTTTTCACAATATCTAAAGCTTGCAAAATAGTATCGTTGTCAATTTGTTGTTGTTCAAACAACATAATCAAATCGACCGCCAACTTTATATGCGCTGGCGCTTGTTCTAGTTTAACGCTCACTCATTACCATCCAAAAACTGTCTGGCTCTGGTTACTGCTTCTTGTACCTTCATTTGCATTTCATAACGTTCACTTTGTGGTAAATAAAACGCCATATCTACTTCGTATCTAATGTATCGAGGCGGCAATAGGTTAAGAGAAATACAGCATAAATCGGCTAGGTATTCAGCGTCTTTATCTTGGTCTAAACCTAATTCAACAATATGCTCTAACGTCAACTTTTCGTAATAATTGTGTATATCGTTGTCCAGTGTCATAGCAACCTCATGCTGTTAATGTCTATAGCAGAGCATAATCAGCTTTGGCTTAAAACACCACTGAAAGATTGAGTTACGCCAAGTGGCTGTTACAATGTTTACAAACTGATATGCGTTTATAAAATAATAATAGAAGAACCTTCATGCAAAAAAATACCACACCTTGTTATTACGGCGATTACTTACAACTAGATAAGGTGCTAACCGCACAAGCACCAGAAAGCGCAAAGTATGGCAATGAAGCCCATGACGAAACCCTGTTTATTATTGTGCATCAGGTTTACGAGCTATGGTTTAAGCAAATTTTACACGAGTTAAAAGCGGTAATTGAGGTGTTTGCTGCTGAAGAAGTGAAAGATCAGCAATTAACCGGCGTATTGCATAAGCTTAAGCGTATTATCACCATTCAAAAATTGCTAAATCAGCAAATTAGCGTAATAGAAACCATGACGCCGCAAGACTTTATGTCGTTTCGCGATTATTTGGTGCCTGCGTCAGGCTTTCAAAGTATTCAGTTTAAAATGTTAGAGATTGGCTTAGGTTTAAAAAGCGATTTTCGCATCGACTTTGACAAAAACTCATTTTACAGCCGATTAAATGATAAAGACCGTGAGTTTTTACAACAACTAGAGCACCAACCTAGCTTATTTGAGCGGGTTGAAAAGTGGCTCGAACGCATGCCATTTTTAGAGCTGGAAAAATTTAGCTTTTGGCAAATGTACCGCGAAGCAACACAAAGCATGCTGGCTGAAGATAAAACTACGGTTCAGGCAATAGTACAAATGAGCGAGCAAGACCGGCAACAACAATTAGCCGAAATTGAGCGTACTGCCGACAAGTTTGCGGCATTATTAGATAATGAAAAATACCAACAATTACAGCAAGCAGGCAGTTTTCGCCTAAGCCAGCGTGCCATGTTGTCGGCATTGTTTATTACGCTGTATCAGGAAGAGCCGGTATTTAATTTACCGTTCCAACTATTAACCTGCTTAACTGAAATTGATGAACTGCTAACCATCTGGCGCTATAAGCACGCCATGATGGTGCAACGTATGCTGGGTACGAAAATAGGCACCGGTGGCTCATCTGGCCATGATTACCTAAAGCGTACGACAGAGAAAAACCGTATTTTTACCGATTTATTTCATATGGCCACGTTCTTATTGCCTAAGGCAGATTTACCGGCACTGCCGCCAGAAATTAAACGCCGTTTAGGTTTCTATTTCGCTGGCGAAATGTGAGCCTAATAGCGTAAACGCCGCCTTAAAAAGTTGTAAATGTAGGTGCACTAGCGCATCAACATTGCGTTGGTAGCCGCCACCAATAACAGCGGCTACCGGAATAGCGCGCTCAACACAGCTTTGCAGCACCAGCAGGTCTCGTTGATACAGCGCTGGCGTAGAAATAGTTAATAAACCAAGTTCATCATGCTGGTGAATATCAACGCCGGCATCATAAATAACCAGATCAGGCTTATGCCAGTTAAGTAAGCTGTATAGGCTTTGTTGTACGCTATCTAGGTATTCTGTATCGGTGCACTCTTTGGCTAAGCCTAGATCCCAATCAGAACGTTGCTTGCGATACGGGAAATTTTTTTCGCAGTGTATCGAACAGCTAATAATACCAGGCTCATCAGCCAACATTACAGCACTACCGTCACCTTGATGTACGTCTAAATCAACTAGTAAAATTTTATCGACACCGTGGTTTAGCATGGTTTTTGCGGTAAAGACAAGATCATTAAATAAACAAAAACCAGAGCCTTCTGCGTAAAACGCATGGTGATAGCCGCCACTTAAATGTAAGGCGATGCCACTGTGTAATGCGGCTTGGGCTGTTTGTAAGGTGCCGCCTAATGAATGTAACGAACGTTCAAATAGCTCGGCTGACCAAGGAAAACCTATACGGCGCATCGCTTTGGCATCGATGCTGCCATCTTGCAGGCTTTGAATATACGCAGGGCAGTGTACCTGGGCCAATTGTGCTGTATTAACCGCTATCGACTCTGTAAATGCACTAGGCGGCACGCCAATATCAAGCAAGCTTTGGTATAGCCTACGGTATTTAGTAATGGGATAGCGGTGACGCTCTGGTAACTGAAGGTCGCTATAGCAAGGGTGATACAGCATAGCTGGTAGGGCTTGCGGCATAATCTTAGTTTCGTTGCTCTAAATCTTGAATTTGTAGCTCAATATCGGTTAACGCTTTACGACAACGGCCTAGCCTAGCATGCAGCGCTAAACTGCGTTGTATCGCATCTGCCGAGTTATCGCGATTAGCCAGACTTATCATGTCTAATAACCGTCGCTCAAACTCTTGGGTATCGCTAAGTTGCTGATAAAGCTGTTGGCTAGTAGCGCTAAGCTGTTGTACTGCGGCCTTTACTTTTACGGCTTTAGCCGCCGGTTTGTGCCTAGTATCGACATTACGAAAGGCACGGGTTAGCGCGCTGGTTTGCTCACTTAAGCGTTGCACTAAACGTTGTTTGGTGGCACTAGAGAGGTTGTTTGTTTGTAAATGCTGTAAGTGTCGCTGCGCTTCAAGTACGTAGTCGGTTAAATGCGGTGAGCGACAGCTAAACACCGAGCTGTCGAACCAGTTTTGTGGTTTACCATAACTGGGTTGTTGATCAATTTGTTCCGCTTGCTGTTTAAGCTGCTGTAATTGATGCGCCAAGGTGCCCAGTAAATCCATTAGTTACTCCAAGCTTGCCAAGCTAAGCGCAGGGCGATGGCAATAACCACAGTAATAAACATCGGGCGAATAAAACGGCTACCAAATTTAATGGCCGAATGCGCACCCAACCAAGCACCCAGCATAAGGCACAAGCCCATGGCAATACCCAGCGCAAAGTTAACATGACCAAGGGCAATAAATGCCACTAATGAAAAGCCATTGCTAATAAAGTTCATGGTGCGCGCTACACCGCAGGTTAGTAGCAAGTTTATCCGATACATAGCCATGGTTGATACCATCCAAAAGGCACCGGCACCTGGCCCAGCAATACCATCATAAAACCCCAATACTAAACCCTGGCCGCGTTGTTGCCAAAACAGCTTATTATTTTGCTCCGGTAATTGCAGCCGGTCATCAGGTTGCATGCGGTTAAATAAGGTATAAATTGCCGCCAGCAAAATAAGAATAGGCAATATTTTTTCGAGAGCTTCTTTACTAATAAGATCGACAACAAGGGTGCCCAGTACGGCGCCAATAGCAGTATAAACTAAGCTACGTCGCCAAAAAGTGGGGTTAAATAGTTTTTTACGATAATAGGTTACCGACGCCGTGAGCGAGCCAAAGGTAGCTGCCAGTTTATTAGTACCTAGCACCACATGGGGTGGTAAACCGGCAGTAAGTAATGCTGGTACAGTAAGTAAACCACCGCCACCGGCAACGGCGTCAATAAAGCCAGCAATAAAAGCAACGGTGCAGAGGATCAGCAATACTGAGGGTTCTACGGCTAATTCAGCAAACAAGGCATGTCCTGTTAATACTCTATGTTACGACTAAACGGCGGCAGCGCATTTAACATAGCGCTACCATATGATTTGCTGACTAGGCGTCGGTCCAGAATAACTATCCTGCCTTTGTCCTGTTCTTGGCGCAATAGTCTACCACAAGCTTGTACCAGTTTTTTTGCCGTCGCAGGAATAGTCAGTTGTATAAAGGGGTTGCCGCCTTTGCGCGTAATGGCTTCGGCTAAAGCTTCTTCTAATGGCGAGGTTGGCACGGCAAACGGCAGTTTGGTAATAACCAAATTAGTTAATAACTTACCGGGTAAATCTAAACCCTCAGAAAAACTTTGCGTACCAAATAAAATACTACGGTTGTTGTGTTTGCAATTATCACTATGCAGTTGCAATAGAGCTTGGCGTGAAGCTTCGCCCTGTACTAACAATGAAAAACCTTTGCTACGCAGTGCTTCGGCTACTTGCTGCATTTGCCAATATGAGGCAAATAACACTAAGCTAGCTTGATCATCTGGCAAAAATTTAGGCAATAATAATACTAGCTCGTCGGTATAAGCTTGCTCTGTCGGCTCGGTTTTCATTTTTGGAATAATCAGCTGACCTTGCTGCGGATAATCAAACGGTGACGATACTTGCAGCGTTTGTACGCCTTCAAATTGGCTTAGCCCTAGATCGTACTTAATATACTGAAACGAATTAAGCGCAGTAAGCGTAGCAGAACACAAAATAACGGCAAAAGCGTCGCTAAATAGCAGCTGTTCTAGTTTATTTGCCACACCAAGCGGGCAGGCATGGCCAATGACATATTGGTTTTGATTATTTAACTCAACCCAGCGTGCTTGATAGACATTTTTTTGCTGCTCCATCGCATACAGTTGCCATAACGCTTGCTGTTGTTCGATTTTTTGCCGCAAGTAACCTAGCTCTTGTAATAAGTTTAAACTTTGCTTTAGTGGCAGTTGCTGCTCTGTTATGCAGTCTTGCAAGTGTTGCTGCACTTTATCTAACTGGTTTAGCGCTTTTTGACTTACCTGAGCAAGCTGTTCGGCTTGTTGCTGTATTAGGCTAGGCAAGGCGGCGTCAGCAAAGCGATATTCAGTTTTATCGCCAAACCAGCGCGGCTTAAATTCATTAATGCAGCGCTCTATGGGTTTTAATAAACTATTTAACTCGTTGCAACTATCGTCAAAGCGCAGCAGTTCTTTCATTACCGTTGCCGGTAACAAAGTAATCAGTTGTTGAATAGTTTTTGCCGCTTTTTCTAACCACACACTGTTGTGGCTTAACTGCGCTTGAGCGGCAAAGTAATCACGGGCAATGTCGGGCAAATGATGCGCTTCGTCAATAACATAAAGAGTTTCTTCAGGTGGTGGCAAAATACTATTGCCGCTAGCTAAATCGGCCAGTAGCAAGGCATGGTTTACTACTAATACATCAGCAGTGGCTATTTCTGCACGTGCGAGATGAAAAGGGCAGGTAGCATGGCGTCGATCACCTTTATGGCAATGCATAGGGTCGGCCACAATGCGTTGCCACATATCCTCGGCTAAAGGCGAGCTAAGCGTGTCTCTGTCGCCAAGCCACTGTCTTTGTTGCCATTTATCTAGCAGTTGTTGCCAGTCAAATGCCGCATCTTGCACTGTAGCAAATAATTCTGGGTGCTTTTGCTGCTGGCGTAAACGCTCAATGCAAGCATAACGTTGCCTGCCTTTTACTAAGCTAAATTCAAAGTTAAGTTTGCTGTGTTGCTGAAAAAACGGCAGATCTTTATTTACCAACTGCTCTTGCAGCGCCACCGTTGCAGTAGCAATAACCACCTTTTTTTTCTGCGCTAGCGCATACGGAATAACCGCCAACATATAGGCCAACGATTTACCGGTACCCGTACCTGCTTCAATTAAGCCAATACGCTCACGACGATGATAAGTACCCGAAATAATTTTCGCAATTTCCGCCACCAACTGATTTTGCCCCGCCCGCGCTTGGTAATTAGGTAGCGAAGTTTTTAAGCGTGTATGTATCGCACGAATTTGGCTTTTTAGCTGGTCAGTTAGCATAATTAATGTGTATTTATATACAGTTATTTGATTGTATACAGAATTACCGCGATAGGCAAAAGCAACAAATTCGGAATAAACGCCCAATGGAGCACATAACACACATTTAAAAATAGCTAGAAAATGTAATTAAATCTTTACGCATAATGTAGTTAAAATAAATTCGCTACGGCATATAAGAACATAAACAATGAAAGTTATTTTAAGTTTTTGAAAAAAATCATTAATTGTTTTTGTGTGTGTTTTTAAAATTTGAAAATTCAAAGCTTAATTCGAAAATGTGACTGTTATTTTGTAAGGCGACAACGAGATTTGAAAATTGTTCCAACAAAGCTGTTGACCCTGCTGAAAGCTTGAGTTTATTATCAGGGTCGACAGTTCGGAGGTTTTCCGAGTTGAGCGGAGTGCCAGGCGCGATAAAAATATTGGCAACGATTAAAAAATAGAACCGCTAACTACAGTGGTCCAGGGAGAAATACATGTATACGAATAATAAATTAAGCAAAGCGGTACGTTTAGCTATTGCTTTTACTGCTGCGTCAGCTACAGCATTTACAGCTTCTGTAAATGCTGCTGAAGAAGACGAAGCTGCTAAAGTAGAACGGATTGAGGTTACCGGTTCGCGTATCAAGCGTACTGATTTAGAACAATCTGTACCTGTTACTGTAATTGACCGTGCGGCGATTGACTTTTCAGGCCAAACGTCAGTATCTGATTTAATTCGCAACACAACTTTTAACTCAGCGGGTTCTTTCCGTCCTCAATCAGGTAGCTCTGCACAAGGTGTATCAAGTGTTGATTTACGTGGTTTAGGTTCTGAGCGTTCATTAATTTTAGTTGACGGTCGCCGCTTACCCAAATCACCATCTACCGGTAGCTCGCAGGATTTAAACTCGATCCCTATGGCGGCAGTAGAGCGTATCGAAATATTATCTGATGGTGCATCAGCAGTATATGGTTCAGATGCTATCGCCGGTGTAATTAACATTATTACACGCAAAGATTTTAATGGTGTTGAATTCCGTGTGGGTAAATCTACCGTTAGTTTACCGAATGAAGGCGGTGATCGTGAGGAAGGTTCAGCTGTGTTTGGTTCTAGTAGCGACAATGCCAGCGTAGTAGGTGGTGTATCATGGAACAGCCGTGACATCATATATGAAAACGCTTATGACTGGGTACAACCAGGTGGCTCAAGCTTTGGCGTTAACTATTTAAGTCCTACTGGTTATAAATCAGTCATTTCTCAAGCCGAGTGTGATAGCCTAGAAAACTTCTTTTACACTGGCGCTGCTGGTGCGGGTTCTTGTTTATATAACTTTAACGCAACCAATGCTAACGAAGCCTCTACCGGTAACCAATCTGGGTTTTTAAAAGCCGAATATAATATTAATGATGACTGGAAAATTTTCTCGCATACCTTAATATCAAAAACTAAATCTTTTGGCCGCTATGCGCCATCATTAAACGATGCCGGTGATGCAGCGTTTATGTCAGATGATAGCCCCAATAACCCTTTTAACATTGCTAGCCCCTTCTACAATGCAAGTTTTGCAGCAGGATTCCAAGATAAAAGAGATAAGGCTTTAGCGAAGCATATAGCAGATGGTAATTCTCCAGAATCTTTTAATCCAGAATTAGTACAATTCCGTCACCGTTTTGCCGCGTTAGGCAACCGTGACAACCAAGTAGACAACTGGTCAACTGACTTTTTAGTTGGTGTAGAAGGTACTATTGGTAGTGTTATTGTTGATTTTGGTGTACGTAAAAATAAAACTAAAACTTACGAAATTGGCCGTGGTTACTTAATGGGGTCTAACGCTCGTACCGCTGTAGATAGCGGTGCTTACATGTTAAATGATCCTTTTGGTACGCGTTTTACTACGGATGCTGAAAAGAGCGCATATCAAGAAACAATAAAAGGCTTAAACGTAACTACGTCACGTATTGGTACGTTTGATCAAGAAGAAGTATTCGGTTCTGCGTCTTTTGATGTGGCGGAAACCGATGCGGGCGCTATTCAAATGATCGTTGGTGCTGAATACCGTAAAGAAGACTACTCAGATACCTATGACTCATTGTCAGAGGCTGGTCAAGTAGGTGGTTCAGCAGGTAACAGCGCTGGCGGTGGGCGTAACCTTAAAAGTGGTTTCGTGGAAGCATTAATTCCAGTAATGGATGGTTTAGAGTTCTCATTAGCTGGTCGTTATGATAAATATTCTGATTACGGTAGTGATTTTTCACCAAAAGTATCAGTACGTTATGAGCCAATGGACGGTTTAGTATTCCGAGGTTCTTACGGTGAAGGTTTCCGTGCACCAACGCTTGATATCTTAACTCAAGCACCAGCACCAGATAACCCAAGTGTATCTGATGATCCTTCATGCCTGAACTTAGGTTTAGCCGCAGGTTGTGATGTACAAGTAAGTGCCATTACATTAGCTAACTCAGAAATTAACTCAGAAACTTCTAAGCAGATATCTTTGGGTTTAGCATATCAACCAGTTGAGTGGTTAAGTGTTTCTGCAGATTATTATGATATTAAGATTGATAATCTAATCCGTTTCTTTGGTGCTAATACTATATTAGATCGCGAACAATCGGGTGACCCAATTCCAGCTGGTTTAGGTGTAGCTCGTTTACCAAACGGCGGTATTGATTTAATCACGCAAGGTTATGCTAACGAAGGTAATTGGCAGATCACGGGGCTAGATTTTAACGTAGCGACTAATTTTGATTTTGGCGCTGCGGGTCGGTTGAAGCAAAATTTACAATTCGGTCATCGCTTCAGTAGCGAATTTGATGGTGGTCGTAACGTAATTAATGACATGGGTGATCCACGTCAACGCGCGTCGTTATCGAACGTCTATGTTTGGGAAAACGTTGATGTTTCATGGAATATCAACATGGTAGGCTCACAGTTTGAAGATACGGATCAAGTGTTAGATGCAAATGGTAATCCAACCGGTCAAGTTTCTCGTACCGGCCACGTTGGTACATGGGTAACGCACGATATGCAAATTAGCTACACATTGCCTACCAATACAAAAATCTCTATTGGTGCGCAAAATATCTTTGAAAAAGAACCTCAGTTGATAGGTTATGATGGTCGTAACTATAACTTCAACTTATATGATGCTTACGGACGTATTGCTTATATCCGTTTATCACAGTCTTTTTAAGGCTTAGATAAAACTTCGGTTGCACCCAGCTATTGCTTAGGTGAGCCCTGGTTAATCTTTAAAAAGGCGGGTATTTACCCGCCTTTTTTATATTTTGAAAACGAGAAAAGTGTTAAAGATGCAACATTGGAATTCGTATTGGAACAATACAAAAACGTTAAATAGTTTTGCCGAAAGTTATCATCAGCAAGGCTATAGCGGCGATATAGCCTTATTTTGGCATGATATATTTGAGTCTTTTGCTAATAATACGGCGATTTTGGATATAGCAACCGGCAACGGTGGCTTAGCCGTACTAGCGCAACAATACAACACGAGCTATAAACTTATTGCAACAGATGCCGCAGACATTAATCCGCTTGCTTTATTTGGTGTTCTTGATGATTGTTATAACGCCTTACAGCAAATTCAATTTATCGGTAATATGCCAACAGAGCACTTAGCGTTTAGTGATGGCAGTTTTGATTTAGTGATAAGTCAATTTGGTTTTGAATATGCGCCGTTAACAACCGCTTTAGAACAAATACACCGAGTGTTAAAATATAATGGTCAGTTTATAGCGTTGGTGCATAGTAGCCGCTCTTTTATCACACAAGATTGCATAGCTGGTATTACGGTATTGCATCAATTACTTTATGAGAACGGTTTAATAGAGCAGCTATCGCTGTATGCGCATATATGCCAATCACTGAGTAACATTAAGGAACCAACAACTCATCAACTGCAGCAACTTACTGAGCATAATAAAGCGCTGTTAGAAACGTTTAAGCAAACTCAACTGCGATTCACAGAGGAAAACCAACAAGACTGGTTTAATTTAATTGCTAAAGATTTAGTTGAATTAATTATGCAATCGCAAAGTTTGACTGTAGCTAAAGTAGAGAGAATTAAGCAGGATTTACAGTATTTTTTACAGCGAATCAAAGAGCAAATAGCTAGCGCTTGGACTGAACAACAAGCGGAAAAAGTTAAAGAGCTTTGTTTGCTCAACTGGAATAAGGTGAGTTTGCAACCACTACAGATTCAAGAGGGTATTTTATGTTGGATATTACGATTAGAAAAATAATAACTTAAAAAACATTTATGCGGTGAGGTCAGTAGCGCTTTATGGAAGATATTTTCTATACTTTAGCTTAACATTTAATGCGTGATTATGGTCGAGTGCCATTAGTATTGAAGTAATATGGTAGGTATAGGCATACTTTCAACTTTTTATAGATTTCCCTATTTATCTTGATGACTATTAACGTATTAAAAAGTAAGTGTATTTGTTATTTTTAACACGAATATTATCCTATCAAGCCTTGTGCATACCCGCATAACTGCTTTTACAGGGCGTGTGAATAATATAAACACAAAATAGAACTTAATTTAAATCTTCTGATTTCCTCTATTTTTTCAATAATAGTGCAGTTACAGCTGACTAGTAAAAGAGCTTTAAAAACAATAATTTGAATTTGTATTTATAAACTTTTCTTCGCTAAACATATACTGACTGTAAGTTTAAATGTCCAAAGTTGGATGTGTTTTATTAAGTTTTTAAATTGTTTACCATTTGCGTGCTTTCTCTTCTCTTGACCCCAAACAGCAGCTGTGGTTATTATTGAGCAGCTTTAGCGTTTAAGGTATGGCCAGGAGCTAAAGTTTGTAAAAAAATCAGCGACTAAATATATTAGTAAGTTGACATAAAAATAATAGAATCACTAGATACAGTGGTCCAGGGAGATAAAGAATGTATAACACTAACCAAATTAGCAAAGCTGTGCGCAATGCTTTGCTTTTCGGTACGGCAGCTGTTTTTAGCTCAGCTGTTTTTGCACAAGATGCAACAAACGAAAAAGATGTAGAAGCAAAAGAAAAACAACCAGAGCGTATTATAGTAACCGGCTCACGTATTCGTACCGATGGTTTTGATTCTGCAGTTCCAGTTGAAATTATTAGCGCAGACATCGCGAACACCCAAGGTTTAGCAACATTAGGTGATTTATTACGTACCTCTACTGTTGCATCAGGTTCTAACCAGTTAACGTCAGCATTAACTGTTGGTTATGTTACTGCAGGTGGTGCTGGTAACGAATCAATCTCTATGCGTGGTTTAGGCTCTAACCGTACGCTTATCTTATTAAACGGCCGTCGTGCGGGTCCTGCCGGTACGCGTGGTCAGGTTAACGCTTTTGACTTAAATAGCTTACCGGTATCGTTAATTGAACGTGTTGAAATATTAAAAGATGGTGCATCTTCACTTTATGGTTCTGATGCGGTTGCTGGTGTTATTAACATCATCACAAAAAAAGGTGATGACTCATCTGTCAACGTAAGCAGAAGTCAGCCGTTTGATTCTGGTGGTGAGAACTTCCGCGCTGATATAACTTTTGGTAAAACCTTTGATAAAGGTTCTATACGTGTAATGGCTGACTATAAACTACAAGAGGAATTAGCGCGCGGCGATCGTGATTACTTCGCTTGTAAAGAACGGGTATTATTCGATACGGTTACTGGCGAACGTGGTGACCCTATCGACCCACGTACGGGTTCTTATCACTGTGCTGATACTCAGTCAGGTATTTGGGTATATGAACATAGTAAAGCCAACATGCCGACCGGCAACTTTTTGCCAGGCATGAAAGCTCAGTATGATTTTGGAGGCGTATTAGCAGGTGTTGGTGCTCGTCCAATGCCGCCAGCTACTGGCCCTAATGGTATTACATTGCCATCTAATTGGTATCCGGTTTCTTATGACCGTGAGTCAGATGCTATCGCAAATACCGATCATCGTTTCCAAGATTTACAATCGTTTACTCCAGAAACTGAAGTAATGACTGCCTATATGCAAGGTGACTATAACTTAACAGATGATGTTCGTTTGTTTGGTGACGTTATGCATAGCCGCCGTTCAACAGAAATTAATAGCTTTCGCCAATTTTGGAATGCTGATGTCCGCATTTTAGGTGCAGGTGTTGTTGGTGAAAATAGATACAACCAAGGCTGGGGCGGTGCGTCATCATTAATGGCTGTTGCTATGACTGACTGGACTGGTTCAGAGACAGATATTAATTACACGCGTTACGTATTAGGTGCTGAGGGTAGTGTTGGCGATTGGGATTGGGAAGTTTCATACCAAAACAGTTACAACAAAGGTGTCTATAAAAACAAAATTATTTACCAAGACTCTATGGATTTAGCTCAGTCGTTATTGCCAACAGTAGCTAACCCAGCTGGCGGCGAATGTAACGGCCAAGTAACGCCAATCTCTGGTAAAACCTGTGTTGACATTAATTGGTTAGACCCAGACTTTAACGATGGTAACCTAACTCCAGCAGAGCGTAACTTTTTATTCGGTTGGGACCGCGGTCAAACCACTTACCGTCAATCTACTTTAGAAGCGGTTGTTTCTGGTGATTTAATGCAATTGCCTGCTGGTTCTGTTGGTACCGCGTTTGGTGTTCAGTTACAGCACGATGAGTTAAATGACGTGCCAGGTGAACAAACCCTATATGGTAACTTGTGGGGCTCTTCAAGCTCAGGTATTACTGCGGGTAAGCAAACTACTAAAGCCGTGTTTGCTGAGGTGCAAATTCCACTATTAGCGGATGTGATGTTTGCTAAACAGTTAGACCTTACTGTTTCTGGTCGTTGGACTGATGTTGATACCTACGGTAGCGACACAACGTATAAAGTTGGCTTGAACTGGGATATTGCTGCAGGTTTCCGTGTTCGCGCGTCACGTGGTACGTCGTTCCGTTCACCAGCATTATTTGAGTTATATTTGGGCAATCAAAGCGGTTTCATTGGTCAAAGTGCTGCCGATCCATGTTTGAACTGGTCAGGTAAGGAAGCAGACGGCACTATTGATAATCGTGTGCTAGCTAACTGTAAAGCTGATGGTGTGCCAGCTGACTATACTTCTGGCGGTTCATCAGCAACCTCATACACTAGTGGTGGTGCAGGTACGTTAAAAGCTGAAACCTCAACTGCAGAAACCTTAGGCTTAGTTTGGACAAGCGAAGACAATAACTTAGGCGCGTCGGTTGATTATTATAAATATGTAATTAACGGCCAAATTTCTTCGGTTTCGGGTTCTAGCATTACCTCTAACTGTTACCGTTCAGAGAATTTTGCAAACGAACCGCTTTGTAACCAGTTTACTCGCCGCGACGGTACTAACGGCGACTACGGTATTGATGAAATTCGTGGTGGTTACTTAAACGTTGCTAAGCAAGAAATGAGCGGTATCGATTTAAGTGTTAACTATAGCTTCGATACTTCATTTGGTAAGGTTGGTTTAGACTATAAACACAATATTCAAACTAACCAAATGTATCAGTTGTTCGAAACAAGTGAACCAGGTCGTTACATTGGTGATATTGGCCAACCTAAACATTCTGGTACAGCCCGTATGACATTAAACAATGATGGCTGGCGTTATAGCTGGGCCACGTATATCACTGGTAAAGGTGATGAATCTAAATACTACGACTATGACACTACTACGTCGTACCGCGGAGTTGTTTATGACTTCGTTGCAACTACACCAACCTACATTACACATACTGCATCAGTAGCAACAACATTTGATGGCGGTTTTGATGTAACTTTAGGTGTAGCTAACGTATTTGGTAAAGAACCGCCAATCGTTAGTGCTGCCGCTGGTTTATACCAAGCAGGTTACTCTGCGCTATACTCGCAGTATGATTCAATTGGCCGCCGTGTATTTTTAAATATGACTTATAACTTCTAAGAATATTTAATGTAATGTTGCTTAGTTTAATGTAATGTAATAAGGCCCTTTTTAGGGCTTTATTTTTTTGGAGATAGGGATATGTTTATTCGTACGTTAACTTTGCTGTGCTTAATTACTGCAAGCACTTATATTTTCGCAGAAACAAAGACAGCTGAAGTTATATCGTTAGAGAATTTTGCTAAAAAATACCAGTTCCTTGATATTAAAATTTCGCCAACGGGACAGTTTATAGCGGCAACGTCGCAAGAAGATTCAGGAAATGTGTCGTTAACGGTAATTGAAATTGCTACCAATAAAGTACTTTCGAATCAGTATTTAAAAGACAAAGATACGATTAGAAACTTTTATTGGGCAAATGATGATCGCATAGTGTTTGAGGTGGCTCGATTAGCTGGTGCTTTAGATATGCCCGCTTATGCTGGAGAGCTTTTTGCAGTAAATGCTGACGGTACTAAGCCTATTACCCTAACTGGCCCAAGAGCCAAAAATAAAGAATACTCTTTTTCATCTATATCGCATTTATTACCAGATGATAAAGATTATATTTTAGTAAATAGTAGTCCTTATAGTCGGCAGTCGCCTTATATGCACTTGCGCCGTTTGAATATTTATAATGGTAGGGTAACACCCGTTACTAAGATGCCAATTAAATCATCAAACGAAAGTGCGGCCAGTTTAATTTTAGATAACAATGGCGATGCTCGTATTGTTATTGGTTCTAACCCTGAAAACGATCAGGAACTTATATTACTTTATCGTGATACGGCAAAAAATGAATGGAGAGAGTTAAGTAAAGCCCCATTAGAAGGACGTTTTTTTACGCCGTATGCATTTTTAGCGGATAATAAAACGGTAGTAGGTATAAGCAATACGGAAACAGAAACTAATGCAGTAACACTTTACGATACGACAACCATGCAACAAAAGGTAATTGCCGAGCATCCATCTGTAGATTTAATGCCGGTATTTAACTTGGTTAAAGGTGTGCCGGATAAGGTTATAGGTGCGGCTTATAACTATGAAAAAAATGACGTTATTATTTTTGATGATGCAAAAGATAGCTTTTCTACAATATATCGTTCATTGATGGCAACTTTTCCCTCGCGTGATGTTTCAATTTCCTCCGTCACTAAAGATGAGAAATTGATGGTTGTCACTGTATCAGGTCAAGATGGTGGTAAAGAGTTCTATATTTACAATGCGCCAGAGAAAAAACTGTCGTACTTGCTTAATGCTGCGCCGTGGTTAAATAAAGATTTAATGCCGGACACGACAGGTATTGTTTACAAGAGTCGTGATGGTTTATCTATACATGCAGTATTAACCTTACCAAAAAATGCCGACGCAAAAAATCTGCCATTAATTATGCTACCTCACGGTGGCCCGCACGGTATTCGAGATGACGTTGGCTATTCGCGTGATGCAAAAGTGCTTGCTAGTCGCGGTTATGCTGTACTACAGCCTAACTTCCGTGGTTCTGGTGGTTTTGGTATGAAATTCTTGCAATCTGGGTACCGCAATTGGGGTACAACAATGATTAACGATATGACAGATGGTGTCTTACATTTGGCAGAGCAAGGTATCATCAACAAAGATCGCGTATGTACTTACGGCGGTTCTTATGGTGGCTATGCGGCTTTAATGAGCGCGGTAAGAGAGCCTGATTTATATAAGTGTGTAGTCGGTTTTGTTGGCGTTTATGACTTAAACCTAATGTTTACAGATG
The DNA here is from genome assembly GCF_004345025.1 of Rheinheimera sp. D18. Lineage (GTDB taxonomy): Bacteria > Pseudomonadota > Gammaproteobacteria > Enterobacterales > Alteromonadaceae > Alishewanella > Alishewanella metallidurans. The sequence goes on along the minus strand of NZ_CP037745.1, from coordinate 2,403,349 downwards.
GTGATATTCAAGAACGTGAATCTGGTGTGCGTTATTTAGAAAAAGTACTTGGTACAGATAAAGCACAATTAGATATGAATTCGCCGCTGAAACAATTAGATAAATTAAAAGCCCCGGTGTTTATTATCCATGGCGGCGAAGATAAACGGGTACCAATAATACATGCATATAAGTTAAAAGAAGAGCTTGAGAAGCGAAACCATCCTTATGAGTGGATGGTGAAAGAGAAAGAAGGTCATGGTTTTTATAAGCCAGAAAATAACGTAGAGCGTTGGCAGAAGATGCTTACTTTCTTCGATAAATATATTGGCCACTAAGTTTAGTGTATGTATTTATCACTGAATATCATCTGTAGTTGATGAGTTTCCAAAAGGCCTGCTTGCGGGCCTTTTGTTATAAAAGTGTACCTATGCCTTTCCAAACCCCACAAAATTCATTACCATTAGCTTATTAAATTCGCTGATAACGGAAGAGTAGTGCAATGACTGACGAAAATTTCAAAGACTCGTTTAATCTATGGCAGTTTTTAGCCTTGGTTGGCGCATTTGTCGCTTTATTATGCTTGGCACCAATTATCGGTTGGTTTCAAGCTTTATCCTAATGCACTGCATAATATTAAGGCCGCCTAAGGGCGGCTTTTTTGTCCCACTCGGGACGTTTAATAAAGGTTTTTGATATGGACAAGCAAGCATTAGCGCTTGAGTTGAAACAGGTTATTAAGACGGTTATTGACTACCCAAAACCGGGTATTGTCTTTCGTGATGTAACTAGTTTGATGCAAGATGGCCCAAGTTTCAAAAAAGTTATTGATGCCTTTTATCAGCTATACAGCGGTAAAGGTTTTACCAAAATTGTCGGTACTGAGTCACGTGGTTTTATCTTTGGTGCGCCATTGGCGTATGCAATGGGTATTTCTTTTGTGCCAGTACGCAAGCCAGGCAAGCTGCCGCGTCAGCGTATTTCGCAAAGTTACCAGCTAGAATATGGCGAAGACGCATTAGAACTGCACGCCGATGCTATTAGTGCTGGTGATAAAGTTTTATTGGTTGACGATTTATTAGCTACTGGTGGCACTATTGATGCGACAGCCAAACTCGTTAGGCAGCTGGGTGGTATTGTTGATGATGCTGCCTTTGTTATTGCGCTGCCAGATTTAGGTGGTGTTAAAAGGTTGGAGCTGGCGGGGCTAAATATTCTTAGCCTGGTTGAGTATAGTGGCGATTAAGTTTAGTCTGTTAGCCAACACACCAACTGAGATATCAACAGCCGTATGAGTTATCAGGTATTAGCGCGTAAGTGGCGTCCACAGCATTTTGGCCAACTCGTTGGGCAGGAGCATGTAAAAAACGCGCTTGGTAATGCCCTTAATAATAATCGGCTACACCACGCGTATTTATTTACCGGTACTAGGGGTGTCGGTAAAACCACGATCGCGCGTATTTTTGCCAAAAGTTTAAATTGTGAGCAAGGTATTACCGCTACCCCTTGTGGCCAGTGTAGTGCTTGTTTAGAAATAGACGCTGGTAATTTTGTCGATTTAATGGAAATTGACGCCGCATCGCGCACCAAGGTTGAAGACACCCGCGATTTACTTGATAACGTACAATATGCGCCAAGCCGTGGTCGGTTTAAAGTGTATCTTATTGATGAAGTACACATGCTGTCGAAGCATAGCTTTAATGCATTATTAAAAACGTTAGAAGAGCCGCCACCGCACGTAAAGTTTTTGCTGGCAACTACGGATCCGCAAAAGCTACCTATTACCGTATTATCGCGCTGTTTGCAGTTTAACTTACTTGCATTAAGCCCTCAGCAAATAGAGCAGCATTTAGCCTTTATTCTTGGCGAAGAACAAATTCCAAACGAGCCTGAAGCACTTACTATGTTAGCGCGTGCGGCAAAAGGCAGTTTGCGTGACTCGTTAAGCTTAACCGATCAGGCCATTGCGCAAAGTAACGCTAATATTACGTTAGACACCGTGCGTACTATGTTGGGGTTTCTTGATCAAAGCTGGGCGCAACTATTGTTGCAAGCAATACTGAACCAAGATGTACAGCAGCTGCAAACTCAGTTGGCGGCCTTGGTGCAGCAGCAAAGCCATTTTTCGCAAGTATTAGACGACATGCTGTCGTTATTGCATTTAACCGCGTTAACGCAGTTCAGCGCTAGTGCCGCGAGTTTCTCCGCGCAACAGGAATATGTTCAGCAATTGGCTGATACCCTAGCACCGGCTCAGGTGCAGCTATATTACCAATTGTTAATTAGTGGCAAAAAAGAGCTACCTTATGCACCAGACCCATTAACTGGGCTGGAAATGGCGCTATTACGTGCCATGGCATTTATTCCTGAAGCTCAAGCACCCAATACGGCAGCGGTTAGTCGACCAGTTATAGCCGCGGTTAGTAGAACCGTTAAGTCAGCAGCGCACGCTGATGCGCCAAAGCAGCAAATACCCGAAGGTAATGCTCCGGTTGAGGCAGCGATACCACTGCAAGCGCTAAGCATTCCTGAACCAGCAGTCGAACCTACTGACGTTGAAGTTACTGAGGTTGCAGCCGAGGCCTCGGTTGGTATTGCTCCTGGAATTGCCGGGATTATGGCCCGGCGCGGGGTGCACGTTACGGCAGCACCACCGGAAAAAAAGCCTGAGCGCCCCCAGGCGCTTGCTTCTGTGCCAGAGGCGATAGTTCCAACACCGGCGGTGCAGGTATCTGTAGCGCAGCCACAGGCGCCGGTTGCCACTGCAACGACGCAAAATTTAGCTAAGGTCAGTGCTAATAGCAAATTGCCAATTAGCCCCGCAACAGCGGTCGTTAATAGCACAGTCGAGCCAGACTTTGACGATAACTATGACACTAGCGACAGCGATATTCCGCAATATGATGCTGCCTCAGCCGATGCATTATGGCAGCATTATGAACAAGATATGCAGCAGTCTGTTGTGGCCACGGCAAATATTGCTGCGCCGACGATGGAGCAATTTGACGGCAGCATTAATGAACAGAATTTCTCTATTCGCTTTGCCGCGCAAGTAGATGCTTGGGCTGCGCGAGTAGAAACGCTTGATACCGGTGGCCTTAGTCGCTTATTTTTGCTTAATTCAGCAATGCAGCTAAACGGTAATACATTAAAGTTGGTAGTTGCGCAAAGTCAGCAGCATTTAGATAGCGATAATTTTCGGGTAAAGCTGCAGCAAGTGTTAGAGCATAGTTTTAATCAGCCATTAACGGTTGAGATAAGTTATCAAGCTGAGGTGCCAACTAGCCCATTGAGTATTCAGCAAAAAATTGTGCAAGAGCGTTTGGTCTACGTAACAAGCTTATTACAGCAAGACGAAAATGTGCAGCAGTTACAACAGATGTTTGACGCGCAGTTATTGCTCGATACCATTTTAGTAAACTGATAACAATTGTAAACTTGGCGCTTTAATTCGGCGCAACTTGTATTTTCCTGGCGAAGTTATTATCTTATCGCCACTAAAAGCTCAGTGTAATTGCATTGATAAATAATCTTAATTTTTAGCAGGTGTAAAGCTATGTTTAAAGGCGGTATGGGTAACATCATGAAGCAGGCGCAAGCCATGCAGGACAAAATGCAAAAAGTGCAGGCTGAAATTGCTGCAATGGAAGTAACAGGCGAAGCCGGCGCGGGTTTAGTAAAAGTAACTATGCTGGGCAACCACAATATTCGTCGTGTTAATATTGATGACAGCTTAATGCAAGATGATAAAGACATGCTGGAAGATTTAATTGCTGCGGCAATTAATGATGCTGTGCGTCGTGTTGACGAAACAAGCAAAGAAAGAATGGCGACTGTTACCGGTGGTATGCAGTTACCACCAGGTATGAAAATGCCATTCTAATGAGTCGTCATACGCCACTGTTACAACAGCTAATTGATGCGCTGCGTATTTTACCGGGTGTTGGGCCAAAATCGGCGCAGCGCATGGCGTTTTCGTTACTAGAACGTAACCGTGAAGCGGGTTTGCAACTTGGCGCTGCGTTAACTGCGGCAATGAAAAAAATTGGTCATTGTCAGCAGTGTCGTACTTTTTGTGAAACTGAGCTGTGCCATATCTGTACTGATCCAAAACGGGCGTTAGATGGCATTATTTGTGTGGTGGGTTCGGCAGCCGATCAGCTGGCTATTGAACAAACCGCCCAGTTTAAAGGCCGTTATTTTGTGCTGAAGGGATATTTATCGCCGTTAGACGGCATTGGGCCTAAAGACTTAGGCTTAGATGTACTCGGTAAAACTTTGGCCGAAGGGCAGGTTACTGAACTGATATTAGCCACTAACCCTACGGTAGAAGGCGATGCTACTGCATTTTACATTGCTGAGTTGTGCCATAAGCAACAAGTAAAAGTTTCGCGTATCGCCCAAGGTATACCAATAGGCGGCGAACTAGAATTTATTGACGGCACTACGCTGTCTCATGCCTTTAGCGGGCGCAACGTTTTTTAGAAATACGTTAATCTGTTCGCTCCTAGCTTGAAATCTGGTTAATTCTCCCCATATTAGTTGTCAGTGTTTGGCTGCGCTTTGCAGCCTAATGTAGAACTGTAAAACATTGATGTTTGAGGATTAGCACCATGAGCGATACTACAGCCACTTCAGCGGGCCAAAAGCAAACCCACGGCTTTCAGGCCGAAGTAAAACAGCTGCTGCAGCTGATGATCCATTCACTGTATTCAAACAAAGAAATTTTCTTACGCGAACTGGTATCTAACGCATCTGATGCCGCAGACAAACTGCGCTTTCTTGCGCTATCGGATGGCTCGCTTTACGGCAATGATGGCGAATTACGCGTACGTATTAGCATCGATGAAAAAGCCCGCACGCTAACAGTTAGTGATAACGGTATTGGTATGACGCAAGATGAAGTCATTAGCCATTTAGGTACTATTGCTAAATCGGGCACCAAAGAGTTTTTCTCACAATTATCTGGCGATCAAGGTAAAGACTCTAAATTAATTGGTCAGTTTGGCGTGGGTTTCTACTCAGCTTTCATTGTCGCCGACAAAGTTACTGTGCGCACGCTTAAAGCTGGCGCAGCAGCGAACGAAGCCATTGAATGGGAATCGGCTGGCGAAGGCGATTACACCATTACCCCTATTACGAAAGACAGTCGTGGTACTGAAATTACCTTGCATTTGCGTGAAGGCGAAGATGAGTTTTTAGGTCGCTGGAAAATAGAAAGTATTGTTACTAAGTATTCTGACCACATCAGTATTCCGGTTGAATTATGGCAAGAAGAACAACCAGAGCGTGATGGCGCCGATGGTGAAAAAATTGCCGCAGTACCAGGCCAATGGCAAGCGGTAAATAAAGCCACTGCACTGTGGACTCGCGATAAATCAGATATTACTGATGAAGAATATCAAGAGTTTTATAAGCATATTTCGCATGACTGGAGCGAGCCATTAAGCTGGAGCCATAACAAGGTTGAAGGTAATAACAACTACACGAGCTTGTTATATGTACCGAAAAAAGCACCTTTTGACATGTGGAATCGTGACGCCCAGCATGGCTTAAAGCTATATGTACAGCGTGTATTTATTATGGATGACGCAGAGCAGTTTATGCCTAGCTACCTGCGGTTTATTAAAGGCTTACTCGATTCTAGCGATTTACCATTAAACGTATCGCGCGAAATTTTGCAAGATACAAAAATTACCCAAGCACTGCGTAAAGGCTGTTCTAGCCGCGCATTAAAGATGCTGGAAAAACTGAGTAAAGATGCAGAGCAGTATCAGATATTTTGGAATGAATTTGGTCAGGTGCTAAAAGAAGGCCCTGCGGAAGACATGGCCAATAAAGAGCAAATTGCCGCGTTATTACGCTTTGCTTCTACTCATAATGAAGACAGCACGCAAAATGTGGCCTTGGCTGACTACGTTAGCCGCATGAAAGAAGGCCAAGACGAAATCTATTACATAGTAGCGGATAGCTACGCTAGTGCTAAACACAGCCCACACTTAGAGGTGCTGCGTAAGAAGGGCCTAGAAGTATTGCTACTGTCTGACCGGATCGACGAATGGCTAGTGCAGCATTTAACTGAATTTTCCGGTAAAAAACTGCGTTCAGTGGCCAAAGGTGGTTTGGATTTATCGAAATTAGATGACGACGAAACGAAAAAAGCGCAGCAAGAAACTGAAAAGGCCTTCGCTGATGTGCTAAGCCGGTTTAAAAATGCCTTAGGCGAGCAAGTAAAAGAGGTAAAAGTAAGTCACCGTTTAACTGACAGCCCTGCTTGTGTCGTTACTGATGAGCATGACATGAGTACCCAGATGATTAAGCTGATGGAATCAGTTGGGCAAAAGGTGCCAGATGTTAAGCCGATTTTTGAGCTAAACCCAGAGCACCAGTTGGTAAAACACGTAGCAGATGAGCCAGATGAAGACCGTTTTAAGCAATGGGCTGAAGTGCTGTTTGATCAAGCATTGCTGGCGGAGCGCGGTAATTTAAAAGACCCTGCGGGTTTTGTCTCGCGTTTAAATAACCTACTGTTATCTTTAGCTAAGTAAGTTGACACTCGCAGGCACAGCGAATTTGCTGTGCCTGCGCTATACCGCTAATAATTGTTGTTCTCTTCTTTCAAAATTCCTATTTGCCTCTATACTTTCAGCTACTTAGTTCTATTTTTCTGGGGCATCTATGTCTGGGTTGTGGCGTAATATAGGTTTTGCTGGCCGGCTAACGGTCATTATGGTCAGTTTAATCTTAATATCTATTTTGGTGCTAACCAGTTTGGTGTTTGCTGAATATCGTAACGCGCAAACTACCGCCGTAGTAAATAGCTTAGAAACCACCAGTGCGCTAAATGCCAGTGCTTTTACTGATTGGTTGCTAGAGCGTCAAGATGAAATGCGTTATCTTGCCTCGTTATCACAAGCACAACAGCTTGAGTTAGACCAAACTGCGGTTTTAATGCAGCAGTTAGCCCAGTTAGATGGGCATTACGATACCATTTTCTTAGTTTCGCCAGACGGCGTCGGTTTGGCTGGTGTTAGTTTTGCTAATAGTAAAGCCAGTATATTAAGTGCCGAAGAAGCCAACAATTTTAATGTTGCTGACCGAGGTTGGTTTAAGCAGGCAATGGCCGGCGAAAATGCTTTTTCGCAGCCCATAGTCTCACGAGCTACCGGCAATCGCGTTAGCACAATAGCTATTCCAATTCGTTTTAATAATAAAATAGTGGGTGTGATACGCGGTGCCGTGCAACTAACGACTATTTTCAATAAAGTAAATCAACTTAGCCGCAATGATTTTACTGAAATTTATTTATTAGATAGTGAAGGCAAGGCTATTACCCCTGCCGCCTCAATTACCAATAGTGAACAGGCATTAACTACACAAGCGGCAGAAGGTATCCGGCAAAAACGTAGTGATGTTGGCCAATATAATAATGCGGCTAATGCTGCCGTTATTGGCAGTTATAGTTATATTCCGATGCTAGGTTGGGGTTTAGTGTTAGAAAGCCGCGAATTTGAAAGCTTAAGTGCGGTGCGCGAAATGTTATGGACGCTAATCGTTATTTCTTCAGTAGTGTTAATTATTGCGGTAATTGTCTGTATTAGCTTGGTACGCAGCATTACCCGTACGCTAGGAGGTGAACCTGATTACACGGCCAACATAGTGCATCAGGTCGCAAATGGCGATTTAACGGCAACGGTAATACTTAAATCTGGTGATAAAACCAGTTTGCTGGCGTCTATTAATGTAATGCAGCAAAACCTGCGTAACATGCTGGGGCAAATTCGCGATTATGCTGATCAAGTAGCGGCCGCAGCAACAGAGCTATCACAAATTAACGAACAAACTCAACAAGGTATTGATCAGCAAAATAGTGAAATTAATAATTCTGCAGTAGCAATGAACCAGATGACCGCCTCACTAGAGGAGGTGTCAAGAAACACCCAACAAGCCGCTGATGCTGCCGGTTCTGCAGAAAAAGAAACACAAAATGGCAGGCAAGTTGTGGCCGACACAGTAAAAAATCTTAGTGGTTTATCTGAAGAAGTGAGTCGTGCTGCAGAAATCATCAACCATTTAAAACAAGACAGTGATCAAATTGGCAATATTTTGCAGGTCATAGAAAGTATTGCCGAACAAACTAACCTATTAGCCTTAAACGCGGCTATCGAGGCTGCAAGGGCAGGGGAAACTGGGCGTGGTTTTGCCGTAGTAGCTGATGAAGTTCGCACTTTAGCTAGCCGAACAAAAGCCTCAACTACTGAAATTCAACAGATGATTGAGAAGTTACAACGCGGCACTGATAATGCGGTTGATGCTACCATGAAATCTGAACAGGCAACGCGTAGAACTGCCGAACAGGCAACTAAAGCCGGTGATGCACTGAATATTATTAGCCAAGCAGTGTCGTTAATTAATGATACGGCGCAGCAAATTGCTACGGCAACAGAGCAGCAAACGACAGTGTCGCGCGATCTAAATCGAAATTTGCATAGCATTAGCGATGTGGCTTACCAAACCGCAGAAAATGTGACGCAGTCTAGCCAAGCCAGTGACTCATTATCGCACTTAGCTGAGCAATTAAAGGCGTTGTTGTCTAAGTTTAGAATTTAATCCGATAACTTTAGTCGAAGGATATTGGTTAAAGCGGCAGAAATAACTGTAATATACAGCCGCTTTAGCCTTCAAAACCCTCTGGAAGCCCGCATTACACATAGAGACGATTAAAACTCAATGAATTAGCCCGACCAGTGCTGCATAGCCGACAAATTTCTTGTCTCAGCCGGCACATTATGTAAAGATCCTGTCATTATTATTAATCAATCCCAAAATATGAGGGTAGTGCTATGCGCATAATTTTGTTGGGTGCCCCTGGTGCCGGAAAAGGAACTCAGGCTCAGTTTTTAATGAGTAAATATGGCATTCCACAAATTTCCACCGGAGATATGCTGCGGGCGGCGATTAAAGCAGGTACTGCAATGGGTTTAGCGGCCAAGCAAGTAATGGATGCCGGCCAGTTAGTGTCAGATGACATTATTATCGGGCTTGTTAAAGAGCGCATTGCTGAACCAGATTGTAGTAAAGGTTTTTTGTTAGACGGTTTTCCACGTACAATTCCGCAAGCTGATGCGATGAAAGATAAAGGCATTGTCATTGATCATGTGATCGAATTTGACGTGCCGGATGACGTTATTGTTGAGCGCATGAGCGGTCGCCGCGTGCATCCTGCGTCTGGTCGGGTCTACCATATTCGCTATAATCCACCAAAAGCAGACGGAAAAGATGATGTTACCGGTGAAGATTTAGCTATTCGTCCCGATGATGTTGAAGAAACTGTTCGTAAGCGTTTGGCTATTTACCATGAGCAAACAGAGCCGTTAGTCGGTTACTACCGTGCTGAAGCTGATGCCGGCAATACGCGTTATCATCATATTGATGGTACTAAAGCCGTTGATGCTGTAACGAATGAATTAGCCACTGCGCTAAGCAAGTAAGTTAAGGTATCAGTAAAAAAGCCCTAATTATTAGGGCTTTTTTTATATCTAATCATAATGTTATTTATAATTAGTGACGTCATTTAGGCGAAGTAAGTTAACTTTTAGCGACAATATCTTTTAGCGCCGCCAGTGCTTCGTCATAATTGGGTTCTTGCGCTAGCTCGCCAACGAGCTGCTGGTAAGCAAGATTACCGTCGCGGTCAATAATTAATACGGCACGCGTTAATAAGCCCATATCTTTGATTAATAAACCGTAATTACTACCAAAATCACGCCATACCGCATCAGATAATACTAATACTTGATCTATCGCTTCTTGCTGACAGTAACGTTTTTGGGCAAAAGGTAAATCTGTACTGATAGTTAGTAACACGACATTTTCGGGCAAGGTAGCAACTTCAGAATTAAAGCGCTTAGTTTGCAATGAACAAATGCCGGTATCAATACTTGGCACTACGCTAATCATTACCGTTTTACCTTTGAAATCAGTTGATTTTATGGTTTTAAAGTTACCATCTACCACTTTAAATGCTGGTGCGTGTGCGCCAATGTTAATTTTTTTACCTAGTAAGATAATATTTTGTTCGCCCGCTTTTACTTGGCTTAAACGTTCAGGTAACCGAGCTTGTAAATCAACCGCTGACAGGGTAAAACTTAAACTGGCTAAAGCGAATGCTAGAACAGTTTTACTATAAACATGTAAAAATGTAGACATAATACAGCTCCTATTAAGATTGAGCACATTAAAGTAATTCGCTGGAATACAACATATTTTTGCAGTGCCCGGCCTAACTAGAAATTTCAGTCTAGACTGACATTAAGTCTGTACTAAGTGAGACCCCGATGACGACAGCGGTACTAATTTGTGATGATTCCAACTTGGCTCGTAAACAACTTGCCAGAATTCTACCACAGGAGTGGCAAGCTAACTTGTTTTTTGCCGGTCATGGTGCAGAAGCGCTAGATACGTTACTGACGCAGAAAATTGATTGGCTGTTTCTCGATTTAAATATGCCAGTGATGGATGGTTATCAGGTATTGCTTGAGATACAAAAGCGACAGCTAAAGGTGAATGTCGTGGTGGTATCTGGTGATGTGCAGCCCGAAGCTTTTGAGCGGGTAAAAAGCCTAGGCGCACTTGATTTTATTCGTAAACCGGTAGATGTCGCTAAGCTGCAGCAGCTGATGCAACAGCACGCAATAGAGATAGAAGCTACCGCCGCATCACCTGCAGCGACCGCTGTAGTATCAGCAGAACTAAGCGCTGAGATGCGTGATGTGCTGCAAGAGTTAACCAACGTTGCTATGGGGCAAGCAGGTGATTTGTTAGCGCGCCTGCTAAATGTGTTTGTTAAGCTGCCAATACCCAATGTTAATTTGATTGAAGTGAGTGAACTACATATGGCGCTAGCCTCTGTAGAACATGAAACTGCGACATCAGCGGTATGTCAAGGCTTTATTGGTGGCGGAGTGTCTGGTGAAGCTTTGTTGATCCTCACTGATTCCAGCTTTAAAGATATTGCCCGCTTGATGAATTATCAGGGCGAGCCAACCCCAGAGATTGAGCTAGAGTTACTAATGGACATCGCCAATATTTTGATTGGGGCCGTACTTAAAGGGTTAGCAGAACAAATTGATATGAGCTTTAGCCAAGGTCACCCCGTAGTGCTAGGTCAGCATGCGGCAGTAAGTGAACTGATTAAAGCTAATGCCAAACGTTGGCGTAAAACTTTAGCGATAGAGCTTAGTTACGGTATTGAAAATTATAATATTAGCTGTGATTTATTATTACTGTTTACTGAGGACAGCTTGAAAACACTGAATTACAAAATCGCATTTCTGCTAGAGGAGTAACGATGTCGCAAGCGCAGGTAGATGTATCAGAAGTGCACTGGCTAATGGATATGTTTCAGACAGTCGATGTGGGTTTAGTGGTGCTAAATTGTGATTACCGAATCCAAGTTTGGAACGGCTTTATGGAAAACCATAGTGGCTTAACACCGCGTCAGGTTAGAGATCGTTATCTATTTGATTTATTCTCAGAAATTGATGAAGACTGGTTACGGCGTAAATGTGATCCGGTGATCTTACTAAAAAATCGTGCTTTTACTATTTGGGAGCAGCGACCTTATATTTTTAAGTTTCGTAATTATCGACCCATAACGAGCACCGCAGAATATATGTATCAAAATAGCACTATTTTTCCGCTATCTGATACCCGTGGTAAGGTAACCCATCTGTGTTTTATTATTTATGACGTAACCGATGTGGCGGTAAGCCGCATCGAATTAGAGTCGATGAATGGCAGGTTGAGCCAGCTAACAAAAATTGATTTTTTAACCCAGCTGTATAATCGCGGGTATTGGGAAGAGAGCCTAATTCAAGAATTCAATCGCTTGCAGCGCTATAAGCACCGCAGTACGTTGCTAATGTGTGATATCGATCATTTTAAACGTGTGAACGATACCTACGGCCACGCTGCTGGCGATGTCGTTATTCAAGCTATAGCTGATGCCGTGCGTAAAACCCTGCGCAGTACCGATATTGCTGGCCGTTATGGCGGCGAAGAGTATGCAATATTATTAGTAGACACCACGTTAGAGCAAGCAGCCGTATTAGCAGAAAGATTACGCCTATTAGTTGAATCATTACCCATTAACTACCAAGAGCATAAGATTAACGTTAGCCTAAGCATAGGGTTAGCTGAATATACACCTGATATGACAGAGCATCGGCAATGGATAGAAGCATCAGATAAAGCCTTATATCAATCTAAAGCCGGTGGTCGTAATCAGGTAACGAACTACCGTTAAATAAAAAAACCGGTAAAAACCGGTTTTTTTATTTCTAGCCTTTAACTTATTTTGCTAGGTTATCGTTAACGAACTGCCAATTAACCAGTGCCCAGAATGCATCTAGGTAGGTTGGGCGGGCATTACGGTAATCGATGTAATACGCGTGTTCCCATAAATCCACTGTCATTATTGGTGTTACGCTAGTATCTGTTAATGGCGTAGCGGCGTTACTGGTATTAACAATGTCTACACTGCCATCAGCTTTTTTCACTAACCACGTCCAGCTTGAACCAAAGTTATTTACGGCTTTGTCATTAAACGCTGTTTTAAATGCAGCAAAAGAGCCCCATTTCGCGTTAATAGCGTCTGCTACTGCACCGGTTGGCTCGCCGCCACCCTTTGGTGATAAGCAATGCCAGTAGAACGTGTGGTTCCATACCTGAGCGGCGTTATTAAATACTCCGCCATCAGAGCTACGGACTATTTCTTCTAACGATTTACCGGCAAAAGGCGTACCTTCAATTAAACCGTTTAATTTTACCACATAGGTATTGTGGTGTTTGCCATAGTGATATTCTAATGTTTCGGCAGAAATATGTGGTGCTAAAGCGTCTTTTGCGTAAGGTAATGCTGGTAATTCAAAAGCCATAGTCGTTCTCCATTGGCGTTGTTTATGTTGTCTGCGAGGCGTAGACTACAAAACCTGACTAAAATACTCAAGTTTTGCAGTGTTGGTTATAAACTGATCTGGTATTATAGGTGGTCTTGATCAGTACGTTAAGCTGTCGCATATATATGGGTTTTTTTTTACAAATCTCAAGTGTTAGCGGCAACAGAACCACGTAAAATGTTAGCCAATCTGAAAATACGAATGTTGTGAGGTGTTAATGGAAACGCTAGATAAAATTAAACAGCAAATTGCTGAAAACCCTATTATATTATTTATGAAAGGTTCTCCTAAGTTCCCAAGTTGTGGCTTTTCTGCACAGGCATCACAAGCGCTTATCTCTTGCGGTGAGCAGTTTGCTTATGTTGATATTTTGCTAAATCCGGAGATCCGCGCCGAGTTACCAAAATATGCTAATTGGCCCACGTTCCCACAGCTATGGGTAGACGGCGAGTTGGTTGGTGGTTGTGATATTATTTTAGAAATGTTTCAGCGTGGTGAATTGCAGCCATTGATTAAAGAAACAGCTGATAAACATAAAACGGATACCGTTGAAGAATAAGCATCTTAACGCTACTAAAGGCCGCAACAGCGGCCTTTTTGCTTAGTTAAGCTTGAGTTTAATCAGCAAAGCCAGATGTTGCCGTAGGCTCACTGTCGCCAGCATCTTCTTGTGTTAGCGCCCGCGATAACGGCCAGCCGCCACGCTGTTTCCAGCTATTCACAATGTAGCAAAACAATTCCGCAGTACGCTCGGTATCATAAAGTGCACTATGCGCTTCTTTATTATCAAATTTTATACCTGCAGCATGACAAGCTTTAGCTAGTACAGTTTGGCCTAATGCTAACGCGGCTAAACTGGTGGTATCAAAAGATACAAAGGCGTGAAACGGCGAGCGCTTGTAGTTTAACCGCGCGATAGCTGCATTAAAAAAGCCCTGATCAAAAGCAGCATTGTGCGCAACGATGACGCTACGCTGACAGCCTGCATCTTTTTGAGCTTTGCGCACGGCTTTACATATTTGTGTTATTGCTTCTCGCTCTGGCACCGCACCGCGTAGTGGGTTAAATGGATCTATACCGTTAAAAGCCAGTGAGCTAGCATCTAAGTTTGCCCCCTCAAAAGGGTCCACATGAAAATGTAGGGTTTTAAGCGGCACTAAATTGCCTGCATCATCCATATCCAACAAGGTGGCGGCAATTTCTAACAAAGCATCGGTTTTAGCATTAAAGCCTGCGGTTTCTACGTCGATAACTACTGGATAGTAGCCTCGAAAGCGCTGTGCAAGCTGAGATATTGGTTCGGTCATAACATCGCCATTTTATCCATGAACGGCTATTATGCCAAAAAATTACGCTAGCGTCTTGTTACGGCATAGTGTTTGCTTAGCTTTAGTGGTAAGTCATTAAAAGAGTATCTAATGTAGTGGGAAGCCAGAAAATGCGAACATTAATTGCGTCTAGCCTGATATTGCTAACAGCGTCAGTGGCTGCTCAGCCACAGCTGCGTCAATATTCTGCCACTATTGAGCAGTCTATGTGGGCGTTAAGTAAAAACACACCACTAGAATGCCAATTGCAACACGACATTCCGCAGTTTGGTCAGGCGGTATTTCGCAGTATAGCCAGCAAAGGCTTAAATTTAGACTTTGAATTACAAATGCAGCGTTTACCTGATCATTACGGTTTAGCTGAAGTGTTGTCGGTGCCGCCAGCGTGGCGTCCCGGTGAGCCAAGCAAAGCCGTGGCGAGTATGAAGTTATTAAAACAATACAATGGGGAGTTGCCGAAAAAGGCCGCATGGACGTTATTAACCGAATTAGAGCATGGCTTTAGCCCAACGTTTTACTTTAGCGACTGGTACAGCCCCTATGACAAAGTTGTTGCGGCAATGAACCCAGTGCAATTTCCCAAGTCGTACCAGCAATTTAATCAGTGCATTTCTCAATTATTACCCTATGGTTTTGATGATATTGCGTTTACGGTATTAAGCTATGAAACCGGTGGTGACGAGCTAACACGCGAATCAGAACGGCGCTTAGGCCAAATTGCTGAATATTTAAAATATGATCCAGAAATAGATTTTATTGAAATTCAAGGCTATACCGATAGTTATGGTGGGCGTTGGATGAACGAACAGCTGTCGGTAAAACGTGCTGAGAAAGTAAAACGTTTTTTTGTTGCCGCTGGAGTGGCAGAAGAGAGGGTGCAGGTAGAGGGCTTTGGTGAGCGTAGACACGTAGCGCCGAACGATACAGCACTAGAGCGAAAAATTAACCGTAGGGTTGTGTTACAGCTAACTAAGCCTTAAGGCTTAGTTTTGCACCATAATGTCTACTTGACGCCAATTGTTACGGCTAGAAATTAAAATGCGTACCTGTTTATTATTTACCGTGAAATACAAATTTTCGCGACCGTACAGGGTTTGTTCGCTGTTGGGTTGCCCTAATTGTTGAATATAGTATTCACGTAAATCAGACGCGTTTTGTTGGCTAAAAAAGCTCATTACCGCCGGCATTTTGCTATCTAAACGAGCAAATTCGCGCGCATCAGTCGGTAAGGGTATCTGATAGAAGTCCTTCGCATGGCTTATGCTACTAAAAAGCCCTAGCAAAAGGGTTAAGCTAAATACTGCGACTAAACGCATAATAGTATCCTTTATATCATTCTTTATAAAAGCGCGAAGCACTTAATTTGCTAATAAGCTGCTGGCTTAACGGTAGAGGTTCTGCACAAATTTGGCAAGCAACTAATTCTGCCAATAATGGTGACAACATTATACCTCTAGCGCCCATTCCGCCCAGTATATATAAATTGGCGCTGTTATTAATAGCGCCAATTGCCGGTATGCTACCTGGAAATGACGCGCGAAAAGAGGCTGTAGCACCAATAACCTTCGCCTGGGAAAGCCATATAGGTTGTTGCAATTGCTCATTTACTTGCTGCAAGTTTTCGACGTTATCCTTTGCGGTTACCTCGGCTACTGTTGCATGGCGGTCAAAAGTTGCCCCTAAGCAATGTATGCCTTGCCACTGTGGCGTTATATAGCCGTTATGACAAAGCACGGTTTGCAGTGGTGCCATAGCGGCTTGCTGAACATGGCTAACTTGGCCGCGAATTTTATTCAGTGGCAAGGCTGCCGTTTGGCTAAAACTAGCGAGTTTACTGCCGGTTGCCAATACTAGAACCTGCGCATTAACATTCCCCGCTGTGGTAGTGAGCAACCAATGCTGTTGCTGTTGGGTTATTGCACTTACTTGGCAATTAAAGCTAATTTGAAATGAGCTACTTTGTTTTAGATAGGCCAGTGCGGCTAGGCAAAACTGTTGCGGGCTAAGCCAACCGCCTAATGGGATATGCACACCTGAATGGGGGACGGCTAAACCGGCTATGGCAGAGGCTTCAGTGGCACTAACCCCGCACACTAAACTAGTAGGATACAGTGCTTTTTCAATAAATTTTTGTTGGCGTTGAGCTAGCTGTTCATTGGATGCAAGGTGCAGCACGCCGCACCAGTCCATGGCAAAGTCTAGCCCTTGCTTTGCCCAGTGTTGATAGAAGTTTCGCGCAAACAAAAATGCCTGTACGTGCAATAAGCTTTCATCGGTGATGTGGGCGTGCAAGTTGGGGTATACCGCTGCCTGTCTATTTTGTGAAGCTTGTAAGGCTACACTTTGGTCCTCACAAATAAGGTGCACGGCAATACCGCGCTGCTGTAATGCTAGAGCCAGACAAAATGACGCTACCCCACCGCCAATAATAGTAACGCCGCTTATTTCTGCGTTAACCGCCTTAGCCGGTTTTGCCATATAAGCGCTAAGCATCTCGCGTTTACGGCCAAAACCCTTTACTTTCTCAACCGTAAAACCCGCATCTTGTAAGCCACGCTTTACCAAGCCGGCTGCGGTGAAGGTTGCTAGTGTAGTGCCTGCGGTGCTTAGTCGAGCAAGGCCATTAAACAATGGCGGCTGCCACATATCGGGGTTTTTACTGGGAGCAAAACCATCAAGATAAATAGCATTCACTTTGGCATTTAGTTGTGGTAGCTGGCTATTAACATCGCCAAACCATAAATCGAGCAATACAGTGCCATTATCAAAGCTAAGTCGGTGACAGCCGGCAACACAAAGCGGGTAGCTTTTTAGCAGTAGCAGGCCTAATTCAGACAGCTCGGCGTGCACTGCTAGTGCGCGGCGCAAATCAGTATGGCTTAATGGGTACTTTTCAATACTACTGAAATATAAGCGCTGACATCGCGCAGCTGGCAAGCTTTGTCGATACTGGCGAAACCGCAGCCAAGTAAGCAAAAAGTTTGCGCCAGTGCCAAAGCCGGTTTCAATAATATGGAATGCGGTATCAGCATGGCTTTGCCAGCGCAGTGGCAGGCCATTTTGCTGCAAAAACACGTAGTCTGTTTCTGCCAAGCCGCCATCATTAGAAAAATAAACGTCGTCAAACAGCGACGCAACTGGCGTACCTTGTTCATTAAAGTGTATTTTAGCATTGCTAAGCGTAGACATAGATTGCAAACCTGACGCAAAATTCAGCTTGTAGTTTACCCTAAGCAACCGCTATATTAAAAATAGAGTACAAGTGTGCGCTGAAAGCTGACCACTTTTGATGGCAAATTCCGTACAATAGCGCGCAATATCATTTTAAGCGACCGGCGATAGCTTGGTCCGTTGGAGAAAGCATGAAAAGAGCTGTAATCACAGGTATCGGTATCGTATCCAGTATCGGTAATAATAAAGACGAAGTACTGGCGTCGTTAAAAGCTGGACGTTCAGGTATTACCCGTTCAGAAGAGTTTGCTGAGCTTGGTTTACGTTCTCAAGTTTGGGGTAATATTAAACTTAACCCAAGCGAATTAATTGACCGTAAAGCTATGCGCTTTATGGCTGATGCTGCGGCTTTTGCTTATCTTGCCATGCAAGAAGCTATGATTGACGCGGGCTTTACCGAAGAGCAAATTTCTCACCCGCGCATTGGGCTCGTTGCCGGCTCGGGTGGTGCATCGTCAAAGGTACAAGTAGAAGCTGCGGATATACTGCGGGAAAAAGGCGTAAAGCGGGTTGGCCCTTATGCAGTGCCTAAAACCATGTCTAGCACCTGCTCTGCGTGTTTAGCGACCCCTTTTAAAATTAAAGGCGTTAACTATTCTATTAGTTCTGCTTGTGCCACCAGTGCGCATTGTATTGGCCACGCCGTAGAACTAATTCAGTTAGGTAAGCAAGACGTGGTATTTGCTGGCGGTGGCGAAGAAGTGCACTGGACACTGGCGATGGAATTTGATGCCATGGGTGCACTGTCTACTAAATATAACGACACGCCAGAATTGGCTTCACGCACCTATGACGCCAACCGTGATGGTTTTGTTATTAGCGGCGGCGGCGGTATGGTGGTTGTAGAAGAATTAGAGCATGCATTGGCTCGTGGCGCGACAATTTACGCCGAAGTAGTAGGCTATGGTGCAACCTCAGACGGTTTTGATATGGTAGCTCCAAGCGGTGAAGGTGCAATACGCTGCATGCAAATGGCCATGCAGGGTGTTGATGCAGAAGTTGATTACGTTAATACCCATGGTACCAGCACGCCAGTAGGTGACGTAAAAGAGCTAGGTGCTATTCAGCACGTATTTGCCGGTAAATCACCCGCAATAAGTGCCACTAAAGCCATGACCGGACATGCATTGGGTGCGGCGGGTGTGCACGAAGCTATTTACTCATTATTAATGATGAAACATAGCTTTATCGCGCCATCAATTAATATTGGTGAGCTAGACGAAGCCGCTAAAGGGCTAAATATTGTCACAACCGCAACACCAGCAGAACTGAATACAGTAATGTCGAACAGTTTCGGTTTTGGTGGCACAAACGCTACGCTGGTAATGCAGAAATATCGCGGCTAAGTTTGGTTGTAGTAATTAGAAAGGGCGCATTTAGCGCCCTTTTTTATAGATTAAATTTCTTCGTCTTCTAAATCCCAGTCGTCTAACGCTTGGCGTAACCTTTTTTGCTCTAGCAAATCGTCAATACGCCGCCGAGCTTCCAGTTTTTGTTTAGATTTAGTGTCTTTGGGTGATAAATCTTTGATGATCTCAACATCATCAGCCAAATCATCTAGTTCAAACTCGTTGCTGTCTACCTGTGACATAAGCACACCTCGAATATTTTTTTGCCTATTTACAGAATTTTAGTAATTAAAAACAGTGAATTATTTTGTTAAACACGATAAAAATTTTTCAAATAAGCGCTTCCGCTTCACTAAGTAGTGGGCGAAACACCTGTTTACGTGCTGAGACTTGAGTTTCTCCTGCTATTACTTGTTCAATAAAATCAATAACTTTCTCTTGTAGTCGTACACCGTTTAAACGGTTTATTCGGGCAATACCGCCTGGGCTCATTACATTAACTTCAATTAATTTTCCGTTGATAACGTCAATACCAGCAAAAAATAAACCGTCTCGTGCCAGCTTCGGGCCAATGTGGGCGCATAGCCGTTTTTCTTGATCGCTAAGCTGATGCTTAACAACAGTGCCGCCGGCATGTACGTTAGAGCGCATATCATCTGCTGGAGGAATACGGCGCATTGCGCCAATAGGTTTACCGTTTAACATTAAAATACGAATGTCACCCAGCTCTGCACCCTCTACGTATTCTTGTAAAATAACGTAATTGCCACGCTCTTGATCACCAATATAAAAATCGAGCAGTGAGCGTGCACTTTGTGCCGCTGATTTCTCTAATAAAATAACACCTTTACCGCCGTAGCCATTAAGCGGCTTTAAAATCATTTTGTCGTTAGGTGAGTCAGCCAGCACACGAGCCAAATAATCTTTATTTTTTGATACGTGTGTTACCGGTATAAACTCATTGTTAGGGTCGTGTAGTGACGCGGTATACATCTTATTATTGGCAATACGCACGCCATCTAAGTCATTCATAATAAACGTATCTTCACGCACTGAATCAAGAAAATTCAACACTATTGGATCAAGCGGCGGATTAAGCCGAATAAAAATAGTGTCAAAGGCCGCTAGCGGCAGCTTTTGTTGATTAAATTGAGCATTACGATAAAAGCTGGCAATGTTATTTGATACTTTTTGCCCTTTAACAAACACTTTGCAAAATGCCATGGCAATGCTGTCGCGCACGGTTAAATTAGTGGCGTGGGTTATAGCAACCGTATGCCCACGACTTACTGCTTCGTGGATCATACGAATAGTGCTATCGCCGTCTGGATCAACTTTTTCCCACGGGTACATTAAAAAACAAATACGCATAATATTCTCTGTATCAATAGCATTGGCTAAGCATAAAACTGCCGCCAGAAAAAGGAAGCGGATAATAGCGGATAGCCAAAAAAACACACCTTAAATTTGTTTTAGTATGACAGGTTAATGCAGTTTGTTAGTGGTTAAAGCGTAAACATTTATGGAAGAAAATAGGCTGGTACTACGCTATATCGTACTTAGTGGTATTTTAGCCGCAATACGGCAGCTAACCGCACTATAAACACATAAATTTTATGATAAATTTAGTAGTATTATCAGTCTATATAACCCGCAGTTAGCACTTACGGTAACAGAATTCTGCAAGCACGTTATAGCCAGGCGCTGGGTTCTGGCCAGTTAGCGCTAATGCTGATGGCGTATGACAATAACTGGAACTCCGCTGATCAGATCCCGCAACGCGCTGTAGAACAAGGCTTAATTAACGAGTTTGGTTCGCTAGATACTGATTTAGGTGGCGACAGTTCGCGTTATAGTGTGTCGGCAAGTTGGTATAGCGATGCTTGGCAGTGGAATGTTTATGCGCTAAAAGCACAGATGGATTTATGGTCTAATTTTACCTATTTTCTTGAAGATCCGATAAATGGCGATCAGTTTGAACAGGTAGACCGGCGCTGGGTCTACGGCGGTGAGTTAAGCCATCATTGGCATCATCAATTAGGCGAGCTCGCTGTCGAGCATGTGGTTGGGCTACAATTACGGGCTGATGATATCGGCGAGGTAGGCCTGTATAACACTAAACAGCGTGCTCGCTTAAATACCGTGCGTAACGACGCCGTGCAACAAGGTTCGGCGGCATTGTTTAGCCAAACTAGGTTACAGCTAAATAGCGATTGGAACGCGCACTTAGGCTTGCGTTATGACTATTTTAACGTTGATGTTGAGAGTAATTTAGCAGACAACAGCGGCTCGGCATCTGATGGTATAGTGTCGGTTAAAGCTGGGTTGAGCTATCAGTTTTTACCTAATTGGCAGTTATATTTAAATGCTGGACAAGGCTTTCATTCTAACGATGCGCGTGGCGCGACCGCAACACTTGATCCCGTAACCCTAGACGATATCGCACCGGTTGATTTACTGGTACGCAGTAACGGTGCCGAGTTAGGCCTGCGTTTTTTCGACTACAGTGCTTTTAATGCGTCACTAGCGTTATGGCAGTTACAGGTAGATTCTGAGCTATTATATGTTGGCGATGCCGGCAATAATGAACCTAGCCGAGCGTCAAAGCGCTATGGTATTGAACTTGCCGCTTATTACTGGTTTAGTAATAACTGGAGTATTGATACTGAGCTGGCTATAACGCACTCGCGTTTTACCGAGCAAAGCCCAGATGAAGGTAACTATATTGATGGTGCGCTGCCAGTAGTGTTAAGCATGGGGCTAATTTACAAAGCCGATAGCCCTTGGCAAGTTAGTTTACGCTTACGCCACTTTGGTAAGCGTACGCTTGATAGTTTTAACCTGCAGCGCTCTGGTGCTAGTACTGTTGTTAACGCCGGTTATAATTATCAATTTCAACAATGGCAATTGGCGTTAGAGTTATTAAATATGCTTGATAGTAAAGACAGCGATATTGACTACTTTTATGCATCACGTTTACCTGGCGAAGATCAAGCCGGTGTTGAAGATCGGCATTCACACCCAATGGAGCCGCGTACTGTTCGATTTAAATTGCGTTATCGTTTTTAGTCTAGCGTTAACCAGAGATCGGTTTAGGTTCTGTATACGTACAACTTATCCTGCTATAACACTCATTAGCAGCTAAACATTTAGCTTTACCGGAGATAACAATGAAAACATTATTAAGTGCCGTAGCTTTGACCGCTGCCATGTTAGCTGCGCCGGCAATGGCAAATCAGTGTGGTGATATTCTTGGCCACTCAATGCAACAACTTAACACCCGTGAAAGTGTTGATCTGTGTGATACCTTTAAAGGTAAAACCTTGCTAGTAGTCAATACGGCTAGCAAATGTGGCTTTACCCCACAGTTTGATGCGTTAGAAGCCTTGTATGAAAAATATAAAGATCAAGGATTAGTGGTATTAGGCTTTCCGTCAGATAGTTTTAAACAAGAATATGACGATGCGGAAAAAACGGCTGAGGTATGTTATTTAACCTACGGCGTAAAATTTCCAATGTTTGCCAGTTCAAAAGTTAAAGGCAATGATGCTAACCCGATTTTTAAAGCGTTAATTGCTAAAACCGGTGAAACACCAAGCTGGAATTTCAATAAATATTTAGTCAGTGCTGACGAGCAAAGTGTAGTGCACTTTGGCAGCCGGACTAAACCTGATGATAAAGATTTTATTAGCGCAGTAGAAAGTATGCTGTTGCAAAATCAGCAAGGCGGCGCAGCTGCGTTAAAATCTGAATAATCTTGTTTTAATTAGTTATATTAAGCTAGGTTCTGCCTAGCTTTTTTATTGCACGTTTAGCCTAAATACCAATTCAGGAGGAAAACACAATTTTATTTTAGACGTCTAAACGTTTAGATGTTGACATTTTCTGTTATTTTGCGCAAAGTAACGCTATTAAAGCCTAACCGAGTTGCGCCATGCCTATTAAAGTAATCGACCAATTACCCGCAGTAGAGGCATTGCTGGCAGAAAATGTGTTTGTAATGACCGAAAGTAGAGCACAAACACAGGATATTCGTCCGCTAAAAATTGCCATTTTAAACCTAATGCCAAATAAAATAGCTACTGAAATTCAACTACTACGTTTGCTAGCAAATAGCCCGCTGCAGGTTGATATCGATCTATTACGTATTGATGACCACGTGAGTAAAAATACACCATCGAATCATTTAAACTGCTTTTATCGCTACTTCTCTGAAGTGCAACAGCAAAACTACGATGGCTTAATTATTACTGGCGCGCCGTTAGGCTTAGTTGATTATGAAGATGTTACGTATTGGCAGCAGTTTGGCGATATATTGCGCTGGGCTGATCAACATGTAACTTCAACGCTGTTTTTGTGTTGGGCTGCGCATGCTGCGTTATATCAATATTATGGTTTGCAACGTGAAATACGTGGGGACAAATTATCGGGCGTATATTGGCAGCAAGTTTCTCAGCCGTTAAGTCCGTTAGTACGCGGCTTTGATGATGAGTTTTTAGTGCCACATTCGCGCTATGCTCAGGTAGCAAAACAAAAGTATCAGCAGCATGATGACTTACATATTTTAGCCGAAGCCGATGTTACTGGTGCGTATCTATTACAAAACACTAGCGGTAGCCGGGTGTTTGTTACTGGGCATCCTGAGTACGATTTAACCAGTTTAGACGATGAATATCAGCGTGATCTTGCCTCTGGTGTCTCGCCAACATTTCCCGAAAATTATTATCGCAATAACGATCCTGCGCAGGGGCCTGTTAAGTTATGGCAAAGCCATGCTTTTTTATTATTTAGTAATTGGCTTAATTATTATGTGTACCAAGCCACGCCCTTTGATTTACAACAAATTGGCCAAACGGCTTAACGTATCGAGTATTTTATGACAGCACGATTAACGCCAAATCAATTTCGCCAGTTGCTGGCTGAGCGTATTTTAATTCTCGACGGTGCTATGGGTACGATGATCCAGCAACATTGTTTAGATGAAGCCGCATTTCGTGGTGAAGAATTTGCCAATTGGCCCTGCGATGTTAGGGGTAATAACGATTTATTAGTGCTATCGCAGCCAGAGTTAATTACTGATATTCATCGGCAATACCTATTAGCTGGCGCAGATATTATCGAAACCAATACCTTTAACTCTACCAGCATTGCCATGGCCGATTATCAAATGGAACGGCTAGCGGCGCGTATTAACCACGAAGCTGCCGCATTAGCGCGTAAAGTTTGTGATGAAATTACCGCGCAACAACCAGATAAACCACGCTTTGTTGCCGGCGTGCTAGGGCCAACTAACCGCACCGCGTCTATTTCGCCAAAGGTAAATGATCCGGGGTTTCGTAATATTAGCTTTGACCAATTAGTTGACGCCTACACTGAAGCCACTCATGCCCTAATTGCCGGTGGTGCCGACATTATTATGTTAGAAACCATTTTTGATACCTTAAATGCCAAAGCTGCCGCTTTTGCCGTACTAAAGGTGTTTGATGAACTAGGTTATAAATTACCAGTAATGATTTCTGGCACCATTACTGACGCTTCTGGCCGCACCTTATCAGGGCAAACTACAGAAGCGTTTTATCACTCGCTGGCGCATGTTGAGCCGGTATGTTTTGGCCTTAACTGCGCGCTAGGGCCGGATTTACTTCGGCCTTACGTTGAAACACTTGCAAACATAGCTGAGGCCTATGTATCGGTCAACCCTAATGCGGGTTTGCCTAATGAATTTGGTGAGTACGATCTCGGCCCGGTTGAGATGGCGCGCGAAATTGCCGATTGGGCCGAGCAAGGTTTTGTTAACATTGTTGGCGGTTGCTGTGGCACCACGCCCGAACATATTAAGGCACTTTATACTGCAGTAAAGCATTTGGCGCCTAGGCAACCTAAAGCGGTAAGCCATAGTTTTAATTTAGCCGGGCTTGAAGCCTTTTCGGTGGAGTGGTAATGCAGCAGCAAGCACGATTTATTAACATTGGTGAACGCACTAACGTTACCGGCTCGGCCAAATTTAAAAAACTGATTTTAGCTGGCAACTTTGAAGCTGCGCTAGATGTTGCACGGCAGCAAGTAGAAAGCGGCGCACAAATTATTGATATTAATATGGACGAGGCAATGCTAGACAGCAAAGCCGCGATGGTGCGCTATTTGCAATTGCTGGCATCAGAGCCCGATATTTCTCGCGTACCTATTATGGTCGACTCGTCAAAGTGGGAAGTAATAGAAGCTGCGCTAAAATGCATTCAGGGCAAAGCCGTTGTTAACTCTATTTCGCTAAAAGAAGGTGAATCGTTATTTCTATATCAAGCCCGCTTGCTACGACGTTATGGCGCTGCGGTTGTTGTTATGGCTTTTGACGAAAAGGGCCAAGCTGATACTAAAGCACGTAAAGTTGCAATTTGTCAGCGTGCGTATCGCATTCTTACTGAACAAATAGGTTTTCCGCCGCAAGATATTATTTTTGACCCGAATATTTTTGCCGTAGCAACGGGTATTGAAGAGCACAATAATTATGCTGTTGATTTTATTGAGGCAACTCGTGAAATTAAACGCTTATGCCCGCACGCCAAGATATCAGGTGGAGTGTCTAACGTATCGTTTTCATTTCGTGGTAATGATGCCGTACGCGAAGCTATTCATTCGGTGTTTTTATATCATGCCATTGCTGCTGGCATGGATATGGGCATTGTTAATGCTGGCCAGCTGACGGTATATGATGATATTCCACCACTATTAAAACAGCGGGTTGAAGATGTTATTTTAAACCGCCGCGACGATGCCACCGAACGGTTGCTAGAAATAGCAGCACAGTTTAAAGGTGATGGCAGCGTAGCAGAAAAAACCGATGATGCGTGGCGCAGTTTCCCGGTAAATAAGCGCTTAGAATATGCCTTAGTTAAAGGTATTACCGATTTTATTGAAATAGATACTGAAGACGCGCGACAACAAGCACAAAAGCCTCTGCACGTTATTGAAGGTCCGTTAATGGACGGCATGAACGTGGTTGGCGACCTGTTTGGTGAGGGTAAAATGTTTTTACCGCAGGTGGTAAAGTCAGCCCGAGTCATGAAAAAGGCGGTCGCCTATTTACAGCCTTACATTGAACAGGAAAAAGAAGGCGGTAGGGCGCAAGCTAAAGTGCTGCTGGCGACAGTAAAAGGAGATGTACACGATATCGGTAAGAACATTGTTGGTGTTGTGCTGCAGTGTAATAATTTTGAGGTGATAGATCTGGGCGTTATGGTGCCTTGTGCCGAGTTGCTGCGTGTAGCCAAAGAACAAAACGTCGATATCGTCGGTTTATCTGGGCTAATTACGCCATCGTTAGAAGAAATGGTGCATGTTGCCAAAGAGATGACCCGCTTAGGTTATACCGTGCCGTTATTGATTGGCGGTGCTACCACATCAAAAGCGCATACTGCGGTTAAAGTTGAGCCGAATTATCAGCACGGCGTAGTGTACGTATCTAATGCTTCACGCAGTGTATCTGTGGTGCAGTCGCTTATTGCTAACAACAAAGCTGAGTATTTAAGCCGAATAAAACACGAATATGAAATAGTACGTGAGCAACACGCGCGCAGCCGACCCGGCGAAAAGTTGTTAACGTTGGCTGAAGCCAGAGCTAACCGGTTTCAGCTAGATTTAACCAAGGTTGCACCTGCACCAAAGCAACTGGGTGTTCAGCTATGGCAAGATATTAATTTAAACCTGTTACGTGACTATATTGACTGGACACCATTTTTTATCACCTGGCAATTATCGGGCAAGTACCCAAGCATATTAAATCATGCTGAAGTTGGTATGGAAGCACGGCGGGTTTTTAATGATGCTAACGCTATTTTAGATAGTATGATTAACGATGGCCATATTAGCGGTAAAGCTATTTTTGGTTTGTTTCCGGCAAATAGTGACGGTGATGATATCGTTATTTATACCGACGAAACCCGAAGCACTGAACGAGCACGGCTTTATAATCTGCGCCAACAACTACAACTGCGCAATAATGCCGCTAATTGCAGCTTAGCCGATTTTATTGCACCGATAGACAGTGGTGTTAACGATTACATTGGCGCCTTTGCGGTAAGCACCGGTTTTGGTGCCGATGAATTAGCCGCAAAGTTTGCCGCCGAACATGATGATTACAATAGTATTATGGTTAAGGCGCTAGCTGATCGGTTAGCTGAAGCCTTGGCAGAATATCTACACTTAAAAGTACGACGCGAATATTGGGGCTATGCTGCGGATGAAACGCTAGATAATGAGCAGCTTATTCGCGAATTGTACCAAGGAACTCGCCCAGCACCGGGTTACCCTGCATGCCCTGAACATACAGAAAAAGGCACCTTGTGGCAGTTACTTGATGTTGAGGCGCAAATTGGTATGCAGCTAACCGAAAGCTATGCCATGTGGCCTGGTGCGGCGGTAAGTGGTTGGTACCTTGCTCACCCAGATGCCAAATATTTTGCGGTAAGTAAAATTGGCGATGATCAGCTAACCGAATATGCCGCGAAAAAGGGCTGGACATTAGAGCAAGCTCAAAGCTGGTTAGGGCCAAATTTACGTTAAGCAATAGCTACTATTTAGTGCTTAGTTATTGAAGTTTATGGTAAGCGTTGCAGCAATCACACCGATAGGTGTGGTTGCTGCAACGCTTACAAAACAGCGCTATGCAAACGCAAACCATAGTGCATGAGCTATTTAGCTCAACCTTATATCGTGCGGCTTTTCGTGATGTCGCTTTGCAAAGAGCTTTTGATAAAGCGCTGCTTAGCGTGATGTTAGACAATTGGTATAAGCAACTACAACTACGTTATTTTACCGAGCTAAACCAACACTTACCGAATCGTTACTGCTGTGCTGAATTATTGGACCTTAGCTATCCTTAAATTAAGCTTAGCTTAGCCATTTCGCTATTATTTCGGCTAGTGCATTTGCTTCTATAGGCTTAAGTAATAGATCATTCATACCGGCTTGTTTAGCGCTAAATTCAGTGGTGTCAGAACCGTGCGCCGTCATTGCTATTACCGGTATGGTACTAAACCTTGCTGTTTGTCGTAGCTGCTTGGTGGTGTCGTAACCATTAATACCCGGCATTTCAATATCCATTAAAATAAGTGAAACCTGATGCTGTTCAAGGTATTTTAATGCCTGCTCGCCTGATGTTGCGGTTAGTACTTGATAGCCCAGTTTTTGTAGAATAATTTGTGCCAGTGCTTGGTTAAAGTAATTGTCTTCTACCAGCAAAATAGTGTGTTTAGCTGCAGTAGCTATGGTTAAAGGTTTTTCTTCTGCTATTACTGCAGTTTGGTCTTCAGTTGCCGGTTCAAATAGTAAGCTAAAGCTAAAAGTACTGCCTTTTAACGGCGTGCTGTTAACCTGCAGCTTGCCGCCCATTAATGAAATAAGTCGCTGACAAATGGTTAGGCCAAGCCCGGTACCGCCGTATTTTCTGCTAATAGAGCTGTCGGCTTGATTAAACGCTGTAAATAGCAGTTGTTGTTGAGTGTCAGTAATACCAATGCCGGTGTCACTAACCGCAAAATCCAGCTGCCAGCCTGCAGCAGAGTGCTTCGCTTTTATGCTTAGCTGGATTTCACCTTGCTCGGTAAATTTAATTGCGTTACTTAATAAATTAATTAATACCTGCGACAACCTAAGCGCATCGCCGATCAGTAGCTGCGGTATATTTTCTGCTACGGCCAAAGTAAACGTCAGTGGCTTTTGTGCCAGTTGAGCGCTAAACATCTCGGTTACCTGTGTTAGCGTATCACGTAAATTAAATGGCACCTCTTCTAGTATTAGTTTGCCCGCATCAATTTTTGAGAAATCGAGTATGTCGTTAATAATGCTTAATAATATTTTTCCTGAAGCGATAATTTTACCTAGGTAGTTTTTCTGAGTGGCTAAGTCGTCACTTTGTTGCGCCAGTTCAGAAAAACCTAATACAGCATTTAATGGTGTACGTAGCTCGTGGCTCATATTTGCCAAAAATTCACCTTTGGCTTGCGTCGCGCTTTCGGCACTTTGTTTTGCGTGTTTATACTGTGCCATGGCGTGTTGTAAATGCGCTGTGCGTTCTTCTACTAATGCCGTTAGTTGCTGTTTTTCTTTTAGTAAATGGTGAATGCGCCATTTGAATAGTAGGTAAAGTAACATTAGCGTAAACAATACATAGATAATGAGTGCCGAGGTACTGAGATACCAGGGTGAGGCGATATGCACATTTAGCTGGCCTGATAGCTGCAAATTACCTTGATGATCGCGACTGCGCACCATAAATTGATATTCACCGCCAGCAAGATTAGTGTAATCGCGGTACAACTCGTTACTCCAACCTGACCAGTTATCATCATGGCCTCGTAGCTTTACTTGAAACTGTGGCTGAAACAGATGGCTGAAATTAGGGCTAGCATATTCAAACCTTAGGCTATTGTTGTCAGCGTTAAGCTGTAATTGCTCTGGTATAGCACCGCCGGAGTATAATGCTGCACCGTCTATAGAGCGTAACTGGCGAAGTAAAGGAGGCTTAGGCGGTAAGTCATGATGTTCATTTAATGAAAAACGAAATACACCTTCCGCACCGCCAAACCAAATTACGTTTTGCTCGTCAATGAGTAGTCGGTCTAGTGGAATATCTTCTAATGGCTTAAGTGCTGACGCCTGCCAACGGTATAAGCCGCTACTATCCGCAAATAACACACCGGCTTGTCGGCGGCCGGTATCGTTGTCCCAGGTTAGTAGCCATAAGTTATTATCTTGATCTGGTTGCGGATAACGCACCCAAGGCTGCGAGCCACGAAAGGCGGCGGCAAGCTGATTATCTAAGCTAAATTTTTGTGCGGTATTATCAAACCGATAAAAACCGGCAACAGTAGCAATAAGTAGCTCGTTGTTATACCAATGTACAGAGTTACGGTTTTTACTAGGTAGACCATTATTTTTACCGAATTTTTTTACTGGTAATGGCACAGCGTTGCCGCCTTGCCAGTCTTGCGGTAAGTTTATTTTTAGTACGCCGTCTGCAAGTGTACCTAGCCAGAGTTCGCCGTCTTCTGTCTCTAGTATGCTGTTTAAATTACCACTAACACCGGGTACTAAACCTTCATCGACCCAGTTTCCCTGTTCAAAGCGCATGCTTGCTAGGCCATCTTGTAGGCCTATAAATACCCGTTGCGGGTTTAATCTTGATTGGTACAACACTTTACTGGCTTGGTTTGATGCTCGCGCTAAATTAAGTTGTTGCTGGTTTAGTGCATAAACACCATTACTGTTCGCAATCAGCAGCTGTTGCTCAAAGCTAATAAAGTCCCAGGTTTGCTTTGACAATTTGCTAAAGATTTCAAAACGATTTTGTTCATTTTTGCGAAATAAACCAAGGCTAGTGCCAGCGTATAAACTGCCTTGATGATGATGTAGTGCCAGCACATTACCTTGTAAACCGCTAGTGTTATTGTAGTAGGATATGGCTGAGGCTAGGTCAACTCTGCTTAAGCCGTGATCTAATGCCAACCATAAACCTTGTTGGTGATCCTGATATAACGCACGAATATTTTGATCAACCAAGCCAAGCTCGCTGGTGATATGACTTTTTAATTTACCCTCTGGCGTTAAAATGTATAAACCGGCTTCAGAGGTACCAAGGGCAAAGTCACCATTTTTTAAGCGTATACCGGTATAAAGTGATGCGTGCGCTAATGTGTCGTCAATATCGGTATGCCAGCGTTTACTGCCGTTGTTGTCTAGTAAGAATAATTCACCATTACGACTGCCGACCAGCAACGTGTGTTGATTATAAACTTCAAGCATAGATATTGTTATGTTAGCCAAGAGGTCTGCACCCGGTACTGGGCTAAATTCACCATTATGCAATTGCAGTAAGCCCGTGCCTGCTTCGCGTACAATAAGGCGCTGCTGTAGATAAAAAGCTTTGAGAAAGGCACTGTTGCTAGTCCACACTTCAACTTTGTCTGGCGTGATATAGAAGATATAATTTCGACTAACAAAATACACGCCTTCGTCGGTGGTAAAGGTTTGTCGTATATCTTGAAAGTTACGGTAATCTGGCGGGATGCGCTCTAGTAAGGAAATATAATGTGTGCCAGAAACCGGATCTATATCGAGATAACCTAGTTCACCTTTGGCGCCAACATATATTCTGCCGTTATTAGCTAATGCTAAGGATCTTACCACCGCTTTGTTGCTGGTTGGGATCATACGCCAGCTAGCGCCGTCGTATTCTAATATACCCACGTTATTGCCAACGTAAATAACACCACGCTGGTCTTGGATCAATGCCCAGTTTTGCGTGCCGCCGTTATAATCTTTGGGTTTGAAGTTGCTAAGTAGTGGTGTGCCATGCTGTTGTAATGCTAGTGAGTGCCAACTTATTAGCAAAGCAAGTGCAAAGCATAACTTAATAATGTAGGTTCTCATTGATACTATGCTCATCCCTTGCCAATCATCCGTCGTGCTATTGGTAATGTTATTATAGGTTGCTTCAATAAATAGCCGATTGTAGTTTAGTCAGCCGCTAAAGTAATGTCGACATATGTTCACCGCTATAGCACAGTTACCGCAAATTTTGGCGTTTTACCGCAAGCACACTAAAGCCTTATGCAGAATATGATAGCGTCTGCGCGTCATGAGTAACCAATTCTTTGTTATGAAAAATATAGTAAGCCTTGCGCTGCTAAGCCTTTCACTCTATTGCACAGTTGTTAGTGCTGAAGAGGGGTTCTGGCTGCCGCGACAGCTGGAAGCCAACAGCAGCGAGTTAAATGGTTTAAATATCAGCTTACCGCACAGCTTATCATTGCAGCATTTACAAGCGGTGACGGGGCGGATAGACAATTGCAGCACCGCCTTTGTGTCAAAAACTGGTTTGTTACTCACAAGCTATCACTGTGTAGCGGCTTATTTAAATGCGCCGACGGGTACTAAGTTAATTTCGAGCAATGATGTAGAACAGCCGATCCCCAATCTTCAACTGCATTTATTACAGCAAAGCCAAGATGTAACCGTCGCGATTAACCGCCAGCTCAATACCGAAAGCTCGGTACAAGCACGCAATATTAAATTTCAGCAATTAAAAGTAGAGTTATTAACTAACTGCGCCCAGCAGTCAGCACTGCATTGTGAGTTGGTAAGCTTACACAATGGCTTAGAATATTATTTGCACAAGTATAAGGTACTGACTGATATTCGTTTAGTGTATCACCCCGCGATAACCGCTCCGACTATTAGCGAGCAAAACTGGCCACGCTACGGCGCAGATTACGTGCTGCTGCGTGCCTATGTCGGCAATAAACAGCAAAGCGCAAGCTATTCGCAAGAAAACGTAGCTTATAAATCGGATTTTGTCCGGTTGTCGACACAAGGTGTGAAAGAGGACGAGCTGGTGTTGTCACCAAGTTTTTCACTGCATAGTCAGCGCTATGCCAGCGCCGCTGAGGTGCAATTTAACTTTGAAGAGTTACTGCCCGATGCTCTGGTATATTTACAACAGTCTAGCGCGGTAATTGAGCAGTTAGCGCCTGAAGGTAGCGACCGAGCGAAGCAGTACCATGCAATGCAGAGTGAATTCAAACAAAATCTAGTGCAAATACAAGGTTTATTAAAACACTATCAACGCAGTTCGTTATTACCTGTTAAGCAGCAGCGACAGCAAGAGGTGTTTAATTGGATAAACAGTAGTCCAGTTCGCCAACAACTCTATGCTCCAGTGCTAGAAAAGTTACAGTTATTACTCACTAAACAGCAAGCAGCTGCGCGGCGTGATCTGGTATTAAATTACTTAAAATACGCGCAGCTACCTGCGTTAGCGGTTCAACTATACAAGCAAGCATTGCAGCCGGGGCGACAACAACTAAAGTTATTGCGACAGCAATTAAACAACATAGATAACCAATTCGATGCCAGAGTAGATATGGAGCTAGCGCTACATTTTCTTGGTCAGTATGCACAGTTGCCCAAAGCACAACGCCTACCTGCTTTAGATCAGTATTTTGCGTTGAGTGATGGTTTTAACCGCGAAATAGTACGGCATAAACTTTCTGCAATGTATCGCGGCACCAGCTTAACCGATGCAAACCAGCGTGAAGCTTGGTTGGGCCGAAGCGTCGAGCAGTTTCAGCAAAGTAACGACCCGTTGTTAAGTTTTGCCGTAGCTATGCATGATACCGCGATACAGCTTAAAAATGAGCGCGAGCAGTTGCAAGTAGAAATGGCGAGCGTTAGAGCCGCAGTGATGGAAATATTACTCGCCTATAATGATGCTAAAGGACAAGCAACCTACGCCGAAACTAATGGTAGTTTACGTTTTAGTGTTGGTAAGGTAAGTGGCTACCAGCCGATGGATGCCGTTTGGTACCAGCCATTTAGTCGGTTAAAGGGTTTGTTAAAAACTCAAGACAATAACAAAAGCGTTGTGGCAACGTCAGATATAGCAGTGCGTGTAGCCGATATACCTGTAAACTTTCTTAGCAACATTGATAGCTGCAGTGGTTATGGTAGCGCACCAACTTTTAATGCTAATGGTGAACTAGTGGGCGTTATGTTTGCTGGCGTGCAAGAGAATCTATTAGCGGATTGGTATTATGATCCTGAACTTAGTCGCTCAGTGCACGTTGACAGCCGATTTATTATTTGGCAACTACAACAAACCGACATCGGCAAAAGAATTCTTAAAGAACTGCATTCTGCGCGTTAATTTAACCGCCAGTAATTGGCGGTTTTCAATTCATTACTCTTAATTTCTACCGATTTACAGTATTATAAGCTGCTGCACTAATATGCTAAATAAATACCAAAGCCTATGGAGATTCTGTGGAAAAGCCGTTTCGAATAAAATTGATTATACGCCGTGCGCCCGCGTTAGCTGCCTTGGGATGGTTAAAGCAAGCCTGGGCTATTTTTATGCTGGCGCCACAAACCTGGGTGTTAATGTTTATTACTTTAGGTGTAATCGGTTTAGTCAGCCAGCTGCATCCCATTGCTGCTGTTATCGGTATTTTGCTTAGCCCATTTTTAACCGCAGGTGTATACAAGTGTGTAGTAGCACTGCAGCAAAAGCAAAGCATTAGCTACACCGATTTATTTACGCCGTTAAAAGACCTTAGCTGTCGCGCTACCTTTATTCGTTTAGCTGGGTTAAATCTGTTGGTATCAATTCCGCTAAGCAGCTTAGCTATGGAATTGGTGAAACAGTATCAGCAACACAGTGTTGATATATCACTGGTCATCATCTTGGCTATAAGTTCGATATTAGCTTGGATGGTTTTTGCCTATGCCGTCGCTATAGCGTATTTTTTAAAAGAACAGCGTTTATTGGCTATTATGCAAGCCAGTTTTGTTGCTTGTTGGCGTAATACTACGCCGTTGGCACTATACGGGCTATTGAGTCTGGTGTTAATTATGCTTACCATGCCAACGTTCTTTATTGGCTTATTATTGGTTGCACCGGTACTAAATATCGCCTTCTTTTTGTCCTTTAATGAGTTTTTTGCTCTGCAAGTTAAAACCACAGATGATGCGGTGCTGGAAGTATAACCTTGGCAGACGTAGGGATTACAGACCTTAAACGCATGGCACTAAATTGGTTAAGCCGTCGCGATTATAGCGAAGCACAACTTAGCCAGCGCTTAGCGCGACAAGGTGGCGAACGCGCTGATATTGCTCAAGTTATTGAGTGGTGTAAAGCCGAAAATTATTTAAGCCAGCAGCGTTTTATCGAAATGCTAGTGCGTAGCAGAGTAAACAAAGGTTATGGCCTGAACTACATTGTGCAAGAGTGCCGTCTGCAAAACATTAGCCGTGAACAAGTACAACAGTGCGCCTTACAGCTTAATGTCGACTGGTTTAATGTGGCACTTAAGCTATATGAAAAAAAGTATGGCCAGACCGAAGTAACAGAATATAAAGATAAGCTAAAACGTATGGCCTATTTGCAGCGCCGTGGTTTTAGCAATGAACAAATTCAATTTGCTATTAATCAAACAGAATAAAGCCCAACGGACAGGATTTTTCCATGACTATGACATCGGCCAGTATTAGACGCGCATTTTTAGATTATTTTGCCAGTAAACAGCACCAAATCGTGCCCAGCAGCTCGCTGATCCCAGGCAACGATGCCACCTTACTCTTTACTAATGCCGGCATGGTGCAGTTTAAAGATGTATTCCTGGGCCAAGACCAGCGTAATTATAATCGTGCCGTGTCAGCTCAGCGCTGTGTGCGCGCAGGCGGTAAACATAACGATTTAGAAAACGTGGGTTATACCGCGCGTCATCATACTTTTTTTGAGATGTTAGGTAACTTTAGCTTTGGTGATTACTTTAAGCAGGAAGCAATTGCCTATGCGTGGGAGTTTCTTACCAGCGTGGTTAAACTGCCTAAAGAGAAACTGTGGGTCACAGTGTATGAAACCGATGACGAGGCTTATAACATTTGGCTAAAAGATGTTGGTGTGCCAGCAGAGCGTATTATCCGTATTGGTGACAACAAAGGCGCGCCCTATGCGTCAGATAATTTCTGGGCGATGGGCGACACTGGGCCTTGTGGACCTTGTACTGAGATTTTTTATGATCACGGTGCGCATATTTGGGGCGGCCCACCAGGTTCAGCCGAAGAAGACGGTGATCGTTATATAGAAATTTGGAACATCGTGTTTATGCAGTTTAACCGTCATAGCGATGGCCGGATGGAACAACTGCCAAAACCAAGCGTAGATACCGGAATGGGCTTAGAGCGTATTGCAGCAATTTTACAAAATGTGCATAGCAATTACGAAATAGATATTTTTGTTGCACTAATTAACGCTGCCGCAGAAGCAACGGGCGCACAAGATTTAACTGATAAATCATTGCGTGTAGTAGCCGATCATATTCGCAGCTGTTCATTTTTAATTGTCGACGGTGTACAACCATCTAACGAAGGCCGTGGTTATGTGCTGCGCCGTATTGTGCGCCGTGCAGTACGTCACGGTAATAAACTTGGCGCAAAGGGCGCGTTTTTCTATAAATTAGTTGCGGCCTTAGTTGGCCAAATGGGTGAGGCTTACCCTGAACTTGCAGAAAAACAGGCCGTGATTGAAAAGATACTTAAACTCGAAGAAGAGCAGTTTGGTAAAACTCTAGAACGTGGCCTAGCTATCCTAGAAGAAGCGTTAACGGAGATAGAAGGCACGGAGCTGCCAGGTGAACTAGTGTTTAAGCTTTATGATACCTATGGTTTTCCGGTTGATTTAACCAATGACGTCGCACGTGAGCGTAATTACAGCATTGATCAAGCCGGTTTTGATGCTGCTATGGCGCAGCAGCGCAAGCGTGCGCAGCAGGCATCCAACTTTGGTGCCGACTATAACGCTAGCCTTAGTTCAAACCAGCATACCGAGTTTACCGGTTATCAGCATGAGTTTGGTAATGCCGTAGTATTGGAGATTTTGCACGATGGCCAGCCGGTTAACCGCCTTACTGACGCTGAACATGCATTAGTTGTTTTAGATAAAACCCCATTTTATGCTGAGTCAGGCGGTCAAATGGGTGATAGTGGCAAATTAACCTTAGCCAACGGTAGCGTACTTAACGTTACGGATACGATTAAACTTGGTAAAGCGTTTGCCCATAAAGGTAATATTAGCGGCACCATAACCGTTGGCGATAAGGTAAATGCACAAATTGATAGCGCACGCCGTGCGGCAATTAAACAAAACCATTCAGCAACACACTTATTGCATGCTGCTCTTAGAAAAGTATTAGGCGAACATGTCAGCCAAAAAGGCTCTTTAGTTGGCCCAGAGCGATTACGCTTCGACTTCAGTCACTTTGAAGCGGTAAAACCAGAAGAGCTTCGCACTATTGAGCAGCTGGTAAATCAGCAAATACAGCAAAATAATGTGCTACAAACCCAACTAATGCCAATAGAACAGGCTAAAGCTGCCGGTGCAATGGCACTGTTTGGTGAAAAGTACGATGACGAAGTTCGTGTGCTGACTATGGGCGAATTTTCTATTGAGCTATGCGGTGGTACCCATGTTAGCCGCACTGGTGATATTGGTGTATTTAAAATAGTGTCAGAAGCGGGTATTGCCTCTGGCGTACGCCGTATTGAAGCGGTTAGTGGTACTGGCGCAATACTGCATATTCAGCAACTGGAGCAACAAGCGCAGCAGGTTGCCAGTGCGTTAAAAGGCGATGTGCTAAGTATTGGCGAGCGAGTACAGCAGGCACTTGAACGCAGCAAACAGTTAGAAAAAGAGATTGACCAGCTTAAAAATAAGCTAGCTAGCCAGGCGGGAGCGTCGCTGTTAGAGCAAGCCGAGCAAGTTAGCGGCGCAACCGTGCTGGTAAGCCAACTGCCTGCAATTGAGCCTAAGGCACTGCGTACCATGCTAGATGAGCTGAAAAACAAACTCAGTTCAGGGGTTATTTTTCTCGCGACGGTAAACGACGACAAAATTAGCCTTATTGCTGGCGTTACCGCCGATTTAACTGGCAAAGTACATGCAGGACAGTTAGTCGGGTGGGTGGCAGAACAATTAGGTGGTAAAGGTGGTGGTCGGCCAGATATGGCTCAAGCCGGAGGCTCTGATATTGCTGCTTTGCCCGCAGCAATAGTTGCAGCTAAAAACCTGATCAAAGAAAAACTCAGTTAAACGTGTTATAGCGACAGTAAAGCCTAGTTAACGGCTGTGTTTTATTGATCGCTGTGTCGTTTTAATGCGTAAATACGCAGCAATAGTTGTTTAAGCTGTGAAGTAATGCGACATATTTACCAAAACGAACAGGTAAATTGCGTTACTTTTGCCATTAAACGTTAAAATGCCGGTTAACTGCGTCAATTATTTAAACAGCTGCCTTTTAATCAGTTAAGCAGCTGAGTTATGATACAATGCTATAGTGCGCATGCCGGCGTGAGTAATGCTGGATAAAAGGAATAAGGAGCAAACGAATGCTAATTCTTACTCGTCGTGTTGGTGAGACGCTAATGATCGGTGACGAAGTTACTGTTACTGTATTGGGTGTAAAAGGTAATCAGGTACGCATTGGTGTAAATGCACCTAAAGAAGTATCGGTGCATCGAGAAGAGATATATATGCGCATTCAGGCAGAGAAGGGTTCACCTAACCCAGCGTATGGCGAAGATGATTAAACTTTAGGTTACTTCTGCGTGTTGTTGATGATTTGTACTGTTTCTGTCCGTTTTATGATCTGAATTGATTTAATTGCTTAAAAGGTCGGCAAACGCGCTTTTCGCCCCTAAAAATTGTTTGACTTATTTTCCTGAGACATTAATATACACGCCGCAACATAGAGCGGAGAAATGGCCGAGTGGCTGAAGGCGCACCCCTGCTAAGGGTGTATAGGGGAAACTCTATCGAGGGTTCGAATCCCTCTTTCTCCGCCAGTTTTTAGATGGACGCATAGCTCAGCTGGATAGAGTACTCGGCTACGAACCGAGCGGTCGGAGGTTCGAATCCTCCTGCGTCCACCATCTAAATTGGATAGTACTTACACCGCGCTTTAAAAAGTGTAAATTGTTAGATTGTTTTAAATAGTACCACCCTGGACGCATAGCTCAGCTGGATAGAGTACTCGGCTACGAACCGAGCGGTCGGAGGTTCGAATCCTCCTGCGTCCACCATATATAGACAACCCGCTAAAGTTAACGCTTTAGCGGGTTTTTGCATTTATACTCTGTTAGAATTTAAATCTGTACTGCAAACTTCATCTCATTGTCTACTTGCGGGTAAGCTTAAATCGTGACCTCTGCTGAAAGTGTGATTACCGAATTTGCTGGCTCTGCAACACTAGCAGAGCCACCATCTGCGCCTACGGATATGGCGTTATGTGGTTATTGCGATCTAGTACAGCGCTTACCCTTATTAAATGCAGGTGAGAAAGCCTGTTGTCAGCGTTGTGGCCACCATTTAGATGCTAAGCACGAACAGCCTGTATTACGCCCAGTGTTATATGCCGGCGCTGCATTATTTATGTTGTTGTTAGCGAACTTATTTCCGTTTGTTAGCATGTATGCTGCTGGCAACAGTAATGAAATGAATTTCTTCGATACCTCATCAGTACTTTTTAAGCAACATCATCAGTGGTTGGCTATTTTAATTTGGTTATTTATTCAGGCCATTCCGGCCACCTGTATGGCGGCTGTGATCTACCTTAAATTAGGTTTGATATACCCGTTACCGGCGCTTACTTGGGTAGCGCGGCTGCTTTACATGCTTAAACCATGGAGTATGGTTGATATCTTTTTAATGGGGCTAATTATTAGTTTTGTTAAACTAGTAGCCGATGCAGATATTTCACTTGGCTTAAGTTTTTGGGCATTTTGTTTGTTTTGCTTGCTGCATTTACGTGCATTTCAGGTTATTGACCGACGAGAGCTATGGTCAAAAATTGCCCCTTATCCAGAATTACCTTTCGCGTTACGCCCAGGCAGAACAGGGTTAAGGCAACAGGTAAAATTATGTCAGGTATGCACCGCGTTGGTGCCGTTAAGCCAAAATCAATGCAGCCGCTGCAATACTAAGGTGCGGTTGCGCCAACCGGCCAGTATCCAAAATACGATCGCCTTATTGTTAGCAGCAACTTTATTGTACATACCGGCAAATTTGCTGCCTATTATGCGTACGGTATCTTTTGGTGAAACCGTCGATTCTACTATTATCAGTGGGCTGCTGCTAATGTGGCGTGATGGTGCTTATCCGGTTGCCATCATTATTTTGGTTGCTAGCGTAATTGTGCCGGTGGCTAAAATAGTTATTATGTTTTGGCTGTGTTATTTAACTCGTTTGCCTATTTACCGGCGTCAGCGCTATTCCACTCAAGTGTATAAGCTGGTTGACTGGGTAGGGCGTTGGTCAATGGTAGACGTATTGGTAGTGGCTATAATGGCGGCGTTAGTACGGTTTGATTTAATTATGAGTGTTTATCCGGGTATTGGCGCTTTAGTGTTTGCCGCGGTGGTTATTTTAACCATGTTAGCTGCAGTGAGTTTTGACCCCAGGTTATTGTGGGATCCGTTGACTGAACAAAAGGAAGTCCATTTTGACGCAACAACATAGTGCAAAGGTAAGCCCTATCAAGCAGTGGTCGCCTATTTGGGTAGTACCGGTTGCTGCCGTGCTTATAGGTTTGTGGATGCTATATAACCATTATCAGCAGCAGGGTGCGTTACTGACACTTTACACCTCTGATGCTGAGGGTATCGTTGCTGGTAAAACTCAAATTAAAAGCCGCAGTGTTGACGTAGGTCAGGTGGTTTCTGTCGAGCTTAGTGATGACTTAAAGCAGGTTATTGTTAAAGCCCGCATGAAGCCGGCGATAACGGCACTGCTAAATGCCGACTCGCAGTTTTGGGTAGTAAAACCCCAGGTAGGCCGCGGAGGTATTACCGGTTTAAACACGTTGCTCTCCGGTGTATATATTGAATTGCAACCCGGTGATTCTGAAGAGCCGCAATTACAACACCAGTTACTTGATACACCGCCGGTTGCGCCTGCTGATGCACCAGGTATTCGCGTCCAACTTAGCACTGCAGAGTCGGGAGGGTTAGCTGTTGGCGATCCAGTATTATACCGAGGTTATGAGGTTGGTACTGTAGAGCAAAGTGAGTTTGATTTATCTGCGCGGCGTAACTTGTATCGGCTTTATATTCGCGAACCCTTTGATGTTTTAGTTTCAGAAAATGTGCGCTTTTGGCTCAGTAGTGGTTTCTCTGTTGATTTATCAGCCGAAGGTTTACAGGTTGATGTCGGCTCTGCTACTACGCTATTAAGCGGAGGTGTTAGCTTTGACGTAATGCAAGGCTGGCAACCAGGTAGAGCAATTAAAGACGGCACTGAGTTCCAGTTATTTCCGAACAAACAAAGTATTCAGGATGGCCTATACAGCGAATTTGTTGAGTACCTATTGTTTTTTGATGAATCGGTGCGGGGGCTGAAAGCCGGTGCACCAGTTGAATATCGCGGTGTTAGAGTAGGCACGGTGACACGGGTACCCTTTTTCTTTGCCGTTGATAAACCCTTTGAAATATCGCAGCAACAGGGCATTCCGATCTTGATCCGCATCGAGGTGGGCCGACTGTACGAAAACCTTACACTAGCTCAATTACGGGTCGAACTTGATAAAGCCGTAGCTCGAGGTATGCATGGCACGCTTAAAACGGGTAATTTGCTTACTGGTGCGCTTTATATCGATTTAGATATAAATCAAGATCCAAATATTGATACCAGCCAGCAAACTCAGCGTTTGGTTTTAAGCCAAAGTGCGGGTTATGCGATGCTACCTACCGCACGTAGTGGTTTGAGCAATATTGAACAAAAAGTGTTAATGGCGCTAGATAAAATTAACAACCTGCCGGTAGAGCAATTACTAGTGCAAAGTGAACGAACTATGCAAAGCACTGAAGCTATGATGCAAAACGCAAATAAGATGATTGCACAGCTAGAGGCTTTTATTGGTAGTGCGCAAATGCAGCAGTTGCCTGCGCAGTTGCAGCAAAGTTTACAGGAATTACAGCGTATGTTAGCCGGCTTAAGCCCAGGTGCGCCGGCGTACGATCGATTGAATGGCAATTTACAAACATTGGATCAGGTACTGCGAGAGTTACAGCCGGTATTGCAAACACTCAACCAACAAAGTAATGCCTTAATATTTGATGCTAGTACCGCCACAGATCCAGAACCGAAGAGAGCAAAACCATGAGATTACTAACATTAGCTCTGCTTTTATCACTAAGCGCTTGCAGTACTAAGCAAGCAATAACGTATTATCAGCTACCTGTGCCTGCAGTTACAGCCCCGCCCAGTGCGGCGTCGTTAAAAGCGTTTTATATTGAACCGATACAAGTTGCCAGTTACTTAAATGGTCGCGGTTTAGTGTTGCAAGTGTCTGATGTTGAGCTAGTAGTGGCCAGGCAACATATTTGGGCCGAAGCGCTAGATCAGCAATTGCAGCGGCAGTTACGCAATCGGTTGCAACTGCTAGCACCTGGTTATATTGCCGTATTTCAACCATTGCCTGATACGTTGCGAGTAAGCGTGCAATTAGAACAGTTCTATAGCGATGTTAATGGCCAAGCTCTTATCAGTGGCAGCTTTGCGTTTAGTAATCAACTTGGCACAGTACCCTTTGTTATTCGTCAACCGTTAGCTGATGATGGTTATCCCGCTTTAGTGGCAGCCTTAGCGCAAGGAGTGCAGCAGCTTAGCCAGCAAATAGCACAACATTTACTTAGTGGTAGTTGATACCTAGATGTAGAAAGCCCGCTTACTGTAGCGGGCTTTTTATTGGTGTTTTTTGTGTTGAGATAATGTTACGGCGCGGCAAGTGCATCGTTCGGAGCTGTTTTTGCTAGCAATACCCGCTCATTTGTTTGCAGTTGTGCTATTGCTTGTTGCGCCTGCGCGCTAAATAGGTCTTTTTCTTTACCTTGCAGCGGTGTCGCTTGCGGCAACTTTATTGTTCTTGGGTTACGGTGTACCCCATCGACAACAAACTCGTAATGCAAGTGTGCGCCGGTTACTCGGCCAGTAGAACCTAAACGGCCTATAGCTTGGCTTTGACGCACCTTGTCACCTTTGGCTACTAGGCGCTTAGATAAATGCAGATATTTAGTGACGATATTATTAGCATGCTGCACAAAAACATAGTTACCGTTTAAGTTGCTGTATGCAGAAGCAATAACTCTGCCATCACCGGCAGCCATAATAGGCGTACCTACTGGAGCAACATAGTCGACGCCGTTGTGTGCGCGCACAGTTTTTAATACGGGGTGCAAACGGCGAGGATTAAAGTTAGAACTAACATATTGAAAGCTAACTGGTGCTCTTAAAAACGCTTGGCGCATACTGGCACCATCGGGTTTATAATAATTGCCGTCGCTATGGCGCACCGCTTGGTATAAATGCCCTTGGTTTTGAAATTGTGCCGCAACAATATTGCCGTTACTAATAAACTCGCCGTCAACGTATTGGGTTTCGTAAAGTACGCTAAAGCTATCGCCTGCGCGAATATCTAAACCAAAGTCGATATCCCAACCAAAAATACCAGCTAGGCTCATAATTTGCGATTCGGTTAAACCTGCCTCTATACCCGCGCTCCAAAAGTTGCTGCGAATTTCAGCGTTAGCAAATTGGCTGCGCAGTTCAACTTCCTTTTTTAGCTCTTCGGCCACAAAGTTGCCTTCGCTATCGCGGCTAACGCGTAACGTCGTTAAATGATTTAACGAATAACGTAACTCTTGAAATTCACCATTAGCATTTAAGCCAAACTCAAGCTGGTCGCCTGGGAATAATTTAGTCAGAGTTTTTACATGACTGCCCAGTGCTAGCACGTCTAGCATCACTTGTTGGCTAACGTTGGCTTTTTTGAATAAGGCAGACAACACGTCACCTTTTTGTACTTGTAGCACCGACCACGTTAATGACACGTCTTCCTCAGGCAATGCCGGTAATTCGGCAATGGCTAACTCTTGATCGAGCATACCTTCATCGTCGTTTTGTTGTGTATTAACGCTGTAGCGCTTACCAATTTCTAAGCTATCGTTCTTGCTGCCTTTAGACGCAGATGCTTGCTCAGACGGTAATAATAAAATAACGGATAAAAACACCGAAGTTGCCGCAATTAAAATGCGGTGTTTTGTGGGAATTTTTGTAACTAATTGACGCATAAGACCTGTCTAATCCCAGAGAATGCATAAAAAGCGAGCATATACCGTTTTTTTGCCTGACACCAGACTTTTGTGCGTTTCGTCCAGGCTGAACATGCTATAGAATACGGCTTGTTAGTATAATCAGATGAAAAATCAGGAGACTAAAATGGCGGATTGGCAACTAGCTTTAGCTGAATTAAAACGCGGCTGCGAGGAAATTCTGCTTGAAGAAGAGCTAATTACCAAATTAAAGGAAGGTAAGCCCTTAAAAATAAAGGCCGGCTTTGATCCAACCGCACCCGATTTACACCTTGGTCATACGGTGCTTATTAATAAATTACGCGCCTTTCAGCAGTTAGGTCACGAAGTTATTTTTCTTATAGGTGACTTTACCGGATTAATTGGCGATCCCAGCGGTAAAAATATTACCCGCAAGCCGTTAACGCGTGACGAAGTATTAGCTAACGCTGAAACGTATAAAGAGCAGGTATTTAAAATTCTTGACCCGGCAAAAACGCGGGTAGCATTTAACTCAGAATGGATGAACGAGTTAGGCGCTGCGGGAATGATCAAGCTCGCAGCACGGCAAACCGTTGCTCGTATGCTCGAGCGTGATGATTTCAAAAAGCGGTATGCCAATAATCAGTCTATTGCCATACACGAGTTTTTATACCCGTTAGTACAAGGCTGGGATTCAGTAGCACTTAAAGCCGATGTTGAAATGGGTGGTACCGATCAGCGCTTTAACTTGCTGATGGGGCGTGAACTGCAAAAAGATGAGGGCCAGCGCCCGCAAACTGTAATGATGGTGCCGTTGCTAGAAGGCTTAGACGGCGTGCAGAAAATGTCGAAGTCGCTCGGTAACTACGTAGGTATAACTGACGCACCAAATGATATGTTTGGTAAAATTATGTCGATATCTGATGAGCTAATGTGGCGCTACTATGATTTGCTTAGTTTCCGTCCGCTAGAAGATATCGCGCAGTTAAAGCAACAAGTGGTAGCGGGGGCTAATCCTCGTGATATCAAA
Source organism: Rheinheimera sp. D18 (assembly GCF_004345025.1). Taxonomy (GTDB): domain Bacteria; phylum Pseudomonadota; class Gammaproteobacteria; order Enterobacterales; family Alteromonadaceae; genus Alishewanella; species Alishewanella metallidurans. Next base: position 2,358,816 of record NZ_CP037745.1, on the reverse strand, counting down.
ATTCTGCTAGCCAAAGAAATTATTGCCCGTTTTCATTCTGAAGCGGCGGCACAGGCAGCGCATGACGATTTTACCCAACGTTTTAGTAAAAATGCGCTACCAGACGATATTCCTGAGCTGACCGTTAGTAGTGATGGCGATAGCATGTTAATTGCTAACTTATTAAAACAAGCGGGTTTGGTAGATAGCACCTCAGAAGCAATTCGCATGATAAAACAAGGTGCCGTTAAGCTAAATGGTGAAACCAAGGTTGAAGATAGTAAACTGGAAATTAGCAAAGGTAGTACCGATATCTATCAAGTAGGTAAACGAAAGTTTGCCAAAATCACGCTAATTTAACAGCGCTAAGTTTAACTATATTTCGTTATATTGGTTTTAATCGTATTTTGCGCAGCAGCACTTAGCTGCTGCGCCCTTCAATGTTGTTGCCTGCTTTTTAATCTTCGTACTGCGGTTCTGATGAACTATACTCTTTTACTAACAAGTAAATAGTTAATGAGTACGAGGTAAATAATGACCAAACCAAATCCCTTTATAGATCAGCTGCAAGTAAACCAGGAGCATTATCGAATTTACAGTCTGCACAAAGCAGCGAACCAGTTTGGTGATATTAGTCGCTTACCGTTTTCACTTAAGGTATTGCTTGAAAACTTATTACGCAATTTGGATGGCGACACTGTAACTACCGAAGATATTCAGGCGCTGGTTGATTGGCAAAAAACCGGTAGTTCAGATCGCGAAATTGCTTTTCGCCCAGCACGCGTATTAATGCAAGACTTTACCGGTGTGCCTGCCGTGGTCGATTTAGCGGCTATGCGGGCGGCAGTAGCCGCACTTGGTGAAGATGCGACTAAGATAAACCCACTGTCACCCGTTGCTTTAGTGATTGACCACTCGGTAATGGTTGATCGCTATGCCACCGAGCAGGCATTTAGCGAAAACGTTGAGATAGAAATGCAGCGCAACCATGAGCGTTACGCATTTTTACGTTGGGGTGCAAACGCATTTCGTAATTTTCGCGTAGTACCGCCAGGCACCGGCATTTGCCATCAGGTAAACTTAGAATATCTTGGCCAATCTATTTGGGCTGAACATACCGATGACGGTGTACTCGCTTACCCAGATACCTTAGTTGGCACCGACTCACACACCACTATGATCAATGCCTTAGGTATTTTAGGGTGGGGGGTCGGCGGTATTGAAGCGGAAGCGGCAATGCTTGGCCAGCCGGTATCAATGATTATTCCCGAAGTAGTTGGTTTTGAATTTACCGGCAAATTACAGCCCGGTATTACAGCTACTGACTTAGTGCTTACCGTTACGCAAATATTACGCAAACACGGGGTAGTCGGTAAATTTGTTGAGTTTTTTGGTGAAGGTTTAGATCAATTGGCACTGGCTGATCGCGCTACCATTGCTAATATGGCGCCGGAGTATGGTGCAACCTGTGGCTTTTTTCCGATAGACCAAATTACCTTAGATTACCTTGTACTAACCGGCCGTGACGCTGAGTTAATAGATAGAGTAAAAACCTATGCGCAAAGCCAAGGCTTTTGGCGACAAAAAGACAATACCCCCATATTTACCGATACGCTGCGCTTAGATCTTAGTACCGTTGAAGCCTCACTAGCTGGGCCAAAACGGCCACAAGATAAAGTAACGTTAAGCGAATTAAAGCGCCACTGTGACGATATTATGGCGCTAGAACCGGCCAGCAAAGCACGCGAAGCTGAGTTGTTAAATGAAGGTGGTGGCCAAAAGCAGCCCGCAGCGGTTGAACGCAACTTTGAACTTGATGGCCAACGCTTACAGCTAAATGATCATGCAGTGGTTATTGCAGCTATTACTTCTTGTACTAACACCTCTAACCCTAGCGTATTAATGGCCGCCGGTTTATTAGCAAAAAATGCGGTGGCCAAAGGCCTTAAACGCCAGCCTTGGGTTAAAAGCTCATTAGCACCGGGCTCGAAAGTCGTTACCCGTTATTTGCAACAAGCCGGTTTAATGCAACCTTTAGAGCAACTTGGTTTTTATTTAGTGGGGTATGGCTGTACTACCTGTATTGGTAACTCTGGCCCGCTAGCTAAACCCATCGAAGACATCATTAATAAGGCTGATTTAAACGTCTCAGCGGTACTGTCGGGTAACCGTAATTTTGAAGGCCGCATCCACCCATTAGTAAAATCCAACTGGTTGGCATCTCCACCGTTAGTGGTGGCTTATGCGCTAGCGGGCACTATTAATATTGACCTGACAAGCCAACCGCTGGGTAAAGATCGCCAAGGGCAAGATGTATATTTAAAAGATATCTGGCCTGATAACCAAGCTATTGCCCGCGAGGTCGCCAAGGTGCAAAGCAGTATGTTTAGTCAAGAGTATGGCCATGTGTTTGATGGCGATGCTAGCTGGCAAGCTATAGAAGTGCCTAAAGCTAAAACTTATGCTTGGCCAGAATCGACCTATATTCGCCATCCTGAATTTTTTAGTGGGTTAACCCGCAAGCCAAAACCGATAATCGATATAGTTGACGCGCGGATGTTGGCCTTGTTGGGTGATTCTGTAACTACCGACCATATATCGCCTGCTGGCTCAATTAAAGCAAATAGCCCAGCTGGCGCTTATTTACAACAGCAAGGTGTTAAGCAAGAGCACTTTAACTCTTATGGTTCTCGACGTGGCAACCACGAAGTTATGGTGCGCGGTACCTTTGCTAACGTACGTATTCGTAATGAAATGGCGCCAGGCTCGGAAGGGGGGGTAACAACACATTATCCGTCCGGTGAACAAATGCCTATATTCGATGCCGCGGTTCGCTACCAACAAAAACAGCAGCCATTAATCGTGGTGGCAGGCAAAGAATACGGCACTGGCTCATCACGCGACTGGGCCGCAAAGGGCACGCTAATGTTAGGTGTGCGAGCGGTACTGGCTGAATCGTTTGAACGTATTCACCGTTCCAACCTAATTGGTATGGGGGTGCTACCGCTTCAGTTCCCTGCGGGTACTGATCGTAAAACGCTAAAACTAACGGGCGAAGAAACCTTCACCTTGTTGGGGCTTAATCAGTTAACTGTAAAAGATAAAGTAAAACTGGTTATTACCTATGCTGATGGTGCTAAGCAAGAGCTTGAGGTGTATTGCCGCATTGATACCGGTAATGAATTAGCTTACTACCAACATGGCGGCATTTTACATTATGTACTGCGTAAGATGATCGGCGAGGTTTAAACCTTTATTGATAGCGGCTGTGCTGCAGCCGCTCGTTATTTTTAGTAACCGCCAGACAACTCCCCACTATAACCGTTTTATTTTACTGCCTTGTAATACTATTGCACTTTTTTAACAATATGCTATTTTGATATCAAAATAATATCACTATAGGGTGTTTGCTAATGTTAAAAGAGCGCATGATTAATAGCAGGGCAGGTTTTGGTATGCTCGGCATGCTGTTTTTACTACAAATAGCCACAATTGCTGGTGTCGCCGTTTTGCCTGCGGTATTAAAGTTAGTGGCGTTATTGCTCGCTATTGTCGTGTTTATCTGTTGGTTTGGTTTTTATATGGTGCAGCCTAATCAAGCTGCGGTACTGCAGTTATTTGGCCGTTATGTTGGCACCGATTTAAATAATGGTCTGCGTTGGTCAAACCCTTTGTATAGCAAACGTAAGGTGTCGCTGCGGGTGCGCAACTTTGAAAGCAATAAAATGAAGGTGAATGACAACGCCGGTAACCCAGTAGAAATTGCTGCAGTAGTGGTATGGAAAGTAGTCGATAGCGCTGAAGCGGTGTTTGAAGTCGATAACTACGAAAATTTTGTTAGCATTCAAAGTGAATCGGCAATTCGCCATCTGGCTTCGAGCTATGCTTATGATGCGGGTAATGATCATGCCATTAGTTTACGCAGCAGCACTGATGAAGTAACTGAACTTTTAAAAACGGAAATACAAGCCCGTTTAAATAAAGCCGGTGTACAGGTATTAGAAGCGCGGATTAGCCATTTAGCCTATGCGCCTGAAATTGCTAGCGCTATGTTACAACGCCAACAAGCCGCAGCCATTATTGCTGCACGTCAGCAAATTGTTGAAGGTGCAGTTGGCATGGTTGAAACCGCTTTACAGCGCTTGTCTGAACGTAAAGTGGTTGAGTTAGATGATGAGCGTAAAGCGGCAATGGTAAGCAATTTACTGGTGGTATTATGTGGTGATCACCATGTGCAGCCGATAGTAAATGCCGGTAGTTTATATTAGTAGGGAGCCGTTGTGGCCAAAAAAGCCTTCGCCTTACGTATTGATGAAACACTGCTTAGCGCCTTACAGCGCTTTGCAGATGATGAGTTTCGCAGTGTTAATGGCCAAATAGAATATTTACTTAATGAAGCGCTAAAAAAAGCTGGGCGGTTAAAGCCAACCGCTAGCGAAAGCGGATCCGAAAGTTAAGCCGCTAGCTAAAATGCGGCTTAATATTATAACGGTAGTAACCAAAACACTATTGGTAAGCTAGCTAAACCAAGCAAGATACCTAGACCAATAATACCGCTAACCAATCGTGGTGCTAAGCCGGCCATAATAGCAATGGCACCTGCCGAGATCATGGGCGGCATTGCTGCTTGAAATATGCTCACATCTACCGCAACACCGCGTTGGCCAAAACTAAACCATAATAGTGCGGCTAAAGCGGGCATCATTACTAACTTAATACCCAATGCGCTAATTAATGGCGATATTTCGCTTTTACTAAATTTAATGGTTAAAGCAAAGCCTACAGCAATCATTACCACTGGCACCAAGGTTATTGCTAAGTTATCAATTAGTTGGCTGAAAAATGGTGGGTATGACTCGCCAAGAAATAACAAACCTATCACTAAGGCAATAAACGAGGGGAAGGTAACAATTTTTAGCGTAATGCCTTTAACCGTTGGCTTAGCTGCATTTGGGCTATATAGCGCAGCCACAATGGTTACGTAGATAGCTAAAGCGATAAAAGAGCCGACTTGATCATAGATCACCGCATAGGGCATGGCATCAGCGCCAAACAAGGCTTCGGTCATCGGAAAGCCTAAAAACGAGGTATTGCCTAAGGGTAAAATAATTAATAACGCGCCGGTTACTTCACGAGACCAATGGAAAACTTTACTAAGGGCTAACACTACCGCGACCACTGCCACCAGTAATACCCAAGGCGTAATAGCGGGAATAAGTAGCTCGGCTGAAAATTGTAGCTGAGGTACGTTTTTTAAGATCAGTGCGGGTAAGGCGACATATAACACATACATATTCAGTGCTATACCACTGTTTTCTGGCATGGTTGGTAGGCAGCGTAGTAGAGCGCCAATGGCTAAATAGGCCAAAATAAAGAAAAAGTTTTCCATTATATCTCACTTGCCGAGGCACTGCTAAGCAGTGCTAATTTCGCCGATTTAGGCAGTTTTTTAAGTTTATACTCTGCTTTACTGGCTTCGCTTCTATCGGGCATAGCTTGCTGGTATACCAGCGATAAAGGGCCTTTACCTCGCAATGCTTTAGCTCCGCCAACCAAATCACCACTATGCTGGCGCAACCGCCTTACGGGGTCAGTGCTAATGCCGGTATACAGCTGGCCAGCAGCGGTTTGTACCATATATAAATACCAGCAACTCACAGGGCTAACTGCCTCAGTGGCTGTTCTGCTATAATGCGGCCTTGATAGCGCGATGCGCATTGTTTTTGTACAATGGCTGGCGCAAAAAACGTCGCGCAAAACAGGAATTTTAATGTCATTTCAATCTCTCGCGTTAGCTACGCCTATTTTACGTGTGCTGACAGAGCAAGGCTATACGTCGCCAACGCCAGTGCAGTTGCAAAGTATACCGGTAATTTTGGCCGGTAAAGATGTGCTGGCTGGTGCGCAAACCGGCACTGGTAAAACTGCCGCTTTCACTTTACCTTTGCTGCAACAAATGCTCAATGCGCCAAAAGTCGTAGCAGCAAGCCAAGTTCGGGTATTGGTATTAACGCCTACCCGTGAGTTAGCGCAGCAAGTGTATGACAATGTGCGTAAATATAGCCAGTATTTAACCACGCGCTCAGCGGTGTTTTATGGCGGTGTATCTATTCGGCCACAATACGACGATGCGGCGCAAGGGCTAGATATCTTGGTTGCAACGCCTGGGCGATTGATTGACCATTTGCATCAAAAAACCATCGACTTATCGGCGCTTGAAGTATTAGTGCTAGATGAAGCCGACCGCATGCTAGATATGGGCTTTGTTGTTGATATAAAACGGATTATGGCCAAGCTGCCGCCAAAACGTCAGACGTTGCTGTTCTCCGCTACCTATTCTACTGAGATAAAGCAGCTGGCTGATGAACTGTTAAATTGCCCGCAGTTAATTGAAGTGGCGGCAACCAATGCCACGGCCGATAGCGTACAGCAGTTGGCGTATTTAGTTGATAGGCATCGAAAACGTGAATTATTAAGCCATGTCATTGGTAAAAATAATTGGCCGCAAGTATTAGTGTTTGTTCGCACTAAGCATGGCGCTGATCGCTTAGCTAAGCAGCTAGAGAAGGACGGTTTAAAAAGTGCAGCCATTCATGGCGATAAAAGCCAGGGCGCTCGTACCAAAGCCTTAGCCGATTTTAAAGCCGGTAAGGTACGCATTTTGGTGGCAACCGATATTGCCGCACGTGGTTTAGATATTAGCGAGCTACCTTATGTGGTGAATTACGACTTGCCGCAGGTCGCGGAGGATTATGTACACCGTATTGGTCGTACCGGTAGGGCGGGTAATACTGGTGTAGCCTTAACGCTAATTACACCTGAAGAAACTAAAGCCTTGCAAGATATTGAGCGCATAATTCAGCAGGTAATTACCGCCACTGTGCTGGCAGGCTATGAGCATGACCCTAGCTATGTTTCACCTGAGCAAGCTCAAGCGAGAAATAATAGTGGTGTTAAAAAGCCGGTTAGGCGGGGTAATGAGAAAGCCAAGCTGCGAAGCAAGGCTTTAGGTAAAGGCTAAGGCTTTACCTAAGTTGAATAACTTAACTGCGATATAAAGTTTTAATTAGGTGAAAACCAAACTGGGTTTTCACCGGGCCTATTACTTCAAGTACAGCGCCTTTAAATACGGCATCGTCAAAGGCTTTCACCATTTGGCCTTGTCTAAACTCGCCTAAATCGCCACCTTTCTTGCCCGACGGGCAGGTAGAGTGCTGCTTAGCTAATTTGCCAAAATCGGCACCCTTGGCCAGTTGCTGCTTTAGCTTATCGGCTTGTTCGCGGGTTTTTACCAGTATATGTAAAGCGCAGGCTTTCATTGCAATCTCAAAATCAAATACATTATGAGTTATTATAACTAAAACCTGTTTAAATCTACATAACCTATGTTTTTAGTAAGTTATACTTAGGCTAAGGTTTGACATACCTTATTACATTTATTAACTTTTATTAAACTTTTGCTTTGTTATATTAGTTAAATTGTAATCAAATAATGGAGCACAATAATGAAGAAATCTTTAGTAGTGGTGCTAGCGACATCGTTGTTAGCTGCTACTTTTAGTGGAACTACTTTAGCTAGTGAAGCTGATGGCATAAAGGAAAAGCTGATACGCAGTTCTCTATACACAACGGACTTTGATAATGTTATTGGCCAAGTACAACGAAGGGAGTTTTCTGAAGCGTACCCAAATTTATTGCAGTTCGCTCGTTACGGTGAAAAGTATGCGCAATACTCATTAGGGTTGCTATTAATTACAGGCGAAGAGGTTCCGCTAGATATTGAGCAAGGATTAGTTTGGATGCGCTTAGCAATAGAGCAAAAAACAAGTGATTGGGAAACGCGTTATAAAGCGGTAACTAAGAATTTAACAAAAGAACAGTTAAGCGCGTTAGAGCCAATGTATCAAGAGTATAAACGTAAGTATGGTGCTAAAGCTCAGAAAATGCACTGCGGAACCGAAACACGCAAAGGGTCTAAAATGCGAATTCATATTTGTCGTAAGCCGTTATTAAACCAGGAGTTTCACGCTGTAATTGAATACGCAGATGACAAGCCAGTTAAGTAAACCGAGTGTTTACTCAGTTATAGTTATTTCGCTGAGTTGTTTAAAAAAACGGTTTGCTTAAGCAAACCGTTTTTACACCTATCAATTTAATTAAAAAATGTTTATTTAATACTATTTAGCCGGCTGCTGTTGGGTAATACAGTGAATGTTGCCGCCACCTAATAATATTTCACGGCCAGGCACGCTAACTACTTTATGCTCTGGATACAGCTTTTGTAATAGGTCTGCCGCGACTTTATCGTTAGGATCATCAAACGTAGGCATAATTAAGCCACCGTTACATAAGTAAAAATTAACGTAAGAGCCGGCTAAGCGACTATTGGCTTCGCGTGGTTTTGCCATCATAGAATCATCTACTGTTGCGTACTCGTCAGCGGTGGCAATAATTGGCGCAGGCTGTGGCAGCTTGTGCACAATAATTTTACGGCCTTTAGCATCAGTGCTGGCTTCTAAGTAATCTAATGCGGCTTTAGAGCGCGCGTACTGCGGATCATTTTGATCATCAGTCCAGGCCAATACCACTTCGCCTGGTTTAACAAAGCAGGCCATATTGTCGATATGATCATCGGTTTCATCATTAAAAATGCCTTGCTCTAACCACAGCACTTTGTCGATACCTAAATAATCACGCATTTGCTGCTCAATTTGCTCACGACTTAAATTTGGGTTGCGGTTGGCATTTAACAAACAGGCTTCAGTAGTCAGTAAGGTGCCTTCGCCATCAACGTGAATAGCGCCGCCCTCTAACACAAAGTTATCGGTGCGATAGCGTGGCAATTGTTCAATACCTAAAATTTTACTGGCAACTTGTTCGTCTTTATCCCAAGGGAAATATAAACCGCCATTTAAACCGCCCCAAGCGTTAAACGCCCAGTCGATACCGCGTACTTCACCGTTGCTATTGCTAACAAAAGTCGGGCCGGTGTCGCGACACCAAGAGTCATTATTGGCAATTTCTACTACCCGAATAGCAAAATTACTGCCGGTATCGGTTAGTTGCGCTACGGCGTTGGCATACTGCGTGGCAGAAACACCTACTGAAACTGGCTCAAACTGAGCAATAGCTTTAATAACGGCAACAAAGGCTTGCTGTGCGGGTTTTGCGCCTAAGCGCCAGTTATCGGTGCGCTCGGGCCAAATCATCCAGGTTTGTTTATGCTTAACCCATTCGGCTGGCATGCTAAAGCCATCAGCGCGTGGCGTATTAGCTAAATTACTATAGGCCATTTAGTTATTACCTTGCGTTTTAGGTTGTTTAGTTTCGCCATCTTTGGTTAGCACTGCGCCATATAAGTCAATGCGACGGTCACGGAACACGCCCCAAGCACGACGGGTAGCGGCAATAGCGTCTAAATCAAAGGTATGCACTAATACTTCTTCTTCGGTGCGGCCCGCTTCTTGTACTTTCTCGCCTGATTCATCAGCAATAAACGAGCAGCCATAAAAGGTAATAGAATAATCGCCTTCGGTTTCTGTACCAATACGGTTCGAAGCAATTAGCGGCGTAACGTTAGCAGCGGCATGACCTTGCTGGGTGCGCTGCCAATGGCCACTTGAATTAATTGTGGAGTCGTGTGGCTCAGTACCAATAGCGGTTGGGTAGAATAACAACTCTGCGCCCATTAATGCCATGCTACGTGCACATTCTGGAAACCATTGATCCCAGCAAATACCCACGCCAATTTTGGCATATTTAGTATCGAACACCTTAAAACCGGTATCGCCAGGGGTGAAGTAATATTTTTCACTGTAGCCTGGGCCATCAGGAATATGGCTTTTACGGTAAATACCTAAATTACTGCCATCGGCATCTAAAATAACCACTGTGTTATATAAGCAGTGGCCAGCACGCTCATAAATACTGATTGGTAATACCACGTTTAGCTCTTTGGCAATTTTAGTAAAATGCTTTACTGCAGGGTTGTCGGCTACCGAGGTAGCAAAATCTAAATAGTCAGGCTTTTGTTTCTGACAAAAATAATTACGTTCAAATAGCTCTTGTAATAGAACAATTTGTGCACCTTTACTAACCGCATCACGCACTAAGCGTTCAGCGCGCTGAATGTTTTGTTCAACATCCCAGCCACCAATCATTTGTGTTGCAGCAACAGTTACATTACGCATTAGTTATCTCCAGCAGAAATAAAACCAATAGGCTAGCATCAGTTAGGACACTTGCCAAACAGGGCGCGAAAATGCCGTATTTTTGCGCTGTCGTCAACGCTTAATGTGAAAAAAACTTAGTGGTTGCCATGATAAGGCGTCAGGTTTTCGTTTTATTGTTAGCTTGGCGTACAATAGCAGCAACTAGCACAGTGAATTAAATGTATGACTATAGATAATACAGTACAGCAATTTGATGTCAGCGTGGTTGGCGGTGGTATGGTTGGCGCGGCAATAGCGCTAGCGTTAAGTCAGGCCGGCCTGCGGGTAGCATTAGTAGAACAGCAAGCGCCAGCAGAATTTAATGCTGCCAGTGCACCGGAGCTACGGGTGTCATCAATTAACTTAGCCAGCGAAGCGTGGCTTAGGCAATTAGGTGCATGGCAAGCTCTTGAGCAAATGCGCTTATGCCCTTATCAACGTTTACAAGCCTTTGAACAGCCCCATAGCATTGTTACCTTTGCTGCCAAAGATATTAAGCGCAGCCATTTAGGCCATATTGTTGAAAACAATTTACTAAAGCTAGCACTGTGGCAGCAATTTGCTAAGAACGTCAGTCAATTTTGTCCTGCGTCGGTAACTAAGCTACAACAAACTGCTAGCGAAGCGATTATTACATTAGACACTGGCACAGTACTTAGCAGTAAGCTGGTTATTGCAGCAGATGGTGCTAATTCGCAGTTGCGTCAGCTAGCAGGTATTGGCACTAACGGTTGGCAATATCAGCAAGCGTGTTTAGTGGCGTTAGTGAATACTGCTTACCAGCAACAAGATGTTACTTGGCAGCAATTTACTAGCACGGGGCCTAAAGCCTTTTTACCGCTACCGGGTAAGCAAGCTTCTATCGTCTGGTATGACGATGCACCACGTATAAAGCAACTAGCCGCGTTAAATAGTGCTCAGCTAACGCAGGCGCTGTTAAATGCCTTTCCTGAGCAGTTAGGGCAGGTTGAGGTAGTTGCTAGCAGCTGGTTTCCTCTAGCGCGTATGGATGCTAATCAATATTACGCAGGGCGCGTGGTGTTAGCGGGTGATGCGGCACATACCATTAACCCCTTAGCTGGGCAGGGTGTAAATTTGGGTTTTGCTGATGCTAAGCAGTTAACGGCATTAATTCTTAGCGCTTGGCAAAATAAAACTGACATTGGCGCGGCTAAATTGTTGTTAACCTATCAGCGTAAACGCAAGCCGGCGAACTTGTTAATGATGAGTGCAATGGATGGTTTCTATCAGGCGTTTGGCAATACGCTAGCGCCAATACGGAAATTGCGTCAGCTGGCGCTTAGCGTTGTATCACGGAATCGCTTACTAAAAACCTTAGTTGCGCGTTACGCTGTAGGTAGCGACTAAGGTGTTAGAAAGCAAAAAACCAGCCTAGGCTGGTTTTTTTATGTTTAATGGCAGGGGCGGCTGGATTCGAACCAACGCATGACGGGATCAAAACCCGCTGCCTTACCGCTTGGCTACGCCCCTGCAAAACGGGGGATATGTTAATCGTTTTAAATCAAACCATTAACACTAAAATTAATGGCAGGGGCGGCTGGATTCGAACCAACGCATGACGGGATCAAAACCCGCTGCCTTACCGCTTGGCTACGCCCCTACTAAAACTTGTGTGCAACCACTTAAGAGTGGTGCGGAAGGAGAGACTCGAACTCTCACGCCTCGCGGCGCTGGAACCTAAATCCAGTGCGTCTACCAATTTCGCCACTTCCGCATGCAAGGTAAGGTTAGTTAAGTGGTGGCTACAGCGGGAATCGAACCTGCGACCCCAGCATTATGAGTGCTGTGCTCTAACCAGCTGAGCTATGTAGCCACTAACTACTTGACCTAAGCAAGTGGCGCGTATTATCCAGAACTGACCCCATAGCGTCAACCGTTTTTTTGCATTAAAAAACTAACTTTGGTTCGTTTGCCGCTTTTATATGCAAAATGCTGGTTTAGCAGACAATAAAAAAGCCGTTATTAGTAAATAACGGCTTTTTTGGCAGAGCAATAATTTAAACGTTAAAGCGGAAATGCATTACGTCGCCATCTTTTACAATATAATCTTTACCTTCTAAGCGCCACTTACCTGCTTCTTTGGCACCGGCTTCACCGTTGTACTGCACAAAGTCATCATAACCAACGACTTCTGCACGAATAAAACCTTTTTCAAAGTCGGTATGAATAACGCCAGCAGCTTGTGGTGCCGTAGCACCAATAGCCACAGTCCAAGCCCGCACTTCTTTCACGCCAGCGGTAAAATAGGTATGTAAACTTAATAATGAGTAACCACCGCGGATAACGCGGTTTAAACCAGGCTCTTCCAAACCCATGTCGGCCATAAACTCGGCACGCTCATCGTCATCTAATTCCGCAATTTCTGACTCAATAGCCGCGCATACCGGCACAACAATAGCGCCTTCTTTGTCTGCAATAGCCTGCACAATATCTAAATAAGGGTTATTTTCAAAACCATCTTCGGCTACGTTAGCGATATACATCGTAGGCTTGATGGTTAGGAAGTTCATATAGGCAATTAACGCCAGCTCATCTTTGTCTAATTCAAGCTGACGTAAGGTTTCGCCTTTTTCTAAATGCGCTTTTACTTTCTCTAATACCAAGGTTTCAGCTTTAGCGTCTTTATCACCGCCTTTGGCTTTTTTACTCACGCGAAAAATAGCGCGTTCAGCACTGTCCATATCAGACAATACCAGTTCCATATTGATGGTATCTATATCGTCAGCTGGATCAATTTTATTGGCAACGTGAATAATATTATCGTCATCAAAACAACGTACTACATGGCCAATAGCATCAGTTTCGCGAATGTTAGCTAAAAACTTATTACCTAAACCTTCACCACGAGATGCGCCTTTAACTAAACCCGCAATATCAACAAACTCCATGGTTGTTGGTAGTACGCGTTGTGGTTTAACTATTTCAGCTAATTTATCTAAACGCAGATCTGGCACCGGCACCACACCGGTATTAGGTTCAATAGTACAGAACGGGAAGTTTGCAGCTTCAATGCCGGCCTTAGTTAAGGCATTAAACAGGGTAGATTTGCCTACGTTAGGTAAGCCGACGATGCCACATTTGAAACCCATAATTAGTATCCTTTACGTGCTGTAAATAACTGCGCCGAGCTATTTAGCTGGCTTTGAAACTGTGTAGTCGGTTTTGTGCTTTGATTAAGCCATCTTTAGCTAAGATATCAAAGCAAGATACCGCCTCTACAATAGTTTGTTCAATCAATTGTTGTTCACTGGCAGGGGCTTTGCCCAAAACATAGCCGGTAACTTTATCTTTATGACCAGGATGACCAATACCTAAACGCAAGCGATAAAAATTTTGATTATTACCTAGTCGAGAAATAATATCGCGTAAGCCGTTATGGCCTGCGTGTCCACCGCCTAGTTTAAACTTAGCTACACCAGGGTCTAACGCCATTTCGTCATGAGCAACCAAAACTTGCTCAGGTGTCAGCTTATAAAACTGTGCCATTGCCAACACGGCTTTGCCGCTTAGATTCATAAAGGTTGAGGGAATAAGTAATTTGAATTCTTGTCCGGCACAAATGAACTTGCCGGTATAACCAAAAAATTTTGGTTCGTTTTTCAGGCTAGCATTAAAGGTATGGGCCAGCTGTTGAACAAACCAGACGCCGGCATTGTGCCGAGTCTGGCTGTATTCAGGGCCAGGATTACCTAGCCCTACAATCAACTGCACTGTTGACTGAGTTTTGTCAGACATTACTCAGCAGTTTCAGCATCTTCTTCAGCAACAGCTTTACCACCTGGCTTGTTCACAGAAACAACAGCAAGGTCATGACCTTCGCCTTTTGCTAACTGTGTAAAAGTAACACCTTTAGGTGCTTTTAAGTCAGATAAGTGAACAGTAGTACCAATAGCTATCTCGCTTACATCAACTTCGATAGCATCTGGTAAATCTTTAGGTAAGCAAGAAATTTCGATTTCGTTAGCGGCACGAACAACTACACCACCTTTCTTCACTGCTAAATCTTCATTGATTAAATGAACAGGAATAATCGATTTTAATTCATGGCCAGCTTCAACGCGTTGAAAGTCAACGTGCATGATTTTCGGCTTGAATGGGTGACGCTGCATAGCTTTAACAATAGCTTTAACACTTTCTTTGCCCACTTTAATGGTCAAAATGTGCGTGTAGAAAGCTTCGTCGCTTTGCGCTTTTAACAGCTTAGAGTGCTCTAAAGTGATAGAAACTGGTGCTTTGCTGCCACCGTAGATGATAGCTGGAACTTTGTCTTCGTGACGTAGGCGGCGGCTCGCACCTTTCCCCGCGTCAGTACGGACTTCTGCATTTAAGGTTAAATCAGACATGGTGTACTCCAAAAATTAGTGTGTCCCAAGACTTGCGACCAGTCTCAGGTTGAGTGCCCTATTTCAAGGGCGCAACATATTACCACCAGCCTAACATTGCTGCAAATGAAATAGCCGCCGACGTTAATAGCTCGTCGGAACTTATTGCAAAGTTGTAGGTAATATTTACTCTCTGTGTAGGTTGAACAGCTGAATGTTGCGGATGAATTGTATTTATCTTGTTGATTGTATTTAACTTTTATTGATTGGTATAGGTCTTGCTACTTATAGGTTGACCAGCAATGCTGGCATTTAATTTAGCATTGTATTTTCTAACTATTCTGAATTGGAGATATTTTATGAATAGCGATATTGCAGAAGGTAAGTGGAAACAAATGACGGGCTCTATTAAAGAAAAGTGGGGCAAACTAACCGACGACGACTTGCAAGAAGTAAGTGGCAGAGCTGAGAAGTTCTGCGGAAAAATGCAAGAGCGTTACGGTATGTCACGCGAGCAAGCAGAACAAGAGTTTAACCGCTTTAAAGGCTAGTTGTGCTTGGCAAAAAGCCCTCAGTTGAGGGCTTTTTTAATTTACAAAATAATTACTATCTAAATAGCCATTATTTTTGTTGTTTACGACGGCGTAAACCTAGGCCGAGTAAACCTAAACTGATTAAGGCAAAAGAAGCCGGAGCTGGCACCGTTTCTGGTGGCAAGCTACCAATGTCGACTAAACCATATTTAATTTGGCCGCCTATAACGAGATATTCACCTGAGCCATTACCCCAGAATTGTACTTTAGAGAACGATGCTGAGTCGTCAAACGCTGCAACAAAGATTTCGAATACGTCATAACCATTGGCACCTGGGAACATACCGTCGCTTTCTTGACCGGCTGATGCAACTAAGATCGGCGCGCCGTCATCAAACGAGATGTATAAGTCAGTCGTTGGGCCAAAGCAACAGGTCGCCCAGTCGCCTACTTCAAAGCCAAAAGAGTTGATGGCTTCATCAAACAGAAAGGTTACACCGCTAACAATAGTACCCGTAGAGCCACTACCATTATAATCTGGGCTAATATCAATAGTCTGTCCTGACATGCTGCCGTAACTGTTACCATAAATATAACCACCATTATTACGGGTGACGGTATAGCCAGGGCGTACTAAGGTAGTGCCGCTTGATATTGAAGTCCAAACGTCAGTGTACAGATCACCACCGGCTGCTTGCACAGTGTTATCAAACGATGCGCTGCCTGACGGGATGCTGTCAAACACGGTAATAATAGTCGCGTTAACGCTTGTGGTTAACAGTAAGCCAGCAGCTGCGGCTAATATTGCTAATTTCATAACTGAACTTTCCTTTTCATAGTTGTTTTTAACTGCAACGAAATAGCAAATGTCATGCCAAGCATGTAAGGCCTTTGTAAACAACTAGTTAGCTTGTATGTAATGCTGAAGAGGTGGGATGTTGTAATAAATGTTGACGGTGTGTGTTTTTTGTTTTTATTAGGTTTTTTAAATGCAAAAAGCGCCGTAAGGCGCCTTTTTGAAAATCAGTGTAATTTAATCAAACATCGATGAAATAGACTCTTCGTTGCTAATACGACGAATACACTCCGCCAGCATTTCGCTTAGCGTTAACTGGCGTACTTTGGGTATGGCTTTCATTTCTGCAGTTAACGGAATGGTGTCAGTAACAATGAGCTCATCGATTACGGAGTTCATAATGTTCTGCGCTGCATTACCTGAAAATACCGGGTGTGTAGCATAAGCAAATACGCGTTTTGCGCCTTGCTCTTTTAATGCTTCAGCCGCTTTACATAAGGTGCCGCCGGTATCGATCATGTCATCAACAATAATGCAATCGCGGTCTCTAACATCACCAATTATATGCATAACTTGGGCAATATTAGCTTTAGGACGGCGCTTATCAATGATGGCTAAATCAGCGTCGTTTAATAACTTAGCAATAGCACGGGCGCGCACTACACCGCCAATATCCGGTGATACTACTACAGGTGAAACAAAGCTTTTTTTGCGCATGTCATCTAATAATACTGGGCTGGCAAATACGTTATCAACCGGCACATCAAAGAAACCTTGAATTTGTTCTGCATGAAGGTCAACCGTTAATACACGGTCAACACCAACGCTAGATAAAAAATCAGCAACGACTTTGGCGGTAATAGGCACACGGGCAGAACGTACTCGACGGTCTTGACGGGCATAACCAAAATACGGCATTACGGCGGTAATACGGCCAGCTGAAGCGCGGCGAAGGGCGTCAACCATAACGATTAATTCCATTAGGTTGTCATTGGTTGGTGCGCAGGTAGATTGAATAATAAATACATCAGAACCACGTACATTTTCATTAATTTGTACGCTAACTTCGCCATCACTGAAACGGCCGACTTCGGCATCTCCAAGTTTAATGTACAAACGGCTGGCTATTTTACTTGCGAGTTCTGGTATTGCGTTACCAGCAAAAACCTTCATGTCGGGCACGGTGTGATCCTCAGGGCAGTGTTGAATCCGGTTTATCTATAAACAGCAATATATTACTGCTGCAGTTACTTATTCGGTATCTGCCAACGCAGCCCACACAGGCGACTGGTTGACGCCCTTGGCAATAAACCCGCGGCATGAGGGCGGTAATTGCTTAAGGGCATGTTGAGCACTGGTCTGGTCCGGGAATGCGGCGAACACACTAGCGCCAGTACCCGTCATTTGACACGGTGCGTATTCTACCAACCACTGTAAGGTTATTGCAACAATCGGATACAGACGTTCGACCAAGGGTTGGCAGTCATTGCGCCAAGCGGTAGTTAACAGTTCCTGATAATGTATTTGTGACGAGTTTCTAATTAAATCAGGGTGTTGAAATACTTGTTGTGTGCTTATATGGCAGTCTGGTGTAACAATTAAGTAGGTTTTTTGCTCTAGTTCTATTGGCCGTAACTTTTCACCAACACCTTCGGCAAAAGCAGTATAACCCCTAACAAACAAGGGGATATCGGCACCTAAGCTAAGGCCTAGCTCGGCCAATGTGTCTAAAGACAAATTAAGCCGCCATAATTTATTTAGCCCTAAAAGGGTCGTTGCGGCATCAGACGAGCCGCCACCTAAACCACCACCCATCGGCAATTGCTTATCTAAATAAATATCACAGCCTTGTAAGCAGTTGCTGTGGGCTTGAAGTAAACGTGCGGCCCGTAATACTAAATTCTGTTCGTTCACTAAGTCGGGGTTATTACAGGCTAAGTGAATTTGCTTGTCGTCACGTAAACGAAAACTAAGTGTATCGCCGGTATCCAGTAGCTGAAATAGCGTTTGTAAATTGTGATAACCGTCAGGTCGTCGGCCAGTAATATGTAAAAATAAATTTAATTTCGCTACGGCTGGTAAAATCAGTGTTGTCATTGCCAGTTCCTGATCACAATTTTAATTTGGTTATCGCTGCTGGTTAATATCAAACGTTTGGGCAGTGATAGGCTATCAGGAAAAAAACTCTGGTATTCTAACTGCCAGACAATGCCTGTGCTGTCAGTTAACGAGAATGAGGTTGTTCGGCCAAATTGGTCTTTGGTAATATTCGTGCTGTTGTTACCCGGTAAACCTCGCAGCCACAGCGGCATATCATATAGCGGCATCGACCAACCAGATAGTTGTAGTAGCAGACTACTGGTATCAACGGCGCGATAGGTTTCGCCTTTTAATTGAATTTCACTACCTGTTTCGCTTTGACTGAGTTCAAATAGGCTGATGCCTAAAAAATTACTTAACCTCGCCTGAAATTGACGATTATTATATTGTTGCCAACGCAAGTTAGCGCTTGTTGAATCGGTTGGCGTTTTTATGCCAACGCTGGCTTGTAGTGTAAACTGCTGCATAGCCATGAGCTGTTGCTCGCGCAGGTTAGTATTAAGTGGCCGTTCGCTTGGCGTTTGCTGTGATAATATACTGCAAGCGCTTAACCAAATAACAAAGAAATGAACAAACATTAAGCGTAAAATGGAATAGACCACACTAAAGTCCTTTACTGTGCTTTTCTTAGTTAGGGCTTTTTCGTACAATTCGCCCCTGATAATTTTGATCATACAGGTGATAGCCATTTTCGCACTAGGCATTAATCATAAAACGGCACCGGTTGCCCTGCGCGAACAAGTAGCATTTGCGCCTGAGCAGTTGCCCGAAGCCCTGCGCGAACTGACAACGTTAACCAGTATCTCAGATGCCGTTATCTTATCTACTTGTAATCGTACCGAGTTGTATTTTAGCGGTAGTACTGCGCAAGCGGAACAAGTAATTGCTTGGTTGGCGCAATTTCATAATGTTAATGGCAACGAGCTGCAACCTCACCTGTATTTGCATCAAGACAATGCCGCCGCCGAGCATTTAATGCAAGTGGCCTCCGGGCTGGATTCTTTAGTACTTGGCGAACCACAAATTTTTGGTCAAGTTAAGCAAGCTTATAGCCAAGCGCGTAATGCAGGTACGGTTAACCCGCTGTTTGAGCGTTTATTTCAAAAAACCTTTGCGGTAGCAAAACAAGTCCGCACCGATACTGAAATTGGTGCCAATGCGGTTTCTGTCGCCTTTGCTGCGGTCAGTTTAGCTAAGCAAATATTTGGTAACCTAAGCAAAGTGCGCGTGCTGCTAATTGGCGCCGGTGAAACCATTGAGCTAGTTGCCAAACACTTGCAAGAGCAAGGTGCCGGTAGCTTAGTGGTGGCCAATCGCACTTATGAGCGGGCGGTGCTGTTAGCACAGCAGTTTAATGCTGCAGCTATTACCTTAGCTCAGGTGCCCTTTCAGCTGGCTGAAGCCGATATTGTTATTAGTTCAACCGCCAGCACCTTGCCGATAGTGGGCAAGGGTATGGTAGAGCAGGCATTAAAGCAGCGTAAGCATAAGCCGATGTTTTTAGTCGATTTGGCCGTACCACGCGATATTGAACAGCAGGTTGCAGAGTTAGAAGATGCTTATTTATATACGGTAGATGATTTGCAATCTATTGTTGAACAAAATATGAGTAATCGACAGCAAGCGGCAGAGCAGGCTCGTTCAATAATAACGGTAGGCGTGGCTGAATTTTCTCAATGGTTAACGCTACAAGGCAGTGTCGATTGGGTACGCGATTATCGTCAGCGCTGTGAACAGGTGCGGGCAGAACTGCTAGCTAAAGCGTTAAATCAGTTATCAGCAGGGCAAGATGCAGAAAAAGTACTAACCGAATTGTCGACCAAACTAAGTAATCGGTTAATGCACAGCCCAACTAAAGCCATCCGACAGTTATGTCAGGATGATGAACTAAGTAAACCAACCATGATCGACACTTTGTTAGATCTGTAATTGAGCACATAAAACCCCATGAAAGAATCGGTATACAGCAAGCTCGAAGGATTATCTGAACGTTACGAAGAAGTGCAAGCACTACTAAGTGATGCTGGCGTAATTAATGATCAAAATCGGTTTCGTGAACTGTCAAAAGAATATAGTCAGTTAGAAGATATCAGTAAGTCATTCGCCGACTATCAGCAAGCAGAGCGCGATTTAAAATCTGCTGAAGACATGCAAAAAGACAGTGATCCTGAAATGCGTGAAATGGCGCAAGAAGAGTACAAAGCGGCTAAAGAGCGCATTGAACAACTGGATCAAGAATTACAAATTTTGTTATTGCCAAAAGATCCTAATGACAATAACAGCTGCTTTTTAGAAATTCGTGCCGGTGCCGGTGGTGATGAAGCGGCTATTTTTGCTGGTGACGTATTTCGCATGTATAGCCGTTTTGCCGAAAAAAATCGCTGGAAGCTAGAGGTTATTAGCGCTAACGAGGGTGAACACGGCGGCTATAAAGAAATTATTGCCAGCGTACAAGGCGAAGGCGCTTACGGTACATTAAAATTTGAATCTGGCGGACATCGAGTACAGCGCGTACCTGCTACTGAATCTCAAGGCAGGGTGCACACTTCCGCTTGTACCGTAGCGATTATGCCAGAAATACCAGAAAATGAAGCAATAGAAATTAACCCAGCCGATTTGAAAGTAGATACCTATCGTGCCTCTGGTGCCGGTGGTCAGCACGTTAACCGAACCGATTCAGCCATTCGTATTACTCACTTACCAACCGGTATCGTTGTTGAATGTCAGGACGAACGGTCGCAACATAAAAACCGTGCTCGGGCCATGAGTGTCTTGCAGTCCCGTATTCAAGCGGCTGAAGATGAAAAACGCCGTTTGGTTGAAGAGTCAACCCGTCGCTCATTAGTTGGTAGTGGCGATCGCTCTGAGCGTATTCGTACTTATAACTTCCCACAAGGCCGGTTAACTGATCACCGAATTAACCTGACTATTTACCGCTTAAATGACGTAATGGAAGGGGATTTAGATCAGGTATTAGAGCCGCTAAAACATGAGCACCAAGCGGATTTGTTAGCCGCACTGGCAGACGAAAACCGCTAGTGTCAGCAACGCCACAACAACCATTAGCATTAGCGCAATGGCTTAGGCAACAGCAACACGCCCTAAGCCATGTTAGCCCAACGCCTGACATTGAAGCGCGATTATGCTTATGTCATGTGCTGGGCGTAAGCAACAGCTATTTATATAGTTACCCAGAACAGCTGCTAACTGAAACACAAACCTTCCAGCTCAATGAATTGCTTGCAAAACGCTTATCTGGTCAGCCGCTGGCCTATTTGTTTGGTTATTGGCATTTTTTTGATCTGCGTTTACAGGTGGCACCTGCAACGTTAATTCCAAGGCCCGATACCGAAATTTTAGTCGAGCAGGCATTAGCACTTGCTTTACCAGAGCACGCTGCTGTACTTGATTTAGGCACTGGTACCGGTGCTATTGCTTTAGCTTTAGCGCATAACCGGCCAAGCTGGCAACTCACTGCAGTAGATTATATTGCCGATGCGGTTAAGCTAGCAGAGCATAACCGTAATGCACTTAATATTAATAATTGCACAATACTGCAAAGTGACTGGTTTAGCCGCCTTGCGGGTAAGCAGTTTGATTTAATTGTTAGTAACCCACCTTATATTGAACCGCAAGATCCGCATTTAATCGCGTTGAAGTTTGAGCCATTAACCGCACTAATATCTGCAGATAACGGTATGGCTGATATTACAAAAATTGTTGCTCAAGCTAGCCGCTATCTTAATAGCGGTGGCTGGTTATGGTTAGAACATGGCTATGATCAAGCCTTGGCGGTGCAAGCATTATTCGTGCAAGCGGGCTTTCAGCAAGTTGAATCAAAACGAGACTATGGCGATAACTGGCGAATTACCGGTGGCAAAAAAGCTGATTAATTTCAGCTTTTTAGCAGTTTTCTTTGACCAAATTGTCGAACCAGCATATAACTTAACTATTACCTTAAAGCCCAACATGTATTAAGGAAAATAGATGAGTGATGATTTTTTATTTGCTGACGAGTCTGATTACGTTGAACCTCTGGTGCATGGTAGCTGGAAAATTCTGATTGTTGATGATGAACCAGAGGTGCATGCCGTTACTAAGCTCGCGTTAAATGATTTTATCTTTCAAGGTAAAAATCTTGAGTTTTATAGTGCTTATTCTGGCGCAGAAGCAAAAACCTTAATCCAACAACACCCCGATGCCGCTGTTATCCTACTAGATGTAGTAATGGAAACCGATGATGCCGGTTTACTGGTCGCCAGTTATATTCGCGAACAACTGCGTAACGAGCGGGTAAGAATTATTTTACGCACTGGACAACCTGGCCAAGCCCCCGAACGCCAAGTGATCATTAACTACGATATTAACGATTATAAATCTAAAACTGAGTTAACCGCACAGAAACTCTTTACCGTTATTATGTCTAGTTTACGCTCGTACCGCGATATTTTATCACTCGAGCAAAGTCGACAGGGGTTAGAAAAAATTATTACCGCCTCAACCGACTTATTTACTGCGCATTCAATGGAGCAGTTTATTGATGGTGTGTTGCAGCAACTTACTTCAATATTAGGCTGTGATGAAAACGCGTTATTGGTTAGCTCATCATTAGTTGCCGGTAATATTGCCGGCGATGCGGCTGATCCGCGTAAACTTATCGTGTTTGCTGGGCAAGGCGAGTTTGAAAGTAAAGAAGGTCAACCGGTACAAGACGTATTAGCGCCAGAGTTGATGGAGGCCTTTGATAAGGCCTTACATTCAAAAGGTATTGTCTACCGTGATAACTATTTAGTTGCTTATTGCACCAGTAAGTTTACCCACGGCTCGCTGCTTTATATCTCGGGCTTGCCCGGTGTTGTTGGCGAAAACCAAAAGCGATTAATCGAGCTATTTTCACAAAACGTGCAAATAGCTTATGAAAATGTGCAGTTGCAGCACGAAATTGAAGATACACAACACGAAATTGTTTACCGTTTAAGCGAAGCGGTTGAGCATCGCTCAACTGAAACCGGGAATCATGTTAAACGGGTATCCTATATCTGTTATGATCTGGCCAAAGCCTATGGCTTAGCGGAAGACGAGGCTGAAAAACTGATGTTTGCCGCTCCGTTACATGATGTCGGTAAAGTGGGTATACCAGACCATATTTTAAATAAGCCGGCTAAGTTACAGGCTGACGAGTGGGAAGTAATGAAATCCCATGCCAATATCGGCTACGATATTTTAAAAGGGTCAAAACGCAGTATTATTCAGGCTGGCGCCATTATTGCGCGCGACCACCATGAAAAATGGGATGGTAGCGGGTACCCAGCGGGTAAAAAAGGCACAGATATTCATTTGTATGGCCGTATTGTGGCCTTAGCCGACGTTTACGATGCGCTGCGGCATCGGCGTTGTTATAAAACCGCATGGCCATTAGCGCAAGTGTTAGCGCTTATTGACTCAGAATCCGGTAAGCAATTTGAACCGAAACTGGTTGAAATATTTAAGCAACGAGTCGATAAGCTTGAGGCAATATTGCAAAAATACCCTGATACACAAAAGTAGTTTATTGCCAGCCTATGCTGGCTATTTTTATAATAAGGATAAAGTTGATGTACATGGCATTTAAACATTTTCATTTACTGATTGTAGCGATTAGTGTCAGTTTTTTATTATTACGTTTTGTTTTAAATTTAAAGCCCGCGGCTATTTTACAAACTAAGTTTTTTAAAATAGCCCCGCACGTTATAGATACAATTTTATTGTTAAGTGCCGTAATGTTGATGGTAACCCTGCAGCAGTATCCGTTTGTTACGCCTTGGTTAACAGAAAAGCTGCTAGCAGTATTAGCCTATATTGCCTTAGGTGTTATGGCGTTTAAAGGCCGAACTAAAGCTATTCGCTGGTTATGTTTTTTTGGCGCCTTAGGCTGGTTAGCCTTAGCTATACGAGTAGCAATAACCAAGCAGCCGGTATTTTTATCTGCTCTGTAATGAGATAATAAGTTAAACGCTTGCAACGGATTAGAGATAAGTTATGACTGTACAAAGTATTCAAGTTGGCGCTATTAATGTGGGTAACCATTTACCCTTTGTGTTGTTTGGTGGCATGAATGTGCTTGAATCCCGCGATCTGGCAATGCGCATTGCTGAACACTACGTTGAAGTAACCACTAAGCTGGGTATTCCTTATATTTTTAAGGCCTCTTTTGATAAGGCTAATCGCTCTTCTGTGCACTCTTATCGTGGCCCAGGTTTAGATGAAGGCTTAAAGATTTTTGAAGAAATAAAACGCACCTTTAATGTACCGCTAATTACCGACGTGCATGAGCCATATCAAGCCGCGCCAGTAGCTGAGGTAGTTGATGTTATTCAATTACCGGCGTTTTTAGCCCGGCAAACCGATTTAGTGGTGGCGATGGCAAAAACCGGTGCGGTAATTAACGTTAAAAAACCACAGTTTTTAGCAGCACATGAAATGCGCCATATTATTACTAAATTTAAAGAAGCGGGTAATGATCAGGTTATTTTGTGTGAGCGCGGTAGCAGCTTTGGCTATAACAACTTAGTGGTAGACATGCTGGGCATGGACGAAATGAAAAACTATGCGCCGGTGATCTTTGATGCGACTCACGCGCTACAAAAACCCGGTGGCCGTGAAAGCTCAGCTGATGGGCGTCGCGCCCAAGTGGCGCAGTTGTCACGCTCAGGCATGGCGCTGGGCTTAGCCGGTTTGTTTCTTGAAGCGCACCCAGAGCCAAACTTAGCAAAATGCGATGGCCCTTGTGCACTACCGCTGGCTAAGCTAGAACAGTATTTAATGCAAATGAAAGCCGTAGACGATTTAGTAAAGAGCTTTGCACCGTTAGATACGGCGGCAAACTAGGCTTTAGGTTTTGGCTAAACTAATCTTCTATTAAATTAAGGTGCGGCTTACCGACAATATAAGCGCGCCTAAACTCATTAAAGTACTGCTGTAATGCCGCTGCGGCGGCATTATCTTCAGCTAATGTTAATATTGCTATTGCCACTTCTGCGGTACACAACTGATGCAAGTGCGCGGCCTCGCGTAACTGATAAGTTGAGGCCTGCTCAGGCTGAATGCCTAACACCGGTAACTTAGCCAAATAGGCACTTTTAAACATCTTTTTTGCCTCGCGCCAGGTGCCATCAAGCATAACAAATAGCGGTGTTTTTCCGTCTCTAATGCTGTCTAATTCAAGCGGCGAGTTTATACAGCGCTCAGCGTCTGCATATTGCTGTGGAAATACCACAATTGGTGCATAGCGGCTATCGTTTAACAGCGCCAACATTGCGGCATTGGGGCAGGTTCTGTCCCAAACAAAGGCATGGTTGTCAGGTATAACATCGGCAATAATGCGGCCGGTATTGCTGGGTTTATAGCATTCGCCGGTGTACATAATAAAACAAAAGGCACTGTCACTTTTTACCTGTGGCTTGGCGGCACAAATGCAGTCGGTTAATGGTAATAAACATAATTCACAGCGTTTAACCTTACTACCACGAGCGTTAAATACGCGAGTGGCTTTGGCCAGCTGCTCTGAGCGTAAAGCTAAAACCGAATTAACGTGTAACATGCAATCTCCAAGCGCTGGCGCAACTGCAGCTACAACTAAGCTACCGCCTTTTATGGGCGGCTATTGTAACGACTTTTATGCTACACTGCGCGGCAATTTTATGATGGAAACCTACTGTGTCTATAGCGACAAACGCCTCAGAAATTACCCTGCCCGCGGTAAATAACGGTTGGCATAGCGTACTGCAGTTTCTGTGTAGCCAGTTTCCTTATATACCAGAGGCAGTTTGGCGAGCGCGCATAAACAGCGGCAAGGTGCATTGGTTTAATGGCGAGGCCATTACTGAGCACACGCCTTTTACGCCCAGCAAACGGTTATGTTACTACCGAGAAGTAATTACCGAGCCGGTTATTCCGTTTGCGCATCATATTCTGTATCAAGATCAGCATATTTTAATTGTCGATAAACCGCACTTTTTGCCCGTTACCCCAGGTGGCGACTATGTTAATGAGTGCTTGCTTGCCAGGTTGCAACAGCAGTTGGGCTTAGCTGATCTGGTACCAGCGCATCGTTTAGACCGCGAAACCGCAGGCTTAGTCTTGTTTTCACTTAACATGGAAAGCCGAGCGGCTTACTGCCAGCTATTTAGTAACGGCCAAATACATAAGCAGTATCAGGCCACAGCCGCGCTAACTACACTAGCGCAACAAGCAGAGTTACCGTGTAACTGGCATATTGAAAACCGTATTGAAAAAAGCCAACCACGCTTTATTAATGCGATAGTGCCGGGTAAGGTAAATGCGGTATCTGATATCGAATTAATGGCTAAAAAGGGCGAGCTAGGTTTATTTCAACTTAGCCCGCACACCGGTAAAACCCATCAATTACGTTTGCATATGCAAAGCCTAGGTATGCCCATTTTGTATGATAAATATTACCCAGTGCTGCAGCCTAAAACCGATTTACAATTTAACCAGCCGCTGCAGTTATTGGCAAAAACACTGAGTTTTATTGACCCTATATCAAATGCAAAGCAAAGCTTTAGCAGTAAGCAAGTGCTTACCTCTTGGTGTAGCTAGCCGGGCTTGTGTTGTTGCAGTAATTTATCTAATTGATTAGCAAAAGCTTGCCGATCGCTTTGGTTTAATGGTGGTGGACCGCCGGTGTGTATGCCGCTGCCGCGCAGGGTGTCCATAAAGTCGCGCATGGTTAATTTTTGTTTAATGGTCTCGGTGCTGTATAGCTCGCCGCGCGGGTTTAACGCATGGCCACCTTTGGCTAGTACATCAGCGGCTAGTGGAATATCGGCGGTAATAACTAAGTCACCTACCTCACAGCGGCGGACAATTTCGTTATCGGCCTCATCAAAGCCATGTGATACTTGTAGCGCAGAAATAAAGCGCGAAGGTGGCACTTTAATAAGCTGATTAGCCACTAAAATGGTTTGAATTTGTTTGCGCTCGGCGGCACGAAACATAATGTCTTTAATTACGACAGGGCAAGCATCCGCATCGACGTAAATTTTCATAGTTAACCTTGTGTTTCGTTGTAATGATGATAAAAGCGGATCTTGTCGGGATAAGGAAAAATGTCTTCTACCACACCGCTGCGAATATTGTGTTGTTTTTCGCGCCAATAAGCCGCGTCTAATAGCTCTGGGTGCTTGCTAAACAGCAACTGTTTAATTTGTGGTTGCGGTGTCACAAAGGTGGCCATTTGCTCTGGAAATACATCACCCGGTGCCGCGCAAACAATGCCTTCGGCAAATAGTGCATCTTCATAGTTGTCGGTTTTGGGAAAGCGTCTAAAGTTTACATCCAGCATATATTGTACTTCGTCGTAGTCATAAAACACCACGCGCTTATGTCGGGTTACGCCAAAGTTTTTTAATAGCATGTCGCCTGGAAATATATTGGCGCCTATCATCTCTTTAATCGCTTTGCCGTAATCGTCCATAATGTGGGTTTTTTCTTCTAAAGACGCCTGTTCTAGGTATAAGTTAAGCGGAATCATCCGCCGCTCTATGTATAGGTGTTTAATAATAACTAGGTCGTCTTCTATACACATTGATTCAGCAATAGTCTGCTGTAGTTCCGCTAATAGCTCTGGCGAAAAGCGGTTTTTCGGTAGGGCGACATAAGAGTATTCAAGAGTATCGGCCATGCGGCCAACTCGGTCGTGCTTTTTTACCAGTAAATAACGAGCTTTTACTGTATCGCGGCCAAATTCTTTACTTGGCGCAAATTTATCGCGAATAACCTTAAATACGTATGGGAAAGACGGTAACGTAAATACCATCATTACCATACCTCGCACGCCTGGTGCAGCGACAAACTGATCATTGCTGTTATGCAAATGATTAAGCAATTCACGGTAAAACTCGGTTTTACCTTGTTTGTGTAATCCTATTGCAGCATATAACTCGGCTAAGGTTTTATGTGGTAGCAGCTCGCGTAAAAAATGCACTAATGCTGATGGCACCTGTGTTGCTACCATAAAGTACGCGCGCGAAAAACCAAATATAATGGTCATCTGCTTAGTATCGGTGACTAAGGTATCAATAAATAGGCCTGCACCTTCGCGGTGTAGTATCGGGATAATAAAGGGTTGTTGGCCATTAGGTGTTACCGCACGGCCGACAATATAAGCGGCTTTATTACGATAAAATACCGATTTTAATATATCAAAACGAATTTGATATACCGGCTGCTCGCCATGTGCTGACTGCGTAACAAAGCTTTTCACTATTAAGCGGATATCTCGGTCAAGGTTAATAAAGGGCGTAATAAAACCAAAGCTAGCAACGATATTGCGCAGCGTTTGTTTTAAGCCATCTTGTGATGGGAAATAACTGTCGTATACCGATGCTATCGGTGCCGGTAAATGTTGCTTGCTGAGGGTGGACTCAACAAAAATGTTTTGATTATGAAAGTACTTGCGTTCAAACAGCTGACAAAAAACTGAGTTATAAAAGGTTTCAGCTAATTCCGCTTGCGGATGAAAGGCTAAAAACTCGATGTAATGCTGCTTAACTTGCTGCCATAGCGTTTCATTTAAACATTGTGAGGGTAATGCTGTAGCAAGCTGAGCAATGGCTTCAATAACGCGTTGATCGTAAAACGAGATCCGCTCGGAACTGTCTTGCTGAAATGCGCGCCAGTCGGCCAGCTCAAACCGCTGTTTAGCTTTAGCGGTTATGGCTTGAAATAAATTAAAATGCCGACGAAAGCCTTTAAGAATAATTTCAGCTATTTGTTTTGCTTGGCTCATTCCGTCTAGACATCCTGTGTGTTTCTACTCGTTAACAGACTGCAGCTATAGTAGAGTTTTAGCTTCGGTAAAACCTAATTATTTTGGTTAAACCTGTAAGTAATCTAAGATCCCCTCTGCGGCTTTACGTCCTTGGGCAATAGCAGTAACCACTAAATCAGAACCTAATACCATGTCCCCACCAGCGAAAATTTTCTGCTGGTTGGTTTGCATCGCATAGGTGCTTTTTTCGTTAGCGATAACACAGCCTTTGCTATCTAGCTCAACACCTAAATCAATTAACCACTGCGGTGGGCTAGGCGCAAAGCCAAACGCAATAATTACTGCATCAGCAGCGAGTATTTGTTCTGAACCAGGCACGGGTTGTGGGCTGCGTCTACCTTTACTATCTGCTTTACCCAATGCGGTGGTTATTACTTTTACGCCGTATACTTGGCCGTGGTCATTAAGCTCTATGCCTAAGGGTTGTAAATTAAATAAAAACGTTACGCCTTCTTCGCGGGCATTTTGTACTTCTTTACGTGAACCTGGCATATTGGCTTCGTCACGCCGATAAGCACAACTAACTTGTTTTGCCCCTTGCCGAATGGCGGTGCGCACACAGTCCATTGCGGTATCACCGCCACCGAGCACGACGACGGTTTTGTTAGCTAAATTGATATAGTCATGCCCAGTTTGCCAACCCATTAGCTGGTTAATATTGCCAATTAAAAATGGTAAAGCTTCATATACGCCGTTGGCTTGCTCATTGATCAGGGCGCCTCGCATTGGTGTATAGGTGCCTAAAGCTAAAAATACCGCATCGTATTCAGCTAGTAAACTATCGAAGTTTACATCAATACCAACGTGGGTATTTAAGCGAAACTCTATGCCCATTTCGCTAAAAATACTGCGGCGTAATGTTAATACTTGTTTTTCTAACTTAAATGGCGGTATGCCAAAAGTAAGTAAGCCGCCTATTTCTGGATAGCGGTCAAATACCACGGGCGTTACGCCATTGCGAATTAACACGTCGGCACAGGCTAAGCCGGCAGGGCCCGCACCAATTACCGCAACGCGGTGCTGCGTTTTAATTACGGCAGATAAATCCGGTCGCCAGCCCATTTCAAAGGCCTTGTCGGTAATGTATTTTTCGATACTGCCTATAGTTACAGCGCCAAAACCTTCATCTAGGGTACAAGCACCTTCGCATAGGCGATCTTGTGGGCAAACTCTGCCACATACCTCTGGTAAGCTATTGGTTTTATGTGCTAGTTCGGCGGCTTCAATAATCTTGCCTTCGTTAGCCAGCTTTAGCCATTGAGGAATATAATTGTGTACTGGGCATTTCCATTCGCAATATGGGTTACCACAATCTAGGCAGCGATCGGCTTGGCCTGCTACCTGAGTGCTGGTCATGGGTTGGTAAATTTCGACGAACTCAATAGTGCGTTCGCTGTGTGAGCGTTTTGGCGGATCAATCCGTTTTACGTCGATAAACTGGTATACATTTTGTGCCATTACGCCTCCCTACATTGCTTGTACGCGCAGCTCAGCGGATGAGCGCGCGCGGTGTCCTAGCAAGGTATTTACATCGCTAGTTTTAGGTTTTATCAGCTTAAATTGACTTAAATAGTGGTTAAAGTCGTTTAAGATTTTGCGCGCTTTCTCGCTATTTGTTTGCTCTACATGTTGGTGCAGTAAGCTGCGTAAGTGCTCTTGTAATATCGGCATGCTTACGTCTAGCGCTTCAACTAATTCAGGGTTTAAACGCAGTGCTAAATCTTGCTGTTCATCTAATAAATAGGCAAAACCACCTGTCATGCCTGCGCCAAAATTAACACCGGTCCCGCCAAGTACTACTACTACACCGCCGGTCATGTACTCGCAGCAGTTATCGCCAGTGCCTTCAACTACCGCTAAAGCGCCAGAATTACGCACGGCAAAACGTTCGCCTACTTGTCCAGCTGCGTATAAACGGCCACCGGTAGCGCCGTATAAGCAGGTGTTGCCGGCAATGGTAAAGCCGTTTTTGGCAAATGGGCTGCCCTTATCTGGATAAATAGCAAGTTGGCCGCCGGTCATACCTTTACCCACGTAGTCGTTGGCATCGCCTTGCAACGACATATGCAAACCGCCGGCATTCCATACCCCAAAGCTTTGGCCTGCTGTGCCGGTAAAATGTGCTCGAATAGGATCGGTTGCCATGCCTTGATTTCCGTGTTGGCGGGCAATAAAGCCAGAGAGAGTTGCGCCTACCGAGCGGTCAGTATTGCGAATGCTGAGGTTAAGTGTGCCACCGGTTTTATGCAGTACCATTTGTTGGCAATGCGCTAGTAGCTGCTGATTTAACGCGCCTTGGTCAAATGGCGCGTTGTTTTGCACACAGTACAAAGGCTTATCAGATTGCACCGCGCTGGCTTGCAGTATTGGTGTAAGATTAAGTTTTGCCTGCTTTGGTGTTTGGCTGGCTTTAATCCGGAGTAAATCGGTACGGCCAATTAGTTGGGTAAGCTCAGTTACGCCCAGTTCTGCCATTAAGTTACGCACGTCAAACGCTAAAAATTTAAAGTAGTTCATCACCATTTCGGGCAAGCCATTGAAATGGTCACGACGCAACGTTTCATCTTGAGTCGCTACGCCGGTAGCACAGTTGTTTAAATGGCAAATACGCAAGAATTTACAGCCCAGCGCGACCATTGGGCCTGTGCCAAAGCCAAAACTTTCAGCACCTAAAATGGCTGCTTTGACTACGTCTAACCCCGTTTTTAGACCACCATCAACTTGTAAGCGCACTCGATGGCGCAAGCCGTTTTCGACTAAGGCTTGATGCACTTCAGCTAAGCCCAGCTCCCATGGGCTTCCCGCATATTTTACCGACGACAGAGGGCTGGCGCCGGTGCCGCCATCGTAACCGGATACCGTGATTAAGTCGGCATACGCCTTAGCCACACCCGCGGCTATGGTGCCAATGCCAGGTTCAGACACCAGTTTTACCGAAATAAGTGCCTGCGGGTTAACTTGTTTTAAATCGAAAATAAGCTGAGCTAAATCTTCAATAGAATAAATATCGTGGTGTGGCGGTGGTGAAATAAGTGTGACACCTAGTACTGAATAGCGTAAACGGGCTATTTCAGCAGTCACTTTTTCACCGGGTAATTGGCCGCCTTCACCCGGTTTTGCTCCTTGTGCCACCTTAATTTGTATTACCTCTGCATTAACTAAGTAATGCGGAGTTACCCCAAAACGGCCTGAGGCGACTTGCTTTATTTTAGAGTTTTTTTCGGTGCCAAACCGGCGCGGATCTTCACCACCCTCACCAGAATTAGAACGGCCCCCTAAACGATTCATGGCAATAGCAAGCGCCTCATGTGCTTCAGGGCTTAATGCGCCAATAGACATTGCAGCGCTATCAAAGCGAGCATAAAGCTGTTGCTCAGTTTCTACTTGCTCCAGAGGTACTGAGGTTTTGCTGTGAAGCTTAAATAGGTCTCGCAAATGCGTGATCGGTCGCTCGTTTACCGTTTTACTGTATTCTAAATAGTGTTCATAGTTACCCGAACGCACGGCTTTTTGTAGTGTTTGCACTACATCGGGGTTATAGGCATGGTACTCACCGTCGTGTACATATTTTAGTAAACCGCCATGGTTTAATGGCTTGCGCTTTAACCAAGCTATATTGGCTAGTTGTTGGCTGTCTTGCTGAAAATCAGTAAAATCTGCGCCTTCAATCCGAGAGGGAATATCGGTAAAGCACAGCTGCATTACCGTTTTGGCTATACCTACAGCCTCAAATAAATTAGAGCAACGATAGCTAGCAACCGTCGAAATGCCCATCTTCGACATGATTTTGTATAAACCTTTATTTATACCTTTGCGGTAATTTAGTACGGCTTGCCGGGCGGTTAAGTTAATCACGTTTTTTTCTACTAATTGTTCTACTGTTTCATAAGCCATAAACGGATAAATGCCGGTGGCGCCCAAACCAATTAACACGGCAAAATGGTGCGGGTCGCGGGCTGATGCGGTTTCAATAATAATATTTGAATCGCAGCGTAGTTGAGCAGCAACTAGCGCATGTTGTACCGCACCTACTGCCATAGCTGCCGGAATAGGTAATAAATGCGGCTTAATTTGCCGGTCTGTTAGAATAACTAGCACCACATTGTTATGGCGCACTGCGTCAATGACATCGGCACATAACTGTTGTATCGCTTGTTGTAACTGTTGCTGCGCTGGGTCGAAATTTAGCGAAAAAATGTGATGTTTGTAGTGTATGGCATCAGCCTGCTTTAACTGCTTAAGATCGGAATACATCATCACTGGCGATTCAAACTGAATGCGGCGTGCATACCCTGCAGTTTCTTTAAACACGTTATGTTCATGGCCAATACTTGTGGCTAACGACATCACGTGCGCTTCACGCAATGGGTCAATTGGCGGATTGGTTACTTGGGCAAACTGTTGGCGAAAATAATCGTATAACGTGCGCGGCTTACGCGAAAGTACGGCCATTGGCGTGTCGTCGCCCATGGAACCAACGGCTTCTTGGCCATCTTTGGCAAGCACAGTAATGATTTGATCTATTTCTTCATAACTGTAGTTAAACAGTTTGTGATACACCAGCATGTCATCGTCAGTAAAAACACGTTTACCAATTAGGTCGGTTTCATAGTGCTCGTAAGGTATTAAACGTTGTACGTTACTATCTAACCAATCGCGATAGGGATGCCTTGCCATTAAATTATGATCAATTTGTTCTGAGCGCCAAATTTTGCCTGTAGTCGTATCTACCGCTAGCATTTCGCCTGGGCCAACGCGGCCTTTTTCTACTACTTCATCCGGCGAGTAATCCCAAATGCCGACTTCAGAAGCAAGGGTAATTAACTTGTCGCGAGTAATAACAAAGCGGGCCGGGCGCAAACCGTTGCGGTCGAGATTACACGCAACATGCTGGCCATTGGTCATCACAATACCGGCTGGGCCGTCCCAGGGTTCCATGTGCATGGCGTTAAATTCGTAAAACGCTTTTAAATTATCATCCATTACGCGGTTAGCTTGCCAAGCTGGAGGCATTAATAAACGCATCGCACGAAATAAGTCCATCCCGCCGGCTAAGAGCAGCTCTAGCATGTTATCTAGTGAACTTGAGTCAGAGCCCGTTTGACTAACAAAGGGCGCGGCATCTTGTAAGTCAGGTAGCAACGGCGAGGCAAATTTATATTGGCGCGCGCGTGCCCATTGCCGATTACCGGTAATGGTATTAATTTCGCCATTATGTGCCAAAAAGCGAAATGGCTGTGCTAACTGCCAGCGTGGCATAGTGTTGGTAGAAAATCGCTGGTGAAACACGCAAATAGCGGTTTCCATTCGAATGTCGGCTAAATCGAGAAAATAACGTGGTAAATCGGCTGGCATCATTAAGCCTTTAAATACCGTTACCAGTGATGAGAAGCTGGGAATATAAAAGTCGCTATCGTCAGACAATTGTTTTTCAATACGCCGCCGCGCCATAAATAATCGGCGCTCTAAATCGTGATCTGTCCAACCATGTGGCGCATTTACAATAATCTGCTGCATGTTAGGCATAGAGCTAAGCGCTAGAGGGCCAAGCACCGTGCTGTCTATTGGCAAGCTACGCCATGCGACCAAGCTTAGGGTTTCACTGACAATTTCTTGTTCAATAATATTTTTTGCTAGTGCGGCTTTTACTGGGTCTTGGCTAAAAAAAATCATGCCAACACCGTATTTTTCGGCAAGATGCCAGCCTTGCTCTTGAGCAATAGCGCGAAAAAAACTGTCGGGTTTTTGCATTAACAAACCGCAGCCATCGCCAGTTTTTCCATCGGCGGAGATACCACCACGGTGCTGCATGCGATCAAGGCCGCTAATTGCCGTTCTTACTATGCGGTGGCTTACAGCGCCTTCTAAGTGTGTAATTAAACCAAAACCACAATTTTCTCGTGCTTGGTTGTGTTGGTACAACGCCATAAAGTATCCCTCTTGAAACTTTCAGTATAAATATGCGGTTAAAGTGGTTTTTTATTCGTTATGGCGATTTTGCTTTTGGTTGAAATAAAATAACGAAATATTATTTCTCAAGCCGATTGCACAGTATAGAAATACTAAATACTTTTAGCCGTCTAAACGTAAGTAATCTATGTTTATCTGCATTTAAGTGATAAGTCAAGCATAGTGGCCAACAGATATTAGTACTTTTTTATGAAGCTTAAATTATTAAAAAATGAAAATTAATTACATGAATTGACAATATTCTTGCTATTTATACCTAGTTTATCGCGATGAGAATTGATGATTTTAATTCAATTCTATCTCTATGTTTTTTCTGTATTTGTATTTTTATGCACTTTTGCTGTTGTCGCCGTGCGTAAATAAGTAGATAACTTAGCGTGTGGGAATAATTAGAATTTAAACAGTGGATATAACCGCGTAAACCTGCAGTTAAAATGAATAAAATATAGCTTATCGGCTAGGTATAATTGGCAAATAAGTCAATACAGGATAATCTATGCACAGTTAAATTTATGCTTGCTATCTTGTTTATTGGTAGTAAAGCGCATTAGCGCTAAATATAAGAAAGAAAACAATGAAAATACTCGGCTTGTATTTATCTGCAGCTCTACTCGCTTGCACCGCGTCTGCAGCAAATGTAAAAGACACGAAAAAATCTCCTGACTACACTATGGTTTTAGTTGGCGGAGGACTGAATGTTTGCAGCTCTATGCATCCACGTAATTGTGCTGAGGCTGATACTTTTACTACAGCAGCTAAATCTGCAGATATGTTTGCGGTATTGCCAGAGCAGCTAACTAGTATTGCTAATAATGCAATCTGGGGTGAAGAGCGGGTGATTGAACAGCAACAAACATTGGCGGTGCTTGAATTTGTGCGCAGCAAAGTAAATGGCGATCGTTTAACTGAACGTGATTTACTAAGGCTGTGGCGTTCAGCCGAAATTGAAATAGACGGTATCTGGGTGTCAGGCCGAGTTAACTATAGTGCTTTAACCGATCGTGAGCGCAATTTTGTTCTCGACCAACTGCAGGTGATATCAACTGTTGAAAATAGTTCGCGGCGCAACAGTGCTAACGTACGACAAAAAGAATATGCAAATTTAGCAAAAACCAAAGATGCGTTTACCGTCGAAATTTACCATAAAATTATTGAACTGGCACAGCAAGTAGCTGGAACACAGCGTAAACCGCGCATTCTAGTGATTACTGCAGCAGAGCGAGATCCCTTTGCCTCGGTAGATTTTTATACTAATTTATTTGAAGAAGCGGGGGCCGAAGTGAGCTGGTTTCCGTTAAATGCGGCATATCAGGCCGCACAGCATATCGAAGTTGACAACAAAGCCAGTTGTGATCAATTACCGCAATACTTAGCGGCTTATCATGGTACATATCAGCGCAGTCGAGTTTACCCAGATTTAGCAAAAGAATTAGAGGCTTTCTGCAAAAAAGGTAGCCAAGCTGCAGTAGAACAAATTCGTCGTTCTGACGCGATTTTCATTACTGATGGTGATCAAAGTTTAGCGTTACAAGCGTTTCGTCAACCTGACGGCACGGCTACCGCTGAACTAAAACAAATTGAAGCCATGTTGGCGGATGGTAATATTATTGTTGCAACAAGCAATGCTGGTACTGCACTGATGGCTGGAGGCAGGTATCAGGGGCATAGAACGCCAATGATAACTAACGGTGATAGCTATAATGCGATGCAGTTTGGGGCTTTTGACTTGGCGGCGCCACAAAGTGGCTGTGATAAAGATCAAAGCTGCGCCAATGGTTTATCGGAGAACCACCTTACTTACTCCGCTGAGGGTGGCTTAGGTTTGTTTCCTTGGGGCGTGCTTGATACGCAATTTTCTGAGCGCAGCCGTCAAGGGCGATTAATTAGGTTACAAAATGATAGCCAAACCCGTTTTGGCTTTGGTATTGATGAAACAACTGCACTATTAGTGTCGCTTGGTCAGAGCGATACTGCAGCAGAAGTAACAATGGAAGTAATAGGTGCTGGCGGTGTTTATATTGTCGATAACGAGAAAACGCTTAGCTCTGGCGAAGGCGCGGCAATTAACCTTAGTAAGATTAATACCCATTACTTAACTCGCGACGATAAGCTGGAAATAAAAGATGGGATTTTACGTACCCGTTTTGCTGAGTGGAAGTTTGCACCTAATAATAACCAAACACCGTTACTGTACTCTGGCGACCTGTTTGAACGCGATAACTACCGGCAGCTAGCTAATCTGCTTTGCGTCACGCAAAGCCAACAGGCAACAGCAAAGACGGTACGTGTTGGCCAGGGCTATACCGCACGTTTATATAAAGACTCGTCGTCATATGCTCGCCAAGGTGCATTTCGTCTAAATGGTACTGAGCTGCAATATTGCTCATACCGCAACATGATATTGGATATACAACCTGCGAACTAAAAATTTACGTCATAAGGTGAACCCCTAATGCAAGGCCCAGTTCATCCCCAAATTAAAACCTTCGCAAGTTGGATTAAACACTTGGGTAAATTAAAGCTGGCATTACTATGTCAGCTTTTGTTTTTGTTATTGGCGGTGTTTGTCAGCGCAGTGCTGGGCATAGTTATTAGCAATCATGTTGATTGGAGCTATGTTAAAGGCGCTGTCGCAGTTGCAGCAGTGTTTGGCCCCATTTTTATCGCGTTTTTATTTTATTTAGTGCTTCATCTTGATGCAGCACTGTTTTATTTGGAAGATTCTGCTCGTCAAGAACGTTTATTAAATGAAGGCATGCAGGATAATATTCGCCAATTAAACTTTGAAATAGAAGAACGTAAAAAGGCGTTTCAGGCAAAGCGGCGCGCGATTGATGAATTACGTAAAGAAATCTCTGAGCGAAAAAGAGCACAAATAGAATTAGAAGAGCAAAGTTTACTTATTCGCTCAATTGTCGATAGCTCTCCTGACTTATTTTACTACCGCGATGAAACCGGGCGTATTGTTAGCTGTAATAAAATGTTTGAAGTTATTATGGGTAAGTCGGCAATAGAGCTAATTGGCAATTATCCGGCCGAGCTTTACACTGAAGACAGTGCGCAGTCGGCTATTTTAACCGAGCACGAAGTTAATATGCAGCTGTCTGAACTGACGTTAGATGTGGAGTTTGTTAAAGACGATGGCGAAATAATCTGGTTTGAAATGCGCAAAGTGCCATTTTATGACCGGCATAACCGTTATATTGGCTTACTTGGTTTTGGTCGCGACATTACGTCACGTAAGCTAGCCGAGCAAGCATTAGAAACTGCTTACCAAGATAAGGGTAAGTTTATTGCTACGCTAAGCCACGAGCTTAGAACGCCGCTGAATGGCATTGTTGGTTTAAGCCGGCGTTTGTTAGAAAGTAAATTAACTCTGCAGCAAAATGGCTGGGCTAACACTATCTTTAGTAGTGCTGAAACCTTAGGTAATATTTTCAACGATATTATCGACTTAGATAAAATTGACCGCCAAGATCTTGATATTGTTTACCAAACTATTTCCTTTGAGCAATTTATTAATGATATCGCGAACTTTGCTGAGTTGCTTTGCCAGCAAAAAGGTTTGCAGTTCAATTTAAGCTGTAAAGGGCCACTACATGTGTATTTATGGTTAGACCCAACGCGCTTACGCCAAGTATTGTGGAACTTAATAAATAATGCCGTTAAGTTTACCGCGGCGGGTAGTGTGAGCTTATGTTGTCAGCTAGATACGGCGGGTAATAAATTACAGTTCTCGGTGCGAGACACTGGCATTGGTATCGCAGCAACTGAGCAAACACATATTTTTGATATGTATTACAAAGCCTCTGATGGCAGGCGTTTAAGCATGATGGGCTCGGGTATTGGTTTATCGGTGTCAAGAGCACTGATGGAAGCGATGCAAGGCAGCATCCGTGTCAGCAGTGAATTAGGAGCGGGGAGTTGTTTTAGTATTGAACTGCCAACTGAGATCAAGCAGCCAGAGCAACAGCAGCAGATAGAATGCCCAGCGCTGACTATTTTATTGATTGAAGATGTGCCATTAAATGCTGAAATAGCCATAGCTTTATTAGAGCAGCGCGGGCACACGGTAATTCATGCTGAAACTGGAGAAGATGCAATAGCACTGCTAGAAACCGAAGACGATCTAGATTTAGTCTTACTAGATATGCAGTTACCCGATATGAATGGTGAGCAAATAGCGAGCTACATACGGCAGGAGCCTCATTTGGCGGCACTACCTATAGTGGTATTAAGTGCAAATGTGCGTAAAGCTGAGCAGCAACTGCAAAATATCCATATTGATGATGCGCTAGCAAAGCCGATTAATACTGAAAAATTGGATGCTATGTTAGCGCGGTTGTTTTCACCTAGCGCGGTAAGGTTGCAGAAAATTAATGTTGTGTCGGCAGATACTAGTGAACAAGTATTGGATTTGGTGATACTTAACGATTACCTAAACTCTTTGGGCAAGGATGCTATGCGCCGTAGCGTGCAGTTATTTTCGCAGTTATTGCCTGGGTATATAAATAGACTAATGGAAACGGCTGTACAGCGGCAACAGCATGATTTTCAAGAGGCAGCACATAAGCTTAAAGGCGCAGCAGCTTCAGTTGGATTATTGTGGGTGCAGCAACAAGCAAAAACATTTGAGCAAGAGACGATAAATTGGCAGGGTGTAGAGGGGCAACTGGTCGATTTTCACTTAAAAACAGAGCAGCATGTCGCTGCTCTATCTGAGTATATAAACCAAGCGTAAAGGTTTACTTTTCTAGCTTACCAACAAAACGGTAGCCTTCGCCGTGAATGGTGCTAATTAACTCTGGGCTTTCAACATCAGACTCGAAATGCTTACGGATACGGCGGATAGTAACGTCAACCGTACGGTCATTTGGGCGTAAATCACGGCCAGTCATATGACGAATTAATTGCTCACGCGTAAAGATTTTACCCGGTGTGTCTAACATTAAACGCAAGGCGCGATATTCGCCTTTAGGCAAACGACGAGCGACGCCTTTAGGTGAGGTTAAATTGCGGCTATTTTCATCCAGCGTCCAACCGTTAAACTTAACTATACTCTTGTGATCTTCCACCACAGGCTGTGCCACAGTGCGGCTTAACAGGTTGCGGGCACGAATAGTTAATTCACGTGGGTTAAATGGTTTGGTTAGATAATCATCTGCGCCAATTTCTAAACCTAAAATGCGATCTACTTCACTGTCGCGACCCGTCAGGAAAATTAAAGCAATGTTCTCTTTTTGGCGTAACTCCCTCGCCAAAATTAAACCATTTTTGCCTGGCAGGTTAATATCCATCACGACCAGATTTACCTTGTTTTCGGTAAGTTTTTGATTCATTTCTTCGCCATTTACAGCTTCAATGACATCGTAGCCTTCGCCTTGAAACAGGCTAACAAGGTTTAAACGGGTCACTTCTTCGTCTTCAACGATAAGAATCACAGGTGTTTGCATTGGAGTTAAACCTTATGTTAATTTTGTTAATTAAATAACATATTACTGTTTTATAGATGACGTCGAATTGTCAAATAATGAACGATTATAACCATAGGTCCAATTGTTAACAAGTTTTTTGTTAACAATTGGCGTTTTATAACATTAGGGTTTGAGCTTCATTAAAAATTGATTTAATTAAGGCACTGATTTGTAGGTTTTATTTTGTTTTAACAATTACAGGAAAGTCGATTTGAATTCTAATTCCATGGCCTAAAGTACTTTCAATATTAACTTTACCGTTGAGCGCTTGCGTTACTAGGTTGTACACTAAATGTAGACCTAAGCCACTGCCGCCTTCCCCGCGTTTAGTGGTAACAAAGGGGTCGAATATACGTTTTTTAATAGATTCTGGTACACCTACGCCATTGTCAGAATACACCAGCTGGCAGTTGTTGTTAGTAACTGTTATATCAATGTTTATTTCACCTTGTTCAATATTGTCAAAAGCATGAATCAGGCTGTTCATTATTAAATTTATAAGAATTTGATTAATGGGTCCTGGCTTGCTGTCTATTACTAGCTCTGCGGCACAGTTAACCACAACCTGATGCTGAGTTTTTTTCAGGTTAGGCTTAAGTGAAAGCAGCACCTCGTTAATTAATTGCAGCATATTAAACTGGCGTCGGTTTTGGTTAGATTGATCGACAGCAACCTGTTTAAAGCTGGAAATTAAGCTAGCCGCACGCTCTAAGTTGCGATAAATAATGGCTAAATTTTCTTTACTATCTGCTAAAAATTTAGCTAATTGCGATGATGTGAGCTTTTTGTCTTCAAACGCTGTTTGAACATCGGTTAGTTTGTCTTGCAGCAAGGTTGATGCAGTAACCCCTAAACCAATCGGCGTGTTTACCTCGTGTGCGACGCCAGCGACCATCTGACCTAAGCTGGCCATTTTTTCAGTTTCGACAATCTGGCTTTGATACTGATGTAAGGTGGCTAGTGTATTAAGCAACTCTTGGTTTGATGTTTTAAGTGCGTCGGTACGTAAGGTAATTTTTTGCTCTAAGCTTTGGGTTAATTGCTTATTTTCTTGCTCTGCTTGTTGTAGTTTACTAATTTGTTGTTCAAAGCGGTCTAACATGATGTTAAATGCGCGGCTAAGTAAATTATATTCATAAATAAAGACTTTGGGCGCGCGCATTTGATAGTCTTTTTCTTTAGATACTTTTTTCATCACCTGCAGTAAGGTTTCGATCGGTTTGGTGAAGCGACGTTGTAACCGAGAGCTGATAAAAAAAGCACTAAGCAGTGCACAAAGCGCAATAAGTATATCCAGTAAAACACGAGTTTGAATATAGTCATTTAACTCATCCTGACTGGCTCTGATATAGACATAGCCAATAATTTTATCGTCATTTATGATGGCTTTACTTAATTCGACATAGTTGTTACTGATAGAGGGCGTAAGAAATTGTTGTACTCTATTAAATTGTACCGGAAACGGGCCTACACCATCTCGATTATAACTAGCAAAAAAACGTAGTTGGTCGGACTCTAAATCTTTACTATAAATATGGATGTTGTGCAGAATATCTACTGCTTTAAATGATTTAAGGCGATGATCCTCTGTGTCTGTGTCCGCTCGTAAAATACTGTTTCTGGCGTTAAATGTAATAATGCTAATATAACCTTGCAGCTGTGCCACTAATTTTTTACGTTGCAACTTAACATCTTGTGTTGTGGATATGATCATTGCTAAACATAAGGTTAGGCTGCAGATAAGCATAATCACCCAGATCAGTGCACTTTTAATTGAAGTGGTTTTATCTATTGCAATCATTTAGTTATCTCAGCCAATTTGACTAGCATCTGATGCTAGCGATTAGTACTGATGTTATGCACATTAATGAAATTTAGCAAACAGCACTGGAAAAATTAGTAAAGCGGTTTATAGTTGAAACACTTGTTAGTACTAGGACCAATTATGAGTCTGTGGGAACATTATAAAACGAGTGTTTTTCTTTGCCATCAAACGCTAAGTTGTAACATTGATTTTGCGATTATTAGCGCGCAAAACCCCGGTGGAATTACTGAGCATCCTTATTTAAATTTACGTCGAGATAAAGAACTTGAAGCTTGCCTTAACCAGCAGCGCTTGCCTTATCGTTCTGTTATTGGCAGTGCGCCCGATTTTAGTTTTAAAGAGAAAAGCTGGATTGTGCTGTGTGACAAAGCTATGGCAATTAAACTAGGTAAGCAGTTTGAACAAAATGCTATTTACTGGGTTGAGCAAGGGGAGTTGTTTTTGGTGCCAATATTACTGACGCAGCAAATAGAGAGTTTGGGGAGTTTTAGTGCGCGTTTGGTATTGTTAGCGGATTAATTGCGCCGCTGTAAGATATTCAACACTGGCTCAAGCTTATTGCCATAAACAACCTGCATCTGCCGTTTGTTCATATTTAAACGCATTTGTTCTTGCTCAGTTTTCGGTATAATCAGCAGTTCGTTAAAATCGCTAACGCATATACATATTACTGCTGGTTTGGGCATGTCGGGCAGTTGCGCCAACCGATATACCAAGTGCGGACACGCTTTTACGCGCTTAGGATTTTGTACGCAAACTAAACTATCAGCCGCGTTTGCTGAGCTTAAAAAACACACTAACAACACGGCTGCAAGTTTATACACGTTACTTCCTTAGCTTTTCTGACTAGCCTGATAAATAGTAAAGCCGTTGGCTTTTGCTTTAACCACTACTTGTTTAAATGATTGTTGTAGCAATTCCATATAGGCCAAATGATTATTAGCCACCAGTGTAAGACTGCCATTACCGCTTAAACGTGCTGCACTTTGCGCTATAAAGGTTTCTACAATACTGTAGTCGGTTTTAATGCCAGTGTGAAACGGCGGATTACTAACAATATAGTCAAACTGTTTGGGTATGGCAGGTAAACCATCTGCCGCAACAACAGTGCCAGTTAAATTATTGGCGGCTAGGGTTAGCTCGGTGGCTTTAACTGCTAAGGTGCTGATATCAGAACAAAACAACTCAATTTGTGGATGCTTACGCTTTAACATGGCACCCACTACGCCACAGCCACAGGCGAAGTCAAGTACCTTGCCGCTGGTCATTTTAGGTAGGTTATCGAGTAATAAGGCCGTGCCTATATCTAATTTGCCATGGTTAAATACGCCCGGTAATGAGTGTATTACTAACTGTTCACCTGCGGCGTCAACTTTAAAGCTTATTGCGTTAGTCGTGGTTACTTGCTGAAAGTTACCACTTAAGGAAAACCATAAGCAGTGTTTTGCGTTATCAAGTTTGTTGGCATTTAGTCCTAGTTTTTCTGCATGGCTGCTTAGGCTTTTAATGCCGCCTTTATTGTCACCGGTAACAAAAACTTCGGTTTTGCCAGTAATTGCCGCTTTTAACTGAGCAAGCGTATAGGCTAGTTGCTCTTTACTTTTGGGATAAAACAGCACTATAGAGTCAAAAGTAGTATTAAACTTGGGGCTTACTTCGGTATACAAACTAACCTCTGGATGAGCCCAGCAAGTTGCTACTGCCGCATCGGTGCTATAGCAACTGAGGGTTAGCGTATCTGACTTATGCAGTAATTCAGTGGCCAAATTATCTGCCATAGGCTCAACGAGTAACACCTTACCGCTTAAATCATTTATATTGCGTAAAACCAGCTGGCTGGCGGTGGTTAGCATCTAGCTTTCCTTCTTAAACATCAAATCCCACACACCATGACCAAGACGCTGACCACGTTGCTCAAATTTTGTTAGTGGCCGATGTTCTGGCCGTGCTACATAGGTATTATCGTTAGATAAATTGCTGAAGCCTTCAGCAGTCCGCATTACTTCAAGCATGTGTTCAGCATAGTTTTGCCAATCTGTGGCCATATGAAAAACACCGTTTGGTTTTAGCTTTTTACGCAATAATTGTACAAATTCACTTTGCACAATACGTCTTTTATGATGACGCTTTTTGTGCCAAGGATCTGGAAAAAACAGTTGCACGGTATCTAGGCTATTGTCGGCAATAGTGTTAGCTAAAACTTCAACCGCATCGTGTTCAAATACTTTTAGGTTTTTTACCTGCTCGTTTACCGCCTCTGATAAACAAGCACCTACGCCTGGGCGGTGTACTTCAATACCAATAAAATCTTTTTCTGGTGCGGCTTTAGCCATTTGCACTAAAGACTTACCCATACCAAAGCCAATTTCTAGCACCTTTTCACTACTGCGACCAAACACGTCGTCTAGTGCTAACGCTTGTGGTTGATAAGCTAAACCGTAATCTGCCCAGTAGGTATCCAGCGCATGTTGTTGGCCCTTAGTTAAGCGGCCTTCGCGCAATACAAAAGAGCGGATCTTTCGCATATAGGTATTGCTGTCCGCCTTTTCGTCTTGCTGCTGGGTACTATCTGTCATGTGTTGCTCCGCATAATCATCAATGGCCGGCATTA
Source organism: Rheinheimera sp. D18 (assembly GCF_004345025.1). Taxonomy (GTDB): domain Bacteria; phylum Pseudomonadota; class Gammaproteobacteria; order Enterobacterales; family Alteromonadaceae; genus Alishewanella; species Alishewanella metallidurans. The sequence goes on along the minus strand of NZ_CP037745.1, from coordinate 2,314,143 downwards.
TCCTTGTATTGCGAGCTTTGCTCAACTGCGATTATGGTTGGCAAGCAATTCTATGCTGCTTATACTGCGCGCAATGTTCAATAATAGGCTAATTACGTTGCAGCAACAGGACTCAGTTTGGTTTTCAAATCAGTTGGTTAGCTGGTATCAGCAGCATGGACGTAAAACTTTGCCATGGCAGTTAGATAAAAGCCCTTATAAAACCTGGTTAAGTGAAGTGATGTTGCAACAAACACAAGTTGCCACCGTTATTCCTTACTTTGAGCGCTTTATCAGTCAGTTTCCTGATATTCGTACCTTAGCCGCTGCACCGTTAGATGACGTATTACACTTGTGGACTGGCCTTGGTTATTACGCTAGAGCGCGAAATTTACATAAGGCCGCCCAACAAATTGTTACTGATTATCAGGGCGAATTCCCGACAGATTTTACTCAGGTTTTGGCCCTGCCGGGTATTGGGCGATCAACTGCAGGCGCTATATTGTCGTTAGCGCTTGGTCAGCATTTTGCTATCTTAGATGGCAACTGTAAGCGCGTATTGGCGCGGTTTTCAGCTGTAGCGGGTTGGCCTGGGCAAAAAGCGGTAGAGCAACAACTGTGGCAATTGGCTGAACAAGTTACACCACAGCAAAATGTGACTGAGTTTAATCAAGCGATGATGGATTTAGGCGCTAGCCTATGTAGCCGCAGTAAGCCAAACTGTGCGGCGTGCCCGCTGAAGTTGCGCTGCGCTGCAGCATTAACTGGTGAACAAACACAATATCCAGGTAAAAAAGCCAAAAAAACGCTACCAGAAAAACAGAGTTTTTGGTTATTAGTGCAACATGATAATAGCGTTCAATTACTGCAACGTGCAGCATCTGGCCTGTGGGGAGGTTTATTTGGCTTTCTTGAATTTAGCTCAGGTGCTGAACGTGCGCACTTTATATTGCAACAAGGCTTACAATTAGAACATAGCCACGAGTTAGCAGGTTTTCGCCATACGTTTAGTCATTTTCATCTGTGGATCCAGCCGTTACTGATAAAACTGAGTAGTAAGCCCACTGCAGTACAGGAGCAATCGGCGCCAACTTGGTTTACAATAGATGCCATTCCTGAGGTTGGTTTGTCGGCACCGGCAAAGCAGCTGTTTCAACAATTGATAGCGTTAAACTCGCAGCAAAAGGATAATTAACTATGAGCCGTACCGTATTTTGTGAATATTTAAAAAAAGACGCGTCAGGATTAGATTTTCAGTTATATCCCGGTGATCTTGGCAAGAAAATTTTCAACTCTATTAGCAAGGAGGCTTTTGCACTTTGGCAAGCAAAGCAAATAATGCTGATTAATGAAAAAAAACTAAACATGATGAATCCAGAGCATCGCCAATTTTTAGAAAGCCAAATGGAAGCTTTTCTATTTAAAGGCGAAGAGGTTGAAATTGAAGGTTATAAGCCAGTAGAAAAGTAGTAGCAGCTTAATACTATGCTGGCTAACTGCTAATGTCAGTCTATAGTTCAGATTAGAAAATTTAATAACTAATGAGATGTTATGGCACGTCGTCTGCCCCCGCTTAATGCATTAAAAGCGTTTGAAACTGCCGCGCGGCATTTAAGTTTTACTAAAGCTGCTGAAGAAATGTATGTTACGCAAGCTGCTATTAGTCATCAAATTAAAGCGCTGGAAGATCATCTTGGCCTGAAACTTTTTATGCGAAAAAATCGCTCATTATTATTAACCGAAGAAGGCCAAAGCTACTTTCTTGATATTAAAGAAATATTTTTACAGCTACATGAATCAACTGAAAAGCTACTTGCTCGTGGTGCAAAAGGCTCTTTAACCGTAAGTTTACAGCCGAGTTTTGCTATTCAGTGGCTAGTACCACGGCTTAACTTATTTAGCGAGCAACGCCCTGATATCGACGTGCGAATTAAGGCGGTTGATCTTGACGAAGGTTCGCTTACCGATGATGTTGACGTGGCAATTTATTACGGCCGCGGAACATGGCGTAATTTACATGCCGATAAACTGCATACAGAGTACTTGTTGCCAGTATGTTCGCCATTGCTGTTAAATAGCAGTAAACCGCTGTCTGAGCCAACTGACTTGCAGCATCATAATTTATTACATGATGGCTCGCGCCGAGCTTGGAAGGCGTGGTTTACAACGCAAAACTATAAGCATTTTAACGTTAACCAAGGGCCTATTTTTAGCCACTCGTCTATGGTGTTGCAAGCGGCTATTCATGGCCAAGGCGTAGCACTGGCGCATAACGTATTAGCTAGGCCAGATATTAATTCTGGCCGATTAATTGTGCCGTTTAACCATGTGTTAATTTCAAAAGATGCCTATTATCTTGTTTGCCGAGAAAGCCAAACCGAACTGGGTAAAATTACTGCATTTCGCCAGTGGATGGTGGCTATGGTAGAAGCTGAGCAAGCGGAGTTTGCTGAGCAACAGTTTACTAATGCGGTGGTGCTTGACTGAGATTATTATCAACAACGCAGTGCAACCTAAAGCGCGTTTATTGTTAGCACACGGCGCAGGCGCGGCAGCGAATAGTGATTTTATGCAGCTACTGGCTGAACAGTTGGCATTACGGGGTATTGAAGTTTGGCGTTTTAATTTTGCCTATATGCAGCGCATGCTTGATAGTGGTAAACGTAGTTTGCCAGAAAAGTTACCTGCGTTGCAGCAGCAGTATGTTGCACAACTAGCGAAGGTTAATAATGATTTACCACTGTTTATTGGCGGTAAATCGATGGGCGGTCGGGTGGCAAGTATGCTAACGGCGCAAGCGAAAGTGCAGGGCGTATTTGCCTTTGGTTATCCGTTTCATGCACCGAAAAAAGACAGCTGGCGCACCGAGCACTTTGCCAGATTAAGCTGCCCATTATTTATTGCCCAAGGCGAGCGCGATGTGTTTGGTAGTGCGTGCGAATTACTTGATAAACACTGGGACTATGTTGAGATCTATTGGTTAACTGATGGCGACCATGATTTAAAACCTAGAGTAAAAAGCGGTACCACCCACATGCAGTTAATTATTCAAGCCGCGCAATTTTGTAGCAGGGAAATTGATGAAATACTTTTGGCAAATAAATAATAGTGTAACTGCGCTTTATGGTGCGTCTGTTGTTGGTTTAAGTGCCTTGTTAATGCATTTGTGGCAGGCCAGTTTAACCGAGCAAAGTGCGGCGCGTGTTGTTAGCGCGCTAGCATTACTCGCATTTCATACCCTAGCGTTGTTGGTGTTAGCCCAGCAACGTAGTGAAGCTAAGCTAACCAAACTGGTGGCGCTTTTATGGCACCTAGGTTTGTGGTGTTTTGTTTGGACTATACTGGCAGGGGTATTTGCCTTGCCGTTTTATTATTCGCAGCTGGCGCCTATAGGCGGCCAGTTACTTATAGCTGCCTGGCTGCTACTTGCGGTAACGGCTTGGCGGCGGAGTTAATATGAGACAACTGTTACTATATTGTCGCGCCGGTTTTGAAAAAGAGTGTGCAGCGGAAATTCAAGACAAGGCCGGTTTACACAATGTTTTTGGTTACTGCAAGCTAACCAGCGATAGTGCTTTTGTTATTTTTGAAGCTTATGACGCTAACAGCCTGGCTGAGTTTTATCGTGATTATGACTTCGAGCAATTTATTTTTATTCGCCAATGGAGCTTACTGCAGGCTGAGCTATTAGAGCTACCTGCTGCAGATCGTATTGCTCCGATACTTGAAGCCGTGCTCGCCGCCGAGCTAAGTGGTTGTGGTGAAATAAGGGTAGAGTATCCAGAGACCAACGACGGGAAAACCCTTTCTACATTAGCGCGTAAATTAACGGTACCTCTGCGCCAAGCACTGCGAAAAGCGGGTGTTTTATTGCCTAAGGAGCAAAAGCGTGCGCCTGTGTTGCATGTGTTTTTATTAACAGGGCAGCAAGGTTATGTGGCGTTATCGTACTCTGAAAATAATAGCCCATTAGAAAATGGCATTATGCGGCTTAAATTTCCCAATGAAGCACCTAGCCGCAGCACATTAAAATTAGAAGAAGCTTTCTTACAGTTTATACCTAAGCAAGAGTGGGATCAGCGTCTTTCTGGCGGTATGCGAGCGGTAGATTTAGGGGCAAGCCCAGGCGGTTGGACTTACCAGCTAGTAAAACGCAGCATGATGGTAACAGCGATAGATAACGGCCCTATGGCAGAATCGCTAATGGAAACCGGTCAGGTGCGGCATTTAATGGTTGATGGTTTTAAATTTGAACCACACAAAAATAATGTTTATTGGTTAGTCTGCGACATGATAGAGCAGCCACAACGCGTAGCTGAACGCATTGGTGATTGGTTAGTTAATGGCTGGTGCCAAGAAACTATTTTTAACCTTAAATTACCAATGAAAAAACGCTATGAAACCGTAAGCGAAATACTTCAGCAGTTGGAGCAGCGTTTGATTGATGCTGGTATTAAATATCGTTTACAAGCTAAGCATTTGTACCATGACCGTGAAGAGGTTACCGTACATATTCAGAACTTAACTAAACGTTTTTAATTATCTAGTTAACAGGCTTAAGCGCTGATTACTCAGCGCTAAGTTCTAACTTTACCCATACCAAACGATGATCTGAACTCGCGCCACGAGATCCTACCAACGGATATAAAGCATCTGCTTTTTCTGGCCAAAATACACCGCTTTGTTTTAAGACAAAACCCGCTTTAGACGGTAATACGTAATCAGCCCGCATGCGCCAATCAGCAGTATGAAATGCTGCCTTGGCGTTATTCGGCGTATGCTCTGCGCCGCCTTTACTTTGCGGTGGCAGCTGATTATTCACTCTGGCATGGTTATACAATGCACTAATACCACTATTTAACGCATCACCTTCACCATCAGCTGATGAATTTTGATCGCCCAACAGCACAAAACTAGCCGTATTGGCTAAGCCACCTTTGTTGCCGTTATCATCATAAATATAATTGTTTTCGCCCGCAGTTAGGTAATCTACCCAAAAACGCACTTCATCATGGTTACGAATACCGTTACGGTTTTCTTTGCCATCAAATACTGGCGGTGTAGGGTGACTGGCTAATACATGCACTGTTTTACCATTGATGTTTAGCGGAATATCCCAGTGGCTTTTAGATGAAAGCGGAAACTCATGCCAGGCCTCTTTACTATACCATGGGCTACCATCAGCTTTTTTGGTTGGCATAAAGTTTGGCATGTCCCGCCATTTAAAATGCTGAAATGTGCGCACGTTATTGACGTCAATTGGAAACTTAGACAGCAACACCATGCCGTATTGGCCAGGGTAAAAACCAAACCCCCAGGCATCAGCCCCCGTGCCCGTTGCTTTACCATCGTTATCTAAATCATAAGGGCTAGGTTGGCCAGTATTAACCGTATTGTAGTAAAAATAAGGATAATTAATAGCCTTAGCATCGCCCTGATCTTTATTTAAGTAGTTAGTAATAAAAGCTTTTATGCCTTTATCGCTATCAGCAATATAGTCAAATTCATTAAGTAGCAGCACATCTGGCCGTACTAATTGAATAATCTGGGCAATATTGCGGATCTGGGGTTGCTCGTCGGTTTGTAGTAATTGTTCCAATACCGCGGCACTGCCGTTTTCGCCTCTTGGCAGGTAATTTTGTGCTTCCATGCTAACATTGAAAGTGGCAAAGGTAACTTCACTGGCGCTCATGTTTAACGAGGCTCCAAGGCTAATTAACGCACTTAAATAAAGAGTAATAGAGGTTTTGTTCATTCGGGCAACTTAGTAATAAAACGCCGTAATAGCATAAGGCGCTTGAGCAATAAAAACCAGTAAAGGCTTGAAAACATTGAGGCTGTAGTTTTTTTCAGCGTTTTTCACCTGAACAGTGCGCAACTCTTACCAGCTATGTTACAATTATAACACTATCGCCTTAGACAAGTGCGAAGGCAAAAAGTTCTGTTAAATCAAATCAATGTAATAAAAATGTAATATGTTTTTAGTATTATCCATTACTAAATTGAAAACAGTGTTTGTCTACAAATAAATTGATTTAAAACCGATAACTACCAGGTGAAAATACGATATGAAAATTAAACACTTAGCTATTGCTATCACACTTGCTATTGGTGCGAACAATCTCGCAGTAGCGCAAGAAACATCTTCTGCTATTCGAGGTAACGTGGTAACAGCCGCTGGGCAGGTTGCTGAAGATGCCCGGGTGGATATTCTTCACGTACCTTCTGGAACACGCTCTGTTGCTACAACAAACAGCTCTGGTGCCTTTTCTAGCTCAGGTTTGCGTGTTGGCGGTCCCTACGTTATTACGATTACCAGTGCAGAAGGTACCAAAACGTATAATGATGTTTTTTTATCTCTGGGTGAGGCTTTCCGTCTAACTGCTCAATTAGAAGCCAGTCAGGTAGAGCGCATTGCTGTTACGGGTGCCGCAATCGCTGGTACGTCGAACAACGGTAGTAGCAGTTATTTCAGTGCTGATGACATTACCAACTCGCCTACGTTTAACCGTGACCTGAAAGAGGTTGCGCGGATGAACCCTTATGTGAATTTATTGCCTGGTGCTGATGCTCCATTAAGCATTGGTGGTTCAAATCCACGATATAACAGTATTTCAATTGACGGTGTTGGCGTTAACGATGACTTCGGCTTGAATACTAATGGGTATCCTACTCAGCGTTCACCTATCTCTTTAGATGCAGTAGAGCAGGTTTCTGTTGATGTTGCGCCTTTTGATGCTTCTGAAGGTGGTTTTTCCGGTGGTCGTATAAATGCTGTAACTAAATCTGGTACTAATGAATTTCATGGCTCTTTTAGCTACGAAAAAATGAGCGATTCATGGGCCGGTACTCCCAAGCATCCTGTGAGCGGCGATGTACCACTGGATTTCGAGCGTGATACTTACAGCTTTGCTCTTGGTGGCCCGATTGTTAAAGATCAGCTGTTTTTCTTCTTAAACTACGAAAAATCAAAAGAGCCAACTCAGGTTGAGTATGGCCCAGCGGGCAGCGGTGCTGCGAACGACAGCCGTGTTACTTCAGAACAGTACGATCAAATTAAAGAAATTGCTCAGCGGGTTTATGGTGTAGACGCCGGTGAGTGGAATTCAGCATCTGACACAGAAAATGAAAACCTTTTGTTGAAGCTGGATTGGAACATTAATAACGATCATCGCGCGTCGTTTACATACAACCTGACAGAAGGCAATAACCTGCGCAACCAAAGCACCGGTAACAGCACTCTGCAGTTAGATACAAACTGGTACGATTATACCCAGAATATGGAATTGTATCGCTTTTCTTTGTTCTCAGACTGGACAGTTGATTTATCCAGCGAAATTTACTTCAATTACAAAGATGTAGAATCGATTTCAGCGTTGAAAACCAGAGAGTTTGGTGATATCAACGTCCGTACCGGAACCGGCACTCTGAATTTTGGTCCAGACTCTAATCGCCATGCAAATGAGTTGCAAAATAGCGATATGAAAATTGGTGCAAAATTCACTTATTTACTTGGTGACCACCAGCTTAAATTCGGTGGCGAATACAGTAAGTTAGATGTATTCAATATTTTTGTACGAAACTCTCTAGGCACTTGGACATTTGATAGCATTGCAGATTTTGAAAACCGAGTTGCAAGTGGTTTTACTTATGAAAATGCTTTTACTAACGTAGCTAGTGATGCGGCTGCCGATTTTAGCCTGGGCATGACAAATCTGTATGTGCAGGATAACTGGTATTTAAATGACTCGATGGAGCTGGGCTTAGGTCTTCGCTATGAGCGTTACAATGTGAGTGATAAGCCAGCGCTAAATCCAAATTATGTTGAGCGTTATGGTTTTAGCAATCAAGAAAACCTTGATGGGTTAGACATTTTGTTACCGCGGGTTGATTTCAAGTGGACAGCTACAGACGATGTAACTGTGCGTGCCGGTGTAGGGCGCTTCTCAGGTGGCAAACCAAATGTTTGGGTTTCAAACTCATTTTCGAATGATGGCTATTCTTTAGTTCAGCCTCAATATGATGAAATTTATAATGTGCACCCAGATTTCACCCGCACATTTAAACCAAACGGTTCAATTAACCGGTCTACTATACGTAACGCTGACCTGAAGAATATTCCAGCACCAATTTTAGCTGCGATGTACCCAGGTGACGGTGATACAAATAGTATTGATCCAAACTACAAGATGCCATCTGATTGGATTGCTCGCTTAGCAGTAGACTATCGTTTTGATATTCCGGGTGTTGGTGAAGATTTTTACTGGAACACTGAAGTGATGCGTAAATGGATGACTGACAATTCTCAGTGGGTTGATATTTCCCGCTGTGTCAGTGGCCAAACAGCCGCGGGTGTTAATACCTATGAGCCGTGTGATGCTGATGCACCAACTGGCCACTATGATCTATTGTTAACTAATGAAGATGTTGACGGTAAAGCATGGATTTGGACAACATCATTAGCTAAAAACTGGGATAGTGGTTTAAGTGTGTATACTTCTTACACAAATCAGGACATTGAGGAAGGTAACCCGGGCACTTCTTCAACAGCGACGTCAAACTACCGTTTCAATATAGTCCGTGATAGAAATGAGGCTTTAGTTGGAACTGCTGACTACGAAGTTGAACACAGCTTCAAGTTAACCGTTGGTTACAGTACTGAATTCTTCAGTGGATATGCTTCTAAGTTCAATTTGTTCTTCCAGAGACGCTCTGGCACCAGTTTTAGTTGGGTAATGGGTATGTTTAACGACTACGGGTTTGGAGATCAGACTTCGTCGTTTGCAAGTGCAAGCTCATACTTGCCTTATATCCCAACTGGTGCAAATGATCCAAACCTTAGTCCTGAAAGCACTATTTCTTATGATGATCTGATGGCTAACTTTGCTGCTGTCGGCTTAGATCAATATGCTGGTGGTTTCGCGCCAAAAGGCACAGGAAAATCTCCATGGGTATCCGCACTTGACTTCCAGTTCCAGCAAGAAGTTCCTGGGTTTGCTGATGGCCATAAAGGTGTAATCTACTTTACAGTTAATAATTTGCTGAACTTGATCGACAGCAGTAAAGGTAAAGTGTTACGCCAAGAGTTCACAAATTCTTCAATAGTAGATTTCGCTGGCTTGGATAGCCAAGGTCGCTATATATATGAGCCAGTATTTGGTGGTGTAGATACAAACAACTGGAGCATCTTTGATTCAGAAGAGTCAACATGGAGAGTTAAAGTAGGCGTTAGTTACAAGTTCTGATAACTTCGCTTGCTGTGTTATGTCAAATGCCCGCATAAAGCGGGCATTTTTTTATTCCTTAATCGCCGGTAATTAGCGATAATCACCAGCTAATTTCTGCAAAAGTGAATGTTTCTGTGGGTAAAAATACTATTATAGCTATTGCGGGTGCTTCGGCGTCTGGCAAAAGCCTTTTTGCTTCAACCGTGTATCAAGAATTGGTGGCCGAACTTGGCGACGAACGTATTGCTATTTTGTCTGAAGATGCGTATTACCGCGATCAAAGTCACTTATCGTTTGAGCAGCGCATACTTACCAACTATGATCACCCCGCCGCCTTTGAACATCAGCTACTAACGTCACACTTGCACGCGTTGCGCAGTGGCGAAGCCATTAAAATGCCGCAGTACAGTTATAAAACACATACCCGTACTGAAGAGACCATAACGGTACAACCTGCTAAGGTGGTGTTAGTTGAAGGTATATTGCTATTAACCGATGCTAGGTTACGTTCGCAGTTTGATATTACCGTTTTTATGGATACCCCTTTAGATATCTGTTTGTTGCGGCGTATTAAGCGAGATCTAGAAGATAGAGGCCGTAGTTTAAGCTCTGTAACAGAGCAATATGAAACGACAGTGCGACCGGCCTTTTTTGAATTTATAGCACCATCGAAGCAATATGCAGACTTGGTAGTAACACGTGGCGGAAAAAATCAAATTGCCGTTGATATCATTAAAACAAAAATACGCCAGCTGTTGGCAGAAAAATAATAATTAGGAAACACCAATTATGATGGGATTAGTGGGCATAGTTGTCCTTCTGCTAGTAGCTTATATTGCTTCTGCGCACCGTAGCCGTATTAACTGGCGCACAGTAGGTGGTGCTTTTGCTATTCAGTTAGCTATTGGTGCGTTTGTACTGTATGTGCCCTTTGGTCAAGACGTGTTGTTAAGTATTTCAAATTTTGTCGCTAACATTATTAGTTATGCCACGGCGGGTATTGAGTTCTTATTTGGCGATATTGGTCGTAAATCGCAGGGCTTTATTTTTGCGGTTCATGTATTAACTATTATTATTTTCTTCTCATCGCTTATTGCTGTGTTGTATCACATTGGCGTAATGACATGGGTTATTCGCATTATTGGTGGTGGGTTACAAAAGCTATTAGGTACTAGTCGGCCTGAATCTATGTCGGCTGCAGCCAATATTTTTGTTGGGCAAACCGAAGCGCCATTAATCGTACGGCCTTTTATTCCAACCATGACCCGTTCAGAGTTATTTGCTGTAATGGTAGGTGGCTTAGCCTCTGTTGCAGGCTCGGTGCTGGCGGGTTATGCCGGTTTAGGTATTGAGCTTAAATACCTTATTGCCGCAAGCTTTATGGCCGCGCCAGGTGGGTTTTTAATGGCGAAAATGATTTTGCCAGAAACCGAGCAACCAAAAAATGAGCTAGATGAAATCGGCACTGATACTCAACATACTAATTTAATTGATGCCGCCGCAGCCGGTGCGTCAAGCGGTATGCAGTTAGCACTAAACGTTGGTGCAATGTTATTAGCTTTTATCGGTTTAATTGCTTTAGTTAATGGTGCTATTGGTGGTATCGCTGGCTGGTTTGGTGTTGACGGTTTAACTCTGCAAGTTATTTTTGGTTACGTATTTCAGCCCTTAGCATTTATTTTGGGTGTGTCATGGGAAGAAGCCCGTATGGCGGGTAGCTTTATTGGCCAAAAATTGGTTATTAATGAATTTGTCGCATACCTCGACTTTGTGCAAGTGAAAGAGCAGCTAAGCGCACATACACAAGTTATTGTTACTATTGCTTTGTGTGGTTTTGCTAACTTCTCTTCAATTGCTATTTTATTAGGCGGCTTGGGCGGTATGGCGCCAAGTCGTCGAGCTGATATTGCCGCACTAGGGCTAAAGGCCTTACTTGCCGCAACCTTAGCTAACTTAATGAGCGCTGCTATGGCAGGGTTCTTTTTTTACTTAGGCTAAAAAACAGGTCTTTTATATGACACAGCAAGTACCTACGTTAGATATAAGACGGTTTGCCACCGACAAAGATAACTTTGTTGCCGAAATTGGCAAGGCCTACACTGAATTTGGATTTTGTGGCATTAGTGGTCACGGTATTCCAGATGCTGTGGTAGAGAATACATATCAAGCAATTAAACAGTTTTTTGCTTTACCAACTGATGTTAAAGCTAAATACCATACCCCCGGGCAGGGCGGCGCGCGCGGTTATACTGCAGTGGGTGTAGAGAAGGCTAAGGACAGCAAGCATCCGGATTTAAAAGAGTTTTGGCATGTTGGTCGAGAGCTATCCGGTCCAGCACCCCATCCGAGTTTATATCCTAATGTGTGGCCAACTGAGGTTGCTGGTTTTAAAGCGGCGACTTATGCACTTTACACGGCACTTGAGCAGTTAGGTAATACGGTGCTTGAAGCTTTAGCTTTGTATTTAGGGCAACAGCAAAACTACTTTGCTGATAAGGTGCATTATGGCAATTCTATTTTACGCGCGATCCACTATCCGCCAATTAAAGACACTGCAACTCAGTCTATTCGTGCCGGACAACATGAAGACATAAATCTAATAACGCTATTAGTTGGTTCAAACGAAGCAGGTTTAGAAATACTGCGTCGTGATGGTAGCTGGTTACCTGTTACCACTATAGAAGGCACCATTGTGGTCAACATAGGCGATATGTTGCAGCGGTTAACTAATCATCTATTACCATCGACTACACATCGGGTTGTGAATCCTGCAGGCATAGCTGCGAGTGAACCTCGTTATTCTATTCCGTTTTTTATGCATCCAAATCCAGATTACATTATCGACACATTAAAAACCTGTATTAACGAACAGCAACCTAATCGCTATCCACAAGCGATTAATTCAAATGATTACTTAATGCAGCGTTTGGAGGAAATAGGCTTGATAAAAAAGCCGTAATATTTTAATACTTGTTTATTGACGCGATGCTATTTATCGCTATACTGCACGCCATGTTAAACGCACTAGCGTGAAACATAACGCAGATGTGGTGGAATTGGTAGACACGCAAGCTTCAGGTGTTTGTGCCCAAAAGCGTGAGAGTTCGAGTCTCTCCATCTGCACCAAATTAACCGGCTTACGCCGGTTTTTTTGTGCCTAAAATTGGCTGAGGTTGACGGTTAACGTTTTAATTCTATTCGACGAATAAAATCACTAACGATCAGATCATATAGTTTGTTGCCTAAATGCAAATCTTCTACGCCATCGTCAATGTTGGGGTTATCGTTTACTTCAATCACGTAAACTTTATCGCCATCTTGTTTCACGTCAACGCCATATAAGCTATCACCAATTGGCGCACAGGCTTGCAATGCCGCTTGCACAACATGACTTGGTACGTCGGCCACTGCGCAAGTACTAAAGCCGCCACTTTCTGTTTTTGCCGTACCATGTTTGTATATCTGCCAGTGGTTACGTGCCATAAAATATTTACAAGCAAAAATAGCTTGGCCGTTAAGTACGCCAATACGCCAATCATATTCGGTAAAGGTATAACGTTGTGCCAGAATAATTGCGCTTTGCTCAAACAACGCAGACAATTGTGTTTTTAGTTCGCTTAAGGTTTTTACTTTAACGACACCGCGCGAAAAGCTGCCATCGGGTATTTTTAATACTAAGGGTAAGCCCAAAGTGTCTGCTGCTTTTACCAGGCTGTCATCATCCTGTTTAAACAGCATAACGCCATCTGGCATTGGCACCTTGTGCTGCTCGAATAGGGTATGTAAATACACTTTATTACCACAGCGCAAAATAGAGTTCGGGTCGTCAATCACGGCTAAGCCTTCGCGCTCGGCTTTTAATGCCATATGAAAGGTGTGATGGTTAACTGCGGTAGTTTCACGAATAAATAAGCCATCAAATTCAGCCAAACGATGTATATCTTTGGCACCTATATGTTCTACATCCATAGCTGCACGCTTAGCAGCCTTAACAAATAGCTCTAGTGCTTTAGGCGTGCAGGGTGGGAATTTCTCCTTAGCATCAATCAGTACCGCTAAATCATACTTAAACTTTTTATTGGCCGGCTCTACCCGCCAAATTTTATGACTGTAGCGCTCTAATATATTACCGAACAAGCCTTGCTCTGATTCAGACAGCTTATGCACACTGCCAATTTTTAAGGTTTTTACATGCCAGGTTTTTTTCTTCTGCAGCTCAACCCTTAATATTGGTACCGGAAATGCTTCAAACAAATAAGTAGCTACTTTCTTTAATGCTTTAAGCTCGGTTTCACCAAAATAAATGTTAAACGTTAGTTGAGTGCTGGTTTCATCAATTAATGCTTTATTTAGCTGATTAAGTAGCGTTATCGGAACATCATCAGCAATGTCGGCAATTTCATGGCGGTTAAACTTATTAAATGCACGTACTGATGGCATTACGTTATGGCCTCGCGCTTCAGCTAATAATGAGCAGTAGTAGCCAGTGCCTAAATATTGAGCTTGCCGGCATAAGTTAATCACACGAGTACGTTGTTTATTGGTTGCCGACCATTTTAAATAATTTGGTAACGTCATTACGCCATCGTATTGATAAAACGGTGCCCAATCTTGAGCTTTATCAACAACGATTATTAGTTTAGCCATTATTACTCCCAGTACTTTGTTAAAGCATGTCGTGTTAGTCTAAAACTGTACAGTGAAGAAACCTGTACTACAAAAGTTAAATTTTTTGTTGGCTTTTCATTTCTTAAGCTGTTGTTATCCTAAACGTAGTTAAAAATCAGCCAAAGGCAATAACGGAAGCAATAATGGCATTAAACGACAAATCGACCGACTTAGATATCAGAAGTGCTGAACTTGAAGACGTGCCAGCTTTATTTGCGTTAGAGCAAAGTTGCTTCGATACTGACCGTGTGAGTGTTCGTAGTTTTCGGCGTTTTATTAAAGATAAACGAAGTGACTTATTTCTAGCTGAACAAGATGGCCACCTTGCCGGCTATTTTTTACTGATCTATCGCAGAGGCACCAGTTTAGCTCGGTTGTATTCTCTGGCAGTAGATGCCCGTTTTCGCAAGCAAGGCATTGCTGAGTTTTTAATGCAACATGCCGAACGTGTTGCTGCTGAACGGAACTGCGTATTACTGCGTCTTGAGGTGCGCTACGATAATGCTGCCGCGATTAGGCTATATCACAAACTACACTATCATGAGTTTGCGCTAAAGCATGACTTTTACGAAGATCACTCAGATGCTATCTGTATGCAAAAGCAGATCATCCAGTTTGATACCGACTCAGTAAAGCGCCAAGTACCTTATATAGCGCAAACCACCCCTTTTACTTGTGGCCCAGCTTGCTTACTTATGGTGTTTAACTATTTTCAGCCGAACCAATACGCGCCGGCGTCTTTAGAAATTGATATCTGGCGCGAAGCGACCACTATTTTTATGACATCAGGTCATGGTGGTTGTGGCCCTCGCGGTTTAGCTCTTGCTGCTTATCATCGTGGCTTTGATGTAGAAATCTTTCTTAATAAAGAAGGAGTGCTTTTTACCGACACGGTTCGTAGTGAGGTCAAAAAAAATATTTTACAACGAGTACACGATTCTTATTGCGAGAAGGTCGCACAAAGCAATATTGCGGTGCATAGCGCAGATCTTAACATCAGTAAGATAAAGCAATTGTTGCAGAACGATGCGCTGCTGGTGGTACTTATAAGTACCTGGCAGTTTGATAAAAGCAAAGCGCCGCATTGGGTCGTCGTTTGTGCGGTTGACGAACACTTTGTTTATATTAATGATCCAGACACTGAAGACATCCCTTGGTTATCGGCGTCTGAGCGCCAATATATTCCTATAGCGCATAGTGTATTTCTTAAAGCCTTTAGTTATGGCAAAAATCGACTTAAAGCTGCGGTTATGGTTAAAGAGAGAAAAACCGCCAGTTTTAGTACACTTTTATAGCGTATTGTTGGTTTTTTCTGCGAACGATTCATAAACTGTCATATTTCTGAAATAACCGCTTGCACGACAATTAAAACCCCCTATAATGCGCGCCATGCCACGGGGTGCAGCGCTAGCGCACTCTCCGAGGGGTTTTAGAAATAGAGTCAAAAATCTTTTAAAAAGACGCTTGACACTAGGGCTTAAATCTCTAAAATGGCGCCCTCGCTTCACGGTGGTAACTAACGCGGTGAAATGAGAGAGTAAGTTAAGCCTGACGAGTGTTTTTGATAAAGAATCATCGTCACGCTTGACTTAAAAACTGGGAAGTGTAACATACGCCTCCCGCTTCTTAAGCAGAAGCACGCTCTTTAACAATTCGCAATCAATCATCTGTGTGGGCACTTATGATGGATTTCACAAAAATGAAATACATCGGTTGAGTGACTTACATAGAAATATGTTTTAAGTCAGTAAGACTGAGCGCCACTTTGGTGGCGGAAAGAACTTTAATAGAAGAGTTTGATCATGGCTCAGATTGAACGCTGGCGGCAGGCCTAACACATGCAAGTCGAGCGGGGTTTTCGGACCTAGCGGCGGACGGGTGAGTAATGTATAGGGAGCTGCCCGATAGAGGGGGATACCAGTTGGAAACGGCTGTTAATACCGCATAATGTCTACGGACCAAAGTGTGGGACCTTCGGGCCACATGCTATCGGATGCACCTATATGGGATTAGCTAGTTGGTGGGGTAATGGCTCACCAAGGCGACGATCCCTAGCTGGTTTGAGAGGATGATCAGCCACACTGGGACTGAGACACGGCCCAGACTCCTACGGGAGGCAGCAGTGGGGAATATTGGACAATGGGCGCAAGCCTGATCCAGCCATGCCGCGTGTGTGAAGAAGGCCTTAGGGTTGTAAAGCACTTTCAGCGAGGAGGAAGGGATAGGCGTTAATAGCGGCTATTTTTGACGTTACTCGCAGAAGAAGCACCGGCTAACTCCGTGCCAGCAGCCGCGGTAATACGGAGGGTGCAAGCGTTAATCGGAATTACTGGGCGTAAAGCGCACGTAGGCGGTTCGTTAAGTTGGATGTGAAAGCCCCGGGCTCAACCTGGGAATTGCATTCAAAACTGGCAGACTAGAGTATGTGAGAGGGGGGTAGAATTCCAAGTGTAGCGGTGAAATGCGTAGAGATTTGGAGGAATACCAGTGGCGAAGGCGGCCCCCTGGCACAATACTGACGCTGAGGTGCGAAAGCGTGGGGATCAAACAGGATTAGATACCCTGGTAGTCCACGCCGTAAACGATGTCTACTAGCTGTTCGTGGTCTTGTACCGTGAGTAGCGCAGCTAACGCACTAAGTAGACCGCCTGGGGAGTACGGTCGCAAGATTAAAACTCAAATGAATTGACGGGGGCCCGCACAAGCGGTGGAGCATGTGGTTTAATTCGACGCAACGCGAAGAACCTTACCTACTCTTGACATCTACAGAATTTTGCAGAGATGCGAAAGTGCCTTCGGGAACTGTAAGACAGGTGCTGCATGGCTGTCGTCAGCTCGTGTTGTGAAATGTTGGGTTAAGTCCCGCAACGAGCGCAACCCTTATCCTTAGTTGCCAGCACGTAATGGTGGGAACTCTAGGGAGACTGCCGGTGATAAACCGGAGGAAGGTGGGGACGACGTCAAGTCATCATGGCCCTTACGAGTAGGGCTACACACGTGCTACAATGGTATGTACAGAGGGAGGCAAGCTGGCGACAGTGAGCGGATCTCTTAAAGCATATCGTAGTCCGGATCGCAGTCTGCAACTCGACTGCGTGAAGTAGGAATCGCTAGTAATCGTGGATCAGAATGCCACGGTGAATACGTTCCCGGGCCTTGTACACACCGCCCGTCACACCATGGGAGTGGGTTGCAAAAGAAGTAGGTAGCTTAACCTTCGGGAGGGCGCTTACCACTTTGTGATTCATGACTGGGGTGAAGTCGTAACAAGGTAACCGTAGGGGAACCTGCGGTTGGATCACCTCCTTACCTAAAGTGAAGAAGTTGTAAGTGTTCACACAGATGATTGATTGTAGAGATAGAGCAAATAAAGTTTATTGCGAAGTTTATGAGAATAAATAACGCAGGATGTTTTATTTAGCGCAAGGCGCACGCCGAACGAAGGAAGGAGTTTACTAATGTAAATGACTGACTGAGAGAGAAGTGAAACGCAGCGATAGATAAAACAGACCAGTTAAACGGGTCTGTAGCTCAGGTGGTTAGAGCGCACCCCTGATAAGGGTGAGGTCGGTAGTTCGAGTCTACTCAGACCCACCAAATTGCGCATCATACGGCGTTACTTCGATACTCACATACACTAGTATGCTTCGTATCAAAGTGCCTTGTCTGATACACAATTCCTTAATTGGATCCTTATTGGGGCCATAGCTCAGCTGGGAGAGCGCCTGCCTTGCACGCAGGAGGTCAGCGGTTCGATCCCGCTTGGCTCCACCATTCTTTATTTACTCTAAAAAAATTCAAATCAAAGCGTTCTAAACAGAATGATTTGATTTGAGTTTAATCTCAAATGCTCTTTAACAATTTGGCAAGCTGATAGTAGTAAAAAAACAAGGTGCAAAATATTGCACAGGATGTTTTTACTGTTGCTAGGCGCACAACGAACGCGTGAAGGAGTTAACTTCGGTTAATGACTGAGCAAGTGAGGAAGTGCAACAACGCAGCGGGAAAAATAGACCAGCAAGACGTTGTGAACCTTAAGCACACTGTATAATTTCAAGACATCTTGGGGTTGTATGGTTAAGTGAATAAGCGTACACGGTGGATGCCTTGGCAGTCAGAGGCGATGAAGGACGTACTAACCTGCGAAAAGCTGTGGGAAGCCGGTAAGAGGCGTTAGACCCGCAGATATCCGAATGGGGAAACCCAGTGCATTTATGCACTATCGTTACATGAATACATAGTGTAACGAGGCAAACCGGGAGAACTGAAACATCTAAGTACCCCGAGGAAAAGAAATCAACCGAGATTCCGTTAGTAGCGGCGAGCGAACGCGGAGTAGCCCTTAAGCTACATTGGTGTTAGTGGAATACTCTGGAAAGAGTAGCGATACAGGGTGATAGCCCCGTACACGACAACACCTTTATAGTGAAAACGAGTAGGACGGGACACGAGACATCCTGTTTGAACATGGGGGGACCATCCTCCAAGGCTAAATACTCCTGACTGACCGATAGTGAACCAGTACCGTGAGGGAAAGGCGAAAAGAACCCCTGTAAGGGGAGTGAAATAGAACCTGAAACCGTGTACGTACAAGCAGTGGGAGCACCTTCGTGGTGTGACTGCGTACCTTTTGTATAATGGGTCAGCGACTTACATTCTGTAGCAAGGTTAACCGAATAGGGGAGCCGTAGGGAAACCGAGTCTTAACTGGGCGAATAGTTGCAGGGTGTAGACCCGAAACCGGGCGATCTATCCATGAGCAGGTTGAAGGTTGGGTAACACTAACTGGAGGACCGAACCCACTAATGTTGAAAAATTAGGGGATGACTTGTGGATCGGAGTGAAAGGCTAATCAAGCTCGGAGATATCTGGTTCTCCTCGAAAGCTATTTAGGTAGCGCCTCGAGCGAATACCATTGGGGGTAGAGCACTGTTTGGGCTAGGGGGTCATCCCGACTTACCAACCCCATGCAAACTCCGAATACCAATGAGTACTACTCGGGAGACACACGGCGGGTGCTAACGTCCGTCGTGGAAAGGGAAACAACCCAGACCGCCAGCTAAGGTCCCAAAGTAATGATTAAGTGGAAAACGATGTGGGAAGGCATAGACAGCTAGGAGGTTGGCTTAGAAGCAGCCATTCTTTAAAGAAAGCGTAATAGCTCACTAGTCGAGTCGGCCTGCGCGGAAGATGTAACGGGGCTAAATCATTCACCGAAGCTGCGGACTTGTGCTTGCACAAGTGGTAGAGGAGCGTTCTGTAAGCCGTTGAAGGTAGACCGGGAGGTTTGCTGGAGGTATCAGAAGTGCGAATGCTGACATGAGTAACGATAAGGGGAGTGAAAAACTTCCCCGCCGAAAGACCAAGGGTTCCTATCCCATGCTAATCAGGGTAGGGTGAGTCGACCCCTAAGGCGAGGCTGAAAAGCGTAGTCGATGGGAAACGGGTTAATATTCCCGTACCGACCAATACTGCGATGGGGTGACGGAGAAAGCTAGGCAAGCGCGGCGTTGGTAGTCCGCGTGAAAGTAAGTAGGCTGAGAGACTAGGCAAATCCGGTTTCTTAAGGCTGAGATACGAGACGAGTGTCTAAGGACACGAAGTTGTTGACGCTATGCTTCCAGGAAAAACCTCTAAGCTTCAGGTATTGGTGATCGTACCCGAAACCGACACAGGTGGTCAGGTAGAGCATACCAAGGCGCTTGAGAGAACTCTGCTGAAGGAACTAGGCAAAATAGTACCGTAACTTCGGGAGAAGGTACGCTCTTTGCTGTTAAGGACTTGCTCCGTAAGCAGCGAAGAGTCGCAGTGACCAGCTGGCTGCAACTGTTTATTAAAAACACAGCACTCTGCAAACTCGTAAGAGGACGTATAGGGTGTGACACCTGCCCGGTGCCGGAAGGTTAATTGATGGGGTTAGCGCAAGCGAAGCTCTTGATCGAAGCCCCGGTAAACGGCGGCCGTAACTATAACGGTCCTAAGGTAGCGAAATTCCTTGTCGGGTAAGTTCCGACCTGCACGAATGGTGTAATGATGGCCAGGCTGTCTCCAGCAGAGACTCAGTGAAATTGAAATCGCGGTGAAGATGCCGTGTACCCGCGGCTAGACGGAAAGACCCCGTGAACCTTTACTATAGCTTGGCACTGAACATTGGCCCTACATGTGTAGGATAGGTGGGAGGCTTTGAAGTTTGAACGCTAGTTCAGATGGAGCCGTCCTTGAAATACCACCCTTGTATGTCTGATGTTCTAACGTAGGCCCCTGATCGGGGTCGCGGACAGTGTCTGGTGGGTAGTTTGACTGGGGCGGTCTCCTCCTAAAGCGTAACGGAGGAGCACGAAGGTTGGCTAAGTACGGTCGGACATCGTACGGTTAGTGTAATGGTAGAAGCCAGCTTAACTGCGAGACAGACACGTCGAGCAGGTACGAAAGTAGGTCATAGTGATCCGGTGGTTCTGTATGGAAGGGCCATCGCTCAACGGATAAAAGGTACTCCGGGGATAACAGGCTGATACCGCCCAAGAGTTCATATCGACGGCGGTGTTTGGCACCTCGATGTCGGCTCATCACATCCTGGGGCTGAAGTCGGTCCCAAGGGTATGGCTGTTCGCCATTTAAAGTGGTACGCGAGCTGGGTTTAGAACGTCGTGAGACAGTTCGGTCCCTATCTGCCGTGGGCGTTGGATGATTGAGTGGAGTTGCTCCTAGTACGAGAGGACCGGAGTGAACGAACCGCTGGTGTTCGGGTTGTCATGCCAATGGCATTGCCCGGTAGCTACGTTCGGAACGGATAAGCGCTGAAAGCATCTAAGCGCGAAGCCGGCCACAAGATGAGTCATCCCTCAGGCTTTAAGCCTGCTAAAGGGTCGTTGAAGACCACAACGTTGAT
Organism: Rheinheimera sp. D18; assembly: GCF_004345025.1. Classification (GTDB taxonomy): domain Bacteria; phylum Pseudomonadota; class Gammaproteobacteria; order Enterobacterales; family Alteromonadaceae; genus Alishewanella; species Alishewanella metallidurans. The sequence continues at coordinate 2,293,380 of NZ_CP037745.1, read as the reverse complement.
AGGTGAGGTGTGGAAGCGCAGTGATGTGTTAAGCTAACTCATACTAATTGCCCGTGTGGCTTAACCATACAACGCCCAAGGTGTTTTTAGAAAGAATACGTGTGTAACTACTAATCAGATTGCCGAATATCGGAACACAGTTTTTATCAAATTCTTCCATGGATTTGACCCTAACGGGCCGCACTACAGTGCGTTAAAACGTGTTCCCTACAAGTTTTTGCCTGGTGGCAATAGCGCTGTGGACCCACCTGATCCCATTCCGAACTCAGAAGTGAAACGCAGCTGCGACGATGGTAGTGTGGCATTCGCCATGCGAGAGTAGTTCACCGCCAGGCTCCCAATTCAAGAAAGCCCGTCTCGTATGAGTCGGGCTTTTTTACTGTCTGCGATTTAGAGTTTTGTCTCCTTTTACCCTCGATTAAACGCAAGCCTATCGTCAGGCGCAGTAATTCAGTTAGTATCCATTGGCGTTTATAACTAAAATGGACACCTAGATGAATATAAATATAATAAAAAGCCGTCTGTGCTTCACTACAGCATTATTAGTTAGTGCTTGCAGTTTAGGCCTATCGGCTACACCGCTGCAGTACGAAGATGTATTCGAGCTCGAGTTTGTCTCTGATCCCCAGCCCGATGCTAAAGGCGAGCAGGTTGTTTTTGTCCGAAACTGGATGGATAAACAAACTGACCGTCGGCGCATGACTTTATGGTTAAGCTCAGCAGATGGTAAACAACTGCAACCGTTAACTGATAAAGATATTAATGCCAGCTCACCACGTTGGGCCCCCGATAATAAGCGGTTGGCCTTTATTGCCAATGGGCAAATTCATGTTAAATGGTTAGATAGCGGCCGCACGTCACAATTGGGCCAATTACAGCAAAGCCCTGGTAATTTGAGTTGGTCACCAGATGGCAAGTGGCTAGCCTTTAGTATGTTTACACCTAAGGCAGCTAAAGCGCCAGTAACCTTATCCGGCAAGCCAGAAAAAGCGGAATGGGCTAAGCCTGCAATCTATATTGATAGTAAACAGTACCGAGTTGATGGCGCTGGTTACGTAAAATCAGGCTTTCAACATTTGTATATCATGTCGGCTGATGGAGGCTCGGCAATACAGTTAACCGAAGGTGATTTTAATCATTCAGGTGCCATTAGCTGGTCTAAAGATAGTGCATCTGTATATTTTTCTGCTAACCGCCACCCTGATTGGCAATCAAAGCCAATGAATAGTGAGTTATTTAAACTTAATTTGTCAGATCGAAAACTCACGCAACTAACTGATCGCGATGGCCCAGACGCACAACCTTTGTTATCACCAGATGGAAAACTGATTGCTTATGTTGGCTTTGACGATCGTAAATTAGCGCATCAAGCAAATCGTTTATATGTTATGAATAGCGATGGCAGTAATATTCGGAATTTAACCGAGGACTTAGACCGCGGTATTGAAGAGTTTCAGTGGTTAGCTAATAACAAAGCACTGTATATTTCTTATGATAACGAAGGTAAAGGCGTACTAGCAGAACAAGCCCTAAGCGGTAAGCGTACACAGTTAGCGAATGATATAGGTGGCAGTTCTTATAGTCGCCCTTATAGTGGCGGTCAGTTTGCGGCAGCGGATAACGGCTTGGTCGCTTATACCCAGATGAGTGCGGAACACCCAGCTGAGTTGGCGGTGCTGCATAAAGGTAAAAAGCAAACCTTAACCTCGTTAAATGCGGATTTACTACTTGCGCGTGATATCGGCAAAGTAGAGGAGTTTTGGTACAGCGCCTCAGTAGATAAACGTCAGATCCAAGGCTGGATTATTTATCCGCCGCAGTTTGATAGCAGCAAAAAGTACCCATTAATTTTAGAGATCCATGGCGGCCCACATACAGCGTATGGCCCGCACTTTGGTATGGAACTGCAATTGATGGCCGCTAAGGGCTATGTGGTGCTATATACCAACCCACGCGGTAGCACGAGTTATGGCGAAGATTTTGCTAATTTAATTCACCATAATTATCCAAGCTCAGATTTTAATGATTTGATGGATGGTGTCGATGCCGTAATAGCTAAGGGCTTTATCAATGAAAAAGAGCTATTTATTACCGGTGGTAGTGGTGGTGGCGCGTTAACAGCGTGGGCAGTTGGCCATACGGACCGCTTTGCTGCAGCGGTGTCGGTAAAGCCGGTAATCAACTGGTTTAGTTTTGTGTTAAATGCCGATATGTATAGTTACTTTTCGCAGTACTGGTTCCCTGGCATGCCATGGGAAAAGCCAGAACATTACTTAAAGTATTCGCCTATTAGTTATGTCGGTAATGTTAAAACACCCACTATGCTGATGACTGGCGAAGCAGACTACCGTACCCCTATCTCTGAATCTGAGCAGTTCTATCAAGCGTTGCAGTTGCGTGGTATTGATACCGCTATGGTGCGAATTCCTGAAGCTTCACACTCGATATATAGTCGACCAAGTAATTTAATGGCGAAAACAGCTTATATTCTATATTGGTTTGAGAAATACCGTGAAACCAAAGATAGTGTAGAAAAGTAGCTAATTAATCAGTAAGCTCGGTGGGAACACTGCCGAGCTTATGTTAGCCTAAGCTAATAATTACGCAGGGTGCTCGTTTTCTATGCAGTTGAATGAGTTAGTGCAGCTTTTTGCTTTACCTTTGAACAGGCTTTTGTATAATGGCGGCATCAACAGGGGCGTAGTTCCAATTGGTAGAACAGCGGTCTCCAAAACCGATGGTTGGGGGTTCGAATCCCTCCGCCCCTGCCACTTCTTTTTATTATGAATAAATTTTATTCTGCTCAGAAACACTTACTAGATGTACTAAAAATAGCGCCTTTGGCGTTGAATCAACGTTTTTCTAGTTCTCCAGCTAAAACGACTAGCTCTAAGTTATCTTTACCTGATTTAACACTTTCCTTAGCTCAAGATATCGAGCTATTACTTGCTGATAAGTTGCAGTGGTGGGTGCAAGCAGATTTAACTCAAGCACTGCTCGTAGATAACCAATTACTAACACCGCCACTGGCAATGCTAGAATTGCCTGAACAAAAAAAAGCCTTGTGGGCTTTGCTAAGTGCTGTCGATGATATTTAAACCGCTTACTATTGCAGATATCCCTGCTGTTGTTGTATTAGAGCAGGCCGCTAATGTTTACCCTTGGACGCAATATGCGTTTTCTAGCAGTTTTACCAACAGCTATTTCAACGTTAAATTATTAAACGCTGAAAATGATATTCTGGGGTTTTATATTGCCCAGCTGATGGCTGATCAAGTTGAACTGTTTAATATTTGCGTGGCAAAAGCAGCACAAGGGCAAGGTTTTGGCAAAGCTTTACTGCAACATTTTCTAAGCCAAGGCCAAACGCAGGGCGCGGCAGAAGCTTTACTTGAAGTGCGCAGCTCTAACTTTACCGCTATTGCGCTTTATCAAAATCTTGGTTTTGCCATCAACGGGGTACGAAAAGGCTACTATACTGCAGCAACCGGTACAGAAGACGCGTTGTTAATGCATCGTGCACTAATTTAAACACTGTTATTTCTACTCTGTGCCCGCGCTATTCAAGCTGTTATAATCGCCCCCATTATTAAATACTTGGCTTTAGCCATATTCACTACTTAGGTTGCGGTACTGCAGCTAAAGTGACAACAAACTATTGGATATTATGAGCACTGATACTTTTTTAGCAGAAGTGAACAGCCGCCGCACTTTTGCGATCATTTCGCATCCCGATGCCGGTAAAACAACCATCACTGAAAAAGTGTTGTTATTCGGCCACTTAATTCAAAAAGCCGGAACCGTAAAAGGTAAAAAGTCGGGCCAGTTTGCCACATCGGACTGGATGGAAATGGAAAAAGAACGGGGTATTTCAGTAACCACCTCGGTAATGCAATTTCCTTACGAGGGGTGTTTAGTTAACTTATTAGATACGCCCGGCCACGAAGATTTCTCTGAAGATACTTATCGTACGTTAACCGCAGTCGATTCTTGTTTAATGGTTATTGACGGCGCTAAAGGTGTTGAAGACCGAACTATTAAGCTGATGGAAGTAACTCGGCTGCGTGATACGCCGATTATTACCTTTATGAATAAAATGGACCGTGATATTCGCGACCCAGTTGATTTATTAGACGAAGTAGAAAGTGTACTTAAGATTGCTTGCGCTCCTATTACTTGGCCGATTGCTTCTGGCAAAGAGTTTAAAGGTGTTTATCACATACTGCGCGATGAAATCATTTTGTATAAGTCTGGCATGGGCCACACTATTCAAGATGTTGATACCATTAAAGGTTTGCATAACCCTGAACTAGATAAGCGCATTGGTTATTTTGCCCAACAACTACGTGATGAAATGGAGTTAGTGCAGGGTGCTAGCCACGAGTTTGATCAAGAGCTGTTTTTAAAGGGTGAATTAACGCCGGTGTTTTTTGGTACTGCGTTAGGTAACTTTGGTGTTGATCATATGCTAGATGGCCTTACTAAATGGGCACCAGCACCACAGATGCGCCAAACCACTACGCGCACGGTAGAACCAACTGAAGCTGGTTTTTCTGGTTTTATCTTTAAAATTCAAGCAAATATGGACCCTAAGCACCGTGACCGTGTCGCGTTTTTACGCATAGTGTCGGGCAAGTACGAAAAAGGCATGAAAGTGCGCCATGTTCGTATTGGTAAAGATGTGTTGATCCCGCAAGCGTTAACCTTTGTTGCTGGCGATCGTGAGCATTTAGATGAAGCTTACCCTGGCGATATTATTGGTTTACACAACCATGGCACGATAAAAATTGGCGATACCTTCACCACCGGTGAAAATATGCATTTTACTGGTATTCCAAACTTTGCCCCTGAGCTGTTTCGTCGTATTCGCTTGCGTGATCCTCTAAAGCAAAAACAATTGCTAAAAGGCCTAGTGCAGTTATCTGAAGAGGGCGCGGTACAAGTGTTTAGGCCATTAGATAACAATGATCTTATAGTTGGTGCTGTAGGTGTGCTGCAATTTGACGTAGTAGTGCATCGCTTAAAATCAGAATACAACGTTGATGCCTTGTATGAGTCAGTAAACGTGTCTACCGCGCGTTGGGTATACAGCGACGATGCTAAAGCTTTAGATGAATTTAGAAATAAGGCCAGCCAGAATTTGTCATTAGATGGTGGCGACACGCTGACCTATATTGCGCCAACCATGGTTAACCTGAATTTGGCTATAGAGCGTTATCCGAAGATTAAATTCTTAAAGACCCGTGAACATTAACAGGTAAGATTGATGAATATTAAGCACCTTTTAACGGAAAAAACTCAAGCGGCTTTTATTGCTTTAGGTTTACCTGCTGATACTAATGCCGCGGTTACTGTAAGTACTAAACCCGAGTTTGGTGATTATCAAATTAATGGCGCAATGGCAGCGGCCAAATTATTAAAAACTAACCCACGACAGCTTGCCGAACAGTTGTTAGCGCATTTGTCGCTAGAGGGGATTGCCGAAAAAACTGAGATCGCAGGTCCCGGTTTTATTAACGTGACTTTAGCCAAATCTTGGTTAGCTGCAGAGCTTGAAACTGCTGCCATAGATACTCGCTTAGGTGTTAGTACCAACGTCACACCACAAACTGTAGTAGTAGACTATTCGGCGCCGAATTTAGCCAAAGAGATGCACGTTGGCCATTTACGCTCCACCATTATCGGTGATGCGGTTGTGCGCACGCTTGAGTTTTGGGGCGATAAGGTTATTCGGCAAAACCATATGGGCGATTGGGGTACGCAGTTTGGTATGCTGATTGCGCATTTGGAAGATAAACTCGCCGCAGGCGTAGATTTAGAGCAGGTAGCCTTAGCCGATTTAGAAGACTTTTATCGTGAAGCGAAAAAGCGTTTTGACGATGAAGCCGGTTTTGCCGATAAATCACGTGATTATGTGGTGCAGCTACAAAGTGGTGATGCACACTGTAAAAAACTGTGGCAACTGTTTATTGACACCTCAGTAAAACACAGCGAAGAGCTTTACAAAAAGCTCAACGTTACTTTAACTAATGCTGACATTAAGCCAGAAAGTGCTTATAACGATATGTTGCAGGGCATTATCGATGATTTAAAAACCAAAGCACTAGCCGAAGAGAGCATGGGCGCGTTGGTGGTGTTTTTGCAAGAGCTGGCAGATAAAGACGGTAATCCATCGCCATTTATAGTGCAAAAAACCGGTGGTGGTTTCTTATATTCAACCACTGACTTAGCGGCTTGCCAATACCGTAGCCACACATTAAACGCCGACCGAATAATTATTTTTACTGATGCACGTCAAGCGCTACACTTTAAACAAGTTGAACTAGTAGCACGTAAAGCGGGCTACCTGCGCGATGCCACCAGCTACGATCATTGCCCGTTTGGCACCATGATGGGCGAAGATGGCAAACCTTTTAAAACCAGAACTGGTGGCACAGTTAAGTTAGCTGAATTACTAGAAGAAGCAGTAGTGCGAGCTAAAGCGGTAGTGAAAGAAAAAGCCAGTGATTTAACGGATACAGAAGTTGAAGAAGTAGCGCGTAAAGTCGGTATCGGTGCAGTAAAATTTGCTGACTTATCAAAAAACCGTACTAGCGATTATATTTTCAGTTGGAATGCGATGCTGAGCTTTGAAGGTGCTACCGCACCTTATCTGCAATATGCTTATACCCGAGTACGCAGCATTTTACGTCGCGCCGATATCAACGACAACTTTGTCGCAAAAGTACTGTTGGTTGACGAGCAAGAAAAGCAGCTAGCAGTAAAATTACTTCGCTTTGAAGAAACATTAGCGCAGGTTATTAAAGATGCGCAGCCTAACTTGCTCTGTAATTATCTATACGAGTTGGCAAGTCTGTATATGACATTTTATGAAGCCTGCCCAATACTCAAAGAGGGTGTTGAACCGGCGCAACGTGACAGCCGTTTAATGCTTAGTATTTTTGCCGCACGCATGCTTAAGCAGGGGCTAGAATTGTTAGGTATAGAAACGATGGAGCGTATGTAAAGATGAAAATCGATGATATTCGCCGCAGCTACACTAAAGATAAACTTGAGCAAGATAAGCTGAATGTTGATCCAATAGCGCAGTTTGAGCAATGGCTAAAGGACGCGATAGCGGCTGAGTTGCCTGATCCGACTGCAATGTGCGTGGCGAGTGTTGATACCGATGGCCAGCCGTCGCAACGTTTAGTATTACTTAAAGATGTAAACACTAACGGTTTTACCTTTTATACCAATTTGGGCAGCCGTAAAGCCACTGAGCTTGCGGCTCATCCCAAAGTCTGTTTGCATTTCCCGTGGCATCCGTTAGAGCGGCAAGTTATTGTTTATGGCACTGCTGAGCGCGTGTCGTCGGCGCAAGTAGCGAAATATTTTTTGTCACGACCCAAAGAAAGCCAACTGGCGGCTTGGGCGTCAGAGCAAAGTCGACCGGTATCAACTCGTTTGGCTTTAATGCAAAAATTTGCTGAAATTAAGCACAAGTTTGCAGAGGGTGAAATACCTTTACCCTCGTTTTGGGGCGGCTTTTTGGTGCGCCCACACAAAATTGAATTTTGGCAAGGTGGAGAACACCGTTTGCATGATCGCTTTATGTATACCAAGCAAGCCGATGGCAGCTGGAACATCGCAAGGTTATGTCCGTAGCTGCAGCGGAATCAAATAGCCGGCTACGGTTGTTTGATACCCATTGTCATCTTGACTTGCCTGAGTTGGCAAGCTCGCAAGACGCTATATGGCAGCAAGCCCAAGCCGCTGGTGTTGCTGCGCTATTAATACCTGCAGTTGAAGCGAGAGCTTGGCCTAATTTATTAAAATTACAGGCGTTGCACCCTTATTGGCATATTGCACTGGGTATTCACCCGTGGTGGGCTGCAAGCTATACCTTGACCTCAGTTGATACTTTAGAACTACTACTTAGCCAACATAGCGACGCAGTATGCGCGGTGGGCGAGATAGGCCTAGATTTTATGCTACCTACCGATACCTTTGCGCAGCAACAACTGCTGTTTAGTGCTCAATTAGCTGTCGCTGCTCGATATAATAAACCGGTGGTCTTACATCATCGAAAAAGTCAGCCTCAATTATTGGCAGCGTTAAAGCAGCAGCAATTTAACCAAGGTGGTATTTTGCATGCATTTTCTGGCAGTCAGCAACAAGCGCATGCCTTTATTGAACAAGGTTTTAAGCTGGGTATTGGTGGCACCATTACTTATGAACGGGCAGGGAAAACCCGCAACAGCATTCGAAAATTACCGCTTAGTTGTTTGGTGTTAGAAACTGATGCTCCCGCTATGCCGTTATCTGGGTTTCAAGGGCAGGTAAATACCCCTGCACAGTTAGTGGCAGTATTTAACGTGCTTTGTCAGTTACGTTCTGAACCTCGAGAACAGATTGCCGCTCAGTTGTGGCAAAACAGCGTTGACGTTTTACGACTTAGGGTGACGTAGCCGTATTGATTGCCGAGAGAAGCGAGAAAAACCACGGCGCAATAAAAAGCCAATAGCACCGGCCAGTATCAGCATTAGCAGCAGTTGCTGCATTAAACGTTGCCACGACAAACTAATGTCATTTAACGTCGTATCCTGGCGTAAACTTAATTTTATGTAACCTAATAGCTGCTGATTTTTAATAATTGGCTGCACCATCGGCCGTAGTGGTTGTTTTTGACTAGGAGCATAAAGTAAACGTGCGGGAGCACTATTTTCAGACCAACTCATACGCACACCGTTCGCGTCATATACAACAACATCATACACATAGGGATTATCTGCGAGGTTTTGTGTTAGTTGTTCTAGGCCATCTAGCTGGTCATGTTCAATTAAGTAAGCCGCGGTGTGTGCTAACGCAACGGTAGTTTCGCGCATCAGCTGGCTACTTTGTTGTTGCAGCAGTTGCTTACCTTGTTGTTGTGTTAATACCCATAAATGCAGCAACAGCCAAATACCTAGAATAGAAATAGCAACTTGCGCTAACTTAATAGTGCTTGAAGTGCTGCTGGGTATTGCGATATCGTTCTGCATAATGTCCATAAAACACCGGCTAAGTTAGTCGTTATTACGCCTAGTTAACAGCGTAATTGCGGCTAGCATGCCATGGCTGTGTTACCAAGTATAGGTACTTTCGTGTCGTTCTTCTATCAGGTTTGTCTTGCACAACCGTCAACTGAGCCACTTTTCGGCCAGTTAGCTGCTGGTAATAACTATCAATTAAAGAGGCAAAAGCAAGGTTTAGCGCTGCATGCTCAGCATGTGTTACCGTTGCAACAGGGGGCCAGCTTTGTGCTAAACACGGTTAGTGACTTCTCTAATGTTATACGGCTATTTGGTACGAAGTTAAATTGGTCTGCTTTAGCCGAGGTGCTGCAAATAGTGGTTGAAACCGATGCCACATTAGCTTGTCGAGTGTATCAACCCCATAAAGCGCTGACGGGGGCGTTAGAGTTGCAACTAAAGCAACCGTTAACGTTTAAGTTGCAACAACAGCTTAACGACTTGGCTGCTCGTTTGGCAATTGAGGTAGTTTACTTACCGGTAAGGCCTATACTTTGTCAGCCCGGTTTGTTGGTAATGGATATGGATTCAACCGCTATTGCCATCGAGTGTATTGATGAAATTGCCAAACTGGCGGGGGTCGGCGAACAGGTAGCCGCAGTGACCGCGCGCGCGATGAATGGTGAGCTAGATTTTACGCAAAGCCTAACCGAGCGTGTAGCCTTACTTGCAGGCGCGCCAGAGCAAGTACTGCAGCAAGTGTTAGCTACCTTACCGTTAATGCCAGGCTTAACCGAACTGGTAGCGCATTTAAAGGCGCATAGCTGGCAGGTGGCTATTGCTTCAGGTGGCTTTACTTATTTCACCAACGCACTGCAGCAGCAACTGGGGCTAACGGCAACCTTTGCTAACGTACTTGAAATTATTGATGGCAAGTTAACGGGCAAGGTGCTTGGCAATATTATTGATGCCAATGCTAAGGCGCGTGTGGTGCAGCAGTTGGCCACGGCTTATAATATTAGCCATAGCCAAACCATTGCTATTGGCGATGGTGCGAATGATATTCCGATGCTAAATGTAGCGGCGTTAGGTGTGGCATTTCACGCTAAACCTAAGGTGCAGGCGCAAGCCAAAGCCGCTATTCGCCATGGCTCATTGTTACAGTTATTGTATTTAATCGACTAGGTATGAAACATAAACAAAGCTCGTTATACCTTGAGTTAGCACCCTATAAATTACATATTCGCCATTTATTACCGAATCAACCAGTACAGGCGCCAGTGCTGATGCTGCACGGTGCTATAGAAAACAGCCGTATTTTTTATAGCCATTCTGGTAAAGGGTTGGGTTGTTACCTAGCAGACCAAGGCTTTATGGTGTATTGCGCTGATTTTGCTGGCCGAGGTTTATCTAAACCGCATGTTTCTACTGGCTTTAATCAAAGCCAGCAGCAAATGATTACACGCGATATACCGGCGTTAATTGACTATGTTTATCAGTTGCAGCAACAACCGTTAATATTGATTGCGCATTCTTGGGGCGGCGTATTGGCGATGGCAAGCTTAGCTAGATGTCCTGCTAGTACCGTAAAGGTGGCCGGTATTGTATGTTTCGGTTCTAAGCGGGTGATCAGTGTTCAGAGCTTAGAGCGCTATCTAAAAATAAACCTAATATGGAACACGATTGCGCCTTGGTTAAGTAAAAAATGTGATTATTTTCCGGCGCGTACATTACGACTTGGTGCAGATGATGAACCAAGCCAGTTTTTGCAAGATACCGTGCATTGGATAAAGGGTGAACCCTTTGTCGATCTTAGCGATAACTTTAACTATGCCCAAGCTAGCCAGCAGTTACAGTGGCCACCAGTACTGCACTTTGCTGCGAAAAATGATCGTTTACTTGGCCATCCTAATGATGTGAAAGCCTTTATTGCAGAAACCACACCTCAGGCAAATTTTAGATTGTTAGCAACCAGTAATGGTTATCAGCACAACTATGATCATATTTCGATGTTAACGCATCCTTTAGCGGTAACCGATCACTTTGTTGAACTACGTGACTGGCTGCTGCAATTGAGCTAGTAATGCCTGCTGCTTTGCGTTTTGTTGCTGGCTTTGCTCAGTTGATGCACCGAAGCGCCAAGGTATTTCGGCAGAAATATCTATAACATCTATTACCCCCGCGACACTCCACAATTCTTCTTCTAGTTGCTTAGCTTTATGAATAGCGTAAGTGCTGATGTAAGTAAGCTCTGGTGCAATAAATTCAGTATCGGGGCGGCCGGTGCGCGACAACAGCAATTTATAGCAAAACAAAATACTATTTTGTACTGCGGCTAACACAAATTGTTGTTTAGCTTGCTCGGAGATAAACTCATAATCGTAGCGGCATTCTAGCGTGGGCATGGCAGATGTGCGGTCAACAACAATAAATAGCTCAAAAGCACGAGGAGCATCAAAGCGCTTCATTTGTTTTAGTTGTTGTGCAAAGTGTAGGCTAATTGCGTTATTTTGTAGAATTAACGCCAAATCTAATTGCTGCGCATCACCACTATACATGCTCAGCAATTGGTGCAAGCTATTACCTTGGCTGCCTTTAGCGAGGGTACTAATTTCGTAACGAAGGCCCTTGCGATGTACGTAAAGTGTAAAATGGCTGTGCGCATTCATGTATAGGTTGCGCAGGGCTAAAGCTAGACCAGGATATTTAGGGCTTTCTTCGGCTAAGGTTAATTTAGCGCGATTATTTTGAATCAGCTGTTGAAAAAACAATCTTCCGGTATGAGGCTCACTGCCTTCAATCGCGCGTAAGTTCATAATAGTGCGGCTTTTACTTACAGCCATTACTTCGTAAGGTAATGCACTCAATGCATATTTATTGCTGATTTTTTGCATATCGGGCAGGCTTAATAGTAAGACATCACCTTTTTTATACCGCACCGGCAAGGTGGTTTCGAGCTGCAACCCTTTAGAGGAAAAATCACGGCTGTGACCGCTAAATGCCAAAGGGCTATCGCGTTCAGCTACTGTTACCGCAGTTTTATATAAATAACGTGATTCTGAGCGCAAGTTTACATATTGCACCGCCACAGCTTCGCACGGCGGTTGATTAACTAATTTCTTATGGCCAAATTGTGCTAATAGCTTTAACTGTTGTTGATCTACCGGATAACTTTGGTACCAAAATGTATTTTCGTTACCCGTTATATCGCTTAGGCTAACAATGTAGCGCACATCTTGAATAAACTGTTTTATCAAGTTACTTAACGGCGCTGGCGCCTTAACTGAGCTTTGTTCCGGAATAGTGGCTGGTATTTCTGCTAGCGCTGCACGGGTGCGTTGTAAGTTAAGATGGAACACACGCCAACTGAGTTTGCTGGCACCAAAACCAAGAAATAGTTCTTTTAATTGTTCAGACTCAGCTAGCTCTTCACTGGTTGCAGAATAGAAAAACAGTTTGCCCTGAACCGCATGCGTAAAGCTGTATAAGATGGTCGACATTTCTACAGATGTTTTTTGTAACATGGTTTTAAGCCGTTTAACATTCAGAATACTGATAAACACCGCTTGATGTTGCTCATCAAGAAAATACTGCCAAACTGGTTTGTTATATTCTGTTGTTAAGGCACAAAAAGGCATTGGTTGGCCATTTTTAACGGCGATAAATACCGGCAAGCTACTGGTGCGAGGCACAAAAAATTGTTCGTAGCCTTTACTGAGCAAACTTTGACTAACGTGGTCTAGGTTAACCTTATAGCGCCGTTTATTACCGCTAATAAAGCGTTTTAAAAATTCGGCAAATTGCGCTTCGTTTTCACTTTGCTGGCGCTCTAAACGCCAGTAACTATTTGTAGCTTGCTGTTCAATATCGATAATTTTATACAGTACGCCATCGGCTAAACCCAACACAAATTCTTGTTCTAACGCGGTAAAATGTAACTTTACCAGCTGGCCAATATCAGCCTTAACTGGCTGTTGTAACTTTAGTTTACAGCCAGATACCGATAAGTCGCTGGTGCTTGCTGAAATACGTTGTTCGTTGATCTCTAGTGCAACATCAATACTAAAGTGCATGCGTTCATCACGGCGGGCCGTGTGCTGACCAAAATTAATTAACTTGGCATATAACGCAGGTATTTCGGAATCTTGTTCTGAATCGCCATCTATATTGTCAACATCGCCCTCTAATGCGTTGCGTACACGCTCTTCGGTTTGTTTGCGGTGCATAACCCGAAAGTTATTTTCGGTATTAAGTACTTCTTCATATAAACCCAGAGTAAAGCTGCCGTACTGTTTAAGACCGGTTTCAAATATTTTAACCGCGTTGTCATCCATATAGTGTGTTTTACCCATATAGTCATAGGGTTTAACATCAGCATCAACGTGACCGCGCAAATCAATATAATAATTACATGGCTGTGCCATGCGCTTCAGTTCCATTTTTAACAGAAACTGTTTCGATTTTGGTAAATCTGACGTTAATAAGCTGAATACCTGATCGAAGTCTGCTGAGTTGAGCAAACTTTTCATGCGGTCAATTACGCCAATATATTGTTGTAAATCGGTTGCCGTCATAATTCAGTCAGGTTAAATGCCAAAATGCTGGCATCTTAGGGTTATAATCCGTAGTACGCTACGTTGTTACAAATTGAAAAGCAATATCCATGCCTTTCATTTAGTTTGAGAAAATAAATTATGGCAAAAGTTAAAACGGCTTATGTTTGTACCGACTGCGGTGCAGATTTTATGCGCTGGCAGGGGCAGTGCACCGAGTGCGGTGCTTGGAATACGGTAAGTGAAGTGCGCTTAGGTACTAACAGTACCAAATCAAACAGAAGCACAGGGTATGCTGGTGCAACGGTAGCAAAAGTTATTCCGCTAGATCAGGTTGATTTACAAGCTGTGCCGCGTTTTAGCAGTGGTTTTGCGGAGTTCGACCGCGTGCTCGGTGGTGGCATAGTACCTGGCTCAGCAATTTTAATTGGTGGCCATCCAGGTGCGGGTAAAAGTACCTTACTGTTACAAATTATGTGTGGTTTAGCCGGTGCTGGCGGCGTGCTCTATGTCACTGGTGAAGAATCACTTCAGCAAGTGGCTATGCGTGCTAAGCGGCTGAAACTACCCACGGCTAACGTAAATATGTTGGCAGAAACCAACATTGAAACCATTTGTCATTTGGCTGAGCAAGAAAAACCACGCATTATGGTCATTGACTCTATTCAGGTAATGCAATTAGCTGACATTCAATCAGCACCTGGTAGTGTGTCGCAAGTACGTGAAAGTGCGGCGTATTTAACCCGTTTTGCTAAACAACATAATATCGCCATTATTATGGTCGGGCATGTAACAAAAGATGGTTCGTTAGCTGGCCCCAAGGTGCTAGAACACTGCATCGATTGCTCGGTAATGCTAGATGGCGACAGCGATAACCGTTATCGTACTTTGCGTGGTACTAAAAATCGTTTTGGTGCGATTAACGAGTTGGGCGTATTTGCCATGACTGAGCACGGTATGAAAGAAGTTAAAAATCCGTCAGCAATATTCTTAACGCGTGGTAAAGAAGATCAATCTGGCAGCATTGTCATGGTGTTATGGGAAGGTACTCGCCCGCTATTAGTTGAAATTCAAGGTTTGGTAGACCATTCGCCATTGAATAACCCACGCCGCGTTACCCTAGGTATGGAGCAAAATAGAATTTCGATGCTACTTGCGGTAATGCACCGCCATGCGGGCATTCAAATGGCTGATCAAGATGTATTTGTCAACGTGGTAGGTGGGGTTAAGGTAAACGAAACCAGCGCCGATTTAGCGACATTATTAGCACTAGTATCTAGTTTTCGTGATAAACCCTTGCCCAACGATTTAGTCGTGTTTGGTGAAGTAGGCCTAGCCGGTGAAATTCGCCCAGTGCCAAGCGGGCAAGAACGTTTGCGTGAGGCGGCTAAGCATGGTTTTAAACGTGCCATAGTGCCCGCGGCTAATTGCCCGAAAGAGCCAATTGCCGGCATGGAAGTTATTGCGGTAACAAAATTGTCAGAAGCACTAGAAGCAATTTAAGCTAAAGAACCGCTTTAATTCGTCGTAACAAAATTAAAGCGGTTCTTTAATATCGGTATTAAAACTTACTGTTTCGCGGGAAATTAAGCTTTAACACTTGATAAGTATCGTCTTTTAGTTTCGCTAAACCCAGCTTATCGTAGCTTTCAACCATAATTTCTAACGCTTGCTCTACCATTGGTGAGTCGCGATAAAATTCGACAATATACTTACCGCGATTTGCTGCGGCTAAATAAGCACCGCGACGCATATAGTAGTCAGCAATAATTAATTCATGGCGTGCTAGAGTATCTTTAATACTTAACATGCGTTTTTTTGCTTCTGGCGCATATTTACTTTGCGGAAAGCTGGTTAGCATCGTTTTAAAATCATCAAATGCTTGGCGGGTGCTGGCAAGGTCTCTATCTGCACGGTCAATACCTACGATATTGTGCAGCGCATTTTCATCCGCCTGCAGGTTACTTAAACCGCGCATGTAATATACATAATCTAACTCAGGGTGATTCGGGTTAAGCCGAATAAAACGGTCGATACCGGCCAGAGCTTTTGGTGTATTACCCACTTTGTAATGGGCGTAAATTAAATCGAGTTGCACTTGGCGCGCTAATGGGCCAAATGGATAACGACTTTCTACCGTCGTTAGCAAGTCAATGGCGCGGTTATATAACCCATTATCCAACACCTCTTTGGCTTGCTGGTACATGGTTTGCGCTGTTTGAATAGCATTTGGGTCGTCTTTTGGTTTACCAGCACAGGCAGTTAATGTCATTGCTAGCAGAAAAATCACTAAAAAATTCACTTTCATTTAAAAATCCGTTACTACTTGAGCTAAATGGCTGTCTAGTCTGACGTAAAATCGCTAAAATACACCTTATTGCGATTTTACCCCAGACCTGCCGGGGTTGCACACAGGATAACTGCTTCCGTTATGACAAAACAGCTAAAACTTTCAGAAATTGTACCAGACCATCTTTTTGGTAAACGCTTAGATCAGGTTCTGGCCGAAATGTTCCCCGATTATTCGCGTTCACGAATAAAAGAGTGGATTTTAGCCGATGCTGTGCAGGTTGATGGCGTATTGCATAATAAACCACGGGAAAAAGTGCTTGGCGGTGAGCAAATTGACATTCTGGCAGAGATCCCTGACGAAGTGCGCTTTGAAGCAGAACCTATTGAGCTAAATATTGTGTTTGAAGATGAACACATCATGGTGATTAATAAACCGGCGGGTTTGGTCGTGCATCCTGGAGCGGGTAACGCCGATGGCACCTTGTTAAACGCGCTATTACACCATTGCCCTAGTATTGCCGAAGTGCCTCGTGCGGGTATTGTGCATCGCTTAGATAAAGATACCACCGGTTTAATGGTTATTGCGAAAACGATACCAGCACAAACCCATTTGGTCGAAGCTATGCAGGCGCGCGAAATAACGCGTGAATACGAAGCGGTTTGTCATGGCAGCATGACCGGAGGCGGCACAATAGATGAGCCTATAGGCCGTCATGCCACTAAGCGTACACATATGGCGGTTACTCAGTCGGGTAAACCAGCCACCACGCATTTTCGTGTCATGGAAAAATACCGCGCCCATACGCGTTTACGTTTACGTTTAGAAACTGGTCGTACTCACCAAATTCGTGTGCATATGACGTTTGCTAATCACCCGCTAGTTGGCGACCCGGTGTATGCTGGCCGGCCAAGACCACCGCGCAAAGCGGATGAACATTTGCTAACGGTATTGCGTGGCTTTAAACGTCAAGCGCTACACGCGGTAATGTTGCGTTTAGCCCACCCGATAACCTTAGAAATTTTAGAGTGGCATGCACCGTTACCTGATGACATGGTGCAGTTAAATGCGGCGCTTAGAGCTGATACGGTTGAGCATGGCTTAGATTACGTTTAATCGAAAATGTCAGCTAATACGTTATTACTTAAACCCAACTGGCCAGCACCGAAAAATGTGCATGCGGTTTGCAGCACACGCCAAGGCGGTTGCTCCGAGGGCGTTTATGCCAGCCTTAACCTAGGCGAGCATGTGGCTGATAACGCCGAGCATGTGCTGGAAAACCGCTTGCGTTACCAGCAATTAGCACAAATGCCATCAGCACCGGTGTGGTTAAATCAGGTGCATGGCACTGAAGTAGTAGAGTTGTTGGCGCAGAATAATTCTATTATTACCGCCGATGCTAGCATAACTAGTGCTAAAGGCGTGGTTAGCACAGTAATGACCGCCGATTGCTTACCTATATTGCTCTGTGACAGCACAGGTAGCCGTGTTGCGGCAGTGCACGCCGGCTGGCGCGGTTTGTGTAATGGCATTATTGAAAACACCTTGGCGCATTTTGCCCAACCAGCCGAAGTTATGGTGTATTTGGGGCCGGCAATTGGACCTACTGCTTTTGAAATTGGCGTTGAAGTACGCGCTGCTTTTATTGCCCAAGCTACAGAGGCAGAGTTAGCGTTTCAACCGGCTGCTAATGGTAAATGGTTAGCTAATTTGTATCTGTTAGCGCGCCAGCGTTTGTTACAACGCGGTGTTCGGCAAATATATGGTGGTTATTACTGCACTCATCAACAAAACTCACTGTTTTTTTCTTACCGTCGTGACGGACAAACCGGCCGTATGGCCAGTTCGATTTGGTTAGACTGATCCAAGTCAAATTTTTGACGTTTAGCTGCTTGAATTTCCGCCAGCAACACCCAATCTTATAACACATCAGAACTGTGGTTATAGGAGGCGTAAATGCGTCTAGAAAAATTCACCAGTAAGTTTCAAGAAGCGATAGCCGATGCGCAATCGCTAGCGTTGGGTCGTGATCAGCAATTTATTGAGCCCGTACATTTAATGTTTGCCTTACTTAACCAAGAAGGCGGCACGGTGCGCGAATTGCTTAATCGCTTAGCCATTAACTTTAATGAATTACGCTCTAAGGTTAGCCAAGCTATTGACCGCTTACCACGGGTTGAAGGTGAGGGCGCTAATTTACAGCTATCGTCAGCTACCGCACAGCTATTACAACAGTGCGACAAGTTGGCGCAAAAGCGTAAAGATCAATTTATTTCCAGTGAATTATTTGTCTTGGCAGCAACGGACGATAAATCGGATTTAGGCAAAATTTTACGTTTAATTGGCGTAAGCAAAGAAAGCGTAGAGCAAGCGGTTGAGCAAATGCGTGGTGGACAAAAGGTTGACGATGCCAATGCAGAAGATACGCGTCAAGCGCTAACCAAGTACACTATCGATTTAACGGCAAGGGCAGAAGCAGGAAAATTAGACCCTGTTATTGGTCGTGACGAAGAAATTCGTCGCTGTATTCAAGTGTTGCAGCGGCGCACCAAAAATAACCCGGTGCTAATTGGCGCGCCAGGTGTGGGTAAAACCGCCATAGTCGAAGGGCTGGCACAGCGTATTATTAACAATGAAGTTCCCGAGGGCTTAAAAGGCAAGCGGGTATTATCGCTAGATATGGGATCTCTGCTAGCCGGCGCTAAATATCGTGGCGAGTTTGAAGAACGTTTAAAAGCGGTACTCAATGAACTGGCCAAAGAAGAAGGCCAAGTTATTTTATTTATTGATGAAATTCATACCATGGTCGGCGCTGGTAAAGCCGAAGGAGCTATGGATGCTGGCAACATGTTAAAACCCGCATTAGCGCGCGGTGAATTGCATTGCCTTGGCGCCACTACGCTTGATGAATACCGTAAATACATTGAAAAGGATGCCGCTTTAGAGCGTCGTTTTCAAAAGGTATTGGTAGAAGAACCTACCGTTGAAGACACTATCGCTATATTGCGCGGTTTAAAAGAGCGCTATGAGTTACACCATGCAGTAGAAATTACTGATACAGCAATTGTTGCTGCAGCAACCTTATCGCATCGTTATATTTCAGACCGGCAATTACCTGATAAGGCTATCGATCTGATAGACGAAGCGGCGTCGAGTATTCGTATGCAAATGGATTCTAAGCCTGAAGAGCTTGACCGTTTAGAGCGACGTATTATTCAGTTAAAGCTAGAAGATAACGCGCTGGCTAAAGAAACCGATGAAGCCACGAAAAAACGGCGTGAGATAATTCAGGAGCAAATTAGCGAGCTAGAAGTTAAATACAACGAGCTAGATGAAATTTGGGTATCAGAGAAAGCTGCCTTACAAGGTACGCAGCATATAAAAGCTGAGTTAGAGCAGGCTCGGTTAGATTTAGAAGTTTCACGCCGCGCCAGTGATTTACAACGTATGTCAGAGCTGCAATATGGTCGTATACCTGAGCTAGAAAAAAAGCTCGATTTAGCGTCACAAGCCGAAATGCATGAAAACCCGTTATTGCGTAATAAAGTAACCGAGCAAGAAATAGCCGACGTGTTGTCTAAAGCTACCGGTATTCCAGTAAGTAAGATGCTAGAGGGCGAACGCGATAAATTATTGCGGATGGAGCAGGTATTACACGAAAAAGTAATAGGCCAAGATGAAGCGGTAACAGCGGTGGCTCATGCTATACGGCGCTCACGTGCGGGTTTGTCTGACCCGAATAGACCTATAGGTTCGTTCCTATTTTTAGGGCCAACCGGGGTGGGTAAAACCGAATTAAGCAAAACACTTGCTGCTTTTTTGTTTGATAACCCCGATGCCATGGTGCGTATCGACATGTCGGAGTTTATGGAAAAGCATGCGGTATCACGCTTAGTGGGTGCACCACCAGGCTACGTGGGCTATGAAGAGGGTGGCTATTTAACTGAAGCTGTTAGGCGTAAGCCCTATTCAGTTATCCTGCTAGATGAAGTAGAAAAAGCGCATCCAGATGTGTTTAATATTTTACTACAGGTACTGGACGATGGCCGCTTAACTGATGGTCAAGGCCGTACGGTAGATTTTAAAAATACCGTAATTATTATGACGTCAAACTTGGGTTCTGATTTAATTCAAGAGCACTATCTTGAATATAGCCATAATCAAATGAAAGACATGTTAATGGAGGTATTGTCTAAACAGTTCAGGCCAGAGTTTTTAAACCGTTTAGACGAAACCGTGGTATTTCATCCGCTGGATAGTAAGCAAATACACAGTATTGCGAAAATTCAGCTGGCGCGATTAGAGCAACGTTTGGCAGAGCGTCAGTATCACTTCAGTATTACTGATGCAGCGCTAGATAAATTGGCGGAAATAGGTTTTGACCCTTTATATGGTGCACGGCCATTAAAACGGGCAATTCAGCAACATTTAGAAAACCCGTTAGCTCAGGCATTATTGCAAGGCGATGTGCCTCCAGGCAGCACAGTAGTACTAGATCATAACGGTGAAAAGTTTGTTGTGAGTAATAAACCCCAAGCTACTTAAACCAAGCACTGCAGAAGTTAAGTAACCATAGAATAAAAAGTGACCGCAATGCGGTCACTTTTGCCATTAGGCTATTCATGTTAAGGTATGTCACTTATAATCCACTGTAATTACACAACGCAGAAGTTGCTTTATGAACGAGTCAAAAATGAACGATACCGCCCCACGTAAGGGTATTTTCTTATTACCTAACCTGCTAACAACAGGTGGTTTATTTTCTGGTTTTTATGCCATTGTGGCATCAATGCAAGGTCGTCTTGCGGGTGCTGACGCAGTATTGGCAAATGAGTACTTTATCAATGCGGCGATTGCGGTTTTTATTGCCATGATATTTGATGGCCTAGACGGTCGCGTGGCACGGCTTACCAATACCCAAAGTGAGTTTGGTGCACAGTACGATAGTATGTCTGACATGTTGTCATTCGGTGTCGCGCCAGCGCTAATTGCTTATAATTGGGGTTTATCAAGCTTAGGTAAATTTGGTTGGCTAGCCGCCTTCGTGTTTGTGGCTTGTGCTGCACTGCGTTTAGCTCGCTTTAATGCAAATTTAGGTGTTACCGATGGGCGTTTCTTTCAAGGTTTGGCTAGTCCAGCAGCTGCGGCTTTAGTTGCAGGCATGGTTTGGACTGGCAGTAGCTATGATTTTAATGGTCATCAATATGGATATATTGTCGGCATTATTACCATTGTGTCTGGTTTGCTGATGGTAAGTAACTTCCGTTATAATTCATTTAAAGATATTAATTGGCGCGATAGAGTCTCATTTTTAGCCATCTTATTGGTTGTGCTAACTTTCGTTGTTATCGCGTATCGTCCAGCTGAAATGTTATTTGGTATTTTCTTAATTTACGCGTGCTCGGGGCCAATTACCACGATACGCAGTGTACGAAAACTAAAGTTAGAGCATATCGTTGGTGATTCAGATGATGCAGATTTTGTTGATGATGTAACTGATAACGAAACCGACGCTGAAAACAATACTGCAGAGAAAAATACCGATAAGCCAGAGTAGTATGCCTTGCTTGCAAAGCAGTATTGACAACGCTTAATCGAGATACAAATATAAAAAAGCCGGGGCATTGGTATGTACCCCGGCTTTTTTTTTAGCTAAAACTCTTATTTAAATCAGCAATGGCACCAGCTTGTTGTTGTAACGCATGGCTGTTATCAGCAACTACCTGAATATTACTTAGGTTACTTTGCGCAATCTGCTGTATTTGTTCAACGCTTTGTTGCACATCTTGCGCTACCGCACCTTGCTGTGTAGCTGCTGTAGTAATTTGTGACGATAACTGGGCAATATGATCAATCATGCGAGAAATATCAGCTAGCTGCTGTTGGCTATGCTCAGTTTCTTCAACGCAAATCTCAACTCTTTGCCGGCTGTTCAGCATCACTTTGCCCCAACTTAATAAGGTTTGTTGAATTTCACCAATTGATTGCTTAATTTGTTCAGTTGCGTTGTGCGTGCGCGATGACAATGCTCTTACTTCATCCGCCACTACAGCAAAACCGCGGCCATGTTCACCGGCACGCGCGGCTTCAATGGCCGCATTTAATGCAAGTAAGTTAGTTTGATCAGCTATACCTTGAATTTCGCTCATTACCGCACCAATACGCTCGGCTTCTACTGCTAAGCTATCTGCCGTTGCCGCAGCGCCTTGTACCTCAGTGGCGAGCTGCTTCACCGTATTCGCCGTTTGCTGCATGCTGATTCTGGCATTCTGGCAAATTTGATGGGTATTATTAACTTGTTGATGCGTATCTTGAGTACGGCCAGCAATTTCTTGCACTGTGCCATATAGCTCAGAGGTTGCTGCGACAATACGCTTTAATCTGTCGTGCTGCTGATTAATGCCTTGTTCGGTTAGGTGCACGGCTTCGGCTTGCGTTTCGGCAATGGTTCTTAGTGCGGTTGTGCTATCCAGGGTGCGGCCTAAAATGGTATGTAACCTTGCTTGCGCCATTTGTTGTTGAAAATCGACAATACCGTACGGGCCAAAACCCGAGTAAATCCAGCGCGACACGCTATCAAACTGTAATTTAGTTTGCTGTAATTTATTAGGAATTATAAACAGTTCGTCAAAGCAGCATAGAGCCCAAACCATGGGCAATAATAATGCAAGTAAAAAATGGCTGCCAAAAAGTGCACTGCCGCCAGCGGCTAATAGTAGGCTAGCTGTAAGCGCTAGTATGCGCTTACGCATAAACTGGCTGCGCCAATCAGAGGGAATTTTACCTGCAGCTATTTGTGGGTAACTCTTATCGGCACGGACAATTAACTTGGCGTCGGCTTTTATCCGTACCGACTGATAACCTATAAGCTTATGTTGTTGGTAAATAGGTGTAACAAAGGCATCAACCCAATAATAGCGGCCATCTTTACAACGGTTCTTTACTAAACCCCGCCACGATTGACCTTGCTTAAGCTTTTGCCATAAATCGGCAAAGGCTGCAGCTGGCATATCGGGATGGCGAACAATATTATGGTTTTTACCTACTAACTCTTCAGCGCTAAAGCCAGATACTGCACAAAATGCGGGGTTGGCATAAGTAATTACACCGCGCAAGTCAGTGGTTGAAACCAATTCCTGTTCTTTACCGTATACAACTTCTTCATTTATTATGTGTTTATTACGACGATTCATATTATTGACTTAGAAATTTGGATTACTACCTAATAGGTAGATTGTAAATCAGTAAAGGTGCAATTGCAGCTTGAAATCCGGCGGTTTTACTACACAGCTCGTTAGTCGGGGTAATAATTGATTGTTCAACCGTAAATAGCAGGCTAAAGTAAATCTCGGTCTTGAGTTTTTGCGTAACGCCCCCAATTTTAACTCACTCGAGCACCAATAAGGAATTATCTTGGACCCAATTTTACAACAACGTCTGGCAAAGCTGAATTCAGCAACTGATAAAAAAGCAATTGTGGGTATTCGGCGCGGTATTGAACGAGAGACGTTGCGAGTAAAACCAGATGGTAAGTTAGCCTTAACGCCGCATGCCATCGCATTAGGATCAGCGTTAACTCATCCTTTGCTCACAACCGACTTTTCTGAGTCATTACTGGAATTTATTACCCCGGCGACAGACAGCATTGATACTACGCTGGCGCAGTTGAGTGATATTCATCGGTTCACTATTAAAAATATTGGTGACGAGCAGTTCTGGGCTGGCAGTATGCCGTGTTTTATTAATGATCAAGCACAGATCCCGTTCGCCCAATATGGTAGCTCTAACGTTGGACAGATGAAAACACTATATCGTAAGGGGTTATCTAATCGTTACGGTAGCATGATGCAGGCGATTAGTGGTGTGCACTTTAACTTTTCGTTTTCGCAAAGTTTTTGGCAACAATACCAACAAGTGCTTGGGCAAGATGGCCAGCTGCAAGATTTTATCTCAGAGCAATATTTGGCACTTATTCGTAACTACAAGCGCTATGTTTGGTTAATTGTCTATCTGTTTGGTGCCTCACCGGCCATGTGTAAGTCGTTCTTAGAAGGACGAAAAAGCCGCTACAGCTTCGAGTCACTAGGCAAAGGTTCGTTGTATTTGCCTTATGCGACATCGTTACGAATGAGTGATTTAGGTTATACCAGCAGTGCGCAATCTGACTTGCATATTACCTATAATAGCTTAGATGAATACATTTCAGGTTTGCACGCTGCTATTAGCAAACCATCAGCCGATTATCAAAAGATTGGCGTTAAGGTTAACGGCGAGTACCAGCAATTAAATGCCAATATACTGCAAATTGAAAATGAATTTTACGCCACCATCCGGCCCAAACGCACTACCGAGTCTGGCGAGCGACCAACCTGCGCCTTAGCCAAGCGGGGCGTAGAATATATTGAAGTGCGCGCGCTAGACGTTAACCCGTTTAGCCCTGTCGGCATTACCGCAGAGCAAATGCGCTTTTTAGATATTTTCTTATTATACTGCTTGCTAAGAGATAGTCCTGAATTGACGGTGGCAGAGCAAATTGTTACTGAGCAAAATTTAAAAACCGTCGTTACCGAAGGTCGGCGCAATAACTTGAACATTATGCAGCAAGGCACACCGCGACTAATGCTGGACTGGGCCGAAGAGCTATTTGCCGATATGATGCCAATAGCGCAGTATTTAGACTCTGCTTATGGTGTTGATAGCTACAGTACAACGCTAAAACAGTTTTATATTTGTTTGCTAGATCCTGCGCAAACGTTGTCTGGCCAATTACTGCATAAGCTATTGACCACGCAGCAAGATAACGGCAGTTTTATTTTACAATTATCTGCTGAGTATAAGCAGCAGTTAGCCCAGCAACCGTATCAATATTATAACGAGCAGCAACTTGTTACGGTAGCGACAGAATCGTTGCTAAAGCAGCAGCATAT
The DNA here is from genome assembly GCF_004345025.1 of Rheinheimera sp. D18. Lineage (GTDB taxonomy): Bacteria > Pseudomonadota > Gammaproteobacteria > Enterobacterales > Alteromonadaceae > Alishewanella > Alishewanella metallidurans. The sequence continues at coordinate 2,268,617 of NZ_CP037745.1, read as the reverse complement.
TGAGCAGCTAGACGACGTTAATTTTGATCAGTATATTACGCAGTACTTTGCCGAAGTGCCGCAATGTGAAGATAAAAAAATGGCTACCTGATTAAAAGTAGCCATAAATGATATCTAGGGAGAATAAAACTTGGTTGCATCCGAGCACCTTGTTAGAATCACCCGAATGAATAAAGTTCAACGTGTTATTAAACCCCTGATTACAACCGCTATAGTAAGCTTATTACTTAGCGGTTGTGCTACTCCTCCGCCGAAAAACACTTCAAATCTATGTGAAATTTTTTCCGAACACCGCAGTTGGTATGATGCCGCCGCAAAAGTTCGCGATAAATGGGGCGTGCCTATTCATGTGCCAATGAGCATGATGTATCAAGAAAGTAGCTTTAAACACAATGCTCGGCCACCAATGCGCTGGTTTCTCGGTTTTATTCCTTACGGCCGTGCTAGCTCTGCTTATGGTTATTCACAGGCTAAAACCGTTACTTGGGATGAGTACGTTAAAGAAGCGAATCGTTTTTGGGCCAGCCGAGATAACTTTGATGATGCCATCGATTTTATGGGCTGGTATATCAGCAAAAGTCAGCGCCTAAACGGTGTATCAAAATGGGACGCTTATGCGCAGTACCTTAACTATCACGAAGGTTGGGGTGGCTATAAGCGCGGGACCTATAACAAGAAAGGTTGGTTAATACAGGTAGCAAAGAAAGTAGATAGCCGTGCAACCTTGTATGCAGGGCAGCTAAAGGGCTGTGAAGAAGACTTAAAACGTGGCTGGCTGTGGCGAATGTTCTTTGGTTAAAAGCGTAAAAAAACCGGCAAAGCCGGTTTTTTTAATCGTACTAATTCACTTTTAATAGTGGCAAGATACGTACGGTTTTAATCATATTATCTTGCACATCAATAACTTCCATTGGGTAACCTGATAGACGAATACTAAGGCTACCATGTGGGATTTCTTCTAGGTATTCCAGAATTAAACCATTTAAGGTTTTAGGGCCGTCGGTGGGTAACTCTAAACGCATTTCACGGTTAAGATCACGCAAGTTAATGCTGCCATCAATTAAGAAAGAGCCATCGGGTTGCTGTCTAATATCTTCGTGGCTATCTTCGGCAATGTCGGTCGTAAATTCACCTACCACTTCTTCTAATATGTCGGCAAGTGTTACTAAGCCTTGAATGTCGCCATATTCGTCTACTACTAAGCCGATACGTTCTTTAGTGCGCTGAAATTTAAGTAATTGAGTACTTAGTGGCGTACCATCCGGAATAAAGTAAATCTCGCTTACTGCACGCATCAAATTAGCTTTAGTTAATTGCTCTTTTATTAGCAAACGCATTAGTTCGCGCGGATGCACAAAGCCTAACGCGTCATCAATGCTATCGCGGTACAGCAAAATACGGCTATATTGTACATTTGCTAGCTGGCGCTCAATGTTTTTCCACTCATCGTTAATATCAATACCCACAATTTCATTGCGCGGTACCATGATATCTTCAACGGTTGCGTTTTCTAAATCGAGTACCCCAACCAACATACTTTGATGTTGTTCAGGGATCAGTGCGCCGGCTTCATGTACCACGGTACGTAATTCTTCAGCGCTTAAACTATTACCTTGATGCTTTTCTGAGCTGATACCCATAATCGCCAGCATACCGTTAGTAATAGCGTTAACTAACCATACCAGAGGATAAAATACTTTAAGCAATAACTTCAGCAAGGCAGAGCTTGGAAATGCAATCCGTTCAGGATGCAGCGCCGCTATCGTTTTTGGCATTACTTCTGCGAACACCAGCACGACCATCGTTAAGACAACGGTTGCTATAGCAATACCAAGGTCGCCATACAAGCGCATGCCAATGATAGTGGCGATAGCTGAAGCGGCGATATTAACCATATTGTTGCCGATAAGGATAAGGCCTATCAACCGGTCAGGTCGCTTTAGTAGCTCGCTAACTCTAGTGGCACCCTTATGATTCTCGTTTGTTAAATGTTTTAAACGATAAGGGTTTACAGACATCATGCCTGTTTCCGATCCGGAGAAATAGGCAGATATGAATAACAGCACGCCAAGAATGATAAATAGCGTACTTGTTGATATGTCGTCCAAAAGTTAAATACCTGTATTGCCAAACACCCGTACTAAATATTACGAAGTGTCGGTTGAGTCAAGGATTAAAGTGTATTTAGCAGCACTTCTCGTACAAAACGGCTACCAAAGTAACCCAGTGTGAGTAGAGACGCGCCAGTGATAGTTAAAATGTTTGCTGTTTTACCACGCCAACCTTTACGTGCATGGCCCCAACATAAAATGGCAAATACCACAAAACCAAGTAGGCTAAACACATTTTTATGCAGGTTTTCTTTGGCTAGCCAGTTATCCATAAATAGTGCGGATACGACTAATGCTAAACCCAATATTGCCGTGCCTGCCATTAGTAAGCGAAATTGCAGCACCTCTGCCTGCACTAAAGGCGGCATATAGCGGGTCATTGCGGCAAAGTTTTTTTGCTTTAGCTTATTGCTAATGTAGCTCACTTGAAATGAATACAGCATTGCCATCATTAAAATTGCGTAGGCAATAAAGGCCAGCATAATATGCACGAGCAGGCCGACATCTTGTTCGAAATGCTGCAGTTGTACTGAGTGAGGCAAAGTAAGCACCGCTAGCTGCACCAGTGCGGCAAAACCGTAGACTACCGGTAATAGTAAAATAGTAGGGGTGCGCATTGCCGTAAGCGTTACTGCGACAGTAATTAACCAACAAACTAATGAGCTAACATTTAATAGGCTGAAGTTTTGGCCTTGTGCGGTAAATAATATATTTGCCAGTACCAGCATATGGATAACTAAACCGACAACGGCAGCTGTAAAGGTAGTTTTAAAATGAGGCCCTTGCGGGTGGAAAATACGCAGCAGTACTGAGCCGGTGGCAACCAAGTAAGCAATTAAAGCCAGTGCAGTTAACAGCGCCGTGGACATCAGTGGTATTTCCTTTCATTTAAATGGTTTGATATTGTATTGCAACTTTCGTCATATGCCCAGCATCAGAAGCAACAGTTTCTTAACGGCTGCGCATAGCGTTTGTATTTGATATAATCAGACGCATTATTGCAGTTGAGTGTAAAACCATGTTTGAGAATCTTTCCGATCGTTTAAGTGCTACGTTAAAAAACATTACCGGCCGCGGACGTTTAACTGAAGACAATATTAAAGACACGCTACGCGAAGTGCGCATGGCGCTGCTTGAAGCTGACGTTGCCTTGCCAGTGGTGCGTGATTTTGTTGCTACAGTAAAAGAGCGTTCAGTCGGCCTTGAAGTAAGTAAAAGCCTGACGCCGGGGCAAGAGTTTTTAAAAATTGTCCGTAAAGCGCTTGAAGATGCCATGGGCGAAGCGAACGAAGAGCTAGCGTTAAATACTCAACCGCCAGCGGTAGTGATGATGGCTGGCTTACAAGGTGCCGGTAAAACCACATCGGTTGCTAAATTAGCGAAGTTTTTAACCGAGCGCAAAAAGAAAAAAGTGCTGGTCGTGTCGGCCGACGTTTATCGCCCTGCAGCGATTAAACAGTTAGAAACGCTGGCCAAAGATGTTGGTGTAGAGTTTTTCCCTAGTGATATTTCGCAAAAACCAGTTGATATCGTTAATGCAGCAATAGCTTTTGCTCGAACCCGTATTTTTGATGTGTTGCTAGTAGATACTGCTGGTCGCTTGCACATCGACGGCGAAATGATGGATGAAATTAAAGCCTTACACGCTGCGGTAAAGCCGATTGAAACGTTGTTTGTTGTAGACGCCATGACGGGGCAAGATGCGGCCAATACAGCTAAGGCGTTTAACGATGCTTTGCCACTTACCGGTGTTATTTTAACTAAAGCCGATGGTGACGCTCGAGGCGGTGCAGCGCTGTCTATTCGCCACATAACGGGCAAGCCCATTAAGTTTATTGGTACCGGTGAAAAAACCGATGCTCTTGAGCCGTTTCATCCAGATCGTATTGCATCGCGCATTTTAGGCATGGGCGACATGCTTAGCTTAATTGAAGAGCTAGAGCAAAAAGTAGATAAAGATAAAGCTGCGAAAATGGCGCAAAAAGTAATGAAAGGCAAAGGCTTTTCGTTAGAAGATTTTCGTGAGCAATTGGTACAAATGCGCGGCATGGGTGGCATGATGTCAATGTTAGACAAACTGCCCGGCATGAAAAACCTGCCAGCAGGTGCTATGAATCAAATGGGCGATAAGCAATTTGTAAAAATGGAAGCCATTATTAATTCTATGACGCAAAAAGAGCGCGAATTTCCCGATTTATTAAAAGGCTCACGTAAAAAACGTATTGCGGCAGGTTCCGGCACACAGGTGCAAGATATTAATCAGCTGCTAAAGCAATTTACCCAGATGCAAAAGATGATGAAGCAAATGTCGGGTAAAGGCGGCTTAATGAAAATGATGCGTGGTATGGGCGGCAAAATGCCACCGGGTATACTGCCGCCGCGTTAGGCTTCCTCTGCGTTTCAAGCCCTGCTTATATTAGGCAGGGGTTCTGTTATTCGTTATGTTGACAAACCCTGCCTGAAAAGCCCGAAATGCCTTGCAATTATGCGTCAAATCAGTAAAATGCTGCAGCCCTTCAGTCCGACTGGAGGTGTTGTTATTTTTTAAAACCTGAACGATAAAATTAGAGGGCCTTATGGTAACTATTCGTTTACAACGTGGTGGCGCAAAAAAGCGTCCATTTTACCAAGTTGTGGTAGCGGACAGCCGTTTTGCTCGTGACGGCCGCTTTATTGAGCGCGTGGGTTTCTTTAACCCAATCGCTGGCGGTACTGAAGAGAAACTGCGTCTGGACCTAGACCGCATTAATCACTGGGTAGCACAAGGTGCTTCACTGAGTGATCGCGTTACAACTTTAGTGAAAAACGCTACTAAAGCAGCTGCTTAATTAGCAAATGGTCGTGTGGGGTAGTCAGCTTGAGTGAGAAAGATTTAGTCGTTCTTGGCAAATTTGGTGCAGTTTACGGTATCAATGGCTGGCTGAAAGTTAACGCTTACACCGACTTCCCGGAAGGGATTTTTGATTACACACCTTGGCAAATAAAATTCCAAGGTAACTGGCAACCAGTGCAAGTGTCTAGCTGGAAGCGCCATAGTAATGGCCTGATAGCAAAACTGGACGGCGTTAATGATCGTGATGTGGCTCAGCGTTATGTAAATGCTGAAATTGCCATAACCAGCAACGCACTGCCTTCGTTAGAAGACGGTGATTATTACTGGAAAGACCTAATGGGCTTAGCCGTAATAAACGAAGCGGGTTATCACCTAGGTGAAGTTATCGATATAATGGAAACCGGTTCTAACGACGTATTAGTGGTTAAAGCCAACCGTACTGATGCATTTGGTCAGAAAGAAAGGTTGTTGCCGTTTTTAATGACTTCTGTCATTAAAAGTGTCGATTTAACCGAGCGTCGCATTATCGTAGACTGGGACCCAGCGTTTTAATGCCTGAGAACAACAAATTGTGGATTGGCGTTGTATCGTTATTTCCGCAGATGTTCGAAGCAATAACACAATATGGGGTCACTAGCCGAGCTGTGAAGCAGGGCATTATACAGTTGCAGTGTTGGAACCCGCGGGATTACGCCACGGACAAACATCGCACAGTAGATGACCGGCCTTATGGTGGTGGCCCAGGTATGCTGATGATGGTGCAGCCGTTAAGTGACGCGATACGCGCCGCGAAGCAAGCTGCAGGTGGAAAGGTACACACGGTATATTTGTCGCCGCAAGGCCGCAAACTAGACCAACAAGGTGTAGCTGAACTGGCGCAACATTCTAAGCTACTATTAGTAGCTGGCCGTTATGAAGGCATTGATGAACGCGTAATTGAAAGCGAAATTGACGAAGAATGGTCAATTGGTGATTACGTATTAAGTGGCGGTGAATTGCCGGCGATGGTACTGATTGATTCAGTTTCTCGCTTAGTACCTGGTGTACTTGGGCATGAACAGTCAGCTGAACAGGATTCTTTTGCATCCGGTTTGCTTGATTGTCCACACTACACAAGGCCTGAAGTGTTATCGAATAAACAGGTGCCATCAGTATTACTGAGTGGTAACCATGAAAATATACGACGCTGGCGTTTAAAGCAGTCTCTTGGGAGAACCTGGCTTAGACGACCGGATATGTTAAATCTCCTGGCTCTGACTGAGGAGCAACGACGGTTACTGGCTGAGTTTCAACAAGAACATCAGCAAGAGTGCCGGACGGGGCAGCAACAAGACAGTTAATTCCAGGTAAAGTGAGATTGTTATGAGCAAAGTTAGCCAAAACATTATCAAAATGCTTGAAGACGAGCAGTTAAAGAAAGACGTTCCTGCGTTTGCGCCGGGCGATACTGTAATCGTTCAAGTTAAAGTTAAAGAAGGTGATAAAACTCGTTTACAGGCATACGAAGGCGTTGTTATTGCTAAGCGCAACCGTGGTCTGCATTCTGCGTTCACTGTACGTAAGATCTCTAATGGCGAAGGTGTTGAGCGTGTATTCCAGACGCACAGTCCAATGGTAGACAGCATCACTGTTAAACGTCGTGGTGCAGTTCGCCGTGCTAAGCTTTACTATTTACGCGATCGTTCAGGTAGATCAGCGCGTATCCGCGAAAAGCTTAACTAAGCAATTCTTAAAAGGCCGACACTTGTCGGCCTTTTTTCTTTCTGGCATGGTGTCGCTATGACAATATCTAACGCGCCCTTAGCTGAATCTATTCTTACCCTGCTACAAGGTCAGTTACACAGCCTTATTTTGGCGCATCAACCAGAAAATAGCGTGATTGAAGAACAATATTTATTGCAACGGCTTGGGCTTAAATTACAAGCAGACGAAGTAATAAGTGCTGATCTTGCGCGGTTTCAGCAGCATTTTGTGCTGTATCATCTGCTATATCGTCTACAACATAGCCTAATACTAGAGCAACACGTCTATCTCAATATTGGCTTAGCCAAAGTGCAATGCTTAGCCATTACAGCTGCCCCTGAGCAACCAGCGGATGCTGGCCGACGTGCTTACTACCTTAATTGGCATAATTTTTATGCTATGACCGAGCAAATACTGGACCAGCAGCTGCAAGCATTTTGGCAGAATGTTAATCGTCAATCTTCTACTACTTATATACCAACGGCAGAGGCACTAAACCTGCTGGAACTTGATCTTAGTTTTAACCTACTTCAGCTAAAAAAGGCCTATCGGGTTAAAGCACTGCAGCTGCACCCTGATCGAGGTGGTGATCAACAGCAATTTATTTTGCTACGCCAAGCTTACCAGCAGCTATTGCAGAAATTTTAGTCGCATTTTGTATGTAATTGTGTACAAAAATATCTATAGCGAAAAAATGCCTTAATCTTGTTTTTAATAGCTTGCATTGGGTTGACGCGCTTTGCTTAGATCTTTATTATCGACATTTGTAATTTATTTAATACGATGTGTAATTTAAAGTTTACACTCGGTGTTGAGGTTGTGGTATGAGTAAAAGAGTAGACGATCTGCGCGTGGTGTCAGCAAAACCACTTAGCCCGCCGGCAGTACTAAAAAAGGTATTACCATTATCTGAACAGGGCGCGAAATTTGTGCAACTTGCTCGTCGCGATATTGCCAACATAGTGCATGGTCGTGATAAACGTTTACTGGTAGTTGCTGGCCCTTGTTCAATTCACGATCCAATTGCAGCTATTGAGTATGCGAAAAAGTTAAAGCAACTGCAGCTACAATATGCAGACAGCTTGTATATCGTGATGCGAGTGTATTTTGAAAAACCACGTACTACGGTAGGCTGGAAAGGCTTTATTAATGATCCACATTTAGATGATTCATTTGACTTAGAAACGGGGTTAACCTGGGGGCGAGAGCTGTTGTTAAAAATGGTTGAGCTAGAGTTACCAACGGCGACCGAAGCGCTAGACCCGATTAGCCCACAGTATTTATCTGACTTAATTAGCTGGTCTGCTATAGGTGCGCGTACAGTAGAGTCGCAAACTCACCGTGAAATGGCCAGTGGTTTATCTATGCCGGTTGGTTTTAAAAATGGCACCGACGGTAATTTAAATGTCGCTTTTAATGCTTTGCAGTCGGCGGCAAGTGGCCATAGCTTTATTGGTATAAATCAACGCGGGGAGGTGAGCTTAGTGCAAACGGCCGGTAACCCCGATGGCCATATTATTTTGCGCGGCGGTGTGACGCCAAATTACGATGAACAAAGTATTAGTGATGTCTTGGCTAAACTAGATAAGCTAAAATTACCACGTGGTATTGTGGTTGATTGTAGCCACGGCAATTCTAATAAAGATCATAACCGCCAAGGTGAAGTAGCATTAAATGTTATTGCTCAGCGTCAAGCGGGTAATGAGGCCATAATTGGTATTATGCTAGAAAGCCACCTTAATGCAGGACGGCAGGAGTTAACTAATGGCAAAGCAGAAAAATACGGTGTTTCAGTTACCGATGCCTGTATCGATTGGGACACCACTGCCGTGTTGCTAGCCAGCTTGCATCAAAAAATGCAACCCGTAGTAGTTGCAGCCTAACATGACTAAGCCAACAGCCCAGCAAGCCTTAGCGCCTTTACGCCAGCAAATAGATAGTATTGATAGCCAGTTAGTCGCACTACTGGCTGCGCGCGCTCAAGTTACTGCCCAGGTTGGCGTAGTGAAGCAACAATATGCGCTGCCGGTGTATGTGCCAGAGCGCGAGCAACAATTGCTTGCGGCAAGGCGGCAACAAGCGATGCAGCTTGGTGTATCTGCTGATCTTACTGAAGATATTCTGCGGCGTATAATGCGTGAATCATACCAAACCCAAGAAAGCGGTTTTGTTTGTTGCCGCAAAACTGGCGGCAAGGTGGTTATTGTCGGCGGAGGCGGCGCACTAGGTGCTCGGTTTGCTAGCTTATTTCAACGCTCTGGCTATCAGGTTGCAATATTAGAGCAGCAAGATTGGCCTAATGCTAAAGCAATTTGTGCTGATGCGGCGCTGGTGCTAATGGCAGTGCCAATTACCTTAACTGAGCAATTAATTAACCAGTTACCTGCTTTAGCTAAAGATTGTGTGTTGGCAGACATTACCAGTATTAAAGTTCAGCCGTTAAACGTGATGCTAAATAAGCACACTGGCCCCGTGCTTGGCTTGCACCCAATGTTTGGCGCTGATGTTACTAATTTAGTTAAGCAGGTGGTGGTGGTATGCCATGGCCAACACGCTGAGCAGTATCAATGGTTGCTAGAGCAGCTAAAAGTATGGGGAGCAGAGCTAACTGAAAAAGTTGCGCATGAGCACGATAGTGCCATGCAGCTTATTCAGGCAATGCGACACTTCTCGTCTTTAGCCTATGGTGTGCATTTGGCTGACGAAAAAGCAGACTTGCCAATGTTATTACAACTAAGTTCGCCAATATATCGATTAGAGCTTGCTATGGTTGGGCGTTTGTTCGCACAAAATGCTGAGCTATATGCCGATATTATGCTTTCATCTTCTGCGGTAGCGGCACTTTTACAGCGTTATCAGCAGCGTTTTAATGAACTGCTGCAGCTGTTAGAAAGCAAAGATAAAGCTGGCTTAATGGCACAGTTTGGCAAAGGGCAGCAATTTTTTGGTGAACTGGCTGAGCAATTTTTACAAGAAAGTAAACAGCTATTACAAAAAGCCGCTGATAGTCGAAGTTAAGCTAAAACATATAGTTAGCGTTAAGATCAGCGGCAGCGTTGCCAATATATGCGCGTTTACTTATTAAGTTTATAAAACTCAGTTATTTGTTGCCATGCATCTTCAGGGGTTTCTGCATACTGAATCAGGTTTATGTCTTCAGGGTTAATTAAACCTTCCTCTACCAACATGTCAAAATTGATTAAGCGCTGCCAAAATGCTTTATCGTATAAGATAACCGGTACCCGTTCGGCCTTTTTAGTTTGAATAAGGGTTAGCGTTTCAAACAGTTCATCTAGCGTACCAAAACCACCCGGAAAGGCTACTAGAGCGCGAGCTCGTTGTAAAAAGTGCATTTTACGAATAGCAAAATAATGAAACTGAAAACAAAACTCTGGTGTAATGTATGGGTTAGGTTGCTGTTCTTTTGGTAAAACAATGTTTAAACCAATACTCTTACCGCCGGCATTCATGGCACCGCGATTCGCTGCTTCCATAACGCCTGGGCCACCGCCACTAATAATCGTCATCGCACAATCGGTATTCGCACAACTAAACTGGGTAGCGAGCTCGGCAAATTTTTGTGACGCGCTATAATACTTACTGTTGCGTAATTGTTTTTCTGCAGCTCGCAGCGCGAGTTGGTTTTCTGCTGAATTATTTTGCGCTAAATGCTGTTTAGCTTTTATCACTTCTGTCTCGGCTTGCTCTGGAGCTAAAAAGCGAGCGCTACCAAATACCACGATGGTGGCATTAATATTATGGTGTTCTAACACCATCTGTGGCTTTAAATACTCAAGCTGCAAGCGGACATGGCGTAATTCGTCTTGTGTTAGAAAATCATTATCAGCAAAGGCTAAGCGGTAGGATGCATTGTCTTGCAACCGAGCTATAGCCTCAGCGGATTGTTTGGCAGAGGCTAGGTGGCGGTCGTGCAGTTGGTGTGGGTCTGAAGCCATGATACTCGGTTCCTTGATTGTTACAGGTTAAGCAAAAGAAAAAGTGATAATCTGTAGCCTAGATGGTTTGGTTAATAAGGATATAGTATGTCGTTATCTGCAACATTACAGTTTATTGGAGCGGCGCAACAAGTTACGGGATCTTGCTATCTTATCAAATTAGGTAACAAACAGATATTGCTCGATTGCGGTATGGTGCAGGGCGCAGACCAAATACGCGAGTGGCACAAGTTTCGTTTTGCATTTAAACCCAAAGATATCGACTTAGTTATTTTATCGCATGCACATATTGACCACAGCGGTTTGTTACCTTTATTAGTTGCCCGCGGTTTTGATGGCAAAATTATTTGTACGCCCGGCACGGCAGAATTACTCCCCGTTTTATTGAAAGACTCAGTGCATTTGTATTTAAAAGACTTGGAATGGCAAAACCGAAAAGCAGCAAGAGCAGGAAAGAAACTACAAGATCCCGTGCTCAGGTTGCAAGATGCAGAACGCGCAGTACAACTGTGTCAGCCAGTACCTTATAAAAAACGTGTTCTGCCTTTACCGGGCTTAGAGTTAGAGTTTGCAGATGCTGGGCATATTCTGGGTTCTGCCATTGTGCAACTGTGGCTTAAAGGTAATCAGGGTATGAGAAAACTGGTGTTTTCAGGTGACTTAGGTAATCCGTCAACGGTTTTAATGTACGACCCAGCTGAAATTGGTCAAGCCGATATAGTGTTAATGGAAAGCACCTATGGTAATCGAAATCATCAGGATCTTGATAGCTCGCTAGCAGAGTTAACCGCTGCTCTAGAGCAAGCGCATAAAGATGGCGGGAATGTGTTTATTCCGGCTTTTGCACTGGGCCGAACGCAAGAAATTTTATACTACCTTGCCTTATTACATCACCAAGGCCGGTTAAAACAACGCGTGGTATTTCTTGATAGCCCAATGGCGATTAGCATTACCGGTATTTATAATGAGTATTTACGTTGTTTAGAACAAAGTGATCTTGCAGCTATAGGCTTTAAACCTGGCATGCAGCTACAAGATTTATTGCCCATACTGCGTTTTACTGAAAGTGTTGAAGAGTCTATGGCTATAAATCGTGTAACCGAAGGCGCCATTGTTATCGCTGGTAGCGGTATGTGTAATGGCGGGCGCATCGTGCACCATTTAAAACACAACCTGTGGAAAAACTCTAATCACTTGATTTTTGTTGGTTTTCAAGCTCAGGGCACCTTAGGCCGACGTTTAGTTGATGGTGAGCGCCGAGTTAAGTTGTTTGGCCAAGATATTGTCGTTAAAGCCAAGGTGCATACTATTGGTGGCTTCTCGGCCCATGCTGATCAATCTGAATTAATAAGCTGGGTACAGGCAATAGGCGGGCAGCCGCGTATTTATTTGGTGCATGGTGAGTCTGAGGCGCAATTGGCATTACAAGCAAAATTAGCTGGGCTTAGCATTAACACGCAAATACCAGAAAAAGGCGATGTGATTGAGCTTTAGGGCGAGGCAGAACACAGTTACCCATGCTACCTGTTATGACGATAGAATATATGCAAGATATTGCGTCATTGTAGCAGTTTATTGAGCAGCAACAGCAAGATAAAGCCAATAGTATTGTAAAGTCGTTAATGGTCGTAACACAGGATAAAAAGCTGCAAGATGAGTTGCAAAAGCTGCTCTAGTGTTTGCACTGGGCCTAGGATCCTAGCTTAGGCCCTTATGGTTAAATTAGCCGATCTGTACTTGTGTTGGCTCTATATCTTCACTGGGGTAACAGCCAAGCACCTTAATAAACTTGGTAATTTTATTTAGCTCTTCTAAAGCGCGGGTCATGGCGTAGTCGTTTAAATTAGCAAATACATCGACGTAGAACATTTCTTCCCACGGGTTGCCATTAATGGGGCGTGATTCTAGCTTGCCCATGCTAATGCCGTGCTGCTTTAGCACAAGTAAAGCGTCGACTAAGGCACCGGGTTGCTGGCCGGTATACATAATAAAAGTGGTTTTTGCTGGCAGGGCTTTGGCAACCGTTACCGGTTTACGCGCTACGACAATAAATCGACTGACGTTATCTTTTTGGTTAGCAAGATCGCGCGTTAGCACCTGCAGACCATACAACTGGCCGCCTTCTTCGCCGCCAATAGCGACTATAGTTGGGTCTTGTTGTTGCTTAATGCGATTAAATGCATCTGATGAGCTGTCGCAATATTCAATTTTAATCTGTGATAAGCCTTGTAAATACTGGCTGCACTGGGCAATAACTTGTGGGTGCGCGCATACTTGACGAATTTTACTCAAATCGGTTGTCGGTAAACCAAGCAGGCAATGGGCAATCGGGTGGGTAAGTTCACCAACAATAGATAACCGAGTATGCTGCAAAATATCGTACACCTCGTTAATACTGCCGGACGAGGTGTTTTCTATTGGTAATACCGCATAGTCGGCATGACCGGTTTCTACTGCTTGCACTATATCGTTAAAGCTATCGCAACCGTGTTCAATAATATGCCCAGCACGACGGGTAAAATATTTTTGTGCTGCCCAGTAACTGTATGAACCCTGGCCACCAAGAAAAGCTACCCGCACGGTCGGTTCGTTGGTGCCATTAAGTTGGCCCTGAATTTTGGCTTGTTGTTGTAATACAGAGTCTTCAATAATAACGTGATATAACCGAGTAACGTACTGTGCATCCAGTGCTAAAGGTTTGCCTTGCTCTATCAATGATACCAGTAGCTCTTGCTCACGCTTTTGATCCCTAATCGGTTTGTTAGTGGCTAGTTTGGCGTCGGCTACTGCCAGCGCAAGTAGTCGACGCTGTGACAATAAACTCAGTAGTTGGCGGTCGATATCACTAATTGCTTGACGTATTTCATCCAGTTCCATGTTAATTATCTCTTGGTTTAAGCATTAAAAATAAGCAAAAAAAAACCTCCCATTATGGGAGGTTTTTAGGTTTTACTGCGCGCGCAGCTTACCGCCTCCCAAGTCGGGTGGTAAAGTTAAAAAAGCTGAGCGTAATAATTATTCGTTTCATAGCAGCTAACATAGTTGGTCTAGATGGCTAAAGTCAACCCTGAGGCGTTAACAACAGCTGGTATTTTTTCTCACCGGGTAAAAATGGCAGTGCCACTTCGTTTAGCCAATACTGATGATCTGCACGGTAAAAGGGTGATAACGGATGACCAGATTGCCCTGCAGGTATGGTTAAAATACCTTGCTGTTCTTGCCCAGGTGCTACCACCATACGCTCTGATTGGCCAAAACCAGGTAGTTGTACTCTAGGCATATGGCGATCGCCGTTCATTGGTGTTGCCGGCATATTTAACCAGTCGCCGAGTAACGGAATTGCTGATGCTAACGGATGATTAATTTTCGCCGGGTTAACTTGCCCCCATTGGCTGTGTTCTAAGTTGCCATATTGGTGCTCAAGCTCGGCTTTACTTTGTAGCACGGCGGCCAGCATGAGTTCCGACCAGCTGCTGTATGGTGCCGGCAGGGTATCGCTACGCTGCTGTTGTAACAGTTGCCACATGGGGGGTTCTAACGAGAACTTTAAATCTTGGCTGCGGGCATCATGTTGCTCAAGTAATGCCGACAGCGAGGCGAATTGCAGTTCTAATAATTGCTGACGAAAGGCGCGCACCAGTGTGTAACCCACTGCATCGGTGCTAGCATGAGTGCTGCTATTAACTACGTGCTGTCGATAGGCTTGTAGCTGATGTTGTGTAACTGCAGCAGGGTCTAACACTTGAAGTAACAGTTGTTGCCAGCGCTGAAGCATCAATGCCCGATTATCTAGCTGAATTTGATGCAGAGCATGTTCGTCGGCCTGTTGTAATTCGTCTAATCCTTGCTTAATTTGCCAACCTCTGGCGCCTAAATCATAGCCACCATTACCCATAAGAGTATAAGCTTCACCGCCAATCATTCTGGCATTGGCGGTCCATAGCCTGTCAGCATCGGTATACTGTGGTTGTAAATCAGCTTCCTGATAGCCAAGCCAACGCTCGGTGCCGCTACTCCAATCTTGTGCGGTATCAAAATCGGTTAGTTGCCTTACTGGAATAGGGCCAATTAGGCTCCAACCAATCTGACCAAGGTGGTCGGCAACTAATAGGTTTTGTACCGGTACACCAACAGAGGGCGCTAGCTTAAGTGCTTCGGCTACCGTATTGGTTTTCTCTAGTTGCAGTAGGTTAAAGTTTACTGCGATATCATCATGCGCTACCCAACGCAGGGCAAAAACGGGGCTATTGCCAAACTTTACCACTGGGCCCCATTGGGTTTCTGTAAGCTCAAGCGTCTGATCTGGCTGACCGGCAATTTTAATCGTTTCATACTGATAGGTTAGTGGTTGCCAACCGTCTGTGGTTAAATAGCGTTTGTTATCATCTGACAATTTTAAAGCAATTAAATCATGCCAATCGCCGGTGCTATTGGTAAAGCCCCAAGCTACTTTGCCATTTGAACCGGCTACTATCGCCGGAGTACCGGGTAAGGTTAAACCGGTAACAGTATGCAAATTTCCGTTTTCGCGCCAATTAAGTTGGGCCTTATACCAAGTGCTAGGTACGCGAATACCTAGATGCATATCGTCAGCTAAAATTGCACTGCCATGGCTAGTGAGGTTACCGGCAACGGCAAAGTTGTTACTACCAATATCGGCACTGTCCATAAGTGTGCATTGACGGCAGACATTACGTTGCTGGCGCAGTGCGGCTGGATATTCCGACTCCGGCATAGCTGTTGGTGCAACCACACTGCCATCCAGTGCGGCCTGCCAAATATCAGAATGCTGTTGTAAAAACTGATACCAGTCGCTAGGTAATGCCTGTTTTAGCACCGTCATTGCATAGTCATCGCGGCCTAGCTTGCTTTGTAAATCGAGGTACATGCTGTAGATCACTAAAAACGAATCGGCGGTGCGCCATGGTTCTGGGGTTTGTCCTAACAGGCTGTATTCAAAAGGTGGCAAGCTTAGTGATGCCAAGCCTTCATTAACGCCATTAGTATATGCGTTAAGCCGTTGTTGTTCATTAGCACTAAGTTGCGCTAACGCACGCTCTGCCCGAAAGCGAAAGCGATGTTGGCGCTGGGCTTTATCGGTATTAAGCGCGCGTTCGCCAAATAAGGCGGATAACTCACCTGCAGCATTACGACGTAAAATATCCATTTGAAAAAAACGCTCTTGCGCATGGGCAAAGCCTAAGGCAAACGCGGCATCAGTGCGATTAGCCGCATGAATGCTTAGGTAACCCAGAGCGTCGCGCTCTAAGCGCGCCGTATTATCAATGCTCGTTTTTTGCTCGCCGTCGTATACGGGTAAACTTAGCCGTAGTGCGCCATAAATTAGCGCGGCAAATAAGGCCAACAGCAAGGCTAGTGCGCTTAGAGTCCATTTCCACCAATTCATCTTTATGCTTCTCTAGTATAAAATCAAAAACTTAGCATAGCGGAGGCTAAAGGTAATGTCACAAAAAGTAAAAATATGGGATTTAGCAGTACGTTTTTTTCACTGGAGCCAGGTATTATTAATCGCTGGGCTTTGGTATACCGGCGAAGAAGGCATGATAGCGTTGCATCAACTGCTAGCCTATAGCCTAGCTGCATTGGTGGTATCGCGCCTTGTTTGGGGTGTGATAGGAAGTAGCACCGCGAAATTTAGTCGGTTTGCGACAACGCCAGTAACCGCTATTAATTATTTGCGTAAACCTTATCCGGTAACAGGGCATAACCCGGCTTCATTTTATATGATAGTGCTGCTTATTGTGCTGGTCGTGCTGCAATTACTCAGTGGTTTAGCAACACTTGATAATAATTATATTAATGATGGCCCGTTAGTTAGCCTATTACCTAATTACTGGGTTGAGCTGGCGTCTGATTTTCATAAAATGAATATTAATGTGTTATTGATTGCGGTGGCGGTGCATGTTGTTGCTGCACTGTGGCATAGCGCAAGGGTGCACAATGTAATTTGGCCTTTACTAACGGGAAAAGATAAGCTGGTAAACAAAGGTATTAAACTAAAAAATAGCGCCGCATTTTTTGTCTTATTCGTCTTTATGCTGGCGCTACTTTATTGGTGGCAAGGTAGTAAACTAATGGCACAGCTTTAAATTGTGCCATTTTTAGCTACTTATTCTTTATACTGATCGTGGCAGGCTTTGCAGTTACGGGCAAAGTTGCCAAAGGCTTTACGAACTTCCGCCTGATCGTTGCTATCTGCGGCCACTTTCAGTGTAGCCGCATCCGCAATGAGTTTTTCACTACGACTGGTGAAATCTGCCAAATTTTGCCAAATAGCCGCTTTCGCGTTACCGCCTTTATCTGCACCTGGCACGCTAAACGCTTCCCAAGGTAAGGTGGTTAACGTTGCTAGTGCGGTAGCGCGCTTGTTAACACGAGCGGCGTCGTAGTTTATTTCACCTTTTACCATAGCGGCAATATCACCCACGTTATGGCGAATAAGCTGAAAGGCTGCTTGACGGTATTCAATGCTATCTTCGGCATCGACAAAAGCGTTACCCGCTATTGCAGGTACTGATAACACAGCGAGACAAAGTAAGGCAGTTAGGGGCTTTTTCATTGATTCATTCTCTTTTGATGAAATTACATGCAATAATGGAAATAGGGTATCTTACCAGAAAGTAGAACCTTGCCAATAACCCTCTAGTTTTCGCAATTAGGCAGAGTGAGTGAAGGACGTTAATATAGCTAAATTACATGGAATGTATTCTTTAGGGCAAAAATTTGCACTAGTTGTGTTTTTGGCAATAGTTATTGCTGGTGTTGCTATTGGTTACGTTGCGCTTACGTTGCAAAAAAGTATGGTGCTTGAGCATCAGCAAGCCGTAGTTGAACAACAAACTAGAAGCTTTGCTCGGCAACTAAGCCACGATATTGCGCAAAAGCAGCAAAAAGCCATCACAGCAAATCTTGCAGTTACAAGAATATTGAGTGCGCAGCAGTTAAATAGCAAAAAACGCTTAAGCCCGTTAGTTGATGGTAGTGTACGGGTGCAAGATAACTTTTCTGCCGCCTTTATTTCCGCTGCTAATTATACTGAGCGCACTGCGGCGATGTTTGAGCGCACGGCAACATTATGGCAAGAATTATCGCCGTTGATGTTACACGACTTTTTTAATTTCTACTTTATTGCTAAAGAGCAATTTATCCGTATCTCGCCAGCGGACTGGGCTATGTCTGTTGATGTAACTCATGATTTTCACGCCGATAACTTTTATCAAATAGCCACACCAGAGAATAATCCGGTGCGCCAGCCACGCTGGACTCCGGTTTACTACGATGCTATTTGGCAAAAATGGATGACTAGCCTGATTATTCCGGTATATATCGATGACGAATTTGTTGGTGTTACCGGTACTGACTATGTGCTCAATGATCTTATTGATAAATTAGCGTTGGGTAATAGCTTACAACAAGGCCACGCTTTATTATTTGATGAAAATGGCGTGGTGTTCGGTGCGTTATTCCATAAGCAAGTGCAATCACCAGCGATAAAGGCGCCTGACAGTAGAATCCAACTCGAAAGTGCCAGCCTACAAGCCTACGCCACTCAGGTGAGCGCAAAGCCAAAACAGTTAAACCAAGCAGCAACGGTAGCTCCGGAATACTTGCTGTCTGCTGCGCCAATTAGTGGCCTTAATTGGTACGTCGCGGTATATAACGAAAAGAAACGGGCGTTAACGGCTTTACAGAGTTTTCGGCGCAATTTATTAATAACTTTTTTAATTGTCGCATTAGCGGTGGCGTTGGTGCTACAGCTGGTTGTGCATCAGTTTATACTTAAGCGATTAAATAGATTATCTGGCGCCATAAACCGCTTATCCCGTGGCGATTTGCAAAAAGTGGTGCTGGATAACAAACATGATGAAATAGGTTTGCTGAATCAGGCATTTGGTCGAATGTCGGAGGAAATTTCTGAGCTAGTTACTGGCCTTAATATTCGTATTGAAGAAAAAGAAGTTGCCGAGCACTCTGCTCGCAAGTTAAGTAAAGCCGTTTCATTTTCTAGTTCTGGCATCGTATTAACCGATGAGCGGCTTAACATTGAGTATATTAACCCTTTTTTAACTGAGATGATTGGCAGTAATAACGAACAATTGCAGCAGCCGTTGCATAGTTTGTTTGCTGATGAAATGCGCCACGTTAGTGAAGAAATTACTGGCACCATCAGCGCTCGACAGCATTGGCGCGGGGATATGCTATTACAGCACCAAGACCGCCAGTTATGGGTGTCGTTGGCTATTGCGCCAATTCGCGATGAAAAGGGCAGTATTACTAATTATGTTTGTGCAATGCAGGACATTTCTTTTATTAAGCAAAGCCAGAAAAAAATGGAACAACTGGCTTACTACGATGCACTTACTGGGTTAGCTAACCGAAGTTACTTTCGTGACCAATTGCGCAAAGCCATTGCCATGGCGCACCGTGGTTATTACAACTTTGCGTTATTGTATTTTGATTTAGATGAATTTAAGCGTATTAACGACACCTTGGGGCATGACGCCGGAGATGAGCTGCTTAAAGAGGTGTCAAACCGACTAATGGCGAGGCTGCGTGAAGAGGATACTATCGCGCGCTTAGGTGGTGATGAATTTGCGGTAATATTAAGTGGTATCAAAGACAGAGCCCAAGCATCAGCCATAGCGGCTAATTTACAGCAAGCCTTTAGTACACCGGTAAAGTTGGGCCAGCACGAGGTTTCTATCAGTGCCAGCATTGGTATTACTATTGCCCCTGAAGATGCATCAGAAGAAGAATTACTGTTAAAGCATGCCGATTTAGCGATGTACGAAGCTAAAGCGCGTGGTAAAAACACTTTTCATTTTTTCAGCCAAGATTTAAATGATGCGGCAAACGAACGGCTATTAATAGAAAATAAACTACGTGAAGCCATTCGCGAACAACAGTTTTTATTGTACTACCAACCGAAAATTGATATTCGTAACAATAGTATTACTGGTTATGAAGCCTTATTACGTTGGCTAACACCCGATAATATTTTAATACCACCGCTACGTTTTATTTCTGTAGCGGAAAGTACCGGCTTAATAGTACAAATTGGTGAATGGATAATTTGGGAGGGTTGTCGCTTTTTAACACGACAGCATAGCCGTGGCCATAATGTCACCTTGTCGATTAATCTGTCAGCGCGCCAGTTTAATGATGATAACTTACCTGAAATTATTGAACGGATTTTAATTCGTACCGGTGCAAACCCAGCCAGTATTACCTTTGAAATTACCGAAAGTATGCTAATGGGTGATACCGATGCGGCTATTAACCAATTAAATCAGTTAAAGCGTCTCGGTGTGTCTTTATCTATTGATGACTTTGGTACAGGCTATTCCTCGCTTAGTTATTTAAAGCGTTTTCCGGTAGATGAGCTAAAAATAGATCGCTCGTTTGTCAAAGATATTCCGGATGATCGTAACGACATGAATATTGTGGCGGCGATTATTGCCATGGCACAGAAGATGAATCTTCGTGTTGTGGCTGAAGGAGTTGAAACGGCAGAACAAGTCGAATTTTTAAGAAGAAATGCTTGCTACCAGGTTCAGGGCTACTATTTTAGTACGCCATTGGCTGAGCAAGAGCTTGGTCGTCTGAACTACGTTATTAACAGATAATTCTTAATCCAGGAATAAGTTATGACCTCAGAGCGTTTGTCGCTGTTAAGCGCCGCGCTGATTAGTGCTTTTGCCGCTAGCAGCCACGCCGACCAGACCACACCCACACAAGGTATTGTTGATAAAACCCCTAACCTGATTGCGCTTACTGGCGCTACTGTTTATACCGAACCAGGCAAAAAGCTTAGCAATGCTACCGTGCTTATTGCGGACGGTCGTATTAGCGCAGTGGGTACCAAGATATCAGTGCCAGCCGGCTATCAAACTATTGATGCTAGCCGTTACACCCTATACCCAGGTTTTATTGACCCTTACACCCAATATGGTATTAAACCTGCAGAGCGTTCAGCACCGGGTAGTTACCGTGATGCGCCGGTGTATAAAAATGACCGTAAAGGTGGCAACGCCAGTAATGGTGCTATTCATGCCCAACAGCAGTGGGTATCAGAATTTAAACCTGATAGTAAAGCGGCAGCAGAGCTACGCAAATTAGGCTTTACTACCGCCCAGTCTGCGCGTTTTGACGGTATCTTTCGTGGTCAGGCGTTTGTTAGCTCATTAGGTGATGGCATCGCCAATGAGTTAGTATTAAAGGCTAATGGTCCGCAGTTTATGGCCTTTAGTAAAGGCACCTCAAAGCAAAGCTACCCTTCATCGTTAATGGGCAGTATTGCACTTATTCGCCAAACACTAAGCGATGCCAACTGGTATAACGGCGCTTATGGTAAAACTGACACGCGTTATTTTAACTCGCCAATCGAGTTTAATGCGGCGTTACAAAATTTAAGTCATATTGATCAGTCAGGTGCAATTTTTGAAACCTCAGACGACAAATCATTACTACGTGCGCATCAGTTACTGAGTGAGTTCAAACTAACTAATGCAGTAATAGTAGGTTCGGGTTTTGAATATGTGCGCCGTGATGAAATAAAAGCCACTGGCCGTAGCATTATACTGCCGTTGAATTTCCCAGCTGCGCCATCTGTTGAGCAAGTTGCTGATCAAGTCGACGTTAGTTTAGCGGATTTACGTCATTGGGAGCGTGCACCAGCTAACCCGGGCGAGCTAGCAAAGGCGGGTATTCCTTTTGCTTTAACTACCTTTAAACTAAAAGATACCAAGCAATTTTGGCCTAACTTACGTAAAGCGGTTAAATACGGTTTATCGGCTGATAAAGCCTTGGCCGCTCTAACTACTGAACCTGCGCGTATCGCGGGTGTTGCCGATAGGTTAGGTAAAATTGCTCCAGGTTATCAGGCAGACCTAGTACTGGCTGATGGTGACTTATTTACCGATGGTGCCATAGTCGCAACCTGGATCCGCGGGCGGCAGCATCTTATTACTGCGGTTAATCCGGTTAGTTTTGCTGGCGAATACCAGCTTAATATCGCAGGAAAGGCCGTTACTATTAAACTAGACGGTAGTGGCGATAAGCTAGCTGGCAATGCCAAGTTAGTATCAGCAGCAGATACTAAGGGCGTTAAATTAGACAATGTTACTGCCGCACAGCAATTATTGCAGTTCAATGTTAATTTAGCCGAACTAACGGGTGATAAGCAGATTGCGCAATTTAGCGGTCAATTAGTTGATAACAACTTAACCGGTAAATGGCAGCTATCAGGCCGCACTGAAACGGTAACTGCGCAGCGCCAAGCTACTGATAAAAAATCAGAAGCAGCCAAGGTAGCAAACGTTGACACGACGATGTTATCGCAACTTACTTTCCCTAACCGTGCTTATGGTTTGCCAGCTAAGGCGAAACAACAAAACGTGCATATAAAAAATGCTACGGTTTGGACGGCAGAAAAAGAGGGCGTGTTAGAAAATAGCGACGTTATTGTACGCAACGGTAAATTCGACAAAATAGGTAAAAACCTTGCTACGCCAAGTGGTTTTGACGTTATCGATGCTAAAGGCATGCACTTAACGCCAGGGATCATTGATGAGCACTCGCACGTAGCTATTGAAGCTGGCGTAAACGAGGGCACCGACTCGGTTACCTCAGAAGTGCATATTGGTGATGTACTAAACCCAGAAGATATTAACTTGTATCGTGGTTTAGCTGGCGGTACTACTACTGCACAGTTATTACATGGTAGTGCCAACGCTATTGGCGGCATGGCGCAAGTTGTGCAATTTCGCTGGGGTGAGTCGGCTGATGGCTTAAAAATGAAAGCGGCACCACCAAGTATCAAATTTGCTTTGGGTGAAAACGTTAAACAGTCTAACTGGGGTGACTCTTTTACCTCACGTTACCCGCAAACGCGTATGGGTGTTGAAACCACAGTGCGTGATGCTTTCCAAGCAGCTAAAGAATATAAAGCGACTTGGGCTGAATATAACAAGCTGTCAAAACGTCAGCGTGATGATGTAGCGCCACCGCGCACTGATTATCGCCTGCAGACGTTAGTTGAAATACTAGATAAAAAGCGCTTTATTCATACTCACTCATACGTGGCATCGGAAATATTAATGCTAATGGATGTTGCCGAAGAGATGGGCTTTAACATCACTACTTTTACGCATATTTTAGAAGGCTATAAAGTTGCTAAAGAAATGAAGGCACACGGTGCTAGCGCATCTACCTTCGCTGATTGGTGGGCGTATAAAATGGAAGTGCAAGATGCCATTCCAACTAACGCCTGTTTAATGGCTAAAGAAGGTGTGTTGGTTAGTATTAACTCTGACGATGCCGGTTTGCAGCGCCGTTTAAACCAAGAAGCCGCAAAATCAGTAATGTACTGTGGTATGGACCAACATGATGCCCTGAAAATGGTTACCATTAATCCAGCAATACAGCTGAAAATAGACGGGGTTACTGGTTCTATTAAGCAAGGCAAACAAGCTGACTTCGTGTTGTGGAATACCAACCCATTGTCAGTATATAGCCAAGCGCAGCAAACCTGGATTGCCGGTACTAAGTACTTTGATATCAACACCGACAAACAGCTTCAGCAAAACTTAGAGGCAGAAAAGGCCGCGCTAGTGCAAAAAGTGCTTGGAGCCGATGACTCTGCAAAAGCCGGTGACAAAGACGCTTATAAGCAGGATGAGCCAGAATGGCACTGTGAAGATCAGGGTGACTGGTGGAACATTACCACTCACATCCATGCTAACGGCCGTGCACACTAAGGAGCAGCAGAATGAAATTATCTAATACCTGTTTAAGTCTGATTGTTGCCTTAGCTGGCAGCATTAGTGCAGGGCAAAGCTTAGCAAACGATATGGTGCCAGCAAAAGCGGCAACCGGACCGTTATTATTAACTGGTGTTACCTTGCACACGGTAACTGCTGGTGTTAGCAGCAATACTGATTTGTTAATAGTTGATGGTAAAATTGCGGCTATTGGCCAAGGTTTAACTGTACCAGAGGGCGCTACTGTATTGGCACTTGATGGCAAGCATGTTTATCCAGGTCTTATCGCACTGGCTAACCAACTCGGTTTAACTGAAATTGATGCGGTACGCTCAACTGACGATACTAACGAAGTAACGCAAACTAACCCTGATATTCGGGCGAAAGTGGCTTATAACGCTGATTCTGAAGTTATTCCAACTATTCGCAGCAATGGTTTTGCTTATGCGATGGTGTATCCATCGGGCAGCATGTTAATGGGCCAGTCAAGTTTAATGCAGCTAGATGCCTGGAACTACCAAGATGCTGTGGTTGCTGATGGTACGGGGTTGCATGTGCGCTGGCCTAATGCTGATAGCTTAGGCTCACGCTGGAACCCAAAACCGGCCGACGAAGTGCGTAAAGCCAATGCAGCACAGTTAGAAAAACTACAGCAGCATTTTAAATCAGCTAAAGCTTACTTTGATGCGGAACAAGCCGGATTAAACAAAGGCATAGACTCGCGTTGGCAAGCCATGTTGCCCGTGTTTAAAGGTGAGCGACCGTTGTTTGTTCACGCCGATGATGCACGGCAAATTCGCCAAGCCATGCTATTAGCCAAAGAATATGGCGTGAAGCTAAATATTGTTGGTGGGCGTGATAGCTGGCGTATGGCGGATGAACTGGCCGCAGCCAAGGTGGCGGTAATTTATACTGCGCCCTATGGTTTACCAACCCGCGGTGACGAAAATTATAGCCAAGCCTTTATTACGCCAAAAGTATTACAAGATGCCGGTGTTGAGTATGCCTTGTCACTCGATGGCTATTGGGATACCCGTAACGTGGTGTTTGCGGCAGGTCAGGCCATTAGTTTTGGTTTAACTCCAGAGCAAGCGTTACGTTCTGTTACCATTAATGCTGCGAAAATTGCGGGTGTTGCTGATAAAATAGGTAGCATTGAGGTAGGCAAAGCTGCCAGCCTAGTGGTATCTGACGGTGATATTTTCGATTATCTGGGCCACAAGGTTACCCATTTGTGGATCGATGGTAGGGCGGTTGACTTAAATAACCACCACAAGCAAATGCACGATAAATACCAGCAGCGCATTAACTAAGCGCTCCGCTTAAGTATAAAACCAGTGCCAGCCTATGCTGGCACTGCTATTTTAAGGACGTTAAATGAAGCTAAAACTTATTGCCACCGCACTAACATTAAGTGCGTTAACGGGGTGCGTTGGCACCGCATCACAAACTTCAGCGGTGTTAGCACCCGCTGCGAATGCACAAGCAATAGAAGCGCATATGCAGTTTTTGTCTGCCGATGCGTTGGCTGGGCGTGACACGGGCAGCAAAGAACATGAAATTGCTGCGATATATATTGCCACGCAGCTGCAAGCCTTGGGCCTTAAACCGGCCGGCGAAAATGACAGTTATTACCAGCGTGTACCTATGCGTAAAGCGCGTTTAGCCGCCAATAGCGCAAAATTTACGCTACATGTTGATGGCAAAAATACTGAGCTAAGTTACCCGAAAGCTTTTTTTACCGGGCCTAATATGCAGCATGCGGCCACCGATGTTACTGCGCCTTTAGTGTTTGCTGGTTACGGCATGGTATCAGACGAATTTAGTATTAACGATTATGCTGGCTTAGATGTTAAGGGCAAAATTGTCGTTATTCTTGCGGGCCGCCCAGATAGTTTACCTAGCGAAGAAGCGGCACATTTAAATAGTTTAAAAACTAAATTGGCCGCTGAGCGCGGTGCGGTAGGTGTTATTACCGTGCACACACCCATTCAAGAAAAAACGCGGCCGTACGCGACTAGCTTGTTGTATTTAAATACGCCTAGCATGCAGTGGTTAAATGCCGATGGTGTACCCGCTGATAATTATCCTAACTTAAAAGCTGGTGCCTATATGCATCCTGACGCGGCAGCGGCATTGTTTGCTAAAGCGCCAGTATCGCTAGTCGATATTTTTACTCAGTTAGATAATAAACACAGCCCGAAAGGTTTTGATTTAGGAGTATCAGCATCACTAAGCCGTAAATCTAACTATGAGCAAATATCTAGCCCTAACGTAATTGCCGTATTGCCGGGGTCAGATCCCATATTAAAAGACGAATATGTGGTTATTACTGCCCACTCTGACCATATTGGCTTAAGCAACGATTTACGCAGCGACGATAAAATAAACAATGGTGCAATGGATAACGCCGCCGGTGTATCTATTTTATTAGAAACCGCACGCTTATTTGCACAGTTACCAGAGGCGCCTAAACGTTCTATTTTATTTGTTGTGGTAACGGGTGAAGAAAAGGGTTTATTAGGTGCAGATTACTTTGCCAACCACCCAACCCGGCCAATTGAAAAGTTAGTCGCTAACGTTAATTTAGATATGCCAGTATTGCTGTACCCCTTTGCTGACATGATTGCGTTTGGAGCTAACCATTCGTCATTAGGTAATGTGGTAAAACAGGCTGCAGCTAAAGAAGGCATTGCGTTAAGTGCTGATCCAATGCCAGAGCAAGCAATTTTTACGCGCTCAGATCACTATACTTTGGTGAAAAAAGGCATCCCCGCCGTATTCCTAATGACAGGCTTTAAATCGCAAGATCCAAAGCAAGACGGTGGACAAATTTGGGGTAGTTTCTTTGCTAAGCATTATCATAAGCCATCGGATGACATTCCAAGTCTAACCAAAGAATATGGGCCAATTCGTTATGATGCAGGCGCAGTATTTACCAATATTAACTTTAATATTGCCCTAGATATCGCTAACACTAAACAGCGCCCCTATTGGTTGAAAGACAGCTTTTTTAATAAAGTGTTTGGTCAGCCGTATAACCGTGAAGCGATAAAGTAGCCTTCAAATTGCACTGATAATAGATAAAGAGAATCGACTTACCCTAAACCAACCGTTGACGGCGTGTTGGTGTGGGTAAGCCGGTTCGTTTTCAAGCACCAAGGCGCTGGTATCAACCTCCGGCCCATTTGGTTTTGAAGCCCTCGGCTTGCAATAACTGCTCAACTAACTCGCGTTTATCGCCTTGTATTTCAATTACGCCATCTTTTACTGCACCGCCGCAGGCACACTTTTTTTTCAGTTTGGCGGCAAGCCGCTCTAATTCATCCGCTGTTTTTGCAATACCGCTAATGGTTAACACCGCTTTACCGCCACGGCCTTTAGTTTCTCGACGAATGCGCACTGCGCCATCTTCATAATTTTGTCCAACAACTTTGTCGCTGGGTTTATTGTTAATGCGACCCGTCGCGGTGCTAAATACCAAGTTAGGGTCATCTTTTAGCGTAGTGGTATTGCCGCTCGGATTAAGTTTTGCTTGCCAGTCAGCCAGTGAAATTTTATTTGATGCCATAAAAATAGTGCAGGTTACGTTACAGTAGTGTCAGCTTAATGGTCCATGCCGGTTGGGGCAACAATTAGTGTTCAATTAGCCGCGCCTGCTTGGTTTTTTAATGGCTTCTGGTAAAATGCTTACTAAATTTAGAAATCTGGATGGCTATAATGATGCACGTTTCTGTACCAACATCGATATCTGTTTCTGACTATCTTCAGCGCTCCGGTTTAGTAGCCCAGTATGGTGATTTATCACCACAGGTACATGCAATATTAGTAACACTGCGCAGCTACTTGCAGTGTGTTGCTGCACCCAAAGTACAATGGCAGTATCAAGTTCCAGAGTTAGGTGAGGGGGGCGCGTGTTCACTATTTGGTGAACTAACTGATACGCCTTATGACTTAAGCCCTATCTTAGGTGGGCAAACTGAAACAAACCTCATTGCGTTGCAACAATTAACTAAAATAGTCACGTTTTATCGTGAGAATTCAGGTTTAGATTGGTTTGGTATTTATCAGGCTAGGCCTAATGTTGATGCACAGCAGGTATTGGTGAAATTAGCCTATTACGGTGCGCCATCACGTGCAGAGTTTCCGTTAACGGCGGAATTTGCTAAAGCCAGCAATAACAGCAGCGTAGGTTTAAGTGGTCGCGCAAAGGTGATTAACGATGTTGCGGTGTATTTAGGCACTGGCGGCGAATATTATACCTGCGATCCTAAGGTACAAGCTGAAGCGTGTTTGCCTCTGTTTGACCAATCAGGCAAAATAGTCGGCATTGTTGATGCTGAAGATTTTAATAAACACGTATTCACTGCTGATGCTATGGCACTGTTGGTTGCGGTATGTTTAACCATACCGGCATACTTGCCATAAGCGCAGTCTTTTTCATGTAACTTTAATCAGGTAGAACATTATGTTTGCTCAGTTACAACCGGTAGCCACTGATCCAATCTTAGGTTTAATGGCAGCGTATAAAGAAGATCAGAACCCGAATAAAGTCGACCTGGGTGTTGGCGTATATAAAGATGAGCAAGGCCATACCGCAGTATTAAAATGCGTAAAAGAAGCAGAAGCACTGCGTTTAAAAAACGAAGATAGCAAAACCTATATAGGTATGGCTGGTGACTTAGGCTTTAACGCGCATATTGAAAAGTTAGCCTTTGGTCACGCCCATAAGGCGTTGCTAGCTAACCGTATAACCAGTGCCCATACCCCAGGCGGTACAGGCGCTCTGCGTGTTGCTGCCGAATTTATTAAAAAGGCTAACCCTAACGCCACTATTTGGGTAACCAAACCCACTTGGGCTAACCATATTTCTATGTTTAAAGCCGCTGGCTTAAACGTAAAAGAATACACCTACTACGATTACAGCACTAAGGGGCTGGATGAGGAGGGTATGTTTGCTGATTTAGCCAACGTACCAGCGGGTGATGTGGTGCTGGTACACGCTTGTTGTCATAACCCTAGCGGTATGGATCTAACCTTTGCTCAGTGGCAGCGTTTTGCCCAAGTAGCTAAAGAGCGCGGTTTTACACCTTTGGTTGATATGGCTTATCAAGGTTTTGGTGCTGGGCTTGAAGAAGATGCCAAAGGTTTGCGTCATCTAGCTGATACTGTTGATGAAATGCTGCTGTGTAGCTCATGTTCAAAAAACTTTGGCTTATACCGTGAGCGTATAGGTGCAGTGTCTATTATGTCAGCTGATAGCAAAGTAAGCGATATTGTTAGAAGTAACCTGCTAGGTGTCGTGCGCAGCATTTATTCTATGCCACCAGCGCATGGCGCTATTGTGGTGGCGAATATTCTGGATAGCGCCGAGCTAACAGCGTTATGGCACCAAGAGTTGGCAGAAATGCGTAATCGTATTAACAATTATCGCCAGTTAATTATTGATAAGCTAGCCGGTGAAGGTGTAACTCAAGATTTCAGCTTTATAACCCGTCAGCACGGTATGTTTAGCTTCTTAGGTATTGATAAAGCCCAAATTGCTCGTCTGCGTAGTGAGTTTAGTATTTATATGGTTGATTCAAGCCGAGTTAGCATTGCTGGGTTAAACCATAGCAATATTGATTACTTTGCTAAGTCGGTAGCCACAGTGCTTAAAGGCTAATTGTTTTTAGCACTATATAAGCTAATAAAAACCGCAGCTTGCTGCGGTTTTTTATTGCGCTAAAAATTGCTGTATATGTTCGGCAACAGCTTCCGCTTCAGTCATATGACAATGGTGGCCACCCATTACCAGTGCTATTTGCAGCTGTTGGTAATGTTTAGCTAATGCGTTTACTTTGGAATAAAACGGACCGTCTTGGGCAATGACCGCAAGCGTAGGGCAGGTTACCGCTGACATTAGCGCTATGGCTTGCTCTGGGCTTAAGCGGTACACCGAACTGTGTCGCAGGCGCATATCCGCCCGCCAGGTTATGCCTTTGTCGCTAGCAATGGTGCCACGCTTAGCAAGTAACATAGCTTCAACCAAACTAAAATCACTTTGTTTTTGCCGAGCGAAAGCTGCCTCGTTAATGTCAGCGTAGTTAGGCTTGCGTATTGCGGGCTTTAACCGTGACAGTACACCGTCACGTAATTGCTTCACGCTGTGCGCTGGCGTATCGGTAACAAAGCCTAAACTATCTATCAGTACCAGCTTCGCAACCAATTCAGGAAATGCGGCAGCTAGCGCAGTCGCTACCATGGCGCCCATCGAGTGGCCGATAATAGTCAGTTGTTGCCAATTTTGTTGGCGGCACAGCTGCACGATATCTTGTATCCAATCAAAAAAATAGTAATGAGCGTCGCTACTGCGGTGCGTTGAATGACCATGACCGGGAAACTCAATAGCCAACATTGGCAGATTAGCAAACTGTTGAGTCAATGGAATAAAGCTGGCAGCGTTATCTAACCAGCCATGTAAACATAACACTGGGGTTAGGTGGGTAAAATCGGCGGTATTGCTTAGCGCGGCCAAACTGCTGCCAGCACTATTAAAGTTAAATGAGTACTGCATAGTGTTCCGTTTCATAGTGTCGAGTTTTAAAACCGCACCTAGAATAGCATACTGACTTTGATTGGTGGCTGTTGGCTTATTTTTGTCTTGAAAAGTTGGTGTATAGTGTAGTTGTTTTTAATTAGAATAACTAACCGTTATTGTCGCGCGTTAAAACTGCTTATCTTAGGCTACACCATGGTTTCATGCTGGTTTAATAACCTCATTGTGAATAATGATTGCTTAAATGTGCATATTAATGAGTTTATTTTGCGATTTAAGCGCAATGTTTAATAAATTTAAGGTTTGTGAATATGAATGCAAAATGACTGACTCATTAGAATATCTAATGGCTGGGTGCTAATTTAACTCGTTCGTCAGTTGTGTAAAAAATCGGCATAATACCCAGCATAACGTAACAGTGCAAAACCGAGGTGCAGCATGACAACATTAAATACCACAGCAGATAAACATGATGTTAGCGCTAAAGGCAGCAATGCCGTTGCCCGAGCATTATTTATACGTAAACTTAACAACTGGCTAACGATGATGGGCCGTGCGTTAAACACTAGCTCAATGGTTATCAGTAAGTAACATTCCCTGTTTTTTGTAAAAAAGCCACGCGCCCCCAACCCGCGTGGCTTTTTTATTTCTACTCCCTTGCTAACACATATTGCTTGCTTAACATTAGTTACTATTCGTTTGATTGGAAACAAAATTTAGATCCCTAATGGGCTGTTTATTGGCTAATAAATAATGTCGTCTAGCTATCATAAATAGCAATAAAAAACGCCCGCAGTAGCGGGCGTTTGGTTTATATTTTTTTGTACTTTATTCTATGGGGCTCCAGTGCTGCCGCGCCGTATGTGGCTTTTAACCAAGCTTCATAATCAGAATAGTTACCTTCGAAGAAGTTAACTTTACCTTCGTCGCGGTAATCTAGAATATGCGTGGCTATACGGTCAAGGAACCAACGGTCATGCGAGATCACCATGGCACAGCCCGGGAAATCCAGTATCGCGTTTTCAAGTGCGCGTAGCGTTTCAACGTCTAAGTCGTTGGTTGGCTCATCTAGTAACAGCATGTTGCCACCAGCCTTTAATAGCGCAGCTAGATGTACACGGTTACGCTCACCACCGGATAATTCACCAATAAACTTTTGCTGATCGTTACCTTTAAAGTTAAAACGGCCAACATAAGCCCGGCTAGGGATCTGAAAGCTGCCAATTTGTAACATATCTTGGCCGTTCGAGATTTCCTGCCAAATGGTATTTTTCGGGTTCATGTTATCGCGAAACTGATCAACACTCGCCAGTTGTACGGTGTCGCCAACGCTTATTTCGCCAGAATCTGGCTGTTCAGTACCGCTGATCATTTTAAATAATGTTGATTTACCCGCACCGTTCGGGCCGATAATGCCGACAATGGCGCCTTTAGGAATACTAAAGCTTAAATCGTCAATCAGTAAACGGTCACCAAATGATTTACGCAGGTTAGTAACTTCTAATACTTTGTCACCTAAACGTGGCCCTGGTGGAATAAATAGCTCATTGGTTTCATTACGTTTTTGAAACTCTTGGCTTTGTAACTCTTCAAACCTCGCCATACGTGCCTTGCTTTTCGCATGACGACCTTTCGGGTTGGTGCGTACCCACTCCAATTCTTGTTTAATTGAACGCTGGCGTGCGTTTTCAGTCTTTTCTTCTTGCTGCAAACGGGCGTCTTTTTGTTCAAGCCAAGAAGAGTAGTTACCTTCCCAAGGGATACCATAGCCACGGTCTAGCTCTAAAATCCAACCGGCAACGTTATCGAGGAAATAACGGTCATGGGTAATTGCCACAACGGTACCAGGGTAGTCGTGTAAGAAGCGCTCTAACCAAGCGACAGATTCAGCATCTAAGTGGTTAGTTGGTTCATCTAGTAGCAACATGTCTGGACGTTCTAACAACAAACGACAAATGGCTACCCGGCGGCGCTCACCACCTGATAGATGTTCAATTTTTGCATCCCACGGCGGCAAACGCAGCGCGTCGGCAGCACGTTCTAACGTATTATCTAAGTTATGGCCTTCTTTAGCTTGGATCAGCGCTTCTAGCTCACCTTGTTCACGGGCTAGCGCATCAAAGTCGGCGTTCTCTTCGGCGTAGGCGGCATACACTTCGTCTAATCGAGTCAGTGCTGTTTTTACATCACTTACCGCTTCTTCAACAATTTCGCGCACGGTTTTAGTTGGGTCTAGTACCGGTTCTTGCGGTAGATAACCAATTTTTGTACCGGCTAAGGGTTTAGCTTCACCTTCAAATTCGGTATCCACACCTGCCATAATACGCAGCAAGGTTGATTTACCTGAGCCGTTTAAACCTAGTACACCAATTTTGGCACCGGGAAAAAATGATAAAGAAATATCTTTTAAAATTGTGCGCTTAGGTGGAACCACCTTAGACACGCGATACATCGAGTAGATATATTGAGCCATAATGTTATGCTTTTCTCTGCCTAAAACGAGTGCCGTTGATTGTACGTCATTTTGTCTGAACAAGGAATCTGGGCTAGTTGGCCTAGAAGATAAAACTCGCTTTTTTGCTGCGGTTTCTGGTCTAATAGCAGTAATTCTTTATCTTAGGTGGAAATGAATATGAGTCAGTTTGCGCAAGATCCAATTTTTCAGCGTTTTGTCGAAGAAGCGAAAACCAATGGTGTGGTTTATGTATTGGCAGAGGGCGAAGATTTATTGGTCGTTGAATCTGTAGAGTTTGAAGATACCGACGTGATGCCATTCTGGTCTGATGAAGCTGCCGCTAAAGCCCATTGCTCGGAAGAATGGGATATGTATAAAGTAGAGGCTATTCCATTAGATGTGTTTTGTGACGGTTGGTTAAAAGAAATGTATGATGACGGCGTACTTATTGGCACTAACTGGGACGAAAGTTTAAATGGCCCAGAAGTAGAGCCGCGTGAGTTGCTTGAAGCGTTAGCACTGGTTCAATAATACCGCTGATAAGACGGCGCTGCGGTTGTCAATTTGAGCTGTCTTCGATCATAAAATGGCAAAGAAATAACTATTTTCGTAAACTATTGCCTTCAGCGGCACGTATTGTAGTTTTCGCATTATGGTTATTAACGCCGGGTTGGGAATAGTTATGTTATCAGATGAAGCAATATTAGTTCGCCGTGCTTTAGAAGCGCAGGGGCTAGAAACGCCAATGCAGCACAACGGGCTGTCACGTGATCAGAAATACAACAAAATAAACGCCCTGATGAGTGAGGTGGTAAGTACACTAGGGCTAGATTTGGCGGATGATAGCTTGCGCGAAACACCGCATCGAATTGCTAAAATGTATGTTGACGAAATTTTTGGTGGCCTTGATTACGCTAATTTTCCGAAAATGTCATTAATTGAAAATAAGATGCAAGTTAAAGAAATGGTGAAGGTAAAAGAAATTAGCTTTACCAGCACCTGTGAGCATCACTTTGTCACTATTGACGGCACAGCTACTGTAGCTTACTTACCTGATGCTCGTATTATTGGTTTGTCTAAAATTAACCGTATTGTGCGATTTTTCTCGCAGCGGCCGCAGGTGCAAGAGCGCCTAACGCAGCAAATATTAGTCGCGTTACAAACCTTGCTACAAACAGATAATGTAGCGGTAACGATGGAAGCGGTGCATTACTGTGTTAAATCGCGCGGGGTGATGGACGTGACATCAAAAACCCAAACCACAGCCTTGGGCGGCACCTTTAAAGAGGATGCCCGCACCAGAGCTGAGTTTCTTGCACGTTATTAAGCACAATACCTAACAACAAAGGCGCTTTTAAGCGCCTTTGTCATTTCTGTTTCACGACGTTTGCCGTAGTATTCGGTATTACTAAACTTTAATGGATAGCGTTAGAGGATCCCTGTTGAGCTTATCTTGTTGGCGTTAAGCCCTGTATTTGTTGGCTTTATTGCTTGGGAGTGGTTAAGTTCTCGCCGGTTAACTGTTGGCCGTTATCGCTGGCAAGATTCTGCCGCTAATGTTGTGCTCGCCTTGATGCACCAAGGCAGCGATATGCTGGCGCTATTGTTGTTAATGCCATTTTTTATCTGGCTGTATCAGTTTCATCTTTTTACTATTGAGCTTAATGTTTACTCCGTGGCATTAGCATTTTTACTGCAAGATTTTCTTTACTATTGGTTTCATCGCGCATCACATCATATCCGTTGGTTGTGGGCATCGCATGTTACGCACCATAGCTCGCGGTTAATGAATTTTAGCACCGCATTTCGCCAAAGCCTAACGTATCCAATATCCGGTATGTGGTTATTTTGGACACCGCTTATTTTACTTGGCTTTACGCCAGCGCTAGTGTTTGCCGTAGTGGCATTGAATTTAGCTTTTCAGTTTTTTGTCCACACACAAGCGGTTAAAAAGTTAGGCGTGTTGGAGTGGGTATTTAATACACCGTCGCATCATCGCGTGCACCATGCTTGTAACCCAGTGTATATTAATAAAAATTTTGCTGGGGTACTAATTATCTGGGATAGGCTATTTGGTAGTTTTGTTGCCGAGCAAGATAATGAACCTTGCCGTTATGGCATTACAGACGATTTTTATTCTGAAAATCCGCTGCAGATCACGTTTTACGAGTGGCGGCACATGTTAAATGAAATTAAAGCTTGCCGGTCTTGGCGTCAGTTGGTCACGATATTATTTGGTGAGCCGGTGCATTATGGTACAAATGATACCAAGTTAGATTAATATTCTTATCCATGCTAAATGCTAGCCAAACTGCTGTTGCAGTAAACTTGCGGTAAAGCCGGCCTTTAGGTAAAAACCTCGGGGTAGGGTGCGTATAGGCTCACCGTGTGCGCCTATCGCGTTAGTGAGTGCTTTACTATTAGCGGCTTTCGGTCGAAGCTGCAGCAGCTTACCTTGTGCGCCCCGAATATCGGCAATACCACCTAGACTAATTTTTTCCATCAATTCTTCCCAGTCCATTTGCAGTGCGCGTTGCTGCTCACTGTTTGGTTGCCATAAAAAGGCACTGCCGACAACGCGTTCAGCTAACGGAATTTGCCGCTCGGCTAAAATAGGCACCCATAACACGTGCTGCAATTTTCGGCATACCCAAGACTCGTGCCATTGCTGCCCCGCAATCCCTGTAAGGGGTGCAACACAAACATAGGTGCTTTCTAGAGGTTTGCCATGCCGATCTATGGGTAAGGTTTTAAGTTCGACGCCTAAATGAGGAAAATCTGGCTCGGCTTTTGACCCGGCACTGGCGCCTAATACTTGCTCTAATAATTGGCCCACCCAGCCTTTATCTTTTTGTAAATTGGCCGGTACGGGTAGCTGCAATTGCGCGGCAATTTGGCCCAAGGTTAAACCGGCGAGGGCATTACTTCGCAACTGCAATTCAACTAAAGATACGGGGGATGAGTACATAATAACCATAATAAGCAAATACAAGAATACGCTAGCATTTTTCGCCATGTTTAGCTGCTTAAAAACGCAGCAAACTAACTTACACACAGCAAAAATTTATTTGTTTAAATGCTTTTATTTAATTAAGTGATTGATATTCCTTGGTTATGTTGTCATTTTTATGCGACTGAAACAATGCTTAATTCAGTTATTCAGTGCGTTAAATGTGGTTATGCACAGTGTTGCTCACATAAATTGTGAGAAAGTACACATTGGCTTAGGTTGTTTTGCTATTGCTGTGGATAACTGTGTAAAAGTTGTGTTGGAAAATACCGTTTGCCCAAGCCCCTAGTTTATGAAAGAATCTTTTACATATTGTTTTAAGATCCGCCAGAGGTTTGTGTGATCGATGCCGAAGGTTTTCGGGCCAATGTCGGCATAGTGATTTGTAACCACCAAGGACAGGTGTTTTGGGCAAAACGATATGGTCAGCATTCTTGGCAATATCCACAAGGTGGCATTGATGATGGCGAAACGCCAGAACAAGCCATGTTTCGCGAGTTACATGAAGAAGTAGGCCTTAGTGCTAACGACGTGGAAATTATTGCCACAACTAAGCACTGGTTAAGGTACAAACTACCGAAACGGCTAATTCGTAAAGACAGTAATCCTGTGTGTATTGGCCAGAAGCAAAAATGGTTTTTGCTTAGGCTGACTTGTGCTGACGAAGATGTAAATTTACTTAAAACTACTCATCCAGAGTTTGATAGCTGGCGTTGGGTTAGTTACTGGTATCCAGTGCGCCAAGTTGTGGCGTTTAAGCGTGAAGTTTACAGAAAAGTTATGAAAGAGTTTGCCTCGGTCGCTTTGCCGTTTATTCGCCGTGAAAGTAAAAAGAAGAGTTAATAAAAGTAGGTTAAACAATTAGCTAGACTGAAAATGGGGCTCTTATGTTAAGCCAGCTAAGGCGAATTGTTCAAGATGTTGCACAAGAGCCAGTGCTGCAAGACGCATTAGCTGGCTTAGTCGCAAACGTAAAGCTGGCGTTAGCAACCGAATGTTGTTCGGTATACCTGGCTAATTACGATAAACAACATTTTATGCTTATGGCGAGCGACGGCCTTAATCCTGAGGCTGTTGGTACTATTGCCATCGGCTTTTCTGAAGGTTTAATTGGCTGGGTTGGCCAACGCGAAGAACCTATCAACTTAGCTAAAGCCCATTTGCATCCCCGTTTTAAAGTTACGCCCGAAGTAAGTGAAGACCGCTTTTCTGCGTTTTTGGGCTGTCCTATCATTCATCATCGTAAAGTCTTAGGTGTGCTGACTATTCAGCAAGCTGCAGAGCGCGTATTTAACGAAGACGAAGAGTCGTTTTTAGCCACCCTAAGTACACAATTGGCCTCGGTATTAGCGAATGCAGAAATGCGTCAAGCCGCCAGCGAGAGCGGTGCTAGCCAAAATCACACTGGGTTATTAAAAGGCTTACCAGGCTCGCCAGGCATCGCGATAGGCGAGGCCTTTGTGCTAGAGCCAGCGAATGATTTTAATGCCATATCTATTAAGCGTGCCGACGATCCAGACAAAGAGCTGGCGCTGTTTTACCGAGCAGTAAAAATAACGAAAGTAGAATTTAATCGCTTAGCCCAGCGCATGAGTGGCCATTTGCCGCCGGATGCCTTGGCTATTTTTGACGTGTATCATCAGCTGCTTGATGCAGCTAGCCTAGGCCAAGAAATTGAACAGCAAATAGCCGATGGCTGGTGCGCAAAAAGTGCGTTAAAGCGGGTAGTGGAAAAATTTGCCCGCCAGTTCGATGATATGGATGACCCGTATTTGCGCGAGCGTGGCACCGACATACGCGATCTCGGCCAACGCGTACTGAATAATTTGTTAGATACCGAAAAGCGTACCATGAAATTACCACAGCATGTGGTCTTAGTTGCCGATAACGTTACGGCAAGTATGCTGGCTGAAGTACCCCGTGAGCAGCTAGTTGCCATTGTCTCGCTAAAGGGTTCGGTAAACTCGCACGCTGCAATTATGGCTAGAGCTTTGGGTGTGCCGGCGGTAATGGCCGTTAACGAGCTGCCTTTGCTACATTGGCGTGGGCAACAACTTATTATTGATGGTTATCACGGGCATGTTTTGTTATCGCCAGTTGATGCCGTGCGACAAGAGTACCAACGGCTAATGTCTGAAGATGCCGCGCTAAATGCGGGTTATCTGTCAGAGATTGCCTTGGCGACACAGTCTATTTGTGGCACACCGTTTAATTTAATGGTCAACTCTGGTTTAGCCATCGAGCTGGAAACAACCGATCCGCAACATACTGGCGGAGTGGGTTTATACCGCACAGAATTTCCGTTTATTATTCGTAGTCGCTTTCCAACCGAGCAAGAACAAATTGAGTTATATCGTCGGGTGCTTGAAAGCTGCCCTGATAAGCCGGTTATTATGCGTACGTTAGATGTTGGTGGTGATAAAGCGCTACCCTATTTTAGTATCAGCGAAGAAAACCCGTTCCTAGGTTGGCGTGGTATCCGTTTAACCTTAGATCATCCGGAAATATTTTTAGTCCAAGTTCGCGCTATGCTTAAAGCCAATCTTGCGCTAAATAATCTCCATATTTTGCTACCGATGATTTCTGATTTAGCCGAAGTGGATGAATGCTTGCGGCTAATAAATCAGGCGAGTTTTGAAGTAAGTGAAGAGTTTGCTATTGAGCAGCCAAAGCCGAAGGTGGGGGTAATGATCGAAGTGCCCTCAATCATGTATCAATTACCTGAGTTAGCTCGCAAAGTTGATTTTTGCTCTATTGGTACTAATGATCTAACCCAATATTTGCTCGCCGTTGACCGTAATAACCCTCGTGTGGCTAACTTATATGATGCGATGCATCCTGCGGTATTAAGGGCGTTAAATCAGCTATCGCAGCAAGCAAAAGGCTTACAATTTCCAATCAGTGTCTGTGGTGAGCTAGCCGGTGATCCTGGCGGTGTAATGCTATTAGCTGCTATGGGTTATAGCAATTTTAGTATGAATAGCAGTAACTTGGCAAAAATTAAATGGCTATTGCGTAGGGTGGAAATGGCTGAGCTTGCACTACTGCTACCTGAGGTATTGGCCTGCGAGTCGGCAAGGCAAGTAAGGCTATGTACACAACGATTTTTAGAGCAAAAACAATTAGTGACGCAAATACGCAGTTGAAAGCATAGCCAATTACGTTAGTTGTTATACAATGCTCACTATTAAACTGATGAGAAGCCTGTGTTAATTTTTATTATCATCACCTTGCTACTGGGTGCCTTAGTTGGCTTTTTGGCTGGCTTATTGGGTATTGGCGGCGGCCTAATTGTGGTGCCAGCATTAGTTATGTTGTTGCCTGCGTTTGGTATTGTGCCTGTTGATCAAGCTATTTTAGTGGCTATAGCGACCTCGTTAGCGTCAATAATTGTTACGGCTAGCTCGTCAGTTTTAGCGCACCATCGCTGGGGTAATGTGCCTTGGTCAATTGCGAGCGCTATTATGTTTGGCGCCGCATTAGGTGCATGGGCAGTCGGTTACTTAGCTCATAATATTAGTGCTCACGTATTGCAAATGATTTTCAGCATTGCGGTATTACTGATTTCAATACGTATGCTCGCATCTCGCGCCACCGAGGGTAAAAAACCAATGCCGGGGTCTGCTCCAATGATCGCTATTTCGGCATTTTTAGGTGGTATTGCTAGTTTATTAGGTATCGGTGGCGGCGCGTTATTTGTGCCAATGCTAAATTATTTTTCACTAGATATGCGTCGTGCTATCGGCTGCGCTGCAGCTAGTGGTATTGCTATTGCTGTATTTGGCTCGCTTGGTTATGTAATCGCAGGTTGGCAGCATTATCAGCTAAGTGATGGTTTTGTTGGTTATATTTATATACCCGCGCTACTGGGTATAGTCGCTACCTCGGTATTTACAGCGCCATTGGGCGCTAAACTTACTCAACGTTTGCCGGTACTGACGATGAAACGTGTATTTGGCGTATTGCTGCTGCTAATAGCAGTGAAGATGATGTTTAGTTAAAGGGTTGTTATGTCTGCAAGTTATATTACATTTCCGCAAATAGATCCGATTATTTTTTCCATTGGGCCCATAAGCTTACGTTGGTACGGCTTAATGTATTTGGTTGCTTTTGGTTTGGCTTGGTGGCTGGCAAATCGGGCGGCAAAACAGCCTAATTCAGGCTGGAATGAGCAGCAAGTTAGCGATTTACTCTTTCTCGGCTTCCTTGGCGTTGTGCTGGGCGGGCGTATAGGTTACGTACTGTTTTATCAGTTTGAGCTTTTTCTTCGCGAGCCCTCATACTTATTTAAAATTTGGACCGGCGGTATGTCATTTCATGGCGGCTTACTAGGTGTTCTAGTGGCTATGGCGTGGTTTGCATGGCGTAATAACAAACGCTATTTAGAATTAGGCGATTTTGTTGCACCGCTTATTCCGTTAGGCCTTGGTGCAGGTCGGCTTGGTAACTTTATTAATGCGGAACTATGGGGACGGCCTACCGATGTATCTTGGGCGGTATTGTTCCCAGGCGCAGGCCCATTACCGCGACACCCGTCACAGTTATACGAGTTTGCGTTAGAAGGCGTATTGCTGTTTATTGTTATAATGCTATTTCGCCGGTTTAAACCCCCTATGGGTAGTATTGGCGGCTTATTTTTAGTGGGTTATGGTAGTGCACGTTTCTTTATTGAGTTCTACCGCGAACCCGACGCACATCTTGGTGTGTTATCCGCGGGTATGTCGATGGGGCAGTGGTTGTCATTGCCGATGATTATCGTTGGTGTTGGCCTGATAGTTTATGCCTACAATACTAAGTTAAAACAGCAGAAGCAGGTTACTAACAAATGAAGCAGTATTTAGAGTTAATGCGCCATGTGCTTGAGCAGGGTCATAAAAAAACTGACCGCACTGGTACTGGCACTATTAGTGTATTTGGTTATCAGATGCGTTTTGACTTACAGCAAGGTTTCCCGTTAGTAACGACAAAAAAATGCCATTTGCGCTCGATTATTCATGAGTTGCTGTGGTTTTTAAAGGGTGAAACCAATATTGGTTATTTAACCGATAATGGCGTATCCATTTGGAATGAGTGGGCAACAGAAAGCGGCGAGTTAGGGCCAGTATATGGCGCGCAGTGGCGTAGCTGGCAAGCTATTGATGGCGGTACTATAGATCAAATTAGCCAGCTAATAACTGATATTAAACGTACTCCAGACTCGCGCCGTTTAATTGTTAGTGCTTGGAACCCCGCGGTACTGCCCGATACCCGTATCTCACCGAAACAAAACGCTGCAGCCGGCAAGCAGGCATTGCCGCCGTGTCATACGTTATTTCAGTTTTACGTAAATGATGGCAAGTTGTCTTGTCAGCTATATCAGCGCAGTGCAGATATATTTCTTGGCGTGCCATTTAATATCGCCAGTTACGCTTTACTAACCTTAATGGTGGCACAAGTATGCGACCTGCAACCGGGTGATTTTATTCATACCCTTGGCGATGCACATCTTTATTCTAACCATTTAGAGCAAGTAAATACGCAATTAGCACGGCAACCTTTTGCCTTGCCCAAAATGCAGCTAAACCCCGAGGTAAAAGATATTTTTTCCTTCAAATTTGAAGACTTTACGCTAAGTGATTATCAAGCCCATCCTCATATTAAAGCGCCGGTAGCAATATAGCTGAATGGGTTTTAGTTAGCTTTGTATTCGGTTGTAAAATAATACCACCCTAAATCTGTATAATAAACCGGCAAATGAGAAGGAAATGTTATATTTCGCCATTGGCAACGCATTATTTGTTTTTTTATTGCTTTAATTGTTTATTTTTAAGGTGGTTTTGCATTTGTTTGAATTTAACGAGAGTTGGTATTTTTATTTATATATAAATAATGTCTTGATGATTTAACTGCTTGATGCAATATGACTGAGCGTGAAATGCTTTGCTATACGGCTAATTACAATTTCGATGAGGAATGCGTAGTCGTTTAAAATTGAATATCATTGAATAAAAAGTGTTTTTTTAGTTTTATTTA
This sequence comes from Rheinheimera sp. D18, assembly GCF_004345025.1. Classification (GTDB taxonomy): domain Bacteria; phylum Pseudomonadota; class Gammaproteobacteria; order Enterobacterales; family Alteromonadaceae; genus Alishewanella; species Alishewanella metallidurans. The sequence continues at coordinate 2,227,177 of NZ_CP037745.1, read as the reverse complement.
AACTTTGCTCTCAAGAAAAATTTAATGACGTCGATAATACAGTACGCCCTATTACAATGTTGATTGCACTAGGCGTGCTTAAACTTAGACAATATAGGAATACTTATGATGAAATTGAATAATATTACAAAAAGCGTGACGGCGGCTTTGTTGGTTGCTGTTAGCAGTGTGGTAATTGCAGAAACCGTAACTGTTGACGCAACGGTAACGGTAAATAACGCCATTGATTTTCAGCATACCGGAACCTTAGATTTTGGTATTATACGGGCTAAACCATCTACAATAGCAGATGAATGCGCGGTTTTAGGACTGGCTGCTAACACAGCAACGGCAACATTGAGTTCAGTTGCAATAAGCACTTTATGTCCAGGTGGTGCTGGCGTTGTCGCTGTTATTCAGTCAGTGGGGGGGGTACCTGCACGGCCAGAATTTACAGTTAGTGGTGTTGCTGCATTTACAGATTTAAAGTTAGAGTTACCTACTACTGCTACAACATTGTCTGCTGCTGGGCTACCAGGCGGTGCAGCAACTTTTAGTGTAGGTAACTTTACTGCCTATCGGACATCAGGTATTACTCCTGGGCCTATTACAACTACCTTAGCGACAGATAATAGTGGTAATGCTGCATTTAGAGTAGGGGCAGAAATTGCAACTCATGTAGCAGCACTTGCGGGTATAGGATATCAGGACACCGCACCTTATGCGGGTACGTTTGAAGTTATCGTAACATATTGATAAAGGAAGTTGATGATGAAATTAAATAATATTACAAAAAGCGTGACGGCGGCTTTGTTGGTTGCTGTTAGCAGTGTGGTAATTGCAGAAACGGTAACTGTTGACGCAACGGTAACGGTGAATAACGCTATTGATTTTCAGCATACTGGAACCTTAGATTTTGGTAGTTTACGTGCTACAGCAGGCGGCGGGGCGGATATGTGCGCCATTTTGACTCTGTCTTCCGATTCGGCAGCGCCGACATTGACCGCCGCCGCATCCGGTGCAACTACTTTATGTACGGCCGGTGATACTGATTCTGTTATTCAGTCAATAGGTGGTGTGCCTGCGCGCCCGGAATTTACCGTTAGTGGGGTTGCTGCATTTACAGATTTAAAGTTAACGTTACCTACTGCTACAACATTGTCTGCTGCAGGGCTACCAGCCGGTGCAGCAACTTTTAGTTTAGGTAACTTTACTGCCTATCGGACATCAGGTATTGCTCCAGGGCCGATTACAACCGTCTTGGCGACAGACAATAGTGGTAATGCGGCATTTAGGGTAGGGGCACAAATTGCAACTCATGTAGCAGCGCTTGGTGCGGGCTTAAACTACCAAGATGGCGTAGCTTATAAGGGAACGTTTGACGTTACCGTAGAATATTAACAAAATAGCCCTTATGGCCAGCTTACATGCAGGCCATAAGGGCGAGACCTGCTGTTCATGATAAAATACTTATTAGTTGTAGCCTGTTGTTTATTAAGCCAACCAACTTGGGCGGCATTTCTAATCGACAGCCCGCTGAGTTTTGGTGAAATTGCTATTAGAAATAATAACAGTGTTAGCAGTACCACTATAACCCGTAATGGTAAGCAAACCAGCACCAATCAAATTTATGTTATTAAACCCGGTACACCTGGGGTGTATACACTAAACGGTATGGCAGCTTATACTTTAGTTAATTTATCTGTTAATTTACCTGCTTGGTCTGCTATGCCTTATCCATCAACTGCGCAGTTTGAAATTAGTGCCGTTGATATACCCTCTGTTGTTAATGTTAATAGTTCAGGTGCTGTGCAGTTTCGTATAGGCGCGACATTACGTACTTCGGGTAATCCAGTGTTTAATTATGTTTCTAATGCCACTTATGTCGTTTATTTAAACCTAAATTTAGATTATTAAATAAACGTGTCTGTTTACACAACGAGAGTATTCAACATGCAAAAAGTATTTACGCTGTTATGTATGGCGTTAAGTTTCGGCTTTTCTACTGTGGCCGAGGCAAACTTGCTAATTAACCCCACTAGGGTGCAGTTTGGCCCAACTGACCGCTCTGCCGATGTTACCTTGATTAATACCTCTGATGCGGTAACAACCTATCGCCTTGAATGGACAGAAAAGCAGGCGCAACCTGATGGAGGCTATACCGATTTAACACCAGAGCAGGCATTGGTTTTTCCTGTTGCTAGTAAAATGCTGCGTTTTACTCCGCGTCAGGTAACGTTGCAACCCGGCGAGCGGCAAAATATAAAATTGGCACTGCGCAGGCCCGCTAATTTGGCAAAGGGTGAATATAGGTCACATTTACTATTTAAAGCAGTACCACCTGAGAAGAATGTTGCTGTGAAAAATGAAGGTGCATCTTTGGGTATTAATATTGTACTGAGTTTTTCTATTCCGGTAACTGTGCGCCAAGGTGAACTGCAATACTCGCTGGCTGCTGATAGCGTAAATCTTCAGTATGATCCGGCATTGGCTACTGGGGCTGTAAACCTAAAAATGCGCCGAACTGGTCTAAATTCAACACTTGGTGATATTAGTGCTTACTGGACACCAGAAAATGGCACTGAGCGTTTGATAGCAAAAAATGCCGAGTATAGCTTTTGGCCTGAATTATCAGAAACAACGGTGAAATTACATTGGGTTGGCGCAGATTTTGCTATAGCAAATGGCACGCTTCGAGTTGTTTATGACGGTTCAAAAAATTTCAAGGGTACTGTTTTCTTTGAAAAAACCTTCAATATCAGCAAGGGGATGATAAAAATAATTAATTGAGATAGCCATGGCCTATGAGTAAATTTGACGGTAACAATATAATACGGAAAGTTTTGCTTATATGCTGTGTGCTTTGTTCGTTCAAGCTGTTTGCAGCTGACGCTAATGTGGCTGAGGCTAATAAAGCAATTAGCTTACAAGCCAATTTACAAGAGTTATTGCAGCGGATCAGTGAAAAACAGCAGGCGATAGCAGCCATAACAACGGAAACCACCTCTGCTGCCCCGCCAGAAACAACAGCAGAGGCTGTCATTGCCGCACCTGCTACCTTTGCAGCCAGTGTATTTAACCCGCCAGCCGAAATTGCAGCTAGTAGTCAAAGTTTTGACGCTTTACCCGTAAGTGCGACGGCACAGCCTAATGTAAATGCATTAACCGACGCTGCAATATACAGCAGCCGTTTTCCTGTTGGTGAAGAGCTAATTCTGGCTTTGTCGGTAAATGGCGTACAGCTTACTGATATTCTTGTTTATAAAAGCCAACAGCTTTTTTTGTTGGGTTTGGGGGATTTCTTCCAAATTGTTGAATATCCAATTTATGTTGATTTAACCCAGAAAGCGGCCAACGGCTGGTTTTTAAATGAGCGCAATGTGTTTAGTTTAAAGCCCAGCACAGCCGAACAATTAGAGGTGAATTTACAAGGTAAAGTTTTTAATGTGAGCGCGGCTAATTATCAGTTACGCGATGATGATATTTATATGGAAATAGCCGAAATTGCTAACTGGTTTGATTTTAGTGTTGAGCTTGATGAAGCAAGATTGAGTGTGAACATTGTGTCTAAATCGAAATTTCCGGTAGAAGCCAGAGCGGCACGACGCACAAGGATGTTAGATGGGTACGGCGGTGTTAGTCGCTCGGTTATGCCAGAAAAAGAATCACCGTATACGGTTTTTACTGCGCCTTTATTAGATATACAGTTAGCGGCGAAGCATGCAAATGACAAAACCCGTAGTAATTATTCAGTATTGGCTAACCAAGACTTGGCGTATTTTAATGCCGAGTTGTTTCTAGCTGGTGCGGATCAGAATTTATTACAGGATGCTAGGCTAACGCTGTCCAAACAATCGACAAATGCCAATTTGCTGGGGCCGCTTCGCGCAACAGAATTTACACTGGGGGATGTTACACCCGTAAACGCTGGTTTTGGTAGAACTCAAGGTTTAAGCCGTGGTATTGCGGTTAGTAATACGCCTTTAAGCCAACTAGCAGATAACAGAAAGGTTAATTTGACTGGTGACGTACAGGTAGGTTGGGACGTTGAACTTTATCGTAATGGTGTATTGCTGGATCGTTCTATTTCGGTAGCAGATGGGCGCTATGAATTTAATGATGTTGAACTGTCGTTTGGCAGTAACGATTTTGAGCTAGTGTTTTACGGACCGCAGGGACAGATAGAAACTAAAGTAGAATCTTATATCGTTGATAGTAATGTTGTCGCTTCGGGTGAAAGTACTTATAGAGTATCGGTAGTAAACGCGGGCAAGTCGTTGTTTGCAATTAATGACTACTATAAAGACCCTGCAAATACAGGTATTTTAGCCGGGGCAATTTTTGACTATGGTATTACCGACTGGCTAGCTTATAGCGCAGGTACTAGCTGGTTTATGCCAGAACAAGGCGAAATACAGCAATATTATACTTTAGGTGCCAACTTAAGCTTGGGTAAATATGGCTTGTTAAATTCAGCAATCTCTGTAGATAGAAACAACCGACAAACAACTAACCATAATTTTAGAACTCGCTTTTGGGATAGCAGTTGGAGTTTTTCATACCGACAGGATCAATTGTTTAATACCGAGCGTTCGGTGTTGGATAACAGAAACGACACCTTATCGGTTACGATGAATGGGCGGCTAGCAGAAAATAGTACGTTGCCGCTTAGCTATCAAAATAGCTGGTACAGAACGAACTATCATAACGGTATTACTATGGATAACTTTGCCAATGCCATCGGTTTTAATAGTCGATATGGTTCTTTTTCTCATAACCTGAATTGGAATAAAAGTTCGCAGCTCGGGCAGCTACCTGATACGACACAACTTCCAGGCACAGACAATGAGTTATTACAGGCATCTTTACTAACGTCAACTGAGTTGAGTGGCGGTTTTCAGTATCGAAAAAGCTTTGGCAAATTATTTACTCGATTTTATAGCAACTATGCCATAAAACCAGAAGCAGAGCTGTTGTCTTATGGTGGCGCTTTCACCTATCGCTGGGCGTCGTCGTTAAACTCCGATGTTAGGATGTCTTATCTGGTTCCGACTGACCAGTTTATGTTTAACCTTGGCCTGAATTGGCAACACGATGATTTTTTGCTTAATACCAATGTAGATTATGACTTTAATGGCGATTGGTCTGTTGGCATGGCTTTAAGATTTAGTTTAGGTTATGCATCGATGCAAAATACTGTATTTACTTCAGGCAGAATGATCTCTCGATCTGGTGCGGCTGCGGTTAGGGTTTTTGAAGATTTAAATATGAATGGCGTGTTTGATGAGGGTGAGCCCCTGTTTGATAATGTCGAAGTTAAGGCAGTGCAGGGATACAAAAGGGGTATAACCAATAGCGATGGCGTAGCCATTCTGTCAGCACTTGCTAATAATGTGAAGACTGACATTATCGTTGATGCCGAAAGTATCGACGGCCCTTTTATGATCACCGCTATTCCTGGTGTAGCTATTACGGCGCGTAAAGGTTACTTAGAGCAACTTGATTTTCCGATAGTGAAAGCCGGCGAGCTAGAAGGTGTTATTTACCTAAAAAATGATGCAGGTGAAGCTGCGCCTGCACCCTATATTTTGCTTAATTTGATAAATGAAACCAATGAGGTTGTTGGCAGTACTCGTTCTGAATTTGATGGCATGTATTTGTTTAATAATATAAAACCTGGGCGCTATAACCTGAAGGTTGATGATGCTTATATTGACAGACGAGAATTAAAAACGGTTCGAGAAAAGCAACTACGTTTTTCGTCTGACGGTGATCTTATTGTTGGTGTTGATTTTGTACTGGCGCCTTTAGATAACGCCGAAGGCTATGTAGTCAGTGTTGGTCAGTTCAAATCGGCCAGAATGCTTAAATTGTATTATCATATTTTACGCCGGAAATTGGCGGTTTTATATGGGCAAAAACCATTCTATATTAAGTCACGCCAAACTGGACAATTTGTACTTGGCGTAGCTTATTTTGAAGATGATCCCAATGCCGAAGGTATGGCATTACAGCAGGCGCAACGTAGTTGTGATAACTTCCTTCAGGCAGATATTAAGTGCACGGTAGAGTATCACGGCTTTAAATATTAATTAGAGGCTAACCATGAGAAAAATGATAAAAAAAATGTTGGTTGTTGCCATAAGCAGCACTTTGTTGGCGTGTCAGTCTGCTCCTGAATCTAAATTTGGTGTTGATGTTATTAATGGTCAGCATATAGATCAGGTAGCCGCTGATTTAAGGACATTGATGGATAAGCAGCAACAGCATGATCAGTTACTAAAAGAATGGCAGCAATTAAAGCCTGCAGTCAGTCGTTTGGTGATGATAGAAGAAGAGCTAAATTTGATGATAAGCCAACTGGAGCAGTTTGCCATAGCCTCTGCTAATACCACGGCGGCGTCCTCTGCTAACGTGACGGTGGCTAATAATTCTGCAGTTTCACCAAGTCGTGTAACGCCGCAGGTACTATCTGAAACCGCTGAAAAAATCGATAAGCGTTTTGCGCTACAGATCACCTCTTTGTCTGATCCATTACGATTACCGATAGTTTGGGAGCAAATGAAGAAAAAACACCCGACTGAATTAGCTAAGTTAGAACCTAACTATGAAAAAATAAGTGTCAACAATACAGACTACTACCGGTTAAAGGTGGGCGCTTATGAGAACAAACAGCAAGCAGTGCAAAGTTGCAATCAACTGAAAATGCTAAGTATTAATTGTCTAGTAACTAATTATATAGCATCAGATTTCTCTGTATTAGCGGAACTATAAGTAACTTACTCTTGGTCTGCCGGTTTTTATATGGCTAACTAACCGGCATTACCTATTGACCGCATATTTCTGCATAGCTTGGCTTACTATAGTGCAGGTAATACAACCAAGCTTGGTATCAACGCATTTATCACTGCGGCGGGGATGAGTGTTTGGGCAGAGGCTACCACAGTTTTACTGCTAAACTCGACCATTCGCGCATTGATTAACACGCCGTCTCGATGACGGCTTAGTGTACCACCTACGGCATATTGCGCCGGAAGATTACCGCCCAACTCTTCATAGTTTCGGCTATACACAAAATCGCCTTGTGGTGTTACCCGAATGTAATCAGTTACTTTGTAATCTAACACTTTAATGCCAAAATTATGCAACTCATGGATAAAGCTTTCAGCTATCTGATTACCAAGTAAAGTACCCTGATTAAAATCGGTATCTAAATAGATAAAACTCGCTACAGCTACAGGTGTTTGTTCTGAGATGTCTTGCATCGATACTGCCATCTCTTGCATTAAACCTCGGACATAATGCTGTATAGTGATACTTTGATACTGCGAAGCGCCGCCACCTTCTGTAAATTTTGAGGTTAATCTAACTGGCTGAAAAGCTATAGGTGCAGCGACTTGCCGTTCTGAAGCGATAGAATCAGCAAAAACCTGTGGATCTATATTATTTGATTGCTTTGCTGATCTAGGGCCGAAGTGACTACAACTGCTCAGCGCCAGTGCAGACAGGATAAAAAATGCTGTTTTCATTATTTAACTCCTTGCGACTCAATTCGATAAAGATGGCCATTTCTTAGTTGCACTTGTTCCCGACTCCAGAATACGTTTAATGGAATTTCAGTGCTTGCAGCCGCGACAATACGTTGGGTTGCCAGATCAATTAATTTAGCATTCACAATATAGGCATGTTGTTGGTTGGTTAGCGAGCCATGCAGTATATAATTTACTGTAACGGCTGAGTTCATATTGTTGTGATGATTGCTGACAAGATTATTAACACTATCTATTGATACTACTTGGAAACCAGCATTACTGAGTAATGTCTGCATACTTTGTTGCAGTTGTCGGCCTAATTGAGGTGTGATATCAGACGACAACGCAATATGTTTGTCTTGTAATGACGTGAATTCCTCTACGATTATCGAGCCGTCGTGCAAGTTGTTAGTGGAATTTTTTAATAGCTGCATTGCAAGATCGCCAGCATAATCATGTAAGGTGTACTCAGACATGATTGGCGAATAACCAGCTTTCATTGTCTTGGTATCAGGCTGATTACTGCATGCCACCAAGGCTGATAGGGTAAGAAAAACAATATAGCGCATAATAAATACCTGTAATAGTGCTTAATCTGGAACTTATAAATCAACAAGCAAAATTCAGACCATAATTTATGGCATGGCTGAAAGTTATCGATAGCATCGATATTACAAGCAATAAGCAGGGCTTCGTAACAGTTTTCGTAAGATATTGGATGAATACTGAAAACTGGCATTAATTATGCCTAATACCAAGTAATGTTTAGTAAAAAATTAAAGAGACAAAAAAATGACACCCAAATATCGTCGCAATGTTATAAAAAAACGGTTTGTCATAATCTCATTATTGGTCGTTATAGTTATAACGGTAGGAGGATGTGCTAATTATAATAAATCTGCGACTGCAATGGCCGGCGACAATACAAATAGTACGGGATTGACCGACACAGAGATAAAGCAATATTTACTAGAGTGGCAAGAGGCAAAGCCAGGTATTGCAAGGCTGACAGAGCTGGAGTCAGATTTGGCATTTTTAATTGCTGAAGTTAATAAAATGTCAGACTTAAACAGCACTCCAGAAAAATATGCGGCAGAGGGTAATAACGTGGTCAATGGTGACAATGTGATTGTTGCTAAGATGGTGCCTCCGAGCGATGAGGCCGTGGCTGTTGAGGCCGAGACTAGACCCGTTGAGCCAGCTCAGCATAATATGCCACTATCTACCGAATATGCTGTGCATGTAGCAAGTTTTTTAAAGCCTAAGAGTGCCAATTTTGGTTGGTATGTTATTCAGCAAGAATATCCAACCCTTATGCAGGGGTTGATACCTAAACTACAGCAAATTAAACAGCGAAATCAGCAATTATACAGCTTGCGTGTTGGTCCTTTTCTTACCAATCAGCAGGCATATAACGCCTGCAACTTATTAAAACGCAAAAATTATCAATGTCAATTAACAACGTTTGACGGTATAACGCTAGACTTATAATTTAGGCTATTTTTTGCACAAAGATAGCTTGTAGCTCAGCACGTTTATCTGTTACTAAATCTGCCACAGTATATCGGCTTAAATGTTGATAAAATAACACCTTTCCTTGTGCAACAATGCTATTTAATTGGCAAGCCGGTAGTGCAACGCAACTTGGCGAATGGCAGTCAATCCACTCTTCATCTCCCTCTAATTGGCGAATAACATAGTCTAAGCGAATGCTTGTTAGTGGTTTCGCGAGTACAAAACCACCGTTTTTACCGCGTCGAGTATCTATCAATTCAAGCTTAGCCAGATGATGTACCACCTTGTTTACATGATTAGCAGATAGGCTGAATACATCGCAAATTTTTCGTACGCTGGTCATCGTTTGTTCTGGTTGGCAAGCTAAGTACATTAGTACCCGCAAACCATAATCAGTGTATTTTTTTAATTGCACGTTGGCCTCGGAGTTTGCTTAAAAATTATGCTAAATAACACTTGAGTTTCTCTTAATATACATTAATAATGCACATTATAAATATACATTAGGAATGTGCATTATGAACGCGAGAAAATTACTCGTTACCGCTAATAGCGCCATGGTTATTACCTTAGTATTATTTTGTGCTGCTGCTTATCTGGCATGGTTCAAAGACCAAACGCTGCCGCTGCGTATGGTTGCTGTAATGCATATGCTACAAATAGTGTTTGCCGCGCTATTTAAGTTGTCGTATGTATTGCGTTTAATTGCGCAAAGCCAGTTAGGGTTAGTGCTACGTTAAATACGCTGTAATAGTTTACTCTTCGCTGAAATATATCCTGATCATGACCTGTCTTATGGCTGTACTTTTAATACAGCCTTGGGATAGACATGTCTACTTCACCTAATAAAAAAATTAACATTAATAAGCGCTATAGCCTTATTTTTGTTGTTATAGCAGTACTAGTATTCAGCTTTTTATACGCAGCAGGCCTTTTTGGCAATAAAGATGTAACCGCGCAAGATTTTGTTAACTTGCAGCAAAGCGCTAAGCCCTATTTCGGTTTTAGGCGAGCGCATGCCAAAGGTGTTTGTTTGCAGGGTGAATTTATTGCTAATGGCGCTTTAGCACCCTTTAGTCAATCGAGTTTGTTTCAGGCCGGTAGTAACACCTTCACTGGTCGTTTTTCTATTGCAGGTAATAATCCGTTAGCGCCAGATTTAGCCGCACCGGTGCGCAGTTTTGCCCTCAGTTTTACTACAACAGATGGCGAGCATTGGCGCACAGGCATGAATACCCCTCCTGTTGTAGCCGTTCGCACACCCGAAGCATTTTTCGAGCAATTAACGGCGTTATCGCCTGATCCCGCAACCGGTAAGCCCGATCCCAGTAAAATTAAAGCTTTTTTTCAGGCGCACCCAGAAAGTGCCACATTTAATCACTGGAAACAGCAATACCAAGCCACTAGTAGCTTTGCTACTGAACAATATCATAGCATTAATGCTTTTTACTTAATTGACGCCAAAGGCCAACGCCGCGCGGCGCGCTGGGCCGCAGTGCCGCAAGCAACAGATAAGCAACCAGAAAATGCTATAGCGAATGCCGGACCAGATGCGTTGCAATTAGAGTTAGCCGCTCGGTTAGCGCAACAACCGGTTAAATTTGATTTGATGTTTACACTGGCTAATCAAACAGATGATGAAACTGACCCAACGGTGCTTTGGCCAGATGACAGAGAGCAAGTCAATGCGGGCACTCTAGTTATAACGCAGTGGCAAGCACAGCAAGACGGCACCTGCAATGGTATAACCTTCGATCCGCTGGTGTTACCCAAAGGTATCGAAGCAACTAAAGACCCAATCTTAAATGCGAGAGGTGCGGCCTATGCTGAATCCTACCGTCGGCGCGCTAAAGAAACCTTATTACAACAAACTAACCAACCGCAGCAAGGAGCGCACTAATGGCTAAAATTACCGAGTTTCCAGCAAGTGCTAAATTTATGCATTGGTTAAGTGCGTTACTGATTATTTCAATGCTGTTTTTAGGCGTTTCAATGATCCAAAGCTTGGCAACCTGGCAACATACCGCCTTGCAGTTACACAAATCAATAGGCGCATTGGTACTGGTTTTAGTGCTTATTCGCTTAATAAACCGATTATTCATGCAAATACCGGCTTTACCTGCAGATTTAAGCGCGATGCAACGCTTTGCCGCTAAAGCTAGCCATATCGTATTATACGCATTGATGTTAGTGATACCGTTATCGGGTTGGTTAATGCAAAACGCTGCCGGTTTAACCGTTAGCCCGTTTGGTATTTTAAATTTACCCAGCTTAATACCCGCTAATATCAAAGCCTATGCCGTGTTTAGAGAATTACACGGGCTACTAACGTGGAGTTTATTTGCTGTTATCGTGCTGCACATTAGTGCCGCTTTACATCATGGTTTAATCAGACAAGATAGTGTGCTGCAATCTATGCTGTTTAGGTTTAAGAATAAGTAATTGTCTGTTGTAAAACGAATTGTATTTACTATCTAGTTAGACTGCCAAACACCATAAGTCGTTTGGCAGTCTATAGAATGTATCAGCACATTATTAGTATTTATAACCATCCCAGCACAGGTATCTGGGATGATTACTAAACGATGTGTTCTTTATTCAGAGTCAACATGTTTAGCCGCACGTGGCAATGTCCAAATAAGTAATAACAAACCAGATATTATAAATAGTGCAAAACCCGATAGTAACCAAGGGTTAATATACCAGTGTTCTCCCCATTCAAACTTGCCGAACATAATTTTCTTCCAGCCTTCGAAGTGCTGGTAGGCTGCAACAAAAAAGCCAAAAGCGGCAATGGTGCTGGCTAAATATAAATTAATCCAGTTCCGGGTGTTTGGCAGTAATAACGATAAGCCTAACAGCCCAATTATAGTGCGCTGGGTTCGGCAATACGGGCAAACGTAAACTAAATCGGTTAGTTCTAATGCCCAAGTCGCTATGGAAATAATAATAGCCACCACGCCAATTAACCTTCTGTTATTCCATAACCAATTTAATAAACATGTATCCATTTTACTTTCCTGTACGGTATTAGGTTAGGGCATAGGCCATAGCATTTTTTAATGTATTAGTTTTAAGTATGTGCATGCCATAGGGTTAATTAGGCTTATTATTAATACAACAAAATTTTAGCTAAATCTAAAAATAAGCGGTGAAATAACGGCTTTTGCGGTAGAAATGAGGCTATTTACTGTGTAAACGCCACCGTAGCATTACACATAAGTTTGGCGCGTTAACAAACCGCGAAACGTTTAGGTATGATTGGTGTTAAATGGAAAATGATTAGACGGTGCAAAAATGTAGAATGGCTGCCCCAGTAGGAATCGAACCTACAACTGCCCCTTAGGAGGGGGCCGTTATATCCATTTAACTATGGGGCAACGGCGCGAAATTTTACCAGACTCGACGGTGCTTGGGAATCAAGATATTAAAAGTCAGTGCTTTTTCTAACACTTACAACATCGCCTTGTTGAATGTGTTGTAGTAATTCTGATTTGCCGCTGGCCCAGGCGTTTTGCTCGGTGAGCTCGGTTATTTTTAAACTAATACTATCGGCGATAACGCGCTTAACGCCTGATTGCGTAGGGTGACGTTGTAACTGAAATAGTTGTAACTCGTCACCAATGCGCAAACCATGCATTTTTCCAAGCTCTAGCATAATTTGATTATCTTTTACTTGCCTAATACTGCTTAATAATGGTTTGCACTGTAATTGCTGTTGTATATCTTCAGCTACGCCAAGCAGTAATCTGTCAATTTTCTGGCCATAGGGTAGCTGCCAAAATGCTTGGCTATGGCTTTGCGGTGTGCTTTTGCTTTTATACGGCCAATCTGCACTGGTGCGATATTCTTGCTGATAAACTAAATGCTGTTCGAATAAGTCGTATAAGCTGACATTAATTGCAAAAAATCGTTCTTTTTGCTCTTTCTGCCAAAATTTACTGGTGGTTTCACCTAACGATAAATCGTTGATTGTTGCCAGTAGCACGTATTGATTGCCATGGCTAAATAGGCGATCTGTTTCCGGATAAACCAGCTGTTGGGCCGTAACAATTTGTGTCATGGGTTTAACGAGTGCTGCGGGGCTGTAATCGTGTAGGTGGTGTTCTAGTTGCACTGTTATATCTGTACCAAGCTTAAACAGTTGACCATAGATAGCGTCTTGACGCGCTTGCAGCTGAACTTGGCTTAGTAATAAAGGTTTATGATACGAGCTACCAACACAAGCGCTGGTGTCTGCGTCGATATTAATACGCACGGTCACGGTTAAAAGATTGCCATTATGGCTTTCTGATATCAGTTGTAATTGTTTAATTTCACCCTGGCTTGAAATATTAAAACGTTCATTTTGCAAAACACCATTTTGAACCAGTTGGCTACTGCTTATCTTAGCGCCGGCAACTAGACTGGCACGCTTTATCGCGTCATCTATTGCCGTTTGCCGTGCTTGTGCGGTGTTACCTTGTTGAATAAAGGCCTGCCCGGTTGCTTCATACCAATCGCTATGCGCATTCATGCTAACAACAGCGCTGAGTATTGCGCCAATCATAATCTGTATTTTCATGCTGCCTCGGCAAACTTTTAACGCTTTACCCAACCAAGCAAAATACGTGCCTTAATGCTGGCTTGAATTTTGCTGTGTTAATGTTATTACAGTGAGATAGCTGCCGGAGTATTTAATATGTACAGGGCGAAAGGAGATAACATGAAGGTATTGTTAGGTGTCGGCTTGTTGAGTGCGATGTTATTAGGTGGCTGTTCGTCATTATTTAGCAGTCATGTAGAGTATGCTACGGTGAAACCGGAGTCTTTCCCTATGTTGCGTGCCGTGGGCTACGCGCCAATAAATGCGCAGCTAGGTAAAGATCAGCAACAAAAAATGCTACAAGCAATGAAAGCGTCGAAACTAGATGCCTACAAAGAGCTTACCGAAATGGTATATGGCCAAAAAATTGACGCTACGAATAAGTTACAAGAGATGGTGCTAACTGATAATCAGCTACAAGCGTCAGTTAAAGGGGCAATTAGTGGGGCGAGGGTAGTTAAAACTTACGCGGTTGATAATATTTATATAACCGAGTTAGAGCTAGATTTTGAGCAAGTCTATTATATTTACCAAAACACTAACCCGCAGCAAACGATTAAAAGTGTAAGGTATCATTAATTAAGTATGAGTGTTGCGTGTTGGTAGCTAGGCTTTAACACCCTTACCTTTGCTATCTACCGATGGTACACCTTTATTAGTGTAGGTAAGGCCTGATTTGCCTCTACTAGACAATATTTCTGTCTTAAAGCGGGCCAATGTAAGTTGGCTTTGTTCAAGGGTTTGCTGGTTTACACTATTATGCTGTTTGCACAGCTCTAATTTTTGCTCTAAACCTTCAACCTCTAATTTAAACCAATCTTGTTGTTTGTATTGTTCTAAATCAGTGATATTCGCCAGTTCTACATCTGTGGCTTCTAGCTGCTGTAGCAGAGCATATTTAGCGGAAGAAATTTGTTCAAGTTCGTTAATATTACGGCTAGCAAGCGCGGCAAGTTCTTGCCGCAGTAACAACATCAGCTCATCCAAGTGCTGATGTTGTTTAGTCAATAAGGTGGTGACGGAGTCAACAGCGAGAGTCATTTTTTACCAAACAGTTCGCTTTCAAAATGCACTATGCGCCTGGCAAGTTGTTCAACGTTAATTTTATACTTACCTTCGCTAATCGCTTGTCTAATTTTTTCTACTTTTTCTTGGTCGATACCGCTACTGTTGCTAGCCTTTTCCGTTAATTTAGAAAACTGCTGCGCCTGTGGCGTAATTGACACTGAATCTTGTTTTTGGTTAGCACCCTGAGTAGCATTTTGCTGCACAGCAGTTTGCTGACGTTGAGTATTTTGCTCAACTTTGTCATTTTTTACTTGCGCTGTATTTGGCAAGTTATTGATATTAATAGCCATGTTATGACCTCATCACCTTGTTACAGTTCCTTATACTCAGGTTAACGGCCTAGAGCGCTAAAACTTTAATCAATTTTTTAAAATTTTACTTTAACCAGATTAACCGCAATAACTTCTGCGTTAATAGCGCGCTTCGACTGTTGATTCATTACTTTAATAGTATCGCCTAAACTACCGTCAGACTGGGCCACACCGGTTGCAGCTACACTAATACTATTATCATTAATCGATATTGTAACAACATCTCCTTTACACACAAGGCAAAGATCTTGAAAGGTTAAAATTTGCCCAATCGATAGCGATCTTTTCGTTTTTGCTCCTACGACATCCTCAGCATGGGTTACCAAACTACCTCGGATAAAACGCCGCTCGCGCGTATCTGTTGTTAGCATATCGGCCGTGATTACACTACCCACAGAAATATTTTGCTGTAAAATTACGGCTTCAATTATTTCATCTATTTTCACTGGCACATAAAGCTGCCAACTGTCAGTTGTGTTGCAGCGAATTTGAATGGTATTTTGCCGCTGCGTTATGGCTTGCGCTAAATTAAATGTCAGCGGTATCTCGCAACTTTTATTGCCAATGCGATAATCCAGCTCGTTAACGTCAATTTTAATATTCTGGCTGGCGTCAGCCGGTAGTTGTTCGGTTAGCCAATCTGTAGCCGCGGCGGTGAGTTCGGCAGGAGAATAGCTAACTGGTTCGGCTGCAATCACGTTAAAAACGAAAAAGCTTGTAATGATAAGTGCTTGTTTAAATAAATTTTCGTACTTTTTCATAAGGTTTCAGCTATGCTTTATTGGCTTGTAGTTATAACATACGATGTTAGTTTGACGCTAAACGGCCAATTTGAATTTACTTATTGTTGTTAAGCAAGAATTGCGCCCGAAGGTATTAAAAAGGATCAATAGATGGCCGGTATTTTAGATTCAGTAAACCAGCGTACGCAATTAGTCGGGCAAAACCGTCTAGAATTATTGCTGTTTAAGCTTGCTGGCCGTCAACGTTACGGTATAAATGTGTTTAAAGTACGAGAAGTGCTGCAATGCCCGCCATTAACGGCAATACCCAAACGTAATAAGTTTGTCCGCGGCATTGCGCATGTGCGTGGTCAAACCATTTCTGTTATTGATCTTAGCCTTGCAACTGGTGGTAGGGCGATAGAAAATACTAAAGATAGCTTTATTATTATTGCTGAGTACAACCGCTCGGTGCAGGGTTTTTTAGTTAATTCGGTTGAGCGCATTATTAATATCAATTGGGAGGCTATTTTACCGCCACCCAAAGGCACAAGCGGTAAACAAAGTTATTTAACTGCAATCACCGAAATTGATAATGAGCTAGTTGAAATTCTTGATGTCGAAAAAATTCTTGAAGAAATATCACCATCACCTACCGCGATATCTAAAGCTATGGATACACAAAGCATTTCTGCTGATTTAGGTGATAGGTTAATTTTAATTGCCGACGACTCTGCCGTAGCACGTAATCAGGTTAAACGTGCCTTAGAAGGTTTGGGCGTAAAAATGCATTTAGTAAATAACGGTAAAGAAGCGCTAATTTACCTACAAGACATGGCTAAAGGCTGTGCTGAATCTATTACTGAAAAAGTAGGCTTACTTATTTCAGATATTGAGATGCCAGAAATGGATGGATATACCTTAACTGCCGAAATAAAATCTAATGCAACACTAAAAAAACTCCATGTTATCTTGCATACTTCGTTAAGTGGCGTATTCAACCAGCAAATGGTGCAAAAAGTGGGAGCAGATGATTTTATCGCTAAGTTTAATCCTGATGAGCTAGCAGAATCGGTACAAAAATGGCTACATGCTGACTAATTGTTAAGGAAGACCTGTGCCGAATAGAGATTTACTAGATAAAGAATATGTATTGTTCCGGGATTTTCTTGAGCAACAGTGTGGCATTGTACTGGGAGAAAATAAGCAGTATCTAGTAAAAAGCCGGTTAGCACCTTTGATGCAACGCTTTGGTGTTGCCTCTTTGTCTGAACTGGTAAGTAAAACCTTAAGCCCATTTGAACGACAACTGCGTTCTGCCGTTATCGACGCGATGACCACTAATGAAACCTTGTGGTTTCGAGATACCTATCCGTACGAGTTGCTAAAAAATCAAATTTTTCCTGAGATGGAAAAAACTAGCCGTTCAATAAAAATTTGGTCTGCAGCCAGCTCTAGCGGACAAGAGCCTTATTCTATCGCAATGACGGCATTAGAATATCAGCAAATTAAACCCGGTGCCTTTAGTTTGGGCGTGCATATATTGGGCACTGATATTTCTAACACTATGCTTGAGCATTGCCAGCGCGGCGAATACGATGGTTTAGCCTTATCACGTGGTTTATCACCCGAGCGGCGCAGCAAATTTTTTGAAGATAGCGGCAAAGGCATGATGCGTGTCAAAGATCCGGTACGCAAAAATGTGAGCTTTCGCCATCTTAATTTGCTTGATAGTTACACCTTACTAGGTAAGTTCGATATTATTTTTTGTCGCAACGTGCTTATTTACTTCTCTGCTGATCTAAAGGCAAAAATTATCCGCCAATTTGCTCAATCCTTGAACCCTCGTGGTTATCTGCTTTTAGGCGCATCGGAATCTTTATCTAGTTTAAATACAGATTTTGAGATGATTCGCTGTAACCCAGGCATTATTTACCGCAAGAAAACCTAATATTTCGCTACCTGTTACTTTTTTGGCCTGAGTTTTGCAGCTGATTTATCATCGTAGATAACAGGTGGCAAAAAAATGGCAATCAGTTTTGAAAAAGCATTTGGTTTGCACCCTGAAGCCATGTTGGTTCGTGACCGGCGGGCGCAGGTGCTAGCTGAAAATATCGCAAACGCAGATACTCCAGGCTATAAAGCTAAAGATATTGATTTTCAGCAGGCCCTTAACAACGCCAAGGCTCGACAGTCGGGTTCGGTGTCGCGTACTCATGAACAGCATTTCAATATTTCTATAGCAAGAAGCCAAGAGACTATGTTTCGTAATCCAGATCAGCCGGATACAGGTGACGGTAATAGCGTTGATATTCACCGCGAGCGCAATGCCTTTATGCAAAATAGTTTGGAATATCAAACTAGCTTAACTTTTCTAACTGCGCGCATTAGTAGCCTGAAAAAAGCCATTACCGGCGGAGGTCAATAATTATGAGCACTTACAAAATATTTGATATTACCGGTAGCGGTATGACTGCACAGTCAGTGCGGATGAACACCACAGCCAGTAATATTGCCAATGCTAATAGTGTTAGCAGTAGTGTTGAAGAAACCTATCGAGGCAGACACCCAATATTTGCCGCACAGTTATCTGATGCCCAGCGCCGTCAAGGAGATGACACTGTCGGTGTTAAAGTGTTAGGCATTGTTGAGTCTGACGCCCCACTTAATGTTGAGTATTCGCCAAACCACCCTTTGGCAGATGAAAATGGCTATATCTATAAGCCAAACATTAACATTATGGAAGAGATGGCGAATATGATTTCTGCTTCACGTTCTTATGAAACTAACGTACAAACCGCTGATTCTGCCAAGCAGATGATTATGCGCACTTTGCGCTTAGGCCAGGCTAACTAAGAGATATAAATTATGACTAGTTCAGTAAGTAATAATAACTCTGCATTAGATGGCATGTATTGGGACAGTAAAGCCAAAGATAAGGTTGCAGAAAAGAACAACGGCGCGCTAACACAGGAAGATTTTTTTGCTTTGTTAACGCAGCAACTAGCGTTCCAAGACCCAACTAAACCAGTTGAAAATGATCAAATGATCGCGCAAATGACTAACTTTACCATGGCAGACGGTATTGGCTCACTAAACAAGAGCTTTAAAGGCTTTGCCGAAAGCATGTCATCAAACCAAGCACTGCAGGCATCCTCATTGGTGGGGCGAAGTGTGCTTATACAATCCAAAGAATTGGTGTTTACTGGCGAAACCCTATCTCGCGGCAGCATTGAGCTAGATAAACCGGCCAACATGATGCAAGTGCGAATTGAAAATGAAAAAGGTGAATTGGTACGCAGCTTTAGCGTGGAAAACCCCAAAATGGGTAAAAACGATTTTGTTTGGGATGGCACTGACGCTAACGACGAAATAGTGACCGCAGGGGTGTACAAAATTAAAGTTGAAGCCAGTTATACCGACGGAACTAACGCCAGCTTACCGGTTAATGTATACGCGCCAGTGGGTAGCGTTAGCATGAATAATGCCGGCGGCGGCATAACACTGAACGTGCTTGGGCTAGGCGCAGTGAAATTAAGTGATGTATTAGAAGTATCTTACAGTTAATAGCGAGCTGAGGTGAATTATGAGTTTTAATATTGCATTAAGCGGCATAGCCGCAGCACAAAAAGATTTAGATACCACGGCGAATAACATCGCCAACGTAAATACCACGGGTTTTAAAGAGTCGCGTGCTGAGTTTGCCGATGTGTACGCAACGTCGATTTTCTCATCTGGCCGCACTAAAGTGGGTGACGGTGTTGCTACATCAGTTATTGCCCAGCAGTTTAGCCAAGGCTCACTACAATTTACCAATAACTCGCTAGATTTAGCGGTAACTGGCGAAGGATTTTTTGCATTAACACCGGACCGACAATCTCAGGATTTAACCTACACGCGTTCTGGTGCGTTTAAGCTAAATAAAGATAACTTTATTGTCGATAATAACGGCAATTTTTTGCAGGGCTTTGCGGTAGACCCTGTAACGGGTGAAAACCAGTCGGTCAGTTTAAGTACGACACAGCCAATATCAATTCCAACGTCGGCTGGCGCACCACGTGCGACCAGTAATGTGTTTTTAAGCATGAATTTAGATTCTAGAGCTGTAGAAACAGGCTCAACGACTTTTGACCCAACCGATAGAGCTACTTATAACCATTCTACCTCGGTTACCGTTTACGACAGCTTAGGTGAGGCACATACGGTTACAACATATTTTAGAAAATTAGCTACGCCTACACCACCTGCTGCGGCAGAGTGGGAAACGAAATTGGTGTGGGATGATAATACTGCGCATCCAACTATTCCGGCACCAGTGGCACCGGCAACGCGTAATCCTAATTCTTGGTTTAGTGGCGATAATCTGCAATTTGACTCAAACGGTTCATTTAGATTGCCAGCACCGCCAGCAGCTGCGCCAACAATTGGGGTACCAACAGCGGATTTAAATGATCCGGCTAATGGCTACCTTACTAATGGTGCACAATTTTCAGCACCAGTAGTAGTAAATTTTCGCGATGCATCGGGTGTTAAATTGCCTACGCAATATGCTTCTAATTTTGACGTTAATAATTTAAGTCAAGACGGTACTACTGTTGGTAACTTAACGGGGGTTGATATTGATGCCTTTGGTCGAGTTCTTGCTAGCTACAGTAATGGTGATTCTGCTTACTTAGCGCAAGTGACCTTAGTTCGTTTTGCCAACGTGCAGGGCTTAAAGCAGGTGGGTAATACCTCGTGGAAGCAAAGTATTACCTCGGGCGAGCCGATAGGCGGCCAGGCCAATACCGGTACCTTTGGCGCGGTTAACGCCTCATCGCTGGAGCAGTCTAACGTTAACCTAACGACAGAACTGGTTGATTTAATTAGCGCACAGCGTAATTTTCAAGCGAACTCAAGGGCGCTGGAAGTTAATAGCACCTTGCAGCAAACCGTACTGCAAATACGCTAAACTTGTTAAATTAAAAAAACACCACCGCTTGCGGTGGTGTTTTTTTATGCATGAATATAACGCCATTTTTCAATGAATTACAGTGATTTATTAATTATGTGCGTTTGTTGGCATTAAACGTGCTTTGTTATTGTAGAGATGATTAACGGAGCTCGTTATGGATCACCTGTTATATATCGCCATGAGCGGCGCTAAAGAAAATATGAATGGCATGGCCGTGCGGTCAAACAACCTTGCTAATGCTAGCACTGCTGGTTTTAAAGCCGACTTTGAGCAAGCACGTTCAATGCAGGCATTTGGTGAAGGCTTGCCTACGCGGGTGTTTTCATTGACTGAACGACCAAGTCAAAACTTTGACGCAGGCGCAATTATTTTAACTGAGCGTGAGCTAGACGTCGCTATTCAAGGCGATGGCTGGCTTGCGGTGCAAGCGCCCGATGGCAACGAAGCTTATACCCGTAGCGGCAATTTGCAAATTAGTGCCGCCGGCATGCTGGAAACAGCCAGTGGCTTACCGGTGATGGGAGATGATGGTCCAATCCAATTACCTGTACCTTTAGCTAAAGTCGAAATTGCTCAAGATGGCAGTATTAGCGTATTGCCGCAGGGCGCACCAGCAGAAGCTATGGCGGTCGTAGGCCGTATTAAATTAGTTCGGCCGTTAAATAGCGAGATGGATAAAGGCAATGATGGCTTATTTCGTCGCAAAGACGGCCAAATCGCAGAAGCTAGTGTAGATGTTAGCCTACTAAAAGGTGCGATAGAAGGCAGTAATGTGAATGCAGTGGGTGAAATGACCTACATGA
Source organism: Rheinheimera sp. D18 (assembly GCF_004345025.1). Lineage (GTDB taxonomy): Bacteria > Pseudomonadota > Gammaproteobacteria > Enterobacterales > Alteromonadaceae > Alishewanella > Alishewanella metallidurans. The sequence goes on along the minus strand of NZ_CP037745.1, from coordinate 2,205,708 downwards.
TCAGCTTACAGCGTCAATTTGAACTGCAAGTAAAGATGATGAAAAGCGCTGAAGATATGGATCGTCAGCAAAATCAGTTACTCAGAATAGTTGGCTAATAGATTTATTTTAGGGCGAAAGCCCGGGAGGCAAGCATGCATCCAGCTTTATGGATAAGTAAAACCGGTTTAGATGCGAAACAGCGCGATATATCGGTTATTTCAAACAACTTGGCTAACGCCAGCACGGTAGGCTTTAAGAAAAGCCGCGCTATTTTTGAAGATTTATTGTATCAAAACGTCAATCAGCCAGGCGGTGCCTCGTCACAAAACTCGGAACTGCCTAACGGTTTGATGATAGGTGCCGGTACTAAGGTGGTGGCAACCCAGAAAAACTTTACTCAGGGCAACATGATTACCACGGACAATAGTCTGGATATGATGATTCAAGGCCATGGTTTTTTTGAAATTATGATGCCAGACGGTTCTATTTCATATAGTCGCAATGGTCAATTCACCGTTGATGATGAAGGTAATCTGGTTACCTCTGGCGCTGGTTACCAAGTGCAACCGAACATTGCTATTCCACCTGATGCACAAAGTATTACTGTATCGCAAGATGGGCAAGTATCGGTGCAGCTTCCAGGGCAAGGCCAACCGGCAGTGTTAGGGCAGCTTACGGTTACTAATTTTATTAATCCAGCTGGCCTTGAACCTATTGGCCAAAACTTGTTTAGTGAAACCGGGGCCAGTGGTGCACCCGTGCAGGGGATCCCTGGCCTTGAAGGCTTAGGCATTATTGTGCAGGGTGCTCTTGAAACCTCAAACGTCAACGTAACGGAAGAGCTCGTTAACTTAATTGAAAGCCAGCGTGTGTACGAGATGAATTCTAAAGTTATTTCAGCCGTTGACCAAATGCTGGGCACAGCAATTCAGCAGCTGTAATAGGGGGCGTTATGTTGCGAATATTATTAGGGCTAAGCTGCATGTTATTGTTCAGTGGTTGTGCGTCATTGCAACCGCCCGAGCAGGATGATCCTTATTTCGCGCCACTGGCACCGGATCAGCCCGCTAAATCTTTAGCGCAAAGTGGCTCATTGTTTGCTGGGAATTACTCTAATAGTTTGTATTCGGATAATAAAGCCAGACACGAAGGTGACATTATTACCGTGGTGCTGCGCGAAAGTACGCAGGCAAGTAAAAAAGCTAAAACTGAAATGCAAAAAGATAGCTCAACGTCTATTGAGCCGATGATTGGCCTTAGTGGTCGGCCGGTATCTGTGGCGGGTAATGTGTTGCAGTTTGGCGCTGGCTCTACTTCTGACTACAAGGGCGATTCAAAAGCCGATCAAAGCAATAGTTTAGTCGGTAATATTTCGGTGAATGTATTACAGGTACTTAATAACGGTAACTTAGTAATTCGTGGTGAAAAGTGGTTAACACTTAATACCGGTAAAGAGTATATCCGTCTTACTGGCGTTATTAGATCACAAGATGTTGATGTAAATAACACGGTTGAATCGACCAAGATAGCCAATGCACGCATTGAATATAGTGGCACGGGTGCGCACCATAATGGCCAATCGCCAGGGTGGTTAAGCCAGTTCTTCAATGGCCCATTATGGCCTTTCTAGGAGAGCATAAATGAAACGTTTGCTTCTAATAATACTGCCTATCTGTGTATTTACTTTACCTGTCAGCGCAGCACGCATTAAAGATGTCGCCGATGTAGAAGGGGTGCGGCCGAACCAATTAGTGGGTTATGGTTTAGTTGTTGGCCTGCCGGGCACGGGTGAACAAAGCCCGTTTACCGAGCAGAGTTTTCGCACCATGCTAAGCAATTTTGGCATTTCCTTGCCAGGTAATATGAAAGCGCAGATAAAAAACGTCGCTGCGGTAGCGGTACACGCTGAGTTATCCGCCTTTGCAAAGCCCGGGCAAACCATAGATATAACAGTATCGTCGGTTGGCAGTGCTAAAAGCTTACGTGGTGGTACTTTAATGCAAACTTTTTTAACAGGCTTAGATGGCAACGTCTATGCGGTAGCACAAGGCAGTTTAATTGTTAGCGGTTTAGGCGCTGAAGGGCTTGATGGCTCACGCATATTAGTTAATACGCCTACCGTGGGCCGAATTCCTAATGGTGCAATGGTTGAACGCGAAGTAGTGACACCCTTTGCTCAAAGTGATTTTATTACCTTTAACTTAAAACGCTCTGATTTTACTACCTCAAAACGACTAGCAGAAGCAATAAACGGTTTTATGGGCCCTGAAACGGCATATTCATTAGATGCTACCTCGGTACAGGTAAGGGCACCACGTGATGTCAGCCAGCGTGTGTCTTACATGTCGACACTAGAAAACCTTACTTTTGAGCCAGGTGATACCTCAGCAAAAATTATTATTAACTCCCGCACCGGTACCATCGTTATTGGTAAAGAAGTTAGGCTGTTTCCTGCCGCTGTAACGCACGGTGGTTTAACGGTAACCATTGCGGAAAACCCACGTGTAGTGCAACCCAACCCATTAGCGGGTGGGCAAACGGCGCTGGAAGAAAACTCAATTATTGATGTACGTCCCGATCAGTCACGGATGTTTAAGTTTGACCCAGGTGTAACGCTAGATGATTTGGTACGCACAGTAAATGCGGTTGGTGCAGCGCCAGGCGATTTAATGGCTATTTTAGAAGCGCTTAAAGAAGCTGGCGCAATTCATGGCGAATTGGTGGTGATCTAATATGAATACGACGCCGAACAATATGTCTTATCATGATCTAAGCAGTTTGCAGCAAATTCGCAGCAACTCAACCAAAGATCAGGCGGGCGCATTGCGTCAAGCTGCTGAGCAGTTCGAGTCTATTTTCTTTAGTATGCTACTAGGCAGTATGCGCAAAGCCAATGAAGCTTTTGAAGCCGATGGCATGATGAACAGTGAAACCACCAAGTTTTACCGTGATATGCAAGATAGTCAGATGGCGACGGAATTAGCGCAAAAAGGCGCACTAGGTTTAGCTGATTTATTAGTGCAACAACTAAGCCCTGCCATCGGCGTTAGTGCGGCACCAGAGGTTCATAAGCACGAGCTGGTGCGCGATAACTCAGCAAAAGAGCTAACACTACCAAAAATTATTTTACCTAAGGTGAGTATTAAACCTAAAGCCAGTATTGAGACGACAGATCACGTTATGCCTTATCTGGCGGCAAACCATGCAGTTGACGTGGCTCAATCTAAAACGGATTGGCAGGCAACAAGCCCAGCCGAATTTGTGAAAAATTTATTACCTGCTGCACGGCAAACGGCAAAAGCCTTGGGTTTAGACCCGTTAGCCTTAGTGGCTCAGGCCGCGCTAGAAACCGGCTGGGGCAAGCGCATGATTAAAGATAGCCAAGGTGGCAATAGTTTTAATTTATTTGGCATTAAAGCCAATAATGGCTGGCAAGGTAAAACTGCTGTTGTCGATACGCTGGAATACCGCGGCGGTATAGCAAAAAAAGAGCAGGCTAAATTTCGCTCATACGAGTCACCTGAACATAGCATGCAAGATTACGTTAATTTTATTAAGCAAAACCCGCGCTATCAAGATGCGGTTAATGCCAGTGGTAACGCTAAAGCTTACTTTGAGCAGTTACAAGCAGCGGGCTATGCCACTGATCCTGCGTATGCGCAGAAAATTATGGCTGTTTATCAAAGCCCTGCGTTACAGCAAGCGGATTTGCAGAACAGTCAAATTCAAGAAATTGATGATACAGCCGAATAATTATGTATATAGCGCAGTTAAACAGCGTTAGCGGAGAGAGTAATGTCAGATAATTTACTGCGAATAGGTACTTCGGCGATACTGGCGAATAGCTCGTTGCTTAATACCACCAGTAATAATATTGCCAATATTAATACTGAAGGTTACACCCGCCAGCGCACCGAATTTGAATCACAAATTCTTGGTTTAGGGGTGGGTAGAGGCACTACCGAACGCTTAGTCAGTGAGTTTACGCAAAAGCAGCTGCGCCGTGATACATCAAACTATAGTTTTGCGCAGCAATATGTTACTGAAGCAAATCGTGTTGATGCATTATTCTCTAATCCGGCCAATAGCATTGCTACTGGGGTTAATGACCTGTTTAAGCAATTTCAGATTGCGAATAATGAACCGGCAACATTAGCTAATCGCCAGTTAATAATTGGTAGCTCGCAAGCCTTACTCGATAAATTTAATACGCTTTCTAGCTTAGTGCTAGATCAAGACAACTTCGTCAATCAGCAGTTAGATATCTATACCAGTGAAACCAACGGCTATATTAAGCAAATTGCTGATTTAAATTTACAGATCGCCTCTTTTGGCACGGGCGCAAGCAGGCCCATTCCGTTAGATTTATTAGATAAACGTGATTTGGCGATAAAAAACCTATCAGAAATGGTGGATATAAGAACCCTAGATGCAGAAAATGGTGAAAAATTAGTGTTTCTTGCCACTGGTCAATCATTAGTGGTTGAACGCGGTGATTTTAATTTAATGTCTTTACGCGGCGATCCAGACCCAACACAGCGCGAATTAAAGCTGCAGCTTTCAACCAAAAAAACGGTCGAGCGTGATATCGATATTGAAGCCGTTGGCGGAAAAATTGGCGGTTTACTCGCATTTCGTGAAGGGATTTTAGTGCCAACGCAAAATCGGTTAGGCCAGTTAGCCTTATCGATGACCGATGCCTTAAACACGCAAAACCGTTTAGGTATGAACCTAAATGGTGAAATAGGCGGCAATTTATTTACCTTGCCAACCAGCAACGGCTTTGCTTTTTCCTCTAATGCTGGCACAGGCGCTGTGAGTATGACTATTGAGCCTGGTAAAGGTAATAGCCTACCACCGAATGATTTTATTTTAACGGTTGAAGCCGGTGGCGTGCGCTTACAAGCTGTAGATACAAAAGGGCAGGTTATTGCCGGGTCTGATAAGGTAGTGCCGATAGGTGCGTATCCTATCACCATAAATTCGGCAGATGCCTCAGGTGATTTATATGGTTTACAAATTACGCTAAATGGTGCCCCTGCGGTTGGCGATAAATTTGAATTAAAGCCGTTAAGTACGGCATCAAGAACCATCGAAATGGCTACGACACGGCCAGAGGATATTGCGCTGGCATCGCCAATACGCACTGACTTTACGGTAACTAACTTAGGAAATGCGAAGGTCGAAGGGCTAAACGTCACTGACACCACGCCAACCACGTTGCCAAATTATGGTTTTGACACACCCTCAGGCTTAATTAATGGCCCTTGGACCATGACTTATGTTGGTGCTGATACTTTTTCAATAGTCGATAATCTGGGTAACCCAGTTGCGACGGCGGCTTTTGGTTCAAACCAATATCAAAATGTGTTAGCACAGGCTGGTATTGCACAGCCTAGTTTTGCGCCCGGTTTTGATTTTTCAATTACCGGCATTCCTGCGGTAGGCGATACTTTTACTATTGGTTTTAACGATGGTGGCTTTAACGATAACCGTAATGGCTTGCAGTTATCCGCATTGCAAACGGCTAAAACCACAAGGTTAAACCCCTTATCTGCGCCTAATAGCGCTAACGCGGTTAACTTTAACCAAACTTATGCCGATATGGTAAGCCTAATAGGTGAGCGCACTAACCAAGGTAGAAATAATGAAGCCGCAGGTAAGGCATTATTAGAGCAAACCACCGCTTGGTATGAATCGTTATCCGGGGTTAGCTTAGATGAAGAAGCGTCAAATTTAGTGCGGTTTCAACAAACGTATGCCGCAGCTGCAAAAATTATTTCTACATCACAAACCGTGTTTGACACGCTATTATCGGCGGTGAGGTAAGTATGAGATTATCGTTTAATATGAAATTTAATGCCGGTTTAGATGGCATTTTAACTACACAGCAGAAAATGAATCGAGCACAAGACCAGTTAACCAAGCAAACTCGAATTCTCACACCGGCAGATGACCCTGCCGCATCAGCTAAAGTGCTGGGTATAGATCAAAGCCTAGAACAGGTAAAACAGTTTCAAAATAATAGTGTACTACTAAAAAATAACTTAGCGTTGGAAGAAACCATACTAACTAATATGCGAACTTCAATGGACAGAGTTAGTATGCTGGCAATTGCTGCAGGTAATGCTACTTACACCGAGGCTGAGCGTGGTGCGTTAGCGCAGGAGCTAAAAAATATTCAGATTGAATTACTGGATTTAATGAATAGCCGTAATGCAGAAGGCGGTTATATTTTCTCTGGCTATCAGGATAAAAAGCAGAGCTACAGCCTGAATAATGCTACCGGTGTATATGAATTTCAGGGCGACGATGGCCAAAAAGCACTGCAAATATCACCTACTATAGCTTTGCCTGGCAATGACAGTGGCAAGTTTGTGTTTGAAAATGTCGATGCCCGCTTTAAAACAACTCCCGCAGTGATCAGTGCCGGTGGAGCAACCAGTGCGAATGTTGTGGTGGCAGATCAGGGCCAGTTTGATGCCTACTACAAACAGACATATGACAGCCTGACGCCAGCGAATAACGATTTCAGTGTTGTACTGACTGCTCCGTCGACCTATGAGATCCAACAAAATGGCGCAGCGTTAGTGCCGCCGGTAACGGGCGCTTTTACGCCTAATGCTCCTATCCAGTTTAATGGCTTAGCCATTAATGTAAATGGGGTAGCAGCTGTGCCAGGGCAGGTAGACTTTTCTTTGCAGCCGCCAGAGAAAAAGAATATGCTGACTACCGTAGATGAGTTTATTAAAGCGCTAGAAGACCCCGCTATATCCGACTTTGATTTTACCCAGATTATTGGCGATACGGTGAATCAGATTACTTCAGCCGCCTCGAATATTGATAGTGCTCTATCCACGATTGGTGGCCGGATAAATGTACTGGACAGCGTATTTGGTGCCAATGAAGATTTGACCATTAATAATAAGGCCTATCGGGCGGATATCTCTGAGGTCGACTACGCTGCAGCGCTGACAGAGATTACCAAGCAGGAGATTGCGTTAGAGGCTATCTCCAATACCTTCGTCAAGGTATCCGGCGTCAGTTTGTTTGACTACATACGTTAAAAACGCTGTTTATCGGCGGGTTTGCCGCCGACTTTAGCTTTTATTTAAAAATAAAATCAATCAGTTAAAAAATTAAAAAAGCAAAAAACCTACTCAAGTTTTCCTCTCCGGTTCCGATAAATAATTAACGCGAAACATTGCAACTGCCCAACAAACGGATGGTTGCCAATACCGAACTCAGTAGCAGGAGAACCACCATGGCTTTATTTGTAAATACCAATACATCGTCATTAAATGCACAGCGTCAATTAGTTAACTCTGGTAATTCGCTTGATGTAGCATTTAAACGTTTATCATCTGGTTTTCGGATTAACAGTGCTGCTGATGATGCTGCAGGCTTACAAATCTCTAACCGTTTAACCAGCCAGATTAACGGTCTGGATCAGGCAGCACGTAACGCCAATGATGGTATTTCGCTGGCGCAGGTAGCTGAAGGCGCTTTTGATGAAATGACCACGTCACTACAACGTATGCGCACTTTGGCCATCCAGGCGCAAAACGGTATCAGTAATTCCGACGATGTTGCCGCATTACAAAAAGAATTTAGTTCATTAAAAATAGAGATTACCCGTATTGCTAATACTACCGAGTTTGGTGGCACCAAGCTGTTAGGCGGCGAGTTTTCTACTAAAGTGTTGGTAGGTGCACAGGCCTCTGCGAACGATTTTATTGATGTTAATATCAGAGCCAGTAGCGGTGCTAATGGATGGACGGCAGCAGGTTTAGGTTTGGGTGCTGCTGGTGCTGCTGACGGTTTAAGCTTTGCTGCGGGAGCTGTGGTTGGCGCTTCGGCAGCTATGGCCCGGATAGATGCTGCCATTAAACAGGTGGATGGTAAACGTGCCGATTTAGGTGCAGTACAAAACCGTTTTCAGGCGACTATCCGTAACTTAACAAATGTGTCGGAAAACGTATCCTCTGCCCGCAGCCGTATTCGTGATACTGATTTTGCTAGAGAAACTGCGGAGTTAACTCGCACGCAGATTTTACAACAAACCAGTACTACGGTATTGTCGCAGGCAAATCAGCGGCCGCAGGCTGCACTGAGTTTACTGCAGGGTTAATATTATCCGTCTTGAAAATAAAGCCACCTTATGGTGGCTTTATGTTTTTGAAATAAAACAAAAAATTAAAGTTAGAGCTTGTTTTGCCGATAGATTTTAAACGGATAAATATACCCGCTAGGGTGTGCACTTCCAATTTCGAAACGGAAATGGCATATGTCTTTACTTGTTAACACTAACCAGTCGTCTTTAAGCTCTCAGCGTTTATTAAATCAGGCAACTTCAGGTTTAAGCAGCAGTTCTGAAAAACTGGCATCGGGTTTTAAGATTAACCGGGCTGCCGACGACGCCGCAGGCCTGGTTATTTCAAATCGTTTAACTACTCAGATTGGCGGGCTTGAGCAGGCCGCGCGTAATGCCGGTGATGCTATTTCTTTAATTCAGGTCGCTGACAGCGCCCTGGACGAAGTTGCCGGCGCACTGCAAAAAATGCGGGTATTAACTATTCAGTCTGCCAATGGCATTAATAACGCTGATGATATTGAAGCGCTGCAAAAAGAGTTTAGTGCGCTTAGAGAGTCAATACAGGCAATATCTGCAAATACTGAGTTTGGTGGTTTAAAAGTGTTAGACGGCTCGGCTGGCAACCGTAACTTTTTAGTGGGTGCCAATGCAGGGCAAACTATCACGGTTAATTTAAATCATAGCTTTAGTACTGCAGATACCGGGCTGGATATTGATAATATTAACCTCGCTGATGATGAGCCAAACACAGTTATTGCCGCTCTTGATAGTGCTATTATGCTTACCGACAATGTCAGAACTGCACTTGGAGCACAGCAGAATATACTTGGCAGCACCTTGCGTACTATCAGTAATATTGGCGAGAATGTGTCGGTATCTCGCAGCCAGCTTCGGGATACCGATTACGCAAAAGAAACTGCAGAGCTAACCAGAACGCAAATACTGCAACAAAGCAGTACTACGGTGCTGGCGCAGGCAAACCAAAGACCACAGGCTGCACTAAGTGTATTGGCGGGCTAAAATAACACTACTGCTAGTGTGGTTCATCTTCTTGATATATATAGTATTTTAAAATCCGGGAAAAATATTTTAAATAAAGTTATTTTTTTCCTAAAGTATATGAGTTCACGGCCGAAATACTGGTTAAGTCAAGTTGCAGCTTGGCTCAATTAACGGGATAACCGTATTTTAAACATCAGTTGAATGTAGCACCGCTACTGCCAACTAAGGAGTGACTCATGGCTTTATTTGTAAATACCAATACCTCGTCGCTGAATGCTCAGCGTCAGTTATTTAATTCTGGCAACTCACTGGATGTTGCATTTAAGCGTTTATCTTCAGGTTTTCGCATTAACAGCGCTGCTGACGATGCTGCAGGCTTACAAATTTCAAACCGCTTAACCAGTCAGGTTAACGGCCTGGATCAGGCTGCACGTAACGCCAACGACGGTATTTCACTGGCTCAGGTCGCTGAAGGCGCTTTTGATGAAATGACCACTTCATTGCAGCGTATGCGTACGTTAGCGATTCAGGCTCAAAACGGTATCAGTAATTCCGATGATGTTGCCGCTTTACAAAAAGAATTCAGTTCTTTAAAAATAGAAATTACCCGTATTGCTGACACCACAGAGTTTGGTGGCACTAAGCTGTTAACCGGTAGTTTCTCGACTAAAGTACTGGTAGGCGCTCAAGCCTCATCGAATGACTTTATTAAGGTTAATATCAGAGCCAGTAGTGGCGCTAGTGGTTGGACAGCTAATGGTTTAGGCTTAGGGGCTGCAGGTGCGGGTGGTTTGGCATTCACAGGAGGGGTAGTCACTGGCGCCTCTGCAGCAATGACAGCTATCGATGCTGCAATTAAAGCGGTTGATGGTAAACGTGCTGATTTAGGTGCGGTGCAAAACCGTTTTCAGGCTACTATCCGCAACTTAACCAACATTTCTGAAAACGTGTCTGCTGCCCGCAGCCGTATTCGTGATACTGATTTTGCCAAAGAAACTGCCGAGTTAACCCGTACCCAGATTCTGCAACAAACCAGTACTACGGTATTGGCACAGGCAAATCAGCGGCCACAGGCAGCTTTATCTTTATTGGGTTAAACTAATACGCGTAGTGGTGGGAATTTACGATAAAATTCTCACCCTGCGCGCCGATAAGGAGGCTGAATATGAGCAGCATTAGTGTAAATAATGTGTCAGTGGCAAGCTACATACCAGTTGCTGATAAACCCTCTACGCGTTCGGCCCAGGCTGAGCCAGAGCAGGTTAAGGCATCGGAAACAGTTAAGCCTGTTACTGAAATCAGTAATACTGAATTACAACAAGCCGTTGACGCAGTAAATCAGGCGGTATCGTTGGAGCAACGGTCATTAAGTTTCTCAATAGATGACGTATCAGGTCGTTCAGTGATTAAAGTGATAGACTATGAAACAGATGAACTGATAAAACAGATCCCATCTGAAGAGCTGCTGAAAGTTGCGCAAGATATTAAACGGTTGCAGGAAGAAATGGGGCAGTCTATTGGCCTGTTAATCGACAATAAAGTATAGAGGTTATTATGTCCGGTATTAATTTTTTAGGCTCAGCTTCTGGATTACCGCTGGAAGAATTGGTCAAGACCTTCGTTAAAACCGAACGTGATGTAAAGCTTGGCCGGATTAATACTCAAAAAACGACACTCGAAGCATCGCTTTCGGGTGTGAGTCGTCTTAAGTCCGCTTTATCTGCTTTCCAGGATGCCGCCAAAAAGCTTAGTGGTGAAAGTCTTAATACGCGTAAAGCCACTATAGTTCAGCCTACAGATAATAAAAACTACATTGAGGCTACAGTTTCAAACCGCGCCGCAGCTGGCAGCTTTGATATAAAAGTTAACAGTTTGGCGTCAGGTAGCCGCTTTGAGACGCAAGATATGGCGTTTACATCGGCAACAGACGTTGTCAGCACGACGGATGGCACGCTATCGTTTACCGCAGGTGATAAGACCTTCGATATAGATGTAACCGCAGGTATGACGCTCAATGAGCTACGGCGTAAAATTAATGAAAATAGCGACAACTTTGGCGTAAATGTCAATATTGTCAATGCGGGTGGCAGTGTCGGTTCCAAACTGGTATTTACTTCTGATATCACCGGTGAAGGTAATGATTTGGCAGTAAGTAACAACAATGCTGAGTTAGACCGTATCTCCACAGTTGCAACGGGTGCTGGGCAAGCAATGGTGCAAAAACACAGTGCACAAAATGCAGTTATTGAAATTGACGGTATCACCACCACCAGCAGCAGTAACGTGTTTAAAAATGCTATTCAGGATATTGATATCACGGTTAAAGCTATAACGCCGGAAAATAACAACGCTTCTTTAGATGTTGCCTATGATAAGAAAGCTGTTGAAGAAAATATCAACGCTTTTATAACCAGTTACAATGCTTTAGTCGATCAGGTTAATAACCTGACTAAGTTTCGAACGTTGGGCTCTGATGGCAAAACCGTAACTGCCGAAGGTGGTGCACTTGCCGGCGATTCTTTGCCCCGTAATATTATGGGGCAGCTAAGAGGAATGCTGGGCAGTAATATAGATGACGCAGATAGTGGGCTGTCTACTTTGTATGCACTGGGTATTACCATGGACAAAAACGGTAAGTTGGAAATATCCACCAGTACAGAATTTGGCAGCGAATCCGGTAAGTCGAGGTTTGATAAAGCCTTGAACGAAAACTTCGACAGTATTGCTAAAGTGTTTGGTGGCGATAACGGCCTGATAACACAGATAGACTCTTTTATTACTGATTTTAATAAAGGCGGCGGCGTTATTGACGTTCGAGAGAAATCGCTAAAAAAACAAATTGAAGATAATGCTAAAGCTTTAGAGGCTGCTAACCGATATATGGATAACTACGAACAAAGCCTGCGTAAAAGATATGTAGCGCTGGATTCACTGTTAGGCGGTATGCAAAGAACTGCCTCAGCTGTGACATCCCAGCTTACTAACTTACCAGGGTTTAATACTAATAAGTCTTAACTGATTTACGAGGTTATCTGATATGAGTTATGGTGTAAAAGCATATAAAGCCGTTGGTGTTAAGGATGATTTAGCCGTTGCTGATCCGCATCGTGTTATTCAGCTATTGATGCAGGGCGCGCTGGAGAATATCGCTAAAGCTAAAGGCGCTATTGAGCGTAAAGATTTTGCTGTTAAATCTGCTACTATTTCTAAAGCGATGGCCATTGTCAGTGCACTGCAAAACTCTTTGGATATGGAGGCCGGTGGCGAGATATCCGACAATTTGTGGTCTTTATACGACTTTATGATAAACCACCTTATACTAGCCAGTCGTGAAAGTAGTCTCGATAAGTTGAACGATATACTGGGAATTTTGCTGACGATTAAATCAGCTTGGGATCAAATACCTGTCGCCGACAGAGAGAAAGGCTATCAACTGCAAGCACAGAAACAGCAGCAATTGGCGGTAGGAACCTAATGATGGCATCAGAGCCAGAGCTACTAACTATAAATTTGCGCAAGCAGATGGAGTCACTATTATCTCAGGATAATATACCGGTAGAAGAGCTAGAGGCTTTGGCACAGCGTTACCATAAACATATGGTTAACACGCAGTCAACTGATATAAGTACGGTAGGCTATGCTGACTTTCTTCAGAAAAACCTTGACTGGCTGAACGCTTTTATAGATAAATTGACAGCAGAAAAATTAGCTGTTGCTACTGAGTTAACTAAAATTCAGAAAGGAAGAAAAGCAAAACAAGGCTACAGCGAGAATAATTAATGCTATAAAGGCGGTTATGCTTAAATATATTAATAATCAGCTGTTGCAAGATGATATGCAGCAGCAAAAGCTTGAAACACAGCTCTCCGCTTCAATCCAGCAACGCTTGCAACAAAATATAGTTGCCTTTAAACAATATCAGCCAGCTTTATTGCCGCTGCTTCAAGTTGTGGCAAAACAGTATTTTGTATTCTGTACACGGGCCGGTGAGTTAAATATTACTGACTGTACTACCGGACGAGTGCTGTACGGTGAGCAGCCTCAAAAAGAGGTTATTGCAGAATCACAAAGCTTTTGGCTGCAGGCCCCCTATGTAAATCTGAATTCAGTACCAATTTTATCTAGCAAAGCGCAGGCAGAAGCTTTACCCGTAGCTGTTGATACTATTATGGTATTTGGTTTGGGGTTAGGGCACCATATTGCTGAGTTGCTGCGTAATGTACGCATTAAATATCTGATTATTTATGAACCTGAAGTCGATTTTTTGTTGTGCTCTATTCAAGCTGTAGATTGGGCGGAAATATTTGAGCTGGCCGATTCCCTTGGTACGTTAATTTCTTTGCAGATAGGTAATAACGGCGCTACGGTAAGTGCTGATCTTGCTGAGTTGCAGGCATTGTCTACCGATATGCAAAAGGTTTATTTATATCGACATATTTGTCATAAAGTGAGTGACGAAGTCTTTGAATTTCTGCTTAATAACTCAGGTAAACCACAACAGTTGCTGAAGCAGGGTTACCAGTTTTTAGGTTTTGAACATGCTCAGGATTTTTTACCTCAGCGTCCGGGGAATATTCTGGCAAACCAGTCTTACAGCACTGAATATACAGCGCAGCAGAGGCTCTGTTTTGAGCGAAATATGCAAGCAATCGCAAAGCTGTATCCAGACGTTTACCAGAACTTCATTGCATACCAACCAACGCGGTGGCAGCTTATCAATCAAAGCGACGGCTCTGTTAACGTGCAGCACATTCGGCGCCAGGCCGCGTTTTATCTGGATATTGAATACGAGTCTGCCGAGTTAACACAGCAGTTTATAAAGCAGCCAGCAAAAGACGATATTATGGTTAATCAAACCGTAACCTGGAAGTTTCGTCATTATGTGCATTATCAGGCGATAAAAGAGTTACAGGCAGTATTCGCTGACATTGAGCATCAGCAACAAGCGTTACCATCCCAGGTTAACTCTTTGATTATATTTGGCATAGCTTTGGGGCGCCATCTGGAGCTGTTGTTACAGCAACATGAGGTAAATAATTTATACCTTTGCGAACCTAACACCGATTTTTTCTATGCCAGCCTGTATGTTACTGATTGGGCTGGGGTGCTGGAAACAGCAGAGAAAAACGGCCGCCGAATTTATCTGAATATCGGCGGAACCGGTCAGGAGTATTTCGCTGACTTTGCTGAACAATTTTATCATAGCGGTGCTTATGCGATAGCTGATACTTATATGATGACCAGCTACTACACACCAGCGCTTGCTCAAGCTGTACGCATGTTACGTAGTCAGTTAAGAGTTATTCTGGCATTAGGAGAGTATTTTGATCATGTGCGTTATGGCATTGCCCATACCGCACACAGCATGCAAGCCAATCATCATTTCTTAAAAAAACTTGCAACTTTACCTGTGCACGCTGCGCAAAATATCCCGGTTTTTATTGTCGGTAATGGGCCAAGCCTTGATGACTGCATAGAATACATTCGCGAGTATCGCGACAAGGTTATGCTTATCAGTTGCGGTACCGCGCTTAAAGCACTGTATACGTTAGGCATTAAGCCCGACATTCATGCAGAAATAGAACAAAACCGTTCAACCTACGACTGGGTTACACAGGTGCCAGATCGCGACTATCTGAAAAGCATCAAGTTGTTATCTGTAAATGGTATTCATCCTGATACTGCAGCGTTATTTCAGGATGTATATCTGGTATTTAAAGAAGGTGAAGCCTCTACGGTATTATTTCAGTCTACCCTTAAACAAGCAGGGTTTGATACCGAGGCGTTAGAGTTTGCTTACCCAACAGTGTCAAACTTAGTGGTAAACTTTGTACTGAAAACCGGTTTTAAGCATATTTATTTGTTTGGTGTTGATTTAGGTTATGCAAATGTGTCGCAGCACCATTCTAAGCACTCGGCATACTACAAAGCTGATGGCAAAGAGCTGTACAACTATAAAAAAGTCCATGGTGATGGTATTCCTATCCCCGGTAACTTTCAGCCTACGGTATATACCAAACCGGAGTTTGATGTTTCGCGCCGCTTGATTGAAGACGTAATTGCCGCTCATCAGCAAAAAACTGATGTATACAATTGCAGTAATGGCGCAAGAATTAGCGGGGCAACACCACTTCTACCAGACAATATTCTGTTGCGAGATGTACCGGATCAGCCAGCAAAGCTTCTTAACGACATGTTTAATGTACTGTTTTATCAACATTACTCCTCTGCTGTAGAGAATATTTTGCAGCATTATAATCTGGAATATTTACGGATTACGATAGATCAGTGGTGCAAATTGATTGAAACTCCTGTTGCTTCATTGGCAGAGGCCCGTGATATTATCAGCCAACAATGGTTGCATTTGCGTAGCTCCGTTCAGCAAAAAGGTAATTTGACCATGTTGCTGTTTAACGGCAGTACTATGTATTTTCTAAGTGTGCTAACTAAACTTCTGCCTGTTAATGGCACGCAAGAGCAACTCAGGCGCTTTAATCAGGTACTTAGCGTGTGGCACAACTATCTGGAAAAAGCGGTTGAGGCGTTTATTGCTGAGCCATTTAAGTTTGACAGTTCAACAGTCGAGATCTAACGAATAACGCTACAACACTGGCCTATAGAAAGCTCAGATTTTTTGTAAAATAAGAATTTTACGGCTGTCTTTCAAATAATTAAGCCAGTAAGTAACCAGATATATATAAAAATCTCTAGGTGCATTTATCGCTATATACCGATATAGTATGGCTTCAAAATAGCGTACGCTACCGTCTAGTATTTGATAATTAGTGTCTGAAATAGCTAATAAGCTATTGATATTTGTTCTTTGAGTAGTCGTAAGCAACAATAGCAATGGCTTATTTAAATCTTGCCGGATGCCTTCATCCCAAAGTAGAATTAAATTATCCAAGGTGTTTGCACTATTTTTAACAATATCGCTCCGCATCTTTCTCACCGGTTCAATTGATAAGTATTCAAATGCATTAAAAACCTTTGCTTTATTAATACCTGCTTGTGATTCGAAATAGTCTATATCTAGTTTTACCAGCGGTCTTGTCCCTATAATCTCCGCCCCGGCACCAACATTGAACAGACAAGTATTTTGACTACAATTTTGTATCGCTTTTTGCATTAATTCTTTTGCAATCAGGAACGCCGGAATTGTTAAACAGTTTCCGCCTAAGTTAGCAGGGGTCTCAAAAGCCGCGCCATGTACCATCTCGTAATCATAAAGTGATTGACCATTCTTATCAAAATAACCAGAAGAGCTCGCATGATGCATATTAATTAACGAAAAACCATAATCAACGCCGACAAGATAAATGTTGTTGCCGCCTCGCTGTAAGATAATATCTAAGGCAAAATTGGTAACAGTATAAAAGCTGTAATTGAGTGTTAGCGGTTTAAAATCGGTTTTAAGATGCATTAATATTTCAGCTTCAAACAAAGATGCACCATGCAGTTTACAGGAGTTGAATAGCTCTGGTATGCTTGGAAGTATGTCGGAAGTTGCCCACAACGTTATTTTTTTTAAGTAGTCTGGGGGGAGTTGTTTAAGGCTTATGAAAGTGTCGTGTTCCTTTTCTAATTCAACATGAATATCGGGGGTAATTCCATTTTTGTATAGCGTGGTTAACGCAGTACCACAACTAATGATCATTATTTTATCTTTGATGCTTTTCAGAGCTGTAATTTCTTTTTCCAGGCTTGGGCCATTTCCGATAATAAAAATTGGGGCTGATATTGCTACCTCGCTTTTTTTCACAGCGTAGTGGTGTAGCTCTGTATTTATGCAAACTCTTGAGATAGAACGATAATACTTTTCAAAGTAGCTATTTTTTCCATTAGTGCTTTGAATCTTTTCAACTAGTTGTTGATACAGTTTTGAATGCGTTTTGGTATAGTAAGGTTGAAATATGTAACAGTCTATTAAATTCAGTCGGAGCTGTCGATAGGCATTCTCTATATAGTCTATTTTAGCATTATCACCAATTAACCAAAGTGGCTTTTTATTTTTTGTAATACTGTACCAAGGTGTCGTAAAGCAAGAAATTAAAAATCTGCCTACGTTTTTTTCGATCACAACAAGTTTGTCAGTCATATAAACTGCGTTTATACAAGCTTTGGGGTCTAGAACGCCTAAAAGAAAGACTTCGGAAAATTTTAATTTTGTATTTTCTAAATTAAATATAGATTTTTCAATTTCTTTGCGGACACTATTTACGAGTTTAAGAAATGGTGTATCAATATTTTTTTTGCTAAGTGTTAGCCCGTAAACTGCAGGATCTCTGCAGATGTTCTCAAATTCCTCCGCAGGAGAAGGTGTAGAGTATGCGAGGAAATTCTCTAAACTATCTGTACCTAAATAAGATAATAATAAGTTTTTTAACTGACTTTGGTGTTCGTTCAACAGCGAAAATAGCTGTTGATGCAATACCGGCTCATGCTTTTGAAAAAAAATTAAGTTTTTCTGAAGCATTGCCTTAGATAGTACATTTTCATCAATGTTTGGTTTTGCATTTATACTGGTTGTTGGTAAAGTTAAAAAAGAGTGTAAATCTGCAGTTGCGGGATAATGAGCTGATAGCAGGCCGAGCTCAAAAAATTGACTGTCTAGCGGTTCATTTGCTAAATGTCGATAGGTATAAATAGACCTTAGCGTTGGAAAGGCAGTCAATAATTCGTTAAGGTCTTCGATAAGGTTATTAGCTGCATCGCCATGCTGAATAAAAACTTGTATTTGCTTGATGTTGCAGTATGTTAGCAGTTTAAACCAAGGTGCAGAATAGAGTGAAGCCTTAAAAAGGTCATTTTGCGGCTCATAAATGAGTAAAAACTGCGGTTGAATTTTATCGACTAGCTCTTTTAGATGGTATCCTAAACCTATTCCACTAATAACTAACGCTTTATGGTTTTTATCGAGAGAGCCTGGTTGTTCTAACAACTCTAGTTTTTTCATATGTTTGTTGATATTTTGTCTCGCGGGTATTGGGTATAAGACTAAGCCGGTTACTTTACACAAGAGATTAAGTTCTCCGTCATCAGTTATGGTGATTGAGAATTGTTGTTCTGTGTAGTTTTCAAAAAAAATAGCTATGTTAGGAATGTGTTGCTTAAAAGCAAACATGTTTTTTTGAAACTGCTGGGCGGCTTTTTTAGCTATTTCTTGAGCTTGCAGGCTTTTCACAGGATATTTCGTTGTCAAGTTGTTTGCTAGGAGTCTCATTGCTATTAAGTGTTCCTTTTGTTTTTGAACGCATCTGGCGGTATTGGCAAGTGATGCTCCTAATGTACCCTAGTTTGTATGTTATCTTAAAACAGATTTGTTTGACACAGGACCACCAGGCTGTTAAGGAAAGCTAAAGCTGACCGCCCAACTGGCCGATACAGAGCTGTATCACGAGGCGATTTAGATCTGAGAGCATCTATGAAATTATCTGTTATTGTCCCAGCATATAAGTTGGCACCCTACATACACGAATGTTTGTTAAGTATTCTTGCTCAGCAGACAGATTTTGATTTTGAGGTTATTGTTTGTGATGACGCCTCGCCTGATAACACTTATGATGTTATTTGCTATTTGCAACCGGCTTTTGCCAATCTGGTAGTGCTACGCAATGAGGTTAACTTCGGGCTGGTAGGAACGATGCGTCGCTTGCTCGAAACAGCTAAAGGCCAGTATATTGCTTATGTTGATGGTGATGATATTGCCTTGCCGGGAAAATTACAGCAGCAGGTAAATTACCTGGAACTGCACCCTGACTGTAGTATGGTTTATCATGAGTCAGAGATGTTCGATAGTGCAACAGGTCAGCGTTTGAAGTGGTACTCCAGAGATTACTACAACTATCACTATATTCCTCAGCAAGCTGATATTACTCATTTGATCCGTTATACAGTTTTCCTACAGGCCAGCAGCGTCATGTTCCGTCGTCATGCTTCTTTGACACAAGCGTTACAGCATGACTGCAAGATTATTTGTGATTTCCCATGGCATATTATGAATGTTGGTTTATTGGGGGGGACCATAGATAGACTGGACGCAGTGTTGGGGCGTTACCGCATTCATAGCAACAGTTTTGGTGCCCAGACCCAACAGAACCATCAACGTCGGATAAAAGTCACCGAAGAGCTGGCTTCTGCCTGCCGTTTAGGTAAGCAGTTTGGGGTGGAAGAGAGCATTATTCAACTTGGCGTCAATCATGTGTACTTTTCTGCCGCACTGTATTTTTTAAAGGCGGATGAAGCGGAATTTTTTTTAAAAATGATTGAATTATCGGCGGTAAATGCGCAGTTTTTTGACGAGCGCCATAGCTTGGTGTATGAACAGCGTGATCAGCCCGAACAGGTAAAACAGCTGCTCGGATGGTCATCATGAGTACTTATCATGCTGTTGTCGTAGGTGCTGGTTTTTCAGGTGCAGTGATGGCTGAACGGCTTGCCAGTCAACGCGGTTGGCGAGTGCTAGTGCTAGAGCAACGGAATCATCTGGCGGGTAACTGTTTCGATAAAACAGACGTTAATGGCATTCGTATTCACCAATATGGACCGCATTTGTTTCATACAAATAAACCTGAAGTCTGGCACTATTTATCACAATTTACCGAGTGGCAGCCCTATGAGCATAAGGTGCTGGCTAGGGTTGGTGATATGTTATTACCGCTGCCGTTTAATCTAAATTCACTTTATCGGTTGTACCCTGCGGAGCATGCGCAGCAGTTGGAACAGCTTTTAATACAACGTTATGGTGCTGGTGCCAAAGTACCTATTTTGCAATTAAAGCAGACCGATGAACCCGAATTGCGTCAACTGGCCGATTGGATTTACCAGAATATTTTTGTCAATTACACCATGCGGCAATGGGGTATCAAGGCTGAAGATATCGCGCCAGAAGTACTTGCAAGGGTTCCTGTAGTGCTTAGTCGAGACGACAGGTATTTTCACGATCAGTACCAAGCTATTCCTGTTGATGGTTATACGGCTTTGATCGGTAGACTACTATCACAACCAGGCGTTGACGTTCATTTGCAACAAGATGCATTGCAAAGGCTCAAGCTCTCACAAGGGGAAATCTGGCTGGATGGAGAAATTTTCAAAGGTAAGTTGATTTATACGGGGATGCTGGACCAGTTGTTTGCTTATCAGTTTGGTGAGTTACCGTACCGCTCTTTACAGTTTGAGTTTAAGCAATTGGATTTTCCGTATTTTCAGACTGCGACCACAGTTAATTATCCAAACGAAGACACTTTTACTCGTATAACCGAGTTTAAGCATATTCTCACAGAACAATGCAACAGCACTACTATTGTTACAGAGTACCCTCAAGATTACGATAAAAACGATCCACAAAAAAACATTCCTTATTACCCGGTGTTTACTGCAGATAATCAGGAAAAGTTTGGACAATACAAAGCGCTGGCAGCTCAATATCCTCAGCTAATCCCGCTTGGCAGACTGGCAGAGTATAAGTACTTCAATATGGACGATGCCGTATTGAATGCCTTAAAGTCCTTTGCTGAACTATAGAGAATTGGTGGTAAATATGAAAACTGATAAAGTCAGGCTTTCTCGATTTATACGTGACTTAAAATTGAGTGAGGCAGAGACAAACTCATTAATTGAGTTATCTGTTGCTGGGACTGACGGCGAACATTGGCTTACACAGGAAACCATTAATACCTTTCTTGAGCAATATACCTTTAACAGAAATATTGTGTCTCATGATAACAACTATAGCTTTTCTGATGAGATGGAGTCTTCAAGTTCCCCCTGGTTGTTAACTTTAAAAAAGCTTTACCAAATGCCGGTGGCTAATCCTGCATCTTTATCTCCTGCTCAGGGAGAATTACTCAAAGCAATATTGGCTAATATTTCTGCTAAAACGGTGGTGGAGATCGGTTGCTATATCGGTATATCAACATTGTGGTTAGCTGCGGGTATGGCAAGTTCTACCAAGCGTGGTCGTTTATACGCTATTGATACCTATGTCCCAAAATTCCCGTGGCCACCATTTCATTACTCTTGCATTGTTAATCCTAAGGCATTGATTGTACAGGCAATTGAGAGTTCAGGGTTTTCAGATATCATTCATTTGGTAGAATCGGACTCTAAAAATGCAGCAAGCCATTTTGATTCATGGCTTGGTCATAATGAGATAGACCTGTTATTTATCGATGGAGATCATAGTATCAGCGGGTGTACATCTGATTTTGAGCTATATGCCCCTCTCGTAGCGGTTGGTGGATATATTATTTTCCACGATGTTTTTCCTGCAGTCTGTGGACATGAGGGACCAAGGTTTGTGCTCGATAACTTTATTATGTGTGCCCCTGACCAATATCAATTCGTTGAAATGCTGACCGCTCCCACCAACTACGGTATTGCAATAGTTAGAAAATTGAGAGAATAACGAGGTCTGAGACGCAATTGCAGCAGTTTTTAATATGACCGTGAAACAATGGATGGTCTGTTATATCAGTCTTTTTGTGGCGTTGATTTTTTATCATAGATGTTGGTTCGGCATACAATAAGGTTGATGTTGTCAACATTCGTCAGTGACTCATGGATACATATTTTTGTGTAAAGATGGCAACGAGGGTGAATATGATGGTTATTTATTCCTTCAAGCACTGGACTGCCGTTGCGCAGCCTTTATGGCTAAGGTTGTTTACGATGAGGTTAACACTCCGAAGCGTTGTCATCATATATCTTGCTGGAGCGGCTAGCTAAATATGCCTATTTGATATGGATTACGCGGTGGATAATGCATTTGAACGATTCTTCTGTTTGCAAGAATCAATATTGAAGAAGGATATTCAGTTATGACTTTGCCTCTGTTGCCTTGGCCTGAGGGTCTGAAAGATACTATCCAGTTGGTCAGCTTTGATATCTTCGATACTTTAATTTTCCGCAAGTCTGGAACCCCAGACGATTTTTTCTTTCATCTTGCTCATGAAGCTAAAAATAAGGGGCTTTGGCCACAGGACGATAACCAGAGTTTTGTAAAGCTTCGTCGAAAAGCTGAAGATAGTGCTCGCCGTGCCCGCTTTGCGAAAAGTGGCCATAGAGAAGTTACGCTGGCAGAAATATATAGCAATTGGCCTTCTATTGCGGGGGAAGAACTCTGTGTGCTGGAAGCTGAATTAGAGTTGGCCGGCTGGATCATAAATCCTGTTGCGATTTGCTGGCTTGAAGAGGCTTTTACTGAAGGTAAAAAAGTTGCTCTTGTATCTGATATGTATCTTGATTCGGATCTTATCGTATCGTTTATCAAAACACAGCTTCCATCGCTCGTGCTGGATTTAGTTTTGGTCTCTGGTGAGTCGGGCTGCAGCAAACAAGATGGAGGCTTGTTTGCTACATTAATAAATAGGTGTGGTGTCAGAGCTACAAACATACTTCACATTGGAGATAATGCAATAACAGATGGCCAGATGGCGCTCGCTGCCGGCATTCATAATCTGGTTGTGAAACCTCCCGAGTACTTTCTTTTACTGACAAACTATGAGCATCGTTTAGGCACCACTCCTTATGACGTTGATGCACTTAGACGACGCTGGCTCTGGCATTATCCCGATGAAAGTTTTGCGGCCAATATCAGTGCTTTAGTTTACGGCCCATTCTTATTCCACCTTATTCATTGGTTACAAATCCGTTGTAAGGCGTTGGGTATTGACACTCTATTTTGTCTTCTGCGGGAGGGAGAAGTTATCTCTTCACTTTTGGCATCAATGAATTGCCCGGGGCTTGACGTTAAAACTGTTTATATTTCGCGTCGCTCAAGCTTGTTACCTGCGCTCCTTGAGGTCACTCCTGAAGTATTACATCAACTGAGCCAGCGGCGAGGTTACACTCTTTTTGAATGTACTGAAGATTTAGGACTTCAATTGCCTGATCATTGGCAATCGATGGCTACGACTTGTCTTTCGGCTCTGGTAGGAACTCAACTATGGGATGAGCTCTTGACTACAGTGGCGGATAAAAAAGATGTAATTAGAGAGTATTTGCAATCACAGCGCCAGTTATTGCTTAGCTATCTTCTGGATATAGGATTAGAAAACCGGTCCGGAATCGCATTATGGGATTGGGGTTGTGGTGCCAGTATGTTTACTAATTTGGCTAGATTAATGCCACTCGAACAGTCTCGGTTCTTCATGACTTACGCCAGCGCTAAATCAGAGGCATTCTCTTTACTACATCATTTAGAAGTCTTTCTGCCTATAGATGAACGTGCAATCGCTTTGAGCAAAGCTCCCGAACTCTCTGAGATTTTGCTAAATGGTTCTCTGTGCTCAACCCGTGCTTATCATGCAGAAGGAGGCGTAATCTATCCTGAGTTAGTACCAAGTCATACAATGACAATGTCTCACTCCGCTTTGATCAATGATTTTCGACGTGCTGTACATTCGTTTGTAGCGCTGGCCATAAAAAGCGGTATTGTTCCACTCATTGATTTTTCATCCCGAAAAGCTATCGCCTCTATACTCTATCGACTTATCCGTTATCCACTATCTTCAGAGGCTATTTGCTTGGGGCAGCTTCAAGTACCTTTATCTTCAGGTGTGACAACGACACTGATTTGCGAAGACGTAGTGAAGGCATTTAAGCAACATTACTCAAGGGCTGATGAAGCCTCTGCAGACGTCAACTTGGGGCGATTGGCTTCTTCTCTTCGTGGTTTTTGGAATGAAGGAGCTATAGCTCAGGCATTTCCCGGCAGCACAGGACTCTTAGGCGAGCTTGGAATGAGTGCAGGTGACGACATTGTTGCTCCATTATTATTGGCAAATCTACAGCATAGTCATATTACTCACACAGCAGTTTATGGTGCAGGGGAGTTAGGGGCACAAGTCTTGCAGTTATTAAGAGAGCAGGGAATCACTGTGAGTATAGTGATTGACCGGCGGGCTGCCGCAGGTTGCTTTGAACTTGACGGTTTGCCCGTTGTTACACTTGCCGAAGCTTTCAGTCGTGGAGAGAGAGTGTTTGCGGTCGCATCTAAAGTCTTTGCAAATGAGATTATCTCTGAAATCCAGCATACATATTCTATGTATGAACCCGTCGTTATTTCTTATTTAGGTTCGTCACCTATGAAGATGGAGGCTTAGGCACTATATGATGTTGGATCCTGGTTGTAGAGTTGCGATCGTAGGCTTAGGCGGAGTATTTCGTTGTCTTGAAGCTACTCTATTTAGAGATTATAAAGTTGTTGCTTTGTGTGACAACGATCCCAGTAAGCAAGGAAGTATATACAACAGCTTACAAATAAATAGTTGTGAGCAAATGCAGCTTGATGGCTGGGATTTTATTTTGATCACGAGTATGTTTTCTAAGGAGATAGCTAATATTTTTCTTTCTCGGGGAGTACCTCAGAGCAAGATCGTATTGTTTAATCAGATTTATCCGGCCTTAGGACTCGAACGATTTGACACAACAAGCTTCAAAGCAAAGATAGAGCAGAAATGGGCAGCTATTGATTCACCTGTTAAGAGAGTTAGGTTGCTGTTTGTTATAAATTCTATGGTTTGTGGCGGAGTTGAGCAAGCGCTGTTATCTCTGTTAAATGTTCTGGATGAAAATCGCTACGAAGTCGTTCTTGTTGTGCTGTTTCCTCATGGTGAACTTCTCTCACGTATACCTTCTTGGGTAAAGGTTTTGGGACTTTTTGATCAAGAAAGCGAACGAATAGAGGCTATGTTGTATCTTTCCTCAGAGCCACCACCTAGGCTCTACAATACGTTAATCCGCAGACGCTTCGACTTAGAGATTTCTTTTATAGAGGGGTTGTCCGTTAGAGTCTTGGCAGGACATCCGAAAAAAGGTGCAGTTGCTTGGATCCACACTGATTTTGAATCAGATCATTGGACTCACCCATATTTTGATTCAACAGAGGAGCGAGTTTGTTTTAACAGCTTTCGGCAGATAGTTTTTGTTTCAAAAAATGTGCGGGAATCTTTTTCAAGATTTTTTGATATGCCAGCTGCGAGTATGAACCCGGTGATATATAACATAGTCGACAGTAAACACATAAAGACTTTAGCTGAAAAACCTATACCGCTGGATGTAAGTTTAATAACAGTCCCTATTATTTTGCTCGTTGGGCGTCTTCATCCGATAAAAGGATTTGAACGAATGCTGGCAATTCATGCTCGTTTGTTGGCTCGCGGGCTTGAGCATAAGTTGTGGATTGTTGGGGATGGGGTCTTGTCTGAGAAGTTAAAGACAGAAATTAAGAGACTAAAAATAGAAGATTCAACCTTGCTGCTGGGATTCCAAGATAATCCATATGCATGGATGAATAGAGCAGATATCTGTGTTTCTGCCTCTTACGCTGAATCATTTGGACTAACTATGATTGAGGCATGTTTTTTGGGGAAAGCAGTGGTAGCGACTCAGACCGCAGGTAGCGCCGAAGTATTGCTAGATCGCAGACATGGCTTGGTTGAAAACTCAGATGAAGCGTTGTTTCATGAACTCTCTGATTTGTTAACCACTCCTAACTTAATGGAAAGCAGAGCTCGTGCAGCAGGGGATGTCACTGCCCGATTTTTATCAGAACGGCTCATATCTGAATTAAATGAGTATATTGATAGTAGCGTAGCACGATTCTCGGAGGGCTGCAGATGAAGCCAAAACCATTATTCAGTATCATTTTACCTACGAGAGACCGCCCTAATCTGGTGAGTCGCGTATTAGAGTCTTTGGCCGCACAAACTTTCACTGATTTTGAAGTGATAGTGTCAGATAACGCAGTTAACTCTCCGTGTTTAACTGAGGTCGCTCGTTTTTTAGGTGACAAGAGATTTCATTACAAAAAGCCCTCTCAACCAATGGACATGTGTAAGCACTGGGACTTTGCTCTGGAAGGAGCAAATGGACAATATATAACAGTCTTTTCCGAAAAGTTCATATTGCGTCCTGATGCTTTGGCATTAATGGCTAAGGAGATAATGCGTTCCAAGCCAGATGTGTTGACTTGGCAATATGAAGTATTTGATGTTCGTTTTAGCGATGGCTCCAATTTTTATGGTGACTATCACCCACTTATCAAACCAGGTAGGCCTATAAACTACGATCCTGTCTCAGAGTTGACACGCCGGTTTCAGTTCAACTTTCCGTTATTTTGTCGACAAAATAAACCAAAAGACAACTATGGAAAAATATATTCCGGTGCTGTTAATCGAGACATTCTTGCAAAGATAAAAACTAACTACGGTAGAATCTTCCACCCACTCAGCCCTGATTTTACTTCTATGGTCGCTATTCTTAACGAAAGCAAAATATGTATTGATATGAATCAGGGGCTTATGCTGCTAATCAATATAGCTGGGGTGTCTAATGGTGAAGCAACAAAAGCTTCTGTTAATTTCACTCGTCATAGTTTTGAAAGCTTTGGTTTAGATGTTAACAATCACGGACAGCGTTTACCTATTCCTGGTTTTTGGGTTGGACATCATGTAAATATTGCCGCTGACTTTGAACTTATTCGAACTTTGGCTGATGACGGCCCTGTGAAGGGGATGGAAATTGACAAAGGAGCTCTGGCATTTTGGGCTGAGCTAGACCTTGGATACATCAAAGATTGGCAATCCAACGAACTTGAGGCGTTCCAAAGCTTGCTGGGTCTGTTTTTAGGAAACCTTGATAGTGAGCGGCGGCAAGAGCTAGAACAGAATCTAAAAACTAGTATTAAGCCTTCAATCAATGAAATTTATCATTCGGGTCTCAAACAGACAGAGCATTTAAATGCTGGCACGACAGCTGAGCAGTTAGCAAATATTCATTGGCTCGATAATCTGGCTCCTCCACGAAAACCGGTTAATACGGTGCCAATGGAGCTCGTTGAGGCTTTGGATTATTTTTACCAGTACAACCAACATTCATCTAGGTTGCTGGCATTAAGTGAGGAAGGCTAATTATGAAAGCTGTAATTCTTGCTGGGGGACTTGGTACTCGAATTAGTGAAGAGTCGCATTTACGTCCAAAACCTATGATCGAGATAGGTGGTAAGCCGATTTTATGGCACATCATGAAGATTTATTCTACACATGGTATCAATGACTTTATTATCTGCCTTGGTTACAAGGGCTATATTATCAAAGAGTATTTTGCTAACTACTTTTTGCATATGTCAGATGTCACTTTTGATATGCAAACTAATCAAATGGAAGTGCATGAAAAACACGTCGAACCCTGGCGTGTAACGCTAGTTGATACCGGCGAAAATAGCATGACCGGTGGACGTCTGAGGCGAGTCAAAGAGTATTTGTCTGATAGCCCATTTTGTTTTACCTATGGGGATGGAGTGTCTGATATCGATATTGCCCAAGCTATCAGAGCGCACAAAGAGGCAGGTAAAATTGCCACAGTCACAGCAATTCAACCTCCTGGTCGTTACGGTGCTCTTGATATTGAAAATAATTTGGTGAAACGTTTCCAGGAAAAACCTGCTGGCGATGGCGCCTGGATAAACGGTGGTTTTTTCATATTGGAACCTTCCATCTTTAACTATCTACAAAGTGATTCCGATAGCTTTGAAGCTGACCCATTAATGAGGCTTGCCCGTGAAGGACAACTAAATGCTTATCAGCATAAAGGCTTTTGGCAGGCGATGGATACTTTACGGGATAAAAATTATTTGGATAGCTTGTGGTTGCAGGGCAATGCGCCTTGGAAGATATGGTGACGCCGTTGTTTAACGATATATTTAGAGGAAAAAAAGTACTTCTGACTGGGCATTCCGGCTTTAAAGGAACTTGGCTGGCCTGTTGGTTGAAGCAACTTGGGGCAGATGTAACTGGTATTGCACTACCAACTGATACTTCCCCATCACATTGGCAGTTATTAAACATGGATGTTAAAAGTATTGAAGCGGACATTCGTGATGCTACAAAGATGCGAACTCTTTTGCAAGACATCAGGCCTGACTTGGTGTTTCATTTAGCCGCACAATCACTCGTAAGGGCATCTTATACGAATCCGATAGACAATTGGGATACCAATGTCAGCGGTACAGTGAATATATTGGATGCATGCCGTAATGTCGATTCTGTACGAGCTATCGTAGTAGTCACTACAGATAAAGTTTACGAAAATAAGGGAGATACAGCAGATTTTAAAGAGGGGGATCCACTAGGTGGACATGATCCTTACAGTGCCTCCAAGGCTGCTTGTGAATTAGTTGTTCAAAGTTACAGGCGAAGTTTTTTTGCTGAACGAGGTGTGCTATTAGCGAGCGCCAGAGCTGGTAACGTTATCGGAGGTGGGGACTGGGCAAGTGATAGGTTGATCCCTG
This sequence comes from Rheinheimera sp. D18, assembly GCF_004345025.1. Lineage (GTDB taxonomy): Bacteria > Pseudomonadota > Gammaproteobacteria > Enterobacterales > Alteromonadaceae > Alishewanella > Alishewanella metallidurans. Next base: position 2,177,338 of record NZ_CP037745.1, on the reverse strand, counting down.
ATATTGTAAGGGCTTCCCATGCGGAGTTTCCATTGAAAATCCGCTATCCCAATGCTGTCCGTCCCTGGCAGCATGTTCTGGATTCGTTGTCAGGGTATCTGTGTTTGGCTCAGAGTTTATTACTTGGACAATCAGATAATGCTATAGCCTGGAATTTTGGTCCTGACTCTGCGCAATGTAAAACAGTGAATGAGGTGCTCTGCCATATGCAACAACATTGGCCTGCGCTTTGCTGGCAAGTTGAAACAACACAACAGCCCTCTGAAGCCATAGTATTGACACTTGACAGCCAGCAAGCCCAACGGAAATTGAAATGGGATCCAGTATGGGATTTTGAGCAAACTGCATACTATACAGCTCAATGGTATCAACTCTATTACCAACAACAGCAAGTCGTGACTACTGAGCAATTGACGAAATACGGTGAGGATGCGAAACGTCAGGGGTTGGTATGGGCCAACAACTGAATATTACTGAGACTGCATTTGCCGGTGTTTACCTTATCGAATCCTGTCGTTTTAGTGATGAGCGTGGTTTTTTTAGCCGTTGGTTTTGTAAAGAAACATTACAACATGTATTAGCAGGCTCTGAGATCCGTCAAATTAACCATTCTGTGAACCTTGTTAAAGGTGTAACCCGAGGATTACATTTTCAGTACCCACCGGCTGCGGAATATAAATTAGTGCGCTGTATACAGGGAAAAGTATTTGATGTTGTGGTGGACCTTCGTCATGGTTCTTTGACTCTAGGGCAGCACCTGAGCTTTGAGCTGAATACGCAAAATAATAGTATGCTGCTTATCCCGCCGGGATGTGCACATGGTTTTCAGGCACTTGAGGATAATAGCCAATTATTGTATCTGCACACTGCAGATTATCAGCCAAACTATGACGGCGGCTGCAGAGTTGATGATCCTTCACTCAAGATAAATTGGCCATTGCCGATAATATTGCTATCGGAGCGTGATGCAAGTTTTCCGCTACTTAACAAAGATTTTAACGGAATTGTGCTATGAAATGTCGGCATTGCCAGCATGATCTTATTTTACCTTTAGTTGATTTAGGTGTTATGCCTCCTTCGAATGCTTATTTGTCCAGTCCTGATCAGTTTGCATTAGAGAAGGTGTATCCACTGAAGGTCTGGGTTTGCCAGCATTGTTGGCTGGTTCAGACTGAGGATTTCACCAAAGCAGATGAATTGTTTACAGCTGATTATGCATATTTTTCGTCCACATCAATTAGCTGGTTGGCTCACGCAAAACAATTTGCGGAAAATTCAATCCGGGATTTAGAACTAAATACCCAGAGCTTTGTTGTTGAAATTGCGTCAAATGATGGTTATATGCTGAAAAACTATCTGGCAGCCGGCATACCATGTCTTGGCGTGGAACCAACAGACGCCACCGCCACGGCTGCCAGAGCGCTGGGTATTGATGTGGTGTCCGAGTTTTTTGGCCAGACTCTGGCGACTACGCTCGTCAGCGACTATCGCAAAGCCGACTTAATCATTGCCAATAATGTGCTGGCGCATGTGCCGGACATCAATGATTTTGTGGCAGGTATTGCGTTGCTGCTAGCAGAGCAGGGAACTGCCAGTGTTGAATTTCCGCATTTATTGAATCTGTTAGCATTATCGCAGTTCGATACCATCTATCACGAACACTATTCATATTTATCACTGCACAGTGCTTGCCACATATTTTCAGGTATCGGCTTAAAAGTCTACAATGTCGAAAAACTGCCGACACACGGCGGCAGTCTCAGATTATGGCTGTGTCATCAGCATGCTCAGCGCGCAACCAACAAAGCGGTCGCTGAAGTTTTGGCGGAAGAAGACGCTGCCGGATTGCGGTCAGTGGATGCGTACACTGGATTTCAGGTAAAAGTTGACGCTATTGCCGAGCGTTTGCGCCAGTTTCTTCAGCAATGCGCGCAACAAGACCGTAAAGTGGTTGCTTATGGCGCAGCAGCAAAAGGCAACACACTGCTTAATTATGCCAGCGTTACCCGCTTTTGGCTGCCTGTGGTGGCAGATGCGGCGCTGTCAAAACAAGGAAAATATTTGCCTGGCAGCCATATTCCGATTGTCGCCCCGGACTCGCTGGCTGATCTACAACCGGATTATGTGCTGGTGCTGCCGTGGAATATCCGGCATGAAATCGTCTCACAGCTACAACAGGTTTTGCGCAACACTACGCAATATGTCACGTTGATTCCGGAGCTATACGTTTCATGAGTACTCCTATTGCTTACACCAAACCCTCTATTACTAAACTGGAGATTCTTTATGTGACGGATGCGGTCACAAACGGTTGGGGGGCACGTTGTTATGAATATATCGAACGTCTTGAGCAACAATTCGCTGCTTATCTGGGGGTTAACCACGCAATAGCGACATCCAGTTGTACCGGGGCGCTGCATTTGGGCCTGGCTGCTGCAGGCATTGGTCCGGGCGATGAAGTCATTCTGGCCGATACTAACTGGATCGCGAGTGTTGCGCCTGTGGTACATCTTGGTGCGATACCGGTCTTTGTGGATATTCTGCCAGACAGCTGGTGTGTCGATCCCGCTGCTGTCGCCAAAGCTATCACCAGCAAGACCAAAGCGATCATTGCTGTGCACCTGTATGGCAATCTGTGCCAGATGGACGCCCTGAAAACCCTGGCCGAACAGCATGGATTGTTGCTGGTAGAAGATGCGGCTGAAGCACTGGGTTCAGAGTTTCACGGGGCAAAAGCGGGCAGCATGGCTGATTTTGGTGTGTTTTCTTTCCACGGCACCAAAACCATGACCACAGGCGAGGGCGGCATCTTTGTCACCAATAACGCAAATTTATATGAAAAAGTGCTGACTCTGAGTAACCATGGCCGGAAACGGGGGCAGAGCAAGCAGTTCTGGCCTGACGAGCTGGGTTTCAAATACAAAATGTCCAATATTCAGGCGGCGCTTGGCTGTGCACAACTGGAACGAATTGATGATTTGGTTAGTGCAAAACGTGCTATTTTTGCCCGCTACAAAGAGTTGCTAAAGGATTTTCCGGACTTGCAAATGAATCCAGAACCTGCTGGCACGATAAACTCAGCCTGGATGCCTACTGTGGTGTTTTCAGAGGAGAGTGGTATCACCCGGCAGCAGTTACTGGAGGCGTTTCAGCAGGCAAACATCGATGCGCGGGTATTTTTCTGGCCGCTAAGCAGCTTACCATCATTTACGCAGCAGCTGTCAAATATCTATGCCTATGGTATCTGCAACAGAGCTATTAATTTACCTAGCTTTATTGATATGACTGATGAGCAGCAAAAAAGAGTATGTCAGGTATTAATTAATATTACCTGCGCAGAGGTTTCTTTATGAAGAAGGGGTCAGTGCATATTAGTCAAGAGCAAATAAAACAGTTTGAGATGGAAGGTTATCTGCTGTTGAATGATTTTTATGCGGAAGACGATATCAATGAAATATGTCACGCTATTTATCTAATCATTGGCGAGGTTATCGATGAGCATGGTCTGATGATAGGGCGATTGCCTTACCATCCAACTAGATTTGACGATGGATATATTGAGATTATCAGGTGTGACCGGCGACTTGGTGGTGTTATTTATGATGCTGTCAAACAGATTCCAGCATTTGTCAGATTGGTTGCAGATCGGCGAAATGAGCAGCTTTTCAAGTTGCTGAGGCGAGAATCGCTGCCTGGGCTGGCAGGGAATGGTTTTGGTATTAGGATCAATAACCCGGAAGAAGAGAAATTCCGAGCCTCCTGGCATCAGGAATATCCACATCAGTTGAGAAGTCGTAACGGCATTGTATTTTGGGCTCCGTTACTCAAGGTTGAACCTGACATGGGGCCGGTCGATATTTTATCTGGCTCGCATGCAGAAGGCATGCTGCCGATGACAAAAATCTCGAGTGGACCGGATGCACAGGCAGGCACTTATGCTATGCGTCTGTTAAATGAATCGCACTATGCCGAAAAATTCCCTATGCAATCGCCATGCACTGCGCCGGGGGATTTATTGGTAATGAACTTCGATGTCATCCATCGTAGTGGTAAAAATATTTCAAATCGGGCCTTATGGAGCATGCAATACCGACTCTTCGATTTTACTGAAAGTGTTGGTCGGAAAAATGGCTGGGTCGGGTCATTTGGTGCGGGAGTAGATTTTTCCAAATTTCATCCAGAGCTCTTGTTAAATCAAGGAGAATAGAATGATTCATCGTTGTACTTTATGTGATTCGAATTCATTGTACCTAATTTATGATTCTGGCAAGGGGGTTAGTGTAACCTCGGTAAGCCAGATTCATTCGGGTAGAACGCAGGTCTATTATTGCCCGTCTTGCTGCCATGTGCATACTGAGGGTATGGTAGATACGGCAGACTATTATTCGGAAGATTACAATATTAATCTTAGTCATGAAGATGAAGATCAGTTATATGAAATGAATGGTGAACGGAAAGTATATAGAACCGAGCATCAATTAAATGTGTTAACAAGTAAAATTGATATTGGTAGCTGTACACATGTTTTAGATTATGGTTGTGCTAAGTCAAGTATGGGAAGCAAGTTATTAGAGTTGCACAAGACATTGGATCTCTGTTTGTTCGATGTGAGTTCTGCTTATGAAACTTACTGGGAGAGAATGGTTGATAAAGGAAACTGTGCGGTATCTGAGACGCCTTCTCATTGGAATAACAAATTTGACTTGTTAACCTCTTTTTTCTCTATGGAGCATATAGTTGATATTCGCGCCGCATTAAAGCATATGATTTCTTTGATAGCAGATGGTGGAAAACTTTATGCGATAGTTCCTTATGTGCTTGGTAATATTGCAGACTTAGTGGTTATAGACCATGTACATCATTTTACTCAGGAATCATTAAAGTATGTACTTGAGGATACTGGATTTTGCGATGTTCAGATCGATAAGGATGCGCACAGGGGGGCTTTGGTTGTCATCGCAACCAAAGGGAAAATCCAAAAGACAGTAGTTCCAGTCGCTGCACCCCATGTTGAAACGCAGATCAGAAAGATTAGCGAGTTCTGGACTGGTTATGCGAATCGGGTACGGCAAGCGGAATTAGCTGTGTCCGGCGCTTTAGCGATTTTTGGCGCTGGATTCTATGGTATGTTTAGCTATGTATGTCTGATCCAAAGAGAACGTGTAAAAATGTTTTTGGACAACAATACTTTTTTGCAAAACAGGAAAATACTAAATGTTCCAATAGTATCTCCCACTGAAATTACACCTGAAGTGGAGGGGGTTTTAGTTGGATTAAATCCGACCATCGCCAGAAATGTCATCGCGCAATTACCATCGCAGATTACTCTGCAACGTTCTCTGTTCTTCTTTGATTAGTGGTTGAACTGGATATCTCAGACAATTCTGCAAGGGGGGAATGTGAAACTATCAGTTATATGTTCTGGTGGTGGTGCGACGGTTCAATATGCAGTCAGAGTTTGGCAACAAGCGGGCAGGCCTTTGGATTTAATGATGATCACCGATCGGAAATGCCAAGCGGAAGATGTTGCTGCTGAGCTCAGTCTCAGGCATGAAAGAATCGCAGAGAAAGACGCCACTGCATTCTCAAAGCGTGCTTATCAAATGTGTAATGATGAGAATATAGGGGCGTGTTTATTGTTATTCAGCCGTATGGTTACCGCTGATCTCTTTGGAAAAATGCAAGTGTTTAATATTCATCCTTCGCTATTGCCTGAGTATCCTGGATTTAAGGCTGTCGAAAGAGCGTATTCAGCAAAGCACGGTAGGCTTGGCGCAACGCTGCATAAAGTTGATGAAACGATGGATGGGGGCGAAATTGTAGCTCAACTGGGGCATCCAATGAATCATTCCATCGGATTGGATGACTGGTTGAGAGTATCGTTTTCCCAAAAGGTCTATCTCACTTTACTTTGGTTTGAAATGACTTTGGGCTATTGCGCTAATGAAGTACCACAACTTTCTGTTGAGTTGGAGCGCTTGTTTTCTTGTTTTGTTATGTCTGAGGCGATTGAATGGCAGGTTCAACAAAAAGTGTAGTCATTACTCAACCAATGTTGTTCCCCTGGGTCGGACTATTAGAGCAAATTAAACTAGCAGATATCGTTGTCTTTTATGATGACGTTCAATTTTCAAAAGGTAGTTTTGTCAACCGAGTGCAATTAAAGATGTCGGATACACCTCAGTGGCTGACTGTCCCCCTGAAAAAATTTAAACTGGGAACTCCAATCAATATGGTTGAGCCAAGTAGTCATATGGATTGGAGAGAACATCATAAAATACTGATAACCGAAAGTCTTGGAACAAGCCTTCATTTTGAACATGCGCTCAGCTTGATAGAAAATGTATGCAATGATACTCAATTGATGACTATTAGTGACATTGCAAAAAAATCTATGCTGAGTGTTATTGAATATTTTGGGCTCTCAGAAGGTAAAAAATTTATTGACATTGATGCGCTGGATATCAGTGGGAGCGGCAGCGAAAGAGTGCTGGACATTGTTAAGAAACTTGGAGCAGATAATTATATTACCGGACATGGCGCTTCGAATTACCTTAACCACCATGCCTTTGAAAACGAGGGGATTCAGGTGAGATACATGAATTATATGTGCGAGCCATATCCACAGTTGTATGGTGCTTTTACTCCTTATGTAACAAGCTTAGATCTTGTTGCGAATGTGGGAGCGGAAGGTCGGAGGTTTATTTGCTCAAAAACAAAATGCTGGAGGGATTTTTTAAATGAATGAAGTTGAAAAGTTTGAGCAGGAAGTTCGTAACAACATTGAAAGTCTGAAATCCGATAGCGATTTGCAGGCGTTGTCCAGAATCTGGATTCGAGAGGTAACCCCGCACAAGTGGGCCTATAATTTTAGTTGGTTAGGCCGGCCAGCTATTCAGTTTCCAAATGATGCTTGGGCATTACAGGAGCTTGTCTGGAAGATAAAACCAGATCTAATTATTGAAACCGGTATTGCACATGGCGGCTCTCTGATGATAAGCGCGTCATTGCTGGCTTTATTAGATTACACTGACGCGGTTAATTCCGGACAAGTATTAGATCCAAAAAGCAGCCGACGTAAAGTCATTGGAATCGACATTGATATTCGTCAGCATAACAGAGACGCGATCGAGCAACATCCGTTATCACACAAGATAGAGATGATCGAAGGCTCCAGTATTGCTCCTGAAATTATTGCTCAAGTGAAAGCTGCAGCGACCGGTTATCAGCGGATTCTGGTTTGTCTTGACTCTAACCATACCCATGAACATGTGCTGGCAGAATTGGAAGCCTACGGACCGTTGGTGAGTAAAGGCAGTTATTGCATCGTATTCGACACTCTTATAGAAGATATGCCAGCAGGGCTGTTTACTGACCGGCCATGGCACCCTGGAAACAGCCCAAAAACTGCGATCAGTGCTTATTTGCAGCAGCATTCTGAATTTGTTGTTGACGCTGATATTGACTCGAAACTTTTAATTACAGTGGCTGCAGGTGGTTTCCTGAAGCGCCTGTAGAACTGAATGTTATCAGTAGACAGCAAAGAGCTAAGACATTTGGCTGCCATCAGGAGCTGCTACGCTTTTGCATGATTCAAACTCTAATTTGAACACTATCATCTTTTGTTTGCTGCGGTGTTCCGAAAACTTTATCTGTAATTTTTCTCAATGACGATGGCAGGGTTTTGTCATGTTTTGAAGGGCGCAGACTCCGGCCATGACAGTGTTGTTTGTAAACCTGACAATTGTGTAAAACTGATTGAACGAACAGAATGAAGGGGGAGAGAGGATGTTGGATACTACCTGTGGCAACAAACAAGCCGAGAGCTGGGCTTTGCTGGCCAACATACCCTTTATCAGGGGGCCTTGAAAAACGGTATGCCAGCGGACGGACCGCTGGCTTGAACGCTGATGAAAGTCAGGTATGTTTTCTCATCACAACTTGGTAATGACGATAGTACCGCCCTGGTCTGGCACCGGTACCTTAGCCAGTCTACCGTGTTTGGTCTCGTAATCGGCCACAGCTTGTTTGACTCCTCGGAATTCAGAATGGTTGTAATCATGCAGTAGCAGATAACCACCGGCGGACAGACGGGGATAAAAGTATTCGATGGCGTTATACATCGGTGTATACAGGTCCACATCAATGGACACTAAGGCAAACTTATCTTCCAGTCCTTGCAGTGACTCAGGGAAGAAGCCTACCTTGGGAATGCAACGTTCAGGATGTGGCATTCGTTGCATAACCAGTTCAACACTAGTATCGACAAAATTATTATTACGAGTAAAAAATTCAGGGGCGGAATAGCCGTTTTGAATATCGGTTTCCCTTTCTGTGGGATCAAAACCGGCAAAAGTATCGAACAGGTATAAAGTTCTGTTGGCAAACAGCGTGTTGATAACTCTGGCAAAGTTACCTCTGAATACTCCTACTTCAGCCAGGTTGCCGCTGATATTTTGCTGCTGGATTTGTTCTGTCAGTAGCTCAAGTAATTTGAACCGAACATAATCATATTCAGAGCTATATATGGCCTCTTGGTTAGCCGCATCCTGATACGACATTGCCAGAGAATAGTAGGCTGCAAGCGGTAGCTCTGGATTTTCATATTGCCCAAAGTAGAGTTGAGATTCTTTGCTCATCACTTCCAGTAAGGATTTGTGATAAATAAACTTAATTTTTTGTAAAGGAATGGATAAATCTCGTAACACATAAAATGTAGCTGCGTACTCGTTTGCTAAGACGACATAGTCATATTCGCTCTGCACTAATTCTGTTGGAGCAATTACCGGCAAATTGCAAAAGGGGGCGCTATTAACTCTTGCATTTGAGTCAACAAAACCTAGGACCTCATATTGATGGTTGTTGTTGTAATATTTGCGAGCACCACTGCCGGTGCCGTAGATATATATTTTGTCCATCGTTGCTCCTTTTGGATTTTGAAGCCTTTTTCAGGCTTTATGGGCACTGTAAACAAAGATTAATGTCCGCGTTGATATCTATCTTTATACTTATTGAGTATTCAGGCCGTACTACCAGCATCCACAGTAATCACAGTACCTGTGATAGCGGCGGCTTGCTCGCTGAGTAGATATAACACTGCAGCCGCAGCATCATCCGGTGTAGCCAGTCGGCCCAGCGGGCTGCGGCGTTTGACGCTTTCCAGCTTATCGCCTTGCAGGCTATTGGTCATGTCAGTTTGCATATAGCCGGGTGCAACGCAATTCACGGTAATACCTGCTTTGCCAACTTCCCGCGCCAGCGATTTGCTGAAACCTTCCAGCGCGGCTTTACTGGCGGCGTACACACTTAGTCCATTAAAACCAGTGCGGGCGATAATCGACGAAATATTGACGATACGGCCGCTTTGGTTTAACAACATTGGCCTTAGCAAGTACTTGCTAAGCAAGATAGGCGCCTGAATGTTCAGGTTAAGTAAGCTGTTTATCTCAGTGTTGTGCATCGTTGCCAGTACACCATCATAACCAACAGCTGCGTTGTTAATCAGCGCATAAGGCCGGCCATATTGCTTAGTTAGTTCGCTACAAAGGGCCGGAATGTTATCCAGTGCAGATAAATCAGCTGCGCAAAAGTGTAAGCCTTGCTGTTGTAACTGCGTTAGCTCTTCGCTTTGCGTTCTTGCCAATGCCAGCACACTATAACCGGCCTGCAGTAATTGGCGGCATATCGCTAAGCCCAAACCCCGGCTGGCACCGGTAACAATCACTAATTTACTCATGAGGCTCCTTTACGTCGGCCTTACGGCTTAACTTACCGGTCGCATTGGTTACTAAGCTGCTGACTATATTAAACCGGGCTGGCATTTGATAGCGCTCCAGTTGTTGCTGGCAGTGCCGCACCAACTGAGCTTGCAGTGCTTTACTGTCAATACCGGTGTCGACAACAATATCTGCGATAACTAACTGGCCTAGGACGCTACTGGCTTTGGCATACGCCTTTGCCTGGCGCACGGCAGGGTACTGTAACAATACCTGTTCTACCTGCTCGGGATGAACTTTATTACCGCCAACATTAATAACACCGCTGGCACGGCCCAGAAAGACAACTCTGTCTTGTACAATAGTGACTAAATCGCCGCTGTCCAGATAGCCATCGCTATCAACAGCAGACGCTAGGCGGGTATCAGGCAGCTGTGGCGGCTTTAACCATAAATGTTGCTTGGCATCGATTTTAAGCAACAGGTTGCTGTGACATTGATTTAGCCAACTGGCTGGAAAGCCAGCACGCTTATCGGCAACGGCAAAACCCACACCGGCTTCGGTAGAGGCGTAAATATGTAGCAGACGGGCGGCTGGGAATAACGCTGCCAGTGTATCAAGTAAGGGCTGGTCGGCAATTTCACCGCCCAGCGTTATTTGTTGCAATGGCAGTGCGCTTAATTGCGCTGTCATCAGTAACTGCCGCCACAAAGAGGGCGTGGCCGATACTGCATTGACACTGTGTTGCTGCATCAGGCTATAGCGCTGCTGCGAATCACCGCTACTGCAGTCGGTTATTACTGCACCTGATAACAGGCTTTGCAACAGCACCTGCAGGCCGGCAAAACGGCTTGGCTGATAACATAATGCCCAGTGCAATGTTGCATTTTGTACTGAGGCTTTAGCGGCGCGGCTTAAGCTGGTAAATGAATGCGCTATCCATTTAGGCGTACCGGTAGTGCCTGATGTTGCCAGATACCAGTGGGTAGGTTCTGCTGTGGGCGTTGCAGTTCCGGCTGGGGTATTTTCAGGCCAGCGGATAACGTGCTCAGGCAGTTGAAGAGTGTTATCCGGTAACAGATAAAGTGCCCGGCACCAGCCGTCAAACGCCAACAGGGCACAGGTAAAAGTGCTCAGGTCGGTGTAGCTTAGGGCGATAGCCTGATGTTGCAGCGCCGGATATTGCTGCCTGAGTTGCACCGCTTGCGTTATTAACTGCGCATAGCTGATATCAGCACCGGCGCTGATGGCCGTGCTGTTATAGTGCGCTTGTTGCAGCCGCTGCAGCAGATTCATTGGTTTTAGTTGCCGTTTGCCAGTGCCTGGCGATAAACGCCGACAAATTCGGCAAAAGTGCGCGGATAAACGGCTATTTGCATCTGGCTGAACGGATCTATGCCTAAATCTTCTTCCAGTTGCGCGACCAGCATCGCGAAGCCCAGCGAGTCGAGCCCGCTTTGCAGCAGTACCGTGTCATCGGTAATGTTATCAATCAATTGACAGTTTGCGATGACGGCAACCTGATCCAGCGTTTGGCGAATAGTATGTTCCAGTTCCACGTTAAAACCTGCTACTGAGTAAATTGAATAAAACTGGCCGCTGCAGCAATTTGCTTTGGCAAACGCGCTAATACGGCGTCGCGGTTGGCACGCCAGGCGGCTAACGGATAATGAAACACCTTAACCTGATAGGTTGCGTTATCCCTCAGCTTGCCGGGCAAGTCGGGTTGCGGGTGATAGCCAAACAACTGGTGCATTTTCAGCACGCTGTGGTTAAAAGATAAAACCTCAGCATACAATGTATGCTGATCGTTTTGCATAGCAGCATAATCAAGCGCCGCTATCTCCAGCAATAAGCCAGAACCAGGCCAGACATTGGTTTCTCCCAGATAACAGCCCCATTCCAGCACACCGCTGCTGTGCTGGTTAAAGTTGAGCACGCCTATTGGCCGTTCATTCTGATAAAACACAAAGACGTTACGGCTTAAATCACACTGCAGCTTTTCATACCAGGCCAGGTGCTCATGCCAGCTAATAGGCGTGTTGTTGTGCATATTGCGCCGGATATCCGGTTGGTTACGCCACTGCCATATCAGCTCCAGGTCGGCCTTAGTTAGAGGGCGAAACTGACTGACGGGATACTGCTTTGCTGCCACCATAGTGCTACAGATACTCCCAGCTCATCGCGGTGCCTTTGGCCGCCGCCTTTTTAATTGGTTTACCCAGCAACATTGGCAGGTATTTCGGCTCCAGGCCAAAGCCGGGCCGCACTGAGCGCAGGTTAGCCGGGGTGAAAATATCACCCAGTTGCATATCTTCGGCAATATATAACGAGCGACGGTATTTACGCGACGTCTGCTCTTTGTCTGTGCCGCCGTAAGTGACTTTACCCAGCGCTACTGCAGCGCGTTTGCATTCCTGCACCAGCGCGGAAAATTCATCTGGCTCAAGGGAAAACTCTGCGTCAACGCCGCCTTCGCTTCTGTCGAGCACAAAGTGTTTCTCAATGACTGTTGCGCCCAGCACCACACTGGCAACGGCTACACCGATGCCGGCAGTATGGTCAGATAAACCAACCTGACAGTTAAACAGTTGGGCTAAATGCGGAATTGTCGCCAGATTGGCATCAACCGGATCGGCCGGGTAGTGGCTGGTGCACTTCAGCAGGATAAGCTGATTGCAACCGTGTTTACGCAGTACCTCTACCGATTCAGCCAGCTCGGTTTGTGTTGCCATACCGGTAGACATAATAACCGGTTTGCCGGTTCTAGCTACTGCAGTGAGTAATGCGTGATCGCTGTTTTCAAATGAGGCAATTTTGTAGCAGGGTACATTTAACTGTTCGAGAAAATCGACTGCTGTCTGGTCGAAGGGCGTACTAAATGCCAGCATACCGTGTTGTGTTGCCCGAGCAAAAATAGCCTGATGCCAGTCCCAGGGGGTCATGGCCAGCTGATATAGCTGATAAAGTGATTGTCCCTGCCACAGATTACCCTGGTCCTGAATAACAAAATCGCCGTGTTGAATATTCAGCGTCATGCTGTCTGCGGTATAAGTTTGTATTTTAATGGCGTCAGCGCCGCAAGCTGCAGCGGCATCTACCATCGCCAGCGCTTTGTCTAATGACTGATCATGGTTACCCGACAGCTCTGCGATAATAAATGGCGCTTCTCCCGGTCCTATCGCGCGTTGGCCCAGTTTAATTACTGCCATTTAACCCTCGAATCATTGCATAAATCTGCTTAGCTACCAGTGGTGTACCAGCGTCCGCCGGCACTATGCCTGCGGCACTCTGGCCAATATCGTCTAACAGTGCCGGTTGGGACAGGTAATAGCATAGTTGCTCTGCAAAGAACTCTGCTGACATTTCAGCAGCCTGGCCCAACCAGACACAAGCGCCAAGGTGGTCGAGATAAGCCGTTGCCGCCTGCTGATTTTCGGCAACGGTAACAACCAGACCCGGCAGGCCGCAAATACACCTCTCCCAATGGCTGGCTCCACCCGCACCAAGCATGAGTCGTGCCCGGTACATCAGGGTTGCCATGTAGTTACATTGCACATGCAACTGCACATTGGGCAGGCACGCTAACTGCTGTGTTATATCAGCGCGCCACGGATTATTTGCCCCTATTACTATATCGGCCGTAAACAGCCCGGACTTTAATTGTTTTAGCGCTTTAATTGCCATAGTGGTTAAGTTTTGCTCGTCGCTGCCACCAAAGCCAATCAGAATGTGATTAGGCAGAGGATGTTTTACCGGTTGATAAAACTCCTGCCGAAGCAAGGCAAAGCGCGGACCAAGCAATTTTTCGCAATGTACCGGCACTAATTCAGCATAACGTTGTTCAGCCTGTGGCAGCAGGTTTTGATCAAGCAGCATATCGCAGTCATGCAGCCGGTTAGCCAGATCGTCAATAACCATAATATATTCGCAGCGCTGGCGCAGTGCTGAGCAGTATTGCTGCGCCAGTGCGTAGTGATCGACGATCAGCAACTGATAGCGTTGCGTAAGTTGCTGCAGGGTTTGAGCTGCGTCCTGTTGCTCGTCAGCTGCGCCCGTCAGAGTATAAAGTGGATATCCTAGCTGGCTGATAACATCGTTCAGGTTGCCATCGGTCTGACGACAGACAAAATGACATTCGCCGCCAAGCGCTGTTAGCTCCTGAGCCAACGTTAGACAGCGCATCACATGGCCAGAGCCTAGCCTGACTGAAGCATCAGCACGAAACAGGATCTTCATGTTATGGCGCTTCTTGTTGCAGCAGTTGATACAATAGTTCAGCCCGCCGCCAGTCATCTGGTGTGTCGATATCCTGAACCCGATGCGATGGCAGTTCGTAAAGTTGTGAGTTAGTGCTAAACACACTTTTTTGCAGATCAAGCCAGGTCGATGCTTTAGCCCAGTAAAGCTGACCGGCATCATGATACGCTGGGGGTAAATCCTGCGATCGTTTACCTATGCTGGCCGGGTCAAACGGCGCGACGCCGCCGCTGTCTGTCATCACCAGAGCGCGCTGAATAGGAAAGGAAAAGCGGGCGCTGGTAAACACGTAATCTGCGTCGCTTTGTGTAAGCTGCTGCAGGCAGTCACGGATAATGCTGGCCGTTAATAATGGCGTAGTTGCGTATATACAGGCGCAGTAATCCAGCGGCCAACCAAGCGCTTGAAGCTGTATAATGGCATCGCGAACTACCGCGCTGGTGCCGCTGTAGTCATCGGCCAGTTCCGCTCGGCGCAGAAAAGGCACTTCAGCACCATAGTGACGAGCTACGGCGGCAATCTCGTCATCATCGGTCGACACCACCACCTTGTCGATAACACCGCTTTGCAATGCGGCTTTAATTGGATAGGCCAGCATAGGCTGGCCGCAAAAATCTTTAATATTTTTGCGCGGGATGCGTTTACTGCCGCCTCGGGCTGGGATTATAGCGATGTTCATAAGGTGTCGGACATTAAAAAGTCAGTAATGAGCAAATACTTTTGCTGGGCCACCAATTGCATTACCAGATCGATGTTGATATTCATGTACTCGTGCACTATACGGTTTCGCATGCCAATAATAGCGTTCCATTGTTGTACCTGCGTCGCTGGCCAATTTTGTAATTGGGCAAGTTTTTGCATCGCATCATAAGCTGATATAGGAACAGGTTGGCCTGCAGCTTTAAGCAGATGCCTGGCTTTGCCTATGGCGTTTTCTGCTAAAACCTGCAGGCAGTGCAAAATACCGTTTTGTTCAAGCTTTGATAGCGGTTTGCCTTGTTGAATATCCAGCGCTGCTGTATCTAACAATTGTTTGTAATCAGCTGCCAGGCTGGCAGTTTCCGCCAGATAAAGTTCAAGCTGCATGCTCACGCTCCCAATACCAGTACTCCAGTTGTTGCCAGGTTACCGTTAAAAAGCTATGCCACTGTCGGTGGTCAGTAATAATAAGAGGCTTGCCCTCGTTGGCTATAGCCGCTTTCATGGCCAGATTAGTATGTTGAAAATCAATCAGGTCAATATCTGCATTTGATGTGCAGCCGGCTAATTTTGCTAATTCAGCTCTTAACTGTTCAGTATATTGCAGCCGGGTGAAGTAATCCGGTTCTGAGAAATCAAACACAAAATCCCAGTCGCTATCTGCTCTGGCGGTGTCATTGGCCCGGCTGCCAATTAAAACCAAAAGTGATAATGAAGGAAAGGCACTTTGCAAGGCTGCCAGTTTTTCTTGACTAATCATAGTTCTACAGTAACTCCGCTAACGTATCGGCAATATATTGCTGCTGCTCGCCAGTTAATTCCGGGAACATCGGCAGGCTGATAATGCGCTCATAAAAATCTTCCGCAACAGGAAAATCGCCCCAGTCAAAGCCCAGTTGCTGATAGTACGGCTGGGTGTGAATGGGAATATAATGCACATTGACGCCGATACCGGCATCTCGCAGGCCATCAAATACCGCCTTACGTTTGGTTTTATCATCCAGCCGGATAATATATAAATGCCAGGCGCTGATATTAATATCATCCAGTGCCGGTAAGGCGACAGGCAGCTCAGCCAGCAGGCGGTTATAGTTTGCCGCCAGCAACTGGCGTTTTTGAATTATCGGCAACAGGCGCAAGCTCTGGCTTAATCCCAGCGCGGCCTGAATGTCTGTCATACGGTAATTAAAACCCAGCAGCAACTGCTGATAATACCAGGCGCCATGTGCGGGCTCTGTCATCAGGTTGTCATCGCGGCTAATACCATGGCTGCGTAATAACCACATTTTATCGGCTAACTCGGCATTATTGGTCAGTGCCACACCACCTTCCGCGGTAGTAATAATTTTTACTGGATGAAAACTGAACACGGTAATATCGCTGTAGCGACATTGACCTACGGCTTCGTCTTGATAACTTGCGCCAACGGCATGTGAGGCATCTTCAATAATGTTAAAACCAAATTCATTGGCTAAGTAATGTATTTGCTGCATATCGCAACTAGCACCGGCTAAATGCACGGGTATCACCACTTGCGGCAGAGTATCATTATTGCGTGCCAGCTCTAATTTTTGTCGCAATTTATCAACGGCCATATTGCCACTGTCAGGCTCTATATCAACAAAGTCGACGCTGGCGCCGCAGTACCGTACACAATTGGCTGAGGCGACAAAGCTAATCGGTGATGTCCATACTCTGCTGCTTGGGCCAACACCCAGCGCCAAGCAAGCAATATGTAGTGCTGAGGTTGCACTATTTACTGCAATAGCATATTGCGCGCTAACCAGATCACATAAGCGCTGTTCAAACGCTGGTACAGCAGGCCCTTGGGTTAAAAAATCGCTGTGTAGTACGTCGGTTACTGCATCAATATCAGCTTGAGTAATGTGTTGGCGGCCATAAGGGATCACGGTTGAGCTTCCTGGTTAAGTTGGCGCATTTTTTCTACTGATAAAAAGTCAGGGTTAGTATTTGATGCATACTCGTAACCGGGAGCGACTAACTTACCTTTTTCGTGTAAAGCATTACTCGAAAAATCATTACTACGATTAAAAAACTTGATGGCGGGCGCAATGACAAAATGATCATCAAATTCATAAGTGTGATAGGACATATCGCCGGGGCACATCATTTCATGTAGTTTTTCGCCAGGGCGTATACCTACTTCTTTAATCGGTATATTAGGTGCCATAGCCTTCGCCAAATCGACAATACGAATAGACGGTATTTTCGGCACAAAAATTTCGCCACCTAACATGCGCTCAAAATTCTTTAAAACGAAATCAACCCCTTGCTGCAGGCTGATCCAAAATCGTGTCATTTCAAGGTGAGTTATCGGAATGTGGTCACTATTATTGTTAATTAGTTGCTGAAAAAACGGCACTACGGAGCCTCGCGAGCCCACCACATTGCCATAACGCACTACAGAAAAACGCGGTTTGCTGCCGCCGGAGATATTGTTAGCAGCAATAAATAGCTTATCGGATGCCAATTTAGTGGCGCCATATAAATTAACCGGGTTTGCCGCTTTGTCAGTAGATAGGGCAATAACCTTTTCGACACTGTTTTCTATCGCGGCGTTGATAACGTGTTCTGCGCCATTAATATTAGTTTTAATACATTCCATTGGGTTATATTCTGCTGCGGGCACCTGCTTTAGTGCAGCCGCATGAATAATGAAGTCTACGCCGCGAGTAGCAAGAATAAGCCGCCTTTCGTCACGAACGTCACCAATAAAATAACGCATGCAGCTTTGATTAAATTTTTGCTGCATTTCGTACTGTTTTAATTCATCACGCGAATAAATAATAATTTTTTTCGGCTTAAAACGAGTAAGTAGCGTTTCGGTATATTTATGACCGAAGGAGCCAGTACCGCCGGTAATTAAAATTGTCTTGCCGTTAAACATAACTTGTCCTCGCAAAGCACTGAATCTGTGCAATACCGTTGTAACTCAACACTAGCATAAATGATGCCTAAACAGCTAACGTATTCAGTTTAAACGCTTTAATAGTAGTATATGACGTATTATTTAGGAAAATATTATTTTCTGGCGGTTAGAAGCCATGTTGGCTAAACTATAACCAGTTTAACCATAGCGTGGTGCCATAATGAAACTGAATACTCCTGGTAGTTTAAATACCTTAAATCAGATGCAATTGCAGCAAGATAATTTGCTGAAAAAATTGGCGACGGCAAAACGTATTAATAGCGCAGCTGATGATGCGGCAGGCTTGCAGATTGCCAATCAGCTAAGCAGCAGTATTAATGCTAGTGCGCAGGGAGAGCGTAATTTATACGACGGCATGTCGTTAGCTAGGGTGTATGAACAAGGCTTGCAAGGTATTAATGATAATTTAGGCGAACTTAACCGCTTAGCCGTTGCCGCGGGTAATGGTATTTATGGCGCACAAGAGCGAGCAGCTTTGCAAGCAGAGGCTGATCAATATACCGCTAATATTAAACAAACTATTGATACCACTGAATTTGGTGGTAAAAAACTGTTTGGTCAAGACGGCTCGTTAAATTTTGGTACTGGCTCAGGCAATATGAGCTTTAATACCGCCGATGTAGAAGCGGGCTTAACTGCACAAAATGCGTTTAGTATTAATTTAAGCTCGGCGAGTGCCGCTGCCTTGTCGCTTGAGAATATTAAAACCTCTTTAGATTACGTTTCGGGCTTACAAGCCGAAGCTGGCGCATCCATTAATAGCTTTAGTTCTGCCGCGAGTAGTTTAAATGGCCAGCAAATAGCTACGTCAGCAGCACGCAGCCGAATTGAAGATTTAGATTTTGCCCGAGCTACTAGCGATAAAGTAGCCGCTGATATATTAGGCAAAACATCAACTAGTGTGGCGTTACAAGCTAGAGTACAACATCAACAAGCCTTGGACTTGTTAAGCTAAAACTATTATCTAACGCTATTTTTTTGACACGGCGTCAAAAAAATAGCGTATTACCTTGCAAGCTGTATTATGCGAAGTACAATGAAATTAAAAGCATAATAAAAGCAGTCGCATGTCAAACACACCTTTACTGTATATTGTTGATGAACAAAGCCCCCGTAGCAGCAGGCTAAGTACTGTGCTGAGCTTTATTCATGAATCGCATCAGCTACTGACATTAGCCAATTTACAGCAGCGGCTAGCAACTAATACGCCGGCGGTAGTATTGCTGGGTGCACTGGAAAGCCAGCAGCATGCAGAGTTATTACAACGCTTTCCGGCCACCGCATTTTTATTACTTGGTGAAACACTACAGCCTTTGCTTTGCAATGCTAATGCGGTGGGGCTGCTCAGTGAGCCATTTTCTTACGCTACTTTAACTCAGCTGTTAAGAGACAGTCAGCAGTATCATCGGTTGTTGCCTCTGCAGCGTCAGCATGACAGTTCAGTTAAGTTTGACGGCATGGTGGGCACATCAAACAGCATGCAGCAAGTTCGCTTTCTTATTCAACAAGTTGCTAAAACCGATGCTAACGTTCTGATCCTTGGCCCCTCAGGTACGGGTAAAGAGGTTGTAGCACGTAATATTCATCTGTTATCGCATCGCTCAGATGGGCCTTTTGTACCTATTAACTGCGGTGCTATTCCTGCTGAGTTACTAGAGAGTGAGTTGTTTGGCCATGAAAAAGGCGCTTTTACCGGCGCAATATCTACCCGAAAAGGCCGTTTTGAGCTGGCGCAGGGAGGCACCCTGTTTTTAGATGAAATTGGTGATATGCCCTTACCGATGCAAGTTAAATTACTGCGCGTGTTACAGGAACGCACTTACGAGCGAGTGGGCGGGACTCAGGCGATTAAGGCCGATGTGCGAATAGTAGCAGCTACGCATCGTGATTTAGAGCAGATGATTGCTGAGGGCAGTTTTCGTGAAGATTTATACTATCGATTAAACGTATTTCCTATTGATACGCCAGCGTTAAGTGAACGGGTTGACGACATACCGTTATTAATTAGTGAGCTACTAAAACGCCAAGAAAAGTACAGCCAAACTCGAGTTAAATTTACCGAATATGCGATGCAAAGTTTACAGCTGCACAGCTGGCCAGGCAACGTACGAGAGCTGGCTAATCTGCTGGAACGCATGGTAATAATGTATCCAGATCAAGTAGTTGATGTTGCTGAGTTACCTCATAAATATCGACACTTAGACGTTGAAAGTTATGTACCGCAATATCCAGAAAGCTTACAAGAGCGAGATTTAATTAACGAGCTGTTTCAATCGGACAATGACGACGATAGTGAAACAACGGTTACTGATTTTGAATTAGATGGTTTTGAAGCATTACCGGAGCAGGGCATAGATTTAAAAGAATACTTAGCCGAATTAGAAATTCGTTTTATATCACAGGCACTAGAACGACATGAGTTTGTCGTGGCGCGTGCAGCTGAAGTATTAGGTTTACGTCGCACTACCTTAGTAGAAAAGATGCGAAAATATAATCTTGGTAAAGACGAGTAAATAGCGCTGTCAGGAAGTTGACACAGCTAAGTCTATAAGATGTAACTGAAAATTTATGGCACAGAGCCTGCATCATACCCTCTGAGATTAGTGTTTCAGGGGGACGTATGACTTTAGCAGCTGCATTGCATTTTTCGCCGCTTAACCGTAAACATCACAATGTACCGGATGCTATTAGCGATGCGCGTCAGCCATTGGCATTGTTTTCAGCCCCGCCACTGGATCCGGTATTACAAGCCTTACCCGCTGCCGTTATTTTACTAGACCAACGTGGTGTGGTTTATCAAGCTAACCCGGCGGCAGTTGCCATGTTGGGCGAACCGTTAATTGACCAAGCGTGGTTTACCGTTATTAATCGCTGCTTTAGCCCGCGTAAGGACGATGGTTTAGAGGTGTCGTTAAAAGATGGACGCCGAGTTAAATTACAAATTAGTGCCTTACTTACGCATTCTGAATATACCCAGCCGGGTCAGCTAATTATGTTGACGGATTTAACCGAAACGCGACAGTTGCAAAGTCGTTTAGGCCATATGCAGCGTTTATCAACGCTGGGTAAAATGATGGCAACCTTGGCGCATCAAATTCGCACACCGCTGTCAGCGGCTTTGTTATATACCCAAAATTTAGCTAACCCTCGAACAACCTTGCAGATGCAGCAGCAATTTCAACAAAAATTATTCTCTCGCCTGCAGGATTTAGAGCAGCAAGTTAATGACATGCTGCTGTTTGCGCGCAGCGGTAGTGCGCAGCAAGTTACCGTTTTTACGTTAGCTGAGCTAACTGAACAGTTAAATGCCGGTACTGAGGCATTATTGCAGCAACATAACGCCAGTTTAACTTTGCAATGCGCGGATGATTCACTACGTTTGCTTGGCAATAAAAATGCGTTGTCCGGTGCAATACAAAATCTGATACAAAATAGTATTCAAGCCACTGCTGCTGATGCAAGCATTACACTGCAATTTGCCGTGAGCCAAACAGATAGTGCGATGTTATCAATTAAACTTACCGATAACGGCCCCGGCATTAGCCAAGAGCTGCGCGATAGCTTATTTGAACCCTTTGTTACTTCGCGTGCACAGGGCACCGGCCTTGGCTTAGCCGTAGTTCAGGCAGTGGCGCATTCGCATCATGGTAGTGTGCATTATTTGCCAACTGCGCAGGGCGCATGTTTTGAAATGTTGTTGCCGTTACAGCAATTGAGCACAAAGGAGTACAGCCAATGAGCCAACGTATATTGCTGGTAGAAGATGATGCAGGTTTGCGCGAAGCCTTGCAGGATACCTTAATGCTGGCGCAGTATCAGGTGCTTGCTGCTGATAGCGCAGAGCAGGCGCTATTGCTATTAAAACAACATAAAGTGCAATTAGTCATTAGCGACGTGCAAATGCAAGGCGTATCTGGGCTGGTTTTATTAAAAACTTTACGTGAACATTACCCACAGTTGCCGGTATTAATGATGACGGCTTATGCCACGGTACAGGCCGCGGTAGAAGCCATACAGCTTGGCGCTATTGATTATTTAGCTAAGCCCTTTTCACCCGAAGTGCTACTTAATACGGTAAGCCGCTATGTGAGCACTGAGCCGCAAAATAGTATTGAGCCCATTGTCGCTGCAGCTGGCAGTAAACAGTTATTGGCGTTGTGTGCCAAGGTAGCACGTACTGATGCAAGCGTGATGATTAGCGGGCCAAGTGGCTCGGGTAAAGAGGTATTAGCGCGTTATATTCATCAGTTATCAGAGCGCAGTAATGGCCCCTTTATCGCCATTAATTGTGCCGCTATTCCAGAAAACATGCTGGAGTCTACCTTATTTGGTTATGAAAAAGGCGCTTTTACCGGCGCCATTAATGCCTGCCCTGGTAAATTTGAGCAAGCGCAGCAAGGCACTATTTTACTTGATGAAATTACCGAAATGGATTTGAACCTGCAGGTAAAGTTACTGCGGGTATTGCAAGAGCGTGAAGTAGAGCGCTTAGGTGGGCGAAAAACGATCAAGTTAGACGTGCGTGTGCTAGCCACCAGTAACCGTAATTTAAAACAGGCAGTAGCGCAGGGCGAGTTTCGTGAAGACTTGTTTTATCGGCTAAACGTGTTTCCGCTAGCGTGGCCTGCATTGAGCGAACGCATTGAAGACGTTATCCCGCTGGCTGAACACTTATTACAGCGGCATTGCCAGATAAGCGGGCGCAGTCAAATGAGCTTAAGTAAAGAAGCTCGTCAGCGCTTGGTGCAATACAATTGGCCCGGCAACGTGCGCGAATTAGATAATGTTATCCAGCGTGCTTTAATCATTGCTCATGGCGATAGTATTACCGCTGATGACATTATGTTAGAGCAAATGGATATAAATGAACCGAATAGGGTTACCAACCATGAAGCCTCGTATTCTGAACCATTATTGCCAGCTGAAATATCCGCATCGCTGCCTGAATTAAATGATACGGCAAATGACGAGCAGGGCAGCTTTAAGCACAGCGTGTACGAGCAGGAGCACCGCATTATTTTAGCTACCATGAAAGCCTATAATAACCGCCGCAAAGATGTTGCCCAAAAGCTCGGGATCAGTGATCGCACCTTGCGTTACAAGCTAGCTCGAATGCGAGATTCCGGTATAGAACTACCTGCATAAACTAGTTAATAGCCCTCTTTAAGAGGGTTTTTTCTATATAAATTATAAGTTTAATACTTGGCACGACTCCTGCTTTATTAAAGGTAATATAGATCGCAGCATTTTTTTGACAGGTAACGCTATGAATATTAAAGGTCAGGCTCTTTATGCAGAAATGCAGACCATGGCCGGTCAAGCTAGAGCGGTAGGTACTGAGCTTAAATTAAGAAATATTGAGCAGGTAAACCCAAGTCAAAGTGATTTTAGCTCAATGCTGACTAACGCTCTAAGCCAAGTAAATAACTTAGCGCAGGAAACAAGCACTATGCGCACTGCCGTTGAAATGGGCGATCCTAATGTGTCTTTAGCGCAGGTAATGATTGCTAGCCAGAAATCGTCACTGGCCTTTGAAGCAACAGTGCAAGTACGTAATAAGCTGGTTGAAGCTTATAAAGAAATCATGTCAATGCCGGTGTAATGAAGGAGTAAGTTGTGGCTGAAAATCAATCCACCGAGCTGACACTAACTGATAATGATTACAGCAGTGGTGAACAGCAGGAACAAAAACCCGGTTTTATGGGCTCGTTAGGCGGTACCGATTTGGTGCGCCAGATCACCATGATTGTGGCATTAACTATTTGTTTAGCCATCGCTATTTTAATTATTCTTTGGGCGCGGCAGCCAGAAATGCGACCATTAGGTGCGTTCCAAACTGCAGAATTAATTCAAACCCTCGATCATCTAGATAGCCAGAAAATTGGCTACTCGTTAGAGGGCAACACCATTTATGTACCTGAAGATAAATTTCAGGCAATCAAATTATCTTTATCACGTGCTGGTTTAACCAAATCACCTTCGGATGGTACCGAATTTTTATTACAAGACAGCGGCTTTGGTGTGAGCCAGCGTTTAGAAATGGAACGTTTAAAGCATAGCCGCGAACAGCAGTTATCTCGTACTATTGAAGAATTACAAAGTGTTGCTCGTGCGCGGGTGCTATTAGCTATTCCTAAAGAAAACGTCTTTGCGCGGGTAGAAAAATTGCCTTCTGCTACGGTATTAGTAACCGCGCGTGGCGGTACGGTAATACGCGATAGCGAAGTTGACGCTATCGTGGATATTGTCGCTTCTGCAGTACAAGGTTTATCACCATCACGGGTTACGGTAACCGATCAAAACGGTCGCTTACTAAATAGTGGTTCACAAGATGCCAGCTCGGCGCGTACCCGTAAAGAATACGAGCTACAACGTACCCGAGAAGAAGAATATCGGCAGAAAGTTGATTCTATTTTAATGCCAGTACTGGGCTATGGTAACTATACCGCTCAGGTAGATTTGCATATGGACTTTACCGCGACTGAGCAAACGCAAAAACGCTTTAACCCAGATTTACCTGCAGTTCGCAGTGAGATGACAATAGAAGAAAACAGTGTCGGCGGTTTAAGTTCAGGCATTCCTGGTGCGTTGTCTAATCAGCCGCCTTTAAACTCGAATATACCGGAACAAGCCACCGGCGGCACGGCTAAACCGGTAGTGCCCGGTCGCAACCATAAAGAAGCGACGCGCAATTACGAACTGGACACGACTATCAGTCATATTTCGCAGCAAAGTGGCGTGATCCGCCGTTTAAGTGTGTCAGTGGCCATAGATTATGTTGCCGGTGAGAACGGTGCGCCACAACCAAGAGCACAAGCCGAGCTAAATAATATTCGCCGTTTATTACAAGGTGGTATCGGCTTTGATGTGCAGCGTGGCGATATGATTGAAGTTATTTCTGTACCCTTTATGAAAGATGAAGTGGTACCGGTAGTCGCGCCAGCCTTTTATGAAGAAGAGTGGTTTGTGCGAGTTATGCGCCTAGCCATTGGTGGGCTGATTATTATCGTACTTATTTTAGCGGTAGTTCGGCCAATGTTAAGAAAACTAATTTACCCTGAAGATACTAAAGAAGCCTATGACGACAATGCGCTTAGTAGCGGTCTAGACTTAGGGGATGACACTATTGACATGCTAAACTCTAGTTTTGATGAGAGTTCAGTAGGCTTTGCACCAGACGGCACCTTAATGCTGCCAGACTTACACGGTGATGAAGATTTATTACGCGCGGTTCGGGCACTGGTTGCAAATGAGCCTGAATTATCCTCTCTGGTAGTTAAGAACTGGTTGGCTGAAGATGAGTAGCATAGAAGCGATAAAGCCTAGTTTTGATGTAGGCAAACTGGACGGTGTTGAAAAAGCCGCTATCTTACTGCTGAGTCTGTCAGAAGAAGATGCCGCGCAAATTTTAAAACACTTAGAACCCAAACAGGTGCAAAAAGTGGGTTTGGCCATGGCGCAGATGACCGATTTGAACCAAGCCAAAATCAGTGCGGTGCATCGTTTGTTTATTGAGCAAATTCAAAACTTTAGTACTATTGGTTTTCAAAGTGAAGAATTTATCAAGCGCGCATTAACTGCTGCACTGGGTGAAGAAAAAGCCGCCAACCTAATTGACCAAATTGTAATGGGTGGTGGCGCTAAAGGTTTAGATTCATTGAAGTGGATGGACTCTAAGCAGGTAGCCAACATCATCCGCAACGAACACCCGCAAATTCAAACTATTGTTTTGTCGTATTTAGAGCCTGAGCAGTCGGCAGAGATTTTGTCGCAGTTCCCAGAAAAAGTGCGGTTAGATTTAACCATGCGTATTGCCAACTTAGAAGAAGTTCAACCGGCTGCGCTGCAAGAGTTAAACGAAATTATGGAAAAACAATTTGCCGGTCAAGCAGGCACGCAAACTGCGAAGATGGGTGGCTTAAAAGCCGCGGCCGATATTCTTAACTATATGGATACCAATCTTGAAGGCCAGCTGATGGACTCTATTCGCGAACATGACGAAGAGATGGCGCAGCAAATTCAAGATCTAATGTTTGTATTTGAAAACCTAATAGATGTAGACGACCGAGGCATTCAGGTATTACTGCGTGAAATTCAGCAAGACGTACTAATGAAAGCCTTAAAAGGCACAGACGAAAACTTAAAAGAGAAGATCTTCAAAAATATGTCCAAACGTGCGGCCGAATTGCTGCAGGACGATTTAGAAGCTATGGGTCCAGTGCGGGTAAGCGATGTGGAAACCGCACAAAAAGAAATATTATCTACGGCACGCCGTTTGTCTGATGCTGGCGAAATTATGCTAGGCAGCGGCGGCGGCGATGACTTCGTGTAAGCTAAACGAGACTGGCTATGACTGTTGATGCATTTAAGTATAAAAAGCCATTTTCACCTGACGATGATACCGAAGAGCAGCTGCAACATTGGCAAACTCCGGATCTAACGTCAGAGCGGCTGCGCGACAATACCCGAACTAATGCGTTAAATAAAACGCAAGCTGTAGCTAAAGCCCAGCAGCAACCTTTAAACGAAGAGCTTACTGTCAAACCTTTGACAGCCAGCGATATTGAGCAAATGCATCAGGCTGCCTACGATGAAGGTTTTACCGAAGGCAAAGAAGACGGCTTTAGTAAAGGCTACGCTGAAGGGCGTGAGCAAGGGCAAACTGACGGTTTTACGCAAGGCCAAGCTGAGGGTAAAAAACAGGGGCTTGCTGATGGGGAAAGTGAATTAACAGAGCGCTTAGCACAATTAAGCCTAATGTTAGATCAATTGCAGCAACCATTGGCTAATGTTGATACGCAGGTAAAGCAACAGTTACTACAACTAAGCTTGGCTATGGCGCAAGCTGTTATTGGCGTTGAAGTTAAAACCAATGAACAGGTTATTCTGCAAGCATTATCAGAGGCCATTAGCTCATTACCCTTAGATGCAACGCAGCTCTTGATTAAATTAAATCCAGCCGATATCGCTATTATTGAACAAGCTTATAGTAAAGACATATTAACTGAACGCGGCTGGCAATTAAGGGCCGAGCCGGCTGTTGAGCAAGGTGGCTGTTTAGTAGAAACCAGCCGTTCTAGCGTTGATCGTTCTTTATCGCAGCGGGTACAAAGCAGTTTAGAACACTTTTTACAATTACAGCAGCATGCTAATTCCTCACCTGATGTGACGGAGTAACTATGGCCGGCAGTGATGTTTTAAGCCAATTTTTACAACAACAGCAAAGTTATGTGCATCGCTCTAAACCAGCAGTTTCTGGACATTTGGTGCGTGTTGTTGGTTTAACATTAGAAGCTACCGGTTGTAGCGCAGCCATTGGCCAGCCTTGTTCGGTAGAAACGGCGCGTGGCGATATTATGGCCGAGGTCGTTGGCTTTGCTAACGATCGCATTTTTTTAATGCCTAAAGATGATGTATCAGGCGTAGTGCCGGGAGCGCGTGTTACGCCACTGCTCAATTTTAAAGGCGTACCGCTAAGTATGAACTTGTTAGGCCGAGTGATCGACGGTGTTGGCGCACCGCTTGATGGCAAAGGGCCTATCGCTGCAGAGCATTATGGTGGCGCTAAAGGCAAACCGATAAATCCGCTACACCGTCGACCCATTAAGCAGCCACTCGATGTTGGCGTGCGCTCAATTAATAGTATTCTTACAGTGGGTAAAGGCCAACGTATGGGCCTGTTCGCCGGTTCTGGCGTCGGTAAGAGCGTGCTATTGGGAATGATGACACGAGGCACATCGGCCGACGTTATTGTGGTTGGTTTAGTGGGCGAACGTGGGCGAGAAGTTAAAGAGTTTATCGACGAAATTTTAGGTGACGAAGGTAAAGCTCGCTCGGTAGTCATCGCTGCACCGGCCGATGTGTCACCCTTAATGCGCTTAAAAGGCTGTGAAACAGCAGTACAGGTAGCAGAATACTTTCGTGATCAGGGTTTGGATGTGTTGCTATTAATCGACTCTATTACTCGTTATGCCCAAGCTCAGCGCGAAATCGCGTTAGCAGTTGGTGAACCTCCAGCAACTAAAGGTTATCCGCCATCGGTATTTGCCAAATTACCGGCGTTAGTTGAACGTGCCGGTAATGGTAGTGGTAGCCAAGGATCAATTACCGCGTTTTATACCGTGTTATCTGAAGGTGATGACTTACAAGACCCCATTGCCGACGCATCGCGGGCTATTTTAGATGGTCATATTGTTTTATCGCGCGTGCTCGCCGATAGCGGGCATTTTCCTGCGGTAGACATTGAAAAATCCATTAGCCGTGTTATGCCTGCTGTTACCAGTGCAGAGCATCAGAACATGGCCCGCGCTGTAAAACAGCTGTACTCCAGTTACCAGCAAAGCAAAGATTTAATTGCCATAGGCGCTTACGTGCGAGGCAGTGATCCCCAACTGGATAAAGCCATTGGCATGATGCCAAATATCAATCGGTTTTTACAACAAGGCATGCATGATGTCGTGACCTATGAAGACAGCCTACAAGCTCTAAATCTGCTAGTTCCTGCGCCAAGGAGTAATGCATTGTGATAAACCAACGTTTTAATATGTTGATTAAAATTCAGCAAGAACGTGAAGAACGGCTACAAGCACAGTTTGTGTCGGCCCAGCAGTTTTATCAGCAACAAGAGCAAAAATATCAAGGTTTGGCTAACTACCGTACTGAATATATTCAACAAAGCCAGCAGCAAGGTAGCCTAGGTATACAAAGCCGCCAATATAACCAGTTTGTTAATTTCATTGGCAAGTTAGATCAGGCAATACAACAACAGGGGCGAGCAGTACAGCAGGCTAAAAATGCTGCAGAGCAGCGTAAGCAAACCTGGTTAGCTATGCAAAAAAAACGTAAGGCGTTAGAGCTACTGGTTGAGCGTAATAACTTTGCTGAACTGCAAAAGCAGCTAAAACAAGAACAAAAAAATGCCGACGAATACGCCAGCCAGCAATTTATGCGCCTAAGAGCGCAAAGCTTAGAATAAAGCTGGCCTGAAAATTGAATGATTATAGTAACGGGCTAAGTAACGTATTAGCTTAATTAGCAAAACCGAACTGGTTGCATTGCATAAAGACCGTTTACGGGAGAGACCCATGACGCAAGGCTTACAGCTATCATTGCTGATGACAGGATCCGATATCGCGCTGGCGCCAGATGCTGCTTTGTCAGATGACGCGGCGCAAGGCCAAGGCATTATGTTTGGCCAAATGCTTAGTGAGTTTACGCAACCGGCAAAAAATAGCCCTACTGAAGCAAAGCTAAGGTTATTGCCTGCCGATGTGAGTGAGCTATCGGTAATTAGTCAGGCTTTATTATTAGTCACAAACACCGATATTAATGACGAAGCAAGCGAAAATAACCCAACTGACGACAACACATTGCTTGCGGCAAGCATCTTAGAGCAAATTGCGTTAAAAGACGGCACGATTAAAGCTGCCGCGTCTAAAGATGATATTCAACCACCACCGAATAACGGCAAAAATACGACTAATGCGGCCGCAGATGAAGTAACTAGTGAAGCGTTAACCGTAGCTGATGCTCAAACAAAGGATGTTAACCCATTAGCTAATGCCGCACTGGCAAATAGCAGCGAAAATACCGCCACTGATGCGAGTACACAAAATGCAGCCAAATTACCCATTACAGCGCAAAGCGATAATGCTGCGATTAAAGCGGAGTTAGAAGTTAAAGTAGAGGCAGAAGCGTCAGGGGTAAAAGCAGACCATGCTAGCGCTGTGCGCTACAAAAGCACTGGTATAGCTAAAGACGGCATAGCAACGCTCATAGCGGGCACTAAAGTTGATTCAGCCACTCCAGTGCCACCAGAGGCAAAAATAGCGCTCGTAGCTACAGACGCTGGCCTTGAAGTGTCTACCGAACTTGTAGATAAAGCGACAATTGATAAATACGTTGCTAAAGCTGAACTATTGAAAACTGAGCAAAACCTGAAGCAGTCTGATGCAAAAACACCCGTTGAATTAGACTCCGAGGTAATGATACGCAAACAGGCTGAACTACCGACGCTAGATAAGCAACAAGCTGGTGTAGTAGAAAACAACGCAAGTAATAATTCAGCTAATGATAAAAAAACGTCAACAAAAGTGTTGTCTGAAAAGGGCGAGCTAAGCCTAACTGGAAAAACTGACGCAGCCACTCAGCAGCCAAGCCTGCGCCAGAATCAAGAGCAAACATCAGGGCAAAATCAACAGCAGCCGTTAGCAGATGGTATGCTTAATCAGAGCGCTAGAGTTAATGCCGATGTTAGCGCTGGTCGCAGCGAAAGTGCGTTTAGCAGTACGTTATTAGCAGCCGAACAGCACCGACACGCTGGCGTTGATAAAGCGGCAGCGCCAAGCGTAGCTGAACAAATAAAACAAAGTTTAAATATGCTGCATCAAGATGCTCCAGAGCAATTGCGAGAACGGGTTAATCTGATGCTGCGACAAAATATTCAAATTGCAGAAATTCGGCTTGATCCAGCAGGCCTTGGCAAAATGCAAATAAAAATAGATATGCAACAAGACCAAGCGTCGGTGCAATTTGTAGTACAGCAGTCGCAAGCCAAGGAAGCATTAGAACAACATATGCCACGTTTACGCGAAATGCTGCAGCAGCAAGGTATTGCGTTAAATGATAGCAATGTGCAACAACAAACTCAGCAGCAACAAGAACGACAATTTGAGCAGCGTGATAACAATAGTACGACTAATCAACATGGTGATGATAGCGCGGGCGATATTAACCAGCCTGATGCTGTGGTGCAGGTTGCAACCAGTATTAGTGATAGATTGGTTGATTATTACGCATAAAGTACATCAAGCGTGGAATTTAAGCCGCGATGATTTACATTGCCACTGACAGATGAGCATAATAAAGCCAGATTAATAGAAGGTGATTCAGTTATGGCAGCAGAGAAAGATTTAGTTATTACCGAAGGCGGCGGCAAGAAAAAATTACTGTTAATCGCTGGCGGTGCTGGGCTGTTAGTTGTAATCGCCATAGTGGCGTTTTTTATGCTGTCAGGTGGCTCTGGGCAAACTGGACAATCCGCTGGTGCAGATGGAGCCAAAGCTAGCGCTGACGGAAGCACTGAAGCTAAAGGCACGGCGCTTTATGTGCCATTGCCTCGGCCGTTTGTTTTTAACGTGCCTGGCGCCGCACGAGATCGGATGGTGCAAATTAAGGTACAGCTATTAGTGCGTGGCAAAAATAATGAGACCCTAGCGATGCGGCATATCCCGCTAATTGAGGGGAGTTTGCTTAGTACTTTTAGTTCGGGTAACGCAGATGAATTAGTAACCGTTGCAGGGCGTGACGCGCTAAAAAATAAAGCGCTAAGTGATTTGCAGCAGGCAATGATAGAAGTCGTTGGTTCGGTGGTGGTCGATGAAGTCCTTTTCACCGGTTTTGTTATGCAATAAGAGTGAGCAGCCGTGACCGATTTACTGTCACAAGACGAAATTGATGCGCTATTACACGGTGTCGACGACGTTGAAGAAGAAGATGTAGACGACTCTGGCGATGGCCGGGGCCGTTCTACCATGGAATACGATTTCTCGTCGCAGGATCGTATAGTCCGTGGCCGTATGCCAACACTGGAAATGGTTAACGAGCGTTTTGCCCGACATATGCGCATTAGTTTATTTAATATGATGCGTCGCACCGCGGAAGTGTCGATAAATGGCGTGCAAATGATTAAATTTGGCGAATACGTGCATACGCTATTTGTGCCTACTAGTTTAAATATGGTGCGCTTTAGACCACTTAAAGGTACCGGCCTTATTACCATGGAAGCACGTTTAGTGTTTATTTTGGTCGATAACTTTTTCGGTGGTGACGGTCGTTATCACGCCAAAATTGAAGGCCGTGAATTTACGCCAACCGAGCGGCGTATTATTCAAATGTTGTTAAAGTTGATTTTTGAAGATTACAAAGAAGCGTGGGCGCCAGTAATGGACGTGTCGTTTGAATACCTCGATTCTGAGGTCAATCCGGCTATGGCTAATATTGTTAGTCCAACTGAAGTGGTAGTTATTAGCTCATTTCATATAGAACTAGATGGCGGCGGTGGTGATTTTCACGTGGCCTTACCTTATTCAATGTTGGAACCGATTCGCGATTTACTTGATGCTGGTGTGCAAAGCGATAAAGAAGACACCGATTTACGCTGGAGTAAAGCGCTTCGTGATGAAATTATGGATGTTAAGGTTGATTTAAGCACCAAGATGATGGATGTAGAGTTAACGTTGCGCGACATTATGGAGCTAAAAGC
Source organism: Rheinheimera sp. D18 (assembly GCF_004345025.1). Taxonomy (GTDB): domain Bacteria; phylum Pseudomonadota; class Gammaproteobacteria; order Enterobacterales; family Alteromonadaceae; genus Alishewanella; species Alishewanella metallidurans. The sequence continues at coordinate 2,145,450 of NZ_CP037745.1, read as the reverse complement.
CGGTGATGTTATTCCGATAGAAATGCCGGAACATATCACGGTACTTATCGAAGAGTTACCAACTTACCGCGCAAAGCTTGGCCGTTCACGTGAAAACGTTGCGCTTAAAATTACGGAAAAAATTAAGCGGCCTGACTCGGTTAAGTCGGAAATGCATGTATTTACAAAAGGTGGGCGTCGCTTAGATAGCGATGCCGATATTTCTGAATTAGAAGCTGATCTGAATTTGTCAGATCGAGATAGAAGGTAACAACGATGGCTGACGATAAAGACACCATGGACGAATGGGCCGCGGCAATGGCCGAGTCTGGCGATGCTGAAGCGGTAGAGTTAGAAGAATTACGTGATGAAAAAGCTGATATTACCGTAGATGAAAAGCGTAAGCTTGATACCATTTTAGATATACCGGTAACTATTTCAATGGAAGTGGGCCGGGCAAAAATTAGTATTCGTAATTTACTACAACTAAACCAAGGTTCGGTGATTGAGTTAGAGCGCCTCGCGGGCGAGCCGCTTGATGTATTGGTAAACGGTACCTTAATTGCGCATGGCGAAGTGGTGGTAGTAAACGACAAGTTTGGTATCCGCTTAACCGACGTTATTAGCCAAATTGAACGTATTAAGAAATTACGTTAATGCGGTTACTACCTATTCTTTTATGCGGTTTTTTGTTGTTACCGATAACGTTGGCAGCGCAAGCTAACGATAGTGCCGCAGCACAAACTATGTTAGTTGAACCAGATGAAATAAAGCAGGAAACCACTACTGTAGCATTGCCGGCCAAAACCCTAGCAAAGGCCGAGGGTAATACTGAGCGACCAACTGCTGGGCTTGGTCTGGGTAAAATGGCGCTGTCGTTAAGTATCGTAGTAGCTATTGTTATTACACTAGGCTGGCTGTTCAAAAAATTGACGCTACGCTTGCCAGGTAGTCGTCATATTAAAATTATTTCTACTATGCCACTTGGGCCAAAAGAAAAGCTGTTAGTTATTGAAATACAAGGGAAACAACGGGTTTTGGGTGTTACTGCGCATAGTATTAATTTACTGTTTGAACTAGAAAATTCACTCCCCGAAGAAAAGTTGGCATCAGACTTTCATACACAGTTACAATCTTTGCTAAAAAAATAGTGTGAACTATGTTGCGACTGTTGTGTGTGGTACTTGTAATACTGTTTAGCCCCAGTGTTTTAGCCGATAATTCTGTGTTATCTGCGGTTACTGTAACTACCGGTGCCGATGGCAGCCAGCAATACAGCGTAACGCTGCAAGTGCTGGCGCTAATGACTGCGCTAAGCTTTATTCCCGCCATGGTTATTATGATGACCAGCTTTACCCGCATCATTGTGGTACTAGCTATACTGCGCCAAGCTATGGGTTTACAGCAGTCACCATCAAACCAAGTGTTAATTGGTATTACGCTGTTTTTAACGTTCTTTATTATGGCGCCGGTGTTTAAAAACATTAATGAAAGCGCTATTCAGCCTTACTTAACCGAAGAAATTACTCCAGTGCAGGCGCTTGATGCCGCCATTGTGCCAATAAAAGCCTTTATGTTGCACCAAACCCGCACTAAAGATTTAGATACCTTTGCACAAATAGCTGGGCTAGAAGTAGCGGAAAACCCACAAGATTATCCAATAACGGTAGTGATCCCTGCCTTTGTTACCAGTGAGCTAAAAACGGCTTTTCAAATTGGCTTTATGCTCTTTATCCCGTTTCTTATTATTGACCTTGTTGTGGCCAGCGTACTAATGGCCATGGGTATGATGATGTTATCGCCTATGATTATTTCCTTGCCGTTTAAACTGATGATGTTTGTGTTAGTAGACGGTTGGATGTTGGTAATGGGCACCTTGGCGACCAGTTACGGGGTGGGCACATGAACCCAGAAGTCTTTGTCGATATACTACGCGATGCGCTATTTTTGGTTATTTTACTGGTTAGTGCCATTATTTTGCCGTCCTTGTTTGTCGGCCTTGCGGTAGCCATATTTCAGGCAGCGACCTCAATTAACGAACAAACGTTAAGCTTCTTACCGCGCTTAATTGTTACCTTGTTGGCACTGTCGTTTGGTGGGCATTGGTTAACTCGGGTTATTATGGAATTTACCCAAGAGCTGATCTTAAGTATTCCGACGGTAGTGGGTTAAGCAGCAATGGAGTTTCCGTTAAGTATTTTAATGCAAACTATTGCTGATTACTTACTGCCATTATGCCGCGTAACTGGTATGTTTTTAATTATGGCCGGTATAGGTGTACGTAATATACCTATGCGAATAAAAACCGGTTTAGTGGTGTTAATTACCTTAATTATTATGCCAACCTTACCTCCTGTTGCTACGCCGGATTTAATGTCGGGACAAATGTTTATCGAAGTACTCTTTCAGTTACTTATCGGCTTCGCGTTAGGTTTTATATCGTTAATGTTTATTACCACTTTTGTGTTGGCTGGGCAGTTGTTAGCGACGCAAACGGGGCTGGGTTTTGCTTCAATGGTCGACCCTGCAAGCGGCGTAAACGTAGCAGCCATAGGCCAATTTTACTTAATTTTAGCCACCTTGTTATTTTGGTTGTTTGATGGCCATTTAGTTATGATCCAAATGCTGGTGTTTAGCTTCGACACCTTACCGATCAATGGTGAATGGTGGGAGATCACCAGTTACTGGACCGTTATCGAGTTTGGCGGCTGGATGTTCGCCACGTCATTGGCCATAGCGCTAGCGCCCATAGTCTCGATGCTAACGGTAAATTTATCGTTCGGTATAATGACGCGCGCAGCGCCGCAGCTGAATATTTTTTCTATCGGTTTTCCTATTACCATGCTATCGGGCTTAGTCATTTTGTGGTTAACCTTAGATACGTTTTTATTTCACTTTGACAAACAGTGGCAGCATAGCGTTGATTTTAGCTGCCGTCTGATTGGCTGCTAAGCTAGGAGACAGCAATGGCAGATGATGGTGCGGAAAAAACCGAACAGCCCACGTCCAAGAAGCTGCAAGACGCAGCGGAAAAAGGCCAGATTGCCCGGTCTAAAGATATGGGCACCGCATTTGTCTTAATTGGTAGCGCAACGGCTATTTTGGTATTTGGCAAAATGTTAGCGGCGGCAATACTGGATATTGGCCAGCGCATGTTGCGGCTAAACCCGAAAGATATCTTTGAAACTAACTCGATGTTTACCGCTTGGGGAGATGTGGCACAACACCTTGTTCCTCCTATGGCGGGCATTTTCTTTATCATCGTTATTGCCGCCTTTATTGGTAACACCTTTTTAGGTGGTTTTAACTTTAGTTGGCAAGCTGCGGGCTTTAAAGCCAGTAAAATGAGCCCGATGAAGGGTTTGAAACGTATGTTTGGCTTACAAGCCTTAGTCGAGCTACTGAAAAGTTTTCTTAAGGTGCTGGTTGTTGTTGGTTTTGCTTATTTTCTACTGAAAATGTTTTTCTTCGACATTATGGCGCTGTCACTAATGAGTGAGCCTAATAATATTGAATCAGCTTTGCATTTTCTGGCTTGGTTATTTTTTGGTTTATGTTCCAGTGTGTCAATAATAGCGCTGGTCGATGCGCCCTACCAAAAGTGGAACCATATTAAACAACTTAAAATGTCGTTGCAGGAAATTAAAGATGAATACAAAAGTAGCGAGGGCGATCCACAAATAAAGGCACGGATTCGTCGCACGCAAATGCAAATGTCAATGAAACGCATGATGCAAGAAGTGCCCAATGCCGACGTTATTGTTACCAACCCAACACACTACGCTATTGCCCTAAAATATGACCAAGGTAAATTCCGCGCTCCAGTCGTGGTAGCGAAGGGCGTAGATGAAGTGGCGATGCATATTCGTAAAATTGGCAATGAACACAAGGTGCCGGTAATTGAATCGCCGGCCTTAGCCCGTTCTATTTTCCATACCACTAAGCTAGATCATCCAATACCAGAGCAGCTATTCGCCGCCGTAGCTCAGGTACTGGCTTATGTATATCAGCTTAAAATGTACAAAAAAGGTAAGAGTAGTCGGCCGAAATCGTTGGCGAAAAACTTACCGATCCCAGAAGGTTATCGGCACTAATCTGAGTTTGCCAATTCGCCGGTGGTTTTCTTGGAACACTTCTTGCTTTGACCCTGTATAGTGCCAATTAACTGTCAGGGTTGTCATGCAGTTACCCAGTTTTTTAACCAATTTCGATCGCTCAAAGCTGGCCTTTGCTAAAGGTCTTGGCACGCCGATATTTATTCTTGCCGCGCTAGCCATGGTGGTGCTGCCACTGCCGCCAATGCTGCTCGATATCTTGTTTTCATTCAATATTGCTTTAGCGTTAATTGTCTTACTCGTGACCATTTACACCATGCGCCCGCTCGATTTTGGTGCGTTTCCGGCCATTTTGCTGGTAGCAACCATTATGCGTTTAGCCCTTAACGTGGCCAGTACTCGCGTGGTGTTATTAGAGGGCCACAACGGTGGTGATGCGGCCGGTAAGGTTATTGAAGCCTTTGGCTCGGTGGTTATTGGTGGTAACTACGCCGTTGGTATAGTGGTGTTCTTAATTTTAATCATCATTAACTTTGTCGTAGTTACCAAAGGTGCTGGCCGTATTGCTGAAGTGTCGGCGCGTTTTACCCTTGACGCTATGCCGGGTAAGCAAATGGCGATTGATGCTGATTTAAACTCAGGTTTAATCACCCAAGAAGACGCGCGCGTGCGCCGTGAAGAAGTTACTAGCGAAGCTGACTTCTACGGTTCAATGGACGGTGCCAGTAAGTTTGTAAAAGGCGATGCGATTGCCGGTATTGTTATTTTGGTTATCAACTTAGTTGGCGGCTTATTTATCGGCATGATCCAGCATGGTTTGTCATTTAGCAACGCCATGGAAATATACACACTACTTACCATTGGTGATGGCTTAGTAGCACAAATTCCCTCGCTGCTGTTATCTATTGGTACTGCCATTATCGTAACACGGCAGAATAAATCAGGTGATATGGGCCAGCAGATGACGGCTCAGCTGGGTAACGTGCAAGTGCTTGCCGTGTCTTCTGGCGTACTAGTGATGATGGGCATAGTGCCTGGTATGCCGCATTTTTCGTTTTTGTCATTAGCCGCGCTAGTTGGTGGTGCTGCCTACTTGATGCATAAGCGCAAAGGCGAAGCTAAAGCCGAACTACTTAACCGTAATAGTACCGATTTGGCACCAATTGAAAGCAATGTGGTAAAAGAAATTGGCTGGGACGATGTACAAGGCGTTGATACTATTGGCCTTGAAGTAGGTTACCGTTTAATACCTTTGGTTGATAAAACCCAAGGCGGTGAGTTACTAAATCGGATTAAAGGCGTAAGGAAAAAATTATCGCAAGAGCTAGGCTTTCTTATTCCAGCGGTACATATTCGCGACAACCTAGATTTAGAACCTAATAGCTACCGCATGACGTTAATGGGTGTAACCAGTGGTGAAAGTGAGTTACGCCATGATAATGAGCTGGCAATAAACCCTGGCCAAGTGTTTGGTACAGTAAAAGGGGTACCAACTAAGGACCCGGCGTTTGGGCTAGATGCAGTATGGATCAGCAAAGACCAGCGCGAGCATGCGCAAACCTTAGGCTATACCGTGGTTGATGCCGCAACGGTCGTGGCAACTCATTTAAGCCAAATTTTAACCAATAATGCTGCCAGCTTGTTGGGACATGAAGAAGTACAAAACCTGCTTGATATGCTAGCTAAGCATTCACCTAAACTCGTTGAAGGCTTAGTGCCAGACACTTTGGCGCTAACTACTGTGGTTAAAGTATTACAGAATCTGCTAAATGAAGGGGTGCCAATTCGCGATATGCGCACCATAGTACAAACCCTTGTTGAATACGGTGCAAAAAGCCAAGACGTGGATGTACTCACCGCGGCCTGTCGTATTGCGCTGCGTCGCTTAATCGTACAAGAGGTGGGTGGTAGCAAAGTAGAAATACCGGTTATTACCTTTGCGCCAGAACTTGAACAAATGCTGCACCAATCAATGCAAGCTGCAGGGAATGATGGCGCAGGCATAGAACCTGGGCTGGCCGACCGCATTCAGCAGTCGTTACAAGAGGCTCACCAAAGCCAAGAATTAAGCGGCGATAGTGCAGTATTACTCACGTCAGGAATTTTACGCTCAGTAATGGCACGATTCGTGAAGTACACCATACCAGGACTTAGGGTATTGTCTTATCAAGAGATACCCGACGATAAACAGATTCGTATTGTCAGCGTAATTGGCCAGGCAAGTTAGGAGTAAACTCATGAAAATTAAACGCTTTGTAGCAAAAGATATGCGTACCGCCTTAACTGAGGTGAAAGAGTTTCTTGGCCCTGACGCCATTATTCTGTCAAATAAAAAAGTGCCTGAAGGCGTAGAAATTGTTGCGGCTATAGATAATGAACCGATAGCCGCCATTAAAAGCGCGCCTGTGCCTGCACCAAGGGCGGAACCTCGTTTTACCGCAACCGTTGCTGATGATGAAGCCGACGCCCCAGCGGATTCACTAAAGGCGTTATTGGCTCGCCAGATGATCAAACAGCAGGTTAGCTCGCAACAGGCAACACCCAAGGTTGCACCGATAAAAGAGCCGCAGCGCGCTGCAGCGTTTGAACGTCAAAATTCTGGCACAAATGCTAATGTTAGCTCAATGCAACTTAGCGAAATAACGAAACAGCAAGATCAGCAAGCAAAATTAGTACAGCTACAAATGGACGCCATGCGCAATGAAATGTTGTCTATGCGTCAATTATTACAACATCAAGTGTCTGGCTTAATGTGGCAAGATCTAGCACGTCGTGAACCAATCCGCGCGCTAATTATTGAAAACTTGCAACAGTTAGGCTTATCAGAACAGGTTGCTGACCAGTTAGCGTGCTTTATGCCGGAAGAGCTAAACAGCACAGATGCTTGGGATGCCGCACTAGAATTACTGGCTGGCCAGCTAAGTACCACTAATGATGATATACTACGTCGCGGTGGCGTGGTTGCACTGGTTGGTCCAACGGGTGTAGGCAAAACTACAACTGTCGCTAAACTGGCTGCAGAGTTTGCTAAACGCCATGGTGCCGATCAGGTTGCGTTAATTACTACCGACAGCTATCGCATTGGCGCGTATGAGCAATTAGCTACCTTTGGACGTATTATTGGTTGTCCAGTTAAAATGGCCAAAGACAGCGATGAACTGTCGCTGTTAATCAATCAGTTACAACAACGCAAACTAATATTGATAGATACCGCGGGCATGAGCCAGCGCGATGTACGTTTAGCAGAGAAACTTGCCAGCCTGATGCACAATAGTCGTGTTAAAATAAAAAGTTATCTGGTATTGTCTGCCACAGCACAAGCAAGAGTAATGCAAGAAAGTGTGACACATTTCAAACGTATTCCTTTGTCTGGTTGTATTTTCACCAAACTTGATGAGTGCTTGAGCTTGGGCGAAGTTATTAACGTCGCTATTGCGAACGCACTGCCAGTAAGTTATTTAACCAATGGCCAGCGAGTACCGGAAGATATAGCGGTTGCTGATGCACCAAAACTGGTGCAACACGCAGAACAATTACGAATTGCACAAACAGGCACGGCTCATCAGTGGTATAACAACGAGGTGAACCGCGCGGATGGAACCTATGCATAGTCATGTTAATACTGATGATCAAGCCAGCGGCTTGAGAAAAATGAATAAGCAGATGGTAAAAGTAATATCAATTACTGGAGGTAAAGGCGGTGTGGGTAAAACCAACGTCAGCCTTAACCTTGCCATGTCGATGGCTCAGCTTGGTAAAAGAGTGTTAGTACTAGATGCTGACCTTGGCTTAGCAAATTGCGATGTTATGCTCGGCCTTAGAGTAGAAAAGAATTTATCTCATGTTTTGGCCGGAGAGGCTGAACTTGACGAAGTAATAATAGACGGCCCTTTTGGTATTAAAATTATACCTGCCACTTCTGGTTCACAAAGTATGACCGAGCTAGCACCTGCCGAACATGCTGGCCTTATTCGCGCCTTTAGTGAATTAAAAACGCCAGTTGATGTGTTGTTGGTTGATACCGCTGCAGGTATATCTGACATGGTGTTGAGTTTTTCTCGAGCTTCACAAGATGTGATGGTAGTAGTTTGTGATGAGCCTTCATCTATCACCGATGCTTATGCATTAATGAAGATTCTAAGCCGAGATCACGGCGTAGAGAAATTTAAGATCGTCGCTAATATGGTGCGCAGCTTAAAAGAAGGCCAAGAGTTATTTGCCAAACTCACTCGAGTTACGGATCGTTTTTTAGATGTAAGTTTAGAGCTGGTTGCAACCATTCCGTATGATGAAAACGTACGTAAAGCGGCACGGAAACAAAAAGCGTTTATCGAACTGTTTCCTAAAACGCCAGCAAGTATGGCAATTAAAGGTTTAGCGTTAAAGGCAGTAAAATGGCCATTGCCAGTAGTAGCGTCTGGGCATTTAGAGTTTTTTCTGGAGCAGTTGTTACAACCTAAAGCTGATCGGGGGGGAGTGTGAGCAGAAAAATTGCAGCTTATGGCGGTGTTGACTATATGCAGCAACTGGTCGAGCGTCATGCGCCTTTAGTTAAGCGAATAGCCTATCATCTGTTGGCTCGTTTGCCAGCCAGTGTGTTGGTTGATGATCTTATTCAGTCAGGGATGATAGGCTTAATTGAAGCCGCAAAGAATTTTGATGGCAGCAAGGGCGCAAGCTTTGAAACCTTTGCTGGTATTCGTATTCGCGGTGCTATGCTCGATGAGATGCGCCGTGGTGATTGGACACCTCGTTCGGTACATCGTAATGCGCGGTTAATAGCAGAAACAATAGCTGAGCTTGAAGCACTGTACAGCAGAGATATAAAAGACAGTGAAGTTGCTGAAAAACTTGATATATCTTTGGATGAATACCATCATATGTTAAGTGATATTAGTAGTGGTAGAATAATCGGCATAGAAGATCTTGGTATACCTGAAGATGTTCTAGTAACAGCGGGTGATTCTGATAGCGATCATTTGTATGAAAACCAAGCTCATGAGAGTTTTCATCATGATTTAGCAAAAACAATTAGTAGTTTACCCGAGCGTGAAGCATTAGTGCTTTCGCTGTATTATAATGACGAACTAAACTTGAAGGAGATCGGGGCCGTGCTGAATGTCAGCGAGTCTCGGATCAGTCAAATCCATAGTCAGGCATTGGTCAGATTAAAAGCCAGAATGCAGGATTGGTTGTAACCTATTCTGAGATAACAGTAATATCTCGCCGGAGGGGATTTTGGATAAAAACATGAAAATTCTTGTAGTTGATGACTTTTCAACTATGAGACGGATAATAAAAAATCTGTTACGCGATCTGGGCTTTACAAACGTGTCTGAAGCAGATGATGGCAGCACAGCGTTGCCTATGCTGCAAAATGGTGATTTTGATTTTGTCGTAACCGACTGGAATATGCCAGGTATGCAAGGTATCGACTTGCTACGTGCCATTCGAGCCGATGCAAAGCTAAAACAAATTCCAGTACTTATGGTAACGGCAGAAGCAAAGAAAGAACAAATTATTGCTGCGGCCCAAGCTGGAGTGAATGGTTATATTGTAAAGCCTTTTACGGCAGCAACTTTGCAAGAGAAGTTGGCTAAAGTATTTGAACGGATTGGCTAATCGTAACTGACATAGGAGCGTAGCCATGTCCGCAATTACGGCGCCTTTAATTTCTCTTGAGCAAGCTAAAGAATTAGTGCAACTGCTTGAAATGGGTGAGCACGAAACCGCTAACCAGATGGTACAGCAACTTGCTGTACCTGGATCTTCAGAGCTATTTGCCGAAGTAGGAAAGCTAACCCGTCAGTTACACGATTCGTTAAAAAATTTCCAAATTGACCCATCGTTAAGTAATTTACTCGAAGAAGATATCCCCGATGCGAAAAAGCGGCTAATTCACGTTATCGATATGACGGAACAAGCGGCTAATCGCACTATGGACGCTGTTGAGTCGTGTTTACCTATTGCTGATGAATTAAGCCAGCAGTTAGGTAAAATTGAACCGCAGTGGCAAAAATTAATGCAACGACAAATGCAGTTAGGTGAGTTTAAAGGGCTATGTCATACATTAGATAGTTTTTTTACCCAAGCGAGTGGCAATTCTAGTACCCTTAACTCGCTACTTACTGACGTGTTAATGGCACAAGACTACCAAGATCTCACCGGACAAATTTTGCGCCGTGTTATCGAGTTAGTACGGGAAGTTGAAGAAAGCTTAATCGGCCTATTAACCGCATTTGGTCAGTCTAGTCTTACGGCATTACCAGACGCTAAACCAGTGAAAAGTAAACCCAAAGCGCATGAAGCCGAAGGGCCTATCATTGATGCAGCAGAGCGTGATGATGTCGTCAGCGGTCAGGATGACGTTGATGATTTGTTATCCAGCTTAGGTTTCTAACAGAGGTGTTTTTGCATGAGCTTTGATATGGATGAGGATATACTGCAGGACTTCCTGGTTGAAGCCGGTGAAATCCTCGAATTACTGCAAGAGCAGCTGGTCGAACTGGAAAATAATCCAGACGATGCTAATTTACTTAACGCTATTTTTCGCGGCTTCCATACTGTAAAAGGTGGCGCTGGCTTTTTATCACTAACCGAGTTAGTTGATGCCTGCCATGGCGCCGAAAACGTGTTTGATATTCTTCGTACCGGTAAGCGCCGTGTTACCGCTGAGCTGATGGACGTTATTTTACAGTCGCTCGATAGCATTAATGCGATGTTTGTTGAAGTACAAAACCGTCAGCCATTAACACCTGCTTCGGCAGCGGTGTTAGATGCATTACATTATTACAGTAATCCGGAAGCTGCTGGAGCGCCTCCCGTTGTGGCAGCAGCGGCTGAGCCTGTAGCCGCTAAAGTTGCTGCACCGGTATCAGCATCGCCGGCATCTAGCAGCAATATCGATGAAATTACTGAAGAAGAATTTGAAAAAATGATGGATGAACTGCATGGTAAAAAAGCTGCAGCTCCTGTCGTTTCTTCACCAGTAACACCCGCTGCATCGGCCGGCAATGATGATATTACCGATGATGAATTTGAAGCCATGCTAGATCAATTGCATGGCAAAGGGGCGTTTATACCGGAATCTGCTGAGCAGAAAAAAACGGTTACACCACCTAAAGCTCCGGTAACAAATAATAGCAAAACTAACGACGAAATTGATGATGCCGAGTTCGAAGCGCTGCTCGATCAATTGCACGGTAAAGGCAATGCACCCGTAGTTAAGGCTACGGCGGCAACACCCGCGGAAACTAAGCCTGCTGCACCGAGCAGAGCACCTGCGGTAATCGAACCGGTAGAAAGTAAAGCACCCGTTGCGCCAGTAGCTGACAAAGCGGCAGCGGCGCAGCAATCAGCCCAAGCAGAAACTACTGTGCGGGTAGATACCAAGCGGCTTGACCAAATTATGAATATGGTTGGCGAGCTGGTATTAGTGCGTAATCGCTTGGTAAGTTTGTCGACTACCGTACAAAGTGAAGAAATGAGCAAAGCCATTTCGAACTTAGATGTTGTTACCGCTGATATTCAAGGCGCGGTAATGAAAACGCGTATGCAACCGATTAAAAAAGTATTTGGCCGCTTCCCACGAGTAGTACGAGATTTGGCACGAGCTTTACAAAAAGACATAGAGTTAGTACTCGAAGGTGAAGAAACCGATTTAGATAAAAACTTAGTTGAGGCCCTAGCCGATCCGCTAGTGCACTTAGTGCGCAACTCTGTCGATCATGGCATAGAAATGCCAGATGTGCGGCAAAAATCAGGTAAAACCCGGGTAGGAACAGTGCGGCTCGCCGCAGAGCAGGCCGGCGACCATATTTTGTTAACCATACAAGATGATGGTGCAGGTATGGATCCAGAAAAGCTGAAAGGTATCGCTATTAAACGCGGTATTCTTGACGTTGATGCTGCTGCACGCATGTCCGATACCGAAGCGTTTAATCTAATTTTTGCACCAGGGTTTTCAACTAAAGAACAAATTTCAGATATCTCAGGTCGTGGCGTCGGTATGGACGTAGTAAAGACCAAGATTAATCAGCTTAACGGTACCGTGCATATTCACTCTAAATTGGGTGAAGGCACCTCGCTGGAAATTAAAGTTCCACTAACCTTAGCTATACTGCCAACCTTAATGGTCGTGGTAGGAAAACAAACTTTTGCTTTACCACTGGCTGGTGTAAGTGAAATTTTCCATCTCGATTTAAACAAAACTAACGTGGTAGATGGCCAACTTACCGTTGTCGTGCGAAATAAAGCTATCCCACTGTTTTTCCTTGAGCATTGGCTAGTTAAAGGTTCAGATAAAAAACGTCGGCGTGAGCAAGGCCACGTAGTAATTGTGCAAATTGGCACCCAACAAGTCGGGTTTGTTGTCGACTCGCTAATTGGTCAAGAAGAAGTGGTCATAAAGCCGCTTGACGCACTGCTGCAAGGCACGCCAGGTATGGCCGGCGCAACCATTACTTCAGATGGTGGTATAGCACTAATTCTTGACGTACCCAACTTGTTAAAACACTACGCGAAGAAGTCAAAAATTAAATTTGACCGCTTCAATAAAGCCAACGCCTAAAGAGAGAACGCTATGTCGATTAAGGTGTTAGTGGTTGATGATTCAAGCTTTTTTCGCCGCCGCCTAACAGAAATTCTGACTAAAGATGGCGATATAGAAGTTGTAGACACCGCCAATAACGGCCGTGAAGGGGTTGAAAAAGCCTTAGCGCTTAAACCTGATGTAATTACCATGGACATTGAAATGCCGGTTTTAGATGGCATTTCAGCAGTCCGTGAAATTATGCAGCAACAACGTATTCCTATTTTAATGTTTTCTTCACTAACCCATGAAGGCGCAAAGGCGACCCTTGATGCGTTAGAAGCTGGGGCAGTAGATTTTCTGCCGAAAAAATTTGAAGATATTGCCCGTGATAAAGATGAGGCGGGGCAATTACTGCGTGATAGAGTAAAAGCGGTAGCTCGTAAGCGTCAGCTTGGTAGGGCAACGTTTAGCAGCACTGTTGCACCAAGGCCTGACAGCAGCAGCGCTGCGCGTTTAGCCGAACGTCCAGCGTTAACCCGTACTAGCTTTGAGCGACCTAAATTGAGTGAGCGAGTAACCAGCACCAGCTCGACACGATTTCAGGCCAGTGGTAAACAGTACAAATTAGTGGCTATTGGTACCTCAACCGGTGGCCCTGTTGCGTTGCAGCGTATTATTACAGCATTGCCAGAAAACTTCCCTTTGCCGATTGTCCTTATTCAGCATATGCCTGCTGCATTTACCGGTGCTTTTGCCCAACGTTTAAATACGTTAGCTAAAATTGAAGTGTGTGAAGCAAAAGATAATGATGTACTTCGACCTGGCGTGGCTTACTTAGCGCCCGGTGGTAAACAAATGCTAATTGAAGGCAGCGAGCGTGAGGCAAGACTGCGCATTAAAGAAGACGACTCACCACGCATTACCTTTAAACCCAGTGTTGATATTACCTTTGCTACCGCTGCAAAAGTATTTAGCGATCAAGTCCTAGCCATTGTATTAACGGGTATGGGCGCAGACGGACGCGAAGGTGCTAGATTACTAAAACAAGTGGGGGCAAAAGTTTGGGCCCAAGATGAAGCCAGCTGTGTTGTATATGGCATGCCTCAAGCTATTGCCGCTGCAGGGTTAATGGATGTTGAGGTAAGTCTTAATGACGTCGCCGGACGTTTGATAACGGAAGTAACGCATGGATAAGCTGGCAATTAGTGGTTTTTTACTGGCTATATTGGCTGTCGCCGGTGGCTTTGTTATTGAGGGCGGTAGCCTTGCCACGTTGTTGCACTTTCCTGCGTTTTTAATCGTTGTCGGCGGCACCGTGGGTGCGGTAATGCTGCAAACACCTTCAGCACAATTTAAACTTGGCCTAAAAATGCTGCCATGGGTAATACGCGCCGATCATTTACCACTGCAACATACTGCTGAACGCATTGTGCATTGGGGCGGTGCCGCGCGAGGTAATGGTTTTTTAGCCTTAGAAAACGATGCCTTGGCCGAGCGGGATCCATTTTTACATCGTGGTTTAAATTTGTTAGTCGACGGGGTAGAGCCAAAAGCGTTGCAAGATACACTGGATGCGGAGTTAACACTTGAGCGCGAACGGTTATTACGCGGAGCACGTATTTTTGATGCTATGGGTGGTTATAGCCCCACTATTGGTATCGTTGGCGCGGTATTGGGTTTAATTCAAGCTATGTCGAACATTTCAGACCCTGAACTATTAGGGTTAGGTATTGGCACCGCCTTTGTTGCCACCATTTATGGTGTGGGTTTTGCTAACTTAGTATTTATACCTGTTGGTAACAAATTAAAGAATTTAGTGCATCAGCGTACGTTGTATCACGAGCTTATTGTTGAAGGGTTGGTGTCTATTGCCTATGGCGAAAACCCACGCAATATAGAGCGTAAGCTTTCGGCTTATCATCCGGGGTAAAACACATGTACCGCCATAAGCAAAAACATTCGCATGTAGAGCCAGAACAGCTAGATCGCTGGTTGGTTTCTTATGCCGATTATATGACCTTAATGTTTGCGCTATTTGTAGTGTTATACGCCATGTCCATTGTTAAAGAAGAAAAGTACAGTGTGTTAGCGGATAGTTTAACGAAAATATTTGAAACGCCTGAGCATTCTGGTACTGGCAAACAAGGGCTATCCGTACTAACAACACCAGTACCACAAAGTGAGCTCGATCTGTACGGCACGTCTTTAGAACCAGCAAAAGGGCCAACGCTATTGGCCGACGCAACGCAATTGTCGGATGTTACCCAACATAAGCTTGGCAGCCCATTGCAGTCTGTAGAGCAACAATTAACTAAGGCGCTGGCAAATCTACTAGAACAAGGTTTAGTTAAGCTGCAGCAGGACGAAAATTGGCTAACTATCGAATTAAGCAGTGGTTTATTATTTGCTAGCGGCAGTGCTACTGCTACGCAATCGGCGCAAACATTATTGGCGGAAATTACCAAGGTTATTAACCCCATTACCAATTTTATTCGTGTTCGCGGCTATACCGATGATCAGCCCATTAATAATGAATTATTCTCCTCAAATTGGGAGCTCTCGGTAAGCCGTGCTACCTCTGTACTTAGGTTACTGGAGCGGCAAGGCACCACTCCTCAGCGTTTAGCAATAGAAGGTTATGGTCAGTATTATCCGTTTAACGCAAACGACAGTATTCAAGGTAGAGCGGCTAATCGTAAAGTGGTGATTGCGATATCGCGTTTTGGTTATTTCGCTAACCAAGCTAGTAACGAACCTAAGATAGATAGTTCGACTGAAAACGCGGCATTACAGCGACAATTAGAGCAAGTATCGCAAAAAGATGGCAGTATAAAAGTTATTGCTTTGCCCGGTGGCGGTATTCGTATCACCACACGAGAAGACAATACTGACATAAAGTCTCCAGAACAACAGGAACCTTGAAGTGGTTATTTGGACAGTAGCAAATCAGAAAGGTGGTGTGGGTAAAACGACTACTACCGTTACGCTTGGTGGCTTATTAGCCCAACGCGGCTACAAGGTTTTGTTGGTAGACACCGATCCGCACGCATCGCTAACCTATTATTTTGGCATTGACGCTGAAGAGTTAGAAGTTAGCGTTTACGACATTTTTATTCGTGGTAAAGATATTACCAGCGAACAGATTTTGCAGTCATTATGCCCAAGTGGCATGGACAATTTAGACATTTTGCCTTCATCAATGGCCTTAGCCACACTCGATCGCTCGCTAGGTAATAAGGGTGGCATGGGTTTAATGCTGAAAAAGGCCTTACTTAAAATCGAAAAAGAGTACGATTATGTCGTCATTGACTGCCCTCCAGTAATGGGGGTGTTAATGGTCAATGCTATTGCGGCTTGTGATCGTTTGCTTATTCCTGTGCAAACCGAGTTTCTGGCATTAAAGGGCTTAGAACGAATGATTGCGACCTTAGCATTAATGCGCACGTCGCAAAAAAGAGACTATGCCTACACTATTATTCCAACTATGTATGACAAGAGAACTAAAGCCTCATTAGAAGCCTACAAAGAGTTAAAAGCAAAGTATCAAGATAAAGTTTGGTCTGCGGTAATTCCGGTCGACACTAAGTTTCGCGACGCAAGTTTAGCACAAACGCCGCCGAGTGAATTTGCCTCGGCCTCACGCGGTGTATTTGCCTACAACACCTTACTGACCTATTTACTGCAACAGGCGCCGGAGTCGGCATGAGTAATTTAATCGCCAGTCAAAAAGTGATGCAGCATTATTTATCCGCTTTGTTGGTTGACGAAGATCCCAGTGAAACGTTAATGCTGGAAGAAGAAAAAAAGCAGCAACTTAATGAGTTGTTAGCCCAAGCGACCATAGTGCCAGCTGAACCAATAGCCGCACAAAAAATTGAAGCTAAAACTGAAGTGGCTGCCGATGCCGCGGCGTTAGCTACACTTAAAGCGAAATTTGTACAAGTAGAACAAGCACAGCACTTACAGCAACGAGATGTGCCTGTAACCCAACGCATTGCGGCGGCAGAAGTACCAACAGTATCTGTTGCAACTGAGCAAAAAGACTATCGACAAGGCAAATTTCAAGCCTTATTTTTTGACGTTGCTGGGTTAAAAATAGCAGTACCTTTAAAGGAACTCGGTGGTATTCATCAATTAGGTAAAGTGAATAGCCTGATTGGTAAACCGGAATGGTTTAAAGGCGTAATGCTGTACCGCGAACAGAAAATAAACACGGTGGATACCGCTCGTTGGGTTATGCCAGAAAAATATGACGAAACCTTACAGCAAAAGCTAAACTATCAGTATGTTATTATGCTGGGTAGCAGTAACTGGGGTTTATGCTGCGAAACATTAATTAATACCTATGTTTTAGAACAAGACGATGTAAAGTGGCGCGAAGCTGAGGGTAAAAGACCTTGGATGGCGGGCTTAATCAAAAAACATATGTGTGTATTAGTTGATGTTGACGCTATGATAGATTTATTAAACCGCGGTCTGGATATCAGTGCTTAAGCGGAAAAGGTATTTATACAGGAGCTGTGCATGAGTAATTTAACCAAGCAGTCAGTTAAAAAGAATGACGCCGCAGACATCGTGTTGCAGTGGGTTACTTTTAAATTGCAAGATGAAACCTACGGCATTAACGTAATGCAGGTGCAAGAAGTACTGCGCTATACCGAAATTGCACCCGTGCCAGGTTCACCTGATTATGTATTAGGTATTATTAATTTACGCGGTAACGTGGTTACGGTTATTGATACCCGTTCACGTTTTGGTTTAGAGCCAGCCGATGTAACGGATAATACGCGTATTGTTATTATTGAAGCAGAAAAACAAGTTATCGGTATTTTGGTAGATAGCGTTGCCGAAGTGGTGTACTTAAAATCGTCAGAAATTGATACCGCGCCAAATGTAGGCACAGAAGAAAGTGCGCGCTTTATTCAAGGGGTATCTAACCGTGAAGGCGAACTGTTAATTCTGGTTGATCTAAATAAACTCCTCAATGATGAAGAGTGGGACGAAGTAACGTCGCTCTAGGAATGACTATGTGGCTTGGTGTAATAATTCAGGCAGTATTATTACTGGCATTTATGCTAGTTATATATCTGTGGTTCGCCAAGCTACGCAAAAATGTTGTGGCACAATTAGCCGCGTTAGAACAGCGGCTTGAATTTAGCGCGCAGCAACAAGAACATGGTAAACATGAGCTTGAAGAGCTACGGGCGGGTGTTATTGGTGTTGGCCAGCGCGTATTGCAACTAGATGCCGGCTTAGCTCAGCTTAATAGTCAGCTAAGTGCCGATATGCAACAGCTTGCCGATAAGCAGCAAGCGTTAGAGCTTACTGATCCTGAATCAAAAATTTATAGCCGAGCGATGAAGATGGTGCAGTTAGGCGCAGATCTAGAAGAAATAATGCGTGAATGTGAATTGCCGCGGGCTGAAGCGGAACTGTTGTTTAACCTGCACCAGCAAAAGCAGTTATAAGCGCTATTTTACGTTTTAAAATCAATACGCTGATGAATATTGTGCCAGTTTTCCGGAAACTTACCCTGTAACACATAAGAAAATGCAATTAGCTCGGCAATCACAATATATAATTCTTTGGGTATTTGCTCGCCCAGTTCTAGTTGGCTAAGCAATTTGCTAAGCTCATCATCTTGATGTACCAAAATACCATGCTCACGGGCGAGGGCCACAATATCGTCTGCCAGCTCACCGTGGCCTTTTGCCGTTATCGTTGGAGCTTGTTTACCTTGGTACTGCAGTGCAGTGGCGGTTTTTTGCTGCTTATTTTCTGTCATAGCTGATCCCTATACTTTAACCGCAAGTAAGCTGTTGGCGCGCGGCAGCAGGGTTTCGGGAATTTTACCCAACACACAGTCAGCTTCACTTACTATTAAACCTTGCATATTACAGCGCTCTTTCAGTAAGGGTAAAAACTTATCCGCTAACTGCTTCGTTGCGGTTTGTTCGGTATAAAACTGCAGTTGCAATTGTTGTTGCTGTAGTTTTGCGACAACCAATAACGGCCCTAGCTGCTGTAAGTCAAAGCGCATGGTTAATTGCCACTGGGTTTGCTTTTCCCCTGTTTCTTTGCCGTCCGCTTCACGTTGCTCTAATTGTATTTGACTAAAAACCGAATGCTCGCCTTGCTGCAGTGGCAGTTGTAACAGTAAATTCTGCTGTGCGCTCTGATTACTGTCTAAGGTTGCTAATTGGCTTTGTTGTAATGCGCCGCTATGGCCCGCTAACTGCCGCAATAAGCTACTTGTTTGGCTCGGCTCTAATGAGTTTACTAATTGCAGTAGCTTTTGGTTTGCAGGTTGCTGTGCTGCGCTAAGCGGTTTTTGCAATAAATGCCCCAACAATAGCTGTATTGCGACGGCTAATGTGCCACCACTGGTTTGAACATTGGCATTGTTTTGCAGCGGCTGAAATTGCAGTAGGCTTTGCAGTTGTGGTGCGAGTTGGTTTAACGTTAGCACTTTACTGCCATCGGGTTGGCTTTGGCGAACGAGTTGTAATATCTGTTGTACCTGCTCGGGCAACTCTGGTAATGCCGTGAGCAGATCGCCTTTTTGTGGCAATAAGGGTAACAAATGTCGCCACGCTTGTTGTACTGTCGCGGCAGATAAAAAACCACTAGCTGCACCTGCTGTTGTGGTTGGCGTATTTTGCGCTGTTCGGCTAATAAACTGCAGGGGCCGATTACTGTCTTCAGGTAATACGGCTAACTGCAATTGGTCTTTTTGTGGCAGCAATTGCAACTGAGCAAGACTACCTGAGCTGTTAGCTTGCAACTGTAATTGATAGGCACCAGGCGGAGCAATGCCCAGCTGTTTTACCGCATTAAGAATAGGATGGTTACTGCCGGCGGTATTTACCGGCTGTTGGTTAAATACCTTAATTAATTGCTGTAGCAAGGCTTGTTGCTGCGGTTTATCAAGCATTGCGGTGCCAGGTTGTTGGCCTTGGCTTGTCGGCTGTAACACGTTAGGCTCAACCCCTTTGTCGCTGGTTTTAAGTTGTAAGGCAACAGTAAATTGGCTTGATTGGCTCACGCCTAACCACTGCGCTAAATTAGCCTGAGCTTTGCCCGATAAGGCTAATGGCGCTAATGCAGGCAACTGAATTAACGTGTTATTTGCCGTTAGGGGTATTTTTGCGGTAACTAATAGCGCGCTAATACTGCTATCTGCACTGCGCATTGGTGTCGTTGCGGTTTTTGCGCTATAAGCCGCCAGTAATAACTGACGCAACTGCTCGGGCGGTATATTGAGCGTAATAGCTTTGGCAACCGTTTGAATATTCAGCTCAATATTGCCATTAGCTAGCGGCTGAAACTGTACCTGCACCGGCAAGCGAGGCGGTAAGTTAGTTTGCAGTGCGGCTAACTGCCCGGTTTTTATCGCCTCAGGGCTGGCTTGTTGTACTAATTGCTGCAATGTAATGTTAGCCGACGCAGGTAAAGTAATTTGCAGCGCGCCTTGCGCAGAAGGCACCTGTAGACCAAAACCGCCACCACTAAGTTGTTGAATCTGTCCCTGATAGACCTGAGCAACCACTAATTTCAATGTAGCGGTATCTGCTTTGCCGCTTGGCGCCAGTTGTAGTAGTTTATCCAGATTAATCTGGTTCATATTTTTGCTCGTTTTTTGTTACTTTATCACATAACCACGTTCGTATTATGTCGTCTATATGGTAATATGCGGCCAATTTTTACTGTTGTCGATAGTTAGAGCTTAGTGATTAAACCACAAACGTTTGCTGTTAGCGCTGGCCAAATTATATTGCAGGGTACTGCTTTGTCCTGTATTCGCCAAGATCGTGTGCTGTTTGAACAGCTTGATGTTAGCGTGCGTAGCGGTGAACTATTACAGATTGCCGGTAAAAATGGCGCGGGTAAAAGCTCATTATTGCGCATTTTAGCTGGGCTAGCTCAAGCCGACGATGGCAGTTTATATTATCTACAACAACCTATAGCCAAAGTGTACGCTGATTACGCCGCTAACTTATGTTATATCGGCCACCATAGTGGTATTCATGAACAATTAACGGCTTTAGAAAATATTAGCTTTTGGCGCGCGGCCTCCGGTATTGCCCCAGCAGATGACTTTGCGTTGTTGGCAACCTTGGGTTTAGCAGGTTTAGAAGATGTGCCTTGTCGTATGTTGTCAGCAGGCCAGCAGCGGCGCGTATCTTTGGCGCGATTATGGTTTACTAACTGCCAATTATGGATTTTAGATGAACCCTTTACGGCACTAGACCAAGTCGCTATCGTGATGTTGCAACAACACTTTTTCGCACACTTGCAACAAGGTGGCGCTATTATTCTTACCACACACCAAAGTTTAAGCGTGGCCTTTGTGCATCAAAGCAAATTAGAGTTGGCATATCGATGGTAATGCTAGGGCAGTTTATTAAACGTGAGCTCAGGCTATTAGCCCGACAAAAAGCAGACTGGCTAAATCCGTTGTTATTTTTTGTTATCGTGCTCTGTTTGTTTCCGTTGGGCGTTGGCCCATCGCCTAATTTACTGCGTATAATGGCACCCGGTATCGTTTGGATTGCCGCCTTACTCAGCGTGCTGTTAGCAGCCGAGCGCTTATTTAAAGATGATTATCGAAATGGGGTTATTGAACAACTCGTTGCGGCGCGCCAGCCGTTATTGAGTTTTGTGCTGGCTAAACTGTTTACTAATTGGCTAAGCACCGGTTTGCCTTTGGTGTTGTTGTCACCGGTAGTTGCCTTGTTACTTAATATCGATGCTGCCGGTTTTGTTGCGTTGCTCTTTACCTTATTGCTAGGTACGCCATTACTTAGCCTGCTTGGGGTTATGGGCGCAGCGCTTACGGTATCCGCCGATAAAGGCGGCATTTTACTGGCACTGCTTATTTTGCCGCTGTATATTCCGCTACTTATTTTTGCTAGTGCAGCAATGGAAGCAGCCACAACGGGTATGTCGTATCATGGACAGCTAGCAATTATGTTAGCGATGTTGTTATTTGCTTTGGCACTGATCCCGCTAGCGGTGATTGGCGCATTAAAATTGAATGTGAGCTGATATGTTTAAATGGTTGCACCCTTATGCTAAGCCAGAAACCGTATACCAGCTATGCGGTCGCTTTTATCCTTGGTTAATCGCCCTTGGCGTCGTGTTATTGCTAGTGGGTAATATCTGGGGCTTGGCCTTTACACCCGCTGATTATCAGCAGGGTGACAGCTATCGCATCATTCATATTCATGTACCTGCAGCCATTATGTCGATGGGCACCTATTCGGCTATGGCTATTGCTGCTTTTATTGCCTTGGTTTGGCAAATAAAGGTGGCGCAGTGGTCAGTACTAGCGATTGCTCCTGTTGGTGCAATATATACCGCCATTGCATTAATTACCGGTATGGCCTGGGGTAAACCCATGTGGGGTACTTGGTGGGTATGGGACGCACGTTTAACATCAGAGCTAGTTTTATTATTTTTGTATCTCGGGGTCATTGCATTAAGTGGCGCGTTTTCAGACCGGCAAACGGGCGCTAAGGCAGCATCTTTACTGGCTATTGTTGGCGTTATTAATCTGCCTATTATTCATTTCTCGGTAGAATGGTGGAACACCTTGCACCAGGGCGCGTCTCTTACCAAGTTTGCCAAGCCGTCAATTGACCCCAGTATGTTATGGCCGTTGCTTATTAGCATATTGGCATTCAAAGTCATTATGCTAGCGTTGGTGTGCTTGCGTTTACGCACCGCCATTTTGTTAAATGAGCAACACCGACCCTGGGTAAAAAACCTTGTGGAGGCACAATAGATGTATTTTCAGTCAATGGCCGATTTTTGGCATATGGGTGGCTATGCGTTATTTGTTTGGTTGTCGTTTGGCATTACTTATTTGTTATTAGTAGCGTTAACGGGTTATAGCCATTACCAACAAAAACAATTTAAACGTCAACTGCAATCAAGGTTGGCGCGCGAGCAACGTGTGAAGCAATATCAGGAGCAAACAAAATAATGCAGCCAAGACGTCAGAAACGTTTACTCGCTATCCTCGTGGTCATTGCCCTGTTAACCGGTGCCGTTGGTGCAATGTTATACGCATTACAGCAAAATATTGATTTGTTTTATACGCCATCGCAATTAATCGATGGATTGGGCAATGACAAGGTTAAACCGCAAATCGGCCAGCGCTTGCGTATTGGCGGCATGGTAGTTGTCGGCTCAGTAAAGCGTGATCCTAATTCGTTACAAGTGAGCTTTGATTTAGTCGACACTGGGCCGTTAGTGCATGTTACTTATAAAGGTATTTTGCCTGATCTGTTTCGTGAGGGCCAAGGCATAGTAGCGCAGGGTACACTAGTTGACGCCACTACCATCGAAGCCAACGAAGTATTAGCCAAGCACGACGAAGAATATATGCCACCAGAAGTTGCTGAGGCGATGAAAGGAATTAAACATGTGCCGCCGTCACAGCTTGATGCCAGCACAAATAAACCGACGCAAGGATCATACTAAATGATAGTTGAAGCCGGACAGCTGGCGCTTACCTTTGTTTTTGCCTTATCGTTACTGCTGGCAGTAGTGCCACTGCTGGGCAGCTTTACAGCTAATCAGCGTTTGCTGCTGTTGGCTAAACCGTTGGCGTTTGGTCAGTTTGCTTTTGCTTTAGTGGCAATGGCCGCATTAGTGTATGCATTTTGTAATAACGACTTTACCGTTATTAACGTGGCACAAAACTCCAGCTCTACTTTGCCTTGGTATTACCAAGTTACCGCAAGTTTTGGCTCTCACGAAGGCTCAATGTTGCTATGGGTATTAATGTTGGCGTTTTGGACAGCGTTGGTAGCGCAGTTTTCTAAAGCATTACCCTTGTTATTACAGGGGCGCATACTGGGTATCTTGGGTTTAATCAGTGCGGGTTTTGTTGCCTTTTCCTTGTTTATGTCTAACCCATTCTTGCGCAGTTTACCGTTCTTTCCGGTAGAAGGGCGCGACCTTAACCCATTATTGCAAGATTTCGGCATGATTATGCACCCGCCCATGTTGTATATGGGCTACGTCGGTTTTGCTGTGGCGTTTGCCTTTGCTATCGCGGCGCTGATGAGCGGCCGTTTCGACAGTGTGTGGGCGCGTTGGGTTCGGCCTTGGGCGCTGGCTGCGTGGTTGTTTTTAACCCTTGGCATTATGCTAGGTAGCTGGTGGGCTTATAACGAATTGGGTTGGGGCGGTTGGTGGTTTTGGGATCCGGTTGAAAACGCCTCTTTTATGCCTTGGTTAGTTGGTACGGCGTTAATTCATAGTTTAGCGGTAACTGAAAAGCGCGGCACCTTTAAAAGCTGGACCGTATTATTGGCGTTAGCGGCATTTGCCTTAAGTTTAGTCGGTGCATTTTTAGTGCGTTCCGGTGTGCTGGTATCGGTGCATTCATTTGCTACCGATCCTGGTCGCGGTTTGTATTTGCTAGTGTTTTTATTGCTGGTAGTGGGTGGCTCATTGCTGCTCTATGGCCGTCGGATGAATTCAGTGCGTAGCCAAGCTAGGTATCAGTTGTTCTCTCGTGAAATGCTGCTGTGGGGCAATAATATATTTTTGCTTACTGCCTGTTTAATCGTGTTTTTAGGCACCTTGTTTCCGCTATTTCATAAAGAGTTGGGCTTAGGTTCTATTTCTATTGGTGAACCATTTTTTAATCAAATGTTTTATTATCTTTCGATCCCCTTTGCGCTCTTACTCGGCTTAGGCCCTTGGGTACGTTGGAAACAACAGCAGGTTATGCCATTAATGCGTCCGCTTAGCTTAGTGGCAATAG
This sequence comes from Rheinheimera sp. D18, assembly GCF_004345025.1. GTDB lineage: Bacteria > Pseudomonadota > Gammaproteobacteria > Enterobacterales > Alteromonadaceae > Alishewanella > Alishewanella metallidurans. The sequence goes on along the minus strand of NZ_CP037745.1, from coordinate 2,121,101 downwards.
CCGCATTAGCTATTGCTCTGGGCGTGTTATCTAGCATGCAAAGCGTGCAAGCAAACTTGGCCTTACTTGGCATGTTGTTAGGTGCTTGGGTGGGTATTTCCGCCTTAGCCGAGGTGGTGCTGCGCTTGCGTCAATTTGGTTCTATTGGTAAAGGCATCACTAAACTTAATGCGAGCCACTATGGTATGACCTTGGCGCATATCGGTTTTGCGGTACTGGTAATCGGTGTTGCTATGACCAAAACCTATACCACCGAGCGCGATGTTCGCATGCTAGAAGGTGATACCGCCACAGTGGCCGGCTATGAGTTTACACTAACCGATGTGTACGATTTAAATGGTGCTAACTATGGCGGGCAAGCTGCTGAGCTAGATGTACGGCAAAATGGCCAATTTGTTACCCATTTACACGCCGAAAAACGCTTTTATCGTATTCAACGTACGGTAATGACCGAATCTGCGGTACATGCGCGTTTAAGCCGTGATCTTTATGTATCGCTAGCTGAAGAGTTACCCGGTGGTGCTTGGGCACTGCGTATTCAAGTAAAACCCTTTGTGCGTTGGATCTGGCTCGGCGGTCTGTTAATGGCGCTAGGTGCACTATTAGCTTTGGCCGATAAACGTTATCGGCGAAAAACGACAACGACTGATGCAACAGTAGCGGGAGTAGCTGATGCGTAAAGTGCTGTTTTATGTACCCTTAGTTGCATTTTTGGCGTTAACGCTATTTTTACTTAGTGGACTGTTTTCTGATCCGCGTGAGCGCGAGTCAGCCAGTTTAAACAAAGCCTTACCTGATTTTGCCTTGGCTGATTTAATGCAGCCAAAAAAAATCTGGACGCCAGAAAAACTAAAAGGCGAAACCTATTTATTAAACGTCTGGGGCACTTGGTGTCCTACCTGTAACGCTGAGCTGGGTTATCTAGCCGAATTGCGTAAGCAGGGCGTAAAAATTGTTGGGCTGTATTATGAACTGCCGCGTGACCCCACCTTTGATGCACCGTTTAATCTTGCGGTATTACAGCAAGACGTACAGCAAAAATTAACGCAACAAGGCGATCCTTACCAATTTAATATGCTCGATATTAAGCGCAGCTTGTCGCTCGATCTTGGCGTTAGTGGCGCACCAGAAACCTTTATTATTGACGCTAACGGCATAGTGCGAGCGCATCATATTGGCGATATTAATCCTGTGGTGTGGCGCAGTAAACTGGCGCCGTTATATCAGCAGTGGAGAACGCCATAATGCGCTTACTCAGTTTATTCGCGTTATTCTGCTGGGTGTTGTTTAGCAGTGTTAATGCCTATAGCCAAGAAGTATTGCAGTTTGATAACGAACAGCAACGCCAATTGTATCAGCAACTTACTGCAGAGTTACGCTGTCCGCAGTGCCAAAACCAAAATATTGCCGACTCGCACGCCGTGGTGTCTGTTGATATGCGAGGCAAAACCTATCAGTTAATTCGCGAAGGTAAAAGTCGGCAACAAATACTCGATTATATGATTAATCGCTATGGCGATTTTGTGCATTACATTCCACCGGTTAATCGCTACACCTTGTGGTTATGGTTGCTGCCGTTACTGGTTTTATTGGCATTATTGGTTACGGGTATTGTGCGTCGCTCTCGTCAAACTATTGGTTCAGATGCTGCAGTACAACCTACGTCAGAGGCCGAGCTTGATCAGCTTATCGCCCGTTACCGGAGTAAAAAACCATGATTTGGCCTGTTTTAATTGCCGCTTTATGCATGTTGTTGTTCACTGCGCTATGTTTATTTTGGCCTAGACGTGCGGCTAATTTACCCCAGCAAACACCAAGCCAATTATTTGAAGAGCGGTTACAACTATTAGCCTTAGCAAGAGATAGCGGTGAGCTAGCCGAGCAAGATTTTGATAGTGCAGCCCAAGAGTTAAAAAGCCAGTTTTTGCAGAAAACACAGTCAGCCGCAGTTTTGTCAGCCAAACCAAGCTGGCAATTGCCGGCCGTGTTGCTGGTTATTGTTGCAGTGCTGGTTGGTGCAATTTATAGCCTCAGCGGGCATTACCAACAGCTAGCTGACTGGCAACAAGCACAGCAAAACCTAAAGCAGTATGGTGAGCGGGCGCTATCAAACCAAGGCGAGCCATTATCTGAGCAAGAAATTGAATGGTTTGCACTAGCGCTTCGCACGCGTTTAGCAAAAGAGGGCGATGATGCGGTAGCATGGATGTTACTTGGCCGTATTCGCTTATCACAGGGCGCGGTAGAGCAAGCGGTTGCTGCCTTTGAGCGCGCGCTGCGTTTAACTCCAGAACGTACGCCGTTATTGCTTAGCTATGCGCAGGCACTCATTTTGCTGGCCGATGACGCTAGCTTGGCTAGAGCTGGACGAGCAGTAGCGAAAATACTAACTAAAGAGCCAAAAAATAGCGATGCGTTATCGTTAATGGCGTTGATCGCCTATGAAAAAGGCGATCTCGCCGAAGCAACGAGTGCATGGCAGTTGTTATTAACGCAATTACCCCAAGACGATCCGCGCTACAGTGCGGTGCAGCAGCGCTTAAAAGAACTCGGCGTAAAAGTTGAAGTGGCTGGGCGTATTATTAACGTACGTTTAAACGTTGCACCTGAGCTAAAGCAAGCTAACCCAGACGCCAGTTTGTTTTTATTCGCCCGAGCGGTAGATGGCGCGGCCTTGCCGCTAGCCGTGCAGCGTATTCCCTTACCTGAAGGCAAGGTAGAACTGCAACTTACAGAGCAAATGGCCATGCAAGCCGGGTGGAGCTTAGCCAATTCTGATCAGGTTCAGGTTGTAGCACGTATGTCATTGTCAGGCACTGTTGAACAGCGTCCTGGCGATATTCAAACCGTGTCCGATACTTTACAGTTTACTCAGCAAAGCCTTACTATTTCTTTAACCTTGGAACCCTAATATGCGGCTTTCACTATTTAAATTAGCCCTAGTTTTAATTGTCTCAGTATTAGTTGGTTGTGCCAGCAAACCGGCACAACCTGCGCAAGAGGCTAACAATGCACCCCAGCAGCGTTACGTTGATAACCGTGATCCACTAGAAACCATTAACCGGCCGTTCTGGGATTTCAACTATGATATTTTAGACCGATATTTTTTGCGGCCAGTAACCGTCGGCTATATGGCTGTGGTGCCTAAACCTGCGCGCAAAAGCTTAGTGAATGTGGCCAGCAATTTGAACGAACCAGCCAGTTTTTTAAACGGCGCCCTGCAAGCTAAACCGCAAAGTGCCGCCATTAGCGCGGGGCGGTTTTTGGTTAATAGCACCTTGGGTATATTTGGCTTATTTGATGTGGCGACAAAAATAGGCTTAGTCGAACAAGACGAAGATTTTGGCCAAACACTCGCCGTATGGGGCGCAGGTAATGGGCCTTACCTCATGTTACCTGCACTTGGCCCTACCACAGTGCGCGATACCACAGGTAAAGTAGTCGATAATTTGTATTTTCCATTAGCATTGTTAAATGCGCCGCTGACGATAGCGCGCGGTGCTATCGCGGCACTTGATGGTCGTGAAAAGTTAATGTCGATGGAAAATATGTTAGATGAATCGCTAGACCCTTATGCCTTTATTAAAGAGTCATATTTTCAGTATCAACAATTTAAAGTGTTTGACGGCAACCCACCACAACCGCCAGAGCCTGATATTGACGAAGACGTATTTGATGATTTACTGGACGACTTAGATTAATGCCAACAGAAGCAAGGTCAACATGAAACCGCTTTTTTTTATAGTGCTAGCTTTGGCATTTAATGGCTTTGCTCAGGCCAGCGATGATGACGCTATAGCGCAGGGGGAAAATGAACTTGCTGCGCTAATCGCCGACTTTGATCAATACTATGCCGGTAAACTTAGCGAGCAAGATATTCCTGGCGGAGCTTATGCCATTGTGCAAGGTAATAAAATTATTGCTACTGCCGGTTTTGGTGTAAGGGAAAAAGGCCTACCTGAATTGGTTGACGCCAATACCGTGTTTCGTATTGCTTCAGTATCAAAAACTTTTGCTGGTGGCTTAACCAGTATTTTGGCCAGCGAAGGTAACTTTAACTGGGACGACAAGCTGGTAAAATACTTACCTGATTTTTCTTTTAAAACAAAGAAATACAATAGCCAGCTTACACTTGAGCATTTGTTATCGCAAAGTACCGGCGTAATGGCCAATGCCTACGATAACCTAATAGAAGCTAACGTGCCGCTTGATAAAATTTTACCGCAATTTAGTAAAATCGATCCGCTATGTAACCCCGGACAGTGCTACGGTTATCAAAATGTACTGTTTAGCTTAATTGATCAAGTTATTCAAAAAACCACAAAAAAAACGTACGCGCAATTATTAGAAGAACGCATTATAAAGCCGTTACAGTTACCCACGGCATCGGTAGGGCTAGATGGATTTTTTAGTACAGAAAATCGTGCCATGCCGCATGTGCGAGCCCGAGGTAAATGGCACCCAACTAAGGTTGCCGAGAGTTATTATCATTTCAGTCCAGCGGCAGGTGTTAACGCCAGCGCTATTGATCTTGGCTATTGGTTAATCGCCCAGTTAGGCCATAACCCTAAGGTATTATCTGAAGAATTATTAAAAACTATTACTAAAAAACGGGTGAAAACCCGTCGTGATTTGCGTCGTAAAGAATGGCGACGTTATTTAACTGATGCCCATTATGCTTTAGGTTGGCGGGTATATCAGTTTGGCCAAGACGAATTAATTTACCACGGTGGCTGGGTGCAAGGCTTTCGGGCGGAAATAGCGTATTCGCGCGAGCATCAGCTCGGTTTGGTCATGCTAATGAATGCCGAATCTAATTTAATTAACGAGCTAGGTACGTACTTTTGGTCAGGTGTATTAACAGCCATTCATCAACAGCAGCAAGACAAAAAAGACCAGTTAAAGGCTAATGCTGACTAGTTAGGTTAACGAACCGAGTTGCTCACGCCAACACGCCGTAAACCCATCCATGGGGGCTCGTTTCAGGCATCCATGCCTTCAACGGTTGGCTTAGAGCAAGTCGGTTCTCGCTTATTGGCACTGGGTAAGTTGGCTTTACAAAGATAACTGAGTTGTCTTTTGATATACATCGATCAGAAAATCGACGCTGATCAGCGGTACCGTATCGGCAAACTGCTGCTTTTGTTCAGCGGTAAACTTCCATGCCAAAGGCACCATTTGTATCAAGGCTAATACGTCATCAGCGTGTTTAAACTGCAGCTGAAATTGCAAGCGTTCTCGTTTTAAATGCGTAAAGCCAGTAATTGGTGCTATCGCATCGCTATGTAATTGCACGTTCGCATAAACAGCTTGTTTCATCTCAATTAAATGCCTTGGCCCGGGCACCACTGTTAATAAATGGCCCTCAGGCTTTATCACACGAGCTAACTCTTCGGCTTTTGATGGTGCATAAATACGTACTACGGCATCAAAGCTCTGCTCTGCAAACGGCAGTTGATACGCGCTGGCGACACTAAAGTTAATATTCGGGTAGGCTTTAGCCGCCCATTTAACAGCCGTTTTAGAAATGTCGACGCCATAAACTTGGCTTTTTGTTAACGCCGTTTCTATTTGTCCAGTGTAGTAACCTTCGCCGCAGCCTAAATCAAGCAATAAACGTGGATTAATACCGGCTAATATATCGGCTACAGCTTTGGCCAAAGGTTCGTACCAACCGGCTTGTAAAAACGTGCGCCGAGCTTGCATCATGTCCTTATTGTCACCGGGATCTTTAGAGTTTTTTTGCTGTACCGGCAATAGGTTAACATAACCCTCTTTAGCAATATCAAAGCTGTGATTGTTAGTGCATTGATACTGTTTAAGATTAAGTAATAATGGCGTTTGGCAAAGCGGGCACAGGTACATAATAAAATCTGCTTAGAAAAAAGGCCGCTAGTGTAGCAGCACAGCAGTGTTTTCGCCAAAGCCTTGCTATACTGCGCGCCAATAACCAGCTTGGGTAATTGCATTTACCCTAATGCAAGACCAGTGGCCTAAGTACAATATAACCGGAGCAGCAATGCAAGATTTAGAATTGTGGACGTTGGACGAATTATGTGACCATGCCTTCGATATTTTTGAAGAGTTGGCCAGCGAAAACCTGTCGGCTGAAGATTATGGCCAGTACCAGCAACATTATGAAAACCGAGGCTATGTTGACTTGGTTATTCCTAACGGTGACTGGGCCGATATGATGATGCAAGATTTAGAGCCAGAGCTGCATTACGAAGCGCAAATTGGTTTAACGGGTGAGGCGGGCGAAGCTGATATCGTTTTAGCGCGGATACTGCTTAGCCGAGAGAAATATGAATCTTTATGCCACGCCCAGTGGCGAGGCCAATAAAACCCACTGTCGGGGTCAGATCCAGAATTAACAAATGGATCTGACCCCCAAAGTTACAAAGTTAGTTAAGATATACCATGCATCCGTTTTTTCAGCCAAGGGCTAATAACTAGCATAAACACACCAACGGCTATACCAACATAAAATAAGAAGCTAAACAATTCAGTGTACGCCGCGAGTGCTTCACCTACGTCAGCTACTTCGCCAGCGTTAGTATCAATAGCCGCCAGTTTTGCCAATTGTGTTGCTAGCAGTTCAGAGTAGGCGGTGGCTAAGAACCAGCTACCCATCATTACACCAACTACTTTCGGCACGGCTAACTTAGTTACTGCCGACAAACCTACCGGCGACAAGCATAACTCACCCATAGTATGCAGTGCATAGGCTAACACTAGCCACCAAGCTGCAACGTATCCGGCATCGTTCGGGTGCGTGGCGCCATAAACTAAAGCACCAAAGCCTAAACCTGCTTGGATAATACCTAAAGCAAATTTAACCGGCGTACTAGGTTCTAGTTTACGTTTACCCAATGCAAACCATAGCCAAGCAAATAACGGGGCTAGGGTAATAATGAAGAACGCATTTAGTGCACCAAATTGCCCTGCAGTGGCTTGATAACCAAAGATATTGCGGTCTAGTACACGGTCGGCATAAAGTGTCATCGACGATGCCGATTGTTCAAACAACGCCCAAAATACCACCGTAGACATGGTTAAGATGATAAGTACAATCATCCGGTCGCGCTCTTCTTTATTACACTGGGTAACAATAAACCAAATAATGCCGACCAACACAATAAACGACAGGCCAATTAAGGTGCTGTGTACTACTGGGTTAAATTGCACCAGCTGCCAAATTACTACTAATGCCGGCAATGTGGCTAGATAAATTAACCATTCTTTATTAATGCCGGCAAATACCTTTTCTTTTAATAGCTTAGGATTAGCTGGCTCGGCATAACCGAATAAGTATTTTTGCCCAGTTAAAAATACAATTAAGCCCAATACCATACCGATACCGGCTAAGCCAAAGCCGTAGCCCCAGCCATAGGTTTCACCTAGGTAAGTAACTAATAACGTGGCAATAAAAGAGCCTAGATTAATACCCATATAAAAAATGGTAAAACCAGAGTCGCGCCGCGAATCTTCTTTACCATACAGTTGGCCAACAATGGTTGAAATGTTCGGTTTTAAAAAGCCAACGCCAATAATGATTAAGGCTAATGAGAAATAAAATACTTGTATCGCCTGATTGTCGCGAACCACAGCACCATTTTCCATGTAAGCCTGAAAGCCCTCATAAGCTAAGCCTAAATGGCCCAAGCACAGTAAAATAGCGCCAAAGGTTACCGCTTTGCGCATACCTAAATAGCGGTCGGCTAACATGCCGCCGATAACGGGCATCGCGTAAACTAAACCGGCGTAGCTACCTAATACGTCTAGGCCACCGGCATCACTAAACAAGTGATACTTAGTTAGATATAACAACAGCAAATATTTCATACCGTAAAACGAAAAGCGCTCCCACATCTCAGTGAGAAAGCACACATATAGCCCGACCGGATGGCCGAGAAATTGCGGTTGGTTAGCAGGTGCTGCCGCAATAGTGCTTGATTCAGTCATGAAAACCCCAGTTTTATTAGAATTATTAACCTAGTGTACTTTGCACTAGGGCGCGCCGATTATGCAGATCAAATAGCCGGTTGTCACCCTTAGGGACGCGGCAAAGCGATAAAAACTACGAGAAAAGTGCGATAGTAATGACAAAACTTTACGGGTTAGGCACTAATTGCTGACGTATTTTAGCAAAATGCTTACGGCATAAGGCAAAGGTTAAAGGTCGGGTAATGGCTGGGTACAATACAACAAGTAACACCGCGTAGCCCAGAATATACCAGCCAGAGCTTCTTGCCATTAGCAAAAAAAGCGGAGTTAAAATTAATAGCTTAATAATGTTCAGCGTAATTTTAGTTGGTACGGGCAATAAATTTGCTGCTTGGCGCACCACATCCATACGCTGAGCAAAATTTAAACCAGCCAGTTCGGGAATATTTTTACTGTTAAAATAAATCATCTAAAATCCTATTTAGCCATAGCTTCTGTGTGTAGTTTACCTTTTCACTCTATCGCTTTTAAAGGGCTTTTGGTAAGCTTTACGCCTTTCGCGCGATAAAAGGTAATGTAATGATTAAAGTTCTTAGTGTATTTGGCACTCGGCCAGAAGCCATAAAAATGGCGCCTTTGGTAAACTTGCTAAAACAACAGCCTGATATTGATAGCCGAGTCTGTGTTACTGGCCAACATCGCGAAATGTTAGATCAAGTGCTGCAGTTATTTGATATAAAACCCGAATATGACTTGGCGATTATGAAAGCCGGCCAAGACTTATACGACGTTACCACCAATATTCTGCTTAACATTAAGCCCGTACTGCGTGATTTTAAGCCCGATATTGTCTTAGTGCATGGCGATACCAGTACCACCTTCGCTGCCGCTTTAGCCTGTTATTACGAAAAAACAGCGGTAGGCCATATTGAAGCTGGGCTGCGTACCGGTAATATTTATAGCCCTTGGCCGGAAGAGGCTAATCGTAAGCTCACTAGCGCTATTACACGCTTGCACTTTGCGCCAACGACTAACTCAGAACATAACCTAGTGCAAGAGCAGGTTAACCCAGCGGATATTTTTGTTACCGGCAACACGGTGATTGATGCGTTGTTACAAGTGGTCGAGAAAATAGAAGCCAATAGCGAGCTAACAGCAGATTTTAGTAAGCAGTTTCCGTATGGCCAAAATGGTCGGCGTTTAGTGTTGGTTACTGGGCATCGTCGTGAAAGTTTTGGTAGTGGCTTTGAGCATATTTGTGCGGCATTAAAGCAAATTGCATTGCAATTTCCAGATTGCGATATCGTTTATCCTGTACATTTAAACCCCAATGTACGTGAACCGGTGTATCGCTTATTGTCAGATGCAAAAAATGTGCATTTAATTGCACCGCAAGATTACTTACCCTTTGTGTATTTAATGAGCCGCAGTACTCTAGTATTAACCGACTCGGGCGGTATTCAAGAGGAAGCGCCATCGCTGGGTAAGCCGGTATTAGTTATGCGCGATACTACTGAGCGCCCTGAAGCGGTAACCGCGGGTACGGTAAAGTTAGTTGGTGCTAATACAGAAATTATCGTTAAAGAAGTTAATAAATTACTGACTGACAAAGCCTATTACGATAGTATGAGCTTCGCCCATAACCCCTATGGCGATGGTAAAGCGTGTCAGCGCATTGTCGATGTCATTAGAACGCACGTCAGTGGCAGTTAGTCATTAATAGAGTGAAAAGTAGAGTGAAAAATATGGATGTTTTGCAACAACTTCAGTCGGCCCCAAAGCGCTGGTTGGTAACAGGTTGTGCTGGCTTTATCGGCTCTAATTTAATTGAAACCTTGTTAAAGGCTAACCAGCAGGTAGTAGGTTTAGATAATTTTGCCACTGGCCATCAACGTAATTTAGATGAAGTGCAGCAGTTAGTTAGCCCCGAGCAGTGGGCTAACTTTCAGTTTATCAATGGCGACATTCGCAATTTAACTGACTGTCAGCAAGCGTGTGCTGGTGTCGATTTTGTATTGCATCAAGCGGCGCTCGGTTCAGTGCCACGTTCTATTGCCGACCCTATCGCTACTAATCAAACCAATATAAATGGTTTTTTAAATATGTTGGTCGCCGCTCGCGATGCCAAGGTTCAGCGCTTTGTTTATGCGGCTTCTAGCTCGACTTATGGCGATCATCCGGCGTTGCCAAAAGTGGAAGACGTCATTGGTAAGCCGTTATCGCCTTATGCCATTACTAAGTTTGTTAATGAGCTGTATGCTGATGTATTTTCACGCAGCTATGGTTTTCATAGCATTGGTCTGCGCTATTTTAATGTGTTTGGCCCAAGACAAGACCCTAACGGCGCTTATGCCGCAGTCATTCCAAAATGGACCGCGGCGATGATTGCTAAGCAAACTGTAGTCATAAACGGCGATGGCGAAACCAGCCGCGACTTTTGCTTTGTCGCTAATGCCGTGCAAGCCAATATTCGCGCCGCATTAGCTAACATTGAGCACAGCGACGTATTTAACGTAGCTTTAGGGGATCGTACAACCCTTAACGAATTATTTAGTGCCATAGCACAAAGTTTGGCTGACAATAATATCCATTATACGCAACAACCCACCTATGCTGATTTTCGCGCGGGTGATGTACGCCATTCACAAGCGGATATTAGCAAAGCCAAACAACAACTTGGTTACGCTCCAGAGTACCGGATTAACGACGGTATTAAGTTAGCTATGCCATGGTATATTCAGCAGCATTAATTAATAGTGCATAAATTTTAACAACGTAAACGGATTTACAGGATCACAGAATGAAACATATCGCCGACAGTCGCATTGCTATTATTGGTTTAGGTTACGTAGGTCTGCCGTTGGCAGTAGAATTTGGTAAACATTACCCAACAATAGGCTTTGATGTTAATAAAGCCCGCATTGCCGAGCTAAAAAGCGGTGAAGATCATACCCTAGAAGTATCGAGCGAAGAGCTAAAACAAGCTGATAAACTTAGCTATAGCTGTGAACTGAATGACTTACGCCAAGCCACGGTATTTATTGTTACTGTGCCCACACCAATAGATAAGCACCGTCAGCCCGATTTAACACCATTAATTAAAGCCTCAGAAACCCTGGGTAAAGTTATTAAAGCCGGTGATATTGTTATTTATGAATCAACGGTATATCCAGGCGCGACCGAGGAAGACTGCATTCCCGTTATCGAGCGTATATCCGGCCTTAAATATAATGTCGACTTTTTTGCCGGTTATAGCCCAGAGCGAATTAACCCAGGTGATAAAGAACACCGCGTAACCACCATTAAAAAAGTCACCTCAGGCTCAACGCCACAGGTTGCCGATTTTGTCGATGCTTTATACGGCAGTATAATTACTGCTGGTACCTATAAAGCCAGTTCTATCCGTGTCGCTGAAGCGGCTAAAGTTATAGAAAACACCCAGCGCGATCTCAATATCGCCTTAATTAACGAGCTAGCCGTTATTTTTAATAAACTCGGTATCGATACCGAAGAAGTATTGTTAGCGGCTGGTACTAAGTGGAACTTCTTGCCGTTTCGCCCAGGCTTAGTTGGCGGCCACTGTATTGGTGTAGACCCATATTATTTAACGCATAAAGCGCAAACTATAGGCTATAACCCTGAGGTTATCTTAGCCGGCCGACGCATTAACGATAGCATGGGCCGCTATGTGGTAAGCGAACTGGTTAAAGCCATGATCAAACGCAGTATTCAAGTTAATGGCGCCAAGGTATTAGTTATGGGCCTTACCTTTAAAGAAAACTGCCCCGACATTCGTAATACTAAGGTTGTTGATATTCTTACCGAATTAAAAGAGTACGGCGTACAAGCTGACGTATACGACCCCTGGGTTGATAGCGCAGCGGCTGAGCATGAATACGGTATTAAGCTAGTCAGCGCACCGCAAGCGAATAGCTATGATGGTGTTGTTTTGGCAGTAGGCCATAAGCAATTTAGAGACTTAGGCGCAGCCGGCATTCGTGCATTAACAAAAACTAACAGCGTACTATATGATCTAAAATATATATTAAATACCACAGAAAGCGATTTACGGTTATAATCGCTGCTTTTTGTTAGGCAAAGCCATAGTTATTGGCTTGACGTTGTTATATTTCAGTAAAAGCGGCTGCAATGAAATACATACATTGTTGTAATGTGTAGCAAGGTAGTTGACATATAAATTCGGAGTGACGAGTGGTTAAATTTGTTAGATTGTTAGCATTTTTTGGGTTATTTACCATACCTTTATTTGCTATAGCGCAAACGGTTACTCCGGCAATGCTAGAGCAATTTAAACAATTACCTAAAGCCCAACAAGAGCAGTTGGCTAAGCAGTATGGCATAAATTTAAATGATCTTGGCTTAGCGGGTAGCGCGGTATCAGACAGCACGCCCGCCGACACTGAAACACAAGATCGACAACAGCGTAGGAAACAGCAACAGTTCGAACAAAAGAAAAAAGACGATGATACTAAGCCTAAACGCTTTGGTATGAATATGTTTGATGAAGCCAGTTCAGTATTTGCACCGGCAAAAAATTTGCCGGTGCCGGACAATTATATTTTAGGGCCGGGTGACAAACTGTTACTGCAACTGTTTGGCAAACTAAACCGCGATGTACAGGCTGAAGTAAACCGCGATGGCGCAGTAAGTATTGCCGAGATGGGCGCTGTACAGGTATCAGGTTTACGTTACGCCGAAGCGAAACAGCTGATTATTGAACGGGTACGGCAGCAGTTGCTCGGCACTGATGTAGCCGTCAGCATGGGAACACTGCGGACCATCAACGTATTAATAGCGGGTGAAGCCAAATACCCTGGTTCTTATAATTTGCCCGCACTTAGCTCAGTGACACAAGCGCTTTACGCCGCCGGTGGGGTAAGTGATATTGGTAGTCTGCGGCAGATTTCGGTACAGCGCGCCGGTAAAAGTGTTGCAACCTTTGACTTGTATGCATTGCTGTTAAAAGGCGATGCCAGAAACAACCTGCATTTAAAAGACGGCGATGTGATTTTTATCGCCCCAGTCAGTGCTATTGCAGAAGTAGCAGGCGAAGTACACCGGCCTGCGCTGTACGAAGTGGCTGCAGATGATTCACTACTGGACCTGCTGAACATGGCAGGCGGTGCCAAGCCCGGGGCTTACCCGCAGCAAGCAGTATTGCAACGTTTTAACGATCAGCATCTGCGCGATTACCTCAGTGTTGACTTAACCGATAAAGCACAACAACAGATTAAAGCCCGCGCCGGTGATGTGCTCAGAGTCGGCGCCACTTCACCACAAATCAGAAATTCAGTAACACTGGCCGGCGCTGTGGCCCGTCCTGGGGTGCATGCCTGGCGTCAGGGCCTGCACCTGACAGACTTACTGGGTTCAAGATGGTCAGATTTACAGCGTACTGCAGATCTGAACTACGGTATTGTGCTGCGCGAAGTGAATACACTGGGTGATGTTGAGGTGCTGCAGTTCCGTCTTGCAGATGCCATAGCACAGCCTGACAGTAGCGAAAATATTGCATTGCAGGCCCGCGATACCGTTATTGTATTTCACAATGCGCTGCAAACTTATCAGCGCTCTGCGCTTAACAAGTATCTGCGCGATGCGCTGGAAAAACGGTTTGATATTGCAGTAGAACTGCGCTGGTTAAATCAGCTGGACTTAGCCGAAGAAGGCTTTCGTTTGTTGTCTGAACAGGATCTGCTGACCGAAGAGCGTTTAGCGCAAGACATTAAAGAGTTAAAAAATACCGGTTCGCGTTTATTTCCGGAAGATATTGCCAAGCCCGATCAGCAAAAAGCGCTGAAAGAAAACTTCAGCTATTTACTACAGCATGTACTGGACGACCCGGAATTAATACAGCTGACGCCACATTTAACCCGTACAGAGCTATTGTATCCGGTATTAGAAAAACTGCGTTTGCAGGCGCGTAATGGTGCTGAACCTTTGTTAGTGAGCGTGAGCGGCGAAGTATTGGTAGAGGGCGAGTATCCACTGGCGAAAAACGGTGATGTGCGTGATTTAATTGATGCTGCAGGTGGTCTGAAAGACTCTGCTTTTCTGCGTCGTGCCGAATTATCGCGAGCCACTGCCCGCGCCGACGTAAACCGTGGCCTGTATGTTGAACACTCTACAGTCGATTTAGCGGCCATACTCACTGGCGGACAAAGCTTGCCGCTTAACAGCCGTGATCGGTTAAATGTGTTCCCGGTGCCAGAGTGGAACCTGGATCGCACCATAGAACTCAGCGGCGAAGTGCGCTTCCCCGGAGTGTATTCTATTCAGCAAGGCGAAATGTTATCAGACGTCATTAAACGTGCTGGTGGCGTAACGTCTAACGCTTTCGTAGATGGCCCTTTATTCACCCGCGAGCAAATCCGTGAGCGTGAAGCGCAGCAACTGAAAAAGCTGACTGAGCAGCTACGTTCGGATATCGCGGCAAAATCCTTATCCAGTGAAACGGTACGGATTTCACCGGAAGATGCGATAACCATGATCAATGAGATTGAAAAGGTAAAACCGGTCGGGCGTCTGGTGGTCAATCTGCCGCTGATTATGGCCGGTGATCCGTCAGCCGATTTACCGGTAGAAGATGGCGACAAACTGCATATTCCACGGGTAAACAACACTATCTCTATTGTCGGTGAAGTACAGCACCCCAGTAGCCACCGTTTTGCCACTGACCTGATGCTGGACGACTACCTGAAACTGGCCGGTGGTTTTCGCAAACGGGCTGATAAAGACCGGGTCTATGTTATTCGTGCCGACGGCTCAGTTATGGTACCGGAAAGTAACTGGTTTAGTGTTAGCAAAAACAACCTGAAGGCCGGCGATACCATAGTGGCGCCACTGGATACCGAATATAGAGATAATCTGAGCCTGTGGACTCAGGTAACACAAATTTTCTATCAGAGTGCGGTGGCTTTAGCAGCGCTGAACAATTTCTAAATTGGTAGGTTTGCATGAATTCGAATTACGATTTACACGGCCAGCCATCTGAGATCACTTTAGAGCAGCTTTTTGCCGTTATCTGGCGTGGCAAGTGGTTTATTATGGCCTGTGTCATCTTTTGTTCAGCTGTAGCCGTGTGGTATGCGTTAAAACTGCCTAATGTCTATAAAGCAGAAGCTGTCTTGGCACCCGTGACTGAAGAGTCAGGTTTGAAAATTCCCGGACAGTTAGGCGGTTTGGCTGCCCTGGCCGGGGTTAATCTCGGCTCTTCAGGCAGTAAAAATACCGCCTTAGCGATAGAAGTATTAAAATCTCGTGGTTTTCTAATGCGCTTTATTGAGAAGCACGATTTGTATGTGCCTGTAATTGCAGCTAAAGGTTGGGACAGAGCCAGTAACACCCTTGTTATTGATGAAGAGCTCTATGACAGTGCTAAAGCGACCTGGGTACGCAAGCCTAAGCCGTTTCAAAACATCAAACCTTCAGCATTAGAAGTGCATAAAGAGCTGCGCAAGAAATTTACGGTCAATCAGGAAAAAGCCAGCGGTATGGTTAAAATTTCGCTTGAACATTATTCTGCAGTTCTGGCTACAGAGTGGTTGATGCAGATAGTGAAAGATCTTAATGATGACATCCGCATACGTAATGTTACTGAAGCCGAATCAAGCATTGCTTTTTTGCAACAGCAGCTTAAGACGACAGATATAGCAGACGTGCGTACTATGTTGTATTCGCTGATTGAAGAACAAACTAAAACCCTTATGTTGGCCAATGTCCGGGACGAGTATGTACTTAAGGTAGTTGATCCAGCCGTGGTGCCAGAAGAAAAGTCAGGTCCAATGCGAGCATTAACAGTTGTTTTAGCGGCTTTTCTGGGCGCAATACTTGCTATTTTAATAGTGTTTTTAGCTCTGCGACGTCGCTGACTAGCAGCTTTTCACCGGGCATACGGTGTTAGTGGAAATACGGTACTCTAAATGAAGATTCTTATAACCGGTGGCGCCGGCTTTATCGGCTCAGCAGTCGTACGTCATATAATCGAACACACTAAAGCCAGTGTGATCAATGTAGATAAACTTACTTACGCCGGTAACTTGGCTTCTGTTGCCTATGTAGCCGATAATGCGCGCTACTGCTTTGAACAAGTCGATATTTGTAACCGTGCTGAATTAGATCGGGTGTTTGCCACGCATCAGCCCGATGTGGTGATGCACCTTGCGGCAGAAAGCCATGTTGACCGCTCAATAGACGGCCCGGCTGCCTTTATCGAAACTAATATCGTCGGCACTTACACCTTGCTTGAGGTAGCGCGCAGCTACTGGAACGGCCTGGATGCAGTGCGTAAAGCCGCATTTCGCTTCCACCATATTTCTACCGATGAAGTATTCGGTGATTTGCACGGTACTGATGACTTATTTACCGAAACCACGCCCTATGCACCCAGTAGCCCGTATTCGGCCAGTAAGGCCAGCTCAGATCATTTAGTGCGCGCCTGGCACCGTACTTATGGCTTACCCGTGCTGGTAACGAATTGCTCTAATAATTACGGCCCTTATCATTTTCCGGAAAAGCTGATCCCGCTGATGATATTAAACGCATTAGCCGGTAACCCCTTGCCGGTATATGGCAAGGGTAACCAGATCCGTGACTGGCTTTACGTAGAAGATCATGCCCGGGCGTTATACAAGGTGGTAACCGAGGGCAAGGTTGGCGAAACCTATAATATTGGCGGCCACAACGAAAAGCAAAATATTGACGTCGTGCACGCCATTTGCGAGCTAATGGACGAGCTGGCACCAATGCATCAGCGTGGTTATCCAGTTAACACTAAACACTCATCACTTATCACTTACGTCAAAGACCGCCCCGGCCACGATCTACGCTACGCCATAGACGCCAGCAAAATTGCGCATGAACTTGGCTGGAGGCCGCAAGAAACCTTCGACAGCGGTCTGCGTAAAACGGTGCAATGGTTTTTAGTAAGTAAAGCCTGGTGGCAGCCAGTACTGGATGGTAGCTACACCATGGAGCGTTTAGGGCAGGAGAACTCAGAAAAATGAAAGGCATTATTTTAGCTGGCGGCTCAGGTACCCGGCTACACCCAATTACACTTGGAGTGTCTAAGCAGTTATTACCGGTTTACGATAAGCCAATGATTTATTATCCGCTGTCGGTGTTAATGCTGGCTGGTATCCGCGATATTTTAATTATTACTACAGCTGAAGATCAGGCAGCGTTTCAGCGCTTGCTGGGGGACGGTACCGACTTTGGTATTGCGCTGAGTTATGCTGTGCAGCCGAGTCCGGATGGGCTGGCGCAGGCGTTTATTATTGGTGAAACCTTCATTGGTAATGACAGTGTCTGCCTGGTGCTGGGTGACAATATCTTTTACGGCCAGCATTTTTCAGAGAAATTACTTGATGCAGCAAGACAATCAGCTGGTGCAACAATTTTTGGTTACCATGTGACAGATCCTGAACGTTTTGGCGTGGTTGAATTTGACCAACAAGGGAAAGTGCTGTCGATAGTCGAAAAACCAAAAGTGCCCAAATCCCATTATGCAGTCACTGGCCTGTATTTTTATGATAACGACGTTGCAACCATCGCTAAAACTATTCAACCGTCAGCCAGAGGTGAGTTAGAGATCACCGATGTTAACAATGTATATTTACACAATAATAAACTTCGAGTCAGCTTACTCGGCCGTGGATTCGCCTGGCTTGATACCGGTACACATGATTCGTTAATTGAAGCCGGCCAGTTTGTTCAAACCATTGAACAAAGGCAGGGCCTGAAAGTAGCCTGTCTGGAAGAAATTGCCTTCAGGCAGGGCTGGTTAAGTGCTGCAATGTTAATGAAACGCTACGAGCAACTGTCGAAAACAGGTTATGGACTTTACCTGAAAAAAGTTGCAGAAGGTTATAAATGAACGTAATACAAACTACTTTAAAAGATTGTGTCATTATTGAACCCAAAGTATTTGGTGATGAGCGTGGTTTTTTTCTGGAAAGTTTCCAGGTTAAACGCTATCAGGAGCTTGCAGGTATCAGTGCTGCCTTTGTGCAGGATAATCATTCCCGATCTACTAAAGGCGTGCTGCGTGGCTTACACTTTCAAAAAAGCAAACCGCAGGGCAAGTTAGTTCGTGTTGTCCGGGGAGAAGTGTTCGATGTCGCCGTAGATTTACGGCCAGACTCACCCTCGTTTGGACAATGGTTCGGCGTCTATTTATCAGAACAAAATGCCCGGCAATTCTGGGTGCCACCAGGCTTTGCACATGGTTTTCAGGTAACGTCAGACAGTGCAGACTTTGAGTATAAATGCACCGAGTATTACTACCCGGCGGATGAAGCTTGTATTCGTTGGGATGATCAGACATTGAATATTGTCTGGCCATTACAGCAATCTGTCTTGTCGGCAAAAGACGCTGCAGCGCCGACGTTTGCTGAGTTATTCAAAAAATGAAGATATTGATATTAGGTGGTAGTGGTCAGTTAGGTAACTGCCTGAAGCGTGAACTTGGGCTAGGCGGTATACAATATGTCGCCCCACCACGTGCTGAGCTTGATTTAAGTTGTACGGCAGATTTCTCTGGCATCATTAAGCAATATGCTGTAGATGCCGTAGTTAATGCTGCGGCTTATACCGCAGTAGATAAAGCTGAACAAGATGCCGATATGGCATTTAAGCTGAATGCAACCCTACCAGAGCAGTTGGCAGTGGCATGCCAGCAATTTGGCTTGCCGCTATATCATGTTTCCACCGACTACGTATTTGATGGCTTGGCCTGCCGGCCCTATTGTGAAAGTGCCAGCGTAGCACCAGTGTCTGTTTATGGTAAAAGCAAGCTAGCCGGAGAAATGGCGGTATTAAAACATTGCGAAAAAGGCGCGATAATTCGTACCAGTTGGTTATATAGCGAGTTTGGGCAGAATTTTGTTAAAACCATCCTGCGCTTAGCGCAATCTAAACCTGAATTGGCTGTAGTGGCCGATCAGGTGGGGGCACCCACTTATGCCGGTGATTTAGCCCAGGCGATAGTACAGATATTGTTAACTACAAAGCATAGTGCGCCAGCAATCGACGTGTATCACTTTGCTAACCAGGGCGTGGCCAGTTGGTATGATTTTGCCTGGCACATTCTGCAGCGCAGGCAAATTGCTGTACCTTTAAAACCTATCACCACTGAAGACTATCCTACACCGGCTCAACGTCCAGCATATAGTGTGCTAAATAGTACCAGGATCAGCCAGCGTTTTGCCGTTAAAAACAGACACTGGCTGGAAGCTTTGGCACCTGTCTTAGATAAATTACTCTAAGCGCATCTATGCTTATTAAGCACAGCATTCTTTATTTTATAGCCCGCTTGTTGCCGGCTATGGTAACGCTAATGGCGCTGTCAGTGTACACGCGAATGCTCTCTCCGGCAGAGTATGGCCGTTACTCGCTGACTGTTGTGGTAGCGATGGGGATTAATGCGATTGTTTTCCAATGGATAAACCTCGCGCTTGGGCGGTTTTTACCAGAATGCGAATCGTCGGATCTAAAACAGCGCTGGATTTCAACGGCGGTATTCAGCTGGTTAGGTTTATCCGGCGTTATGCTGACTGCTGTATGGCTATTACCATTGCATGATTGGTTGCCGCAGTTTGCCATAGTGTTTTCTATGTTGGGTATTGTGGCTGTGGCACAAGCCTGGTTTGAACTGGCCCTTCGTTTTGACAATATTGCTTTACGTCCAATGCGCTATGGCATGAGCTCATTAATTAAGAGTGTGATAGCGCTTGGCCTGGGCTATGTTGCATTGATATCCGGACAAGGTGTAAAGGGTGTATTGCTGGCATTGGCATTGGCACTGGTTATCAGTAGTGTGTTGCAGAAAGAATATTGGTCTGCAGCGAAGCTAACCCATTACGATCCAGTGCTGTTACGGAAAATGAGCGCTTATGGTTTGCCACTGACACTTACCTTTCTGATGACCTTTGTCATAGATGTGTGTGGCCGGCTATTTCTTAGTAGCTACCATGGTCCGGATGCCGTTGGTGTATTCTCAGTGGCGTATGAGTTTGTACAATATATAGTCGGCACTTTGTTGGCGGTGGTTCATCTGGCTGCATTCCCACTGGTTTTACGGCTACTTAACAGCACCGCAGAACAACAGCTACAGCGCCAGCTTCGCTATAATTTTGAGCTAGTGCTGGCGGTATCTGCAGCTGTTTGTGCCGGGTTGGTGCTGTGCAGCACAGAAATTGTTACCCTGCTGCTAGGTGCAGAATACCGCGAAGGTGCAATAGCTATAATGCCTTGGGTGGCTTTGGCACTTTTTCTTAGCGTGTTAAAGTCGTTTTACTTTGACTATGCCTTTCAGCTTGGTAAAAACACCATGTTGCAGTTACTGACTGTAATCGTTGGTGCCGGGGTAACGTTAATCGCATGTTTTGTGCTTGTGCCAGGCTTAGGCATTAAGGGCGCAGCACTGGCCAGCGTTGCGGGTTTTGGCTGTGCATTGCTTGCTAGTATGTATCTCGGGCCAAAAGTGTTTAGCATGCCCTCACTTGGTAGCGGTAGTATGCTAAAAGTCGCAGTGGCAGTAATCGGAATGCTTATCACCGTGAGTGTAGTGCCAGATTTTCCTGCGCTGGCAGCGCTAACCATCAAAGTTTTGCTGGGTGGGCTGGTATTTTCCGGAATGTTGTTGCTGACTAACTATATGGGTGTACGTCAGCGTTTAAAGGAGCGTTATTTTGTTTGACCAGTCGCAATTACAGCATAAACCTTTTATCACAGTTTTTACACCTACCTATAACAGAGCTTATTCACTTGGCGACGTATATGAGAGTTTGTGCGCGCAATCCATGCAGAATTTTGAGTGGGTTATTGTTGATGATGGTTCAGCAGACAATACAACAGACTTAGTGCAAAGCTGGATAGACGAAAATCGTATTAGCATTCGTTACGCTAAAAAGGTTAATGGCGGAAAACACACCGCTATTAATCTGGGTGTGGAGATGGCGCAGGGAGAATGGTTTTTAATATTTGACTCAGATGATAAATGCACGCCGAACACGATAGAGCGATTTTATCAGCTATGCCAGACGCTAAGTGCTGCAGAACTTTCTGCTATTTCTACTATTTCTGTACGCTCCGTTACCGACAGTGGTACTAATGTTGGTCCAGAATATGCGTTTAAACAAAAAATTGTCAGTTCGCCTTCCGAACAGCTCATGCTGCGAAGCCAGGCTGAGCGGTGGGGTATCAACAAAACAGCATTAATGCGCGATAATCTGTTCCCAGTGTTTCCTGGAGAGCGCTTTGTCCCGGAAAGTCTGATTTGGAATAGATTGTCGTTACACTACTCGACTCTTTTTGTTAATGAAGGCTTGCGCATTTTTACTCCCAGAGAGGATGGGCTGACTGCGTCAATGTTGAAAATACGTGTTAATAGCCCAAACGGCGCTGCACTGGTTTATAAAGAAATGCTACTGCTGGAGCTTGGTTACTGGGATCGATATAAAGCATTAATTAACTACTTTCGCTTCGAATCACGTGCAAAAGGAATTAGTTTGTCCTGGGTAATAAATCCATTGGCTTGGTTAGGTGTATTGTTACGACTGGCCGATAGCGTGAGGCTAAAGATTGGTGAATAAAGAAACTCAGTTCAAGACTAGCACAGGTTTTACGTGGTTTTTAATTGCCAGTCTGTTGGTATCATTGTATTTTCCGTCTTCAATAGGCGGGAGTATAATCGAGCAGCTATCATTGCTGGGTAATTCTTTAGCCCTTTTTTTGCTGCTTCTTGGTGTGTTTTTTTGTAAAGTGCCTCTAGGCTCAGAGCGCGTAGTGCTGGGCTTGATTTTTATAATAGCAATTTCTCTTCTTTCTTTCTTATCTCCTTTTTCTGAAGTGACTCTGGGGGCTGTGGTTCCTTATGTTACTCTTTTTATTATAGTCAGTGTTTCATATAAAAATGTATATCTATCTAGGCGTCAGCTTTTATTCCTATTCTTGTTTGCAATTTTTCAGTTGATTGTCGCATTTATGATAGTTTTCTCAGTGTCCTGGGTGAAGGCTGTCTTTGAAAGTTTTTATCAGATGGTTCCAGATTTGTATTATTATATGATTGGTTGGGAGAATAAGCCTGTTATTACTTATGCCACACACTCTGTTGCAGGTTTCGTTTTTTTTGTTTTTTCGTTGGTTTTTCTTGTTCTGTATTACGAGGTTAAAGGTTCTTTTTCTCGATTTGCTTTTTTGTTAATTAGCATTCTTTACAGTTCTTTGTTGGTCTTTATCTTCTCTAATACAGGTCTTTTTCTTTTTGTCGGTATGTTGTTTTTTTATTTTTATTTTTCTATGAAAAAATCTGGGGTTGTTTTTAGGTTTTTCTTATCTTTCTTTGTTGTTTCTTGTTTTATTTATGTTTTCATTAATTACTCTGATATTATTTCTCTGGCTTATGAAAAAATACTCGAGGTTCTTACCAGTGAACACAATGGTATACTTGCCAGGTTAAGTATGAATAGTCGGCTCGCTGGTAGTTATACTTATGTTTTTGACAACCCCCTGCAAGGCGTTGGATTTACATATAACGCTAATATTGCATTTGGTGATAATTTCATTTCAGAATATGTATTGCGCGGTGGGTTTGCAAGTTACTTTATATATCTCGTGTTAGTCTTGTTTTTTTGCTTTAGTAATGTTTCTAGCAAGATGATGGCCTCAATGCTTTTTGCATTTATATTGATATCTGATTTTGGTTATCCACTGCTTGTCGCTTACAGGTTTGTTTTCTTCTTTCCAATAATGATAATTATTATGAATTATATTTACAGAGAATTTCATGACAAAGAACATTTGCGCACACACACAAGGTGAATTCTCGCCAAGTACCCGGTTTCGGCTTTTACAATACTTGCCTGCTTTTGAAAAAGCTGGTTACCAGGTAAGTTTGAATCATGCAAAGGTATCTGCTTTCCCGCCTGCGCAGACCTTTAAGAGGCCTGCATGGTTGGCATCAGAGCTAGTCCATCGCGCTAAACAGCTATTGAATAATGAAAGTCATTTTCACTTTATACAGCGTGAAATGATATCGACTTTACCAACATTTGAACCCTTTGTGAAAGGTGTAAAGTTATTTGATGTTGATGATGCTATCTTTCTAAATAGGAAGGGTTTTGCTGCAAAAAAAATTGCAGAACATGTCGATGCTGTTATATGCGGCAATGAGTTTTTAGCAGATTATTTTTCTAAGTACAATTCTCAAATTCATATAGTCCCCACTGCTGTTGATAACTCTCGATTCGTTCCATCCATGTTAAAGGGCTCTAAAAATTATATTGGCTGGTCAGGTAGCTCAAGTGGTTTTGTTTTTTTGTATGCTATTCAGGAGCAGTTAAACGGATTTTTAAAGCGCCATCCTGACTACAAACTACTTATTTGTTCGGATAGAAAACCCGATTTTACTAGTATTCCTGAATGTAAAATTGAATATCGTAAATGGTCTGTAGCTACCGAAGTAGCTGATATCCAGGATATGGCAATTGGTATTATGCCACTCGATAGTAATCCGTGGAGCCTGGGAAAATGCAGTTATAAAATGCTGCTTTACATGGCTTGTGGTGTGCCTTGCGTTGTGTCTTCGATAGGTAATAATAATGAAGTGTTAGCTAAAGGACGCGTGGGGGTTGGTGTTGATAATCCGCTAGATTGGGCTACCACTCTGCATGAATTGGTTATGCAGCCGATGTTAATGGATTTAATGGCAAAAACTGGCCCTCAAGTAATTGATGCACATTATTCGGTTACATCTGTTTCTACTCAGTTAATTGATATTTTTGCTAAGTATTATCAATGAAAGTCTGTCATGTAATCACTTCTCTCGATATTGGTGGTGCTGAGCTGGTGCTTTACCGGCTATTGTCTGCGCAGCGTGATAATGTCGCCGATGTTTCTGTTATAACCTTGCGTCCAGAGGGGGCTTTAGCCGCTAAGCTCCGTGATGCTGGTTTTCAGGTGTATTCGCTCAATGTCAGTGGGCTTTTTTCGTTAGCATCTGCAGTGATTAAACTGGTTAAGCTACTTCAGGTTATCAAACCTGAGGTTGTACAAAGCTGGTTGTATCATGCCGACTTTATTGCATCGTTAAGTTCGTTCTGGTTAAAAGACATTCGCTATGTCTGGGGTATTCACACTTGCCAATTGCCCAAGGGTAATCCTGCAACCTGGCTGATTATGAAATGCTGTGCATTTTTATCGCACCGCGTGCCAGATAAAATAGTGTGTGTGGCCAAGGCAGCGCAGCAATTACATGTGCGCAGCGGTTATGCAGCGAACAAAATTAGCGTTATCCCTAATGGGTTTGCGGTCTCTGAGTATGCGCCTGAGCCAGGCTTACGACAGGCTTTACGCCGGGAACTGCAATTGCCGTCGTCAGCTGTCATTGTCGGAATAATAGCCCGTTGGCATGCTGATAAAGGCCAGGACCTGATGCTTGAGGCAATAAAACATGTCCAGATAGCCAATCCGGACGTTATTTTCTTATTCGTTGGCAGAGGTTGTGATGCAGATAACACGGCTATGGAACAGTTGGTAAAAGCTTGTCCGTATCCGGAAAAAATACTTGCTCTTGGTGAGCGTTCAGATATTCCCGCTTTGCTCAATACTATCGATGTGTTTTGTATGCCATCCCGCACTGAGGCATTTCCGCTGGCTTTAGGCGAGGCGATGTGTGCAGCTTTGCCTGTTGTGGCAACCAATGTTGGCGACGTAGAATATATGACGGGTAATTTGGTTACATTAGCAAAACCCGCTGACAGTGCGTCGTTGGCTGAGTGTTTGTCGGGTATACTCGCTAACTCTGCAGAATACCGTGCCCAGTTAGGGCAAAATTTACATAAACGGGTGTCTGAACACTTTTCTATAGAGCAAATGGTTAAGCGTTATCAGCAATTGTACAGTAGTTTACAAAACTGATGTTTACCGGCCAGTAATGCCCGTTGCAGTTATAAAGGAATTTTAATAATGTGTGGATTTGCCGGAGTCGTAGCACCCGACGGTAATCTGTTGTCGCAGCAACTAGTCGCCATGGCTGATGCTATCACACATCGTGGCCCGGATAGCGCGGGCTATTGGACCAGTGAAGATAATACAGTGGGTCTGACGCACCGTCGTCTGGCTATCGTTGACTTGTCAGAGGCCGGCCATCAACCTATGGCATCTGGCTCTGGCCGTTATATGCTGGCCTACAACGGTGAAGTGTATAACCATCAGGCATTACGTAACGAGCTGGAGCAAATTAGTCCGCGGCAGTGGCGTGGCCACTCGGATACAGAAACGCTGTTAGCCGCGATAGAGCAGTGGGGCCTTAGGCTTACTTTGCAAAAAGCTACCGGCATGTTTGCACTGGCACTTTGGGACAGCCACATTAAGCAGTTGCAGCTGGCCCGTGATCGCTTTGGCGAAAAACCGTTATATTACGGCTGGCAACAAGGTTGCTTCTTATTCGGTTCACAGTTAAACGCGCTGCGCGCACACCCGGCTTTTGCCCCAGAAATTAACCGCGATGCTATCGCATTATTGCTACGGCATAACTATATACCCGCGCCGTACTCGATTTATCAGCAGATCTATAAACTGTTGCCCGGCACTATACTGACACTGAGCGCTGATCAGCAGCTGCACACTGACAGCTATTGGTCGGTACGCGAAGCCATGGCGCAAGCTGCAGCTAACCCTGATAATGCGCCGGCGCAGCAGCAAGTTGCCGCGCTAGAACAGACGCTTAAACAGGCCGTTGCCGGGCAAATGGTCGCCGATGTGCCGTTGGGCGCCTTTTTATCCGGCGGCGTTGATTCGTCGCTTATTGTCGCTTTAATGCAGGCACAGTCGGCCAAGCCGGTTAAAACGTTTTCAATCGGCTTTGATGATCCACGTTTTAACGAAGCTGAATTTGCTAAAGCGGTAGCAAAGCATTTGGGTACTGAACATACCGAGTTGTATGTTACGGCAGAGGATGCCCTGGCTGTGGTGCCTAAACTGGCTGAAATATACGATGAGCCGTTTTCAGACTCGTCACAAATTCCGACTTTTTTGGTGTCCCAAATTGCCCAGCAGCACGTTACGGTGTCGCTGTCAGGCGATGCCGGTGATGAGTTGTTTTGTGGTTACAACCGCTACCTGCTAACGGCCCGCTTGTGGCATAAGCTTAACCGGGTGCCGGTGTTACTGCGTAAAATGCTCGCTGGCGTGATGACAGCAATACCGGTTAAAGGCTGGAATGCGCTGGGTAAAATATTGCCCTTACGCGCTCGGCTAAGTAATTTAGGCGATAAGTTACATAAAGCAGCGGCTGTATTGGCCTGTCGTGATGCCGAACATTTGTACCTGGGGCTGGTGTCACACTGGCAAAACCCTGAGCAGGTTGTGCTTGGCAGTAAAGAGCCGTTAACGGTGCTGACTGATCCGCAACGCAAAGCCTGTTTTACCGACCCTATTTTGCAAATGATGGCGCAGGATACCTTAAGCTATTTACCGGATGATATTCTGGTAAAAGTGGATCGCGCAGCGATGGCGGTATCACTGGAAACCCGGGTGCCGTTTCTCGATCATCAGGTGCTGGAGCATGCCTGGCGTTTACCCAAGGCTGTCAAGCTCAACAATGGCCAGTCTAAGTGGTGTTTGCGGCAGATTTTGTACAAATATGTACCGAAAGATTTAATTGAACGGCCGAAAATGGGCTTTGCCGTACCCTTAGACGCCTGGTTACGTGGGCCACTACAGCAGTGGGCAGAAGGCTTATTGGCTGAGGAACGCCTTAGCCGTGAAGGCTTTTTTGATGTCGCCACCGTGCGCACTATGTGGCAGGAGCATCTGTCAGGAAAACGTAACTGGCAATATCAGCTTTGGGACATTCTTATGTTTCAGGCCTGGTATCAGAGATACCACTAATGCAGAAAAAGTTATTATTTGTTGTCAACGTTGATTGGTTTTTTGTTTCTCACTGGCTACCTTTAGCAAGAGCAGCCAAATGTGCGGGCTATGAAGTACATGTGGCGACTAATGTCAGCGAAAAAGCTGACGTTATGTCTGACGAGGGTTTTATTTGTCATGATTTAGCAATAGATCGAAGTGGGACTAATCCGCTTATTGAGCTATTATCCGCAATTGCTATTTTCCGGCTAATGAAGAAAGTGAAACCTGATGCTGTTCATTTGATGACAATTAAGCCGGTCATCTACGGTGGAATAGCGGCAAGACTCGCTAATGTACCCGCAGTTGTTGTTAGTATAACAGGCTTAGGTTTTGTATTTATTAGCAAAAAACTTAAAGTTAGGCTGTTGCGTTATGTAGTAGTGCAGCTATACAAAACGGTGTTTCGGCATAAAAATGTTTTTGCTACTTTTGAAAACGAATCAGACAAAACTTATTTTTTGTTAAAAAAAATTGTTATGCCTAAACAAGTGCAAGTTGTGCATGGCGCTGGCGTTGATTTAAGAAAATTTAGTTATACCACGGAACCTGAAAATAAAACTGTTGTAACCTTTGCAGCTAGATTATTAAAAGACAAAGGATTTTTTGAATTTGTGGCTGCAGCCAGAATGCTGCGTTCGTCTCATGGTGATACTATAGAGTTCTGGGTTGTAGGTTTACCTGACCTGGTCAATCCAGCATCTGTGTCTCAGCAAGAAATTGATAAATTGACTACAGAAAATGTGGTGACATTTCTGGGGTTTCGGCAGGATATGGCCGACATTTTATCGAGAAGTAATATTGTTGTGTTGCCATCATACCGCGAAGGGTTACCTAAGGTGCTGATGGAAGCTGCTGCTTGTGGCAGAGCAATAGTGACAACCGATGTGCCGGGGTGTCGCCATGTTATCTTACCAGGGACAACGGGTTTGCTAGTCCCACCAGGTCAGACGACTGCCTTGGCTGGTGCAATAGCAAAGCTTGCTGAAGACCCCACGCTACGGCTGCAGTTTGGTAAGCGAGGTAGAATACTGGCTGAGCAGCGATTCGATGTGGATAAAATTTCAGCCGATTATCTTTTTATGTATCATAAACTTTTAAGCAGAACAGTCTGAATGAAAAATATATTAGTTACCGGAGCAAGTGGTTTTATAGGCAATAAACTGGTTGAACAACTCCTGGCTTCAGGCTTATACAACTTGACAGTAGTATCAAGATCTCGTGTTAATAACTTTCCCTCCGGTGTAAGTCTTATCCATATCGAGTCGATAGAAAAAACAACAGACTGGTCTTTAGCACTTAAAGAAATTGATGTTGTTATACACTGCGCAGCCAGAGTGCATGCGGTTAATGACAACCACAATGAAGCGCTTAAACAATTTAGAGCTGTAAATGTTGATGCAACAATGGCTTTAGCGAGTCAGTCGCTAGCAAGTAATGTTAAACGATTTATCTTTATCAGTTCTATTGGCGTTAATGGCATAAATAATACTAAACCTTTTACGGTAGCTGATGAACCTAACCCGGCTGAAGACTATGCTATTTCAAAGTTCGAAGCTGAAATGGGATTGAAGCAGTTGCTTGAAGGAACAAACACTGAGTTTGTTATTGTAAGGCCGCCTCTAGTTTATGGACTTAACGCCAAAGGTAATTTTGGACATCTGTTTAAGCTCGCTCAAAAGCGAATACCGTTGCCGCTAGGCGCAATTTACAATAAACGTAGTTTGGTATCTTTGGATAACCTCGTTGATTTAATTCGCATTTGTATTTCTCATCCTAAAGCAAAAAATCAAACTTTTATGGTCAGTGATGATCATGATGTTTCGACCACAGATTTGGTGAGGCTCGTCGCTCAGGCAAGTGGAAAAGGCGCGATGTTACTCCCAATACCAGTGTGGTGTTTAAAGTTTATTGCTTCGTGTTTTGGTAGAAAAAATATGGCAACGAAATTGTGTGATTCGCTGCAGGTCGACATAACACATACCAAGCAATTATTAGGTTGGTCACCGCCACTTACTATAGAGCAGGGTATTGCTCGGTGTTTTGAACAAAAAAGCAACACTAAAGAAGTCTAGATTCTAGGTCGGGTTTTATATATGTCTAAAGCGTTATTTATCGTAAATCGTCCCGATTATTTTTTATCACACCGAGTTGCGTTAGCAAAAAACCTGGCACAAGCCGGGTATGAAATTCATATCGCTTCTGTGAATCATGAATCAACGGTGCATCTGCGTGAGCTAGGCTACCAATTTCATTTTGTTGATATCGAGCGTGGCCGGACAAATCCGTTCAAAGAGCTTATTGGCTTGTTTAATTTATTCAAGCTTATTAAGCAGCTTAAGCCGGACATAGTGCACTGTATTACCGTGAAGCCTGTTCTGTATGGCGGCTTAGCGGCAAGGTTATTAAATATTCGTAAGGTTGTGGTAGCAATTGCAGGTTTGGGTTCCGTGTTTACTACAGACAGCGTTAAAAATAGTGTACTCAGATTTATATCTATCCGGTTTTATAAACTGGCTCTTGGTAACCCTAAGCTCACAGCAATTTTTCAGAACGAACATGACAGAGCCTTTTTTGTCGAACGAAAAATTATTCCTAAAGCTAGAACTAAACTGATTAGAGGTTCTGGTGTTGATCTAACCAAGTTTTCGCTGTCAGCTTTACCCACTACAGACAAAAAAGTGGTGCTGCTAACGGCGAGATTACTCAAAGAGAAAGGCGTATCTGAGTTTTTACAGGCGGCTCAGTTGGTGCTGCAGCAAAGAACCGATGTTGAGTTCTGGTTAGCTGGGGATATTGATCCTGCGAATCCTTCTTCGTTGACAACAAAAGAAGTTTCTCAATGGTCGAAAATTGACGGTATAACATTTTTGGGATTTCAGAAAGACGTTTATAGCGTGCTAAAAGCATCAACTATCGTTGTGCTACCTTCTTACCGCGAAGGCTTCCCAAAGGCGTTGATAGAGGCTGCGGCTGTTGGTCGGGCGATTATTACAACCGAAGTACCGGGTTGCGAAGATGCGGTGATTAACAACAAAACAGGTTTTCTTGTCCCAGTTAAACAGGTTAAACCTTTAGTAGAGAAAATTAACTATTTACTGAATCACTACGACAAATGTGTAGAATTTGGTCAGCAAGGACGTATTTATGCTGAAAACAACTTTGATATAGATTTTGTCGTGAAGGCTCATCAGGACATTTACATGTCGTAGCTCCAATATTACGCTTTGCTGTGTAGCTGCTATCGCACACTGTTTCACTGCAATGCGTTGAGTGTTTGTCAGACAAAGGCTACTGGCTAAAAGTGTGATAGCTGGGTAAACTTTTGCTTATTGTTGCCAGGAGAGTGTATGCGACTGTCTGAGTTTGAAAAAACAGTTATTTTCAAAGCGATAACAGCAGAAGATGCTAATGCAAGGGTATTTTTGTTCGGCTCACGTACGGATGATGCCGCCCGTGGCGGAGACATTGACTTGTTGGTGTTATCTAACGGCTTTGACAAAAAACAACAGCGCGCAGCCCGTTGGCATATCGTGGAGCAATTGGGTGAGCAAAAAATAGATATTGTCACCAGTGTCGATGGTTCAGAACCTTTTGTGAAAATGATCCGGCAAACAGCCGAGGAGATAACGGTATGAACAGGCTAAGCTTGGTTGAGTATTTACAACAATGTCTCGCTCAGCTAATTATGCAGTTTAATGAATATACCGCTGATATTGTCGAATAAAGAGCGAATTATCAGTATTTAGTTTTTAGTTTAGAGGTTGTATGTTAATTCGGCTGTTAGATATATTTTTTGCCCTTTGTGGCCTGGTGTTTGGTTTTCCGGTATTGCTTATTCTTACCGTTATCGGCTTATTTGATACCGGCTCACCCATTTTTTGTCAGGTGCGGGTAGGGCGTAATAAAAAGCCTTTTACTTTAGTAAAGTTTCGCACCATGAAACCCGATACGGCGCATGTTGCTAGCCATTTAGCCAACGCCAGCGCAATTACGCCATTCGGTGGCTTTTTGCGTAGAACCAAATTAGATGAGTTACCGCAGTTATGGAATGTACTATGCGGTGATATGAGCCTAGTCGGCCCGCGGCCGAGTTTGTTTAATCAACAAGAATTAATAGCCGAGCGCGAACAGCGCGGCGTGCTAAAAGCCCGCCCAGGCATAACCGGTTTAGCACAGGTAAACGACATTGATATGTCTACGCCAGAGTTACTCGCGCAAACTGATGCGCGTATGCTGGCATCGCTTAACATAGCCAACTACTTTAAATACATTATTATGACAGTGTCAGGCAAAGGTAGTGGCGATAGAGTAAAAAGATGACTCTGACATAAGTTGGTTAAACAATGAGGAATATTGTTTTACTTGCACCTAACGGGCAAGTAGGTTTTGAACTAGTGCACAGTTTAGCTGAGTTAGGGTATGTTCATTGCTTAAGTAGACAAGACGTCGATTTTACCAATATTAACATGTTGCTTGCGCGAATTTCCCAGCATAAGCCAGATATTATTGTTAATGCTGCAGCGTGGACTGCTGTAGATAAGGCCGAAACTGAGCAAGAAGCATGCTTTATCCTCAATGCCAATTTACCAGAGGCGCTGGCGAAACTGGCGCAGCAGATAAATGCTTGGCTAGTTCATTATTCTTCTGATTACGTATATTCGGGTTCTGGTACTCGTGCATGGCAAGAAACAGATGTTGCAGAGCCCTTGTCAGTGTATGGCGCTAGTAAGTTAGCCGGTGACAACGCGATACAGCAATACTGTAGCAAATACTTAATTTTTCGCACTAGCTGGATATACGCGGCGCGGGGTAATAATTTTTTACTTACCATGCTTAAACTGGCGGCTAATCACGACACATTAAATGTGGTTGCCGATCAAATTGGCGCGCCTACACCGGCGAAACTTATTGCACAAATTACTGCTTTGACACTTGCTCAAGCACTACATCAAGGCCGCGCACTCAGTGGCATTTATCATCTAACGACCAAGGGGGAAATTAGTTGGTATGGTTTTGCGCAAGCAATTTTTGCGTTAGCTCGACAGCAAGGTGTTAAGCTAAAACTCGAGCCTCAACGTTGCTACGCTATTAGTTCGACACAATATCCAACACTAGCAGTAAGGCCGCTTAATTCAAGGTTGAGCTTAAATAAAATTGAACAAACCTTTAATTTACAGTTACCCAGTTGGCAGAGTCAGTTAACGTTGACCTTTATTGAGTGGCAACAAACAGTTAAGGAGCGCTAACGTGCGGGTAACTCATACGTCTTTAGTGGATGTTCTACTAATGACACCAAGCATATATAACGACGCACGCGGCCATTTTTTTGAAAGTTTTAATCAGCAAGAGTTTCATCAACAGGTTAGTGGCGTTGACTTTGTTCAGGATAACCAGTCACGCTCAGTTAAAAACGTTCTGCGCGGCTTACATTATCAAATTATTCAACCGCAGGGAAAGTTAGTTAGCGTATTGCATGGTGAGATTTATGATGTCGTTGTTGATTTGCGCCGCAGCTCTGCACAGTTTGGTCAGTGGACTGCTAATATCCTGTCTGCAGAAAACCGTCAGCAAATATGGGTTCCGCCGGGGTTTGCGCACGGCTTTTTAGTGATGTCAGAGTATGCTGATGTATTTTATAAGACGACAGATTTCTATAGCCCAGCGGGTGAGCGCAGTATTTGCTGGAACGACCTACAACTTGCAATAAATTGGCCGAATACCACGCAAATAATCTTGTCAGAAAAAGATCAGCGGGCATTACCGTTTTCTGCTGCAGAGTATTACGACTAGCACAACTAACTATAGCGCTAAGGGGTAAACATGATCTTGCCTGTTATTTTGGCTGGTGGCACAGGTAGCCGATTATGGCCTTTGTCGCGTGATTTAATGCCAAAGCAGTTTTTAACGCTGCATGGCGAACACACTATGTTGCAAACCACTATTTTGCGCCTAGCTGGTATAAAAACCTTACCGCCTTTAGTCATTTGTAACGAAGATCACCGCTTTATTGCCGCCGAGCAGCTACGGCAAATTAGCCAGCTTGACCATAATATTATTTTAGAACCCGCAGGGCGTAATACGGCACCCGCTATTGCGCTTGCTGCTTTTACGGCGCTTAAACAGGGCGTTGACCCATTATTGTTAGTGCTAGCCGCTGACCATGTTATTGCCAATAATACGGAGTTTATCAAAGCCTTGGCGCAAGCTGACGTGTTGGCGAACAACAATAACTTAGTGACTTTTGGCATAGTGCCTACCGCAGCTGAAACCGGTTATGGCTATATAAAGCGTGGTGCGGCATTAGGTGATGCTTATAGCGTGGCGCAGTTTGTGGAAAAGCCCAATTTAACTTCTGCGCAGCAGTACTTAGCCAGCGGTGAGTACTACTGGAATAGCGGCATGTTTATGTTTAAAGCCAGCGTGTATTTAACTGAGCTAAAACAGCATCGACCTGATATATATATCGCCTGCGAGCGCGCAATGGCTGACGTAAACCCAGATTTAGATTTTATTCGCGTTAATTATGATGCTTTCATAGCCTGCCCAAGTGATTCAGTAGATTACGCAGTAATGGAAAAAACCCGCGCGACAGTAGTAGTACCAATAGATGCCGGCTGGAATGATATTGGCTCTTGGGCATCGTTATGGGACATTAGCGCAAAAGACAGTGCTGGTAATGTGCATAAAGGCGATGTGCTGGATATTGATGGTAGCAATAACTATGTGTTTGCCGAAACGGGCCTAGTGGCGACGTTAGGTTTAACTGATACTGTGGTGGTACAAACTAAAGATGCGGTATTAGTAGCAACAAAAAATAAAGTACAAGCTGTAAAAGCTATAGTGCAGCAATTAAAAACAACAGGGCGCAGTGAGTATAAAATACACCGCGAAGTATACCGACCTTGGGGCAAGTACGAGGCAATTGCTAGTGGCGAGCGGTATCAGGTAAAGCGCATAACGGTAAAGCCGGGTGAGACGTTATCTATGCAGCTGCATCATCACCGTTCTGAACATTGGATCGTGGTTTCAGGCATGGCAAAAGTAACACTTAATGGTACTGAAACCTTACTTTATGAAAACCAGTCAATCTATATTCCTATTGGCGCGGTGCACGCACTGGAGAATCCCAGTAATATGCCGCTAGAAATTATTGAAGTGCAAACTGGGGCGTATTTAGGTGAAGACGATATTGTTCGGCTTTCTGATCGCTATGGTAGAGTTTAGACGGTTGTAATTAATTATGCTCTTAACTTTTCGTTAAGCTTTGCTACTGTAGCATGGCGATTCGTTGGTATAAGCTACTAAAATGGATGGAAAAATGAAAATTACTATTGCTGGTACCGGCTATGTTGGTTTATCTAATGCCATGTTACTGGCGCAGCACAACCAGGTTGTGGCCATTGATATTGTGCCGCATAAGGTAGCGTTATTAAATGACAAAAAATCGCCGATTGACGATAAAGAAATTAGTGACTTTTTACAGAATAAAAACTTAAGTTTCACCGCAACGCTCGATAAACGGCTAGCTTATGCCGATGCTGATTTTGTTATTATTGCCACACCAACCGATTACGACCCACAAACCCATTATTTTAATACCAGTAGTGTTGAAGCGGTAATTGCTGACGTATTAGCTATTAACCCAACAGCGGTAATGATAATTAAATCAACCGTGCCAGTGGGTTACACTAAAAGTGTACGTGAAAAATTTAACTGCGAAAATATCTTGTTTTCACCAGAATTTTTACGTGAAGGTCGCGCGTTATATGACAACTTATACCCAAGCCGGATAATAGTTGGCGAACAAAGCGAACGTGCTAAGCAGTTTGCAGCGTTGTTGCAACAAGGCGCAATTAAGCAAGATGTGCCGGTACTATTTACCGACAGCACTGAAGCTGAAGCGATAAAGCTGTTTTCTAACACTTATCTTGCGATGCGGGTGGCGTATTTTAATGAGCTGGATAGCTACGCTGAAAGCCATGGCTTAAATTCACGGCAAATAATTGAAGGTGTCGGCTTAGACCCGCGTATTGGTAACCATTATAATAACCCTAGCTTTGGCTATGGCGGTTACTGCTTACCTAAAGATACTAAACAGTTATTGGCGAATTATAAAAATGTACCGAATAACATTATGCAGGCTATTGTTGATGCTAACCGCACTCGTAAAGATTTTATTGCTGAATCTATACTGTCGCGTAACCCTAAGGTAGTGGGCATATTTCGCTTAGTAATGAAAACTGGTTCAGATAATTTTCGCGCTTCTGCTATTCAAGGCATTATGAAGCGCATAAAAGCTAAGGGCGTAGAGGTAGTTGTATACGAACCTGAGCTTGAGCAAGAGCATTTTTACCACAGCCGAGTAATACGTGATTTAGCTGAGTTTAAGCAATACGCCGATGTTATTGTGGCGAATAGACGCAGCGATGCTTTAGCTGATGTAGATACTAAGGTGTATACCCGCGATTTATTTGGTAATGACTAGCCTAACTGGACATATAACCAGCGCTGGTGTATGTTTTGTAGCGTAAATAGTCGCTGTTTTCAGAACCAGCTAATTGCAACCTGTTTGCATAATTTTAATAGCGATTACCTTAAGCAGCATAATATATTATTCGGCGGAGGCACTCGTATTGCGCTTGAGCTTAACGAGTATCGTGAATCTATAGATATTGATTTTTTATGCAAGGATAGAGCAGCATACCGAGCTGTACGTCAACAAGTAAGCAGCAACAGCCTTGGTGATTTAGTTAAGATACCATTTAGTTATCCCAGAGATATTCGGTGTCAGTTGATGCCTACTATTATATCAATTTTATTTTACCAAACTGCCGTAAATTGTTCGCACTATGTTAGATTTTCTTTGCCGTATTTAATTAAACGTCGGTATCTTTATTACGTTTATACTCTCCGCTCATGTTACTAATTTGAATTTAATTTGTTAGCATTTAGCTTCGCTTAGTTTCTGGAGTGACAGCATGTCTAGCATATATTCAAGCCCGAGATTTATTCACCACGGTGCGGTAGATGGCGTTACAGGCTCTTGTCATGAATACCGCATTAGTGACGATTATGGCCTGCTAATTGACTGCGGCTTATTTCAAGGCGCTGAAGTATCTGGTTCTGGCTCGTCGAGTTCACCACAAATTAATTTTCCTGTTACGCATATTAAAGCGCTCATTGTTACCCATGTGCATATAGATCATGTGGGGCGTATTCCGTATTTATTAGCTGCCGGTTTTACTGGACCAATTTATTGCACAGTAGCATCGGCTACCTTACTGCCATTGGTATTGGAAGATGCCCTTAAAGTGGGCGTAACCCGAGATACTAAGCTTATTGCCGCTTTTTTGGCTAAAATTAACCGGCAGCTAGTGGCGTGTGAGTTTAAGCAATGGGTTAATTTACCTGTGCTAGCTGATGCTAATTTGCAACTGCGTTTGCAACCAGCGGGGCATATTTTAGGTTCGGCCTATGTAGAGCTGCGCCACAACGTACCAACTAACAGCTCAGCTAGTAAACCAACAAGCAAACCGTATAAAACCGTGTTTTCTGGTGATTTAGGCGCACCTTACGCACCTTTACTGCCCGCACCTAAACCGCCGTATGCGGCTGATACGGTAGTAATAGAAAGTACCTATGGCGATAGGCTACACCCCAATAGGCGCGAGCGAGTTAAACAGTTAGAGCAGGTATTACTGCATGCGTTGCAAGATAACGGCACGGTGTTGTTTCCGGCTTTTAGTATTGGCCGTACCCAAGAGTTGTTATATGAGCTTGAAGCCATTATGCACCGGCTACGCGGGCAGAAAATTCATCAAGCACTTAGCTGGGACGAGCTACAAATTATTGTCGACTCACCCTTGGCTGCACGTTTTACCGACGCTTATAACAGCTTAAAATCGCGCTGGGATAAAGAAGCTAAACACCGTTTAAAAGTAGGCCGGCATCCACTTAGCTTTGAGCAGCTGCATACTGTTGACAGCCATGAGCAGCATTTAGCCTTGGTGCAATACTTAGCCAGCACCCGCCAACCAGCAATTGTTATTGCCGCGAGTGGTATGTGTGAAGGCGGCAGGGTAGTTAATTATTTAAAAGCATTATTACCAGACCCAGTGCATCAGGTGGTGTTTGTTGGTTATCAAGCACGCGGCACCTTAGGTGCGGCTATTACGCAATATGGCCCCAAAGGCGGTTATGTTGATATCGACGGCGAGCGGATAACCATTGGCGCTGAAATTATTAGTTTATCGGGCTATTCGGCGCATGCCGATCAACAAGGTTTATTACGCTTTGTGCTAGGCATGAAAAAACCGCCACAGCAAGTGCGCATTGTACACGGCGATGATAGTGCTAAAGCCACACTGCAAAAGTTGTTGCAGGAGAAAGGGGTGAATGCGAATCTCCCCCTGCCCCCTCTTTACGAAAGAGGGGGGTAAAGCCTCCCGAATCTCCCCCTAACCCCCTCTTTACGAAAGAGGGGGGAAAATAAAGCCTCCCTTTATAAAGGGAGGTTTGGAGGGATTAGGAGGTCTGGAGGGATTGGGAGGTTTAGAGGGATTAGGAAGCTCGGCGAAATTGGAGGGATTGTATGCTGCCATATAATAAAAACCTGAAAGCATTTTCTCGCACGTTACGTTCTAACCAGACAGACGCTGAGCTCATACTGTGGCACGCGATACGAAAAAAACAGTTGTGCGGTATGCAGTTTTACCGGCAAAAACCAATTGCTGGTTATATAGCTGATTTTTACTGCGCTAAGGCAAAACTAGTTATTGAACTTGATGGTGAAATACATGACCATGCAAATGCACGTGAATATGACGCTATACGAGATAATATAATGGCTTCACTTGGTTTGACAGTGTTACGATTCTCTAATCGAAAAGTGACAACAGATTTGTTGTCAGTGTTGAAAGAGATCAGGTTTAATCTTCTAAATCTCCCCCGTACCCCCTCATTATGAAAGAGGGGAAAATAAAGCCTCCCTTTATAAAGGGAGGTTTGGAGGGATTAGAGGGATTCGAGTAAAATGTTATATATTTCTTTTATTGTATGCAATTTCATTCGGTTTATATTCAGCCAGACGCAGTATGCTAACCCTCTTACGCTTATCTTTTGGAGTTCTTCATGATGTTTAAGACATTATCGGTTATTGGTTTGGGTTATATCGGTTTACCTACTGCTGCTGTTTTCGCTTCACGTAAAGTACGGGTGTATGGTGTTGATGTTAATGAAAATACCGTTTCAACCATAAACCGTGGTGGCATTCATATTGTAGAGCCAGACTTAGATATTATTGTACGAGCGGCAGTTACTGAAGGCTATTTGTCCGCGTCTACTAAGGTATCTGCTGCTGATGCCTTTATTATTGCCGTACCGACACCGTTTAAAGAAAATCATGTTGCTGATTTAACCTATATTGAAAAAGCCTGTCAGGCGTTAGCGCCGGTATTAGAACAAGGCAACTTGGTTATACTTGAATCGACTTCTCCAGTTGGGGCCACAGAAAAAATAGCGGAATGGTTGGCGGAGGCGCGGCCTGATTTAACCTTTCCACAAAGCCATGGCGAAAGTTCAGATATTCGCATTGCGCATTGTCCAGAGCGGGTATTGCCGGGCCATGTATTACGTGAATTAGTGCAAAATGACCGCGTTATCGGTGGTATGACGCCAGCCTGTTCGGCTGCAGCCGTAGCGCTGTATAAAACCTTTGTTAAAGGTGACTGCGTTATTACCAATTCGCGCACTGCCGAAATGGCAAAGTTGACTGAAAATAGTTTTCGCGACGTTAATATTGCCTTTGCTAACGAGTTGTCGATGATTTGCGACAAGTTAGATATTAATGTGTGGGAACTGATCTCTCTTGCCAATAGGCACCCGCGGGTCAATATTCTGCAACCTGGCGCTGGTGTAGGTGGCCACTGTATTGCTGTCGACCCATGGTTTATCGTTGACTCATGCCCTGATCAAGCACGCATTATTCGTATGGCCCGTGAAGTAAACGACAGTAAACCAGAGTGGGTATTAGATAAAGTAAAACAGCAACTGGATGCTTGGCATAAAGCCAACCCAGATGCTGGACGAAGCCATGCTAAAGTTGCGGTATTAGGTTTGGCGTTTAAACCCGATATTGACGATTTACGTGAAAGCCCAGCCTTAGATATTGCTCTTGAGTTAGCTGATACTGGCTGCCAACTGTTGATTGTCGAACCTAATATAACTGCTTTACCGAAACAGTTCACTCAACCTGAAGTAGTATTAACTGATGTACGTAGCGCATTAGACGCCGATATTATTTGTGTGTTGGTGCGCCATAGTGCATTTAGCGTAATAAAACCTGAATTGGCTAACCATAATGCCGTAGTTGATGCGGTTGGCTTGTTGCGTTAATAGTTTTAGCACCGAGTTAACGTTAAGGCATGATGGTTAGGGTTAATCTGGTCATATAGTTGCCAATGAATCAACTTATGCCTAGCGTTGTCTTTTTTATAACTGGGCATTAATGCTAATATAGCCAGTTATATGGACGAGCGGGTAATACGAGGACGTAAAAATATGACCAGCAACAATAAAGTAACCAAAGCGGTGATCCCAGTGGCAGGGTTAGGCACTAGAATGCTGCCAGCTACGAAAGCCATTCCCAAAGAAATGCTACCTGTAGTAGATAAGCCATTAATACAATACGTGGTGCAAGAATGTATTGCTGCGGGTATTAAAGAAATTGTACTGGTAACGCACTCGTCAAAAAACAGTATTGAAAACCACTTTGATAAAAGCTTTGAACTTGAGTCAATGCTAGAAAAGCGGGTTAAGCGCCAACTGTTAGATGAAGTGCAGGCTATTTGCCCAAAAGACGTTACTATTATGCATGTGCGCCAAGGCGAAGCGAAAGGGCTCGGCCATGCCGTGTTATGTGCTAAACCATTGATTGGCGATGCACCCTTTGCAGTGGTACTACCCGACGTATTAATAGATGGTTATGACAGTAACCTAAAACGCGATAATTTGGCGCAAATGTGTGCATTATTTAGCGAAACCGGTGTTAGTCAGGTGATGGTTGAACCAGTGCCAATGGAAAGTGTTAGTAGTTATGGTGTTGTTGATATAGGCGGCCATAATTTATTGTCGGCAGATTCTGTTAATATGACCGCCATCGTTGAAAAGCCCGCAGTTGAAGACGCACCATCAAATCTTTCTGTGGTGGGGCGTTATGTTTTTACACCGCTGATTTGGGATGCGTTAAAACATACGCCAATGGGCGCAGGTGATGAAATACAGCTAACAGATGCTATTGCGATATTGATGAAACAGCAGCATGTGAATGCTTACCATATTGTTGGCCGTAGCCATGATTGTGGTAATAAACTCGGTTATATGCAGGCGTTTGTTGAATATGGCTTGCGTGATATTAATTTAGGCCCGAAATTTCAGCAGTGGCTTAATAAGTTAATTGCCGCCAATCTTGCGGATAACGGTGAAATGCCTAATTAGCTGTTATAATAGCGTCACTGCAATATATTGCTAAAAATACTTGGAGCTTTAAATGCTAGCTTGGTTACTAGCCTTGCCGCGTTCGGTTAAGCGGCTAATTTCAGTTTGTGCCGATATAGTTTTACTAGTTTGCTCATTAGTAGCAGGTTATTTTTTAACTCAGCAAACTAATTTAAACCACGTACCGCAAATTGCACTAGCTTTTGCTATTACATTGCCAATAACGTTGTTTATTTTCACTAAATTAGGTTTGTATAGAGCAGTTATTCGCTATATCGGCCAACATGCACTAGGTGCAGTGCTAGCGGGGATAGTCAGTAGTACATTTATTCTTGCATTATTGTTTGGTTTATTTCAGATCCACGATAAAGGCAACCTTATTTTTGTTTATGCTATTTTAGCGCTAGTGTCATCTGGCGGTTTACGTTTATTGGCACGCATGTTTCTGGTACAACGCAATAATGGCTATAAAGAACGAGTTTTAATTTATGGAGCAGGTTCATCGGGTAGGCAACTAGCACAAGCATTAATGAATGGTGAACAGTATCACCCGGTAGTCTTTGTTGATGATGACACGACATTGCATCGTTCTACTATATTAGGCATGCCGGTTGGTGCACAAACCCAAATATCTAACTTAATAAAAACCCACAATATCAACCGAATTTTGCTGGCAGTGCCATCGGCAAGTCGAGCAAGACGCCGAGAAGTATTGGATGCGCTAGAAGAGCTGCCAATTCCAGTA
Source organism: Rheinheimera sp. D18 (assembly GCF_004345025.1). Lineage (GTDB taxonomy): Bacteria > Pseudomonadota > Gammaproteobacteria > Enterobacterales > Alteromonadaceae > Alishewanella > Alishewanella metallidurans. The sequence continues at coordinate 2,079,979 of NZ_CP037745.1, read as the reverse complement.
CAATCAATACCTGGAATGAGTGATTTAATCGATGGCTCAATGCGTATTGATGAATTACAAGACGTAAAAATAGAAGATTTGCTAGGCCGTGACTCGGTGGCACCGAAAAATAAACTAATGTTAGCTAACATTGCTAATAAGGCGGTCATGGTTACTGGCGCTGGCGGTTCTATTGGTTCAGAGTTATGCCGGCAAATTATTAAATATGAACCCAAAGTACTAGTACTATTTGAATGTTCAGAGTTTGCGTTATACAGCATTGAACAGGAGCTTGCTGCGTTAATCAAGTTGCAACAATTAGATATTAAGTTGGTTCCTATTATGGGATCGGTGAGACGGCAGAGTTTATTAGAAAATGTCATGCGCGCATTTGGCGTACAAACTGTTTATCACGCTGCGGCGTATAAACATGTACCCTTAGTTGAATTTAATGTTACTGAAGGTGTGCTAAATAATATTTTCGGTACAAACTGCGCTGCTGAGGCAGCAATTAACTCTGGTGTTGAAACCTTTGTCTTAATTTCTACTGATAAAGCCGTACGGCCAACCAACGTTATGGGTGCAACTAAACGCATGGCTGAGCTAGTGCTTCAGGCCCTATCACAGCGTCAAAGTAGCACGCGGTTTTGTATGGTTAGGTTTGGTAATGTGCTGGGTTCAAGTGGCTCTGTGGTGCCGTTATTTCGCGAGCAAATTCGCCGTGGCGGCCCTATCACCGTAACCCATAAAGATATTATTCGCTATTTTATGACCATACCCGAAGCCGCACAGTTGGTTATTCAGGCCGGTGCTATGGGACAGGGCGGTGATGTGTTTGTGTTAGATATGGGCGAGCCGGTTAAAATAGCTGATTTGGCGCGAAGAATGGTGCATTTGATGGGGTTAGAAGTAAAAGATGATGTGCACGCCAGCGGTGATATTGAAATTCAATTTACTGGCCTAAGGCCAGGCGAAAAACTGTATGAAGAACTTTTAATTAGTGGTAACGAGCAAGAAACTGATCACCCGCGGATTATGAAAGCAAACGAAACGGCATTAAGCTGGAGTGCAATGCAGCAGTTATTGGGCATGTTAAAAACAGCCTGTAATAACTACGACGTTGAGGCTATTCGCCAGCTATTACTAAATGAGCAAGTTGCATTTATGCCCTCTGACGGCAATTGTGATCTGGTTGCGCTGACCCATCATACCGATAACAGCAGTAGCAAGATCAAACGTGTTGTCTGAACTGTTAAAATTTAACTGTCGTGCCTAATCATTGCGCGCGCCAGCATAAATTTTACCAGTACCAGCAGATGGCGCCATCCGCTTAGTTTAAGCAATCGCCAAAGGTTTTTTTCACCGCCATATAGCGCGCAAAAAAACCTTTGGCTGCGTAATTGCTCTGTGGTCAGAACGGCCTGGTATTTGTTGATTAGCTGGTTGTGGCCCCGTAATCTTTTATCAAATTGCGAGATCCGTGGTGAGTCGTGTTCCTGATGCACTACATAATTGACAAGCGCGAGCCGGTAGCCTGTGCCGAAAGTTGTTATTAGCCTCATCCATACATCGTAATCCTGACACGCTACTAAAGCTGTATCGAAACCAGAAATTTGCCGTAAATATGCAGTGCGGGTAAAAACCTGATTACCTACATCATTTATATGAAAAATGCGGGCTCTATCTATACTGCGCTCTGTGCCTCCGCTACAGACAACAGCACCGCCAGGTAGTATAAAGCGGTATCCGGTACATAAAAGTGACGGCGAGGTTAGCTTATGCCAATTAACAACAAAAGCGCTGATGCGTCCAGGTAGAAATTCATCGTCATCATCAAGGCCGGTTATAAACTGTCCGCTCGCTGTGGTAATGGCTAAATTACGCGCGGCGCAAGCGCCAGCGGAGGTTTGTTGCCGCAACAATATTACATTGTTGTAGCGCTTGCACAGTTCGGCAACTTTTACATAGTTTTCTTCAGTTGAACCATCATCAACGACAATAATCTCAATATTGCTATACTCTTGCTCGATGGCACTTTTTAACGCCCGCGCTAACATTTCAGGTCGGTTGTGCGTAGGTATATATATCGTTACCAGAGGATCAAGCACTGTTACGCCTCCGTTTTAACCAGTGTAAGATGGCTTTTGGGGCTATGGATATGCAATAACCTGCGATACTTTGCCGCGGACTTTGCTGCCACAGCATGGCACAATAATAACGGGCCAGGCTGCGTTGTCCAAGCAGCGCAGCGCCTGCTATATGTAAAAGCGTGTTGTGCCTGACAAAGTCATGCACCGCAGCAATTTGTTGCTCAGAAATGTTCTGTTGCCAGTTATCATCGGTCAAAAAATATTGTAAATGGCAGGCAGGCTCTGCTTTTAGCCGGTGATGCGTTCTGTTTTCTGCATCCCGGTGTATGGTTGCTAATACGCTGTGATCATGCACGACGGCACCGAGCAAAGACATGCGAAGGATCAACTGCAAATCTTCACCAACTTTTTTGCCCTCTGGGAAACCGCCACAAGCTAAAAACCGGCTTTTATTTACCGCCATACAAGAAGGATGGATAATAGTCCGGTCACGTTTAAAGTCAGATAAAAATGCCGGCAACTCGCCAACAGTGCCATCAGCGAATATACCTTTTGGCGTAAAAATGCGACCTGTTTCATCGGCAATATTAAATCGACAACTATAAAGAGCAGCGTCCGGATACATACTTACCAGTTCAGCTATGCGTTGCAAAAACTCAGGATGATAGCAATCGTCGGCATCCAGAAAGGCAACATAGGCATTTTTGGCCTCTGACACTCCCCTGTTTCGCGCCACTGCCACGCCTTGATTAGGCTGGTCAATCAGCTTAATTCTGGGGTCTGAGAATTGTGCTACCGCCTTAGTGCTGTTATCCGTAGAACCATCATTTACAACAATAAGTTCAAAGTCAGTAAACTTTTGCTGCAAAACAGACTCAATAGCACGCGCTACAGAGTTAACTTTGTTAAACAGCGGAATGACAATACTAAGAGCTGGCATAAACTACTTCGACTTTTTTACCGAGTATATCAACTTGCCCGTTTTTTTTCATCGCAAATAGCATGTTACTTATAACGTGAGTTTTTGGTATCCTAGCAGCATCAACGCGATATGCATCACAATGCAAAGTTACGTTAATAGCAGGATGTAATTATCATTAGAAAAGTCTGATTTGAGGTTTGGGTATGGTAAAGCAAAAGAGAGCGGGTTTTACATTAATAGAATTGCTTATTGTAATTGTCATTTTGGGGTTATTGGCGTCAATTGTTGCGCCACAAATGTTTTCAAGAGTAGACAGTTCCAGAGTGCAAACTGCGGAAACTCAAATTAGCATGCTGCAAACTGCGGTGAACACCTTTCGCATAGACACAGGGCGTTTTCCGGTTAGTCTTGACGAGTTAAGGAAAAGTGAGCATCCACGTTGGGATGGTCCCTACTTACCTAAAGATGTACCCCTTGATCCATGGGGAAATCCCTATGTGTATCAAACGCCAGGACTGAACAACAGTCCCTTTACGATTATGTCTTATGGTCCTTCAGGACAAGCTAATGCCGAAGATGTAATTACTAATTAATGGTTATTTAAGCCGCCTGAGCAGAGCATAAAAATTAACATGAAAACACTAGAAAGCCTGTTATCTGAAGATTTCGGTATCAGCTCGCAGGACCTGAACAAAGCACTGTCGTATCAGGAAAAATATGGTGGCAAACTTGAGCAAATTCTGGTTCGTTTGGGCAGTTTGTCATCAGAACTCTTGCCCGGACTTTACGCGCGCTTGTTCGGTATACCTTTAATTGAAGATGAAATCACAACGACTGACATGTCAGAGGTGTTGTCTGAGCAGCTAATTGCTGAAGCACTGGCATTAGACATTATTGCTTACCGCTACGCAGATGACACCCTCTACTTGATTTTACGTGACCCATCCAATATTGATGTCAACGAGTTTATAGCCTCCTTGCCACACAAAGTGCATTTAGCGTTGTGCAGCGAAATTCAGTTTGATGCTTTACGTGCGTCACAGGTGAACCTGCAAACGCAACCTTCTGATGCCGGTTTGACCAGTTTAGAAGAAGAGCGCCTTAAGGAAATGGCGTCAGAAGCACCAACTGTAAATTTACTGAATAGCCTTATAGCTAAAGGTTTGCGCAGAAAAGCGTCTGATATGCATATTGAGCCTTATGCAAACAAAGGCCGTGTCAGGTATCGCATAGATGGAGTATTACAAGATGCAGATATTTTGACACCAGCCATGCTGTTGCCGGTTGTTACCCGCTTAAAACTATTGTCCAGAATGGATATTGCAGAAAAACGCAGGCCACAGGATGGCAAAATTGAAATGCGTGTCGATGGTAAGTCACTCGATATCCGCGTGTCAGCACTTCCGCTTGCTACTGGGGAAAGCCTGGTTTTACGCTTTTTATTGCAAGGATCACTCGAATACGATGTTTCCAGGCTGGGTATAGAACCGGACGTCGAAAAGTGCCTTATGCAGGACATCAACTCAACGTCTGGAGTTGTTTTACTCACTGGCCCAACGGGATCTGGTAAAACTACCAGCCTGTATTCTTTTCTTACCCGTAGGAACGAGCCGGGCATTAAAATAATTACCATTGAAGATCCCGTAGAATACCAGTTAACCGGTGTAAATCAGGTTCAGGTACAAAGTGATATCGGTTATACGTTTGCAAAAGCACTCAGAAGCGTCGTACGACAGGACCCGGATATCATCATGATAGGGGAAATCCGTGATCTTGAAACCGCGTCTATCGCTTTGCAGTCTTCGTTAACCGGTCACCTGGTTTTTAGCACCTTGCATACCAATGATGCCGCCAGTGCATACACGCGACTAGTTGATTTAGGTGTTGAACCTTTTCTGTTGGCTGCTGCGGTTAAAAGTGTGGTAGCACAACGCCTTGTCAGGCAGCTTTGCCAGCATTGTGCTGAGCCTGAACCGTTTAAAGAAGCAGTGTTTACCCAATTTAATATGAAAAAACTCACCGCCACTCTGGGGCGGGACATCACTATTAAACATGCTGTTGGTTGCGAGCACTGTGCAAATACCGGTTATTCTGGCCGTATAGCCATTGTTGAATATTTGCGTTGCGACGACCACATAAAAGCGCACATATCGGAGCCTGGATTTATTCATAAAGCTCAACAACATAATGCAGAAAATGGCTTCAGAACACTGTTGGAAGACGGCATTCTTAAAGTGCTAAAAGGTATTACGACACTGGATGAAGTATTAAGGGTGGCAGGGTAATGGCCAAGTTTACCTATACTGCTTACACCAAAAGTGGTGTGAAACAACAAGCTGCCCTGTTTGCTGCGTCAAAGCAAGAAGCTGAGCAGCAGCTCAAAGCAAATGGCTTGCTAATTATTGAAATAAAACAGCATTTTGAGCACAAACTAGCGTTTAGAAATAGTACGCTAACAGTAAAAGATATAGAGTTTTTTACTACAGAGCTGGCGTTGTTGCTTAAGTCTGGTTTACGCCTCGACCGCGGACTGACAATTTTGCAGCAAAATGTTGAAAATCAGGCGTTAGCTAATCTGCTGGATAATATTCTGCAGGAAATTAAACAAGGCCATGCGCTGTCAGATGCTTTAGCTGCAAATCCTGCATTTGATTCTTTATATATTGGTTTGGTCAAAATTGCCGAAGAAACAGGTCAACTGGCTGACACCTTTGCTAAACTATCGCAGGAAATGAAATATCAACTTGAACTGTCAGCAAAAATTAAGCAAGCCTTGGTGTACCCATCAGTAATCTTGTTTGTCTGTATTCTGGCGCTGCTATTTATTTTCAACTTTGTTGTACCTAATATGTCCCAGTTGTTCCGGGACGCGGGAAATTTGCCTTGGTATACGTCGTTACTGTTAGATGTGAGTGATTTTTTCGTCAGCTACCAAATTCACCTTGGTGTTGTTGTTGTGCTGCTCAGCGCTATGGCGCATTCATATAGAGATCATCAGCGGATAGTGCAGGTAACACAATGGGCAAAAGAGCGATTGCCTATTGTCCGTTCGGCTAATCTGATGGTCGAGCGTATAAGGTTTAGTTCAGCTATAGCAACAATGTTGTCTGCTGGATTAGCCATAGATAAGGTGCTGCAGTTGGCCAGCGCAACCTTGCGAACCCAACGCTTTAAATTTGAAACCAACGCCGCTTTAGACAATATCAGGCGTGGCAATGGGTTAGCCAGTAGTCTCGGCGAGACGTCACTGTTTCCGCCGTTCTTTGCATCCTTGTTAACCATAGGTGAGGAAAGCGCTGAACTTGAGCAGGTATTTAATGAAATTGCCGATCGTTCCAGAACGCAGTTTTATGCATGGGTCAGCAGGCTGCTTAATTTGCTTGAGCCGCTACTGATAATGGTAATGGGGATAATAGTCGGCACTGTAGTGGTGGTAATGATGCTGAGTATATCTGCGGTAACTAATGTTGATCTCTAATAGCAGCCGCCGCGGTTTTACACTGATAGAGCTGATGATTGTAATGGTAATAATGGGGTTGAGCCTTACCCTGGTTGGCGGCATTACATTCAAGCAACTGGACAGCAGCCGTCAGTTAAAAGAAATTGAACAGGTTTTTTCGCTGTTAGATCAGGCACGTTTCAACGCACTTAACAATCAGACTGCATTTGAGATAGAACTTAACGGCAATGTACTGACCATTAAACCACAGCCTGCATATTGGCTAACCGCCAGAGCCGAGCCAGATACAAGCCCGGTGCCGCGTCAGCATGAATTTGAAACATTGCATTTTGCCAAACAGGAGTTTTCGGTAAACGCTAACGGCTTTTGGTCTGTTGCGCAGATTGTCTGGGCTCCGGCTTCTGCGCCTAGCCGCCAGCGGGAGTATCAATTGCCAACAGTCGGAATTCACTATGAATTCTGAATTGACTCGGAATAAAGGTTTTACCCTTATCGAAGTGCTTGTCGCTGCGGTAATATTATTTGCCTCAGTAACCAGTGCATTACTGTCCTTTCAGGTCGCTATGCAAGGTACTAAAAAAGCGACCGATAAACTGCTGTTGCTGGCGCGAATTGAGCCGATTAAGAGCCATATACAAAAAGCTATTCTCGATGCACAGCAGGAGACTCCGAGCGCGGCGTTATCGGGTTCAAATAATTTACTCGAAGTAAGCTTTAACTGGACTGCTGAAGTGTCGCGAAAAGCTCCTCCCGTGCCTCGTTTTGACCCTGAAGCCAGCCAGTTTCTGCGTTATCAGGATCGTTACATGTTGTACAGTGTCAAAGTAACAGTCAGTTATCTGAGCGCGCAAGAGCAATTTGAGTATCTGGAGTTTGCCTATGTCCCAGAGCTGAAGGAAGTACTTTGAAACAGCGCGGCTTTACCCTGATAGAGGTGTTAATCACTCTGATATTATTGAGCATGTTGGTGATAAGTGGCGCTATGGTGTTTCAGTATTTTCAGGATAACTGGCAAAAAACGCGAATCCGTTTTCAAACCGCGATGACCGACTACGCCGCCTGGCAGCTTACCAACCGGGTATTGACTAAAACCTTTCCGCACATGGTTATTTCCGGACAACAATATGCCTTTTATTTTTTGGGTAAAGAAGATGGTTTTACAGCTGTAAGTCATACCTCTGTGCAAGCACCAGGCTCACCTGCTGTATATCGGTTGTTCAAAGAAAGCCTGCCTGACGGCTCCAGCCAGTTGGTGTATGAGGAAGCCGTGATTGCAGAGACATTATTAGCTGAAGCTGGCCAACAATTACCCTTTTCGTACAGACTTGTTCTGTTTCAAGGCAAGCAAAGTATCAATTTCGAGTATTTTGGCTGGCCCAGCCTGACAGACCGAGAAATCGGCAGCGATCCGCTTTCTTCGGTTCAGTTTGAACCCAGAGCCTGGTTTACCGAATACGATGGTATTAAGCGTCGGCAACACCCTTTAGTGGTGCAAATTAATGTAGAGCAGTTTTCATGGCCGGTGATGGTGCATGATGTGTCTGACAACTTACTTAAAACACGTGCTGACCCGGAGTATTAACCGATGCTAACCAGAGCACATCTTGGTATTGCCTTAGTACAGGTGCTACTTATTACCGGCATTTTGGCGGCTTTGCTGATGATCGCCGTTGGCCATACTCAAATGCAGCAAAAACAAGTACTGGCGCTACAGCAGCAATTGCAACATAAAAATATGTTGTATAGCCAAACCAATGAGCTGATCTTTAACTTGTTAACTGAGCCACTGGTCAATCAGACAAACAATGATAACACTTTGCTGAGTCAGTGGAATTTTTACGGTAGCCCCTTTGTATGGCAAAATAGCGACGTAAGACTGTTTAACTTACCAAGCTTGATAAACCTGCAAGCAGACTTCGCCGGTTTGCAACAGTTGCTGCAGTACCACGGTAAGCCACAACATGAAGCTGAAGCCATGGTGCAGCAAATTAAACTGCGGCAAAATCCGTTTTTACAGCGTGACAGACTTAGCCATAATGCTGTTGTTTTGCCAGTGCAACATTTAACTGAGTTAGCCAACTTGCCGCATTGGGACCGTTACTGGCAGCGCAGAGTAGCGCCATTTGTTACCTTAGTGCCATTTGCCGGCAACAGTCCGGCATATATCCCGTCAGCAATGCTTGATTTACTTTTTTCTGCACCAAAAGCTGATATGATTCGTGTCAGCCGCAATAATGCGGTTTTGTCTGCTGAACAATTTTTTAGCTTAGCCGATCTGGTACCCGATGACTTTACCCTAATGACACCCGGGCCTTATTTGCGGCTGGAGCTGCAATGTTGCGCTGATACGTCAGCTGCTCGCCAGATCAGACAGGTAGATATAGAGCTACGCCCCTACGGCCTGCAGCCACTGCAGTTTTTGTCAATAACAGATCATCAATGATAAAAGGTAACCTGGTAGCAGCATGTTAAGCCAGTTCAATAAAATAAGTGAAAAGCTAAGCCGGTCAATTCTGATACGCAGTGCGTTTTATTATGACGGTAATCAATGCACGCCCCTGGCAACGATTAACGGCCAGGCCGGGCGCAACTGGTTTGCCGGTAAGAAAGCCAGGCCAATAGTTGTAGTTGCAAGAAACAGCTATAAAGAGTTGATCAAAACCTACCCGGTATCAGACAAAAGTGATTTAAAGAAGATTATTCTGTCTGAATTTGGTAAAAATGTGCTGTATAAAATTGGCAGTTTTGACAACAACCAACAAAGGGTACAAATTATCAGTTGGTTGCCGGCCGTATTAGAAGTCGCCACCGACAGTATTATTTTGATACCAGAAACCTGGTTATTTGCAGCCAGCCAGACTGCAGGGTCTTGTCATAAAGTCACTAGCGCCGACACCGAGCTGGTAATACATATTGACCGCGACGGTTTGGTGCGATCGTTTTTTCCTCAAGGGCTGTTGCAAAGCGAATCGGCCATTCGTTCTGCCCTTGGTATAAGCCCGGCAACTGAGCTACAAAGCTGGCAGCGGGACGCATTTTTACAGCGACAACTCGATAGTTTGTTTGCCTTACCCGTTAATGTATTAGTTAACTGGCAAAGCCGCAGCAATAGCAAACCGGCGTTTAATATCCGGCAGTTATTAGTTACCGCCGCAGTAGCAGTTACGCTGTATGGCGTTATAGGCTCAGGTTATCTGTATGCATTAAACAGCAGCCGTCAATCGCAACTGGAGCGGTTAAGCTCAGATGTTGCTGATAAATTGGCTATTCAAAGTGCAATGGACGAAGAACAGCGCAAACTCGCCGCCCTGGTAGAGGCAAAAGGAAACTGGAATCTGACCCTGCAGCACTGGGACCTGTTGGCCTTACTTATTAATCAGGGGGTTGTCCTTGCCAATGTTAAGTCAGAGCTCGATGTTATGTCAGTGACCGGTGAAACAGAGAGTACAACCGAGTTGGTCAGCCTGCTGTCGGCACACTCTGCTGTGAGCAATATTGAATTCACCGCCCCCATGCGACGTGGGCGCAACGGCGAGTTCTTTAGTTTGCGTTTAACGATAGACACCGCTGTGCCTTATCCTTCTGCTGGTGCAGTGCCGGCAGCGCTGCCACAGCCCGGAGATACAAAATGACAGTAGCTCAGACCAGCGCAGCGCAGCGCACCACCTTGCTACTTGTAGTGGCTTTTTTACTTTACGCTAAATTTATATTGCAGCCATGGTATCAGCAACAGCAACAAAGCCATGATATGCTGGCGTTAACGTCGCAACAGCTCATTAAAGCCAAGCGCGTAGTGAACTTACCACCGGCAGCAAGCGATAGTTTGCAACAGCTGGTAGCGCTGCGCCAGAGTACTGAACAGCGTTTCTTAGTTTATCGTAATGACGCAGAATTTCGTCTGCAGGCACAACAGCAACTAGAACAACATATCCGTAAATATGCAGCCAATTTAACGGTATTTGAGTGGCTTACGGTGCAGGATGAGGCTGGGGGGTATTTGCGCAGTTATCGCGCCAGGCTAACGCTGGAAGGCGCACTGCCGGGCATGCTAAATGCTTTGCAGGCCGCGCATGAGCAATTAGTCGGCGTGCAGTTACTTGAAAACACCCTGTACCCTGATCAACGCTCTGCAACGGGCCACGGCCGCATGGTAGTTATGCTACAAATAGCCGCTGTTAAGCATAATGCGGAGGAACCAAAATGAGCTTAAGCTCTTTTCGCCAACCTTATGTAATAGCCTTACTGCTGTTACTTACACTGATTTTTTATATTGATTTCAGCAGTCGTCTTTATGCCCCGATGCGGCAAAGCAATCAGGCTTTAATCGCAACAGATCTGCAGCAATGGCAGAGCAGTTTAGCTACGCCAGTACCAGCAGGGCGTCTGCAGGCTTTTATTCATCCTGCAGATAAAAAAACAGCAGACTCAGCCGCACTGGCCGATACAACCAAGCCAATTGTTGCGCTGCCGGGCAGTGAAGTATTTGGCGATAGCCGTTTACGTTTACGTGCGGTATTTATCCGGCAACATGCTGGTGAAAATACCAGGCTGGCATTAATCGAACAGCAATTATTAGCGGGCGACAGCGCTGGTAAAGTAGTAGCACATTTGCTGCAACCAGGCGCCAGTCTAGGGCAGTTTTTAATTACCGAGATACAAACGGAACGTGTAGCCCTTAGCGTTGATAGTGACGACAGCCGGCTTTTGCCGCTGTTTACTGCGGCCGACAACGCGAAACCAGAGGCTGCAGGCCCGGGTAAACCAGGTGACACGCCGGCAGACAAATTACTGTCTGTATTAGACAGTGCCAATGAGCAAGATGCAGAAGACTTAAAAGCTCTGCTTGAACTAATGAAAAAACAACAATGAGTGGAGTGAGCTAATGTTATTTCGTAAAACCTTGCTGATAATTGCAGTAACTAGCGTGTTAGCAGGTTGCTCCCATACTAGGCAAACCAAATTGGATGTACCACTTAACCGGTTTGCCGTTGCTCATAAACAAGAGCAGGCGATTGATACTGATATTGTTATTGACGACGATAAAGTGATGCCTTTAGGCATGCAGCCTATCAAAACCTTACGTAACGACAGTAACAAAATTTCAGATCAAAGTGGAATGTTGTTGGGGTTATCAACCAAAGACCAGTTACAATTAGCGGCCAACCAAATGAACATCGGTCAATTTGTACAGCTAGTTTTTGCTGAACAACTTGGTGTAAATTATATTATTTCTGATAGTGCTCGTGCCAGTAGCGCTAAAATTACGTTAAATATTTCTGAACCGGTGAGCTCTCGCCGATTAGTTATGCTGGTATCAGAGCTGTTACAGCAAAATGACTTAACACTTAGTCGCAGTGAAGATATCTTTTATATAAACACCAAGCAAACCGGCATACGTAACCAAGCTATTATTGGCCAAGGCCGACGTGCAATTGATGTACCAGAAAGTGCACAGCCAATATTACAAATTATTCCTTTACGTTTTGGTGTTACTAACAGCATAGAACGCACTATACGTAGCTTGTCAGATGCCAAAATATCATCTGACACAGAGCAAAATGCCTTATTTGTTGAGGGTAACCGCAGTGAAATATTGCGTATTATCGATTTAGTTAATTTATTAGATACCCCAGCTAACAGAGGAAAGTACGTTAGCATGTATCATCTTAGCTATATTAGCCCAGACGAATTTGTTACGGCCGTAAGCGATTTGCTAAAAGCCGAAGGTATTATGGCTGGCAAAAACTTAAACAGTTCTGACAGCAGTGCGTTATTGTTTGTGCCTGTTAGTCAAATAAGTGCAGTAGCCGCATTTTCAGGTGATGCCGCCATTATGCAGCGCATGGAATATTGGGCCGCGATGATAGATAAGCCAAGCCAAAGTAGTGCTGCGCGTTATTTTATTTACCACCCGCGTTATGCCCGAGCCTCAGATTTAGGTGAATCAGTAGGCCCGCTTTTAGGTGATTTTGGTAGCGGTAATACTAATGTTGACCGTAGCCGTGATACCCAATCGGCAATGCCTAGGCTTGCTGCTGGGTCGCAACCATCAAGCAGCCAGCAAAATAATAAAGCAAAATCGGCAGGCGGCGCAATAAGTGTTAACGGTGAAGATGTTAAAATGACCGTTGATGATAGATCAAATAGCATAATTTTCTTTACCTCCGGCCAGCTTTACCAGTCTTTGTTGCCAATTATTCGCAGCTTAGACGTAATGCCCAAACAAATTTTGCTAGATGCTACCATTGCAGAAGTAACCTTAACCGACGAATTCGCTCAAGGTTTTGAGTTTGCTTTTCGTGAAGGGAAGTTTAGTGGTGGTACGCTAGGCGCGTTAGGTGCAGCCAATGTTGGCGGGTTAAGTTTAAATTGGCAGTCGGGTTTAAAACAGGTATTGGCGGGTCTTTCTGCCAGTACTACGTTAATTAATGTCTTGTCTAACCCAACATTAGTCGTGCGCGACGGGGTAGCGGCAAATATCAGTGTTGGTAATGATATACCCACAATAGGTGCGACCATTAGCGATCCGCAACAAAGTAATCGGCAAACTACAGTAATTAATTATCGTAAAACAGGTATTAATTTAGCCGTAACGCCAACGGTTAATTCGCAAGGTTTAGTGGTGCTGCAAATAGATCAAAGTATTTCTAATACCACGGAAACAGGACCAAGTTTGCAAGGTTCACCTTCTATTTTTGAACGCTCAATAAAAACTGAAGTATTGGCACAAAGTGGACAAACCATATTGTTAGGTGGGTTAATTTCCGATAATGGTAGTAGCTCCAATACCCATGTTCCGCTGTTATCTGCGCTTCCTTTAATCGGTAATTTATTTAAAGGTACTGGACGAAAATCAGAAAAAACTGAGCTTATTATCTTTATTACACCAACAGTAATTGATTCTGTTGACCAATGGCCTGAACTGCGTGCACGAATTGCAGAAGGCTTGACAAATTTAAATATTTCTGAATAAATAGCGTACTTAGATTCGAATGCATGTGCCTAACATGTCTATAATTTTTTGATAAAAATCATTAAAAATAATGAGCTTTATAAAACTAATTATTGACATGCTACCACGCGCAGGTAGAATTCATTGGTGCTGCAATAGCAGTCGAATTTAATGTTAAAAAAACAAGAGCCAGGGCAAGATGCCTAAAACTCTATTTCTAGAAATCGGAGAGAAAGCATGAAAAACATGTTTAAAGTTACTTTAGTTGCAGCAGCACTGGCCGGTGTATGCTCAACTGCAAATGCAGCACGTATTGATGTATTAGGTGGTTTTTTAGATCAGAATGGTGCGCCTACTGGTTATGAAGTGTTAACAGCAGCTAACGAGTGGTTAGAAGTTAATACTAATTTATCTGTATCTTCACCAACTGAAGCTGCTCTTATACCAACAGGCACACATTTTCGTATTGTTGTAGAAGATCAGTACTCAGTAGATGACCGTATTTTTGTTACGTTTTCAGGAACATCTATTGACGTGGCTTCTTTGCCATTGTCACGCACAGGCTATATTATTCCAACTGCTCCATCAGTAGCTGACCCAGTTCGCGGTGTTATTACTATCGGTCGTATCGGCTCTACAGTAGTAGATGGCAACACTGTTGTTGAATATCGTGTAACTAACGTATCTGAAGGTGCAAATACTCAGAATGCACAGCTGTTTTTTGGTGTTACACCAGATATGCCAGCAGCAGGCAATGCTATTAGTAACTGGACAACATCTGCCTTCAAATTTAACTCTTTAGCTGTTAAAGCGGCTCAGGGTGTAGATATTTCATATCGCGCTGAATACAAGAATAACGGTGGAGTTTTTGATACTGTTGGTACTCGTCGTACTAACGTTGCCTTTATTCGTACTGGTAATCAGTTAGATGGTAACTACAGCGGTAACCTAACTGCGCGTATTAACACATTTGATCACAACGTTGCAAAAACGGGTAATGCGCCACGTCAAGCTTTCGTTGCAGGTAGCGGTCAAGGTCGTACTAACGAAGTAGCTTACGGCGCAACCTTTGCTGCTCCTGATGTTACTACTGCGACCACAGCCGCTAACGTGTTGGTAGGTTCAGTAGGTAACCGTTTCAAGTTTGAATTCTCTACTGTTCCTAACGCAACTGGTTGGAACTTTGCATTGAAAAATGCCGATATCAAAACCGCATTTACTGTTGCGGGCAACTACGGCCACTTCTTAACAGCTAATAATGCTGGTGTTGTTGCTCCTGTTAACGGTGGTACAGTAGCCGGTGCAACTTCTGTTTCAGTAGCTGGTGCATATGTTCCTGCTAGTGGCCAATGGGGTGCTAACTGTTTTAATCTAAACGGTACAACCGGTGGAAACGTTGTCGCAGATGGTAACATTGTAGCACCTACATTCCCTGTTGGTGCCGCTCAACCTGCAGCGCTGAAGTTCAACTGTGGTGTTGGTACTGATTTTGACTTTGGTTTAGCAGTGCCAGGCGCTTGGACGCCTACAGGTGTTTTAGCGCGTCAAGACTTTAACTTATCAGCAGTTATGTCATACAGCGGTACAGCTGGCAGTGCTAGCAAAACCTTAAACCGTAATATTGGTACTTGGACAAATGACGGTACTACCGTGTTTGTACCTTACATGCCATACGGTAACGGTATTAGCCAGTTATTGTTTGTTACTAATACTGGCCCAGCGGCACGTCAAATCGCTGTTGATGTTTACACGCAAAACCATAACCGTGCAGCAGCCGATAAGTTTAAAGACGCGCATGTTCTTAACATGAATGTTGATATTCAGCCAGGTGTTACTCGCTTAACTGAGCACGTACGTGATGCGCTTATTGCACGCGGTGTGTGGGATGGTGCAAGTTCACAAACCTTCGCATTTGATTTCATTGTTTCTGGCGATACGTCTGAAATTGAAATTTACTCTGGTTACAACGTAAATCAAGACCGTAACTTAGTAATTAACAATTCTAATGGCCGCAAAGAAATTGCTACAGACTCTAACGTTGGTTTAGTTCGTCTGTAATTGATACTGAAAACGTTGATAAAAACGCCCTAAGGGGCGTTTTTTTTTGCTTTAAGCCTGTGTTAACTGCGTAAAATAGCACGTTGTTTTAGATACATTATTAAATGTAGCTTCAGGCAGGTTAAATAAGGTAGAGCACTATGCGGATAGCAATAACAGGGCGTTTTGGTAAACTTGAGAAAGCTAAGCACATTTGGCTGAGTGGCCAAGCTTATTTGCATAATCAATTAATAACGGCACAACAATTACATGATATGGTGCTCGACGCTATTATAACTAATACGCTTAAACAGCAGCTTAAACAGCTGCAGGGTTTTTTTAGTATTGTAGTGCAGTACCAGCAGCAGGTTTACCTAATAACCGACAAGGTGCGCAGCAGGCCATTATTTTATTGTCATACAACAAGTGGTTGGCAGGTATCTGATCAGCCCGAGCAATTATTTTATAACACAGGTACTAAAGAAAATTGTTATCCAACAGATAAGCTGGCTGCAGAAGCTTTTGCGCATTTGGGTTGGACGCCAGGTAAGCTAACTTTAAAGCAAAACGTATTTCAAGTACAAGCCGCTGAAGTGGTAAGCCTTAATTGGCTTACCGGCGGTTATAGTAGCCTGCGCTATTATTATTTTGTACCTAAAAACTTAGCCATTGCAGATAACGTGATTAAGAAAACCGCTAATGCATTGCATAGCGAATTAGACAAAGCGCTAACGCTGGCAATTGAGCGCTTAGTATACTATGCCGGCGGCCGGCAAGTAGTTATTCCATTAAGTGGTGGTTATGACTCGCGCATTATCGCATTATATTTAAGCCAGATGGGTTATAAAAACACACTGTGTTTTACGTTTGGCCGTGCAGGTAGTCCTGAGGCTAATATGAGTAAAGCAGTGGCTGCTACGTTAGGTTTAAGCTGGCACTATGTACCGTATACAAAAAGTATGTGGCGAACATTATTAAAACAACCTGACTTTAACCGTTATATGGATTTTTGCCATCATAGCGTGTCAGTGCCCAATATTCAGGTGTTTCCTGCACTGAGTGAGTTATTAAAACGGGGCATTATTAAACCCGATGCTGTGCTGGTGCCAGGGCATACCGGTGACTTTATCAGTGGCGGGCATATTGTTGAAAATTACGCAAATGTTAATAGTCTTGACGAGTTAACGCAAGCCGTAATTAAGCGTCATTTTGTTTATAGCGGGAATCCGTTATCTGAGCAATTATATCAGCATTTGCAACAATCATTAACCGAACTGTTAGCCGGTAGCTCACCATTAAATTGTCCAATGTTTTCACTTGCTGAAACCTGGAATTGGCAAGAGCGCCAAGCTAAGTTTATTGTTAATTCAAACCGTTATTATGACTATTTACAGTTGGACTGGTGGATGCCCTTGTGGGATGACGCCTTGCTGGCATTTTGGCAGCAAGTGCCATTAGAGCAACGCTTAGGCAAAAAATTATGGAAGCAATTTATTGACCAGAAAATGCAAGCCCTGGCGCCTGGCAAAGCTGTAACCGGCAATGCGGCAACTATTAATAACCCGCTATGGCGGCGTATTACTATGTTATTTAATTACTTTACCGACGACAATGCTTTGTATGCCCTTGTGCCTTTTAGCCACTGGCTGGCTTGCCGGCTAAAGTTGCGTAAAGCGCCAGCAACGCCGTTTGGTATATTGATAAAAAAATACCTGCAAAAGGAAATTGACAAAAACTGACAATTTATCAGTATATTTTGGATGCTTTTGCTTATCTGCTGTAGTAATATTCTTCGTTAGGCCAGATCTCAATTTCTAAGAAACCTTATAACCCTTATATTGTAGTTAAGGGTTTTTTTTTGTTGAGTTTTCGCCATCCGCGTCGAGCTGCAGCGCAGTCCTGCAAGTACTCAACAGATTTCAGCAAGACAAGCATTTATTCTGTCAAATAAGGGGCTGACTTTGCTAAATAAGTTAAAGCGTCTGATCCCGCATTCATGGCGAATTGGTATTAAATCCCAGCTCAATCAGCTTGAACTGGTTTTTTTACGGCTGTTCGCCTTTAACGGCTTTTTAGCTTCTATTTACTACACTTTTTTTAGTCGGCAGTTTTATCGCGAGCACAAGGCGGTACTGCAGGGCCGTTTAGCTTACCAGCGCACACTCAGCGACATAAAATTCAGCTCGGCATTGTTACGCCGAAATATCCACCGGCTGGAAAAGGGCCTGATTATGCGTCCGCGCCGGCCAGTGTTTGCGTTGGACTATCTCGGTGAAACGATAGATTGTTTTATAAAAGTAGCCGCCAGTCCACAGTTTTGCCGCGATGAATTTCAATGGGCCACTGACGTGTTGGATGAATATTTCGCCGTAGTAGCAGAGCATCCAACTATTACGGCGGCTAAAAAGCAATTTCAGCAGGTACTTAAGCCAGATCGCACTAATGCAGTGCCATATTGTTATGCAGAACTAATCAGGTCAGATTGCTCTTACAACCAACTGATGACGTTATTACAGCGCAGGCGGTCGGTGCGTTGGTTTTTACCTAAAGCTGTAGATGCCAATAATATTAAACTTGCGGCTCAGGCTGCGTCGTTGGCACCTTCCGCCTGTAACCGCCAGCCATACCAGTTTATGGTCGCCCATGGTGAAAAAGCCATAGCGATGGCAAATTGCGCTATGGGGACTATTGGTTTTGCCGAGAATTTTCCTTGTGTAATAGCAATAGTTGCAGATTTATCAGCTTACCCGGCAGAACGCGACCGGCACGTTATTTATATTGATGCGTCTCTTGCTGCTATGCAGTTTATGCTGGCGCTCGAAACCCTGGGACTAGCCAGTTGCCCAATTAACTGGCCTGATATAGAACTGCGCGAGCAACAGTTAAGTAAAATACTTGGTTTGGAATATCATCAGCGGGTAGTTATGTTGTTGGCTGTGGGTTACGCCGATCCTGAAGGGGGCATTGCTTATTCACAAAAAAAACCAGATAGGTTGCTGGTAAAGGATGTTTGTTAAATGATGATAGAAGTAAAAGGCGTGCAATTTGTAAATAAAGGTGCCGAGCTGATGCTACACGCAGTATTACAACAATTACAACAGCACTGGCCAGAAGCTGATATTGCGTTGGCGCCGGGCCCTAATTCACCTTACAAAGCCAGAGCCCGACTTGCCGCTTACCAAAAGTTGCCTTTGAGTAAAGGGCGGCTGGATTTAAACGGTTTGAGTTTTTTTTTACCGGCACGCTTGCGTAACTGGTTAAAAAGCCGTTTGGGGTTAGTGACTGAGGCAGACATAGATGTAGTTTTAGATGTCTCAGGTTTTGCTTACAGTGATCAATGGCCTTCTGCGCTGATTACTCAACTGTGCAACGAAATTAAGCGCGCAGATAAACATGGTAAAAAATACATTTTACTGCCGCAGGCGTTTGGCCCTTTTACCCGAGCGGCAGATATCAGCCAGCTAAAGGCTGCCTTACCGCTGGCAACATTAGTTTGTGCCCGTGAACATACCAGCTATCAGTACCTGAGAACATTACTTGGCGATGCGCAAAATGTAGTGCAGTACCCTGATTTTACTAATTTGGTGAAAGCAGATCTTGCCGACGAGCAAATGGTGCCTGCTGATACAGTATTAATTATCCCTAACAGCAATATGGTAAGCAGCCGCAATAAACAGGCGCTTTGGCAACAAACCTATATTCCAATGCTGCAACATGCGATCCAGAGCATAAGACGTTTCGGGTTTACTCCGGTTTTGCTTAACCACGAGGGGGCCGCTGATGATGCCATTTGTCAGCAATTAAAACGTGATTTAGATGTAATGCTAATCAACGAGAGCGACCCCGTTGCCGTTAAAGGCATTATTGCTAGTAGCAAAGCTGTTATATGCTCCCGCTTTCATGGTTGTGTCAGCGCCTTGTCTCAGGGGGTGCCTTGCCTGAGTACCAGCTGGAGCCATAAATATGAGCGACTGTTCGAGGAGTATCAGCTGGAAAATTGTATATTGCCTCCAGAGACGACACCGGATGAGTTTGAGCAAAAGTTACGTCATGCCATCAATCAAAGTGATTCGCCACTGTTAAAAAACGGCCGGGAGTCGTTAATGCAGCGCTCAGCTGATATGTGGCAGCATGTTGTAGAGCTTATAAATCGTTAACGAGCCTGCGCTGATAAAGCAGACTCAGTTTATACTTAAGCGGCTTGCCGCGCGTGAGAATTGTCTGTGTGCGCTTATCGCAGATTGTTTGCTAATTTACAGGATTGATGGTGTTAAAATCCATTGTTGCTAATAAACTGGTGCGCCAGGTTTCCCTGCTGTTAAGCGGTACTATGCTGGTGCAGCTGATTAACTTTGGCTTTATGCCGCTGGTGCTACGTATTTATGGTCCGGCGGAGTTTGGTGAGCTAGGTACTTTTAATGCTTTGCTGTTAATACTGTTTCCCTTGGCTGCGCTGTGCCTGCCAATGGCAGTGGTCCAGGGGCGTAACCGTACACAAAGTCGCCATATTGCCAGCTTAGCCTGGCTGGTTGCCTTGGGGTTTAGCAGCTTGCTGTTTGTGTTGTTGTTACTGTTCAAACAGCCGTTGTTGGTATTGTTGTCGGTAGAGAATATTGGCAATCTGGTGTTTTTGCTACCGCTTGCCATGTTGTTTGCCGCCCGTTTGCAGATTGCCCAGCAAATACTGATTAAGCAACAGCAATTTAAGGTGTTGGCAAAAGCCGATGTTTTACAAGCGCTGCTTGTTAATCTGTCGCGGCTGTTATTTGGCTTGTGGCAAAGTATTTCGGCAGTGCTTATTACCATAGCGGCATTTGGGTACATGTTGCATGCCATCCTTTTGCAACTGTTTAGTGGTCGCGCTGAACCCAGTTGGCAGCCAGTTAGCCTAATACGCCACCTCGGCTCACGTCGCTATTGGCTGGGTCTGCGTCGGACTTTGCGCAAGTTCAGGGCCTTTCCGCTGTTTCAGACACCACAGGCCTTGTTAAATGCTGCAGCGCAAAGCGCACCGGTATTAATTTTGGCAGCTTTGTATGGCAGTACCGCCGCAGGTTTTTATACACTGGCAAAAACTGTTCTGATGTTACCCGCCATACTGCTGGGGCGAGCTGTGGGGGATGTATTTTATCCGCATTTCACCAAAGCATATCAACAAGGTAAGCCATTAGCGGGGATTTTAGTTAAGGCAACCTTAGGCCTGGCGGCTGTCGGTCTTATTCCGTTTAGTGTGTTTATTGTTGCCGGCCCCTGGCTATTTGATTGGGTATTTGGCGCCCAGTGGCAGCAAAGTGGTGACTATGCACGCTGGATGGCGGTTTGGTTATATTTTGCTTTTGTAAATACGCCAAGCGTTAAAGCCGTTATGGTACTGCAAGTTCAGCACTGGGCTATAGCATTAAATGTGCTGACATTAAGTTTACGTTTGGCCCTGTTATGGTTTGTGGGCAGCCACACCGGTGATCCGATCAAGGCTATTGCTGCCTTTGCTATGGTAGGCGTGATGCACAGTGCTATTTTTACGCTAATGGCATTGTATTTCAGCAAAGCGCGGCAGCCATGTTGAACAAGGTGCCTGTTAACTAAATGATGGCTATTTAGTGCTTGATGTTTAGTGGTATTTTGGTATAGTCTTGGATAAATTTTTTGCACAACGTCTTTTAAAGGAATGACTATGAAAACATTATTAATTGCGGCTGCAGCTTTAACCTTAGCGCTTAACGTAAATGCTCAAGAAAACACTGGCGGCGAAGGTACAATTGGTGGCGTAGCCGTTAGTACTATTGCTGCGGGTGCAGTAGGTGTTGCAGTGGCAGCAGCTATTATTTCTAATAACCGTGGTACGTCGGTTAACGCAGGCCCAGTTGACCCAACTTGTAATGTAGGCGATGCAGCGCCGGTTAATGGTGTTTGTACTGGCACTACTGTTACAGGTACTGGCACCAATACCGGTTCAGTTACTGCAACAGCAACCTTTACTTATGCTGCTAAGTAATTAGTTAGTTAGAAAAAAGCCGCCTGTTGGCGGCTTTTTTATTGCTATATATTAGGTTTCACACTGACTTAACAGGCTCATTTTCATGACAGTAATTAAAGGTGTAGTCGCGGTTATCGCGCTATCTATGTTAAGTGCCTGCGCTGGCACCTACAATGCCTATATTGATACCTTAACGCTAGCATTTGCCAAACCGACTGACATTAGCCTTACGTTAGCTGACGTGCAAGCGGCAAAATCAGACTTGTTGTATGTAAAGCGCGGTGAACGTAGCCAAGCGGCTATGGCATTGCTACACATTGAAGCAGGCCAACATAAATGGGTGTCGGGTGATAAGGCATTGTTAATAATAGAGCAGGGCCGTATTGTGCGAACTACCGGCTTTAGTGATAATTTACTTTACCTTAGTAATACTGGCGCAGATGCCATACGCAATGTTGCAGCTATTACACCTAACAGCAGTTGGCACCGCATTGCCGATTGGCAACATGGCGAATATGGCTATGCACTGCAGTCGACATTTTTGCGCCAAGAGCAGCACGCTTTGCCGTTTTTTCAACACAGTTTTGACACGATATTAGTGACCGAAGATGTATATTACGCTAGCGATGCTAATTTTTTGCGTACAGACCGCAACTGGAAAAATTACTTTTGGTTCGACACAGCCAGTGGCACGTTAATAAAAAGCATACAAACACTGGCCCCTTTTGCAGAGCCCATTGAAATGATTTATATCAGCCGTATTGCGCGTTTACTGCCAGCAGATAAGGCGATAACCCATGAGTAAAGTAAGCCTTTTATTATTAGCGTTAATATTTGTAATTAACGCCAATGCGGCCGTTACGGTAACCGTAAATACTGATACACGCCGTTATGACACTAACCCGCGTATTAGTGAGGTGTTACAGCCTTATGCATTGCAGCAACCTTGGTATTGGCCCGCAGCTACGCTGTATCGTACCGATAGCAACAAACCTGAACAGCTGCGCCAGCGAGTTTTGCAATTATTAAATACGCTTGGTCAGCAAACCTCTGATTTGGGTTTACGCGAAACCTATGCGAGTTTAGGTACTGAACTGTTAAGTTGGCAGCTAGCTGAGCGTGTTGTTTTAGCCATAGATTACGACGCTGCACGCGTAAAACCAGAGTTAAACCCGCGTTTAGATGATGGCGAGTATTTACTGCAGCTAAAATTACGACCTGAGCAGGTGTATTTAACGGGGGGTATTGCCCAGTTTGGCGCTGTGCCTCATAAAGCGGGTGCGCCAGTAAAAGAATACCTTGCCAGTGCTAAACTGCTTAACGGTGCAGATAGCAGCCAGCTAGCTGTGGTGCAAACCAACGGACAAGTGCAAATAGCCGGAGTAAGTTATTGGAACCTTGAACAAATAGAAGCCATGCCTGGCGCTCAGTTATTGGTGTTATTTGCGCCGCCATTGTTAGATAGGCTTACTGCTGATAGTAATATTACTCAGCTAAACACGTTGCTACAGCAACTTGCTGTGTATAGGATTTTGCCATGATGGTTGTTCGTACTTCTTTTACGTTATCTTTATTAACGCTAGCTTTGCTATCAGCCTCATTGCATGCTGCCAATGCAAGTAGTTGGCAACAGCAAGGCGCTGGCGTGTCGCAAATGGCACATGGTGGCGTTGGCTTAATTCAAACGCCCACCGCACGCATGGCACAGGCGGGTGACTTATCGATAAACTATACCGACAACCAAGAATACAGATTATGGTCGGTAAGTATTCAGTTATTTGATTGGATGGAATCTACCGTACGCTACACCGATGTGCGTAACCGATTATATAGTGATGATCCTGGCTTTAGTGGCACGCAAACCTATAAAGATAAAGGCATTGATGTAAAATTTCGCCTGTTACAAGAGGGCATGTATTTACCACAAGTGTCGGTGGGTGTTCGCGATTTTGGTGGCACCGGCTTATTTGAAAGCGAATTTATTAGTGTAAGTAAAAAGTGGCATAATTTTGATTTTCATTTGGGTATGGGCTGGGGTTATTTAGGCACCAGTGCAAATACCAGTAATCCGTTTTGCGAGCTAAAAGACAGCTTTTGTCAGCGGCCACAAGGCTATGGCGGTCGAGGCGGCAAAATAGATTATGATAAATTTTTTAAAGGCCCAGCATCGCTGTTTGGTGGTATTGAATACCAAACACCTTGGCAACCGCTGCGCTTAAAACTAGAGTACGAAGGCAATAATTATCAGAACGATTTTGCTGGGGCTTTAGTACAAGATTCAAATTGGAATTTTGGCGCGGTATACCGCTGGGGTGATTTTAATTTTGACGTTAATTATCAACGCGGCAATACCTTTGGTTTTGGTGTGCACTATGCAATGAATTTGCATAACGCCACTCAGGTTAAAATAAAACCGGCACCGCGCGTGATACCCCAAGTGCTAAACCGTAGCGAAATCACTGACCGCAGTGCACTAGCTACGGCCTTGCTGTACGAAGCCGGTTTTGTATTGCAAACCTCGTATATGAGTGATGATGAATTTGTTATTTACGGCGAACAAGTGTCATATCGCGATAACAAAGAAGCCATTGAGCGTATTGGCCGTATTATGGTTAACGAGGTGCCTGCACATATTAGCCGTTATCGCGTGGTTAATTATGCCGGTAATTTACCACTAGTAGAAACGGTAATTGACGCTAAAGATTTTACAGCGGCGGCACGCTACGATGTGTTGCAACCCGATATAACCTCAACTTATGTGCGCCAGCAACTGCAGCCAGATACCGTAGCGCATATTAGTTACCCATCTAACTCAGGCTTTTTTACTGGGGTTGAAACCTTTTGGATCCAAACCTTTGGCAACCCAGAAGCGTTTTATATGTATCAAGGTGGTGTTTTTGCTAACGCCGGCTATAGGTTAAACCGTAGCCTGATGTTAAATGGTACGGCCAAAGTAACCTTGCTAGAAAACTTCGATAAGTTTAATTACAAGGTTGACGCAGAAACGGTTAGCTTGCCCCGCGTAAGAACTTACGTGCGCGAGTATGTAACTGGCAGTACCATCAGTATGGAAAACCTATACTTGCAATGGCAAGACAAAATAGCCCCGAACATTTATGCTCAAGCCTACGGCGGTTATTTAGAAACCATGTTTGGCGGTGTTGGCGGCGAGATGTTATACCGACCAGTTGATTCACGTTTTGCTATTGGTTTTGACGTTAACTACGTGCAACAACGCTCGTATGAAAACAATTTTGATTTCTTTGATTACAAAACCTTTACCGGGCATATTAATGTGTACTGGCAGCCAGAGTTTTTACCTGATACTCAGTTGACGTTTAACATCGGTCAGTTTTTAGCTAAAGATAAAGGCGTTAATATCGATTTTGCTAAGCGTTTTGATAGCGGTATTATTGTTGGCGCTTATGCTGCTATTACCGATGTGTCGTCTGAGCAATATGGTGAGGGGAGTTTTAGCAAAGGCTTTTATGTGTCTATACCCTTTGATTTATTCTCACTACGCCCGTCTAAAGGCCGAGGTAAATTGCCGTGGATCCCAATTAGCCGTGACGGTGGTCAACCACTTAATCGACCGAATACGCTGATTAATGCTACCGAGCAAACGTCACCGTTTTATGATTAACTAAATTAGCAATCTTGCCACACTAAGGCTTTAAAGTGCTCGCGGCACATTGAAACATAGCTTTCGTTGCCGCCAATTTGCACTTGCGAGCCTTGAGTGGCGGCATTGCCTTTTTCATCTAACCGCACCACAAAGTTGGCTTTGCGGCCACAGTGACAAATAGTTTTAAGTTCAATTAGCTTATCGGCCCAGGCCAATAACGCTGCGCTGCCGGCGAAGGTTTCACCCAAAAAATCAGTACGTAAGCCAAAGGCTAATACTGGAATGTTTAGCTTATCAACAACGGTGGTAAGTTGGCGCACCTGAGTTTTAGATAAGAACTGCGCTTCATCAAGTAGCACACAATCTAATGCACCTTGCGTTTTTAATTGCTGAATGTGGGCTACGAAATCAAAGTGTGGGTCAAATATGTAGGCGTCCATCGTTAGGCCAATACGCGAGCTTACTTTACCTAGGCCATAGCGGTTATCTAACGCCGCGGTATAAATAGCAACGGTCATGCCTTTTTCTTGATAGTTGTACGCGCTTTGTAATAGTGAGGTAGATTTACCCGCATTCATCGCTGAATAATAAAAATATAATTGTGCCATAGCATCACCTAATAAAAGACGCCGCAGTATAGCAACATTGGCAATAAAAATATAAAAGTGCGGCGCAATTACTGAAACGCGCTAGCGTCTTTAGCAATACTACATTAAGCTCAGGCCAGCTTTTAGAGGAGTAAATAATGGAAAAACTAATATTGTTGCCGGTATTTGTGCAGGTACTGCTAACCAGCGTTGTAATGATACTGATGGGACGGCGCAGGATCCGCGCAGCAAAAAATAAAGAAATTAGCATAGCCGCATTTAAAACGATGAATTTAACCGGTGCAAACGAGCAAGTTATTGCGACTAGCCGTAATTTTGATAATCAGTTTCAAATGCCGATGCTGTATCTGTTTAGTGTATTGTTTACCTTGCAGCTGGGGCTGGCTGATACCGCTTATGTTGCATTAGGTGCTGCGTTTGTCTTTTTGCGGGTGGCGCACACCTTTATTCATATAGGCACTAACAATGTGAGACTACGCTTTAATGTGTTTTTGCTTGGTTGTGCGGTGTTATGGGCAATATGGTTGCGAATTATGTGGCAAGTTTGTTTGGCCTAGTGTGGTTTGGTTACTGAATAATTGTTGGTAAAAACCGGTTAAATCCGTCATCATTAGCGCAATTATTGATTTAAACACAGGAACAATTTATGGAATACCAATTAACTACTGAAGAACTAAGCCGCATTACCGCATTAGATGCGGAGCAGCGTTATGCTTATTTTATTCAAGCAGTAGTCGATTTGCAGCAGATCTGGATTTTAACTGACGACGAAGGCTTTGTGTTAGTTAGCGCAGAAGACGAGCGTTGTGTACCGGTATGGCCGCATGCGGAGCTAGCTGAGCAGTGGATTGAAGGTGAATGGTCACATTGCACTGCGCAAGCAGTAGATGTTGAAACCTGGTTAGAAAAGTGGACCTCTGGTTTAAATGGCGATGAACTGGCGATTGCCGTGTTACCAGACACTGATGGCCCAGGTGTGGTGGTGTTACCAGAAGAGCTAGCCGACACGCTAATGAGTGAAATGCAGGAAGATTAATTTAATTTAAGTTAACTGAGTTGGTTGAACTGACATGCTCACGTTGACACGCCGTAAACCCATCCATGGGGGCTCGTTTCCACCCGTCCAGGGCTTCAACGGTCAGCTTAGAACATATCAGTTCATCTACCATATCGCGTTAATTGTAAGATCAAAAAAACCTGCATAAAGCAGGTTTTTTATTTTAATGCGCTATTTAATGTAATACTCGGGCGCGTAGCGTGCCGGGTATGGCTTTTAATTCGTTAAGTGCTTGCTCTACGTCGTCTGAATCAATATCTATTACTACATAGCCGATTTCTGCATTAGTTTGTAAATACTGGCCAGCAATATTGATATTGTGTTTGGCAAAGGCTTCGTTAATTTTAGTTAGCACGCCGGGCTGGTTAATATGAATATGCAGCAGGCGAGAGCGGCCTTTATGCTCAGGTAAAGATACTTCAGGAAAGTTAACCGCTGACAAGGTAGAACCGTTATCGCTGTACTTCACTAATTTACCTGCGACTTCAAAGCCAATGTTTTCTTGCGCTTCTTGGGTAGAGCCACCAATGTGCGGGGTTAGGATAACGTTATCAAACTCACGCAGTGGCGAGATAAATTCATCATCGTTACCCTTGGGCTCTATTGGAAATACGTCAATTGCTGCACCGGCTAACTTAGCATTACGCAGGGCATCGGTTAGTGCGTTAATATCCACAACAGTGCCACGTGAGGCGTTAATGAGTACGCAGCCGGCTTTCATCAGTTCTAGCTCAGCCTCGCTAATCATATTTTTAGTTTGCGCCGTTTCTGGCACATGCAGGCTAATGACATCAGAGGTTTTAAGTAGGGTGCCAAAATCAACTTGGGTAGCATTACCTAAAACTAACTTGTCTTCAATATCGTAAAACTGCACCCGCATACCAATGTTCTCTGCCATGATACTGAGCTGCGTACCAATGTGGCCATAACCAATAATACCCAAGGTTTTGCCGCGAGCTTCAAACGAGTTAGTGGCGGTTTTTTGCCATTGGCCGCGATGCGCAGCCGCATTACGCTGCGGAATACCGCGCAGTAGCATAATAATTTGGCCAAGCACAAGCTCGGCGACCGAACGTGTATTTGAAAACGGGGCATTAAATACCGGAATGGCGCGCTTTAATGCAGCGGTTAGATCAACCTGATTAGTGCCTATGCAAAAACAACCAATGGCAACGAGTTTTTGGGCTGCATCAAGTACGCGCTCATTTAATTGGGTGCCAGAGCGAATACCAATAAAATGTGCATCTTTAATTCGCTCTATTAATTCAGCTTCTGGTAACGAGGTTTTCAAATACTCAATATTGCTGTAGCCTTGGCTTTTAAAGCTTTGCACCGCGCTTTGATGTAAACCTTCCAACAACAGTATTTTAATTTTATCTTTGGTTAGCGAAAACTTGCTCATGTTAGGTCTCTTTAATAAGTTAAAATACGGTACGCTAGCGTATAATCTGGGTACCATCGGCACTGCCAACTAACACGATATCTGCGGCGCGCTGGGCAAAGATGCCATTGGTTACGACGCCAACAATGCTATTAATGTGCTGTTCTAGCTGTTGTGGTTGAGTAATTTCTAAGTCGTGCACGTCAAGAATAACATTGCCGTTATCGGTAGTTACACCAGTACGCAAAACAGGGCGGCCGCCAAGTTTAATGAGTTGCCGGCTAACATAGGCGCTAGCCATAGGAATAACTTCTACCGGTAGCGGGAATTTACCGAGTACCTCAACTTGCTTGCTTGAATCGACAATACATATAAAGCTATCAGCAACGGCGGCGACAATTTTTTCTCGGGTAAGGGCGGCACCACCACCTTTGATCATCTGTTTTTGCCGGTTAATTTCATCGGCACCATCAACGTATACGCTAAAGCTGGCAATATCGTTTAAATCAAGTACTTCAATGCCTAGCGCGATAAGTTTTTCGGTAGACTGCACTGAGCTTGATACCGCACCTTTAATATCCTGTTTAATACTGGCTAAGGCATCGATAAAGTGATTAACCGTAGAGCCAGTGCCAACACCCACGATAGTGTTGCGTGGAATAAATTCTAATGCTGCCCAAGCGGCGTTTTTTTTCATCTCATCTTGTGTCATTGCAGTCTCTTTATTATGTGCAGGTATTGCGGAGTATTTAGCCATACAGATGGATATTATATCGAAAGGGCTTGCCGACAAAAGGGTAAAAGTAGAATAAACATGAAAACAATTTTCTGCGGTTTTAATTCAATGGATATCGCAGGCATTTAATGAAGGCCAGAAACACGATCTGGGCGTCACAGAGTGTCTGAGCCCTGCCAACGGCAGAAGGGCGAGTTGCTGTGACGAGCCAGAGCGGGTGTTGTGGCCGAAATGATACACAAGACAATAGTGGTTAGCTAAATTTCCAATGTTTGGACGGCGTTATAATTTGCGTTAACGGAATATCCCAGGCTTCGGTAGGCACGCTATCTACTTGCTGACAGTTATGCGCTAAACCTATTACTTTACACTGCGCGCTAGCCGGCAGTTGCGAAAGTGTACGGTCATAAAACCCACCACCCATACCTAATCTATTACCTGCAGCGTCAAACGCCACCAACGGCGTAAATATAATATCGAGCAGTTGCACCGGCATAATATGATGGCACTGTACTAGCGGCTCTGGAATGCCAAAACGGTTAGGATAAAGCAGTGTGTCGCGGTCGTATTTAACAAATAATAAATAGCCAGCAACAACGGGGTGTAATACCGGTAAATAAACCTGCTTATTAAGCTGCCATAACGCCTGAATTAAGGCAAAAGGATCGAGTTCGCCATCATTAGCTAAATACAGCGCAATATGCTGGCTTTGCTGAATAAGTGTACTCTGTGTAAGTTGTGCTGCTAAATCTGCGGCGGCGCTTGCTTGCTCTAACACTGAAAGTTGCTTTCGTCGTTGACGGATCAGTTGTCTAAGCTGTTGGCGTAAGGTTATGCGAGTAGACACAATAGTAATAATGGCTTAATAACGAATACTATCGAGTATGCCTGAATGGGCAAAAAATAAAAGGGTTCTCCAAATTGCCGTGTCTGATGTCAGCCCTTGAACCCTAGGTTCAAGGCGGGAGTCAGATGGCTACCTCAGGCTTCCCAGTACTAGCTGGGCTTGCACACTGGTAACGCAAAAAAATCCCTGGGTGAAAAAAATTATCGGCTCAGGGACATTCACCTGATCACTAACAATTCAGAGAACTGGCTTGAGTATAACACCGCATTTCTAGCTGTATAAGGCCATTCATCGCAGTTTTGCTATTATTGCTGCTAGTTGCATGGTTTTACAGCAACTTTTGTTTAGGTTTTAAACTGGCAATTAAAACTCTAGCGCGAAAGTTGGCGCTTTTTCTCTGTGGTGGTAGCATAACAGCAGTTAATACAAGCATGAATACTGATATGAATAGCCCATTTTTACTGACATACGATGAGTGGATGTACAAGCTAGATCAATCTTATGTGATGGCGTCGGCCGCTGAAGTACACGGCATTATTGCCGGTTTACTTAGCGCTGGCGTTGAGGCTAGCCCACAGCAAATACTGCCAGTGTTAAGCGACTTTTTGCATGACGGTCAAGCGCTAAGCCAAGATGTAAAACAACACGTAATTAGCTTAATTGAAAGTACCGCCAAAGAATTAGCACAAAATGACTTTAGCTTTAGCCTGTTATTACCTAGTGATGACGATAGCTTGCCTGAGCGCTTAGACGCGATGGTAGAGTGGACGCAGGCATTTTTGGTTGGTTTTGCCATTCAGCAAACGGACTTGTCATTGGTATCTGACGATGTTCGCGAAGCGCTGGATCAATTAAGCGAAGTAACCCGTATTGATATTCATACTACCGATGATGGTAGCGTTGAAGAAAATGATGAGGCCTATTTTCTGGTGTTAGAGCATATTCGGATTATGGTTTTGGCCTGTTATACCGAGGTTGGGCAAAAGTTTGGCCACCAAACCGCTAGCAATAAGACACTGCATTAAATGAGTAAACCTAGCCCAGAACCCTTTGCTCATGAGCAGTTTGAACCCGCACTATTGAGTGATAAACCACTTGAGCCCGCCGAATTGGCCGATAAACAGTTTGAGTCTGAGCATTTCGATATTGTTATTAGCGGCGGTGGTATGGCCGGCAGTACCTTAGCTTGGGCGTTACTGCACGCGCAGCCGAGGTTAAAGCTGGCTATTATTGAGCAGCAAGCTGAACAGGTTAGCCCCGTTAGTTTTGACAGCCGTAGCATTGCGCTGGCTGCCGGTAGTGTAAATAAACTGCAGCAATGGGGGCTATGGCCAGAATTAGCGGCTAACGCCTGTGCTATTAAGCATATTCATGTATCAGATCGTGGTCATTTTGGTAAAACCCAGCTAACCGCTGCCGAATATCAGCAGCATGCATTAGGTTATGTGCTTGAAGTAGACTATTTAGGTGCGTTACTCAGCCAAAAACTGGCGAACTGTAAGCAACTTAAACGCTTTGCGCCCAATACCATAAGCCAGATAACGCCTACTGAGCAACATCAACAGTTAACCTTAAATAGTGGCGTGATCATAAAAACTAGCTTATTGCTTATTGCTGAAGGTGGGGCATCGCCAAGCCGAACATTGGCCGGCTTTAGTGTGACTGAACGCCACTATCAGCAACATGCGGTTATTACTAACTTAGCGCTTAATCACAGTCATCAACACCGCGCTTTCGAGCGCTTTACCGAACACGGCCCCATTGCCTTGTTACCCTTATCTAAACAACGATTTTCATTGGTGTTTACCACTACTGCCGAAATGGCCAGCAGCTTAATGCAACTTGACGATGACGCTTTTTTACACAGCGTGCAGCAAGCCTTTGGTTATCGTGCCGGTATTTTTAAAGCCAGTGGCGCGCGCGCTAGTTACCCGCTTAGCTTGCGCGTAAGTGGTGATATAGTACGCCATCGCGTTGCACTGTTAGGCAACAGTTTGCATAATTTACACCCCATTGCCGGACAAGGCTTTAATCTTGCACTTAGAGATATCGCCGAGTTAGTGCGGCAAGTTACCGCTAAACCAGATGATATTGGTGGTTACACTATGTTGCGGGCATATCAGCAAGCGCGTCAGCACGATATTGAACGGGTTACTACCGCCACTGATGCCTTGGTGCGGCTGTTTTCAAATCGTTCACGCACCGTTGCGCTCGCCAGAAATGTTGGCCTGCTTGCCATGACCTTATGTGATGAATTAAAACGCCCATTAGCTGAACAAGCTATGGGGCTGCGGAGCTAAAATGCAAAACGTCGATATTACTATTGTTGGTGCTGGTAGTGCGGGTTTAACGCTAGCGCTGCTGTTAGCGCCGTTAGGTTTATCGTTAGCCGTGTTAGAGCAGGGCAGCGAACCAGCAGGGCGCAAAGGTGAGCAACATCGCGTTAGTGCGCTTAATTTGGCCTCGCAGCGTGTGCTTGCTCATGTTGGTGCTTGGCCAGCTATTGTCGCAACGGCGCAAGCGTATGACAAAATGCAGGTATGGGATGCCGACAGCTTCGCCCGCATTGAATTTGATGCGCTAACCGAGCGCGTCGAAAGTTTAGGCTGGATTTGCGATAACGAAAATATTCGCCTGGCCTTATACCAGCAGCTTAAAAGCTTTACTAACGTGCGCTGCGAATTTAACTGCACTATTAATAGTGTGGTGCAAAGCGAGCGCGATGTATTAGTAAATATTAATCAGCAGCAGTTATTACTTAGCCGTTTATTAGTCGGTGCTGATGGTGTTAACTCTATGGTGCGTAAAGCTATGCAACTGCCCGTTACGCACTGGGATTATGATCAGCAAGCCATAGTTGCCACTATTAATACCGAGCTGCCACATCAGGCCATTGCTCGGCAGGTATTTTTACCTACTGGCCCGCTGGCGCTATTACCTCTGCCTAATACTAAGCAGTGCTCTATTGTTTGGAGCTGTAATCCACAGCGTGCTGCTGAGTTATTATTGCTCGATGCTCAGGGTTTTAATCAAGCACTCACAGCGGCGAGCAATTCAGTACTTGGTGTACTCAGTTTAGAAAACCAACCAACGGCATTTGACTTAAAAATGCGCTATGCCAGCACTTGGTTGCGTGGTCGAGTAGTATTGGTAGCCGATGCGGCACACAGCGTACATCCGCTTGCTGGTCAGGGTATGAACCTGGGTTTAATGGATGTAACTGCATTAGCAGAACTAATAAATGAGGCTGTTGAACAAAACAAAGACTTTACCGACAACCGGTTATTACGGCGCTATGAGCGTTGGCGTAAAGCGGAAGCCCAAACCTTAATTGCTAGTATGGAAGTTTTCAAACGCGGTTTCAGCAATTCACAGCCGTTACTTAAGCTGGTTCGAGCTGTTGGTATGAGTGGCGTAAATCAATGGCCGTGGCTTAAAGCTAAGATCATTGCTGCAGCCCTTGGTAATAGTGGCGACTTACCTAAATTGGCCTGCGAGCAAAGCAAAACCAGCCACCATGCCTGAGTTAGTTTTTTTTGTAATAGTAGTTGTCGCATTACAAAAACTAATTAATTAGGGGCTGTTGACCGGCGCAACCTTGCGCTATAATCCAGACGCCTTTTTATCCGCCAGGGCAGCATAACATAAAGTTAGACTGTGCTGCGGCGCTACGTTTTGGCGCCGTACCGGCCTTACAATAAGCAGGAAATAACAATGGCTAAGCAAACTGCGTTACATGGCAAACACCTAGAAGCCGGTGCCAAAATGGTCGACTTCTTTAGTTGGGACATGCCAATCAATTACGGTTCACAAATCGAAGAACACCACGCGGTACGCCGTGACGCGGGTATGTTTGACGTCTCTCACATGAATATCATTGATTTACACGGTGCTAGAACGCGCGAGTTCTTGCGTTATTTATTAGCCAACGATGTGGCTAAATTAACTGTGCCAGGTAAAGCGCTTTATAGCCCTATGCTAAACGAAACTGGCGGCATCATTGATGACTTAATCGTGTATTTTCTGCAAGAAGATTTATTCCGTGTAGTGGCAAACTCAGCTACCCGTGATAAAGACTTAGCGCATATCAATGCCCATGCTAAAGCCTTTGATGTTAAGGTAACTGAGCGTACCGAGTTTGCTAATATCGCCGTACAAGGTCCTAATGCTAAAGCTAAAGTTGCAACCTTACTAACGGCAGAGCAGCGCAAGGCCATCGATGGTATGAAGCCGTTTTTTGGCCAGCAAGCAGGTGATTTATTTATTGCTACTACCGGTTACACTGGTGAAGATGGCTATGAAATCGTATTACCAAATGAGCAAGCCGCAGATTTTTGGCAAAAATTAATTGACGCAGGTGTTGCACCTGCAGGTTTAGGTGCGCGTGATACGCTGCGCTTAGAAGCCGGTATGAATTTATACGGCCAAGATATGGATGAAACGGTATCGCCACTGGCAGCCAATATGGGCTGGACTATTGCTTGGGCACCGGAAGATCGTGATTTTATTGGCCGTAAAGCCATTGAACAACACAAAGCCGATGGCACCTTTAAGCTAGTTGGCTTAGTAATGGAACAAAAAGGCGTATTGCGCCACGGCCAACGCGTTGTGGTTGCAGGCGGCGAAGGCGAAATTACCTCAGGTACTTTCTCGCCAACGCTAGGCTTTAGCATTGCCATTGCCCGTGTTCCAGCTAATACGGCTGATGTGGCAGAAGTTGATATTCGCGGTAAAATGATCCCAGTTAAGGTCATTAAGCCAGCTTTTGTCCGTATGGGAAAAAGCGTAATCTAAACGAACTATATTAAATAAATGACTATCTGAGGGTTAAATAATGAGCTCAATTCCTAATAATTTAAAGTATGCCAGCAGCCACGAGTGGGTGCGCGACGAAGGTAACGGCGTTTATGCTGTTGGTATCAGTGAACATGCGCAAGGTTTGTTAGGCGACATGGTATTTGTTGAATTACCAAGCGTAGGCGATAGCGTAACTCAAGGTAACGATTGTGCCGTTGCTGAGTCAGTAAAAGCGGCATCAGACATTTATGCTCCTTTATCGGGTGAAATTGTTGAAATTAACGAAGCTTTAGCTGATGCACCAGAATTGGTAAACAGCAGCCCATACGAAGATGGCTGGTTCTTTAAAATTAAAGTATCAGATAGTGCTGAGCTTGCTGCGTTGTTAGATGCAGACGGCTATAAAAACTCTATTGACGAGTAAGCCAATAAATACACCTCGTTTAAACCCCGTATTGCACGGGGTTTAATTTTAGTCGTTCTAGAACCATTATCAGGACATTCAAGGCATGACCAACTCCGCTGTGAAAACCCTGTCGCAACTTGCGAATCACGAAGAATTTATTCAGCGCCATATCGGCCCAGATGCTGCCGAAACGGCCGCAATGTTAAGTGAACTAGGCGTTGATAGTCTAGAGGCACTGATTGCGCAAACCTTACCAGCTGACATTCGCTTGAAAACGCCGCTGGCCACTGGCCCAGCAACGACAGAAGCTAACGCGCTGGCCCATATTAAAAAAGCCGCTAGCAAGAATAAAATGTTCAAATCGTACATTGGCATGGGTTATCACCCGACGTTAACGCCTAATGTTATTCTGCGTAATGTGTTAGAAAACCCGGGTTGGTATACTGCGTATACGCCATATCAACCAGAAATTGCGCAAGGCCGGTTAGAGTCGTTGTTGAATTTCCAGCAAATAACACTGGATTTAACCGCGATGGAATTAGCCAGTGCGTCACTGTTAGACGAAGCAACGGCTGCGGCAGAAGCGATGGCGTTGGCTAAACGTGTAACTAAGAGCAAATCTAATCAGTACTTTATTGCCGATGATGTACACCCGCAAACTATCGACGTAGTGAAAACGCGTGCCGAAATGTTTGGCTTTGACATCATCGTAGGTAAAGCGGCAGATGCGGCAGCGCATGACGTGTTTGGTGCATTAATTCAGTACCCAACGACTAATGGCGATATTCGTAACGACAGCGCATTAATTGCCCAGTTACAGGCAAATAAAGCCATTGTTGCGGTAGCCACAGATCCTATGGCATTAATGCTATTAAAAGCGCCTGGTCAATTAGGTGCCGACGTAGTATTAGGTTCTGCCCAGCGTTTTGGCGTACCTATGGCTTACGGCGGCCCACACGCGGCATTTTTTGCTACCCGTGATGCGTATAAGCGCTCTATGCCAGGCCGTATTATTGGTGTGTCGAAAGACCGTCGCGGCAATCAGGCCCTGCGTATGGCAATGCAAACCCGTGAGCAACATATTCGTCGCGAGAAAGCCAACTCGAATATCTGTACGGCACAAGTATTGTTAGCCAATATGGCGTCGTTTTATGCGGTGTATCATGGCCCAGTAGGCCTGAAGAATATTGCTGAGCGTATTCACCGTAGCACCGATATTTTTGCTGCTGGCTTAAAAGCTAAAGCAATAGAAATTGTTAACGCGCATTGGTTTGATACTATTACCTTTAAGGTTACCGACCGCGCTGGTGTTATTAAGCGTGCTTTAGCTGCTGGTGTTAACTTGCGTACCGATGTTGCCGATACTTTAGCGGTAAGCTTTAACGAAACCACTAACAGCAATGATATTGCTGAGTTGTTTGATATTGTATTAGGCACAGGTCACGGTTTAAACGTAGACGCGTTAGATGCGGCTATTGTTAAAGATGGCAGCAAGTCTATTCCAGCCGATTTGGTGCGTAACAGCAGTGTATTGGGCCACCCAGTATTTAACCAGTATCACAGTGAAACTGAAATGCTGCGTTATATCAAAAAGCTGGAAAACAAAGACTTATCATTAAACCATTCAATGATATCTTTGGGTTCGTGCACCATGAAGCTAAACGCAACCGCTGAGATGATTCCAATCACTTGGCCTGAATTTGGCTCGTTGCACCCATTTGTACCGCGCGACCAAGCCCAAGGTTATGACGAAATGATCAGCCAACTGGGCGATTGGTTAGTTAATATTACCGGTTATGACAATATCTCTATGCAGCCAAACTCGGGCGCACAGGGTGAATACGCTGGTATGGTAGCTATTCGTAAATACCATGAAAGCCGTGGCGAAGGTCATCGTAATATCTGTTTAATTCCGGTGTCTGCACACGGTACTAACCCAGCTACAGCGTCTATGACTAGCTACGAAGTGGTATTGGTTGACTGCGATAAACGCGGCAATATTGATATGGCTGACTTAAAAGCCAAAGCCGCAGAAGTGGGCGATCGCTTAGCAGCAATTATGGTTACCTATCCATCAACGCACGGTGTGTTTGAACAAAACATTCGCGAGCTGTGTGACATAGTGCACAGTTACGGCGGCCAAGTGTATATGGACGGTGCTAACATGAACGCGCAGGTTGGCTTAACTTCACCTGGCTTCATCGGCTCAGACGTATCGCACTTAAACCTGCATAAAACGTTTTGTATTCCACACGGCGGTGGCGGCCCAGGTATGGGACCAATCGGTGTGAAAAGCCATTTAGCGCCATTTTTACCTAACCACACAGTAGTGAATATTGCCGGTACCGGCGCTAGTAATGGTGCTGTTTCAGCTGCACCTTATGGTAGTGCCGGTATTTTACCTATCAGCTGGATGTATATTGCCATGATGGGCGGCGAGGGTTTAAAACAGGCGACTGAATACGCTATTTTAAACGCTAACTATATGGCGAATAAGCTTGATCCGTTATTCCCGGTATTATACCGCGGCGCAAACGATCGCGTGGCGCACGAGTGTATTATCGACATTCGTCCATTAAAAGAAGCCAGCGGCATTACCGAAATGGACATTGCTAAACGCTTAATGGACTTTGGTTATCACTCGCCGACCATGAGCTTCCCGGTAGCCGGCACGCTGATGATTGAGCCAACCGAGTCTGAAAGCAAAGCTGAAATGGACAAGTTTATCGAAGCGATGAGCACCATCCGTGCCGAAATTGACAAAGTAGTAGCCGGTGAATGGACAGTGGATAACAACCCATTGGCGTTTGCACCGCACTCTATGCAAGACATTTTCGACCCAGAGTGGGACCGTGCTTACGAGCGTCAATATGCGGCGTTTCCAGCTAGCTATGTTAGTGAAAACAAGTTTTGGCCAGCAGTATCACGTATCGATGATGTTTACGGCGACCGTAACCTAATTTGCTCTTGCCCAAGCCCAGAGGCGTATCGGTAAGGTTTAAATAATAGGTTAAAACAACAAAACCCAGCTGCAAGGCTGGGTTTTTTTATATCTTTATTAAATAAGATTAATGTTTGATGTAAATCATAAAAAATACAGCTAGGTTCGCTTTTTGTCTTTTTGTTCACTAAATTTATATCTTAATTATTGAGCATGTTGGGCAAACTATGATCTGGAAAAATACCTCTGAACGTTATAGTTCGGTATCAATTGGCTTACATTGGTTAATGTTTATTTTAATAGCGGCGGTTTATGCTTGTATCGAATTACGTGAACTTTATCCTAAAGGCAGTGAATTACGTGAACTGCTAAAAACTTGGCATTTTATGCTGGGCTTGTCGGTATTGTTATTAGTGTTATTACGCGTAGTTGCTCGGTTTATTGGGGGCATTAAACCTACCATCACACCACCCATAGAGCGCTGGCAGACACTAGTGGCTGCGTTAATGCATTATGCGTTGTACGGCTTAATGTTGGGTATGCCAATAGCCGGTTGGTTAATACTCAGTTTTGCCGGTAAACCTATTCCATTTTTTGGCCTTGAGCTACCGGCATTGGTAGCAGAAAATAAAGACTTATCTAAACAGATAAAAGAGATCCACGAAACGATTGGTACTCTTGGTTATTATTTAATTGGCTTGCACGCTTTTGCGGCGTTAGTTCACCATTATGGCTTTAAAGATAATACGCTGCGTCGAATGTTAGCGAATAAAAAATAAGCTGATTAAGCTTAATCTTACTTACCGTAATAAATTTTACTGCCATTGGCCAGCTGCGGTTTTGTGTCTGTTAACCTAGCGCCAGTCGTTATATAGTAGTTCGCTAATGCGCGAGCTACTGTCTGCGTGATATAGATAACTAATTATAACGACTAACTAGAAAAATAAAGGGAATAGGCATGAAGATTGTCAGTCTGCTAAGTCTGTTATTGCTAGCATCAGGAATGTTACCTGTTACTGCTGTACATGCGGCAAACGCTAATAATAGTGATAAAACCAGTGTAAATAACCTTACCTCTATTGCTAGCTTTACCCGTGGCATGACACACCAAAGCGGCTATTTTGATTTTTATCACGATAACACTAACGATAAGCTGTATTTAAAAGTAGATAAATTAGCCCAACCGTTTATTTTTCAAAGTTCATTACCGCGCGGCATTGGTTCAAACGATATTGGTTTAGACCGTGGCCAGCTAGGCGATACGCGGTTAGTGCAGTTTGAACGCTTTGGCAATAAAGTGATGCTAAAGCAGTTGAACACCTATTATCGCGCCGAATCTAATAATAGTGCTGAGCGTTTAAGTATCGAAGAAGCCTTTGCTAGCTCGGTTATTGCGGGCTTATCGGTAGTCGCCTCTGATGGTAAAAGCGTATTAGTTGATTATACCG
This sequence comes from Rheinheimera sp. D18, assembly GCF_004345025.1. Taxonomy (GTDB): domain Bacteria; phylum Pseudomonadota; class Gammaproteobacteria; order Enterobacterales; family Alteromonadaceae; genus Alishewanella; species Alishewanella metallidurans. The sequence goes on along the minus strand of NZ_CP037745.1, from coordinate 2,040,716 downwards.
ATTTCTTGCAAAGTGATATTCATCAAGTAAGTGCTAGCCTTGCTGCACAAAAACAGGGTAGCTATAGCGTTGATAGTAAACGTAGCGGTGTATATTTACCGCGTAGTAAAGCCTTTGAGCGAAACACTGAACTTGAAGCCTTGGTGACTTACAGCGGCACTAATGCCGGTGAGTATGTCAGGCAAGTAACACCGGCTTCGCATGCTATTAGCGTGCATTTACATCATTCGTTAATTGCTTTGCCTGAAGAAGGCTATCAAAGCCGTGAGTTTCATCCTTACTCGGGTTATTGGCCGGTAGAATATATGGATTACGCCACTAGCTTTGATGCACCTATAGTGAAAAAGCTATTACCTCGCCACCGTTTAGTAAAAAAAGACCCTAGTGCCGCGTTAAGTGAAGCGGTTGAGCCGATAGTGTATTACTTAGACCCAGGAGTGCCAGAGCCTGTGCGCACGGCACTAATTGAAGGTGCAACGTGGTGGAATAGCGCGTATGAAAAAATAGGCTATAAAAACGCGTTTCAAGTAAAAGATTTGCCGTCTGATGCCGACCCTATGGACGTGCGCTATAACGTGATTCAGTGGGTGCATCGTGCCACTCGCGGTTGGTCTTATGGTGCCAGTGTTACTGACCCTCGCACCGGTGAAATTATTAAAGGCCATGTTACTTTAGGCTCATTGCGGGTACGGCAAGATTTTTTAATTGCCACCGGCCTTACGGCACCTTTTACTGGCGATAATGTTGATCTAGAAAAGCAAAAAGCGATGGCATTGGCGCGAATTCGCCAGCTATCAGCGCACGAAGTAGGCCACACCCTTGGGCTTATTCATAACTTTGCCGGCAGTGCTAACGGCCAATCCACAGTAATGGATTACCCGCATCCGCAGGTAACACTAACCGATGGCAAAATAAGCTTAGAAAACGCGTATCGCGAAGGTTTAGCCGAGTGGGACAACTATGCTATTTCCTATGGTTATGGTGACTATTCTACAACGCAGCTGCAGCAGCTTGTAACGCAGGTTAGAACTAAAGGGCTAGAGTTTATGGCCGACGAAGATGCACGACCAGAAGGCGGTGTTAGCGCTATTGGCCATTTATGGGATAGTGGCGCTGATGCGGTAGCTGAGCTAAACCGCTTAGCCGATGTGCGTAAAGTCGCGCTGGCTAACTTCGGTTTAAATAACCTTGCTAATGGGCAGGCGCTGTCGTCGCTACAAGAAGCGTTAGTACCAGTTTATTTATTGCACCGGTACCAAGTAGAAGCAGTAAGTAAATTGCTTGGCGGCGCTTATTATGAGTACGAGCTAAAAGGTGATTATAAAACACCCAAGGGCTTTCGTTGGGTCGATAGTAACACTCAACAACAGGCACTGCAGGCGTTGCTTAATACCCTAAGCGCAGAGTATTTGGCGTTATCAGACAGTTTGTTAGCGCTAATACCGCCGAAAATATTTGGCGATAGTAACGGCCGCGAAAGTTTTAACGGCCGCTATGGGTTAGCGTTTGATCCACTGTCAGCAGCCGAGGCCTCGGCAAACCATACGCTAAAGCTAATATTGCATCCACAACGGTTAAACCGAATTAGCGGCCAGCAGCAATTAGGTAATGTGGTAGATGCCGTATTGACTGCAACTATTAAGCAAAAATTAACAGGGGCAGATTTACTAGTACAGCAGCGAGTGGCACATGTTGCTTTTTATCAGCTAATGCAAAGTCTTAATGCAAAAGAATTGGCGCCAGAAGCAAGGGCACTATTGCATAGTAAGCTGGTTGATACAGCAGTTTGGCTGGCTAAACAAAAAGATGCCGATCATCAAAAATTACTCAGTGATTGGCAAAGTTATGTAAATACAGGCGTTTGGCAAGCGAATTTTGTACCCAAAGCCTTACCGCCAGGCGCTCCAATTTAAGGACCGCTGAGTACAAATACAAAGTATGCTACAGTTGTTAAATGTTATTTTTATTGAATTCACATGGATGGTTTTCAAAGCATGAACCCAGATACCAGTAACGTCGAGATTGACAGTACATTATTGCTGCCAGCTGAAGCGGCGCAAAGCTATAAAGCCGTAGATAGAGTGCTTAATAGCCTCGATGCACTGGTATATGTCGCAGATCTGCAGACACATGAGTTAGTGTATTTAAATGACTATGGTGTATCTATTTGGGGTGCTATCGCAAGGCGCAAATGTTATCAAGTTTTTCAGCCTGGTCAGACTGGCCCTTGCGATTTTTGCACTAACAAGAAACTTGTCGATGAAAGCGGTGGCCTGCTTGGAGCGCATGTTTGGGAAATTCAAAACCCAAAAGATAATCGTTGGTATCAATGTCGAGATCAAGCCATTACTTGGATTGATGGCCGAACGGTGCGGCTAGAAATAGCCACTGATATTACCGAGCGTAAATTGATGGAGCAAGCATTATACGATGCAAAAGCGCTGGCCGAAAAGCTGGCTGATACTGACGAGTTAACCCAATTAAATAATCGACGTGCGTTTTTTAATCAAGGTAAGCGCGTAGTACAACAAACCCAACGTAGCAAAACTCACCTTTCGCTAATTATGTTTGACTTAGACAACTTCAAACAGATTAATGACCAATTTGGGCATGTCGCTGGCGATACTGTGTTGGTGAATATTGCCGCTTTGGCAACACAGCTGGTTAGAGCCGCAGATACGCTAGCAAGAATTGGTGGTGAGGAGTTTGCCATAATACTCCCCAATACTATGCTTAAGCAGGCTAAGCAATTGGCGCAGCGCATGCGGTTTGCTTTTGATGCACAAAGTATAAGTCTTAAGGGCGATACCATACATTGCACCGCAAGCTTTGGCATAGCTACGCTTGATTTAACCCAAGCGACAAGCGATGTATTACCACAAAATGCGTTTGATGAGCTGTTAAATAGTGCTGATCAAGCAATGATGCAGGCGAAACGTGAAGGCCGTAACCGTGTAGCATTTTAGCGGGTTATTTTTCGCTTCAAACCACACATCGATATTTTTTACGCTAGTTATTCTGTCATACTATGAATTAAATCAGTGTGCTAGGGAGATATTATTATGTTTGGCAAAATTAGCTTGTTGGGTCTGCTTAGCGGTGCTTTGTGTTTAATATCGCTACAGGTAACAGCTAATACTTTGTATTTTGTGCGTCATGCAGAAAAGCAAAATGTCGGTGCTGATCCAGAGCTAACCAGCTGTGGCCAAGCCAGAGCCGACGCTTTAGCCGGTTATTTTGCTAATGCTGATATAAGTGCAGTATATGCAACAGCTTATCAGCGCACACAGCAAACGGGTGCCCCGGTAGCACGGCAGCATCAGAGTAAAATTTATTTATATGATGCAAGAGATCCCAGCACCTTATTGGGTTTATTACGTGCGGCAGAAAACCCCGTGTTGGTAGTAGGGCATAGTAATACTATTCCACAGCTTATTACTCAGTTAAGTGGTATCGATATCGCGCCACTTAGTGAGCAAGACTTCAGCATGTTATATCAAGTAGAATTGGGTGATGACGTTAGTGTAACGTTACACCGGCAAACATTTGATTGTAATAATATGCTAGAAGCTGAGCTTGCGGCACAATAAATACTATAAACAAGATAGTACGATATGCTTTCGTACTATCTCATGTATAGGTTAAACCACTTCTAGCATCTGTGGTGGTTTTAAAAAATAAACGGCTAGCAACAGCAGTGCAACTGGAAAGACAAAAGTATTGATAGGGCTTAAAATAACACTTAATTGCAGTATGCAGCATACCAATAACACCGCGGAAAAGTATTTCAGTACACTCGGTGCGCCAGTGCGGTTAAGTAGCAATACTATACTAAGAATGAAACCCACTACCGCATAGGCAAATAGCACACCTAATGCAACAACTATTGTTAGCTCACAAATAGTGTTAATGGTCTGCTCAGAGATGCCTGAGCCGTTAAACGTTAGTACTACGTCAACTAATACGGTGGCATGAAATATAGCCACCAATATTGCCATTAGTAACAGTAATATACCGGCCGTATTGGTTGCTAAACGCTGATTAAAACTGTGGCGTAAACACAGGTAAATATACACTTCTAATGCACCAATCAGTACAAAAGCTAAGTCTGATAAGCTAAGGCTAAGTAAGTCAGCACGATATACTTCAATAAAATTTTCTACGCCAACGTCAAAGGCATAAAGCCAATAAACCGGAAATAATACGGCCAGCAGCAAAGCGGCAATTCCGGGTAAAACATAATTATGTTTAATCATAAAAGCTCCGAGTTTTTAAACTATGCCTATTGGGCGTTAGTGTCCTGTGGTAGGTATTGCAAAATATCACCAGGCTGACAGTTTAAAGCCTGACAAATTGCTTCTAATGTACTAAAGCGGATAGCCTTTACCTTGCCTGTTTTTAATAGCGACAAATTCGTTAGCGACACACCAACTTGTTGCGACAATTCGGTAAGTGACATCTTGTTTTTAGCAAGTTGTATATCAAGATTAATTTGTATGTTCATGCGGTTAATTTAGCGCAATAAATTATGTTTATCAATAATTATTTTATGATAAACGTAAATTTATGTTTTGATTATACGTAAATACAAAATATGTAGATTACGAATTTGTTTGTCGTTAACGTTTTACGCAGGCAAACAAGGCGTTACCTGATTGGGTGTCCCAAGGCGTGAGCTTGTCGTAGTCGTGCGCCAATATGTGCACTTCAAAGTAGGGTAGGAGTATGGCTTCAAGTTCAGTAAAGCTGATTGCTACCATGGTGTGCTGGTCTTGCCAATGTTGTGTTTGTACGTTGCAGGTTTTGCTGATGCTAAGGTTTAAGGCTTGTTGTTCGCCTTGGCCGCTGTAATGCCAGCCTGACTCAAACACAAACTGGCTACCATCATGCTGCGCGCTGTGTCGCACAGAACTGTTATTACAAATTTTATCTTTATCTACCGCATTAAAACAAAATACACCACCCAGCTTAAGCGCTTGGTACACGCGACTAATACAGTGTTGTAGTTGTAAAATGCTAGCGCTGTAATGAATTGAGTATAAAAAGCAGGTTACTAAATCAACCGGTTGGTTTAGCGTAAAATCACACATGTTTTGTAGCATAAACTGTGCTTGTGGGCAGCGTTGCTGAGCTATGTCTAACATCGGCTGATTAATATCTAAGCCAATGCTTTGATAACCAGCCTTAAGAAAATGATAGATATGTGGTGCGGTGCCGCAGGCTAAATCTAGGTGCGTTTTGCCACCATTACCCAGTGCTTGAGCCAGCCTTAGTACCGTGTTGGTTTGCGCCTGATAATCAATATCGGCACACATAAGATCGTAATAACCGGACAGATCGGTATATAACGCATTGGGCAACAAGGTAGATAACAACATAGCGACGCCACACCTAAGGCCAGTTTTCGGTGGCGCATTCTATAGTAGTTTACTAGATAAGCGAAGCGTGAAAAATAAGCTAACAATAAGCCTCGTAAAAGCGGTAGCCGGGTTAACCCCGGCCGATGGCAGTGGTTAAGCTTAGCGATGCAATGCACCTTCACGTTCTGGTTGATAAACAATTTCGTCAACGGTAATAGTCGACATTTCACCGTGTGGTAAGGGCCAATTAATGCTGTTACCAATACGCAGGCCAAGCAGGGCACTACCAACTGGGGCTAGCACAGAAATTTTGCTGCCACTTTGATCTAAATCTTTTGGATAAACCAAGGTTAAGCAACTACTTTTACCATCGGCGAAGCTAAAGCGAACGGTAGAGTTCATGCTCACAACATCGGCAGGAAGTTCAGCCGTTGGCACAATATTGGCGCGGTCTAGTTCTTGACGCAAGGTCGCTGCACCAACAGCGTCTGGGCTTAGGTTGTCTAATAACTGTTCTAAACGGTCACTGTCTGTAATAGAAAGCGTTATTTCTGGTGTGTTCATTTATTCAATCCTTTTAAAGTATGTGTTACATGTTGCTTCGTTAGTACGCAAAATATGAGCGCTGACGAAGCAGGGTTAGTTCGAGTTCTCTTTGTAAAGTGTTGCTAAGTAGCATAGTAGCCAGCTGTGACAGCAAAGAAATTAAAAATTAAAACTGTTCAGCCGGTTTCGCGCAGGGCAAAACCGGCCTAGGAATGGAAGGCAATAGCGATATATGATTGGTAGCACACAATTAACATTGTGGCTGGAATAACTAACAGGGTTTGCATAGCGATACCATAGTAGATTACGCGCTAAAGTTCAATCCTGTAGCGACGACATTATGGCCCGATTAGCGGCTTTAGTTATCTAATATCCAGCCGTTTTCACTTTTACGTAGTGTAATAATTTCTTTGGCCACCTGATAGTGATCGCCGGCTTTAAAATCGCCGTATTGCAGCTTCAACATACCCGCCGACATACCGTTAGCCATTTTTTCCAATGGGTTACCGGGTTTCGTGGTTTGTGCATCAATATAATCTTTAAAAGATTGTTTAAAGGTAATAGTGTACGACACCTCGGCGGCATAATGCTTGTCGTTGTCTTGCCAACCATTTAGTTTTTTTACATCGTCTACCGATATGAGTCCGTTGTAACGCTCATCAACTTGTTGCTGAAGAATGTTTTCTAATTTGGCTTCGGTAGGTTTGTCAGAGCATGCCGCTAAGCTAAGGGTTAAGATAACGGCGGTGAGTAAATGGATTAATTTCATGGTTAACTCTTTTCTGTAAGAATAATGGTTGTGATTATGATACAAAACGTTACGACACTGCTAGTGTTGTAACACTAAACTGGTGCCACAATACGCGTTAACGCAGTAGTTAATAGAATAATAGGGTTTTAGATGCAATATTCAGTATTAGGTAGTAGTAAGGTTAGGGTATCTCGGGTGTGCTTGGGGTCAATGACTTGGGGCTGTCAAAATACGCAAACCGATGCTGATGCCCAGCTAGAGTATGCTTTAGCTCAGGGTATAAATTTTGTCGATACTGCCGAGATGTATTCGGTGCCGCCATCACCACAAACCTATGGTGCAACTGAACGTATTATTGGTAATTGGTTAGCGCGTTCTGGTAAGCGCCACGAGTTAGTGCTGGCAAGCAAAATGTCGGGTAATGGTTTAGCGCATATTCGCGGCGGCGGTGATATGACGCCAGAAACCTTACTGCAAGCGGTTGATGACTCGCTTATTAGATTGCAAACTGACTATATTGACCTGTATCAGCTACACTGGCCCAATAGAGCGACACCACATTTTGCGCGTCACAGCGTAAATAGGCTTAATTTTTCTAGTGTTAATGCACAGCAGCACACCGAACAGATGTTAGGCCTGCTACAAGCGTTGCAAAGTTGCGTTAATGCTGGAAAAATTCGGTATTGTGGTTTGTCTAATGATACGCCCTGGGGAATAAATCAGTATCTTAAACTAAGTGCAGAGCATAACTTGCCGCGCATGGTGTCTATTCAAAATGAATTTAGTGCGCTACACACTAAAGATTGGCCATATTTAATTGAGCAATGTGTGCATGAAGATATTGCTTATTTACCTTGGTCGCCATTAGCGGGTGGTGCATTAAGCGGTAAATATTTACAGGGTAAACGCCCTGAAGGCACGCGCTGGAGCATGTTGCAGCGCAATGGCTTGTTTCGCGATACACCGCAGTCGGAGCAGGCGATAGCGGCATTTAGTCGAGTGGCTCAAGATCACGGTTTAGCGGCAACAAGTTTAGCTTTAGCTTGGGTTAATCAGGTAGACGGTGTTACCTCTACTATTATTGGCGCAACTAATATGAAGCAATTGCAGCAAAACATTGCTGCCTTTACCCTGAACTTAACGCCAGCAATACAAGATGATATCGCGCTGTTTTTGCGTCAACATAGCTTACCGTTTTGATGCTGGTCTCGTTAACAATGTGATTTATAGTTTCTCGCTTGTGGTAAGACCAAGGCTGGGCAATACTGGACGTCAAATTCTATAGCCGTGTTTATGAGTCGTACTATGCTGCTTGCCTTTACCTCTGACACCACTAACTTGTCTGTTGCTTATCATGGCCATCATGCGATGGCTTTAGTATTATTATCATTACTCATTGCCATACTGGCTGCTTATACTAGTTTTAGCCATCGCCACCTAATGCAGGGGGCTGCTAAGCCGGTGTCACGTTATTTATGGCATACCAGTGGCGCCATAGCTATGGGCTTGGGTGTTTGGGCTATGCACTTTACCGGTATGATGTCGCTACAACTGCCAGTCGACGTAAATTACCGCCTCGATTTAACGCTTATCTCAGTATTACCCGCAATTATTGCCGCTTTTGTTACGCTTAATGTTGTGGCTGCACCACAGCAAAGTGCCGGGCGTATTCTGGTGGGTGGCGTATTAATGGGCGCAGGTATCGGCTGTATGCATTATATCGGCATGGCAGCGATGGTGCTGCAAGCTGAACGTTTATATGTGCCGGAAATTTTTGCGTTATCTATTTTGGTTGCCGTACTCATGGCAGTATTGGCGTTAGCCGTTCGGCCTTGTCTTAATAATATACTGCGCAATAAGCTGCTATTAGAGATTATTAGCTCGGTTGTGATGGGCATGGCCATTGCCAGTATGCATTATGTGGCGATGCACGCTACGGTATTTGTACCAACATTATCGCCTAACACCATTAGCAGTATTGTACTGAACAAAGCTACTTTAGGCACATTAGCCGTAGTGGTTGCTGTGGCTATTTTATTATTGGCTACGGTTGCCGTTATTATGCGACAACGCGTTAGTAGTGCCGAGCACAACACAGATAAAGCTAATGAACATGCCAAAATGCTTGCTATTAGGTTACAGCGTATTGCCTCTAGGGTGCCAGGCTTAGTGTATGAATTCAGATTAGACGATAATGGCAGCTTTACCTTTCCTTACGCCAGTGATGCTATACAAGATTACTACGGTGTTAGCCCAGAACAAGCTCAGCTTGATGCTATGCCGATAATGCTAGCGATACATCCGGATGATCGCGACGCTATGCGTCAGTCTATTTATGACTCAGCCCAACAGTTGTCGCCGTGGCATCACGAATATCGGGTACAAAATACTAATGGTGATATCCGTTGGTTACTCGGTAATGCCATGCCAGAGCGTGATGAAACTGGTGTGAGTTGGAGCGGCTTTATTACCGATATTTCGCAGCGTAAAGCCACCGAGCAACATATTTATCAGCTGGCCTTTTTTGACGGTTTAACCGGCTTATTTAATCGGCGTAAAATTCAGCAATGTTTACAAGATTTACTCGAACAATTTGATGGTGAGGCGCAAAGTGGCTCAGTAATTTTGGTAGATATTGATGATTTTAAACGAATAAATGATACCCAAGGCCATAAAGCAGGCGATGAATTATTAAAACAAGTGGCGGCTAGGTTGGCGCAATTTGCGCCGGTGGGCAGTATTTGTGGTCGTTTAGGTAGTGATGAGTTTGTATTGCTAGTAAACAGTTTACCGTCGCAGTTACCGCTGGCTGAGCAACAACTTAAGCAGTTTGCCGCAGAGCTGCGTAAAACGCTGCAACAGCCTTATGCGATTAGCGGCCATTACTATAGTAGTAGCGTCAGTTTAGGCTATTCGGTGTTTAACAATTTGCACGCCAATGCGGATGAATTATTAAAGCAAGCGGACATTGCGGTTTCTCATGCCAAAACGGCTGGCGGTAATAGCCAGTCGATGTTTGCACCACAAATGTATCAGAATATTCAGCAGCGCTTTAATATGGAGCAGGCATTAGTTAATGCCATAGAGCAGCAACAGTTTAGTTTGCATTATCAACCACAAATAACCGACACCGGCAGAGTTATCGGGGTTGAAGCGTTGTTACGCTGGTTTCATCCTGAACTGGGCACCGTATCACCAGCCACTTTTATACCGGTGGCAGAAGAAACAGGGCTAATTGAAGATATCGGGTTTTGGGTATTACATCAGGCTTGTCAGCAATTACAAAAATGGCAAACTGATCCCCAACTAGTCGGTATCACCATGTCAGTTAATATTAGTGCCCAGCAGTTCTATTTGCCGGAGTTTGTTAGCTTAGTAGAACAGTGTTTACGCCAATATAACCTGACACCCGAATACCTAATGTTAGAACTAACCGAAAGCTTGGTATTGGCTGATTTAGACGATGCTGTAGCACGTATGCAGCAAATTAAGCAGTTAGGTGTTAAGTTTTCGATGGATGATTTTGGCACAGGCTATTCGTCGTTATCGTACTTATCGCGCTTACCGTTTGATGAAGTAAAAATAGATCAGTACTTTGTCCGCAGTGGCAGCACCGGCCAGCCCCGAGACTGGGTTATTATTGATGCTATTGTCGGTATTGCGAATACTTATGGCATGAAACTAGTAGCAGAAGGTGTCGAAACTCATGAGCAACAACAACTATTACAACAAAGCGGTTGTCGTTGTTACCAAGGCTATCTGTATGCTAAACCCGCACCAGCCGCTGATACTGCACAATGGATCAAGCAGTACTTACTGTCGCATTAAGTAGTAACCTAGCATGCCGTTATTCTGCTTTATCGGCGTGGTTTAACTTTTTAAGTAACTCGCACTGGCCATCACTGCACTGTATGCGTTTTATCGCCCCAAATTTATAGCCGACACTGGCTAACCAATAGCAGGGCGTAAAACGTAAAAAACGCACTAAGCGGGTATAACCAGCCACGTGCCAATAGAATAAGGTCGCATCTACACCTGTAACAAAGTGGTCATGGTTCCATAAATGAATTTGCTGCATCATTTGAGCTTTAGTAACACCAGCAAAACCAATAAAGCTAGCGTCGCTAATATCCACCAACTGCAGGTGAGGGCTAAGTTTAGCTGCCAACCAAGAAATTTCGCGTAAGCAGAGTTTACAGCTGCCATCAAAAAAAAGTTTTTTCATCGTTATGCCCGTTAGGTTAAACGTAATACAAGTGAAAAACGTATTTTGCTAACGGGTATACGCTTATTGGCGGGCTTGGATCAGCGCCGGCACCCATTTAATGGTGCCGGCCTCTGGTTTACTATTTTAGTAGCTCATCAACCGTGCTTTGTGATAGCGGGTGATAACCTGGACGAGCCTTTTCATATACTGCACGGGCAAAGGCTAAACCTTCTGGCGTTACTGCAAGTTGTTTATATAACGGGATGATCAGTTTACGACGACCAATCTTAATTAAGTATTGCTCTAACGCTGGGGCAATTTCTTGATAGCCAGTTTTAAGTGAGATTAAAAACCAGGCATGAGCAATTTCAGCATTAGTGGAATGGGTAAGATCAAAGGTGTTATCTAACTCGGCCATTTGCTCGGCGCTAATATTTAGCGGCAAATTATTAATAAAATACAACCACTCATGCACCGTCCAATTGCTGGTCGGAACATCAGCCAAGGGCTGCTCGCCGTTAAGCCAAGCTCTGGCTTGTTGTTGCACCTGATTAAATGCATCTGATTTAGGATCTGGCGCGTTAGCTGGCAGACCTGTGCCGTATATCCACTCTTTTACCTGCTCTAGCGTTACCGTATTGGGATACTTTTGCAGTAAATTAAGCTGTAAATACTGAATAAACTCTTCGGTATTAATACTTTGAAACGCATGATCGTTAAAATACTGCTGTACAAAGGGGTCAAACTTGTCTCGGCCAAACTGTTGCTCTAAAAACATTAAGAACATCTGACCTTTGGTATAAGGGATACCACTAAACGCATCATCAGGATCGCGACCGGCTAAATCGATGTACAACATCGTGTCGGCTGGCGGCAAATTGGCGATCTCTTCTTTTAAACCTTGTATCGCCAGGGCTTGTTCCATTACCGCACGGTCGGTACCAAATACCTGCTCCATAATGCGGTTTTCTACGTAGGAGGTAAAACCTTCATTTAGCCACAGATCTCGCCAGCTCGCATTAGTCACTAAATTACCTGACCAAGAGTGTGATAACTCATGCGCAATTAAACTGACTAGGCTGCTATCGCCCGCTACTGCGGTAGGGGTAATAAATGACAGTTCTGGGTTTTCCATGCCGCCAAAAGGAAAGCTGGGCGGCAGCATTAATAAATCGTAACGTCCCCAGCGGTAATCTCCGTACAGTTTTTCAGTAGCATTAATCATTGCTTGCGTACTTGCGAACTCGTCGGCCGCTGCAGTTAAAATATAGGGCTCAGCATAAACACCAGTTTGCTGGCTCATGGCTTTAAATTGTAAGTCGCCTGCGGCGATGGCAATTAAATAGGCAGGTATCGCTTTAGACATGACAAATTGGTAATCGCCATCGCGAACCATACCAGGTTCATTGCTGGCGCTCATGATGGCCAGTATGTTATCAGGCGCATGAATACGCGCGGTGTACGTCATGCGCACTGCTGGTGTATCTTGAATTGGCATCCAGCTACGAGCATGAATAGCCTGATTTTGGCTGAACATAAAGGGTGTGGTTTTACCGGCAGTTTGTTCCGGTGTTAGCCATTGCAAACCCGACGCCTTATCGGTTGAACTATAGTAAATGCGCAGCGTTTGAGCTTTAAATGACGGCGTAATACTTAATTTGCTGCCGAGTATGTCGTCCCGCTTTGCCAATGAAAATGGCACTTTTACCCAGTTACCGTCGGCCCGTTTTGCGTAAATGCGATCTATTAATAGATCTCGCGTATCTAAGTAGATGTTGTTAGCGCTGTTATCTAGCCACTTAAGTTGTAAATCAGCGAAGCCGGTTAAGGCTTTTTGGGCAAAATTTAGATTTAAATCTAAATGCAGATGATTTACGACAACAGCCTCATAATTGGCATAGCTATGAGCATCGGTATTAGCCATAACATAGCTGCTGCATAGCAAGCCGGCGGCGAGGGGAATAAGTCGAGCAGACATGGTTGTTCTTTCCTTGCAACGATAAGAATAAGCAGTGTACTGGCAAACTAATAATAATTACAAGGTAACAGCTAGTCGCAATTTTGTCGTTTCCACTGGCATTATACGTTAAGGTAAGCGTTGGCTTTTTCTGTTGTAAAAGGAAAATAAATGAAACACCCTTCTGGTTATACGCTAGCACTAATTGGTGCTGCTGCGTTGTTATCGGTGTCATGCGCCGAGCAAAAAACCGCACTCTTAGCGGATAAGGAAATAGTACAAACTGACTTTAGTGATAATTTTGCTGGTTATTTTCAGCATATCGCCTCAGATGAAATGTTGGGGCGAGCACCTGCAACCAAGGGTGAAGAAGTTACCGTAAGTTACCTTGAACAGCAGTTTGCTCGTATTGGTTTAACGCCATACAGCGGTGATAGCTATCGCCAGCCAGTACCCGTTGTGCAAATTGATCCGGTTAAGGTATCAGCATTAACGCTAACGGATAGTAGCGGCAAAACCCGTAGCTTAGGTTATAAAACCGATATGATGGCTTGGTCTACGCGGATGGTACCGCAAGTTGATGTTGCCAATAGTGACGTGGTGTTTGTGGGTTACGGCATAGTAGCGCCGGAGTATAACTGGAACGATTACGCCGGTTTAGACGTAAAAGGTAAAACCGTGGTGATATTAGTTAACGACCCCGGTTATGCCACGCAAGATGACGCGCTGTTTACCGGCAATGCCATGACTTACTACGGCCGCTGGACCTACAAATATGAAGAGGCCGCGCGCCAAGGCGCAGCAATGGCGCTTATTGTGCACGAAACCGACGCTGCCAGTTATGGTTGGAACGTGGTTGCGGGCACTAGCCCAATACGCTTTGAGCTAGCAAATGATAATAAAAACATGGACCGCTCAGAAGTCTATGGCTGGTTGTCGTTAGATGCTGCAGAGCAACTATTTGCTGCTAATAACACCTCATTAGAGCAACTACGTCAGCAAGCATTGAAACGCGATTTTAAACCTGTGCCATTAAATGCTAAAGCCGCAGTAAGTATTAGCAATAACCTGCGTGAGTTAACTTCAAGCAATGTGATTGGTTATATTAAAGGCACTGAGCAGCCTGATGAAGCCATTATTTATATGGCACATTGGGATCATTTCGGTTTAGATTTTAGTCGTCCAGACGATAAAATATTTAACGGCGCGCAAGATAACGCCGGTGGTGTTGCAGCTTTGTTAGCTTTAGCAGAAAAATTTAAAGCTGGCCCGCCGCCGAAGCGCTCAGTTGCTTTTGTTGCTGTTACTGCAGAAGAGCGTGGTTTGCTAGGTTCTGCCTGGTATGCTGATAACCCTCTATTTCCGGTGAATAAAACCGTCGCCGGTATTAATATGGATGTGCTTAACGTCTACGGTCCAATGCGTGATGTTTTAGTATTTGGCTATGGCAGCTCCGAACTTGAACCAATACTAGCGAAATATGCTAAGCAACAAAACCGCTATATTGCGCCAGAGCCAACACCGCAAGACGGTTTTTATTATCGCTCAGACCATTTTAATTTAGCGAAAAAAGGCGTGCCGATGTTATATGCGCGCGGCGGTGTGGATAGCTTTGTTAATGGTAAAGATTGGGGTTTAGAACAGCGCCGTATTTATGTGCGCGATTATTATCATAAAGTTACCGACGAGTTTGACCCAAACTGGGATTTACGTGGCAGCCAACAAGATCTATATTTGTTTTTTCAGGTAGGCACCGAGCTAGCCAATAGCTCTAGCTGGCCGAATTGGCATCAGGGTAAAGAGTTTCGCACCATTCGGGACCATTCACTGAGGGCTACACACTAAATAGACTAGCGGCTAGGGTTTTGCCTTAGCCGCTATATCAGAAATTGCTGCTGGCTCTTGTGCTTGAGCCATGCTTTCGTTATGTTACCGCCACTAGGTTATAGCCAAGTTTATATATGTCTGATTTTTCCTCTATTAATTTAACAGAATACAGTCACGGTGCCGGTTGCGGGTGTAAAATCTCGCCTCAGGTATTGGATAAAATACTCGTTTCTTCACTGCAATTTACCGATCCTAATTTACTGGTAGGCAATAGCAGTAAAGATGATGCGGCAGCATACGATTTAGGTGACGGCAGTGCGGTGCTAAGCACGACCGATTTTTTTATGCCAATAGTTGACGACGCCTTTGATTTTGGCCGCATTGCTGCAACTAACGCCATAAGTGACATTTACGCTATGGGCGGCAAGCCGATGCTGGCTATTGCTATTTTAGGCTGGCCAGTCAATAAATTACCGCCAGAGTTAGCGCAACAAGTACTGGAAGGTGGGCGACAAGCCTGTAAAGACGCCGGCATAATGTTAGCAGGTGGCCATAGTATTGATGCACCTGAACCTATTTTTGGTTTAGCCGTTACTGGCCGAGTAAATATTGCTCAGTTAAAACGTAACAATACGGCCAAAGCCGGTGATAGGTTATATTTAACTAAGCCGCTAGGCGTAGGTATTTTAACTACAGCGCAAAAGCAGAAAAAGCTGCAACCAGAACATGCGAACCTTGCGCGCGATTCTATGGTGCAACTCAATAGTATTGGTGCCGAAATAGCGCAGCTGGAGGGCATTTCGGCCATGACCGATGTTACTGGCTTTGGTTTGCTGGGCCATTTGGTTGAAATGTGTGAAGGCAGTGGTGTGCGCGCCGAGATTGATAGCCATACTGTGCCGGTTTTACCACATATTAACGAATACATTAAGCTGGGTTGCATTCCGGGTGGTAGCGGTCGTAATTTTGCCAGCTATGGCGGTAAAGTTTCGGCGTTAACTGTAGAACAACAAGCGTTATTGTGTGATCCACAAACCAGTGGTGGCTTGCTAGTGGCGGTAAGCCCCGAAGCTGAAGCGGCGTTTATTCATTTGGCGGTAGCCCACGATTTAGTACTGAGCCCAATTGGCGAGTTAAAGTCAGCGAGAAAAGGCCACCTTATTCGTGTTCGCTAAACAGCCTAACCACTTGCCATTGCTTGACAATTATCATGACATTTTACGCCAGCAGCCCGCGCTGCTGGATTTACGTGCACCAATAGAGTTTAGTAAAGGCGCATTTAAGCATAGCTATAATTTACCATTGATGAGCGATAGCGAGCGGGCTGCCGTTGGTACTTGCTATAAACAGCAAGGCCAACAGGCTGCCATAGAACTGGGCTATCAGCTGGTTACTGGTGAAGTTAAGCAAGCTAGAATAGCCAGCTGGCAGCAATTTGCGCAAGCTAACCCGAATGGCATGCTGTATTGCGCCAGAGGCGGGTTGCGCTCACAAATTGCACAGCAATGGTTAGCTGACAACGGCATAATTTACCCGCGTATTAAAGGCGGCTTTAAAGCCCTACGCAACGAGGCAATAAGTGTTATTAACCAAGCTGCGTATGAAAACTTGCTGTTACTGGGCGGGCCAACTGGCAGTGGTAAAACCCGTTTGTTACAACAATTACAGGCCGTAGATTTAGAAGCACTTGCTAATCATCGTGGCTCGTCATTTGGCCGCCGGCTATCAGCACAGCCCGAACAAATACGCTTTGAAAACGATTTAGCCGGCGCTATTTTGCAGGTAATGGCAACCAACCCCAGCTACTTGTTATTAGAAGATGAAAGCTTATTAATTGGCCAGCGTAATATTCCCGCGCTGTTACACCAAGCTATGCAGCGTGGGCCATTATTGTTATTAGAAGAGCCTTTAGCCGAGCGGGTTGAAGTGATACTGCAAGACTATATTATCGATTTACAACTGGAAGCTCAGCAACATAATGCAGAGCAAGGCTTTGCTATCTATAGCGACATGTTGCAACAAGCCATGCTGCGTATTCGTAAGCGTTTAGGCGGGGCACTATATGCGCAGTTACAAACATTGTTACAACAGGCATTGCTTGAGCAGCAGCAAAGCGGCGATATCCATTTACATCGGCTTTGGATCAAGCGGTTATTAACCGATTATTACGATCCTATGTATGCGTATCAGCTAAAAAAACGCAATGTGCCGATAATTATGCGCGGCAATGCTGAGCAGCTGCTACAGTGGTGGCAACAACTACCGCATTCCAAGCATGTGTAGCCTTATATAAACCGTACTTAATTACTTAGCGTGGTTTAGTTGCCGCAAATAGAGGTACCGAGCAGGCTATGACAGATAGCGGTGATATTAAGCAGCTAAAACAGTTACACCGGCAATTACTCGATGGTGTGTAATATGCCGGTGCTGTGCTAACAGGCTGCTTATTGTTGCTTGGCTATCCATTCTAACGTTAGCTGTTCTAATAGCTCTAGTGGCAGGCTACCGGATTGTAAGATTTGTTGGTGAAACAAACGAATATCAAATTTATCACCGAGTTGTTGTTCAGCTTGCTGGCGCAATTGGCGAATTTTTATTTCACCAATTTTGTACGACAAGGCTTGCGCTGGCCAAGTTATATAACGGTCAATTTGTGCTTCCACTTCGGGCATTGTTAGCGCAGTATTATCGGCTAGATAATCTATAGCTTGTTGACGGCTCCAGCCCATCGCATGCATGCCAGTGTCTACCACTAAACGACAAGCACGCCACGTCTCATAGGTTAGTCGGCCAAAGTCGCTGTACGGATCTTGATAAAAACCCATTTCTTTCCCTAAGCTTTCGGCATATAAGCCCCAGCCTTCACCATAAGCACTATGGTATAGGGTTTTGCGAAATTCGGGCATATCCATTTCTTGTGCTAAAGCACTTTGCAAATGATGACCGGGCTCTGCTTCATGAAATGTAAGGGCTTCTAAGTTATAGAGTGGCGCACTGCGCAAGTCATTTGCACCAATAAAGTAGGTGCCTGATGTGGTGCCACTGCCATCTGATGCCACATAATACGCGCCACTATTTGGGCTGGCTTTAACGTCAAAGGTATTTCTGGGCAGGGTGGCAAACCATTTGGGCAACTGACCGGCCATTTTACGGGTAATGTAGCTGGTTTTTTCCAGTAACTGCTGTGGTGAATTGGCATAAAACTGATCATCAGTACGTAAAAAGTTAATAAAGGCTTTAAAATCGCCTTTAAATCCAACGTCTTTAATAATTTTCGTCATCTGTAAACGAATACGTTTTACCTCATCTATACCAAGCTGATGGATCTGCTCTGGCGTCATATTGGTTGTAGTGTAAAAGTTAATCAGGTACTGATAATACGCTTTGCCATCTTCTAGAGCAGTAATGCCGACCTCTTTACGACAAGCCGGCATATATTCTTGGCTAAAGAACGTATATAGCTTGGCGTACTCAGGAATTACTGTTTCAGTAATCAGCTTTTTACCGTTAGCTTGATAATAATCTTGCTGTGCTTGGCTAAACTGGGCCGGTTGCTTGGCTAAAGGTGCATAAAATACGCTGTCAGTAACCTTGTTTACCATATGCTGGCTAATGGTTTTATCGTAATTAGCAAAGCTATCACAGTACTGGGTGTAACCTTTCTTAATAGCTTGACGCATATCGTCAATATGTTGCTGATTGTAGCGCGGAAAATCAGCCAAGCTAATAAGATAGTTATCGTAATCTTGCTTAGTTAAAAACGACATATTATCTGGTGCGCCGGCAAAATAACTGTGGTAACCAGAATACGCCTGCATTGGAAACATATAATCAAATTGCTGATAGCTTTGGGCTTCCGTTTCTCGCTCGTATTTAAATAAGCGTAAAGTGATGCTATCCGCGGCTGAGAGCGTATCAGGCTTAATTTTCGCGAGCTGTTGCAACATACGTTGATTAAAGGCTTCACGCCGCTCACGTCCCGCTTTGGACATATCCGGTAATTTGCCATTCATGCGAAATGCGTCAGGGTCTTTGCGAAAGAAAATTTGTTCTTTATTAGCCTGTGCCCAGTGCTCAGCAAGCAACTGCTGTAGCTGCTCGGTAGCACTGGTTGCATAGCTTTGTGGGGTAAATACTAGCAGTGTGGCAGCAGATAAACATTGACCCAGCGTCATAGCCTGTATCCCATTACAAGGTTGTTTTTATTGTAATGTTATACCACAGCTAGTTTTAACCGACTATTACTGGCACTGTAAAGTCGCTGTTATTTAAAGTCGAAAACAGCGACGAGGTATTTTATTGTTACGGTGCAAGCACGCTATTTTGTGCATTTACACTTTAAATTCAGAGGATATTTTTACCAGCTGCGTCATGCTGTTACTTAACTCATGTAATTTTGTCGGCAAGCCGGTGATGGCTGTTTTCATATTTAACGACAGATCTTTGACTCGGGTAATATTACTAGAAATTTCGCTTGATACAGCGAGTTGCTCTTCCGTTGCTGCTGCGATCGATGTATTTAAATTATGAATTTCGGCTGAGGCATTACCAATTTCGGATAGTGAATCCGATGCTTGTTGTACCTTATCTTGGGTGCTTAACATCAAGCTATTACTGTCGTTAATGGCAATTCGCGTTTGTTCAGATTTTTGTTGTAAATTGGCAATCATTTGCTCAATTTCTTTCGTAGATTGAGAAGTACGTTGCGCTAGGGTTCTTACTTCGTCGGCAACGACAGCAAAACCGCGGCCTTGTTCTCCGGCTCTGGCCGCTTCAATTGCCGCATTTAGTGCTAACAGATTAGTTTGTTCAGCAATAGACTTAATAACATCGAGCACATTACCTACATTTTTACTTTCATCAGATAATGCCTGAATTAACGAGCTGTTATGTGCCAAGTTGGTTGATAGTGACTGCATTTCATTAACTGCTACCGAGAATAAGCGTAAGCCGGAGTCGACATGATCTTCACTTTTAGCGGCCTGAATTTCGGCATTTTGCGTGCTTTCTGACACCGAAGCAAGGGCTGTAGTCATTTGCTCTATCGCGACAGCGGCCATTTCTAGCTCTTCCATTTGCGAGGTTGCCTGTTGGCTACTATCACGGGCTAAGGACGCGACCACGTCGGTAACAATAGCAACTTGGTTAGTTGCGGTATTAATAGCTTTATAGCTAGATTGAAATAACTGTAGCAACTCATTGAAATTTCCAGCAATAGCACCAATTTCAGATTGGCTTTTGTCTGATAAACGGCTAGTTAAATCTTTACTTTTATTGATATTTAACAGTTCTTGAGAAATGGTACTGATCGGTGTGGTTATTTTGGTTTTTACAATTATATAACCAATAATACAGCCCAAGATACCAAGACAAACCACGAGTGTGGTTAGCATAACAAACCAGGCAACAGATGCCATTGCCGCTTCATATTGTGTTTTAGTTCGTTGTTCAAGTGCTAGAAAAAACTCATTTATTGGCTGCATGACACGCGCTTTTTCTTGATGATGTTTTTCGCCATTTAGTAAGCTAATAGCCTCTAATTGCTGTTGTTCGCTGTGCGCAGGGTTATCAATAATGTTCATTGCGTTAACTTCAAGCTCAACTAACTGGTTTGAATTGTTTTCTGCTTGTTGTAATAGCTCAAATTCTTTAGCGCTAAAGTTCAGTTCGCGCATCTGCGCTTGTAACGACTGAGTCTTACCGTCTTGTCTGGGCTTATCGCCGTAATCAAGTACTAGGTCTCAATAGATACCTTCATAACCTTCGGGCCGATTTTTATTGCCGCTACGAATAGCAACGACGTCGTTATACATCTTTTTATATTGCGCATTGCCGGTGGCCACATAAGTGCGGGAAAAACGGGTAAGTTCATCCGAACTATGCCTTAATTCATCGGCAGCTTGATACGATTTGTAGCGTAATTGCGACATATCGCCAAGATTATTGACTTGGGTTTTTAGGTGAAACACTAGCGCTACCGACAGCGCAAAGATAAGTAGTATTACTGCAAACACGAGCGTCATTAGGCGTTGAACCATAATATCTACTACCTATTTTATTGTTATATACCTTTGATTATTGCAACAAATTGTCTAAATACAAATGTTGAAACGTTAAAAATAGCATGAGGTAATTGTTCTGAATTAGCCAAGGTTTTTAAATATATTTCTGTTTATCGTATTGCAGCCTGCGTATGCTAAGGTGATACCACACTATCTTTGTCAGTTATTATCTATGTCAACAGTTGCAACGCATAAGAAGACCTTGTTTGGCCCAGCGACCTTAGTTACCGCGGCATTTATCGGCCCAGGCACAGTGATTACCGCGTCATTAGCAGGTGCTAATTACGGTTATGCTTTAGTTTGGGCACTGTTGTTTTCGGTATTTGCGACTATGGTGTTGCAAGAAATGGCGGCAAGGTTAGGTATTGTTACAGGCAGAGGCTTGGGTGAGAATTTACGTGAGCTGGTGCAGCAACCTTTGTTGCGTTGGCCACTACTATTGTTAGTGGTGGTTGCCATTGTTGTGGGCAATGCGGCTTATCAAGGCGGTAATATTAGTGGGGCAGCATTAGGTGCAGAAGCGCTATTTGCTGATAATAGCGTTATTTATACATGGGGCATTGCTACCGGCGTTAATCTTTGGGCACTATTGCTTGGCGCGCTAGCCGCATTGATCTTGTGGTTCGGCCAGTACAAGTTAATAGAACGCAGCCTTATCATCTTAGTGCTACTAATGAGTTTGGCCTTTATTGGTACTATGGTGTTAACTCAGCCAAATTTGCTTGCCTTGTTACAAGGTGCGCTTTGGCCAACTATGCCAGATGGTGCGGTATTAACGGTGGTGGCCTTAGTTGGTACCACTGTTGTGCCATATTCGCTATTTTTACACGCTGCTGCAGCTGCACAAAAATGGCCGCGGCACGGCATAGACACTAACGAAGCTTTGCATGCCGCACGACAAGATATCGCCATCGCCATTCCTTTAGGCGGTTTAATTTCTATTGCTATTGTCTCAACGGCTGCCTCCGCTTTTTTTGGTAGTAAATTGCAATTAGATAATGTCGCGCAATTAGCGCAGGCACTAACGCCGTTATTTGGTAGCGCGGCAACCTGGTGTTTAGCATTAGGGTTAATGGCGGCGGGTTTATCATCGGCGATTACTGCACCTTTGGCTGCCGCCTATGCGTTAGCGGGCATCTTAGGTAAACCGCTAAATTTAAAGCAGCCGGTATTTCGACTTACGTGGTTATTTATCATTATTTGCGGCGTAGTGTTGTCATCTTTGGGAATTAAACCGGTAAGCATTATTTGGTTTGCGCAGGTTGCAAACGGTATTTTATTACCCATAATTTGTCTGTGTTTATTGTTAGCGATGAACCATGCGGTGTTAGGACAATATAAAAATAACCGCAAGCAAAATATATTGGGCTTGCTGGTGCTGTTGGTAAGTTTACTATTGAGTTGGCGAAGCCTTGCGTTAGCCTTTGCCTTATTATAATCGGCGCTCACAGTACAATGCTATTAAGCAAAGCAGCACAAACGCTGCTTTGCTTGTTAATAAATTATTCGCCAATACGGGTACGTATTTCGTTAACTAAAGGTGAGGCGGTAAAATTGTTTTCGCTGGCCCATTTTGCGTAATCAAACTCGCCAAGGGTTTTTGATGGCATTTGCTTTACAATAAAAGTGCCTGATTCATAGGCATCATTTCTGATAGCAAACTGCAGCATATTTTCGTTGTTACAGAAAACGCTTCCAAACACCGTTCGTACGTTTATTTTATTATCTGCCAATATCTTGCGTAATTGGTTACGGTTGTCTTCTTTGATATAGCTACACATTGTGCCTGCTAACTGATCATTAGCGTGCAGATGAAACGCTGACGTTAACAGTAAAGCGGCAATACCCAATACAACTTTCTGCATAAATCCCTCCAGGGAATATGTTATGGCAAGCAAATTCGTTATTTGCTGACAAAGTATAGACTGACTTTAGGGCGTAAGCTTGGTGCTAAGCTAAATTCTGTTTGAATATTTTCAGTAAGTTAGCAAGATTATGCCAGAACAACGCTATAATAGCGCAGTAGTTCAGTTTATGGTGCTGACTCGTTGTTACAGGAGTGAACATGTCCACGCTAGAGTATATGCTGCTAATCATTTTATTGGTTGCAAGCAGTGCGTTTTTTTCGGTATCAGAAATAGCCTTAGCGGCATCGCGTAAAATGCGCTTACGCCTAATGGCTACCGAGGGTAATGTGGACGCTGAAAAGGTATTAGCGCTGCAAGAACACCCAGGTAACTTTTTTACTATTGTGCAAATTGGTTTAAATGCGGTAGCTATTTTGGGCGGTATTTTAGGTGAGTCGGCATTCACGCCATACTTTAGTCACTTATTATCATTATTTTTTAGCGGCAGTTGGGTGCCTAAAGCCGGTTTCGCTTTATCAGTATTTTTTGTTACCTCATTATTTATTTTATTTGCTGACTTAATGCCAAAACGTTTGGCGATGATTTCACCTGAAAAAATTGCCGTGCGTGTTGTTACACCAATGTTGTTTTTAATTACCGTACTTAAGCCTTTTGTCTGGTTATTTAACGGCTTAGCCAACCTGTTTTTTAGCTTATTTAAAGTGCCAACGATGCGTAAAGATGATATTACGCCAGATGATATTATTGCCATGATGGAAGCTGGCGCGCAGGCTGGTGTATTACAAGAGCATGAGCATCAGTTACTAGAAAATGTATTTGATATGGAATCTCGCACCGTAACCTCAGCAATGACAGCGCGTGAAAGCCTTATTTATTTTACCGCTGATGAAACGCAAGAAGGTATTAAAGCTAAGCTTGCCGAGCATCCACATGCAAAGTTTTTAGTGGTAGAAGGCGTACTGGATAAAGTGGTTGGTTATATTGATACCCGAGATATTTTAATGCAGGTATTGCATGACCAACCTATATCGCTAAAAAAAGAAGGTATAGTTCGAGCACCGTTAATTATTCCTGATACCTTGTCACTATACGAAGTGCTAGAGCATTTTAAATCGGCTGGTGTTGATTTTGCCATCATTATGAATGAGTACGCGTTGGTGGTGGGTATTATTACGCTAAAAGACGTAATGAGTATTGTGATGGGTGAGCTGGTAAATTCAGAGGAAGACCAGATTGTTGCTCGTGATGAAAACTCTTGGCTAGTAGAAGGGCTTACACCGTTACAAGATGTAATGCGTGTACTCGATATAGACGGTTTTCCTAATTCAGAAAACTATGAAACCATTGCTGGTTTTATGATGTTTACTTTGCGTAAAATACCCAAACGTACCGACTTTGTGTTACACGGCGATTATAAATTTGAGGTAGTTGATATTGACAGCTACAAGATAGATCAGCTGTTAGTAACCCGCATTGCACCAATTGAAACTAGCGATAAAGCCTAAATAACATAGCAGCCGTAAGGCTGCTATTGCGTATTATCCGCAGCAGCCTTTTCGGGATTGGTCGCCAGTTCTAGCATTTTTTCGCGAAAACTGGTTAAGCCTTTCATCACTAAGCCATAAGTTTTATCTACACCCGTTTCCACTTCACCTTCGTATACTTGTAAACCTTTAAGGATATTTTTAGCATCAGCAAAGCCTTTTTCAATGCCACCACCAATAACCTTTAAAAAGTTATCAAGGTTTTCTTCTTCCGATTTATTGGGGTTTTGCTCTTTATAGCGGCTATAAAAACCAGTGGCAAAGGCAACAATGCGATCCGCTGTCGCTTCTGGTGACGTGTCTATACCCGAGTCGTAAATTTTTTGTGCAGCATTTGCACCCATAACAGGTTCAAGCTCTGCGTTAATACCATCTAGTGCGGTTTTATATAATAAACTTAACGAATCGTTATTACTGCGCAATGATACCTGTTCATTAGCGCGCATAATGGCGATGTTTTGCACTTGCTTAGCTTGCGCCGCTTGATTTTTAATTTCTTGATTTTCTTCGGGTTTAACCGGCGCAGTGCTGGGTTTCGCCGCGTTTGTAATCGACGTATTACCACCTGATGTGATAGCCATAATATGCTCCTAAAATTTTACCTTAGTATAGTGCTTATCAGGTTATCGGTAGCAACTAATAAAACTTTAATTTTTATATTTATAAACTAATAGGCTTTATACTAGGCATTATTTTTTAATAGGTTTAATGCTGTGATTGAGTACAAAAGTGCGATGTTTTATCGCAGTACCTTTGCCTTGTGCTTAGCCGCAGTAGTGGTGTTTGCTAATTTGCATTTAATGCAGCCATTACTGCCTGAATTAAGCCGTAAATTTGGCTTAAGCCTGTTACAAACCTCTTGGGCTTATACCATTAGTACGTTGTTTCTCGGCTTGTCGTTATTAGTTTACGCTGCATTATCAGATGCTTGGGGCCGAAAAAAGCTGCTGTTAATCACCTTAGTGGGTATGAACTTAAGTACATTGGCATTAACTCAGGTAGATAGCTTTTCCGCATTATTATTTTGGCGGGCGATACAAGGGATATTTTTAGGTGGCTTGCCAGCTATTGCCATTGCCTATATGGGCGAAGAATATACTAAGCCGGCATTAGTGGCGGCGGTCGGCTTTTATATTAGTGCTAGCTCGCTAGGCGGTATTAGTGGTCGATTAATGGCTGGCGCGCTGGCTGATATTGGCCATTGGCAGTGGGTGTTTTGGCCGGTTACTGTGCTTGGCATTCTTAGTTGCCTGCTTGTTTGGCGAACCTTGCCGCCAGCACGACGTTTTGTGGCAAGCTCATTTAACGCACGCCAAGCAATAGCCGATAACTGGTATCACTTACGCCAGCCTTTATTGCTGTTAACCTATCTTATTGGTGGACTTAGCTTTTTTATTTTTTTAAATCAATATACCTATATTGCTTTTGTGTTGTCAGAAGCGCCTTATTATTTATCCAGCTTTTGGATTGGCCTGTTATTTGTCACCTACTTTACCGGCACCATAGGCTCTGCCATCTCAGGTAAGGTTGCGGCTAAAATGCCTGTACCTTTGGGTATGGCTTTGGGCATTGTTATTCTTGTGTTTGGTACTTTGATAACGTTAAGCCCAAGTCTATTGGGTATTGTGCTAGGCTTCTTTATCAACGCGTTTGGCTTTTTCCTAACCCATTCATTGGCTAGCAGTTGGGTAAACCAATGTGCCACACGCGCTAAAGCTAGCGCCAGTGCGTTGTATTTGGTGTTTTATTATCTGGGGGCCAGCACTGGCAGCTTATATTTGCAGCCGTTTTGGCAATGGTTACACTGGCCTGGCATCGTAGTTGGCGCGCTATTAATGTATAGCGTTACCTTGCTGTTATGTCTTTGGTTGTGGCAACAGGCTAAGCGCTTGCAGCTGAGTTAATTCAGCCACGCTGAGCTCACGCAGTTCACCGGCGGCCAAATTGCCTAGTTGTAAGTTATGTAGACTAAGGCGCTGCAATGCAGTAACCCGATAGCCTAGTGTTTTACACATGTAGCGAATTTGCCGATGCAGGCCTTGAGTTAGCGTGATATTAAACTGCCGCGTAGTAGTTTGTTGCACCAGACACGGGCGAGAATAATACTGCGTTTCGCCCAATCGCCAGCTAACGCCATTAGCCATTTTTTGTATAAATTCTGCGTTAATATCTTTATCGACATCAACCTGATAGGTTTTTTCATGGTAGTAATCCGGATGCATTAGGCGTTGGCTTAACTCGCCGTCATTGGTAAGTAATAATAAACCACTAGAGTCTTTATCTAACCGGCCGACGGCGAATAAACGTTGCGGCAAGGTTTTTAGTAACTGATATAAACTGGCTGGATCGCTAGGACGGTTATTACAGTCAATACCAATTGGCTTGTGGTATAGCAAGTATTGGTGCTCGGCTTGTGCGGGTAACGCTTTTCCGGCAATGGTAATAGTATCGGCGTTACCTACCAAATCGGTATGCTTGCCCAGCTGACCATTACAGCTAACGCTGCCCTCGCTAATTAAACGCTCGGCCGCACGGCGCGAGCAATAACCGCTTTGTGCAATCCATTTTGCTAAACGTTGTGTTGTTACCCTAGGTGTCAAAGTGTAAGCCTTATACATTTAAAACGCCGATACTAACCGATTACCAGCAGTTATGTCAGCGCAGCTACTTATATAGCGATAACAATACACCATTGAATTAGTGATAAATATTAGTTAGCTTGGCTAGATGTAAAATTATAACTGGATTAGGAGGCCTTACTAGCAGATGCATTATATTGAGTGGGGCGACTTTCAGAAAGTTGATATCCGTGTCGGTACTATAGTTGCCGTGGAAGATTTTCCAGAAGCCCGCCGCCCGGCATATAAATTACAGATAGATTTTGGCCCAGAGCTGGGTATTAAAAAATCTAGCGCGCAAATAACAGAGCTATATACCAAAGAATCGCTTTTAGGTAAGCAGGTATTGGCTGTAGTAAATTTTAAACCTAAACAAATTGGCCCAATGATGTCAGAGTGTTTAGTTACCGGATTACATCGTGCTGACGGTTCGGTGGTGCTATCGACGGTTGATCTGAATTTACCCAATGGCGCGAGGTTAGCCTAGCTTATTGAGCGATTGGCCTATATTGTCTACAATAGCGCACTTTTATTTATTATAGGTTAAACATGAACGATACTAAATCTCTACCGGCGCTACCCGATCGCCTTTCTAGCAACCCACGCAGCCCGCATTATGTCGCTGAGGTTTTCGAACATAGCATTGGTATTCGCCTTAACGGTAAAGAACGTTTTGATATTGAAGAATATTGCATCAGCGAAGGCTGGGTAAAAGCAGCGTCACCAAAAGCGTTAGACCGTCGTGGTCAACCGTTATTAATGACCCTAAAAGGCACAGTTGAAGCTTTTTACAGTTAATTAATGGCGAAGCCTATAAGTTACTGAGCCAACATAATCAAAAGCCACTTAACTGTTTTATGGCATTTTACTTTAATTGGGTTGCTATAGAATAGGCCCAATAGTGGCAATAATGTTATTCCAGATGCGCCGCGAATAGCGCCATTTAAGCACGGTATTTAGTTCAACCAACTCAGAATCGGTAATATAACTTTGCTGCCGCTCGCGAATTGCCGTGGTAATTGTACTGTCTTGTAGCAAAATATTGTTTTCGTAATTTAGATCAAAGCTGCGCAGGTCAAGATTTGACGAGCCAATTAAGCTAACACAATTATCAATAGTCAGCGTTTTTGCATGTAACAAGCCGGCGTTGAACTCATAGATAATACACCCAGCATCGAGCAGTTGATGGTAGTAACTACGACTGGCGGCTGAGACAATCCAGCTGTCGTTCGCTTTGGGATAAATTAATGTAACCCGAACGCCACGATGTGACGCCGCGCATAAAGAATCTAGTAACGTTGCGTCAGGCACAAAGTAGGGTGTAGAAATAGTAAGTTGGGTTTCTGCACTGGCAATCAAATTAGCAAACAGTTGAGGTGTTGCAGCTCGACGTTCAGTAGGGCCAACGCCCATGACCTGTGCGGGAAATCCAGCTGCGGCAGCAGTGGCATTGAGTTTAAATGCGTTTAATTGCTCGGTGGCCAATATCAATTTCGCCAAACAGAAAATATATCACTACACCAAAATAAGGCATTACGTTTAACACAATAAACCACGCCAAGCGGCCCGGTGGTGATAAATCATCACGTAGTAAAATTCGCGTGGTAAAGCTTAAAACTAAAAGCAAATGCAGGGTAACAACAACTGTCGTCAATTTTCTCTATCCATCTTCGTTGCCGCTAGCTTGGCATATTGATTAGGCATTGATTCTATAGAATAAATACAAACAAGCTATAGTGATATTCCAAAGCAGAATTCGAGTACTATCCGTAACAGCTGAAATTTATACTAATAGCTGAGATAATCGATCAAGATGCTGATTTAAAATAGCGTGAGGATAAGGCAAATTTAATGATGGCGAATAATATTATTAATGCTACAAAAAATAAAAGCCATCAACACATTGCGATGGCTATGCTACGTTTAATTGCCTAGAACATTTTTTGAGGATTTCTTGGACTCTTTCGCCGCTTTTTTCTCTTTTGCTGTTAAAAGTGGTTTCTTTTTAACGTCTTTCTTACTGTCTTTGCCTTTGCTCATGATATTTCCCTCTTTAATCTAAAGCAAACTGAGCCAACTTAATGGCTGTAGCTACGTCATGACCTTTTCAACCCGACAACTTGGTGTATGACGATTTCAGTATGCCTCTAGAGATGAGTAATAGATAGGAGTGGATTACATTTGGCTGCACAAATAGCACAAATCTTGCGCACGCAATGTGAACTCATGCTGCAAAGCAATAAGCGGCTGCCAGGTGTTACTGTGTCAGTTGCTATGCCAGATGGCATGCTGGCAAGCGCTGCCGCGGGGTACGCCGATAGGCAATTACAACGACCTATGACAATTTCTGCAAAAATGCCTGCGGGCAGTATTGGTAAAACCTTTGTTGCTGCGGTGGTGCTTAGCATGGTTGCTGATGGCATCTTAGTATTAGATGCGCCGATTGCACCATGGTTTGCTAATACCAACTGGTTTTGTCGGCTACCAAATTATAAAACCATAACCTTACGGCATTTGCTCAATCACAGCAGTGGCCTTATCGACCACGTTTTTGATACTGGAGTCGGTTTTTCAAATTTTATTAAACAAAAATTAGTAGATGAAATGCTACATCAACCCATTGCAGCCGAAGAACTAATACAATTTGCGCTGGATCGCCCGCCGTTGTTTTTAGCCGGTATGGGCTTTCATTACAGCGATACAGGCTATGTGTTGATAGGTATGCTAATTGAACGCGCAAGCTCAGCTAGCTATTACGCCACGTTATCGCAGCGCTTGCTTAAACCACGCCACCTAGCTGACACCTTGGCATTTGACTGCATTGACATGCCCCGTTTAGTTCAAGGCTATGCGCAGCAGAGTCGACGCTTATTCGGGATCCCCAAACGCATGCTTGAGCATGG
This sequence comes from Rheinheimera sp. D18, assembly GCF_004345025.1. Taxonomy (GTDB): domain Bacteria; phylum Pseudomonadota; class Gammaproteobacteria; order Enterobacterales; family Alteromonadaceae; genus Alishewanella; species Alishewanella metallidurans. The sequence goes on along the minus strand of NZ_CP037745.1, from coordinate 2,011,073 downwards.
GCAGCTAGTGCTGCATCCCTCGTTGGAATGGACAGGTGGCGGCATAGTTAGTACTACGGCAGATTTGGTGCGCTGGGCCAAAGCGTTGTTTGAGGGCTCGGTGCTTACACCCGTTTTATTAACACAGATGCTGACATCCATAGCGCGCCCCAAGCCGTTAGCCGATGACACCGGTTGCATGTTAGGCTACGGTTTAGGTGTTAACATCGTAAAGTCAGCGTTTGGCACCTGTTATCGGCATGATGGTTTTTTTCCTGGATATAATAGTGTGTTAGCGTATTTCCCAGATAAGAAAATTGCCATTGCCATGCAAGTAAATACAGACAATGTCAGTATGGAGGCGTATTTTAAAGCTTTAATTACGGCAGTATTTTATCACCTAGAACAGCACGAAAATTGTGATTCCATCATTGATAACATCTAAGGACAACAGATGAAAATATTAGGTATAAGTGGCAGCTTAAGAGCAGGTTCTTTTAATACGGCTTTATTAAAGGTCGCTGCTGAATTAGCGCAAAAAGCCGGTGTAAAATTCGAGATATACGATATTTCTGACATTCCATTTTATAATTCTGATCTGGATGCTGATAATAAGCCTGACGCTGTAGTCAAATTTAATGCTGCGATAAAAAGCGCTGATGGCCTACTATTTTCAACGCCAGAATATAACTACAGCATTTCTGGTGTACTTAAAAATGCCATCGATTGGGCGTCACGGCCGGGTTTTAATGCCGCACTAACCAAGAAACCTTGCGGTATAGTAAGTGCGTCCATGAGTACGCTAGGGGGTGCTAGGGCGCAAATACACTTACGAGATATCTTGTTTGGCACTTTATCACCGGTATATTTGGCGCCTGAATTTTTACTCGCGTCGGCACATAAAGCATTTGATGAAAACGGTAAACTAGCTGATCAAAAAACTGCAGAATTTCTCGATAAATATATACAAGGCTATGTTGGTTGGCTTAACACGATAAAAAATAACTAATTATTTTAAATATTTGACTGTGGGCAGCAACTTGGGCTTTAACTATTGGTTTGAGCTGATACCACGATAATCCGCTTTAAAGGAGCTAGGTAATGCGAGTGTTAATATATGGCGCTATGTTAGGCTTAGTATTGGGTTGTTCTGATCCAGTAGAACAAACCAAAGAACCCGTTGCGAGTCAGGATAACTATACAGTAATGCTTAATGGCAATACAGTGGGGCATTTAAATGTGACCACTAACCTGATCCCAAGTGGCAGCCAGATAAAGGTCGATTTTGACTATAAGAGTAATGGCCGTGGGCCTGGCTCTCAGGAAAGCCTAACTTTAGATCAACAAGGCGTGCCAACCAATTGGCAAATTAGCGGTAATACTACCTTTGGTAATAGCATTACCGAATACATGCACAGCCTAGGGGAGAAAGTGAGTTGGCAAGATGCAACCGGTTCTGGTGAGAAAACTCTGCAACAAAGCGCATTGTACGTGCCACAAAACAGTAGCCCTTATACCCAATACATCTTAGCTAAAGCGCTAATGCAGACTGAGAATAAGACTATGCCGGCACTGCCAGCTGGGCAGTTATCGCTAGAAAAGTTAGAAAGCCTGAATATAGATACCGATGGTAGTAAACTGAATTTAATGACTTACGCTTTAGCCGGCGCTAACGTAAACCCTGATTATTTAGTGGTTGACAGCAAACAGCAGTTTTTTGCCTTTATAACACCACAATATATTGTTATTAGACAAGGTTTTGAAGCTGAAGAAGCGCAGTTACGTCAGCTTTCAGCAAAATACTCTACCGACAGACTTGGGCGGGGCCTTTACGTTGCATCGTGAACTAGAGCTTTTTCAACAGTTGGGTTATAGCGCCGCAGAATTACTAAAACTAGGCAGCTATGATATGGCGAACTATTTGGGGCATAGCGACCGAGGTAGTATTGAAGCCGGTAAATTGGCTGACTTCTTTTTAGTGCCGGGTAACCCAACTGAAGATCTTAAAGCCATTAAAACGATTAGCTTAGTTTCGCGCAGTGGCGTGTTTTATTACCCGACAGAAGTTTATCCAAAACTTGGTATTAAACCCTTTACTGATAAGCCGTTAGTGCGTGAGCTTACTCAATAATACGCGTTGAGTGTGTTGTACCTAACTATGTAGCTAAGTACTTTTAATGCCAGTAAATAACGATGTAAGAGATATTTTTCGATGATGGAAAACCAAAATAATGCGCCAACAAAGAATGACGGTTTATCTTATGCTACTGAAAATAATCGGCTGCAAACGGTTGACCCTCTAGCAGAAATTAAAGCCATGCGCTTGGCACAATTGGCGGTATGTCGTTTAAAAGCCGATATTGAAATGCAGGTAATGCAACAGAAAGTGCAAGTGAGTGATAGTGATAAAGGCATTAAGTAGCTGGGTATATAAAAGGCTAGCGTAGCGGTAAATATTGCTATGCTAGCCTTAATTTATAGGTGCTATGGCTAGCTTTACAAGGTTAGTTGTAACTTCAGCCAAAAGGTGCGGCCGGGCTCGTTAACACGTTCGGTTTGAATAAACCCTGGAATACCGCCACCCATACCATTGCCGCCTGCACGGCTAACAAACTCGGCATAATTCTTATCAAATAGGTTGTCGGCACCCGCGCTAAACAGTGTGCTATCGGTTAGTTGCCAGCTAGCATTAAGTGAATAAATAACAAAACCGGCCGCGGCACCTAAGTCTTTGCCAACAATATTACCTTGGTTTAACGTATAACGATTTTGCCTATCGACTACCCGCATTAGCGAGCCTACTGACCAGTTGTCGCGGCTATAACTTAGCCCAGTACGCCATTCTAATGGCGATATTTGCGGTAGCGGCGTGTTATCGCTAGTGTTAGTGGCATGCACATAGGATAGCGCGGATTCTGCCTTCCACGTGGTACTTAACGCGTGTGCAATACTTAACTCGGCGCCGTAACTTCTTGTATCAATGTTTTGCACAAAGCCGTTGGCTTTCATCATGTTGCTGTAGTTTACTAAGATAAAATCGTCTACTTGATTATAAAATGCAGATACGGAAAACTCAGTTTTTTCGTTACGGTACATTATGCCGGTATCAAGCTGCGTGGTTTGTTCGGGTTTAATATTAAAGCCACTAATGCTTTGTTCCGCTTCTTTGGCTATTAGCTCCCAGTAATCGGGAAAGCGTTCAGTGTGGCCAATACCAAAGTAAACCAGTGCTGATGTGTTAGCTAGTTTGTGTTCAACACGGGCAAAAGCACTATGCAAATTGTCACTTGCCGGCTGCCATTTATAACATTTTAAATAACGCGGCTGACGCCAGTTTAGCGCAAGGTAACGCGCAGCTTGAATTAACACTGCAACAGCAGTATCAACAAATAGTGCTAAGTATTCGTGATTTTGGTGAAGGTTTATCTGATGCGCGTTTAGCTGAACTAGGGCATATACCGCAGCCAAGCACGCAAGGTTTAGGTTTAGGCCAGTACTTAGCTAACCTGACCATTGAAAGTCTAGGCGGGGAAATTACCCGTAGTAACTTGCCCGAAGGTGGCATGCTTACTCAGATCATCTTTACCAGTGTAAAGGTAAAATATGACTGATTTGCCTAAGCTATGTATTGTTGATGACGACATTGCTTTAACCCAGGTATTGGCGCGGCGTTTAACGGCAAACGATTATAGTGTGGTTGTGTTTACTGAACCTGTTACTGAGCAGCAATTAATACACACCAATGCACACTGCTTTTTGTTAGACATGCGTTTTGCCGCACAGTCGGGCTTACATTTTGTTGCGCCGTTGCGTCAAGCCTTACCGCAAGCACGTATTGTTATGTTAACTGGGTTTGCCAGTATCGCCAGTGCGGTGCAGGCCATTAAGTTAGGTGCAGATGACTTTCTCACTAAACCGGTCGATTTTAGCACCTTGTTGCAAAGTTTAGCCGGTACAAACACGTTAACAACAGAGCAAGAAACTACGTTAATGTTAAGCCCAGAACAGGTTGAATGGGAACATATTCAGCGAGTATTACAACAGCACGAGGGGAATGTATCGCAAACTGCGCGTTTGCTTGGCATGCACCGGCGCACGTTGCAGCGTAAACTGCAAAAGCGCCGGCCTTAGTTGCTGTTAGTGTGTTTTACTAACAGCTTGATATAACTTCTGCCACATTTGTTGGTTTTGCTGTTTTAACGCTGCGGCTTTAACTTTTATTTCACTGGCCAGTTCGACTTTGTGGGTTAATAGCTGCTCTAGCGCCGTAAGTAAGCTTTGCTCTGTTAGTTCGGCAACACAATATTCGCCCATACCAAAATCGCTCATCATCGCGTGATATTTATGGCTCCAACTGGTAGCAATGCAAGGTACGCCTTGGCTTAGTGCATTTACTGCACCATGAAACCGCGAACTAATAGCCAGCTCGGCTTTACCAATAAACGCTTTAACCGCTAGCGGATCTTCTATTTGCACTATAGTGCAGGGCGCTTTGGCAGCAATTTCGTCACATAACAGCGCATCTTCTTTGCCCTCATGGTTTACCAGCACGCATTGCATGCCTTGTGCTCTTAGTTTATTCGCTGCGCCGGCAAAGGCATTAATATAATTACTGCGTAGTTGTTCAGCATTGGCGTGGTTAAACTTAGACACCACTTTATTATTGGGAATAAGTGCAGCATAAGGCTGCGTTATTGCCGGTATTTCATCATTGGCGCGCGCGGTTAAACCTACAGTGAAATCAGGCGTTAACACCACAGTATCGGGTAGGGTGCCAACACAGCCTTTTACGTGTTCTAGAGATACTGGATCGCGCACAAATACCAGTGTGGCATGGTTAACAATGTCGCGCATCGCCGCTTTACTGGCTTCGCTTTTAAACGGGCCAAAAGCTTGGGGCATAAAAATAAACGGCTTACCGGCTTTAGCAAAACGCACTACTTCTTTGGCGGTGTTTTGTAAAAAACGCAGTGGCCACTGATCACCATAGGCAAAGCCACTGGCTTCGAGTGCTAAATCTATTTGCTGCTCGGTTACCATGCCGTAGCGATTAAATAGGCGTTGCATTGCGCTTGGTAACTTACCAATCACTGCCGTTAAATCTAAGCCGCCACGGCGAAACGACAGCTTTTGCCAAGCGCCTAAGCGGGCGCGTTCTGGATAGGGCAAGTTAGGGCCGGGTGATAGCACCAGTTCAATCGGGTGCGGCAGTTGCTTTAAGCCATCAAGGCAGGCCAGTAACATTAAATAGGCGCCTTTATTGCGAAACTGAACACCTTTAATTTCGACGTAAAACGGTTTGCTCATAAGTAACCTTTAGCTAGGTGAAGTGGATTTACGTGCGCGCCATAATTGCCATAATTGGTTGCGCTGGCGCGAGCCAGTAAAATTTTCTTAATTATTTTCACTACTTAATAACCCTAGGAAATTTGTGCTGTAGCCGTTGTCTACGAACGTGCGAAATAATACGCCAGATGTTTTGTAGCAAATATAAATAACCGGTAAATACCAGTAAAAATAGCAGCAACATAACGATATCGGGTACTAATAAATACTCACCAATAATGCCAATACAGGCAAAAATACTAGCCAAAGCGGTTATTAATGCTAATGATTCACGCGAGCTTAGGCCTAAACGCAGCGAAATATGGTGCAAATGCTCACGGTCGGCTTGAAATGGCGACTGACCTTTGCGGATGCGGCGTACCATTATCGCTATCATATCCATTAGTGGAATGGCAATGATCCACAGTGCCGTCACTGGACGAAAGCTGGCGCTTTCACTTTGGGTGCCAACAATAAGCAACCAAATTACACTTAACCCAATCAGCATACTGCCGGCATCACCGAGAAAAATACGTTTACCGGGTATTAAATTTAAATTGCAGGCTAAATAAGGCAGCATTGCCAGCACAATCACCATAGCGAACATGGCATGTAAAGGCTGCCCCCACAATGCCATAAAAATCGCGATAGCGCTAAAACTGACTAAGCTTAGCATGCCGGCTAAGCCGTCGATGCCATCGGTCATGTTAAAAGCGTTAATTGCGGCAATAACTGCAACCAGCGTAATAGGCAAACCCAGCACGCCTAGCTCTACTTGGCCCATACCAAATAAATTACCTAAGCTGGCAAGATGTAAATCTAGGCTGTAGGTCATGGCTAAACCGACTAAGGTTTGTACCGCTAAACGCAGCTTTACGCTTAAATCTAGGTAGTCATCAAAGGCACCTAAAATAACAATAACACCGGCGCAGGCTAAGTAATATAGTGGCTCAACGCTGGAGTCGGCAAATAAAAGCATAGCGATACAAAGGCCGCAGTAGGTAGCAATGCCGCCAATTAACGGCACCGCACCTTGATGTTGTTTACGGCCACGCGGAACATCAACTAAGCCGACGCGCACCGATAATGGATATAATAGCCAGATGGCGGCGCAGGCCGCGAAAAAAGCGCTGATAGCGAAAAGTAAGTGTGTTGGCATTTACCGATCCGGTTGTTAACAAGTGTTAGTGTTTATTCAGCCAAGCGTCAGCTGAAATCGGTTATTACTATAGTTCAGGGTTTAATACGCAAAGCGATATAAACTAAGTGTTTTTTTATCAAGCAACAAGTATTGTACACAGTCTGTCAGGCTGTCAGGGTGAAAGTTCAGCGTGCAAAGCATAAATAATAATATCTTGATTGTGAGCAACATGGGGCCCAAGCCATCTTCACCGTTTCAGGGGAAGTTTGTGCATAACCAAGTGTGGGCCCTGGCGGCGCTTCATCCTAGTTATCATTATATGCGCTGGCACAGTGACTCTTTGCTGAACAAGTTATTGAAATACCCTGTTTTTATACTCGATTTTATTTGGCGTTATATGCTTAGTCGGCGTCGTTTTGATATTGTCCATGTACATTTTTATTATCCGACGATTTGGCTAGCATTATTGTATAAAGCACTGCGTAACCCTAAAGTTAAAATTGTTGTTACCTGTCATGGCAGTGATATTTATAAATATCAACCACCAGGCAAGTTGTATACGTGGTGTGCAACCAAGGTTGACCAGTGGATTTTCGCCAGTAAAGCCTTGGCGCAACATTTTAGTTTGCCAGTAAAACAGGCTCAGGTATTACCCGCTGGCATTAGCGAGTTGTTTCGCGTGGTTGAGCCGGTATCTTGGCAGGATAAAACGATTGATATTTTATATGTAGGTAGCTTAGATCAGAATAAAGGCATGGACCGCTTATTAGCTTTATTGCCGGTAGTAAAAGATAAGAAAGTAGTCATTGCCGGTTCTGGGCCGTGGTTGGAAAAATTACAGCTTGCAGCGCAGCAGTTTCCTAATGTGTTGGTGGTTGGGCCAAAAGATAGCGCAGCGTTAAAAGAGCTATATCGGCAAGCGCGGTGTTTTATTAGTTTATCGCGCCATGAAGCCTTTGGTTTAGTCATGGCAGAGGCAATGGCCTGTTATACGCCAGTGATTGCCAGCCAAACGGATGGCAGTGCTGAGCAATTAGTTAGCGGTGTTAACGGCGTACTTATAAGCCAACAAGGCGACGACGTCACAGTAATTAACCGGTTTTCATACGCGTTAGAACAGTTTTTTCAGCAAACGCCACAGCAGTATCACACTATGCAACTGCATAGTCGCACCAGTGCGGAGCAGTATTTGCTAGGTCAGGTAGTTAACGAATTACAACAGATATATCAGAGAGTTGTGTTATGAACCAAGCGGTAGCAGAATTACAGCAACCTATTGCTGAAGTAAAAATTGGCCCAGTAATGGTATCTGCATTTGCCGATATGCAGCAATTAATGGAATTTATTATTCGCCCTGATGGTAGCGTTTATGCCGGTTCAGCTATTGCGATAAACCCTGAGAAAGTGCTCACGGCGATGCGTAGCCCTGATATTGAAGCGGTAATTAACGCGGCTGATATCCGCTATGCCGATGGTATTGGTGTAGTAAAGGTAATGCGTAAGCGTTTAAAGAAAAACGTACAGCGTATTCCGGGGTGTGAGCTTTGGCAGCAGTTGGTAAAGCGCGCGGCACAATTTAAGGTGCCAGTATTTATTGTTGGTGCCAAACCGGACGTAAATCAGCAAACGGCAGAAAAACTGCGTGCAGAACAGGTCAATTTAGTCGGCGCCGTAGATGGCTACTTTAAAGATGAAGCTGAACTTATTGCGCAAATAAAGCAAAGTGGTGCGCGTTTTGTCAGTATAGCTATGGGCTCACCTAAACAAGAACTGCTGATCCAGCGTATTCGAGCGCAACACCCAAATTGTTTTTATATGGGTGTTGGTGGTACTTATGATGTTTATACCGGTAATGTAAAACGGGCACCAGAACTGTGGTGTAAGCTTAATTTAGAATGGGCCTACCGCTTGTTGTCTCAGCCCAGCCGTATTGGCCGGCAATTAGGTTTACTACGATATTTGTGGTGGTACTGGACTGGCAAAATTTAATGTCACGGATGAAATGATATGACTCAGCAAAACTTACCTTTGATCAGCGTTTACATGCCAACCTTTAATCGAGTGAATATGGCTATTCGCGCCATTGAATCGGTATTAGCACAAGATTACCCGAATATAGAGCTATTGGTGGTGGACGATGCGTCAACCGACGATACTTGGCAGGTACTGACTAATAAATATATTAATGACGAGCGCCTACGTTTTTTTCGTCAGAGTACCGGTCAAGGCGCCTGTGCTGCGCGTAATCGAGCAATTGAACAGGCTAAAGGCGATTTTGTTACCGGCATTGACGACGACGATGAGTTTTTACCTAATCGTTTAACCAGTTTATATCAGGCCTATGATGACAAATATAGCTGCGTCTGCTCGGGCTATATTTGGGATTACGGCACAGTGCAAAAACAACTGTTTGCGACAAGAGAAGTGGTTAGTTTGCCACAATTGCTTGATTTACATAGCTTATCTAATCAAGCTTTAGTGCGGCGCGAGCGTATGATGCAACTTGGCGGTTTTGATGTGTCGTTAGCGGCGTTTCAAGACTATGACATGTGGGTGCGTGTGGTGCTAGGTTTTGGCCCTGCGCTGCGTATTGCCGAGCCGACGTATAAAGTTAATGTTGGCCATGAACTAGGTCGCATTACTAATTCACCAAAGCGTTTAGATGCACATAAGCAGTTTGTGTCGAAACACCGAGCTTTAATGAATGAGCGTAATTTACATAACCAAATGTTTTATCGCCAAAGTATGGAGCATATTCCGCTTAGTTTTATGCAGCTGATAAATAGCACACGTTTTGGCTTAGTAAAGCTAAAGTGGCGTTACTATATAAAACATAAGCTTGGTGTGCTTAGTCGCTGGCGTATTAAAATGTTTAGTAAAGGCGTTAGTGGGCTATTTAAAAAATAATGCCAATTCATTTCGTGTCTAACTGGCAGCGCAACAGTGATGCGCTGCTGCTGCGTATTATTCCGCTGTTTCTATTAGTTGACTGCGTCAATGGCGCATTACTGCAATATACCGGTAGCAGTTTTGTCTTAGCCAGTATTTATAAATTACTACTGTTAAGCTTAATGACGGTTTCGTTAGTAGCACAAAAGCCAAAGCTCGTGGCTGGTTTAGCGCTGTTGTTGGTTTTGCTGCTAATCGGCCCAGGGTTACATTGGTCAGCGCTACCAATGCGCTGGATACAGGCTGATTTACAGTTAGCGCTAAAAATCATTAGTCCGTTACTGGCGTTTGCTTATTTGTCGGCGTTGTCACAGCGCATGCCAGAACACTGTCGGTTATTGTGCCAACGCAGTTTGTATTTTTCCGCCTTAGTCTTGTTAGTGAACATATTGGCTGGGCTGGCTGGTTTGGGTTTTAATGCTTACCAACCGCTAGAGGGCGTAGCGCAATCGTTTTTGGGTATTAAAGGTTTTTTCTACTCAACCAACGAGCTATCTGCAGTGCTATTGGTGCTATCTGCGGCCGTGCTGGCGCTCAGTTGGCCCCAACACAAACCACGTTATCTCATCATTAGCTTATTAGCCGTGGCGGCAGCGGCACTTATGCTCACTAAAACCGGCCTCTTTGGTGTTTTAGTGTTGGTGTTGTTTGTTCCGCTACTGTTGCAGCCTGCGCCATTTTGGCAGCAAAAGCGGCTTGGCTTGCTAGCAGGAGCAGTAGTTCTGGCGTTAGTATTATTACTGGTATGGCTTAATGGCGAATATTTGCTTCGTAGCCTAGGTATCTACGACAAGTTAACGTTTGTTTACCACCAGCGCGGCATTAGCGGCATCTTGCTGTCATCACGCGATTATTATGCCGGCAAAATTTGGCAAACTACCAGCCAACATTATAGCGAATGGCAGCGCTATCTTGGCGTTGGTCAGGGTGGAGTAGGTTTGTATCTTAAAAAATACTTTGCTGAATTAGACTGGTTTGACTTACTGATATTTCATGGTTTACCCGGATTGTTCGCTTTCTTACTCACCTTTAGCCTATTTATTCGTCGTAGCTGGCAAGCCCGGGCGAGCGGTATGGCTCGTTGTCTAATCTTACTTAACGTTTTGTTATTAACCGTCTCCTCGGTAGTGGGGCATATTATGACATCCGGTATGCTCTGGCTGCCTTGGGCGTTAACCGCGGTATTGCTATTGCAACCGGATAAGCTTGGCGTTAGCCATCATTTACGCCAACAGAAGGAGAGCGCGTGAAAGATTTTTTTGAACCGTTTTTATATCCACATAATCTTACGTTGTTAGGCTTGGTGGCAGCCTATATCTGCTATCGTAAGAAAGGTTTGCTGGTGTTGTTATTGTTTTATTATTTAAGTGGTAATAATTTTATTGCTAATCAATTTCGTAGCCTTTATGTCGGCCAAACGGTTAGCCATGCTATAGCACCTGGCAGTGCAGTGGTATTATTGGGCTGCGGTGGCACAGACGATAAATTAACGGCCTGCGCTAGTGCACGTATACAACATTTGGCCGAATTATTACCAGCAGAGGGCGCAAGCGTACTGATGACCAGTAAGCATTGTAAGCCGTATTTAAATAAGCTGAAGTCGTTAATTGAACATAAACAAGTTGCGGTAGACTGTATTGATGGCGGCGAAAATACTTATCAAGAGTTTAATAGCCTAGCGGCAAGAACTGAATTAAAACCCGATTATATTGTTACTAGCGATTTTCATGCGTGGCGGGTAAATCAGCTGGTTAAACAACACAATATGCACAGCAAGGTGTTATCGACGTCCAGCCAAACCTTTCGCGAGCTAAACTGTAACGGTAACTGTATGTTTACCGTCAACCTGTCTAACTTTGATTTTTATAGCAAGCTGATCTCTGAGTTCTCTAGCTTTGCCGTATATTCACTGACCTATAGCTGGACAGACTGGTATATTCCCGATACCGAATAAACAAAGGACACCTAATTAATGTCGCAGCCAAAGGTATTGCCCTGGATTGTTGGCTTTTTACAGCCGTATCGTAAACGTGTGTTGCTGGCATTATTATTTTTACTAATTGGTTCACTCGGCTGGTTGGCGCTGGGGCAGGGCGTGCGCATGTTGGTAGATGATGGCTTTGTTGCCAATAATACCGATAAGCTTAATCAAATCACGCTGCTGATCTTACTGCTGTGTTTACTCTCTTCTGCCGCTATTTTCTGCCGATTTTACTTAATGAGCTGGCTAGGTGAGCGGGTTAGTGCCGATATTCGTAATAAGCTATATCAGCATATGTTAAAGCTCTCGCCAACGTTTTATAGCCAAATGCGCACGGGCGAAGTCATTTCGCGTTTTACCGCCGACACCACATTATTACAAAGTGTGGTTGGTTCGAGTTTATCCATGGCGTTACGCTCGGCTGTTACCGCAGTCGGTGGCTTGGTTATGATGGCATTAACCAGTTTTAAAATGACCGGCTTGGTGCTACTGGCCGTGCCTTTGGTGCTGCTGCCGATTATTTTACTTGGCCGCAAGGTGCGTAAATTGTCACGCGCTAGCCAAGATAGGCTAGCCGATGTTGGTGCGTACGTTGATGAAAGCATACACGAAATTCATACCGTGCAATCATACGGCCACGAACCACGTGATCAACAGCTGTTTGCTGGGCGTATTGAGCAAGTAATGCAGGCAGCAGAAGGGCGTATTTTATACCGTGCCATGCTTATTGCTGGCGTTATGTTATTAAGTATTAGTGCCATGGTATTAATTAGCTGGGTCGGCGCACGAGATGTGATGCACGGTAACGTTACGGCCGGTCAGCTTACGGCTTTTATGTTTTATGCGGTGATGGTGGCAGGTGCAGCCGCGACCATCAGCGAGGTAATTGGCGACATTCAACGGGCGGCGGGTGCCGCCGATCGCCTAATTGAGTTAGTCAGTGCACCGGTAGACATTGGCTCACCAGCGCAGCCAGTATCACTTAGCTTGCCGGTGCAAGGGAATATTCGTTTGCAGCAACTTAGCTTTGCTTACCCACAAGTAGCAGATAGAACCGTGCTGCATCAGCTTAATTTAACGATACAACGCGGTGAGCGGGTAGCATTAGTTGGCCCCAGCGGCGCCGGTAAAACCACGTTATTTCAGTTGTTACAGCGCTTTTACTTGCCAAGTTCAGGGCAAATTTTACTCGATGATACCGATATCAGCTTATTAGATTTAGCCACGCTACGGGCACAATTTGCTTTAGTACCGCAAGACTCGGTTATTTTTGCCAGCTCTGTGTTAGAAAACGTGCGTTATGGCCGGCCCGATGCTAGTGAAGCTGAAGTGCGCCAAGCCTGTATTGCTGCGCGCGCTGATGAGTTTATTCAGGAGTTTAGTGCTGGTTATGCCACCGAGCTTGGTGAGCGAGGAGTAAGGTTATCGGGTGGGCAAAAGCAGCGTATTGCTATTGCCAGAGCTATATTAGCCGACCGACCTGTATTGCTGTTAGATGAAGCCACCAGCGCATTAGATGCGTTAAGCGAGCTGCAGGTTAAACAAGCGCTAGATCATCTGATGCAGGGTAAAACCACATTAATTATTGCCCATCGCTTAGCGACAGTGATTAACGCTGATCGTATTTTGTTATTAGATAAAGGCCAGATTATTGCCAGCGGCACCCACCAAGAGCTAATGCAAACTAGCGAGCTGTATAGCGAGTTAGCCAAACTGCAATTATTAAGTTAATAAGCGGACCTAAACAGTGGAATAAACCTGTGTTAATGCTTAAGCACTAACACAGGTTAGATACGGCTAAAAACTACTGACAACCACCGCAGCACACACCACCTTCGCCGTGCGCTTTGGCTTTAGGTTGCACAAACAAAATTTCGTTTTCTAATAAAATGTGCTGCATTAAATCTTCTTTAAGCTCTTTTAAACCAATGTATAACGCCGTCCAAGTATTACATGCGTGTGCTGGCAGCGTAATGTTGTTAGTTAATAGCTCAAGTTTTTCTAACGCATCACCGTGCTGTATATGTTCTTCTTCCATTACGCTTATCGGGCCAGCAGGATAAATACCGCCAGCTAGCATTGGAAACAAAATTTGTTCTTCTTTCATCATATGGCTTTCTAATTCTTGATACATATCATCAAGGTGATCCGTTAAACCGGTAGGGCAGCTTGGATCATCACCGTGCACATGCTCAACCCTACGCGCTAAGCGGCTAAGCTCTGGTAACTGTAAACGATGACGTTGATGAAAACGTTCTAAAATATGCGTGATTAGCTCTTTAGTTGGTGCTTTGCGCCAATCGGTAAACTGAACTGGCTGTAACGTTAATGCGGTTAACGCATTAACGATGTCCTGTTCTGGCAGGCCTTTTTTCGCTAATGCGTCGCGTAAGCTGTGCTGGCCACCACAACAAAAATCTAATTTATGCTGATGAAATACCGCTGTGGCACCGGCTACTGATGTGGCAATTTGGCCTAAAGACTGATCTAATAATTGCATACTAACTCCTGCATACTTAACGAAATATTCCGCGTCCTGCACGCGACTACAGTTAAAGAGCAAGAGTCAGGCCAAAACTACCACCTTTGATTTATATAGCTTTATTATGTGTCATGGTACATTACACCCACTCAATTTCGGGTTTAATTTACCCAAAGGTAAAAACTACCATGCTGGAAGAAATTTTAGTTGTTGATTTGGTAACTGATTTACCAGCAGCAGTTAGGTTGCAGCGTTTGGTAACCACGCTATGCAACCATTTTACGTGCGGTGCGGTTGGCTTATTAAAGCTAGAACATGATGTGTTAAAGCCAGTGGCTATGTATGGTTTAGTGCGTGATGCGTTGGGCCGACGTTTTACGGTGGCTGAACACCCAAGGTTGGCGGCAATATTAGCCAGTCGCAATCCGGTGCGGTTTGAACCTGACTCTGAATTGCCGGATCCGTACGATGGCTTGCTGGCAGAAAAGCCAGGCCACGCCTTGCCGGTGCATGATTGCATGGGCATTTCGTTATACATAGAAGGCCGTTGCTGGGGTGTATTAACTTTAGACGCGTTACAAGCCGGTAGCTTTTCTCAAGCCACCCTATTCGAATTACAACGTTTTAGCTTATTTGTCGAAGCGGCGGTGCGCATTACTGAGCTAGAGCAGGCCAATCGTGCGCTTAGGTTAAACCATCAAAATGGTAGCCAGCAATTTGAGCCTGCAGCACAACAGCGTTATGAGCTAATAGGACAAAGCAAAGTATTACAGCAAATTCTGCAAGAGTTAACCGTGGTAGCCACCTCCGATTTGCCGGTGTTGTTGCTGGGTGAAACGGGTGTAGGTAAAGAACTGTTTGCTCGGCATTTACATCGCAGTTCGTCACGCTCGGGTAAACCACTTATTTACATTAACTGCGCTGCTTTGCCAGAAAGCTTGGCTGAAAGTGAATTATTTGGTCATAACAAGGGCGCATTTTCTGGTGCCCATACTGAACGCGCTGGTCGGTTTGAAGCCGCAGATGGCGGCACCTTATTTTTAGATGAAGTGGGTGAGTTGCCACTTGGCGTGCAGGCTAAATTACTGCGAGTACTACAAAACGGTGAAATACAACGCTTAGGCTCTGATAAACCACGCCAAGTAAACGTGCGTTTAGTTGCGGCCACTAACCGTGATTTAAAGCAGCAAGTAAAGCAGGGTGAGTTTCGTGCTGACTTGTATCACCGTTTGTCGGTATATCCGCTGCCTATTCCACCTCTGCGGGAACGGCGAGACGATATTCCGCTATTAGCTGGGCATTTTCTTGAGCAAAACCGTGGACGCTTAGGCTTAAGAGCGCTGCGTTTGTCGCCAGAAGCTGAACTGGCGTTACTCAGTTACGATTGGCCGGGTAATGTGCGAGAGCTAGAGCATGTTATTAGCCGCGCGGCGATAAAAGCTTTAAGCCAAGGCGTGGCGCGCACCGACATTGTTACTCTAGGTGCGGAACTTCTTGATATTGATAGCGTAACAGCAGCGGTGCAGCATAGTGCGCAAAATTTAATACCTAGCAACAACCTAGCTATTCCACTTAAGTTAGCAGTAAGCCAGCTACAACGACAAATGATAGAAGCCGCGTTGCAACAACATAGCGGGAGTTGGTCGCAAGCCGCACGACAGCTAGAGTTAGATCCCAGTAACCTGCATAAATTAGCACAGCGGCTGGGTTTAAAATAATGTGGCAGTTTACACGAGTGTTAGCATGGCGCACACTGGCTATTGTTAGCCTAATACTGGGGTTAATTGGTATACCTTTACCGGGTTTGCCCACGGTACCTTTTGTATTATTAAGTGCTTGGGCCGCCGGCAAAGGCTGGCCAGCATTAGAGCAAAAGCTATTAGCTCATCCCACACTTGGCCCACCAATACAACAATGGCGAGCGCACGGTATCGTGTCGCGGCGCGCTAAATATCTGGCCAGCATAATGATGGCATTAAGTGCCATAATGCTCCAGTTTTCGGCCGCGCCTTGGGGCATGAAGCTGGCATTGCCGTTATTTTTACTTGCCGTAGCAGTATGGCTATGGTGCCGACCCGAACAGATAGAGCAAAACCATGACTGATATTTTAACCCCTGCGCAGGCGATGCGTTACAGCCGACAACTGATGCTGCCGGCGCTAGATTTTCACGGCCAAGAAGCACTATTAGCCAGCAAGGTGCTTGTTATCGGCATGGGCGGCTTGGGCTGTGCCGCAGCCCCCTATTTGGTGGCGTCGGGTGTCGGCAATATTACACTGGTTGATGATGACAATATTGATAGCTCAAACTTGCAGCGGCAAATTTTATATAGTGAAACCGATATTGGTTTGGCAAAAGTTGAGCAAGCGCGACAACGTTTAACCACATTGAACAGTGGCATTACATTAACAGCAATCAATAAACGCCTAACGGCAGAGGACTTGTTAACGCTAATACCGCAGTTTTCTTTGGTATTAGATTGCAGCGACAATTTAGCCACCCGCAATGCCATTAATGCGGCCTGTGTGGTCGCTAAAGTACCGCTGGTATCAGGCGCAGCCATTCGTCTGGAAGGCCAAGTTGCTAGCTTTAGCATGAATGGCGAACAAGCCTGTTATCACTGTTTAAGTCAGTTATTTGGTGAACAGCAACTGAGTTGTATGGAAGCCGGAATTTTAAGCCCCGTCGTAGGCATAGTTGGCACTATGCAAGCGCTTGAAGCCGTAAAAATACTGGCAAAACTAGGTAGCCCGTTGTTTGGCAAGCTACAACTGTTCGATGCCATGCACAGCCAGTGGCGGCAATTCAATTTAGCTAAAGATCCTGCTTGCAGTGTGTGTGCTCAGGTTTAATTAGGGTTCGCCATCGGCGCTAGAATATCTTGGTGTACCATTTTCATTAGCGCATAGGTTTCGGCTAAACCGCAGTCTTCACGCTCGCGTTTTTTATACCCTAACGACGTTAATTCAAGATGCCAGGTTGGCACTACATCTATTGTTGCGAGTGTTTTTTTAACGCAGTTTAAAGCACAACCATCCACGGCTAGAATCGGCCGCCCAGATTTCGCCAACTTAACCAGTTGTTTAACGTTACCGCCGATACCCGCAATGCAAGACATCTCGGCTGAGCCTTCACGGTCTAGTACTACGGCAAGATCATTAGCTAGCTGCGCTACATTAGAGCAACCTGAGCATGAATAAACCAAGGGTTTGTGGTGCTGTTCGGTGTTCATACTGAATTCCATGCAATATAACGATGAATTTCAGTGTAAAGCCGCTACAGGCTAGCGGCTTGATATAAATCAAAGCGCAGTAGTGTTTACCTCTTCATAGGTAAGCTACTGCGTTTTGTCTTGTCGGCTTAACCCGGACGACCATCGGGTCTTGGTGTCGTCAGCACTGGAAAATACACTATCACATACAAGGTATAGGCGGTTACCCAGCCAATAGCCGCTAACCATAACCATTGCATGGTTTGCTCTGGCCAAAAGCCAATCAGCACGGTGCGGCTAATGGCGGCAATAATAACTAAGATAAACGCCAGCGACATAATAGCTTTAGGTTTTAATACTCGGCCACTGTGGCCTAATGATACCCGCGCCATCATCGACAGAATCATTGAACCCATAGCGCCGGCAGTCAGTGTGTGTAGCGCTATGCTATTGCTAATATTAACACCAGCATAACGTGCGCTGTATAAGGCTAAGCCAATCGGAATACACCAATAGGCAATATGTAACGACCATAGTAATGGCACCTTAACGGTGAGCCAAAATTTCCAGCGAAAACAGCGTATCGCAGTAAAAATGGCACTAATAGCAAACAAGATACTGATTGCCAAACTAGGTAAGCGTGTCGCTATGTTTAAAAAGTGCAGCGCAAAAATAAGCCATAACGAAGTTAGTGCAATGCGGTCTACCCAAATTATGGCTTTCGCTTTTTTCGTTTGTGTGCCATTAGCGGTAAACATTGGCAGCACACGGCCACCGACAATTGCCATTAACAAGGTAATTAACCACACCGCGTTTTGGCTGCCCAGTTGCTGAATGTCATAACGGTTGTACGCCACGCCGATATACATTAACGCGTTACATGCGGTGATTAGTAATAATACCGGTATAAAAAACAGGTTACGTTTTTGCCCAGTTTTAACTAGCGGTATCGCGAGTAAAACGGCGGATAACGGTAAAAATAGTAGGTCAACGCCAGCCACTAACCATAGTGGTAAGCCGGCGCCAAATAACAGCAACAACCTAGCGCTAAACCACAGTGCAACAATAACGAAGAGTGTTTTACCGTGAGTGGCGCGCAGGCCACTCCAGTTTTGCACCGCTGTAAGTAAAAAGCCTACGATGATGGCGCTAACAAAGCCAAAGATCATTTCATGGCTATGCCAAAACATTACGTCACGAAATGGCGTTAACTGAATATTGCCAGTGAGCGCTAATACCCAAAGTAATATAGCAATGGCGCTAAAAGCTGCGCCAAATAAAAACATGGGTCTAAACGCCTGACGCAGCAGCGGTGTTAGCTTTTGCTCAGTGGCGAGATCGGTGATTTGCATTAGTCATCCTCGTCCAGTAAAAAATTATGTTCGCGAGCGCGGTGTAGCTTATATTGATAGCGCGCAGCCTGATTAGCAAAAAACATGGTAATCATGCACAGCGCTAACACGCCATACAAAATCATAAAGCAGCCGGTAACAATACCGAGAATATCTTGTGCCATACCAAATAATATTGGCAGCGTGCAGCCACCTAGTGCACCAATGGCACCGACAAAGCCGCCAGCAGCGCCCATATGGCGCGGATAATAATCGTGCAGTACTTTATACACACTAGCTCGGCCCAGCCCTTGGGCTACGCCAATAATAAAAATAAGTAGCGTAAACCACCAGACATTCATGGAAATTTCGAGTTGCACGTCCTTTTCTACACCGTGGATCACTAAAGTAGTGGGGGGATAACTCAAGAAAAACAAACAGACAATGCATACCCAGAATACGCCCCAGTTTACCGCACGGCCACCGTAGCGATCGGCAAACCAGCCACCCAGTGCGCGTATCATACTGGAGGTAGCAACAAAAAACAGCGTAAATGCCATTGCTTGCGGCTCAGTCATTTGATACGCCTGCATATAATACTGCGGTAGCCACAACAGTAGGGCTAAAAAACTACCAAATACAAAGTAATAATACAGGCCAAAACGCCAAATTCTAGCATCGCTAACTAATTGCTTTAAGTTTAATGCCGAAGCGTTAGGCTGTGCGGTTGTGGCGCGATAGGCTAGGGGTAAGGTTGGCGCTAGTACGAAAAACAGTAGTGCAATAAAAGCTAAACCTGCTGCGTATATGGGGCCAATCCAGTTCCAGCCAGCATAATGTTGTATTAATGGAACTAAAATAAAGGTAAGTGCTACACCGGCATTACCCACACCAAATAACCCCAGTGCTAAGCCTTGCCGGTCTGAACTAAACCAGTCTGAGACATAGCGTATACCCAGCGTAAACGCGCCGCCGCTAATACCAAACCATAAACCCAAGCATAAATAGCCGCTGTAACTGCTAATTTGTGGCAGCAATGCTAAAGCCGGTAATACGGCGAGCATTAAATAGCCCCATAAGTTTCGTGCGCGGTAGCGGTCGGCCATTAGCCCCAGCGGAATGCGAAACAGCGCGCCACTTAATATCGGTGTGGCTAATAAAATGCCGTACTCCGTTGCCGATAGTGCCAATTGCTGACGCAGTGTTAAGCCCATTACTGCGTATAACGTCCAAACCGAAAAGCAGGCTGCAAACGCCAAAGTTGCCATAAGCAATGCACGCCGCGCACCGTTAAGCGTGGCTTGGGGCAGAGTATTGGCCGGTGCAGAAAGAAGCATAGTTGGCTCCTACAGTGTAAGTGGTTTTATTCTAACGCCTAAACGCAGTAGCGCAGCAGCTTCTAAGGGTGTACCTCTAACGCGCAATTTACTAAACGTCAGTGTTTTTAACTATCACTTTGTGGGTAGCGGCTGGCGATTAACTGTGGCTGTACGTTAGGTTATTGCTTACCAAATTAGTGGTATCTGCCTATTTTTATTAATAAAAGTGATGTTGTGGCTTTGTTTTGCATCAATGATTTCGGCTTATTTAGTCTTTACACTTGCTAAAGTTTATTTAGGTATCCGTAGGAGGATATTATGGGCACTGCAGCTTCTGGGCAAGATAACGGTGGCATAAAGCTGCTGAACTTTGCCGAGCAAAAAATCAAAATGTTACACCTTACTTGGTTTGCATTCTTTTTAACCTTTGTTATCTGGTTTGCCCATGCGCCTTTACTTATTCATATTAAAGAAGCGCTAGCCTTAACCGATGCGCAAATTAAAGCCTTACTTATTTTAAACGTAGCGATGACCATTCCGGCGCGTATTGTGGTGGGTATGCTGGTTGACCGTTACGGTCCGCGTATTATTTATACCGTAGTGCTGTTTATTTCAGCGCTGCTGTGTATTGGTTTTGCCTTTGCGCAAACTTATACAGCACTTGCGATGTTCCGTTTTTTACTTGGCTTTGTCGGTGCAGGTTTTGTTATCGGCATTCGCTTAGTGGGCGAGTGGTTTCCGCATCATCAAGTAGGTACGGCGGAAGGTATCTATGGTGGCTGGGGTAACTTTGGTTCGGCCGCTGCTGCGATGACACTACCTGCATTAGCGCTAACCTTTGGTGGTGCCGATGGCTGGCGCTATGCTATTGCGTCTGTTGGTGTGATCAGTGCCGTTTACGCCTTAGTTTTCTACTATTTTGCCCGCAATACGCCAAAAGGCTCGGTGTATTTTAAACCGAAAAAAACTGGCGCTATGGTGGTAACCAGCTGGCGCGATCTGTATTTGCTTATGCTAATGAATATTCCTATGCACTTGGCACTGGGTATGTTGGCATGGCGCTTATCACCAGCCGGCGTAAATTTATTTTCCACTAATATGATGTATGCATTATGGGCGGTGTTAGCCTTTTTGTTACTGGTACAAACGCAACAAGCATGGCGTATTAACGCCGAGAATTTGCGTGCTGGCGTACCCGAGGCCGATAAATACAGCTTTAAACAGGTCGCCATACTTAACGTGGCCTATTTTGCTACCTTTGGCTCTGAGCTAGCGGTAGTGTCAATGTTACCGCTGTATTTCTTAGAAACTTTTGAAGGCTTAACCGCAATTGAAGCGGGTTTGTTGGCATCAGGCTTTGCCTTTATGAATTTAGTCTCACGGCCGATGGGCGGCTGGTTTTCTGACAAATTTGGCCGCCGCAAAAGTATGTTAATTTTAATTGCTGGTTTGGCATCGGGCTATTTTGTAATGGGTTTAATGGACAGCCATTGGTGGATCCCACTAGCGGTATTTGCCACTATGGCTTGTAGCTTCTTTGTGCAAGCCGGTGAAGGCGCGGTATTTGCTATAGTGCCACTGATTAAACGCAGCATGACCGGCCAAATTGCTGGTATGGCCGGTGCTTATGGTAACGTTGGTGCGGTAATTTATTTAACGGTGTTAAGTTACGTGAGCTACAGTAACTTTTTCTATGTTATTGCAGCTTCAGCACTGGTAGGGCTATTTGCGGTAATGTTTTTAGACGACCCCAAAGGTCATATTACTGAAGTTGGTGAAGACGGCACAGTGCACCGTATTAGTGTAGGCTAAATCAGTGTGGAATAAATAACCGTTTTAACAGCAACAATAAAGGTGGGTATGCAACAGCTTAAACTAAGCCTAGCCAGCGGCACTAACGCAGGTATCAAGCCGATAAATGAAGATGCGGTTGCCTGTAATGTGCCTGACGATACCCACTTGCTTACCTTTAAGGGCGCCTGTTTTGTGGTCGCCGACGGGGTTAGTACTGCAGAGGCGGGGCAACAAGCCAGTAAAACGGCAGTGCAGCGTTTTTGCCAAGAGTATATGCAAACGCCTGATAGCTGGTCGGTAACTTACAGTGCCGAGCAGCTACTGGCGACCATTAATAATGAATTATACGAGCTAAGTCATAGTTTTAGTCAGCAACAAAAAGGCTTTCTTACTACCTTTACTGCGCTAGTGTTGAAATCACAAACCGCGCACTTTTTTCATATCGGCGACAGTCGGCTATACCATTGGCGTACTGGCGTTTTAAAGCAGTTATCAGAAGATCACACCACGGTATTGTCTGAACAGCGCCAGTTTTTAGGCCGCGCGCTAGGTATGGATGCGCAAGTAAAAGCGCAGCAGGGCAGCATTAGCATTCAAGCCGGCGATCGGTTTTTACTATGCTCTGACGGTATCAGCGACTTTATTAACGATAGTGTTTTACAGCAGCAATTATCGCAAATTAGTGATGCCAAGCAGTGCTGCGATAGCTTGCTCGCCTTGGCTAAAACAAATCGCAGCGATGATAACTTAAGTGCCATAGTGATAAACGTAGAAGCCATACCCGAACAAAGCTTTGATGATTTAAACCAAACCCTAACCCGTTTACCCTTTCCTCCAGCATTAAACCCTGGCATGAAACTGGATGGCTATAAAGTAATAAAAACCTTATTTGCCAGTAGCCGCAGCCATTTGTATTTGGTTGCAGATGAACTTGATGGCAAAGAGTACGTGCTGAAATGCCCGTCGATAAACTACGACGATGATGCCTTATATATTGACCGTTTTATTCGCGAAGAATGGATTGGCCTGCGCATTCAAAGCCCATACGTGGTTAAGGTTATTCGCCAATGTCGGCCACGCACGTTTTTATATTATTTAATGGAGCATTTAAACGGCCAAGATCTTGAGCAGTGGCTAGAGTTGCAAGCCAAACCGTTAAAACCGTCACAGGCAATAAAGCTGGTAAAACAGATAGCCGAAGGCTTAAAAGCTTTTCATCGGATGGGCGCGGTACATCAAGATTTAAAACCGGGTAATATTATTTATCTAGCCGATGGCAGTTTAAAAATTGTCGATTTTGGCTCGGTATATGTGGCGGGGCTAGCCGAAATATACAGCCCACTGCAGCAAGACGCTGCCTTAGGCACAGCGGTATATTCTGATCCACATTATTTATTAGGCCACAACTCGGGTGTTCAGGGCGATATTTACGCTTTAGCCACCATTACCTATGAGCTATTTAGCGGTGGATATTTACCCTATGGCGATAAGGTAGAGCAGTGTCGCACTGCACGCGATTACGACAAATTACGCTACCTAAGTGCTAGCCAATTTAACCCCGTTATACCAACCTGGTTTGACCGTGCGTTACAAAAAGGTGTAAGCCTAGATCTCGCTGAACGCTATCAAAGTATTACTAGCTTACTGCGTGACTTGCAGCAGCCAAACCCCGCATTTTTGCACGAAGAGGTAAAGCAAGAACGCAAAGCTAACCCGCTATTGTTTTGGCAACTATTATCAGGCTTTTGGTTTGTAACCTTGCTGTTATTGGTATGGCTATTTTTAATTCGCCGTTAATATCTCTATTTTTAATTAGACGCTAATAGGGCTAATTAGCTTTTCGGCCGAAATGGTTTTATTACTTGCTCGTTGCAGGTTAAATAGGGCCCATCCATTAAATCAATGCAATAAGGCACCGCAGGGAACACCGCATCTAAGCATTGGCGAATTGCCTTGGGCTTACCCGGTAAGTTAATCATTAAGCAGCTGCCACGTAGGCCCGCCGTTTGCCGTGATAAAATGGCCGTTGGCACATACTTTAATGACTCAGTACGCATTAGCTCGCCAAAACCTGGCATTAGGCGATCACACACCGCTTCGGTAGCTTCTGGGGTAACGTCACGCTTTGATGGCCCAGTGCCACCGGTGGTAACAATTAAACAGCAACCAGACTCATCAGCCAGTTCTATTAGGGTTTGTTCTATTAGCTCACGCTCATCCGGAATAAGCCGATATTCCGCCTGCCATTCACTGGTTAAATAGTCGTTTAAGGTGTCGATAATTGCTTGGCCCGATAAGTCTTGATACTCGCCCGCGCTAGCACGGTCACTTACCGTGACTATGCCAATTTTAGTACTATGTTGAGTCATTATTTATCCTGAAAATTAACCACTGGCCATGCCGGCTAAGCTAAGCCAATAGCCATTGCTATCGGTTTTTGAAAGTGCTTGGGGGGCGTTACCGTTAAGATTGGCTTTAAATTTCTCTAACCAAGCAAAGGTGCCTGTTACTTGTGGGCTTAACCGTACTACATCTACCATGCCCTGCATAGTAGGTAATTGGTTTATAAGGTTATAACAGTAACCAGACTGGGTTTGAATGCCGTTTAACACAAATACCGAGGTCCCATCTTGGCTAGCCACTTCGCGCCCTTGTGGGTATTTAATGCAGCACAGCTCACATTGATCTTTGGCGCGGTTTTCTGAACGTGCAGTAAAGCAACGGCCGCTCCATGCTAACGGCAAATGGCCAAAGGCCAATACTTCGGTTTCAAAGCAATCGCGAATATCTTGAATAACACTTTGGCTTAATAGCGTATCTAACCAATGTTGCGATAACTCTACCGGCATTACCCAGCGGGTTAAGCCCATGCCAACTAAGCGGCGCAGGCTATGCTGGTTATAACAGTTAATGGCCGCACCTGCGACAAACGGCAAGGCTTTTTCTTGCAACATAGCAATTGCGCCAACGTCATTGGCTTCAACTGAAAACTCACCATTGTCGATATATTTACGCAGCTCGCGCAGCTCATTCGGTGCTTCGTACAAGGTCATCGACGATAAGCACACTTGCTTGCCAGCGTCACGTAACATATGGCCTATGGCCATATAGTCTTCAAATTTTAATTCACGCCGTTTGCTGCATACGGTTTCGCCTAGGTAAACAATATCTACACTGCTATCGGCGGCATCTTGATAAAATTGCTGCATTTGCGCTTTAGGCCAAAAATATTGCACCGGCCCTAATGAGAATTTCATAGCGTTATTTCCATTTTCGATGATAAGCGCCAAGGGTAGTTTGGCTGCCTTCAGATAAACCGGCTAAGGTTTGCTGCCAATGGTTTTGCACCGCGAAATGCTCAGGATCTTTCATTACCGCATCAATGGCGGCGCGCCATACTTGAGTAATTTGCGCGACATAAGCCGGGCTGCGCTGCCGGCCTTCTATTTTTAACGACTTAATGCCCTCGGCGTGTAATTGCGGCAAAATATCTAGGGTATTCAAGCTGGTAGGTTCTTCCAGCGCGTGATAGGTGTCTTCGCCGACCGTAAAACGGCCTTTGCACAACGTAGGGTAACCTGCAGTTTCATATGGCGCAAAACGGTCAATTAAAATGCCGTTTAAACGTGACTCTAAATGGCCATCTTGCTCGTCCCAGCGCACAAAAGCAGCGGGCGAACAGGCACCCGCAGTATTGGGTGATTCACCGGTCATATACGAGCTTAAATAACAACGGCCTTCGGCCATAATGCATAAGCTACCAAAGGCAAATACTTCTAAATCGACATCGCAGCTACGGGCCAAAGCGCGCACTTGTTGTAACGATAACACCCGCGGTAGCACCACGCGGCTAACGCCAAACTGGCGATAAAACTCAATAGCAGCGGCATTGGTGGCCGACGCTTGCACCGATAAATGCCGTTCTACATAAGGGTATCGTTCGGCGGCGTAGGCCAATACGGCCATGTCGGCAATAATAAGCACGTCAACACCGGCGGCAACCGCGCTATCTACCGCATGTTGCCAGCGCTGCCAGTTATCGGGGTGGGCAAAAGTATTAATAGCGACATGTATTTTTTTGCCATGCTGGTGCACATAACGCACCGCCTGTTCTAATTTGCCTTGATCAAAATTTAAGCCGGCAAAATGGCGAGCATTAGTATCGTCTTTTAAACCCACATACACCGCGTCGGCACCGTTTTCAATTGCGGCGATTAAGGCTGGCATGCTTCCGGCCGGACATAACAGTTCCATAGTGTTCCTGAGGTTGCTGCCACCTTGCTACCTCTGACAGGTTATAGCGCAGGCGGGGTTAACTGTGGTTTTATTATAGGGTGCTATATCGCCGGAGTAAGCCTATATGATTGATATAAAAAGAGTTAACCATAATTTGGTAGCGGGTATACCCACTTTGATGCAACAACTTAACCGCTATGCACCCAAACCGCTGCAAGCCAGCCTGTTATCCTTGGCGCTGAACAGCTTTTTTCGCCCAGAATGTAAAACCGGCGAGCTGGCATTTTTAACCGGTAAAACGGTAGTAATCGAGGTAAGCGACTATCAGTTAAGCTTTGCCATACAGTTACAAGGCAAGCAGCTTAAGGTTGATATGCAAAGCCCGCAGCAAGATTTGCTAATACGTGCTAGCTCGGCAGATTTCTTGGCAATGATTAACAATAGCGTTGACCCTGATACGCTGTTTTTTCGCCGCCGCTTATTAATGCTAGGTGACACCGAGTTGGGTTTGTATTGCAAAAACTTGCTAGATAGCATTGGTATTGCGCGTTTGCCAAAACCATTACCCGCTTGTTTAAATTGGCTGGTGCAACAACAACGCGAAGTAGTTACAGCTGCGGCAGATCAAAGTTTAGCACCACGGGCACCACTATAATAACGGCGCTTAATAGCCAAGCGTACTAAATAACAGAGGTAAATATGAGCGCAATACAGTGGGATGCAAAGTTAATCAGTAAGTACAATATTAATGGCCCACGTTACACCTCGTACCCTACTGCGCTGGCATTAAGCACCGAGTTTGACCGCACATTAATTACTCGCGCCATTGGCGAAAGCGCCGACGAGCTAAGCCTATATATCCATATCCCGTTTTGCCAAAAGCTATGTTACTACTGTGGCTGCAATAAAGTTATTACTCGCCACCAAGACAAAGCTGATACCTATTTAACGGCACTGGCACAAGAAATGGCCTTATATGCGCCCTTATTAGTTAATAAGCGCATTAATCAATTGCATTTAGGTGGTGGCACGCCAACCTTTTTAACTGAAGTGCAGCTTAGCCAATTAATGGCGTTGTTGCATAAACACTTTAGTATTAACGCTGATGCTGAAATTAGTATTGAAATTGACCCCCGCACCTGTAGCGATGCCAAGTTAGGCCATTTACGTTACTTAGGCTTTAATCGCGTTAGTTTTGGTGTGCAAGATTTAGATGAAAAAGTACAAATTGCGATTAATCGGGTACAAGACACCGATTTAATTCGCCATCAAGTACAACTATGTCGCCAGCTAGGCTTTAGCTCAATAAACTTAGATTTAATTTACGGCTTGCCATTTCAACATCCGGAAAGTTTTCAGCAAACCTTAGATGAAATTGTGCGCTTAAGCCCAGATCGTATCTCGCTATTTAGCTATGCGCACTTGCCAGAGCGTTTCCCAGCCCAGCGCAAACTCGACAACGACAGCTTACCCACGCCCGATATTAAGTTGCAATTGCAAAGCATGGGCATCGCTGCTTTTGTTGATGCGGGTTATCAGTTTATCGGCATGGACCACTTTGCCAAACCCTCTGACGCCTTAGCCAAAGCGCAACAAGCCGGTAAGTTACAACGTAATTTTCAGGGTTACACCACCGCCGGACAAGATGCACTAATTGGTTTGGGTGTATCCAGCATTAGCCAAGTTAAGGGCGTACTGTGGCAAAATACCAAAGAGCTACCAGAATATTACCAAGCGATAGCGCAGGGCGACATACCTATAGATCGCGGCTTTAGTTTAAATGCCGACGATAAGCTACGAGCGGCATTAATTAGCCAGCTAATTTGTCACTTTAAGTTAGATACCGCTACTTTTAGCAAGCAATGGCAGTTGCCTGATTTTTGGCAATATTTCGCTGACGCCTTAACCCGGCTAGAACCCTTTATTGAAGACGGCTTAGTTGAAGTAAATGCCCAAGGCATTAACGTAAGTGACGCCGGGCGCTTATGGGTACGCAGCATTTGTGCCTGCTTCGACGCATATTTAAGCCAAGGCCAGCAGCGCTATTCAAAAGTAGTGTAAATTAAACCCCCGCCAATAGTTGAATCACCGTTTTTATTAAAAGCGGTGATTCAATATTTTATTTTATCGCTAAGAGCTGTGATTTCATACATGCGCTTATAAATGCGTAATTAGCGTTGTTAGACCGACATTTCCGTATTTGCCACCACATAAAATTCAGTTGTTCCTATAACCTATTGTGCCCAATATAAAATCATTGTAATGTCGTGAACACTAAATTTACAAAAGCGGAAAAGTCCGTGTTTAAATACGGATGTTTCCGCCCAATAAGCGTTAGACATCATGAGGGTAGCGGTGACCATCGAAATTTCGAACCAACTATCAGAGGTGCTAAGCGTCATTGAGCGCCATCTGGAATCAACGTTGCTGGCCGTGCATTTGTACGGCTCCGCAGTGGATGGCGGCCTGAAGCCATACAGCGATATTGATTTGTTGGTTACTGTGGCCGTAAAGCTTGATGAAACGACGCGGCGAGCATTGCTCAATGACCTTATGGAGGCTTCGGCTTTCCCTGGCGAGAGCGAGACGCTCCGCGCTATAGAAGTCACCCTTGTCGTGCATGACGACATCATCCCGTGGCGTTATCCGGCTAAGCGCGAGCTGCAATTTGGAGAATGGCAGCGCAATGACATTCTTGCGGGTATCTTCGAGCCAGCCATGATCGACATTGATCTAGCTATCCTGCTTACAAAAGCAAGAGAACATAGCGTTGCCTTGGTAGGTCCGGCAGCGGAGGAATTCTTTGACCCGGTTCCTGAACAGGATCTATTCGAGGCGCTGAGGGAAACCTTGAAGCTATGGAACTCGCAGCCCGACTGGGCCGGCGATGAGCGAAATGTAGTGCTTACGTTGTCCCGCATTTGGTACAGCGCAATAACCGGCAAAATCGCGCCGAAGGATGTCGCTGCCGACTGGGCAATAAAACGCCTACCTGCCCAGTATCAGCCCGTCTTACTTGAAGCTAAGCAAGCTTATCTGGGACAAAAAGAAGATCACTTGGCCTCACGCGCAGATCACTTGGAAGAATTTATTCGCTTTGTGAAAGGCGAGATCATCAAGTCAGTTGGTAAATGATGTCTAACAATTCGTTCAAGCCGACCGCGCTACGCGCGGCGGCTTAACTCCGGCGTTAGCAGGTTTTCGGGTTTTAACGGTTTTAGTTTGTAGTTTTATTTTGGCTTTGCTCGTGTTTAGTTTTCTTAGCGGCAGCGCCAAAAGTTAACGTGCGCCAGTTTGTTGGTTTGGTGCAATCTTTGTTGGCACAGCGGCGTTGTTCTTTGTGACTTCGCTTAAATTGTTTTACAGGTTCCAGTTGGCGCACCGTTTCGCAGCTTACTGGTTTAGTTTTAATTAAAAGCAGTCTGCCGTTGTTTAGGTTTGCCAGTGCGGCAAGCCGCGCAAGTTTGGTGTAGGCTGCTAACAAACAAAGGCACGGCGACGCGTACCGCGCGCTTGCTTTGGGCGTTAGCAGGTTTTCGGGTTTTAACGGTTTTAGTTTGTAGTTTTATTTTGGCATTGCTCGTGTTTAGTTTTCTATAGCAGCAAAACCAAGCCATTAAAGTACGCTAGTTTGTTGGTTTGGTGCAATCTTTGTTGGCACAATGGCGTTGTTCTTTGAGGCTTCGTTTAAACAGTTTTACAGGTTCCAGTTGGCGCGTTGTTTCGCAGTTAACTGGCTTAGTTTTAATTAAAAGCAGTCTGCCATTGTTTAGGTTTGCTAGTGCGGCAAGCCGCGCGGGTTTTAATTTAAGCTGCTAACAAGGCGCATCACTCGCGGCCTGCGGCCGCTGGGATGCCAACCGCTGCGCGGTCGTCACCCGTGTGCTTTGCGTTATGTGTGAGCGCAGCTCCGCACAAGGATTAAAGGAAATGACATTAGAAGAGTACAGAAGGGATTTCGAAGCGTCCACAAAAAGATCGGTATCGATGCCAATCGCTGGCGCATGTGTCTGGTTTATAATCGCACTACTTTCTGTGCGGCTTGATGAACGAATAGGTGTGCTTGTCCTGCTATTCGGGTCGGGGGCTATTTTCCCTATAGCTCTTTTAATAGCAAAATTTAGGGGAGAAAGCCTCTTAGCTTCTGATAACCCTTTAGCAAAGCTGATGGGGATTTGTGTACTGATGGTTAATTTACTGTGGGCGGTTCATATCCCGCTCTTTCTTTATGCCCCAACATTTGTTCCATTGAGCCTGGGTATTGGACTTGGTCTGCATTGGGTTGTTTGGTCGTGGATAATCCAACACCCACTGGGCATAATTCATGCGATCTTACGCACATTCTTGGTAGTCGCGGCTTGGTTTACCTTTCCGGACCAAAGGTTGCTCGTCATTGGCTTAGTTATTGTTTTCGTCTATGGCATTAGTATATGGCAGATGTTAACCAGACCAATTGAAGAACACATAACAAATCAATGAACTGCGCGCCCTCGGCGCCGGACGGCTTGCACTACGCTTTGCTTCGTTACAGCCGCCGGTTATTGAGGCGTTATATTTTGCTTAGAAAATTTTTACACTTCAAATAGGGACTTAAATGAAAATATTCAAAATCTTACCACTAATGATAGCAAGCTCAATTACTTTAATAGGGTGCCAATCAACAAGTAACCAGCCGCCAAAGCTAGCTAATAAAAATGATACTGTTGGGTGTAACTATGAGAATATTGATTCACCTGAATTTAAATTATCAAAAGATCTATATACAAGTAGTTACTTTACTCATTCCCCAGATGGTAAAGGATATAAATATGGTGACTATTATAAAGCTATCGAGACTGAACCTTTCAAATTAACAGGCGTGAGTGCAGAAAAAAAAGATAAATATTCATCCTATGACATACTGCATAAAGGTAAAGAGTACTTAAGCTTAGAGAATAATACTTTGTATAAATTAACTTTGCCCAATGAAGTTACTCAGGTAGTAACTTCCAGTTGTAGTACATACTGGTTAAAAAAAGATAATCTTAATTTTGATGACTTAACCAGAGTAAACGGTGAAAAATTAACACTCTCAGATAATATTTTGATATACGGGGCTAATAATCTAACACCATTAGAAATGCGCCCACTTGAACTAGAAAGTGATAAATTTAAGAAAACGATTACATTTAAAGGTACAGAATATAAAGGCAGATTTTTTAGGACATGGGCAAGCTCTGAGACAAATAAACTCTTAACACCAACGGTTCAGCTATACACAAGGTTAGTTTTTGGTGAATGGGCACATGTTGACAGGGCTTACGATGAAACTGGAGCTAAATACGATATTACTAAAATAGGTTCTGATACTAATTGCTCTCAATATGGCTGTACTTTATATGAGTATGTAGGCTTAGAATTACCAATTTCTTTTTTACAAAAAAACAAAAATGGTTTTGAAGTTCAGTTTGAAGGTAATCAAAAACAAGTCGTAACCGTTGCTTCATACCAAGTTGAACAGCTATTGCTTGGCGTAAAAGATTATTTGTAATTATCTATGACTAAGGAGCTACTTTCTTCTAAGAGATTGACTGCACTTAAAAATGTGCAGTCACTCGACCCAAATTTTCATTTAGCTGGAGCTGTAGGTGAATTTATAGGTTTTTACTTATTATGTGAGGTTCTTGCAACTAAACTTCAAAATTACTACAGGGCTGATAATAACAAACCAGAGCTGGATAAAATTCAAATACAGGCGTTAACGGCATCCTTAAAATATTTCTCACTTACTTTTGATAATTCTGAATTAAAATCTGTATTCTCTGGTGGTAAAGGGTTAGTTGGCAAAAAATCAGCTAGACAATTAAGAAATGGTTATTTACATAGCCTGTCAGCAACAGATAAACAAGAGATTATTAATAAAGCGCCACATTACAATGAATCAATGAAAAAATTCTTGGGTTTATTATGGGCAAAATATAACAAAGCAATCAAGACGGAACAATAAAGCTTGGCTTGTTTCGCTGCGCTCACAATTATAGCCAAGCTTCTCTGTCCGCTTATTGCGGCGTTAGCAGGTTTTCGGGTTTTAACGATTTTAGTCAGTAGTTTTGTTCAGGCCTTGCTCGGGTTTCGTTTTCTTAGCGGCTGCGCCAAAAGGTTAAGTTCGCCAGTTTGTCGGTCTGCTGCAAACGGTTGTGGCAGTAGCGTTGTTCTTTTTGGCTTCGCTTAACAGTTTTACAGGTTCCGGTTGGCTCGCTGTTTCGCAGTTAACTGGTTTAGTTTTAATTAAAAGCAGTCTGCCATTGTTTAGGTTTGCTAGTGCGGCAAGCCGCGCAAGTTTTGGTGTAGGCTGCTAACAAACAAAGGCACGGCGACGCGTACCGCGCGCTTGCTTTGGGCGTTAGTTTCCCTTATCAGAATGAGGTTTCATGAAATATTATTTTAAAGCAATTCTTCCAATAGCAGGGATTATAATTGTCGGGATTTTAGGGATATTGTTGGCTAACCACTTGGATGATGGATATCGACACACCAGTCGAATAGCCCATAAAATAACGTTAGGGGTTGGAGGGCTATCTATACTTACAGTATGTTTTGGTATATTTATGCTGTTAGTTATGGTTAAAGATGCCTTTTTAGAGCTGAAAGATTCCAATCTTCCTTCTAGGGTAAAGCCAAAGTATTTAGTTCTGGCATGGGAAGAGAATCAAGAGATCATGCAGCGTATATATTCAATGTGTGAACAAGGATTGGACTATAAAGTAGTAGAGGCTGAGCTCAATCAAGATTCATATACCCTACAAATAAGAGACTGGAATTCAATGGTTCAGCATATAAACGAAAAGAACACTGAAAATCTTGATAGGTAAAATGACTAAAGATAATAAAGTGGGTAAAGTAATATACGCCGTTCGCAGCGTTTCTTTAAATAAAGTAAAAATAGGCGAATCAAATGCACATTCACTATTCTATCGAATACGCTCACATCAAACAGGTTCTGCTGATGAGCTTGAATTAGTTGGAGTTCATTTTGGCACATTTGACACCGATAAAGATATTCATCCACTTTTAAAATCTAGCCATTCCCATTTAGAGTGGTTCAATGAAACTGAAGAAGTTAATGATTTCCTCCAGGCACATTTTCTAATACTGCTCAAACCACTGTCTCTTTTGACGGATATTAGCTGGTCTATGGGAGAAACAATTTCGCCAGAAACCATTGCTATTGGTGAATATGTAAAAGGCAATCTCAAAAATAGTGATTATGCTGATTGGTCGGAGAAATTTGATATGCTTCAATATATAAAAAATGCAATTGCGAATAGCAGAAACTAACAAGGCAATCCAATCTGACTCCGTAAACTGTCACGTTTTATGCGTACCGCATAAAGACGCGCCAGCTTACTACGCAGTTGATTGCGGCGTTAAGTTACTTTCCTCGCCATGGAGACTATTTTGGAAGCTGAAAAAATCATATTTCTGGAGTTGGAGGTAAAAGATATTATTTCTATTGGGGCATTAGGTATTGCTTTCTTAGCTCTATTTATTGCTCCGATAGTAAATGCCAGGATTTCAAAAAGACAGGTTATTGCCCCTATGCGCCAAGCTTGGATAAATAGCTTGCGTGATAAAATTTCAGAAATTTTGGCAATTGTATCGATTAATAGGCTAAATTATTGCCCGTCTACGCATTGGAATGATGAAAGAAAAGAAAAAGCTAATAAAAGAGATCTCGAAAATTATGAGAAGCTAATGTTGCTAGAGGCTTCGATTAGCTTACATATTAATGCCAGTGAGTCCGATCATACGGATCTTGTAGAACTAATATCTATCGTTGTTAAACAGTATCATGATTCTTTTGTATCTGACGAAAACAAAACGAAGTTGCTTGAGCTAAGTCGGAAGGTACTTAAAGATGAATGGGAAGCTACCAAAAAGACGTAACTTAACAATACGCTCAAGTACGTTCCCGGCCTACGGCCGTACACCGGATGCCCTTGGCAGGGCACCGCTTAGCTAAGCGTTAGGCAATTTACGAATCTGGAGATGTCGAATGAGAAGATTTCTACTTTTTTTCTGTGTGGCATTTGCTTTATCTGGGTGTGGACTATCGACGCCAAAGGATGAAGAAGTTTGTGCTGATCTTCTCAAAGAGGTTGTGCCTAGCCCTGAGGGTCTTGTTATTAATCGTGTTGAGCGCACAGAAGGCAAGGCTGGCTTGGATGATTTAAGAACGTTATATAGCAAGCGATTTGGTGGCAATATTCCTTCAGGTACTCAAGGTCTTCTGGATTTATATGAGAAAGAAAATATTGATGTATCACAGACATTTGTGAGCCTCGATGTGACATACGATGGCAGAATTGGAAAAGTGCGAGAAAATGTCTTGTGTCGATATCTTAATTACGACAAAAAAAAGGAGCTAATTTCGTTTACGTTTCAAAATCAGGATATTGAGCAACATAAATTCTTAGATCTGTTCTTAATGCGTAAAAGGCCGTCTGGTCTAGATTCCAACTACAGAGTTCGTTAGTGGTGCTGTCATGCTATTTGATGTAAGCATGTGGCCTAACAATCGCAGGCACGGCGACGGCTTTTCCGTTGCGGCTTCGCCTTCACTACAAAGCCGCGCGTGCTGCGCGCGTTAGGCAACTTTAACGAGGAGCTATCATGAATGAAGAGCTAGCAAGATTAATGGAAGAGCTGGATCATTCTAAGGAGGCAACTAGCGAACATTCTATTTCGTCAAAAATAAATCGTGCCACCGAAAATGATCAAAGCTCAAAGGCCATAGCCGAAAGAATTGCGTTTGGATTCTGCGAAGAATATTTGGATAAGCAAAATGGCTGGGGCACATATTTTGGGCCTATGATGGTTTGGGTAGGGGATGACGGTAAAGCGTATGAAAGTCCCAGTATTGCATTGGTAACCAAAGAAATTATTGAGCACTGGAGAAGCCGGTCACAAGAAACCAATAATCCATTGATGAAAGCTCGCTATGCTGGGCTTGTTTGGGACCTCTCTGAAACTGCCGTGGGCGAAAAGCCTGATTATAGGATTGCTATTGACTATTTAAATGCACTTCTTGATGTGACTGATAACGATCTCTGCGAACACCCAACCGAAGCAATAACGAAAATCACTAGGGCTTTCAAAGTTGCGACCGCACTGAATAACAGAGAATTGGCAGAAAGATGTGTTGAAAGCGCGATTAAACTAGAAGACAGAATTGCTGAAGATGATAAGGCGGGCCTTTGGGGGTTTTGCTTTGAGCTTTTTGTTCTAGGTAAATATAGGAATTTGTCTGAGGCGCAAGAGCAGAAGCTTGTGGATGACCTCGAGTCCCGTTTAACACGTGTCTCCAAAGGGCATTCACCATGGGTGTGTGAATCGGCGGTTATCCCCTTAGCCACTTATTATCGTAGCAAGGGAATGAACGACGATGTCACTCGAGTGATTGGAGTTGTTGGGAAGTGTTTTGAAGACGCGTGTGATGGCTTGGCTCCAATTCAGGTCTCTTCTTGGCTCCAACATGTGCACGACATTTATATAGGCTTCAACATGGTCGAAAACGCAGAGCGCGTTTCGAAGAAGATATCTGAGGTAGGGCCAGGTGTCGTAGAGAGTATGCAAGAATTATCTCATAGTATGGAGATTCCCAAGGAAAAATTAGAAGCATATCTAGCTTCGATGACGGAAGGTGGGCTTCATAAAACACTTAGTAGAATTGCAGCGCAATTTATTCCGAAGAAGGGTCAAGTAGAACAGCAGGTCTTGGAACTGGCAAAAAATCATCCATTGACATATTTATTTACGAAGACGCTGCAGGATCACAAGGGAAGACCTGTGGCGAGGATTGGAGGTATAGAAGAAGATCTAGAAGGCAATATTATTCACCAGCTTTCACAAAATTTGAATATTGACTCATTTTTTCTCAGGCATTCATTTAGAAAAGCTTCTGAAGTTTACGAATTTGACGATCAAGAATTGACCGAATATATATATCAGTCACCTATATTCGAAGAGTCTAAAAAGGATCTTGTTAATGCTGGTATCCAAGCTTACCTTGCCGAGGATTATATCTCTGCAATACATATACTGGTTCCCCAGGCAGAGGCAGCTATTCGAACGTTAGTGGAGTTAATGGGGGGCGCTACTTTAAGGAAGAATAGGCAGGGTGGGCTACAGTTGAGGACGTTTGACGATTTACTAAGGGACGAAAGGGTAGAAGACTGTTTTGGTACTGATTCATCGTTCTATTTCAGGATGCTACTTACTGACCAACGCGGTTGGAATATGCGAAATGATGTATGTCATGGAATCAGCCCGGTAGGTGCTTTTAATTATTCTACGGCAGATAGAATTGTGCACGTAGTCCTTTGCTTGGCGCAGGTTAGAGAGAACAATGCCTAACAAAGCGCTGCTGGCGGACAATTTTTACGCTGCGCTACAAAATTGCTGCAGAGCGCGGCGTTAGTTTTATAGGGTTAGTTGATGCAATCTACAATTAAAAAAATATTGTTTAATATTGGTGGCTATTCTTTTTGGATTTTATTGGTTTGCTGGGGTTTTTTATTCCTTATCCTTAAAAGTTGTCAAACGCTCTGTCACCATACCGTTGTAAATGCGGTTTCGTCACCAAATGGTGAGCAAGTAGCAGAAATAAGCATCGGCGATTGCGGTGGGGCGACTACAGACTTTTTTGGTAGTGTTGATGTAAAAAGTAACAATCCGAAACTGCGTGCTGAAAACTTATTTACCTTTGTGGGTCGTCCTGAAGAAACAGGGCTTGAGGTACATTGGGTTAATGACAACGAGCTTGTTATCAGTGTCTCTGATCTTTATAAAGCTCGGACTATAAATCCTAATGGTAGAAAAAGTGCTGATTTAAAAGTAAGTTATCAGTATCGTAAGTTGTAAAAACTAACAAACAAATATTATCGCCAGCAAAAAGCGCCGGCTGCGACGTCAACCCGCTGCGCGGTTTTTCGCGCTAAATTTGGGCGTTAAGTGAACAAAGAGTGTTTTTTGATTCTTAGATTTTTAATAGTTCTCGCTGTCGCATTTTTCATGTCAGCCTGTACCACAGGAAAACTTTATTACACCGAGCAGTCTGGTAATCGTATTCTGGGTTGCGATGTGGAATTTGTTGGCCTTCCCAGTGTAGACAAGTTTGCTGTCGAATATGCGTTAAGTCTTTGCGCTAAAAGTGTGGTCCATAAAGGTCATCAACTGGATGGTAATCAGCAATATCTTGTAAACCTAGATACATCAGTTCCTGAGGCGCCATGTGGTCATGCTTGGAACCGCGATCTAGCAAAAGCTAAATTTAAAGAAGGTTTACTATCAAAGAAGCACTATGGTTATATTGTTGCATACATAGATCTTGGGCTTGCGGTTGTAAATGAGTGTTCACCTAACCATACGTAACACTCGCTCCCGTTGATCGCTGGGACGTCAACCCGCTGTGCGCTAAATTTTGGCGTCACATTGCCTTGACCGCACCTGTTAACTGGTGCTATTAATGGTGCCTGTTTTGCTTTGGAGTATGCGTCATGCAAGTGAAATTTTCAGAAGATGTCGTTCCTCTTTCAGATCTAAAAATTAATCCGGGAAAGGTGGTTAACCGAGCTCAGGATACACATCGCCCAATCTTGCTTACGAGCCGAGGTCGTGGCGTAGCTGTTGTTCAAGGGCTTGAGGAGTTTGAAAAAACTGCTGAGGAGCTTCGGTTCGTTAAGGCCGTGGCTAAAGGCCTTATGGATGTCCGTGAGGGCAATACTGTTTCTTTAGCCGATGCGAAGAAAGCACTGGGCATTAACTAAATGGAGCTACGCATTGCACAGTCCGCTCTTGAAGATTTGCAAGCTATTCAAGTGCACTACATTGAAGAGAGTGTGCCGCATATCGGTGATGAATATGTGATAGCCATTCTGAAACACGCTGAAATACTTTTGCGTCACCCTGATGCCGGCCGGATTGTCCCCGAGTTTGGTTCGAACCATATCCGAGAATTAATTCATTCGCCTTTTCGAGTTGTTTACTTGAGGCAAGAGACCGAGATTGTACTTATTCGAGTATGGCGAAGTGAGAGGCAGCTTGAGCTACCCGATAGCCAAATATAACAAACAGCTTGTGCTGAGGTAGATTTGGTTAAGGTGGGGCAGTTTTATATTGCCGGCGACAGCTAATAACTTGGCCCAGATAACTCTGCGATTTTGTGCAAGTTATAGCAGCTCTTCAGCGCTACGAGGTTAATTATGACATCTGTAAAAATCAACTACATCGAATTACCGGCCAGAAATCTTGAAGGTACTAAGCAGTTTTTCTCTGATGCTTTTGGCTGGCAATTTATAGATTATGGCTCTGACTATATTGCCATGCAGAATGCGGGTCTTGATGGCGGCTTTTATAGGTCGGAACTGGTTGTTGAAACTGCGAAGGGTAGTGCCTTGGTTGTGCTTTATAGTTCCAACCTTGAAGCTACGCTAGTAAAAGTAGAAGCCGCTGGAGGGCAGATTGTGAAGCAAATTTTTAGTTTTCCTGGTGGTCGCCGATTTCATTTTAGCGATCCCAGTAGTAACGAGTATGCGGTATGGTCGGAGTAACTACGCCAAGATTGCGCTTAAAATCTGAGACTGTGATAAACATTGGAATTTAAAGCCAATTTAATAGGGCGTAAATATGCGCCCTATTAAATTTTTCCGTAAATTTACCAACCAGCTTAATACAACGCGACGAGTTCGCCATGCTTATTAAAAGTTAGAAAATCGGCAATCATGCCGCCTTGAATTTTTTCCATCATCATTTTTAATGGCTGAGCAGCTTCATCGCTGTTGGGGGCAAAACCACCGCGGCCACCTAAAGCGGCAACAAAAGCGATATCCCAGTCAATACCGGTGTGAGTAGATTCTTCAACCAGTACTGAAAAATCTTCGATTTCTTCAGGTAATTTATCAACGCAAAGCACAGGCGCTAGCGTACCGCCTTGCTGGTTGGCGAACCTTTCCTGCTGCGCTTCGGTATAGCCTCGTGGTAATTCAGCTTTAGCGAATACAAACATTAGGCGCTGCGGCTCAGGCTGCACGCTCGCTTCGCGAATTAAGTCGGCATAAGATTCAATATTCATATTTAAGCCCCAGTAACTATTTTTGTTAGTGTAACAAACCCACTTACTGCTTACATTGACCCCACTAGGGTAGAAGGCTAACCATAAAGAGGTAGCTACCATTACCTGTTAGGCGGTTGGGTATTTTTCACCTAAAATAGTTAGGATATTCACTAAAGGACAAACATAATGGCGCAATTCGTTCGAAACTTGAGCATCAGCCAAAAGCTGATGTTGCTACTTTTTTTGCCAGTAGTCATAGCGTTATGGTTGTTAGTTAGCCAACTCACGCAAAGTTGGCAACAGGTTAGCCTAGCACAACATGTTAGAGCATCGATCGATACCTCGGTTGTTACTAATCATTTAGTCAGTGCGTTACAAGCTGAGCGCGGTGCAAGCGGGGTGTTCTTAGCGAGTTCTGGTAACAAGCTTAAGCAGCGGGTGGTGCAACTTCGCCAGCAAAGTGATCAGCAACTACAGGCTTTTTTTGCGCTAAAGCAGCCGCAACTGCAAGCGGCACAGCAACAGTTACAACAATTATCGGCGCTGCGCAGCCAGGTAGATAAGTTAGCTATTACGGGTGCCTTGTCGGCCGAACGTTATACCGCCTTAATTAGTGCATTAATTAACGTAAACCAAAAGCTAGAAAGCGAGGTAACGCATTTAGGCATGGCGCAACAGCTGGCAACATTAAACCAGTTCACCCAAATGAAAGAACGCGCTGGCCGCGAACGCGCTATTTTAGGTGAAGTATTCAACCGTGGTAGTGCCAACAGTGCATTGCTAGCGCGGGTTAGCAGCAATATGGGCGCTTTTAATGCGTATTACGAGAACTTTACCCGCATGCTTAGCCCAGTGCAGTTAAGCGCTTGGCAACAGCTAAGCCAGCATAATAGTTTTACTGAAGTTACACGCTTGCAGCAACTTACAACTACGTCGCCATTGGAACAAAGCTTACAGGTTGATGGTGGCCAATGGTTTGATTTAGCCACGCTGCGCTTGGCAAAAATGAGCGAGTTTGAACAGCTGTTAAGCCAACATATTGTTGCTGAGGCGATGCAGCTTTATCAGCAAGCACAACGTAAATTATGGCTATTTGCCTTAGCAATAGTGTTAATTGTTAGCCTACTGGCAACGGTAGCCACTATTACTGTGCGCAGTATTGCTGAAGCGGTACACAGTATCGAAACGACGATAATTGCGTTATCGCAGCGTAATTTAACCGTACGTAGTAATTATGCAAGTAAAGATGAGTTTGGCCGTATTGCCCAAAGTACCAACACTATGGCGCAAGAGCTACAGCGCATACTTAATGAAATTGGTGCAGCTACCGCTCAAATTGCTACTGCGGCAGAAGAGTCGTCAGCGGTAACCTTGCAAACCAGTAAAGGCGTGCAACAGCAGCAACAAGATACCGAAATGGTAGCTACTGCCATGCATGAAATGAGCGCAACTGTGCGCGATGTGGCCAGCAGCACGGCAGAAGCGGCAGAGCTGTCTGAAACCGTGCAGCAAGGCTCGGCAGACGGCCAAACTAAGCTAGAGCAAACGATTAAACTGATTGAGCGTTTGTCGGCTCAGGTAGATAGCACCGCGACGGTAATTGATAGTGTTAAACACGACAGTGAAGCCATCGCTTCTGTGCTTGACGTAATTCGTGGTATTGCCGACCAAACTAACTTATTGGCGCTAAACGCCGCCATAGAAGCCGCGCGTGCTGGAGAGCAAGGCCGTGGTTTTGCTGTGGTGGCGGATGAAGTTAGAACGTTAGCGCAGCGTACGGCACAATCGACCGGCGACATTCAACGCATGATAGAAGTATTGCAGCAAGGCGCGATAAAAGCCTCGGATGCCATGCGTTTAAGTTTAGACCAAGCGCACGAGGGCAGTGATAAGGTGGCTGAAACCGGAGAAATACTCGCCAGTGTGTTGTTAGGTATTAACAGTATTAATGACAAAAATATGCAAATAGCCTCGGCTGCTGAGCAACAAAGTACCGTCGCTGAAGATATTAATCGCAAAATACTTAGCATTAGTGATGTTGCTGCACAAACTAGCGCCGGTGCAACACAAATGGCCAGCACTAGCCATGAGCTAGCCGATTTAGCTGAGCAGTTACAAATGTTAGTTAACCGGTTTAAGTTGGCTTAATTTGACAGGTTAACTATGTTGTTAAAATAGGCATAAAAAACACCGCAAATGTTGCGGTGTTTTTTATTTAATTGACGTTTAACGACGTTGTTGCTGACTAAAGTAGGCGGCTAAATTAGCAACATCTTCTTCGCTCAGTGGTTTAGCCATGGCAATCATAGATGCAACCATAGGCCCGCTGCCTTCACCTTTACGATAAGCATGCAACTTAGCTTGTAGCTCGTCACTGCTTTGTCCGGCGAGTGTTGGGTACATCTTCGGCATTGGGCTATTACCATCGCGGCCATGACAACCGGCACAGATACCGGCTTTGGCTTGGCCAGCCTCGGCATTGCCTTCAGCTTGTGCTGGTAAAGTAAAAATAAGGGCGAGGGCGGCGAGTCCAGAGAGTAGGAGTTTCATAAGTTTTACCTCTTAATGGTGCATAAGTTGTGAAATGCGCGCTACAGCGGGTGCTGGATCTTGGCGTAAACCTTCTTGGCGTGCGGTAATGCGGCCTTCTTGATCAAGCACGGTTAGCACATTACTGTGGTTAAAATTACCGTCATCGTTTTTATTGTATCTAATACCAAGCAGGGCTGCGAGGGTACGAATGTCGTTAGCGTCGCCATGTAAAAAATGCCAGTTATCGTCCAGTGCGCCCACGCGCTCTGCGTATTCGGCTAAAGCCTGTGGCTGATCGCGTTCATGGTCAAAGCTAACAAACACCACGTTAATATCGGCGCGTATCTGCGCAGGTAAGGCTTCAATCAGCGTTTTAGCATCTAATACCAAAAGCGGGCAGGCGGTACGGCAATTACCGTAAATCATGCTGATAATTACTGGCTTGCCTTGAAACTGGCTTAACTGAACATGCTGCTGGCGTTGGCTTTGCCAGTTGGCGTTAAAGTGATACAGCGAGTCGTCAAAATTAACCGCTGCAGGTTTAAGCGCAGTATGGTGCATAGTGTGCGCGTTATGTTCGTTATGTTCGTTATGTGTAGCAGCGGCCTGATGTTGGCTATGCGCATCGCGTTGCTGTGCCACAGCGTTGGTGGTTATACCAAATGCTGCCGCTAAACTTACGGCTAATACTAGTTTATTCATTTGTTGCTCCTTACTGAGTAAGCACAACGAAAGCCCAGAGTGCTGGTAGTGCTTTGTGGGCGGTAATTGCTGCGGGATTGAT
Organism: Rheinheimera sp. D18; assembly: GCF_004345025.1. Classification (GTDB taxonomy): domain Bacteria; phylum Pseudomonadota; class Gammaproteobacteria; order Enterobacterales; family Alteromonadaceae; genus Alishewanella; species Alishewanella metallidurans. The sequence goes on along the minus strand of NZ_CP037745.1, from coordinate 1,968,916 downwards.
AGCGTAAAAAGCTGGCGTAGTGCGCGGTATCAAACTCGGCCATAAAGCGAGCAGTGTCACCACACGAACCACTAAGGGCGTCTACGTCATCACCATTGGTGAGCAGTAGCTGAAAATCGTCAACCCATTCATTAACTTTGCCTATTAAACCTGCTGGCCCAGCCGTTATTTGCTCGGCAAACAGGGTTTGCTGCGGGTTGCTAAACCAGCTAAATACCAGCTTGGCATAGTTAGCGTCGGATAATTGTTGCTGTTCGCGCCACTGTTGTACGCTGTATTCCCATTCATTTAGTGTGGGTAGGCGGCCGCCTTGCGCCTGACAATAAGCGCGGGCGGCAAACCAAGATACCCGTGTTACTGGCGTATCTGCGTTGGCAGAGTGGGCCGGTGTTACTTCATCTTGCCAATGGCGTAAATAATCTTTATCGGCAAAAATAATCGGTACTTGGCTACGTTGCCACTGTGGGTTAGCTAGCACAAAATTAGCAAACTGCTGCTCTGACACCGAGTTACGGTCTAAGGCAAAAGCAGCAATGTTTATATTTTGTTCTGTTTTATTAAGCCTAATTGCTGGTTTAAAGGTGCCTGCGTCAATGACAACAGTATCGGCAGCAACTGCGACAGTACTAAGGGCAAAAGCTAGCGTTGTTATTAATGCTTTCATCAGTAGGCACCTCTGCATTTACTTGGCTTTACGCGGCCCAGCGACTAATGCGCCAGCTGCGCCGCGTTCGGCATCGGCAAACTCGTGGTCTACCAATTTATATACTCCGGCTTCTGGCACAATAAACTCCATTACTGCGCTGTTGCTGGCGCCAAGTAACACGGTTTGCATACCACGCCATTCGTTTTCAATATTGCCTTCGTACCAAACGCGGTCAAAAATGGCACCAATAACGTGGAAGCTAGAGGTACCGCTTGGCCCAGCGTTTAGCATATAAATACGCACCCGATCACCAGCATTGGCTTTTAATGGTGTATCGGATAACGCACTAACATGGCCATTAAAGGTAACGTGGCTTGGGTTGCGCGCCATGGCCGCGTCGTGATTGTAAATGTAGTTATTTTCAAATTTTTCTAGATAAAACTCGGATTGCACGATGACATATTCATGGTCCACTTTTTTATCTGTTGGATAACCATTTTTCGGTGATACCACTACCGCACCATACTGGCCCATGGCTGTGTGCATTAGCACGCTTGGTGTGCCGCAGTGGTACATATAAACGCCGGGATAGTTGGCAACCCATTCAAACTGAATGGTTTCACCTGGGGCTATGCTTTGCCATTTATCATCAGCGGCTACTGTGCCGGCATGAAAGTCCATTGAGTGCGGCATGGGGCTTATTACCGGTTTATTGTTTTGGTATAAGTTAGCTTGCAGTTGCGCAAAGTAAGGCGCACCACCTTTAATGGGGTTAGTGACCGATACTTCTTCGTCCGAACGGTTTTTCATGGTAAATACCACGCGGTCGCCTTCACGCACATGCAATGTTGGCCCGGGTACTGAACCGCCAAATGACCAAGCGGCATAGCTTTGCCCTGGCGCAACTTCTACTTGCTGGGCAAATACGTCCATTCGTACTTGGTGTTCTCGATTGCCGCGATAGTCGAGTTTTTTCAAATTTGGTAATGCCGTAACGTAGTCACCAACCACAGCTGGGCCTTGGTAATCTTCGGTATAAACTTTGGCCTTAGGCATGCCAAACACCATGCCATCAATAATAAATTCGCTGGGATGTTTTAATGTGGGCGCTGCGCAAGCGGCCACTGATGCCAGCCCAAGTAAAATGCCTGCTGCAAGTTGCGATATGGCTAAATTTTTCATAGGTTACCTCTTATCATTGAACGACTACTGAGCTATTAGTTGCAATGATAATGTAAATAGGCAGGGTGAATAATGGTAGTTGGGAGTAGTGGCTATACCTCTGAATGGGTGGTATGACCACCGCTTGTTGTTGCGGTAAGTTCCTTAGTGTTAAGCACTGGCAACTTGGTTGCTAAAGAGTGCAGCAATTAGATCAGATTGGGTAATAATACCCACCAGTTGTTGCTGGGCATTAAGCACCGGAATATGGTGTAAACCCTGATCAGATAATATGGGTACCAAAGCGACAATATGGTCATCTTCATGCACTACGGTAAGGTTACTCACCATAATTTCTTCTACTTTACGTTTGTAGTGTTTGTTGTGGCGGTTTTTCAGTAATAAGTTATTGAGATGACGCAATAAACCCCAGTAATGCGGCACCTTTAAGTTTTTCAGAAAATCGACGGTGGCGATAACACCTAGTAACTGCGTATTGCTATCGGTTACGGGCAGCATACTTATTTTATGTTTACGCAGCAGTTGCCATGCGCTAGCAACGGCAGTGTCGGGGGTTACGGTAATAAGGTCGCGCGACATAATATCGCGACAGCGAATTTCACCACTTTTACGTTGATACGCATTTAACTGTGCTTGGCGATATAAGCGTTCTAAGTCTTGTTCGCTTACGTCAATTACTGTGTCAAAGCTATTAAGTGCGCTAAGTAAATCTTCGGTTTGTAAGCCTAGGCGTTTTAACGGTGATTTATCATGATGCAAATGCACGGGGTCGAATTTTTGGCTGGGCTTTTGTAAGCCACGTTTTAACAACACTTTGTTTAATACTAGTGATACCGCCAGCATGACAAACACGCTAAGCGCTACCGGATACAGCAAAAAATCATAGCCTAAAATTTTATCACTGGCAGCAATAACCGGTACTAAGGCGGTAGCGCCGCCGGGCGGATGCATACACTCAAAAATGTACATAACAAATAGCACTAAACCAATAGTGGTGGCGGCCATTAGTGCTAAATCAGTAAATAAGTGCGAGCAAATGAGGCCAACCGTAGCCGAAATTAAATGGCCACCGACAAACGACCAAGGTTTAGCGAGCGGGCTGTTAGGTAAACCAAATAGCAATACTGATGATGCGCCCATAGAAGCGAGTAACACGACAGTACTGGTAGTATCGGCTAATTGTAAGCAGGTAAAGGTAACCACAAACAGGGCAATAAAAGCCGCTAACGCTACTTTTAAGCGTTCGCTAAGCGGAATGGCTGATAATGTTTGGCTGTCTTGTTTAACTAATCCTAACTGTGCGGCAAGGTTGCGAAGCAGGTTTTTAACGTTGGTTTGCACCTAAGTGTCCAGAATGTGCGAGCAAGGGCGGCAATTATAAAGAATTTAAAAAAAGACACCACAGCAAAGGCCGTGGTGTCTTATAATTTTTATGCCTAACTTAGTGGTTAAAGCTTCTGCTCTGCAGCTTTAGTATTAAACACACCTTTAACTACCTGCCAGCTTACCGCTAACGCACCAACGATAAAGATAACGTCACCGATGGTACGAACCCAGCGTAGCGTATGCAGTAAATCACTTTGCATAAAGGCTTCGCTACGGGCATACCATAAGCCTTGGCTAGCACTGGCATAAAACTGAATAAAACCAATAGGTAGCAAGCTGGTAAATAGCATAAGTACCAAGCCACCGTTCATCCACCAGAAGGCGGTTTTCATTAGTTTTTCATCAAATTTTAGCTGCGGGCGAATATAACGCAGTATCAATAAACAGAAACCTAAGGCTAAGAAACCATATACACCAAACAGTGCCGCGTGAGCATGGGTTGGTGTAGTGTTTAAGCCTTGAATATAGTAAAGCGCGATAGGTGGGTTAATCATAAAGCCTAACACACCGGCACCAAGCATATTCCAAAACGATACCGCAACAAAAAACATCAGAGGCCATTTTAAGTCAGCCATCCACGGTGCCTGATTTTTCATACGCCATTGTTCAAAGGCTTCATAACCTAACACTACTAGAGGTACAACTTCTAGCGCACTAAAGGTAGCGCCAACAGCCATTACCGGTGTAGTAGTGCCTGAGAAGTACAGGTGATGGAACGTACCAGGAATACCACCCAGCATAAATAACGATGCTGAGGCTAAACTAGCACTGGTAGCCATAGTGCGTGATACCAAGCCCATACTATGGAAAATAAAGGCTAAAGATACCGTGGCGAACACTTCAAAGAAGCCTTCTACCCACAGGTGAACTACCCACCAACGCCAGTATTCCATAACTGATAAATGTGTACGCTCGCCGTAAAATAAACCGGCACCGTAGAACATACCAACACAGATAACTGATGCGGCAAATAAAGCCAATAGGTTTTTATCACCTGGTGCTTTAAGCGCCGGAACGATGGCGCGCAGCATTAATACTAACCAGAATAAGATTCCGATGTATTTAATGATCTGCCAGAATCGGCCAATATCAATGTACTCATAACCCTGATGACCAAACCAGAAGCTATATTCATGCGGCATTATTTGCATAATAGCGAAGTAGTTACCGGCAAACGAGCCTGCAACTAACACCACCAATGCCCAAAACAGTATGTCGACACCGAGTTTTTGGAACTTAGGATCTTTACCACCGTTGATAATCGGCGCTAAAAATAAGCCTGCGGCTAAAAAGCCGGTGGCAATCCAGAACATGGCGGCTTGTAAGTGCCAAGTACGGGCTAAAGTATAAGGGATCCACTCAGTGGTATTTAAGCCATAGAAGCCGTCACCTTCAACAGTATAGTGCGCGGTAAAACCACCCAAGAACACTTGCAGTGTAAATAGCGCAACTACTACTACAATATATTTACCTAACGACTTTTGTGACGGCGTTAGTTTAAGGCTAGCAATAGGATCTTTTTTAGGCGATACCGGCTGTTCATCATCATGTTTGCGAAGGAAAGCCCACGCCCATACTAGTGCGCCAACACCGGCTATTAATATAATAATACTGATTAAAGACCATATTAGGTTTTCAGCCGTCGGCTTATTATCAATTAACGGCTCATGCGGCCAGTTGTTGGTATAGGTTGCTGCATCTGGTGTGCGCTCAGTAGATGCGGCCCATGCCGTCCAGAAGAAAAACTGTGTCATCTCTTGGCGACGAGACAATGAAGGTAGCGTATTGTTTTTCATCGCATAGTTATTGCGAGTTTCGGTTAACGTTGGGTCGTCACCAAATAGCGCAATATAGTGCTCAGCGGTTTGCTCAATGGCTGTTATGCGACGGTCAGTTAACTGCAACGTATCAGATGCTACGTCATAAGTATTAGTGCGATAGGCTTGCTTTAATTCAAACTGTAAGCCGTTTTGCTGCGCAGGGGTTAATGACGCATAGCTCGCGCTATAGGTGTCCTGTGCGGCTAGTTCTAACCAGGCGAGCAATTCACGGTGTAACCAATCAGCAGTCCAATCTGGCGCTTGATAAGCACCATGGCCCCAGATAGAACCTAACTGCATACCACCAACAGATTGCCATGCGGTTTGACCATTTAAAATGGTCTCATTGGTCATTACCACATTGCCTTGCGCGTTAACTACCTTTGCCGGAATAGGCGGCGCCGAACGATATACTTCCGTACCAAAATAACCTAAAAAGCCAAAGGTTATTGCCAAGGTGCAAATTAACACCCACCAGAGTTTACGATATGCAGCCATACTGCCTCCTGATCCCAAAAAATTCGCGCCAAAGTGTCATGTTTCACTCCTGTTTTTTTACTTACTACCAGGTACTTACCTAGCTTTTGTTGTATAAGCAAAAACTAGGCCGACATTTACAGCTTTGTTTTTACTGGTTAAATAAGGGGTCTAATGTTTTCTGGGTAATTTAAACCTAACTTAATTTGGGTTTATTTTACCATCTGGGTTGCATTCACCCTATATGCTATTGGTGCAGGGTGTAAACTACCCCTTTAGTTGTATAGGCAGGTTGGCGCATTTAGTTTAAGGTGCGGCGAAAATAGCTTTGTTAAAGGCGCTGCAATGGAGTTTTATTTACCCGTCAAGCATTGGCATATGGCCTTTGCCTATTTAAGCGCCACATTATTTATGCTGCGTTTAGCTCTCGATGTGGCCGGCAAGCCCGGTTGGCGTAATAGCAAGTGGCGGCGTTTGCCGCATATCAATGATACCTTATTGTTAACCATGGCTTTTACCTTGTTAGCTATTGGCCCGTGGCAGCCTTTTGCCCATCAGTGGTTAGGCTTTAAAATTTTACTGCTTATTGGCTATATCCTTTTTGGCATCATGGCGTTAAAGCCAACACTAAGTGCCGTGGTGCGCTCCGTTACTGCCATACTTGCATTACTGCAGTTGGCGGGTATTTTTTATTTAGCGATGTTTAAACCCACACTATTTGCTTAGTAATCTAGCGAAAATAGTTGTCGTTTTTATATTAAATTAGTTAATGGTAAATTTAAGCCGTATTGCCTAGTAGCTGGGCAATACGGCGGCTTAGTGCGCTAAGCTAAGCTAAATTAAGTTAAGCTTGGCGTTGCATTGTCAGTGGTTTATGTGCGGTTATATCGCTACTGGTGCGCTCGTAATGGCGCAAGCTATGCTCTAAACGCCGGCCGCTGCTAAAGGCTGATACACGTTTTAAGTAACCAATAACTCGGGTGCCATAGTCAATATCTTTGCTCCCGCAGCGTGGGCAGGCGCATAGCGTGCGTTTATCAATAGTTTCGCACTGATTACAAATGGTAATTTTTACATTGATACAAAAGTAATTACAACCAGTATTCGCCGCAATATTTAACAAGTTTAAGTAACCAGCTTGGTCTAAGCGTTCTTCTAAATTTAGATGCAGCGCCGAGCCGCCATCTAAATAGTCGAGTAACTGGCGGCCATGCATTTGAAATTTATCTAAGGTGTTGCAGTTATCATCTTCAACGACATAAAAATATGAGTTATAGCAGTCGCGCTTAACAATGTAGCCGTCTTCGCGATCCCATTTCGCATTTTTAACACCAAGGTTTTCTGCTGGTACAAATTCGGTGTTAAACATATAACCATATTCAGCTTTGGCCGCTTTGTTGGCGTCGAAAATAACCTTTAACTGTTGTTGCACAAAGGCAATATAGTCTGGGTTATTGCTTGCGGTGATACCTTGCGATTCAGCCGCTTCAACCATGCCGTTAATACCAATGGTTAAAAATTGCTTATCAAGCGAAATAAAACCGGCGTCATACACCGTTAGTAACCCCGCGTCTTTGTACTCTTCCATCAATTTGCGATAGGCCACTTGGTATTTATGAATTTTGCTTATTTCTGTCGCAATATCACGGCCGTCTTGAATAAGCCGGTTCATATTAATAGTAATTACGTTAATTGAACCGGTAGCCACGCCGCCAGCCCCTAACGAATAAGAGAAGGTGTTATCGCTAATTTCGCTGCGTAATCGGCAGCAGCTAGCGAGCGAGTCGGCATTGTCTGACTGATAAACAAAAAACGCATTACCGGCGGCTAGCTCTTTGGCCATATCATTAGCAAAGGCCTGATCTTTACATTTACCGTTTTCGGTTAACATGGCTACGGTAACCACAGGGAAGGTGAGTACAGTTTTTTCGCGCTCGGCATTAAACCAGCTTAAGAAAAATTGCTGCAAAGCTGATACTGATTGCCATTCTGGCTTAACAAAATCGGGAAACACAAAGTTACCAAACATACTATCGAAGTAATGCTGGTCGTACACCGAAATATTCCAAAATACGCTTTGGTAGCCGCGAGCTGCTGCAGGTTGGTTTAATGCATACACCACGTGCTGTAGATGGTTTTCAATTTGTTTACGGTGGGTGTTTAGGTAATTGTCGCCATAGTCTTTACGGGCAAAGTAGTCGAAATAGGTTAAAAACTCTACCGTTGCCACCGCACCAGCAAACTGGCTAGACACGGCAAAAACAAAGTTAACAAAGCAGCCGCAAAAGGATTCTAAATGCTTAGGCGCTTTAGACTCACCACCCAGCTTGGTTAAACCATCACGCAAAAATGGATACATAGTTACCGACACACAATACGGTTTTAAACTGGTTTCATCATGCACATAAATTTCATGTTGTTCTATTTGCCTTACATATTCTACTGCTAAGTCTTGGCCGAATAGCTGGCTAATTTTTTTACTGACTAAAGCTCTATTCACCTGAATAAAATGGTCTTTCATTATTTCGGCTTCAAGCGTAGCAATATTTTTTTGCGTTACGTTGGCATTGGCATCTAAAGTAGAGCCATCGGCAGCATTATTAGCCTTTAAGTATTTATCGATAAAGTTAAGCTTATGTTGAATTTGGTTAGAATTAAGCGCGTGCATGAATGATCCCTCAGCTGGTTATTAACGAATAAAACGATGGTTTAGGCAGTGGCCTGAGCGTAAATCAATAAATTTTTGATTAGTGTTCGGGCTATCTAAACCGCCAAGCTCTGCGAGCCAGCGGCCGGTTTTTAAATAGGTAAGACGGTTTTTAAGCTTGGCGGAAACTTGATCTAAGCCGGTGTATAAGCAGGTATTTAGCCCAGCAGATTGGGCAATGTGTAATAGCTCGACTAAGGCATCGTGATGCCACTCGCCGCCTAAAAACAATACACAGCTAATCAGCCCTTGATAGCTTTGTAAGCGCTGCTGAAAATAACCAGTGGTTAACGGCGTGCCTTGGTTAGCATTCCAACTGTAGCTGCTGTGGCAGCCTTTGCAGCCAACAGGGCAACCGCTAATGGTAAACGCCAGTGACACTTCATCTGGCACTTCCTGAAATACAATGTTTTCGTCAGTAAAGTTAAGCATAAAACCCTTCATCTAGTGTTGTTATTTAATATTTGCACTATATGTTGTGTTTTAGCTTAATCTGCTTGGCCGTAAAAAGCTTGATCTAGATCAAGTTTTAGCCTTAGTTGAATAGCGCATAGGGCGCTAAGGCGCGGTTTTAGTGACCTGCTTACCCCCTCAGGAGTAAGCCGCTTCAGGAGCGATTCAGCTGCATCGGTAACAATGGCCGCTTTATCATCGAATAAGGTATTTGCTATGCAATCAGCAGTGTTAAAAAAATTGTTATTAGCAACAATGCTAATGTGTTCAGCGACTTCGGTGAGTGCTGACAGACAGGTTGTGATTGAAGTTGCGCCAATAGAGCAAATTATTGCCGATGTAGTGGGCTATACCGCACAGCGTGCGACAAACGAGTTACATAAACTGGCTAATATTAATACCGAGCAACGCGGCTATACCGAGCGTTATAGCTCAGTACAGTATCACGTTAGGCCATCAGGATTAGATAGAAACAGCCGATATGTGCCGGTTGCAGCCGTTACTTTTTTGTAAAGAGTAACAAGTAAAGCGGCTGTAATAACGCCAAATAAAACGAATAAGCTGTATTGGTCTCGACTTAACCAGGCAATTTCACCACTTTACTTTTTACTGAAATAAATGCACTTATTAGTATAATAAAACCTGTGTCAATGTTTCTAAACTCTACACCGATTACGTATTTTAACAGAAAATACAACACAGCTATAATCGCTACAGCTGCAAAGAACCTATTCAACGAGAAGAATGTAATATACAAGCACTCACACTTACTACAGACGGTTCCTTCACGCCCAAACATCTTTAGCGAAAACTTAAATGAGTGGCAGTTTGGACAGGGCATTAAAAAACCTCAAATTTAAACATATGTTTAGCGCTTACCTTTTCTAGTAACAACGAAAGTTTTTCGTAATCTACGGAATACTCTCCTAAACGTTGTTCTATTATAATTATCTCGTTTGGTCTATATAAACTGATAGTATGTTGATGAGTATTTAAACGGACAAGGCTTACATTTTCCCAACTGAAAAAATCACTTTTATTTAATCCTGCTCCAAAGCCTTCGTAATTAAACGTTAAGTATTTTCCTTTATTTTTTATTTCGTTAAAGAAAATAATGTAGAGTATTAATCCTAGAATAACAGAGGTTGGATATGCCGCGTAGTATTTCTCAGACACAGGTTGAAGGTCATAAACCAGTAAATTAAAAATCATTTTCAAACTAAGTAGAAAAAAAGGAAAAAGCAGAAATATTGCAATAAATATAGACTTCTTACTTCTATTAAAAATCAGTTCCATATTAACTCCATTTGCTCATCCCTGACCTGTTGGTTCAGGGATGAGCGCCACTTAATTTTCTAGTTAGTAACAAAATTATCGAATGTTAAATCAGAAGACTTTACGTTCAATAAAATCATTCTCCCTAAATTACTCGTGATAACTACGCCATGCTGAGTGTCTTTTGCTGTTTTAATCATCTTTTCAGCATCACCAGCAGCAATACCCAGAACTTTCAATTTATCCTTTTTGACGTTAAAATCTGCAACAGTGTCGAATCCTGAACTCAAGACAAATGTATCTCGCCCAGGACCACCGTGGAGATAGTCATTACCATCTCCACCATTTAGTTCGTCATCATGACCGCCACCGAACAGGCCATCATCATCGGCACCGCCAAATAATAAATCGTTACCTGTATTTCCGTATAACGTATCTTTCCCATTGCCTCCAAACAGTTCATCATTCCCAGCATTACCAAAAACTCGGTCATTTCCAACTCCACCGGACACCTTATCATTCCCTTTCCCAGCTTTTACTAATGAACTAATATCTGTCGAAATGGTAATATTATCATTTCCTACCCCAGTCCGAACAGCACTGAAATCGCTTATGCCTTCAAAAGAGTCAGCCCCTAAAATAAATGAAACGTCTTCTTTAATTTTTCTTAAATCTAAATATTTCTGTCCAGTTTCTTGACTAATAATCCTAACTCCATTGCTTAATTTTTGGACACGTCGTCCATAATACGTTGCAGTGACAACGACGTTGAATGCGTCATTCGTCACAAATTGACCAGTACGCATTACCATGTCAAATGACATCTTGTCCAAGTATGTTGAGTCACCCACATTACCATGTATACCGTTTTTACCAAGCGTCAGGTTTACGATTCCTAAATCGGATAGCTTATAAGTCTCACCCTTATCGACTTTCGCATTTGCATTTTTATCTACCCAAACGCCAGCTTTAAAAAAGGCTTCATCAGACTCATTAAACAAATTATCTTTATTACTATCGAAAGTTCTGAGACCATCTAAATCTGACATTTTGGGCCCTGCATGTGATGCAAGCGCAAATTCGTTATACTGGTCTAACGTGCCAGAATTATTCAGGTCGAGAAAGAGTATCCCGTCGTCGCCATTTACCCAGGACAGCTTTTCGTAATAACCATCATTATCAAAATCCATAAAAGCTCTAGATGCTTTAATAGATGTCATTTCTAATCCGTCTCCATCTAAATCTAAGATGATAGGAGGAATTTGAGTACAATGTCCGTATGAACATTTAAATCTACTCCAAGATTCGGAAAAGGTGTCTCCATGACGGTCTTCATAGCGAAGCAGATTTTCTAAAGAGGTATTTAATAAATCATCAAAGATATCAGCTAGCATCAATGTATTAAGATGCCCTTCGACCATATTTGCGACACCATAGGCTCCCAATCCAGCCAACATAGCAGCAATTGCTGGAGCTGTAATGGCTCCAAGAGCTATCGAGACGCCTGAGTACACCACGACGCCAGCTAGTAGCCCTCCAAATTCTGCAAACGCAGCGTTGTAATTTTCTTCGATTACGAGTTCGCTCAATTGGACAGTGCTATTAAGTAAATTTAACCATTGTTGCGCACCACTTATCATTCTATTTAGCTTAGCCATATCATTGGCACTGATTAGACCAGAAAGTTGAAGTTTCAATGATTGGAGCTCAGTCAGAATATTCGATACCGCAAGTGCGACATCGCGTTTTGAGTGCTCTGTCATCAACGGTGTTGTGCTTGCAGTAAATTGGCCATCACCTCCACCTTGGCCGCCTGCATCATATTCGTTGTCATAATTCGGGTCGCCGTAATCCATCCCTTCAAATGGGTCATAGTCCCAGTCCCAATTATCTGAAGGTGGGGTGTATATGATTTCAAAGTGTTCAATGTCACTATAACAGTCACTATAAGAAGCTCCACCTGCACAGGCTTGAGCTTTTGTGACTCCCCACCTCAGCCCACTAACTAACGCCAAACTGGCTTCCCCAATATCAAGCTCAGGTGCCGATAATACGTTCCTTGCCGTACTATCTAATGTGATAGTTGAAAACATACACATTGTTGCTATTGCAACTTTACTTAGATTAAAACTCATTATTTTTCCCTATCAATACTAGATCATCGATTTTTTTATAAAAATTAACAATGAAATTGCTCTCGAATACAGCACCTTTCACGCCTTTAGCTTGTCTAATTGACAAAAACTCCTTGTTTAACATCAGAAATAGCCATTTATCTATTTTTTTATTATTATTTAAATCGACTGATAAAATTCGGCGGTAACTTAAAACTGGGTTTGACCAGAAAGCTTTTAGAAACAATATAAAACCATCACATAACTCGAACTCATTAATGGAGTTTAATAAATAGCGAATGCACTTTTTAGTATGGCCTACACATTCTTTTTTGAATAAGTTAGACCACGAGAGGTATTCTTTAAAAAAACTGCTTTGATGTGCGGTTTTCCCTTCATTCAACCCACAATTCAACATGGCATCATAAAGAGAAGGGGCGCTACCCAGCCTAAAAATCGAAAGATGGACAAAGTACCTAGCCTCTTTCTTTGCTATCGATTCAAATAACGCTCTGGCAGTTCTGCCGTTTCCATCAGTAAATGGATGTATTTTTAGAAAGGTAACGTAAGCATTTATAGCCTTTACCAACTGATCAGTTTGAGGAGTATTAATGTAACGAATAAGATCATCAACTAACTCTAGGACATCAGTATGTTTCGGAGCTATATATAATATCTTATGATCAATGTTTCTGATTACAGAGGTGCAGCTTCGGTAGGTACCACTTTCAATTAAATAAGGATTTAGAATCCTGTTGTGGTTGAATTAGCCGGACACTTCAATAAAGGATAATATCCAATTATTGAGGTATAAAATGACTAAACGTACTAACAAACAATATCCAAACGATTTTAAGCAAGAAGCGGTGGCGCTGGTGATTGAGCAAGGTTACTCAGTTGTTGAGGCTGCCGCCTCACTGAATATCACTGATAAGCTACTTTATAACTGGGTAGCGAAGTTTAAACAACAAGATGAAGATTCAGAGTTGTCGAAGGATGAGCGGGCTGAACTCGTTCAGCTCAGAAAAGACAATAAACGCTTGCTAATGGAGCGCGAAATATTAAAAAAGGCTTCAGCGTTTTTCGCAAAAGAAATGAAATAAAATATTCATTTCTCAAAAGTTTAGGTAAGCAGTACCCAGTTGCCATATCGTGTAAAGTGATGCGCGTTAGCAAATCTGCATACTATGCTTGGCGAAAACGTCCCGCGATAATTATCAGTGCACAAACACTGAATTTACATCGTAGGGCGAAGGCGCTTTTTGAAGATAGTCGAGACAGTCTGGGTAGCCGTGAGCTTGGGAAAAAGCTTCGCAAAGAAGGCTTTGATGTTAGCCGGCATCGTGTCATTGGCTTGATGAAACGGTTGGGTTTAGTCGTTAAGCAGCGTATCGCTTACAAAGTCACAACAAAGCGGAAATACAGTGATGCTGTAGCGAATAATTTATTGAACATGAATTTTAACCCGTTAGGCCCAAACCAGGTGTGGGCTGGGGATGTGTCATATTTAAAAACTGTAGTGGTCAACTAATTCCGGATAGTAAATTAGATAGATCCCCAGCTTTTGCAAGTGCTATATCATCATTAAATTGTTTCCTCTAAGCGCCTTTAAGCAAAAAGCCAGCATTTAACTGCTGGCTTGGTTTGATTAACCGTTTATTGTTTTAACAATGTTTTATTGCATTAACGGTGAGTCTGATAAGTTAAAGTCGTAACCGTCAATTTCGGCGTTAACAATTAGCGTATGAATGTACTGCGCTACGGCTTTACGCCGTACTTTTTCATTTAAATATTCGGCAATTTTAAGCTGTACTGCGCTGTAAGGTAGTAAGTTACCGGCTACTTTGCGGGCGATATACACTACGTGAATGCCGTAACGGCTTTCTACACCTTGTGTCATTAGCCCAGTTTCTGCGGTGAATATTTGCCGTTCAAACTCGGCTACGGTTTGGCCTTTACTTATTTGGCCTAAACTACCGTCTGTGGCTTTAGATGGGCAAATAGAGTAGTGCTTAGCTAATTCGGCGAAACTAGCGCCTTGTTGTAATTGCTCAATAATTTGCTCAGACAAGATTTTCGCTTCAATGCGGCCTTTGTGATCTTCCGGCGCCGCCGCTAGTAAAATATGGCTAACTTCTAATAATGGCGAGCTGTGAAAACGTTGTGGGTTTAAGTTGTAATATTGCTCGCACTCGGCATCAGAGGCTTTGGGAATATGCACTTCTTGCTCGATTAACGCATCTAAGAAATTATCGTCGCTGGCAATGTTTAGCTCACTTTTTACGGTAATACCTAATGCTTTGGCGCGTTGGCGAAATAGCTCACCAATAATTAAAGATTCTGCCGCTTTTAATGTGGCTTCGCGTTTGCTTGCAGCAGGGTGGTATTGTATTTCTGCCATTACCGTGGCTTCGGGTATGGTGGTTTGGTTAACTTGAATCATGGTAAACCTCTACTGGCTAATATAGCGGCGTATCGTGCTAGGCAGTGGTACTGCCTAGCAGATTAGCACTAGAGCTTGTTACTGTTGCTTAGCAAAGCTGCTTAGCGAACAAAACGCTGCCGTACAATTTGGTGTTGACGCGTAAAGTATTGCACCGGCACGCTTAACATATGCACTAAACGGGTGAATGGGAACACTAAAAATATGGTCATGCCCAAAAACACGTGCAGTTTAAAGATCCAGTGTACGTTGCTAATAGCGGCAACGGCGGCGGTACTATTAAAGGTGGCAGTATTTTGCGCCCACGCCATTAATTTCAGCATCTCTGCACCATCCATATGACCTAGTGACACGGTAATAGAGATTAAGCCCAAGATTAATTGCGCATACAGTAGGAATAAAATCACGATATCCATAGTGCCACTGCTGGCGCGAACACGTGGATTAAATAGCCGACGTTTAATCAGTATGGTTAAACCATAAAAACAAATTAAACCAAATATACCGCCGGCAACTACCGCGATCACTTGTTTCATGCCTGGCGTGATGCCAAATAAATGCCAAACATTCGCCGGCATTAATAAACCGACAAAGTGACCTAAAAATATACCTAAAATACCAATATGGAATGGAATACTACCGCGGCGCAATTGCTTTTTTTCCAGCAATTGGCTTGAGCCCGTTTTCCAAGTGTATTGCTCACGGTCGTAGCGGATCCAAGTAGCAATAAACATGACCGCTATGGCAATGTACGGGTAAATACCAAAGGCAAACAAATTAAGGTGTGCCATCATATGCTCCTTAAGCGCGCGGGTTTGCGGCTTCTTTAAATAGTTCAGAACCAAGCTCGTCAGTGCTAAGCGGAATGAATTGATCTTTGCGCTGGGTTTCGCTTGGTTTATTGCCGCTGCCACAGGCAGAATCAGTTTGATCGTTACCCATAAAGGTAACCATCTCTTCTTCCCACACTTTGTCTAAGGCTTTTGGCGTATCGTCGCGCTGCTCGTTAGAAATTTGCGCTTTAATATCGCGTAAATCTACTTCGGCTTCTGACAGGGCTAATAACGTATGAAACAGTGTTGCGTAATTTGTTTCTCGTTGCTCAGCTCGGCAGGCTAGCACAGCTAAAATAGGCGCAATTTCTTCTAAACCGATTTGGCCATTTAGCTCACCTTGGGTTGATAAAAACTCAAGGTAGAGCGGAATGTAATCGGGCAGCTCTTTTTTATCTAAATCTAGACCGGCTTCTTTATACTGGTTAAGTAAATTAACCATAGCTTGACCGCGATCGCGTGACTCGCCGTGGATATGCTCAAATATCAGCAATGACAGCGAGCGGCCGCGTTCAAATAAGCCATCGTAATCCGATTGCCAGTCCATTAAGTCGCTAGCGCAGCGAGTTTGAATAAACTCGCTTAGCTTGCTTTTAAGGTCGGCACTAATAGTGGACTCGCTAACGATTGCTAATAAATCGGCTTGCGCTTCAACCAATGCTGGCGTTGGGTAATCTAATAGTAAGGATATAACCTGAAAAATTTTCATCTGCTTTAATCCTTAAGTTCTACAGGAATAACTTGGCGAACCGCTTTGGCTTTAGAGCCAAAGATGTTGACGTCGTTATTACCATCACCACAACCATTACCAAAACTAAAGCCACAGCTGGTTTTTATGTCGTAGGCGTTTTCGGCATAGGCGCGGTGACTGGTTGGAATAACAAAGCGGTCTTCGTAGTTAGCTAAAGCCATGTAGCGATACATTTCTTCAACTTGAACCGGCGTTAAGCCGACCTGTGCTAGTACATCGGCATCTTCAACACCGTCTACTTGCTGCGCACGTTTAAAGGCGCGCATGGCAACCATCCGCTCTAAAGCACGGGCTACGGGGGCTTCGTCACCGGCAGTTAGCATGTTAGCTAAATAACGCAGTGGAATACGTAGCGATTTCACATCCGGAATTTCGCCATTCATACCCACGTGCCCAGCTTGCACTGCACCTTGAATCGGCGACAGTGGTGGCACATACCACACCATAGGTAAGGTGCGATATTCTGGGTGTAATGGTAGGGCAACTTTCCATTCCATCGCCATCATATACACGGGCGAGCGCTGTGCGGCTTTAATCCAGTTATCGGCAATACCTTCGGCTTTAGCTGCGGCGATAACTTCTGGATCGTGCGGATCTAAGAAGATATCAATTTGCGCTTGGTATAAATCTTTCTCGTTGGGTGTATTGGCTGCAGATTCAATTTTATCAGCGTCATACAGCAACACACCTAAATAACGAATACGGCCAACACAGGTTTCTGAACACACTGTCGGTTGCCCAGCTTCTATGCGTGGGAAACAGAAAGTACATTTTTCTGACTTACCGGTTTTCCAGTTGTAGTAGATTTTTTTGTACGGACAGGCCGAAACACACATACGCCAGCCGCGGCATTTGTCTTGGTCTATTAATACAATGCCGTCTTCTTCACGTTTATAGATGGCACCTGACGGGCAAGCCGCCACACAAGCTGGGTTAAGGCAGTGCTCACACAAGCGTGGCAAGTACATCATAAAGGTCTTTTCAAACTGACCGTAAATGTCTTTTTCTACTACTTCATTGAAGTTAGTATCTGCTTTACGTTTGGCAAACTCAGTACCAAGAATTTCTTCCCAGTTTGGGCCCCATTCGATTTTCTCCATGCGCTTACCAGTAATAAGTGAGCGCGGGCGAGCTACCGGCTGGTGCTTTAAATCACCAGCGGTATGTAAGTGTTGATAGTCAAAATCGAACGGCTCGTAATAGTCGTCAATTTCTGGCAAATCTGGGTTAGCAAAAATATTGGCTAAAATACGGCGTTTACCACCAATTTTTAGCTCTAGCTTGCCGGCTTTATTGCGTACCCAGCCGCCATTCCATTTTTCTTGGTTTTCCCACTCTTTAGGAAAACCAATACCAGGTTTACTTTCTACGTTATTAAACCACGCATATTCAACACCTTCACGCGAGGTCCAGACGTTTTTACAGGTAATGGAGCAAGTGTGACAACCTATACATTTGTCTAAATTCAGCACCATACCAATTTGGGCTCTAACTTTCATATTGCTTACTCCAACCTTATTTCGTATCTAGCCAGTCAACGTTGTGCATTTTACGCAACACTACAAACTCGTCGCGGTTACAACCAACAGTACCGTAATAGTTGAAGCCGTATGCTTGTTGCGCATAGCCACCAATCATATGAGTGGGTTTCATTACTGCTCGCGTTACCGAGTTATGGATACCGCCACGGGTGCCTGTTTGCTCACTACCTGGTATGTTTACGATACGTTCTTGAGCGTGATACATCATGCTGGTGCCTTCAGGTACTCGTTGCGACACAACAGCACGAGCGGCTAGGGCGCCGTTAACGTTGAACACTTCAATCCAGTCGTTATCAACAATGCCTGCGGCTTTAGCGTCAATTTCGCTGATCCAAACAATTGGGCCACCACGCGACAGCGTTAACATTAGTAAGTTGTCTGAGTACGTACTGTGAATACCCCACTTTTGGTGTGGTGTTAAAAAGTTAAGTACAATTTCCGCATTACCGTTTGGCTTTTTATTTAATACCGGTGCTACAGTTTTCAAGTTAATAGGTGGTTTGTAGCTACAAAGCTGCTCGCCAAAGTCACGCATCCACTCGTGATCTTGATAAAACTGTTGACGGCCAGTAATGGTGCGCCATGGAATTAACTCATGCACGTTGGTGTAGCCAGCGTTATAAGACACATGTTCGTCTTCTAAGCCAGACCACGTTGGTGATGAAATAATTTTCCGCGGCTGCGCAACAATATCGGCAAAGCGAATTTTTTCATCTTGTTTGGGTAAGGCTAAATGCGTGTGGTCACGGCCGGTTAGTTCACCTAAGGCTGCCCACGCTTTAACTGCTACTTGACCATTGGTTTCTGGTGCTAAAGATAAAATCATTTCGCAGGCATCGATAGCAGTGTCTATTTTTGCCATGCCTTTGTTAACACCTTCGTCGGTGTGGACGCGGTTTAATTGCTGTAAAAACTTAACTTCATCTTTTGTATCCCAACTAATACCTTTACCGCCGTTACCTTTACTTTCTAGTAATGGGCCAATGGAGGTAAAACGAGCATAAGTATTCGGGTAGTCACGTTCAACCGTATTGATATGCGGCATGGTTAAACCAGGAATAGCTTCACATTCGCCTTTCCACCAGGCTTTAACGCCATAAGGTTGGGCTAGTTCTGCTGGTGTGTCATGGTGCATTGGCACGGTAACTACGTCAGTTTCAACGCCTAAATGGCCAACACTGGCTTTAGAAAATGCCTTGGCAATGCCTTTGAATATTTCCCAGTCACTACGCGCTTCCCACACTGGGTCGATAGCGGCAGTTAATGGGTGAATAAACGGGTGCATATCCGAGGTGTTCATATCGTCTTTTTCATACCAAGTTGCAGTAGGTAACACGATATCAGAATATAAACAGGTGGTTGACATACGGAAGTCTAGCGTTACCCATAAGTCTACTTTGCCTTCAGCACCGTCTTCGGTCCATTCTACGTCTTGTGGTTTATTACCACCAAAGCCACCTAAGTCTTTACCTAATAAGCCATGTTTAGTGCCTAATAAGTGTTTAAGCATATATTCGTGGCCTTTACCTGATGAACCTAATAAGTTCGAGCGCCAAACAAACATATTGCGTGGGAAGTTTTTTGGATCTTCAGGGTTTTCACAAGCAAATTTAATTTTGCGATCTTTTAATTGCTGTAACACATAGTCTTTAACTTCAACACCTGCAGCTTTAGCTTCTGCAGCTAACTTTAATGGATTAGTGCCTAACTGTGGTGCAGACGGCAACCAACCCATGCGCTCGGCGCGGGCGTTATAGTCAATAATACTGCCAGACCATTTCTCTTTATTAGCTAAAGGTGAAATGATTTCTGTCATATTCAGTTTTTCATAACGCCATTGGCTTGAATGGTTATAGAAAAAGGATGTGCCGTTCATATGACGCGGTGGCCGCTGCCAATCAAGACCAAAGGCCAGTGGCGTCCAGCCGGTTTGCGGGCGTAGTTTTTCTTGGCCAACGTAGTGAGCCCAACCGCCGCCACTTTGACCAATACAACCACACATCATTAGCATATTAATGATGCCACGGTAGTTCATGTCCATGTGATACCAGTGGTTTAAACCAGCACCTACTATCACCATAGAGCGACCACGGGTTTTATCGGCATTACGACCAAACTCGGTGGCAATACGAATAACGTCTTCAGGTTTAACGCCTGTAATAGCTTCTTGCCAACCTGGTGTATTAGGAATGTCATCTAAGTAGCTAGTGGCGCGATTAGGGTCATTAACACCGTTATCGACACCGTAATGCGCGAGCATTAGGTCATAAACAGTAGCAACCAAGGCACTAGTGCCATCGGCTAACTGTACGCGTTTAGCCGGAATTTTCCGCATTTGCACATCGTTGTGTGCGGTATGTTGGAAATATTTATATTCGTGTGGTGCGCCACCAAAATATGGGAAGCCAACATCGGCAAATTCATCACAGTTATCTTTTAACGATAAGTGTAATTCTACGTCGCCATCTTTATCTTCTTGTTGTAAGTTCCACTTACCTTTTTGGCCCCAACGATAACCAATAGCACCGTTCGGGCTAGTTAAGCGGCCATCTTTATTTAAACCAATGGTTTTCCAATCTGGGTTGTTTTCTTCACCCAAGTTGTCAACTAAGTCGGCAGCGCGCAAGAAGCGACCTTGGGTTAAACGGCCGTCGTTCTCCTCTAACATAACTAACATCGGCATATCGGTATAACGCCGTATGTAGTCAGTAAAATAGGTGCTTGGGTTTTTAACGTGGAATTCAGTTAAAATAACGTGACCAAATGCCATCGCTAAGGCGGCATCTGTACCTTGGCGCGGCGCTAACCAGGTATCACCAAATTTTGATGCTTCAGAGTAATCTGGTGTAATAACGCAGGTTTTTGTACCCTTGTAACGTACTTCCGTTAAAAAGTGCGCATCAGGTGTACGGGTTTGCGGCACGTTAGAGCCCCAAACAATAATATAATTTGAGTTATACCAGTCGGCAGATTCAGGAACGTCAGTTTGTTCGCCCCATACCTGTGGTGACGCCGGTGGTAAGTCGCAATACCAGTCGTAGAAGCTTAAACAGTTACCACCAATTAAGGATAAGTAACGTGCACCCGCGGCATAAGACACCATCGACATAGCCGGAATAGGCGAGAAGCCTGATACGCGGTCTGGCCCATATTCTTTAGTGGTGTATACGTTTGATGCAGCAATTAGCTCGTTTACTTCATCCCAGCTAGCGCGAACAAAACCACCTAAACCACGGCGCTCTTTATAGCTTTTAGCTTTTACCGGATCAGTAACAATAGACGCCCACGCTGCTACTGGGTCGCTATGTACGGCTTTAGCTTCGCGCCATAGCTTCATTAATTGCTTACGCATTTTAGGATATTTTAAGCGGTTGGCACTGTAGATATACCAAGAGTAGCTAGCACCACGTGGGCAGCCACGCGGTTCATGGTTAGGTAAATCAGGGCGAGTGCGCGGGTAATCGGTTTGTTGCATTTCCCAGGTTACTAAGCCGTCTTTAACATAAATTTTCCAGCTACATGAGCCAGTACAGTTAACACCGTGGGTTGAGCGTACAACTTTGTCATGCTGCCAGCGTTGGCGATAGCCTTGCTCCCAGGTTCTATCTTCATTAGTTGTAACACCGTGGCCGTCGGCGAACGGTTCTTTGCGAGTTTTAAAAAAACGCAATTTGTCGAGAAGGTGACTCATGGTTAACTCCTGGTCTTTTCTTGCATGAACAGACGGTTTTGCTTTTAGATTTATACACTATAGAAATTACTGCATAATAATGCTTGATTTGGATCAACCTCGCCACAGCGCCAAATGATTGAAATAAAAAGAAAATACCTAAAAGGTGGTAGGGCGGAATTGGCGCAAAAGCGGGCTTGGCATGGCCCATCTACCCACAGTGGGTAGGCAGTGTGGCGCTTGATTGTTAGGCTAGATAAAAAGGGGTAGCTAAGGTTGCAACATAGAATTTCTGTGGTTTGACCTGCTATCTGTAACATAAGCGGGTATGCTTACAGCGTTTATAGTAATGGAGCAGCTATGCGACCTTTTTCTATCGTTACTCGGATTAATATTGCCTTAGCATTTATTGTGTCATTAGCCATTGGTATTTTATTAGTGTCGTATTGGTTATCTGAACGCACCGACAGCGATGCTTATGCGGTTAATGTTGCTGGTTCACTGCGAATGCAGAGTTATCGCTTAGCTTGGCTAGCCGCGCAAGATGATCCGATAGAGCTAGAAAAAGCACAGCAACACTACACGGCAAGTTGGAAAAACCCGGTGTTTAATCGGTTTTTGCATAATGAATCGGTAATGCGCCAGTTTGAACTTGCTCATCAGCATTGGTTAAAAAGCGAGCCTTTATTACGCCAGCCAATAGATGTTGCGCTAATAGAGCCCGCGTTGCAGCGTCAGCTAGAGTTATTAGAGATACTGGTTAGTGACATTCAGCACGATGCGGAACAAAAAATACGTAGTTTTCGTACCTTACAGCTAGCCGCATTATTGGTAACTGTTTTACTGTCGGCAATCGTTATTTACTGGTTAAAAGTCATGGTGCAAGAGCCGTTAGCGCAATTAACCAAAGGTGCTAGGCAGGTTGCAATGGGCGACTTTACCCATCGTATTACCGTAGAAAATAACGATGAACTGGGCGCTTTGGCACATAGTTTTAATAAAATGAACGATTCTATTGCCTATATGTACGGCAATTTAGAAAAGCGGGTAGAAGAGCAAACCGAAGTACTGCAGCATACCAATACAAAATTACGCTTTTTGTATAACACCTCGCAACGCATCAGTGAACACGCACCAGACAGTACTGATTTTCAACATATTATTACGGAATTAAAAACGGTAGTTAAAATAGCTGATTTAGAGCTGTGCTTGTTTACTGAGGAAGGTAATAAGCCTTATATGCAGGTATTAGCAGATGACACTGACGATGAAGCCTGTGCCAAAACTAACTGTAATGATTGTTTAACTGGCGCGATAACCGAGAATTGTCATAGCAGCGATTATCATTTTGTACTGCAGCGTGAACGTAAACGCTATGGTGTGTTGGTGGCACGCGTTGCGGCGGGCAATAGCCTAGAGCCTTGGCAACATCGTATGTTGTCTTCAGTTGCTGATCAGCTGGCATTGGCACTGAGTTTGAAATCGGAAGAAGAGCAAGTACGGCGCTTTGCCTTAATGCAGGAACGCACAGTAATAGCGCGTGAATTACATGACTCGTTAGCGCAAGCTTTATCTTACTTAAAAATACAGGTAACACGGTTAAATAAAGCGATACAAAAAGAAGATAAATTGACGATTAACGATGTGTCAGCCGAGTTAAAGCAAGGTTTAGATGCAGCCTATCGACAACTACGAGAACTATTAACCACTTTTAGACTAAAAGTAGATGGCTCCGGTTTATTAAGTGCATTGCAAACTACGGTAACGCAGCTTACTGAGCAGTCAAAAATGCATATTCAATTAGATTATCAACTGTTAAATATACCGCTAACGCCACATGAAGAAATTCACTTGCTACAAATTATCCGCGAAGCCAGTCAAAACGCGGTGCACCATAGCTCGGGTAACGAAATACTGATTAAACTGTATCAGCAAGACGACAAGATGGTGGCATTAGCTATTGAAGATAACGGCGTGGGTATTCCCGAGGCAGCAGAAAAACTAAACCATTATGGCTTGGCTATTATGCAAGAGCGTAGCAAGCACTTAGGCGGCAGTATCGACATTAAACGGCGCGAGGAAGGCGGCACCGGCGTATATTTTTACTTTACGCCAGAATACCTACAGCAAGAAAAAACCGCATAAATTAGCAATATTAAAACCATGAAACGGTGACAAAACAACGGAGGCATTAGCCTCCGTTGTGTTTTATATTATAGCGCTGCAGTTAGCCGTTACGGATTATAAAACTCACCGTTTTTACGCAAGTAAAAGAACCAGTTAACTAGCAAACAGAGGCTATAAAATATCGCAAAACCAATCATCGCATACTCTGGTGTAGTGGCTTTAATTTGCTCACCTAATACTTGTGGAATATAAAACGCACCGTACGCGGCCACTGCTGAAGTCCAACCTAATACTGGGCCGGCTTGCTCTTTGGGGAATACTAGGGCAATAGTTCTAAAGGTTGAGCCATTACCAATGCCACTGGCAGCAAACAAGCCTAAAAAGATTAAGAAAAACGGCACAAAGTATTGCTCAGGCGTGGCTGACTGATAGGCTAACTGCATATAGTGGCCTGCTGCTAGTGCGCAAATAATCATAATAACGGCACAAATTTGTGTTACCAAGGCACCACCTACTTTATCGGCAACCCAACCACCGACGGGGCGAATAAGTGCGCCAATAAAGGGCGCTATCCAGGCGTAAGTTAATGCACTTGGCCCATTCGGGTTAGTGGTATTGTGAGTCATTACACCGTCAACCATAATATGGCTGTAACCAAAGATAACCTTAATGGCTAACGGAAATGCAGCGGAAAAACCAATAAAAGAACCGAAGGTCATCACATACATGATGCTCATAACCCACGTATGTTTATTGTTAAAAATGCGGTATTGACGTTCAAGGCTACTGCGGATTGTGCCGGGTAACAGCTTTAATAACATGACTGTGCCGAATAACACTAACAGCAGCACAATTTCTTTCGGAATACCAAAGCCTGAACCGTTTTCTGAAGCAGGCAAAATTAGCCACAAACCGATAATAGAAGTTAAAAAACCAATGCTTAGCATGGCTAAAATAATACCAAAGGCGGTAAAAGCTTTCGGTAATTTGGGCGTAACTTCTTCAGTGTGAATATTATTCGTACCAAACCAAAGTACAAAAGCCAACGGTACTAAAGTAATTAACCAAGCAAAGCCCGCGTTCTGGATCCACGTGCTTGTACCTGCAGGAATAGTACCTGTTACTGTGCCGCTTGGCTTAAGCAGTTCCATTGGCTCGCCGCCACCTAAAAATGTAAATACGCCGTAAGACATAAAAATAGGCACTAAAATCTGCACCGTGGTTACGCCAAAGTTTCCTAAGCCCGCATTTAAACCTAGGGCTAAACCTTGTTGTTTTTTCGGATAAAAGAAGCTGATGTTTGACATTGATGAGGCAAAGTTACCGCCACCAATACCGGCTAATAAGGCCATTATTTGAAACACCCACAACGGCGTATCAATGCTTTTTAGCGCCAGCGCGGTGCCTACTGCAGGCACGAGTAATAAGGTGGTGGTAAGAAATAGTGTGTATCGGCCACCGCATAACCGGACAAAAAAGCTTGAGGGTATGCGTAAGGTCGCACCAGTAAAACCGGCAATAGCGGTTAGAGTAAACAACTCAGCGGTACTAAACGGGTAACCAACGTTAAGCATTTGTACAGTTAAAATGCTCCATAGCATCCAAACACCAAAGCCACAGAGTAAGCTGGGTATTGAGATCCATAAGTTTCGGCTTGCGATGCGCTTGCCTTGGCTTTGCCAGAAGCTTTCGTCTTCTGGTTGCCATTTTTTTAGGTCTGACATAATTAACTCCGGTTAGGATGACTAAATTAATTAGCCAAACTATGCAGCGCAGCGGCCAGTGTCACAATGTATCTTCGGAGTTAGCTGTTTAAGCCAGTTAGATAGTTGTGAGTACCTAAAAGTGAGTACTCTTAAGCGGTTTTCATCTTTAAAGTCATATAAAACAATTAACTATGCTGTTTAAAATAAACAGACAATGTGCAATGTATTCGGATGCAGTAAAAAAATAACAAGCCTATTACCTGATTTATATCAAAGTTTCACACTAGGTATTGTAAGCTAATAGCAAGGGTATGCGCTGTTTAGTCTTGGAGTAAAACATGTTAGAACAAAAATCCAGCATTATGTTAGTGGATGATCATCCGTTATTACGTAAAGGTTTAACACAGCTACTCGCGCTGGAGGAGGATTTAGAGGTCGTTGCCGAAGCGAGTAATGGTGCTGATGCAATAAAACTTGCCGTAGAGTTAGACCCCGATTTAATTATTCTCGACCTAAATATGCAGGGTATGGATGGCATTGCTACGCTAAAGAAAATGCGTGATGAAGGTGTGACCTCACGTATCGTAATGTTAACGGTCTCTGACGCCGATGAAGACGTCGTCAATGCCATTAGTAACGGCGCCGACGGGTATTTACTAAAAGATACCGATCCTGAGGTGTTACTTGAACATATTCAGCGCGCCCTCAGCGGTAAAATGGTGTTAAGCGAAGCGGTAACTCAAGTATTAGCCACCGCATTGCGCCGGCCAGCCCCTAAAGCATCGGCTGAGCTTAATAGCTTAACCAACCGCGAATATGAGATTTTAAGCTTTATTGCCAAAGGCATGAGTAACAAACTGATTGCCCGCGAATTAAATATCTCTGATGGCACAGTAAAGGTGCATGTTAAGCACTTACTGAAAAAGCTCGGGCTGCGCTCGCGAGTAGAGGCTGCGGTGTGGATGGTGAACCAGCAGGGAGTTAAAGCCTAATGTCTAAGCCTGCCGCCAATGCCATGTTAAGTGTTGAACACGCCATTGAGCAGATGTTAACCGCGGTTACGCCGATAGCACAGACTGATGAGGTGGTGCTAAATCAGGCGTTGGATCGCGTGCTCTCTAGCGCTGTGTTATCAGGCATTAATGTGCCAGGTTATGATAATGCGGCAATGGATGGTTATGCGCTGCGGGTGGCTGATGTTACGCCAGGGCAGCCGTTGTTAGTTGTTGGTACGGCTTTAGCTGGGCATGCGTTTACGCAGCCAGTACCTAACGGATGTTGTGTTCGTATTACTACTGGCGCGGTAATGCCTGAGGGGCTTGATACCGTTATTATGCAAGAACAAGTGCAGCTAGAACAAACGGCAGACGGTGTGCACATTTTGTGTCAGATCTTACCCGACCTAGCTGAACATGTGCGCCGCGCGGGTGAAGATATTAAACAAGGGCAAAGTGTATTTCATGCCGGGCATAGATTACGCGCGGCTGACATTGGCTTACTGGCGTCTTTAGGTATTGCTAAGGTTAACGTAAAGCGCCGGCTTAAGGTGGCAATATTTTCTACCGGTGATGAACTGGTAGCACCAGGGCAGCCGCTACCTGATGGCCATATTTACGATAGTAACCGTTATGTTATGGCGGCAATGTTGCAACGCTTAGATGTTGAGCTAGTAGATTTAGGTTTACTAGCCGATGACCCTGCATTAATTGAACACGCATTTAGCCAAGCTATGCACCAAGCCGATGTGCTTATTACCAGCGCAGGCGTATCAGTTGGCGATGCCGACTATACGCGACAAACGTTAAATAAATTAGGTGCAATTAATTTTTGGCAAGTGGCTATTAAGCCGGGCAAACCTTTTGCGTTTGGTAAGCTTAATAACTGCTGGTTTTTTGGTTTGCCAGGCAACCCTGTTGCAGCGGTAGTAACACTAGAGCAATTAGTGCAGCCTGTGTTGCGTAAGCTCGCTGGTGAAGCGCAAAATTTTACTTCAGCGAAGTTACAGGCCGAGTGTGCAGTAAGCCTGAAAAAGCAGCCGGGACGGGCCGATTACCAACGTGGTTGGTATTGGCAAGATGAGCATGGCTTAAAAGTGAAAACCTTAGGTGCACAAAGTTCTGGCATGTTAAGTTCAATCGCTAATGCTAATTGTTACATTGTATTAGAACGCGACAGCGCAAGTTTACCGGCTGCTGAAATGGTGAGTATTTTACTTTTCACTAGCATGCTGCGCTAAGCGGCCTTGAGTAAAGCTGTTGTTAATTAGGAGCCCCACTTGAGCGATACCCTCACCGGCAATTTTGTTGCACCGCTAAGCTACACCTCAAGCGATGGCGACATTTCTACTCGGCGTTTAGCGCTTCTTGATGCAGTAGCCAAAACCGGTAGCATTGCCGCTGCAGCTAAGGCCATTGGCATGACCTATAAGGGCGCGTGGGACGCAATTGACGCAATAAATAACCTTAGCGATACGCCATTGGTACTTTTGCGCCAAGGCGGCTCGGGTGGCGGTGGCGCAGAGCTAAGCACTGCTGGTCAGCAACTACTAAAACGTTTTTCTGTTATTGCAAAAGCCCAGCAACAGTTTATGGCACAGCTTAACCAGTCAGAACTATCTGACACTTATAATATTTTTAAAAGGTTTAATATGAAAACTAGCGCCCGTAATACCTTGTATGGTGAAGTGACCAACTTAATTGATGGTGCGGTAAATTCTGAAGTTACTTTACAGCTTTCAGGTGGTGATACCTTGTGTGCTGTGATCACCAAAGACAGTGTCGAGCGGTTGGGCTTAGCCGTAGGCAGCAAAGCCTATGCCTTAATTAAATCAAGTTGGGTAATTTTGGCCTCAGGCAGCGAAAGTATTAAAACGTCTGCACGCAATCAGTTTGTTGGCAAGGTAAGCCGTATTGTTCCTGGTGCAGTTAATACCGAAGTTGTGCTTGAGCTTAGCGGCGGCAATGTTTTGGCCGCCATTATTACTAATCAAAGCGCAGAAACATTGGCGGTTAAAGTTGGCGATAAGATGCTGGCGCTGATTAAAGCCTCGCATATTATTTTAGGCACTGATGGCTAATCAAACTTTAAAAACTGCATGCGATTAAACAAACCGGTTGGCTTAGCGCAAATCGGTTCTCTTATGTCGACCTTAAATTATCTCCTTTGTCATATACCCTAAAGTGAGTAACTTTTGCTTAGCTGCGCTATCACTTCGGTAGCGTTGTCATTATTTGCCGTAAAGCGCAATATACTGAGGTATATATCGATGGTGTTAACCACGGTATTACACGTTTTCTTGCATAACGGGAGTAGGGTATGACAAAGCGCGGTAGCCAACGTGTCTGGCATTTTATCGCAGATGCAAAATATTGGTCGTGTTGAAAGTAGCGGTATTGAATTAGGTATGCAGCATGCTTTATATAGCAGCCTAACCGTCGGCGGAAACTATACCTACACCAAGATAAAAAATAAGTCGGGGTCAACCAATCGGGTAACCGATATGCCAAAACATAAAGTACTACTGCATGGCCAATGGCAGCCAATAGAGCCATTAAGCCTATTGCTGCAGGCGGAATACAATAGCGAACGTTTTGCTTCAAATACCGTTGAGCTAGCCGGTTTTACTTTGCTTAACGCTAAAGCTAACTATCAATTTGCGCCTAATTGGCAGTGGTCTCTGGGTGTTAATAATTTAACTGACAAAAATTATGCGCTAGCTGAGGGCTTTCCTGCTGCTGGGCGTAGTTGGTTTACTAATCTTTATTATAAATTTTAATCTGGAGCAATAATTATGAACAATATCATTAAACTAGCAACATTACTGGTAGGCTTAACTTTGATGTCTGTGCCGCTAAGCGCAAAACAACAAGCGCCTGCTACCTTTGTTACTGAAACATTGAAAGTCAGTGGCCATGTTGAACAGCCGTTAAGTTTAAACGTAGCACAATTAGCCAGTGAGTTTACGCTGCATCAAGATGGTAATGTGCCACTTATTTGTCAATCTGGCGAAAATAAAGGCCAGTTAGAAAGCTTTAAAGGCGTATTGCTAACCGACATTTTACAAAAGGCGAAGATCATTTCTCGTGAGCATAATGAGCTGAAAAAAATTATCATTATTGCTACCGCCAGTGATGATTATAAAGCGGTGTTTTCATGGAACGAGTTATTTAATTCACCTATAGGTGAGGGGGTTTTGGTGTTTTTTGAAAAAGACGGCGCAGCGTTAAACGACTTTGAGGGGCGTATTGCTATGGTATCAAGCAAAGACACTCGTACCGGCCCACGCCATGTGCGCTGGTTAAAGCAAATTGACGTTGTGCGCATAGCCGACTAATACCTCGCCTTAGTTATACCCCTTATGCCCCGTATTATTGCGGGGCAATTTTGTTATATATACCAATACTAAAATCGCTTGGTCTATTCGCACTGAATAAAACGGAGATGTTTATGTTATTGGTCGACGCACTGCTGCAAGAGCTAGACTTATTTGGTGTAAAACAGTTGTTTGGTATTCCAGGTGACTTTGTATTGCCGTTGTTTGAACAATTACAGCAGCGAAATCAGTTACCCTTGTACTATTTAAGTCATGAACCCTCGGCGGTATTTGCCGCTGATGCCGCGGCGCGTATTAGTAATAATCCGTCAGTTGTGCTGCTTACTTATGGCGCTGGCGCCCTCAATGCGGTTAATGCGGTAGCCCAAGCCTATGTTGAACACGTACCCTTAGTGGTTATTGCTGGGTTTCCAAGTGTGGCTGAAATTAATAGCGGTTTACAAATTCATCACCAAGCAAAACACATTGATTCGCAGCGTGATATTTATCGAGAAATAACAGCCTGCCAAGTGCGTTTAGATAACCCAGAGCGCGCTGGTAACGATATTCGCTTGGCGTTTAAAACCGCGAAAGAGCAAAACTTACCGGTGTTAATTGAAATACCTCGCGATGCCGTGTTGTTTAATACCACAGTTGCCGCTATGTACACTGCGCCACAACCTGATATTGCAGCGCTTACGCTAGCGGCTGAGCATTTAGCAGAACAATTAAATTACGCACAAAATCCAGTTATTCTGGCCGGTGTTGATGTACGTCGTTTTGGTGCTGTAGCCGAGCTAGAAGCCTTAGCGGCGACGCTTAATATCCCTTTTGTTAGTACTTTAATGGGCCGAGCCTGCTTTAACCAACAACAGGCGCAATACCAAGGTGTGTTTTTAGATAAAACCGATACGCGCCCAGCACAGTTATTGCGAGAGGCTGATCTAATATTACAAATTGGCGTAATTAAAACTGATAGCAACTTTGCTGCTAATGCCGAATTTTTCCCAGCAGAAAAGCTAATTGAGTTAGGACAGCAGCAATTAGTTATTGGCAAAGAGAATTATACCGATGTTGCGTTAAAGCCGTTACTACAGGCGCTACTATTGCAGCCAATAGCCCCCTTTAGTGCCTTAATACCCAAGTTAAACCAAGCCCAACCAAAGGCTCAGGCGTTAAGTGCTACTTCTGTAGTGCAACAGCTTGATAAGCAGCTGAGTAAAGGTAGCTTAACGGTGCCGTTTATTTCTGATATTGGTGATTGTCTATTTGCCTCATTGCACGCTAACCCTAGCTTAATAATTTAGGTCGTGTTGCCTAGCGATAGCCGAACCGAGCGGCTTAATAATTTTGCCGCAGGTTTAAAATCGTCGGTAAAAGCTGCCGTAGTGCAATGTTAATAGCATGAACCTTATGCTGACTAACTAAGTATTGCGACATATCAATATCCAGCTTGTTACGCGCGCTACACTAGCGCGCTGTATTATCTTGTGAGCCGTTAGCCATGTTTAAACCTGAATTACTTTCTCCTGCCGGCAGTTTAAAAGCCATGCGCTTAGCCTTTGCCTATGGCGCCGATGCGGTATACGCGGGGCAACCCCGTTACAGCTTGCGGGTGCGCAATAACGACTTTGATTTAGCCAGCCTAAAAACCGGTATTGATGAAGCCCATGCACTTAATAAAAAGTTTTATGTAGTGGTAAATATTGCGCCGCACAACAGCAAACTTACGCACTTTGTTAAGGATATGGCCGCCGTGGTGGCACTAAAGCCCGATGCGCTAATTGTGTCTGATCCCGGTGTTATTTATTTATTACAGCAGCATTTCCCTAAAATAGCACTGCACTTATCGGTACAGGCTAATACGGTAAACTGGGCAGCAGTAAAATTTTGGCAAAGCCACAATGTTGAACGAGTTATTTTATCGCGCGAGCTAGCAGTAGATGAAATTGCCGAAATTTGCCGGCAAGTACCT
This sequence comes from Rheinheimera sp. D18, assembly GCF_004345025.1. Classification (GTDB taxonomy): domain Bacteria; phylum Pseudomonadota; class Gammaproteobacteria; order Enterobacterales; family Alteromonadaceae; genus Alishewanella; species Alishewanella metallidurans. Next base: position 1,937,498 of record NZ_CP037745.1, on the reverse strand, counting down.
GATATGCAGTTAGAGGTGTTTATTCACGGCGCACTGTGTATGGCCTATTCGGGGCGCTGTTTGTTGTCAGGTTATATTAATAAGCGCGATCCTAATCAGGGTGCTTGCACTAATAGTTGTCGCTGGCCGTATAAGGTTCATAGCGCTGAAGAAGATGAAGTAGGGCAATTTAAGCCCATTAGTACACCGGCTTTATTAGAAGAGCAGGGCCGCCCCGGCGAGCTGATGGCCATTGATGAAGATTTACATGGTACTTATATTTTAAATTCTAAAGACCTGCGTGGTGTTGAACAGGTAGCTGCATTAACCGCGATGGGCGTAAGTTCGTTAAAAATAGAAGGCCGTACTAAATCGCCCTATTATGTCGCTCGCACGGCGCAAGTGTATCGCCAAGCCATTGACGATGCCGCTGCAGGCAAGCCGTTTGATACCAACCTGTTGTATCAATTAGAGGGCATGGCAAACCGCGGTTTTACCGAAGGCTTTTTACGCCGCCATAAACCGCAAGATACGCAAAATTATGACACTAGCCACAGCGCTGGTGAGCAACTATTAGTGGCAGAGTTTATCGGCCAGCAAGACGCACAAGGCTATGCCTTAGTTGAAGTAAAAAACCGGTTTGCCGTAGGCGACAGCTTGCTGGTTATGACACCGAGCGGCAATGTCAGCTTTAAATTAACGGGGTTAAAAGACAGCCAGCATCACGATATACTGCTGGCGCCAGGTGCCTGCTATCAGTTATTAGTACATCTACCGCAAACGATAGATTTACAGTACGCGATGCTGATTAAGCAGTTACCGCTGTAACTGCTGTAGCTGTTGTATAACGGCGGTAGGGTTTGAAAAGTCTTTAATTTCAGCTAACACCTTGCCGTCTTTTAGTTTTAATAATACTGGGATACTGCGCACGTTAAAATGTTGAAATAGCGCACCGCTGTTATCAATACTAAAGGGTACTTTCATTGCATACTGCTGATTAAAATCAGTAAGCGCTTGTTGATCTGTCCATAAATTATTAACAATGCCATGCCAGTTGCTGTTCGGCAATTGCAGCGCTATGGCGTTTAGTTGCTGCTGCGCTTGAATACAGCTTTTTGACATGTCAGGACGAGATTCGGCCAAATACCAATCACACCAAGTAGCAGTAAAAAATAGATACTGCTCACCGTTAAGGTAGGGGGCAACTAGCTGCTGCTGTTGTTCTGGGCTGGCTTTTTCGCCGTCTTGTGCAATTAAATTTTGTCCCTGCGCTAAACGCTGTATAAAGCCGTCTAATACATTATCTGACTCGTGACTAGTATAAACCTGTTGCCATTGGCTATTCATTAATACAGAAAACGGCGTACCAACAAGGCCTAACTCTAGCGCTAGCTTGCCTTGATCATCTATCCAAACTGGCATGGTTAAACCAAAGCGAGCAATAACCTTGGCTATTTCTTCGGGTTTTTCATTAATATCAATGTTAACAGCAACGAAGTTAACTTTATCGCCATACTGTTGATAAAGCTGTTGAAAATGCGGCATCTGTTCCATACAGGGTTTGCACCAGGTCGCCCACATTTTAATATATAACGGTTTATTCGCCGGCACGGCGCTTAAGTTTATTGTTGAGAGCTCTGGAAATTGTTTTAAAGAAATGGCCGTTAAATCTGCAGTGCTTGCGCTGGCTAAGTTAACAAAAGCCATAATTAAAAATACGCATAAACTGATTATTTTATACATTTCCAGCTCCTTTATACTCGTTGCTGTCGACCTTGTTGATAGAGATCAAACCTATGTTAACGGTAATGTGTTTGAATAAGCATACTACTTTTTTTTTACCGCTTTGAGCATTATAGGGGCGAAATTGCCTGCACTAATAGACGTTTCATGTATTAATTGCGATATGTGTGTGCCAGAGTGCCCAAACGATGCAATTAGTTTAGGCGAACAACATTATCAGGTGGCTGCTGAGCTTTGTACTGAGTGTGTGGGTTTTTATGATAAACCCACTTGCATTGCGGTGTGCCCAATAGATTGTATTGAACTGGTCAACTAGGCCTTTCTCGCTATGCCTAGCTTGGTATATTTAGCTGTCGAGCAGTAGTAGCTGTTCAATAGGTAACGGCTTGCTAAGTAAATAACCTTGATAATTTTGACAACCGGCGCTAATTAAAAACGCCATTTGCTCTGCGGTTTCTACACCTTCGGCCACAACCTCTAACTTTAAGCTGGCAGCCAATGACAGTATCGCTTTTACAACGGCGGTGTCTTCTTTGCTGTTAATCATATTATCAACAAAAGAGCGGTCAATTTTCAGCGTGTCTATGGGTAATTTGGTTAGGTAGCTTAGTGAAGAGTAGCCAGTACCAAAATCGTCTAATGAGAAGCGTACGCCTATTTCACGCAGTTTGCTCATTGCTGCAATAGTATTATCAACATCTTCCTGCAACATGCTTTCTGTTATCTCAAGCTTTAAACGTTGTGGCGGCACCTGGTATTGTGTTAGTGCGGTTGTCACTATGTCGACAAAATCTTTTTGTTGTAGCTGCTTCGCGCTAATGTTTACCGCAATAGTCCAGTGTGCACGCTGTTTATCGCTAGCCCATTGTTGTAATTGCTGACAGGCGGTATGTAAAACCCAATTACCAATTACAAGAATATGATTGGCTTGCTCGGCAACCGGAATAAACTGATCTGGCGGTACCATGCCTAACCGGCTGTTGTTCCAGCGAATTAAGGCCTCTGTACCGACTATTGCTTTCTGTTGGTTGTATATAGGTTGGTAGTAAAGTATCAGCTCTTGTTTATCTGTAGCGTGGACCAACTCGCGTAAAATGTCGTTGCGTTGGTTTAGTGCAAATTGTAGCTGTGGGTCAAAGAAGGTAACTTGATTTCTACCCCGAGCCTTAGATTGATACATGGCAATATCGGCTTGTTTTAAAAACTCTGCCGCATCGCATACTGTGCTATCTAACAAGGTAACGCCAATACTGGGTGTAACCGAGACTATTTCGTTTTCAAGCGTATAGGGCTCGGATAAGGCTACGCGGATATGCTCTGCTTGATCGCCGGCTTTAATCGATGCCTCTTGTTTGCTGGTGGCTAAGTTAGCAATTAAAATTACAAATTCGTCGCCACCTAGCCGAGCAATCGTTTGGTTTGCATAGGTGCTGTGTTGCAGGCGCATAGCCACTTGTTTTAGCAGTTCGTCGCCCATAGCATGGCCTAACGAGTCGTTTACATCTTTAAAATTATCTAAATCGATAAGCAGTAAAGCATGAACATTCGCGGTATTAGGTTCACTGTTGTTAATGCTACGCTCTAATTGTTCTTTTAATAAACGTCGATTAGGCAGTGATGTGAGTTCATCATAATAAGCTAGGCGCAGAGCTTCTTGTTCGGCCAATTTGCGCTCGGTAATCTCGGCGCGAATAGCAATATATTGCTCTGGTTTTCCGCGGTCATTTAAAAATGGCACTATGGTAGTATTTACCCAGTACAAGCTACCATCTTTAGCTTTATTGCATATTTCACCCTGCCAAATTTTACCGGTGCTAATGCTTAACCACATGTCTTTAAAGAAGCTTCGGGGATGGTATTTTGAATTAATGAGCTGATGACTATTGCCAATTAGCTCTTGTCGTGAGTACTGAGAGATCTGACAAAACTTATCGTTAACCGAGGTAATAATGCCACGAATATCGGTATAAGCGACGATGGCGTGTTCGTCTAGCGCTCGCCTTAATTTTTCTGTTTCACGTAGTGCTATTAATTCTTTACGTTTGGCATGCTCTTTTTCTGATGAATCAATGACTAAGCAAAGAATAGTGTCGGTTTTCCCTGCAAGATTTATTTCAGGAACAATAATAATTTCGCGATAAACCTGTACATTTTCGGCAAAAATATAATCGTAATAAAACTCGGCTTTTTTACCAGAGAGTGCTTGAACGCAATGTTGTTGCCACAGTGATGCGATCTTTGCTGGAAATACGTCAGAGAGATGTTGATCAACTTGCGAACCTTTAAAAATATGCGACATGTTTTTTGCAAAGCTATTGGTATATAGCAGCTTTAACGATTGATCAAAACGTACGACACCTAGCGGCATACTTTCTAAAATAGTTTGCAGTTCTAATTCTTTTTTATCGGTTTTTTGTTCGGCAATGTGAGCGAGTTGGTACGGGCGTTTTATTTCGTGCCAATAAATAGCCATATAAATAAATATTGCGGATACGATTTTAAATAAGTGCCCCAGTAGCAGGGCAAAGTCTGAGGTGGTTAGATAGTGAGTTAACGTTAATGCGCATAGTGCCATTGCAAAGCTGGCTGCAGCAAAATACAGATGTTGGCTAAAGTGGCTGCGAGTATATTGATACCAATACAACCCGGTTAATAATGCATAACCGATAAAGAAGCTATATTCGGCATTGGTTTTAAAGTCAGTCACGCCGGTAGCGGGATCAAAGGTGGGTGGTAACAGCTGAGAATGATAAATGTTTATATAAAATATCAATGTACTTAATGCAATGGCAGCCAAAAGCCAGTTCAGCTTGCGGCCTTTTAGCTTCAGTTTAAAAGCGATGGCGATAAAGGTAAGTAGCTCAATGCTGCGCGCAAATAGCCAAAAGACAATGGCTTTTTCCGGCGAGCTAGCAGTAAATAAATTAGGCATACCGGGATAAGACAGAGTATGAAAATAATCGAGTAAAGCAATACAGCTAAAACCGAACACAATAGTATTACTAAAGCTACTTTTGTCCGGATCTTTGCGCTGAAAAATAACGGCGACAACCGAAATTGCGACAAATACCGAGATTAATTCTAGAGTTAGATGGGTTACCCATAAATGCACAATCTGTAATTGTAAAAATTGCATAACAATTGATAGCGCGATAACGGCTATCGCGCTTAGAGCCAGAAAAAATAGCGGGAATATATTTTTACTGTATAAAAAAGCTCGCATTTATTACACATTCCTTAAATAAAACACGGCAATAGTGCGCATCTCAGTTATTGTTTAAAACGTACAACAAGTTCATGTAGCTCATCGGCGGTAGTTTTAAGCAAGGTGATAGAATCTGTTGTGTGATTTGCTGTCGCGGAGCTGGTACTTGCTAAGTCAGAAATATTAACAACTTGGCGGTTAATATCATCAGCGACATGCGCTTGCTGTTCAACAGCTGCCGCCATCTGCGTCGCCATATGGGCAATTTGTTCAACGGCGTTAGTAATACCACTTAGCATTTTACCGCTTTGCACCACTTGCTCTAAACCGTCATCGGCGGCTTTTGCCCCTAAATTGGCGGTGTCTACCGCATTGTGTGCTTTGCTAGTCAGCGCTTTTACAATAGTGTAGATATCACGGGTAGATTCTTGCGTACGTTTAGCTAAGTTTCGCACTTCGTCTGCAACCACCGCAAAGCCTCGACCTTGCTCGCCAGCTCTGGCGGCTTCTATTGCAGCATTAAGCGCTAATAAGTTTGTTTGGTCGGCAATTTGCTCGATAATTTGCGCAGCTTGAGCAATCAGTGCGGTTTGCTCTGATACTTCAGCTACCGAGGTGGCAATGTTAGCCACGGTGTCTCTAAGCCGGTGAATAGACTGCCGAGTTGTTTCGGCAACTTGGTTGCCTTGCAATGACAACTCGTTAGCAACTTCAGCATGGTTTGCGGTTTCTGATACATGTTTAGCTACTTCGGCAATAGTGGTGGTCATTTCGTTCATTGCGGTGGCAACTTGGAAAGTTTCAGCTTGCTGTCGTTCTATTTCTTCACAGGTTTTTAGCGTTAACTTATGGCCAATGTCGGATTCGCTAGCAACATGCTTAGCCGCGTTTTCAATTCGAGAAATAACCGTGCCTAAATGCGCCTTCTGACTTAAAATAGCCACCGTTAATTTGCCCAGATCACCGCTAGCATCAGTATAGGTTTTAGTAGCTAAATCGTCGGTAAAACTGGTCGTTAATAGTTTAGTAAGGCTGAATAAGTTGGTTTTACTACGATAAGTGCTAATAAGAATATAAAGGCCAATAAAACTAGCAAAGGCGACCTCAGCTAAGGTGCGATAATCGTTGATAAACAGTGCTGCTGACACCACAACGGCTAAACCAAGTAATAGCTGCGGCGCGGTAATTTGAATTATTGCTGACGTTTTTTTACCTGCATTTATATTGGCATATAAGGCTTCGGCACGCGCCACATCTTCGCGGGTTGGGCAGGAACGCACAGATTCATAACCCACTACCTTGCCCCGTTCAGTTACAGGAGTAACGTAGGCATCTACCCAGTAGTAATCGCCATTTTTACGCCGGTTTTTTACCATCCCCATCCAAGGTTTACCGGCCTTAATGTACGACCACATTACGGCAAAGGCTTGTGCTGGCATCTCTGGATGGCGAATAATATTGTGTGGTTGACCAATAAGTTCTTGCTTAGTAAAGCCGCTTACCTCAACAAAATCGTCATTACACTCAAGTAGAGTGCCGTTTAAGTCAGTTACGGATATTAATTTACTATTAGCTGAGAAAGTTTTTTCATTGTTAGTTATAGGTAAATTTTTTCTCATTGGATAACCTTTTTTGATAGTAAGAGTCGCAATTTAGGTTGGGTCTATATATAAGTACTTGTTTGCTTACTTTTCGATCTCTTTAACTAAATATAAATTTAAACCGCAGGCAATTATATCGCCTTTTCTCGATATACATCATTGCTTTACAAGCATAGTGCTAACTTTTACTATTGCTAAGTTAAAATAGAAAAATAAATGAAATAGTAAATATCGTAGTTGCGCACTATCTAATACAGGCGGCAGTATATACCCATTATTACCTACTTAGGGGTAATTATTTGTATACTTTAGTCGTTAATGTATTAACTAAACATAACTATTTAAACTTTATTACATTGCATTCATCTTGGTTGCTATTTAATAAAAGCCTGATCGTTTCGAGGTAGAAAATGAGTGCTAATGAAAGTAGTTAACTACTTACTTTGTCTAGTTGTGGCAGGCGGGTTTTACTCGTAATATACTTTGGTATATTTAGGGTGGAAAATGGAGAACCGAATGCGTTCATTTCAACAACTTGTTAAGTGCTTAACGTTAACCAGTGTATTAGTCGTATTTAGTAACACTATTGCGGCGGCTGAACCGCTGCGCATTGCGGTAGCGGCTAATTTTAATGGTAGCTTACAGCAACTTACGGCTATGTATCAGCAACAGCATAACCAAGCGTTTTTAATTAGTGCGGGTTCATCGGGGGCGCTATATGCGCAAATTCAGCAAGCAGCGCCGTTTCATCTGTTTTTTTCTGCTGATGCACAAAGGCCAACCCAACTTGTTGCCGAGCAGCTTGCACTTGCCGACTCACAATTTACTTATGCGGTAGGGGTACCAGTATTATGGTCAACCGACAAACAGCTGATAGATGAGCAGGCTTCGGTATTAAAAACTGCGAGCTTTAAACACCTTAGTATTGCCGAACCTCGTAATGCACCTTATGGTGCGGCTGCTCAACAAATTATGCAGAATTTGGGCGTGTGGCAAAAATTAAATGAAGAAAAGAAGTTGGTACGTGCGCAGTCTATAGGTCAGGCCTACAGCCAAGTTGCCTCTGGTGCGGCACCTTTAGGCTTTGTCGCGTTAGCGCAAATAATTAATGCCGACGGTTCAATTACCGGCTCGTACTGGCAAGCACCGACAACAATGTATGAACCAATAGTGCAACAAGCGGTGATTTTAAAACACGCTGAGCAAGACCCTCAAGTATTAATCGCTGCACGCAAGTTTATGCACTGGTTACAAACGCCTGATGCCATTGCTGTGATACAAGCCGCTGGTTATTATGTAGAAAACACCCGTTAGCCATACCGTCACTATTTTGGATTAATGCATGCTATCTGCTGATGATATCACCGCACTTTGGGTAACCTTTAAACTGGCCGTCGTTAGTACGGCCATTTTGTTGTTGCTGTGCACGCCCTTAGCATGGTGGTTAGCACATACTCGTTGGCGCGGACGTACGGTAATAGAGGCATTAGTAATGTTGCCTTTGGTGCTACCACCTACGGTGTTGGGGTTTTATTTGCTGCTATTACTTGGCCCCAAAGGTTGGGTTGGCGCAAGCCTAGAAGCTATGGGGTTTAATCATCTTGCCTTTACCTTTACTGGCTTGGTTATTGGTTCGATGATTTATTCGCTACCCTTTGTGGTACAGCCATTAACGTCGGCATTTCAGGCTGCCGGTGGCCGTATGCTTGAGGTGGCGGCTACTTTGCGCTCATCACCTGTCGATCGTTTTTTTAGTGTGGTGTTGCCGTTATCGCGCCGTGGTTTTTTAACCGCTACCGTATTGTCGTTTGCCCATACTTTAGGTGAATTTGGTGTCATTATTATGGTTGGCGGTAATATTCCTGGTAGTACTCAGGTGGCGTCTATTGCCATTTATAATCACGTTGAAGCCATGGATTACGCCTCGGCCCATACGTTATCGGCAATATTAGTCACCTTGTCTTTTAGTTTGCTATTGGCGGTTTATGCGCTAAACAGAAAATTTAAAGTTGTGGCTATTACATGAGTATTACTGCCAGTATCAATTTACAGCGCGGTAGTTTTCAACTTGAGGTTAAGCTTGAGTTACCCGCTAAAGGTATTACCGCGTTGTTTGGCCGCTCTGGCTCAGGTAAAACCACAATTTTGCGCTGTATTGCCGGCTTAGAGCGTGTTAATAGCATGAGCTTGTCGGTAAACGGTGACGTTTGGCAAGATGAGCAACTATTTTTACCCGTGCACCAACGTGCATTAGGTTATGTATTTCAAGAGGCGAGTTTATTTCCGCATCTTAACGTAGAGCGCAACCTGATGTTTGGCTATAACCGCGTAGCTAAAGCACAGCGGCAGATTTGTTTTACTGAAACTGTGGAATTATTAGGTTTAAGCAGCTTATTAAAACGTTACCCTGAGCAGTTGTCGGGCGGCCAGCGCCAGCGTGTGGCTATTGCACGAGCGTTACTGACTAGCCCGCGGCTATTGCTAATGGATGAGCCTATGGCGTCATTAGATCAAAGCAGTAAAGCCGAAATTTTGCCTTATATTGAGCGCTTGCATGCCAGCTTAGGCATACCCATTATTTACGTTAGTCATGCTATTGATGAGGTGTCTAGGCTTGCTGACTATATGGTGTTGTTAGAGCAGGGGCGGGTGCTAGCACAAGGCCCACTGCAAGAGTTACTTACTCGTACCGATTTACCGCTTGCCCATAGCGCTAATGCCGCGGCAGTGATTAAAGCTAGGGTACAGGCGCATAGCGATGACTATATTAGCGAATTACAGCTTGCCGATGGCCAGTGCTTGGCTATTTCGCAGCAAAATATTGCTTTAGGTACTGAGGTGCGGGCCAGAGTGCTGGCGCGTGATGTGGCTATAGCGCTTGTGCCACCGCAGCAGTTTAGTGTTAATAATTGCTTAGCAGTAACCTTGCTTGAGATAAGTGATGACCCAAACCCTGGCCATGTGTTGTTAAAACTAGCCTTGAGCGATCAAGTATTACTGTCACGTATTAGTCGTCGCTCATTACAGCGGCTGGCGTTACAGCCCGGTCAGCTGCTTTATGCGTTAGTTAAGGCCGTGAGCCTAGATTTATAACCAGCGTTTAATCGCCGCCTGATCTGTAGTTTTAGCCTCTACCCAATAATCGCCAGCAGCGGTATGCTCTTTTTTCCACAATGGCGCCTGATTTTTTAGGTAATCCATAATAAATTGTGCGGCAGCAAAGGCGGCATCTCGGTGGGCACTAGCAATACCAACAAAGACAATTTGCTCATTGGGCGTTAGTCGGCCAACACGGTGAATAATTCTTACCGCACCTAGTTGCCAGCGGCTTAATGCTTGTTGGCCAATATCATGTAATGCCCGTTCGGTCATACCCGGGTAGTGTTCTAATGTCATTGCTAGCAACTGCGTATCTGCGAGCTCACGTACTAAGCCACTAAAGGTGACAACGGCACCACATTGTGGGTTTTGGCTTAACGCTGCATATTCATCCGCGACGGAAAAGTTAGCCTGTTGCACTGTTACTGACACTGACATATTAACCTCCGGTTACCGGTGGGAAAAACGCGAGCTCATCGCCCGATCGCACTTGTGTGGTTAGCGGTACCAGCTGTTGGTTAAGTGCACAGAGCAAATCGCTGCGGCCAAGTTCTTGCTGCCAGTTGCTACCTAGGCTTTGCAGTTGGCTAACAACGGCGGCAACATCAAGCTTGGTATCAGCGCAACTTAGCAGGTATTGTTCGCAGTCTAAGCGCTCACGCAGTGCGGCAAAAAACAGAATTTTAATCATTTTATTACCCTTTTTCTGTTAGCAAATAATAATTATGCGCATAGCTTACTTATCGGCTGCTAGTAAATAATGCCCCGACTTACCGCCGGTTTTTTCCAGTAACTGAATATCGCTAATACACATCGCTTTATCTACGGCTTTGCACATATCGTAAATGGTCAGTGCCGCCACAGATACCGCCGTTAGCGCTTCCATTTCTACCCCAGTTTGCCCGCTTACTACGCAACAGCTTTCTATTTGTATTTGGCCCAGCTCAGGCTGCAGCTTAAAGTCTATGCTTACTTTACTTAGCATTAGGCTGTGGCATAACGGAATAAGCTCACTGGTTTTTTTTGCTGCCATAATGCCGGCAATACGGGCAGTAGCAAGCACATCACCTTTTTTAATTAACGCCTGTGAAATTAAATTAATCACTTGCGGTGTGGTTTGCACCTTACCGCTAGCGCGGGCTTCGCGTTTGGTTTCGGTTTTGTTGCTAATATCGACCATTGCCGCTGCGCCAGTGTGATCTAAATGGGTAAGTTCAGACATATTACGCTTTCCTGTTATCGATTGGGCAAGCTTTGCTTGGGCTGTTTTTAACGTGCGCAACAAAATTACAGGGCCCAGTAGTGCTGTCTAATTGTGGTAAAATAAGCTGTTGCATGGCAAGGCGACAAGCGTTGCCTGAACCTGGCATAGCAAATACTAAGGTGCCATTAGCCATACCCGCTAGCGCGCCTGATTGCAGCGCGGCTGAGCCAATGTTGGCCAAGGAAATACTGCGAAACAACTCACCAAAGCCCGGCACGCAGGTATCTAATAACGGCGTTAGTGCTTCTATGGTGCAGTTACCTGCGGCATAACCTGTGCCGCCATTGATTAATATTACTTGAATATCACTACTGGCTATCCACTGGCTAAGCACGGCCCGTAATTGGTGTTTCTGGTTAACCTGTACTGCGCGGCTAATTAGCTGGTGGCCAGCGCCTTGCAATAGCTCAGTTAATAAGTCGCCACTGCTGTCATTTTGGCTAGTGCGGCTATCTGATACCGTAAGTACGGCGATATTAAGCGAATAAAACTGGCTTAAATTAGGCTTGGCCATCTTGCACTCCTAGCGTTAACTGCTGCATACAGTGTTGCCACTGTGCTGGCGTATTGGTATTAATTAGTTGGGTGTTCTCGGCACTCAGTTGGCTTGCACTAAGCCCGTGCAGTAATGCTTTTATTGAACGTTGTCCGGTATGCAGTTGGCTAATAATACGCTGTTTTAACGCGGCATTATTGGGTAGCACACAAGGTAACGGATGCTCAGCAAAGTAACTGGCCGCGCTGCTTGCGGTAAGTAGTTGTTGCAGGCTAGCAACACTAATTAGCGGTATGTCTATCGGCACTATTAATAGTTTAGGCTCGGTGCAATGTGCCAGTACCGATAAAATACCGCCAAGTGGGCCTTGCTCTGGTGTTATATCAGCAATAAACCCCGGTTGATTACGGCTAATGATAATTTGGCTTGCACCAGCTTGGCTAACCCGTTGCTGCATATGTTCAAGCAGGCTTTGGCCGTTAATTTGTAACAGGGCTTTATCTTGGCCCATACGTGATGAACGACCGCCAGCTAAAATCACGGCGGTAAAGGCCGGCACCTTAAGCGATAAAGAAGGTGTTTGCATTACTGCCACACTAACCTCCTATTTGCGCCAAATGTCGAGTGCCGCCGCTAAAGTCTTGATGCAAGTAATGTGTTGCCTCCTTACCTAGTACTGCTTGTTGCAAAAACTGCATTAGCGGTAGCACGTCATCGTTTTGCAGCAGTTGGCGTAAGTCTTGTTGCTGCTCGGTAAACAGGCACAAATATAAACCGGCTTGGCTAGAGACTCTTAGTCTATTGCAGTCGGCACAAAAATCGTTGCTATAAGGCATAATAAGGCCAATACGGCCCTGGTAGTCACCATGGTAATATTCTAAAGCGGGGCCATCGGTGCTGCTTTTTGCTTTAAGTTGCCAGCCTGTTGCCAGCAGTTTTTGCTGAATACTTTCGCCACTTAAATGTTGGTTTTTATAATACTGGGTATTGTCGTTGGTGCGCATTAGCTCGATAAAACGTAGGCTAATATCTTGCGATTTAATAAAGTCTAAAAAGTCGGGTAGGGCTAACGCATTATGTTGGCGCAGTAGCACGGTATTAATTTTAACCTGTTTAATGCCAACCGCGCGGGCTTTGGCAACACCGGCTAAAATTTCGGCTAATTTATCTTGCCCAGTAACTAGGTGAAAAGTATCCGCATCTAAGCTATCAATACTAACGTTTACCGCATCTAAACCGGCATCAAACCAGGCTTGTGCATCGCGCGCTAACCGATAGCCATTGGTGGTTATGGCCACTTTTTCAATGCCCGGTACACTTTTACAGGTAGCAATAATCTCGGTTAAGTCTTTTCGCAGTGCGGGTTCACCACCGGTAATACGCACTTTTTTTGTGCCTAAACGGGCAAAGGCCGTTACTAAGCGGCGTATTTCAACAAGATTAAGTTCACCACTGCGTGACTCGCAATCGGTGCCATTAGGTAAGCAGTAGCTACAGCGAAAGTTGCAACTTTCAGTTATAGATAGCCGTAAATAAGTAAAACGGCGCGAGAATGCGTCAATTAACATAGCACACCTTTCCAATAGGGGAGGTGTAGCCGTTTCCAGCTAAACCCGGTGGCATTATTGCCACGGCGTACCGTTCATCCCCAATATGCTAGCGCATAGCAGGCTTAGAACCGGCAGCTCGGCGTTATTGTGTAAGCTTAAGTGTTTTTTTTACCTTTTGTTATTGCCCTAAAGAGGCGCAAAACTACCCACTAAGTAATAGTTTGTTTCGATTTAATAGAAGGGTAAATGCTAGTCTATTTTAACGATATTGCCCAGTGAACAACGATTAATCGACCGTGCTTAGCAGTTCCTTATTCCATTACTTGCTGAAATAACCGACGTAACCCGCCAAATAGCGCAAATAGCTGAGTGCGATTAGTAACAAGGCGTGCATTTTTGTATCATAGCTAGGCCATTCTTTTTCTATGTTGCATTTATGAGCCAAGTGAACACCGCACATCCAGCAGCTGCCCCTGAAAACCGCGTTTCTTATGGCATTTTAACCACAATTAGTGCCAGCCACGCCATTAATGACATGATGCAGTCAGTTATGCTGGCGCTTTATCCGGTGTTATCGGGTAATTTTAATCTTAGTTTTATGCAAATAGGCTTAATTACTCTGGTGTACCAAACGATGGCGTCCTTGTTACAGCCATTTATTGGTCGTTTTACCGATAAAAAACCGATGCCATTTTCTTTACCTATAGGCATGAGTTTTACGTTGTTTGGCTTAATTATTCTGGCCTATGCAGCAAGCTATGGCATGGTGTTGTTGGCTGCAGCGTTAATAGGTATAGGTTCTTCGGTGTTTCATCCTGAATCGTCGCGTATTGCTAGAATGGCATCGGCTGGAAAACACGGTTTAGCGCAATCTATCTTCCAGGTAGGGGGCAATGTTGGCACCGCAATAGGCCCTATTTTTGCAGCCGTATTAATTTTACCTAATGGCCAAAAAAGTGTCGCTTGGGTGGCATTATTAGCGCTACTTGGTATGACCTTATTATTAAGGGTGAGTTACTGGTATTCGGCAAATTTAAAAACAGTTAAAGGCCGAGCCAGCTTAGCTAAGTATGATAACGGCCTTAGCAAGACGCAAGTACGAACCGCATTAACCTTGTTACTGATGTTACTGTTTTCTAAGTTTGTTTATTTGGCGGGCTTACACAGTTACTTTACGTTTTATCTAATTGACCGCTTTGACGTGAGTATTCAAACCTCGCAATACTGCTTGTTTTTATTTTTAGTTGGTGTTGCCATAGGCACTATTGCCGGCGGACCGGTGGGCGACTACATAGGACGCAAACGTATTATTTTAGGCTCTATTTTAGGTTCAGCGCCGTTTGCTTTAATGCTGCCTTTTGTTAGCTTTTCTACCACGCTGGTATTAGTGTTTTTAGTCGGCATGATTTTAGCTTCAGCATTCCCAGCGATGATTGTGTACGGCCAAGAATTAATGCCAGGTAAAATTGGTACTGTATCTGGGCTGTTTTTTGGTATCGCCTTTGGCATTGCTGGCATAGGTGCAGCTGCTATAGGTGCATTAGCTGACTTTTATAGCATTGGCATGGTGTACAAGGTGTGTGCGGTATTACCGCTATTAGGCATAGTAGGTTTTTGGTTGCCTGAACTAAAACCAGCAAAGAAACGTTAAAACTGGTTTAAAATTAAATCGTTATAATCATCGGTATTTAACGTCAGATTATACTTGGTGATTAAGCTATCAAGCTCTAATTGGGCAACGGATAACTCTTCCATCACTATGCTATTGTCGTCTAAGTGCCACAATAAGCGCGACCCAGCATAACTGTATTGCAGCGCCAAAAGGGCGTCGGCATTACCGGCTTGCGCGGCTGCTTTCAGCTTAGGCATTTTGCGGGTTATTTTATTTAGCGCCTGCTTTAAGTCCCACACATATACCACTTCGGTCATATAAGCATGCGTGCGATATTTGTTCAATAGCCAACCTATAGTTAGCGTGGTAACAACTACACCTAATAAATTCCAATGGAAATGGCTGCCGCTTGCGTCAGGAAATAGCGCAATAAGTATTTGCGCTATGGCTAAACTACCGATGGCCAACGCCGCGATACTGCCGACAATAACGCGGTTTAAATGCCGCCGATAACGGGCTTTATCAATTTTGATCAGTTGCATAATAAGTTATACACGCCTAATAGCGATTATGAGATGCGATGTAGGTGCATTGTAACTGAAGAGCTCCGCGATCTAAAAACTTAAAACCCAGCAAGCAAGCTGAGTTCTAAGTTTTAATTTAACTAAACCCGATTAAGCTAAGTCACGCACCTTAGGCTCACGCTGCCAGAGCCGCGATTTTGCATTGTTGATAAAGGCATCAATATCGGCCAAAGGTGTAACAAAACTGTCTTTTTCTATCGGTAATTTGCGACCGGTTATGCCCAACATGTATTGGCTTTAAATTGGCAAAATATCGTTGCGCAAGGCGATCCTGAATTTTATTTATGCGGTCCCAAAGGATTGATGGATGACACCATAAGGTTACTGAGAGATAAAGGGGTGCCTGAATCTGATATCGCTTTTGATGTCTTTAGCTAATTAAATAAGCCCTGCGTAATTAACATTACGCAGGGCTTTATCAGGGTTTGTCGGGGTTTTATATCGTTAAGTCATGCGTAGTGTAATAACAAAACGTGTAAGATTTTTATCTGAGGTGACGCTGATATCACCGTCATGTGCTTCGATAATCGCTTTAGTAATAGCCAGCCCCAAACCTGCACCATCACTGTGGCGTTGTCTTGATAGATCGGCGCGATAAAAACGTTCAAATAAATAAGGTAAATGCTCGGCGGATATTGCTGGGCCAGGGTTTTCGACACTGATACAAAGCGTGTTAGTAGCTTGCTGGAAGCTGTTGACCACAATGCTATGGCCTGAAGCTGTGTGTCGTATCGCATTTGATAGCAAATTAGTTAAAGCATGCCTTAGCAAAGTGCGATCGGCATTAATGACGCTGGGCTGACCGCTAAACACGAGTTTGACTCCGGCCTCGTCTGCTAACGCTTCAAAAAACTCGAATATGGCCGCGACTTCATCGGCAATATTTAAAGGCTGTTTATTCGGGGTAATTAAACCATTTTTACTTTTGGCCAGCCACAGCATATCGCTCACCATTTTACTCAGTCGCTCTTGCTCTTCTAAATTAGAAAATAACACGTTTTGGTATTCTGCAGCTGTTCGAGGCCGAGATAAACTGACTTGGGTTTGGGTGATTATATTGGTTAAAGGGGTGCGAATTTCGTGAGCAATGTCAGCACTAAAGTGCGATAACTTAGTAAAACCATCTTCTAAGCGGTTTAGCATGTGGTTGAATGACTGCACCATATGCGTTAATTCTGAGGGCACTTCGTTGGCGTTTAATCTAATGTCGAGTTTGCTGGTTTGAATATCGCGCATATTGTCACTTAATCCTCTAAGTGGCGCTAAACCTTGATGCACCGCAATCCAAGCTGCTAATAACGTAAGGAGGCAGGAACCGAGTAAAATTATCCAAAGACTTTGACCGAGTTGCTGCAAAAAGTGGATGTGAAAGTCCATATCAATGGCTGCAATTAACCGGTAGTTATCGTTTGCAGTGGCTATGTTCAGAGCAATACCGCGATAGGCTTTATCTTGATATTGCCAGTGTTGAATATTTTCTATTTTAAATTTATTTGTGGTGACATCGGTATTTGTTAGTTGGCGTAAATCAAAATTAGCATTGTTATACATAATTTGCTGCTGGGAATTGGTTATCTGGTAATAGACGCCATGATGTCCGGCAACAGCTTGCGATAACGATTGAGCTAAAATCTGCGGTTCTTTAGGCTCGTTAAGGAACACTTGCTGCACAGAGTGAACAATAACGCCAAGTTCATCGGCATCTTGTTCGATAAAATGATGCTCTATAGAGCTGATAAGCAGCTGCCTAACAACCAGCAAACAAACCGCAATAGTGACCACGACAGACAGTACCACTCTTAGGGTCAAGGACAGTGGTCGTTTAGTGTTATGCTTCATCCGCTTGCTCGTTTTCAAGTTTATAGCCCATGCCGCGCACGGTGTGGATTAATTTTGGCATAAAATCATCATCTACTTTAGCCCGTAATCTTCTTATCGCGACATCAATAACATTGGTGTCACTATCAAAATTCATATCCCATACCTGTGAGGCGATTAACGATCTGGGTAAAACTTCACCGCTGCGTCGCATTAATAACTCTAATAAAGAGAACTCTTTATGACTTAAGGCAATTTTGACTCCGCTGCGCATGACTCGTCTTTTGGCGACATCTAATTGTAAATCGGCCACCTGAAGTAGATCTGGCGTAGTTATGGTTTGGCCGCGGCGTATTAGGCTGCGTACTCGCGCCAATACTTCAGAGAAAGCAAAAGGTTTAATTAAGTAATCATCCGCGCCTAACTCTAAGCCTTTCACTCTGTCATCAACGCTATCACGGGCGGATAAAAATAATACCGGCGTCAGGTTATTGCGCTCGCGAATGGATTGCACTATCCGCCAGCCATTAACATCAGGCAGCATCACATCCAGCACTATCAGATCAAATACTTCAGTCATTGCCAGGTGATGACCGTCTAAGCCATTTCTGACTAAGGAAACTTGAAAACCCGCTTCAGTGAGGCCTTGTTTTAAATAATCACCCGTTTTGATTTCGTCTTCAACAATCAGTAATCGCATAGCCTTTCCTGTTAAATAGGGGTAACTGATAGCTTGCAATAAACAGGCTGTCAGCTAGATGACAACAAGGTTACAACTTTGTCATGTCAGAGTCATGTTGCTGACAGTTATAAATAGCTAAGCTAGATGAAATAAATAAGCTCAAGGGTTATATAAATGGATGATAACAAGTTCAAATTACCGGCTTCTATTTCGCGGCGCCGCTTTGTACAAGGTCTTGCCGTCGGAGGCGTTATAGCGAGTTTCCCGCATGTTGTTCGCGCCGGTAGCTCTTTTAAAGACAATGCCGCGACAGGTTCTGCACCAGAATTAAGCGGCAAAGTTATCGAGCTAACCATTGCTGAGTCCTTAGTCAATTTTACCGGTGTAGTACGTACAGCAACCACCATTAATGGCTCTATTCCGGCACCAACGCTGCGCTTACGCGAAGGCGATGAGGTGACGATTAAAGTGACCAATACCTTATCGGTGCCTAGCTCTATTCACTGGCATGGCATTATTTTACCTTATCAAATGGATGGGGTACCAGGCTTAAGCTTTAAGGGCATTATGCCCGGTGAAACCTTTGTCTATAAGTTTAACCTGCAGCAAAGCGGTACTTACTGGTATCACTCTCATAGTGGCTTCCAAGAAATGACTGGCATGTACGGTGCACTAATCATCGAGCCTAGAGAGCAAGATATCATCGTTGCTGATAGGGAGTATGTGGTACAGCTTTCAGACTGGACCGATGATGACCCGATGAAAGTATTTAGTAAACTAAAAGTGCAAGGTGATATCTACAATTATAATCAACCAACAGTACGAGATTTTTTCCGAGACCTGTCAGAAAAAGGGCTTAGTTCAGCATTATCAAAACGTAAAATGTGGCAAGAAATGCGCATGAGCCCGACAGACTTGGGAGATGTGTCAAGCGCTGCACTAACCTACTTATTTAACGGCAGCACACCGCTGGCCAATTGGCGAGGCCTGTTTAAAAAAGGCGAAAAAGTTCGCTTGCGCTTTATTAATGGCGCCAGCAATACCTTCTTCGATGTCCGTATCCCGGAACTGCAAATGACCGTAGTACAGTCAGATGGCCAAAATGTCCATCCAGTAACCGTTGATGAATTCCGATTTGGCCCGGGTGAAACCTATGATGTACTGGTCACACCGCAATCTGATGCTTATACCATTTTCGCCCAGACCATAGAACGCACCGGTTATGCTCGAGGTACCCTAGCGGTAGCTAACAATATAAATGCACCGGTACCGGCAGTCGATCCAGTAGAGTGGTTAGCGATGGCCGACATGATGGGCAATATGTCCCATGGCGGTTCAATGACAGAGGGCGCTATGGATCATAGCCAACATGGCGCAGCTATGCCGATGGATTTAAGTCAGCATGCAGGGCCGGCCGCTGCTTATGCTAAAGCCAGCACGCAAGTGCGCCATGCCAGTACTGAATATGGCCCTTCGGTTGATATGCGGGTAGATACGCCAAGAACTAACTTGGACGATCCGGGCATTGGTTTACGCAATAATGGCCGAAAAGTGCTGACGTTATCCGATCTGCATTCACTAGAAAACGTTATTGAACCACGGCGTCCTGAAGCTGAAATTGAATTGCACCTAACTGGCAATATGGAACGCTATAGCTGGTCAATTGATGGTTTAGAGTTTGGCCAAAGTACACCTGTGCATATGAAGTTAAATCAGTGCGTTAGGGTGATTTTACAAAACGACACTATGATGCCTCATCCTATGCATTTGCATGGAATGTGGAGTGATTTAGAAAGTGAAAGTGGTGAAGTCCAAGTCAGACGCCATACTATTCCGGTGCAACCTGCTCAGCGAATTAGTTTTTTAACAACGCCGCATGATGTAGGACGGTGGGCCTGGCATTGTCATCTGTTATTTCATATGGATGCAGGTATGTTTAGAGAAGTGGTGGTGTCATGAGAATCATAAAATTAGTAAGTACCACGCCGGTGATTGCGTTAACAGCTAGTTTATTGCTGGTAAGTGCTGGGGTGATGGCAGACAGCGAAATGGACCATAGCAAGATGAAGCATGGCGATAAGGTAATGGACCACAGCCAGATGGATCATAGCAAGATGAAGCATGGCGATAAGGTAATGGACCACAGCCAGATGGATCATAGCAAGATGAACCATGGCGATAAGGCGATGGACCACAGCGCAATGGAACATAGCAAGATGAAGCATGGTGATACGGCAATGGACCACAGCGCAATGGGTCATAGCAAGATGAACCATGGCAATAAGGCGATGGACCACAGCCAAATGGATCATGGCGATATGAAAATGCAGGGCGGAAAAGCGCCTGCAGATGCCCGAGATCCTCATGCTTATTCTGGCGGTTATACCTTAGCCGACGGGCCTTATGCTATAGGCGGCGGTCGCCAGTTAAAACTGGCAGATGAACACCGTTTTTACGCAATTAAAGCAGATAAGTTGGAGCACCAGTTTGCTACGGATAGCTTAGCATTTGAATTACAAGGCTGGTATGGCACTACTTTTAATCGACTAGCAATAAAGCTGGAAGGTGAGGTAAGCGATGGTAAGTTAGAGGAAAGCCAAACCGATTTGCTATGGAGCCGTGCGGTTTATACGTTTTGGGATGCCCAGCTCGGAGCCCGGTTTGATACCTACACGGAAGGGGAAAGTAGGCAGTGGTTGGCATTGGGTGTCCAAGGCTTAGCGCCGTATTGGTTTGAGGTCGATGTAACGGCCTATTTAGGCAACTCTGGGCGGACAGCCATAGCAGCAGAAGCTGAATATGAATTGCTATTCACGCAACGTTTAATCTTACAAAGCACAGTGGGATTAACTGCTTATGGTAAAGACGATGCCATTAATGGTATCGGAAAAGGCTTAGCGTCTTTAAATGCTGGAATGCGTTTACGTTATGAGTTCTCACGCCAGTTTGCGCCTTATATCGGTGTTGAGTGGATGGCTAAGTATGGCAATAGCGCTGACTTTGCCCGAGCGAATAATGAAGCGACTGATACGACGAGTGCGCTCGCGGGTGTGCGGTTCTGGTTTTAATAATTAAGGTGATAAAAATGAAAATATTAAAAACATTAAAAATAGTGAGTGCTATAGCTGTTTTATTAATGGCGACTACGGTGTCTGCACATGTTGATTTAACTGAGACAGTACCAGCAGATGAGGCGATGTTAATGCAAAGCCCTACAATGTTAAAGCTGACATTCAGTGGCCCTGTACGGATGATGAAATTAAGCCTAACTGATGCAGAGAAAAACGCGGTTAAATTTGGTTTTACGCCTTCAGCAACAACTGCTTCAGAATTTGAGTGGCCGCTACCATCCTTTAAAAGTGGTAACTATCAAGTTAGTTGGATTGTTATGGGCGAAGATGGTCATAAAATGAGCGGTGATTATGGTTTTATGTTCCATGGCGATATGAAGATGGATGTAAAACAGCCTGCTAGTCACAATTCACATCAGCATTAATAGTAGATGATTGCATAATGATGTTCGGCAATTGGGAACTAAAACTATTACTAACAAAGTTTGCTACTTATGCTGCGGTCAGTAGTTGTGTTGGCAGTGTATTAATGCAAACTTTACGCTTAAAGCAACTAAGGACAACTGATACTAAGCTTGAGTTTTTTGATGTTTGGCTTAGCAGTTGGTTTTTAAAGTGGGCGAGTTTTGGCCTAGTAGTATCATTATTGCAATTGCCACTTCAAGCCGGTGCTATGGCTGAAAATGGCTTAGCGGGTATGTTTGACTCCTTAATGCTTAGTATCATGTGGCAATCAGCAGTGGGAAGCCAAGTCAGTTTCATTGTAAGCGGTTTTACACTGTTGTTATTGAGTGCGTGGGGGATAAACAAGCCGGTAAGGTTTACAGCCTTACTAAGGTTAGTCTCAGTGGTTGGGATTATTCTGCTAGCGACTAGCTTTACTTTTACAGGCCATACGGTAGCGCTTAATACGGTGTTTAAAGGCTTGTTAGTATTGCATATACTTGCCATGGCAGCCTGGGCTGGCTCTTTGTGGCCCTTACATCAAAGCTGCAAGGCGTTACCCACTGACTACCTAGTGACGTTAATGGAAAACTTTGGCAAAGTAGCGGTATTTTTTGTAACCATATTAATCGCTTGTGGTGTGCTATTGCTACTGCAACTAGTAGAGCCCATTACCAATTTATTCACTACCAATTATGGTCAGTTAGTGATGTTAAAACTGATATTTGTCAGTGGCATGTTGCTGTTAGCAGCTTGGCATAAACTAAAGCTTGTTGCTGAGCTGGCGCAGCATAAAAATGCCCAACCGCTGCGGCTGTCAATTTTCATTGAAACGCTATTGGTGGTTTCAGTATTAGTGACGACTAGCGTGTTTACAACACTTGTTGGACCACAAAGTTAATCTTAGCTTTATTTGTTATTAAGACTTATTTTTTAGGAGAACCCTGTGCCAAAAATTACAACTTTAACTGCCTTATTTGCAGCAGTATTTTTGCTAACAGCATGCTCTGAACCCGCTGTAACTAATAATGATCCGAAAGTTACGGCAGAGCCTGTGGTGAGCCAACAACAGAGCGAGCCTTTATTAACTGTTTATAAAACAAGTAGCTGTGGCTGTTGTAAAAAATGGATATCGCATATAGAGCAAAATGGCATAACAGCTATCGCAAAAGACTATGATGATTTAAGCTTTATTAAAAATCGTTATGGCATTCAGCCCAATCATATCTCATGCCATACTGCAGTATCTGAGAATGGCTATGTATTTGAGGGCCATATTCCAGCAAAATATATCCTTATGTTTTTAGGCGAACCAGTGGCCAATGCTATTGGCCTTACGGTACCAGCCATGCCGCTAGGCTCACCTGGTATGGAGATGGGAGACCGTTTTATGCCATACGAGATACTGGTGTTACTTAAAGATGGTACTAGCAAAACCTACGCAAAAGTTGATAGTTACAATATGCAGTTATAATACGCAGTTATAATTAAGACACACCCTGAAAATCAAAAAGCGTTTAAGTTGTTATTTTTTAATTGCTTACAATATAATTACGTGTCTAATCTGAGTGTTTATGGTGCATGGTCAAGTGGTATGAGCATATCCACAAGGATCTATATGTTTTGTATCCAGAACAAGCTGTGCCGTTAATTAAGCGGCACAGCAATATTCGAATGGCTTCATAGCACCGATTACACTATGCTATTTATTTTTTGCGCTAAGTTTTCTGAACCCATCTTTTTTCTAGTTCTGATAGATATTAATTAATTGATTTTGTTTTTAAGCGTAGTGCATTCGCAATTACGGAAACTGAGCTAAAGCTCATAGCTAGTGCTGCAATCATAGGCGATAATAATATGCCGAAAAACGGGTATAATAAACCTGCTGCTATAGGAATACCTAGTGCATTGTAAACCAAAGCAAAAAACAGATTCTGTTTAATGTTGCTCATCACGGCATGACTTAAATTCTTCGCTTTTACAATGCCGTGTAGATCTCCTTTTACGAGTGTTATCATTGCGCTCTCAATCGCAACATCAGTTCCCGTTCCCATGGCGATACCTACATCACTTTTAGCGAGTGCCGGCGCGTCGTTTATACCATCACCTGCCATTGCAACAACTTTTCCTTGCTGTTGTAATTTTGTGACTTCTTTGAGTTTGTCTTCTGGTAACATTCCAGCTTTAAAATCGGCAAGATTAAGCTCACTAGCTACTGCTTGGGCGGTGTCGTGATTATCTCCAGTGAGCATTATTACCGCAATGCCTTTATCTTGTAGCGCTTTAATAGCCTTGGCACTGGTCGCTTTAACTTTATCGCCAATAACGACATACCCAGCTACCTCACCATCTATCGCTAAATAAGAAACCGTTTTGCCTTGTTTTTGAAAAGACTGAGCTTCGGCTGTCATTGCTAAAGAAATAGTCGCATTTGCATGCTCCATCATTTTGGCATTACCTAAACCAAGTTTTTTGCCATCAATGGTTCCTTCCACTCCTTTTCCGGTTACTGCACTAAAGTTTTCAGTTTTTGAAATATCGACTTTCTGCTGCTTACCATACTTTACTGTTGCAGCAGCAAGTGGATGCTCGCTGGCACTATTTAGCGATGCAATAAAATGTAGAACCTCGCTTTCGCCAAAATTTGAACCAAAAACACCTATTTTCTCAACGGTTGGTTTTCCTTCCGTAATCGTGCCTGTTTTATCGACAATAAGCGTGTCTACTTTGTCTAACTTTTCAAGCGCTTCGGCATTTTTAATCAGCACGCCATTTTGAGCACCTTTACCAACACCCACCATAACCGACATAGGCGTTGCTAAGCCTAATGCGCAAGGGCAAGCAATAATTAATACCGCTATAGCATTTACTAGAGCAAATACGTACGCGGGCTCTGGGCCCCACATTGCCCATACGGCAAACGTGATTAAAGAAATTATCACAACAACTGGAACGAAATATCCTGAAACGGTATCTGCTAATTTTTGAATAGGAGCACGACTACGACTGGCATCGTTTACCATATGGATGATTTGGGAAAGTAAGGTATCGCTTCCTACTTTTTCGGCTTTCATTAAAAAAGATTGATTACCATTTATAGTGCCACTGCTTACCTTATCGCCTTGTGTCTTATCGACGGGTATAGGTTCACCAGAAATCATAGATTCATCAACAGTGCTTTGCCCTTCAGTAATTACGCCGTCTACAGGAATTTTGTCACCTGGTTTAACTCGTAAAATATCTCCTTTTACAATTTTATCAATGGAGACTTCTTCTTCAGTGCCATCGACAACACGCACGGCTTTGTTAGGTGCAATTTTTAGCAACTCTTTTACTGCAGAATTCGTTTTGCTGTGAGCTTTTGCTTCTAAAACCTGGCCCATTAACACTAACGTAAGAATTACCGTAGCCGCTTCAAAGTAAACGTGTACGGCGCCAGCTGCAGTTTTAAATTGAGCTGGGAAGAAGTCTGGAAATAATATGCCAAAAACACTAAATAACCACGCCACGCTGGCGCCAATGCCAATGAGCGTGAACATGTTGAGGTTCCAGGTTTTTATACTTTTATAGGCGCGCTCAAAGAACATCCACGTAGCATAAAATACAACGGGAACTGACAACGCAAACTGAATCCAATTCCACCCTTTTTGTTCCATCACCTCGTACAGTGGATTATTAGGGATCATTTCGCTCATTGCGATCAAAAAAATCGGTAAGGTAAATCCTAATGCTATCCAGAATTTGTTTAAGAGCTTTTTATACGTTTTCTCTTCGGAAGAAGTATCTGCTTGCAAAGGCACTAAATCCATACCGCAAATAGGGCAAGCTCCCGATCCGTCCTTGACGATTTCGGCATGCATTGGGCAAGTCCACTGTTCACTTGAAGATGCTGATAAATTTTGCTCTTCCACCAAATCCATTCCGCAGACAGGACAATCGCCAGCTTTGTCATAGGTTTTATCGCCTTCACAGTGCATAGGACAATAAAAGGTTCCCGTTCCTTTTCCTTTGGGCTTTTCCTTTTTAGCTGCAAGGGCTTTATGCTGTTCTCCAAGTTTATAAATGCTATACCGGTCGCCGTCCTGTTCCATTGCTTTTTGCAAGGTTTCAATAGGAATGTGAGATGCCATCTCGATAGTTACCTGTGCATTTTCTAAATCAACTGACACATTGGTTACACCTTCCACTTTAGAAAGTGTTTGAGTTACGTGGTTACGACAACCGTTGCAGGTCATTCCGTGTAGGTAGTAGGTGTGTTTCATTTTTCTTCCTTTTAAACAGGGTAACTATGGTAATAACTAATTTGTGCGCTAGTGCTTCTTTAAAGGCGTCTACGGAGTATACAGAAGATAATACACATAGCTGTTCTGGAAAGTATTACGCAGCATCAGGGATACTCAATTGGTGCAAAATAAAGCAAAAAAGCATTTAGATTTCTTATAAGCTTAGTGTACTTAAAACTATAAGTGTTTTATATCCTCAAGTTTAAACGCTTACTTGTTGCTATATGTTGATGTAAGTGGCACAAACTTCTTCGCATCTGAATATAAACCATTAGCTTGCGATGTGCAGTGGTCAAATAAAACTGCGTTACTGGGAAGTTTTATAGGTTAGCAGAAACCACAAAGCCGCTCTAAAAGCGGCTTTGTGGTTTGAATTTTTTGGTGCGTCCTAGTGGACTCGAACCACCGACCCCCACCATGTCAAGGTGGTGCTCTAACCAGCTGAGCTAAGGACGCACTCTGTTATTGTTTGGTGCGCAAGTAACGCAGCTAACAACGGCGGCTATGTTATTGTGCTGCTGCTGCATTGGCAAGTGTTTTTCTGCTAAACGGGCTTGTTTGGTGCATTTTTCGCCGTATCAATGGCTTATTTCTGGCCGTTTAGCTGTAATGGGCATTGGCCGTTAAGGGTTTGCCACCACTTAACGTGCTGGCTAAGCTCGTTGCGCATACTGTTATAGCTGTACTCAAAGCGCTGTTGCAGTGGCTGCTCTAGAGGCGTTTGCTGGTAAAGCTGTTGCAATAACGGCCATAGTTGTTGCTGATAGCGACTTAGCTCCGTGCTATAAAGCTGTATTTCACCAATAAAATATTTTTGAAACACATTCGCCAATATGCGCAGTTGTTCGCTGTCACGCCCGTTTGGACAGAGTGTATTACTGTTTTGGTTTTGGGTTAGGCTATTTAATTGCACTAGCTGATGTGCCGTTAAGCGTAAGCTATATTGTAAACGCGCTAAAAAATTGTATTGATATAGCAGCTGTAACTGCTGCTCGATATCTACTTTACTGGCAGCTTGCCAGTTTTTTTCATTAATAAACTGTTGTAATAGGGTAAGTTCAGTTAATGCTTGCCAAGTTTCAGTAAAACCTGGTGCGGCTTTTAACGGTAGCGCTTTACGAATGCCTAAAAGTTCTTTGCGCAGGGTATTGTCGGTAAACAGCATATTGTTGAAGGCAATACTTACACTCGCTTGTTTTTGCTCGTATACCTGTAGTAGCTGATTTAATAGTGAGCTGTCGTCCCAGCTTAGCGTTAAGCAGTGTTCTAATTTTTGCAGTAAACGCAATTCATAACTTAGCTGTTTGCTGGCGGTATAGACTATGCCTAGGCTGCTGTTGCGCTCGCCAATTAAGGTATCTAGGCCGCAGCGTCGGCTAGCGTAGGCATCGGTTAAATTAAAGCGAACATCGGGCAGGGCCTGCTTTAAATCGCGTTCAGGTATCAGCGCCTCCGGTGCGGTTAAGCTACCGTTGGCGCGTTGCAGCTCTAGCACATTAGCCAAGCGGCTTTGGTATTTGTCTAGTGCTTTATCACCATTGTAATCGCTGCAAGCGCTAAGGCTAAGCAGTAGTGGTACTAGCCATATTTTCATTAGCTAACCTGTTTAATGCCCGTTTTAAGATAATGGCTAAGAGTATTGCTGACACCGTTAAACCAACAATAATACCTATCCAGAAACCATGTGCGCCCATAGGTTCAACTATCCAGTGGGTTAAACCTAGTACGGCACCTAAACCAAAACCGATTGGCCAGTACGAAATAAGGGTAACAAAAAATGCCGGTTTGGTTATTTTCATGCCTCGTAGCGCACAGGCGGATATAACCTGAATGGCGTCTGATACCTGATAAAAGCAGGCCAGCACTAATAACGATGCTGCCAGTGTAATAACGGCTGGATCAGGCGAATACAATGCGGCAATACCAGTACGCATAGTAAAGGTGAAGGTGGCGATAATAAACGACATACATACGGCCAGGATAATAGCAGTAGAGATCGCTTTTTTCAGTTCTTGCGAGTTTTGCTGTCCAACCAAGTGGCCTACGCGAATGGTGGTGGCCATGCCTAAACTTAACGGCATCATAAAGACAATACCACTGTAGTTTTGTGCAATTTGATGGCCGGCCACCATAACTGGCCCTAAATGCACTATAGCTAATGGAATGCAGGCAAATAGCGTAACTTCAAAAAAGATAGAGAACGCTATAGGTGTGCCTATAGCGACAATTTGCCAACAGTCTTTTAAATTAACGCGCAGGCTGTCAGGGAGTATTTTATATTGCTGGGTAGTACGGCTAAACCAGCCGTAAAATAATATTGCAATAAACATGGCTAAAAACACCAGCGCGGTGGCGATACCGCAACCCGCGCCGCCAAGTGCCGGCATACCGAACTTGCCGTAAATAAAGATATAGTTAGCAGGGATATTAACTAATATACCGACGAAGCTGATCCACATGCTGGCTTTGGTGTTACCTATGCCTTCGAACATACTGCGAATAACCATGTAGCCCGCAGCAGGAAATAGGCCAAAGCTAACATAATATAAATAATCGAGCGCTTTTTGCCGCAGTGCTGGGTCCATATTAAGATGGTCAATCGGTACGTATACATAGCTCATCGCAATAAAAGCGAGTAATGCTAATACCATGGCCAAATACATGGCTTGCATAGTGAAATGCGCAACGGGCTTGTTTTGTTTGCTGCCGTAATACTGCGCCACTATAGGTGTGAGAGCTAATAACAGGCCCTGAATTGTCATCACTACCGGAAACCATAAACCCGAAGCCACAGCAATGGCGGCCATATCAAGTGCGCTATACCGGCCAGCCATAACCGTATCAACAAAATACATTAACGTTTGGGTAAGCTGTGCCAAAACAATGGGCCCAGAAAGTTTTAGGATGGTTCTGGCTTCGAAGCGAGAAAAAGGTAACATAGCGAGTCTATCGTTTTAGCAGTCAATAATGGCGCGCAATGTAGCACAAGTAGGGGTTTATGTTTACCGGAATCGTTCAGACAACAGCGGTGATAACCGAAATACGCGACGAAGTTGGTTTTCGCCAATTACGACTGCAGCCTGGATCGGCGTTTTTGCAAAAGCTTAATCGCGGCGCGAGTATTGCTATAAATGGTGTGTGCTTAACGGTAACCGATTTTGATGCGTTATTAGGTTGGGTTTGTTTTGATGTAATTGAAGAAACATTGCGTAAAACCAATTTAGGCCAACTTAAAACTGGCCAACAGGTTAACTTTGAACGTTCGTTAACCTTTGGCAGTGAGTTGGGCGGCCATATTGTATCTGGACATATTCAAACTACGGCGTTAATAACACAAATTGATAAAAGCAGTAACAACTGTGCTATGCGGCTTAAGTTAAGCCCTGACGATATGCGTTATATTTTAAGCAAAGGCTTTGTAGCAGTAGAAGGTTGCAGCCTAACTGTAGGTGAAACCGATAGCGATGGTTTTAGTTTATATTTAATTCCAGAAACATTAAGCATTACCACTTTAGGCCAAAAGCAGGTAGGCGATAGCTTAAACATCGAGTGGGACCAACAAACTCAAACTATAGTACAAACTGTTGAACGCATTATGGCTGCGCGTTTTGCTTAATAGTATTGTTCATCATCGGCGTCAATAAACAGCTGCACCTTATGATGCTGTTGGTCTTTGTGCACCCTAATATGCATTGGATTGCAGCAGTTGCTGCAATCTTCAGTATAATCTTGGTCGTCGTCGGTAACTTCAACAGTTAAGTGGGTAGCGTGACCACAAAAAGGGCAGTCGATGGTTCTATTAAGTAAAGCCATAACACCTCCGTTTACTGCATACTTGGTTATTGTTAAGCCTTAGTTGACGCACCTAAACTGCGGCCGCCATCTACAGTAATAATTTGCCCAGTGACATAAGGCGATTGCAATAAGAATAGCAGTGTTTTTGCAATGTCGTGCGGTGAGCCCAGTTGCTGTAACGGAATTTGCGCTAAGATTGCGGCCTTATCATGCTCTTGAAGTACAACTGATTGTTCAGGTGGCCACAAAATAGCGCCAGGTGCGATACCGTTTACTCTAATGGTAGGCGCGAATTCGCGCGCTAGTGACTTGGTCATCATTAATAATGCGGCCTTAGCCATGCAATAAATGCTGTGTTCGGCTAAAGGCCTTTCGGCATGAATGTCTACCATGTTAACAATAACGCCTTGTCGCTTGGCCAGCTCTGGCGCTAAAGCTTGGCTTAAAAAGTAGGGTGCTTTTACGTTAGTACCAAATAAATCTTGCCACTGCAAAGTGCTGGCGCTGTTAACTGGCGTTGGGTAAAAGCTAGACGCATTGTTCACTAATACGTCTAGTCGATTAAAGCAGGCCACTGCGTGCTGTGCTAGCTGCGGCCAGTGTGTTTCGTCGAGTAAATTAGCCTGAATAACCGCAGCGCTGTGCTCGCGCAGCTGATTAAGTTCTATAGCAAGTGCGTCAGCACCAGCGCGAGACTGGTTGCAATGAATAATTACCCTATAACCATTGCTGTGCAGGGTTTTAATCATTTGGCGGCCTAGCCGTTTAGCGCTGCCGGTTATTAATGCAACCGGTTGCTGAGTTGTTAGCATAAATAGCGTTCCGTTAAGTTAACTACGGTTAATAAAGTGAAGGCGTGTACTTTATTAAATATTACTGCTGGTAGCTATGCTTTGCGCTAATACTTTAATAAAACAGCTTTTTTATTAGCTCTTGCGCTTGAATTAAATAGGCGCCACGAAATAAATTGGCATGGTTCAGCACATGGTACAGGTTATACAAATCTTTACGCTGCTCGTAATTTTTATCTAATGGGTAATATTGTTGATAGCTTTGATAAAATTGCTCAGGTAAGCGGCCAAATAACGTACTAAAAGCAATATCGGTTTCGCGGTCGCCGTAATAACAAGCAGGGTCAAATATGGCTGGCGTGTCGCCAACAAAACCAATGTTACCGCGCCAAAAATCGCCGTGCAATAAACTGGCTTTAGGTTGATAGCCTTGTAGACGTTGCCGAGTTTTTTCGACAATTTCATCTAGCTTGCCAAAGCCAAAACCTTGCTCATGCAATAGTTGTAATTGCCAACCTATGCGTTGTTCAGAAAAGAACACGCTCCAATTCGGTTGCCATTTATTGGGCTGTGTATTGGTGGCTAAACTGTTATCCCAGTCAAAGCCGTAAACGGCTTGCTGTTGTTGATGCAGTGCTGCCAGATCTTGGGCTAAATTATGCCAGCCATTTGTGGTATCGCCGCCAAACGGCAGGTATTCAAGCACAATAAAAGACTTATCAACGGTTAAACCAGAGCAGATAGGGTTGGGTACGCGTATGCACTTAGTACGCTGCAGCGTGCGCAAACTAAGCACTTCAGTTTCAAATTGTTCTAGTTGTTGGCGTAAATTTATTTTCACAAAAAACTGTTGGCCATTGCCTGTTACGTGATAGGCCGCATTAACATTTCCGCCGGATAATTGTACTTTATGTTCAATAATAAAATTGCTTTCTAGCTCGCTGTTGATATGATCTGTAACTGCCTGCCACATAATTTACCTCCGCTGTCTTGATGCCCAAGTATGGCGTATAAAATAGAAAATACATTGATCTAGATTAGCTACAGTTACGTAAACCCAGCCTTGCCAAAAATTGCTTTACAGAATCACAGGAGTTGCCATGTTTGATTCTATCCCACGTTTTAGATTACACGCTTATACCGTAATGACCGGCATTAGTATGGCCTTGTTATTAATGACGTTACTGCTAGCCAGCTGGCACAGTACTTGGTTTATTGCCTTATTAATTGGCTTGCCAGCAGCGGGTTTACCCTACCTGTTTTATCGCATGCTGGGCGATCATTGGTTAGCGCGAGTAAGTTACGGCGTTAGCTTTATGTTTTTTGCCGCGCTACATATTCATCAAACGGCGGGTATGCTGGAGCTGCACTTTGGTATTTTTGTATTATTAGCGATGCTAATTGCATTTCGCGATTATGTGGTAATAGTGGCAGCCGCGCTTACTATCGCTGTACACCATTTACTGTTTATGTACCTACAGATGCAAAATACTGGCGTATTCTTGGTACCGGAAGACAGTTTGTCGTTTAGTATTATTATGATCCACGCAGCCTTTGTTGTCGCAGAGTCAGTGTTGTTAGTCGTGTTAGCACGACAAAGTTACCGTGAAGCTATAGTCGCGCAAACCCTATTTAACGCAACTGACGCTTTATTAACGGATGATGGCAAAATAAAGCTAACCGAACGTTGTAAAGACGTGAATTCAAGAGTAATTAAAGGTTTTAACGCGGTGTTAAATTCGCTGCAGGCTACTATAACTATTATTGAAAAAAGTTCGGTATCACTAAAGCATGAGTCTGACATTTTACTAAGTGAGGGCGCTGAATTATCCGCTAATATGATGCAGAAAATGACTGAGGTTGATCGTATCGCTGCCGCTACCGAGCAAATGTCTCACAGCGTACAAGAGGTGTTTAACTTATCTCACGAAGTGCTGCAATTCGCCCGTTTGGCTGAGCAAGCCGCAGTTGAAGGTAAAACCTCGGTTAGCAGCACTATTAGTTCAGTACAACAATTAGCTGATGGCCTTAACGATACTGGGCGCAAGGTAAACGATGTCGCCGGCGCTACGGTGGAAATTCGTAAAGTGATAGACGTTATAGAATCTATTGCTGAGCAAACCAACTTGCTGGCTTTAAATGCGGCTATTGAAGCGGCGCGAGCTGGAGAGCAAGGCCGTGGTTTTGCCGTAGTAGCAGATGAAGTACGTACCTTAGCCTCACGCACACGACGCTCAACCGATGAAATAAAGGTGATGATTGAACGCTTAGTCGTTAATAGCTCGCAGTCGGTAGACGTAGTAAAACGCAGCGTAGAGCAATTAGAGGTTACTCGGCATCACGCAGAGCAAAGTGGCGGTTTATTGCAAAATATTTTACTGCAAGCGCAGCAAGTTGCAACATCTTCAGATGTGATGTCTGGCTCGTTACAGCAACAAAGTGCGTCAAGCAGTGAAATTGCCCAAAGCGCGCAGCAGTTAAGCCAAATGACCATGCTGCAAAATGAACAGGGTAAAAAAGTATTAAAAAGCGCCAATAGCTTAGAAAACGTAACTCGCATTTTGACAGCCGAGTCTGCTAAGTTTTTGGTGTAGTTGCATTAATGTTACATCAGCATAAAGTTATACTGCTTAGTGGCGTGTTTATTAGCTGGCTGGTATTAACCAGCCTAGCTTTGTTTAATTTTGCCGGTGAATATTATGGCGAATTTGCTGCTGATACTAATTGGCAAAGCCCTGCCCAAAGCACATTTAGTTTATCGGCATTAGGTATTGCAGTAGGGCAGAGCATTCAAGTAGTGCATGTGCGTGAAGATAATTGTATTTGTAATAGCCGAGCGGCATTGCATCAACAACAATTTTCTAGTTTATACGATCTACCAAAACAGCAACAGTTTGAGCGTAATGTGCAACACATTGCTGCTGCCGGGCTGCGTTTACCTGCTACGCCAGCGGTGCTTATTTTCAACGGCGGTACATTATTGTATGCTGGCCCTTATGCTGCAGGGCCGTTATGCTCGGTATCAGATAGTTTAATTGCACCAATATTGCGTCAACAAATTACTTTGCCTGCTACTTGGTTTAATGCTGAAGCAAAAGCGTGTCGCTGCGTAGTCAAAAAGCTTACCTAATGCTACTATAGCATCGAAATTTTTCTAGTTACTGTGCTCGGTTCTACAGATGGCTTCTTGTATAAGCCATTAACTGTATTACTGCACTGTAACTTTGCCATTTTATTTAACAAGTGTCCCTTGGTTTGGGCCACCACTGTATAAGGATTTTCATGCCAGTTATTACTTTGCCTGATGGCAGTCAGCGTTCATTCGAACATGCCGTTTCCGTATTAGATGTTGCCAAAGATATCGGCCCCGGTTTAGCTAAAGCGACCATTGCCGGTAAGATAAACGGCCAGTTAGTTGATGCCTGCGAAATGATCACCGGCGATGCAAGCTTAAGTATCGTTACGGCGAAAGACCAAGAAGGGTTAGAGATTATTCGCCACTCTTGCGCGCACTTATTAGGTCATGCCATTAAACAGCTTTGGCCACATGTAAAAATGGCGATAGGCCCGGTTATTGATAAAGGCTTTTACTACGACGTTGATTTAGACCGCCCAATTACGAATGATGATTTAGCCGCGTTAGAAGAGCGCATGCAATTGCTGGCGAAAACCGAATATGACGTTATAAAGAAAAAAGTCAGTTGGCAAGAAGCCTTTGATACCTTTAAAGCCCGCGGCGAAAGCTACAAGATGGAAATCTTAGAGCAAAACGTCGCCAAAGATGATCAACCTGGTTTGTACCATCACGAAGAATACATTGATATGTGCCGCGGCCCACACGTGCCTAACATGCGGTTTTGCCAGCATTTTAAAATAATGAAGGTAGCTGGCGCATACTGGCGTGGCGATTCAAAAAACAAAATGTTACAGCGCGTATATGGCACAGCATGGGCTGATAAAAAACAATTAGCCGGTTATTTGCTGCAGTTAGAAGAAGCCGAAAAACGTGACCACCGTAAAATTGGTAAAGCGTTAAACCTATTTCACTGGCAAGAAGAAGCGCCAGGCATGGTATTTTGGCATAACGACGGCTGGACTATTTTTACTGAGTTAGAACGTTTTGTACGTGAAAAACTGCGTAGCTTTGATTACGACGAAGTAAAAGGCCCATTAATGATGGACCGCACGTTATGGGAAAAGTCAGGTCACTGGGATAAATTTGCCGATAGCATGTTTACCACTGAGTCGGAAAAGCGTGAATACGCTATTAAGCCGATGAACTGCCCAGGGCACGTACAAATTTTTAATCAGGGCTTAAAATCATACCGTGATTTACCGCTGCGTATGGCGGAGTTTGGCTGTTGCCACCGTAACGAACCTTCGGGCTCATTGCACGGTTTAATGCGCGTACGCGGCTTTACCCAAGATGATGCGCATATTTTTTGTACCGAAGAGCAAATAGCGGCAGAAGTTGGCGGCTGTATTGATATGGTTTATGAAACCTATAAAACCTTCGGTTTTGAAAATATCGTGGTGAAACTATCTACTCGCCCAGAGAAACGTGTTGGTTCGGACGAGATTTGGGATAAATCAGAAAAAGCTTTAGCCGAAGTATTGCAAGCAAAAGGTATTGAGTTTGAATACTTACACGGCGAAGGCGCGTTTTACGGCCCGAAAATTGAATTTACTTTGTACGATTGCTTAGAGCGTGCTTGGCAATGTGGTACAGTACAACTTGATTTCTCGATGCCTGCTCGACTAGGTGCTTCTTATATAGCCGAAAGTGGTGAGCGGCAAATTCCGGTAATGATCCACCGTGCTATTTTAGGTTCGCTAGAACGTTTTATCGGTATTTTAATTGAACAATATGCCGGTCAATTTCCAACGTGGTTAGCACCAAATCAGGTGGTGGTAATGAACATTACCGATAATCAGGCCGAATATGTACAAAATTTAGCAAAAACTTTCAAATCTCACGGTATTAGAGTAATAAGTGACTTGAGAAATGAGAAGATAGGCTTTAAAATTCGCGAGCACACGCTTAAGCGCATTCCTTACCTTGTTGTTGTAGGTGACAAAGAAATGGAAGCCGGTGATATAGCACTGAGAACGCGCAAAGGTGAAGACTTAGGTAAGATGTCAGTTGATGCCTTTATTGCTAAGGTAACAGCAGAAACAAAAGCTAGAGTTTAAACCGGTTAAGCAAATAATAATTTCGGAGGAACATACTATTAAAGTAGGAAAGAAAACATTACCGGCCAACCGTCCTAATCGGATAAATGAAGAGATTAATCTGCCTGAAGTGCGATTACTTGGTATGGAAGGTGAGCAGCTAGGTGTAGTAAGCATTGCCGAAGCCATTCGTTTGGCTGAAGAATGTGGCGGCGATTTAGTAGAAATTAGCCCAACGGCCGAACCACCAGTTTGTAAGTTGATGGACTACGGTAAGTTTCTGTTCGAAAAAGGTAAAGCTTTAAAAGAGCAAAAGAAGAAGCAAAAACAGATCCAGATTAAGGAAATAAAATTCCGGCCTGGAACTGATGAGGGCGATTACCAGGTAAAACTACGCAACCTGCGTCGCTTCATTGAAGAGGGTGACAAAGCTAAAGTAACGCTACGCTATCGTGGTCGTGAAATGGCGCATACTGAGATAGGCATTGAAATGCTAAGTCGAATTAAAGAAGACTTATCTGACATTGCTGTGTGCGAATCTTTCCCTTCACGGGTGGAAGGTCGCCAGATGATCATGATGCTGGCCCCAAATAAGAAGTAGTAAGCGCTTTAAAGTGTAACCTCATACTGTAAAGGTTGGGGTTAACGCATTACTACATGTTGTAACTTAACAATGCGAGTTTTTAACTATGCCAAAGATGAAAACCAATAAAGGTGCCGCGAAACGTTTCAAAAAAACGGGTTCAGGTGGCTTTAAACGTAAGCAATCACACCTTCGCCACATTTTGACGAAGAAGTCTTCTAAGCGTAAGCGTCAGTTAGGTCCAAAAACCTTAGTGGCAAAAGTTGACATCGCGGGTATCGCCCGTTGCATGCCATACGCATAATAAATTAGGAGTCTGACATGCCAAGAGTTAAACGTGGTGTTACGGCGCGCGCGCGCCATAAGAAGGTTTTAAAACAGGCTAAAGGTTACTACGGTGCCCGCAGTCGTGTTTATCGTGTTGCTTTTCAAGCTGTAATTAAAGCTGGCCAATATGCTTACCGTGACCGTCGTCAACGTAAGCGTCAGTTCCGTCAATTGTGGATCGCACGTATTAACGCTGCATCACGCATGAACGGTTTATCATACAGTCGTTTTATTGATGGCTTAAGAAAAGCTTCAGTAGAAATCGATCGTAAGATTTTAGCGGACATCGCAGTATTCGACAAAGTGGCATTTACTGCTCTAGTTGAAAAAGCGAAACAAGCAATAGCGGCGTAATTTACGCAATGCTAAAAAGCCACCTTCGGGTGGCTTTTTTTATGCGTGCAATTAGCACCAACTGAAAGCAGGTGCTAATTAAACGACAGGTTAATTAATTGCCGGCTTAAATTGCAGGATTAATTTATTATTTTGAAATAATTGCAAGGTGTCACCGTTTACTTCAACCCGGTCTGCTGATTGCAACGATTGGGTAAACTTATTTTCTAACTCACTGCTATCAGCGCAAAACTTACGTGTGCTGATCAGTTGTTCAACATTAAGCTGGCTAGAACGCTGTTTGTAATTAGCATTAAAATTATTACAGCCGGCAAAACCATATAAGCGGTCATTTTTTTCAAAAATAACCCGTATATTTAGTTGTTGTGGAATATAACGATTTGCTAGCTTTTCTGCCCGCCAAACCACGCCTTGTAATTTACCCGGTTGCACTTGATCCGGGCATACTGCACTTGGCCAAAACTGCTCGAATTTATCGATAAACAAGGTGTTAGTTTGCTCATCTTGGCCGCGACGACCTACTAAGGTCGCAATAACGCTATTACCATTAAGACGCTCGTCTTGTTGATATTGGCGCATTACCGGCAAGTGATGCTGGGTGTTCGCAACCGCTAAGGTTTCACCACTACTACAGCTAGTAAAGCTGGCTTCATTATTACTTAATGAATAAAGTCCAAGCATGGCTTGGCGTGTGTCGAGCTTTCTAAACTCGGTTTCACGTTGTAGCTGGTAATTTTCGTTTGTTATAGCTTTACCGCTTAGATCCAGCATAGCTAACTGACGGTTAGATAAAAAATGAAACGCCGGTAAGGTTTGTTGTTGATTAACTAAATGCAGGCTGCGCTTTTCTAACAGCCAAATACCTCTAACAATACTGACTTGGTTACGATCAATGTATTCTTGACGCACCGCAAAGCGGCCATCGCGAAACAGGTTGAGGTGGTAGGTAATACCAGGACAGTCGGCGCAAGGCAAGGTGCCGCTAAAGGTCATATCGGTATCTACAAAAACATGTTCAAAATCAGTTGCTAATGATTCTGCAGTCGCATCATTTTCAATGATAATTTCCTCAGGCACATTTGATGTGGCTGCAGGGACAGTGCTCTTTACTGGAACATGTAAGGTGTCAACTTCTACTTTGCGTTCAGTTGGCAACTGGCTGCACGCGGATAGCAGCATGACGGTAACAAGGAAACGCTTTTTCATCTGAAGTCCCAGGTTAAAATTTTCGCTATTATAGCGGAATTTTGCTGTAGCTTTAACAGCTATTTCAGCGATGAATATACGTCTTTATCGCATGTTTTATCTGCTGTGCCGCACGTTCCGGCTGTTCTTGCATAAAGCAGTGGCCACCACTGACAACATCTACATTAACTGCGCTATTAAGCTTTTGCCATTTACTAAGAGATTTAGCAACAAAGTCATAGCTATTACTACCATAAATAACCTTAACCGGCGGGCAAGGCTTGGCTAATTGTTGCCAAAGTTTGTTTGGATAAGAAGAAAAGATATCGGCTTCGCGCTCGGGGCGGCATTTTAAACTTAAGCCTTGCTCACTGGGTTTTAAGGCATGATCAATATAAGCGGCTAGGGCGTCGGGGTGCCAATTGGCAAACATACCACGATTGGTAAAGTATTGCAGCGCACTATCGCGATCTGGCCAGTGTTGACGCCGGCGAAGTGCAGCCTTGGCCAGTGGGTTTTTGTCGTATAATTTAACGCCATTTAAGGTTTGCATAACGGTGAGCATGGTTGGTGTGAATATTACCGGATCGAGTAAAATAGCGCCTTGAAATGGGCTAGGTGCTGCGGTGTGAATTAGTGCTGTTAGTACGCCGCCAAAGCTATGGCCAACGGCATATACTTGATCTGTTTTATACCAGGAGCGATGAGCTATAAAGGCTTGAGCCGCAAGATCAGCACTGGTGTTCCAACCAACAAAAACGCCGCCGTGATCGCTATCGCCGTGGCCTTGTGCGTCAGATAAAAACAGCTCAAAATCCTCGGCAAGTATTTGCAACATAGGCTGATACATGCGGCTACAAAAGCCATTACCGTGCAGCATATGTAGCAGGGGTTTCCCGCTATCTTCAGTGCGATAGCCACGTAAGGTAAAGCCATATGACGTGTCGTAAGACCATGGAACTAACTGCACGTTGTACTCCTTATATTATTTTGTGCCAAATAGTTTATCACCAGCATCACCCAGCCCAGGTAAAATATAGCCGTGTTCATTTAAGCCAAGATCTATTGCTCCAGCATATAGGTCGACGTCTGGGTGGGCGAGTTGTAATGCGGCAATGCCTTCAGGTGCGGCTACTAGTACTAAGGCTTTAATATGTTTGGCGCCCTGTTTTTTCAATAAGTCTAAGGTAGCAATCATTGAACCGCCGGTAGCCAACATTGGGTCGATTACGATAGCTAAGCGCTGGTCTAAATTAGCCGCGAGTTTTTGAAAATAAGGTACGGGTTGTAATGTGGTTTCATCGCGATATATGCCTACTACGCTAATACGCGCGCTAGGCAGTAACTCTAATACACCATCAAGCATACCTAAACCGGCGCGCAGTATAGGCACTATGGTTACTTTTTTACCTTGTATTTGCTCAATAGCTATAGAACCATTCCAGCTGTTAATGGTTACCGTTTCGGTAGCTAAATCTTGGGTGGCTTCGTAAGTGAGTAGGCTACCTAGTTCTGAGGCTAATTGACGAAATTGTTTAGTACTAATATCGGCAGCGCGCAGTAAGCCAATTTTGTGTTTTACCAGTGGGTGGGTAAGCTGATGTATTGCCATAGTTAAAATCCTCTGTTTAACGCAACTAAGCATACCGCAATCGGCTTTTACTTGCAGTTTGTTGTGAAGCGTTATAAAAACGTTGACGTTTAACTAGCAAGTAATAACAGGGATACAATATGCGAATTAAAATACCACGGTATTTACTGGTAGTGTGCTTATTAATGGGAGCAAGCGTAGTGGCAGAGGCCAAACAACTTGAATTAGAACGTCTATTTGCTGATCCTGCGTTAAGCGGCGCAACACCGCGTTCATTAACTATGGCACCTGACGGCAGCAGAGTAACGTACTTAAAGGGTAAAGCCACCGATGCGAATCGGCTAGATTTATGGGAATACCATATTAAAGAGGCTAAGCATCGTTTATTAGTTGATGCTGACAGCTTAGTAACGGGGGACGAAGTATTATCTGACGAAGAAAAAGCTCGCCGTGAACGCATGCGTTTATTTGCTTCGGGTATTATTAGTTATAGCTGGGCAAAAAATAGTGATGCATTGTTATTTCCGTTAAACGGCGATTTATATTATTACCAACTAAAAGGTAAAAAAGCGAAAAAACTGACCAATACTGCCGAGTTTGAAACTGATGCTACTATCTCACCCAGTGGACGTTCAGTCGCCTTTATTCGTAAGCAAAACCTATTTGTTTTAGATATTGCCAGCGGTAAAGAAACCCAGTTAACCACGGACGGTGCCGGCGTAATTAAAAACGGCATGGCAGAGTTCGTTGCTCAAGAAGAAATGGGCCGTATGACCGGCTATTGGTGGGCCCCAGATGATAGTAAAATTGCCTTTATTCGTTCTGATGAAAGCCAAGTAGCTGAAGTAGTGCGTAATGAAATTTACGCCGATGAAATAAAGCTATTTAACCAGCGTTATCCGTATACCGGTAGCGCCAATGCCAAAGTAGAATTGGGTGTAGTAAGTTTAGCTGATGGCAATGTTACGTGGTTGCCGCACGGTGATAATAACGACATTTACATACCGCGCGTAGATTGGACTAAAAACTCGCGCTATTTAAGCTATCAGTGGCAAAGCCGCAACCAACAGCAGTTAGAATTACGTTTAGTTGATTTAAGTAATAACCAACAAAAAGTACTGCTCACCGAAACCAGTAATACCTGGTTGAATTTGCATGATGATCTGCATTTTTTAAAAAATGAAGCAGGCTTTATTTGGGCGTCTGAACGTGATGGCTATAAGCATCTGTATTATTTCGATTTTAACGGAAAGTTGCAGCGCCAATTAACCTCAGGTAACTGGGTAGTTGATGAGCTTGATGCGGTAAATGAACAGCAAGGTATGCTGTATTTTACTGGCCGTAAAGATACGCCGCTAGAGCGCCATTTGTATAAAGTTAGCTTAAACGGTGGGGATATTACGCGCTTAAGTGAAACCGGCTTTGATCACGCTTTGGTGATGGCAAAAGATGGTAGCAGTTTTATAGATAGCTTTTCTAATGTTACTACACCTAATAAAGTGGCGCTGCGTGCACTTAATGGCAAAGTATTAACTTGGCTTGAGCAAAACACCTTAGATAAAAACCACGCACTAACGCCGTATCATAGCGAATTAAACGCACCACGGTTTGGTACCTTGCAAGCTGAAGATGGCCAACTAATGCATTACCGGATGTTTGAACCGACAAACATTGAAGCCGGTAAACACTATCCGGTTATTGTTAGTGTTTATGGTGGCCCACACGCCCAGCGCGTTACCAACAGTTGGAGTCCACGCGATTTGTATTTGCACTACTTAGTGCAGCAAGGTTATATGGTATTTCAGCTAGACAACCGTGGGTCTTATAATCGCGGTAAAGCCTTTGAAGATCCTATTTATAAGAAATTGGGCATTGTTGAAATAGCCGACCAAATAAAAGGCGTAGAATATTTGCGTAGCTTGCCTTATGTCGATGCTAAACATATTGGTATTTATGGCCACAGCTACGGCGGCTATATGACCATAATGGCCATGTTTAAAGCCGGCGATTACTTTACTGCTGGTGTATCTGGTGCGCCAGTAACGGATTGGGCACTGTATGACACGCACTATACTGAACGTTATCTTGGACACCCAGCAGACAATGCTCAAGGTTATATTGATAGCGCAGTATTTCCTTATGCTGATGGTTTAAAAGGTAATTTATTGATTTATCACGGCATGGCAGATGACAACGTGTTATTCACCCACAGCACGAAGTTGTATAAGCAGCTGCAAGATAAAGGCTTATTGTTTGATATGATTGATTACCCTGGCAGCAAACACTCGATGTTTGGTCAACCGGTGCAAACGCATTTACATAAAAGTATTACGCGGTTTTTTGATACGCACCTAAAATAGGTTAAGCCATTATTAATACGGCTTACATAAGCCGGTGATACAGGGTTACAGTCTACTAGGCTGCAACCCTGTTTTTGTTAGTTAAGGCTTACCCTGAATATGATAGTTAATCTGAGCTCTTGGGTTAAGATAGGCCGCGACATGCGGTGGTAAAGCCTGCAGACTAACCACCTTACT
Source organism: Rheinheimera sp. D18 (assembly GCF_004345025.1). GTDB lineage: Bacteria > Pseudomonadota > Gammaproteobacteria > Enterobacterales > Alteromonadaceae > Alishewanella > Alishewanella metallidurans. The sequence continues at coordinate 1,895,732 of NZ_CP037745.1, read as the reverse complement.
GATGCGAAGTTTGTCTAGCTCTAAGGCGATAATAGGTGCTTCAAGCCTAGGTACATCGGCGTCATATATTAATACGTTAGGGCAGAGTAGGTTGCTGCTATTTACAGACATAACAATAGCCAATCTTTTATCAGATAGATAAACGATGGTGCCGGGCGGATAAATGCCCATCATTTTAATCATTACCCGCATTTCGCGTTCTGCTAGTTTGCCGTTCAAGCTGCGGTACATATAAGCTAAGGCATTGTGCGGCGAACGAGCTTTACTGGTATCGCAAGGATGACATAGGTTATCAAATTCATTTACTATCGCAACAAGTTTAGCTAGTGGATCAATACTGTGTTCTTTTAATGCCTTAGGGTAACCGCTGCCGTCTATATATTCATGGTGTTGTTCAATAATGGGCCATGCATCTAGTGGGAAGTTGTCAGTTAAACCCACTAAATCTAAACCATATTTAGTATGCATTTTTAGCAGGTTTTGCTCAGGCGGTGTTAGTGCTGATACCTTTCTAAGTATTTGCGAAGGTATTTTTAGTTTGCCAATATCATGAAATAACGCACCTAAGCCTACAGTTTTAATTTGTTCGGCTGACATATTAAGATTTTTTGCTAACATCATTGATAACGTGGCGACGTTAAGAGAATGGTAATATAGGCCTTCTTGTTCTTTATTTGGTGCAGCAATTAAATGCAGAACTACTGAATTAGAACCAAGTAAAATATCCGTCATAGCACTAATTAAGCTAGTAGCATCGTTAATTGCATTCAGTGGCCGACTTTGCACCTTACTCATCACGCTTCTTACCTGCAATAATGATTGGGCATATGCCTTTTCTGTACGCTGAATGTCACGGCGATTAGCTTTAGCTTGCTCGATACGCTGCATTTTTTCTTGCTGCATTTTAACCTGAGCTTCACTGGCGGCCATATTGAAACTGGCAGCTTCATCATCACTAAGCTCATTAGGCATATCAACTTTTTTACTTTTATCAGGATAAAACAGTACATATTCTAAGTTTAATGAACGAATTATCTGCAGCTGTTGCATGTTTTCAATGACCATATTAGCGGATAAAAAAGGATGTTTTAACCAACCGCTGGGTAACTTAATAGCATAACCAAGTTTTAAATCGGCAGGTTTAGTTTTTATTGCAGACAATAATGGCTCCTTAAAAACGGTAAGGTGTTAAGCATTAGTTTAAGCATATAGCGGTGCAATACAAGGTAACGTAACTATAGAAAAGCGGCATATATCGCTGTGTTGATCTGGCTAAATACAATTATCGTCATAAAAGCGCCTCAGGTACGACCAGATTGCGGTTTGCTACTTGACAGTGTTTTAATTCAAACGTACATTTCAAACAGGTGTTTAAATTGATGGTTTGAATATGGCAAGTAAACACAGTACCCAACATAAAATTCTTGATGCGGCGCAAAATTTATTTGCCGAAACCGGCTTTAATGACACATCGCTGCGGCAAATTACTAGCTTGGCCGAAGTGAATTTAGCATCGGTTAATTACCATTTCGGTTCAAAAAAAGAGCTGATCCAAGCGGTGTTGCAACGCTATTTATTAGTGTTAATGCCAAGGTTAGATCAAGAATTTACCCGTTTGCTGGCTACACGTCAGCCCAATAGTTTAGCTCAGGTGTTATCAGTATTTGTTAAACCGTTACTCGAGTTAAATAAGGTGCATCAAAATGGTACTCGTATATTTTTGCAGCTATTAGGCAGAGGGTATACCGATGTACAAGGACATTTGCGTTGGTTTTTCAACCAAAACTATGGCCGAGTGTTAGATAAGCTAGTACAGCTAGTACAACAAGCTTGCCCAGATTTACCGGCCAGTGAACTGTTCTGGCGCTTACATTTTTCACTCGGTACTGTGGTGTTTACCATGGCATCTAACGAAGCATTAGCCGAAATTGCTAAAGCTGATTTTAATGAAAAAGTAGATATTGAAGGCGTAATTTTACGCTTGTTACCGTATTTGTCTGCAGCGATAGCTGCACCTATACCCCAAGTTGCTCATATCAGTCAAACCGCGCCTATGTTGGCGAGTGAAGGAAGGTAATATGTTAGTGCTATTAATCTTAGTCGTTGCCCTTGCGATAATTTTTGGTGTGGCGGATATTCGCCGCAGTTTAATTACTAAACCTATTTTTGCGGTATTTAAAAAGATACTGCCGCCGCTATCAGATACTGAACGCGAAGCAATGGAGGCGGGGGATGTTTGGTGGGATGGTGATTTGTTTCAGGGCAAGCCAGACTGGCATAAGTTGCATAGCTTTCCTAAGGCAGAGTTAAACTCTACCGAGCAAGCGTTTATGGATAACCAAGTAGAAACGCTGCTAAAAATGTTAGATGACTATAAAATTGTGCAAGAGCAGCGCGATTTACCCAAAGAGGTATGGGATTTTATCAAACGCGAAGGCTTCTTTGCGATGATTATTCCTAAAGCTTATGGCGGTAGAGAGTTTTCGGCTATTGCCAACTCAACCATAGTGTCACGTATTGCCACGCGTAGCTTAACTGCCGCGGTTACTATAATGGTGCCGAATTCGTTAGGCCCTGGTGAGCTATTAATGCACTATGGTACGCAAGCACAAAAAGATCAGTGGTTACCCACTTTAGCTAATGGTACTGACGTACCGTGTTTTGCGCTAACGGGCCCTGAAGCTGGTTCTGATGCTGGCAGTATTCCCGACACGGGTGTGGTATGCAATGGTATACATGACGGCAAAGAAGTGCTGGGTATTCGGCTTAACTGGGATAAGCGTTATATCACCTTAGCCCCTGTGGCTACGGTACTTGGTTTAGCCTTTAAACTATACGATCCTGAGCATTTGTTAGGTGACAAAGACGAATTAGGCATTACCTGTGCGCTGATCCCAACGAGCCATGAGGGTGTTGAAATTGGTGATCGGCATTTCCCAATGAATATGGCATTTATGAACGGCACGACCTACGGTAAAGGCGTATTTATTCCGCTAGATTGGATTATTGGTGGGCCAGAGTATGCCGGTCGTGGTTGGCGTATGCTGGTAGAGTGTTTATCTGCTGGGCGCGGCATTAGTTTGCCGGCATTGGCCACTGCAACCGGCCATATCGCCACGCGTATGACAGGTGCTTACGGTTATGTGCGACAGCAATTTGGTATGTCAATTGGCAAGTTTGAAGGTGTGCAAGAGGCTTTAGCTCGTATTGGTGGTTTAACCTACGGCTTAGAAGCGATGCGGGTAATGACCGCAGGTGCTATTGATATGAAACTTAGCCCAAGTGTCGTAACCGCCATTGCCAAATACCATATGACAGAAATGTCGCGTACGTTAATGAATGACGCCTTTGATATTCACGCCGGTAAAGCCATTCAATGTGGGCCGAAAAATTACCTAGCGCATGGTTATATGGGTATTCCTATTTCGATTACGGTAGAAGGTGCCAATATTCTAACCCGTAACCTGATGATTTTTGGTCAGGGTGCAACCCGGTGTCATCCTTATGTATTGGCAGAGCTTGAAGCGGCGGCTAATCCAGATGCTGAACAAGGTTTAAAGCAGTTCGACAGTTTATTGTTAAAACATATAGGTTTTGCACTAGGTAATACTTTTGGCGCGTTATGGCAGGGGTTAACCGCAGGGGCGTTTAACTCTGCACCAGTATCAGGTGAAACAGCAAAATACTATAAACAGTTAAGCCGAATGAGCCGAGCGTTGGCATTAAGTGCAGACTTTTCAATGCTGATTTTGGGCGGAGAATTAAAACGTCGAGAGATGTTGTCAGCACGCTTGGCCGATGTATTAAGCCAGCTGTATATTGCTTCAGCGGTATTGAAGTTTTACGAAGACAATGGCCGTCAGCAAGGTGATTTACCGTTTGTTCATTACAACTTACAGCGTGCGTTATTTGAAATAGGCCGCGCGTTTGATGGCTTCTTTGTCAACTTCCCTAATCGTGTAGTAGCAAGGTTATTACGCAGCTTGGTATTCCCATTTGGTATTGGTTATAAAATGCCAAATGACGCTATTGCCGTACAAATTTGTGAAGCATTATCTAAACCTGGCGTAGTGCGCGACCGTATTACTCATTTATGTTATATCGGCGAAGACGAGCAAGACCCAACCGGTTTAATGGAAAATGCGTTTATTGCTATGTATGCTGCTCAGCCATTAATGAAGAAAATTTACCAAGCGCAGCGCGCTGGCACCTTGCCACGCAAGCAGCCTTTGTTGCAAACCATCGAGCAAGCTTTAGCTGCTGAGGTTATTAACGTCGCAGAAGCAGAGCAATTAACCAAAATGAATAAACTACGTTTTAACGCGATTAGTGTTGATAGCTTTAAAGCCGGTACATTAGAAGCTATGGGTATAACATCAGCTGAAGTAGTTTAAATAAACTGCTTTTGTTAAACGCCGGCTGGGTTAAATACACCGCCGGCGTGTTTATTTTAAGGAAACCTTATGTCACATAATATTAAAATACGCTTAGCTGAGCTTAAGGATATACCAAAAATATTGGCTTTTATTCAGGGTTTAGCTGAGTATGAAAAACTAACAGATCAAGTAATCGCAACCGAAGAAACGCTAACCAATACGCTGTTTAGTGAAAAACCTTATGCAGAAGTACTGATTGCAGAATATCAGCAGCAAGCGGCAGGTTTTGCCTTGTTTTTTCATAACTACTCAACGTTTTTAGCAAAACCGGGTATTTACCTAGAGGATTTATTTGTTGCCCCAGAATACCGTGGTAAAGGTTTAGGTAAAGCGTTACTCAGTTATCTTGCAAAGTTAGCAGTAGAGCGGGGCTGCGGTAGGTTAGAGTGGTCAGTACTTGATTGGAACCAAAGCGCCATTGATTTTTATCAGGCACAAGGCGCGGTAATGCTAGATGATTGGCGCATTAATCGGCTTACAGGCGAACAATTAAAAAGCCTAGCTAAACAAAGTATATCGGGTAGCTAAAATGAATTAACGCCGCCTGTTTTATAACACTGGCAGCGCTAATTGCTTGACGTAGCTATAGGTAGTTTTAATATAAAACAACTACCTGCTCCTTCAATACTAGTAACAATAAGCTGCCCCTGATGCTGTTGGGCAAACTGCAGTGCATCATAAGCACCTATACCCATTCCAGAGTTACCCTTAGTGGTGTCAAAGGGTTTAAATAGCCGTTGGCGAATAAACCCTTCACTCATACCGCAACCGGTGTCAGCGATACTAATACATAGCATTGGGCATAACGTATCGTCGGTTACATCTACCGTGATAGATACTGAGCCGCTGTCGGGCGTTGCATGTTGCGCGTTGTCAATTAGATGATAAAGCACACTACTAAAGCGTTCTTTATCTAGCGACAAGATGCCGTTTTGTTTAATTTGTAATGTGGGTACTGGCGCCTTTACTGCACATTTTAGCGTAATAACCTGCTCTAGCTCATCAGCTGCAGAAAACCGACTGCTAGTGTTGGTGTCTGTACGTTTATCCGTTAATTGTAATAGCATATTACCAAGCCGTTGTTGCATCGCTGCCAGCGTGTCAAAACTATCGGCAATAAACTCAGGGTTTTGCATATGCTTTTTACTATTATTTAGCAGTAAATCTAATTGCGCTTTTACATTTTTTAAATCGTGTACCACAAACGCTGACATTCTACTAAAAGCCGCAAATTGCGCATTTTCACTTAACGCTTTACTCGCCTGAGTTAGTAGCAAATGGCTACCTATTTGCTCAGTGATAATGGTGAGGTAATCTCTTAGTTCCCAGTTAAGCTTTAAGCGCTCAGAGTTAGGAGTATTAATAATACACAAGCCCCATAACTGCTGCTCGTCATAAATGGGGATAATAAGATGGCCATCGATTAGCTTATTAGCTTTAAATTGCACGAAGCTATCATTGGTATCCGACAAGTCAGTGATCCAACCTGGTCGAATATAGCTTAGGCAGTATTGGGTTAGTAAACTCAGTTCGTCTGGGTTAACCGCTTCTCGGTGAATATAGGCAAGAGGTTGTAATTGCTCTGGCGTAAACACCCTAACTAATGCACCACGTTGATAGCCGGTAGCACTAAGCCATGCTGTTAAATACGATTTATAATCAATATCTTGTTGTAATTTTATTGATTTTAAATATTGACTAAGGTTTAACCATTTGCTGCGGTAATCAAACTTATTAGCGTAAAAGTTTTTTTCAATATACACCTTAAATTTACGGCGTATTTTACCTGATAGCGCAACTACACCAAGCAGCAAAAAACCAGCCGCAACAAATACCGCCTGTATTAAACCACTCCAACTAAGATCAAATAACTTGATCGAAAAACCAGCTAAAGCAAGCGCACTAAGATAAATACCGGCCAGTAAAACGATGGTGCTGTTTACAACAATCTCTCTGGACACATAAACGTTAATTTCCCAGGAACGAATACGGCGAATAGCGATAACTAATAACGGTAATACTAATACGGCGATATAGCCGCGAGCGGCCCAAAGTTCTGGATCAATCCGACTAAATAGGGCCGCTTCAGCCAGCAGAATAAAGTCGTACAGTATTAGTGAACCCAGCCCAAGTACGAGCGGTTTAAACTGCCAGACAAAGCGACCAGCTTGGCGATACAGTGCCTCAAGCAATGCTAGTTGGCCGATACAAAGCAATAAATTAATACTAAACGTAACGCTGCTATCGAGCGAAATAAAAATGTTTACGCCAACCCAAATGAATATGCCAAGTAGCATTAATTTCACCGGAGTTTGGCTTAAAAATGGCCGCCAATGCTTATTGCTGTTGCTTAGACAAGAAAACAGCAATAACAGCAACACAGCATGACGTACCGATTCAATAACAACCGAGTTAGCACTAATAAAGGGTTGATTGCTAAAAAATAAGTAAAATGCCGCCCAAACAACTTGAGCCGTGGCAAAAGTAAGTAATAAGCTCTTAGTTCTGTTTGCTGCCTTGTCAGTTAATAACAACAAAAATAAAAACAAGTAACAGCATATGGCTAAACCAAAGCCGATAGCGCTTATATTTAATACCAAATCAACGCTATTTTCGTTCAAGATTTATTACTGCTCTCTAATAATATTTGTAAATAATTAACCGGAATTGCATAGGTAATACCGCTAGGGTTAGACAGCACCGCTTCCTTAGTCGATTTAACATGCACTCGATTGATAATAGCTATCACTTTGCCATCGTCTAGCGAAAACAAAGGGCTACCGCTATTACCCGGATAAGCCGTAGCATCAAGTTGGTATACTAAATAGGGCTCTTTTAATGCTCGTATGGTTCGTGTTTGTAATTCTTTGGAATTTTGAGCTGGAATAACAACCGGTGTATGGGCAGCAATAATACCTTGATGCGTTGCTGGATAAAGCCCAAGTATTGACGTTATAGGATAACCGGTGAAGCTAATAGTGCTGCCTTCAGCTAGCATTGCGCCTTGTGCTAAACGTAACGCTGGTAAAGCTTTTTCAATAGAAAGTAGGGCGATATCGTGGGCTATGTCTTCGCTAGTTTGTAATACCGGATGTACTTCAATTTTTTCACCTTGGCCTGATAACACAACATATTGTTCTAGCTTAGTGGTGTCGGCGCGCTTGGCAACAACATGGAAATTAGTAGCGACCTGCTTGCCGTTACCCACCACAAAACCCGTACCGAGTAGTTGAATACGCGGTGATGCCGTAGGGTTCATCAAACCTATCGCAACAATAGAGGGTTTAATGTTTTTTATATGCTCGGGTAAATTAACGGCCATAACCGAATGGCCTACTACTAGCGCGTACAGCGTTAAAGCATAACTAAATAATCGCATAGGTTTATTAACTCTGTACTTGACGGTTAAATTGCTCAATTGCAGCAGGGCGCGCCGTTGCATCGGGGTTTGATAGTGGGTTCCAAACCGGCTTGAATAGTGTTTTAACTTTAGCGACTAATCTTACCACTTTGTTACTTAACGAAATGGGTATGTGTAACCAACGGCAAAGTAAAAATACTTTACGACGAAACACCCAATGATACATCGCTTGTTCCGCATAAAAGTTGTAGTGCCAACGCTGCTCGAAAAGCCGTGATGAGTTATAAGTTAATGATGAGTTCCAACGGAAAAAGAAAAAACGAATATCGAACCAACTCATGCGGGTGCCTAAGTTATCAAAAATAATAACCGATTTGGGTTGGCTTAATATTTTATAACCTAGCTGACGTAGTTGAATACCAATATCGATATGCTCACGAATAACCATTGAGGGGAGTTCTATTTGTTGCAGGGCTTTAGTTAGAAATAACACGCCGTGTAATTCAAACATATCGCTTGGTGCAACTTGCTGGGGAATATCATTAGGCAAGGCACGTCGATAAGACTTATGCTCAATGATATAGTCTTTACCATTTACATCAACTAGTTGCACTGCGTTAGTGTATAAATGATTGCGCAGTAATGCACCTTCATCAACGCCTTCTTTCTCTAACGTTAATGGGTTAACAACCGCTGCACCTGTTGATTCTGCTGTGTCGATAAGAGGCTCTAACCAATTGGGTGTAACATTAGAGTCATTATCTAACAGCATGGTATAAGGTGTGGTTATACTGTCGCGTACCTGATTAAGCGCGTCCATAGGAATAATCAAACCTAGTTCTATTACTTCTGCGTTAGATTTATTGCGAAGAAGTGAATAGAGCTGGCTTTTAAGGTGTGCAGGGTAACCAAGATCTAATACCTTTAAAACAAAGGGTTCAGGTGTGCACAGATAAAGATTTTCAATACATTCGATAATACCCGAGTAGCGGTCACGAGGGCTTATTACTACAGTAACACGGGCTTGCAACATGATTAAGATCCTTCTTTTTGCAAAAGTTGATTAAAAATAGCCTGATAGCTGTCAGTCATTGCCCGAATAGAGAATATTTGCTGTACACGAATGTAGCCGGCGTCAGCCATATTCTGACATAACTGTTCATTATCGAGTAGCCTAGTTAAATTATCAGCCAGTTGCTGTGGCGATGCTGGTTGCACTAACAACCCCGTTTCGCCGTGCTGTATAATTTCTTTAATTCCACCAACATGGGTAGCAACGACAGGTTTTCGCCTAGCACCAGCTTCAATAAATACTAAACCAAAAGCTTCTTCGTGAGAGGGTTGAACAAAAATATCACAGGCGTCAAGCCACTGCGCGCTATCGGTTATTTGGCCAAGAAACGTCACCTGCTTTTCTAGGTTCAGCCGAGCGCTAAGCTCTATTAATTTAACACGTTCTTGCTCACTACCTGTGCCTGCTATATAAAGAAAAACATTCGACCGATTTAGTAATGCAAGCGCACGTAACGTATCTTGATGCCCTTTAATTTCGCCTAAATGACCAATGCTAAGTAATATTTTACCTTCGTCAGCTATATTGAGCTCAGCTCTGGCTTGCGCTTTGTTGCGAGGTGGAATAGATAGAAAAGCAGTACCACCATAAACGACACTACACCGATTCTCTGGTAACCCCATAGTGTTAGTCAGGCGCTTTAAGCGGTCTTCAGAGACGGCAATTGAGTGTGATAGTGCAAAGTTGATAAAGCTATTACAAAGGGACGGGTTGTAACATTCAAGCCTAGAGCGATGAAATGTACCTACTGCAGGTATTCGGCACAGTTTTGCCGCTAATCCCGCATATAATTGGCTAGATTCGCAGTGTGCATGGACTATGTCGATGTTATATTTACGAATTAATTTAACCAGTTGCCAAATTAATGCAACGCTTTTACCTTTGCCTCTTTTAATATACACATTTTCTGTGGCAGACGGGTGTGTTTCAAATGGGCTAAAACAAACAGCAATAACCTGGTAGCCTGATTGACTAAGCGCATTCACGGTATCGTAAAACCTTACCGTACGACCACCTTTCCCCAAACTCTGTACAACTTCCATAATGCGCAAATCGCCGCGACTTCTCACCTTATACTCTCCCTAGTATAGTGATGAATGTAAATAAATTTAAAACTATATTTCACAAAGTCTAGCATACAGGCTAGTAAATTGTATAATTCTGAAAAAACGTCGATATCAGAAGGAATTGATATGTCGAGTACCGCTAAGTTGTCGGTAGTTCACATAGTTAGTAGTTTAAATGTTGGTGGTGCCGAACGATTTGTTATTGATTTGTGTCAAGAGCAATTAGCGCAACATATTACTCCGGCTATTTTATCCTTTGGCAGCGTGCAGGATACGTTAGTGGATGTTTGTGATACTAAACAGATCCCACTCACCGTTATAAAAGGCAAAAGTTGGCAGGAGCAAAAGCGCCGGCTGGCGTTGTTATCCGGTTTTGACGTCATTCATATTCACTCGCCCGCAGTACTAAAAAGCTTAGTTTTTCATTTGTTTTTTTTACGCCACAAGCGGCTTATTTATACCCGGCATGGTGCGTTGCTACTAGATAAACTACACTGGGTAATCGTGCATCGCATTGCTCGTCACTTTATTAATTATGTCACCTTTGTTTCAGCAGAAGCGAAACAAAATTTTGGCTACCATGCTTGGCACAATGTACCGCATTTAGTTATTGATAACGGGGTAGTGCTGCCATTAGCAAACGAGGTTTTTAGTAACAACAATAGTATATTAAAGCTTGGTTCGGTTGGTCGCATGGTTGGCTTAAAAGGCCAAATTAGTTTACTAAAAGCAGTGGCGCAGTTAAGTAAAACCCGGCAACAGCAAGTTGAGCTACATTTTTTTGGCGATGGAGAACTGCGGGTCGAGCTTGAAACTTACGCCGAGCAACATGTCAAAGCAAAAACGGTCTTTCACGGTGTAGAGATAAATAGAGAAAATATTTATCCACATATCGATGCTCTAGTGGTTACCTCTAGTACTGAGGGTTTATCTATGGTGATTTTAGAGGCTATGGCCTATGGCAAGCCAGTTATTGCCACTAACGTTGGTGGCAACCCCGTGTTAGTAAAACCCGAACAAACCGGCTGGCTGTATGAATATAACGATATTTCGGCGTTAGCTGATTTAATTACTAACGCCATTGATGAACCGCAACTCTTGGCTAAGTTTGGTTTGCAAGCTAGAGAATGGGTAGCTGAGTATTATTCTTTAGAGCGCACGGCCACTTGTTATCAAGAGCTATATCGTGCGCGCTAGCACACCATATTACTGGCACTGGCTTAGGTTATTATCGCTTGCTATTGCTTTATCTATTGCCGGTATTGCTTATTGGCCGCAATGGCTCTGGCTTGAATGGCTTAAATTGTTATTACTCTATGGACCTGCGTGGTGGTGTTTCGGGCTACTTATACCGTGGGTTATAGGTTGGCGCTCGGTTGGGTTATGGCAGTTTTTGATGTTAGCGCCGGTGTTAATAATCTGCCTAAAGCTGCTTGATTTCAGTTGGCCGTCGCAAAACACCAAACACCCCGCAAATCTAATTACATTATCAGCGAACTTAGGAAATATGAGTGACGCTGAAAGTTTGGCTCGGCTATTAGAGCAACACAATGTTTCTATAGCATTATTTCAAGAGGCGAAACCAGAAAAGCTTAAAGCATTGCCAATAAAAAGCTGGCAAAAGCATTGCGAAGCTGGACTATGCATTGCAAGCAAACTACCTTTTGAGATTGAGATGGCCGTATCACGCAATATTTTTCAAGGTTATGGTAACTTTGCTCAGTTTTATCGCATTAGCTTGGCCGATAACAGCTTTTTAATCGCTAATGTGCATTTTGAAACGCCGCGCTCAGCGTTAGAATCAGTATTAAAATTAGGGCCAAATAGCGCAGCAATGCGCATTTTACAGCAAGACCGAGCATTACAGGCAACGATAATTAGTGAGTGGGCGCAAGCTGAAACCTTGCCATTTATTATTGCCGGTGACTTTAACATGCCGGTGTTGTCGCCAATTTATCAGCAGTATTTTTCTATGCTAGGTAATGCATTATCAGAAAAATCACAGCATGTGGTGAAATATACAAAATTCACCCGTTGGCATGGTATTCGTATTGACCACCAGTTGTATCGGGGCGCACTTTCCCCTTTAAGTGCTGAAGTGCTTAACTTACCAGGTGCCGATCATCGGCCGGTGTTGGTTAGATGGAGCAACTAACATGCGTTATATAATATGTATCCTAGTTTGTTGTAGTTATTTGATGGTGCCTAAAGTTCAGGCTGAGCCGAGATTATGGGGGCCTGAGCATGTTGCTGGCAAAGTTGACACTGCTTGGTATGTAGAGCCTATGGTGCGCTACGCGAATTATATTACCAATGCAGAGCTACTTGCCGCAGATAATATTGCACCGGATAAAGCCAGCCAATATTTGTATGACAGGCCAAGGGCACTGTTCCAGCTGTACTTATTAACCGGTAACAAAAAATGGCGAGCGCAAGCAATTAATGCTAGTCAATACTATATTGCGCACCTTAACGATGACGGCTATTTTTCTCTTATCGAAAATAAAGATATTAAATACTCAATGCCCAGAGGGCTATTTTACTATTATCAATTAACGGGTAATACCGAGGCTAAAGACGCAATTGGTCGCATTTACACTGCGTCATTAAATTGGAAACCAAGTTATTCAGGCCAAGGCTTTTGGACCGAGCGTAACCAAGCTGCTGCGCTTGAAGCCGCACTCACCTATTATGAGTTAACAGAAGATAAAGCTGCGCAACAACGTGTTGAAACTATTTTAGCAGCGACACTAAAAATGACCATGCAACCTGAGGCTAATTGGCCGCAACGCGGCTGTCCGCAACACAGTTTTAAATCTCACGAAGGTGGGGCTGATCAATCTGCAGTATGTTCACCGTGGATGTTGGCATTGCTTGCCGACCCAATCTGGCGATACAGCCAAATAACGGATTCAAAAACTGCGATACAACTGTTACAACAATTTGGCCGCTTTATCGTCGAGCATGGCACTTACGTTGGCAAAAATAAGTTTTCTGGTCAGTATCTACCAAAATATCTCGTGGTGTTTGACAATAAGCAAATGGAGGATATTAATCCATGGAATGATGTTCAGCACAGTTGTGACGTCGCCGCGCTCCTAGGTAAAGCCTTGTATGTTTCTGACACGATATCAAAGCACGAAAAAACAGTGTTTTTGTCGCTACTGGAACCGTGTAAAAGCAAGTCAAACAAACTAAATGATAATAAACTCTACTGGCAAGTGCGTCCGGCTCGTAAATTTGGCTGGGAATATTCAACCACTAGCGACTTACCTTGGTTAGAGCTAGCAATTTTAAGGCGATAGCGTTATACATTTAACATTGAGATTAAAACACTAAACGTTGCAATCGCGTTATATAAAGTTGTAATGGCAGCCACAGAAAAGGAAATCTTGTGCTAACGTTAACTCAGTTGGTTATTTTTCAGAATATAGACGCATCTATTCGGCACAGCATCGCAGGTGAAAGATGAAATATCTTAAGTTCATGCAAAAAGTACCTGTGCTAAAACACCTTGTAAACAAGACAATATCTCATCTTGCTAGTAGTGATGCGAGCTCAATAGCGAATCACTTTTCACAATTTTTGCGCACAGAATTGGCGAGTAATAATGAACTTAAAGCCGAAGTATTTAATATTCGCCACCAAGTTTATTGTGAAGAGTTACATTTTGAAGACGAAAATACCAATCGACTTGAACAAGATGAATTTGATAGCCACTCTTTTCATAGCTTAATTCGCCATGTCACAACAAATAGGGTTGCTGGTACAGTAAGGTTAATTACTGCTGAGCAAGATACCGATCAGTTACCAATAGAAGTGCACTGTATGCACGCAATAACTGATCCTGATATTACTCCTGCATCGTTTCCTCGAAATGAAATTTGTGAAATCTCGCGTTTAGCGGTGCCCGAAACTTTCCGACGCAGAAAACTTGACCAATTTCAGGGCGCGGCAACTGGCGCTATTAATGAAGTGCTTTTTTCTGAACGCGAGTTGCGTTGTTTTCCTTATATCGCTATTTGCTTGTATTTGTCGGCGGCATTAATGGCATTACATAATAATAAAAAACATTGTTTTGTAATGATGGAGCCACGGCTAGCAAGAAGCCTTACCTTTGTTGGTATTGTATTTAAACAACTTGGGCCACCTGTTGAGTACCATGGCAAGAGAGCGGCGTACTATATAAATCCTGAGATGTTCAGAGAAAATTTATCTGAGGGTTATATTAAGTTACTCGAATCTATAGAACGTGAATTGTACCCAAACGAGCAGGCTCGCCGGTTAAAACGAAAATTCTTTAAATTTACTTGGGGTTTGCGGTTTTCCTAATCAATATCGAGAGCTTCCTATGACCTGTTCCCAGTTTAATGCTGCGCTAGCTGCATGGCAGCAACTGCTTGCTGCTGAGCAAGTAGTGATTGATACACCGAGTATACGTAAAGCTGAAACCGCTACCTTTGCTACGACATCTAGCGTACTGGCAGTACTTTATCCAGAGCGCGATCAGCTCGCCGCGTGTTTAAATATAGCCAAGCAATATAAGCAACAGCTGTATACCATTAGCTCAGGAAAAAACTGGGGTTATGGCTCACAGGTGCCAGTAAGTTCAGATAGCGTTATTGTTAATCTTAGTCGCCTAAAGCGAATAACTAATTATGATAAAAAGCAGGGTGTTGTAACTGTAGAGGCGGGCGTTACTCAGGCTGAGCTGGCGCAGTTTTTACTTGAGCAAGGTGACAAACATTGGATGGATTGCACCGGTTCTAGTGCAAGTTGCAGTGTAGTGGGTAACACAGTGGAGCGAGGGTTTGGACATACTGCTTACGGTGAACATGTTAAGTACGTGTGTGGTATTGAAGTAATGTTGGCTAGTGGGCAGGTTATTAAAACGGGCTTGCATCGCTTTAATGACGCTAAAGCTGCGGGTGTTTATCAGGCCGGTATAGGCCCAGCGTTAGACGGGTTATTTTTTCAATCGAATTTGGGCATAGTGCTAAGCATTACACTATGGTTAATGCCCAAGCCAGAGTGTTTTTTGGCATTTTATATTTCAACTGAGCAAGACATCCTTGAACAGCTAGTTGAAAGCCTATGCCAATTAAAACGTCAAGGCTATCTAACCAGCTTACCGCATATCGCCAATGCGTTTAGAGTATTGCCAGGGTTGCAGCAGTTTCCTGCTGACGTAGCCGCAAAGCAGATATATCCATTACCTGAGCAAGAATTAAGCCGCTTAAAAAATCAATGGCAAGTCGGACGCTGGAACGTCTCTGGTGCTCTGTATGGCACAAAGGGGCAGATAAAGTTGGCCAAAGCTGCGTTGAAAACACATTGTCGGCGCTTTAAAAAAACACAACTTAATTTTATTAGCGATACTTTGTTGAGTTTAATTGAAAAATATCAATGGCTGCTGTCAAAGTTATTACGCCGAGATATGGCCAGAGTGCTAGCCGTGCTTAAACCTGTACATATGATGATGCAAGGCAAGCCTAGCGATAACTTTCTGGCTAGTGCTTACTGGCGGATGCCGACATTACCAGATAACGATTTTAAGCTTGACCAAGATGGCGTCGGGCTAATTTGGTGTGCCGTGGTCGCTCCCGCTGATGGCCAATGCGCACGTAATATCGAAACCATAGTAAGCAGGGTTTTAACCTCGTTTGGTTTTGAAGCTGGAATAACCTTCACTTTACTAAATGAACGTTGCTTAGACGCCGTAATTAGTATCGGTTTTAACCGCCAATCAAATGATGGCATCGATTGGGATAGCAAAGCGCTGGCATGCCGTCGCCAATTGTACGAGCAGTTATTAAAAGAGGGTTTTTTCCCCTATCGACTAGATATAAATATGACGCAATTTATGTCTGAATACAGCTCGTTAGAGTATGAAAATGTGCTACAGCTATTAAAAAACACCTTCGATACCGACAACATATTATCGCCTGGGCGTTATATAGCCACTCAATAACTGTAGGTATTTTTTACACTTACATTTTACCCAATACAGAGTAAGGCTGTAAGCTATTGTTAATAAATGATTTTTTGTTTTGGCACGGTAGCTGCATAATGCTAGGAGTAGTGTGTGTTAGTGTTACACGCATAATTATAATAAGTTAAGTAAAACGGAGATGTCATGAAATCAAGAGTAGGTTTTTTGGTAACAGCACTTGGAAGTGCAGCTTTATTAGCGTGTAGTGCGTCAGTATCGGCAGCAGCATTTAGTATTTCATTTGAAACGTCTAGCGGTTGGTTAGCTGACGGTTTAACTTACGATGGCTATGCACCGAAAACCCGTCATAAAAACGGTGTAGAAACAATACATAATTGTGCAGCTGGTGCAACTAATGCGTTAAATGGTTGTGGCTTAGAGTTTTACGACGCCTCTGCCGGAATTAATGATGCTTACACCTCTGTCAACTGGGGTACTCCGCGTGTCGCGGGTCAGCCTAGCGGTTTAGATATCGTATCGTATAATGGTGTGTTAGACGCTGATGCTGGTTGGGTTGACACCGGTATGATCACGCACCGTAACCGTCAAGTAGTATCGGGCACTAAAACATTAGCTGAATTAAACTTATTCACAATGTTTGATATTGTTAGCCCGTTTATGGCTCAAACTGGTTCAGTGTTTGGTCTTAATTTTACCGAAACGTTTAATAATCAGTACGGCTATTGTGATACAGATATACAGTTTTCAACTACACCGTGTGATGATTACTTCAACATTTCTGGTATTCCGGTACCAATTACCTTTACCTTTGGTGGCCAGAAATACGTTATTGAATTCCGCTTATGGGGTGATGTGAATACAGGTTTTATAATTGATGAAAACATGCTACGTACGGCAGAAAATTCTGATAACAATTTATTCGTACAAGCTCGTTTAGTAACTGTACCAGAACCAGCTACTATTGCTGTGTTAGGTTTAGGCTTATTAATGCTAAGCGGCCGTCGTAAAAAAGCGTAATAAAATGACAACTAAAAAAGCCAGCAATTTGCTGGCTTTTTTGTATTATAAGGCACAGTAATACCGCAAGATAATAAACCTATGCCATAACATATTAAGGGATTAATAAGATGAAATTATCTGCTTTAACGTTAGAGACCAGTGGCAACCGCGTTGTTATGAGTTGGAAAGCAGATAACCGTGTACTTAAAATCACTTTCACTGGCACTGAGCACAGCTTGCCTGCTGCAGCCGATGCGGCATTTACTAGTTGTTTAATGCCAGCTATGTTGCTTGGTGAAGAATTAACCGTTGATGAGAGCTTTAAGGTTAGTAAAGCGCTACTAAGCAACTTAGCGCAGTTTCAGCAGTATTTTGTGTCTTGGTTTGATGATCTACAATGGGTCAACATACTCATTCCCGAACAACAGCTGCACGACAATGCTGTTGCGCCAAGCGATAACGCCGTATTTTATTCTGGCGGTGTCGATGCAAGTTATTCATTTTTTGAACTAAAAAATAATATTAATCATCTTATTTTTTGTCTTGGTTTAGATATCCAATTAGGTGAGCATGAACGTTGTGAAAAAGCACTAAGTGCAGCACAACAGTTTGCGCTGCATTATGATAAAAACCTTATTGTAATGGAGACAAATTTTAGAGACGCTTTTCCTGAGTTATCAGCAAAACGCTGCCAAATAGTTTTGCTTATCAGCTATAGCTTGGCGCTAGGCCTTTGTAACTTATATGTACCCGCTAGCCATGATGCGCGCGAACTAGAACCCTTTATTACTCATCCTTTGACTGATCCCTTATTGTCAAATGCCCTGACCAATGTCATTCATCATGGCATGATCAGTAGGATGAAAAAAACTGCAGCTATTGCTAACTCTGATCAAGCATTAAATTATTTAAGGGTGTGTAATGCATCTAGCCAATTTAACTGCGGAGAGTGCGAAAAATGTTTACGTACCATGGCTGCACTTGCAACTCTTGATAAACAATCTGCGGCGTTGCCCGTGTTAGCGCCAAAAAAATTACGTGCAGTGCAAATATGGACGCCGGGCATATACCATATGTGGCAAGATATTTATGACAGTGCCGTGCAAAACAATAAGGCCGAGTTAGCAAAAGAAGTTGCTAAGCTTTGTAAAGCTTACGACAGGAAACAGCTACTGAAGCAAATCAAAAAGCAGATTGCAGTAATAATAACGGATTTCAAATTACGCTTACTAAACTCGAAATAGCCAACAAATGTCCATTTATTTTACAAATGTGCAAATTTTTCTCAGGTGTGATTTAACAAGTATATAATAACATTGATAAATTAAAACTGGTCTAGTATATGCACCTTTAATGCTGTACCAGTCGTGAAGTGCAGTATTAGGTGGCTGGCATAAACCCAATAACAAATGGAGGCGTTATGAACAGCAAAAAATCTTTGCTCGCAACCGTTGGAGGTTTAGCATTACTCAGCGGTAGCGTGCAGGCAGCATTAATTGGCTCATTCGACTTTGCTACATCAAGTGGCTGGTTAGCCGATGGCACTGCGACAACGTACAATTCACAAACCAATACTTCAGCAAATTGTAATTCTGGCGCATTACCTGGCGTTAACGCCTGTGGCTTAACTTTTTCTGGCGCGCAAGAATTAGGTCCTGATGGTTATACTACGGTTGATTGGTTTAGTAATGGTGGCGCAGGCCCAAGTGGCTTAGATATTGCGTCCATTTCAGATACATTAATGACGAATGGAGGCTGGGTAAATACCGGTGAGATTACGCATAGAAATTATGTCTTACCGTCTCCGGCAACCACGCTTAGAGATTTGAACCTACTGTCATCTTTTCAAATTGTATCACCGTTTGTCTCGGCACCTGCGTTTGGTAATTTTGGTATTCAATTTACTGAAACCACGAATACTAACCCTTGCCCAGCACCCAATCCATTAGGTTCTGTTTGTGATGATTTTTTTGAGATCTCTGGTTTACCAGCACCACTTAGCTTTACTATTGATGGTTACACTTACAATATAGAATTTCGTTTATTTGGTGGTGTAGGTTTTATTGTTGCTGATAACACGCTTTATACTCGTGAGTCGGCAACGAATAATTTGTTTGTGCAAGCTAGAGTAACCGCTACACAGGTACCAGAACCAGCAACACTTGGTATTTTAGGTTTAGGTTTATTACTGTTAAATCGTCGTAAACTTATTAAATAGTTAGTATTTACTAATTGAAAGCCACCGCATTGCGGTGGCTTTTTTACCGTTATTATAAGCCCAACTTCTTAATTAGCGCCGATACTTTCGCAGCCTGTTCAGTGCTATCTGCCAGTTGTTCTAGCAGATTTTTTGCCTTTTCTTTATTGCCTGTCTTTACTAGCGCTTCAGCATAATGCATTTGCACTTCTGGGCTATTTGGTCGAGCTTTAAGTGATGCTTCAAACATGGTTTTTGCTTGTTGAGCATCATCAGTATCTAGCAAAATTTTTCCGTAGGTGTCTAATACGTCAGGATGGCTGGGTCTAAGTTCGTAGGCTTTCTTTGCATATTTTAACGCGCTTTGGGTTTCGCCTTTTTCAAGCATTAACCACGCGAGGTTATTCAGTGCTAGTACATTGTCGGGTTGCTCTTTAAGCATGGTTTCATAGGTTGTTATAGCGAGTTCAGCGTTTGTTGTTAAAGATAGCTGTGCCAGCATTGCTTGTAATGGCGGTGCATCACCTTGCAGCTTAATATGCTGCTCAATAAAGCTTATACCTTTATTGGCGTTGTTTTGGCGGCCGTATAACTCGGCAAGAAATAAAGCCGTTTTGATATGCGGTTGTTTGGTATAACTTTGCAATAATATACGTTCTGCGTCGTCATAATTTTGTAATTTTGCTAACGCTTTGCCAAGAAAATACAGAACTTCGGGTCGTTGCTGTATTGGATCAGGCAGTGTGTTGTTGTAATTAATCAGTTGTTGATTAAAATTACCCTCATCTAACATCTGTAATTTTATACCAATAAACTTTAAATGCTCAGGTTGCGTTAGTAATAGTTTATCAGCAATTTTAAGTGCCGCCTCGTAGTCCTTATTTGCATATAGCGTTTGCATGTAGGCTTGCGCGGCCATATTTGAATTTGGCTGCCTAGTGTACCAAGCTTGTGCACTTTGTAATGCTTGAGCTGGGTTGTTAAGACGAAGCAGCGTATCAATTAGATAAGCCCAATGTGCGGGCAACCAGTCTTTTTGCCCGACTTTAATGCTGTTTAGCAAATCTAACGTGGCTTTATAATCAGCAGTACCGTGTTTAAGTGTGGCTAAGGTTAGTGTTAAATTGTAATTCTGTGGCTCGGCGCTGTGAGCTTTATTTATGCGCAGGGTTGCGTCGGCTACATCACTTTGACGTTTGCTAAGTGCCAGGTATTGCTCTAACGCTTGGATATTTTGCGGTTCGTCATCCAATAACGCTTGAAATCTTTGTTGTGATAGTTTCGTATTACCTTCTTCAGCTGCCAGTGAGGCCTGCAGCAAACGTGCAAGACTGTTCTTTGGTGAAGTCGCTAACACTTGATCTATTTGCTCAGCAGCGACTTTTAGTTGGCCACTGATTATTGCGATATAGGCCTTCATGTTGCGGCCTGCGGTGCGATGCTCCTCATCAGCTATCCACTCGTCAGCTAATGCCATTGCTTTGGTGTATTCTTGTTGTTTTACATAAGCACTTAACAATAATACCCTTGCTTGATCGCTCTCTGGGTCTAGTTGCAGCGCTTGTTCAAGTGAGCGTACCGCAGTGTCACGTTGACCTGACATTCTAAGTTGAATGGCACCAAGTGTGGTCAGTTCGTTAGCTGATAGTGGTTCGTTAGTGCGGTATTGGGCTAATAAATTTTGTGCCGCTTCAACACTGCCTTGTTTGGTCAGTTCAAAAGCGGTAGCAGCAAGCAGCTGAATGTCAGACTGTTGCAACTCTTTTTCTGACAGAAGCTGTTGTGCAACATCGGTGTTGCCCGCGTTAAGCATTAATTTAGCATACAAATTTTCAATGCTTGGATAGCTGCTTAATGTGTTTTTAATAGTCTCTAAATGATTTAACGCAACGTTTTCTAGCTGCAAGTTAACTGCAATTAATGCCGCGAGTATTCGCGCAGGTGGCGTACTAAAGCCGTTACTAATTGCTTTATCAATATAGTCTCTGGCTTTGGGGTAGTCTTTCTTGTCATAGGCAACAATAGCACTAAAATAATTTACTAAGGGTTGCTGAGGCACTTTTTTAAGCAAGGGTTGTAGCATTTCATCTGCTTGCTTAAGTTGACCGCTTTTCACATAGGACTGGGCTAATAGTAATTGGGGCAATAAGTGATAAGGCTGTGCACTTGAGTATTCTTCAAGTAGTGCAATAGCACCTATGGTGTCGTTCTCGGTTAGCGCTAATTTACTTCTTATATAAATAGACTGCAAATATAAAGGTGACGCTGCGGGGATTGCGGTTAAATGCCGCTTTACATCATCGAGCTCGTTTTTGGCTAAAGCTTCAAAACCGTTAGCAAAATTAGCCACGTCCTCTTGCTCAGATAGTGCTAACTGTTTAAACAAGATCGTTGCATTTTCTGTACTACCTAGTTCAGCTTCGGCTAACGCTTTATATATCAGTAAGTAATCTTGTAGTGGTTTTGGGTAAGCTTGAATGTTGTCAGTTAGCTCTAAAATACTGCTGTAATTAGTATTCAGATATAAAATGTTGATATAGTCTTGAATAAATTTTTGATTATTGTCGCTGTATTCACTAGCGCGCTGATATTCTTTAATCGCATCGTCTATTGCGCCGGCTTTAACATAGAGCTCAGCTAATGCTAAGCGGTAGTCTGCACGTTTAGGATCTTGCTGTAATGCCGACTTTAGCTCGACTAGAGCACTATTAAGTTGATCGTTAGCTAAGAATTTTTGCGCGGCTTGAAAGTGTTCTTCGCTACTTTTTTGGCCACATGCAGTTAGAGATAGGCCGATAATAACTGCAGTGCTAAGTCTGGTGAAGCGTTTCATATCCCGTTCCTTGTGTTGATATAGTTATCCAGATATTTCTTTGGCAGTAATGCCAAATTGAATTACAACATCTCATTATGCTAATGATAACGTATTAATGTTAGCTTCAATATTTACTGAGAGGCTAATTTTTAATTCTTAACGTTATTACTATAACGTTTTAATATTGCCACCTCGTCACGACATTGAACACTTTTACAGTAAACAAACTGCCAATGTAACGCAGAGGTTGCATCAAGCTTGAGCGCCTGTTTTATGCGATTACGTTTATATTCTTTAATTGATCCGGTAGGTTGACCGTTAGCCTCATACCAGTATTGTAATAATGCTGTGTTGCCACTGCCATCACTTAACCAAAGTAGCTGACTATTGGCTGTTAGCTGATTGTTTGTTTTATGCCAGCTGTTGGGAATAAGTTTGTTTAGATAATAATCGGCGCGGTCAGCATCATGTCGTCCCGCAAATTTATAGTGCTCTATTATCACGTCAATACCATTAATTTGTATGTTTTCGCGCTGCTTTTCGCTGTATGACGCAATAGCTGCCGCAGGGGTAGTATTGGTGTCTACTTCAGTAATTTCTGCGACGCTATAATCGAATAGAGGATATTGCTGCATGACTAGCTTTAATGAAATACCAGATACAATTAGGCTACTGACAATGA
Source organism: Rheinheimera sp. D18 (assembly GCF_004345025.1). GTDB lineage: Bacteria > Pseudomonadota > Gammaproteobacteria > Enterobacterales > Alteromonadaceae > Alishewanella > Alishewanella metallidurans. Next base: position 1,873,150 of record NZ_CP037745.1, on the reverse strand, counting down.
CAACAAAAACGCCACGGCCCGGAAGTTTTAATGGCACGTAAGCTTGTTCTTTGGTTTCTGGTAATGGCTCGAGCTTACCAACGATATAAAATAAAATAATAATAAAGGGTATATATAAAAACCACCCGAACATATTGTGATCTTTTACAATTGAGCTTTGCATATCGGTGTAATAGCCAATAAGAATAATAAGCACGATACGAATGCCATTTACCACTATAGCCCCAACGATGGCAAACAAGGTAACCAGCAACATATTGCGCAATTTGCGTAAGTGCAGATGACACAGCAGGGTGCTAAGAGCTAGAGACACAATAAAATAGCGTAGGCCGCTGCAACCTTCAGCAATCTCAAAAACGCCCTGAGGAATTTGAATAAAATTGCCGTCAACAAATATAGGGATATGGGTTAATTGCATACAAAAGGTGGTAATAAGTACAGCAATATATTGCAATGGCGCAACTAAGCTGCCCCAAAATGGCGAAATAAACCATAATAATGCCAGAGGCACTATGAAGGCAGTCGAAGGTTTAAGTAGGCTACAAAATAACAGAATAACGTATAGCGGAAAAATAAGCCGAGTTAAGCTAATTTGCTGTGCAGTAATGCTAATGGCTAATACCAAAGCCAAGGTGATAGCCGCGATAAGATAAACTACATTAAATTTTATTTTTAAATTATTGCGTTGCTGCCAAAGCAAGGTGGCAATAACAAACGGCATTAAGTAAGCATGTGAGTAAGTGCCATCATCAAAGCTGTAGGTGCGCCAATCAGAAATAATTTGCGGATAAAGAAAAATACTGTAGCTTAAAAATAATATAAGTAAAAGAAACAAGGTATTAGCATGCTTAATGGTCATCCATGACACTCCGTAACGGCTATTCTCTGGGGCGCAATAAAACGTCGTCTCGCGTTTTATCCGAGTTTGACGTGTAAACCATTAATAATCAACTGTTGGTTGTAACGCGTGCTTTCGTTTATACTCTGTGCTCGCTTAAGGTTAAACTGAGCAGAACAAGCGTTAAAACTCTGTAAAATTGCGAATGGATGCGTAATACATGAAACTATACCCACAATTGCTTCGTGGTGTCGTGTTGCCTGCTATGGCAATGGTAAAGGAAAAACCATTATTAGGTTATCTTAACCAATATACCGACAATCTAAAACTCAGCCCAGAGTCGCTAGAACGTTTGCAATGGCAAGCATTAAGCAATTTGTTAAAACATAGTTTTGATAACTGTGCCTATTATCGAACGCGCTGGCAACAAGCCGGAATAGATGATATTCGTACTGTGGATACACTTGCTCAGTTTCGCCAATTACCGGTGCTCACCAAAGACGACATTCGCCTTAACTACGACGCAATTAAAGCTAAAAACTTTCAAAATAATATCGTTAAGTCAACCGGTGGCTCTACCGGGCAACCTCTTACTATTGAATTAAACCTAGACAGCAATGTGAGGCGAGAAGCCGTTATGTGGCGCGGCTACAGTTGGCTTGGTGCTGGGTTAGGGGAGCGCACATTATATTTGTGGGGCGCAAGTATTGGTCAGGCGTCATTACCCCGCAGAATAAAAGAGCAAGTTTACCATTGGTTGTATAACCGTAAGATGCTGAATTCGTTTTCAATGTCACCAGAAAATATGCCGCAATATATTGCGCAAATGAATTCCTATCGCGCTGACGCTATGGTGGCCTACGTTAATCCGTTGTATGAACTGGCGCAATATATACTAGAGCACAAGATCCCGGTGCATAAACCTAGTAGCATTCTTACCGGCGCCGAACCACTTTATCCGTATCAAAGAGCGGTAATTGAGCAAGCATTTAATTGCAGTGTTTATAATACCTATGGCTGCAGAGAAGTGATGCTAATAGCGGCCGAGTGCCAACAACGTAAGCAGTTACACATTAATAGCGATCACTTAGTGGTAGAAACGGTTAATGAGTTTGGTGCAAATGTTGTCGGTGAAAGTGGCGACGTGCTGTTAACCGATTTATATAACTACGGTATGCCACTAATACGCTATCAAAATGGCGATAAAGCAACGCTACATAGCGGTGCCTGTGAATGCGGTAACCCTTTACCTATTATGTCCAGCGTCGATGGCCGTAAACTCGATGTTATTAAAACGCGCTCTGGTAAATTAATACCAGGTGAGTTATTCCCGCATTTATTCAAAGAGTTTGTTAGTATTTATAAGTTTCAAGTGCGGCAAAACCAACTTGATGCCATTACTATTAGCCTTGTTACTAAAGTCGGGGTTAGTGATGCTGATAAGAATGCGATAAGTAACGAAATTAATCGCTACAGCAACGGTGAGCTTGCTATTACTTTTGAGATTGTTGATGAGATACCTCTGACAATAAGTGGTAAGTACCGGGTAACGGTATGCGAGGTTTAAACTAATGTCGCCGCAACGATTAGTTATTATCTCTAATTTATATCCGCTGCCGTGGGAGATGGGGCGGGCGAGCTTTAATCGTCAGCAATTTGCTTTGTTGGAGTCAGAATACGAGTTATCAATTTTGGTGCCGGTAAGCTTTATTGATTGGTTTAAGCATATTAAACAGGTTAAGCAAACTAAACACTTACGCTATGTGCCGTTCTTTTTTACGCCCAAAGTTGGCAGGCGTTTTTATTCGGTTTCAATGTTTTTATCACTATTATTGCACTCAGGATTCTGGCTTAAGCAGCGAAAGCCCGATGTTATGTTGGCTAGTTGGGCGTTTCCCGATGCTGTTGCAACCAGTTGGTTAGCTACGTTATTTGGCTGTCGATTTTTTTTCAAAGTACATGGTTCCGATATTCATTTACATGGCAATGTTAAAGCAAGAGCGAAGCAGATAGTTAGCGCGGCAAACAAAGCTCAAGCTATTATTTCTGTATCAGAAGAGCTACGTAACCATATGATGACAATGGGTATTGCCGCCAAGAAAATTCAGGTTGTGTATAATGGCGTTGATCATGTGTTGTTTAATCAAGAGTGCCAGCGTGAAATTAGTGCACCATACTTACTTTTTGTTGGTAATCTAAAGCAAGATAAAGGCGTGATGGAGTTGCTGCAGGCGTTTACGGCATTAGCACCGGCATTTTCGCCATATGTCTTAGTGATAGCGGGTGCGGGTGTAATGCAAGAACAAATGCTGCGCTATATTGGTGAACAAGGTATAACCGGGCGCGTTATGATGCTTGGCAATGTTGCGCATGCAAAATTGCCGTCATTAATGCAGCATGCAACGTTAGTTGTGCTGCCTAGTTATCATGAGGGTGTGCCTAACGTGCTGCTCGAGTCTATGGCTGCCGGCACGCCAGTGGTTGCCACTGCGGTTGGCGGTATACCCGAGATAGTAAAACCTGATGTTACCGGCTTTTTAGTAACGCCCGCTAATGTGCTTGATTTAACGGCTGCTTTGGAAACGGCATTAGGTAAATCTTGGGATCATCAGGCGATACGAGAGCACGCGTTACAATTTAATTGGCAAAAAAACAAAAGCCAAATGAAGCAGATATTAGGTTAAAACGCCAGTGTAATATAGTGTATAACCACGGCGTATGCCCGTTGGTGAGTGGTTGCTAATAAGCCAAGGTGGCGATAAATGAAGACGGAGACAACAATTAATGCGGGTTAGTGACATTTCGCAGCGACTCAGAAAGCTGATCCCTCAAACTATTTTGCGGCGAAAATACTCGCCTGCGCAAAAAGCGTTATATTTAACCTTTGATGACGGCCCACATCCTGATGTTACGCCAAAATTACTTGCTTTGCTTGACACCTTTAATGCTAAAGCTAGTTTTTTCCTGATTGGTGTAAATGCAAATCAGTATCCAGAACTGGTGCGCGAAATAGCACAGCGTGGTCATACGGTAGCGAATCATAGTTATCAACATCTGTTGTTACCGAAATTAAACCTCCAGCAGCAATTAGATGAAATAAATCAAAGTAAGCATATTATCGAATCAATCTTGCAACAGCCTTGCGTGTTTTTTCGTGCGCCAAGGGGAATGTGGACGGTACGAGTACTAATGTCGTTACGGAAAATGGGCATCAAAGCCGTACATTGGAGCCGCGATTCGTTTGATTATAAAAAACTGGCACCGAGAGAAATAGTTAAAAATTTGCTAGATAAACCCGTAATAGCCGGCGATATTGTGTTGTTTCACGACGATGCTGATTGTTGTATTGATGCGTTAGCAGAGTTAATTCCTACGTGGCAGCGCCAGGGATTTCAACTTAAGTCATTGGAGTTCTAATATGAATATTCTGTTTCATCATAGAACACGAGGTAAGGGTGCTGAAGGTGTGCACATTATGGGTGTTACCAATGGCTTACGCCAGCTAGGGCACACTGTACACTTATTATCACTGCCTGGTGCAGACCCTGAAGCTGCACCAGCACCAGCGCCGACTGCAACTGTTGATTCTGTTGTCGCCAATACCAAGGCTAAACAAGGCAGCCCAGTACTTCGCTGGTTATTCGATTTAACCCGTTATGTGCCAGAAGCGGTGTTCGAGCTATTTGAGTTGGCCTACAACTTACCTGCACTGTGGCGCTTGCGTAAAGAGGTTAAAAGTAAAGATATTGAACTGATTTATGAGCGCTATTCTTTGTTTATGTTTGCTACGGTGTGGTGGGCAAAGCGCAATAGTAAACCCATAATACTTGAGGTCAATGATTCCTGCTTAGTGCATCGAGTGCGTCCGCTTTTTTTCACCGGCATTGCGCGCAAAATAGAAGCGTGGATTTTTAAAAATGCGACTGGTTTAGTATTTATTTCTGGCCATTTTCAACAGGTCGCGTTAACCGGACACCAACAGATTGCACCTTCGGTTATCTCGCCTAATGCCGCTGATTTAACACAGTTTGTGTTAGATGATTGCGGCGCTAAAAAGTTAAGACAACAACTAAATATCGATGACAAGGTGGTGCTAGGTTATGTTGGCGCCTTTGTACACTGGCATGGTATTGACTGGTTTGTTGATTTAATGGTCGAACGAATTAAAGACTATCCACAGTTAGTTTTGTTATTAGTGGGCGATGGTGTTAGTTTCGAACCAATTAAACAGCGTATTGAACAGGCGGGTGTTACGTCGCAAATTATTCTTACTGGGCGTGTCGATCATAAAGAAATTGCCACCTATATTGGTGCTATGGATTACGGCATTTTGCCGGATTCGAACGACTACGGTTCGCCGATGAAACTGTTTGAGTTTATGGCAATGGCTAAGGGGATGGTTGTTCCTGATTTTTCTCCCGTTGCCGAAGTAGTTGAAGATAATAAAACCGGTTGGTTGTTCCCCGCCAATGATAGGCAGGCGTGTATAGCGCGTACCCTTGCGTTGGTGAGTGATAAACAACAGCAACATCAGGTTGGCAAAAACGCTCGTACCTTCATTGAGCAGCATCGTCAGTGGACGCACAACGCAGAACAACTGTTAGGGTTGTTGCCTTGATGAACAACCTAAAAGCAGATTTAAAGCGTAAGCAGCAAATATTTAAACAAGACGGTGCTGACGTCAGTATGCTAAGAATTATTATGGCAGACGGCACCTGTGCCAACATACTGTATCGTTTAATGCGTTGGTTTATGTACATTCGCCTGTCGCCGTTGGCCTATGTTTGTTATCAGCTGAATAAACTGTTAAATGGCTGCGTTATTGGTGTCGGTACAGATTTCGGCCCAGGGTTAGTGCTAATGCATCCTATTGGCGTAGTAATAAACTCTAAGGTACGTGGTGGTACGAATATTACGATTGAGAGCGCGGTTGTCATCGGCGACGACAAAGGCCGCTCACCCCAACTAGAAAATGATATTTTTATTGGTACCGGTGCAAAAATAATCGGCCAGGTACATATTGGTAATAACGTTAAAGTAGGTGCGAATGCCGTAGTGACTAAGTCTGCTCCAGATGGTGCGACTATGCTTGGTATTCCAGCAAAACCGTATTTACGCTGAATTAATATAAGGAAGGCAGTATTACCATGGAATGGGTGTTTTGGAGCAGTATTTTAATAATACTTTATAGCTACTTTTTGTATCCTATCGTTTTAATGTGCATCAGCGGTGTTGTACAACTATGGCGAGATAATCGTTATATTTGGCGAAATAATAACAGCCGCACCGCGCCTTTAATCTCGGATGAAACGCTACCTGCTGTAACCGTGGTTATAGCAGCCTATAACGAAGAGAGTTGTATTGCTGATAGAGTAAAAAATATTCTTAGTCAGGATTACCCTGCCGACAAACTTACGTTGTTAGTTGGGTCTGATGGCAGTAAAGATAATACTGCAGAAATTTTAGCTGCGATAACAGACCCAAGGTTAACTGCCTACTTATTTACCGAAAATAGAGGAAAAGTTAGTGTTCTTAATGATTTAATGAGTAAAGTTAGTACTGACATTACAGTGTTAACTGACGCTAACACTGAATTTAAGCCCGATACAATTCGCCGTTTAGTTCGACATTTTTCTGATCCAAATGTTGGCGCCGTATGTGGTGAGTTACAACTTGTTGATGCACAAAGCGGCAATAACCGTGACGGCATTTATTGGCGCTATGAGCGGGTGTTAAAGTTTCACGAGTCTCGTCTTAATGCGTTATTAGGTGCCAATGGTGCCAATTATGCTATTCGACATGCGCTATATCAGCCATTACCAACGAATACAGTAGTTGATGATTATAAAATTGCCATGGAAATAGCCCGCAGCGGCTATCGCTTAAAATACGATCCCGAGGCGATTGCGTTAGAAGAAAGCGCTCCGACAATTACGGGTGAAATGGGGCGGCGCATTCGTATCGGCTTAGGCAACTACCAAGCACTATTTCAAATGAGTTGGATGTTTCATCCTAAAAATGGCATACGCTTGTTTAGCTATGTCAGCCATAAAGTATTGCGCTGGTTCGTGCCGCATTTAATGCTAATAGCACTGTTTAGCAATATGTTTCTGCTTAAGCACACAAGCTATGCCATATTATTTGTTATGCAATTGGCATTCTACGCACTGGCAATGTATGGCTATCGTCAGCATAAACAAGGTAAGCAGCTGTCTATGTTGCTGTCTTTAATTGTATTTTTTGTATCAATGAATTACGCCCTCGGCGTAGGCTTTATACGTTATTTTTCGACAAATATTCAAGGTAATTGGCAGAGGACCGAACGGTGATGTGGGTGTTATTAATAATTGGCGCAGTGGCAGCTTGGCTAGTATTTGTAGCTATAGTACGCAAAAAAAACATGCAAAATTGGTTAGGTAATTATATTCGCCATACATTGACACAGCCTCAAGCAGTAACTGGTCCGAAACATATTTTATTTTGTTTTGTTGATCACTATGAGCCGCAGTGGGGACGCAATATTCCACTTGAGCAAGAACGGGCCCGAGTAGATCGCTGGTTTAATGATTATCCTGCCGTTGCTGGTCAGTTTGTTGATGCAGATGGCTGTTTCCCTCAACACTGTTTTTATTATCCAGAAGAAGAGTATCGCTACGAACATTTAGCGAAAATCTCTGATTTATGCTACCGAGGCTTTGGTGAAATAGAAGTACATTTACATCATGACAATGACACTAGCGACAATTTGCGGCAAACCTTAACTAATTTTACGGAAATGCTGCATCGTGAGCATGGTGCCTTTGTTCGAGATGACGTAACCGGAAAACTAAGTTACAGCTTTATTCACGGTAATTGGAGCTTAAATAATTGCCGGCACGATGGTCGATGGTGTGGTGTTAACGACGAGTTAATTATATTAAAGGAAACTGGTTGTTATGCTGATTTTACCTTCCCATCAGCGCCAAGTGATACGCAACCTGCTATGGTCAATACATTGTATTATGCTAAAGACAACCCAGGTCAGCCTAATTCGCATAATACCGGCCGGCCAGTTAGCGTAAATGGTAAGCCTTGGGGTGATTTAATGTTAATCACTGGGCCAATAGGGCTTAATTGGAAAGTTCGGAAAAAGGGCATTTTTCCACAGATTGAAAATGCGGATGTACGCACAAGTATGCCACCAACACCAGAGCGTGTTGATCTTTGGGTAAAATCAAATATTCATGTCAAAGGCCGGCCTGAATGGATTTTTATCAAGGTGCATACCCATGGCACGCAAGAAGAAGATATGGACACCTTGCTTGGCGCGCCATTTGCAAAAATGTGTCAGCATTTACAAACTAAATATAACGATGGTGAGAACTTTGTTTTGCACTATGTAAGTGCAAGAGAAATGTACAATATCGCAAAGGCTGCTGAAGCTGGTGAAAGCGGAAATCCTAATAATTATAGAGATTACGTTATTGCTAAACCAAGTTATAAGCCATTGCAGGACAAGGAAATGGCTGGCAAAGGAATGTAGTATGAGCATTAAGGGTTATAGCCGAGCTATGCTTGAAGTTATATCTGGACATATGGCTTTAAAATGGCAGCGTCGGCCAAGTGGTCTGTACTGTTTTAATTATCACCGAATTGGCAGGGCAGCAGACTCCGAGTTTGACCCTAATGTATTTAGCTGCTCTGAAGAGCGCTTTGCACAGCATTTAGCCTTTTATAAACAAGAATTTGATGTTGTTAGTATTGAAGATCTTATTAGGTTGCAGTCAGAAAACCGTAAAATCAAAGAGCGGCTGGCACTTATTACCTTTGATGATGGTTATATTGATAATTATCTGATTGCTTATCCGATACTAAAAGCAGCGGGAGTTTTCGCTAGCTTTTTTGTTTCAACCGATTATATCGATAAGCCAGAAATCCCCTGGTGGGACGAGGTTGGCTGGATCGTGCGCCATGCTGGTGCGCGAAGCATTCAATTACCACATTGGCCGCAGCCTATTAACGTAGCGCATGGCTCTATTTCAGCGCGAGTTCGGCGTTTGTTAAAAGCAGTAAAGCAAGATAATAGCTTAGTGATGTCCGAGAAACTGGCGCAGCTTAAACGATTACTTCAGCTTGAAAATGTCAGTATGCCCAAATCCACTGAGTTATTCATGAACTGGGCCCAGTTAAAAGAGATGGCCGATCATGGCATGCATATTGGATCACATACGCTGTCGCATAATATTCTTTCGCACTTAACCGCCCAGCAACAACTAGTTGAGCTGACGCAATCAAAGCAGCGTTTGGATACTATGTTGGAGCGACCAGCAATCTCATTGGCGTATCCAGTTGGTGGCCACAATTCTTTTACTCCAGAAACACAACGTTTGGTACAACAAGCTGGTTACCAGTTAGCGTTTTCATTTGTATCTGGCATTAATAGGGAGCTTAACGTGAGTAATTGTTTTCAATTGCGCCGTTTTCCTATTGAAGAGGAATCCTCAGTGTGGCGCCTTAAGCAAATGGTTAATCGACGTTTTGATCTGTGGGCGGTAAATTAATGACAGCGATGGTTGTTGTGCTTAGCGCAGGACCAAACGGTCTTGGTGTAACACGAAGCCTATATCTTATTGGCGTGCGCCCGATAGTTATAAGCCGTGCGCCAGATGACGTTATTAACTTTTCTCGTTTACCCAGCGAAAAAATAGTTTTACCTCGAGAAAACAGCACAGAGTTTTTACAACAACAGCTACTTAAGTTGCCACAGGGCACTATTGTTATTCCAACATCAGACTGGTTTGTCAGTTTTTTAGCTGAAAATGACGATATGTTAATAGCGCATATTCGCTTTTTGTTGCCGTCACCTGACATAACTACGATGTTGATTGATAAAGCTCTGGAAACAAAAAAAATAGCAGCGATATTACCACTACCCCCAACGGTGCAAAAATTAACCAATTCAGCTGATTTACTCGAAGTATTAAAATTACCGATAATTATTAAGCCTCGCTCACACCAACATATGGTGCTTAACAGTAAAAACCGCATACTTAATAATCCGCTAGACGTTCAGCAGTTTTTTCAACAGTTCAGCACGGTACTTGGGCAGCTTATTGCGCAGGAAGTTATACTCGGGGATGATAGTTGCCAGTGGGTTTGTAACTGTTTTTTTGATTATGATTCCGAATTAGTTCAAGCTTTTAGTTTTAATCGATTACGGTTGTCGCCGTCACATTATGGCGTAACGAGCTACGCCATAAGTCAGTATAACGCTGAGGTTATAGCACTAAGTAAAAAGCTAGGTAAAGCGCTAGGCTATGTAGGTGCCGCGATGCTTGAATTTAAATTTGATGTTCGCGATGGAACCTATAAATACATCGAACTTAACCCGCGGTTAGGAATGTGCAATTATTTTGATACTCGTTGTGGTGTCAATAATGCTGCCGCCTATTATCAGTTACTTAGCCAGCAATCACTTAATTACAACGTGCAGATGAAAAGTGGTGTGGTTTTTCTCAGCTTATATGAAGATTTTTTGTCTCGCCGTAAAGACGGTGAACACACGGTGCGCATTGTTATCGATTATTTACGTAATGTATTTAAGCCACACGTTTTTATTTATCATGTTTGGTGGGACGCAAAACCCTCTATTCATATGTTGAAAATTCAGCTAAAACGGCTGTTTAATGCGTTGGTTAATAAGGTTAAAGTACATTGAACGCCGGTAATCTTTATCTTAGTCGTAACAAACCTGTGCAGGATTCAACGCAGCAATTATTTTCCGCCGCAGGTTATTGGTTGCGCGTTAGTGGCGCCAGCTTATACCGGGAAGATGAACAGGCGGTAATGATCCTTTATGGCTACATTTATAATGCCGATTTTAATACTGGCCCCGCCTTTTGGCTTGAATTACTGCAGCAGACCACACCAACGTTAACACACGAGCTTAATCGGCTAGATGGTGCTTATAATCTAGTCCTGTTTAATAAGGCAGATGGGCGCTGCAGCGTATTTACCGATCGGCTGGGCGGGCAACGACTGTACTATCACCAAAACAATACTGAGTTGTGGTTAAGCACAGAGTTTTCAGTAATAGCGGATTTATTGCCAACAAAAAACTTTGATACTAACGGCGTGATGGAGACTCTGCATTTTCGTTGGCTTACCGGCACTGATACTGCGGTTAAAAACGTGAAGAAGATGCCTCACGCTGCGGTGATGCAATTATCGCTATCTCATTCGCCAGTTACTATAATGCGTTTCGGCTTATTGCCAGCTAAGGTTAAACAAACTAGTAAATCAATGGCTGAGCATGTTGAGCACGTGCAGCAGTTAATTGCTGACAATATTGTTGCCTCAATTACACCCGGCGATAAGATCGCAGTATTGCTTAGTGGCGGAGTTGATTCAGCAGTGCTGCTGGCGATATGTTGTTATTTACAGTTAGATGTTGTTGCTATAACTCCTGTGCATGAACATCATGATAATCCAGAGCTAGAAACCGCAAAAGCCTTCGCAAGAGAGATGGGCGTTGAGCATAGAGTGATTCCGATACAAAATGCTGACATCACGCAGTTATTTTCCGAGGTTGTACAACAGTTAGCGTCGGCGCCTCGAAGTCACAGTGCGTTATCACTGCAGTTGCTTGTTAAGCAGCTGTCAGGTGAGTTTAATAAAGTTCTGTACGGTGAAGGTGCTGATACCTTATTTGGTTCTCGTGCGGTAAAACGTTTTGGCAATAGATACAACAAGCATAGAGCCGTGCGCAAGGTGCTAAATTGGTTGCCTGGGGTGAATACGGTAATACCGTTATTACCCATCGGCACTAAAGTAAAAGCGCTGGTCAATTTTGATACCAATACTGCTATTGCTGAAGAAATAGCACTGACGTTATCTGAAGATATATATTCGTCGCTAGCTAATACGCTAACGTTACAGCCAAAAACTTTATTGCAGCAGTTTAATACTGATGTTGCGCTATTAGATGGTTTTGACGCTAATGTCCGCATGCTAAAGCAAAGCCTATTCTCTACCGACGTAGTCAATCATTTTTATGAGCTTTATACGCTAGCATCGGCTGCGAAAATCCAGTTAGTCAGCCCGTTTGCCTGCTGGCCGGTTATGTCGTATGCCGCTCAATTGCCTGATGCGCTTTATTTTGGCGAGCAATTTGTTAAGCCCGTTTTAAGAGCGCTAGGTGAAAAGTTTTATACCGCTGAGCTAATGTATCTACCTAAGTTTGGCTTTCCGGTGCCGCATAAATATTGGCTTAGCGAACCACTAAAGCCACTAACTCAACAAGCTGCTGAATTTTTTAACGTGCCAAATAGTTGGTTAGATAATGCGGAAATGGCGTGGACTCTTGCTGGGTTGTATCTGCTAGCTAAACAATGGCATATTTCTCCTTTGCCTTTAATGAAGCATGTTGCTGGAGCGGTTAGAAATTAATAAGCTACAGAATGGTTGGTCTAAGTTATCAACGCTTGAACAGCTAACGAGCATTAAGCAACAGTGGTATATATTGAATAAACAGTGTGGTGACGTGCTGTTTTGCTCTCCTACATGGTTAATACACTGGATATTTTGTTATTGGCAACCTGATTGGCAATTAGAGGTATGGGTTTTTGTTAGTAATGATGAATTAGTGGCACTGTTACCTTGCTATAGCCAACCGCTAGCGGCCAATGCTAAGCGACGCGTGCTCTATCCCTTGGGGCAAGGTGAACCAGAAGAATGTGAAGTTGCCTCTGAGTTTGTTGATTTGCTGATGTTACCCGCTTGGCGAGCTAGGTTATTGCCTGAACTTGCCAATAAAATTAATGCCTCTAATGTTACTAAAATTACGTGGCGCGCGATTAGTGCTAACGCCAGTATTTTACATTTAGCAAGGCTGCTTCGTTTTGCAAGTATTCGTGGTTCTGGTTTTAGATATAAAAACTGCAAACAGATAGATTTAACATTGTCATCACAGATTAAGCGTAAATGGCAAAAAATATTGCGCTACGAACACAATAAGAAAGCTGTTTTTTCTTGGTTAAGACAAGACGAGGCTGCAGTTTTTTGGCCAGAGCTTAAACGCTTGCATCAGTTACGCTGGCAAAAGCAGGGCAAACTAGGTGCATTTAGTTGTAACAGCTTTAATGCATTTCACATGGCGCTAATTACACAGCATCCAGAGTGTTGCTATATGAGTGTGTTAACAATTGATAATGAACCTGCGGCAATTCACTATTATTTGGAAAGTGCAGGCTGTTTGCACTTTTATCAGGCTGGTTGGTCGGCAACCTATGCCAGTTTATCCCCCTCTGCGATGTTGCACTTATGGACGGCACAGCATTCGCACTGTGCTAATTATGACTTTATGATGGGAGGAAATATCAGTTATAAACAAGAATTAGGTAATGCCAAAGAAGCCTGTTACCAGTTGGAGGTGTACTTTGGCATGCGTGCAGTTATGCAAGTATGTTTAAACACGTTAAAAAGAATGACAGGACGTTATAAATGATAGATGTACCTAACAATAGTCGCTTAGTGGCACCGAAACTGACCGACGCCTTATTACCTTTTCTATTTCTCTGTATTTATATGTTGCTTATCTTGGTGCGTCCTCAAGAATGGCTAGAACAATTTAAAGATTTACCCATTATCCGCTTGGCGCTATTACTCGCATTTGCAAGTTATCTTGTTTTACAAAAAGATAAAAAATTACCGCCGCAAGTAATCTGCTGTATTTTACTAGTGCCGGTTATGTTTTTGTCGGGTATAAGCAATGGCTGGCTCACCGGAGGTATTAACAGCGCTAATAATTTTATTATTTCAGGTGTGTTACCGATCATTATTTTTAGTGGTTTAACCACCACCGTTGCTCGTACCAGAATTTTAATGTTAATAGCTATTGCTGCGGCTATGGTAATGGTTAATAACGGTATTTCACAAAAAAATAGCCCTGTTGGTATAGGCTGGTCGGGCAGTGCGTTGTCTTGGCTAGATCGTATTACCTATGTTGGTTTTTTTAACGATCCAAATGACTTAGGTATGTTTTTTGTTATGACCTTACCTTTTGTCTTTCTATTCTTTATACGCGGTGGCGTGCTAACAAAGTGTATAGCTGGCTTTTGTGCAGCATATATTTTATATGGTGTTTATTTAACTAACTCCCGTGGCGCCTTGCTGTCAATTGTCGCGATGGCCGGTTTATTTAGTTATTTAAATTGGGGTAAGTTTAAAACGATTTTAAGTGCGGTGTTATTATCACCGGCACTGATATTTATCTTTATGAAGTTCCGCTCTATTGATGTAGACGAGGAGTCTGCTGCAGGTCGAGTCGATTCTTGGTATGAAGGTATGCAACTATTTTTATGGAAACCACTATTAGGTGTCGGCCAGGGTAATTTTATCGAGCATCACAATATTACCGCGCATAACTCATACGTATTAGCTTTAGCTGAGTTAGGCATTAGTGGTTACTGTTTATGGATGATGTTCTTACTACTAACGTTATATATGGTATATCCACAGCGAAAAATTAACGTAATTACCTTACCGACGATACCTGAAAATTTTGCGTCGTATCGCGAGCAAGTTGCCTTTACTAAAGAGTATGAGCAAATTAAAAATCAGAAATGGCTTAGCGATTGTCTGTTTTATTCTATGGTTGGCTTTGCCGCCGCTGCATTTTTTCTTAGTCGAACTTACGCCTTAGTGGCCTACGTATTTGCCGGAATAGCTATTGCTCAGTACTTTCAAGCGGCAAAGCATAACGGTTTGTCATCGTTACCATCGCTTAAGCATATTATGGTACGTATTTTTTGGTTTACGATACTCAGTGTATTTGCATTTTTTATCATTATTAAAGTTTTGCTATAACTAGCGTGATGATATGGCTTGCTGCAGTTCCCGTATTGTACGGCGCTCTAACAGCAGCAGGCCTAACGCATAGCTTAGTGTGCCAGCAGCAATCAATAATAGTAGGTTTGTTACGTTAACCTCGGTTAAATAGAGTTTTAGTGACCAGACTATCGCAACCATAATTACGCCACAAAACATGATTTTGCTGATACTTTTGAGAAATATCAACATCGAAAAGTTAAACAGCTTACTGTAACGATATAGCACTATGGCATAGGCTAACGGAAAGCCTACAAGCCAAGCTAAGGCTAGACCCGTAGCACCAAACTTACTTAAGGCAAAAAGCGCTACTGACACAAATGCCGCCATATAGAGGGTGTTTATAATAAGATATTTTATATATCCCAAGGCTTTAGCTGCGGGCTGAAATAATTCCTCGCTAAAACGCAGCGGCATCAGTATTAAAACCAACGTTGTTGGTAAAATAGCGGCGCTCCACTTTACGCCAATAATTGATGGCAACAGGTAGTCACATACCGAGGCTAAGCCCCAGAAAATGGGTAGTGTAAAAATAAGGCCTAAACGCTGTGCTTTGACAATAAAATGAGTGATTTTTTCTGGTTGATCTTGTAGCTGAGAGAATGCTGGGAAAGATATTTCTTTGATTAACGGCAAAATCTTTTTCTGTGGCATTAACGCAAAGTTTAATGCGACAGTGAAAATACCAATTTCTGCTGTGGTAAGCAGTAGGCCACCGATGGTAACGTCAAGATGAATAAATGCATACCAAATTAATGTGAAGACCGACATTAAACCACCAAAGCGAATTAACGGTAGGCTGTCTTTAATGCGAAATGTAGGCAAGCACGGCGCGGGATGGTAAATCAGTACCATGGCTACTCTAAGCGCTATAGCAATAATTTCACCATAGACTAGCGCCCAAAAACCGTAACCATAAATTGCCAGTAGTAGGGTGCTTATTGCGGCAACAATGTTAGATACTGCAGAAATCAGCGCTAACTTTTTAAAGGCCATCGCCCTGCGAAGTAGTGCTGTCGGCACAGTTTCAAGAGCTAATAATAGAAAACACCACGCATTAACTTTTAATACATCAGCAACGAACGCATTGTTATACAAATTAGCGATGGTGTCGGCTAATAAATATTGACCACAGAATAAAAGTGAATAGATACAGAGCGTAATGCCAAAGTACGAAGATATGGCTTTTTGCTCTAAATTCCGCGCTTGTATCAGAGGACTTATGGCAATGGTTGAGGCAATCGTCATTAACAGGCTGAACAAGATGTCAGCAATTGCCACAATACCGTAGTCTTCAGGTGTTAAAATCCGGATAACCCAAAATGTTAAGATCCAACGTAAAGTTTGTGTCGTTGCTCGCCCTAGTGCAACCCATTTTAATGAGTGCAGCACCTTGGTTTTTAGCGCATTATTTTCTGTCATTCTGATTAAGAGCGCCTATTATGGGCTAAGTAAAGCGGGATGCTTGATAGCAAGTTGAATAAGAAAACTAGTAAACGCTGCAGATAGCGACAGCGTTCAAGTTGCCAATAACGGTCGCTTAACGGCCTCGACCAAACAATACAATTTCAACGGTTCTAATCAAGATAACTAAATCTAGCGTCAAACTGCGATGCTTAATATAGTACAAATCAAATTTAAGTTTTTCTTGTGCATCTTCAGCCGTCGCACCATAAGGGTATTTAAGCTGTGCCCAACCTGTTAAACCAGGCTTCACGTTATGGCGATTATTGTAGTAGGGAATGTCTTTAGCTAGCTGCACTACAAATTCAGGCCGCTCAGGGCGCGGGCCAACAAAACCCATTTCACCTTTTAGCACGTTAAGTAACTGCGGTAGTTCATCAATGCGGTATTTACGAATAAACTGTCCAACACGAGTTACGCGGTTATCATTTGTGGATGCCCACTGCGCGCCATTTTTCTCTGCATCGGGTTTCATACTGCGAAACTTCAGAATGTAAAATGGAGTACCGTCAATACCAACCCGTAACTGCTTATAGAACACCGACGCGCCAGTTTTGCGGCCATCTTCAAGATAAATTAATAATGCGGTTAACAGCATAAGCGGCCAAGTTACGGCTAATAGAAGTATCGCTAACACTACGTTTAGCACATAACCTAAGCTGGTTTTAAAACCGTTATTAAGCATTAAGCCATTAGAATGAATAACCCAGCTTGGGTAAATTAGGTTAACTGCAATTTGCCCAGTTTCGTTCTCAATGAAATCTAATATTTCAATAATGTCAACGCCACGGGTTTTACACTTAAACAAATCTTCGATTGGTAATTTGTTTCTACGTTCGTCACAGGCAATAACAAGCTGGTCTACTTCGTTATCCATAACGAATTTAAATAAGTCATTAGTGTAGTCAACATTCAGCTGACGGTGTGGCAGTATGGCCGCATCTTTATCACCTTCGATACGAACATAACCCATGATTTCGAAATCGCGGCGGTCAACGTTACGCCGCATTCTGCGCTCAATAATGGATGCGCGTTCACCTGCACCTAATATCAATACTCTGCGTCGGCTCAAACGATTAATATCTTGGTAATGGCAGAGTGCTCTAAACCCTGATATTGATGCTGCAGCAAACAGTGATGCCCAAAGTAGATACAAGCTACTGATATGAATTGACGAAAATAACTGAAATATAATTAGCTCAAGTAGAATTGCGCTAAACACTAGCGTGATAACTACTCTTTTCACAATACCTTTGCTGCCTTCACGGAGTTTGTGGTCATATAAGCCAACAGACAACGCGCACAACATTACTGCTGCAGCAAAAATAACAACGTTTAGTAAGCGAATTTCGAGCGGAACGGCGGTATTGTTGATGTTAGTTAAAGTGCTAGCTAACCAGCTAGATAGGCAGAGCAGGGACAGCTCACCCAATAAAAAAAGTTTGTCAGCAATAGACTTCCTTCCATAGCGACTAGCATTCATTTTGACCACATCCTTGTGCATCCATTGCAATTAGGCTATTACATAGTTTGTTCTACCCATCTGTATATAGCTTAACCTAGTTTATGTAACTTTTGTAGAACGAAATGTAAAATTAATTTGCAATCTACACCGTAAAAGCGCGAATATATGCGTTAGACCAGAATGCGTTTGCAAAAGGATGAGCATTATTATGGAATTAGCAAAATTAACCAAAAACGGCGTAGTGCTGTTTTTATTTGTATTGTTGGCCGGTTGTAGTGCGGTTTACCTGCCCAAAGCCACAGTGCAGAGTTCTTTGACTACCTCAGTCAATAATTACCAGTATCTTATAGGCCCAAATGACAATGTTAGTATTTTTGTTTGGCGTAATCCTGAGCTATCTGGAAGCTTTATTGTACGCCCAGATGGTAAAATTTCTACCTCGTTAGTAGAGGATGTGCCAGTAAGTGGGAAAACGCCAACGCAACTAGCGCGTGAAATGGAAAACATATTAAGTAAATATATTCGCGATCCCGTAGTAACCGTATCGGTGAATAGTTTTGTTGGCCCTTACAGTGAGCAAATTCGGGTAATAGGCGCTGCAGCTAATCCACAGGCGATTAGTTATAGAGAATATATGACGTTATTAGATTTAATGATTGCCGTAGGTGGTCTAACTGAGTTTGCTGATGGTAATTCGGCAAAACTAGTGCGTGTATCAAATGGAACTCAACTGACTTATAATCTGCGACTAGATGATCTGATTCGAGATGGTAACATTGGCGCCAACGTTGATATTTTACCTGGTGATGTCGTTATTATTCCTGAAGCTTGGTTTTAAATAATTGCAAATTTAGTAGTACCGTCATGGAGTGACAAATGAGACAACTCAACGAAGCCATTGAGCAAGTTACAACCTATATTCGTGGTATATGGATACATCGACGCTATGCATTAATAACGGCATGGCTAGCGTGTATTTTAGGTTGGTATATCGTGCATCAGCTTCCGCCTGTTTATCAAGCTGAGTCAAAGTTGTATGTAGAAACACAAACTATGCTTGAACCCCTTCTTAAAGGGATTGCGATCAGAAACAATCCCGATCAAGAAATTAAACTTCTAGCCAGAACGTTACTGAGCCGACCTAATTTAAAGAAAATTGCACGAGAAACCGATTTAGATATTGAAGCGGTGAACGATAAGCAATATGAAAAACTGATCGATACGTTAACCGAAAACATTAAAATTTCGTCATCTGGTCGCGAAAATATTTATGTTATTAGTTATCACAACCGTTCACCTCAGCTCGCATTAAAAGTAGTGCAAGCGACGTTAAATACCTTTGTTGAGAACCGTTTAGGTACGTCAAGAGCCGATTCTAAAGGCGCGGAAAAGTTTTTAAGCGAGCAAATTGCTGAGTATGAAACACGTTTAATTGAAGCAGAGCGCAAACTATCCGAATTCAAGAAGAATAAGATGTTTATGATGCCGAGTGCTGAAAGCAATTACTACGTTCGGCTAGGTGTTGAAAAGCAAAATTTAGAAGCAGCAACCTTAGAGTTAAAACAGTTAGAAACTCAGTTGCAGCTAGCTCGTACTCGGTTAGACCCTGCCTCTAAGAACGGTAATAATGCCGTTCCAATTGATTTTGTTACGCCATTTGACGAACGCATCGCCGCGCTCAATACCAGCTTAGATAACTTACTTATTAAGTTTACCGAAAATCATCCTGATGTAGTTGAAAGTAAAAGACTACTGGGCTTTTTAAAGCAACAACGCGCAGACATGTTAGCGGAACTTGCAGCAGGTGAGCAAAATATTGGTACTGCTAACGAGTATGTACAACAACTTAAGTTGAATATTTCGGCGTTGGAATCGCAAGCCGCTTCGGCGAAAGTTAAGGTTGATGCTTATACGCAAAAGGTCGCGGAATTTGAAAGTAAGCTTAGCCAAATACCACAAATTGAGGCTGAATTTACGGGTTTAAATCGAGATTATGAGATAAATAGGGCGCAGTATGAAGCATTACTCACGCGCAGAGAAGCTGCTGAGTTAGCAAGAAAAGCGGATGTGTCAGAGCAGGATGTACAATTTAGGGTGATAGACCCGCCACGTGTACCTATTGCACCATCAGGACCTAAACGCTTAATGCTGTATAGCTTAGTGTTATTAATAGGTTGTGGTTTAGGTATTATGGTAGCTTTTATCCGTAGCCAAATTTCGCCCACGTTAATCTCTGTTTCACAGTTGAAAACGATATCAGAAATTCCAGTATTCGGTTTTGTTTCACATACCAATAAGCCACAGTTAGTTCGCAATATGCGCGTGCACTTTATCTATTTTATGTTGCTAACGGGAACCTTAGTTGCAATCTACGCAATGATAATGGTCAGCGAGTTATTTTTTGGTGGTACAGCAGAAACCATATCGAGGGTCTTTAAGTGAGCATTATAGAAAAAGCAGTAGATAAGCAGCTATTAAACAAAGACTCGTCGACAACACCACTTAAAAAAGTAGTGAGCGCTGAAAGCATAGAGCCGCCATTACATGCAGACTATAAAAAGCATACTAGTTCTGCGACACAGGGTGCTGTCGAACCCACAAGCACACATTCTACTTGCATCGAGTTAGATTTAGCCGATTTAGAACAGCGCCATTTTGTGTCTTTATCAGCGAAACGTCGGGTAATCAATGAAGAATTTAGTGTTATCAAACGTAAGTTGATCAGTAATGCGTTTGGCCCGATAAGCCGCTCACTGAAACACCCTAATTTAATCTTAGTCAGTAGCTCAAGGCCGGGTGAAGGGAAAACCTTTACTTCGATTAATCTTGCGTTGAGTATTGCGCTTGAACAAGACAAAACGGTACTGCTAGTTGATGCTGACGTGTTAAGACCTCAGGTGTCTAAAACATTAGGTTTTGAGAGCAACCTTGGCCTTACCGATTATTTGTCATCAGACAACATAGATGTGCAGGACATTATTTTATCTACAAACGTTGAGCGTTTAAAAATAATATCGGCGGGTAGGGCTCATCACTTATCAACAGAGCTGTTAGCAAGCCAAAAAATGGCTGAATTAGCTAACGAGTTTGCTACGCGTTATAAAGATCGAATAGTAATATTTGATGCACCACCACTTCTTGGCGTCAATGAAACGGCCGTAGTCGCCACCATGTGCGGGCAAGCTATTATTGTGGTTGAAGAAAATAAATCTAAATTATCTGAAATTGAACAATCAATAGCGCTAATCCCACCTGAAATAGCTGTAGGTTTTGTGATTAACAAGGCTCATCGTGCTCAAGCAGGAGACTATGGATATGGGTACTATTATGGTGGTGCCTAAATATCGGATATCGACGTTATCTCTATTGATAACGTTCGGTCTGGTAAGCGCTAGTGCTACCGCCGGTGATTGGCAGTTAAAACCAAGCTTGCTGCTTGATACTTATGCTTACCAGTTAAAGAAAGAGTCTAATGATGCTTGGGATAAGGGCGCGGCAGCGGTACTAACGCCTGATATTGCGCTACTTTACGATAGCAAAAACTTAGTATCTATTTTCGGTTGGCAGCAAAAAAATATATTTTACGATGATAAGCAACGCACTGACAAATCACTCGATTATATAAATTTTGATACTCGTTTATCCGCTTGGGATAAACGAGTAGTTTGGAGTGTCAGTGCAAATAAAGATTATCGAGTACGAAATTCACAACGCGGTATCTTTGCCGACGAGATAACTGGTTATGCTGATTTAAGCAAAACTCAAAATTTAAGAACCTCATTACTTTTGCGCTCAGCACCCCATAAGGAAATTCAGTCTTCACTAAGCCTAACAGCTAGCCAGGTTAACTCTAAAGCGCCTGAAAACGATGATGTGTTAGGCAATTTTGATAATGAGCTTTATGCTGCGTCGTTTTCTCTTGGTAAGCGACAGCGTACTAATGAATTTTATTGGCTAATTAACAGTGCATATTCGCAAAGCGTGAGAGATATTGGCACTAGCTTAACGTCTAAAAATGCAGATGTAATTGTAGGCGTGCCTATGTTTCATAATTTAGCTTGGGTGAATAGAGCTAGGTTTGAAACTAACGACATTGCCACAAACTATACTAATGAGTTTAGGTCGGTAGGTACGGGTCTTGAATATCGTTTTGGTAAAGTGTCATATATTAATGCTACTTATAATCGTTACTCGCAACAGCAACTTGAAGAGACCAACGATAACTATTGGGCGCTTGATATGTTGATAGCACCAACTCGACGTTCATCCATACAAGTTATATTAGACAGGCGTTACTACGGCCGTTCTGTTGAGGTGTCAGGCAGTTATCGATTACAGCACCTGTCGGCCAAACTTAGTTACAATGAACGTGTGACTGTGAACAATGGCTTAGACCGGCAGTTTACTGATTTAGGTTTATTCGTCTGTTCCGGCGCC
Source organism: Rheinheimera sp. D18 (assembly GCF_004345025.1). Taxonomy (GTDB): domain Bacteria; phylum Pseudomonadota; class Gammaproteobacteria; order Enterobacterales; family Alteromonadaceae; genus Alishewanella; species Alishewanella metallidurans. Next base: position 1,851,080 of record NZ_CP037745.1, on the reverse strand, counting down.
TCTAGCAGTATCACAGGCTGCTTTTTACCGCCCACTGCGAACTATCAGTTAGCTCCAGGTGAAGTTTTACAAAACTTTGTTAGAACGGATGTGGAAATTACTGAAAATGTTGTGTTGCGCAAAGGTGGTTCTTTTAATTTAGCCTATGACAAAGATCGATTAGCATTATCTCTGAACATTGTTCGTTCTGAAGATGAATATGTCGAAAGCAGTAGGTTAAACAAAACCAAAGCAGTGTCATTTAATGGTAAGTGGCGTTTGTCTCCTTTAATAACGTTTTCCGCTGCTGTTAATGTTTACGAGTTGGAGTACTCTTTAGAGCAGCGTACTGATAAGAACATACAATTAACCGCTGGCACTGAAGTGAAACTTAATGACCATTCAGATGTGTCGCTTAATGTTAGACGGGTAAAGCGTAGCTCAAATCAAACACAGTTTGATTTGCAAGAAAACCGAGTGTGGTTAAGCTACGATTACCGTTTTTAGTCTATAAGAAAATAAACAGCAGCCTGATTATTGATGTTTATTATCAGGCTGTTGTAATGCCTTATATTGTTTATTCAGTAGTTCATCCATCTCTTTTAACAATTTCAATTTATCTTCAATTGCTTTGTTTAAATCAGCAGAAATACTATTTTGATAGTGATCTACGTGCTGTTCAACCGGTTTGACATTGGGACTTAGGTTGGCAACTTCTTGGTTTATTTCATCTATAACTAACTGCACATCACTCATCGTTAATTGACGTTTATCTTCTAAGTAACCATATAGTAATACTCGGTCCATTAAGGTATGAATTTTTCTTGGAATACCCCGGCTTTGCTGGTGAATTAACGGGTAGCAATTTTCTTGGATTATAGAACTGTCGCCGCCCGCTTGAACTAAGCGATACTCTATATAGGCTTTAGTATCATCTGCTTGTAACGCTGATAAATTTGATGAAGCAATAATACGTTGTCTAAATTGTTCCATATTAGGAGCCTGGATAACAGCATTTAACTCATTTTGGCCTAATAGAAAACTTTGTAGTAACGGTTTGCCGTTAAATTGAAAGTTAGACAGCATGCGCAGCTCCTCAATAGAGTCTAAAGGTAGATTCTGAGCTTCATCTACCAGTAGCAGCGCGCGTCGGTGTTGCGAGTGTAAGCGCTTTAGATAATTGTATATCGCGTCTAAGTAATTTGCTTTGGTGTGCTCGGTTACAGCTAGATTAAAACTGGATGCAATCATTCTAATCAGATCATCGGGTTCTAACTTTGAGGTTACAATTTGCTTGGCTATTATCTCATCTTGATTTAGCTGACTGACTAATTGGTTAGCAATGGTAGTTTTACCGGTGCCTACATCGCCGGTAATAACGATAAAACCTTCACCTTGCGATAAACCGTACTGCAGGTAGGCGAGCGCACGTTTATGCAACTTACTAGCATAAAACCAATTAGGGTGCGGAGTGAGCTGAAATGGCCGGTCCTTTAGTCCGTAGTACTTCTCGTACATTACTGATAATCCTTTAATAATAGCTAGCTTACAAATTTAGGCTGGTAGGGCAGTGCTATTTTATACAAAAACTGACCTTAACACGAGATATGCTATCTTATCATGGTTGAGTTTTTTATTCTGGTCGAGGCAATACCTTAATTTTTAGCTAGCTAAGCCACTAGAAAACAGCTGTTTTTGAATTTTTTGCTGACAATATAATCTTTGCGTTTAAAAAACGTGCGAACAAACAGTGACGGAGAAAAAACTGTTGACACATTTTGAGTGGCACCCTAGAATGCGCCCCGTGTTCAGCACTAATGTAATTAGTTATGAATATAAAAGTGTGGGGCTATAGCTCAGCTGGGAGAGCGCTTGCATGGCATGCAAGAGGTCAGCGGTTCGATCCCGCTTAGCTCCACCAAGATTTTACAGTGCGTCCCCTTCGTCTAGAGGCCTAGGACACCGCCCTTTCACGGCGGTAACAGGGGTTCGAATCCCCTAGGGGACGCCAATAAATCTGCACACTTTTTTGAATGAATGTCACAGCGTCCCCTTCGTCTAGAGGCCTAGGACACCGCCCTTTCACGGCGGTAACAGGGGTTCGAATCCCCTAGGGGACGCCAATTCATCTCATTCAGCGCTTTATCTACTGTGTCCCCTTCGTCTAGAGGCCTAGGACACCGCCCTTTCACGGCGGTAACAGGGGTTCGAATCCCCTAGGGGACGCCATTAGCGTCACTAGCGCAGTAATTAAGTTTGATTAGTTAATTAAAAACACATCCCACTGTTATTCTGTTTTCAAATCCAATAATAACTTTCCAACAAAATCGCTAATTAGCGGTTGTGCTTTGCTATTCGGATGAATTCCGTCTTCTTGCATCAATGTATTATCAACGGCAATATTATCCATAAAAAACGGCCATAACATAAGTTTATGTTTTTCTGCTAACTGTGGATAAATATCACTAAATAGTTGACCATAACGTGGTCCATAGTTAGGTGGTATGCGTATTTGCATTAATACTGGCGTAGCTTTATGCTGCTTCGTAACTGTAATGATTTTGCTTAAATTTGTTTGAATGGAATCAATAGTAAAACCACGCAAACCATCATTACCACCAAGTTCAATTAGTACTACGTCGGGTTGATGTAGTTTAAGCAGCGCTGGTAGGCGAGCTAAACCTCCCGCCGTTGTTTCGCCACTAATACTTGTGTTAACTAATTGCCAGTCAGTATTACTTTGTAATAACTGTGGCCAACCTTGCTGTTGTTGCATGCCGTATGCAGCACTTAAACTGTCGCCAAGGATCAGCAGTTTTTGTGCAATAGCGCCTTGACTAAATAAACCCAAAACGAGAAAGAAGATAATACGCATGATAATAGCACCTGAAATTCATATTAAAGCGACTGGACTGACTAAGAGTGTCAAAGTTGCTGACGGTTCATTAACCATACTGCATGATATCAGTTTGTTGATCAATCGTGGTGAGTCGGTTGCTATTGTTGGCGCTTCTGGTTCGGGTAAATCAACGTTACTTAGTTTGTTAGCTGGTTTAGACGTGCCAAGCCAAGGTGAAGTGTTTTTGGCTGAATATCCGTTACATTTACTGTCTGAAGACGAGCGAGCCGGGGTGCGAGCAGCGCATGTCGGTTTTGTATTTCAATCATTTTTATTATTGCCCAGCCTAACCGCACTAGAAAATATTACACTACCGGCTGAGCTTGCAGGCATTAAAGATGCAAAGGCGCGAGGGTTGATACTGCTGCAGCAAGTTGGCTTAGCCGAGCGAGCCGACTTTTTTCCTGCTCAACTTTCGGGTGGCGAGCAGCAGCGAGTTGCGATAGCAAGAGCCTTTATCACTAAACCTGATGTGCTTTTTGCTGACGAGCCGTCGGCAAACTTAGACGCGGCTACAGGGCTAAAAATAGAAGACTTACTGTTTAAACTTAATGCCGAGCAGGGCACTACATTGGTGCTAGTAACACATAATAATGATTTAGCTGCGCGTTGCCAGCGGCAATATAAAATGCAAGCTGGACGTTTTATTGAAACGGATATGCAAGGGTCACAACATGTTGGCTAAAATTGCTTGGCGTTTATTTTGGCGCGAGCTACGCCGCGGTGAGCTTTGGGTTATTGCATTTGCACTCTTTTTAGCTGTTGGCTCAGTCGTTAGCTTAAGCGGCATTACCACAGGGGTAAAAAGCGCACTTATGCAGCGAAGTGCACAGTTTTCCGCGGCCGACAGTGTATTGCGTTCTAGTCAGCCATTTGATCAGGCTATTTTTGCCCAAGCTGAAAATTTAAAGGTGCAAACTGCGCGACAAATGCAATTTGATTCAATGTTATTTGCCGCTGATATCATGCAGCTGGTGACAATAAAAGCGGTTGATAATAGCTATCCGTTGCGGGGCGAGTTGTTATTGAAGCGCGCCTCTCGAATAGCTGAAGGTAAAACAGTATCGCTTAATAAAGGTGACGTGTACTTAGAAATGCGCTTGTTTGATCTGCTTAAACTATCAGTGGGTGATCAGATTGAATTGGGCATGGCTAAGTTAACGGTCGGTGGTGTTATAGCGAATGAACCTGATGCGCCGTTAAGTGTATTTGGCGGGGCACCGCGCGTCTTAATGCACATCGATGACGTGGCTGCGACACAAATTGTTCAACCAGGTAGCCGAATTACCTATCGTTACTTGTTCGCTGGTAATGCAACGAACTTAGCTAAGTTTGAATCAGCAATAGCACCGCAGCTTAGTTCGCATCAGCGTTGGCAAAAGCTTGATAACGAATCGGCTATTGGCAGCGCATTAGAGCGCGCAGAGCGCTTTTTATTGTTGGCTGGGTTGCTCGGCATTATTTTAGCCGCGTGTGCCGCAGCAGTTGCAGCAACGCGTTATAGCCAGCGCAATACCCAAGCGGTGGCAGTAATTAAAGCCTTAGGCGCAACAACTCAGCAAGTACGCCTACTTTATGGTAGCCATTTATTTTTGGTTATCTTATTTAGTTTAGTAACAGGTGTGATAGCGGGGCAGCTAGCCATTGACGCTGCGCATTGGGGAATAAAATATTACCTAAATGATTATCACGCTGAGTTTAGCTGGCGGCCATTATGGTTAGGTTGTTTAACCGGCGTTATTTGCGCACTATTATTTGCAGCAAGGCCTATGTGGCGCTTAGCTAGTACAGCGGCGATAGATGTATTAAAACAGCCGTCGCTTAGCTTAGGCTTTGATGTTGTGCAGTGGGTTGTAGGTGCGGCCGCAATATGGGCATTAATGTGGCTATTTAGTGGCGAATTGGTACTCAGTATTGGTTTGTTTGTGATTTGTGCCGTATTCGCTGCGGTACTTATGGTTTTTGCGGCGGTGTTAGTTAAATTTGTTAAACCGGTTGCTGCAGGGCAGAGCAGCGCGCGCAAGCTAGCAATGGCAAATTTAAGACGGCGTTTATGGGCGAATAGTTTTCAGTTAATCACCTTTAGCTTGGCGATATTTTTAGCATTATCGCTATATTTTTTGCGTTCAGAATTGATTGAACAGTGGCAGAAGCAAATCCCTGTAGGCGCACCTAATCATTTTTTAGTTAATATAACCGAGGCGCAGCGTGATACGCTTAATAGTTTTGCTAAGCAGCATCAATTAAAGCTTGGACAGTATTATCCGGTTGTTCGTGGTCGCTTAACGGCTATCAATAATGAACAGGTACAACAGGAGGTTACTAAAGACGATCGTTCGGCGCAGCGTGTTGGTATTGGTAGAGAACTTAATTTAACGTGGTTATCTGATTTACCACAAAATAATGAGCTAACCATTGGGCACTGGTTTGCCGTGCAAGCTAAAGCCGAAGTATCTGTTGAGGCGGAGGTTGCACAAAGGCTGGCGATAAAACTGGGCGATACACTCGCGTTCTCTATTGGTGGTCAAGAACTTAGTGCAAACGTAAGCAGCATTAGAAAAGTTGACTGGAATAGCTTGCAGCCAAACTTCTATATGATTTTAAGCCCTGATTTGTTGGCAAATTTCCCAGCAACTTATATCAATGCATTTTATCTGGCGCCAGAGCAAAGTGTGTTACTTAATCAGCTTGTACGCCTATTACCTACAGTAACAGTGATCAGCGTAGATAGTATTATTGCTCAGGTAAATAGCATTATTGGCCAAGTAACCATAGCGCTTAGCTTTATATTGCTTATTATCGGTTTGGCTGCAGCATTGGTTTTAGTGGCTCAGGTACAGGCAACGTTAGAACAACGCGAACAAGAGCTAGCAATATTACGTACTCTGGGGGCGCGTTATATATTTTTACGTAACGCGTTAGTGCTAGAGTTCGTGTTCTTGGGTGCAATGGCTGGGCTGTTTGCCACAATATTGGCCGAAATAATGTTGTTTGTTCTGCAACAACGGGTGTTTAATTTGCCCTTTAACTTACACTATAATTTATGGTGGATAGGGCCAATGTTAGGTGTGGTATTGGTAACAGCATTGGGCTGGTGGCAGTTAAAACGCTTATTACGTATCCCGAGTGCCCAGTTAATACGTCGGGTATTACAAGGTTAAGTCTAAACAGTTTATCTTAGTAACGCGCATAGTGCCGGTTCTAGTTCAGAAAACTGAAATTCATAACCGGCCTTGCTTAGGTTGCTCGGTATTACGCGCTGGCCAGTTAATAATAACTCTGCCATTTCGCCGAATATCAACTGCAGCATAAATGCAGGCATAGGCAATAACGCGGGCCTATGTAACACTTTAGCTAAGGTTTTACTGAACTGGACGTTGGTTACTGGTGTAGGGGCTGTCGCATTAAATATACCCTGTAAGGTAGGGTGGTTTAACATAAAATCAATCAGTCTTACCATATCATTGATATGGATCCACGACATATATTGCTCGCCACTGCTAATTGGTCCACCAAGGCCTAATTGAAATGGCAATAGCATTTTCTTCAATGCGCCACCGTGTTTTGCTAATACTATACCGGTGCGCAGTATACAAACGCGCGTCGCTGGACTTTCAGCCTCTAGAGCGAGGGCTTCCCATTGTTGGCATAGCTGATGAGCAAAATCATTATGGTAATGGGTATAGTCTTCAGTAATAAGCTGCGCGTCTTGGGCACCGTAGATACCAATGGCCGAGCCACTAATCAATATTTTCGGAGGCGTACTCGCGGCCTTTATGGCAGAGACAAGCAGCGCAGTGCCATGCCAGCGGCTATCACATAACACTTTCTTTTGTCGCTCTGACCAACGTTTACCAACAATAGGTTCGCCGGCTAAATTTATTACTGCATCAACCTGGTTGAGGTTGATATTAGATAAACTAGACACGACGATGATATTGCTACCCAGTTGACTTGCTGTTTTTTCAGGCGAACGACTTAGTACAGTAAGCTTATGTACGCCTTGCCATTGTTTCACCAAATGGCTACCAATTAAGCCACTGCCACCGGTCAGTAATATGTGCATGTTAGCCCCGTTGCCTTAAATAGACGTTTACCTAAGCTGTAGTATAGAGCTTATTTGTTTACGGAGAGTGTCAGTGATACTGAATCGGCAAAGCGAAGCGCATAAGGTTTATCAATTTCAACTTCGGCGTAGCGCACTGAAGGGTGCTCAGAAGCAATGGCTAGAACATCGGCAGTGAGTTTTTCAAGTAATGAAAAACGTTGCTGTTCAACTAACGCAATAATTTTTTTTGTAATAGTACGGTAATTTAACGCGTTATCCATATTGTCTGTGGTGACTGCGGCTACTGCGCTGTAATGAATTTTAGCGTTAACAATTACATCTTGTTTATTGTTTATTTCATCTTCATTAATGCCAATAAATGTACGTAAACGTAAATTTTTAATTTTAATTACGGCTAAATTATTTAATTCCATTTTTAATTCCACTAAATATTAATGCTAGCAATGCTTTACGTAAGGATCAGATATTTCGATCAGAAGGGCTAGTAAAGCTTAATTAAATTGTATACGAAAGCGCGCACCGCCTAAATCGCTACTATCTAGTTGAATATTTCCCGAATAGGATTCTACTAACTCGGCAACAATGGCTAAACCGACGCCATGGCCTTCATGATAAGTATCTAGCCTGGTACCGCGTTCAAATAGTTGCTTGCGTTTTTCTACTGCAACACCAGGGCCGTCATCTTCAATACACAACACTAATTGTGGTTTTTGGCTAATATTAACGGCAACGTTATGGCGACAAGCTTTATAGGCGTTATCTAATAAATTACCTAGAACTTCCATTAAATCGGTTTCATCTCCACGAAACATGCAGTCGTCGGCACAATTAACTTGTATGTGCACATTCTTATCTCGATAAATTTTGCTCAGGGCCGACACTAATTTCTCAACTAGCGGTTTTATCGCTATTTGTTTTTTCCAAATATCTTGTCCAGAGCTTGCAGCTCGCTTTAACTGATGCTCGATCATCGCAGTAATACGATCGAGTTGCTCTTTTAATTCAGGTTGTTGGCTTAGCGCCGAGGTATTTAACACCGCTACTGGCGTTTTAAGTGCATGGGCCAAGTCACTCAGATGGTGACGATAACGTTGTTTTTGCCTATTTTGGTTTGCTAGTAATAAATTAAGATCTTCTTTAATAATACTAAGCTCTGCTGGATAGTTTGCATTTAGCTGTTCTTGGCTACCATTTTCAACGCGACGGATCTCATGGTCTAAGCGTGAAAGTGGTTTAGTCGTCCAGTAATAAGCCAATAGCATTAATAATAATAGCATTAGTCCTATACCGATAAACCATTGAATTAACGTGGCTCTAAACGCTAATTGTGGTGCTATCAGCCGTTGATTCGTTTGTACAACGTGTACGGTTAATGGTCGGGTGTATTCTTCTGCATCAAATAAAAGCGCAATAGATAATACCCAATAATCGTTAGTATTTTGCTGCATGTTCTGGAATAAATGCTCGCCTGGTGGCAAACCTTCTACTGGCGGGAAGAAATGCTGATTTAATGACGAATCAGATTGCCATACAACTTCTTGTTCATGAGTAATGTAAGCGCTAAGGCCAGAATCTGGCCGATAAAAATCCGGAGTAAGTGCATTATTTAATAATTCTACTTTATCTTCTGACACACTAAGTTCAGATAAAATAGCGTACATATGCACTTCCATTTTTTGCTCAGCGCTGGTTAATAGCTGAGTATAAAATGCACGGTCTATGGCAACGAAAGAACTAGGCAGCAGAAACAGCAGTAAAAAAATACTGACCAATATCTGCCGCAGCTTTAAAGATAACGACATATTAAGCTACTGTTAGCGTAAAACGATAGCCTCGACCGCGCAGCGTTTCAATGGGTTTCAGCTCGCCGTCAGGATCCAACTTTTTACGTAAACGTAAAACAAAAACTTCAATTACATTGCTATCTAAATCAAAGTCTTGATCATAAATATGTTCGGTTAACTCGGTTTTAGAAATTACTTTGTTTGGGTTCAGCATAAAGTACTCTAGTACTTTGTATTCATAGGCTGTTAGGCTTACTTCATCTTCTTTATGCCATACTTGCTGTGTGCGGCTGTTTAATGAAATAGGGCCGGATGATAAGGTTGGCTCGGGTTGTCCTGCTGCTCTTCGGATTAGGGCGTTACAGCGGGCTAATAACTCTTCAGTATGAAAAGGCTTAGTGAGGTAGTCATCCGCACCGGCATCTAAGCCTTCCACTTTTTCCTGCCAGCTACCGCGAGCAGTAAGTATAATAATGGGTGCTTTTATTCCGGCTTGCCGAGCTTTACGTATTAACGACAGGCCATCCATCTTGGGTAAACCAATATCAATAATGGCGAGATCATAAGGATACTCTGACAATTTAAACCAACCATCATCACCATCAACAGCAACATCAACACTGAACTGTTGTTGTTGTAACTGCTCTTTAATTTTTTGCGCTAATAGACTTTCATCTTCAACTACAAGTAAACGCATTAAATTCCATCCCTTTTAACCCGGCCCGATTGGCCATCGACTAATACTGTTACTACTCGACCATCGGCCTGTAACACTCTGATCCGATATTGTTTATTTTCGGTTTGCACTTTAACAATTTTACCTGGATAGCGTTCTTGCGCTAACGCTGCAGCTTGTTCACGGCTCACTGCTGGCTTATCTGCTTGCCCTTTGGCTTGCGGCGAGCTAGCGAACAATAGCACTATTGCAAGCAAAAAAACTCTGATGTTAAGCATTGTTCTCTCCAATATACAGCCGTACTTTACCTAACTATTAATGAAGCAGCAATTATCTTAGGTGGCGTGTCTAAGATGTAATGCCCGTGAGGTTAAAATAACGGGGTTTATTTTATGGAAAGATAACCAGTTAAGACTTAATTAGCGCTGAATGTTCTTTTAATATTTTAGCGCAACAATGTTATTAAAATATTGCAAATGTAAGGATATTGGCTATTTTAAAGTTGTTGGCAGTAGGGCTCTCTGGTACTGATTGTTATAGTTTGTCTTTTTGGTTACTGCGCCAACCCAGATAAGCCAGCTGGTGGTTAGGTTGTCATCAGGGAAAGAGAGCCACTTTAAGGATGATTAATATGAAAAGATTACTATTAGCTTTAGGTATGACCGCATTAACGTTAACGGCTAATGTCTGCATGGCTAATGCGCCGGCACCTGATAAGTTAACTAAGGTGAGTGCAGCAGAACATAAGATAGAAAAAGTAAAAGTAAATACTGCGTCGTTAGAGCAGTTAGAAGCAATACCTGGCTTAGGTAAAAAGAAAGCTCAAGCGATACGAGATTATATTGCGGAAAATGGCCCGATAAAAGATCAAGCGCAGTTAACTAAAGTAAAAGGTATTGGTGACAAGTTGGCGGCTAAAATAAGCCCTTATATGAGTTTTAATTAACGCAATACGACAACAAAGCCCTGGAACTAGTCTCCCAGGGCTTTCATTTGTTCGTTAGCCCATTGCACTGCAGTATGGTAGGCATTGGGTACTTGTTCACTGGGTAACTGCAGTGCACTAATAGCCTGACTAGCTTCTTGCCACTGCGCTGTTTCATAGAATTTAATCAGTTGAACGTAGTCGGCAAGTACACCTTCTTTTTCTACCAACGCGGCTTTGATTTCTTTAGCTAGAGGAAGTTTACTCATTACGCTATCAATGGGTTCATCTAAAATAGCATCCATTAATGACATTAAGCCGGTTAAAAATGCCTTAGCGGTATCTACTTTACCGTGCAGTTGCGCTAAGCCTTCGGCAAAGCGAGCGCGGGTCATTGACATACGCATTAATTCTGCTGGTTTATCGCTACTAATTTGTGCGGTGAATAATAATGATAAAAATTTCTTTAGCTCAGCTTGCCCTAATACCACCAACGCCTGTTTAATGGTTTCAATTTCGGTTCGACGCTTAAAAACAGCTGAGTTACTGTAGCGCAATAATTTATACGACAAATGTACATCACGTTGAAATACATCAGTAATTTTATTTAAATCCACTTCTGGTTTTGAGGTTTCATACAGTAATTCGGCCAGCGTCATTTGTGCAGGTGACAATGCCTTACTTTGCATCATTTCCGGTTTAGAAAAGAAAAAACCCTGAAAATAGCTAAAGCCTAATTCCATCGCGAGTTGGAATTCTTCGTTAGTCTCAACTTTTTCTGCTATCAATTTAATATGAGGAAAATCTGTTAAAGCTAGCTTTATTTCGTTGATCGTGTCTGTAGTAGTAGTGCGAAAATCAATTTTGATAATATCAATATAGGGGTAAAAATGGCGCCAAACATTTTGATGAATATAGTCGTCAAGCGCTAGGGTATAACCCTGTTCCTTTAAATGCTGACATTCGGCTAGTAAGCGTTTTCCAGGTTGGATTGTTTCTAAAATTTCTACTACCACTTGCTCTTTAGGCAGCATAGTGGGGTACTTTTTAACTAAGGTTTCCAGTGTGAAATTTATAAAACCAAGTTTATCATCAATGAAATCATCTAAACCAAAACTAAATTGGCTGCCTTCTACCATACGAGATGTTGCTTCATTACCATCTATTTCAGGAAATGCGTTTTCTAAACCATCACGAAATAATAATTCGTAAGCGTAAAGTTGCTTATTGCGATCTAATATTGGCTGTCTAGCTGCATAAAAATACATAAATGTTCTATCTCAAAAATGAACACCAGAGTACTAATCTAGCAAAAATATAACAGCGAGGTACACTAATTTTTAGCTTGCCTCGCCGGTTAATTATATTTAAACCTGTTTTAGTTTTTGCTGCATGTTATTAAATAGGGTTGTAATTTCTGGCGCCGGCGCAGAGGTTAGTTTACTAACAATAACAATGCATAGGCTGCTAATAATAACACCAGGTAAAATTTCGTAAACCAAACTACTTAGCGTTGCGCCATTATCCAGTATCGGCGCGTAAATCCAGATTAGTACAGTTATGGCACCACTGACAATGCCACTTAGTGCACCAGCAAATGTCATACGTTTCCAATATAAGCTAAACACCACTAACGGGCCGAAAGCCGCGCCAAACCCGGCCCAAGCATTACTAACTAAGGTTAATATAGAACTTTCTCTATCATAAGCTAGCATAATTGCAACTAAGGCTACGGCTAATACTGACAGACGACCGACCATAACCAGTTCGCGCTGTGATGCATCACGTTTTACAAAGGTTTTATAAAAATCTTCAGTTAACGAGCTTGAGGTAACTAATAATTGAGATGAAATAGTACTCATAATTGCCGCTAATATTGCGGCTAATAGAAAACCAGAAATAAGCGGATGAAACAAAAACTGTGAAAATACTATAAAAATAGTTTCGGGATCGGTTAATGACATCTTAGTGTTGGCAATATAAGCAATACCGACCAAGCCCGTCATTACTGCGCCTAACAAAGTGACAAACATCCAGCTCATGCCAATTTTACGTGCCATTTTAATATCTTTTACCGAGCGAATTGCCATAAAGCGCACAATAATATGCGGTTGGCCAAAATACCCAAAACCCCAAGATAATAGCGAAATAATAGCTAAGATTGACATTGCTTTGCCGGTGTTAGCATCAACAAAGGGGTTTAGAAGTTCAGGTTTAATTGCGCTAACTTGGGTCATTACCTCGCTAAATCCACCAAGGTGATCAAAGGCAACTACTGGCACCAGCACCAGTGAAACTAACATAATACAGCCTTGAACAAAGTCGGTGATGCTAACAGCTAAAAAGCCACCGAATAAGGTGTAAGCAACCACGACACCGGCGGTTACATAAAGCCCTAGTTCGTAACTTAAACTAAATGAGCTTTCAAATAGTTTACCGCCGGCAACAACACCTGATGAGGTATATAGTGTGAAAAACAACACAATAACAATAGAAGAAACAATACGTAAAATGCGAGTTTTATCAGCAAAACGGTTTTCAAAGTAATCAGGGATAGTTATCGAGTCATTGGCTATTTCAGTATAAATTCTTAGCCTTGGTGCAACGATAACATAATTAAGATAAGCGCCAACCAGCAGTCCAAGCGCAATCCAGCCACTGCTAATACCAGATAAATACATAGCACCAGGCACACCCATTAGCATCCAGCCACTCATGTCTGAAGCGCCAGCAGATAACGCCGTTACCGCAGGGCCTAATTTGCGGCCACCTAGCATATAGCCAGATACGTCGTTGGTTGAGGTTTTATAGCCGTATAAACCAATTGCCAGCATAACAATGAAATATAAACCTAATGAAATTAGTGTGCCTGTTTCCAAAACAGTTTCTCCTTGTAGCAGCCGCTAAGCTTTGGTTAACGCGGGTCTAACCAAAACTCAGTAAAAAAAATACCTGATATAACATCAGGTTTTGAGGTCGAGCTTATGCTAACAAGTTGTTTGCATGCTTACCAGTATTAAGCGGAAAGCATGCGCTGCATAAAGTTAGATAACCACTTAAATGGGACGAATTAAGTTGGGTAAAGCGGTGGCAAACTGTTCTTTGGTGCGGTGGCGGTTTTTGTGGTGTGGTATTGCTGCCAAGCCTGCCATAACTGCGCACCTTGCCATTTTTCGTTGCTGTTGCCATAGAGCGCACTATTTAAGCTGGTTAATTGTTGCTTTAACTCGGCTGCGGTAATGATGTTACTTAGTTCGCTAATTGATAAGCAGCGCGTATCGAGCTGTTGATGGGCGAACCGTAGTAACTCATCTCTAGCAAGTTGAGGATCGCCTTGCTCACAGGCGCGCTTTAAAACATTACTATTAAAAGCAACGCGACTGTGCAAGTTGAGTTGCTGTTTTGCCGGTGTTTTTAGCTGCAACCATAAGTAGATAATAAATAGGCTTAATAACCAAAGTGCTAGCATTAGCGTTGTTAGGTAGTTCCATTGCCACGGTGACGCCTCAACACTGTAGTTAGGTTGCGAAACTGGGATCACTGATTGGCTATCTGTTTGCGTTAGTTGCGAGGCGGCCACATCAGCGTTGTTACTTGAGCTAACAGCACTGGCGGCAACCGTTAACGTACGAGCGGGTAATTTTGCATAATCAAGCTTATTGGTTTGGCTGTTCCACCATGGCAGTGCAACTTCGGGTAATTCTAATACACCGGCTTTATTGGCAATAACGGCAGTAGTAAATATTTTTTGCGCCACTAAACGGCCACTTCGTTCGGCACTTTTCGCTTGCGGTTGTTCTTGATATAAACGCAGGCCATCGGGGAAGCCTTGCTTTAGTTCAGGCAGTTGGTTTTCTGCTACATCGACCGCGGATAAGGTAATAATCCGTGTAACGGGTTCGCCTTGCTTTAGCTCGTCAATATTGGGGTTCCATTCTTCAGTTAAAGTAACAAGGCCGGCAACTAACCAATCACCAGGAAAGCTGTCGGGTATTGCGTTAACTTTAACGTCTATTGGTTGTGCTTGTTGCAGTACCGTTTTGGTCGCGGCAAAATAATTATAACGGGCACTGTCGCGGTCAAGCATTTCGCCACTAAAAGTGGGGGGTAAAATAGTGTAGTTACCACTGCGCTGCGGCGTAACAGCATAGCGACGAGTAATGGTGCGATAACGAATGCCGTTCACCAGTTTTGAGCCTTCGACATCTTGGCCCACTTGGCTAATACTGGCGTCATCCAGTTGAGGCTCTGATAAAGAACCACGCTGTAAATCACCATTAAAATAAATAGTGACCTGATAATAGCCCAGTTGCTGCACATAGAGTTGTTGCGGTTCTAATTCGGCTTCAAGAAACAGTTGCTGGTTATTATTGGCATTTTTTGCTACCGAGCCATCGAGTATTTGCACATTGATAGGCTCAGTAGTTAAGCCTTGTAACGTAAATGCGGGAATAGTGAAGTCACCACTGGCTTTGGGTAGTAACACCACGCGCCAACGCGTGCTCTGGCTGGCTTGGCCATTAATAATTTGCGTGCTAGTGCTAATTGACGGCAGCATTACCGTAAAGTGTTGTTCTAACACCCGAAAGTTAAGTGCATCAGTGGCTACTTTGGCATCGGCAGTTATTTCTAATGTTACAGCTTCGCCTCGAAGCGCTGGGTTTTTATCCACACTGGCGCTAAGTTTAGTTAGCGCATGTAGCGGTAAGCTTAGTAGTAGGGCTACCGTCAGCAGTAACGTTTTTACCATTGTTCATTAGCTCCGGTTGGCAAGCGCTGTTGCTGCCGTTTTAAATATTCTAAGTACATTTTATTCCGTAGCAACAGGGAGGGATCGTCTTGTACTTTTCGTAGCAAGTTATCTAGCTGTTGCTGCTGCTCTTTGGTGGCATTAGGCCAGGTTTCGTGAATCGCTTTTTGCTGTTGTTGCTCTTCATCAGTTAGCTCTGGCTCACTGATTGGTGCAGCTTGTTGCGTTTGAGCCTCTTGTTGCTGAGCTTGTTGTTCTTGCTCGGTATTTTGTTCAGGCTCAGCTTGTTGTGTTTGAGAGCTTTCATTGTTGTCAGTGTCTGAGTCGCTACCATCTTCACTTTTTGATTGCTCGTCAGACTTTTGTTGCTGTTGTTTTTCACCATCCTGTTGTTTTTGTTGCTGCTTGTCTTGCTGTTGTTGCTCTTGCTGCTGTTCAAGCAGTTGCTGCATCAGTTGCGCATTCTTGGCGGCTGAAGTGAAATCGGGGTTAAGTTCTAACGCCTGCTGATAGGCATCTAGCGCCTCTTGATAACGTTGCTGCTGTGCCAGGCTATTGCCTAAGTTATGCAAGGCATCAGCAGAAGGGTTCGTTTTTGCCGCATCACGAAAGGCCTGTTCAGCGGCTTTAAAATCACTATTTCTATAGGCCGCATTGCCTTGCCATAGTGGATCGGTGAATTTTTGCTGTGCTTGGTTGTAATGACCATTGGCGTAATCTTGCTGCGCTTGTTGTTGTTTAGTTTGCCAGATATCCCGCCATTCAATGGCTTTGGCCGGGTGGGGCAGCAGCATTATAAAGCCGATAGCCAACAGACTGCTATATTTTCGGCTTAGCAGTAGCAGAGGTAGTAACAACCACACTAAATAAATAGCATTGTCTTGCCACTGATCGCCCTGTATTTGCTTACTGGTATCGGCTTGGTCTAAAGCGGACAGTGCCGGCTGGTTAATAATGCTGTCTAGCGCATCAGCGTTGATATTGGCTTGTGTATATACACCACCACTGCGCTTAGCTAAAGCAGCTAGTTGAGCTTGTGGCAGTTTGGGAATAACCACCGCGCCGCTACGGTTTTTTAGTAACTCACCAGTTTCCAGCTGGATGGGTGCACCTTGTTCAGTGCCAAAACCGACAATAGATAAACGATGAGGCCATTTATTAATAAGATCGAGTATTTCTTGGTAACTTTCACGGTCAAAACCGTCAGTAAAAACCACTACGTCACCACGTGGGTAACCGGCTTGCAGCAGTAATTTATCAGCTTGTTGCAATGCTGCGAGTAAGTTAGAGCCCTGTACCGGCATTATTTCCGGTTTTAAGTCTGGAATAAGTAAACGGATATTGTTGTTATCTGGTGTCAGTGGCGAAATAACATAAGCATCACCGGCGAAACTAAGCAGTGCTAGCTCCCCCTCTTTTACCTGCTCGGTATAATCTAATGCGGCAAAGCGCATCTGCGTTAAACGATCTGGCGCCATGTCGGTCGCACGCATTGACAGTGACATGTCTAACACTAGGACACTGGCTTTTTTTAGCGCAAATGCGGGCTGGGGGAGTTTTTGCCAACTAGGGCCGGCTAGCGCAATGCTAGTAATAAACCAACACACCACTAATAAAGGTAGCACCATTGGCTGACGTTTTAGCAGCAACTGACCACCTAATAGCGCCTGCTGTAAATGTGGGGCAATAAGATTATGCCAAGGGCTTTGTTCACGCCGATAAAAGTACACTAATACCGCTAGTAATAACGCCGGTAGCAATGAGAATAACCATAATGGGCGTAAAAAATGAAAATCAGCCAGCATGTTCAGCTACTCCACGCCAGTTAATGCTAAAGGCAGCAAGTACAAATGATAACAGTAGGGCTAAGCCTAACGGCCAATGCAGTAAGCTGCGCTGTGGCCGGTAAGTTACGCCGTCACGCTCTATCGGTTCTAGCTGGTCAATAAGTTGATATATTTTATTCAACTCGTTTAAATCGCGAGCTCTAAAATAACGGCCGTTGGTTTCTTCGGCTAGTTGAATAAGTAGTGGCTCGTCCAGATCATGTGACGGGTTAATAATACGTTGACCAAACACACTTTGTTGGATCATTTGTTCTGCACCCACGCCTACGGTATGAATTTTCACTCCTGCAGCTTTGGCCAGTTGCAGTGCTTCTAACGGTTGAATA
Organism: Rheinheimera sp. D18; assembly: GCF_004345025.1. Classification (GTDB taxonomy): domain Bacteria; phylum Pseudomonadota; class Gammaproteobacteria; order Enterobacterales; family Alteromonadaceae; genus Alishewanella; species Alishewanella metallidurans. The sequence continues at coordinate 1,833,825 of NZ_CP037745.1, read as the reverse complement.
TTACCTGCGGTGTTAGCACCGTCACTAAGTAAAATAAGTACTTTGTTTGAGCTTTCATAGGTATTAAGTCGCTTTACCGCTAAACCTATAGCTTCACCAATTGCGGTGCGGGTGCCAACTAAACGTAGTACGCTATCATCAAGCATTTTTTGTACGGTGACTAAATCGAAGGTTAACGGCGTTTGCTGGTAGGCCGCATCAGCAAATAAAATGAGGCCTATTCTATCGCCTTGACGGCGTTTTAAAAAATCACTAACCACTTGTTTTACCGCATCAAGCCGGTTCATGCTTTGGCCATTATAGAGCATATCGGCAATTTCCATTGAGCCAGACAAATCTAACGCAAGCATAAGATCTCGACCTTGTTGCGGCATAGTAATAGGCTCGCCCAACCAGCGAGGCTGCGTAGCCGCAGTGACTAGCAGTAACCAAATTAGTAATGCGAGCACTGAGTTTAGGCTAAGCCAATGCCGACTCGTTTGGCTTGAGGCATCGGTAAGTTTAGCTAGCGCTGGTAATGTTATTGCCGCTTCGGTTTGCGCACTGCGCTTTATGCGCAGTAATAAAGGTAGAAACACCAATAAAGCGAGCCAAGGATAACCAAATTCAAGCATGGCTTACCTCCGATATGACGGCAGAGGTTGGCGCTGCACCGCGATATTTTATTAACCACGCTTTAGCAAACTGTTGAAACTGAGTTACCGCTTCAGCATGGTGGCCTTGTTGATACAATAGCAGGCTTAAATCCGGCAGGGGCTGGTTACATTCAGTGCTGAGCCAATGTTGCCATTGCGTTATGCTTAGGCTTAACGCTGGGTGGTGAGGCTGATAATGCTGTGTTACCCGTTTTAATAATTGGTTGATGCTAGCTGCCGCTAACGCATCGTTACTAATATTGTCGAGCAATGTTAACGCTTCGCGTTTGGCCGCAAAATACCGCCAGCGTTGATAACAATATACCGCTAAAAATAGCAAACCAATAAGCAGCAGCGCGATTAATAGCCACCAGATCGGGGCTAAGGCAAAGTTTAATATTAGTTCTGGCTCGCTAATGTCAGCCAGTTGTTCTAATGGCGAAGGTGTATCAGCCATACCACTTTCTCTCTAATTGGCTAAGTACAGGCTCGGCAGCATTTACGGCTAACCACTTACAGCCAAGTTGGCTTGTGTGGTGTTTTAGCTGTTGCTGCCACGCTTGCTGTTGTTGCGCATAACGTTGTTTTAGTACCGCGCTGCCAAGCTCAATATAACGGGTATCTTGGCCATCACTGATAGCGGCAAGACCTTGGCTATTATCGGGTAGCATTAAGTCTAAAGGATCGGTAATAGCGCAACAGCTAACTTCATTATGCTGACGAATGGCACGAATATGGCGTAAGCCGTTGTCGTCAAAATCGTTAAAGTCAGACAAGATATACAGCATGCTACCGGGGCGCACTAAGCGCCGTATTTGGCTAAGCGCTTCATTTAGGTTTAAGCCTCGGCTACCCGATTGTGCTTGATGTACCTCGGTAAGCGCATGAAAATAACGCAATACGCCATTACTGCGGCTTTGCGGTTTAAGTTCAATATGCTGCTGTTGGCTAAACACCAAGCCACCAAGTTTATCGCCGCGTTGTTTAACATGCCAAGCGATAACTGCGGCTAAGTGTGCTGCTTGCACCGATTTAAATAGTAAATTTGAGCCAAAACGCATGCTGTTGCCAAGATCGGTTAGAATAAACACCGGTCGCTCTTTTTCTTCACGAAACAACTTAGTATGAACCTTGCCAGTGCGAGCGGTTACGCGCCAATCGATGGTGCGTACATCGTCACCATTTTGGTAATGGCGAACTTCGTCAAACTCCATACCTCGGCCTTTACTTTTTGCCAAGTAAGTACCGGCCAGTTTGCTATGAATAGCCATACCGGGTGTTAAATCCAATACCTTGGTATAGCGCTGATACCATAACAGCTCGGGTAGCGCTAAGCTTGTGCCGTTAGCCCCGTTTTGCTGCAGCCATTGCTGAGGTGACATCTGACTCATATTAGGCTGATGGTACCAAACGTAAAATTTCACTTAACACTTTATCCGTGCTAATGCCTTCTGCTTCGGCAGCATAAGTTAGAATGATGCGATGGCGCAGTGCATTGTGAAATACCGCTTGTACATCATCTGGAGTAACAAAATCTCGCCCGGCAAGCCAGGCTTTAGCGCGGGCGCAGCGTTCTACCGCAATAGTCGCGCGCGGGCTGGCGCCGTAACCAATCCAGCTGGCAAGTTTGTCGCTGTATGCTTTGGCGTTACGGGTGGCCATAATAAGTTGCACTATATATTGCTCAAGGCTATCGGCCATATGCAATTGTAAGATGGCTTTACGCGCAGCAAAAATATCAGCTTGGCTAATAGGTGATACCGCGGCGTGTTCGCCACTAAGCGCTTCATTGCGAGTTAGGTGTAATATGGCCAGCTCGGTTACGGCATCCGGGTAATCTACCTTTAAATGCAATAAAAACCGGTCGAGTTGCGCCTCAGGTAAAGGGTAAGTACCTTCTTGCTCTAGTGGATTTTGCGTTGCCATGACTAAAAATAGTTCTGGTAGTGGATACGTATTACGCCCCACGGTAACTTGTTTTTCAGCCATTGCTTCAAGCAGAGCCGACTGCACTTTAGCGGGTGCGCGGTTAATTTCATCGGCTAAAATAATATGATGAAATAATGGCCCGCTTTGAAATTCAAACTTACCGGTTTCTGGCCGGTAAATATCCGTACCGGTTAAATCGGCAGGTAACAAATCGGGCGTAAATTGAATTCGATGAAACTGACCTTCAACACAGTGGGCTAATGCATTAACTGCGCGGGTTTTTGCTAGCCCTGGCGGGCCTTCTACTAATAAGTGACCATTGGCCAGTAATGCCAGCAAAATACCTTCAGTCAGTTCAGACTGGCCAAGCACCTGACTGTCGAGGTAGGCTTTTAAATTAGAAAATGCGTTTACCATAATGTTATCAGTCTTAATTAATTGGATTTATTGATTGTTTTATCGCCATTAGCCATAAAAACGGGCTAGGCTAAGACGTTATAACTTAAATATGGTTCAGTTTGCATTAAAACAAGTGTTTTAATTTTCGTCGACTGTCGTTACAATCGATTGATACAAAACAGGTCTGACCTGTAATTTAGTTATTAGAGGAACACTATGAGCTCACCAATTAACCTTACTACACGTCAGGGCGATCGTATTGCGATTGTTTCAGGCTTGCGTACACCGTTTGCCAAACAGGCAACCGAGTTTCATGGCGTATCAGCGCTAGACTTAGGCAAGCTAGTAGTAAATGAGCTGCTGATCCGCAGTGAGCTTGACGTAAAGCTAATTGAGCAGCTGGTTTATGGTCAGGTAGTGCAAATGCCTGAAGCACCAAATATTGCCCGTGAAATTGTGCTGGGTACAGGCATGAATGTACATACGGATGCGTTTAGTGTTACTCGTGCTTGTGCCACCAGCTTTCAGTCGGTAGTCAGTGTAGCTGAGTCAATGATGACAGGTATTACACACATTGCCGTGGCTGGCGGAGCTGATTCAAGCTCAGTATTACCTATCGGCGTTAGTAAAAAGCTGGCGCGCGCACTTGTCGATTTAAACAAAGCTCGTACCTTCGGCCAAAAGTTAGCAATATTTCGCCGTTTAGGTTTAAAAGATTTATTTCCGGTGCCACCAGCGGTAGCGGAGTACAGCACAGGTTTATCAATGGGTGATACCGCCGAGCAGATGGCGAAAACCTATGGTATTAGTCGTGCTGATCAAGATGCTTTGGCGCACCGCTCGCACACCTTAGCTACGCAAGCATGGCAAAGCGGCGTGATGAAAAATGAAGTCATGAGCGCACATATTGAACCGTACTCACGTTATTTAGATATTGATAACAATATTCGTCAAGATTCAAAACTTGAAAGTTACGCTAAGTTAAAACCGGTATTTGATAAAGCACACGGTACTGTTACCGCGGCTAACGCGACACCATTAACCGATGGTGCCTCAGCGGTAATTATGATGACGGAAAGCCGAGCTAAAGCCTTGGGTTATGTGCCACTGGGTTATATTCGTAGTTATGGCTTTGCCGCTATTGGCGTGCACGAGGATATGCTTATGGGGCCATCTTATGCGACGCCAATTGCACTAGACCGCGCGGGCATGTCGTTAAGTGATTTAACCCTAATAGAAATGCACGAAGCTTTTGCAGCACAAACCTTAGCCAACGTACAAATGTTTGCCAGCAAAAAATTTGCTGCAGAAAAACTTGGCCGTAGTAGTGCGATTGGCGAAATAGATATGGCGAAATTTAACGTACAAGGTGGTTCGTTAGCCTATGGGCACCCGTTTGCCGCTACGGGCACGCGTTTAATTGTGCAAACGCTCAATGAATTAAAACGTCGCGGCGGTGGTACCGGCTTAACCACAGCTTGTGCGGCAGGTGGTTTGGGTGTGGCAATGATTTTGGAGAGCGAATAATGACAACAATAAATAGCTTTAGCTTGCAGGTTCGCGATGACCAGATAGGTGTTATTACTATGGATGTCGCTGGCGAGTCGATGAACGTATTAAAAGCCGCGTTTGCAGATGAAATAACCAACTTATTAGCCGAAATTAAAACCAATACCAAGTTAAAAGGCTTGGTATTCATTAGTGGCAAGCCAGACTCTTTTATTGCAGGTGCTGATATCTCTATGCTTGATGGCTGTAAAACCGCTATCGAAGCAGAAACTATAGGTCGGATGGGGCAGCAAATGTTCGACCAGCTGGAGCAGCTTAATATTCCTTTAGTCGCAGCTATTCATGGCCCTTGTTTAGGTGGCGGTTTAGAGCTAGCCATGGCATGTCATTCCCGCGTTGCCAGCTCTGATAACAAAACAGTCTTAGGTTTACCAGAGGTGCAGTTAGGTTTATTACCAGGTAGTGGCGGTACGCAGCGTTTACCGCGTTTGGTGGGCCTACAAAAAGCACTAGATATGATCCTAACCGGCAAGCAACTACGTGCGACGCAGGCGAAAAAAGCCGGCTTGGTAGATGACGTGGTGCCAGTAAGTATTTTGTTAGATGTCGCGGTAAAATTGGCCTTAAAGGGTAAAGTAACTCGCGAGTTACCCAAGCTTAACCTTTTGGGCAAGCTGCTTGAACGCACGTCAATTGGTCGTAATATTATATTTAGCCAAGCGCGTAAGCAAACCTTAAGTAAAACTCAGGGCAATTATCCGGCACCGCTTAAAATTCTTGAGGTGGTTAAAGCCGGAGTTGATAACGGTATAAAAGCCGGTTTAGCGGCTGAAGCGAAAGCTTTTGGCGAGCTTTGCCTGAGTAAAGAATCTAAAGCGTTGCGCAGCCTGTTTTTTGCCACTACGCAAATGAAAAAAGAGAGTGGCGCTGGCGACACTAAACCTAATAAGGTGGTAAAAGCTGCCGTATTAGGCGGTGGTTTAATGGGCGGTGGCATAGCTAATGTTACGGCAACAAAAGCCGGTGTACCGGTGCGTATTAAAGATATTAGTGAGCAGGGCATCAGTAACGCCTTAAAATACAGCTATTCCTTATTGCAGAAAAAATTTAAACGTCGCTTTATTAGCAACAGTGAAATGCAAAAACAAATGCTGCTGATCACCGGCACTACCGACTATAGCGGTTTTCACGATGCAGATATCGTAATTGAAGCGGTGTTTGAAGATTTAGCGCTTAAGCAAAATATGGTTGCAGATATTGAGCAGCATTGTGGTGAAAATACCATCTTTGCCAGTAATACCAGCTCATTACCAATAGCACAAATTGCCGCTAAGGCCGCGCGCCCAGAAAATGTGATCGGTTTACATTATTTCTCACCAGTAGACAAAATGCCGTTGGTAGAAGTTATTGCCCATAAAACGACGTCTGCACAAACGATTGCAACTACGGTGGCGTTTGCCCGTAAGCAAGGTAAAACACCCATTGTAGTGAAAGACGGCGCTGGATTTTACGTTAACCGCATTTTAGCTTTGTATATGAATGAAGCGGCGAATATTTTGCTGGAAGGCGAGCCTATAGAAAAAATTGACCAAGCCTTGGTTAAATTTGGTTTTCCAGTAGGGCCTATTACCTTGCTCGATGAAGTAGGTATCGATGTGGGAGCAAAAATATCACCTATTTTGTCAACTGAACTGGGTGAGCGTTTTGTTGCGCCAGCGGCCTTTGATAAATTATTAGCCAGTGGCCGTAAGGGCAAAAAAACAGAGAAAGGTTTTTATTTATACGGTAAAAGCAGCAAAAAAGGCAAAAAACTGGTCGACGAAAGTGTTTATGCGGTGTTAGGTGTTACGCCGTCAGCTAAGCTAAGCCGTGATGAAATCGCAAATCGTTGCATGGTACAAATGTTAAACGAAGCGGTGCGTACCTTAGATGAGGGCATTATTGCCTCGCCACGCGATGGTGATATTGGCGCAATTTTTGGTATCGGTTTTCCCCCATTTTTAGGTGGCCCATTCCGTTACATTGATCAGTTAGGTGCAGCAAATCTTGTTGCCCAGTTACGGAACTTTGAAAGCCGCTTTGGTAACCGCTTTACCCCTGCACCACGTCTAGTGGCCATGGCTGAGCAACAACAGCGCTTTTATAGCGAGTAGTTTTTGAGTTAAAAGCGGCGCTATACTAGCGCCGCTGTTTTTGCACCCGTAGTAAAGAGTGTACGTAACTGCGCGGTAATATCGCTAATTTGCTGATGCAAGGTCGCGTTAGGCAAAGAAACAGCAAATAGCTCTCGGGTCAAAATTGGTGCATCCTCGATTAACGTTAAGCTTTTGTTGAGTAATAGGTTTTGTACCATAGTGTCCGGCAAATAGGCTGAACCACCGCTTTGTTGCATTAGTTCTAAGGCAATACGTGCACTGCCGGTGCGTAGATAGGGAGATGGTAACTCTGGAAAAAACCGCGCATGCTGAATATCAAAAGCCGTACCCCAATCAATTTGAATATAATGCTGTTGCATGGCATTAGCGGCACTATTATCAGTAAAGGTGGTAACGGGCAGTAGCTTAATATCGCCTAGTTTGTCTATTTTCATTTCATCTATTTTCGGCGCGTCAAATAATATGGCTAAGTCTAAATTGCGTTCTAGCACTTGTCTGGCTATTTGATCTTTACCCATAGAGTCGGCGCGCCATGTCAAATTAGTTAGCGACTGTTGAATTTTAATAAAACCTTGCAATAAAAAAGCGTCCCACACGTTTGTCGTGCCGGCTATAGAGAGCTGTATCGTTTGCTCTGCACTTATTACATCTAACTTTGCGCGTTGTAGTGCAGCAAGCATGGCTTCAGCATGGGGCAGTAAGCGCTCGCCTGATGGGGTTAGTTGAATATTGTTACGATAACGGCTGAATAAGTTAACACCAAGTTGCTGCTCAAGTTGACGAATGCGGAAGCTAACCGCAGATTGGGTTAAATAGAGGTTTTCAGCCGCTTTACCAAAATGTCTGGTACGCTGAACTTCAATAAAGGTTTTAAGCAGTTCGGTATCCAAATCTTACCCTTAGTTATATTTGTCGTGTCGATAAAAAATATTTGTTTTACGACAGGAATATTGTTAACCATACTCCGCACAGTTTAAACGGGCTGGCTTGATATTCAACGAGATTAGAGGAAAAAAGTGATGCAGCAAAGTTTTGTCGCTAACCGTCGCTTTTTCGATGACGGTAATTTCCCTAAAGGGTTTACCCGATCGGGGCGCTTTACTCTGGCAGAAGGTAATTTGTTAGAGAAGCATGGGGTAGCAATGCAGGAGCTGGAGCAGGGTAATCGTGCACCAGTAAATGACGAAGAAAAACGTTTTGTTGCCGTATGCAAAGGTGAAGAACCGGCTACTACCGCATTTGAAAAAACCTGGTTAAAGTATAAACAGCGGTTAGCCGAGAAACGGAAGTTTCATACGGTGTTTGGTAAGAAACGCATTGCCGACGGGGGTGAAGATTTCTCCTACGTCGATACTGACACCGACTAGCCTAAGGCCCCATAAATTGGGGCTTTTTTGTAACTGACACAGTTTAAACCGAGACGGCGGTTAATTTAGCGTGCTTTAATTTTTGCTCTTGTAAGAATTTGCTAAAATCTTCTTCTGATAATGGTTTGCTGTAGTAATACCCTTGTATTACGTCACAGCGTAACTTACGCAATATTGCTAATTGTGTTTCTTGTTCCACACCTTCTGCTACCACGTTTAAACTTAAGTTATGGGCAAGCGTAACAATGGTATCGACCATGTTGCGGCCCCGTGCGGTATTCATATCATCAATAAAAGCTTTATCAATTTTTAGCGTATTTAGCGGAAACTGCTTTAAATAGGCAAGTGACGAGTATCCAGTACCAAAGTCATCCATTGCCAGGTGAATGCCTCGAGCCCGCAGCTTTTTCATTACTTCAATCGCTTTGGGCGGAGATTGCATTACTGTGCCTTCAGTAATTTCTAATTCTAAGTGATAAGACGGCAATTCGGTTTGCTGCAATACATCATCAATTAAATCACATAAAAATGGCAGGCTAAACTGACTGGATGATAAATTTACCGCTACTCGACCGTGAAATAACCCTTGGTTGATCCAGTTTTTGACTGCTAGACAGGCTTTATATAAAACAACTTCACCAATTTCAATAATCTGGCCGGTTTCTTCTGCGATTGGAATAAAACTGGCTGGGCTTATTACACCGCCTTTAGGCGTTATAAAGCGGACTAATGCTTCCATGCCAACTAACTGGCCGCTGACAATGTCCATTTTGGGTTGATAATAGACAGAAAAATAATCTTCCTTTAGGCCGTGGCGCATTAGGTTTTCGAGTTGTAGCCGTTTTACTGCTTGTTTATTCATCGAATCGTTGAAGAACAAATACCGGTTAGCACCTTCACTTTTTGCATGGTACATGGCGGTATCGGCATTGCGAAGAAGGGCTTGAGGATCCTTACCGTCGTCAGGAAATAATACTATGCCAATGCTACTAGTGATGGCTAACTCGTGCTGGTTGACAATTAACGGCTGGTTAATTTGCAATAGCAACTCTTTGGCCGCTGAGGTTATTAGATACAAGTCATTGGTATTATCCAGTAAAATTGCAAACTCATCACCGCCAAGCCGGTAAAGTTTATTGTTGTAGCTGTTATAACTACTTAAGCGCTGCGATAACTTACACAGTAAGTTATCGCCTAACTCATGACCTAGCGAGTCGTTAATCTTTTTAAAATTATCTAAGTCAAACACTAATAACGCATGTTCAGTAGTATGTTTAACCAAAGAGGCGAGCTTTTGCATAAATGCCGAACGATTGGGTAAACCTGTTAAGGTGTCGGTTGTGGCTAATTTATGTAGCTCAACTTCTTTTTGCTTGCGTTCGGTAATATCAGAAAAAACAGCAACGTATTGAGTAATAGTGCCTTGTTCGTCTTTAATCTGGTCAAAAGTAAGCTCTACATGATAAATGTTGCCGTTTGGGTGTAATTCTTGAACTTCACCACTCCACGTGCCTGTATCTGCTAAGGCTCTGCGAATGTCATGCATAAAGGTGCTGGGATAAAGGCTGAGCTCAAAGCGTTGCTTTAGAGCTTCAGCACGTGTTTTACCGGTGATTTTGCTAAAAGACGGATTAACTTCAAGGATAGTAAAATCAGTGTCGCATATAACCACGGCATCAGAAATCGTTTGTAAACAACGCGCAAAAAGTTGCAACTGCTCTTCAGTTTGCTTTAAATGCTGAATGTTTTTTAAGGTGCCGGTGATTCTACTCGGCTGACCATTATACTCAAAGGCAACAGCCTTACCGCGGTCTAATACCCATGTCCAATCGTTATCGATAGTTTTTAAGCGGTAAGTAGCTTCAAAATAACTACTTTTGCCATCTAGATGGTCTTGTAGCAACTGAGTTACACGAGCCAAGTCTTGCGGATGTATTTGCGCTTTATTCGGCGGAAAATCTAAAGCGTTAGGTTGTGCTTCAACTGGATGCAACCAAGAACCTGAACGGTATAATTCGCCACTACTAACTTTCCAGTCCCATAGTTCATCGCCGCTACCCCATAGTGATAGACGCAACCGTTCTTCGCTGTACTCAAGTTTTGCTTGATAACGGCGCATTTTAACAATACTAACGTGGGCTAGCACTAATGCACAAAATGCACAGAGTAATACCGCACTAAGCGAGTAGGGTTGCCAATAATCCCAGTTAGCAGCCTGTAGCTGACCAGACCAAGCACTCAATAAGAATATACTGATTATTATCGTTATTTTTTGTTTTAACTGCACTTGTAACAACTAGTTGATAATAAGGTGTGTCACGTTATATAACTTTATCTATAGTGTCAAAAGCAATTTGAGTTTGTGTTAGCTGTTGCTGAAGTTCTGCTGTGCTGCTAAAGCGTAAATGGCTATGCACTGGCTTTCCGTCAGTAGCTAAAAATATGGCATCGTACTCTGCTAACAGCAGCTGTTTTAAAAAGGCGACAAATTGAGCGAGACTAAGTTGCTGCATGGCATCAATAATACGCTGAGTTAGCGCAAAACTATAGTCTTGTTGGCCTAACGCCAACCAATAACGTGTAGCTCGTGCACCTAAGCTATTATCGCGCTCATTAAGTTGCGCCAAAATACCTTGCTTAATCTCTGCAAACTCTTCATCTGAGAGGGTTTCTGTGTCGGCTAAAAACTCGCGAAAAAATACGACTGTTGCTAAGTAAACTTGTTCACAATCTGCTTTGGGTGATTGCACATAAAAGGCAATGCCAGGCAAGGTATTAATAGGTACGTAGCCGGTACCAACTAAATAGCCTAATTGTTGCTCAGTGCGTAGTTGATGAAAATACTCGGGCGATAATACATGGTTTGCTAACATAAACAGCGCCATGTTTTCCGGTGTTGCTTGTTGTGCGGGTAAGTAAATAACCAGCGCGTGATCGCTATGCTCTACATCTAACTGCACCCATACTGGCCCTTGGCCTTGGATATTATAGGCTAGGTTAGAAAGCCGTTTACCCGTGCTATGTAATTGTGTTTGCCATTTTTTAAGTATGTGTTGTAGTTGCTTAGCATGGTCAGTTGCCCAATTACCTAGCAGTAGGCTTTCAATATGTACCTGTTGCAACAGCTGGCGATGAAACGCTAAAAACTGGGTAAAACTAAGCTGATCTAGCGCATCGGTTAGGATATCTATTTCTGGATTCAATGGTTGTAATAGTGCTGAGAGCTGACTAAATAAACGCGCTACCGGTTTGCTTTTACTGCTATTACGCCAGTGTCTACTCAGTTGGCGCTTTAGTTCATCGAAGCGATGCTCATTGAATTCTTGAGTGTGCATTTGCTGTAGCAAATCTTGCAGTAAGATGAGCTGATTAGCTACTAGCCCACTAGTATGTATGCTAATGCCCTGACGCTGCATGTGAAGACGATACACCAAGCCTATAGTAGTTGCAGCATAAAACTGCTGATTAATACTATCTAAAAATAGCTCGACCCAAAGTCGAGTTGCGGCTAGTTGCAAGCTATTACCTACGCTATTGGGTAGGCTTAATTGGACAAAAACATGGCCTTTGGGGCTAGCGAAATCGGTATCTGCTTTGTGCCAAATGCTGATTGACGGCTCGTCAACAAGGCACTTTGGTTCGGCCATATGCTGATGTTTAGCCAATAAGCTGACATCACCAGTAAGATAGGGGTTACTTGGCGGTAGCTGTAATTCCGCTATGGCTTTAGTGTTGTTAAGGGCATGGAGCAACGCTTTGGGTAGGGGCTCTATGCTATAGGGCGTGTCATACCAGCGAGCATTGCAGTTGGTTGGTACTCCTGGCGCGATCAGCATTAGCCGCATATTGTCGCTGGTAAAATAGCTTAATACTTGCTGATATAGCGTATCGGGTGGCAGTTCCATCCGGTAGTCACCAAAGATGATGTCTTCTATCGGATAATGTTGCATGCTAACCGATAAATGATTTGCCGTTTCCAGCGCCGTTGATGGCTCTTGAAATAGATAGGCCCAGTGTAATAACTTTTGTCGTTCGGCAAACTGCACCGTAGGTAGTGGCTGCGCTTTTAGCATGGCGAGATTACTAAACAGCGCCTGTAAAATGGTATCTCGAGCGCTTATACCTTTATCGGTAAGCTCAAAGGCGATGGTGAAATCTTTATAATTACTGCCGTCAATACCACCGCCCGCGCTTAACTGATTAACCAAATCTTGTTGCTTAAGATAACTCAGCAAAGAACCTGGCCCTTCGTCACCCAGTAAGTGGGCAATAAAGCTAATTAGTTTATGTTTATACCAGCGCTGAATATCCGGCATGGCAAAGCTAACTACCAACTTTTGTGTGTCGCGATGCGGTTGAATATTAAGTTGTATACCTTGATGCTCCGGCAGATATAGCGGAACATCTAAGGCTTTTTTCGCTGCTAAATGTGCGGGTAAAACGTTAAAATGTTGCTGAACAAATTGCGCTTGCTGCGTTAGCGGTAACGATGAAACTAGCGTTAATGTCATACGGCTAGTGCTGTATTGTTGCTGAAAAAAATCTTTTAACGCTTGCTGTAAACTGCCATCCGCGGTGTCTGCGAGCGTGTTTAGATTACCTACTGAAAACTTAGCAAACGGGTGTTCAGGGTTGATGCTTTCTTTATGCGCTTGATAAATACGCCGACCGTCATATTTTAATTTAAGTGAAAATTCAGCTTCTATGGCATGGCGTTCTTTTTCAACGTATTCGGCACTGAACAGTGGTTGGCTGAACATATCAGCGAAACGGGTAAGGGCAGGCGCAAAAAACTGGGTATCGATATCAAAAAAAAAGCTACTATGCTCAGTGCCTGTCCATGCATTATGGCTGCCGCCATGGTGATTAATAAATTGCTGATACTCACCCGCGTCAGGATAATTTACTGAGCCAAGAAATAACATATGCTCTAAAAAATGGGCTAAACCTTCGCGATCGGCCGGATCATCAAAGTGACCAACATTTACCGTTAATGCCGCAGCACTTTTTTCACTATCTGCTTGATGCACTAATAATACGGCAAGGCCATTAGCCAACGTCAGGTATTGATATTGGCTGTTGTCGTTGGGGCTTTGCAGGATCTGAGCGTTTTCCAATCGAGTTACCTTTTTAGGCTATTGTTATACACATAAATGGCACTGCCATAGCGATAAGTAATAAACAAAGTGGCTATTATGCGTTATTAACAGTTACTCTTCGCGCCAACTTTCATTATCATAGCGCACAATTTTTACGTGGCGTATTGTTATCTGCCATCTCAGTTAACAGGAAACCTAGAGCAGTATGGTGTTAAGTAAATGGTAAATCTCGTTATCATGCGTCACGGCGAAGCAGAGCCGCTATCGACGATGGACAGTCAGCGGCAGCTTACTACCCGCGGCAAGCATGAAGTGAACCAGATGGCGCATTGGTTGCAACAGCATTACACGGCGTTTGATTGGATATGGGTTAGCCCCTATATACGTGCCCGCCAGACGGCAGAATTAATATTAGCCAAGCAAGCCCCATTTAGCCAGTTAGATATTGTGCCCGAATTGCAACCTGATGCTGATGCTGCGCTATTAAAATCCTATTTTGATGCCTGTATTAGCAAACGGCCAGAAGCAAGAGTGCTATTAGTATCGCATATGCCGTTAGTGAGTTTTTTAGTTGAAGCTTTTACTACAGCTGATCAAACGCCCATTTTTAATACCGCACAGTTAGCTTGTATCGAGTATTCGGTTGAGCATGGCGGGAAGCTATTGAAAACACTATCACCGCAAGAATTGGCGTTAAAAAGCTTTTAGTACTAGTTTATGCTTTAGTCTTCAACACTAAGCAATAGCAGTAGCGCACCATGTTTGCCCCAGGTTTTTGGAGCGGTATGAAAAGCACGGACATTAGGGTGCTGAATTAACCAGTTAGGTACTTTTTTCGCTAATATCCCTAAGCCTTTGCCATGCACAACACAGGCACAGTTAATATGCTGTTTTGCACAGTAAGCTAACAAGCCAGCTAACTCGGCTTTAGCTTCTCGTGTGGTCATACCGTGTAAATCTAAGATTACCTGTGGTTGAAATTCACCTCGGCGCAACCGGCCTGTTAAATGTGGGTCATCACCACTTTTTGTCCAACTTAAACTTACACCTTCGGCAATATAGCCTTCAAATTCATCAGAAAAGTAGAATAAATTATCATCAAGCGCTTTAGCTAGGACGTCCGTACGTCTTTTTAGCTTGCGAGGCGCCACAACTGGCGGTATCTTGTCTTGCGCAATAGGCTTAGCGCCTGTTATCGATTCGCGAAACAGTTGGCTTTCTTCGGCACTAATACCGGTTGAGGCTAAATTGACTTTTTTCTGCATGGCGCAAGTTTACTCAAACTAAGCGTTTATTACAAAAAGAGCTTACATTCATCATGTCTGACACTGACAAATTATTATTTACCCCTGAGTTAATCAGCGATGCTATTGCCCAACTGACCACAGTACATGACTGGCTAAGGTTTGCAGTAACGAAACTAAGCCAAGCGGAGGTGTATTTAGGCCATGGCACAGACAATCCGTGGGATGAAGCGGCTAATTTATTAACTTATGTACTGCATTTACCGCCACTGACCGATGAAAAGCTATTTAATACCAAGCTAATTCATGCAGAGCGCGAGGCTTTTATTAGCTTATTGCAGCAACGTATTGAACAGCGCATACCGGCCGCTTATTTAACTCAGCAGGCTTATTTTGCTGATTTAGCCTTCTATGTTGACGAACGCGTGCTAGTACCGCGTTCACCTATAGCAGAGCTTATTACTAATAAATTTATGTTTCAGCTTAATGGTAAAGCACCAAAACAGATCCTCGATTTGTGCACCGGTTCAGGCTGTATTGCCATTGCTTGTGCTTATGCCTTTGCTGATGCTGAAGTAGACGCCGTAGATATTAGTGAAGATGCGTTAGACGTTGCGCAGTACAACATTCAAAATCATGATCTTGAACACCGCGTGTATCCTATTTTATCGGATGGCTATCAAGCATTGGCTGGCGCCAAATATGATTTAATTGTCACGAATCCACCTTATGTCGATGCTGAAGATATGGCTGACTTACCTGACGAATATCGCCATGAACCTGAGTTAGGTTTAGCCTCGGGTCATGATGGTTTAGCATTAACGCGGCGTATTTTGCGTGATGCTGCGGCGCATCTGCATGATGACGGTTTGCTAATATGCGAAGTGGGCAACAGTATGGTGCAATTACAACAAGATTATCCTGACGTTGGCTTTGACTGGCTGGAGTTTGCCCACGGCGGCTTAGGTGTTTTTGCTATTGGCAAAGCAGAATTAGAGCGCTGTCAGCATTTATTTAAGGAGTGACCATGGCTGGAAATAGCATAGGGCAGTTATTTAAAGTAACCACCTTTGGTGAAAGCCATGGGCCAGCTATTGGTGGTATTGTTGATGGTTGCCCACCAGGAATGACACTAACGGTTGAAGATTTACAAGAAGATTTAAATCGGCGTAAGCCCGGCACGTCGCG
Source organism: Rheinheimera sp. D18 (assembly GCF_004345025.1). Classification (GTDB taxonomy): domain Bacteria; phylum Pseudomonadota; class Gammaproteobacteria; order Enterobacterales; family Alteromonadaceae; genus Alishewanella; species Alishewanella metallidurans. Next base: position 1,818,299 of record NZ_CP037745.1, on the reverse strand, counting down.
TTACACCACGGCCCGGCGAGAAGAGGACGCGGTAAAAATACTCTCTGGCGTATTTGAAAACACCACTACCGGCGCTAGCATTGGCTTGTTAATTGAAAATACCGACCAACGCTCACAAGATTATTCCAACATTAAAGACCAATTTCGCCCGGGGCATGCTGATTACACCTACTGGCATAAGTTTGGTATTCGTGATTATCGTGGTGGTGGCCGCTCATCGGCACGCGAAACTGCAGTACGGGTCGCGGCCGGTGCAATTGCAAAAAAATACCTGCGCGAGCAATGTGGCATTGAAATTCGTGGTTATTTAGCCCAACTTGGGCCAATAAAAGCTGAAGCATTGCATTGGCATGAAGTACACAATAACCCGTTTTTTTGCCCCGATCCGAGCAAGCTAGAAGCCTTAGATGACTACATGCGTCAGCTAAAAAAAGACGGTGATTCGGTCGGCGCGCGTATTAATGTGGTAGCAACCAATATGCCAGTAGGCTGGGGTGAACCGGTATTCGACCGGCTTGATGCCGATATTGCCCATGCCATGATAAGTATCAATGCGGTTAAGGCCGTAGAAATTGGTGACGGTTTTGCGGTGGTTGAGCAACGCGGTTCAACGCATCGTGATGAACTAACGCCCAACGGCTTTAGTGCTAATCATGCCGGTGGTGTGTTAGGCGGTATTTCGTCCGGCCAAGATTTACTGGTAAGCATGGCACTTAAACCTACATCTAGTATCAGCATTGCCGGTAAAAGTATTAATACCAGTGGAGAAGTGGTTGATGTTATTACTAAAGGCCGACACGACCCCTGTGTTGGTATTCGTGCAGTACCTATTGCTGAGGCGATGTTAGCAATAGTATTGCTGGATCATTACTTACGTCATCGCGCGCAAAATATGCACGTTCAGGTAACAACACCGGATATTGCGCGTAAGCAATCAGCTCAACCAACACAAGAATAACTGCGTTTTATGGCGTTAATCTCTGCTCGGCCAGCCTTAGTGCTGGCCTATTTTACCTACTTTGGCGTGCTAGGTATTTTTGTACCCTATTTTAGCCTATTTCTTGATGGCAGAGGTTTAAGCTCGGCAGACATCGGTTTGTTATTAGCTATTGTTACCGCCAGCCGTATTGTTGGGCCAACAGTGTGGGCGCTAGCCGCTGAACGCAGTGGCAAACCCCTATGGATAATGCGCATTGGCGCTTTATTGGCGGCGATAGGTTGGTTAAGTAGTTTTGCCGATTACGGTTTTTGGCCGTTACTCTGTGGTTTTGCTTTATTCAGTTTTTTTTGGACCGCTATTTTGCCGCAGCTTGAAGTGTCGGCGTTTGCCTTTTTAAATGATAATACCCAAGCTTACGGCCGTATCCGTACTGCAGGTAGCGTCGGTTACATTGTGCTAGTTATGTTGGGTGGTTGGTTATTTGAGCGCTACGGTAGCGAGTTTTTACCGCCTTCGGCGTTGTTGTTTTTACTGTTATTACTCGCTAGCTTATTTTTACTGCCCAAAGTGAGTATTCATGCGGAACTCACCAACGAGCATGTGCGTTTTAGTACGCTAATAAAAAACAGTGTGCTACTACGTTTTATGCTGGCAGCGTTATTATTGCAAATGAGCTTCTCGCCGTTTTATGGTTTTTTTACGCTGTATAGCCGTGATTTAGGCTATAGCGGTAGCCAAACTGGTTTATTTATTGGTTTGGCGGTAGCTGCCGAAATAGTGGCATTTTATTTTGCCGGTAACATTATGCGTAATCGCAGTTATCGGTTATTGCTTGGTGTGTGCTACGGCATTACTGTAGTGCGTTGGTATCTGCTTGCTGCCTTTGCAGATAATGTTTGGCTGCTCTGTTTTAGCATGCTGCTGCATGCAGGCAGCTTTGCTATCGCGCACAGCTGTGCCATGCAATTTATTCAGCAATTTTTCCCGAAAAAATTACGCAGCCGCGGGCAAGCGTTATATGCGGGCGTGATCTTCGGTGGCGGAGGAGCCATAGGTGCTTATTTTTCCGGCTTATTGTGGCAAAACGGCAGTGGTGCCAGCTTAACTTTTGGTATTGCTGCCTTGTTAGCTTTAGCCGCCACGCTGTTAGCAGTTAGTTTGCCAACAAAAACAGCTAAGCATTAATAAACCATAAAAAGTTGGGCTGTAAAAAAGTAACATTACGCCTTACAATGGCGCCCATTTTTAGCGCTGTAAAGGTATCGCAATATGGCAAGTGTGTTTCGCTTAGGGTTAATTATTAACCCGTTAGCTGGTTTAGGTGGCAGTGTCGGTTTAAAAGGCTCTGACGATAAGGCAGAGCAGGCGTTAGCATTAGGTGCCGTGCCTCAAGCGATGAATCGAGTAAAAACCGCATTACAAGAGCTATTGCCACAAAAACACCTAGTTGAAGTGCTTACCGTCGCTGGCGATATGGGCGAAAATGTTTGTCTTGAGCTTGGTTTTAGTCATCAGATTATTTATCGCAGTAGCACTTTACCTTCAACTGCGCGCGATACTGAAATCGCAGCTAAGTTAATAGCTGAGCAGGGCGTTGATTTATTGCTGTTCGCCGGCGGTGACGGTACTGCTCGTAATATCTGCACAGCGGTGTCAGAGCATACAACCGTGTTAGGTGTGCCAGCTGGAGTGAAAATTCATTCTGGAGTTTATGCTATATCGCCTCAGGCTGCGGGTAAGTTGGTGGCTAAACTGGTTACCGGCGAGCTGGTTTCGTTAAGCGAAGCTCCTGTCATGGATATTGACGAGCAGGCATTTAGCGCGGGTATAGTAAAAGCCCGTCGTTTTGGTGAAATGCGCATTCCCGCGCAGTTACGCTATGTACAAAGTGTAAAAATGGGTGGTCGTGAATCGGAAGAGTTGGTTTTGGCCGATTTAGCCGCGTATGTCACTAGCCAGATGGATGACAACGTACGTTATGTTATGGGTTCAGGCTCAACTGTTGCCGCCGTTATGGCCGAACTTGGCCTAGACAATACCTTATTGGGCGTAGACGTAGTAGAAAATGGCCAATTAATTGCCAAAGACGTTACAGCCAACCAATTATTGGCATTGGTTAGCGATTACCATAGCCAGTTAATTATTACGCTAATTGGTGGGCAGGGCCATATATTCGGTCGAGGTAATCAGCAATTATCACCTGCGGTTATTCGCGCTATTGGCCGAGAAAATATTTTACTTATTGCCGATAAAGCCAAGTTACAACAATTAGAGGGCAGGCCATTAATTGCTGATACTGGCGATAGCACCTTAGATAAGCAGTTAACCGGCTTAATTAATATTTTGACTGGTTATAATGATTACGTAATGTACCGCTTAGGGTACGAAGATGAGGAATAACATGAGTGCATTAGCAATACCTGAGCAATTTATTAATGCGGTAGCGGAGTTATTTGATGCCATAGTGCCAGTGGCAACTGACGATGAGCTATTTGCCTCAGGTTATTTACGCGGCCACTTTGATTTAGCCGTCGGCACATTGCAGGTAGATGGCGAGCCTTTTGCTGCTATCGACGTAATAACCCAAGTAAATAATACCTTGGAGTTAGCAATAGGTAATGGTGAGCTAAACCCGGAAGATCAGCAGCATGTTAATAAGATCTGGTCACAAGCTCAGCAGCTTGCCGCATAAGCCGACAAGACATTGATCTGCTTTTGCGCTAATATAGCGGCACTTTTTTAACCCGAAGCGAAAAGCTTCGTCAGCATAAGTGAAACTCATGTCAGATAAATATACAAAGCTTGAACAACACGCTAGTTACGGTATTGGCTTACAAATGGGCCAGCAGCTTGCAGATAACCCGTTTGACGGTTTAGATATTGATGCCGTTGCCGCTGGTGTTATTGCCGCCTTTTCTGAGAAAACGCCAGAAGTAAGCGACGAGCAAATTCGTGATGCGTTCAAAGTAATTAGCGAACGTATGCAAGCAGAGCAAGCTGAAAAAGCCGTATTATTGGCCGATGCAGGTGAAGCCTTCTTAGCAGAAAACGCTAAGCGTGCAGAAATTACGGTTACGGAATCAGGTTTACAGTACGAAGTATTGGTAGCAGCTGACGGTGAAAAACCAAGCCGCGACTCAACCGTGCGCACGCATTATCACGGCACGCTAATTGACGGTACGGTATTTGACAGCTCATATCAGCGTGGCGAGCCAGCTGAGTTTCCAGTATCAGGCGTTATTGCCGGCTGGACTGAAGCTTTACAACTGATGTCACCAGGTGCCAAATTGCGCTTATATATTCCTCACGAACTTGCTTACGGCGAGCGTGGCGCAGGTAATGCAATTGCTCCTTTTAGCGCACTAATTTTTGATGTAGAACTGTTAGCTATTCTGTAATACAGCGAGCTTAGTAAATAAGGCCCTGCAATGCAGGGCCTTATTGTTTTTGCCGCACTAAAATAGTGTTAATTGTTATTCGAGTTATTAAAAGGTGTTGTATGTACCAAATTCGCCCTTATCAACCTGGTGAAGAGCCACAGTTACGTGAACTATTTTATAACACGATACGTAATGTAAACGTTGGTGATTATAGCGCCGAGCAATGTGCGGCGTGGGCGCCAACGCGGTTTGATATTAATGTATGGACCAGACGGATGGCACAAAGCGAACCCTTTGTTGCTGTGCATAATGAGCAGATAGTCGGCTTTGCTGATGTACAAGCTGACGGCTACATTGATTACTTTTTTTGCCATCAAGATTATCAAGGCAAAGGCGTAGGCAAAGCTTTGATGCAGCACTTGCTGAAAATGGGGCGCCGTTATGGTGTAAAACGCTTTTATGCGAATGTCAGTATTACGGCTAAACCGTTTTTTTTGCGTAGTGGTTTTCATATTGTCACAGAACAGCAGGTTGAAATTCACGGTGTAACCTTAACCAATTTTGTCATGGAAAAACGGGTTAGTTAATTGAGTTATGCTTTCACAGAACTAGGTTTTAATAGGATTACAGATGCCAACTTTATTCGACCCACTGCAATTGGGTGATTTACAACTTTCTAACCGTATTATTATGGCACCTTTAACTCGCTGTCGAGCCAGCGAAGATAGAGTACCCAATGAATTAATGATTGAGTATTACCGTCAACGGGCTAGTGCCGGTTTAATTTTAACCGAAGCCACTGCCGTTACGCCAATGGGCGTGGGCTATCCTAAAACACCGGGTATTTGGTCTGAGCAACAGGTTGCTGGTTGGCGCAAAATAGTCGATGCCGTACATCAGCTTGGCGGAAAAATCATGCTGCAGTTGTGGCACGTGGGCCGTATTTCCGATCCGTTTTATTTAAATGGTGAATTACCGGTTGCGCCTAGCGCTATTGCCGCACAAGGGCATGTTAGTTTAATGCGGCCGAAAAAAGCTTATGTCACACCGCGTGCTTTAGAAACTAAAGAACTTGCGGCAATAGTAGAGGCGTATCGTAAAGGCGCTGAAAATGCCAAGTTAGCAGGGTTTGATGGTGTTGAAATACACGGCGCTAATGGCTATTTATTAGATCAATTTTTACAAGACAGTACTAACCAACGCACTGATAACTACGGTGGCAGCATTGAAAATCGTGCGCGCTTAATGCTCGAGGTTACTGATGCAGTGATTTCAGTATGGGGCGCAGGACGAGTAGGTATGCATTTAGCACCACGAGCCGATTCGCATTCTATGGGCGACTCACAGCGCGCTGATACCTTTGCTTATGTTGCGCGTCAACTTGGTAAGCGTAAAATCGCTTTTATTTGTGCGCGTGAAGCCCAAGCAGATGACAGCTTAGGCCCAATACTTAAACAGCAATTCGGCGGCGTGTACATAAGTAACGAGAAATTTGATTTAGCCTCAGCAAACCAAGCTTTAGCTGATGGTATAGCGGATGCGGTTGCCTTTGGCGTGCCTTACATTGCTAACCCTGATCTCGTGCAGCGGTTTGCTATAGACGCGCCGCTAAATGCGGCTAAACCAGAATTGTTTTACAGTGATGGTGAGCAAGGTTATACCGATTATCCAACATTAGAGTAATAGATAGATTTAGCCGCACGTTAAGTGCGGCTAAATCTAATAATCAGTATAACAGAGCAAATTAACCGCGGTAAGGATTGGCACTTAGCCTAACTGGCTGAACTAATAGCATTACTGCTGCTACAGTTGCATAGCTATACAGTGCTACTGCACTCCAAAACGCCATGCTTTTATCAAGCAGTTGCCAGTTGGTGTCGCCACAACTGCCGGTAGGTTCAAATACTTCGGGTAACCATTTATCTAGTGGCATCCACTGAGGAAAATCAGCAAATAGGGCACAACTAAAAAAGCCACCTTCTGCCAGCATTTGTTCAATCTCTAACAGCTCATTAGCTTGGAATATGCCAAATATAGCCGCTGCTAACATACCTAGCAGCGCGGTAACACGCAGCAGCATAGACGCTGGCGCTAAAAATCCGATAAGGCTTGCTAATAGAATGCCAGCGAAACCGCTACGCACATAAATACATTTAATGCAGGGCTGCATATTAAGGCCGTATTGGAAATACAACGCGGTACCTAATAATGTTAAACAAGATAAAGCAACTAACGCCCAAGCCCAGCGTTGCTTCGATAAACGTTTGAAATTTTGTAGCATTTTTTATCCTTCTCAACGGGATTTTTTCGTGTGCTGTCGCTAATTTACGGCATTTATTAACAATGTACAATCGGCTCGTACAGCCGGCTATTTTTTGACTGTGTCTTGTTAACTGATGGCGCTCTGGTACAATCAGTGCAAATTTGTAAACCAGAAGACGGATAGATCCGCATGACTAATCTGATTAAAGCGCAAAGCCCTGCTGGGTTCGCCGAAGAGTATATCGTCGACTCGATATGGAATGGAAAATTTGCACCTGGCTCCATATTACCTGCAGAGCGTGAATTATCAGAACTTATAGGCGTTACCCGCACTACGTTACGTGAAGTATTACAACGTTTAGCCCGTGATGGCTGGTTAACTATTCAACACGGTAAGCCAACTAAGGTAAATAATTTCTGGCAAACTTCGGGGTTAAATATTCTTGAAACGCTAGCGCGTTTAGATGAAGAACATATGCCAGAGTTGGTTGATGAGTTGTTATCAGCAAGAACCAATATTAGTGCTATTTATATTCGTGGTGCCATTAAAAACCATCCGCAACAAGTTGTTGATCTTTTTGCTGGCGCTGAGGCGTTAGATGATACAGCTGAAGCCTTTGCTGCATTTGACTATAATTTAAACCATGAATTAGCATCGCATTCAGCTAATCGGATTTATGTGCTGATTTTAAATGGTTTTCGTGGCTTATATAACAAGATTGCCCGTTTTTACTTCTCGCATCCTGCGGCACGCGAGTTAGCACGTCGTTATTATCATCAAATTAAGCTATACGCTGAAAACGGTAAGTTTGATGAAGTGGTATTTGCTGTGCGTAAATACGGTAAAGAAAGCGGTTTAATCTGGTCGGAGTTACGGCCCCAGATCCCTAAAGATTTAATTGAATAAATAGTGTTAAATAAACCGCCTTTTGGCGGTTTATTTTTTTGTGTCGTCACCACGCTTGAGCTTAGAGCTGATGGCAGTTATTATTAAGCGATATATCTTATTCTTTTTGGTTATAAATAAGGGAGCCCTTGCATGACCAGCCAGTTGCATCATGAAATTTATCTTGATAACAACGCTACTACACCGGTATTGCCAGCAGCAGCGGCAGCTGCAATGCACACTATGCAGCGTGGTTTTGGTAATCCTAGCAGTAGTCACGCAACAGGCATTAAGGCAAAGGCTGAGCTTGAAGCCACGCGAACCTTAGCACGTCAGCTTATCGGTGCTTGCACCGGTGATATTGTTTTTACTTCAGGCGCGACTGAAGGTATTCAAACGTCTATTGTTTCAGCGTTACTAGCTGCACGTGAACGCGGCCTTGTCGGGCCAGCTACCTTATTGCTTTATGGCTCAACTGAACACAAAGCTGTGCCTGAAAGCCTTAAACATTGGAACAAGGTGCTTAACCTAAATGCCACAGTAATGGCCATTCCGGTTGATAACAACGGCATACTCGATAGCGCATTTATGACAAAAATGCTGCCACAAGCGGCGATGATTTGCACTATGGCGGCCAATAATGAAACCGGCGTAAAGCAAGATTTAGCCAAGCTAGAGCAGCTAATTCGTAGCGCTAACCCGCAGGTGTATTGGATGGTCGACTGTGTACAAGCACTTGGCAAAATGGCATTAAACATTGCCACAACCAGTATTGATTACGCGCCCTTTAGTGGACATAAACTTTATGCGCCCAAAGGCATCGGCTTTTTATATGTACGAAAAAATGCCCCTTATAAAGCCTTTATTGCCGGTGGCGGCCAAGAAAGTGGCCTACGCTCAGGCACAGAAAACTTACCTGGTATTGCTGCTTTACATGCGATTTTTTCTGAGCTGGCAAAAACACAAGGTTCGGCGTTTCAAGCCGAAGAAGTGCTGTGGCAGTACCGGAACGATTTAATTACGGCATTAAAAACCGTATTTCCAGCAATGGTGCTCAATAGTGATATACCCTATGTGGTGCCAACCACTATTAACTTTTCGGTACCGGGCTTTTACAGCAAAGACATTATGGACTTGTTCGACGCCGCCGGTATTCGTGTAAGCTCAGGTTCGGCTTGTAGTTCAAAAGTGCCTACTAGTTTTGTACTTGATGCTATGGGGCTGGAACCATGGCGCTCACAGGGTGCCATTCGCTTGTCGTTTGGCCCAGCGATGACTCAACAAGAATGTCAGCAAGCTTGTGCCGCTATTAAGCCATTAGCTGATATTGTAAATAAGCATTGTTTAGTCTTAACTGACGCAACGCCAACACTAGAAATTCATGCCAGTGGTTTATTGCAATTAAAACATGAAGCGCTGTGTAGCTATGTACTTATTTGTCAGGATAGCCGCGTAGCAATGGTAATTGATCCGGTTTTACCATTAGCGAGTCGTATAGCGAGTATTATTCAAGGCCAAGGTTTAAAGCTAAAGGCAGTATTAGATACCCATTTACATCGTGACCATTTATCAGCCCGCCAAGAAATTATTGCTTTGCTTGGCGACTGCACCGAAAAAGAGCCATGCGATGCTTTAGGCTGGCCGCTACAGGTTGATACCCTAAGTTGTGGCCGTTATAGTTTAACCAAATTAGCTACACCTGGACATACGCCAGAGGCAGTGAGTATTCTACTGCAGCAAGCTAAGCAGCTTTGTGCGGTGTTTGCTGGTGACTTAATCTTACCAGGTGGAGTTGGCCGCACTGACTTAGCTGGTGGTGACATGGCGGCTCTGGCACAGAGTATACGGCTATTGGCGGCAACAATTAATGAAGATACGTTAATTTTATCTAGCCATGATTACGCCCAGCGCTTTTTCACCACGCTGGCTTTAGCACAACAAGAACTGCCGGCACTTCATGCTTTGCTACAAAATATAGACAATGGCCAATGGCAGCAGCAATTACAGCAGCAGGCAATAGAATTACAAAAGTTGAGTCAGCATCTTTGTGGCTTAGTTGAAGTAAGCTTATCAGACGCTACTGATGTTATTGCTGTAGAGCAGTTAACGGGTTTTATGCAGCAGTGGCCAGATTTACAGGTTGTGGATGTTCGCGAGCCGCATGAGCAAAGTGCGGGGGCATTAACCCAGTATTTGCCGCAGCGTTACCCCGTATTAGAAATACCCTTATCAAAACTCGCCGATGCGCTTATCAATAATGTTATTACACCGGCACAACCTTTTTTACTGGTATGTCGTTCGGGCAACCGCAGTTTAGTGGCATGTAAGGTGTTAGGGCGCTTAGGTTTTAAACAAGTATTTAATTTAAAAGGTGGCACCGCACTATTGCGTTAGGTTACTCGGGGGTTAAAAACAAAAAAAGCGCCAACACAATTGGCGCTTTTTTATTTGTTAAAGGCTGATATTTTTAGTGGCGCTATTAAAAAAAGAACTGTTGTAACGGGTTTAATAATCGCGTTAAGCCCTTTTTAAACTGTAATGGCGCACTTAGAACTGACAGACACAAACAATCTTCGTCGGGTAGGGTGCGTGGTGTATGCGTGTCATCTGGTGAATTAATTAGTAAGTCACCAGCATGGTATTCGCCATTTTCATCGACAATTTTACCTGATAATACTAACGTCATTTCAAGGCCTAAATGCGTATGCTGCGGTACCTCTGTACCTTTGCTGATATAGAGCAAAGACACATGGTGATCACTGCTAGTTGGTAATGTTGCTGTAGCAATGCCGCCTAAATGTAACCATTTACCGTGGCTCGCCGATAAACGCTGCAACGCACGGGGCAGTTTAAATTCACGTTGTGAAACCATGATAGATTGCAACGCGTTACTGGATGTTACCTCGTTAGCTATTGGTTTCATGCTCGTTTGTTCAGTTTGTGCCAGCACACTGTTGAGCATCGCATCCCAGTCTGTGGAGTTTGTGGTAACGCGTTGCTCTACAAACTGACCGGCTAAATCATTGGTAATATCTTGGCTTAATTGCTGACAATGTGGGCATAGGTCAATATGCGCAGCAAGCGCCAACGACACATCAGCAGTTAAATAGCCTTCAGCAAATTGTTCTAGCAATGCAGTGCTAGGGTGAAACTTAATTGCGTGTGCCATCTAATGCCTCTCTTAATCTGTCTAACGCCAAGCGGATCCGAGATTTCACGGTACCCAGCGGAATGGCTAATTCGTCTGATACTTCTTGGTGGGTTTTTTCTTGTAGATATACTCTTTCCATTACATCGCGCTGAGCTGGCGGTAGTAAGTTGAAGTGTGGTGCAAGTTTTTCTGATAACAGCTGGATATCCCATTGTGCAGATGCGTCTTCAGACTCAGGCTCAGGGTATTCACCATTTAACCATAGATCATCAGCGCTAATGTCGTCTTTACGGCTTTGCTTTTTGCGCAGCATATCAAAGCGCACGTTACGAGCAATGGTATAAATCCAGGTAGAAGCACAGCCTTTAGTAGCATCGAATAGTGCCGCTTTTTTCCATACATTTAACATGGTGTCTTGCACCATTTCTAACGCTTGTTGCTCGTTACCAAACATCTTCATACCAAAGGCTCTTAACCTTGGCGCAAAGTAATTAAAAAGTTCGGCGTAGGCTAATTTGTCACGTTTTAACGCAACAAAGGTCAGAGCTTCTTCCCATTGTTGGTGTGTCTGTTCTTGCGCGGTCATTAGCTGTGCAGTATCCACGTTTGAATGGGGACGTACATCATGCCCTGAGCCTGTAGTTAACTTCAACATGTTTTATGTTCCTGCATCGGGTGCTACCAACATTGTTGCGATATAACCATATTTACGCGTGAGAACCGGTATTGGATTAAGTTTAATTAAATTAAAAAGTAGAAAGGTATGTGCGTTTTATTGCGATTTTCTACCTAAAAAAACACTGTATTATAAGCAAACTACTAACGGGAGACGTTCATGAAACACATTTTAGTGATTAACAGTTCTATTAACGGTGACAAAGGTCATTCGGTTCAGTTAGCACAACAATTTATCGCCCAATTGCCACAAGACCGCTTCAAACTGGATACGCTGGATTTAAACGTCACACCGGTGCCGCATTTGGATATGACAGAAATGGCAGCGTGGATGACACCGGTAGATCAACGCAGCATTGAGCAGCAGCGTTTGGCGGCTATTTCTGATGATATTATTGCCAGAATTAAACTAGCCGATGTGATTGTTTTAGGTGTACCTATGTATAACTTTGGCATACCGTCACAGTTAAAAGCCTTGTTCGATCGGGTAGCGCGTGCTGGCGTTACTTTTAAATACACTGAGCAAGGCCCCGTAGGCTTGCTGGATGACAAACCCGTAGTTATTTTTGCCACTCGCGGCGGTGTTTATCAAGGTTCAACTATGGATAGCCAGACGCCATTTTTACAAAGTTTCTTTAACTTTGTTGGCTTAAAAAAACTCCAGTTTATTTATGCCGAAGGCCTTAATATGGGGGCTGAGTCGCAACAAGCGGCGCTTAATGCGGCCATGGTTAGTTTAACTGAAATCAGCGCAAAAATAGCCGCTTAATTTTGCTTTAGCTATGCCATTATTGTTTATTTACACACTATTTGCCGGTCTAGTTTAGACCGGCTTTTTTCTGTCTATTAATCTTATCTGGCCCGCTGTCAGCCGCATCTGAGGTATGTCATCTTGCGTTAGCACTCAAGGCTTTGTATAACAGCTAGTCTTTTACTTATTATAAGAATTTAACTATGCCCAATATTCGTTATTCTGTGTTGGCGGTTGCCTTGTGTAGCTTGGCACTGATCAGCCCATTACAAGCAAAAAAGTCAGAACCACAAAGTTATCAAACCACCACCATTAGTGTGCCTAGCGTATATACCGCCGACCCAAGTATTAAGTTAACCCTAGAGCAAATTATGGCTGATCCAGATTGGCTGGGCCGTGAGCCAGAAAGTGCACACTGGAACTACGACAGCCAGCAGGTGTATTACCAACGAAAACAGCAGGGTAGTGAATTACGAGATTGGTTTGCTCGACCGCTAGCGGCTAACGATAATGGCAGCGCTGTTACATTGGCGCAGCAACATCAAGCCGGTAGCGCAAACGCGGTATACAATGCTGATCGCAGCTTGCAAGCTTATGCGTTTGAAGGTGATATTTATGTTCGAGATATGGCAAGTGGCAAGCTAACGCAATTAACCCGAGACAACGCCACACAATATGCGCCAGAGTTTTTACTTGATGGCCGCTTAACTTACCGTGAAGGTTGGAACTGGTATGCCGAAAATTTAACCAGCGGCCAACGTATTGAATTAGTGAGCCTTAAAACAGAAGATCAACCTAAAGGTCCAACTAAGCCAAAAGGCTATTTAGCCCAAGAGCAGCATAAATTGATTGAGTTTGTCGCTTTGCAGCAAAAAAACGCGGAGCAACGTTTTGCGGCCAAACAGCAATTGCAGCAACAAAATAGTAACATTGCCGCGGCTGCGTTTTATCTGGGTAAGGGCATGCAGGTGGTTGGCGCTAGCCTGTCACCTAAAGCAGATTATATGCTGGTGTCGGTGCGTAAAGCGGGTAAACGCAACGAAAAAGACATCATGCCTAACTATATTACCAGCAACGGTGATATCGCCGCTGAAGCAGTGCGCGCTAGGGTAAACGATGTTACGCCAGAGCCACAGCGTATTATGTTATTAAGCCTGCTTGATGGCAGTAGTACCGAGCTAAGTTATACCAGCTTGCCTGGCTATAACGAAGATGTGCTTGCAGAAGTAAAGGCTGAAAACGCCAAAGCCAAAGGTGAAAAATATAAATCTGAGAAGGTGATCCGCGATATTGGTTTAATGGATGATTGGTATTGGAGCCAAGGAGCAATTCGTTGGCATGCATCAGGCCAGCAAGTGGCACTGATGTTAAAAGCACTAGATAACAAAGATCGCTGGATAGCGACAGTAGATATTAAAAACAAAACCTTAGTACCACAGCATCGGTTGCATGACACTGCATGGGTTAATTACTCATTTAATGATTTTGGCTGGTTAAATAACAGCGACAGCTTGTATTACTTATCCGAAGAAAGCGGTTATTCGCATTTATACGTTAAACCGCTAAAAGGTAAAGCGAAAAAACTAACCCAAGGCACCTTTGAAGTTAGCGAGCCAATATTAACTAGCAATGATGCTTATATTTATTTTAAAGCTAATAAAACCCACCCAGGCAATTACGAGGTATATCGGGTTGCATCTACCGGAGGCGATGTTGAGCAGCTAACCAACCTAGGCGGCAGTACGAGTTTTACTTTGTCGCCAGATGAACAAAAGCTCTTACTGCAGTTCTCGACTAATTTATTACCGCCAGAATTATATGTTGCAGATGCTACGCCAAATGCAGCGGCCAAACGCCTTACCGACACGATGTCGGAACAGTTTAAAAAGTTGCCTTTAGTTGCGCCACAAGTGGTAGCCGTGCCATCAAGCCATGGTAAGCAGCCGGTGTTTTCTAAAGTGTATTTACCGGCAGATTATAAAGCAGGCGATAAGCGTCGGGCAGTTGTTTTTAACCACGGTGCGGGTTATTTACAAAACAGCGATTTAGGTTGGTCGGGATACTTTCGTGAGTTTTTATTCCATAACCTGTTGGTACAACAAGGTTATGTAGTATTGGATATGGACTATCGCGCCTCTGCGGGTTATGGCCGCGATTGGCGCACTGCAATTTACCGTAGAATGGGTACGCCAGAAATTGAAGATTTGGCCGATGGTGTTAACTGGTTAGTCGACAACGCCAATGTTGACCGCAAGCGCATTGGTACCTACGGTGGCTCATACGGTGGCTTTATGACCTTTATGGCACTGTTTACACAACCTGATTTATTTCAGGCCGGCGCGGCACTGCGTCCAGTGAGCGATTGGGCTTATTACAACCATGGTTACACGTCAAATATACTTAACTCACCGGCTATTGACCCTATTGCTTATGAGCGCAGTTCACCCATTTATTTTAGCCAAGGTTTAAAAAAGCCGCTGCTAATTAACGCGCCTATGGTTGATAACAACGTGTTTTTCCAAGATGTTGTACGTTTAGTGCAGCGCTTAATTGAACAAGAAAACAATAACTTTGAAACGGCAATTTATCCGGTTGAGGCACATGGCTTTCGCCAGCCAAGCAGCTGGTTAGATGAATATCGTCGGATTTATAAGTTGTTTGAACAAAACCTATAATCTCTGTAATTAGTATGAAATAAATAGTACTGAGCAAATAAAAACGTCTCCCAAGGGAGACGTTTTTATTACTAAACCAGTATAAGTAATTATTACTTTTTCAGTAAATCACGAATTTCTGTCAATAAAAGGATATCCGCAGGTGTTGCTGCTGGTGTGGGTTCAGGCTGTGCTTCTTCTTTTTTCTTTAACGAGTTCATCGCTTTAACACCAACAAAAACGGCAAAAGCAATAATGATAAAGTCGATGATAGTTTGCACAAACATACCATATTTAATCACTACTTCAGCTTGAGTTTCCGTAGCCTGCTGAATGATCACTGCAAGGTCGCGAAAGTTAACGCCACCAAGCAACACACCAATAGGTGGCATAATAACGTCACTAACAAAAGAAGAGACAATTTTACCAAAGGCCGCACCAATAATGATACCGACTGCCATATCCACTACGTTGCCACGCATGGCAAATGCTTTAAATTCCTGCAGCATACTCATATTTATATTCCTGTGTTATTTTTTATTGTTTGCTTGGCCAAGGCTCAATTTTCGCTTGGCAACCCTCGCACTATAGCTAGATACAGGTTTTTTGTCATTAATCGGTTTTGTTGTTTTTTTACGTTTAGTTACACAATGAGCGTACCCGCGGCCGTAACAAAATCGCTATCAGCATTAAAACTTAAGCGCTCACCATTGTAAGGTTGATTAAGCTGTAATGATGCGGCATGCAGCTGTAATCTGCTTGCCGCAGCCAGTGCTTCAGTATGGGCATAAAATGCATCGCCTAAAATAGGGTGGCCTAAATGTAACATATGTAGGCGTAACTGGTGCGAACGGCCGGTTACGGGCCTTAACTCGACCAATGCACGATCAGTTAATTGTTGTAGCACTGTATAATGGGTAACGGCTGTTTTGCCGGTTTGCAGGCAGACCTTTTGTTTGGGTAAATTCTCTGCGTCAGCAATTAGCGGTACATCAATGCTGCCACTGGTTTGGGCCAGAGTGCCCCAAACCATAGCTAAGTAGCGTTTACTGACACTACGGTTAGCAAACTGTAATTTTAACGCGGCTTCAGCTTTACGTCGCAGCGCGATCACCACCACGCCGGAGGTTGCCATATCTAATCGGTGTACTAACTGCGCTAGCGGGTATTGTTGTTGTACGCGGCTTAATAGGCAATCGGCTAAATGTGGACCACGACCGGGGTTAGTTAATAAGCCGCTAGGTTTATTTAACACAATTAGATCTTTGTCCTGATAGATCACCTCAAGCCAAGGTTCAGTTGGCGGCTGATAAATAAACAGATCGCTCATAGCATTATCGGTTAGAGATTAATGTGTCTAGCTTAGCTGAATTTACTCGGCAGACAACTGGGTTTTACGGCATAATAGCCAACGTTTTAATTGCTAAGAGCCCATTATGACTGATAGCGCTGAAAGTTTAGCCATACTGCCTGCCACTACCGAGCCTTATCAAATCGTTTATGAAGACGATGTGCTGTTGGTAGTAAATAAACCTGCCAAGTTATTAACGGTGCCGGGTCGACATCCAGAAAATCAAGATTGTCTTATTACTCGAGTACAGCGTGAGTTTATTTCGGCACAAGTAGTACATCGACTGGATTACGATACTTCTGGCTTAGTGCTGCTGCCACTAACCAAGCGTGTGTTATCTGATATTAGTAAACAGTTTCAAGCGCGTAGTGTGCAAAAACATTATGTGGCCGTGGTTGATGGCCGGCTGGCGCAAGCTAAAGGTGTAGTTGATTTACCTATTGGCGCAGATACAGAAAACCGGCCGCTATATAAAGTGTGTCATATAACAGGTAAGCCATCGGTTACCCGTTATCATCGCTTAAATTTTGCTAGTGAAACCCTACAAAGTCGAGTGCAGTTAGAGCCTGTAACTGGGCGCTCACACCAGTTACGTGTGCACATGTTAGCGCTGGGGCATGCGATACTTGGTGATACGCTGTATGCTACGCCAGACATTGCGGCCAAAAGCCCGCGCCTAATGTTGCACGCCGAATATATCCGTTTTACTCATCCGTTAACGGGTGACGTACTGAGTTTTACTACGCCAGCACCGTTTTAATACGATAAAACACGCTACTAATAACACCCAGCATAATACCACTAATAACGCCATACAAGTGTGCATCTACTGCAACATTGGCGTTAATTAGCTCGGCTAAATCGGTGTCTGGGCCAAAGCATTGCTCCATTATTACCTTAGCCACTAGCCCTATGAGTAATAGCCAGCCCGTGGTCATTTTTAGTTGTATGTCTTTTATTGCGCCTAACGCCAGCATGGCGTGTAACAGCCCCGATAAACCAACGTAAATCCGGATATCTGGCGAAAAATAATATAACGCTAAACCTATCGCTACGGCACAAAGTAACCATTGCCATGCTAACTGACGGTAGCTGAAATAAACCGCGTGCAGCGCCATGGCAAGCAATAAGCCACCAATATTCATTATTAAATGCCAAGTATTGCTATGCAGCAGATGCCCCGTTATTAAGCGCCAATATTCGCCAGCAGTAATATCGGTGTAATTGTATTGCAGCATGTTTTGCCACTGCTCTGGTAGCCATGCCAATACCAGCATGATGGCGGCTAATAATAAATAAGGCAGGTAATGTTTTAGCGTAAAGTTAGTCAAACTGATGTCATCGTTATTAGATTATGCTGCCTATGCAAAACGATCTGAAGGTTTGGGTCAAGGAATATTACAAACTTCGTCAGTTTATGCGATAAAGCTGCTTATTAGTTGGCCTAGTAACCTTTGTTAATATTGATATTGGCGCTTGTTCTGGTTAGGGTATAGCTACCTTGTTGCGAGATGACAGCACTTACTATGTTTCTACCTTTTAATACCCTTCGCACAGCGCTATTTGGCATTAGTCTAACGCTATGCGCTTTTTCTACGTATTCAGCGTTAGCCCAGCAAGAAAGCCGAGAACCAGAGGCCGCTACCGGGCGTTATCAGCAACAACTGGTCACGAGTAAAAGCTATATGGTAACTGCTGCCCACCCCATTGCAACCGAAGCGGGTAGGGCGATACTGGCCAAAGGCGGCAGTGCAGTTGATGCAGCTATTGCTACTCAACTTATGCTGGGGTTAGTGGAACCGCAAAGTTCAGGTATCGGCGGTGGTGCCTTTATGCTGCACTGGCAAAATAAACAACAGCGTTTAACCTCGTTTGATGGTAGAGAAACGGCACCGGCGAGCGCCACCCCCTTATTGTTTACTGAAAACGGTAAATTAATGGACTGGCGTACAGCCTTTGTTGGCGGTAAATCTGTTGGTGTGCCAGGTGTGGTAGCTATGTTGTACGAAGCACATCAGCAATACGGCAAATTAAAATGGGCCGAGTTATTTACCGATACGATAGCCGCAGCAGAACATGGCTTTGCACTTTCTAATCGAACCGCGGCGCAATTAGCTAAAGGCTGGAACCCTGGCGTAGCTGAATTTGATGAACCTAAACAGTATTTTTTCCCAAAAGGTAAAGCTCGGGTAGAAGGCGAAATAGTAAAAAACCCAGCTTATGCTGCAACATTAAAGGCAATAGCAAAAGAGGGGCCTGCGGCGTTTTATCAGGGTGAGCTGGCTAAAGCGATCAGCGAGCGCGTGCAAACAGCGCCCGTTAACCCAGGTAAGCTAAGTGTCGCTGATCTGGCAAATTATAAAGCCATTGAGCGTGACGCGATTTGTATGCCTTATCGGGTGTATAAAGTATGTGGTATGGCACCACCAAGCTCAGGCGGTGTTGCGGTATTACAAATTTTAGGTCTATTGCAGCAATTTGATATGGCAAAGTTGGCACCAGACAGTATCCAGGCAACACATTTGTTGGCACAGGCGGCAAAGCTGGCGTTTGCCGATCGAGATCGTTACGTTGCCGATCCCGCATATGTTGCTGTGCCTGTTGCTGGCATGTTAGCGCCAAATTATTTAGCTAGTCGAGCTACACTTATTGATCCGCATAAAAATGGCGCACTTGCTGTTGCAGGCGAACCTAAAGATGCACCGGCGCTTATTTCTGCTAGTTCACCAGAGCTACCTAATACTAGCCACTTTTCTATTGTTGATGCTGAAGGTAACGCCGTTAGCATGACGACGAGTATTGAAAACGTATTTGGGTCGGGCCTAATGGTTGGCGGCTTTCTACTCAATAATCAGCTGACCGATTTTAGTTTAAGCCCAGTACAAGATGGTTATTTAGTGGCTAATCGGGTTGAATCGGGTAAACGGCCGCGCTCGTCAATGGCACCGATGATGGTGTTTGACCAACATAACAAGCTAGTGCTGTTAATCGGCTCGCCTGGTGGTAGCCGGATTATTAACTATGTAGCGCAAAGCCTAGTTGCCATCTTAGATTGGAAACTAGATGTACAGCAGGCGCTTAATTTGCCGCATATGACGCACCGAAATGATTATTTAGCATTAGAGCAGGGCACCGTGCTAGAGCAGCAACAAGCGACGTTTGAAGCTATGGGTTATAAGGTGCAGCTTCAAGATCTCAACAGCGGTTTACATGTCATTATGCTAACGTCAGATAGTTTGCAAGGTGCCGCCGATCCGCGCCGTGAAGGCAGTGTTGCGGGCAAGTAATAGGGAGTTAGTATGACGGATATTTTTCAGTACCGATTTGACGGTGTCGTGCATATTCATTTAAATCGGCCAGAGAAAAAAAATGCACTTAGCCAGCAAATGTATCGCGAGCTGACTTTGGCACTACAGCAGGCGGCTACAGATGACAGTATTAACGTCGTGTTATTACAAGGTACTAAAGATTGTTTTAGCGCCGGAAATGATTTACACGATTTTTTGGGTGCTGGAGCGTTAAACGCTGAGCATCCAACGGTACAGTTTTTGTATGAGTTAGCACAGTTTCCAAAGCCAATAATTGCGGCAGTTGCCGGTTTAGCCATAGGCATAGGCACGACGGCATTACTGCACTGCGATCTGGTGTATGCCGCGGACAACGCCCGTTTTCAATTACCTTTCACCCAATTAGGCTTATGCCCAGAAGCGGGCTCTAGCGTGCTATTACCAAGTGTTGTCGGCTACCAAAGAGCGGCGCAATATCTATTGCTAGGCGAGAGTTTTACCGCCGCGGACGCATTGCAAATGGGTTTGGTAAATCAGGTTGTAGCCATGGATGCGCTAACTGAGCTGGCAGTACAAAAAGCCATTAAGCTTGCTGCATTACCTGCAGCTGCCGTGCAAACGAGTAAAGCTTTACTAAAACGCACAACGCAGCAAATAACGCTTGAAAGTATAACGGCAGAATTACAGCAGTTTCAACGTTTGCTAAATAGTGACGAAAGCCAACAGCGGATAGCTGCATTTTTTCAGCGCTAAAACAGGGTGTTAGCGCGCGCTGCTGCTATATTTATCAATCTGAACCGCGCTGACTACCCAGCGATTGTTTTGTTTAATCAGTTCAACGGTACGCAGCTCATCTATTTGCTTGCCGTCGTGTATTCCGGTTAGCAGTAGCGCAATTTTTGCGATATCTTCATACTGCTCACGTAGATTACCACCACTGCGGTTTACCCTTATATCAACGGTATCAAATGAGGCATTAACTAAGGTGCGTGATACTTGGCGCACGGTGCCATAAGACTGCATTAGCTCAGCGAATTCTTTGGTACTTAGCTTTTTAGCTTTATCTAAATCTCTTTCATTATATAAAGCGTTAAGAAATTCAGAGGCAATGTATTCTGGTGTGCCCCATTGCGCATTAACTTTAGGTTCGTCGCTACAGGCGGCTAATAATAATAGTAAGGGGAGTAAATAACGTAACTTCATCGGCTGGGTCCATTATTGTTATAAACACCAGTTTGGAGCTTTTTTTATTAACTGTAAAGTAAAAGGGCTACCTAAGTAGCCCTAAACGTTCAATAAACAGTTAACTAAGCGGTTAACTCTTGCTCACTAAACACGTCGGCGAACAGCGGGCTACTTAAATAACGTTCAGCCGCACTGGGTAGAATAATGACAATGTTTTTACCCGCATTTTCTGGTTTAGCTGCTAAGCGCTGCGCTGCGACCAATGCTGCACCTGAGGAAATACCGGCTAGAATGCCTTCTTCCTTCATTAAACGATGCGTCGCTGCAATGGCGTCGTCACTATTCACTAGCTCAACACTATCGACAATGCTTAAATCTAAGTTAGCTGGAATAAAGCCCGCACCAATACCTTGAATTTTATGCGGCCCTGGGGTTAGCGCTTCACCCGCTTTAGCCTGAGTAATAACCGGCGATTCAGTTGGCTCTACCGCAACACATTGTACATTTAAGTGCTTTTCGTGCTTAAAATAGCGGCTAACGCCAGTGATAGTGCCACCTGTGCCCACACCAGCAACAAAGATATCTACTTTGCCGTCTAAATCATTAAAAATTTCTGGTCCGGTGGTATCAAAGTGAATTTGTGGGTTAGCGGGGTTATCAAACTGACCTAAAATAAGGTATTTGTTAGGGTTAGACGCTTGGATTTCTTTCGCTTTTTCGATGGCGCCTTTCATACCTTTAGCGCCTTCAGTTAATACTAAATTAGCACCTAGTGCTTTTAACAGTTTACGCCGCTCTAAGCTCATGGTCGCTGGCATAGTTAGAGTGAGTTTATACCCGCGACTGGCCGCCACAAATGCGAGGGCAATGCCTGTATTGCCAGAGGTGGGTTCGACAATTTCTTTGTCTTTGGTTAAGGTACCTTTTTTCTCGGCATCCCAGATTAAGGCTGCACCTAGGCGGCATTTAACGCTAAAACTGGGGTTGCGCGCTTCAATTTTTGCGTAGACATTGGCACCGCCTTCGATAGTCCGGTTTAATTTGACCAGAGGGGTGCGGCCGATAGACAATGAGTTGTCTGCATAGACGTTTGCCATAAAAAACTCCGTTTACGATAAATTGGTTATAAGAATACGCCTGTGCAGCAAAAAATGAAGTAGCGTTTTGCTATAAGATATTACGTTTTACCACCAGTAAGGAGAGTTATAGTGGCCTTTGAAAGCACCGCGCATTATATCGTGTCTGATGAGTTAGCCTTGGCCGTTAATGCGGCGGTTACGTTAGAGAAGCCCTTACTGATTAAAGGTGAGCCTGGTACTGGGAAAACTCGGTTAGCAGAAGAGCTAGCAGCCAGTTTAAATACTGAGCTGATTCAATGGCATATTAAGTCTACTACTAAGGCACAACATGGCTTATACGAGTACGATGCGGTATCTCGGCTGCGTGATAGCCAATTAGGTAGTGAAAAAGTGCAGGATATTAATAACTATATCCGTCCGGGCAAATTATGGCAGGCATTTACCGCGCAAAAACGCCCCGTGTTATTAATAGATGAAATAGATAAAGCCGATATCGAGTTTCCTAACGACCTATTGCACGAACTAGATAGAATGGCGTTTTATGTGCATGAAACCGGCGAGCAAATAAGCGCAGCCCAGCGACCCATTGTTATTATTACCTCGAATAATGAAAAAGAGTTGCCGGATGCATTTTTACGTCGCTGTTTTTTTCACTATATCCGTTTTCCTGATGCCGACACCTTACGGGCAATAGTTGATGTACATTATCCAAATATTCAACAGCAGTTACTTAGCACGGCATTAGAGGTGTTTTTTGACCTACGCGAATTACCAGGCCTAAAGAAAAAACCATCTACGTCAGAATTACTAGATTGGTTAAAGTTATTATTGGCTGAAGATATTCCGGCTGAGGTATTAACTGACAAACAGCAAAAAGGCGGTTTAATGCCAATGTTTGGTGCCCTATTAAAAAATGAGCAAGATGTCGCGTTAGTTGAAAAGTTAGCTTTTATGGCCAAACGGCAAGTTAGATAAATAGGTTGCTTTAGCAGAGCCAAAGTTTACGGCTGCCCTCAATGGTTGGAACAGATAAATGCTGATTGACTTCTTTTTTACGCTAAGAAAATATGGCTTAAAAGCCAGTATTACTGAATTGCTCGATTTACTAAATGCGTTAAAGCAACAGGTGGTGTTTGCTGATACCAACGCGTTTTACCAATTATCGCGCTTATGTTTAGTAAAAGATGAAACCCA
Organism: Rheinheimera sp. D18; assembly: GCF_004345025.1. Taxonomy (GTDB): domain Bacteria; phylum Pseudomonadota; class Gammaproteobacteria; order Enterobacterales; family Alteromonadaceae; genus Alishewanella; species Alishewanella metallidurans. Next base: position 1,795,504 of record NZ_CP037745.1, on the reverse strand, counting down.
ATACGATAAATTTGACCGTGCGTTTGCAGAGTATTTTTCCGGCGTTGCAACGGTCGATTTAGCCGCTGCGATCCCACCTGACTGGCTTATTCCTGATGTATTGCGTCAACTTAGCGCTGAGGAAAAAGCTAAGTTACACGCGCTGGGTGGTTTGGATAAACTGCTGGAAACCTTGCGTGAGCGCTTAGCAGAACAGCAAAAAAAGCACAGTGGTGGTAACAAGTGGATTGGCACCGGCGGTACATCACCCTTTGGTGCTTATGGTTTTAACCCAGAAGGTGTGCGTATTGGTCAGCAGGGCAGTGGCGCTAGGCGTGCCGTTAAAGTGTGGGATCAGCGTGAGTTTAAAGATCTCGACACCGACAGCGAACTCAATAATCGCAGTATTAAACTGGCACTAAAGCAGTTGCGCAAGTTTGCCCGCAGCGGTGCTGAAGTAGAGCTAGATTTACATGGCACTATTCAGGCAACATCTGAGCAAGCGGGATGGTTAGACCTACGCTTTGTGCGCGAGCGCCACAACGCGATTAAGCTGTTAGTGTTTTTTGATGTTGGCGGCTCGATGGACGACCATATTGAGCAATGTCAAAAGCTATTTTCGGCAGTAAAAAGTGAGTTTAAATATTTAGAGTTTTTTTATTTTCATAATTGCGTATATGAAGGGGTCTGGCGTAATAATAAACGTCGTTACACCGAGCAGGTGAAGGTAGATGATATTATTCATACCTATGGCGCTGACTATAAACTAATTTTTGTTGGTGACGCTACTATGGGGCCCTACGAGATTGAATACCCAGGCGGCAGTGTCGAGCACTTTAATCAACTGCCAGGTAAAGTATGGCTACAGCGCTTGTTAGCGCAATATTCTAAAGCCGTGTGGCTTAATCCTCAGCCGTTAGCGTGGTGGCCGCACTATCATTCAATTTCAATGATTGAAGGTATTGTCAGTAAGCGTATGTATCCGTTAACTTTACAGGGGTTAAACCTGGCAATAAAGGCATTGTTATAATGCTAAAAGTACTGATTGCAACCGATATTTTTGGCTATGGTGACGTATTACAATCTTTAATTGATTGCTTACAAAACGCAGGTGTAACCGTACAAACCGTTGATCCTTACCAAGGTCGCCTACAGCAGTTTGATACCGAGCTTAGCGCTTATCAGGCATTTATTGCCCAGACTGGCCATGACGGTTATACACAAGGTGTGACCCAAGCGTTAACACAGCAGCCCAATCTTGCTATAGGCTTTAGCGCGGGCGCATCCGCTTTATGGCGTGCAGTTGCAGATGTTAAACCTCTTAGTATTAAAAATTTAGTGTTGTTTTATCCTGGGCAACTACATTTGCATCAAGATAAATCGCCAAACATCGCTACAGAGCTGATATTTGGCGAACAAGAACATCATTTTAATGTCGATGACATGCTGCAACAGTTAAGCGCTAACACCACGATTAGCGCTAATAAAACGGTTTATCAGCATGGTTTTATGAATAGCGCGTCACCTGCATTTAATGACGTAGCGTACCAATACGGCTTACAACGTTTATTGCAGGTTATTACCCGTTTAAAGCAATAACCGTAAACTAATGCGATTTAGTGTTTTAATTTAGTTACTCAGCAATTGTTGCCCATAAATCGTATTCATCGGCTTCGGTAACTACAGCATTAATAATATCGCCCGGTTTTACCTTGGTTAAGCCGTTTAAATACACTGCACCGTCGATTTCTGGTGCATCAGCATGGCTGCGGCCAATGGCACCTTCATCGTCTACTTCGTCAATTAACACTTTAATGGTGCGGCCAATTTTAGCTTGTAACCGCGCAGTACTAATGGCTTGTTGCGTTTGCATAAAACGATGATAGCGTTCTTCCATTACTTCATCCGCTACCGGATCAGCTAATTCATTTGCTTTAGCGCCCACTACAGGACTGTATTTAAAGCAGCCAACTCGGTCTAACTGGGCTTCTTGTAACCAGTCGAGTAGCATTTGAAAATCTTCTTCAGTTTCGCCAGGAAAGCCAACAATAAAGGTGGAACGAATGGTTAGCTCTGGGCAGATTTCACGCCATTTCTTAATCCGTTCTAATACGCGGTCCGCCTGACCTGGGCGTTTCATCAGTTTTAAAATACGCGGGCTGGCATGTTGAAACGGAATATCTAAATAAGGCAGTACTTTACCGGCTGCCATCAATGGAATAATGTCATCTACGTGCGGGTACGGATAAACATAGTGCAAACGCACCCAAATACCCATCTCACCCAAAGCTTCGCATAATGATTGCATTGAGGTTTTAACCGGAGAGCCATTCCAAAACCCCGTACGATGTTTTACATCAACACCATAGGCACTGGTGTCTTGAGAAATAATGAGTAACTCTTTTACGCCGGCATTTTTTAAACGCTGCGCTTCATCTAATACTTCACCTACTGGACGGCTGACTAAGTCACCGCGCATTGACGGAATAATGCAAAAGGTGCAGCGATGGTTACAGCCTTCAGAAATTTTTACATAGGCGTAGTGTTTGGGGGTTAATTTAATACCGTGATCGGGCACTAACATGGTAAAGGGGTCGTACTTAGGTTTAGGCACAAATTCGTGTACTTGCTTTAATACGTTCTCGTAAGAGTGCGGGCCAGTAATACCTAATACATTGGGGTGTACTTGGCGAATTTCATCTTCGCGTGCACCTAAACAACCGGTAACAATAACCTTGCCGTTTTCGGCTAAGGCTTCGCCAATAGTTTCCAACGACTCTTGTACTGCGCTGTCAATAAAGCCACAGGTGTTAACAATAACTAAGGCCGCGTCGTCGTATGTCGGCACGATATTGTAGCCTTCGCTTTTTAATTGCGTAAGAATGCGCTCTGAATCGACTAAGTTTTTCGGGCAGCCAAGGCTAACGAAGCCAATAGTATTACCTTTACTTGAACTGGCTAAAGCCTGTGCCGTAAGGCTTTTAACTGGCGTGTCCAAGGTGGTGGTTTGTGTCGGATCAAAGGTCTGTACTGTCATAGTGTCTCTTGAAGTTGGCTGCGCCGAAAAAAGTCGGCGGATTATACCTCAAAGCAGCGCAAGAAACAGGTGTGAATGGTTAAATACTAAGCACAAAATACGTTAAAACAAAATGCCGAGCAGATACTCGGCATTTTTTTGACCAATTAATAATTGGCGAAAGGTTAAGATTTATAAGGCATAACGCCCAGATAATCTCGTTTACCAATATCTACGCCATTGTGGCGTAAGATGGCGTAGGCAGCATTGACGTGAAAATACAGATTCGGGATTATGTGCTGAATTAAAGCGTCAGATCCAGTCAGGTATTTACCTTCCCAGCGCGGCTGCGTTACGTGCTGCGTTGCTGCTTGGTTAAAATCAGCTTCGCTAAAGGTGGCTAAGTAAGCCACTGTGTCGGCAATACGCTGCTGCAATTGCTCTAATGTCGTTTCGTCATCAGCGTGCTTAGGTGCTGAGTCTGTTTTGCCGGTTAAACGTGCTACACCTAACTTCGCGGTGTCACAGGCAATTTGCACCTGACGGATTAAATTAAACTGATCCGGTGCCAAACGTGAATTGAGTAAAACAGCAACGTCAATTTTTTTGCTTTGGGCAAAGGCTTCACCCTTGTTGAGGATAGCCGTTAAATTTTGTAGCATTTTGCTAAATTGCACTACTGTCATATCATAAAACATAGATTAACCCTTCTGATCGGTTGCTAAAGTACATCACTGTAGATGGGGCTGTGCGTAACGTTTAACAATGGCGGTGCTAAAACATATAGCACCGTCTTTTTTATGCTTATTAACTGCGTTTGTTATGTACCAACTTGTACAGTGATGGCAGCAGTAATAGCGTTAATATTGTTGCTGAGATAATACCGCCGATAACCACTGTTGCTAGTGGGCGCTGAACTTCAGCGCCTGCACCCGTGTTTAGCGCCATGGGAATAAAGCCTAAACTGGCGACTAACGCGGTCATTAGCACTGGCCTTAAACGCATTATTGCCCCCTGTGTAATAGCTTGCTGTAATTGCATGCCTTGCTCTCGTAGTTGTTTAATTACAGTGAGCATAACCACACCATTAAGTACCGCTATACCTGATAGTGCAATAAAACCAACCGCAGCAGAAATAGACAACGGCATATCGCGTAGCATTAACGCGGCCAAGCCTCCAGTTAACGCCAGTGGTACGCCGCTAAAGACAATAACACTATCTCGCACACTGCCAAGCGCGCTTAACAGTAAGCCAAAAATAAGCAGCAGTGTTATTGGTACTAACCAAGCTAGCCTTGTGGATGCTGATTGCAACTGCTCAAAGGTGCCAGCGTAATCTAACCAATAACCAGACGGTAATATTAGTTGAGAATCCATAACTTGGCGGGTTTCTGCGATAAAGCTACCAAGGTCACGGCCGGCTATGTTGGCGCTAACAACAATATTACGCTTGCCACTTTCTCGGTTGATCTGATTAGCGGCGTTAATTTCATTAAACTGGCTAATTTCACCCAGCGGTACGTAAGATAACTCAGCATCGGTATAAGGCAGAGCTACCGGTAAACGCTTTAGCTGCTGCGGATCTTCACGAATATCGTCAGCTAAACGCAATACAAGGGCAAAGGCTTTATCACCTTCGTAAATTTGCCCCAATTGACGCCCACCAATGGCCGTTTGTATCGTGTTTTGTAACGTCGTTACGTCTATTCCTAGTAACGCAAGATGTTCACTGTCTGGTTCAATCGACAACATAGGTAAACCCGTAGTTTGCTCCATCCGCACATCTTTAGCGCCGGCAATATTATTAAGTAATAGGCTAGCGGCTTCTGCGGCCTTGGTCAGTTCGGCTAAATCATCGCCATAGATGCGTACCGCCACATCGGCTCTAACACCGGCTATTAGTTCGTTAAAGCGCATTTGTATTGGCTGAGTAAATTCATAGTTATTGCCCGGTATAGCTTCTACTATCTGGCGCAGTTGTTCTATAAATTCGGCTTTAGTTAAGCTAGGATCTGGCCATGCAGAGTGAGGTTTAAGCATTACATAGGTATCGGCGACATTCGGCGGCATTGGGTCGTTAGCAACCTCTGCAGTACCCATTTTTGAGAACACTCGTTCAACCTGCGCTAAGGTGCCAATTTCACGCTCTAGTAGCAACTGCATTTGTAATGACTGTGACAAACTGGCGCCAGGAATACGTAACGCATGCAGGGCGATATCACCTTCATCAAGTTGTGGCATAAACTCAGTGCCAAGCTTATTGCCTTGCCAAAATACCACTGCAACCAAGATAAAAGCCGAGGTTAGCGCTAACAATGGCTGGTGCATACTGATGCCCAGTAAGCGTGAGTAACCTTGCTTTAATATACGCATTAAGGCCGAGTCTTGTTCCGTTACTTTACCACGAATAAAAATAGCAATAGCTGCCGGTACAAAGCTAATGGCCAATAACACCGCTCCTGCCAACGCGACGATAATAGTAAAAGCCATAGGGTGGAACATTTTGCCCTCAACCCCGCGTAGAGCAAAAATGGGTAAGAACACCAGCATAATAATAAGCACACCAAATACGGCTGGGGTGAATACTTCTTTCGTTGCTTGATAAACCTCCGCTAAGCGCTCTTCTAATGTAAGTAGGCGGCCATGCCGATGTTGGGCCAACCCTAAGCGTCGCAAGCAGTTTTCAGTAACAATAACGGCACCATCAACAATTAAGCCAAAGTCGATAGCACCTAAGCTCATTAAGTTACCGCTGACTTTATTCAACGCCATACCGCTGATGGCAAACAGCATACTCAGTGGGATCACCAGTGCGGTGATTAATGCGGCGCGAATATTACCCAAAAAGATAAACAACACTACGATAACCAGTATTGCGCCTTCAAATAGGTTTTTTTGAACGGTAGCAATGGCTTTATCTACCAGTGTAGTGCGGTTATATACGGCAGTAGCGGTTACGCCATCAGGTAGACGCAGGTTTATTTCATCTAGCTTTGCTGCCACCGCACTAGATACGGTTCTACTGTTTTCACCCAGCAACATAAATACTGTACCAAGCACGGTTTCTTCACCGTTAATACTCGCGGCGCCGCTGCGTAATTCTTTACCATATATTACGTCAGCCACATCATGCAGCCTTACCAGCGCGTCACCGCGTTTGGCGATAACCAGCTGGCTAATATCGTTCAGGTTTTTAAGTTGCCCGGGCGAGCGCACTAGCCACTGTTCGCCACGCTGTTCAATATAGCCTGCACCAACATTACTGTTGTTCCGTTGCACTGCCGCAGCAATATCATCCAGCGTTAGTTTAAACGCTAATAACCGAGCAGGATCAGGGGCTATCTGATATTGACGCTGATAACCACCAATAGCATCAACCTCTGTTACCCCCTTAACCTTGAGCAGTTGTGGTTTAATCAACCAGTCTTGCATGGTGCGTAAATCTTCAGGGGTGTAAGCTTTACCTTCAGCTGTGCGCGCATCAGCGTTGGCGGTTACGGAGTAGATAAAAATTTCACCTAAGCCACTGGTGATCGGACCAAGGCTAGCTTGACTATCGGCAGGTAGATTGTCGCGTACACTTTGTAAACGTTCGGCTACTTGCTGACGCGCCCAATAAATATTGGTGTCTTCATCAAAAACAACGGTTACCTGCGACATGCCATAGCGTGATAATGAGCGGCTATACTGCAACTTGGGTAAGCCGGCCATGGCATTTTCAATAATAACGCTAAGTCGTTGCTCGGTTTCCAGCGGTGAATAGCCCGCTGCTGAAGTGTTAATTTGTACCTGCACGTTAGTAATATCAGGTACTGCATCCATTGGTAGCTGCTGTGCCTGCCACAAACCGGCCATCGCCATCAGTAGCGTAAGCAACAACACTAAATAACGCCGCTGTAATGCTTGCTTTAGTATTAGGTCAATCATAGCGCGCTCCTAATGTTCGTGACTTGCGCCAGATTTAAGTACGTCAGCTTTAAGAATAAAGCTGTTTTTGCTGGCATATTCACTGCCAACCTCTAATCCAGTTAGTACTTCAATATAGTTATCGTCTTCACGGCCAAGTGTCAGCTTGTGCACTTCAAACTTATCGCCATGGCGGACAAATACTACGGGTTCATTGTCGATCTGTTGTAATGCAGTTTTTCTAACTGCAATCGGCACCATAATTTCTGCAGTTTGAATGTCAGCTTTAATATGCATACCTGGGCGCCAGTAACCATCTTGGTTGTCAATAATTGCGCGAATACGGGTAATATGGCTATTGCTCATTTGCGGCGAAATATAACTGATGTGGGTGTCAGCTTGTTTGGCCTGGTGCAGGCTAAAAACATTGACGGGCAGGTTTGGTTTTATCCGCGCAGTATCAGATGGAAAGGCCGACATCTCTACATATACTTTGTTGTAGTTGGCAATCTCAAGCAGTGCTTCATCTCGCACCAGCTCACCATTATTGATATAACGCTGAGTAATAATTCCTGCTAGCGGTGCACGTAGTTGATAGCTTTTTAAGCTACTAATATTAGTTAGGTTAACCAATACCTGACCTTTGCTGACGTTATCGCCTTGTTTTACCATAACGTTATCAACCGTTGCGGTATAAGGAGCTTTAACTGTTGCTTGCTGTTCAGGAATGGCGGTAATGATGCCAAACAGATGCGTCTTTTGCTGCAAGGTAACTTCTGTTGCGGTTTCTGTACTGATTTGGTTTAGCGCTAGCATGCGCTGGCTGATATTAAGTGGTTGTTCGTCACTATGCTCATCATGATGGTCGTCGTGTGCATCATCACTGGCCTGTGCCGATATATTAAGTAGGCTGGCGCTAAATACGATTAGCAGTAGTAGACGGTGCAACGTCGATTGCATTTTCAGTCGTTTTTTTGTTAGTAGTGGCATAATTAATTCTCTATTTTGGCAAATGGTACTGGGCCTGATAACACCAGCGGCTGTCCGGTTAGGCGTTCTAGCTCTAGTACTATTAGGTGAAAGTGACGTTGACTTTCAACTAGTTCTAAGTTGGCTTGCAGCAGTTCTTCATCGGCGGCTAACACGCTAAGTAAATCAATTTGGCCTTGCTGATATCCAGCCATGCTGGTTGCTAACAAATGTTTGGCCTGTGGCAAAAGCTGGTTAGTAATAGCGGTGGATACTGAGCGTAAGGTATTTAATTGCAGGACATAATGCGTTAGAAGCAAGTTAAGCTGGGTATGGTTAAGCTGCTGCTGTGAACTTGCAAGCTCTTGCTCAGCTTCTGCCGCTAGCTGGTTTGCTTTGCTGGCTGCAGCAGTGTAAAGCGGTAGGCTAAACCCCAACACTAATGAGGTATCATTTTGTGCTTCATCACGGCGTATACCCGCTGATACAGTTATATTAGCGTTGCTGTTTGCTTCGGCTTGCTGTAGCAAACTTTGAGCTAAGCGTTGCTGCGTTAGATAGCGGCTCGTTAGTGGGCTACGTTGTAGTTCGGTTTGTAGCTCCGACAACGCAGGTAGCAAGGGTAGAACCGCCAGATCACCGGTTACCTCGCTAAAGTTGGGCTCTGCATTCCAGTTAGCTGCCAACTGATAGCGCTGTTGTTCTAGTTGTTGGCTAATGTTTGCCAGTGCTATTTCACTGCGAAGTAATTTTAACTTAATGCGGCTGATATCCGCTTCGTGCAAGTTGCTGGCTTTGCCGCGCTCTAACGCCGTATTAAGCAAATCGGTTTCGCGAGTAATTTTCTGCTCAGTCAGCACTCTTTGCTGTTGCAGGTTCAGGAGTTGAATATATTGCTTGGTGGTATCGGCTAACACATCTAAACGAGTTAGTTCGTAATTATTTTGCTGTAACTTATTTCGCCAGCCGGCCACATCTAGCCTGCGTTCGCGTTTACTGCCTAGCTCAATTTGTTGGCTTAAGCTTAAGGTAAATTCAGCACCAGCTAAGCCACGATTATCACCACGACCCAGAATGTTTTCAATAGCAATATCGAGTTGCGGCGCTGGACTATTGCCAGCATTCAGCAAGCTAGCTTCAGCAATCCGCAGCTGATATGAATAGGCCTGTAACGCTGGGTTGTGTTGCAAGGTTTGCTGTAATGCTTGGGTTAAAGATAGCGGCTCAGCACTTGCACTTAGACAATAGCAAATAGCAGCCAGCAGTGCTGGCAAAGAATATCTCATACACATAGGTATGCTCCTGTAAGTTCATATTAGGGTAAAAAGCGAACAGGATTAAACGTTAGGAGGCGGTACTGGTGGGCTGTAACTTATGGTTTGGCAGCTAAGGTTAGCGCAGCTGATGGCTGAACTATTAAAATTAAGTAATTCTACGCCATTAAAAAAGGCAATATGGCAGCTGACATGGGCATGCGCGCTGTGTTGGTCTGCATCGTCTTTGCTGCTGTGATCGTTGTTATGTACCTGATTGAGGTGGGTATCGGTTAAGCTGGCATAGGCATGGGCATGATCAGGCATATGTATAATCATAGCATCGCACGCCACAACCGCATGGTTAAGCATAATGATCAGTAATATAACTAAGCCAATGGTTTTGCGCAGCATCTCAGCCTCAAATAAGCTTGCTATAGTAACGTGCAGCTACAACATCAACAAGCATAAAGTGACTTACCATTAGCGGTATTTCTTTTGCGCTTTGCGCTTACGTTCTGCTTCACGCTGGGCTTTATCAATGGCTTTGCTTGCTTCAGCCGCTTTAGCGTCAATTTGTTCTTGGCTAACCATTTCTGGTGTTTCGAGGGTAATAGCGCCAAGGTTGCCGGCACGTAATTCGGTGATCAGTATGCTGCCAACTTTTTCTAAATCGACAATACCGCCTTTACGCATGGCGCCACGTTTAATGCCTATAGCGTCCATTAAGGCCAGATCATTCTCTGGCAACTCGGTTAAACCAAAACGCTGCATCACGGCTTGCGGATAGGTAGCTAATAGATATTCTGCGGCAAACATGCCGATATCGGCATAATCAAATACGGTATCTTTAATCGCGCCCGTTACCGCTAAGCGATAACCACAAGTCGGCGGGCTAAGTTTGGGCCATAAAAAGCCTGGCGTATCGGTTAAGGTAACGTTGTTATCTAGCTTAATCCGTTGCTGTGTTTTTGTAACTCCGGCTTCGTTACCGGTTTTGGCGATAATACGCCCAGCTAAGGTATTAATTAATGTAGATTTACCCACGTTAGGTATACCCATGATCATGGCTCGAGCACCACGAATTTCAAGGTTTCGCTCTGGCAGCATGTCATTACATAGTTGTAGTAGGGCGCGAATATGCTCAGGGTTTTGCTGGCTAATAGGAATGGCTTTAACCCCTGACTGGCTATCAAAATGCTCGACCCAGCGCTGGGTTAATATGGGGTCGGCTAAATCAGCTTTATTCAATACTTTAATGCAGGGCGTGTTACGACGAAGCTGCGGTACTAATGGGTTTTCACTGGAAAAGGGAATGCGCGCATCTAACATTTCGATAATGATATCGACTTGCGGCATGACTTCGGCAATTTCTTTGCGGGCTTTGTGCATATGGCCCGGAAACCAGTTAATAGACATTAGTTAGTACCTTAAAATAGCGAATAACAAACAACTAAAGAGGTGCATATGCCCTCCACACTGTCAGAGTGGGCGCTATAATAACTTAAAAATGACTAAAGGTATGTTAATGCAGTACAAACGAGTAAAAACTTAATGCAAATAAAGGGGCTAATAACGCGGAGTAGTATGCGGCGTTAGGTAAACTAATAATACCAAGATTACGAAAAAACAACAGTAACTGATAAATACCAATCAGAGGAGGCAAGACAGTTAACCATACACTGCCGGCAATAGATGGAAATAGCCAAGCTAACATTGGATTACATACACTAGCTAAGACTAATAATGCCAATAATGTTAAGTATTGCTGAGGAGAAAATTCCAGCTTTGGAGCTAAAGTCTGCATGATACTCTGCGCTTAAACAAAATGGATAAACTAATGATAAGAAAATACAGCATTATTTACCCGCATTGTTTTGTTTAAAAATGTAATCCTGTAACAGGTTTTACGTTTGCTACTTATTTTACAACAAAAACGCTACAAATAGCACGAGATATTATTTATGTTGTGTAGTTAGTTCTTCGCTTGTTATTGCTGGCTCATAACGACGTATTTGCAACACAATACCAAGATAAGGATGATCAAGATAATGTATTTCACCACTGATTACTCTGCGGCTTTGTCTTACATTTACCGTTTGTAAGCTGGTTTTAGTGGGCAAGCGTAAATTAAACTCGGTATTTACAAATAAATAGTGGTCTAAATGCAATTTAAATAGCCCATCAAGTTGCCATACCTGATCTGGCAGATTACGTATGGCTAAGCTATCGCTGCTGCTCGGCTGTTCTAATGCTGAAACCGGATGCTCAGGTAACTGATTGTTAGCGTTAAGTTGCTGTAACAGTTGCTCAATGTTAGCGATAAGCTCATTTGATGCTTGAGTATGGGTATTAGGGCGTAGTTGTTCTGTTTGATTTGTGTCGTTAAGCAAAGCAGTGCTGTTAGTACTTTGTGCATTCGTTTTTGGCTGACCCCAATAATCAAATTGTTGGCTAAAGTTTTTGCCAGCAAACCAACGGCTTGCTATCGCGCGTCGCTCCGTTACTGGTGCTTGGCGCCAACTGGTATGTAATAACAGGTTAACACCAGCTTGGCGTTTAATTTTATTCGCAAGTTCAGTTAGCTGCAGCGATGATTGTTCAGCTAAATAGGGCTGAGTTTGATGCTCGCCATTTCCGGTAATAACTGGACCGATATGCCCAGGATAGGGCAGTTTACTGTTTATATAGCGTGATTCAAATACACTGTTTTGCTGCCAACTTGGTAACTGCGGTTCGAACACGCAAAGCTGTTTTGGTAAATTGAGGTTAAAGCGATATTCTGTTGCTAACGTCGGCGCAGAGTTACACAAAGGTAATGCTTCTAATAAACCGGTTAGGTCAGCTTGGTAGCGTGGTGTTAGTAAATCATAAGCGCGCCCGGGCTTTATTGGCGTAACGGTATCGGCAAAAGATTCTTGTAATTCAGCTGCGGGTGTCTGGCTAAATACCAGCAACTCTATTTCAAACCAGCGCTGCTCTTGTGCACTTAATGCAGTGCTAGACAAAGCTGCGCATATTAAACCCAGACTTACCGCTTTACTCATTTTTGTACCCTATGTTTGGCAAAATCCGACAGCATATTGGCAATTAAGCTTAGGCGTTCAGCACCATCATTTGCGACGATATTAAAACGTAGCTTTTGTCCACCCTCAAGTTTAAATACCCTTGACTGCTTTTGAATTAATTCAATTATGTAGGCTGGCGACACGGCTGTTTTTTCGCCAAATTCTACCACACCGCCTTTGTTACTGGCTTCGATACGACGAATACCCAGCGTTTGTGCTTGTAATTTAAATTCGGAAATAGCGACTAAGTTTTTTGCCGCATCGGGTAGTAAACCAAAACGGTCGATTAACTCTACTTGTACTTCGTCTAGCTCGTCAATATTACGTGCTGATGCCAGCTTTTTATAGCAAGATAGCCGCAAGTTAACATCGGGTATATAGCTTTCTGGCAACAGTGCGGGTATGCGTAATTCTATTTCTGTTTGTTGGCTGAGCATAGCATCTAAACTGGGTTCTCGGCCGTTTTTCAATGCATTTACCGCTTGCTCTAACATATCCATATACAGGCTAAAACCGACAGATTCTATTTGGCCGCTTTGCTCATCACCTAAGAGTTCACCGGCACCACGAATTTCTAAATCGTGGGTAGCTAAAGCAAAACCTGCGCCTAAGTCTTCTAAGCTGGCAATGGCATCTAGCCGTTTTTCGGCATGTTTGGTAAGACGTTTTGGTGGAGGTGTTAATAAATAAGCATATGCCTGATGGTGCGAGCGGCCAACACGGCCACGTAACTGATGTAGTTGTGCTAAACCAAAATTATCGGCGCGATTAATAATAATAGTATTGGCAGTAGGCACATCTATACCGGTTTCAATAATGGTAGAGCACAGCAGCAAATTAAAACGCTGATGATAAAAATCGGCCATAATTTGTTCAAGTTCACGCTCGCGCATTTGACCGTGGGCAATACCAATAATGGCTTCAGGTAGTAATTCCGCTAGGTCACTGGCCATTTTTTCAATACTGGCAACATCGTTATGTAAGAAATATACCTGGCCGCCGCGTAATATCTCGCGCATTACCGATTCTCGGATCAAGCCATTTTCGTATTCACGAACAAAGGTTTTCACTGCTAAACGCCGTGCTGGTGGCGTGGCAATAATAGAGAGGTCACGCATGCCCGACATGGACATATTTAGCGTACGCGGTATTGGCGTAGCGGTGAGGGTTAAGATGTCGATATTCGCGCGTAGGGCTTTAATCTTTTCTTTTTGCCGAACGCCAAAACGGTGTTCTTCATCGACAATAAGTAAACCTAAATCATGCAGTTTAATGTCATCCTGCAACAGCTTATGCGTGCCAATTAAAATATCCACTTTACCGTTTGCCACATCTTCTAAAATGGCTTTTTGCTCTTTACTGCTGACAAAACGAGACAGCACTTCTACTCGCACTGGCCAGTTCGCAAAGCGGTCTTTAAAGTTTTCAAAGTGTTGTTGCGCCAAAAGTGTGGTCGGCACTAGTATTGCAACCTGCTTGCCATCATTGACCGCAACAAAAGCTGCGCGCATGGCAACTTCAGTTTTACCAAAGCCAACGTCACCACACACTAAGCGATCCATGGGTTGTGGCGTTTGCATATCGCGTAACACCGCATCAATGGCATCTTGTTGATCAGGGGTTTCTTCGTACGGAAAGCTATCGGCAAATATTACATATTGGCCCTCGTCTAAGGCGAAGGCATAGCCTTTATGTGCGGCGCGTTGAGCATACACATCCAGTAACTCTGCCGCGACATCACGTACTTTTTCGGCAGCTTTGCGCCGTGATTTTTCCCAGGTATCGTTACCCAGTTTATGCAACGGTGCGTGTTCCGCATCGCTACCACTATAACGACTAAGTAAGTGTAGCGAGGTTACCGGCACGTAGAGCTTGCTTGAGCCGGCATATTCTATGGTAACAAACTCAGCGCTAATGCCCGCAGCATCAAGTAATTGCAGCCCTTGGTAGCGGCCAATACCGTGCTGCAAATGGACAACCGGTTGGCCAATATTTAGCTCTGCAAGGTTACGAATAACCGTGTCGCTTGACACTTGTTGGCTACGTTTACGGCGCCGGCGTTGGCTAATTTTTTGACCAAATAGCTCGTTTTCACTAATTAGAGCAAATAGTTTTGGTTGCTCAATTAGCACGCCTTGCTCTAAGGCGCCAATAACAATACCTAAATCGTCTTTACTGGCACTAAACGCGGTTAGGTCGTCAAACTGCGCAATACGCATTCCAGCTTTGTGCAGCAACTGCAGCAAACTTTCGCGACGGCCCTCACTTTCAACAAAAAATAGGGCTCGGCCTTGCTGCTGTTTAAGCTGAATAATAAATTGTTGTAAGGCTTGTAGTGGATTTTTTAATTGATGATTGACACTAAGATCAGCCAGTGTTGTTACCAGAGCGTTACCTTGCCCTGCACGTTCTGGCAGCGCGGCTTGGCTTAAACGAATGCGGCTGTATGCTTTTAAGCTGCCAAATAACTGATCAACCGATAAGTAAAGCTCGTTGGGTAGCAAAATAGGCCGCAGTAAATCTATTGCTCTGTCGTCGTAGCGTCGTCTTAATTCGTGCCAAAACCGTTCCGCGCTGTGTTCGGTATCGCCTAATAATAGACAGCGGGTATCGACAGGTAAGTAATCAAATAAGGTTGCGGTTTTTTCAGTAAATAGCGGTAAATAATACTCAATACCTGCTGGCAATATGCCATGAGTAACTTGCTGATATAAAGATTCTTTTTCATTTCTTGCCGCAAAGCGTTCGCGATACGCCATGCGAAAACGTTCAATTGCCGCTTTGTCAGTGGGAAACTCATGCGCTGGTAGCAATTCAATATAATCAACTTGAGCTTGGCTACGTTGATTATCGGGGTCAAAGGTACGGATACCATCAACGTCGTTATCAAAAAAGTCTATTCGATAGGGTACGCTTGCACCCATTGGATAAAGATCAAGTATTGAACCGCGGGCTGAAAACTCGCCATGTTCCATGACCTGGTCAACGCTGCGATAACCAACAGCCGCTAATTGCAATTTTATTGCGGCTAAATCTGCTTGTTGGCCTTTTTTAATTAAAAAGCTGTTTTGCTCTAAATAATCGCGATGACAGATACGCAGCAACAGTGTGCTTACTGGCACAATAACTACGCCGCGCTTTAACCGTGATAATTGGTACAGTGTTTTTAAGCGCTGAGAAATAATATCTTGATGCGGTGAGAAAATATCGTAGGGCAGAGTTTCCCAATCAGGCAGCGTGAGGATTGGACACTCAACATTGTGAAAAAACACGCTGAGTTCTTGTTCTAAACGCAACGCGCTAGGTGTATCCGGCACTAATAACAGATAGGGTGCGGCTTGCTGCTGCAATAGTTGTGCAATAGCTAACGGCAAGGCAGCACCTTGTAAATTGCCCCAATGCAATTGGTCGGTATTATGCTTAATTTGTGGTAATACTGAGATCAGATCCATGAAAAACGACTAACCTTTAATGCGCCATAGCCAATACTAAGATGATGAATGTTGCTGACGTTGCTCGGCTTTCTGTTTTAATAGTTTTGATTGCTGATGCAAGCTAGCACGCACAATCAGTTCGCGATCTTCGTCTCTGATGCGTGTAAATACAACCTTTATTTGCCATTTTTCTGCTTGCTGCTCGCAGCTAAGCACCTGCGCATAACAAAAAACCGCACCGTCGTTATTATCAAGAAATAATTTTAACTCTAGTACGGTAAGCGGCGCCAACGGTGTGTTTGCTAAATAACTACAGCCACTAGCACCAAAGCTTTGCGTAATAAAGCGCTCGTTAGCATTGTCTTGTTGCTGCAATACATAATGAAGCAATAAATCAATTTTGCGTGCTTGTTGTTGTAAATAATTTGCCAGCTCTTCAGCCATTTCACCTAGCCGGTTTAATGAACGCAACGCTGAACCACTTAAGCTATTCACATTAGATGCGAGCAGAAATGGCGGTGGAATTGCCGCGTCTAATGCTGCAGTTGACGGTAGTGGGCCATTAATGGCTTTAGCGTTAATGTTAATACCATGCTCAACACTGAAATAATCCTGATAGGTATCAGCTAGCTGTTTTAATGTTAAGTCACTCATTGCGTTACCTTCGCAAGCTGCTTGTCATAACTGACAATAATCTCTATGATCGTCGCCACTTTACCATCTAACGTGGGCCTTGTCCTGAATATTAGGATGTCGTTACCTGTCAGTTTGTTCGTCGGATTTCGCTATAGCAAAAGCCGTTCGGGAAATGCCTTTATCTCCTTTATTACGCTATTTTCAGTGGCAGGGATCTTTCTGGGCGTTATGGCGCTAACTATTGTCAGTTCAGTAATGAACGGGTTTGAAGGCGAATTAAAAAAACGTATTTTGGGCGTGATCCCACATTTAGTTATTACCGCGCCACTCGAAACCGTTAATCATTGGCAGCCTGCGCTTGCGAAAAATCCACTGGTACAGCAAATTGCCCCATTTTTGCAAGTTGAAGCCTTAGTGCAGTCACCACGACAGCTTACCGGTGTGTTGCTGCAAGGTGTAACTGTTGATGCTTTGCCACATTTTATGCAACAAGCCTTGATAGTCGGTGACTGGCAGCAGTTTTCTTTGCAGCGCTATAGCGTACTGCTCGGGCGAGGGCTAGCCGAGCAGCTTGAAGTATCAGTCGGTGACTCATTAAGGTTTATGTTACCACAAGCCGGTAGTTATACGCCGATGGGCTGGGTACCGCGGCAACGCTTGTTTAGCGTGGCAGGTATTTTAGAAACTGGCTCTGACGTTGATAAGCACCTTGCCGTAACAAATTTATCTGATTTAACCCGCTTAGCGGGTGGCAATAATACACAGTCGCAATGGCGCGTAACGTTAACCGAGCCTTTTTCAGCGCCGCAACTTGCGTTAAAGCTGGCCAGCGAACAACAGTTACAAGTTACCGATTGGCGCCAAAGCCAAGGCAAGTTATTTGCCGCAGTAGCAATGGAAAAGGCGATGATGTGGTTAATGTTATTATTAATTGTCGCTGTTGCTGCCTTTAATATTGTTTCTGCTTTGGTAATGATGGTCACTGATAAACAAGCTGAAATTGCCATTTTAAAAACCCTAGGTATGACTGACCGGCAATTATTTACCATATTTGCTGTGCAAGGGTTAATTAATGGCGTCATTGGCGCCGTTACCGGCGTGATAGTTGGTGTGCTGCTATGTTGGCAATTAAACCCATTATTAGCGCTATTAGGTATGCAGCTGGCGGCGGGAATTACCTTGCCTGTAGATATTCAGTTTGGTCAACTTTGTTTAATTTTACTCAGTGCAATAACCCTAACTCTGCTTGCCGTGTGGTATCCGGCGAAACGGGCGGTAAGTATTAATCCGGCGGATATATTACGAGATGAATAACGTATTAACGGCAGAAAAAATCTGTAAGAGTTATCGCGATGGTGAACAAGTAACTGACGTTTTACACGATGTTGATCTTTATATTAACCGTGGCGACATGCTAGCTATTGTCGGGAGTTCAGGTTCAGGTAAAAGTACGTTATTGCATATTTTAGGCACCTTGGATAAACCTGACACTGGGCGTTTGAGCATTCTTGATCAAAACGTTGCGGCGTTAACGGCAAGCCAAAAAGCAAAGTTACGTAATGAGAAACTCGGGTTTATTTACCAGTTTCATCATTTGTTAATGGATTTTACCGCGTTAGAAAACGTAGCAATGCCACTGCTAATTCGTGGTTTACCGGCAGCAGACGCACAAAAACGTGCCGCGGTTATGCTAGAGCGGGTAGGCTTAAGCCATCGAGCTAGTCACCGGCCAGCTGAGTTAAGTGGTGGCGAGCGGCAACGTGTTGCTATTGCGCGAGCTTTGGTTGGCGAACCCGCATTGGTGCTTGCCGATGAGCCTACTGGTAATCTTGATCAGCACACTGCTGAGTCGGTTTATCAGTTACTGCGTAGTTTAAACCAAGAGCTAAAAACCAGTTTTATTGTTGTTACCCATGATCTGCAATTAGCGTCACGTTTAGACCGTCATGTACTAATGCGTGATGGTCGTTTGGAGACCCGCCATGGCTAGTTTGGCTTGGCAACTGGCAAAACGTTATCGTAATACCCGCCACAGCAGCGGGTTTATCCGGTTTATTTCTGCCAGCTCTACATCCGGTATTGCCTTGGGCGTAGCGATTCTTATTTTAGCACTATCGGTAATGAACGGCTTTGAACTGGCGTTAAAACAACGTTTGTTGTCGGTTATTCCGCATGTAGAACTAGATGCAGTACAACAGAAAATAGGCGATTGGCCACGTAAACAGCAGGTATTTGCTTCGGTTGCTGGGGTAGACGCGGTTGCGCCTTATATTAAAACCAACGGTATGTTGCGTTTTGGCAGCGCGGTAAAGGCCGCCGAAGTGCGAGGTATTGAACTGGCAGCTGAGAAAAAAATTAGCGATTTTTCGTCTTACGTTAGTGCCGGGCAATTAGATACTTTAGCAGAAGCGGACATTGTACTTGGCCAAGGCATTGCTGATGCGTTGGGTGTTAGCGTAGGCGAGCAGGTACAACTTATGCTACCAAAGCTAACGGACGATGGTCGCTTAGCAAGCCACAGCAGCGCAAGTTTAACAGTAAGTGCTATTGTCGCTATTGGCGGGCAGTTAGATTACAGCCATGTTTGGTTAAACATGCATACCTTAGCAGAACTGTTAGCGTTTGAACCTAATACTATTCAGGGCTTTGCCGTTCGCGTTACCGATATTTTTCAGGCACCGCAATTAGCACGCGAGCTAGGCCGAGTGTCAGAAGACTACGTGTACTCACTGGACTGGTTTCGTACTCAAGGACACGTTTATCAAGATATTCAGATGGTGCGCAGCATTCTTTATTTAGTCCTGGCATTAGTGATTGCCGTAGCCTGTTTTAATATTGTCGCCACCTTAGTAATGGCAGTACGTGAGAAAGAGGGCGATATTGCTATTTTACTTACCATGGGCGTAGCGCCCAGCACTATTGTTTTAACCTTTATGTGGTTAGGCTGGCTTAATGGTTTGGTCGGTAGCTTAATTGGTGTGGTTACGGGTGTGGCTTTGGCGTATTACATTGAACCGCTATTTGCGTTAGTTACAAAGTTGTTAGGACATTCGCTGCTCGATCCAAGCATTTACTTTATTAATTTTATTCCCTCTTTGCTGCAATGGCAGGATGTTGCTTTAACACTGGGTGTCGCGTTAGTCATGAGTTTATTAGCAACTCTCTACCCAGCTTGGCGGGCAAGTAAAGTGCAGCCCGCGTTTGTACTTGGCCAGCGTTAATCTGCTTGGGTTTTATTGCGCTTTAGTTTTTTTACTAACTGCGCTTTGCGTATCGAGATGCGCCATAACCAGTCAATGGTAAAGTAACCTATAATAGAAGAGCAAATTGCCATTAATAAACAACCGGTTAAAAACGGCTTACCTATTGAGCTAATACTGTGTTGTAACCAAGCCCAACTTGCCTCAAAGGCAAAGTGTTCAATTGGTGTTCGTAACACCACACAGCCAACCAAATAACTTAAATAAAATAATACCGGCATGGTTAGCGGGTTAGTTAACCACACTAAAGACACCGCCAGCGGCAAGTTAACGCGCATCGGAATAGCAACGGCGGCTGAGGCTACCATTTGAAATGGGATTGGGATCCAAGCAAAAAACAACCCAACGGCGACTGCACCGCGCGCCGAGCGGCGGTTTAAATGCCATAAGTTGCTATCATGTAATAAAGTGCCGAACATTCTCAACAACTTTTGTTGCTTGATTTTTTCTGGCGATGGTAAATATTTCTTAATAAAGTTCTTTGGCATACAACCTATTCACAAAAAACGAAGATGAAATCTTTTTGCATTGGCGTGTTAGCTGGCAGCCTATTGTCGTTGTTTTTGCCAATAGTGCCAGCTTTTTTCATAATATTTTTGCTGATAGCGGTAATTTTTATTTTACCAAGATCCGGCAGGTTATTCGGTGCCGGTGTTATCGCTTTTATAGCCAGTTGGAGCTGGCAGTTTTATGCTTACCAAGATACACAGCACGCATTACTGTTATCTCAACAGCCTTTAACTGGCGTTATTGTCGATACGCCACAGCATTATACCGAGTATAGCCAATTTAAGCTGCAGCTTGATAGCGGTTTAGCTAAAGGCTACTACATTCAGCTTAATTGGCACTTACCGCCACACACTTTAAACCCCGGCCAACGTTGGCAGCTTACGGCAAAATTACGCCCAGTTGCAGGTGTCGCTAACCCAGGAGCGGTTAATAAAGAAGCCCAGGCCTTGCTAGATAATGTCATTGCGCAAGGCAACGTTACGGCAGAAACAGAGGCAATGCTATTGGAGCAGCAGTTCAGTTTACGTCAGTATTGGCTAGACAAGTTAAGCTTTGCCGTTTCATCGCTGCAAACAAAACCATTGTTAATGGCGCTAACTATGGGCGAGCGTAATTTTTCGCCTAGCTTATGGCGCGGCTTACAGCAATCTGGATTAGCCCATTTATTGGCGATATCTGGGTTACACATAGGTTTGGTGTTCGGTTGGGGTTTAGTGTTGTTACGTGTATTACCGTGGCCAATACGTTATCTAAACTGGCGTCAGCCGATAGCGCTGATGGGCGCCATGTTATTGAGCTTTAGCTATGCGTGGCTAGCAGGGTTTGCGGTGCCAACCATTAGGGCCTCTGTCGCTTTAATGTTGTTAGTTTTAGCGTTGTTACAAAAAAAGTCGCTTAGCTATCTTGGTTACTGGTTGTTGCTTGCGGCCATTTTACTATTAAGCAAACCGTTTTTTACCTTGAGTAAGAGTTTTTGGTTGTCGTTATTAGCCGTGGCGGTAATTTTCTTTGTGCTTTGGCGACAGCCGCAACGTCGTTCTCGTTGGCGAGATAAACTCACACTGTTTTTTAGTTTTCACTTTAGCCTAACCTTATTTATGGCGTTGCTGAGTATGTTGCTATTTAATGGCACTACGCTGCTTAGCTTGTTATCTAATCTGTTATTTGTGCCTTGGTGTAGTTTACTAGCAATCCCAATCTTGCTGCTGTGTTTGTTAGCCGAGTTAATAGGGTTGCCCGGCAGCAGCGCAATGTGGCAGCTATGTGATTGGCTATTTCAGCCGCTACTGTGGTGGTTAAACTGGAGTGCCGAGTATGGTAGCTGGTTAGTGCTACCCGACATTTCAAATGTACTGATTATTGCCGTTTTAGTGTTGTTGCTATGGCATTATCTTGCAGCCCCCCGTTTATTGTATTTTATATTACCGTTCTTATTTTTGCCGTTATTGCAGCAGGCTGTTAAGGCGCCCACATGGCAACTGCACCTGATAGATGTCGGGCAAGGTTTATCCGCATTATTACAATATGGCGATCGAGGTATGCTGTACGATGCTGGACCACGTTATGGTGAGCATAGCGCTACCGCAGCGCAGGTATTACCTTATTTGCGCCAACGAGGTGTTAAAACATTAGATTATTTAATATTAAGCCATGATGACAGTGATCATACCGGTGACTGGCAACTGCTTAAGCAAGAATACCCAGACGTGCACATATATACCGACATTGCCAATGTTGATACCGCTATGCCATGTGCGCAGTTACCAGAGTATTATTTGCATGCTCAGCTATCCGTGCTTGAGACTGGGAATTTTAGCAATAAAAATGATAGTTCCTGTGTACTGCTGATTAACCTTTACGGTTGGCAAATATTAATTCCTGGCGATATTAGTCAGCAAGTTGAACGTCAATTAATACAACGGTACCCAACACTTACTGCCAATGTGCTGGTGTTAGCGCATCATGGTAGTAATAGCTCTAGCCATTTTACGTTTTTATATCAGCTAGCTCCGCAGTTAGCGTTAAATAGTGCAAGTTTATATAATCGCTATCAGCATCCGGCTGAACAAGTTGTCGCACGCCTTGCCGCACTAGGTATCCCGTTACATAACACCGCGCAAAGTGGCGCCTTGCGCTTAGACATTACTGCCAATTCTATGGCATTAATTGAATATAGAGCGCAAAGAATCCCCTTTTGGTTACAAAAGCCAGATGGAAATGCTGAAACCTTGGCGGCAACACGTTAGAATAAACAAAAAACTTAGGTAGGACGATCCTTTGACGGCTTCACCCACTATAAAGCAGCGCAGCTTTCGCCGATTACTGTCTTATGTAAAACCGTACCGTTGGGGCTTTATTGCCGCCGCTATTGGCATGC
This sequence comes from Rheinheimera sp. D18, assembly GCF_004345025.1. Classification (GTDB taxonomy): domain Bacteria; phylum Pseudomonadota; class Gammaproteobacteria; order Enterobacterales; family Alteromonadaceae; genus Alishewanella; species Alishewanella metallidurans. The sequence continues at coordinate 1,773,096 of NZ_CP037745.1, read as the reverse complement.
TTGGCTATGCGTTAGTTGATGTGTATTTTGTTTCACAATTAAAAGACTTTATTGATGTTGGTATTAATCAAAAAAATACTGACTACTTGCGCTTTGCACCGATTTTTATCGTCATTATTTTTATCTTACGCGGCGTATTTAATTTTATCGCCAGCTATTGCTTAAACTGGGTTGGCACGCATGTAGTGCAAGAAATGCGGCAGCAACTATTTCAACATCTAATGCGCTTACCCGTTAGTTTTCATGATCAACATTCTACTGGTGATTTAATTTCTAAAATCACCTATAACACGGAACAAATTAAACAAACCACATCGCGTGCACTGGCGGTATTAATTCGTGAGGGCGCCTTTGTACTGGGTTTATTGGTGGTAATGTTTTGGAACAGCTGGCAGTTATCGTCAATCTTTATTCTTATTGCGCCAATCATTGCGGTTATCGTCAGTTTTGTGTCAAAGCGTTTTAAATTATTAAGTCAAAACATTCAAAACGCCATGGGAGAGGTGACAACCTGCTCAGAGCAAATGCTTAACGGCCACAAGGTAATTTTATCTTTTGGTGGGCAAGAAATTGAAAGTAAACGCTTTTTCAAAGTTAATAATATAACTCGCCGTCAAGACGTGAAAATGGAAGCAACACGTTCTATTAGCGTGTCGTCAATTCAAATTATTGCGTCTTTTGCCCTGGCCTTTGTTATTTATATGGCCAGTTTTCCTGAGATGTTAGATAGTTTAACCGCCGGAAAATTCACCACCATTGTTGGTTCTATGATGATGTTACTGCGGCCATTAAAACAATTAACTACGGTAAATAGTGAATTTCAGCGAGGTTTAACGGCTGCCGATAGTGTGTATCTGATATTAGACCAACCGGCAGAACAAGATACTGGCAGCCATGTTTTAGCTGATATTAAAGGCGAAATTTGCTTTAAACACGTTAATTTTTCCTACCCCGGCCATGAGCAGCAAGTGTTGCATGATATTAGCTTTACCGCACCAGCTGGTAAAACTGTGGCCCTTGTGGGCCGTTCTGGTAGCGGTAAAACCACAATATCTAGCTTATTACCGCGATTTTATGATGTGTTAGACGGTGACATTACATTAGATGGCATACCCATTAAAAGTTGTACTTTAGCCTCTTTACGTCAGAAAATGGCTGTGGTGTCGCAACATGTCACCTTATTTAATGACACTATAGCCAACAATATTACCTATGGTTTTACCGAGCCGGTTTCGTTGCAACGTTTGCAAGATGTTGCGGAAAAAGCCCATGTTATGGAGTTTGCCGCTAACCTAAAAGATGGCTTAGATACCATGATTGGTGAAAACGGCGTTAGCTTGTCAGGTGGGCAACGCCAGCGTATTGCTATTGCACGTGCTTTATTACGTGAGGCGCCTATTTTGGTGCTGGACGAAGCGACATCTGCACTGGATACCGAGTCAGAGCGGAAAATTCAGGCGGCACTGAACGAGTTGTTAAAAGATCGCACTAGCATTGTGATTGCGCATCGTTTATCTACCATTGAAAACGCCGATATTATTATCGTTATGGATCAAGGCCGCATTATAGAGCAGGGTGATCATCACAGTTTATTGCAACAAGATGGTGCCTACGCACAGCTATATAAACTGCAATTTGGTTCTGAACAAACAGCGGTATAACACCAAACTAGGCAGAATAATGAACGGTATAAACGCGTGAGCTGGATAGAAAAATGCTGGTACAGTAATAGTCGCGTATATTGGCTACTCATGCCGCTAGCCTGGTTATATGCTGCTATTACCGCTTTTCGGCGTTGGCTGTTTCGTGTTGGTTTAAAACGAACCCATCGCTTACCGGTGCCGGTCATTGTCGTGGGTAACATTAGTATTGGAGGTACTGGTAAAACACCGTTTACTTTAATGTTATGTCAGTTATTACAAAGCCAAGGCTGGCGGCCGGGTATCGTTAGCCGAGGTTATGGCGCAAAAATAGCTAAGCCGCGCTTAGTTGCTGCGAATGATAATGCCGCAGATGTTGGTGATGAGCCGTTATTATTAGCGCTACGCAGTGGTTGTCCGGTGGTGGTGTATGCCAATAGGGTGCAGGCAGCAGAGTATTTATTACAACAAGCTGACATCGATATTATTATCAGCGACGACGGTTTACAGCATTATGCAATGCAACGCGATATCGAAATAGTTTTAATAGATGGTTTACGTGGTTTGGGTAACGAGCAATTACTGCCGGCGGGGCCGCTACGTGAGCGGCGCTGGCGTTTAAGCTCGGTAGATTTAGTGCTCAGTAATAGCAAAGCTTTGCCCTATAGCGATGGTGTAATGCACATTGTGCCTGACCAGGCTAGAGCACTTAACTCGGCGCAAACACTCAGCGCAGGGCCGGTTAATTTAGTGGCGGCCATTGGTAACCCAGCACGTTTTGCCCAAACAGCGCAGCTAGCCGGTTTTAGCATTGTGCAGCAGCATTATTTTGTTGATCATCATCAATTTACGCCAGCAGATTTTACCACTATTGCCACGCCTATTCTGATGACCGAAAAAGACGCAGTAAAATGCCGCGCGTTTGCCAAAGATGATTGGTTTAGTTTAGGCGTAAATGCCCAATTAGATATGCCAGCTATGGCAAAACTTACAACCCTTTTAACTCAGTTACGGAGCACCTATGGCACTTAAAATTGCCTTAACCGATATTTTGGCCTGTCCGGTATGTAAAGGTAAGCTTAAATACGATAAAGCCTCAGCACAGCTTATTTGTTTAGTCGACAGATTGGCTTACCCAATACGAGAGAATATCCCGGTGTTAATTGCCGATGAAGCGAAGTTGTTAAGTGCCGATGAGGTTGAGCAATGGCGTTCGTAGTCATTATTCCCGCGCGTTACGCTAGTAGTCGTTTACCCGGTAAGCCGTTAGCCGATATTGCCGGTAAATCGATGATTGAACGCGTGTACCAGCAAGCTATGCTAAGTGGCGCTAGCCAAGTAGTCGTAGCAACGGACGATGCGCGTATTGAAGCCGAGGTGTTACGCTTTGGTGGTCAGGTATGTTTAACCTCAGCCAAACATAATTCGGGTACAGAACGTTTAGCTGAGGTAGTAACGCAATTAAATTTAGCCGCAGATACTATAGTGGTAAATGTGCAAGGTGATGAGCCCTTTATTCCACCGAGCATTATTAAGCAGGTAGCAACTAATTTAGCGGCGCAAAGCAAAGCTAATATGGCCACGCTTGCTGTCGCTATTGATAGCATTGAAGAAATAAATAATCCGAACGTGGTAAAAGTAGTCTGCGATCAGCAAGGTTATGCCCTCTATTTTAGTCGTTCTGCGATCCCTTTTGATCGAGATGGCGCGTTTAGCGCAGATATAGCCGCGAATTATCGCCGACATATTGGTATTTATGCTTATCGTGCGGAATTTATTCAACGTTATGTGCAGTGGCCAGCATCACGGTTAGAACAAATAGAATGTTTAGAGCAATTAAGAGTGCTTTGGCAAGGTGAAGCTATTCATGTTGCTACCGCGCTAGAAACGCCAGCAGTAGGTGTGGATACACCCGCTGATCTCGCCGCAGCCTGCCGTTATGCTCAAGGTTTGGTTTAAACGGTGAGTGCATTTCGTGTTGTTGCCACTACCGAGCATTTTGTCGTATTAAATAAAGCGCCAGGTGTTAGTTTTCATTCTGAAGCGGAGCCGGGGTTAGTGGTATTAGCTGAGCAACAATTGCAAATGCCGCTGTATCCGGTGCATCGGTTAGATAAGGTAACCTCGGGGCTAATTATTCTGGCGCGCAGTTCAGCTGCTGCGGCGGAATTTACTCAGTTATTTAATCAACAGCAGATTGAAAAATATTACTTGGCCATTAGTTTAGATAAGCCACTAAAAAAGCAGGGCTGGATTAAAGGCGATATGGTGATTGGTCGACGCTCTAGCTGGAAGCTGCTACAAACCATGCACAAGCCGGCGGTTAGCTATTTTATTAGCCAAGGTTTTACTGATTTACCGTTTAGATTGTTTTTAATTAAGCCATTTACGGGTAAAACACACCAAATACGGGTAGCGTTAAAAAGTGTATCAGCGCCGATTGCGGGTGATGTATTATATCAAGCTAGTGCTGAGCAACGTGTATATCTGCATGCTTACGCCCTTGTTTTTAACTTATATAATCAGCGTTATAGCTATGTGTGCCCACCCGATGAGGGCGACCGATTTTTACAATTAACCAGTAGCAACGCACTTGAACAGTGGGCTGAGCCTTGGGCGTTACCTTGGCCTAGTTATATTGCAGCGAAACAGCCAAACATAACGAGCAATAATTAAATTTAGTTACTTAATTCGAAATACAGTAGAGATTTGATGTCAGATTATTTATTACGTTTTGCCGGCATTGCCCGTTTATATGGTGTCAATGCATTAGAAGTATTTCGCCAAGCGCATGTGGTGGTTATTGGTATTGGCGGCGTTGGCAGTTGGGCAGCAGAGGCCCTAGCACGTTCAGGTGTAGGCGAAATTACGTTAATAGATTTAGATGATGTTTGCATTAGTAATATTAATCGTCAGTTGCATGCGTTAACCAACACCATAGGCCAAGATAAAGTGGCGGTGATGGCAGAGCGTATTTTGGCGATTAACCCGGAGTGTAAGATAAACCAAGTTACCGATTTTATTGATGCTGATAATATGGCTAGTTTATTAGCAGGCAATATTAGTTATGTGCTTGATGCCATAGATTCGGTAAGAGCAAAGGTAGCGTTAATTGCCTATTGCAAGCGCAATAAGATCCCGTTGATCACAACCGGTGGCGCGGGTGGGCAATTAGACCCTACACAAATTCAATTAGCGGATTTAAGTCAAGCTTATAACGATCCGTTGCTGGCAAAAGTGCGTAATGCGTTGCGCCGTGATCATAATTTTACCCGTAATACTAAGCGTCGTTTTGGTGTTGACTGTGTATTTTCAACTGAGCAATTAAAATACCCTCAAGCCGATGGTAGTGTTTGCCAACAAAAACCTGAGATGAATGGCAGTATGCGTTTAGATTGTAGCGGTGGTTTTGGTGCGGCGTCTGTGGTTACTGCTAGCTTTGGTTTGGCTGCGGTATCAAAATTATTAGTTAAATTGGCTAATAAGCCGACAAAACCAAGTGTAACTGAACGCTAAGCGTGCTTATTTTGCTAGGTATAGTTTTAATGGGTATAGCTTTTTATCTTAGCAATCATTGCATTTAAACCATTACCGCGAGATTGGCTTAAATAAGGTTTCAGTTTTAATTGTTCAAAGGCATTGGTTAAATCAAACTTTTTTAGCTCAGCGCTGGTTAAACCATTAACTAAAGACAACATAATGGCCATTAAACCTTTGACGATGCGGGCGTCGCTATCAAGCACAAAAAAATGCTTGTCGTCGATCTGATCATGGTAATGCATTAACCAAGCTTGAACTTCACAGCCTTTTACTAAAAACTCTGCTTGTTTCATTTTTTCGGGAATAATTGGTAATTTCTTGCCTAATTGCATCAATATACGGTATTTATTTTGCCAGTCGCTCGACTGTTGCATAGCGAGCAAATCATGGTGTTTTATATCGAGCAGCCCGTGCTTAGTATCTTCTAATAATTGACTTAAAATCATTTAGTTAGTATCTCCACAGACTGTTCTAATGCGAGTAAACAGCGATTTACATCGTCTAGTGTGTTGTATGCAGCAAAAGAAAATCTCACCGCGCCGGGTTGCGCCAAATAACTAAATAGTGGCATCGCACAATGTTGCCCAGAACGTACTGCAACGTGCTGCTGATTTAACAGTTCAGCCACATCGGAGTGGTGTTCATTGTTAACGTTTAATGCCACTATACCGGCATTATGCGCAGGCTGCGATAAAATATCTATAGCGTTAATGGTTGCTAACCCTTGGTAAAACGCTTTTAGTAGTAGTGACTTATGTGCTTTTATGTCTGCGACGTTATAGTGTTGTAACCAGCTTAGCGCTGCCATAAGGCCAATAGCACCGACGATATTCGGCGTACCCGCTTCTAAACGAAACGGTAATTGGTTAAAGCTGGTTTTTGCAAAACTAACCTCGTCTATCATTTCACCGCCACCAAATACCGGTGTTAAGCGCTCAAGCCACTGAGTTTTGCCGTATAACACACCAATACCGGTTGGGCCGTAAACTTTATGGCCGGAAAATACATAGAAATCACAGTTAAGCTGCTGCATATCGGGCTGTTCGTACACTATGCCTTGCGCACCGTCTATTACCGTAACGGCGCCAGCATCTTTAGCTAAGGCAACCATCTGCGCTACCGGCTGAATATGGCCCAACACGTTAGAGATATGGCTAAAACTGACTACTTTAGGTTTAAGCGCGAGTAATTGTTGGTAGGCGACTAAATCAAGTTGATGCTCTGCCGTTAATGGCACAACATCAATAATGACACCAAAACGCTGACAGTGCAGTTGCCAAGGCACAATATTGGCGTGGTGCTCAAGTTGGGTAAGTAAAATGCGATCACCGGCTTTAAGCAAGCTATGCATTAAACCAAAGGCAATTTGATTTAGTGCTGCGGTAGCGCCACTGGTAAAAATAATTTCATGGTTAAACTCCGCGTTAATATAGTTGCCAACCGTGCCGCGTGCCTGCTCAAACAATAACGTTGCCTGCTGGCTTAACTGGTGCGCACCGCGATGTACATTACTATTATGCTGCTGATAAAACTCAATTATTGCCTGTACCACGGCATTAGGCTTATGCATAGTGGCGGCATTATCAAGATAGACCCAGTTGGGATTATGCTGAAAAAAAGCAAATTGCTGGCGAAACTGCTGAACATCAAAAACCGGCATAAGGGCAGGGGTCCGCTAACTAAGATGGCGCGATCTTGCCTGTTTTATTAAGGTAGCGCAAATTAAGCGCGGTATTTTAATTAAGAAAAAAGCGGCCTAGGCCGCTTTTTATGCAGAATTAACTTAACGCTTATTCAGTGGAGTAAAATCACGCTGGGTATAACCAGTGTATAACTGACGCGGACGGCCAATTTTATGGCTTTTTTCTCCCAGCATCTCGTCCCAATGTGAAATCCAGCCAACAGTACGTGACATAGCAAAAATCACAGTAAACATGCTCGTTGGAATACCAATTGCTTTTAAGATAATACCTGAGTAGAAATCAACGTTCGGATACAGTTTCTTCTCGATGAAGTACGGGTCTTCCAGCGCAATACGCTCTAGTTCCATTGCTACATCTAACAGCGGATCTTTAACGTTTAGCTCTTTTAATACTTCATGGCAGGTATCGCGCATTACTTTGGCACGTGGGTCAAAGTTTTTATACACGCGGTGACCAAAGCCCATTAAGCGGAATGAGTCATCTTTATCTTTGGCACGGGCAACGTATTCTGGAATACGGTCAACAGAGCCAATTTGTTGTAACATTTTTAAGCAAGCTTCGTTGGCGCCGCCATGTGCAGGCCCCCAAAGTGAGGCTACGCCCGCGGCAATACATGCATATGGGTTAGCACCTGATGAGCCCGCTAAACGTACTGTTGAGGTAGACGCATTTTGCTCGTGATCAGCATGCAGCATAAAAATACGATCCATGGCCTTAGCTAAAACGGGGCTAACTACGTATTCTTCTGCAGGTACCGAAAACATCATATGTAAGAAGTTTGCTGAATAGCTTAAATCGTTACGTGGATGCACAAAAGGCTGACCGACGGTGTATTTATATGCCATGGCTGACAACGTAGGCATCTTGGCAATTAAGCGATGGGCGCTGCGTTTACGTTGCTCTGGGTCATTAATGTCTAAATCGGAATGGTAAAAAGACGACATTGCACCAACCACACCGCACAGCATTGCCATAGGGTGCGCATCTACGCGGAAACCTTGGAAAAAGGCCGCAATTTTTTCATGTACCATTGTGTGGCGGGTAATGGTGCCTTTGAAATGATTATATTGTTCTGCGTTTGGTAACTCGCCTTCTAACAACAGGTAGCATACTTCTAAATAGTCTGAATGATCTGCCAGTTGTTCAATCGGATAACCACGATGTAATAACACACCGTTATCACCATCAATGTAGGTGATTTTTGATTCACAAGAACCGGTAGACATAAAACCCGGATCAAAGGTGAAATAACCATGCTGACCCAAGGCACGAACATCAATTACGTCAGTGCCAGCGCTGCCCGAGTATATTGGCAACTCGAACGATTTCCCATCGATCTGCACGACGGCCTTTTTATCTGCCATTGGATTTCTCCTGTTGTTGTAGTATCGGGTTAAAGGAATTTTGCAAGTTGGCCGCTATTCTAACTGCAAATGCCCCCATAAAGTCAATTTTAATGAATATTTGCTTAATAAGTATTCGACTCTAGTATTATTGCTCTCATGGACAAAATGTGTAATGTTTCGAATACGACTATTTTTCAGTAAAACCAAACAAAAATTGTAATAACAGCTTACGAAATATATACTAATGCGGTTTTTAAACAGTTCACTCGGCAAGCACTTTTTCGGCTGTCTGGCAACACTGATCCAGTTTGGGCGATAAGGTGTATTGATTTTGGGTGTTGACTGTTTATACAGCAATGACAACGACAATGACAACAAGAGCTCGATTATGGGCATCGATGGGCAAGCACTGTGAAAAAACAAAGACCAGTAAATCTCGACCTTTCTACCATATCGTTTCCGGCAGCGGCCATAGCGTCAATTTTGCACCGGGTTACCGGCGTAGCATTATTTTTTGCTTTGGTATTCGTCATTTGGGCTTGGGCTTATTCGCTACAAGACCAACAGAGCTTTGACTTCGTCAAAGAGCTGATGACATCTCACCTCGCTAAGTTTATAGCCTGGGGCACTATCACTGTTCTGCTTTATCACCTAGTTGGCGGTATCCGTCACTTGGTTATGGATTTAGGACACTGGGAAGAGCTTAAATCAGGTGATATAAGCGCCAAAGTGACTATTGCACTGTGGTTAGTATTAGCAGTATTAGCAGGAGTCTGGTTATGGTTTTAAACCAAGCAAGCCTTAAACGCGACGGCGTGCAGGATTTTGTGTCACTACGTGCAACGGCGGTTGTACTGACACTCTATATCGTGTTTATTCTGGGTTTCTTTCTTTGCACCCCAGAAATAACCTTTGAAATTTGGCATGGTTTGTTTGCCAATATTCTGGTTAAAGTTTTTACTTTGTTAGCGTTAATTTCTATTGCTGTGCACACCCGCATCGGTTTATGGCAAGTGCTAACTGACTACGTTAAGTCACCAGCATTACGTGCTGTATTACAATTCTTCCTTTATACCCTGGTTTTCGCTTATGTAGCGGTAGGCCTGTTTGTTTTGTGGGGTGCTTAAGTGACTATTCCAGTAAGAGAGTTTGATGCCATTGTAATTGGTGCAGGTGGTGCTGGTATGCGCGCCGCATTGCAAATTACTGAGTCAGGTTTAACCTGCGCACTATTATCAAAAGTATTCCCAACGCGTTCACACACTGTTTCTGCCCAAGGCGGTATTACAGTTGCGTTAGGTAATAGCCACCCAGATAACTGGGAATGGCACATGTTTGATACTGTTAAAGGTTCTGATTATATCGGCGACCAAGATGCTATCGAATATATGTGTAAAACCGGACCAGAAGCGATAACTGAACTAGAAAATATGGGTTTACCGTTTTCTCGTTTTGAAAATGGTCGCGTGTATCAGCGCCCATTTGGTGGTCAATCGCAGAATTTTGGCGGTGAGCAAGCCGCTCGTACCGCAGCAGCAGCTGACCGTACTGGCCATGCTTTGTTGCACTTGCTTTATCAGCAAAACGTAAAGAACAAAACTCAGGTATTTTCTGAGTGGTATGCACTTGATTTAGTGAAAAACCAAGACGGCACTATCGTTGGCTGTACTGCTATTGATATTGAAACCGGCGAAATCGTTTATTTCAAGGCAAAAGCTACAGTATTAGCTACCGGTGGTGCAGGGCGCATTTATGCGTCTACCACTAATGCTCATATTAATACCGGTGATGGTATCGGCATGGCAATCCGTGCTGGTGTACCATTACAAGATATGGAAATGTGGCAATTTCACCCGACCGGTATTGCTGGTGCGGGTACATTAGTTACTGAAGGTTGTCGCGGCGAAGGCGGTTACTTGCTAAATAAAGATGGCGAACGTTTTATGGAGCGCTACGCACCAAACGCCAAAGACTTAGCTAGCCGTGACGTGGTTGCACGTTCAATGATGACCGAAATTCGTGAAGGCCGTGGTTGTGAAGGCCCTTGGGGTATTCACCTTAAGTTAAAACTGGATCACTTAGGCGCAGAAGTATTAGAAAGTCGTCTACCAGGTGTGTGCGAACTATCAAAAACTTTCGCTCACGTTGACCCAACTAAAGAGCCAATTCCGGTTATTCCTACTTGTCACTATATGATGGGTGGTATTCCCACCAACGTTCATGGTCAAGTACTTGCACCTAAAGCCGATGGTTCAACGCCAATCGTAAAAGGTTTATTTGCTTGTGGCGAAATTGCTTGTGTATCAGTGCACGGTGCTAACCGTTTAGGTGGTAACTCGTTACTAGACTTAGTTGTATTTGGTCGGGCGACTGGCTTACATTTAGGTGAAGCACTTGCGGCAAACACTGAAACTCGTGATGCATCGCAGTCAGATATTGACGCGGCGTTAGTACGTGTTCGCCGCTGGGAAGCAACGACACCTGGTCAAGGTGAAGACCCTGTACAAATTAAGAAAGACTTACAGCAGTGTATGCAGCTAAACTTCTCGGTATTCCGTGAAGGTAAAGCTATGGCTGAAGGTTTAGAGCAGTTAAAAGAAATTCGTGAACGGTTGAAATTCGCCCGCTTAGATGACAAGAGCTCAGATTTTAATACTCAGCGTATTGAATGTTTAGAGCTAGATAACCTAATGGATACGGCATTTTCTACTGCAGTAGCTGCAAATTTCCGTACTGAAAGCCGCGGTGCACATGCTCGCTTTGACTTCCCAGATCGCGATGATGAAAACTGGTTATGTCACAGTGTTTATACACCAGAAACCGAAACAATGAGTAAGCGCGAAGTCAACTTGGAACCTAAGTTCCGTGATGCCTTCCCGCCCAAAGCACGTACATATTAAGAGGGCACAGCGATGAAGAAGTTAGTTTTCTCAATCTATCGTTACAACCCTGATGTTGATAAAGCACCACGGATGCAGGATTACACGTTAGATAATCCTGAAGGACGCGACATGATGGTGCTTGATGCACTAATCAAGTTGAAAGAGCAAGACCCAACATTATCGTTTCGTCGTAGCTGTCGTGAAGGCGTCTGCGGCTCAGATGGTGTGAATATTAATGGTAAAAATGGTCTAGCTTGTATTACGCCATTAACTGCAGCGGGCACTAAAGGCGGCAAAATTGTTGTTCGTCCATTACCAGGTTTACCGGTAGTGCGTGACCTTGTGGTTGATATGAGCCAGTTTTATACGCAGTATGAAAAAGTGAAGCCGTATTTGATTAACGACAGCAAGTTACCACCAGCCGGTGAGTTTCTGCAGTCGCCGGAAGAACGTGCTAAACTTGACGGCCTGTACGAGTGTATTTTATGTGCGTGTTGTTCAAGCTCTTGCCCATCATTTTGGTGGAACCCAGAGAAGTTTATCGGCCCGGCCGGTTTGCTAAATGCATACCGTTTCTTGGCAGATAGCCGTGATACAGCAACAGAGCAGCGTTTAAACGATCTAGATGATGCATTCAGCGTATTCCGCTGCCATGGCATCATGAATTGCGTTAACGTATGCCCTAAAGGTTTGAACCCAACCAAAGCAATTGGTAAAATTAAATCTATGTTGTTAAATCGGGCGCTGTAATGCGCCCTTTTTTGGTATGTAAGTAAAAAACGGCCTGGTAACCTGCGAACAGGCTGTTTTTTTGCTATTTTTCCAGGTGCGCGGAAATTAAGGGAAACTACTAAATGCACGAAGGTGTAATGAAGGCATGGCTAGAGTCTTCTCATCTTGGCGGCGGCAATATGGCCTACGTCGATGAGCTGTATGAATCCTACTTGGCTGAACCTACCAGCGTTGGCGATGAATGGCGTGAGTTTTTCGCTAAATTGCCAAAGCTTGACGGTGTCGATCTTGAAACCCGTCATTCTGACGTAAGGCAGCAGTTCTCTGAACTTGCTCGTAATAAGCATCGCGAAGTGGTGGTGGTCAATTCTGCCACCGCCGCCGATAGCCGTCAGGTGAAGGTGTTACAGCTGATTAACTCTTACCGCTTTCGCGGTCATCAGCAAGCCAATTTAGATCCGTTAGGGTTATGGCAACAATCAAGAGTGCGTGATTTAGAATTATCGCACCATGATTTGTCAGAAAGCGACTTTGATACCGAGTTTAATGTGGGCTCTTTTGCCGTAGGTAAAGAAACCATGAAACTGGGTGAGCTATACAAAGCATTAGAGAAAACCTATTGTGGTTCTATCGGTGCGGAGTATATGCACATTGTTTCTACTGACGAAAAGCGCTGGATCCAACAGCGACTTGAAGCCAATCAATCAACACCTTCGTATGATAAGCCAACTAAAACCCGCATTTTAAATGGGTTAGTTGCAGCTGATGGTCTTGAAAAATACTTATCTTCTAAATTTCCAGGCGCAAAGCGTTTTGGTTTAGAAGGCGGCGATGCCATGATCCCAATGCTTAAAGCGATGATTCATCACGCTGGTGAGCAGGGCGCGAAAGATTGCGTAATTGGTATGGCGCACCGTGGTCGTTTAAATACACTTATTAACGTGCTAGGCAAAAACCCATCAAAACTATTTGATGAATTCGCCGGTAAATACGAAGTAGTCGGTGCCGGTGATGTTAAATATCATATGGGTTTCTCATCTGATTTTGCTACCGCAGGTGGCAATGTACACTTAGCATTGGCGTTTAACCCTTCGCATTTAGAAATTGTAAACCCCGTAGTTATGGGGTCAATCCGTGCTCGCTTAGACCGTCGTGGTTGTACCGATGGTTCATTAGCCCTACCTATTACTATTCATGGCGACTCGGCATTTGCTGGCCAAGGTGTAGTAGCAGAAACCTTTAACATCTCGCAAACGCGCGCGTTTAAAGTGGGCGGCACGGTACGTATTGTTATTAACAACCAAGTGGGTTTCACAACGTCTAACCCAGAAGACACGCGCTCAACAGAATACTGTACTGACATTGCGAAAATGGTGCAGGCACCTATTTTCCACGTTAATGGCGATGATCCAGAGGCGGTAGTTTTTGTGGCGCAGTTGGCGGTAGATTACCGCAATACCTTTAAGCGTGATGTGGTTATCGACTTAGTATGTTATCGCCGTAACGGCCATAACGAAGCGGACGAGCCAAATGCAACGCAGCCATTGATGTACCAAAAAATTAAAAAACATCCAACCGCACGCGAAATTTACGCGAAAAAGCTGGTAGCGGAAGGGTTATTCAGCGATGAGCAAATTAGCGCGCTAGTTGAACAATATCGTGATGCGTTAGATAAAGGCGATTGTGTAGTAGAAGAGCGTAAAGCGGTTACTTCTGCCTCGTCCGACTGGACACCGTTTTTAGGCCGTGATTGGGATAGTGCATACGATGCTAGCATGTCGGTAGACAAGCTGGTTACGCTTGGTAAAGAAGCGACGCGTATTCCCGCAAACCACGTGCTGCAGCGTCAGGTTGGTCGTGTTTACGAAGACCGAGCGTTAATGTTAACTGGTGAAAAGAAAATTGATTGGGGTTTTGCTGAAATCTTAGCTTATGCATCAATTGTGGCTGAAGGTAGCCGAGTACGTATTGTTGGTCAAGATTCTGGCCGTGGTACTTTTTTCCATCGTCACGCTGCGCTGCATAGCCAAACTGACGGTTCGGTATACACGCCGCTTGAGCATATCAGTAAAGACCAAGGCCCATTCCAGGTATACGACTCTGCATTGTCAGAAGAAGCCGTAATGGCCTTTGAATATGGTTACGCCACTGCTGAGCCACGCGCTATGGTAATTTGGGAAGGTCAGTTCGGTGACTTTGCTAACGGTGCTCAGGTAGTTATTGACCAGTTCTTAAGTTCAGGTGAGCAAAAGTGGGGCCGGTTATGCGGTTTAACATTATTGCTGCCACACGGCTATGAAGGCCAAGGCCCAGAGCACTCGTCTGCGCGCTTAGAACGCTTTTTACAATTATGTGCTGATCATAATATGCAAGTCTGTGTGCCTACCACACCTGCGCAAGTGTACAATATGCTACGCCGGCAGATGGTTCGCCCAATGCGTCGGCCACTCATTGTTATGTCGCCTAAATCATTGTTACGTCACCCATTGGCAACCTCAACGTTAGAAGAGTTGGCCGATGGTAAGTTTCATAACGTGATTGGCGAAATTGATGATCTTAAGCCAGCTGATGTGAAGCGAGTGGTGTTCTGTAGTGGTAAGGTTTATTACGACTTGCTAGAAGAGCGCCGTAAGCGTGAACAAACAGACGTTGCTATTGTTCGTGTAGAACAGTTATATCCGTTCCCACATGAAGAAATGGCAGCAGTATTGAGCCAGTATCAACATGTTACTGACTATGTTTGGTGTCAGGAAGAGCCGCAAAACCAAGGCGCTTGGTATTGTAGCCAGCATCACTTCCGTGCTGCAATTCCTAAAGCGGGTAACCTTACTTATGCTGGTCGCGATGCATCGTCATCGCCTGCTGTAGGTTATTTATCTGTACACAACAAACAGCAGCAAGCGTTAGTAAACGACGCGTTGAGCATTAAATAATAGATTGATCGGCCCAGATTGGGCCGATTAAACAAAATAAGACCAACCGGTAAAAGGTGAAAAAGTGGAAATTAAAGTACCCGTACTTCCAGAATCCGTTGCAGATGCAACCATCGCCACCTGGCACGTTAAAACAGGCGAAGCCGTTACACGCGATCAGGTATTAGTTGATATTGAAACCGACAAAGTGGTACTTGAAGTTGTTGCTCAAGCCGATGGCGTAATGGGCGAAATCATTCATGACACTGGCGCTACGGTATTAGCAGAGCAAGTTATCGGTAACATGCAAGCCGGTGGTGCACCTGCTGCTAAAGCTGACGCGGCACCAGCAGCTAAAGCGGATACCGCACCTGCGGCTACTGCAGATGACAGTAATGATGATGCGTTAAGCCCATCAGTACGTCGCATGATTGCAGAAAAAGGCTTAGATGCTAACAAAATTAAGGGTAGCGGCAAAAATGGCCGTGTGACCAAAGAAGACGTAGAGAAGTTTGTTGCCGGTGCACCAGCGAAAGCCGCACCAGTTGCAGCTGCGACAGTTGTAGCACCGGTTGGCGATCGTAGCCAAAAACGTGTGCCTATGACACGTTTACGCAAAACTATTGCCAACCGTTTATTAGAAGCGAAAAACTCTACCGCCATGTTAACCACGTTTAACGAAGTTAACATGAAGCCAATTATGGACTTGCGTAAGCAGTATCAAGACGTGTTTGAAAAGCGTCACGGTATTCGTTTAGGCTTTATGTCATTTTATGTGAAAGCGGTAACTGAAGCATTAAAGCGCTTCCCAGAAGTTAACGCAGCCATTGATGGTGACGATATCGTTTATCATAACTACTTTGACGTAAGTATCGCGGTATCTACGCCACGTGGTTTAGTAACGCCGGTATTGCGCGATTGCGATAAAATGAACTTGGCTGAAATTGAACAGGCCATTAAAGCGTTAGCGTTAAAAGGTCGTGATGGCAAATTAGCTATGGATGACTTAATTGGCGGTAACTTCACCATCACTAACGGTGGTGTGTTTGGCTCGTTAATGTCTACGCCAATAATTAACCCACCACAGTCAGCTATTCTGGGTATGCACAAAATTCAGGATCGCGTAATGGTTGTTGATGGCAAGATGGAAATTTTGCCAATGATGTATTTAGCGCTGTCATATGATCACCGTATTATCGACGGTAAAGAATCTGTTGGTTTCTTGGTAACAATTAAAGAATTGTTAGAAGACCCTACCCGTATTCTGCTGGATATTTAATTATTCAGTGAAATTAACTAAAAATGCTGTTGTTTTGCTACAACAGCATTTTTTATCTTAGTGGTTGGTATTATAATACGTGCCGATCAAACGTCAGGCTGTACCATAACGGACAGCTTCCATATTCAAATGAACGGAAAATAGCCATGAATTTGCACGAGTATCAGGGTAAGCAACTGTTTGCCCAGTATGGTTTGCCTGTATCTAAAGGCATTGCCGCAGCTACAGTTGAAGAAGCGGTAGCAGCTGCAGACAAAATCGGCGGCGATATGTTTGTTGTCAAAGCTCAGGTTCACGCTGGTGGTCGCGGTAAAGCGGGCGGCGTAAAACTGGTTAAGAGCAAAGAAGACATCAAGGCATTCGCAGAAAAATGGCTTGGTAAAAATCTGGTAACTTACCAGACAGACGAAAAAGGTCAGCCTGTTAGCCGTATTCTGGTTGAGCCTTGCACAGATATCGCTAAAGAATTGTATTTAGGTGCAGTAGTTGATCGCTCATCACGTCGTATCGTGTTTATGGCATCAACTGAAGGTGGCGTTGAAATTGAAACTGTTGCCCACGAAACACCAGAAAAAATCCTGAAAGCAGCGGTTGATCCTCTGGTTGGCGCTCAACCATACCAAGGCCGTGAATTAGCGTTCAAATTAGGCTTAGAAGGCAAACAGATTAACCAGTTCGTGAAAATTTTCATGGGTTTAGCTCAACTGTTTAAAGATAAAGACTTAGCCTTATTAGAAGTTAACCCATTGGTTATTACACCGGCTGGCGACTTACATTGTTTAGACGCTAAGTTAGTGGTTGATGGTAACGCGTTGTACCGTCATCCAGAATTAAAAGCGATGCAAGATCCATCACAAGAAGATCCGCGTGAAGCACATGCTGCTGCATGGGAACTGAACTATGTAGCTCTAGGTGGCGACATTGGTTGTATGGTTAACGGTGCCGGCCTAGCAATGGGTACTATGGACATCGTTAAATTGCACGGTGGCGAGCCAGCTAACTTCTTAGACGTTGGCGGTGGTGCAACTAAAGAGCGCGTAGTTGAAGCGTTCAAAATTATCCTGTCTGACGATGCGGTTAAAGCCGTTTTCATCAACATTTTCGGCGGTATCGTACGTTGCGATATGATTGCGGAAGGTGTTATCGGCGCGGTTAAAGAAGTCGGCGTTAAAGTACCAGTAGTGGTACGTCTGCAAGGTAACAACGCAGAATTAGGTGCTAAGGTGCTGTCTGAAAGCGGCCTGAACATTATCGCTGATACAGACCTAACAGGCGCTGCTCAGAAAGTTGTTGCAGCGGCTAAGGCATAAGGGGTAAGCAATGAGCGTTTTAATTAATAAAGATACTAAAGTAATTTGTCAGGGTTTTACTGGCGCACAGGGTACTTTCCACTCTGAGCAAGCCATTGCTTACGGTACTAAGATGGTTGGCGGTGTAACGCCAGGTAAAGGTGGTCAAGTTCACTTAGGCTTACCAGTATTTAATACTGTTGTTGAAGCAGTAGCTGCCACTGGTGCAACGGCATCAGTAATCTATGTACCAGCAGCATTTTGTAAAGACTCTATCTTAGAAGCGGCAAACGGCGGTATTAAACTGATCGTTTGTATCACTGAAGGCATTCCTACACTGGACATGCTAGATGCGAAAGTAAAATGTGACGAGTTAGGTGTAGTATTAATTGGCCCTAACTGCCCAGGCGTTATCACACCGGGCGAATGTAAAATTGGTATCATGCCAGGTCATATTCACTTGCCAGGTAAAGTTGGTATTGTTTCACGTTCAGGTACGCTGACGTATGAAGCCGTTAAGCAAACTACTGATTACGGTTTTGGCCAGTCTACCTGTGTTGGTATTGGTGGCGACCCAATTCCAGGTTCTAACTTCATTGATATTCTGAAATTATTCCAGGAAGATCCACAAACTGAAGCTATCGTAATGATCGGTGAAATTGGTGGTTCAGCTGAAGAAGAAGCTGCAGCTTATATTAAAGCTCACGTGACTAAGCCTGTAGTATCTTATATTGCTGGTGTTACTGCACCTGCTGGTAAGCGTATGGGCCACGCCGGTGCTATCATCTCTGGTGGTAAAGGTACAGCTGAAGAAAAATTTGCTGCGTTAGAAGACGCAGGTGTTAAAACCGTGAAAAGCTTAGCTGACATTGGTAAAGCACTGAAAGAGTTAACTGGCTGGTAATACCTGCTATTAGCTTGCTAAAAAGCCCGCTGCTACAGCGGGTTTTTTTATTGCTATAAAACTAGCGCAAGGCAATGTTTTTCATGGCGGTGGTAGTAGCCAGCGTGGTTTCTGCTGCTATAATGCCGCATCTTAACTAAGTTTTAGCGTAAAAAGGACAGAGTATTTTATGGCGGACGTTGAACATCGCCCCAGCAATTTTATCCGGCAAATTATTGATACCGATCTAGCTTCAGGCAAACATAGCGCAGTGCAAACGCGTTTTCCGCCTGAGCCAAACGGCTATTTGCACATTGGTCATGCCAAGTCTATCTGTCTTAACTTTGGTATTGCGCAAGACTATCAGGGTAAATGTAACCTACGTTTTGATGATACTAACCCAGAAAAAGAAAACGTCGAGTTTGTTAACTCTATTCAGCAAGACGTTAATTGGTTAGGTTTTCAGTGGGATGGCGCAGTGCGCTATTCTTCAGACTATTTTGATGCCTTGTATGGCTATGCCGTAGAGCTGATCAACAAAGGCTTAGCTTATGTCTGTTTTTTAAATGGCGAGCAAATGCGTGAGTATCGCGGTAATTTAACTCAGCCAGGTAAAAATAGCCCAAGCCGTGATACCAGCCCAGCTGAAAACTTAGCGTTGTTCGAAAAAATGCGCGCTGGTGGTTTTAAAGAGGGCGATTGCTCATTGCGGGCCAAAATTGATATGGCCTCTAGCTTTATGTGTATGCGCGATCCGGTTATTTACCGTGTTAAATTTGCTCATCACCATCAAACCGCCGATAAGTGGTGCATTTACCCGATGTACGACTTTACGCATTGTATCTCTGATGCGTTAGAAGGTATTACTCATTCACTGTGTACGTTAGAGTTTCAAGATAACCGCCGTTTGTATGACTGGATCTTAGACAATATTACTATTGCCTGTCATCCGCAGCAGATTGAGTTTTCGCGCTTAAATCTCGAATACGCGGTAATGAGCAAGCGTAAACTGCAAACCTTAGTCGAAAAAAATGTGGTATCTGGTTGGAATGACCCGCGCATGCCAACTATTGCCGGTTTACGTCGCCGTGGTTATACACCGGCAGCGATACGCGAGTTTGCTAAGCGGATTGGTGTTACCAAGCAAGATAACGTGATTGAAATGAGCGCGCTTGAAGCCTGTATTCGTGAAGATCTCGATAGCAAGGCGCCGCGTGCGATGGCAGTGCTAGAGCCGCTTAAAGTTACGATTACTAACTACCCATCAGATGGTATCGAATGGATTGACGCGGCTAACCACCCTAAAGACGAGACCATGGGTAGCCGTAAACTGCCATTTGGCCCAGTAGTGTTTATCGACCGTGCCGATTTTAAAGAAGAAGCTAATAAAAAGTACAAACGCTTAGTTTTAAATGGCGATGTGCGTTTACGTAATGCTTATGTTATTCATGCTGATGAAATGATTAAAGATGCAGAGGGTAATATAGTTGAATTAAAATGCAGCTATTTACCTGAAACCTTAGGCAACAATCCAGCCGATGGCCGTAAAGTGCGTGGTGTTATTCATTGGGTAGAGGCAACTCAGGCTTTACCTGTAGAGTTTCGTGTATATGATCGACTGTTTAGTTGCACTAACCCCGCAGCCGAAGAAGACTTTCTTACGGTAGTTAACCCGGACTCGTTAGTAGTAAAACACGGTTTGGCAGAGCCATCGTTGAAAAATGCACAACCAGAGCAGGCTTATCAATTTGAGCGAGAAGGTTATTACTGCGCCGATAATTGTGATTCAAGCGCTGACAAGTTGGTGTTTAATCGCACCGTAGGCTTGCGTGACAGCTGGGGTAAAGAAGAAGAGTAAAATATATCTGTATAAAAAGGCCGCTACTGTTCTGGTTAGTACAGTAGCGGCTTTTTTTATTGTTATTACTTTTTCAGTAACACACCAAGACCAACAATGGCGGCAATAGCGCCACCGACTAAAAACCAAATTGAATTGTCGGTTGGGTTACCGGTTACCATTTCTGTTACCTGTGAAGCGGTAGAGTTGTACTCGGTGTAGCCAAAATATAGCAAAATAGCTCCGGCAACTAATAGCGCTAAACCAATAATCTTATTCATACATGCTCCATTACTGTAGTTATATTATATTTTACGGTGTTAAGTGTGAATATGTTATTGCCTTGCATATTAGGTTGTTACCAACCTAGCAAGTACTGCTTATATAACATGACACAAATATTTAACGATGCAAAGTGTTTAACGATGTAAAGTCTTGTTATAGTTATTTATTGCCAGTTGACTCTGGTATTATTGTTAACCATTACAGCTTACTTAAACTGCAGGTTTATCATGGAACTTTTTTTAGCGGTATTGTTCTTTGCCTTTTCAACCACTATTACGCCTGGGCCAAATAACGTCATGATCATGTCATCAGGCATGAATTATGGCGTTAAAGCCAGCGTGCCACATTGGCTTGGCATTTGTTTGGGTTTCCCGTTGATGGTGATGTTGGTCGGGCTAGGTTTTGGTGTGGTGTTTGAGCGTTATCCACATTTACATCAGCTAATTAAAGTATTAGGCGTTGCTTACCTTATATGGTTGGCTTGGAAAATTGCTAGTGCTGAGCCCAAATCGATAGAGCAGGGCAAAAGTAAACCCTTTAGTTTTATCCAAGCAGCGTTATTTCAGTGGATTAACGGTAAAGCGTGGGTGATGGCCAGTAGTGCTGTGGCCGCTTTTACTGTGGTCGGCGGCGTATATTGGATTGATGTTAGCGTTATTACGCTGGCATTTTTATTGATGGCGTTTCCCTGTGTTGGTTTATGGTTAGTGTTTGGTGCTGCGCTGCGCTCATTGTTAACCAAAGCTATCTTTCAACGTATTTTCAACATTAGCATGGGTGTTATCTTGTTATTGTCGATAGTACCTGTGGTAGTAGAGGTTTGGCGTTACTATTTTACACCCGTGAATATTATTTAATTATTGTTTGGAGCCGTGCTAATGAAAACGTTAATAGCTTTATTGCTGTTGGTAATTACAGCTTGTACAGCAACACCGCCACAGACGGTATGGATTGATGTGCGAAGCGCAGATGAATATGCCGCTGGTCATCTTGTTAATACCGTTAATATTCCTCATACCGAGATTGCATCGGGTGTAGCCAAGCTCAACCTAAGTAAGGACACCCCAATCGCCGTATATTGTAAAAGCGGTCGACGAGCCGATGTAGCGCTAGAAACCTTACAGCAACTTGGCTACAGCAATGTGGTTAATAAAGGCGGTTATGAAGATTTAAAGCAGAAACTTAATAGCGAACATGAACGGAAGTGAAGAGAAAATTCGCTTAGAGCATGACGCAGCACGGTTATTTATGCGTTTATATGAACAGCGTTTTGGTATTGAAATGCGCCATATTTGGCATAACGAACCGTCGCAGCCTGATGTGTCATGTTACTTAGCTGAACAACGGCTTGATTTAGAAATAGCCCACTTATATGGCAGTGAAGCCGAAGCCATGCTTATTCTTGGCCGTGAAATTGGCGATAATATTCATAAAGAGTTGATTGCATTACTGCGCACACCACCAGAGCGTAGGCTAGTGGCGGCACTTAATCGACTGATCAGCAACAAAGCAGAGAAAATATATAATTCCGACCGAGTTTGGCTAGTGATCCGTAATGCTAACCCACTGTGGACCCGACAAGACATACTCAGCAATTGCAAACGGTTAAATATGCCCAAACAGCATCCGTTTGAGCAAATCTGGCTTATCGGCGATATCCAGGGGAAAAGTGGTCTTCTTGCATTATATCCGTCTGAATTAACCGAAAATGAGCCTAATTAATGACGACATTAGTAAATTGGCGTTGGGATATTTTTTGTGCCGTTATCGACAACTTTGGCGATATCGGTATTTGTTGGCGTTTAAGCCGACAATTAGCGACTGAACACAATATCGCCGTTAAACTATGGGTTGATGATTTAGCCAGTTTTGCCAAAATTTGCCCTCAATTAGATACCAATCTAGCAGTGCAGCAACTTGCTGGCGTAACAATATGCTTGTGGTCAACCACAACTGACTGGCAGAAAAACGCTGTTGCCGATGTCGTTATTGAAGCCTTAGCCTGCACTATTCCTATGCCATATCAGCAACTAATGACAGCACAGCCGGTAAAACCTTTATGGTTGAATTTAGAATATTTATCGGCTGAATCTTGGGTAGAAGGCTGTCACGCGTTGCCCTCACCACAACCGCATTTAGCCTTAGATAAACACTTTTACTTCCCGGGTTTTACTTCTGCTACGGGTGGCTTGTTGCAAGAGAAAGATTTACGTCAGTGCGCGGAACAATTTATCGCTAACGCAGATTTACAGCATAAATTTTGGTGCGATCTAGGCATAACTAACAGTATTAACTATCAACAAAAAATTTCCTTGTTTGCCTACGATCATCCTAAAATCGATAGCTTATTACAGTACTGGCAGCATTCAGACCGATCAATATTATGCCTGGTACCCGAGGGCGTGTTAGCACAACAACTGTTGAGCTTATATCCTGCGCTAGCTGCCAGTGGGGATATAACGCTAGGTGCGCTTCGGCTCAAAGTGCTGCCGTTTATGGCGCAAGATAATTATGACAAGCTACTATGGGCTTGTGATGTTAATTTTGTTCGCGGTGAAGACTCAATAATCCGCGCACATTGGGCGGCTAAACCCTTTATTTGGCAAATTTATCGTCAAGCCGAGCAAGCACATTTAGATAAACTTAAGGCATTTATGCAGCGTTATTGCGAAAAAATGTCAGAAAACATGGCTGAAATAGTACAGGAATTCTGGCTAGCGTGGAATACAACTGCTGATTTAGCCGACAGTTGGCAAGTATTTAGTGCATTATTGCCGCAGATAGCCGAACATAACCTAAAGTGGCACACAGAGTTAACCTTAAATGGGGATCTTGCTAGCAACCTCGTGCACTTTGCTGAAAAAAAATTTATAATACGTCACAATTTTTCCTAACGAGAAGATATAACAGTCATGATGAAAGTAGCTCAAGAACTTCGCGCGGGTCAGGTAATAATGGTTGGCACCGAAGCGATGGTAATTTTAAAAGCCGAATTTAATAAATCAGGCCGTAACTCAGCCGTTGTTAAAATGAAAATGAAAAACCTGTTAAATGGTCAGGGCATGGAAACGGTATACCGTGCTGATGACAAGTTTGAACAGGTTTTATTAGAAACTAAAGAAGTAACCTATTCTTATTTCGCTGATCCTATGTATGTATTTATGGATCAGGAATATAACCAGTTTGAAGTTGAAGCCGAAAACATGACTGAAGCACTTAAATACCTGGTTGACGGTATGGAGTGTTCAGTGGTGTTCTACAACGAGCGTCCTATTTCTGTAGACTTGCCAACTGTAGTAGTACGCAAAGTAATTTACACCGAACCTGCAGCCCGTGGTGATACCTCAGGTAAAGTGTTAAAGCCAGCTAAAATTGAAACTGGTTTTGAGTTAATGGTTCCAGCATTTGTAGATGAAGGTGACAAGATTGAAATTGACACCCGTACCGACGAATACCGTAGCCGCGCTAAATAAGCTTAACTACTTGAGAAAAGGCGCTGCGGCGCCTTTTTTTATGCTGAAATAAACTGTTTGGGAGCCATCTATGCCAACAGAAAAGCAAAAAATGTTAGCAGGGCAGTGGTATAACCCGTTAGATAAAGCCTTAGTTGCTGAACGTGCGCTAGCGAGGCGTTATCAACACCAATTTAACCAAAGTTCGCCTGACGATGCGGTACTGCGGCGAAGCCTATTAAGTCACTGGTTGCCCGACACCGGTAAACATTTCTATATTGAACCCCCGTTTTTTTGCGACTACGGCTATAACATTCACGCGGGCAATAAAGTGTTTTTTAATTTTAATTGCGTGGTGTTGGATGTCGCGCCGGTGCATATCGGTAATAATGTATTTTTTGGCCCAGCAGTACAAATTTATACGGTAAACCATCCGTTAGAGCCAATAAAACGGCGTACTTTACTGGAACAAGCCTTACCGGTCGTTATTGGCGATGACGTTTGGCTAGGCGGTGGTGCCATTATTTTACCCGGCGTAACTATTGGTGCTGGCAGCGTAATTGCGGCGGGTAGCGTTGTGAGTAAAGATATTCCGCCCGGTGTAGTTGCCGCAGGTAACCCCTGCAAGGTTATTAAATTAATTACAGAGTAGTACACGTGACAACCATTCGATTAATAACGCCGGCTGATTTACCCGCAGTAATAACCATTCAAGACAGCTGTTACAGCGATGCACTGTTTGAGGCGCCTGAGCTGTTAAACCAACGCTTAGCTGCACAACCGCAGAGCTGCTGGTTAGCTGAAAGTAATGCTAAACACGTATTGGCGTACTTATTAAGTTATCCCGCGATGATTGGCGACATTGCGCCGTTAGGAAGCCCCTTTAAACAAGTTGTTAATGCTAATACGCTGTATTTACATGATATGGCGGTAGACAACCGTGCTAGAGGTTTAGGCTTGGCGCAACAATTATTACAACAAGCGCTGCGCTTTGCTGCTGAGCGTGGACTAACCAATTTAGCTTTAGTTGCCGTGCAGGGAGCGGTGCCGTATTGGCAACGGAATGGGTTTAGCACAGTAGCGGTAACAAGTGATCAGGGCCAGCAAGCGCTGCACAGCTATACTGGCCAACAGGCGGTATATATGCAAAAGCCTTTAATATAAGGTTAGGGTTAAAATAACGCTTTTAACGCGACAATAAATATAAGTCAGCTAAGGTCATATTATTGCCGCCAAGCCTTAGCTGGCTAAGTAGTAACAGCGCACAGCTGTATGCGTCTTCAAGTGCGTGATGATTAGGCATAACTGGCAAACCATGGCGCTGTAAGCAGCTAGATAGCTTTAATGCATCATGCTTTACTACCTTACCTTGGCGTAATAGGCGCTGCCATTCTACTTGCATGGTATCAACAAATTTAAAGCGCGGCGCTTTACCAAAACTGCGTTTACAGGCTACCCGCAAAAACTGTTCATCTAATTTACTGTGGTGGGCAACAAATACATAACCTGCATATTGGCGTAATAGTTCGGTTAATACCGTTTTTATGTCAATACCCTGTTTTAGTTGGTTATCATGCAGGCCATGATAAATAGCGCTTTGGCCGACACTTATTGGGCTATTTATTAAATAGTGTTTAGCCTCTGCTAATACAATTTCTTGTTGACGTATTGGCACCCAACCAATGCTAACAATATAGTCTTTGCTTGGGTTTAGGCCGGTTAATTCTAAATCTAACGCGAGAAAGTTACTCTGTTCAACTAGACTATTGCCCGCTGGCAATACGGTGCTAGCAAAGCCTGTAACGACATTGTCGGTTAGGTTTTTTTGTCGCCACCACCAATTGATCATTTACATATCTCGACAAAAGCGCTGCTTTAAACGCCCTTGCGCTTCGTTAATTACCGCAAAGCCATCTTTTAACTGATGCCGCGCTAAACCTGACATATCCACTGGATCAAGCAAGTTGCTTACATCATGGCCTTGCATCAGATCGCGTTGGTGTTTTTCCCAGCGTAACTGCGCCATTAAATCAAAGGCATCGTTAATGTTTTGGCTATCCTTACTATCAATAATACCCTGTGCGGCCAGTTGTTGTAGTCGGCGCCGGGTGTTTACTTCAGTAATGCCGGCCGATAGGGCATATACCCGTACTAAATCGGTGAGTAAGCTGATACCGCGCTTTTTTAAATCTAAGCCTTTTTTATATTTTCCGTCTTGCTCTAAAATAAAGTTTTTAAACAAACCAAGAGGTGCCGTGCGCTGCAGGGCGGCTTGAGCTAAATGATATAAAAATAGCGGTGCACCAGTGGTGCGCTGTAAAATATCTTGTTGTAAGGCATTAAATAAGCCTTTGCTGCCATCGATTACTCGAAGATCAAAAAAGATACTCGATTTTAAAATTGCCTCCGGCGTTGGTGTGGCGATCCAGCGTGTAAAACGGCCCGACCAACCTTTTAAGCTTAAGCGTAGTTCAGGATTAGTGGCCATAATATTGCCGGGGCACAACGTAATACCGCACTGAGCAAGGCCATGACAAACAAATTCGGCTAAAGCAGAAAAGTAATCTTCAACCGCACCAATCGGTTCTTTTTCGAGTAACAATGCATTGTCTTGATCGGCGTTTAAGCTTTGATCCATTCTGGCTTGTGAACCAAAGGCTAACCAGCTAAACACACAAGGTGGTTCGCCTAATTGCTGTTTAGCTAAATAAATTAACCGCTGGGTAAGGGCGTCGGTAATAGTGGTGATAACATGTCCAGCTTCATGCGCTGGCACTTGTTGTTTGTTCAACGTAATGGCAAGTGCGGCTATTTGTTGGCTACAACGCTCTAAACCAGCAACACTCTGCTGCCGATGAATTTCACCAATCAGATAAACCGGATGATCTTGCTGGCTACGAATAATGTCGGTGGCACTGATCATAGCGCAGCACACACCATGTTCTAGTACTGGCAAATGATGAATATTATGCTGGCTCATTTGCTGTACAGCTTCATACAAGTAGGCATGACGATCAATACTGTGTGGTTGACGGGTCATAACATGACCAACCTGAGTACTGGCCGGTAAGCCTTCTGCTAACACACGATTACGCAAATCACGATCGGTTATAATGCCCACCAGTTTGTCTTTTTCTTCAACTAATAATGATGATACTCGGCTATCAGACATCAGTTTGGCAGCGTCTTGTACGGTTTTTTCTGGCGCAATAGCAATTTTATGTTGTTGTATAATATCGCTAATTTTAAGCGTAAAGCGGGTGTTTTGTTGTTGATCTCGGTATTGGTGTAAACGTCGGCTAAATAAACGCTGAAAGAAGATATCAATATTTTTGTACTGATAACGACATTGATGAAAAGCCTTAGCGTCTAGATAATAAATTAAGCCATCTTCTTCACATAAAAGCGTGTCATTATCCACTAAGCCAGTAAGCAGTTGTTGATAACCGTAAAAGTCACCGCTTTGTAGCTTAGTGAGTAACTGCTGCTGATCGCTATACAGTGAAAATATGCCGGTACGCACTATAAGTAAACGGTCAGAATCGATGCGTACCTTGCCTTGAGCTTGGCAGTAAAACACATTAATTTGCGCCGATAATTGGCTAAGTTCGCTGTCGCTTAGTTGATCAAAGGGGGTGGTTTCAGCAAGAAAACGGCTAACATCAGCAACTTCCATTTGGGCTCCGGCAAAAACAAGCAGGGTGAATTAGCAAAGCTTAGCTAATATCGTTTAACTAGCATTTTTTAACTAGCACAGACGGCGCTAATTAGCGCATCGTCGGCATCCAGCTGTTGCCACTGACCGTTTAACGGCGCATCAGAAAGTGGGATGTCGAGTTGTTGATTAAAATCGGCTCTAGCATGCTTAGTGCAATGCAGTACTACCGGCACTCGTCGCGCCATAGCACGGCGTTCAAAAAAATACAGATCAACCAATTTTACATCGGGGTTTTTAGTATTGGCTGACGCATTAGCAATGTCCGCGGCGATAAAACGTAGTGTTTGTGGATACAGGTAACTCCAAGGCCGCCATGGTGTTTGTTGCTGTATCGCTTTAACCACCACCACGCCACTGGGTAAACGCTGTGCTTGATATTGATACCAGCTATATTCACCTTGAATTTGAAAGCCAAGCATGGCTGCACCAGCAAATACCGGCACCAACCAACGCGGCGCACGGTTACGGCTAAGTTTACGCAGTAATAATGCAATACCTGCTGCACCTAAACCGGCAAATATGGTGGCAATTAATTCCCAAAACATCGCTATTTCCTAAAAAGACGGGCCTTCACCATGAAAGCCCGTTTAATCATGTTTAGTGACCCGTGGCTACACCGGCACCTTTAGGGTAACGAACACTTTCAACCAGTTCTTGAATGTGTTTTGGCGGTGCTGCCGTTACTGACGATACGGCAAAGGCAACGATAAAGTTAATCATTGCACCTATAGCACCAAACGATAGCGGGGAAATACCATAACCCATAGAACCCAATAACCAGTTTTCTGGTGTATTAGCAAAGGCGGCGGTACCCGGAATAAAGAACCAGCCTAAGTATAAGAAGATATATACCATGGTTGACAATAACCCTGCCAACATACCGGCAATGGCACCTTTATTATTTACCCGCTTGGAGAATATACCCATCATTAACGCTGGGAATATTGATGCTGCAGCAATACCAAAGGCTAGAGCTACCACCTGTGCCGCAAACCCGGGTGGGTTCATGCCTAGCCAGGTGGCGACGACTATAGCTACCGCCATGGAGATACGTGCAGCACGTAACTCGTTCTTTTCACTAATATTAGGGTTAATTGAGCCCTTTATTAAGTCATGGCTAATTGCTGACGATATTGCCAACAGCAAACCTGCAGCAGTAGATAATGCCGCAGCTAAACCACCGGCTGCAATTAAGCCTATAACCCAACTGGGTAAGTTAGCAATTTCAGGGTTAGCTAATACCAGAATATCGTTGTTTACGGTAAGTTCGTTACCTTTCCAACCCCGTTCTGTTGCTACCTGCTTATAGCTTTCTGATTGGTCGTTATATAACTGGATCAGGCCATCACCATTTTTATCTTCAAAGGTAATTAAGCCAGTTTGTTCCCAGTTTTTCACCCAATCCGGGCGATGCGCGTAATCAATGGGGTTGGTTACTTCACCTGATGGATAAATGGTGGTTAACAAGTTTAACCGCGCCATGGATGCCACTGCTGGTGCAGTTAAGTACAACAGTGCAATAAACACTAATGCCCAGCCGGCAGACCAACGCGCGTCTGATACCTTAGGCACAGTGAAAAAGCGGATAATAACGTGAGGTAAACCAGCCGTACCAATCATCAATGATAAGGTAAATAACACCATATTTAGCTTGTTAGGCACATCGGCAGTGTAATCGGCAAAGCCAAGTTCACGTACTACCAAGTCTAGCTTGTGTAACAGTGGCATACCTGATTCAAGGTGGTTAGAAAATAAACCCAGTGGCGGTAAAAAATTACCTGTTAGTTGCAGTGAAATAAATACGGCCGGAATAGTGTAGGCAATAATTAGTACGACATATTGTGCTACCTGGGTATAAGTAATGCCTTTCATGCCGCCTAATACCGCGTACAAAAACACCACTATGCCAGCAATAATAAGCCCTGTATCGCTTTCTACTTCTAAGAAGCGAGAAAAGGCCACACCCGCACCGGTCATCTGCCCGATAACATAGGTTACTGAGGCAATAATTAAACAGGCTACCGCAACAAAACGTGCGTTTTTACTGTAAAACCGATCGCCAATAAACTCTGGTACGGTAAATTTACCAAACTTACGTAAATAGGGTGCGAGTAACATGGCAAGCAGCACATAGCCACCGGTCCAGCCCATTAGGTAGCTTGAGGTTGCATAACCACCAGCAGCAATAATGCCGGCCATAGAAATAAACGATGCCGCTGACATCCAGTCAGCTGCGGTTGCCATACCGTTCATTACCGGGTTTACACCGCCGCCGGCAACATAAAACTCTTTGGTTGACCCGGCACGAGCCCAAATTGCAATAGCAATATAGAGCGCGAACGAGCTGCCGACAAAAATAAGATTGATTGCAAATTGACTCATGACGGGTTTACTCCTCGTTTAAGCCAAATTCTTTATCGAGCTTATTCATTCTCCAAGCATAGAAGAAGATTAAAACGATAAAGGTTAAAATAGACCCCTGTTGCGCAAACCAGAAGCCAAGATCGGTGCCGCCTACTCGAATGTCTGTTAACCATGGCCGGAATAAAATACCGCCACCGTAGGACACTAAAGCCCAGATAATTAGGCTGCCAATGATCAGGCGAAGGTTCGCTGACCAATAAGCCGCCGCGTTGCGATCGTGCTCGTTCATAAATACACTCCTTTTCTTTGTTATTTTTATCTCGCAACGTTAATCTAGCAGTAGTTAAGGCAAGTGAAAGCCCGACTTTAGTCGAAGCTGGTTAAGGTTATTTGACTTAGCTAGGCAATTAAGACCAAAGTATTCAATAAGCGCATTAATATAATAAGAAACGGAGAGTGCTGTGGCCGCTTGGGTAGTTGCTTTACTAGCATTGGCGTATGTTGGCGGTTTATTCCTTATTGCTAACTGGGGCGAGAGGCATGCCGATGACAAACTAATACGAAAGTATGGTGGCTTAATTTATAGCCTAGCGTTAGCCGTATATTGCACATCATGGACCTACTACGGTGCGGTAGGCACAGCAGTTACTAAAGGCTGGGACTACTTTGCTATTTACTTAGGCCCAGCACTGCTGTTTATTTTCGCTCAACCGTTCTTATTTAAATTGCTGTATGTAGCAAAAAAGCAAAACGTGACCTCTGTCGCCGATTTTATTTCATCGCGTTATGGCAAACGAAAAAATATTGCGCTATTAGCATCGTTAGTATGTTTGGTCGTAGTAGTACCTTATATTGCGTTGCAGCTTAAAGCGGTGTCTAGCTCGTATCAGGTATTATTAGGCGGCGACTTTACTAGCGAGAGCACTATCTGGTGGCAAGACAGTGCATTTTTAAGCGCGTTAGCCATGGCATTTTTTGCCATTTTATTTGGTACCCGTAAGCTACACCTTACTGAACAAAGCCGCGGTGTAATGGTCGCCATTG
Organism: Rheinheimera sp. D18; assembly: GCF_004345025.1. Lineage (GTDB taxonomy): Bacteria > Pseudomonadota > Gammaproteobacteria > Enterobacterales > Alteromonadaceae > Alishewanella > Alishewanella metallidurans. Next base: position 1,742,190 of record NZ_CP037745.1, on the reverse strand, counting down.
CCTTTGAATCTGTGGTTAAGCTGTTTGCTTTAATGATCTTAGGTATGGCGGTGTATATCTTTGTGTTAGGCGACAGTGCCGATATCTTGCAGCGCTTTGCTTCGCATGCCGTAGCTCAACATCAAAACAGCAACTTTGGCGTGCTAGAGTTTATTACCAAAACGGTACTAGCGATGGTCGCAGTGTTTTTACTGCCACGCCAATTCCACGTTGCCTTTGTTGAAAACGTATCACATCATCACTTACGCCATGCTAGGCGCTGGTTCTCGTTATATTTATTTTTAGTTACGTTAATGGTTATTCCTATTGCCATTGGCGGTATGCAGTTATTTCCCGATGCACTAAATTCTGCCGATAGCTTTGTTTTATTGATCCCAGCCAAGTCAGGCTGGGACACCCTTAGTGTGTTAGTGTTTATTGGTGGCTTTTCTGCTGCTACCTCAATGATTATTATTGCTACGCTGGCGCTATCAACCATGATTAGCAACGACGTAGTTATGCCAAGCTTGCTGCGACGTAGTAAGCGCCAAGGGTTATCACACGATTACAGCTTACTGATTTTATTAGTCCGCCGCGCGATGATCATTTTGGTGATGGCACTGTCGTATTTGTATTACCGTATGTTTGCTCGTAATTATGAACTGGCTGAAACGGGTTTATTAGCTTTTGCTTTAGTTATTCAGCTGGCGCCAGCGGTTATTGGTGGCCTGTACTGGCGTCGTGGTAATGCCTGGGGCGTATACTTTGGTATTAGTATTGGCTTTGCCTTGTGGTTTTATACCCTAATGCTGCCACAGCTGGTAAGTACTGGCGCCGTTGACAGCGATATTATGCAAACAGGGTTATTTGGTTGGTCGGCACTGATACCTACCGCGTTATTTGGCGCCAAACTGGATATGCTTAGCCACGGCGTAATGTTTTCACTTGGCTTTAACTTATTGTTTTATATTGTTGGTTCACTGCTGAGTCACGTTAGCTTACAAGACCGACTGCAAGCCGTGGCCTTTGTTAAACCCAATTTGCCGGTAAATCATCAAGACACCGTGGCACGGCGTATTCGCATTCGTAATGCCGATTTAAAAATTTTGTTAGAACGTTTTGTTGGTGTTAGCCGAGCGAATGAAAGTTTACAAGAATACGCTAGGCGCCAACAAATAGGCTTGCAACTAGATGATTTACCCAGTAGCGGTTTAGTTGAATATGTTGAACGTGAACTTGCGGGTGTTATCGGTGCGTCGTCAGCCTCGGCCATGGTTAATGCAGTGCTTGAAGGGCGTCAGCTGGGGTTAGAAGACGTAGTAACCCTATTTGACGATACGACACAGGCCATTCAATTCTCGCGTAAAATTTTGTTTTCTACCTTAGAGCATTTAAGCCAAGGCGTAAGTGTTGTAGACCGGGATCTTAATTTAGTGGCATGGAATAAAGCTTACCTTGAAATGTTTGACTACCCCGATGCCATGGTGCGAGTAGGGCGACCGGTTGCCGATATAGTCCGCTTTAACGCTGAACGGGGCTTGTGCGGCGAAGGCAGTGCCGATGAGCATGTACAAAAACGTATTGGTCATATGCAAAATGGCACAGCCCATGTATTTCAGCGCGTACGCCCAGATGGCAAGGTTATTGAAATGCGCGGCAACCCTATTCCTGGCGGCGGCTTTGTTACCAGCTTTACTGATATTTCTGATCATGTAAAAGCCGTGCTGGCGCTGGCAGAAGCTAAGCAACACTTAGAAGATAGGGTACAAGAGCGAACGCAAACTATTTCTGAAATTAATCATGAGTTGTTATCTGAAGTAAAACGGCGCCGCGAAACCGAGCAGCAATTACTGCAAGCCAAAGGCGAGGCTGACGTTGCCAACGCTTCTAAAACACGGTTTTTAGCGCTAGCCAGCCATGATATTTTGCAACCACTTAATGCCGCGCGCTTATTTACTGCCGCGTTAGCCGGTAGCAATGACATCCAGCAGCAACAGCATATTATTGGTCAGTTAGATAACTCACTTAAAGCGTCAGAAGAGCTTATTTCAACCCTATTAGAAATTGCGAAACTAGACGATGGTAAGCTGTCACCTGATGTGCAAACTGTGTCACTTAAAGAGCTGTTAGCGCAATTGGCTGACGAATTTAGTTTACTAGCGAAGCAAAAGGGCTTGCGTTTAGTGGTACGTAAAGTGGACTGCCAAACACAAACCGATCCAACTTATTTGCGGCGTATTTTGCAAAACATGTTATCTAACGCAATTAAATATACCAAGCAAGGCCGTATTTTATTAGGCGCGCGTAAACGTGGTAACCAATTACTCATACAGGTATGGGATACTGGCCCGGGTATTTCTGAACCCGATTTACAGCGTATTTTTGAAGACTTTTATCGTATCGACGCAACCGCCAAGGGCCAACAAGGTGTAGGGCTGGGCTTGGGTGTGGTTAACCGTATGGCAAAGTTACTAGGTCACCCGCTTAAAGTAGCGTCTTGGCCGGGCAAAGGCAGTATGTTTAGTTTACAGTTACCTTTAGTCGCTGCGAGTAATCGCACTGAGCTACCTTTACCTAGTAATACAATACAACGGCCAATAACCGGTTTATCGGTGGTGTGTGTTGATGACGACGCCGCAAACCTAGCCGCCTTAGCGGTATTACTACAACAGTGGCAAATTGATAATGTGGTTTGCTTTTATGATGAAGAAAGCTTACTCGATTATGCTAGAAACCACGCCGCGCCAGATGCACTGCTCATTGACTATCAGTTAGGCCAGCACCTTAACGGCTTAGAGCTATACGAAAAGGTTAAGCTGGTTTGGGGTAATGTGAATGGTATTTTAGTTTCCGCGTCACCTGAGGCCGGTTTGGCGATGAAAGCCAAGCAACAAGGCTTAATGTTTTTAGCTAAACCCATTAAACCTGCCGCGCTTAGGGCCAGTTTAAACCATTTAAAAATGTTAAAGCGCGCTAATAATTAAGGCCGGCGAGTTAATGCGGGCTGGCCATAGCTTTATTTACTGGCGGCTCTAGTGTTAAGCGCTGTGCTTGAATAACCACTTGGGTGCGGTTAGTTACGCCAAGCTTGCGAAAAATAGCCGTAATATGGGCTTTAACTGTGGCTTCAGAAATATGTAAATCATAGGCAATTTGTTTATTTAGCCAGCCTTCGGTTAAGTAATACAGCACTTTATACTGTTGCTGAGTTAACTGAGCTACTTTGGCGGCAAGATCTAAATCGTCTTCTGCTTCGTTACTATTATGCTCAAAAACTAGCTTTTTTAACGCCGCAGGCACCCATAGCTCGCCAGCCATTACGCTATTTAACGCAGTGCTAATGTCGGCAGGGTTGGCTGATTTTGGCACATAGGCCGAGGCACCAAACGCCATTACTCTGCGAATAACATCGAGCTCTTCACTGGCTGAAATCACCACAATAGGTAAAGACGGAAAGTTTTTACGTAGTTGGATTAAACCTAAAAAACCGCAGTTTCCAGGCATATGCAAATCAAGTAGTAATAAATCAGTGTCAGGGTGTTGTTCAAGGGCAATACAGGTACTGTCAAAACTGTCCGTTTCAATGGTGGCTTTAGTGGCAAAGGTGCTACTAATGGCGTTGATAAGTGCATTGCGAAATAACGGATGGTCGTCAGCGACGATCAGTTTTGCCATCTTTTTCTCCAGCTAAGCTTGTTGTAATTATTATAATAAAGGCCGCTTTTGCGGCCTTTATACTGCTGGTAGGAGCACGCTGTGTCAAGCGCAGGTTCAGCAAGCTTATTTGCGGTTTAAGCGATTATTTATCAAGGTTTCTACTACTGACGGATCAGCCAGTGTTGAAATATCGCCTAATTGGTCATGCTCGTTTGCGGCAATTTTTCGCAAAATACGCCGCATAATTTTACCCGACCGGGTTTTAGGCAAACCGGTTGGCGCCCACTGGATCAAATCTGGCGTGGCAATGGGGGATATTTCTTCACGCACCCAATCGCGTAACGCTTTAGTTAGCTCATCGCTGGGTTCAACACCGACACGCGGCGTTACATAAACATAAATCCCTTGGCCTTTAATATCGTGTGGGTAACCGACTACTGCGGCTTCTGCTACTGCGTCGTGTGCTACCAAACAGCTTTCAATTTCAGCAGTACCTAAGCGGTGGCCAGAAATGTTGAGTACGTCATCCACGCGGCCAGTTAGCCAAAAATAGCCATCAGCATCACGTTTGGCGCCATCACCGGTAAAGTATAAGCCAGGGTAAGTACTAAAATAGGTTTGCTCAAAACGCGCATGGTCGCCAAAAATAGTGCGCATTTGCCCCGGCCAACTGTCTTTAATAACTAGGTTACCTTCACCTTCGCCCGTTACCTCATTACCGTCGTTATCCACAATGCCAGGTTGCACACCAAAAAACGGCCGTGTTGCCGAACCCGGTTTTAATTCAGTACAACCTGGTAGTGGCGCAATAAGTATGCCGCCGGTTTCGGTTTGCCACCAAGTATCAACAATAGGGCAGTTACCCTTACCAAATTTTTGATGATACCAATACCATGCCTCGGGATTGATCGGTTCGCCAACACTACCTAGTGTTTGCAACGACGATAAATTGCAACCTTCTACCGGCGCATCACCATAGGCCATCAGTGCACGAATAGCGGTAGGGGCAGTGTAAAGAATGTTCACGTTGTACTTATCAACAATTTGCGCCATGCGTTTAACGCTAGGGTAGTTAGGCACACCTTCAAATAACACGCTGGTTGCGCCGTTCGATAACGGCCCATACACAATGTAGGTGTGGCCGGTTACCCAGCCAACATCGGCGGCACACCAATACACATCGCCATCGTGGTAATCAAATACATATTGGTGCGTTATCGAGGCATATACCATATAACCGCCAGTGGTATGCAACACGCCCTTAGGGTTACCGGTTGAGCCTGAGGTATATAAAATAAATAACGGATCTTCTGCCGACATGGGTTCGGCTGGGCAATCAGCGCTGTGCTGATTTAATAATTCGTGATACCAAATGTCGCGGCCATCAACACCGGCTTGCATATCAACGTTTTTGCCAACATGTTTTACTACTAATACGTTTTTAACTGGCGAGTCATGGCCTAGGTGCGCCAAGGCCATATCAGTATTATGTTTTAAATTAGTAACGCGGCTGCCGCGTAGTGATTGATCGGCAGTAATAACCAGTTTTGAATTACAGTCAACAATACGGCTACCAAGGGCATCAGGCGAAAAACCGGCAAACACCACTGAATGCACCGCGCCAATACGAGCGCAAGCGAGTAGGGCGACAGTCGCTTCTATAATCATCGGTAAGTATATTGTTACCCGGTCACCTTTATTAATACCTAAGGCTTTCATACCATTGGCTAGCTTACATACCTGCTGATGTAATTGAGCGTAAGTAATTGATTTTTGTGCATCGGGTGAGTCGCCTTCCCAAAAGTAGGCGACTTGATTAGCGCGTTCAGGTAAGTGGCGGTCAAGGCAGTTGTAGCTGGCATTTAACATACCATCGCTAAACCAGTTAATATTTACTTTGCCACTTTTAAAGCTGGTGTTTTTAACTTTAGTAAACGGGGTAAACCAATGCAGACGTTTACCATGTTCCGCCCAGAAGGTATCTGGCGAGCTAATCGACTGCTGATACATTTGCAGATACTGCTCGTTGGTAAGATGTGAGCGTTTCGCTGCACTAGCGGGTACCGGATAAACTGTTGGATGTGACATAACTTCCCCTGTAAGAGCTGTTGTAAGTTTTATACTATCTTTCTATCTAAGCCGCGTGGCAATTGAAATTAGACCTTAGTCTAGCTAACGTTTTACTGCGGCGCTAACTGTGATTTTAATTGGCGGTTTATCACTCATTTGCACCACATTACGCAATTGTTACGCGTTGGCATAGGCTTTATTAAATATCATCGACAACCTTAGCTAACCCTCGGTGCTTAGCTAAGGTTGTGGTTATATGCAAAACACACGGTGTAAATAGGGTAAGAACACGTTAAACTAAAGCGCCAAAAAGTTCATAATAACAACAGTAATATTACCGTTAGATAATTCGGGCATTGGCTGCGCCTATTAAATCGTAATCTTTTTTAAGAATGAGACGTCAAAATGGAATCAATTAGTGTATTTGAAATTATAAAGGTAGGTATAGGTCCGTCGAGTTCACATACCATGGGGCCTTGGAATGCAGCTGAGTTGTTTTTGAATCTCATTCGAAAAAATCGAAATTTGACCGATGTTAAAGAGGTATTTGTCGAGTTTTTCGGTTCACTAGCCAAAACCGGTATTGGCCATGGCACGGATATCGCGGGTATGTTGGGCTTGTCTGGCGAAGATTTTAAAACCATAGATACTACCAAAATAGGCGAAAAAATTGCGGCAATAAAAGCTGCAAAAGCGTTAAAGTTGGGTAATGAAGTGGATGTCCCATTTATTTATGGCCATCACCTTATTTTAAATATGAAGAAAAGTTTAGACTTTCACCCCAACGGTATGATTTTTAAAGCCGTGTTTAATGATGGCACGGAGCTAGAGCAAGATTATTATTCTATCGGTGGCGGTTTTGTTGCCACACAGCAAGAAACCTCAGCGGATGAGGTGTTAACGCGTACCTTATATCCTTGTCACCACGGTAAAGACGTGTTGTTTTATTGCGATAAGTTAGGCGTTTCCTTTTCTGATCTAATTTATATCAACGAAGAAAGCTGGCGCACTCGGGAAGAAACCGAAGCCCATGCGTTAAACATTTGGGAAAACATCAAAGACTGCATTTACAAAGGCGTAAACCAAACCGGTATGTTACCCGGTGGCTTGCGTGTAATGCGTCGTGCTGCGGGCTTAAACCGCAAACTTCTAGGTGAAGACAAGCATTATACTAGCCGTGATGAATGGTATCAGATGGTGATTGATGCTGAAGAAAACTTCGTTAATATTAATAAGTGGATCTCTTGTTTTGCCTTAGCGGTTAATGAAGAGAACGCTAATTTTGGCCGTATTATTACTGCGCCCACTAACGGTGCCAGCGGCATTATTCCGGCAGTACTCATGTATTCACAAGCCTTTACTGATTATATTGGTGATGACAAGGTGATTCGCTTTTTATTAGTAGCTGGCGAAATAGGTACGCTATTTAAGAAAAACGCGACCATCTCTGCGGCTATGGGCGGTTGCCAAGCAGAAACGGGTGTGTCCTCAGCCATGGCCGCTGCAGGCTTAACAGAAATTATGGGTGGCACACCAGCACAAGTATTAATGGCCGCTGAAATAGCGATGGAACATCATTTAGGTTTAACCTGTGATCCAGTTGCGGGCTTGGTGCAAATTCCATGTATTGAGCGTAACTCAATGGGCGCAATTAAGGCAATTACCGCCGCTAACATTGCCATTGAAAGTGATCCGGCTAATGCTCGAGTAACCTTAGATGAAGTTATTCAAACCATGTGGGAAACCGCACAAAGCATGAATGAGCGCTTTAAAGAAACCTCAGAAGGTGGCCTTGCCATCGCGGTAAATATTGCCGAGTGTTAATTTACTAGATAAAGCTATACCCACTTACACCTACCTCATCATAAATAGACAACACACGCTTGAGGGGAATGTTAACGCATTTCTCTCAAGCGTACAGTTGCGTTATTAATTACCGCATCAGGTTATGTGCGACTAAAGGCTAATTGCAGTAATGGTATCGATGAACCACATTTGTGGCGTTAAATTATTATTAAAAGCATATAGATGGAGAGACGGGAAATGAAAAAAATAATAACATTATCTTACCTCAGTGCCTGCATGGCGCTGGCCTCAGCCGGTGTTCAGGCCAATGGTTTTGATATTGGCGGCACAACGGTTAACTTTGGTGGTTTTGTAAAACTAGATGCAATGGTAAGCAGCTCTGACGGTGAAATTGCCGCTCTAGGCCGTGATTTCTATGTACCATCGTTAACACCAATAGGCGGCGATACAGCAACGCGCTTTGATATGCACGCACGTCAGTCGCGCTTTTTCTTCTCTACAGCTACCGAACTTGAGGGTGGCGATAAAATTACTGGGCATCTAGAATTTGACTTTATGACCAGTAATAACGGTAATGACGAACGCACAACCAATGGTTACAGCCCTGTACTACGCCATGCGTTCATTAAATATAACAACTGGACGCTTGGCCAAACTTGGTCAAACTTTATGGACGTTGCCTCGTTACCAGACACGCTAGATTTTGTTGGTAACCCCGATGCCGCAGTGTTTATTCGCCAAGCGCAGGTACGTTATACCCAGGGCAATTTTTCTGTTGCGGTAGAAAACCCAGAGTCGACCATAACGCCATTCGGTGGAGCGGTAGGAGAAGGTGCTGCCCGTACCACCCGATTTACTACAGACGACAATACCACGCCGGACTTTACGGTTAGCTATAACCTAAAAACTGATTGGGGTGTGGTGAAGGTTGCCGGTTTACTGCGTCAAATTGCCATAGATGACGGTGTTTATGACGACCAAATTACCTCTTACGGCTTATCGGTAAGCACTAAAATAGACTTAGCAAGCAAAGACGATATTCGTATTACCGTTAACACTGGTAAAGGTTTGGGCCGCTATGTTGGCTTAAATACCGTTAATGGCGCCGTGCTAGATGCTAACGGCAAGCTAAAATCGATAGATGTTACGGCGTTTTCAGTTGCCTACCGGCATTTATGGAGTGATCAGTGGCGCTCTACGTTCTTGTATTCAACCCTAATGGCAGATAACAATACCGATTTAACGGGTTTAGGTGTAACTAAAACGACGCAAAGCTATAGCGCCAATTTATTGTACCAAGCCAATAAAAAACTGATGGTAGGCGTTGAGTATAAGTTTGCCAACCGCGAAGTTGAATCAGGTTTAGATGGTGATATGAACCGCGTACAATTTAGCGCTAAATACGATTTTTAATAATTTTTACTAAGCCGTATATTTATTAACAGCAACCCTATTATTAAATGCGGTTGCTGTTATACCAGCCAGTACCACATCGTTTATTTCATATTGTTTAAACCCTCAGTTTTAGTTAATGTAGTGCTAACCAATTAGTGGCAGGCTTAAAACACGCTTTCATACCGAACATTCCAGCATAAAGATGAAAGATGCAGTTGATTTACTGAAACATGTTAGTTAGTTTAGCGAAATGTAAATTCGTGATAGAAGGGACGTGTGGCAGAATGAAAGCGTGGGTTTTCCATCATATTAAGCTGTTAGAAAATCTTTCAATCAATTAAGGAGTAACAAGTGAGTAATGCCTTATCAATGCCAGGTAGCGGCTCTAAATATAAAATTGAAGATGAATCACCGGCAACGTTTCTATCGGGGCTGTGGCATGGTCTATTAATGCCTCTATTTTTTTTAATAATTTTATTCAATCCAAACGTCAGCATATATGAAACGAACAATAACCATAGCTGGTACCACTTTGGGCTACTAATGGGTGTTTGGGCATTTGCTGGTAACACCATTCATCTATCAATCGGAAGCACAGTTTTCTAATAAGTAAAGGCACGGCGACGCGTACCGCGCGCTTGCTTTGGGCGTTATAGCTGTAATATCGTTTTAATCAATGCTACAAGTGATAGGTAAACATAACAAGTTGTATCAAAACGCCCCTTTGGGGCTGGGAGGTCTTTCCATCGCTGCGCTCCAAATCAGCCGCAAAGCGCGGTGTTAGGCGTAGCTGCCAACATACAGCTATTTTAATTTTAATCTCAAATTTAATAAAACAAGGAAATAACATGAAAAAACTAATTATTGCATCAGCCATTACTTCTATACTTTTAACAAGTGGCTGTGATGAGTAATTGTGTTGTTAGGCACGTTGTGGATGGAGGTGATTTTAATATTGAGCCAAATGGCATTGGCATGTTTGCAATTGAAAAAGAGCTCGGTGTTTCATTTCCCAATGGCAGCGTTAACGTAGTTGAATTAAAGCATACCTTTCGAATAGCTATACCAAATGTTAGTGAGCTTTTTTTGCGAAGTACAGATGAATTACAAAAAGCAATCGAAAAAGATAATTTATGTATTGTAGATGGTTCAAAATTTTAATAAATATCTAGCTGATTAATATAATTACGCCTAATAAGCGCTTTAAACGGAACGTCAACAGTTGGCGATTGTTCGTTCCTCACAATCTTAACCAACTATTTCCGCCCGCTTAAGCGGGCTTAGCATAAGGAAATTAGATGTATCAGGGTAGCTGTCTATGCGGTGCGGTAGCAATAGCGGTAAATGGTGGTATTGATTCAATTATTCACTGTCATTGCTCAACGTGTAGAAAAAGTAGCGGCACGGCATACGCAACAAATGGTTTTGTAGTTAAAGCGGGTTTCCGAATTAAAACAGGCGAAGAGCAAATTGGTTATTATGAAACTGCTCCTGGCAAAAAACGGCATTTTTGTAAAGTTTGTGCATCGCCAATTTTTAGCAGTAACGATGCATCACCAGAGCTAATACGCTTACGGCTAGGCATTTTAGATACCGATATTGTGGAGAGGCCAATGTCGCACAATTTTGTATCATCCCGAGCAAACTGGGATGAGCTGGACGCAGTAATGCCTAGGTACGATGGTCATGAACCAAGCCGTGCAGTAAAGAAGTGAAAACAAAGAGTGCTAACAAACAAATCTTATCGCCAGCCAACGAGGACATTCTATGTGGAACAAATTGATGCTAGCAGGTATGGTAACCATAATGCTAAGTGGTTGTGATAACAATGAAGTAGGGGATGTCTCTCTTGGCTTATTTACCACCAAAGACATTAAAATAGAGGTACTAGCCGACCCTTTAGTGCCGGGTGTAACCTGTCATATGTCGAACATCGTTGCCGATTTAAACTTGGCTGACCCTTCTGACATGTCGATAAGTTGCCGGCAAACTGGACAAATTACGGCGGCCATGATTGACGCCATTGATAAGTCAAAAAGCGGTGATGTTGTTTTTAAAAAATCAAAAAGCATTTTCTTTAAAAGTCTAAAAATTCGACGTATATATGATGAGACAAGTCAGTCATTAGTGTATCTAGCGTACAGTACTAAAGAAACCAGTGGCAGCTATAAACATGCTATGTCTACCGTGCCATTGTGGGGCACCGAGGCGTATCAAGCGCCGATAAAGCCTTAAACTTAAACAATTCTAGCTACGAAAAAGACCACTATTAAAGCCACGTAAAGCGCAGAGTGTATGCGGCTTTCGTGGCTTTAAGAGGTTAAGCTACGGCAGGTGGTGACGCTATGGCGTCTTTAATCAACTCACCGACTCTTTCTTGCGTTTTGTTTAACGCTTCTGCTAGCTCTTCACAAAGAAACTCTAAGCCTAGGCTTAAATGCTTAAGATCCGTTGCACTTAATGTGCTGTGCTCTTTCATTAGGCTTAAACCTTTTACAACTTCGGCATAGCGGTAGGGATCACCTATAGCGATAGCTGCTTGGTTAGCGGTAGCGCGAACTTTCCATTGCTCGCTTACTTTGCCTTTCCAGCTTTGCAAATGGCTAATAATTTTTCTGGCTTCTGTGGCACTGATAATATTACGAATAGTGCTTGGGATATTGTTAGCTGGTACCTGCCACGTTAGGCCATTGCGTGCGAAATAGAGTTGGATAAACGTGGTTTTTTTCTCTCCGACAAAGCTTTTGTTACTAATCAATTTTACAATACCGATACCATAACCGGGATGATAGATACGATCGCCTTGATTAATAGTGATAATGTTCTCCTTAATCTTAGAATAAACCCCAAATAAAAAATATTTTACAATCAATATGTTACGCTATTTTTGTATTTAAATCAAGGTTAGGCAGTTAACGGGTAAGTAACCGGCGGGAAAAATTAACTATCTTGAAATGCCGTCTGGTCAGAACCAAAGGTATAATGGGTAAATCGCAATGATAAATAGGGTAACGAGACATGATTAGTACCAAAATATATAAGTCGGTTTATCAGTTAGCTGAAAAGCTAATGGATGCTGATAGTAAAGGCAATATGCAAGCCTTTGCTGCCTTGTATGCAGAGTTAAAAGCAATTTGTATAACAAATGAAAATACCGACAAAGACCATCCAGAGCAATGGGAAACATTGGCGGACTTTACTGCTGAGATGGATGAAGCTTTAGCCGGTTACGAAAAAGCCTTAGTTAAAGCTACTGCGATAAACTCCAAAGATCATATGGCATCAATTGCATTTTCTATGGCAGTGTTGCAAATTGAATTAGGCCAGACTGATGCCGCGATAAAAAACCTGCAAAACGCTAAAGCTCATGCCAATAAAAGTGAAGATAAAGAGTTTAAACTAGAGATAGATGAGCTACTAGCAACACTATTGGCAACCGAGTAAGCAACAAGCCTGCATGACATGCTGGCGAACGAAAAGGGTGAACGCTAATGTACAAAAATAGAGATACCATTGCACGGCTGCGCGATAATATTCCGTCATTTGCCTGTGTAAAAGGTTGTCACGATTGTTGTGGCCCAGTCACTACGTCGTCAGAAGAGATATCGCGTTTGCCGGTAAAAACTGATGCTGAGTATAAAGCGGCATTAGAACACTTTAACTGTGTGCATTTGGGGCCTAATGGTTGCACTGTTTATGATGAGCGGCCGTTAATTTGTCGGTTATTTGGTACTACACCGCGCATGCCTTGCCCACAAGGGCGCCGTCCAGAGCAAATGATTGATATTAAGGTTGAAACTGAAGTTCATCACTTTATTGCCAATACCCGCCAAGTATTGGTATAGCTTTTATCTAGATGCTTAAAAAGCGGTAGTGCTGTTAAATAAGCCAACAAAAAAGCCAGACAATGTCTGGCTTTTTTATTAACTAAAGCGGATTACTCATCCGCTTTAGGTTTGGTCATTGGTGCGGATACGGCTTGACGAGCAAACGCTGAACCCGCAGGGCGTGACGAGCTGGCAACAACAGGGCGCTCAGCTGCTAGCATAGCAACCGGTGCTGCTTCTGCCGCCGCGGTACTTGCTGCTGTTTCAGGTTTAGTCATGGTAGCAACAACCATTTGCGCATAACGGCTACCCGCTGGTTTAGCTTTAGCTGGGGCAGGTGCTGCCGCTTTGGCTTCAACTGGCAACTCTGTTTTTGCTTCGGCTTTAACTTCAGCTGTAACAGCTGGGGTTTCTACCGGCGCAGTTACTTCAGCAATTACTGGCGCTGCTTCGGTTGCTACCTTAGCTACTTTAGCTGGTTTAGCTTCAACTGTGGCTTCTGTTGGAACGCTGGTGCTAGTTTCTAGCACAGTATCCGCTGCAGTATCGGTGGCCACTGTATCAGCTTTTTTCACTGCTGGTTTACGACGACTACGCGTTTTTGGCTTTTCTTCAGCGCCATTTTCAGTATCTACTGGCTCAGTTACGATAGTCGCTTTAGCTTCACTAACTAAAGCTTCACTAACCAATGTTTCATTGGCTAAAGTTTCGTTAGTAGAAGTGGCAGTAACTGGCACGTCGGCTATGACTTTGGTTTCAGTAGCGGCATCTGCAGTATCAGTAGCGGCTTCGCTTTGCTCTTGATCTTTCTTACGCTTTTGCCCAGCGGCACGTAAATGGCGTGGTGAACGACGATTACGGCTGCGTGACTCCGCAGGATCCTGCTCAGTAGTATTATCGGTGTTGCTTTCAGTGACTCCGCTTTGGGCTGTTGCATCAACTACGGGCATTGCTTCAGTTACTGGTGTAGTAACTGTGTTTGCCGTGGTGTCGATAACCGGTGTAATAACGGCAGTAACCTCAGCCTCTGCTGCTACTGCGGTAGCAACTGGGGCTGCAGCAGTACTAATTGCAGCAACAGGCTTGTCCATACGCACTGACTTGCGCACATTGCGACGTTGACGGCGCTCAGCTACACGTTGCGGTGCGCTATCGTCGTCTTGTTCTTTTACGACAGCGGGTTTTTCAACTGGCTTTTTAATGTCCTGTTGTGGCCGCGGTGCGCGAGGCTCTTGCTGTGGCCGTGGCTGACGTTCAGTTTTAACTGGCTGCGCATCATCTTTAGTTACAGCCGTTGTTACTGTACGCTCTTCGTTTTCGTTACGACGGCGTGGCTTATTACGACGGTTACGGTTGTTATCGCGATTGCTGTCGTTATTGCTTGAACGAGAGCCATTGCGCTCTGTTGGTTTTGTCGTTGCTGCTTTAACTTCAGCTTTAGTTTCTGTTGGTGCAAATAGCTTACCAAACCAGTTGCTTACTGCAGCAAATAGACTTGGTGTTGGCTCTGCAACAGGTGCAGCTTTAGGTGCAGGACGCTGAGCATTAGCATCGGCGATATTAATAGCAGAGATAGCCGGCTTTTCTTTTACGGCATCTGAACTTGGTTGGTATAAGGTGCTTGATAACTCAGGCGCTTTAACCATGTTGTAGCTTACGTCGTCTATCTCTTCATCAATGCGGATGCGGATAACTTCGTGGTTAGGTGTTTCCATGTGCTCGTTTGGTATAACAAACACGCGAATGCCTTGGCGTGTTTCAATGCGGCGAATAGCATCACGCTTTTCGTTCATTAAATAGGTTGCTACAGATACTGGCACTTGGGCGTGGATCTGGCTGGTATTATCTTTAATCGATTCTTCTTCGATTAAACGTAAAATAGATAAGGCTGACGATTCGATACTACGAATAGTACCGCGGCCATGACAGCGTGGACATACATGCGTGGCTGACTCACCTAAAGAAGGGCGCAAACGTTGGCGTGACATTTCTAACAAACCAAAACGTGAAATGCGGCCAATTTGTACGCGGGCACGGTCATGTTTAACGGCGTCTTTTAAACGGTTTTCTACTTCACGCTGATGCCGTACTGGCGTCATATCAATAAAGTCGATTACGATTAAGCCACCCAAGTCACGTAAACGTAATTGGCGGGCAATTTCGTCAGACGCTTCTAGGTTGGTATTAAATGCCGTTTCTTCAATGTCGCCACCTTTAGTCGCTTTTGACGAGTTAATGTCGATAGCGGTTAAGGCCTCAGTGCTGTCGATAACGATAGAGCCACCAGAGGGTAGGCGCACTTCACGACGAAATGCCGACTCAATTTGCGTTTCAATTTGAAAATGCATAAATAGTGGCACTTCACCCTGATATAACTTAACGCGATGCGCGAAGTCTGGGCGAAATTGCTGAATATATACTTTGGCTTCTTCAAAAATACGTGGGTTATCGATAAGAATTTCACCGACATCGCGGCGTAAGTAATCGCGGATAGCGCGAAATACTACGTTACTTTCTTGGTGAATTAAAAACGGTGACGGGCGTTTTTCGGCTTCAGCAGTAATAGCTGACCAATGTTTTAATAACGCTTTTAAGTCGTAGTCTAGTTCTTCGTATGACTTGCCAACACCTGCAGTACGAACAATTAAACCCATGCCATCGGGCATTTCTAATTGGCCTAACGAGTCTTTTAACTCTTGGCGTTCGTCGCCTTCGATACGGCGTGAAATACCACCGGCACGAGGGTTGTTAGGCATTAAAACTAAATAGGAACCGGCAAGACTAATAAAGGTAGTTAACGCTGCACCTTTTTGGCCGCGCTCTTCTTTATCAATTTGAATAATAACTTCTTGGCCTTCTTTTACTACTTCTTTGATGTTTGGACGACCATCGAAGCTGTAACCAGAAGGGAAGTATTCGCGTGAGATTTCTTTTAGCGGTAAAAAGCCATGTCGGTCTGAACCATAATCAACAAACGCCGCTTCTAGGCTTGGTTCAACGCGGGTAATTTTACCTTTGTAAATGTTGGCTTTTTTTTGTTCGTGACCTGGGCTTTCAATATCTAAATCATATAACTTCTGGCCATCGACCAGCGCAACGCGAATTTCTTCTTCTTGCGTTGCATTTATTAACATTCTTTTCATGTGTAGTGACTCGCATTTTTGCAGCCACAACGCAGCCCAATGGGCACCTGCGTGTTCAGACGTTATCAAACACTAATTGGTGCAGTCTCACGACTGGAATGTCTGAAGAAACCAAATTGTCACTATGCTAGCTAAATGTAGCTTCTGCACAGCGTATGCTGTTTTCGTTTTTGAATCTGAAACACACCGCTTTGCAGCGCTGCGTTATAGCAATATCTTTTATTGCTCTGGTTAACCGGAATTCATGTTTTGCCGTTGTTGATAATAGATTACGCAACATTATCTCAGGCAAATGGCGTTTGGTTTACGTTGGGGGTATAAAAAACGTTGGTTTTCACCACGAATTCGGTATGATCACTTCCCCAAGCGCTGCCGCACAAATTCTCTTACGTTACTTTGAGCGCCCTAATTGCCAGTTTTGGCATAATTAGCAACGGGATTATCCCACTAATAAGCAGCCGATAGCAACTGAAATCTTATATTAGCAGAGTATTCGAAACCCATGACTGATGAAATCAAGTTACCTGTGCAAATAGTTGAAATAGAACCTGATTTTATTGGTCAGCGTATAGACAATTTTCTGTTAGCACGGCTCAAAGGCGTGCCCAAAAGTGTTATTTATCGGGTTTTGCGAAAAGGAGAGGTGCGAGTAAACAAAAAACGCATTAAACCTGAGTATAAATTACAACAAGATGATGTGGTACGTATTCCGCCATTAACCGTGGCACCTGAGGGTGAGCCGATATCGATAAAGTTGTCGATGGTGAAAAATTTAGAGCAACATATTTTATTTGAAGATAACGATTTAATTGTGCTGAATAAGCCATCAGGCATGGCAGTGCATGGCGGTAGCGGTTTGCAATTTGGTGTAATAGAAGCCTTACGTGCGCTTAGGCCGTTGGCAAAACATTTAGAGTTGGTACATCGCTTAGATCGCGATACGTCAGGTTGCTTGTTAATTGCCAAAAAGCGCTCAGTACTTACGCATTTGCATGAACAATTGCGTAATAAAACTGTAGAAAAAAAATATTGGGCCTTAGTTGCTGGCGATTGGGACAACCGCGTACGCAAGGTTACTGAGCGATTAAAGAAAAATACCCTGCAATCTGGCGAGCGAGTAGTGCGAGTTGATGAAGCTGAGGGAAAGGAGTCAGAGACTCGGTTTCGTATTTTGCAGCGCTATCAAGAAGGCACCTTAGTTGAGGCATTTCCGGTAACTGGCCGCACGCACCAAATTCGTGTGCACACGGCATGTAAAGGCCACCCAATAGCTTGTGATGATAAATACGGCGATAACACCTTTACCGCACAAATGCAGAAAATAGGCTTAAATCGGCTATTTTTACATGCTAAAAGTTTGAGCTTTATTCACCCTAATACCGAAACAACAATGCGGATAGAAGCACCTTTGGACCCTAGCTTAGAACAAGCACTGACAAGATTAACGAGAAAGTAATTTAATGAGAGTGTAATGCAAAATGTAACGGATAAGGTATCGCTGGTGGTATTTGATTGGGATGGCACGGTAATGGACTCGGTTGGTCGCATTGTCTCATCAATGCGCACGGCGGCCGAGAAAACCGAGTTAATTGTTCCTAGCGAGTTTGCGGTAAAGCAAATTATTGGTTTAAGCCTAGACCCAGCATTTGATGTGTTGTTTCCAGGTGTTAGCGACAAGCAACGCCAACAGCTGTTTGATCATTATCGCGATCAGTATCTTACTCACGATACCACACCAACACCGTTATTTGCTGGTGTTGAGCAGGTGCTTAAACAGCTAAAAGAACAAAATGTATTATTAGCCGTTGCCACCGGTAAAGCGCGTAAAGGCCTTAACCGTATGTTTGCCGATACTGGACTAGAACAATACTTTGATACCAGCCGCTGCGCCGATGAAGCACAGTCGAAACCACACCCTGATATGTTACAGCAAATTTTGCAGCAACTAGGTGTTAAGGCTGGGCATGCGGTAATGGTGGGCGATACCAGTCACGATATGAAGATGGCACAAGCGATAAATATGCCGCGCGTTGGCGTAACGCACGGCGTGCATGATCGCGAGGTATTAAGCCAATTTGCGCCTAAAGCCATTATTGATTCAATACCACAACTGTTGCAGGTGCTTTAACCTAATAGCAGGTTTACACCTTCGTTAAGTAGCAGTTGGTTAAGGCGAATTAACGGCAAACCGACAAGGCTATTGGGGTCATCGCCGCTGAGCTTACTAAATAAGCTAATACCTAAGCCTTCACTTTTAAAACTACCGGCACAATCTAACGGTTGTTCTTTTTCAATATAAGCGGTTATTTCAGCTGCTGATAGTTGACGAAAATGTACCGTGAAGGGGTCGGTAATAACTTGGATATGTCGGGTTTGGGCATTAACTAGCGCCAACCCCGTTAAAAATGTGACACTTTGGCCACTAAAGTCGCTTAATTGCTGATAAGCGTTGGCTGAGGTGTGTGGTTTTCCGATAATGTGGTTATTAAATAGCGCAACCTGATCTGAACCTATTACCAAACCCTCGCTTAAGTTACCGGCGACGGCTTGCGCCTTAGCGATAGCTAATCGGCTAACAAGTTCAGTTGCTGTTTCGTTAGGTAAAGGTGTTTCATCAACCTCTGGTTTTATCATGGTAAAGCGCGGTGTTAATTTGGCTAATAGCTGCTGACGATACACCGAGGTAGATGCTAAGTATAAGCTTGGGATAGTGCGCTGTGGCATTGAGGAAACAGCCTTTATATTCAGAATATGCGGTACTATAAACAGAATGGAAAAAATGCGCGATAAAAACGATAAAAATCTGTCAGTTCCCTTTGACAGCAACGGGGCGGTTCTATATGATGCGCGCCTTATGCAAAAAGTAAAAATGCCCATTACTATAGATCCGGTTAAAGCAGCGCAAAAACGCTCTGACTATGAAGGCAATACGCCATTAGTAGATTTAACCCGATTAACTGAAAGCCTGCTTAACCCGCAGGGCGATGTGGCGGTTCGAATAGAATGCAGTACTGATCAGCAAGGCCTAACCGTAATACAGGGTAGCGCCGCTTGCGAAGTCAGTGTAACCTGCGAACGTTGTGGCGAAGCCATTAACATGTCGCTGGACTGCAATTTTGCATACACTCCTGTAAAAGCGGGAGATAACGCAGCTTTGGAATTAATTCCTGAGCGTTACGACGTGATCGATAAAGATGAACACGGCGAAATAAATTTACGGCAGTTAGTGGAAGATGAGCTGATTTTGGCATTACCATTATTTCCGATGCATGACGAAGCGGTTTGCGCCGTTAGTGCGGCATTGATGAGTTTTGGTGATATTGGTCCCGAACCAGAAAAACCCAATCCTTTTGCTATACTGGCAGAATTAAAGAAAAAGTGAGTTTAGGAGATATACCATGGCTGTTCAGCAAAACAAAAAATCACGTGCCCGCCGCGACATGCGTCGTTCACACGATGCATTAACTGGCCCAACGCTGTCAGTTGATTCTACTACTGGTGAAACGCATCGTCGTCACCACATTACTGCCGATGGTTACTACAAAGGCCGTAAAGTTAAGTAAGTTTGGATGCACTCAGTGCAGCCCACTAAGCTGACACTTGCACTAGACATGATGGGGGGCGATCACGGCCCCCATACTACTATTCCTGCGGCACTCGCTGCGGTATGTGAATTTCCTGAGTTACACCTTATCTTGTGTGGCGATGAAGCTATTTTGACCGAGCAATTAAAATTGCACGGTGTATTTCCGCATCCACAACTTACTTTGCATCCTAGTACCCAAGTTGTAACCATGGCTGATAAGCCAGCTGTTGCCCTGCGCTCTAAGCGTAACTCGTCGATGCGGGTTGCACTAGATTTGGTCGAAAAGGGTGAGGTACAAGCCTGTGTTAGTGCCGGCAATACCGGCGCACTGATTGCGATGGCACATTATGTACTGAAAATGCTTAATGGTATTGACCGCCCTGCGCTTATCAGTACCTTGCCATCATTAGACAGCACACCCGTTTATATGCTCGATTTAGGCGCTACAGTAAACTCTGACGCTGACACCTTATTTCAGTTCGCGGTAATGGGTGCAGTAATGGCAGAAGAGGTTATTGGGATCAGTAAACCCAAGGTGGCGTTACTGAATATGGGCGAAGAAGAAATTAAAGGTTCAGATCAGATTAAACGCGCATCTATGCTGTTATCTGAATGCAACGACATTAATTACATTGGTTACATTGAAGGTAATGATATTTTCAGTGGTAAAGCTGATGTAGTGGTTTGTGATGGCTTTGTTGGTAATGTCGCGCTTAAAACCTGTGAAGGTGTTGCCAAACTCATTTTACGCCGCTTTGAAACCAGTATCAAAGATCGTGTAACTGCGCAATTATTCGGCTGGATGATTAAACCTTTTATAAAAAGCCTTTATCAGGGGGTGAACCCCGACCACTATAACGGGGCAAGTCTGATAGGATTGCGCGGAATTGTAGTGAAAAGTCATGGAAATGCGACTAAAGATGCATTTCTAAGTGCCATCCGGCAAGCGGTACGTGAGGTTGAACGTCAAGTGCCTGCTAAAATTAAAGACCGGTTGGAACACGTATTAATTGATAAAGCGTAGGTTCGCATGTATTCACGCATTATAGGTACCGGGAGTTACTTCCCGTCACAGATCCGCAGTAACGCGGATTTGGAAACAATGGTAGAAACTACCGACGAATGGATTATCGAACGTACCGGCATTAGAGAGCGCAGGCTTATTGGTGAGAACGAAACCGTTGCCACTATGGGCGCGCAAGCTGCACTAAAAGCCATTGAAGCAGCCGGTATTGATAAAAACAGCATCGATATGATTATTTGTGCAACCACGAGTGGTTCGCGCGCATTACCTAGCTCGGCCTGTGAAATTCAACGTGAGCTAGAAATACCTGCTATTCCCGCCTTTGATATTGCTGCGGCTTGTGCCGGCTTTTGTTACGGTTTAAGTATTGCCGATCAGTATATTAAAACCGGTATGGCCAAGCGTATTTTAGTTATTGGTTCAGATTGTTTGTCGCGTTTAATTTCGCCAGAAGATCGCAGCATGGTTATTTTATTCGGCGATGCTGCTGGTGCGGTATTGCTTGAAGCCTCAGAGCAACCTGGCATTTTATCTACCCATATTCACGCTGATGGTAAGTATTCTGAATTACTGTACGTTGATAATCCTATTCGTGGTAACGAGCAATCGGTACATGAATCTTGGGGTTCGATGAAAGGTAACGACGTATTTAAAGTAGCCGTAACTAAACTTTCTGAAGCTGTTGAGCAAACGTTAGCGGCGAATAATATGCAAAAATCAGAAATTGACTGGTTAGTACCGCATCAGGCTAACTTACGTATTATTGCTGCAGTTGCGCGTAAACTGGATATGTCGATGGATCAGGTAGTTATTAACCTAGACCGTTACGGCAATACCTCGGCAGCTACTGTGCCTACCGCATTAGATGAAGCCATTCGTGATGGTCGCATTAAACGCGGACAAACCTTACTACTTGAAGCTTTCGGTGGTGGTTTTGCATGGGCATCAGCGTTAGTGCGTTATTAAACGCCAATACCAACAATACAATTTTCAGGATCTAAAATGACAACAAAATTGGCGATTGTTTTTCCAGGTCAAGGTTCGCAAAGCTTAGGTATGTTGGCCGATTTACACCAGCAATATGATGTAGTAAAGCATACCTTTACTGAAGCATCTGCAGCCTTAGGTTATGATTTATGGGCACTAGTTGCTAATGGTCCTGAGGCTGATTTAAACGAAACGCACCGCACCCAACCCGCGCTATTAACTGCATCGGTTGCAGTGTGGCGGTTATGGCAGCAGCAAAATGGCACCACGCCAGTATACTTTGCGGGTCACTCTTTAGGAGAGTACTCAGCATTAGTGTGTGCAGGTGTGTTATCACTGGCAGATGCGGTTAAGTTAGTTGAAAAGCGCGGTAACTACATGCAGCAAGCCGTACCTGCGGGTGTCGGGGCTATGTCGGCTATTATTGGTTTAGACGATGCTGCTATTGCCAAAGCCTGTGCTGACGCGGCGCAAGGCGAAGTAGTATCGCCGGTTAATTTTAATTCGCCAGGCCAAGTGGTGATTGCTGGTAATAAAGCGGCTGTTGAGCGCGCTGGTGAACTATGTAAAGCGGCCGGCGCTAAACGTGCACTGCCATTACCGGTAAGTGTGCCGTCACATTGCGCATTAATGCGCCCAGCTGCCGAGCAATTGGCCATTGATTTAGCTGCGCTTAATTTTAGCGACGCGGCAATACCTGTGATTAATAACGTTGATGTTGCCATCGCTACCGATGCGGCCGCAGTTAAAGATGCGTTAGTACGCCAGTTATACAGCCCAGTGCGTTGGACAGAAACCATTGAATGGTTAGCGGCACAAGGTGTAACACAGGTAATAGAATTAGGTGCGGGTAAGGTATTAAGTGGTCTGATTAAACGTATCAATAAAGAACTAATTACAGCTTCGGTTAGCGATAGCGCAGCACTACAAGCAGCGTTAGCTAATGAATAAGGGTTAAAAATGACAAATTTTATTTCATTAGAAGGCAAGGTAGCACTGGTCACTGGCGCTAGCCGTGGTATAGGCCGCGCGATTGCCGAGCAGTTAGCGGCGCTAGGAGCGCAAGTCGTTGGTACGGCAACTTCAGAAAAAGGCGCGGCGGCTATTAGTAGTTATTTAGGTGATAAAGGCTGTGGCTTAGTGTTAAACGTTGGCGATACAGCGTCAATTGAACAATGCTTAGAGCAAATAAAAAACCAGTTTGGTGATATCGATATTTTAGTTAATAATGCCGGTATTACGCGCGATAATTTACTAATGCGCATGAAAGATGATGAATGGTTTGACATAATACAAACCAATTTGACATCAGTTTATCGTTTAAGCAAAGCGGTAATGCGTAGCATGATGAAAAAACGTTTTGGTCGTATCATTAATATTGGTTCGGTAGTGGGCTCTATGGGCAACGCAGGCCAAACCAATTATGCGGCAGCTAAAGCCGGGGTGCTGGGTTTTACTAAATCATTAGCCCGTGAAGTTGCATCGCGCGGAATTACCGTAAATGCTATTGCTCCAGGTTTTATTGATACTGACATGACTAAAGAGCTGTCTGAAGAACAAAAAGAAAGTATCTTTGGCCAAGTACCAGCAAACCGATTAGGTAAGCCAGAAGAAATTGCTGCAACAGCTGCGTTTTTAGCGTCTAATCAGGCGGCTTACATTACTGGTGAAACGATTCACGTAAACGGCGGGATGTATATGGTGTAAGTATTGGGAATATAAGCAGGTTTGACCAGCAAAAAATGCTGTTTTGTTTACTTGCAACCCATAAAACTTACGCATAAACTAGCGCCACACAAAATTGCACGAATTGTTGCGATTTATATGAGAAAAAGGAAAAAAAGATGAGCAACATCGAAGAACGCGTAAAGAAAATTATTATCGAACAACTGGGTGTTAAAGAAGACGAAGTGAAGCACGAAGCGTCATTCGTTGAAGATTTAGGTGCCGATTCATTAGATACCGTTGAATTAGTAATGGCGCTTGAAGAAGAATTCGATACTGAGATTCCTGACGAAGAAGCTGAAAAAATTACGACTGTTCAGTCTGCTATTGATTATATCAAAGCACACGCAGAGTAAGCGAACAGCTTGCAGAACGGGTAGCCTGGCTACCCGTTTTTGTTTATAAAAGAAAATTTCCATGGCGGAGGATTTTGTGGCAAAACGTCGTGTGGTAGTTACCGGTTTAGGCATGTTAACGCCGCTGGGTAATGATGTCGCCTCAAGCTGGAAAGGCTTACAGCAGGGTAAAAGTGGTATATCGCTGATCGATCATTTCGATACTAGTGCCTATACTACCAAGTTTGCTGGTTTGGTAAGAAATTTTGATGTGGAGCCGTATTTTTCGACAAAAGACGCGAAAAAAATGGATCTCTTTATTCAGTATGGTGTCGCTGCTGGTATTCAGGCATTTCGTGACTCGGGCATTGAAATAACTGAGCAAAATGCGCCACGTATTGGTGCTGCTATAGGCTCTGGTATTGGTGGTTTAGGCTTAATTGAAGAAAACCACACTAAATTAATGGCAAGTGGCCCGAAGCGGTTATCACCGTTTTTTGTGCCATCAACCATTATCAATATGATTGCTGGTCAGTTATCAATAATGTTGGGTTTGCAAGGCCCTAATATCAGTATTGTAACCGCCTGTACTACAGGTGTGCATAATATTGGCCATGCTGCACGTATGATTAGCTACGGCGATGCCGACGTTATGATTGCCGGTGGTGCTGAAAAAGCCTCTACGCCTTTAGGCATGGGTGGTTTTGGTGCAGCGCGGGCGCTGTCGACACGTAACGATTCACCACAGCAAGCGAGTCGGCCGTGGGATAAAGACCGAGATGGTTTTGTGCTAGGCGACGGCGCGGGTGTAATGGTAGTTGAAGAATACGAGCACGCTAAAGCACGTGGCGCTAAAATTTATGCCGAGCTAGTTGGTTTTGGTATGAGTGGCGACGCTTACCATATGACATCGCCACCAGAAAACGGTGCTGGTGCAGCCGCTGCTATGCGTAATGCATTAAACGATGCGCAAATTAACCCTGAGCAAGTTGCTTATATTAATGCTCATGGTACTTCTACTCCGGCGGGTGATATTGCTGAAACGATGGCGATTAAATCGGTATTTGCCAACAACATTGATAAAGTGATGGTCAGTTCGTCTAAATCAATGATTGGTCATTTACTGGGTGCGGCGGGTTCGGTTGAATCCATCATTACCGTATTGTCGTTACAAGATAAAGTGGTTACGCCAACCATTAATCTGGACAACCCCGATGTCGGTTGTGATTTGGATTATGTGCCTCTTGAATCACGTCAAGTTACGATGGATTATGCATTGTGTAATTCATTTGGCTTTGGTGGTACTAACGGTTCTATCTTGTTCAAGCGCGTATAATCTGCTGTATTGATTAACAAAGGCTGCCTAGTGCGGCCTTTGTTTTATCTGCATTTTAAGGCATACTGCGGCTGTTTCTACTTATCTGGTAACAGGTGTGCAAGCGGCTATACATACTCAAGATCGCAGCTTTAATTACGGTGATGGCCTTTTTACTACTATGCAAGTGCGTGGTGGTAAAATTCAATTATGGCCGTTACATCTGCAACGTTTGCAACTAGGTGCGACCACATTAGGTTTTGGCGATATTGACTGGTTTGCATTGCAACGCCAAGCTGAAGCTGCAGTGACCTTAACGCAACAGGTTATAAAAATATTGATTTCGCGTGGCGAAGGCGGGCGAGGTTATGCTTGCCAAGACGTAAGCCAACCACGTATTTATATTAGCAGCAGTGCTATGCCTGATTATACTATGGCACAGCGGCTGGGTGTGCAGTTAAGCACCGCGAGGTTACAACTTGGTATTCAGCCATTGCTGGCGGGTTTAAAACATAATAATCGTTTAGAGCAAGTATTATTAAAGCAAGAGTTAGCCCAAACGGACGCTGATGATCTTTTAGTACTAGATCAGCAAGGTTTTATTACCGAAGCTACCGCCGCAAATGTATTTTTCTATCGCTCGGGTAACTGGTATACACCTGAACTGACACGAGCCGGTGTTAACGGCGTAATGCGCCAGCATATTATGCAGCAACACCGTAAACAGCTGTTAGATATAGCCGAAGTTAGCTGGCGGCTAAATGAACTAGCAAACGTAGAGGCAATGTTTATCTGCAATGCACTTATGGGTATAGTTCCGGTTAAAAGTATTAATAATCAAGAACTGACACTATTGCCAGTGCAGCAATTACAACAGAAATTGAACGCGTAGCCATTTAAACCCTAGACATTAAAACCGCAGGTAATATGCTAAAGTCGCTGAAAATTATTATTCTATTTCTACTGCTATGCGCAGCGGGCTATTACGCTGTAGTGCGCTATGTGCAGCAGATCAGCCTTGCTTTGCCTGAGCGTATTTATACTGTGCCCTCAGGCAGTTCTGCCGCGCAGTTATGTCAGCGTTGGCAGCAACAACAGCTGCTAAGTACAGCAGAATGTTTGTCATTAAAGTTATATCTTAAACTACACCCAGCAGAGGCTGCGGTGCAGCAGGGCGTGTTTCGTCTTGATAATCAGCATACCTTATTACAGGTACTAGCTTTATTTCGTAGTGGTAAAGAAGCGCAGTTTTCGTTAACGCTAATTGATGGCGAAACCTTGCAACAAAGCTTAGAGCGAATACAACGAGCCCCTTATTTACAGCAAGATATACGTTCCGCGGCCGAGGTATTACAGCTATTGCAATGGCCAGCCGAGTGGGGTGAAAAGCCGGTCAATAGTGAAGCACTGCTTTACCCTGATACGTATTACTACACGGCTAATAGCAAAGTAAGTGCGTTGGTTATGCGTGCACAGCGCGCCTTACTAATAGAGCTAGAACAGGCATGGCAGCAGCGCCAAGATAACTTGCCGCTACAAAACCGATATCAGCTATTAATACTGGCCTCTATTATTGAGAAGGAAAGTAGCTATCCGCCAGAAAAAACCTTAGTAGCATCGGTTTTTATAAATCGGTTACGCAAAAATATGCGTTTGCAAACGGATCCTACAGTAATTTACGGTTTAGATAATTTTAACGGTAATATTACTCGAGCCGATTTAAGCAACCCACACCCGTATAATACCTATCGTCACCATGGTTTACCGCCAGGACCGATAAGTTTGGTTGGTCGTGCATCGTTACAAGCGGTAGCAAAGCCCGCGGAAACAGAGTTGTTTTATTTTGTCAGTAAAGGCGATGGTACTCATCAGTTTTCTTCCACATTAGAGCAGCATAATCGTGCAGTAAAAAAATATATTTTGGGAGCAAAATTATGAGCCATAAAGGCAAGTTTATTGTTGTTGAAGGCCTTGAAGGCGCAGGAAAGAGTACGGCTATCGCCTATGTTAAACAGTATTTGCAGCAATTAGGGCATGACGTTGTTTGCACCCGTGAGCCCGGCGGTACGCCGTTAGCTGAAAGTTTACGTAACTTAATTAAACAAGTACAAACGACAGAAATTATTGCCCCCCAAACCGAGCTATTACTAATGTATGCCGCGCGCATGCAATTACTGCTAAATGTGATTAATCCTGCACTTGCACAAGGTAAATGGGTATTAGCTGACCGACACGATCTGTCGTCTCGTGCATATCAAGGTGGTGGTCGGCAACTTGACGAGCCGTTTATTAATCAACTGCGTCAAGCTGTGCTGGGAGATTTAACGCCTGATTTAACCTTGTATTTAGATATTGATCCTGCAATTGGTTTAGAGCGCGCTCGGGTGCGCGGTGAACTGGATCGTATTGAATTAGAGCAACTGGCATTTTTTCAACGCATCCGCGAAAAATACTTACACATTGCCCATACGGAGCCCAATATTGCCATCATTGATGCTAACCAAACGATAGAGCAAGTACAGCAAAGTATTGCTAAAGCACTTACTCCGGCAGTGGGTTAATTTATGCCACCTTGGTTAGTATCTTATCAGCAACAATTTAGTCAGCTACTAAACACTAATCAGTTAGCGCATGGCATTTTACTTACTGGTCCAGAAGGTATCGGTAAACACCTATTAGCCAACTGGCTGGCGGCATCTTTACTTTGTACTGCCCAAACCAAGCCTTGTGGTATATGCAAAAGTTGTTTATTACGTGAAGCGGGCAACCATTCTGACTTACTTATTGTCGACAGCTCTGGCACAAGCATAGGTGTTGATGCGGTGCGTCAGCTTAGTCAGTTTATGCAAGGTAGGGCGCAGCAGCAGCAAAATAAGGTAGTATTATTAGCTGACGCTAGCAAGTTAACCGAAGCTGCCGCTAACGCGTTACTAAAAACCTTAGAAGAGCCACCGCAAAATAGTTTTTTACTGTTGTTTAGCACCAGTGGTAGCACCTTGCCGGCAACCTTGCTTAGCCGCTGCCAACAATGGGTAATAGCTGCACAGTATGGCGACGATATTCAGCGCTGGTTAGCGCAACATAGTAATCGCGCGGTGCCTGATTTCTTATTAGCTTACGCTGCAGGTGGGCCGCTAAAAGCCTTAAGTTTATTAGAGTCTGGTGAAGCGGATCAGTTACACGTGACTATTAATAGTTTGACGAAGTTTTTTAGCCAGCAAATAGTATTAGCCGATTGCGTAAAACAGCTAGAGGCAATTAGCGGATTAAGCCAGATTATCGGTTGGCTACTTCGCCAACAATTATTGCCTAGTTTAATTGGCCATAATCCGCAACGTGTTCTAGCAATACATCAGTTGTATAGCCGCTGGTGTCGTGACGAAATACAAATTTTAGGGCAGAATAAGCAGCTTGCTTTAAGTGCGTTTTTAATTGAGTTAAAACGACTGCAAGGTTAAGTGGAGTATTTATGGAAGAGCTAACAATAGGCTTCAATGATTTAAAAGATTTATACCGCAGCTATATGCCATTTTTAAAAACAGGCGGTTTGTTTGTTCGTACGCCAAGACAATATAAAATGGGCCAGTCGCTGGCGTTGAGCGTTACCTTACCTGATTCATTAGAGCCGATTGCCGTATCGGGTAAAGTAGCTTGGATCACGCCACATGGTTCGCAAAGCTCTAACCCTGCAGGTATCGGCGTTAGCTTTATTGATGATAAGTCGCAATTAGGTGCGCAGATAGAGAAGCTACTTGGCGGAATGCTAAATTCGGCTGATCCGACCCACACTATTTAAGCTGAGAGTATTATTTTGTTTGTAGATTCACATTGCCATCTTGATCGGCTAGAGCTTGATAAACTAGGGTTAACCCTTGAGCAAGTTGTCGATAATGCAAAGGCTGAACAAATTCAGCACATGTTATGTGTGTGCGTAAGCTTATCCGAATTTGAGCAAATGGCCCAAAGCGTTGCTCCATTTACTAATGTGTCTATATCTTGTGGCGAGCACCCGTTGCACCAGCATGACAAGGTAGACCCAGAACAGTTGTTACAGCAGTGTCAGCGAGATACTGTGGTTGCTGTGGGTGAAACAGGGCTAGATTATTTTTACTCACCAGAGTCTAAACTTAGCCAACAGGCTGCTTTCGTTAGCCATATTGACGTAGCTAATCAGCTCGCTAAGCCGTTAATTATTCATACCCGCGATGCTAGAGCCGATACCTTGGCATTAATGCGTAGCCATAATGCGGATAAAGCCAGTGGTGTTTTACACTGTTTTACTGAAAACTGGGATATGGCTAAAGCTGCACTTGATCTGGGTTTTTATATTTCAATTTCAGGCATTATGACGTTTCGTAATGCCACCGAGCTGCGCGATGTAGTTAAACGTTTACCGCTTGATCGTCTGCTAATAGAAACAGATGCACCTTATCTAACGCCAGTGCCGTTTCGTGGTAAAACTAACCAACCGGCTTATGTTAGCGCAGTAGCAAAGGCTGTTGCTGAGGTTAAAGGCGTAAGTCTAGACAGCCTAGCAAAAGCCACGACGGATAATTTTTATACGTTATTTAACTTAGTAAAACGAGTAGCCTAACGTTATAGGCCTAGATAAAAGTAGCCCGGAACTAATTTGCATTGTTCCGGGCCTAGGGGAATGGCTCATAGGGAATGAGCCGTGCGCTATCGTTACTACTACAAATGTTTTCAAGGTAAGATCCAGTCTAGTAAAGCAAAAAAAAATTGCTTACTAACGGTGATACTTAGATACCATTGAACTGATACGTTTTTTTAAATTTGCACCCAGCTTATCCTCAACTTATCCCCAGCTTGTTACGTGAAACCTGCTGTATTATTGAGTTGTCCCGACTTTAGTGCGCTAACATTTGTTGCGTCTTTTATTCGTTAAATGTATTGCTTCACTATTTTTAATGCTTATTTATTCTAAATTAAATCTGGTTTTATAAATTCAATTGTAAAGACAGCCAATACCAGCTCATATTTTTTGTAAAGCTGGATTCACATTTTTCCGTTGATTGTCGACAATATATACCTTGGTTTACTTGACTAAGCAGTTAAAAGCCTTTAAAACTATCGCATCTTTATTTTGTGTCGACAATTTATGACGGTACCGCATCCTTCATTACGTTCTCCTATTACTGCCGCTGATCGCGTGTTGCTAGAAGTGCAGCGCGCAATTGTTGAAGGTGAAATCGCTGCGGGTAGCAAAATTAGTGAGCCGGAGCTGGCAAAACGTTTTGATCTTAGCCGTGCGCCACTGCGTGAGGCTTTAGCGCGCTTAGAGCGCTGCCATCTTATTGAGCGTATTCCTAATGCCGGCGCTCGCGTAGTCAAATTGTCGACAAAAGGTTTGCTATCATTATATCAGTTACGCGAAACCCTTGAGGGTATGGCGTGCCGTTTGGCCGCAGAGCACATGGCTGATAGCGAAATAGCCGAATTGCGCCAATTACTCGATCAGCACTTAAGTACGCAGCGTGTGCGCGAAGGCGAAAGCTATTATCAAGAAGCGGGCGATCTGGATTTTCATTACCGCATTATCTTGGGCAGCAAAAATGACTACCTTATTAATATCCTGTGTGATGAGCTGTATTATTTAGTGCGTATGTATCGCGTGCAGCTAGGTATGAATGGGCCTCGGGTATCACGGGCTTTTGATGAACATAAAGCTATTCTTAATGCCATTGCTAACCGTGATGGTGAACTTGCCGAATTATTAATGCGCCGCCATATAGCAGCGTCGCGGTTAAATATTGAAAAACAACTAGAACAAATGAGGACTTAACATGAGCACACTTACTGCCGGCCAAAAATTTCGCGCGGCTATTAAGGCGAATACACCGCTGCAAATTGTTGGCACAATTAACGCGTACACCGCTATGATGGCCGAGCGTACTGGCCATCAGGCACTTTATCTGTCGGGTGCTGGTGTGGCGAATGCCTCTTTTGGTTTGCCTGATTTAGGTATGACATCGTTAAATGATGTTTGTGAAGATATTCGTCGTATTACCGCCGCCACTAGCGTGCCGTTATTGGTAGATGCTGATACTGGTTGGGGTGGAGCATTTAATATTGCTCGTACGGTAAAAGAAATGACACGTGCCGGAGCGGCAGGATTTCATATTGAAGATCAGGTAGCGCAAAAGCGCTGTGGTCACCGGCCAAATAAAGAAATTGTGTCGTTAGACGAGATGGTTGATCGGGTAAAAGCCAGTGTTGATGCGCGTACCGACGAAAGCTTTTTTATTATGGCGCGTACCGATGCGTTAGCACAACAAGGCGTTGATGCAGCAATAGAGCGCGCTTTAGCCTGTGAAGCTGCCGGTGCTGATGCAATATTTGCTGAAGCTGTGCATACGCTAGAGCAATATCAAGCCTTTACCAAAGCATTAAAGGTGCCGGTATTGGCAAACATTACTGAGTTTGGCCAAACACCACTGTTTAATAAGGCCGAATTAGGTAGCGTGGGTGTGGCGATGGTGTTGTACCCATTAAGTGCGTTTAGAGCAATGAATAAAGCGGCGCTTAATGTGTATCAATCTATTTTAGCCAATGGCGATCAAAAAGCCGTGATTGACAATATGCAAACACGGACTGAACTGTATGACTTTTTAAATTATCACAGTTTTGAAGAAAAGCTGGATCAGCTGTTTAGCAGCAAAACTAAATAAGCATTCTAAAGATAATAAGGACAAGATAATGGCAAATGCAAAACAGTTAACCGGCGCAGGTTTGCGTGGTCAGGTTGCAGGTAAAACAGCACTTTCAACTGTTGGTAAAACCGGTTCAGGTTTAACCTATCGTGGTTATGATGTTAAAGATTTAGCGGCGCACTGTGAGTTTGAAGAAGTTGCGCACTTAGTGTTAAAAGGCGAGCTGCCAAACATCGCAGAATTAGCGGCCTATAAAGCCAAGTTAAAAAGTTTGCGTAGCTTACCTCAAGCTTTAAAAGACGTATTAGAGCGTATTCCGGCTTCAGCGCACCCAATGGACGTTATGCGCACCGGTTGTTCTATGTTAGGTAATTTAGAAACTGAACAGAGTTTTGCGCAGCAGCAAGATGCTAGTGATCGCTTATTAGCTATTTTTCCAGGTTTAGTAAACTACTGGTATAACTTTAGCCACCACGGCAAACGTATTGACGTTGAAACGGCGGCAGAGTCTATTGCAGAACAGTTTTTATGGACATTACATGGTGAAAAGCCACAGGCGCTGCACACCGAAGTCATGCAAGCCTCACTTATTTTATATGCTGAGCATGAGTTTAATGCCTCAACCTTTACCGCGCGCGTTTGTGCTTCAACTCTAAGTGATATGCACTCGTGCATTACCGGTGCTATTGGTTCGCTACGTGGCCCATTACATGGTGGCGCTAACGAAGCGGCGATGGAACTGATTGAGAAAATGACCAGCGCTGATGATGCCGAGCAAAAGCTGTTAGGTATGCTTGAGCGTAAAGAAAAAATCATGGGCTTTGGCCATGCGGTGTATTCAGAGTCAGACCCACGTAACGCGGTAATTAAGCAGTGGTCAGAAAAGCTGGCCCAAGCCAATGGCGATACACTGTTATATGACGTATCAGTGCGCTGTGAAGCGGTAATGTGGCGTGAGAAAAAACTGTTCTGTAATGCCGACTTCTTCCACGCATCGGCTTATAACTACATGGGTATTCCTACTAAGTTGTTTACACCAATTTTTGTTTGTAGTCGTTTAACGGGTTGGGCAGCACACGTAATGGAGCAACGCGCTGACAACCGTATTATACGGCCAAGTGCTGACTATGTTGGTGTTGAACCACGTAGTGTTAAGCCGATTGCCCAGCGTTAAGTTGTGCCTTATTTAGCGTGGTATTTAGTTGCACCCATTTATGCTCGCCACAGCAACTCGTCCTTATGCCTTCGGCAGGACTCAGACACTCTGTGGCTGTGCTAAACGGGGGCAACTTCACTGTTAAACGAATAGCTTAACGAGATAAAGCCAAATCGGTTTGAACTAAGCCAACCCTTGTAGCCCTGGACGGGCGAAAAGGAGCCCCCAGGGATGGGTTTACGGCGTGTTGGTGTGGTCAAACCGATTTGAGCGTAACGCTTAACGTGAGAATTACTCATACACAGGTAACCATTATGAACAGCCAGTACCGTAAACCCTTACCGGGCACTAAATTAGATTATTTTGATACCCAAGCCGCGGTTGACGCCATTGAACCGGGCGCCTACGCCAAATTACCTTATACCTCACGTGTGCATGCCGAAAACTTAGTGCGCCGCTGTGATCCTGCTATGTTAACTGATGCACTAAAACAGTTAATTTACCGCAAGCGCGATCTCGATTTTCCTTGGTTTCCAGCCCGTGTAGTGTGTCATGATATTTTAGGCCAAACCGCATTAGTTGACTTAGCAGGCCTGCGCGATGCCATTGCTGAAAAGGGCGGTGATCCGTCAAAAGTAAACCCAGTAGTACCAACGCAGCTAATTGTTGACCACTCGTTAGCAGTAGAGCATGCCGGCTTTGAAGCCGACGCGTTTGAGAAAAATCGTGCGATAGAAGACCGCCGTAACGACGACCGTTTCCACTTTATTAACTGGACTAAAAAAGCCTTTAAAAACGTTGAAGTTATCCCGCCAGGTAACGGCATTATGCATCAAATTAACTTAGAGCGTATGTCACCGGTAATTCATTCGCTTAACGGCGTGGCGTTTCCAGATACTTTAGTAGGTACCGACAGCCATACGCCGCATGTTGATGCGTTAGGTGTTATTGCCATTGGTGTGGGTGGCCTAGAAGCAGAAAGCGTTATGCTAGGCCGCGCCAGCTGGATGCGCCTGCCCGATATTATTGGTGTTGAGCTTACCGGTAAAGCACAAGAAGGCATTATGGCCACCGACATAGTGCTTGCGCTAACTGAATTCTTACGCCAGCAAAAAGTGGTATCAAGTTACTTAGAGTTTTATGGTGCAGGCGCAGATAGCCTAAGTTTAGGTGACAGAGCAACTATCTCCAATATGACACCAGAATATGGTGCAACTGCAGCTATGTTTGCCATTGACCAGCAAACGCTGGATTATTTAACCTTAACTGGCCGCGACGCTGAGCAAGTTAAGCTAGTAGAAACCTACGCTAAAGTGGCAGGCCTGTGGGCAGAAAGCCTAAAAACAGCAGAGTACGAGCGAGTACTTAAGTTTGATTTATCAAGCGTTGGCCGCACTATGGCAGGCCCGTCTAACCCGCATGCGCGTTTAGCAACTAGCGATTTAACCGCTAAAGGTATTGCCGGTAAGTATATAATTGAAGACGGCAAAATGCCCGATGGTGCCGTTATTATTGCCGCTATTACTAGCTGCACTAATACCAGTAACCCGCGTAACGTTATTGCTGCCGGCTTGTTAGCGCGTAACGCCAATGCGAAAGGTTTAACCCGTAAAAGTTGGGTGAAAAGCTCGTTAGCGCCGGGCTCTAAAACCGTAGAGCTGTATTTAAACGACGCTAAGTTATTAACTGAGCTAGAACAGTTAGGCTTTGGTATTGTTGGTTTTGCTTGTACCACTTGTAACGGTATGAGCGGTGCGTTAGACCCTATTATTCAACAAGAAGTGGTTGAACGTGACTTGTATGCAACTGCCGTATTGTCGGGTAACCGCAACTTCGATGGTCGTATTCACCCGTATGCTAAGCAAGCGTTTTTAGCCTCACCAGCACTGGTAGTGGCGTATGCTATTGCCGGTACTATTCGCTTTGATATTGAAAAAGATGCCTTAGGCTTTAACCCAGATGGTAGCGCTATTACCTTAAAAGATATTTGGCCAACCGATGCTGAAATTGATGCGGTAGTAAAAGCCAGTGTTAAACCCGAGCAGTTCCGTAAAGTGTACGAGCCAATGTTTGACTTAGCGGTAGATTACGGTGAGCAAATTAGCCCACTGTATGACTGGCGGCCACAAAGCACTTATATTCGTCGCCCACCTTATTGGGAAGGCGCGTTAGCAGGTGAGCGCACGTTAACAGGTATGCGTCCGCTTGCTGTATTGGGTGACAACATTACCACCGACCACTTGTCGCCATCAAACGCGATAATGCTAGACAGTGCGGCGGGTGAATACTTGCATAAAATGGGGCTGCCAGAAGAAGATTTTAACTCTTATGCCACGCACCGCGGTGATCACCTAACCGCACAGCGCGCTACCTTTGCCAACCCTAAACTAATTAACGAAATGGCCGTAGTAGATGGCAAAGTTAAGCAAGGTTCATTAGCGCGTATTGAACCCGAGGGTAAGGTTACCCGCATGTGGGAAGCCATTGAAACCTATATGCAGCGCAAACAGCCGTTAATCATTGTTGCAGGTGCCGATTATGGCCAAGGTTCATCGCGTGACTGGGCTGCTAAAGGCGTACGTTTAGCCGGTGTAGAAGCTATTGCGGCAGAAGGTTTTGAGCGTATTCATCGTACTAACTTAATTGGTATGGGAGTGTTGCCGTTAGAGTTTGCACCAGGTACCACACGCACTACGCTGCAGTTAGACGGTACTGAAACCTATGACGTAATAGGCGATTGCACACCACGTTCAACGGTTACCTTGGTTATTCATCGTACTAATGGCGAAACACTAAAGGTGCCAGTAACCTGCCGTTTAGACACCGCAGAAGAGGTGTCAATTTACGAAGCTGGTGGTGTGTTACAGCGTTTTGCGCAGGACTTTTTACAGGGTGCGGTTTAAGTGAGTCGGTTTTATTGTTGATTCAGGCTTAAGTTTAAGTTTTGGCTTTGGTTTAAGGCTTACATTTAGGTTTTGGCTTAAGGCTTAAGGCTTAGATTTAGGCTTTGGTTGCAACGCTCTGAACTGCTTGTCACAGCAACTCGTCCATGCCTACGGCAGGACTCAGACACTCTGTGACAACATTTCAGAGGTTCCAACCAAAGCTATATGCATCAGCGATGTGCAAAGTAGAGCCGATGTCCTGTTTTGTCGGCGCAGAGTGTTTGAGTGAACGCGCTAGCGTGAGCGAGTTGCTGCGACGAGCTAAATAGGACATCGGCTCGAACCTCTGCCTCAAACCACCTGTAAAGATAAATAAAATATAAACGATAACCGAGACTAATAGTTATGAGTGTTCCGCAAATTAAAATTCCTGCCACCTATATGCGCGGCGGCACCAGTAAAGGTGTATTTTTTAAATTAGATGACTTACCGGCCACAGCGCAACACGCTGGTGCAGCACGAGATAATTTATTACTGCGCGTTATTGGCAGCCCAGACCCATACGGTAAGCACACAGACGGCATGGGTGGCGCTACATCTAGTACCAGTAAAACCGTTATTTTAAGTAAAAGCAGCCAAGCTGAACACGATGTAGATTATCTGTTTGGCCAAGTAGCAATTGATAAAGCCTTTATTGATTGGAGCGGTAACTGCGGTAATTTAACCGCTGCGGTTGGCTCTTTCGCGATAAGTAACGGCTTAGTTGCGGCTGAACGCATTCCAAACAATGGCTTATGTACCGTGCGTATTTGGCAGGCCAACATAAAAAAAACCATTATTGCCCATGTGCCTATTACTAATGGTGAAGTACAAGAAACGGGTGACTTTGAGTTAGACGGCGTTACTTTTGCTGCAGCTGAAGTACAAATTGAGTTTCTCGATCCTGCAGCCGATGAAGGTGAGGGCGGTGGTGCCATGTTTCCTACCGGTAACCTAGTTGATGATTTAGAGGTACCAGGTATAGGCACCTTTAAAGCGACGTTAATCAATGCCGGTATTCCGACTATTTTTATTAATGCCGACGCTATTGGTTATACCGGCACAGAATTACAAGATGCCATTAACGGCGATGCTAAAGCCTTAGCTATGTTTGAAACTATTCGTGCTTACGGCGCAGTAAAAATGGGCTTAATTAGTGATATTTCTGAAGCAGCAGCTCGCCAGCATACGCCTAAAGTGGCCTTTGTTGCACCAGCAAAAGACTATGTATCGTCTAGTGGTAAAACAGTAGACATAGCCGACATCGACTTACTAGTGCGCGCCTTATCTATGGGCAAACTGCATCATGCCATGATGGGCACGGCTGCAGTTGCTATAGGTACTGCAGCGGCTATTCCGGGTACTTTAGTTAATTTGGCGGCTGGCGGCATTGAACGCCAAGCGGTGCGGTTTGGCCACCCATCGGGCACCTTACGGGTTGGTGCAGAAGCTAAGTTGATTGATGGTAACTGGGCGGTTACTAAAGCTATTATGAGCCGCAGCGCCAGAGTATTAATGGAAGGTTGGGTACGCGTGCCAGGCGATTGTTTTTGATCTAATTCCCTGAATAACAAAGGTGCTATTGCACCTTTATTTATTATCAGCTTCGGTAATATTACTCTGTAACGTTTAAGTATTCTAAATAGCGTGCTTTATCTAAAGTTTTAGGAAGGGCATTCCACAGCTGTTCTGATAGCTGCGGATAACGTTGATAAAAACTGTTACTCAACATTAAATAGCCAAAACTTTGGTGTATCGGCGGATACATTAGCTGCACAGGTAATAAATTAAGGTAGCGCTCTTTGGCATTTATACCATTAAGTTGGCACAACACCGTTGTTGCATCCACTCGCCCAGACACCACTAAATCTAACGCCTTTTGTACAGAATGCACGCCAATTAATGAGGCGTTGTTAGGCATGCTAATAGCTCGATAGCCTAATGCTCTGGCAACAGTAATGTGCTCGGTTTCATTGTTTATCTTGTTTTCTATTGGGTTGTCAAAGCGATGCGCTAAACACAAACCCAACTGGTTAAATGCTTTATTGGTATCCGGTTCACCGTTAGCTAGTTTAGGGTACACCGTATAATGCAGGCGCTCTGTTTCAACAGACGCAATTAACGCATCTATGCTGTTATCTTCTAACCCTTGCAAACAGCGTAACCAGGGTAAACGGACTAATTGCAAATTAACGCCTGTAGCCGTTGCAGCCGCGCGCAGATGCTCTATAGATGCGCCCGGCAATTCAGGGACATTGCTACTATTGCCTGCGTAATAAGGCAATAGTTGTTTGTCTTCATAGCAAAAGGTTAGTGTCGCATCACTGCTAGAGATGGCAGCTACTGGCTTTGGTGTTTTAGCGTAGGCAGCCGGAGTTAATACTGCCAATACAGTTAATAGTATTGGCAAGTAACGGCCTATATATGTGTTGTGAACGTCGGGCATAACTAATGTACTACTCCGGTAACGCATTATTATACTAATTAATAGCTAAACACTTTTGCTACGCCACGCGAGCGTGGATCTGCGGCAGCTTCAACTTTACCCTCAGTTATTTTTATTGCCTGAATATCGCCAAGGTTCCAGCTTTGGGTTTTAATGTTATAGCCTTTTGCTGTTAGTGCTTGTTGCACTTCAGTTGTTAACTGCGCGTAAGGCTCCATGGTTATTTGATCTTTAGGCAATAACTGGTGATGAAACCGCGGTGCGGCAACGGCATCGGTTAATGACATTTTATAATCATACACGTTATTTATAACCTGAAAAATAGAAGTGAAAATAGTAGAGCCGCCCGGGGTGCCTATTACCAATTCCACTTTATTATCTTTAACTAATAAGCTCGGTGCCATTGACGACAACATGCGTTTACCTGGCTCTATAGCATTAGCGCTGCTGCCCACCACACCAAAGGCATTTGGCACACCGGCTTTAGCTGAGAAATCGTCCATTTCATTATTCAGTAAAAAGCCGGCACCGGTGACTACTACGCCACTACCAAAATCAAGGTTAAGAGTATAAGTGTTAGATACCGCGTTACCGTGTTTATCTAAGATCGAAAAATGCGTGGTATGGTAGCCTTCAAGCCCGGGCTTTACATCAGCAGTTACTGATATCGCTTTACTATTAATTTCGCTGGCGCGTTTGTCTAAGTATGCCGCATCAAGTAATTGGTTTTGTGGCACGGTGGTAAAGTCAGGGTCGCCTAAGTAATCGGCACGGTCAGCAAACACGCGTTTTTCAATTTCAGCAATTAAATGTACATACTGGGTGCTATTAAGCGGCACGTCTTTAAAATCAGCATCGCGACGCTGCTTTAAGCCAAGTAACTGGCTAAGTGCAATGCCACCAGAGCTTGGCGGAGCTGGTGTAACCAACTGAAAATCGTGCCAAGCAGTTACTACTGGTTCACGCCACACTGCTTTATATGCCGCTAGGTCTTGCATAGTAATTAGGCCATTATTACGCTGAACTTGTGCGACCAATAGCTTTGCAGTTTCGCCTTGATAAAAATCGCTGGGCCCATGTTTGGCAATTCGGCTTAGCGTGGCAGCTAACTCGGTTTGCACAAAGTTTTCATTAGCGCGCATTTTGCTAAAATAGTCGGCAAAGTTGGTTTTACCGGCAAATTGCTCTAATACATCAGCGCGGTATTGATATTGATTTTCTGCAACGGTAAAACCAGCTTGTGCATACTGAATTGCCGGTTTTACTACCTCGGCCCAAGGTAGGCAGCCAAAGCGCTGGTGTGCTTGCCACAACCCCATAACAGTGCCGGGTACGCCGCTAGCTTTAGCTCCGATTAAACTTAAATCATCAATCACTTGTTTATCTTTATCTAAGTACATATCGCGATGCGCCGCGGCAGGCGCAGTTTCACGATAATCTAGGTAATAAGGTTTGCCTTCAAACCAAATGGTCATAAAGCCACCGCCACCAATGTTGCCCGCCTCAGGGTAGGTAACGGCTAAGGTAAAGGCGGTGGCTACGGCCGCATCAATAGCATTACCACCGCTACGCAGGATATTTTCTGCAACGATAGCGCCGTATTGATCCGGCGACGCTACCGCACCAGCGAGCTGAGTTTTATTCGGCTCAGCAAGGCTATAAAAACTGCTAAATATCAGGCATAAAATTATTAGTGTGCGGCAGATCATTGCGTGCTCCTGTGCATTGCGAGGGTTACTGTAAAAATGGCCGGCTTTAATAGCAAGAAAAAACTGAAATGCTACATAGTGGTTTCATAACGATCTTACACCTAGCCCAGCAATGCTCGGCCGGCGATACTCAGTGTTGCCAGCATGCCAATAGCCCAAACGAGTGAGCGTATCGTGGCTAGATCTAACCAGTAACACAATAAATAAGCGATGCGGCTAGCTATAAATAACCAGGCTAATATCACGGTGATGCTATCTACGGCATTTAAACCGACAGCGGTAAATACAGCACATGCATAAATTAGCAAGGCTTCAAAACTATTGTAGTGCGCGGCATTTGCGCGCTGGCCAAAGCCCTGCAATGCCGCCTGCTGTGCACGCGGGTTATGGTTATCATACCCACCAGATTTTTTCATCGCTGCCGCTAAGGGAGCCTTTGCCAGATAGGGCAGTAACATGGCAATAAATAGGGTTAATAATAAGGTTGTAATCATCGTTGCTCCGTTGCTGCTAAGCTAAAATTAGGTTCGTTAAACACTAGCATAAAGCTGGTGATACATATGTTCGGCGTAACCGTCAGTCATGCCAGAAATATAGTCACAGATCACGCGGGTTTTTAATTGCTCATCAGCCTGCAGCCATCGCTGTTGTGTGTTTGCTGGTAGCAACCGGGATGGATCTGAAACAAAGGCATCAAATAATGCCATCAACATATTTTGGCTGCGAAAACGTGATTGTTGGATCTCCGGCTTTGATATTACGCAACGATAAACCACCCGTTTTAAACATTGCAAAATGGCCTGCGGAGCGACGTCTAAGCTAGCGTTATACCGGATCAGTACTTGTTCGGCTTGGGGTAAAGCTTCAGTAAGTGCTACGGAGCTAATAAGTAGGTTTACTAGCGAGCCGATTGCATCTTTACGTAAATGATGTTGGTCACTAAACAAGTTGGCACTAATGCTTTGCATTAATTGTTGTAAATTAGCCGGCAGTGCCGCCCATTCTGACTCGGTGTGTTGCTGCCATTGGCTTTGGCTAATATTGCCCAAGACAATCGCATCTTCTAAGTCGTGCACACCATAAGCAATATCGTCGGCTAATTCCATAATTGAGGCATCAAGCGATTTATAGCAAGATTTAATGTAAGGCGATTGCGTTAAACTTTCACAGCTTTGAAATAGCGCACGATCTGATTTACTCAATGGCGCTAAAACCCAGTCTAAAATGTCGCTATCTGCAGCAAAAATGGCTTTAGCCGGTTTCCAAGGTGTTAAATTAAGAGGGTTTATCGGCGCTATCAGGTCATGGCTTAACTTAGGTTGTAATACAGGGTATTTCAACAAGCCCAATAAAGTACGACGGGTTAAGTCCATTCCATGATGTTCGGTGTAGGGCTCTAACTTGGCAACAATACGCAACGTTTGGCCGTTACCTTCAAACCCGCCGGCGTGCAGCATCTTATAATTAAGCGCCGTTTCACCACCATGACCAAAAGGTGGGTGGCCAATATCGTGCGCTAAACATAAGGCTTCCATAAGGCTGGCATCAGGCAAAAAGTATTGCTCGGCAATGCTTACTTTAGTTTGTAACTGGCTTACTAAAGCGGTACCTATTTGTGCTGCTTCTAATGAATGGGTTAGGCGGGTGCGATAAAAGTCGTTTTGGCCAATACCAAGAATTTGGGTTTTTGCTTGTAAGCGTCGAAAAGCGGCTGAATGTAAAATACGAGCGCGATCACGTTGCCATGGTGAGCGTTGATCACCAGGCCTGGAATTACTGATACCTGAGCGGCGCTCTGACCATTGTGAAAATGACATAGTGTTCCTTATAATTCAGGCTGATAAATACATTTACTCTTATGCGAATTAA
This sequence comes from Rheinheimera sp. D18, assembly GCF_004345025.1. Taxonomy (GTDB): domain Bacteria; phylum Pseudomonadota; class Gammaproteobacteria; order Enterobacterales; family Alteromonadaceae; genus Alishewanella; species Alishewanella metallidurans. Next base: position 1,700,566 of record NZ_CP037745.1, on the reverse strand, counting down.
ATGTTTTTCACTTACTTATACTACGTTAATTGAGTTTAAACTACGAGTAGCGGTACGGCTGCACTATTTGTTGTTTTTAATTTAAGCGCTATCGACAACCTGCAAAATATACTGTATAAAATAACAGTGCATTAATTAAGGGGAATATTATGGCTGTAATTATTAAGTATGTAGTCGAACGTAATGGAGCGGAAAAGATGACTTTCACATCCAAAGCAGAAGCAGATGCCTATGACAAAATGCTCGATACTGCAGATGAGCTTAGCCAGTTTTTAACCGGCAGCGCATTAATTACGGATGAGCAAGTTGTAGAAGCGTTGGCACTGTATATGGCACAGCAAAAAGACGAGCTATTAGTTGCGTTAGGGGCAAAAAAGCCGCCGGTTAAAGCTGAAAAAACGCCGCCCGCAAAGCCAGATGAACAGCCGGCTAAGGCTAAAGTATCGTCAGTAGAGCAGGCCGCTTAACGGGCCTGTTGTTTATTTTTCCAGTAAGCGTTTAAATCGGTTTTAACTTCTGGCAGTAATAAATAGAGTGCCAGAATATTTGGCATAGCCATTAAGAAAATCATTGAATCAATAAAGTCGAACACGGCCATAACATTTGGCACTGCACCCATAGAGACAATAATACAAAAAAACACTTTATATAGCTGCGTAAGGCGCTCGTTGTGGCCAACTAGGTAGCGCCAACCAGTTAGACCATAATATGACCAGCTAATAACGGTTGAAAAACCAAATAGTAGCAATGCAATCATTAACACCCATGGAAACCAGCTAAATACAGAAGCGAAAGCTCCTGACGTCATTTGCACACCGTCAAGACCAGGTGTTTGATAAGCGCCAGTTAGAATAATCACCAGAGCAGTGATGGTGCAAATAACAACAGTATCAATAAAGGGTTCTAACAAACCAATAAAGCCTTGGCTAACGGGTTCTTTTACTTGCGCAGCAGCATGGGCGATGGGCGATGAGCCAATGCCGGCTTCGTTAGAATACGCGGCGCGGCGAAAACCTTGTATTAATACACCAATAAATCCGCCGTAACCGGCTTCAGGCGTAAAAGCACTTTTTATTATTAACTCAAAAGCTGACGGAATAGCGCTGGCATGAGTAAATATCACAATAAGTGATGAGAGCAAGTAGATTGCGCACATTAACGGCACTAGCTTACTGGTAACCTTGGCAATGCTTTTTAAACCACCAATAATAACTGCGGCTACTAATAGGGCGTAGATAACACCAAACAACCAGGCATTATCAAAACCAGTTACGGTTTTTACTTGTACAAAGCCTTGGTTAACGTGAACGAAACCTGCAGAGCCAAAGATAACAAATACCGAGAATGCTACTGCTAAAATGCTACCCAATAGCGGTAAGTTAAATTTATCTAGAGCGGCTTTTATATAGTACATTGGGCCGCCAGAAACACTGCCATCTGGGTTAATTTGTCGATATTTTACTGCAAGTGTGCATTCAACAAACTTAGTAGACATACCCAGCACGCCAGCCACAATCATCCAAAATGTTGCACCTGGCCCGCCTAAGCCTATTGCTATGGCAACACCGGCAATATTTCCTGTACCAACAGTTCCAGATAGCGCCGTACTTAATGCTTGAAATGGTGTGATCTCACCCTTAACACCAGTACTTTTATTGTTTTTTAGCAAACTAATAGCATGGCCAAAACCACGCACGTTAATAAAGCCCAGATAAAGTGTGAAAATTAACGCTCCACTAATTAACCAAATTAGCACTAAAGGAATACTGACATCATTAATGTTAAAGGCATAAAACACTACAGCAGAAAGATGCGATGTTAGGGTTTCAAATGCATGCTGGAACGAAAAGTCGTTATTCATAAATGTTATTAAGAAGTATGGATGGCTAATGCGATAGGCAAGACTACTGTGTTATTCACGTAGAAACAAGGCCTTATCTGTTACTTAACTATTACTTGTCTATAGCTAACGAGTGGGAGTAGAGCAAGGTATCGTATTTATTGGTCGTATAACGACGCTGATACAGGTAAAATGACTGTTTTTTATTGCTATAAACTGGTTATAAGCATTGTTTAGTAATGATACACAAACAACAGGTGAACAATGGTATTAGGAAAAATCAGTGCTGTTATATTTTGGCTGGCTGTCATTGTTGCTGTATTAAGTCCCTTTGCTGAGTTAGAACCGATAAGGCAGCTCGACTCACTAGAAGAGTGGCAAAAGCCTAGCCGCATAACGGCACTAAACCAAGCAGATCAGAAAAAGGTGCTGCAACGTTTAGCTTATACTCAGCCGCTACCTACATTTGTTAGCTTGCCAGATTTTAATCAAATTAAAAATGTAACAGAAAAAAAACGTAACTTTTTTAATTATTTGCGACCTTACGTTAAGCGCGAAAATGCTCGTCTACGCGAGCTACGTCGACAATTGTTAGAAATTCAGCAAAAGCGACAAAAACGGTTACGTGTTACGCTGGAGGAGTATGCATTTCTATACAGTTTGTGTGATGAGTTTCGTTTAGACGTCGATGAAATTGATGAGACAACATTAACCGAGCTATTGTTGCGGGTTGATGTTATTCCTGATTCACTAGTATTAATGCAAGCTGCTAATGAATCGGCGTGGGGGACAAGTCGGTTTGCGCTTGAAGGATATAACTTTTTTGGTCAGTGGTGTTTTCGTATAGGGTGTGGATTAGTACCGCAAGAACGAGTAGAAGGCCAATATCATGAGGTAGCAAGTTTTAATAGTCCTGCTGCGAGCATTAAGGGGTATTTCTATAATTTAAATACATTCCATACCTACGAACACTTACGTAGCATTAGAGCAAGTTTAAGAGCAGAAAATAAGCCCGTGCGCGGTGAAACCTTGGCCGCAGGTTTAGGTTCGTACTCTGAACGTGGCGAGGAATATATAGCTGAAATTAGTGGCATGATCCGCGTTAACCGTAAATTATTGGAAGAATAAAATGCGTTTTCTACTGTCTTTGTTACTACTTTTAGCCACACCGGTTTCTGCCGATTTAATGATGAACTATAACGGCTTTTACGCACGGATGAAAAAGCTACAACAACCTGAATACAGCGATATTACTTTAGCCTTTGCCCTAATTGGTGAACGTAGCGGGCAACCTTGTCGGTTTTATAGTTTAAAATTAGTCAGTGACAGACACGATATTGCGCTAGATATTGCAGGTAATGGTGAAATTAGCCTACCTTATGATGAAGCCTTAAAAGATAGTAACGCGATACTTACGGTATTACAGGCCGATAACGCCGAGCCGTGTCAGATACAATTTAAGTTGCGTTCGCGGATGCGTTTAAATACCAGTTTAGAGCTTGCTACTGTGCAGCATTATCAACGCCAATTTACACTGCTACTTGATGATATGGCCGGGTTCAGTAAACGTTGGTTGCCTGCTGTTGAAGGTGTGATTGTTGAGTTCGCTGAGGATACCACTACGCCGCAGATGCCTATAACGGCAGCTGATGTTACTCGCTGCGATGCAAGACGTTGCTATATTCGTTTAACAACGCCATTGTTACCGGCAGCAACCAACTGGCAGTTTAATCAGCGGCCACAATATATATTACCGTTAATTGGCAGCAGTGTTAAATAAGTTTTACTAACACTGCGATGTTACTTAGTTTAAAGCAATAATTTGCACATTATGATTGGATTCAGCTTGCTCGTCATCTACGATTAAGCCCACAGGTATAGCAGGGATACCCTCTCTATCAAAGGCGGTATCTCGCTCATTTAGTTCGGTGTCTTTACTTAGCGCGGCGAAGTTAAACAAGTTTTTGTCAATCATGTGGGATGGCACGATATTTTGCATGGCCTGAAACATGGTTTCAATACGACCAGGAAAACGACGATCCCAATCTTGCAGCATTTCCTTTACCACTTGACGCTGTAATCCATCTTGTGAACCACATAGATTACACGGAATAATTGGAAAGCTGCGGGCTTGTGAGTACTTTTCGATATCTTTTTCGCGACAGTAAGCTAAAGGCCTGATCACAATATGCTCACCGTTATCGCTAACTAGCTTTGGCGGCATAGATTTTAATTTCCCACCATAAAACATATTTAAAAACAGCGTTTCTAACATGTCATCACGATGATGACCTAATGCAATTTTAGTCGCGCCCAGTTCTTTAGCCGTACGATATAAAATACCACGACGCAGCCTAGAGCAAAGTGAGCAAGTGGTTTTGCCTTCAGGAATTTTATCTTTAACAATAGAGTAGGTGTCTTCATTGACTATCTGAAAATCGACACCAATGCCGGTTAGATAGTTTGGCAGTACTTCGGCTGGAAAGCCGGGTTGTTTCTGATCTAAATTTACCGCAATAATTTTAAAGTTAATAGGCGCAGATTGTTGTAAATTCAGCAAAATGTCCAATAGGGTATAAGAGTCTTTGCCGCCAGATAAGCACACCATAATTTTGTCGCCTTCTTCAATCATATTAAAGTCGGCTATAGCTTGTCCGACGCCACGGCGCAGGCGTTTATGGAGTTTATTTAAATTATATTGTGCTTTGGCTTGCGCTGCGTGAGTCATAAAACAAAATTACCACTAATGAAAATGGCGCACATTATAACGAAGCGTGCGCCAATACCAAAGCTGTGTCGTGTTAAATGTTAGTCTTTGTGCAATGGGCAGACAAAATTAGCGGGTTTTACTGCTAGTACGTCGCAGTCTAGGCGGTCAATAACATGCTCAGCAGTGTTACCTATGATAGCAGCCGACAATCCGGTACGGCCAATAGTGCCGATGATCATCATCGTCGCATTGAGCTTTTTCGCCAGTTTTGGTAACACATCTTCTGGAATACCTTCGCTTACATGCCAGTGCTTAGCGTCGATATCGAACTGCTTTGCTAAAGCGGCAACAGCGTCTAAATGATGGTGCTTCATGGTGCTGTTATATTCTTGAATATTAAATTCAGGTATTTCAATTGCGATATTTATTGGTGTGCCAGGGTAAGCATTAACTAAATGAGTTTCTGCCTGAAGCAGTGTGGCCATTTGCAAAGCTCTGCTTATAACGCGTTGGTTAAGTGATAAATGGTGCTCTTTTTCACTGCCCGCATTTACTGCAGCAATAATATTTCCACCTTGTCGCCATTCATTGTCTTTTACCATTAAAACTGGGCAAGGGCATTTACGTAAAATATGCCAATCAGTAGGGGTGAAAATCATTGATTTTAGTACATCATGATCATGAGTACCTTTAATCACCAAATCGTAGTTATCTTCGAGTACCGCAAGTACTATTGCTTCAAAGGGCCGGTTATGCCACACCACTTTAATCTCAATATCGATACCGATATTATGCGGCGCGATCATATATTTACCCGCCCATAGTTCTCGGTCCTTAATTACCGCTTGGCGCATTGTCTCGCGTTCATCGCCGGATAGCATGGTGGTCATTTCATACGAAAAGTCGTAAACCGCTAAAAATGCGGTTAGCTTACCACCTTGTAATCTAACGAGTTCAATGGCACGGTTAAGGGCCTTTTGCGTTTCAACGCTAGGGTCTAATACAACTAATATATTATTGTAGATTGACATGACGTGCTCCACTTAGCTTAGCTTGTATTAAGTGTAGCTAAAATAACCTGGCTGGAGGAAAACTTAGTTGCGTTGGCGCAAATAATTACGCATAAAATCTAGCACTGAGCTGTAAGCGCACCTAGTTTAGATAAACGTGGCTGATCTAGGATGGTAATGAGTTTGCCATTAACGAGTATTAATTGCTCTTTATCTAGCTTGCTGAGTAAACGGCTAATGGTTTCTACGGTTAAACCTAAGTAGTTACCAATGTCGCTGCGGGTCATAGTTAAACGAAATTCACTACCAGAAAAGCCCCGACTAGCGAAGCGCTGTGCCAGTTGAGATAAAAATGTAGCTAATTTTTGTTCGGCAGTTTTACGGTTTAGCAACAGCATCATTTGTTGATCAGCTTGAATATCTTCGCTCATCAAACGCATCATTTGTTGACGCAAACGGGGTAATTGATCCAGTAAGGTTTCTAAATTCGGCAGCGGTATTTCACATACCATCGCCGTTTCAAGCGCTTCGGCATAGCTAGGGTGATGCTGTTTGCTTAAGCCATCAAAACCAACGATATCACCAGGCAAGTGAAAACCGGTAATTTGCTGCTCGCCTTGCTCGGTTAGGGTAAAGGTTTTAAACGAACCGGTACGAATAGCATATAAACAGCGTTGATTTTGGCCAGCTTCAAATAGCATATCTGCTTTGTGAAACGGCTTTTTACGTTGAATAATATCGTCCAATTGGTTTAATTCTGTATTATTTAGTGAGAACGGTAAACAGAGCTGACTGAAACCACAGTCCTGACAGTTTATTGCTGAGCGTTGCATAACGGCGTCCTTCACTTTTCTATAATCAATACATTGGCTAGGTTAAAAAACCAAACGCCGGATAGCAAGCCAAATTGTATAACTAGCGTAAATAGCTAACATTGCCGCGGTAATATAGCGTAGCATTAGGGTATTTTTAAGTTTGATAAGTAACCCTGCGGCACTACCCGTAAGTAAAATTGCAGGCAACGTACCTACACCAAAGCTAAACATAATTGCGGCACCTTGCAATAAACTACCACTGGCTAAGCTCCAGCCTAAGGTGCTATATACCAAACCGCAAGGTAATGCCCCCCAACATAAACCATAAGCATAGGCCTTACGGCGTGAATTAAGAGGTAGTAGTTTTTTTGCTATCGGCTGCACATGTCGCCATAGTTTTTGGCCTAGTTTTTCTAAGTGAATAAGACCAAACCATAGACGGCTAATGTATAACGCCATCATTAACAATAAAATACCCGCCAGCAAACGCAGCCATAATAACGACGTGCCTGCTAATTGCATGGCGCTAGCGCCAAAGTAACCGACAGCGGCGCCAAATAGGCTATAAGTAGTTAGGCGACCTAGGCTAAGTAACAGAGGTAGTTGCCAATTGTAGCCATTACGTTGTTTGGGCATAGACAACTGTAATGCGGCGGCAATGCCACCACACATAACCAAACAATGGCTACTGCCAATTAAACCAATAAGTAATGCGGCTAATAGATCGGGGATCATTGTTCAGGTTTTGTTGGTTTATCAGCACTTTTCGGCTTGTTGTCATCAAACAAGATACTAAAGCCTTCTTTATCAAGGTCTTCAAACTGTCGGCTGCGCACTGCCCAGAAAAATACAATTAGGCCAATAATGACAAACAAGATAGCAATCGGAATTAAAACGTATATAACACTCATTTTTTCAGCAGCCTTAATGAATTTGATACCACTAATAACGAGCTAAAAGACATACCCAACACCGCAATATAAGGTGAAACATAACCCGCCACCGCTAGTGGAATAATTAGTAGATTATAACCGGCGGCCCAATATAAATTTTGTTTTATAACCCGCTGTGCTTGGGTGCTAGCTTGCATTAAATCGTTTAGCAAGCCAATGCTAGGTTGTAACAATACCACATCGGCTTGGTTTTTTGATAAATCGCTGCCGGTCTCTAGCGTAACGGACACGTGTGCAGCATGAAATGCAGGGTTATCGTTAATACCATCGCCTAGCATTAATACTTTATGACCAGCTTGTACTAACCGCTCAATTTCTGCGACCTTTTGTGCTGGCGTACAGCCTTTTTTCATTAGATCGAACTGCAATTGTTGCTGTAGCGCTTCGGCTTGCATTGAGCTATCACCGGTAAGCATAACCAGTTGATAGCCTTGTTGGCGTAGCATGCTTATTAGCTGTGGTACTTCTGGGCGAAGGGCATCGTGTAAATTAATTGCGGCAATACAGGTATTGTCGTAGCTAACGTACACCATGGCCGGTTCTGGGCTATTTACCTTGCAAAAAACGGCACTGCCAACTTTGAGCACTTTATCTTGATAATGCGCTGAAATACCACCACCCACTTGAATATCTACCTGCTGCAACGTTAGCTGCTGCGTTAAGTGTGAGGTAAAAGCTCGCGCAATAGGGTGCTCTGAATAGCATTCTAGGTTAGCAATTAAATTAAGCGCGCCACTAACAGTAAAACGCTCATCGAGTATGGTTACTTTGGCGATAGAAAAACGGCCTTCGGTTAGGGTACCGGTTTTATCAAACACAATATGAGTTAGCTCGGGTAAGACATCTAATACCATGGAGTTTTTAATTAATACACCGCGTCGGTTTAAGCTAGCCAGTGCGCAAGTCACAGCTGTTGGCGCAGCCAAACTAAGTGCGCAAGGGCAGGTAGCGACTAATACCGATAAGGTGATCCAAAAGGCGCGGTCAGCATCTAACCAGAAATACCACAATAAAAATGTTGCTACAGCAATAAGTAATAAACGCTCAACAAAATACCGCGCCAAACGATCAGTTTTTTGTAGTATGGCGGGCTTTTGGCTTAAGGTGCGTTGCTGTAACGCGATAATTTGACCTAAATGCGACGATAACAATGGCTGAGTTACTTTCACCTGTAATAACCCATCATGATTGGTACTTCCAGCTAGAACTTTATCGCCAACATTTTTAGCGATGGCGGCATATTCACCGGTTAACATCGACTCGTCAGCTGAACTGCTACCAATAATAATATCGCCATCAGCAGCGATGGTTTCGCCTGGTTTAATTAATATTATATCGCCAATAGTTAACCGTTTGGCAGATACAGTTTGCTGCTGCTCATTATGCAGTAGCGTAGCCGCAACCGGCATGATTTTTAATAGGTTACTGGTGGCGTCGCGCGCGCGAGCACGGGCCCGGTATTCAAAAAACTTGCCTAGCTGCAGCAAAAACGTAAACATACACACCGACTCAAAATACACTTCGCCGGTACTAAATGCAGTGGCATAAGCCGAGGCAAAAAACGTATAGTAAATAGCTAAGCTTACTGGCACATCCATATTCAGTTGTTTTGCTTTAATGCCACGCCAAGCGCTTTTTACAAAGGGTATTGCAGCATATAACACGACCGGTAATGTTAGTACTAAACTGATCCAACGCAGGTAACCTTGGTGTGATATTTCAATGCCGGTATAGTCACCAAAGTACAGGGCAACCGCCAGCATCATTACTTGCATGGTCATAATGCCAGACACCGCTAAGCGCTTTAAAAACTGGTGTAGCTCAGATTTAAATATTTGTTCTTCATGGTCGGCAATAAACGGGCTAGCCTGATAACCAATTTTAGCTAAGGTATTAAGCACCTGACTAAGGGGAGCTTGTGTTGCATGCCAAATAAGATGACAGCGTTGGGTAGCCGAATTTACATTAACTTGGTGTACTGCAGGCAGTTGGCGTAGTTGTTTTTCAATTAACCAAGCACAAGCCGCACAACTAATACCGCTGATCGATAGCTCAATTTCGGTTAATTCGCCTTGCTGGATACTAATATCAGCGAGTATATCTGGCGTATCAAATTCGGTTAAGGCTGCAGCTAGCTCAGTTGGTACTGCGTTGGCTTTGCTGGCAGGTTCTGTTCTAAAACGATAATAATCGGCTAAATCGCTTTTTATGATGGTATCAGCAACGGCAAGACAGCCGGCACAGCAAAAAGAGCGTGCTTCGCCATCAAACTGGCAACCGAAATTAAAACCAGCGGGTACGGGTTCATTACAGTGAAAACAGCGCTTTGTACTCACTTAGCAATCCTGCTCAATAACCAAGTTTAGTTTCAGTTGTCGCCGGTAGTGCTAGTACCGCACGTAATTTCCATTCATTAGATGCATCCGACACCACCAGCTGCCACTTGCCCTCAGGCGTTAGAGGAAGCTCGGCAATATAAAGCTGTTCACCACTGCGCTGGGCGTTTAATGCAAAGTCTGAAGCGGCAATAGTAGGGTGGTAAAAATCAAGATGTACTTCACCTTCTAACACACTGTTTTTGGCAAAGTGGATAATGGCTTTATTACCAGCAATTAATATTGATGCCTGTAAATTACGCAATTCTGCTTCACGATATTTAGCCAGTTGCATATTAATGGCTTTACCTTGTTTGTAGTAATCGTCAACAACAAGATCAGGCGAACTCCTTTGCATAATTATAACAGTATGTACGGCTTTTATTGCAGTAATAACCGGTATGGCAATGAGTAACCACGGCCATAATTGTTTATACCAGGGTTTAGTATCTTGCTGCATGGTAACCTCAAAAGTACATAGAAATAAGCCCCAAAATGGGGCCTATTATTATACAAAGCAATTGCAGACTATTGACTAGTCGCTTTATCTGGATGCGCTAAGCGGTAGACGTAGGCAGTTAAAATGTGAACCTTGTCTTCACCTAACGTTTTTTGGAACGCAGGCATCTCACCGTTACGGCCTTTGGTTAAGATTTCTTCAACAGCTTTAGCTGAGCCACCATATAACCAAATGTTATCAGTCAGGTTAGGCGCACCAAAGGGTAAATTATGCGCTAAACTGCCTTTACCATCAGCACCATGACAAGCCGCACACATTGCAAACTTGGCTTTACCTGCGTCGGCTTCGCGATCATTTACCACACGACCTGATAAGCTAAGTACATAAGCCGTCATTTCTTTAACGCCTTGCTCGCCAAGTGCATCAATCCACGCTGGCATCGCTGCTTTACGACCATATAGTAGCGTTTCTTTAATTTTGTCTGCAGTGCCGCCATATAACCAATCGTTATCAGTTAGGTTAGGAAAACCTTGCTGACCACGAGCGTCTGAACCATGGCACAGTGCGCAGTTTTGCAAAAATAAACGCTGACCAATTTTAATTGCTTCATCGTCATAGGCTAAATCTAATACGTCACGTTTAGCAAATTGCTGAAAAACGGGGCCGTATACTTCATCGGCGTGAGCCATTTCGCGGTCAAGTTCAACCATCTTGCCTGCGGCACGGTTTTGCTCTACAGCTAAACGAGACTCTTCTAACGATTTAATGCCTTGGTTAGAACTAGTCCAGCCAAACAAACCTTTCCATTGGCCTAACCCTGGGTATGCAGCTAAATAAAACACTGACCAGACCAAGGTTAAAATGAACATATAAGTCCACCAACGTGGCAGCGGGTTGTTGATCTCTGAAATACCGTCAGCTTCATGTCCGGTAGTTTCATCTTCAGCTACACCAATGTGGTTGCTAAGGTTCCATTTCAATAATAACGCGCAACCGATTAGCACCGGAAGGGTAAACACAATGATCCAAGCACTCCAAAAGTTACTCATGATCTGACTCCTGTTTGGTTTTTTGTTGTGCTTTTTGTTCGTCTTCAAACACTAGGTTTGCCGCCTGATCAAAATCAGTTTTACGTTTTTTGCTGTATGCCCAAATAACAAAGGCGATAAAGCCGACAAACAAAATCACGGTAAAAATACTGTGTAACGTTGTGTATTCCATGAGTATTACTTCAAGTGTGTGCCAAGCGACTGCAAATACGCAATCAGGGCCTGCATTTCTGTTTTACCCTTAACCGACTCAGACGCTGTAGCTATATCTTCATCAGTGTAGGGAATATCAAACATCCGCATTACTTCCATTTTCCGTGCAGTCAGTTTGCCGTCTAAACGATTCTCTTCCAACCACGGAAATGCTGGCATATTCGATTGCGGTACAACTGAACGTGGATCCATTAAATGAGCATGGTGCCAATCGTCACTGTAGCGTGCGCCAACGCGCGCTAAGTCGGGGCCTGTGCGTTTAGAGCCCCACAGGTGAGGGTGATCCCAAACGCTTTCGCCCGCAACAGAATAATGGCCATAACGTTCAACTTCTGCGCGAAATGGACGTATCATTTGAGTGTGACAACCAACGCAACCTTCACGAATGTAGATATCACGACCTTCCAACTCTAATGCGGTATAAGGTGTCATACCATCAACAGGTTGGGTCATTTCATCCATAAAGAATAGCGGCGTAATCAATACAAGTGTACCGAAGCTAATGGCAACGACAGTTAAAATAGCTAACAGGCCAACACTTCGTTCAATTTTTTCATGATGATTCTTGTTCGACATGATTTTCCTCTTACGCTGCTACAGGTACAGGTTGTAACGATTCATCTTTAGCACGTACGGTTTTATATACGTTGTATGCCATTAATAACATACCTACTACAACAAAGACGCCACCAATAAAACGCATCAGATAGAATGGTTTAGATGCTTCTAAGCTCTGTACAAAGCTGTACGTTAACGTACCGTCAGTGTTAACTGCGCGCCACATCATGCCTTGAGTAATACCTGAAATCCACATTGCTACTATATACAGCACCACACCAATAGTGTGTAACCAGAAGTGAGTGTTAATCAGTGAAATACTGTACATGCGACCTTGTTTATATAGCACAGGAATAAGGTGATAAATTGCACCGATAGAGATCATTGCAACCCAACCTAAGGCCCCCGAGTGTACGTGGCCAACAGTCCAGTCTGTATAGTGAGATAATGCGTTTACTGATTTAATTGCCATCATAGGGCCTTCAAAGGTAGACATACCGTAGAAAGACAACGACACAATTAAGAAGCGTAAAATAGGGTCAGTTTTCAGCTTATGCCAAGCACCAGACAAGGTCATAATACCGTTAATCATACCGCCCCAGCTTGGTACAAAGAGTACAACCGACATCACCATACCTAATGACTGAGTCCAGTCAGGTAGGGCAGTGTAGTGTAAATGGTGCGGGCCAGCCCAAATATATAACGCGATTAATGCCCAAAAGTGCACAATCGATAAGCGGTAAGAGTAAACCGGACGACCTGCCTGTTTAGGAACGAAATAGTACATCATACCCAAGAAACCTGCAGTTAACAGGAAACCTACCGCATTATGGCCGTACCACCACTGGATCATGGCATCAACCGCGCCAGCGTAGATAGAATAGGATTTAAATGCACTGATCGGAATTGCCATACTGTTAACAACGTGTAATGCCGCAACAGTTAAAATAAACCCGCCGAAGAACCAGTTGGCGACATAAATGTGGCTCACTTTACGTTTAGCTAAAGTACCAAAGAATACAATGGCATAAGATACCCAAACCAGAAGGATTAAAATATCAATCGGCCATTCTAATTCGGCGTATTCTTTGGTGCTGGTTAACCCCATAGGTAAGGTAATAACTGCCGAAACAATTACCGCTTGCCAGCCCCAAAAAGTAAAGAGCGCTAGCTTTTCTGCAAATAGACGAACCTGGCTGGTACGTTGTACTACGTAGTAGCTAGTAGCAAAGAGGGCGCTTGTACCAAAGGCGAAAATAACCGCGCTGGTATGTAAAGGACGTAAACGACTATAGGTTAACCAAGGAGTGTCGAAGTTTAATGCTGGCCAATATAACTGTGCCGCAATTAACACGCCCACCGTCATACCTATTATTCCCCAAAATACGGTAGTTAAGGTAAATAGGCGGACAATGCTATAGTTGTAGTCAACATTTAATGATGTGGTATGGCTCATGTTGAGTTCCGCTGCAGTTTGTGCTGGTTACTGATATCGGCTGCTGGTGCAGCCATTCTTGTTCTAGACAAATAACATACGCAGTACTTGCCGTGTGTTACTCGCCAAAGTGGCCCTTTATACTAAGGGTTTTGCCCCTAAAAAGATAGGTGAAACAGCGTGTTTTATGATTTAGGATAAAGTTGCTGGTTAATAAGTGAACAAGTGTAGTCGATGTTTGAAGCTTTTTCGTAAAACCGCGTACAATACGGCATTACACTCAGGCTTAGTGGTGGTTTATGCTGCAACGTTTTATTTTCTTTTTATGGTTATTCGCAATTGTTAGTTGCCAGCCTGTTGATATTACCGATGATTCTTCGTATTTGCTTTATTCTGATCCTGAATTAGCTCTACAGTTAACACCGGGCAATGCACCAGTAGAAACGCCATTACAGTTGCACCTTAATGCTAAAAATGTGGTGAGTGTCAGTGGCGAGATCACTGGTATCTCAATGTATATGGGTAAAATTCCGCTTAAATTTAGCCAACAACAAGAGGTTTGGCAGAGCGAATTTTTGTTAGGTGCTTGTAGCGATCCAAACATGTTATGGCAATTAGAGTTAGACGTGCTGTTTGAGGGTGGTGAAAAACTCAAAATAAAACAACAGCTTACATCTAGTTGGTAAGGGCTATAATAAGGTTATGTGTTGCGTCAAGTTTAGCGGCGCAGCAGTATCTAACGCCAATTTCGCCGTTTCTACACAAATAAACTCTTTATAGCTTTGCTCGGTTAGATCGGTCATTTTAGCGCTTCTTTCGCGCCAAGGGTTCCATATTACGGTAGCGTCATGTCCAATTTGTTCAATACCAACGCTAAGGTTACTGTTTTGTATTTTTAACATAGGCTCGCTGTGTTGATATATTCGATCAACTTCAGTGCAGAACGTCGCGGTATTCGCTTTACTTGTCACCACTTGTGCACAAGTAGTGTCAATATAAGTTAACGGTAATGGTTGTACCTGTGTTTGGCTTATATCGTCTACTTTAAAGTAACTATGTAAAGCGGCTTGCTGCACAATTGCGTCATTACAGCGCAGGTTTATTTGTAGCTGTTGCGCTAAGGTTAGCTGCAGTTGCAGCGTTATTTTTGTCGCAGTATTGGGCGTTTTACTAAACCAAGGTTGATAGGCAATAGTGGTTTCTAAGGTTACGCTTACGCCCTCAGCACTGCAGTGTTTACTTTTGAGCTGCCATAACTGCGTTCTAACCAAGCCATGATTAGGTAATGCCAACTGCTCAGGATTTAACTGCGGTGCTATAGCGCCAAACCAAGGCCAGCAGATTGGTACGCCGCCGCGGATTGGCGTTTGGTTATGCCAGGTTGCCAGCGGCGACAACCAGAGTATTTCCTGGTTGTTGCGCGGTTGATACGACAATACTTGTGCACCGTATAAAGCAATAACTGCCGTTGCTTGACCAAACTGCAACTTAACACAAGGTAAATCGTCAAGATGCGCGAAGCCGGTTTGCTCTGTTACTGCTGCAGTTAGGTCAATATTGTCATGATTTATCATTATTTAGCTACGAAGCCTATTATACGTGTTTCATTAACTCTACCGTATTGTCTAACATACGGTTACTAAAGCCCCATTCGTTATCGTACCAGCTCATAACTTTAATCAAACGCCCATTTACCCGCGTTTCGCTGGCATCAAAAATTGAAGACTTAGGGTTATGGTTAAAATCTATCGAAACCAACGGTAAATCATTTACCGCCAATACTTCCGACATGGGTCCAGAAGCACAGGCTTTACGAATGATATCGTTTACTTCTGTAACCGTCGTATCACGCTTAGCAATAAAGGTTAAATCGACCAATGAGACGTTTAGTGTTGGTACGCGTACGGCTAAGCCATCAAATTTACCCGCCAATTCTGGCACCACTAAACCTACTGCTGCTGCCGCACCGGTTTTTGTTGGGATCATCGACATCGCAGCAGCGCGAGCACGGCGAACATCAGTATGGTAAACATCGGTTAAACGTTGATCATTGGTGTAGGCATGGATAGTGGTCATTAAGCCCGACTCAATACCTAAAGCATCGTTAAGCGATTTTGCAATAGGAGCTAAACAGTTGGTAGTGCAAGAGGCATTTGAAATAATATTCATATTCGGGGTTAAAATATGGTGATTCACGCCATAAACAATTGTGGCATCAACTTCTTTACCCGGCGCGGAAATAATTACCTTTTTTGCTCCTGCGTCTATATGTGCACTTGCCGTTTTGCGGTGTGTAAATAGGCCGGTACACTCAAGTACAACATCAATATTTAGTTGTTTCCATGGTAGCTTTTCTGGGCTGCGCTCACTAAGCGTAATAATCTCGTCTTGGTTAACATAAATAGCCGTCTCGCTGTGCTCAACATTCGCAGTAAAAATTCCGTGGGTGGTGTCATATTTTAATAAATGCGCGTTGATGGCGGCATCACCCAAATCGTTAATAGCCACGATCTTAATGTCGTAATGTTTATTACTTTCGTACAATGCGCGTAGTACGTTACGGCCAACACGGCCAAAACCATTAATTGCCACACGAATAGTCATGTTACCCCCCAATAAATAAAAATTAAAAACCTTTAAATTGCTTTGTGTAATTAAACTACACCTAATGCTGGTTTTTTCAAGCTAAAAACGTAATAAACTGCGATTAATGTAACTTAATAACGAAAATGAGCAATGACATTGACCGTTTTGACACCTAAAATGTGCACAAACTAATTGATGCAAGTAAGGATTTACCATGGATGCCAGCTTAATAGCTGAGTTAACTGCATTTTGCAGTATTGAAACAGAATATACTGACGCTAGGGGTAAGCACACTGCGATTAGCGATATACAGCAATTAGCACTGCTTAAAGCCCATGGTTTTGATACCGAAGACGAAGAAAGCGCCCAGCTGCAATTATTAATGCGCCAGCTTGATTTTTGGTTGCGGCCATTGCAAGCGGTATCAGTACAGCAAAGTGACGAACCGCATCAGCTATTAATCAAGGTTGCGTTAGCGCAGGCAAATGAGCCGTTAGCCTTATTGTTAACCCGTGAAGATGGCCAAACACATTCGTTTAGCCTAACCCCCGTTGATGGAGAGCTAACTCAAATGGTGGTATTAGATGAAGACGAGTATCACCAGTACCAGCATGCACTGCCATTGCAACTGCCGGTTGGCTATCATCAATTACAAGTCGTAGATGGTGTCGCAATACAAAGTTTAATTATTAGCTCTGGAGTTTGCTATCAACCCGATGCTATTAAAGCGCAGCGCCCCGAACGCACTGTTTTGCAGCTATATGGCTTGCCTGCGGGTTCTGCATTAGGTATGGATGTCGCATTAAACGAAATATCAGCTAGCACCGAATTATATTGCGCAGAGGCTAGTGTTGGTAGCCCGCCTAGCCTAACAGAGCCTAACGGTATAAACCTGAATATAGCGCCAATCTATCCATATCAGCTGTATCGGCAAGCTTATCAGCCATTTATCGATTTACTGCGAACCAATATGCACGGTACTAATGTGCTACATATCGAAAATATTATGGCACTACTAAGGCTCTGGTGGTTGCCGAAAACAGAACAAACCGTTGGTGCTGGAGCGTACGTCTATTATCCGTTTATGGATTTACTTGGTGTCTTAGCGTTAGAAAGTCAGCGTAATAAAGTGCTCATAACCTGTAATAAACCCGATGACGCACCAGAGGGGATGCTAGACATATTGCAGGCATACGGCGTTGCAGTGGTATAAAAAGCAGCTGTAGGCTTGCTTCCATCTTTTCAGTATAATGCGCACCGTTTATATGCCATATGTTAGTCTGGGCTTTAACTGGCAAAATGAAAAATAATATAGGAATGTCAGATGACAGACACCACCGCACTTTGTGACATCGGTTTTGTTGGCGCCGGGGTAATGGGTAAAAACCTTATTCTAAATTTGGCTGATAATGGTTATCGCGTGGCCGCATTTGATTTAGACCATCAGAAGCTGGATGCGGTATTGGCGCAAGATAAAGTAGAGCGAGGCGATAAAGCCGCACGCGTTGTTGCCTGTCGTTCCTACACTGAATTACTGTCACGGTTGTCTGCACCTCATCTTATCGTGTTATCGGTACCTGCAGGCAAAGCCGTAGACGATGTTTGTTTAAAGCTTATTGATGCTGGCATTCATGCTGATGACATTATTGTTGATACGGGCAACAGCTTATGGACCGACACTGTCGCTCGCGAGAAGAACTATGAAGGTAAATTTATTTTCTTTTCTACTGCTGTTTCTGGCGGTGAGGTTGGCGCGCGGTTTGGCCCATCGTTAATGCCAAGTGGCGACCCTTATGCTTGGACCCGGATTAAACCGCTATGGCAAGCCATTGCTGCTAAAGTAGACCCGGTTAGTGGTAAACCGCTTGAGCGCTTTGAGCCAGGCAACCCGGTAACTGAAGGCGAACCTTGCGCTACCTATATTGGCCCAAGCGGCTCTGGTCATTATGTGAAAATGGTACATAACGGCATTGAATACGCTGACATGCAGCTTATTTGTGAAGCGTACCAGATCATGCGTGATGTGTTAGCTATGCCAGCTGCAGATATTGCTGAGGTATTTAAACAGTGGAACGAAGGCAAGCTGCACAGTTATTTAATTGGCATTAGTGCCGATGTGCTAGCCACTAAAGATTCTGAAACCGGCCTGCCGCTGGTTGATGTAATAATGGATAAGGCCGGGCAAAAAGGCACAGGTTTATGGACCGCGGTGAGCAGTTTACAGCTTGGTAGCCCATCGCCAACTATTGCCGAAGCCGTGTATGCGCGTTCGTTGTCTGCGCTTAAACATGAGCGCATAAAAGCCGCTACGGTGTTAGCAGGCCCAGCACAAAACCCGATATGCGCCGAGCAAAAACAAGATATTATTGATGCGTTACATGATGCGTTATATTGCGCCAAAATTTGTGTTTATGCGCAAGGTTTTCACTTGATGAAAACGGCTGCCGATGAACATGGCTGGCAGCTTAACTTTGCTGAAATTGCTAAAATATGGCGGGCGGGTTGTATTATTCGTGCGGTGTTTTTGCAATCAATAGCCCAAGCCTATGAGCGCAATGATGAGCTAGAAAACCTATTGCTTGATCCATTTTTTGCCAAACAAATTTCTATTTATCAGCAAAATTGGCGTAAAGCCGTGGCTAATGCCACCTTAGCTGGTATCCCGGTAGCGGCGCTGAGTTCAGCGCTAAGTTATTACGATTCTTACCGCACAGCTGTGCTACCCGCTAATTTATTGCAAGGGCAGCGCGATTACTTTGGTGCCCACACTTTTGAACGTACGGATAAAAGCAAAGGTAAGATGTACCACGTTGAGTGGAGCCACCCACAGCGACCAATGGTGAAAATAAAATGATGTTTAAGTATATAGGTACACCCGGTACGGCTAGCAGCACCAAAGTATTATTACTTGGTGCTGGCGAGCTAGGCAAAGAGCTCTGTATTGAATTAAAACGTTATGGCTGCGAAGTTGTCGCGGTAGACCGTTATCCCAATGCGCCGGCTATGCAAGTAGCCGATAAAGCGGTGGTTATGTCGATGCTAGATAATGCCGCGCTACGCCAGTTGGTAATTACGGAAAAGCCAGCGTTAATCGTACCGGAGCTGGAAGCTATAGCGACCTCGGTACTGATTGAGCTTGAAGATTGCGGTTTTAATGTGGTGCCCAGTGCTAAAGCGGTAAATTTAACCATGAATCGAGAGGGTATTCGCCACTTAGCTGCACAAGAGTTAGGTTTGGCTACGTCTCCGTACCAATTTGCTAATGATAAAAACAGTTTTGTTGCGGCAATACAGGCAATAGGTTACCCCTGTTTAGTTAAACCTATTATGTCATCAAGTGGCAAAGGTCAAAGTTTACTGCGCACTGACGCCGACATAGATGCCGCTTGGCTATATGCACAAGACGGTGGTCGCGCTGGTAAAGGTCGAGTCATTGTTGAAGGTTTTATCGACTTTGATTACGAAATTACCTTGTTAACGGTAAATTCGGTGTCCGGGATTCAATATTGTCAGCCGATTGGTCATCGCCAAGAACACGGTGATTATCGTGAAAGCTGGCAGCCGCAAGCGATGAGTATCGCAGCGTTAGATGCCGCCAAAGCCTGCGCTAAAGCCGTAGTTGAGGCATTAGGAGGGTATGGCGTATTTGGCGTAGAGCTATTTATTAAAGGCGACCAGGTGTATTTTTCTGAGGTATCACCACGGCCACATGATACTGGCATGGTTACCTTAATATCACAGCAGCTTAGCGAATTTGCGCTGCATGCTCGGGCAATTTTAGGTTTGCCTATTCCGCAAATAAAACATTTTGGCCCAGCCGCATCGGCTGTGTTACTGGTACCTGGCCATAGTGAAAATATTCAATACTATGGTTTAGCAGCTGCCTTAGCTGAACCCGATACTGAACTGCGTATTTTTGCTAAACCAGAAGTGCAGGGTGAACGCCGAATGGGCGTTGCACTAGCGCTAAGCGACAGCACTGAAGCCGCCACGGCTAAAGCGCTACAGGTAATAAGCAAGTTAAGCGTAACACTCAACTAGTTCATCTAACCTTTATACGCATCGTTAGTACCACAGCTGTTAATCACTGCAACGGCTGTTGTACTCTTTTGTCTTTTATAAACCAGTCTGGCGTGAAAATGTACTTTGCTAAGTTATGATTAAACTGCTAGTTTGGGCTAAACACACTTTAGCTTTATCTTAACTACTATAATTATTCACATGCAGATATTTAAATGAGCAGATACTATTTAACAGGGACAATAATATGAGTGATAAAACAAAAAAATTAACCACGACCAATGGCTGTCCTGTGGCTGATAACCAAAACTCGATGACGGCAGGGCCACGTGGGCCTTTATTAATGCAAGATTTTTGGTTTTTAGAAAAACTCGCCCACTTTGACCGTGAAGTTATTCCAGAGCGTCGTATGCACGCTAAAGGCTCTGGAGCTTATGGTACTTTTACCGTTACCCACGACATTACCAAGTATACTAAAGCTAAGTTGTTTGCTGAAATTGGTAAAAAAACGGAAATGTTTGCACGTTTCTCTACCGTAGCCGGTGAACGCGGTGCGGCTGATGCTGAGCGCGACATTCGCGGTTTTGCTCTTAAGTTTTATACTGAAGAGGGCAACTGGGACATGGTGGGTAATAACACGCCAGTTTTCTTTATGCGTGATCCACTAAAATTCCCGGATCTTAATCACGCGGTAAAGCGCGATCCGCGCACTAACTTGCGTAGCGCACAAAGTAACTGGGATTTTTGGACCCTGTTACCCGAAGCTCTACACCAAATTACCGTAGTAATGAGTGACCGAGGCATTCCGCGTAGCTACCGCCATATGCATGGTTTTGGCAGCCATACTTTCAGCTTTATTAATGCGGCTAACGAACGATTTTGGGTTAAATTTCACTTTAAATGCCAGCAAGGCATTGAAAACTTAAGTAACGCCGAAGCAGAGGCAATTATCGGTAAAGACCGTGAAAGCCACCAACGTGATTTATACGAGGCGATTGAACGCGGTGATTTCCCTCGTTGGGACTTTAAAGTACAAATTATGCCGGAGAAAGATGCCGCGACGTATCGTTTCCATCCGTTTGATTTATCTAAGGTATGGCCACACGCTGATTATCCATTAATTGATGTTGGTACCTTTGAATTAAATAGAAATCCAGAAAACTATTTTGCTGAAGTCGAGCAAGCGGCATTTAATCCTGCGAGTATTGTACCTGGCATCGGCTTCTCGCCAGATAAAATGCTGCAAGGGCGTTTATTTTCTTATGGTGATACACAGCGCTATCGGTTAGGGGTTAACCATAGCCATATTCCGGTGAATCAACCACGTTGCCCAGTGTCTAGCTTTCATCGTGATGGTGCGATGCGGGTTGATGGTAACTATGGTAGCGCTAAGGCCTATGAACCTAATAGTTTAGGCTTGTGGCAAGAGTGCCCAGCAGCGAAAGAACCGCCGTTAGAGTTATCAGGAGCCGCTTATAACTGGAACTACCGCGATGACGATGAAGATTACTTTACCCAGCCGGGTAATTTATTTCGACTTATGTCTGCCGAGAAGCAACAAATACTGTTTAATAATACCGCAGCAGAGCTGACTAATGTTGATGAGATGGTTAGAAATCGACATATACGCCATTGCTTAAAAGCTGATCCTGCATATGGTGCCGGCATTGCAAAAGCGATGGGAATTAGCTTAAACGATGTAGAGAAATAATACATTTGCCCTTGGTCAGTATTCTGGTCAAGGGCAAAAACAATACATTGAATTTGTCACAATTTAATATTATAAAGAAATACTGACTGCGTGTTTACGCTGTAAATGTTGTATAAAGTTGTCACGGAGGAGTGATGTCAGTACTGCGGCAAGTATGCCTGATCGGCGCTATTTTTTTTAGCTGTGCGTTAAGTGCTAAATCAGCCGTCGATTTTTCTATCGAACAAAATAAACCTTGCTGGAAAATTATTGAGCAAAAAGCCCCAGGACATTGCAAATTGCAATTTACTCGAGCAACACCAAGTGCTATTGCTTTTGCACCCAAAGAAGAAATTTCGCGCGCGTTTAGTCGCTATTATGCGACAAGAGCCGACTTTCCAACATCATTTCAGCAAATAGAATTTGCGCTACAATTTTTTAATTACAGCATTGATAAATATCCGGTTCGCGACAGCCTTAACTTTATTCGTAGCAACAATGGTGCAGCCCAGTTAAGTATGACTATTTTTGTTAGTGCTAATGGCGGTTATAGCTTTATTTTAGCCGACACTGATGCGCACTTTCGTCAAGTAGTTGATGCCTTGCAGCATCCCAAAGCTAAACCAGCAACGCATTATCACCGTACAATAGCGAAATTATTTGCCGAATAAGCGAGACCATTAATATGCACCTTACAGAAGATGAATGGCGTAACCGATTAACGGACGAGCAGTACCGCGTAACTCGATTAAAAGGTACTGAACATCCATTTAGCGGCAGCTTGTTGCACAATGAACAACGAGGCAGTTATCACTGTGTTTGCTGTGGCAACGAATTATTTAACTCGAGTACTAAATTTGATGCTGGCTGCGGTTGGCCGAGCTTTTATCAAGCTATAGCTAACAAGGTAAAATATCAGCCAGACAACACTCATGGTATGAACCGCACCGAAATACTCTGCGCGAACTGTGACGCCCATCTTGGTCACGTATTTAATGATGGTCCTGCACCAACCGGTGATCGCTATTGCGTTAACTCGGTATCACTTAGTTTTAACGCTAAAGACAAATAAAAAGCTGTAACTGTTGTTGTTACCTTTCAACTTCTATTACAATACGCGCCGGCAAAGCGTTATGCGGCGTAGCCGTGCTTTGGCAAAACCGATTAATTCATATTATTGAAGTAAAAGGCCTACACATGACCCTATCGCACGAAGAACAGTACCAGAAGAGCTGGCAGGAACGCCAAGAATATGCCGAGAATATGCAACCAATCATTGGACGGTTGTATCGTAATAAAGGTATTGAAGTGGTGGTTTATGGCCGCCCATTAGTTAATGCCACTACCATAGATATTATTAAAGCGCACAAAAGTGTTGAGCGTTTTGAAGGGCAAAAACTACGCTTACGCGAAAGTTTCCCGCTATTAGAAGCCATCAGTCAAATGAAGCTTGCGCCGGGTCGTGTTGATATTGGCAAACTTGCTTATGCTTATATTTATAAAAATGCCGCTAATGGTGTTAGCTTAGACAGCTACTTAGCGCATGAGCTGGCTGACATTCTGGATCATGAAGATCAAGTAAAACCAGTAGACGTTGTGTTGTACGGTTTTGGTCGTATCGGCCGTTTATTAGCGCGCTTAATGTTAGAACGTAACGGCCCAAGCACAAAGTTACGGTTACGTGCCATTGTGGTGCGTGGCGGTAAAAAAGGTGATTTAGAAAAACGTGCTAGCTTGCTACGCCGCGATTCAATTCACGGCCCATTTAACGGCAGTATTACCGTTGATGAAGAAAACCAAGGCATAAAAGCTAACGGCACTTTCATTAAAGTTATCTATGCTAATTCACCAGAATTAGTAGATTATACCCAGTACGGCATTAACAACGCGCTGATTGTTGATAACACCGGTATCTGGAAAGACGATCAAGAACTGAGTATTCATTTTAAAAGCAAAGGTGCAGCCAAAGTATTGCTTACCGCACCCGCTAAAGGTGACGTGCCAAATATCGTGTATGGCGTAAACCAACACATGATTTTACCTGAGCACAAAATTGTTTCTGCCGCTAGCTGCACAACCAATGCGATTACTCCAGTATTAAAAGCGTTGGAAGATGAATACGGTATTCGTAATGGTCACGTCGAAACCGTGCACTCGTATACGAACGATCAAAACCTGATTGATAACTTCCACAGCGCGGAGCGTCGTGGTCGTGCTGCACCACTGAATATGGTACTTACTTCAACCGGTGCTGCCAGCGCAGTATCGAAAGCATTACCGCAGTTAAAAGGCAAATTAACTGGTAACGCGATACGTGTACCTACACCGAATGTATCTATGGCTATTTTGTCACTGAACCTAAACCGTGAAACCAACCGCGATGAAATGAATGATTTTCTGCAGCGTACGTCACTGTTTTCTGAATTACAGGATCAAATCGATTTTACCGCTTCAACAGAAATCGTATCCTCTGATTTGGTCGGTTCACGCTATGCTGGTGTCGTCGATTCGCAAGCAACTATTGTTGATGGCGATCGCTGCGTACTTTATGTATGGTACGACAACGAGTTTGGTTATAGCACTCAGGTTATTCGTGTAATGAATGATATGGCGGGTATTAAGTATCCAACCCTGCCAGTAGCACGTTAATTCGCTACTTTGTTGTAAAGCCGCTTTAATGCGGCTTTTTCTTTTGTCTTAACCTGTTAGAATCTCATACATCGTAATACAGTTTCTTTGTTGCAGGTTGTTACATTGGTCTGTATTAGTGTTTTTTACCTTTAAGGGCATTGGATTTACATTATGAAAATCACCAGTAATTTTGACAGTGGCAACATCGAAGTAATACAAGCTGACTCTCCAGATAATATTCAGCTGGCTATCCGTAAAGATAACGAATCAGACTTTTATCAGTGGTTTCATTTTCGTTTAAGCACTGAGCACGCAGAACTACATACCTTAAAAATTACTAATGCTGGTACTTCAGCATACCCTGACGGCTGGAAAGACTATCAAGCTGTGGCGTCTTATGATCGGCAAAGCTGGTTTCGCGTGGAAACCGAGTACGATGGTACAACGCTAACGATTAAACATTTTCCTGAAGCTGAATCGGTTTATTTTGCTTATTTTGCGCCATACAGCTACGAGCGACACATGGATTTACTGCACCAAACACAGTTAGATTACAACTGTCAGTTGGTGGAACTAGGTGAAACCCTAGATGGTCGTGACATGAGCATGCTGGTAGTGGGTGAGCCAGAAGAAGGCAAAAAGAAAATTTGGATCACGGCGCGTCAACACCCTGGCGAAAGTATGGCCGAGTGGCTAGTTGAAGGCTTGTTAGAGCGCCTGCTGGATGAAGACGATGGCGTAGCTAGGGCTTTATTAAACAAAGCGGTGTTTTACATTGTGCCAAATATGAATCCAGATGGTTCCGTACGTGGACATTTACGTACCAACGCCGCAGGGATGAATTTAAACCGTGAATGGTTAACACCAAGCATGGAGAAAAGCCCTGAGGTTTATCTAGTACGGCAAAAAATGCTCGAAATCGGCGTTGATATGTTTCTAGATATGCACGGCGATGAAAACCTGCCGTACAATTTTGTAGCTGGCACTGAAGGCGTACCATCATACAATGACCGGATTAAAGCGTTAGAAACCCAGTTTAAGCAAGCATTATTGGCTGTGACACCAGAGTTTCAAACAGAGTTTGGTTATGAGTTAGATGAACCAGGTAAAGCTAATATGACCTTGGCGACAACGTGGGTAGGCGAGCAGTTTAAATGCTTAGCTTATACTGTTGAAATGCCGTTTAAAGACAATGCTAACTTACCTGACGACGCCTATGGCTGGTCAGATATTCGCTCAATGAAACTTGGGCAAGACATACTTACTGCCACCTTGGCCGTAGTCGATCAGCTACGTTAAGTTTTATACCGTGTCATTATGCACCAGCCTAAAAGCTACAGTCCTATTAATAGCGCTGCAGCTTTTAGTGGGTTGTGTTTCATTACAACACTGGTTAGCCGTATCGCCATTACCTGTTAGTCAACAAACTGAGCAGCAACAAGCGGCGCTTAGTATGGTGAGCAAGGTGGGGCAGCTAGATGTAAATTGGCCAGAAACTAGCAGTAAACGTGCGTTAGTAAATAACCACGCTAGCTTTTGGGCTTATAAAGGTCAGGGCCAATTATTGTTAGATTTAGGCACGGCACAGAGTGTTAGCTTGAATATTAATGGCCATGTATTATCACTTTCCCCTTCAGCTAGCTTGGGTAAACAGCTTGCTTTTGACATTGGTAGTGTAACGCGTAACGGGCTGAATCAGTTAGCACTCGTTGATATTCAACCACTTGGCGCTTCGGTGCGTGTGGTTTTACCTTATCCCATGTTACAAGATGGTTCAGCCGAGCAGGCCGGTTTTTCATTAACTGAGCTTGCCCAGCTAGATTCGCTAATTAATCGCGAAGTCGCGCAAGGCTTCCCCGGGGCTGTGCTGCTAATTGTTAAAGATGGCAAGGTAATAAAAGAGACCGCTTATGGCTATGCTAATCGATATAATAGCGATGGCTCGCCACTGGCTAACCCTGAGCCTATGCACAGCAACACCTTATTTGATTTAGCCTCTAATACCAAAATGTACGCTACCAACTATGCCATTATGCATTTAGTACAATTGGGCTTGTTGGATGTTAATTTACCAATCCAGCATTATATTAATGAATACCAAGGTGATGGCCGAGAGCAGCGTTTGGTTCGCGATTTACTCTATCATAATGCCGGTTATCCGCCTGAAGTGCATTTTCATCGCCCTGACAATCGTCATGGTGCAATGTTTTATTCCTTAAACCGTGAACGCAGTATGCAGCTTATTGCCAGTAAGGTTCCGTTTGAACGAGAGCGTGGTACTAAGTCGATATATAGCGATATTGATTATATGTTGCTTGGCTTAGTTATTGAGCGCATAACAGGCAAACAGCAAGATGATTATCTAGAACACAGCTTGTATCAACCAATGGGCCTCAATAACACCCTGTTCAACCCTTTACGTAAAGGTGTGCCAATAACGCAAATCGCTGCTACCGAGCTTGATGGCAATAGTCGCGGCGGTAGAGTTAGTTTTCCTGCAGATAAAGGCGGTATCGTGCGCGGCAATGTACACGATGAAAAAGCACGTTATGCTTTTGATGGCGTAGCGGGGCATGCCGGTTTGTTTTCTACTGCTCGTGAAACCGCGAGTTTGGCAATGTTAGCACTGCATGGTGGTTACAATTTAACGCCGGTATTTTCTCAAGCAATACTGCAGCAATTTGTGCGACCGTCAGTGTCTGATCATACTATGGGTTTGGGCTGGCGCACTGCGGTAGGTGGTGATTTAAACTGGCATTTTGGCCCTTACGCCAGTGCATATGCATTTGGCCATACTGGCTGGACTGGTACTGCCACTTTAATTGATCCCTATTACGGTCTGGTTGTGGTGTTATTAACCAACAAAAAACACAGTGCTGTAATAGCTGAGGGTGAAAACAGCTATTATTTTGCTGGTGATAGGTTTGAAACTGGTATGTATGGCAGCATCATGAGTAAAATATACCAAGCGATGCACTAAACAATAATTTGATTAAAATTGGAGTTCCATGGCTATTATCTCTTGCCCGTATTGTGGACATAAAACGTCGGATAAAGGTGCTAACTGTGTTAAGTGTAATGGCGATCTAGCCAGTTTAACGCCAGAAAAGCGCGCTGCGTTATCGCGTGACAAAGCGATTGATCAAGCTCAAAGTTTAGTCAACCACTCGATGCTTGCATTGTTATTATTTTTAGCCGGTTTTGGCTTAATGTACTGGTGGGATCCTGAAGCGGGTAGTGTGCAGCAATATATTGCTGGTGCTGCAATTGGGCTTGGCTTTTGTTGGTATATGATTAGCCGTGCCCGTATATTTTTTATTAAAAAGCGTAAGTAACTATGAATTTTAATGCTCTTGTTCAGGCCATGACGCCTGAGGTCTATGAAAAGTTAGCCGATGCGGTTGCAACAGGGCGTTGGGCCGATGGTAACCCACTAACTGAAGATCAGCGCGACCATAGCTTTCAATTAGTGATGGCGTATCAGGCTCATGTGCTTAAATCGGAAGAAATATTTACCATAGGTGCTGATGGCCAAATGATACAAAAAACTAAGGCCGAACTAAAAAAACAATTCGATACTCCGCAGTCTATAGCAAGGTTCTCGCACGATGATCTTTAAACGCTTTTTTAAGCCGAAGTGGCAACATGCTGATGCGTTAGTGCGTCAACAAGCAATTCAAACGCTTAACCCAATTAGTCAAGAGCATAAAAGCATTTTGCACGAATTGGCTTTTAATGATGGTTCAGAAGCAGTGCGTAAAGCCGCGCTACTTAAATTAAACGATTTTTCGTTATGGTGGCAAAGTAGTAAACACGATAGTTCTGAACGTTTGCAGCAGCTAGCAGAGCAGACGTTAATTGAACAATTATTACAAAACAAAGTAGAAGCTAAACTAAAACAGAAATTTATTGCTCAGTGCAATCGTGGCAGTATTTTGGAACAGTTAGCCCAAACGGAAACTGACGCCGAGATTAAGTTTAATTTACTATTACGCTTAAATAAAACCGAATTAAATCATAAAGCGTTGCTAGATCCTGTGTTGCAGCTGTCACAAAAACGTGAATTATTAGCTAATATTAACGATGAAAAACTATTAGAAAAGCTAGTAAAACAGCTAGATGGTGAATTACAACACGATATAAAACAAAAGTTACATATGCTTAGCGAGCAAAAACAAAAGCCAATTCAGCTACGCAAGCAATTAACCTTACTTTTAGCTAAACTTAATGCTACTCGAGAGCGCGTTAGTTTAGCTGATATTCCGGCACATTTAGCCGACTATGACGTACAATGGCAGCAATTAAGCCCAGAGCTTGACTGTTTAGCCGATGAAGCAACAGAATATCAGCAAAAGTATGACAAAATTGTTGGTCAAATTCAGCAATGGCTAACGCCGCGATTAGCTGAATTGGAGCAAATTCAGGTTGAACAAGCAAAAACTCAAGCGAAATTGGTTGCTCAGCAAACAATGCAACAACAATTATCGGCGCTAGAATACCGTCTGCAACAAACTTTACTTAATACCGACATCAACGCGGCGCAGCAATTAGAGCAACAATTACATGCGTTTACTACCGAGCTGGCCAACGCAGACATTACAGATAAACTAAGCCTTGGTAAACGTGCTGCCCAGTTACAACAACAACTAGCACAACTGCCATTACTGGCAGAGCAATTGGCTCAGTTAACGCGCATTGTCGCTGACTGGGCAGCAATTGCTGTACCTGATGATATAGCACTGTTTCAACAAAGTGCCGAACAAGTAGCACAGTTTAAAAATGATTGGCGTCAGCTAAGTAAAGCCATGATTATTGCTGTGCCGCTGAGTTTACAGCAAGCCAAAACAGAGTTAACTGAGCAATGGAAAACTGCCGCCAAAGCATTTAATGCAGAAGGCGACAAAACCCAACGGCAATGTCGTAGCAAGCTTGCACAGTATCGCCGCTTGTATAATGCGGGCAAATACAAAGTACTGTTTGGCTTATTTAAAGGTATTGAAGAAGACTACCAGCAACTTACACCAGCATTGCAAGCGCAGTTAAGTAAAGACTATGAGTTTGCTCGCGATAAAATGGCCGAGCTTGCCGATTGGCAAGAATATATCGCTACACCGCGTAAGCAGCAATTACTGGAACAAATACAGCAGCTAGATATCGATATAGCCGATAGCGCCGTTCGTAAGCGCGCCGATGAGGTAAAACTTGCCCGCGCTCAGTGGATCAGTTTAGGTAAAGCTGATCCAGTGCAAGAAGAGCAGTTAAATACGGCATTTGATCAAGCGTGCGAGCGCGCATTTTCGCCATGTAGAGTGTATTTTGCTGCACAAGATGCACAGCGTGCCGAGCACGTAAAACAACGGGAACAGCTAATTCAGCAAGCCATTGCTTTACAAACACAACAACATGATACGAAAACGCTAGATAGGCATCTACAACAGTTGAAGCAGGCTTGGCAGCAAGCTGGCTCAGTAGACAAACAGCAGTTTTCTGGTTTAAATGACGCGTTTAATGCTGCGTTAACCCCGCTAAGGGAGCAACTAAATGCAACACAGCAGCAGGTAGCAATAGCAAAACAACAGCTAATTGACCAAGCGCGTGCTGCATTAGCGTTAGAAGAAGCAAATTTAACCGCTAAAATACTAAAGGAATGCCAACAACAGTGGAAAACACTGGGCCAGGCTGCACGCAAACAAGATCAAGCCTTATGGACTGAGTTTCGTGCGGTATGTGATGGTTTCTTTAACGCCAGAGCAGAGCAGGTTGAGCTGAAAAAAGTAGCCGAACAGGCAGAGTTGCAGCAGTTTTCCGCGAGTTTAAATCAGCTGACAGCAATGTTAGAGCAAGCTGAAGAGCCCTCAGCTTTTACTGCTGTGCAACAGCAGTTAGATGCTTTACAACCTCAATCAGCGGCGACACAGCAAGCAGTAAAACAGCTACAAGAGATATTAAAACAACGGCAGCGTCAATGGCAACAGCAACAAGGACAACGTGAATTTAGCCAAATGTTCGAATTGCTCACTAACCCGGCTGTTAGCAGTGAACAATTACCAGCTATGTACCGGGATGTTTTTGCTACGCAGCAAGAGCGACAGTTTAGTCGCGAACAGCTAACCTTGGCGTTAGAGATCATTGCCAATGTACCATCGCCAGTGCACGAGCAGGGCGCTCGGCAGCAGGTACAGTTGTTGTTATTATCTGATAAGCACAATCAGGGAAACGTATTAGACAAAGATAGCCTGTTAAAACGTTGGCTACAGTTTGGTGCAGTTGCAGAACATGAGTTACCACTGTTAGCGAGAGTAAAAGCGTTATTTATTTAAATAACGCTTTTAGCAGGTTAAGCCTAAGCAACTTAACCTGCTGTTAGCTCACCACGTAAATCTTGTTGCATTTGCTCACGAATTTCGTGAGCTGATAAAGGTTTACTCAGTAAGTAATGCAGCTTAGTTAACGTGGCTTCTAAGGTCATGTCATATCCGCTAATTACGCCACACTGTTTTAAAGCATTCCCCGTTGCGTAGCCTTGCATATTAACCGTACCTTTAAAGCACTGCGTACAGTTAACAATAATTAAGCCACGCTCACTAGCGTCGGTAAGTATTTGCAGTAGCTCTGGCCGCTGAGGCGCATTACCTACACCAAAAGATTTTATAATTAGTGCCCGCACCGGTGCTGACGTCATGTTACGGATCACTTCGGTGCTAATGCCCGGGTATAATGTAACTACACTGATAGGTTGAGGTACAACAGACGCCAAGGTTAACGGCGCCGCTATTGCGACTTGGTGTAAATGCCCAGCAATTAAGTTAATGTGAATGCCGGCTTCAAGTAATGGCGGGAAATTTGGCGAAGCAAATGCATTAAAGCCATTTGCATCGGCTTTTGTTGCGCGGTTACCACGAAATAATTGGTTATTAAAAAATAGCGCGACTTCAGCAATCGGGTAATTTGCCGCCAAATAGAGTGCGTTTAACAAATTTACCTGACCATCTGAACGCATTTGCGCTAATGGAATTTGTGAACCGGTAATAATCACCGGTTTTTCTAGGTTCTCTAACATAAACGACAGTGCTGATGCGGTATACGCCATGGTGTCAGTACCATGCAGTACGACAAAACCATCATAATTATGATATTGCTGCTGAATATCTTGAGCAATATCGCGCCAGTGTTCAGGCGTCATGTCAGAAGAGTCTATAACGGGGTCATATTCATGAATAACAAATTCGGGCATTTCGGGCCGATAAAATTCTGGCATTCGTTTTACTGTATCGGTTAAAAAACCAGATACAGGTACAAAGCCTTGTTCGGAATGTTGCATACCAATGGTGCCGCCGGTATAGGCTACATAAATACGTTTTCTGTTCATATGGTTAGTCAAATAAAAATGCCCAGTCAGTGCTGGGCATTGTAATAGACTTCGCTATGGCTGTCAGTTAATGCTGCAACCTACACAGTATGAATAAACACCATTTGGATCATTAAACTGATTAAGTAAGACAAAGTTTTGTTTTACTTGTTGAGTTAATTGAGCTAATAGCTTTTGCTCTGCACTTGCGCTGCCTTGTGGCAACCAGCCTTTTGCTTTTGCACTACCTAGTAGTTCGTTTAACATTTTCTCGCTAGGCGTTAGCTCTTGTTGCATCACTTTAATGTCATAGTTACTTAAGCCGGCTTTTTCCGCCGCAGCTTTTATTGCGTCATCAAAGCTACCTAGTTTATCAACTAAACCAAGCTCTAACGCTTTTTGCCCAGTCCAAACACGACCCTGTGCTACAGCATCGACTTGTGTAATGGTCATATTACGGTTTTCGCTAACTAAGGTTAAAAACTCGGTATAACCACGTTCAATCATTAGTTGGAATAAGTCTTTAGCTTTATCGTTTAAGCCTTTATATAACGGCAAACCGCTAGATAAACCAGCTAGTTCTGTAGTGCCAACACCGTCAACATTTAAGCCAAGTACCGGCAATACATTTTCAGCGGTATGCAGTAAACCAAAAATACCTATAGAACCTGTAATAGTAGTAGGCGCAGCCCAAATTTCGTTTGTCGGAGCCGCAATCCAATAACCGCCTGATGCCGCTACAGAGCCCATAGAGGCAATGACTGGCTTACCCGCTTCACGCAATAAACGTATTTCTTGAGCAATAACCTCTGATGCATAAGCACTGCCGCCAGGGCTATCGATACGCAACACTACGGCTTTAATTTTTTCGTCATAACGCGCACTGCGCAACAGCGCGGCAGTAGAATCGCCACCAATATCGCCGGCTTTGGCATTGCCGTCAACTATTACGCCGCGCGCTACCACTACCGCAACTTTGTCGCTGATTGGATTATCAAATTGTTGGCGAGGAATAACTAAATCAGTGTAATCAGCAAAGGTTACATGGTTGTAACTGTGATCCTTATTTTCACCAACAATAGCCATTAATTCTCGGCGAAAGGTTTCGCGTGTTTTTATATGATCAACTAAACCAGCGTTCAGCGCATATTGGCTTAAATCGCCGTTAGCAGCTTGCAACTTCTCAAGCAGCGCGCCGTAGGTTTCATCAAAATTATCTACAGCAAAACCACGACGTGCAGCAACTTGGGTTTTATAGTCGTGCCATAATTCGTTTAACCATGCCAAGTTAGCTTCTTTAGCTGCGTCTGACATATCGTTACGTAAAAACGGCTCTACCGCTGATTTATAAGTACCCACTCGAAATACATGGGTGTTAATTTTTAATTTTTCCAACGCATTTTTATAATACATTGGATAACTACCGTAACCTTCTAACAGCACGGTGCCCATAGGGCTGATATTAATTTCATCAGCGTAACTGGCTAAGTAATATTGAGTTTGATCATAAAAGCCGCTGTAAGCAAAAACCTTTTTACCTTTGGCTTTAAACTCTTCAATAGCCTTGCCGATTTGTTGCATTTTATCAAGAGAACCACTTCTTAGGCTTGATAGCTCCAGTACCATTGCCTGAACGCGATTGTCGTTAGCGGCGTTTTTAATGACTTTAATAACGTCATTAACTAGCACCTCTGGTGCCTCTTCTTGGCCGCCAACACTTTCGTTAATTGCCGCAGAAATAGGATCTATCCAGCGTTTCTCTTCGACTAAATCGCCGCTTAGGTTTAGTACCAATGCCGCAGTTGCGGGTACTTTTACTTTGTCATCACCGCTAAACATAGCAATGCCAATAGAGGTCACTATAATGATAAACAGTAAGTTGAGAATAACAGAGCGAAAGCCACGATAGACACGGGCTATGGCACTGAATAACCGACGAATAGTGCCGGGATTAGTATTGGTCATAGATATTTCCTGATTAAAAGCAAAAGTTGCGCACTGTCATATGCTAAACAATTTAGCATTAAAGGCTAAGTGGAATTTGTAAGTAAATGTGTAACACACCAGATCAGCGCAGGCTCAGCTTGCTATCAACCGGCAAAGCAGCTAAAGTTTGCTTCAAACAACAGGTACGACCAGAGAGGGTGATGTGGCCTATCAAAAATTATTACAACCACTAGATTTAGGTTTCACTACACTGAAAAATCGGGTAATTATGGGTTCAATGCATACCGGTTTAGAAGAAGAGAAACAAGGTTTTAGCAAGCTTGCAGCCTTTTATGCAGAGCGAGCTAAAGGTGGTGTCGGCATGATAATTACCGGCGGCATAAGCCCAAATTTTCGTGGTAATTTAGTCCCATTTGGCAGTCAGCTTAGCTTTTGGTGGCAAACGGGTAAACACAAACTGGTAACTAAAGCTGTGCATGAGCATGGTGCAAAAATTTGCTTACAGTTATTACATGCCGGTCGCTATGGTTATCATCCATTTAGTGTGGCGCCGAGCAAAATTAAGTCGCCAATTACGCCATTTAAACCATCAAAAATGTCTGCGCGCCAGGTTCGCGGCACTATAAAAGACTTTGCGACATCGGCTAAGTTAGCAAAAAATGCTGGCTACGATGGCGTTGAAGTTATGGGCTCAGAAGGCTATTTAATTAATCAATTTATTTGTTCACGCACTAATCATCGTGATGACGAGTGGGGCGGCAGTTTCGAAAACCGTTGTCGTTTTGCTATAGAAACAGTAAAAGCGGTGCGTGCCGCCTGTGGCGATGATTTTATTATTATCTATCGGTTATCGATGTTAGATTTAGTTGAAGATGGAAATAGCTACGATGAAGTTGTAGCGCTAGCAAAAGCTATTGCCAGCGCTGGCGCTACCTTGATAAACACCGGTATTGGCTGGCATGAAGCACGAGTACCAACTATTGGCACTATGGTGCCGCGAGCTGCTTTTAGCTGGATCACCGAGCGGGTAAAAGCTGAAGTTAGTATTCCAGTTATTGCTACTAACCGTATTAATGTTCCTCAGGTTGCAGAAGATATTTTAGCTAAAGGGCAGGCCGATATGGTGTGTATGGCGCGGCCATTTTTAGCTGACGCTGACTTTGTTAATAAAGCCGCTGCAAACCAAGCTGAATTAATTAATACCTGCATTGCCTGTAACCAAGCGTGTTTAGACCATGTGTTTCAAAACAAGCGGGCGAGTTGTTTAGTAAACCCACGTGCATGCTATGAAACTGAGCTAAATCTTACCCCAGCTACTAAGCCGAAAAAAATTGCCGTAGTTGGCGCAGGCCCCGCCGGATTAGCTTTTAGTGTTAATGCTGCTCAACGTGGGCATGAAGTACATTTGTTTGATAAATCGCATCAAATTGGTGGCCAATTTAATTATGCCAAGCAAATACCGGGTAAAGAAGAGTTTAACGAAACACTGCGTTACTACGGACGTATGATAAAACTACATGCCATTAAACTATTTTTAAATAGCGAGCAAACAGCCGATAGCCTAGCCAAAGGCGGTTTTGATGAGGTGGTGTTGGCTAGCGGTATAGTGCCACGTGATATTGGTTTAGTTGGTAGTGATCATCCTAAAGTATTGAGCTATCTTGATGTATTACGTGATCATAAAGCCGTGGGGCAGCATGTTGCAATTATTGGTGCTGGTGGTATTGGCTTTGATGTGGCTGAATATTTAACTGAGCCTGATTCGCTTACACTGCAACCTGATGCTTGGTTAAAGGATTGGGGTATAGATAAAGACTATCAGTCTAGAGGCGCATTGTTGCCTGACGAGGGCACACAGCCAGCTGTACGTAAAGTGTATTTGTTACAGCGTAAAGCCAGTAAAGTAGGTGCAGGTTTAGGTAAAACGACGGGCTGGATCCATCGCGCATCGTTAAAGAAAAAGGGCGTTGAGATGATAGCCGGTGTTAATTACATTAAAGTAGACGATGCTGGCCTCTGGGTTGAAATAGCCGGTGAAGAGCGCTGCCTTAATGTAGATAATGTGGTGATCTGTGCCGGACAAGAACCATTACGCGTGTTAGTGGCGGGCTTAGAGCAACACGGTATTACAGCACATTTAATTGGTGGTGCCGATATCGCAGCGGAACTGGATGCTAAGCGTGCTATTCGTCAAGGTACAGAGCTAGCAGCAATAATATAATCGGACTTATAGGCCGATACCCTTGTGTATCGGCCGTTTCAAACTTGCCAGAACCCAATCTAAAGGTTAATGTTCGTTTTGCTAGGCTATAAACAGCTATAACTCTCGGGAATTCTTATGGATGCATTAACTTTACTAACCACTCGTTATTCTTCTGCTCGCTTAACAGAACCTGCACCTGCAGGTGAGGTATTAGAACATATTAAACGTGCCGCATTACAAGTGCCCGATCATGGAAATTTGAAACCATGGCGTTTTATTATTGCTGAAGGACGCGCCGCGTTATCTCGATTAGGTGATATTTTTGCTGAAGCCGCTGTAGAAGATAATCCGGCCCTTGCTAGCGAATTGATTGAACGCGCACGTCAATTGCCACTTAGAGCACCCATGGTCATTGTTTGCATAGCTAAGGCCGTAGTTCATGCAAAAATTCCATTAGTTGAACAACAGCATTCGGCAGCCTGTAGTGTGATGGCAATGCAACAGGCTGCATTTGCTCAAGGTTTCGGTGGTATATGGCGCACGGGCACCTACTCGCAACTCGATTACGTAAAGCAATCTCTAGAACTAGGAGAAGACGATGAAATAGTCGGCTACTTATATCTAGGCAGCCAAGCCGGCGAACCAGCAAAACGCAGTATTCCCGATCCAACAGAGTACTTCACTTACTTGTAAGTTTACGATAGGTAATTGGCCGTAAATAAAATAAAACCAGAAGCAGGGTGCCACTCTGGTTTTTTGTTATAAATTCTAGGCATATGGAGCATATTGTCCGTAATGGATCTATTTCTCGCTAATATAGTAACAGTCCTTTTCTTCGTATCTGCATACCTATTGATAAAAAAGCGTCGATTGATTAGGCGACAAAAATCATATTTTGTTGCGTTATCCGTTGTTGCTGGTTTAGTTTTAAGTTTATTGTTAGCCGCTATTTGCCTTGCATTTGTATTAGCTGAGACGTTACCGGCTATCTATGTCCATACCTTTGCTTATAAAGCGGTATTTGTTTTACTAGCTTTAACAATTAATTGGCTATGGCAAGCAATTAAGCAGCAGTCAGGTCGTAAGTTGAGGGTCCAACGGGATTCTGAATTTTTTTCACAAAAAGTGATTTAAGTTATTGTTATAAATAGGCTTAATTTTAATATGAACGTGTTATTTTGAGATGTTT
The DNA here is from genome assembly GCF_004345025.1 of Rheinheimera sp. D18. GTDB lineage: Bacteria > Pseudomonadota > Gammaproteobacteria > Enterobacterales > Alteromonadaceae > Alishewanella > Alishewanella metallidurans. The sequence continues at coordinate 1,663,534 of NZ_CP037745.1, read as the reverse complement.
TGGCTACTCTGACGTCTTTCAGCTCACTGATGCGATTGCCTGATATAATCCACCAACTTTGGAATATTATCTCTGGCACTCCGGCCCGCGCCAATCAAGGTTGCAGAGCCGGGGCTTGCCCAGTCTCCATACCCAAATAGCCAGAGTCTGGGTTCTTTTATTGATTGTCCGTCCTGTACGAGCATTTTGCCATCGTCTTCCAGAATTCCTAAAGCTGCCAAATGGCTCAGCTCTGGCTGAAAACCTGTACACCAAATCACGGCATCAACTGCTTGTTCAGTGCCGTCCTGCCAGACGACACCATTTACGGTAAAGTGACTAAACATCGGTTTAGCCTGTAAAACCCCACGCTCTCGTGCTGCTCTCACCGGTGGCACCATGACAATATCGCCGATCCCACCGACAGGCTGATCTGTTGTCGCGCTGCCTGCTTGGCTATTGATCCGTGCTGTGGCACGTTCAAACAACACTCTGCCATCAACGTCGTCTGCTAAAAACTTAGGCGGCTCTCTTGTGACCCAAGTTGCAGTAGCCACTTCATCAAGCTCTGCGAATATTTGTGCACCGGAGTTACCGCCGCCCACCACCAATACAGTTTTGCCCTGGTAAAGTTCCGAGCCTTGATAGTGGGCAGAATGACACTGCTCACCCTGAAATGTCTGTGCGCCAGGCAGCGCAGGAATGACCGGATGGCTCCAGTTACCGGTGGCACTAATAATGGTTCTGGTCAGCCAACTGTATTTACCATCGCTTACTTTAAGGCAGTTATGCGCAGTATCGTGCACCACTGTTTTTACATGATGCGGGCGATACACAGGTAATTGGTAATGCTCTTCATAACGCTTAAGGTAACTGACTACTTCATCCCGATGCGGGTAGGTATCTGTTTTCTTCGTCGAAAATAAAGTGCCGGGTAACGAGCTGAACATCGCAGGTGAAAAGAGCCGCAATGAAGGCCAGGTATGGTTCCAAGCGCCCCCAGCAAGGTCCTGATTGTCCAAAATAATAAAATCAATCCCTGCTCTGCGCAGGTAATAACCAGCGGACAACGCCGCTTGCCCTCCGCCAATAACTATCACATCAAAAATCTTCGTCGTCATGCGGACTCCTGCTTATTTATTGCGCTCATTGTTGCAGTTCTGTTTACAAGGAACGTCAATTAAATTGCGGTTTGATTAACCCGAGCCATTAAAGCTTCTGCTGACTCTTTGCGTTCAGAATACCGATCTGTCAAATAGTCACTGCGATCGCGAACCAACAAAGTGAATTTCACCAGCTCTTCCATCACATCCACGATGCGGTCGTAATACGGCGATGGTTTCATCCGGTTGTTGTCATCAAACTCGTTAAAAGCTTTTGCGACAGACGATTGATTAGGGATAGTCAGCATACGCATCCACCGTCCCAGTATGCGCATTTGATTGACAGTGTTAAACGACTGGGAACCGCCGCAAACTTGCATTAAGGCCAGTGTTTTTCCTTGGGTGGGTCTGACTGCGCCCATCGATAAAGGGATCCAATCAATTTGTGCTTTCATGATGCTGGTCATTGCCCCATGACGTTCTGGTGAGGTCCAGACCATGCCTTCACACCACTGAGTCAGTTCCCGCAGTTCCACAACCTTTGGGTGAGACGCATCTTCGGCATCAGGCAAAGGCAAACCCCGTGGGTTAAACATTTTTGTCTCGGCCCCCATAGCCTCCAGGATCCGTGACGCTTCCTCTGTTGCTAATCGGCTAAATGACCGCTCTCTGAGCGATCCATAGAGCAACAAGATACGAGGTTTGTGCTCGGCTGGCGCGTCAGCAAACACCTTTTCAGTGGATGGTACTGCAAATACATCTGCTTTAATGTTTGGTAGATGGTCCATAACGCTCTCTTTTTTCTAAGGGGTTAGCTGCAACTGCCTGACGGTTCTGTTGATGGTTCTAAGGGACAACACAATCCATCTTTTAGAGCAGATGTTTGATACTGAAGACCAATGGCCGTCAGAAATTCACTCAGGGGCGCTAAACGTTGTACGCTAAGTGAGTAACAAATACGCGGGTGTTCAATTTCGCCCACCACCACTCCAGCGGCTTTCAGAATACGAAGGTGTTCAGAAACTGTGGATTGAGCCAGGCCCAACTCCTGCGTAATTTCACCGCCGATACAGCTGCTTCGGCTGAGCAACAACCGAACAATCTGCACCCGTGCCGGGTGTGCAAGGGCCTTCGCTATCGTGGCCAGCACTTCGTTAGAGGCCAGTTCTGGTGGTGATACTGTTTCTGTATTTTCCATGCTCATCACTCAATATCGTTAATCAACGATTGACAAATGCTAAGCGCCTTTTTATCCATTGTCAAATCCCGATGGCCACCCATCAGCGGCAAACAACCTATTGACATACGAAAAAACATATATATGATCTAACGCATATCTTAAAGAGCACATGATGTCTAAACCACACCTAATCTTCATTTGTACGGAGAACTCCGCACGGTCATTGATGGCTGAAGCGATAGCAAAGCACAATTTTGGGGATCGCTTTGAAGTCGCAAGTGCAGGTACTGATCCCCAACATCCGGATATACGGGCGATGGAAGCAATCAAACGTCATGGTCTTTCTGTGGAAGGGCTTCGCTCAAAATCGCTGGACGAATTTGCAGGGCTGACGATGGAGTACGCCATTATTCTGTGCAGTAAAGCAAAACAGGAATGCTCAGAGGGCCTGCCTGCGAAACACATTATGGCGTGGGATTTTCCCGATCCTAAGTTAGGGGCGTCTGACAAAGCCTATGACACCACCATGCATGAATTAAGTGAACGTATCAAAATGTTTGTGTTGCTGTACGACAAACAGCGTTCAGATAAACCGTAATGACGTGTGAGGTCCTGATGGAACCATTAGAGTTCTTCAAACTGCTTGCAGATGAAACCCGTTTGCATTCTATGTTGTTAATTGCTCAAGAAGGCGAGTTGTGTGTCTGTGAACTTACAACAGCGCTCAATGAGACACAGCCCAAAGTGTCCCGCCATCTGGCCATGTTAAGAAAATCTCATGTACTGCTGGACCGCAGACAAGGTCAATGGGTGTTTTACCGGCTCAACCCTGAACTACCACACTGGGCCAAGCAAGCCATTGTGCAGACGCTTGAACAAAACCAGGTGCTCATTCAGCCCTTGATGAAAAGCTTGTGCTCCATGGGAGATAGACCCGAACGAGCGGCTGCCTGCTGCCCTTAGTATCCGTCTATAGGTTTGTAACCACGAGGCGTGGTGCGTGTTGATACATCTGAGGTCACTATGAATATTCTGTTTTTATGTACCCATAATTCCTGTCGTAGCATTCTTGCCGAAGCACTGACCCGACATCTGGCCAGCCAATCCGGTTATGAAACACCGGTCGCAGTGGCAAGTGCAGGCAGTTCGCCGCGAGGTTTTATTCACCCGCTCACGTTGCAGTACTTATCAAAGTGGTTAATCGCCACGGACGACCTTCAGAGCAAAAGTTGGGACGAGCTAACCGAGTTTCATCCGGATGTGGTGATCACAGTATGCGATCAAGCTGCCGGAGAGTCCTGCCCTGTTTGGTTTGGCCGTGCGGTCAAAGGACATTGGGGTTTGCCCGACCCAACCCGTGCAGGTCTCACTCCAGCACAAATTGACACTGAGTTTAAGCTGTTGTTGGACGTACTAACTAAACGGTGTGAGGCACTACTTCGATTGCAGCAGCTCGACCAGGCAGCCATCGCCTCTATTGCCCATGCATACCCGCTGTAAGTCAGACCCACTAAAATTGAGGAGCATTCATGGGCTTATTTGAACGTTATTTGTCGGTGTGGGTTGCCCTCGCTATGCTAGTTGGGGTGATTGCTGGCAATCTGGTCCCTGGCATATTCCAGACGGTGGCATCACTTGAGTATGCACAGGTGAACTTTGTTATTGCGCTACTTATCTGGGTCATGATTTACCCGATGATGGTGCAGATTGATTTTAGCGCCATCAAAGACGTCAGCAAAAAGCCCAAAGGCATTGTGCTGACCTTAGTGGTGAATTGGCTCATCAAACCGTTCACTATGGCATTGCTGGGCTGGTTGTTTTTCCGCTACCTGTTTGTCGATTGGGTAGACCCACAAACAGCAACGGAGTACATCGCAGGCATGATATTACTGGGCGTGGCACCATGCACCGCCATGGTCTTTGTCTGGAGCCAATTGACCAAGGGAGATCCGAACTACACCCTGGTACAAGTCTCTGTGAACGATATCATCATGATTTTTGCCTTTGCTCCGATCAGTGCGCTGCTCTTGGGCGTTTCCGACATCATCGTTCCGTGGTCTACGCTACTTTTATCCGTCGCGCTGTATGTGCTGCTGCCGTTGTTAGCAGGGGTCTGGACCAGACGCCTGTTTGCTAGGAAAAACCTGGACGACTTGTCTGCATTGCTTGCGCAAATTAAACCCTGGTCTATCTTCGGCTTACTGGCGACCGTGGTGTTGCTCTTTGGTTTTCAGGCGCAAACCATTTTAAGCCAACCGCTGGCCATTGTATTAATCGCTATCCCGTTGCTGCTGCAAACCTATGGCATATTTGCGTTGACGTACCTGGCTGGCTACAAGATGCATTTACCGCACAACATCGCAGCTCCTGCCGGAATGGTAGGCGCAAGTAACTTTTTCGAGCTGGCAGTGGCTGTTGCTATTTCACTGTTTGGCCTGAATTCTGGCGCAGCATTGGCCACAGTGGTTGGAGTCTTAGTCGAAGTGCCTGTGATGTTGTCACTGGTATGGTTTGCGAACCGGACTCGCCATTGGTTTCAACACAACTGATTAACCCTGTTTATGATCCAAGAAGGACAACACGATGTCACATCCCTATGATGAATTAGTACTTGAAGGCTCGGCAGCCCTGATCTTCACACCATGCCCAGGCACCAAAGGCGAATCGCTTAACGCCTCACTGCTCACGTTAAAACAGGCCGGTGCATCGGCCATCATTACCTTAATGCCGACAGAAGAAATGGAACGCAATGCAGTCACAGATTTACCCGAACGCTGTGCAGAGCTTGAGCTGGCATGGTTTCAGTGCCCGATTGAAGATGATCATGCGCCACTGGCAGACTTTGCATCAGCCTGGCAACAGCATGGCCCTGCGGTTCATCAGTTACTAAAAGACGGTAAGAAAGTGGCGATCCACTGCAAAGGCGGCTCAGGCAGGACCGGCTTAGTAGCTGCTCAAATCATGGTTGAACGTGGCGTCGAGAAAGAGCGAGTCAAGCAGCGAGTGCAAGCACTACGACCGTTTGCACTGACGCTCAAACCCCATGAAGAGTACTTCAACGCGCTCTGAGCCATCACATGATACTCAGAGAAAAATAAATAGTACGTATGAACATCCGCCATGGAGAGAGAACCCGCCAGTCGGTGACGAAGGAATTGATATGAAAATTAAGATCGGTATTAACGGGTTTGGCCGTATCGGCCGTTTAGCATTACGTGCAGCATTTGACTGGCCTGAGTTTGAGTTTGTGCAGATCAACGACCCCGCTGGGGATGCAGTCACGTTTGCACATTTGGTGAACTTTGACTCCGTGCATGGCCGCTGGCACCACGAAGCGACAGCAGACGGTAACACAGTAGTGATTAACGCGCAGCGTATTGCGGTTACACACAATAAAGCCATTGCAGAAACTGACTGGTCTGGCTGTGATCTTGTCATTGAAGCGTCCGGCAAAATGAAAACCAAAGCACAGCTTCAGGCTTATCTGGATCAGGGCGTCAAACGGGTTGTGGTGAGTGCTCCAGTCAAAGAAGCTGGTGTCTTAAACGTCGTTATGGGAGTCAATCACCAGCTGTTTGATGCCAAGACACATCAAATTGTCACGGCGGCCAGCTGCACCACCAACTGTCTAGCGCCAGTCGTTAAAGTCATTCATGAACAGCTTGGCATTAAGCACGGTTCCATCACGACCATTCACGATCTGACCAACACACAATCTATTCTCGACACACCGCACAAAGATTTGCGCCGTGCCCGTGCGTGTGGCAGCAGTTTAATTCCGACCACCACAGGCTCCGCTACTGCCATCACAGAGATATTCCCTGAACTGAAGGGCCGATTAAATGGCCACGCAGTGCGGGTGCCGCTGGCCAATGCCTCGTTAACAGACTGCGTATTTGAAGTAGAACGAGCCACCACGGCAGAGGAAGTCAACCAACTCCTGAAAACAGCATCCGAAAACGAACTGAACGGTATTTTAGGCTATGAAGAGCGGCCACTGGTGTCTGTCGATTACAAAACCGATCCACGCTCAAGCATCATTGATGCCTTGTCCACGATGGTAGTGAACGGCACTCAGGTCAAAATCTATGCCTGGTATGACAATGAGTGGGGGTATGCGAACCGTACTGTGGAATTAGCCCGGATGGTGGGTAAAGCATAAGGAGTATGGCGTGACACATCAACCTATGACAAAACCTGTGAACACACTGAGTACTGAGTTAAAACAATACTTTGTTGTCACAGGCAATTACTGGGCGTTTACCCTGACTGATGGTGCACTGCGAATGCTGATCGTGCTGCATTTCTACCAGTTAGGGTATACACCACTGGCCATCGCCTCATTGTTCTTGTTCTACGAGTTTTTTGGGGTGGTGACTAACTTAGTCGGAGGTTGGTTAGGCGCACGACTTGGCCTGAATAAAACCATGAATATTGGTTTATTTTTGCAGGTGTTCGCGTTGGCCATGTTACTGGTGCCCAGTGAGCTATTGACCGTTATCTGGGTGATGGCGGCTCAGGCCATGTCTGGCATTGCCAAAGATCTGAATAAAATGAGTGCCAAAAGCTCATTGAAACTGCTGCTTCCGGACAGTGCTCAGGGCGCATTGTACAAGTGGGTGGCCATACTGACCGGCTCTAAAAATGCGCTCAAAGGCGTTGGCTTTTTTTGGGGCGGTGTTTTACTGACATGGCTTGGTTTTCAGGGAGCTATTGCAGTAATGGCCGCTATGCTGGCATTGGTCTGGCTGCTGAGTGTGCTGCTGCTAAAGAAAGATCTCGGCAAAAGCTCATTCAAACCCAAATTTAAAGATCTGCTTTCAAAAAGCGCCACCATCAACCAACTCTCGGCAGCCCGATTATTCTTGTTTGGTGCCCGTGACGTCTGGTTTGTGATTGCGTTGCTGCTTTATTTGTCCTCTCAGTTCAGCTGGACTCATGCCGAAGTCGGATCCTTTTTAGCACTTTGGGTCATTGGCTATGGCGCTGTACAAGCCTTTGCTCCCTCTATCACCGGAAAAAAATCAGGCAAGGTGCCAAATGCCTCCACGGCGTTGCTCTGGGCAGGTTTACTGTGCAGCATTCCTTTGTTGATAAGCGTGGGGATGACTTACACCCTGTATCCGCTTTGGATCCTGATCGGCGGCTTGATGCTATTCGGGGCGATTTTTGCGGTGAACTCATCCTTGCACAGCTACCTGATTGTGAGTTCTGCCGGACGGGATGGTGTCTCACTGGATGTCGGGTTTTACTACATGGCCAACGCGATGGGCCGTTTAATCGGCACTGTTTTATCGGGCTGGGTGTATCAGGCGTATGGTCTACAAGCATGCCTGTGGGTGTCGAGTGCATTCCTAGGTTTGACCGTCCTCATCACCATGTGTTTGAAGACGTCAAAGGCTTCGTAATAAAAGTAAAACCATGACTTGATATGACTATTTTGTTTTTTCTGTTTGTACATTTTAGAGTTAGCTTTTGGGCGATAGCTTCTGTACACAGGAAATTTTTACTGGCCTTTAGCAGCCTAAATCGCTAGAATGCCGCCCGAATTTTGAACAAAAGCAAAGAACAAGCCAAGAGGATTAGCCGGTGTAATTAGCGAACAACACAAAACAGATTTGCAAAATAAAGTTAGGTTTGAACCTTGCGTGCAAACTTTAAGTGCAATACCTGTGGTGTTTTGCTGGTTCATATCGGATTTCTAAAACTTAATGGATGTTTTATGCTTAAAACTATTAAGCAGCACTGGCTCTCCAATATCAAAGGAGATGTCTTAGCTGCCATCGTTGTCGCTTTAGCCCTTATCCCTGAGGCTATCGCTTTCTCTATCATTGCAGGCGTTGACCCTAAAGTGGGTTTATATGCCTCCTTCGCCATCTGTGTACTTATCTCTTTTACTGGTGCTCGCCCTGGCATGATTTCAGCTGCAACTGGCGCTATGGCGCTGTTGATGGTTGTTCTGGTTAAAGAGCATGGTTTGCAGTATCTGCTTGCCGCCACACTACTTACGGGTGTCATTCAAATTGTGTTTGGTTTCCTGAAGTTAGGTAATCTCATGCGGTTTGTATCCAGATCTGTAGTCACAGGTTTTGTGAATGCACTGGCCATCCTGATCTTCCTCGCTCAGTTACCGGAACTCTCCGGTGAATACGGTTCTGTCACTGTTTATGGGTTAACCGCTTTAGGTTTAGGTATTATCTATTTATTCCCTTATCTGACAAAAGCTGTGCCATCGCCGTTGGTCTGTATTGTCGTTGTGACTCTGGTCGCGCTTTATTTCGGCTTGGATGTACGTACCGTGTCGGATATGGGTGAATTGCCGGATAGCCTGCCGATTTTCTTATGGCCTGAAGTACCAGTGAACTTTGAAACCCTGATGATTATCTTTCCTACGTCTATGGCATTGGCCGTTGTAGGTATTCTTGAGTCGCTGATGACCGCAACGATTGTTGACGATCTGACAGACACCAAAAGTAACAAAAACAAAGAATGTGTGGGTCAAGGTATCGCCAATATTGGTTCAGGTTTAATTGGTGGTATGGCTGGATGTGCCATGATTGGTCAGTCAATTATCAACGTCAAATCAGGTGGCCGCACTCGTCTCTCTGCATTGCTCGCTGGCGTCCTCTTGTTAGTGATGGTGGTCTTTCTGGATGCTTGGGTTGGCATGATCCCTATGGCGGCTCTGGTTGCCGTCATGATCATGGTATCCATCGGCACATTCAGTTGGAGTTCTGTGAAGGATTTGAAGAAGAATCCAATCAGTTCAAGCATTGTCATGGCTGCAACAGTGATCGTTGTTGTCGTCACTCACAACCTCGCTTGGGGTGTGTTGGTTGGCGTTATTTTAAGTGCAATATTCTTTGCTAACAAAGTAGGACAAATTCTTTATGTGGGTTCAGAATTGAGCAGCAATGAAAAACACAGAACCTACAAAGTGTTGGGCCAGGTATTTTTCAGTTCAGCAGAGCAATTTGTGGACTCCTTTGATTTCAAAGAAGCTATTGAATCTGTGCAAATTGATTTGAGTCGCGCTCACTTCTGGGACATTACCGCTATCAGCTCATTGGACAAAGTAGTGATTAAGTTCCGTCGTGAAGGTACAGATGTTGAGTTGCTTGGCCTCAATGAAGCCAGTGCCACTCTGGTGGACAAGTTTGCAGTACACAATCAGCCTGATGCAATAGAACGGCTGATGGGACACTAACGGGGAGTACATAAAATGACTAAAAAAGTAATAGCCTGTATTGACTCATCACCTTACGCAGAAGCTGTATGTGATTATGCAACCTGGGCTGCCAAACGCCTTAATGTGACTATGTCGGTGCTGCATGTATTGAGCAAAGCACAACAACAGGATACAAGCGATTTAAGTGGCAGTATCGGGCTTGGTGCACAGGAAGCTTTGATGGAAAAGCTGGCTCAACTGGATGCGGAGCGCGGCAAACTGGCGTTAGAGCGAGGCCGAATTATGCTCGACGCCGCTCGTGCCCGAGCAGCCGCCGCAGGGTTTGAGCTGGTTGAAGAGCGCTTACGTCATGGCGACTTTGTAGAAACTGCGGTAGAGCTTGAAGAAGAAACCCGTTTACTGGTGATGGGAAAACGCGGAGCAAGTAGCGCCGACGCTCATGGCCGACTGGGTTTACAGGTTGAACCTTTGATCCGGAACGTTCATAAACCTGTGCTCTTGACCCAACAGAAGTACAAGGAGCCTCAGCAAGTCATGCTGGCTTATGATGGCAGCGCGACAGCTCTTAAAGGCTTAGAAATGCTGGCCGGAAGTCCTTTAGTCAAAGGATTACCTGTGCATTTGGTCATGGCAGGCGCTGATGTAGATGCAACCAGAATACAGATGGAGCAAGCGGCCATTATTCTGCGCAAGGCTGGCTTTAGCACAACAATTGCTATTGTCGCGGGTGAACCTGAAACTGTGCTGCATCAGTATCAGCAACAACACGATATTGATTTGATGGTGATGGGCGCATACGGCCATTCCCGCATCCGGCAATTTATCGTGGGCAGCACGACAACGGCAATGTTAAGCCATGCCAAGTGTTCATTGTTGATCCTGCGTTAACACCTCAAGGGCCAGACAACTGGCCCTTTCAACATCACTATGAAACGAAAATTTTGGATTTTCAGTGGAGACAACCATGCGTTTACTGCATTCATTGAAACACATTACGCCAACCCCTGAGCATCGGCTAGGTGAGCGAGTGGCTACACGTGCCATAGTGCTGCGAGGCTCGGATATTTTAGTGTTATATACCAAAAGATACGACGACTACAGTTTACCTGGCGGAGGCGTAGAGAAAGGTGAAGATCTGGAGTCTGCTCTGGTGCGGGAGCTTATTGAAGAAACTGGCGCAAAAAATGTAAACATCGTGACGCCTTTTGGACTTTTTGAAGAGTTTCGCCCTTGGTATAAAGACAATATAGATGTTCTCAGAATGCTGTCGTACTGCTACGTTTGTGAGATTGCGTCAGAGCTGGGGCAACCCAATTTCGAGCACTACGAAATACAAAATGGCATGCAGGTGTGTTGGCTTAATATTCATGAAGCCATACGCCATAATGAACGAATACTGCAAACGAAGCCTGAACACATGGGGCTGTCTATTGTGCGGGAAACATATTTACTTCAGATGATCGCTGGCCAATTTCAAATTCCCGCCTAGGTATAATCTCAGTAAAAGAGCAAAACCGAATACAATTGTAGATATCTTAGTCGTTAGACAATTCTTCCCTGAACGTTCCGTTCCACGCACATATCGGAGGGAATTTTATATGCTGCCCATGACCGTTATTTTTAGGAGCAAGGAATGATATCAGGGTGTACTCCAGGTAGTAAGGATAACGCCAGATCCAGAAATACAGCCGATCCGCTGGTTCTCCTTTATTGATGAATCGATGACATCTTTTTCGCAGATTGCTGGACGCTCCAACATACAAAACCTGTTTATGGCGTATGACTGCATAGCAACCCGCTCTTGTGGGTAATGACTGCATTTCAGAGCGGGAGTGGACACTGACACTATTCTTTTGGCTGGGGTGAATACGCCTGAACATCTCCTTTGAGAAATGTTGGGGAGCTGGATCTGGTGACTTTTTTCGACCTATTGTGAAACAGCCCCATTTGCTGTTTGGACTAACATCATAATTTTCAGGGACTAATATAATTTCATCATAGAAGATAATCGTTGATCCCTCGTGTGCTTGTTGCCACCAACCGGGCATCTCAGCGACTCGGCGTCTCACATTCATACTGGGGCTTAATCGTCACTGTCTTCATCACGACCGACCCAGTTAAGATCGAAGAATGCTTGCTCGACGTTCATGCCAAACGCGTGGAGAAAAAATGCTGACTGCTTCAACATGGTCAGCTGCTTTTCGTCCGGTACGCAACGCTTTAGTGTTGACCCCTGGTTTACCAGCCATTCCTGAACTTCAGCAACTGCGATAGGTGTTAAACCGGCGTCAATCAATGTAGATGCCGAGATCTGAGATAAATAACCGACTCTGAGTTCATCTGACGATTTGAGAAGCAAAACGGTTTCTAATTGATCTCTCGTTTTTCGGCGAAGCGCGTATTTAGGATCATCCACAATTTGTTGGACTGGCTTAACATAAAGAGAGGCAGATTTTTGGATATCAGAAATCTCAGACGACAATTTAAGCGATCTACACAGACTTCGGATCGCCTGCCTGGCTCTGGCAACGCTCACACCATGTGTACTTGCAGCGTCAGATAATGAGGCGCCACCGGCAACGGCCAGAAGAATTTTTGCTTTCAAAGGTTCTGAGGTCATGAGACGGATTCCTGTATGAGGCTATTGAGTAAGACAATGCAATTGTTTCTGTTTTTAGGATAAATGCAGCATTTTCATTTTGCAACAACAACTGATTTTATATACAGCATATTTCGAGATCTTTGCCCTCAATACGGTGCTGCTTCTCATGCCAGAGTGATATCCTGTTCAGAGAATGAACAGATCTCGCCCTCAAAACTGACTGAATATTTTATGGATCCATCCGACCTCTTTGTATACCGCGTAATTTGTCCGATTTTATTGTAAAGACGACTCTCGGGATCCGTCACCAGCACATCTTCTCCGGCTGCAAAAATTGGCGGCTTACTGGCATCAAGCTTTGGAGCCAATTGCTGCCATAGCTGCTTCTGCGTTGCCAAAGTCGCAGTCAAGGCAGATTTTTCCTGCAGCCAGGTTTGTTCGGCTCCGCGCAAGGTATTCAGTTGCGCGGTTAACGCCTGAGTCTCTTCCATACGTGCACCTACCGCATGTTTCAGCTTGGAAAGCTCCGCCTCATTGATCTGCTGTTGCCGTCTCAAGTCGATGTTATCCTCTTTGAGAGACGTCAGCTGCTTCTCAAAGGCCGCTACGGCGTCCTGGCTGTATTTTAACTGCAGAGTAAGTTCCTGAGCCTGCTCTTTGGCCGCGGTATAGTCCTGTTGCTTGACACTGATGATCTGCTGACTGGTTCGCAGCTCAGCCTGAAGCTGCTGGATCTGGTGTTCATGTCGCTGCAGTTCCTGCTCCCGATTGGTTTTGACAGACTCTCGGTAGTGTTCCAGCGCCTGACGGGCATGGGTATGCTTTTCTTCCAGCGATTGGATCTGTGTATCCCGATCATGCAACTTTAATGTTAAATGATGCATTTCCGTGGTCATCGCCGCTATCTGCAGCGCATCCTGGTGTCGGGCTTCTTTTAACACGTTTATTTGTGCCAACGCATCACGCAGTTGTTGCTGCAGCGTTTCGCACTGTTCATAGCTGCTGTTTAGCTCACGCCCTTGCGTATCGAGCTGCTGCTGCTTCTCCTGAAGGGCTAGCGTATGGCGTTCTTCTGCGTGCTGAACACGTTGCTGCGCTTCGTCCTGTAGTCGGCGAGCCAGGTGGCCCACCAATTGGCCCAACTCGTCACTGAGAGCATCCAGATCATCCAACCGTCCTTTTTCATCCTCCCCCAGTTCCTTTAAATACTTCAGGATGGTGGTATTCGAGCCGGTGCCGAGTTCAGCACGTACGGCCTCGACGGAAGGGTGCCGTCCCTGAGCAATAAGTGCTATCCGGACCTGCTGGACTTGCAGCTTGGTGATCCCATCTCTGGCCATGTGGATATCCTCATTCATAATATTACGTAATGTGTAATTACATAATATTATGAGCTTTCTGAAAATCAAGTATTCAACAGATAATAACCCCTGATAATAGAGGCTTATCAGGGGTTATGGCGAAAATAGGGCTAAAAAGCCGCATTGGGCATACGTAATGGCACCGGTCCTCCACGAAATGTAGCTGACCATCACGGTCAACAGGTTGCGGCAATGTGCCGTACAGGATATACTGCTATCAGGTCTTTTTTTGTACAAAGGTGAATACGATGGCAACAGCTCTTCGGGAACGTATAGAGATGCGGGTCGATGCAGAAACCAAGCAGCTGGCAGAGCGAGCTGCTGCAGCGCTTGGCTGTGCGTCGTTGACTGAATTTATGGTTCGCCTTATCCGGGATAATGCGCCTCAGATTTTGCAGTCTCAATCAGCCATTGAACTTACATCAGCCCAGTTTGATCACTTCCAGCAGGTATGTGAAGCGGCGGCGGCCCCCCATCAGCGGCTTAAAGACGCTGCGGCTCTACTGGATAAAGAGGGATTCTGATTGTCTCTCTCTTCAGCTTTTGTTCTGATTGACGCTGCAGCGCATGATTTGAAAGGCTTTGACTGCGGTAAACCCAGCCTCAATGACTACCTGAGCCGGTTTGCTGTTCGTAACAGCTCCCTGGGGTTAAGTCGTACCTGGGTTTTGACGGAGCTCGTTGCTCAAGGCAAGGCTCCGGTTGCAGCTTATTTTACGTTAGCAAGCAGTACTGTCACTCGTGAATTATTGCCTTCTCAGCCCAAATCGCTGCCAGCCTATCCGGTGCCTGTTGTACTTCTTGCCAGGCTCGGTGTTTCTCTCACTCAGCAAGGACGTCAACTGGGGGCTAAAACCCTGGTTCAGGCGCTTCGTACCGCTCTTGAATTGACAGACACGGGGCTACCAGCGCTTGGTGTGGTACTGGACGTTCTGGATGAAGCAGCGCTGAAGTTTTACCAGCATATGGGCCTATTTACTCCATTGACGGATCAGCCGATGCGTCTTTTTGTGCCGATGAGCACGTTACGTCAGCTTTAACACAAGACACCAGGAGGCTGAAGCGTGAACAAGGTTGACCGCTATTTACATGCCGCCACACGCGAACATACCCGTCGAAGTTATTCAGTCGGCGGTCGAGCATTTTGAGGTTCAGTGGGGCGGTGTATTACCGACAACCGCAGCTGAACTCGCCAGATATTTAGCGCACTATGCGGATAGTCTGGCCATCAGCACATTAAAACAACGGATCGCGGCACTATCCAGCTGGCACCAGACTCAGGGATTTGCCGATCCGACCAAAGCCCCCATGATCCGACAATTGCTCAAAGGCATTCGTGAACTTCATCCCGCCAAAACGAAGCAAGCAAAACCCCTGCAGCAGGCCATACTGGAGCAGGTGATCCGTTATTTAGAGCAGCTGGAAGAAAAGGCTATCGCATCCGGTGAACAACAGCTACTGCTAAGGGTCGCAAGAGACAAAGCACTGATCTTAATGGGGTTCTGGCGCGCTTTTCGAAGTGATGAAATTAGCCGGCTACAGATTGAACACATTGAATTTCACCCTGGTGAAGGACTTACCGCCTATTTGCCAAGGAATAAAACAGACCGCCTCAACAAAGGAACCGCATACAGACTGCCAGAGCTTCACCGGCTTTGTCCTGTAGAGGCGTGCCGCCATTATCTTTTTTTACTGGATCAGCCATCAGGTCCGCTATTTCGGGGGATCACGCGATGGGGGACTGTATCCACATCAGCGATAAGAGCAGATAGTGTGATTCCTTTGCTTCGGACCACGTTAGAACGAGCTGGAGTACAAGATACTGAATTGTACAGTAGTCATTCTTTGCGCCGAGGCTTTGCTAACTGGGCCAGTCAACAAGGCTGGTCGCTCAAACAATTAATGGAACACGTGGGCTGGAAAGATGTGAAATCAGCGATGCGGTACATTGAAGATCAGGATCGTTTTGCACAGACGGCTATTGATACAGCGTTAGGGCTGAAAAGTGAGGTTGGAAAGCAGTACAAGGATATAAGTACCACCTGATTTTTTCGTCATCCGCTGGATGATTTCTGTAATCGAGAGACATAACAGAGGTTTACATGGAAGATAATCGCAATTATTCATCGGTTTTCTCAGCGATCCAAGACGCTGCAGACTCTTTTCAAAAATTTAATGGACCTATCAACGAGACAACCGATTTTTACGCTTATAATCAATTTCTTCGTTCTGCAATTATCGAATTCAACGTAAAAAACAATTGCGGCTACACTCCTGAAGTTGTGCTTGAAAGGTGGGGGGAAGAAGTGGAGAAAGAATTAGAATCATTTATGGAAAATGACGACATGAGATTCATGAATGAAGCTCTGAAAAATTGGGATAATCTTAAAAAAACACAAAGCTGAAGATTGATACAATCGTTAGGGCTTAGAAACGAGGTTGGGAGGCGATAAATTACAGCTATAATCGTGCTAGAAAAATAGTTAAATGATTGATTTTAAATTACTTATTAAAGAATTCTGCATTTCCCCCGAAAATGTAAAGTTTGCTGCGTTTGAGACTCAATTTTTCCTAAAATTTGGCGTCTACAAGACAAATATATGATGTTATTTTAGGCTATTTTCTTTATAACTTTACATTTTCGGGGGATGGGCAAAAATAGCCATTTAGCTGTGTCCTAAATGACATTTAACATAATATACATTATGGGCTATAGGGTAACTATGCAAAAGCAGGGCTTTGCTGGCCCTTATAATTATGCAATTTTAGGCTTTTCTTCAACTAACTTTATACCCACTTGAATAACGTCCCCAGTGTCGTCAACTTCACGTACAGTTAATAACAAACCGTCTAAACGCACTTGGTCACCAATAACGACTCGGCGATGAAAACGCTGGATAATATATGCGGCTAGTGTTTGGTTTTTATCGCCACCGTCAAAGTTAATAGTATAAAACGCATCTAGATCGCTAATGCTAATGTTGCCATTTAATACAAAGTCACCAAAGAAGCTGGTATTACTTTGCACTGAAATTTCTGCATCTTTAGCCAGCACTTCACTTATTTTCTGCACATGCTTTAACTTAGCCATAACCATAAGTGTGTCGTGAACATTAAATTGCGGCTTTTTGTCGGGTAAAATCCATTCACCGTCCCGAATAATCCCTAAAAACTGGATTGGTTGTTTGAACACCAAGTCGTGCCAGCCAATTGCTAACACTGGCGATGTATCGGTTACTTTGAAAGCTAGAACTTCTAGTAAATCGTTGCTCGGTACAGCATCTAATGGCATAGCTTGATCGGGTGCCAGTTCAGCCGGTACTTCAAGTTTTAACCAGCGTGCGATTGGCACTATGCTCCAGCCTTGGACCACTAAAGACACAATAACTACGACAAAGGCGACATCAAAATAAAGATGTTCATTTGGCATACCCGCTAACCAAGGAAATAACGCTAATATAATGGGTACCGCACCGCGTAAGCCAACCCAACTGACAAATACTTGATCACGTATCGGAAAGCGAAACGGAATTAAACTAATAAATACTGCTATAGGCCTAGCAACAAAAATCATGACACCGGCAATAAGCAATGCCGGTAATAAGTGGTGCATCAAATTACTTGGCACAACGAGTAACCCGAGCATCAAAAACATACTAATTTGGCTAAGCCAAGCTAAACCGTCAAGCATGCGTAATATATGCACAATTTGTGGTAAGCGCGCGTTGCCCACTAAATAGCCCATTAAATATACAGCCAAAAAGCCACTACCACCAAACACGTTAGTAACGGCATAAATGAGCACGCAACTTGCGACAGCGAATAAAGGAAAAAAAGCAAAGTTTAGCGGTAACTTTTTGCATAAAAAGATAAAGATACGCCCCGCTACATAACCCATTACTGCGCCAACTACGGCTTGTTGTAAAAAGGTTTTACCTACTTCAAAGCTTAAGGTTTTTCCCTCAACAATCATACCCAGTATGGTTAGGGTTAACATAATGGCCATTGGGTCATTACTACCCGACTCTATTTCGAGCGTTGATGCCACTCGTTGTTTGATGCGAATGCCCTGAGATTGAAAAATTGAAAACACTGCTGCCGCATCGGTTGAGCTAAGAATGGCACCTAATAATAGGCCTTCAAGTAAGCTTAAATTTAAAATATAAGCTGCAGCGACACCAAGAATAACGCAGGTTAATATTACGCCAAAGGTAGCTAGTAGTGACGCTGGTGCTAGTGCTACGCGCAGCCGTTCGGGCCGTGTGCGCATGCCGCCGTCAAACAAAATGATGGTTAGAGCAATAGAACCAATTAAAAATGCAACTTGTGGATTGTCAAATTGGATGCCGACCAAGCCTTGTTTGCCGGCCAGCATGCCAATTATAAGGAACACCAGTAGCATGGGTGCGCCAAGTCGTGCAGAAATAAGCGTAGCGATAATACTTACAACAAAAAGAAGGCCTCCAACTAATATTGCGAGGTTTATACCATCCAAACTAACCTCCTTATTAATTACGCGTTTAAAATCTCCTGAACGATAGCATTCAGTGCGTCCAGTGGTTTGGCTGCTTTGGTAATTGGCCGACCGATAACCATATAATCAACGCCGGCTGAGAGTGCTTGTGCTGGTGTCATCACGCGCTTCTGATCATCTTGCTCGCTGCTCGCGGGTCTAATGCCGGGGGTTACCAAGCAAAAGTCTTTACCAAACTGGCGCTTTAACAGCACCGCTTCCTGAGCTGAACACACTACACCATCAAGCCCTGCACTATGTGTTAGCGTAGCTAATTTTAATACTTGTTGCTCGGGAGTTAAGTTAATACCCAATTCGGTTAGGTCGCCCTGCTCCATGCTAGTTAGTACGGTAACGGCAATAAGGTAAGGTTTATCAGTACCATACGATATCAGAGACTCGCGCGCTGCGCTCATCATTTTACTACCACCACAGGCATGCACGTTTACCATCCATACGCCAAGATCGGCCGCCGCTTTAACTGCTTTAGCGACAGTGTTCGGAATATCATGAAATTTTAAATCTAAAAATACGTCAAAATTGCGCTGCTGTAGTTGTTTAACAAACTGCGGGCCAAAATGAGTGAACATTTCTTTACCTACTTTAAGGCGACACAAACTGGGATCAAGTTGGCTTACCAAGTTTAACGCATCTGCTTGTTGTTCAAAATCAAGGGCTACAACTACTGGGGTCTGACAAGACATCGAATTTCCTTAACTACTATCTACCGTCAATACCGCTAATGGGTTCGACGCTTTCCCAATGCTGGCATGATGGGCATAACCAATAATGTTTACGAGTTGTAAAACCGCAATTGCGGCAGCTATACAACGACTTTTTATCTAAATACGCATTTACTAACTCTTTTACCGATGACAACACTTCAGCCGCCGGTGCGGATTGCTGTTGGCGTATTTGTAATAGCTGCTGAAATAAACGAATACTGGGTTGCTGTTTTAACTTATCTAGTAAGAACTGCTCAGCCGCTTCGGCTGAGCCATGTTCGGTTAGCCAGCATGCCAGTAATACTACAGCAGTAATATTTTGATGTTTATTAGCCAAGTTACTCAGGAGTTGGTACCACTCTTCGCTGGGTAGCTCGCATTGTTGTAGCAATGGTAATATATCAGCAGCCCACTTCGGTTTGTGCTCAACAATATATAATAATGCTGATGCCGCCAGCTTGGTATCATTTTGGCTTAACGCTAACTGCGCCAATTCGAATTTGGGGCGAATTGCTTTAGCATAGCGTGTTGCTAGCTCAGTTAAACTATCTTTGGTGAGTATCGCTTGCTGCTTTAATGCTTCTGTCTGCATATTAGCTTGTGCTATGCGTAATGAGTGCGATTTAGTGTTATCTACTGCAGCAGAATATAATTTAGCTTTATGCCATTCTTGCGTGGCGATAAAAATACTAAATAACTGTTTTAGTGCGGCTTCAGCCAACACCGGCGATGTAACAACATTAACCAGCAGCTTTTCTGCACGATCGTATAAACCCGCAGAGAAATAGTCTTTTGCCAACTCAAATTGAATTTGCTGGGCTTTAGGTTTAGGTAATTTTAATTGATGCAACTTTTCATGAATGCGAATAGCCTTATCCCAGTCGCCTTTGCGCCGAAACAAGTTTGCCAGTGCCAAATAGGTATCGATAGTGGCAGCTTCAATATCAAGCAGTTCCAATAACTGCTCAATGGCTTTATCTTCCTGATCAGTCAGTAAGAAATTTAAGCCCGAAGATAAATTGCGGGTAATACTGGCTCGGCCTTTTAGCTCTTTATGTTTAACGCTGTTACGGCCCATAAACCAGCCGTAAGCGGCGGCAACAGGCAATAATAAGAACAGCAATTCCAACATAAACTAGCTGCTTTCCGTCGATTTACGCCGCCAGCCTTTTGCTTTTCGTTGTAATGAGTACAACAAAGCAATGAGTAATCCAAGCAGTATGCCTAGCAGAAGAAATATCAAAGCTATGTCAACTACACGAAGTGGCATGCTGATAATAAGAAGATTTAAATCAGTTTGTTGCTGATTTATAGAACCGAATAGTACCCCTACTACAATCAGGGCTACTATTACTAAAATATAAAGTAGTCTGCGCAAGGGAAACTCCGTTTACGCCTGAAAGCTGTTAAAGCTAAAATCAGGTATTATCTTTTACGCGGTCACGCAGCTCTTTTCCTGGTTTGAAATGCGGTACATATTTACCGTCTAGTTCAACTTTGTCACCAGTTTTAGGGTTACGGCCAATTCTTGGTGCGCGATAGTGCAGTGAAAAACTACCAAAACCACGAATTTCAATACGTTCGTTACCCGCTAACGATTGTGCCATTTGTTCGAGGATTTCTTTAACTGAAGCCTCAACATCCTTAACCTGAATATGGGGGAAATCAGTAGCTAATTTTTCAATTAATTCAGACTTGGTCATAGACCCTCCGGCAAACCTGCGAATGAATAAAGCAGGAGGCTTAAGCCCCCTGCTTTGTTAGCAATTAATCCTGCTTCTGAGCAGCTTTAAATGCTTCGGCCATAGCGTTACCACCAAAATCAGCATCATCTTGCTTCTTATTGACAGTATCCATAGCTTCTTTTTCTTCAACTTCGAACTTAGCTTTGATTGACAGGCTGATTACGCGATTTTTGCGATCAACACCCATTAAACGAGCTTCAACTTCTTCGCCAACTTTCAGTACAGTAGAGGCATCTTCAATACGCTCACGCGCGATATCAGATACACGGATATAACCTTCTACCGCGCCCTCTAACATAACAGTAGCGCCTTTAGCGTCAACGGCAGTTACTTCACCTTTAACGATAGCACCTTTTTTGTTGTCAGCAAGGTAATCATTGAACGGGTCTTCATCCAGTTGCTTGATACCTAAAGAAATACGCTCGCGCTCAGGGTCAACTTGTAACACAACTGCGTGTACTTCGTCGCCTTTCTTGAAGTCACGTACGGCTTCTTCGCCAGTTGCGTTCCAAGAAATATCAGATAAGTGTACTAAACCGTCGATACCGCCGTCTAAACCGATGAAGATACCAAAGTCAGTGATTGACTTGATCTTACCGCTAACGCGATCGTTTTTGTTGAAGCCCTTAGCAAATTCTTCCCAAGGGTTAGCTTTACACTGCTTCAGACCTAAAGAAATACGACGACGTTCTTCGTCAATTTCTAAAACCATAACTTCCACAGAGTCACCTAAGTTAACAACTTTAGATGGGTGGATGTTTTTGTTAGTCCAGTCCATTTCTGAAACGTGTACTAAGCCTTCAACGCCTTCTTCGATTTCAACGAAACAGCCGTAGTCAGTCAGGTTAGTTACGCGACCAGTGATGCGAGCACCTTCTGGATAACGTGATGCAATAGCTGCCCATGGATCTTCACCCATTTGCTTCAGACCTAAAGAAACACGTTGCTTCTCACGATCGAATTTCAATACTTTAACTGGAATTTCATCGCCAACATTAACGATTTCGCTTGGGTGCTTAACACGCTTCCATGCCATATCAGTGATATGCAGTAAGCCGTCAACACCACCTAAGTCTACGAATGCACCGTAGTCAGTTAGGTTCTTAACGATACCTTTAACTTCCATGCCCTCTTCCAGCGTTTCTAACAACTGGTCGCGTTCATGGCTGCTTTCAGATTCAATAACCGCACGACGTGATACAACCACGTTGTTACGTTTTTGATCTAGCTTGATAACTTTGAATTCAAGTTCTTTATTTTCCAAGTGCAGAGTATCGCGCACCGGACGTACGTCTACTAATGAACCAGGCAGGAATGCACGAATACCATCAACTTCAACTGTGAAACCACCTTTAACTTTACCAGTAATAACACCGATAACAGTTTCTTTGTCTTCACAAGCTTTTTCCAGGCGTACCCAGGCTTCATGACGCTTAGCTTTTTCACGAGATAACAGAGTTTCACCGAAACCGTCTTCAATCGCATCTAAAGCAACGTCAATGATGTCGCCAACGCTTACTTCGATTTCGCCGCTCAGAGATTTGAACTGCTCAACCGGAATAGCGGCTTCTGATTTTAGACCAGCGTCAACCATAACGACGTCTTTCAGAATAGCTACAACAGTACCTTTAACAATGGCACCTGGACGTGTTTCGATAGTTTTGAGGCTTTCCTCAAATAATTGTGCGAAATTTTCAGTCATATTCACTTTTTCAGTTAAGTGCGCCACAGATCATCATGTTCGTGTGGGGTTGCTAAATTTACCTGTTTAATTCCATTTAACAGGCTGCCCAAAATGCGGTTTTGGCCTGGTTCATACTACAGCGGGTATTTTCATACTGGCGTAGTTCAGTACCTCTTCCAACACTTGTTCAATTGATTTACTGGTCGAATCTAGCATGTAAGCGTCGGCAGCTGGTTTCAGCGGCGCGGTAGCGCGATTCATATCTCGCTCGTCACGTGCTTGTATTTCGCCCAAAAGGTCGCCGATATTAACATCAAAGCCCTTTTCTTTCAACTCTAAATAGCGCCGTCTGGCGCGCTCTTCAGGCGAGGCTGTTAAAAATATTTTAACTTCTGCTTGAGGAAAAACGACAGTACCCATATCACGGCCATCAGCTACCAAGCCGGGTGCTTCGGCAAACGCACGTTGCCGGCGTAATAAAGCTTCTCGTACTCGCGGTAATAAGGCGATTTTTGATGCCATAGCGCCGACTTGTTCGGTACGAATAGTGCTGGATACGTTTTCGCCTTCGAGCGTTATGCGAATATTACCTTGCTCATCGCTACTAAATTGCACATCAAGATGTGCAGCTAGCGGCTGTAAGCCTTCCTCATCATCGCTAGCGATATGGTGATGCATTGCTGCCAACGCCAGTACGCGGTAAATAGCGCCACTGTCGAGTAATTGCCAGCCTAAGCGCTGGGCAAGCAAACGACAAATAGTGCCTTTGCCTGAACCGCCAGGGCCATCAATGGTAATTACTGCTGCAGAGTGTGGCATCCTACCCCCTTTTAAACTACCGGTTAATCAGATTTTCAAACGGCAGTATTATACAGCTTTTTGCGACAAGATCTGTGTTTAATTCAGATAAAGCAAAGTAAAGACGCGCGCCAATAAGGCTGCGCGTCTGCTTAGTTTTAGTAAATCAGCAAGCGAGTTGCTGAAATAAACTAAAATAATTGGGAAAAGTTTTTGCTGTGCAGTCGGGATCTTCAATGGTTATGCCTGCATCACCAAGCGCAACTAACGAAAAACACATCGCCATACGATGATCGTTATAGGTGGCTATACTGGCATGCTTAAGCTTAAGCGGCGGTGTTATCTTGATATAATCTTGGCCTTCCTCTACCGTCGCACCAACTTTTCTAAGTTCGGTAGCCATGGCGTGTAGCCGGTCAGTTTCTTTTACTCGCCAGTTAAAAACGTTACGTATAACTGTAGGGCCTTCGGCGAACAATGCAGTGGTAGCAATAGTCATAGCCGCATCGGGTATAGCATTGTAATCTCGGTCTATGCCTACTAACTTGTTACGCGTTACCTTTATGTGGTCATCGGCCCATTCTACGTCAGCACCCATAGCCTCTAGGGCGTCAGCAAAATAGATATCACCTTGCACCGCATGTTTACCTATGCCGGTAACTTTAATACTGCCGCCTTTAATTGCTGCGGCAGCTAGAAAATACGACGCAGATGAAGCATCACCTTCAACTAGCCAATGGCCCGGAGATTGGTAGCACTGACCACCTTTAATAATAAATGCTTTATAATCTTGGTTTTCTACCGTTACACCAAAGCGTTGCATTAAAGCTAGCGTAATATCGATATAAGGTTTAGAGACCAGTTCACCAATAATGCTAATAGTGCTGTCGCCAGTTAATAGCGGTGCAACCATGAGTACTGCGGTTAAAAACTGGCTAGAAATACTACCATCAATATTAATTTGACCACCGCTAAGGAGCTTACCCTTGATATGTAATGGTGGAAAACCGTTAGTTTCTAGATAACTTATATCGGCCTGAACTTGACGCAGTGCATCAACTAAATGCGCAATGGGTCGCTCATACATACGAGGCTCGCCAGTTAGCGTAATATTAACCTCTGACGCTGCCAGCGCGGCGGTTAAGGGCCGCATCGCAGTACCTGCATTGCCCAAAAACAGTGTTGTTGCCTCAGCTCGCTTAAATAAGCCGCCTAAACCGCTGACGTCGCACTTAGTACGACATTCTGATAAATGGTAATCTACACCTAGCGCAGTTAAAGCATTAAGCATGTAGCGCACGTCATCGCTGTCTAACAAATTGGTTATTTGTGTATTGCCTTGTGCTAAAGCAGCTAACAATAACACCCGATTAGAAATGCTTTTTGAACCCGGTAAATGCACTTCGCCCGCAACTTTACTAATTGGGTTTAGAGTAAGTGTTTTCATCCGTGCACTCGCTCAAACTCTTGCATAAAGCTAACTAAGGTTTGCACGCCCTCTAATGGCATTGCGTTATAGATGCTGGCTCGCATACCACCAACCATACGGTGGCCTTTTAATGCAAGCAGGCCATGGTTTTCTGCTTGGTCGACAAACATATCGTTTAACCGGTCATCGGCCAAGAAAAACGGCACGTTCATCCACGAGCGATAAGCAATATCAACGTCGTTGCTGTAAAAGTCACTTTTATCAATATAATCATATAGAAAGCTAGATTTTTCTTGGTTACGCGTAGCTATGCTGGTAACGCCGCCTTGCTGTTTTAACCATTTAAAAACTAACCCAGCTAAGTACCAAGCAAAGGTAGGGGGCGTGTTAAACATACTGTCGTTATCTGCCGCCAAGCGATAATCAAGTACCGAAGGTATAATGGCATTTTTACTGGGTAATAAATCTTCGCGTACAATCGCCAAAGTTAAACCCGATGGGCCAATGTTTTTTTGCGCACCGGCGTAAATAACGCCATAGCGGCTAACATCAATGGGCCGAGATAAAATAGTTGATGATAAATCGGCGACAATAGGAATATGGGTATCAGGTAAATTGGTAAATTCAACGCCATCTACTGTTTCGTTGGGGCAACAATGTACGTAAGTCGCGTTAGCCGTTAGCTGCCAGTTTGTCGGGGCAGTAATAGTGCGCATACCGTCTACAGTTTTCAGGCGAATATCGTGCGCATTAATTTGACCGTATTTTGTTGCTTCGTCTACAGCCGATTTAGACCAAGCACCAGAAATAATATAATCAGCATGTTGCCCTACTTGCAACAGATTAAGCGGTATCGCAGAAAACTGGCCGCGCCCGCCGCCGTGCATAAACAGTATTTTATAGTTAGCCGGTACATTAAGTAACTCACGTAAATTTTGCTCTGCCTCTTCGGCTACACGAATAAACGCACTGCTGCGATGGCTCATTTCCATAATGGAACAACCATGTTGTTGCCAGTTAACAAATTCTTGTTGTGCTTGCGCCATTACCTCAACCGGCAGCATTGCCGGGCCGGCACAAAAATTAAAAGTGCTCATGATGTGCTGCTTGCTCCTGATATTAATGATTTATCGTAACTGGCTTGGTTGTAGGTTGAACTGTCGGCTAATTACCGTTCTTATTTTTTTTTATATTTTTTACAGTAGCACAAAGCAAAACGAGCGCATCAGCGCTCGTTTTTATTGGGTGTTACTCTTCTTCATCTTGCGCTAATTGCGTATCGGTTAACTCAGCGTTGACGGCTTTTTCTGCCACCGCAGCTTCAAGATCTTCCACATCCTGAATTTCGTCAACCTTCGCGACACCGACTACTTTTTCATTTTCAGCAGTGCGGATCAAGATAACACCTTGGGTATTACGACCAACTTCTGATACTTCATTAACACGAGTACGGACTAATGTACCTTTGTTTGAAATCATCATAATTTCGTCTAACTCATTTACCTGCACCGCGCCAACTACTAAGCCATTACGCTCAGATACTTTAATTGACACTACGCCTTGAGTTGCGCGGCTCTTCGCTGGATATTCACTTAATGCAGTACGTTTACCATAGCCATTTTCGGTTACAGTAAGCACCGGTCCATCGCCATTTGGAATAATTAACGATACAACCGAGCCGCCTTCACGTAAACGAATACCGCGTACGCCAGTAGCGGTACGACCCATGCTACGCACTTGATCTTCAGTAAAGCGCACCACTTTACCGTCGTCAGAGAATAGCATTATCTCGCTATTGCCATCGGTTAAGCCAACATCAATTAGGTGATCGCCTTCATTTAAGTTCACGGCAATTATGCCGTTTGAACGTGGCCGTGAGTATTCAGTTAGTGCCGTCTTTTTCACTGTGCCATTGGCGGTAGCCATAAACACGTATTTATCTGCCTCGTATTCACGCACTGGTAAAATAGCGTTGATACGCTCACCTTCTTCTAATGGCAGCAAGTTAACAATTGGCTTGCCACGTGCAGTGCGGCTGGCTAATGGTAATTGATATACCTTCATCCAGTACATGCGACCACGGTTAGAGAAACATAAAATGGTGTCGTGAGTGCTAGCTACTAACAGTTTATCAACGAAGTCTTCATCTTTAACTGTGGTTGCTGCTTTACCTTTACCACCACGACGCTGCGCTTCGTAATCAGACAATGGCTGATACTTGGCATAACCTAGGTGCGATAAGGTAACAACTACGTCTTCTTCTGTAATTAAATCTTCCATATTGATATCCAGCATATTGTCTTGGATATCAGTGCGACGTGCATCGCCATATTGTGCTTTGACTGCTTCTAACTCTTCGCAAATAACCTCCATTAAACGCTCTGGCGTATTCAGAATGTGTAACAGTTCTGCAATGAGTTCTAACAGTTGCTTGTATTCATCAAGAATTTTCTCGTGTTCAAGCCCGGTTAGGCGGTGTAAACGTAAATCTAGAATGGCTTGCGCTTGCTGCTCAGTTAAAAAATACTTGCCATTACTAATACCAAAATGCGGCTCTAGCCATTCTGGACGTGCAGCGTCTTGTCCGGCGCGCTCTAGCATGGCGCTAACATCGCCTAACTGCCAAGCACGTTCTACTAAGCCTACTTTTGCGTCGGCTGGGCTTGATGATTTTTTGATTAATTCAATAATTTCATCAATGTTAGCTAATGCAATGGCTAAGCCTTCTAAGATGTGCGCGCGATCACGGGCTTTACGTAAGTCATATACGGTTCTGCGCGTTACTACTTCGCGACGGTGCAGTACGAAGCACTGCAACATTTGCTTTAAACCTAATAGCTTAGGCTGGCCTTGATCCAGCGATACCATATTAATACCAAATACAGTTTGCATTTGGGTATTGGTATAAAGCTGATTTAGCATTACGTCGGTAGACTCACCGCGCTTTAATTCGATAACAATACGCATACCGTCTTTATCAGACTCATCGCGCAGTGCTGAGATGCCTTCAATACGTTTTTCTTTTACTAGCTCAGCAATTTTTTCAATTAACCGTGCTTTGTTTACCTGATACGGAATTTCATTAACGATAATCGTTTCTCGACCCGTTTTTTCGTCAGTTTCGATACAGGTTTTAGCACGAATATAAACTTTACCACGCCCGGTACGGTACGCTTCTTCTATACCTTTACGCCCATTAATAATGGCGGCAGTTGGAAAGTCTGGCCCTGGAATATGCTGCATTAGCTCATGCAATTCAATATCAGGGTTAGCAATTAACGCTAAACAACCGTCAATAACTTCATTTAAGTTATGTGGTGGAATATTAGTTGCCATACCTACAGCGATACCGCTTGACCCGTTTACTAACAGGTTAGGCAGTTTTGTTGGCATAACCGCTGGAATTAATTCTGTACCATCGTAGTTAGGTACAAAATCGACGGTTTCTTTATCTAAGTCGGCTAATAATTCGTGCGCAATCCGTGCCATACGCACTTCGGTATAACGCATAGCGGCTGCAGAGTCACCATCAACAGAACCAAAGTTACCTTGTCCATCAACTAGCATGTAACGCAGTGAAAATGGCTGCGCCATACGAACTATAGTGTCGTACACCGCAATGTCGCCATGCGGGTGGTATTTACCGATAACGTCACCGACCACACGAGCGGACTTTTTATAGGCTTTGTTCCAGTCGTTGCCAAGTTCCTTCATTGCGAACAATACGCGACGATGTACTGGCTTTAAACCATCCCTTACGTCAGGTAAGGCGCGGCCAACAATGACGCTCATTGCGTAATCAAGGTACGAATTTTTTAATTCGTCTTCAATATTAATAGGGACTATTTCTCTGGCTTGATCTGTCATAAAACGCTAATTTCCCTTAAAATCAGATAGATAACTCGCTTTTGTCGATGTTATAAAGCGCGAGACAACGCAGGATTCTACCACAGAAAACTAACCTTGCCATGCTTGAAATGCAGCACAAATTTTGTAGCTGCATTGCTCTAATAGATCAAGGCTTTATAATAGCCAAAAAATCTAAGGCATATTTTATGACAGCACAAGTTAATAGCGAAAATGTTGATGCAAACGAAATTGCAAAATTTAACGATATTGCGTCGCGCTGGTGGGACCTTACCGGCGAATTTAAGCCGTTGCATTTACTTAACCCAGTGCGTTTAACCTATATCAGCGACGAGCTACAAGGTTTATTTGGTAAGCAGGTTATTGATGTCGGTTGTGGCGGCGGTATTTTGTCTGAAAGTATGGCGCGCTGCGGTGCGACGGTAACGGGTATAGATATGGCCCAAGACTCGCTAAACGTTGCTCGCTTACATGCACTCGAGGCCGGCGTAACGTTAAACTATCAGCAAGCCACGGCAGAACACTATGCCAGCAGCCATGGCGAGCAGTTTGACGTGGTTACCTGTATGGAAATGTTAGAGCATGTGCCTGAACCTATGTCGGTTGTTCAGGCCTGTGCCGATTTAGCTAAGCCTGGTGGCATGTTGTTTTTCTCAACGCTAAATAAAACCTGGAAGGCCTATTTGCTCGCTATTATTGGTGCCGAACAGGTCATGAAGCTGGTACCTAAAGGCACGCATGAGTTCAGTAAATTTATTCGCCCGTCACAATTAATGCAGTATATAGAGCGTGCAGGCTTAGAGGTTATTGATACTACAGGCTTACATTACAATCCAATAACAGAAAGTTTTAAAGTGGGCCCAGGTGTAGACGTGAACTACATTGTGGTGGCAAAAAAGCCAGAATAAAATATTATTTATTTTATGCTAACCCCCTTGTTTCGTGCTCGCTTATAGCGGCATCTTACTGAGGGGGTTAGCAGCTACTAACCAGTTAGATTAAGCTTGCAATTGGGTATTTCTTTGCTTGCAAATGCTGGCATTGATCATTAATCTCATAAAAATTATCACGTTAAATACTTGACAAAAATTACTCTGACAAATAACAAATCTCACCTTGATTTCAGCTCTGTAACACACTATCTTGTGATCACTTTCTAGAATTCATCTATATGTTGTGTAAAGCGTGCACAATAGCTGCTGCTATATTAGCCTCGGCTGTAGGATGATTGCTAAACCACTAATTTAAAAATGGACTCTGTAGCAATGACTCAATCTTTATTCGTCACAAAACGTGATGGCCGTCGTGAACCTTTAGATCTTGATAAAATTCACCGTGTAATTACTTGGGCGGCTGAAGGTTTGTCACATGTTTCTGTATCTCAGGTTGAGCTAAAATCACATATCCAGTTTTACGATGGCATTAAATCGTCTGACATCCACGAAACGATAATTAAAGCGGCCGCTGATTTAATTAGTAAAGACAGCCCTGATTATCAATACTTGGCTGCGCGTTTAGCGGTATTTCACTTACGTAAAAAAGCCTATGGTCAGTTTGAACCGCCACATTTGTATGACCACGTCGTTAAAATGGTTGAAGCCAAACGTTATGATGAACATATTTTGGCCGACTATAGCCGCGAAGAGCTAGAGCAGCTAAATAGCTTTATTGACCACGGCCGCGACCTAAACTTCAGCTACGCCGCAGTGAAACAGCTGGAAGGTAAATATTTAGTCCAAAACCGAGTAACCGGTGCTATTTATGAAAGTGCACAGTTTTTATATATGTTGGTTGCCGCCTGCTTGTTTGCTAATTACGACAAAGCAACTCGCTTAGATTATGTACGCCGCTTCTATGACGCCTGCTCGTTGTTTAAATTATCGTTACCAACGCCAATTATGTCTGGTGTACGCACTCCAACTCGTCAGTTTAGCTCGTGCGTGTTAATTGAATGTGGTGACAGCTTAGACTCTATTAATGCTACCTCAAGCGCTATTGTAAAATACGTTAGCCAACGTGCAGGTATTGGTATTAATGCCGGCCGTATTCGTGCCTTAGGCAGCCCAATTCGTAATGGCGAAGCGTTTCATACCGGTTGTATTCCGTTTTATAAACACTTTCAAACAGCGGTTAAAAGCTGCTCACAAGGTGGCGTGCGCGGTGGTGCAGCTACCCTATTCTACCCATTATGGCATTTAGAGGTTGAGTCGTTACTGGTATTAAAAAATAACCGTGGCGTTGAAGAAAACCGCGTACGGCATTTAGATTACGGCGTGCAGTTTAACCGCTTAATGTATACCCGTTTAATTAAAGACGATTACATTACCTTATTTAGCCCGTCAGATGTGCCTGGGCTTTATGACGCGTTTTTCGAAGATCAAGAACAGTTTGAGCAACTGTACGTAAAATATGAAGCTGATAGCAGCATTCGTAAAAAACGCATTAAAGCCTTAGAGCTATTTACGCTGTTTATGCAAGAACGTGCTAGCACCGGGCGTATTTATTTACAAAACGTCGATCACTGTAATACGCACAGCCCATTTAATCCTAAACTAGCACCGGTGCGCCAAAGTAATCTGTGTCTTGAAATTGCTTTGCCAACTAAACCATTAAGTCATATTAATGATCCTGATGGTGAAATAGCGCTGTGTACCTTATCGGCGTTCAACTTAGGTGCGATTGAAAACCTAAGCGAGTTAGAAGAATTAGCTGAATTAGCGGTACGCTCGCTTGATAACTTATTAGATTATCAAGACTACCCTATTCCAGCGGCATTTCACGCCTCGATTAATCGTCGTACGTTAGGTGTTGGTGTAATTAACTACGCCTATTACTTGGCAAAAAATGGTGTTAAATATTCCGATGGCTCAGCCAATGGTTTAACACACCGCACCTTTGAAGCCATTCAGTATTACCTGTTAAAAGCATCAAATAAATTAGCGCAAGAGTTTGGCGCATGCCCTAAGTTTAATGAAACTACATATTCACAAGGCATATTGCCAATAGATACCTACAAAAAAGACTTAGATAAGGTGTGTAACGAGCCGCTATTGCTTGATTGGGAGCAATTACGCCAAGATATTCTAAGCCATGGCCTGCGTAACTCTACGTTATCAGCGTTAATGCCATCAGAAACGTCATCACAAATTTCTAATGCGACCAATGGTATTGAACCACCTCGCGGCCATATTAGTATTAAAGCCAGTAAAGATGGCATATTAAAACAGGTTGTTCCGGAATATGAGCGCTTAAAAAATCAATATGAACTGTTATGGGATATTCCAAGTAACACCGGTTATATCTCGTTGGTGGCAATTATGCAGAAGTTTATTGACCAGACAATTTCAGCTAACACTAACTATGACCCAAATCGATTTGATGGCGGTAAAGTACCAATGAAATTGTTACTACAAGATTTGCTATCAGCGTATAAATTGGGTGTCAAAACGATGTACTACCATAACACTCGTGACGGTGCATCAGATATGCAGGAAGACATTAAGCCTGAGCCTGAAGACGACGGCTGTGCTGGTGGCGCTTGCAAAATTTAACTATAGAGTAAATGCGTTACCTTGGTAACGCGTATTTATTTTAAACCTTGTTAGGATGATAAGTGGCAATGGCTTACACAACTTTTAACCGACAAATGAATGACCAGATGAAAGAACCTATGTTCTATGGTAATCCGGTAAACGTTTCGCGCTATGATCAACAAAAGCATATGATTTTTGAAAAACTGATCGAAAAGCAATTGAGCTTTTTTTGGCGTCCGGAAGAAATTGATGTAAGTAAAGACCGAATTGATTATCAAAATTTACCTGAGCATGAAAAGCACATTTTTATTAGCAATCTAAAGTACCAGACTCTGCTCGATTCAGTACAAGGTCGTTCGCCTAACGTCGCCTTTTTACCCATCGTATCGCTACCTGAGCTAGAAACTTGGATTGAAACGTGGGCGTTTAGCGAAACCATTCATAGCCGCAGCTATACCCATATCGTACGCAATATTACCTCTGAACCGCACAAAGTATTCGACGATATTATGTTGAATGAGAAAATCTTAGAACGCGCCGAAGATGTAACGCGTTACTACGATCACCTAATAGATGGCATAAACTTGTACCAACGCTGTGGTGAAGGTACACACACTATTAATGGTAAAGAATATAGCATTACCCTGCGCGAGCTAAAACGCCGTTTATATTTATGTATGATGTCGGTTAACGTGCTAGAGGCTATTCGCTTTTATGTTAGTTTTGCCTGTAGCTTTGCGTTTGCTGAGCGCGAGCTAATGGAAGGTAATGCGAAAATTATTCGCTTAATTGCTCGTGATGAGGCTCTGCATCTTACAGGCACGCAGCATATTTTAAATATTATGGCAGCCGGTGAAGACGATCCTGAAATGGCGATTATTGCTAAAGAGTGCGAAGAAGATGCTTACGCTATTTTTCGTAAAGCTGCTGAGCAAGAAAAAGATTGGGCAGAATATTTATTTAAAGATGGCTCGATGATTGGCCTAAATAAAGACATTTTGTGTCAATACGTTGAATATATTACTAATAGCAGAATGCAGGCAATTGGCTTAAAAGCTATATTTTCTACCACACAAAACCCTATTCCATGGATTAATACCTGGTTGGTGTCTGACAACGTGCAGGTTGCACCGCAAGAAACGGAAATTAGTTCCTATTTAGTCGGCCAGATTGATAATGAAGTTGACGGTAGTGACTTCGGCGATTTTGATCTTTAAGCATTATGCCCCAGCAGGTTAAAGTAGGTGCGAATATCGATTTCCATTTTGATGGTAGCGAGCGCACCTTACTTAATGCGTTAGAGCAGCAAAAACTGCAGGTTAATTTTAATTGTCGCGAAGGGTATTGTGGAGCTTGTCGCTGCAAGTTACTAAGCGGTGAAATCAGTTATATTAACGAACCGCTCGCCTTTGTCCGTAAAAATGAATTTCTCCCCTGCTGTAGTATTCCACTGACTGATATCGAAATTGAAATTCCTTAACACTATGGTAATTTTGCCCGCTATCTTGCAGACTAGCTATATATTATCCCATTGAAATGGAGCAGATTAATGAAGGCCTTGTTATTGTTACTTGCTGCTTCGAGTTTAACTACTGCAGATTTATCTCATTACGAACAATTATTAGCTAAATCTCAATTTACTGAATTAGAACATCAACTGGTAAAACAACCCGATTATAAACAGCAAGATGGCCTATTGGTTATTTATGCTAAGGCGTTAATTAGCCAGCAGCGTTTAGAAGATGCCAATACCTTATTAAACTTTGCCATTGAGCAGTTTCCTAATAATAGTGAGCTTAATTATTTAGCTGGCTTAAGTAAAATTCGTTTAGCGAGCAATGGTAATATTTTCTCAGCGAAAGAGCGGGCAACGCGTGGCGTGGCCTTATTACAAAAAGCGGTAAGTTTAAAGCCAGATCATTTTTCTGCTCGTCAAGCACTGGTCGATTTTTATAGCGTTGCGCCTGCGGCAGCTGGTGGTGATAAAGAGCTAGCAGAAACTATGGCAAAGCAATTGGCAATAGATAGCCCAGCCCAGGGTTTATTGGCACAAAGCCGTATTCTGATTAATAACAAAAAACTAACCGAGGCATTAGCATTACTCAACAGTATGATGCCAAACCCACCTGTTGCACGGCTGTTAGTGCGTAAAGCTCAGTTAGAGAACGAATTAGCGGCTTATGATGATGCTTTTGTTAGTTATCGCTTGGTAGTGGAATACGCTACCGATATGACCGATAAATACAATGCGCTGTATCACATTGGTCGTTTGGCGGTAGTTGCGGATCAAGATGCCACTCAGGGTATTAGTGCCCTACAGCAGTATTTAGAGTTCTATCACGATAGTGAAAACAAAACCTTGCCTTGGGCAACGCTGCGGCTGGCACAATTAATGTACCGCACAGGCGATAACTACGAAGCCAATTTGTTGGTGAGTCAGTTAACTAACGTACAGGTGGCGGATGAAGAATTTAATCTTATTTTATTAAGTTTAACGAGCGCTATAAAATCTAAAGAAGCTCATACCAAACCGCTAGAGCCAGAAGTTATCCCAGTAGAGAAAAACATTACTGATAGCAAAATAGAACAACAGCAGGAAAGTTAAGCCTTGCCTGCTGTTTTGCTCGTTTCAATCGATAAATACGTTATAAAAATACAGGTACAACTACTTGCGAATACCTTCAACCACCAGATCAAGCTGCACTGTAGTAGATGCTGGGCCTAAATCTGTGTTAATGGCAAAGTCTTTTAAGGTTAGCGTAGTAGTTCCGGCAAAGCCTGCACGATAACCACCCCAAGGGTCGTTACCTTCACCTAATTTCTCGGCCGCAATAACAACCTCCTTAGTTACGCCATTTAGCGTAAGAATACCGTACAAATCAAATTCATTGCCGGTTTTAGGCACAATTTTAGTACTGACAAAATTGGCTTTAGGGTGCTTACTTACATTTAAAAAATCGGCACTGCGTAGGTGCTTATCACGCTCGGCATGGTTTGAATCTATGCTAGTAGTATCAATCGTTAGCTTAATTTTTGCATCAGTAAGTTTATCTGCGTCATAGCTAAAATCACCAGCAAAAGTATTAAAACGGCCATGTAGCCAACTGTATCCTAGGTGGCTAATTTTAAATTGTACAAACGCATGAGCGCCTTGAGTATCAATAACATAGTCGGCCGCTTGTGCTGGTATTGCCATCATTGCAGTGATAGATGCAGCTAATAATAATTTTTTCATTATAGGTTTCCGCTATTAAGGTTTATGTCCAAACATACGTTTAAGCGTATGGTCTTTATCAATAACATGATGCTTTAGTGCCGCTAAGCCGTGTAATACAGCCAAGGTAATTAAACTATATGCCGTATACTGATGAATAACACCCGCGATATCAGCTTGATTAGCAAATAATGCTCCGGCCGAAGGCACGTCAAACCAGTCAAAAACACTGATTGCTCTGCCATCTTCGGTAGATATTAAATAACCGCTAATAAACAGTATTATCAACCCTAGGTATAAACAAAACTGCACGACTCGTGCAAGTTTTTTTTCCCAGCTATGGTGTGTTGCTAGCGGTAACGGCGGTGGGCTAATCCTACGCCAAATTAAGCGCAGCAATAACGCCGCAGCTAACAGGATGCCAACACTTTTATGCCAATAAGGTGCAGTGCGATACCACTCACTGTAATAATTTAAGTCAACCATCCAAAAGCCAACCGCAAACAAAGCAAAGATTGCTAATGCCATCAACCAGTGCATTAACACACTAACTAAGCCGTATTGTGACGAATTGTTTTTTAACATAATTAGCTCCTGTAGAATTTTATAATACACCAATTTAACTAAAGATAAATGGGATTATTACGGACTTATAATTCTATTTATTAGAACGGTTTAAGTTTTATCGTTAATTTAAGCTAATAAAAAAGCCAGCTAAATGCTGGCTTAAGTGTGGTGATAAATACGGTTATTCAAACTTACCATCACGAATATGTTTTTCACCACGTTGTTTAGCTAATTCAACTTGGCGTTGGCGCTCGGTAAATGACGCTTTTTGTTCTGCGCTGGTTTTGTCGTGGCAATGTGGGCAACTTAAGCCTTTAACATAGGTATCTGCAGCCATTTCTTCAATAGATAACGGCATACGACAGGCGTAGCATTGATCATAACTACCCTGCTCTAAACCATGCTTTACCGCAACGCGCTGATCAAAAACAAAGCATTCACCTTGCCATAAACTTTTTTCGATAGGCATTTCCTCTAAGTATTTTAAAATGCCGCCGTCTAAATGGTATACCTGTTCAAAGCCTTGTTCTTTTAAAAACGCGGTTGATTTTTCGCAGCGAATACCGCCAGTACAAAACATAGCGACTTTTTTATGTTTGGTTTTATCTAGGTTATCTGCGGCCCACTGCGGAAACTCGCGAAACGTGGTAGTGTTGGGGTTTACTGCATTTTTAAAGCTGCCAATAGCCACTTCATAGTCGTTACGCGTATCAATTAAAATGGTGTCTTCGTCTGAAATAAGCTCGTTCCAGTCTTCACCTTTTACATAGGTGCCAACAATTTGAGCCGGGTCTATACCCTTAACACCCATGGTAACAATTTCTTTTTTCAGTTTTACCTTGGTGCGATAAAACGCTAGCTCGTCTGCTAACGACTCTTTATAGCTTAAATTGCTAAAACGACCGTCCGCGTCTAACCAAGCTTTAACTGCATCGACACCCTCGCGTTTACCACAAATGGTACCGTTAATACCTTCTTCAGCTAGCAATAACGTGCCTTTAACATTATTAGCCACCATGGTGTCGTATAACGCATCGCGTAAACTGACATAATCGGGTAACGAAACAAATTTATATAAAGCAGCAACTACGTACATAACTAACCTCTTGCAAAGCCGAACCGTAAATTCGGGGCAATTAAAATCGGCGGCATTATAACGTTGCTGATCTCTTGTAGCAAAGGTTGTAATAAGTTTAGGATTAACTATTCATGCTACTGATAATTAAATGCGCAGCTAAAGCCAATAAAACCAACCCCATAATACGGTCAAACCAATAGCCTTTTTGCAATAAAAACCGTGTTACTTTTTCATGGGTTAGCAGCAGCGATAACATACAAAACCATGCTGCAGTGGCAAATGCCATATAGACACCGTAAATAACCTTGTATGACAACGGCGTAAGTGGTGAGATAATAACGGCAAATAATGAGAGAAAAAATAGCGTTGCTTTAGGGTTTAACCCATTAGTAACAAAGCCAGCAATAAAGGCTTTTTTAATGGACGGTATTGGCGCTGGCGTATCTGCAGTGTTGGTTTGCACCCTTGTTGGTGCTGAACTTTTTAATGCCATTACGCCAAGGTAAGCCAAATAAATTGCCGCACAGACGCTTAATACTTTAAATAGCCAAGGCGTGGTTTGAATAAGTACCGCAATACCCACTAACGACCAAGTTACATGCAGCAATATTGCCACACCAATACCTATACTCGCGGCTAGTGCTTGGCGTCGACCAAAGCGCACGGCATAGCGCAGCACAATGGCAAAATCGGGCCCTGGGCTTGCAACAGCCATTAAATGCACAGCGGCAATTAATAAAAACTCAGGCCAAAAACTCATCAGTATTAATCCATAAATATAAAAGCTGTATTCTAATAACCTAATCTCAAATAACGCTAGTGATTAATCGCGTGAGCTGCCCTATTGAACTTTTTTTACATATTCCTACTTGCAGTGAGGCATAAACTGCGTAGAATGTTATAACATCACATGTCGGTATTTTAAAAAGGTGTTTTAGTGCGTAATTCTTCTCTACTTCGTTATAGCCTGTTAGCGGCAAGTATTGGTTTAATTTTTACCAGCCAGGCGCAAGCTGCACAATATCGTGGCGTGATTACCGATCAACAAGGTGAGCCGATAAAAAATGCTCGGGTACATATTCACGGCCGCCAGCAATATGTTTATGCCGATGCTTTAGGTAGGTTTAGCATTGAGGCGCAGCCGGATGCCGAGTTACATATTGATGCACCCAGCTATGGCGATAGCTATATTAAATTAACCACTGAGCAATTAGAGCTGAGCGTATCGCTAACTAAAGGCGGCATAGAACGCATTGTGGTATCAGCGTCGGGTATTCATAAAAACACCTTAGATATGGTGACACCGGTATCGGTGTTGTCGGGTGAAGAGTTACAGCGTAGAACCGAACCAACCATTGGCGAAACCTTAAAATTTGAGCCAGGTGTACACGCTAATTATTATGGCCCTGTTGCCTCAAGCCCGGTGATCCGCGGTTTAGATGGCCCTCGCGTACGGGTGCTTAATAACGGCTTAGATACCGCCGATGTGTCGCGCGTTGGACCTGACCATGCTATTAGTGCCGACGCCCTTACTGCGCAACAAATTGAGGTGCTACGCGGCCCTGCTACATTATTATACGGTAGCGGTGCTATTGGCGGCGTTATTAACGTGGTTGACAACCGTATTCCGCGGCAATTACGCCAACAAAGTGAAACGCAAGTTCATGCGCTATATGCCGACGTATCAAAAGAAAAATCACTGGCCTTAAACCACGAAGGTAGTGTTAATAATATTGCTTGGCATGTTGATGGTTTTAATCGTAAAACGTCAGATTACTCCGTACCCCGTTTTACTAATGATGAGGGTGAAAGCCTTACCTCATTAGAGAACTCTTGGCTAGACAGTAAAGCGTTAAATACTGGTTTAAGCTACATTGGTGCTCAAGGTCTAATTGGTATCAGCATAGGTCGGTTAGAATCAGATTACGGTATTCCTGGGCATCATCATCACGCTGAAGAAGCCGATGCCGAGCCGCATACTGATGACGACGGTGTTTTTGCTGCATTAAAACAAAATCGTATTAGCCTTGCTGGTGAATGGTATAACCCCGTTAACGGCATTGAAACTCTGTCGATTAATACCGCTTATACTGATTATCAACACCAAGAAATAGAAGCTGGCACAGTAGGTACTACATTTAAAAACAAAGCGTTAGAAAGCCGCTTAACACTTGAGCATGAAGCGTTTAATGGTTGGCATGGTTTGTTTGGTTATCATTTACAACAGTCAAATTACAGTGCGTTTGGCGAAGAAGCCTTTACCCCAGATAGCGATAGTTTATCGCACGCCCTTTTTGTGATGGAAGAAAAACAAATAGGTCAGGTTGGCTTGCAGTTTGGCGGTCGAATTGAGCGCACCAAACATGACATTGACCACATTACCTTAGCCGATGGACTTACCATTGATCATGTTTCCGACCAATTTACTGCGTCGAGTGTATCAGCTGGTGCCGTATGGCAGTTTATACCGGGGTTCTCTTGGGCATTAGCCTACAGCCGCTCAGAGCGCGCGCCATCGGCAGCCGAGCTTTATGCTAACGGTGCACATATTGCAACGAGCAGTTACGAGCTAGGATTACAGTATGCAATCAATGCCGGCGAGCTTGCATATATTGATACTAAAGCGAAAAAAGAAACGGCAAATAACATCGATCTCACCTTTCGGCATTTTAAAGATGATTTAACCTTTACCTATAATTTTTTCTACAACAAGGTACATAACTACCTATATCAGGCTAATACAGGGCTAACTATGGCTGATCTTGAGGCCGAACACGACCATGTTGACGATGAGCACGATCACGAGCATCACGATAGCTTTCCGCTATATCAATATCAGCAGCATGATGCCACGTTGTACGGTATGGAGTTTGAAGCCCGTTATCAATTAGACAGCGCTCAGGCGTTAAATGTTTTTGCTGACACAGTGCGTGCCAAGCTAGATAACGGCGATTATTTACCAAGAATACCACCGTATAAACTAGGTTTAGGTTATCAATATACTGGCCTAAGTTGGAGTGCGGATGTGGGAGTAACCCATTATGGTAGCCAAACTAAACTAGCCGTTAATGAAACATCAACCCCTGCGTATACGCTGCTTGATGCCAACCTTAATTATGATGTTAACTTCTCAGCAGTTGATGTCACACTGTTTGCTCGCGGCACTAACCTAACTAATAAGCTGGGTTTTGTGCATAGCTCATTTATTAAAGACGATGCGCCATTACCCGGCCGTGCTATAACGCTGGGCTTGCGCGCCAAGTTTTAGTAATAGCTAAGCCCCGCAGCTAATAGCGGGGCTTATTACAAAAAGCGATCTTTAAAACGACCCCACTGATAATAGGCTTGTTGACCAACACGACGCAGTGCTGGTAGTGGAAATGGCTGTAACGCAGACTGATAAATCGGCAATGCCGGTAAGGGTTCTCCCATTGCCAGTTGTGCTAAACGCTTACCAGCTTGGGTGCTAAAAGATACACCGCTACCACAGTAACCTGCCGCATAAAATATATTGGGTTGTGCTTGGCATACCCGCGGTAAATCATCATAAGACACCGCCACCCAGCCACTCCAATGATAATCACAGCGAAGCTCGCTTAGCATCGGAAAACAGGTTTTTAATGCGCCAAGCAAACGGGCCGGATAAATTGCCTTTTCCGCATCTTTGCCATATACCGCACTTCTGCCACCAAACAACAACCTATTATCCGGTAGCTTGCGGTAGTAATATTTTAGTGCACGCGTATCCATCACCAGCTGAGTATGGTTAAGGCCGCTTAATTTAAGCTGCTCAGCACTAAGCGGTTGAGTAACAATTACGCTACTTAACACCGGTAGACAAGACATGTTTAGCGGTGGGAATAAGTTTTTTGCCGTATAACCATTAGTGGCGAAAATTAACTGCTTGCAACGCACAGTTGCGCTTGGGGTTTGCACCGTAAAACCGCCATTAGCACTACGAGCCCAGCTTTGCATTGGCGTACCCGTATATAAATTTACCCCACTTTGCTTGGCAAGCTGTGCATAACCTTGTGCCAAAGCCAGCGGGTTAACGCCAAAACAATCAGGAAACCGAATAGCGCCAAAGGCTTGATGGTTATGCATATAATCTGCATGCAACTGGGCAGCGGACAAATACTGGACGTCATAACCAAATTGTCGGCGTAAAAACTCAGCTTGCGCTGGCAACTCAGCACCCAGCTTTAGGTTATGAGCAATTTTAAGATAACCTGATTGCTGCATTTCACAGCTAATATTTCCGGCAGTTATCATTTGCTTAACGTTTTCAATGGCAGCGCCATATTCTTGATGAAATAACGTTGCGGTTTCAGTTCCAAACTTGTGTTGTAATTGAGCAAGACCTAACCGGCCAGTGCCCCGTAGTACAAACCCCGCATTACGCCCACTGCAGCCCCAACCCACTTTATTTGCTTCTAGTATTACAACGTCACGGGAAAACTGTTTAGCTAACTGATAACCGCAACTAAGGCCTGTATAACCTGCACCAATAATGACAACATCAGTATCAATACTGTGTTGTAAATGGGTAAATGGCGTTATATGTTCTGTATTATCGGCCCAGTATGAGGTTGGATAAGCCACATCTTGGCCAATATATGGGTCAACTAAGGGATCGTACATTAGAGGCGGCCTAACTAAAGTTCAGCAAATAGCAGTGCCATTTCGGCAGCACTACAAAGGCAAGTTTGGCCACAACGTGGGCAGTTATAGCCTAATGTTTCTGATAAATGCCGCCAACGCTCAGGGTGAATATTAATAAGCTTAGCTCCAGCTTTAGTAAAATATAACTGAGCGGTGTTGCCTGGGCTTTCACGCCAAATATGGGCTAAACCTGCGGTTGCCCCTTGTTGTTGTAAGGCTTGAATTGAGAGACGTAATAAATTTTTTGCCACGCCTTTACCACGATAACTTGCTAGTACGCCAACCGATTTAAAATACGCCATCTGTTTTACCGCTACTGGCCAGCTGTCGTCGCTACACCATTGATCAATTTGCCATTGTTCTGGCGCAAAACTAAGTCGATAGCCAACAACCTGCCTCCGATCAACAGCAATAAAACTGGCATTTATCCCCTGTTTTACCCCTTGCAGCTGCATTAGTTGTAATTGAGCTAATGATAAATAGTTATCGCCATGAATTGAATTGGCCAGTGCAACAACAGCAGAGAAATAATTTTCGCTTAATTCCAGATACTGCATTTTTATACCTAAATACGGTTTATTTGCCTGTTATAAAACAGCCAAGGATTATTGGCAATGCATTTTAGTAACTAAAGTTACTGCGACAAGATGAAAATAGCGATGTAATTACCTAAATATGCGATAGACAACAACCGTGTTATCAAATAAGGTTACAGAGACGTTACAAAAATAATATAAGCGTCAGGTAACAACTACTAAATTCCAGGAAATCTATATGATAAAACATAACAATTATAATCCGGTTGCGAGGTCGGTAAAATTCGCCTTAGCAGCATCATTGTGCATTAGCGCTGGCGTTGCGGTGGCACAAGAACAGCCCGCATCAACTACAGCCAAAGAAAAAGCCGTTGAAAAAATAGCCGTTGTCGGCACGCGTTCAGCACCCCGCTCTATTGGCGATTCTCCAGTACCTATTGATATTATTAGTGGCGAAGAGCTCAACAAAAACGGTAATAGCGACATGCTAAATTTAATTAGCACCACTGTGCCGTCACTTAACGTACACACCCAGCCCATTAGTGATACTGGCTCGCTAATTCGCCCGATCAACTTACGAGGCTTATCGTCAGACAGTACCTTAGTCCTGTTAAACGGCAAACGTCGCCACCGCGCATCGGTTATCTCATTTTTAGGTGGTGGCATTAACGACGGCGCACAAGGGCCTGATTTATCTGTTATTCCAGGCATTGCTATGAAGCAAGTTGAAGTATTGCGCGACGGTGCTGCAGCGCAATATGGTTCGGACGCCATTGCGGGTGTAATTAACTTTGTTTTAAAAGACTCCGCCGACGGTGGTTCAATTGAAGTAAAACAAGGTGAATACTTCGCTGGCGATGGTGCCTCTACCGAGCTTTCAGCCAACGTTGGTATGCCACTAACCAAAGACGGTTTTGTTAATGCGAGCCTGCAATATAAAAATGTTGATGCTACCAGTCGCAGCGTACAGCGCGCGGATGCGCAAGCGCTTATCGATAATGGTAACACGTCGGTTGCGCCACTAGCCCAAGTTTGGGGCTCGCCAGAAATTAAAGACGATATCAGTATTTTTGTTAATGCGGGTCTTGATTTAGGTAATGGCGGCGAAGCCTATATGTTTGGTAACTATTCAGAGCGTGATGTACGTGGCGGTTTTTACTATCGCAACCCGCATACTCGTGGCAACGTATTTTCTAATGATGGCGGTGAAACTTTACAAGTTGTCGATACCTCAGGTGCCGGTGGCTGTGCTAACGTAGGTATTTCAGGCCTTAATCACCAGCAAATTACTGACAGAGTTAATGCGTTACCCGAAAACTGCTTTACATTTTTCTCTATGTTTCCAGGCGGTTTTACACCAAATCTAGGTGGTAATATAACTGATACCTCACTAGCTATTGGTACTAAAGGTGAATTTAAAAACAGTTTTATGGATGGCATTCTGTATGATTTCAGTGGTGTTGTTGGCCGCAGCGAATCAACCTTCCAACTATTTAATTCAGTTAACGCCTCTTTAGGGCCAAATACCCCAACCAACTTTGAGACTGGTAAATATATCCAACTGGAAAAAACCTTTACTGCAGATTTTGTCAAATATTTACCAGTGGGTTTATATGAAGACCTAACCATAGCCTTTGGTACCCAGTGGACCGAAGAAAGCTTTGAAATTGTTGCCGGTGAGCAAGCATCTTGGGAAGTGGGTCCTTATATTGATCAAGGGTTAAGTAACGGTTCAAACGGTTTTCCTGGTTTTCAACCGCAAAATGCTGGAGTGTCAACTCGTCGTAACTATGCGGCCTATATTGATGTTGAAGCCAATGTTACTGAAAATTTACTTACTGCATTGGCACTGCGGTTTGAAGATTACGACAGCTTTGGTACCACCACGAACTATAAACTTAGCGGCCAATATCGTATTAATGAAGACTGGTCATTACGTGCATCAAATAGCACTGGTTTTAGAGCGCCAACCGTGGGCCAAGCTAACGTGAGTAACGTGCGCACCGAAGCCAGTCAAGGTAAGTTATTCGATGTTGGTGTATTGCCACCTACCAACCCTGTCGCAATATTAAAAGGTGCAACAGAACTTAAGCCTGAAGAATCAACTAGCTACGCGATGGGCGTAGTTTATACTGGTAACGATTTCTTTATTACCGCCGACTATTATTTAATTGACGTTGATGGTCGTATTAGTCAGTCAGATGCGTTTGAAGTAACTGCAGCCGAAATTGCCGCATTAAAAGCCGCTGGTGTACAAGGTATTGATTCGTTAACCAGTATTACTTACCTAACTAACGATTTTGACACCCGCACCCAAGGTATTGATCTTGTTGCCAACTACTCAATGGATCTGTTCGAAGGTCGCAGTAGCTTTGCCCTAGCCTATAACTGGAATGACACCGAAGTAACTCGTTTTACCGATATTACAGGCGAGTTTAGGGTATCGCGTTTAGAAGATGATTTACCGAAACATCGTGCTACCTTTACTTGGTCACAAAGTTGGGATAATTGGTC
This sequence comes from Rheinheimera sp. D18, assembly GCF_004345025.1. GTDB lineage: Bacteria > Pseudomonadota > Gammaproteobacteria > Enterobacterales > Alteromonadaceae > Alishewanella > Alishewanella metallidurans. The sequence goes on along the minus strand of NZ_CP037745.1, from coordinate 1,619,255 downwards.
GTTATTTGTCCGTTCTAACTACTATGGCACCTATCAGGGTGTTGCTGCAGATGATGACACTCGCACCACAGATGCAAGTGCTAAAGTAACCTTTGATGCTGAAGTAAGCTACTACATTAACGATAACTTTGCGATTACCGCTGGCGCACAAAATTTGTTTAACACTGAACCTGAAAAATTATCAGATGCGTGGAGCAAAGAATTAGGTGCTAAATACTATGAAACCTCACCTATGGGCATTAACGGTGGTTATTGGTACTTAAAAGGTACGTATAAATTCTAATAAGTAGGTAACATTAACCTAAAATCAGAAGATAAAAAACCCGCTAATTCAGCGGGTTTTCTTTGCTAGCCACACAATATTAGCGTTTCTAGTTACAACAGCGCCAATAGTGCTTGCAACGGGTGCTTGGGTTTATCTCCGACCAAGCGTTTTACCTGACTACGACACGAAAACCCCGTCACCAATATTTTGCTGGTGCTATATTGCTCAACAGGGGCTCGCCAGCTCATATCAAATAACGCTTTACTATTTTCTAAGTTTTGCGCTTCATGGCCATAGGTTCCGGCCATGCCACAGCAACCAACGCTAATAGGCTTTAATGCTAAACCTACATTGGCAAAAATGAGTTGCCATGCCTTCTCTGTTGCAGGTAATGCGGTTTTTTCCGTACAGTGCGCCAGTAAAGCAAACTCTTCGGTCGTGTTTGCTTTAGGTAACGTTTGCTCTACTAACCATTCATGCAATAACTGCACGTTAAAATTACCACGATTATTACCTAAAGCTTTGTTATATTCATCGCGATACACCAACACTAAAGAGGCATCTAAACCAAGCATAGGTAAGCCTAGCGTGTGTAACTTATTGAAAAACTGTGCCGCATTATTAGCGGTTTTAGCAAACTGCCGTAAAAAACCTTTAACATGCTGCGGTTTACCATTGGGTAAAAACGGCAACAATATGGGCTTAAAACCAAGTTTCTCTAATAAATTTAGCGCATCGGCCACCAGTTCTGCTTCATAAAAGCTAGTAAAGGGGTCTTGCACTAACAAGATGGTTTTTTGCCGAGTTGCTGCATCGAGTTGCTCTAATTCAGCCAAATTAAAGCTAAAACGCTTATTAAGCTGTTGTGCTAATGTTGGTACTGATAATAACGGAGTATCAACATAACCAACGCTGCTTGCTAACAGCTTTGCGGTTAGTTTACGTTTTAGTACAAAGTTAACTAAGCGCGGCGCTTTTGCTAGTAACGGCGCGGTGCGTTCAATATTGCCGACAATATAATCTTTAGTTGGCCGTAAGTACCTACTGTGATACAGCTGTAAAAAACGTGCCCGAAACGAAGGTACATCAACTTTAATTGGGCATTGCCCAGCGCAGGCTTTACACGCTAAACAGCCTTCCATTGCTTCCATAACTTCATGCGAAAAATCGGCTTCGCCTTGGCGCTTGGCTAAGGTGTTTTTTATCCGCTGCCATAATGTGCTTATACCACCGGATTGTGTGAGCAGTTGTTGTTCTGTTGCCAGTACGTCGACACCCGAGGTTTCCGCTAGGCGTAACCATTCGCGCATCAGCCCGGCTCTGCCTTTAGGGCTGTGGCGTCGGTCTTTGGTTACTTTGCTTGACGGACACATCGGTGAGTTTTCTTCGTAATTAAAGCACAAGCCGTTACCGTTACAATTCAAACTGCTGTCAAAACTGTCTTTTACCGCTATGGGTATTTGCCGGTCAAAATAGGCGCGCTTAACGCCGTCTACCGACACTAATTGCTCGGCGCTATAATAAGGCGTACAAATTTTACCCGGGTTTACGCGATTACGCGGATCAAACGCAGCTTTAATTTTTCTCAGTTCAGTAAATAACTCTTCGCCAAAAAATGCCGGGCTATATTCGCTACGATAACCTTTACCGTGTTCGCCCCACATTAAACCGCCGTACTTTGCGGTTAGAGCAACCACTTGATCAGAAATGGTTCTAAGCAAGGCTTCCTGCGTAGGATCACATAAATCTAATGCTGGCCTAACATGCAGTACGCCAGCATCAACATGGCCAAACATACCGTATTGCAGGTTGTAACTGTCTAGTAATGCACGAAACTCAATAATAAAGTCAGCTAAATGCTCTGGCGGTACGGCGGTGTCTTCAGTAAACGCAATAGGTTTCTGTCGGCCTTGAGTATTGCCTAACAGCCCTACTGCTTTTTTGCGCATCGCATAAATATGGCCGATGGCAGTATTATCATACGTTAGCTGGTAGCCAATAATACCGTCAGTTTTATCGGCTATTGCTGTGTCTAGTCGTGTAGTAAGCTCGGCAATTTTTTGCTCAATGTCAGCTTGTTGTTCGCTGTTATACTCAACCATATTCAGACCTTGCATTTCAATGCCGGGTACATCTGTGATTAAGTCTTTTACTTGATGCCAAATAATATCGCTGCGAGCTAAATTAAGTACTTTGCTATCAACGGTTTCAACTGAAGTCGCCTCTGCCGCCACCAAAAAGGGCGCATTTTTTAATGCGCTAATAAAGCTGTCGTACTTAACGTTAACGAGGCATTTATACTTAGCAATCGGCGTAATATTTAGCTTGGCTTCAACCACAAACCCTAGCGAACCTTCAGAACCCGTAATAATGCGCGATAAATCAAACTCGCTTAGATCATCATTAAATACATGTTCTAAATCGTAGCCAGTTAAAAATCGGTTTAACCTTGGAAACTTAGCTAAGATTTGCGGCCTAAATTCGCGACAACTATGCAGCACTTGTTGATAAATACGGCCAATACTATTGGGCATTTCAGCGCGATGTTCGGCTTCATAGGTCGGCATTTTATGGGTTTTTAATACATTACCGTCAATAAGTACGGTTTTTAGCGCCAATACGTGATCACTGGTTTTACCATAGACCAAAGAGCCCTGCCCTGAGGCGTCAGTATTAATCATACCGCCAATGGTAGCGCGGTTAGAGGTGGATAAATCAGGAGCAAAGAAAAAGCCATAAGGCTTTAGAAAAGCATTAAGTTGATCTTTAATCACGCCAGCCTGCACCCTAACCCAACGCTGCTCCACATTAATATCTAAAATGTTGCGCATATGGCGTGATAAATCGACCACAACGTGCTCAGTTAATGACTGGCCATTGGTGCCGGTGCCACCACCGCGAGGGCTAAATTTAATATGTGAGAAACTAGAGGTTTGTGCGAGTGAGGTTAAAATAACCAAATCATCGGTTGACCTGGGCAGTATTACCGCTTGCGGTAACGCTTGATAAACGCTGTTATCAGTAGCAACCGCTAAACGACTGCCATAACTGGTTTCAATATCGCCATTAAAACCTGCAGCGACTAAGGCTTTACTAAAGGCAACGATGCTGGCATCCAGCGCTAATTCAGGATTAAGCTTTGGGATCATAACTACAGACACTCGGCAATAAGTGTCTGTAGTATAACATTAACTAGAAGAGAGATTTAACCGGTATTTATGCTCTTAACGTGGTGTTTAAATTAAGGCTTCGGTTGGCCGAAGTTTTAACTGAATACCTTTTAAAAAATACCGTAATACTTGATCTTGGCAAGCGCGATAGTGCTTGTGATCCGCGCGACGGAAAAATGCGCTAAGTTCTGGCTTACTTAAACGAAAATCGACCGTTTGCAATAAGGCAATAATGTCGTCATCTTTTAAATCAAAAGCAATTTTAAGCTTACGTAGCATAATGTTATGATTTAACACGCTTTCAGGTTCAGGAATTACATCATCCTTTGCCCCACGGCGCTGAATAATTAAGCCATTAAGAAAACTAGCCATTAGCACATCGCTGATCGGTGCAAAACCTTCATCTTCATCTTTTTTTAACCAGGCGACAACCTGCTCTTTGGTTACGGTAACCTTGGTAAGCGCAAAAATAGCAATCATGCCATGGTCGTGCACGTTAAGGCTGTAGCGCAGGCTGCGCAGCACGTCATTGTTAGTCAAGTTAATGTCCTGTTGAAAAATAAAATAAACGCTAATAGCGATAATAACACGCTACTTATTACATAAATACGGTTAAGGTAAATGGCCCAATTTACTGGCTTTAGTGGCCAAATAGCGATGGCTATGCGCCGTGGTTTTTACGCGGTGCGCCACACGTTCTAGTATATTAACACCAGCATCAGTTAACGCTTTTAATTTACGCGGATTATTAGTTAATAATCTAATTTGTTTGATACCTAACTGGGTAAACATATCTGCGGCAATATCGTACTCGCGCATATCGGGTAAAAAGCCAAGAATTTCATTAGCTTCTACCGTATCTAAACCTTTATCTTGCTCTGCATAAGCGCGAATTTTATTAATAAGGCCAATACCCCGGCCTTCTTGGCGTAGATATAAAATACAGCCTCGGCCCTGCTCGGCAATTTTGCGCATTGCCGTTTCTAATTGTGGACCACAGTCGCAGCGTAAGCTAAATAATGCGTCACCAGTTAAACACTCTGAGTGAACCCGAGCTAAAACTGGCTCATCGGTAGTTACATCGCCCAACGTCAATGCGACATGCTCTTTACCATTTGGCGCCTCAAAACCATGGAGACGAAATTCGGCAAAAAGCGTTGGTAATAACGTTGAGGTTACAAGTTTTAATTTCATTATGACTTCTCAGATAACGTCTGCGAAAGTTACAGCCCAGCCTTTATTGGGTGGCTATGCTGTTAATTCAAGGCAATGCACTACTGCCCATGTCGCGGTTAACTATGCTATAGCGGCAAGGTTGTTATAATATCACAAGCTTGCCGCTACACGCACCTGTTAACACCGTTATTATTACGTGGCTTTTGCTGTATCGGTTTGCGTTTGACTGGCCGTTTTGGCCTCTTGCAAAGCGTGAGCAGAAATTAAGCTTACTAATTCAACATCTGCCGGTATGGTGGCAACGCCGGCATTACCGGTAATAACCTGTATTTTTTTATCTTTGATATACAGTAGAGGTAACGCCCCATCACCATAACGACTAACAAAATGCTGATAAGTAAAGTTTTCAGTAATATTGGTGGTTTTTATTACTGCACCTTTTGCCACTAAACTTGATAGCTTCGCGTACGACACATGCTCGCCAAATAAACTAAGCTGCTTAACATGGGTTTCTGACATTTGATGGCGCGCACTGGATGCTTCTGAGCTATTTAAACTAAACACCTTGTGCATACCGTACACGTCTTGAAAATGAAAACTAACTAACGGATTAATTTGACGGTATGGTGAAATAATAAACACACGGCCAATGCCGGTTAAATCTAAATAGTTTTCGGCATGTTCTGACGCAGGGTTACCAAAATAGACCGGTATATTATCCATTCGGGCTAAACGAATATTGTCCCAGTTGGTATCAGCCAAAACAGTACGAAACTGCCTAGCTTGTAGCACCTTTGCTAAATCTCTAGCAAAAGGTGATGCACCAAAAATAAGTACACCTTGGTTTGAGCCCGCAGCCACACCTAACCACTTAGCCCATCTACCAGCAGTTAAACTTTGCACTACCACTGTACCAATAATAACTAAAAACACTAAGGGTACGATATGCTGCGCGCCTTCGTAGCCTAAGTTTTCTAATTTGATGGCGAATAAAGAAGATACCGCGGCAGCAACAATACCCCGTGGTGCTACCCAACTTAAAAACCACTTGTCGTTACTTTGTAACGAGGAACCAATTGCTGATATCCAGATACTAAGCGGCCGAGCAATAAACATTACTACCAGCAGCAAGCCAAGCCCACCCCAGCCTAAATCTAACATCGCGCTAGAGTCTAATCTTGCCGCGAGCAGAATAAAGAGTGCAGAAATAAGCAATACGGTAAGGGTTTCTTTAAATTCTAGGATTTCGGCAATATCAACACCGCGCATATTCGCTAGCCAAATACCCATTACCGTAACGGTTAATAAACCCGACTCTTCGCGTAATAAGTTAGAGCCAACAAACACCGCTAAAACGATGGTTAACACGGCGGTATTTTGTAAATAATGCGGAAGCATATTTTTACGCAGCACCGTACCGACAACATAACCCGACAAAGCACCTAAACCAAAGCCAACCGATAACATTAAGCCCAGCGCCATGAGTACATGATTACCAGACTCAGATGAGTAAGCAATATACTCAAATACCAACACTGCAAGTAGCGCACCTAACGGATCTATTACTATACCTTCCCAGCGTAAAATGCTGGCAAGCTTAGACGTAGGCTTAACACTGCGCAGCATTGGCACTATTACCGTTGGCCCAGTAACGACTACTAAAGCACCAAACAGCATGGCAATTTCAAAGCTAAAACCCACTAACCAATACGCCGCTAAAGTTACGCATACCCAGGTAACCGCTGCACCAACGGTAACTAAACTGGTGACCATTCGGCCGTGGTTTTTTATTTCCTTAAAATTTAGCGTTAGCGAACCTTCAAATAAAATGACGGCAACACCCAATGAGATAATAGGAAATAACAAATTACCAAATAGCTCATCTGGGTTTAAAACGCCTAACGCCGGGCCAAGTATTAAGCCGGCAATCAGTAAAGGTAAAATGGCCGGTAGTCTAAGCTTCCAGCCTAGCCACTGACAAAACAGGGACAAAATACCAAGCAGTGCCAACGTGGCAGAAATTTTTTCCATGAGTGTCCTGTTAAAAATTCACAATCTTATTAAATAACGCACTGGCGCCGATACAAACAAGCGCACAATAATACACAGCGAAAATAATAATCCCAATATTATTCGATACTAATACCAAACTACAGGCTGTGCTGAACAGGATTTTTTAAATAACTAAGGTACAATATACGCCTATTTGCCGTTATTTTGAGCCTGTTATGTTGAGTTTTTTTGAACGTATTATTAAACCTTTTCCTGCAACCGAACCGACACAACCACCAAAAGGTATTTGGGCATTTTGTCGGCATTACACCAAGGGCATGGAAACCTCACTGCTTTTAATGTCTCTAAGCACCGCGTTATTAGCTATTCTAGAGGTGTCATTATTTAGCTTTATGGGTCAGCTGGTTGATTGGCTGGTAAAAAACGATCCGCAAAGCTTGTTCCTTGCCGAGCGCGCCACTTTAATAAAAATGGCGCTAGTAACGGTTATCTTTTTACCTGCATTAAGCTTTTTCCATGCGGCAATTGTGCATCAAACCTTATTGGGTAATTACCCGATGTCAATCCGCTGGTTAGCACATCGTTATTTACTACGCCAAAGTATCAGTTTTTATCAAAATGATTTTGCCGGTCGTATAGCAACCAAGGTATTGCAAACCTCGTTAGCTGTGCGCGAAACCGTAATGAAACTGCTTGATGTGATGGTATATGTATTGGTGTATTTTGGTTCAATGTTGTTTTTTATTGCTGAAGCCGATTTACGCTTAATTTTACCGATGCTGGGCTGGCTTGCTATCTATATTGGTATGCAGTTTTATTTTGTTCCGCGTTTAAAAGCGGCGTCTACCCGCCAAGCCGATGCACGCTCAGAAATGACCGGCCGTATTGTTGATAGCTACACCAACATTACAACCATTAAGCTGTTTTCTCATACTAACCGTGAAGAAGCCTACGCTAAAGACAGCATGGAAGTGTTTTTAAAACCTGTATATCGGCAAATGCGTTTAGCAACTGGGCTTAGCGTATCGGTGCAAACATTAAATTATTTATTGGTGTTTAGTATTGCGTCGTTATCTATTTACCTGTGGACTGATAGCGCAATAAGCGTAGGCGCCATTGCTATAGCCGTGAGTTTAGCTTTGCGCTTAAATGGTATGTCACAGTGGATCATGTGGGAAATAAGCAGCCTATTTGAAAACATTGGCACTGTGGCAGATGGTATTACTACGCTATCACAAGCTGCACAAGTAGTTGATGCACCTAACGCCAAACCGTTACAGATAACACAAGGTGCAATTAGCTTTGACAACGTCAGTTTTAATTACGGCAAAGCTGACACCGATAACACTAAAACCTCAGTGCTGCAACAGCTTACGTTAAACATTAAACCGGGTGAAAAAGTAGGTTTGGTTGGCCGCTCGGGCGCAGGTAAATCAACACTGGTTAATTTACTGCTGCGTTTTTATGATGTAGAAAGCGGAAAAATTTTAATTGATGGCCAAGACATAAGTTTAGTCAGCCAAGAAAGCCTACGTCAGCATATCGCCATGGTAACGCAAGATACGTCGTTGCTGCATCGCTCGGTGCGGGACAATATAAGCTATGGCAAACCTAGCGCTACTGAAACTGAATTGTTATTAGCAGCCGAGCAAGCGGAAGCTACCGAGTTTATTGCTGAGCTGATTGATGCTAAAGGCAACCGTGGTTTAGATGCGCAAGTGGGCGAACGCGGCGTTAAGCTATCGGGTGGCCAACGTCAGCGTATTGCTATTGCGCGGGTATTGCTGAAAAACGCACCCATTCTTATTCTAGATGAAGCCACTTCAGCGTTAGATTCTGAAGTAGAAGCCACCATTCAAGCAAGTTTAAATAAACTAATGACCGGTAAAACAGTTATTGCTATTGCCCATCGCTTATCCACTATTGCACAAATGGATCGGCTAATCGTGTTAGAGCATGGCAACATTGTTGAACAAGGCACACACCACGAGTTAATTGCCTCTGGTGGTATATACGCCCAATTATGGGCGCATCAAACCGGTGGTTATATTGGTGTTGAGTAAGTTTATTTAATTAGCGCTAGCTTAAAACACATCACGCTGTAACTTACGCACTTTACGCGCCGCACGATATTCAACAAACTGCGGCGCCAGTGCGGTAAGCGCTGAGCCTAGCACCACCAACGCCGCGCCAAGCCACGACCAAATATTTAACGCTTGAGGCGCTAAAAAGCCCGGATACAGCCAACCTAATAACTGCGCAAAGAAAATAGTAAATAGTGGCGTAATCGCCAATACTGCACTGACTTTTGACGCTTCCCAGTGATGTAAAGCCTCAGCGAAGGCACCATAAGCGACAACGGTATTCAAACAGCAAAAAATCAGTAACGACCATTGTAAAACGCTCATCGTAAGTAACGGCGCATAGTCAGCCACAGGTAAAAATGCGATGCTGCCAGCGGCATACAGCAAATACATAATTTGCTTTGAGCTGTAATGCACGAGCAATTGCTTTTGCGCCAACGCATACGCGGCCCAGGTTATGGCAGCGGCAATAATTAATAGTACGCCAACCGTTTCATTACTGGCTTGGGTAATAAGCTGTACCAAACGCTCATTAAAAAATAGCAATAAGCCAATAACCAGCAGTAAGGCGCCAACTTGTTGCCATAATAACAGGCGCTCTTTAAACACCACCACGCCGCCAATCATCATTAAAAACGGCGCTAACTGAATAACTACCTGCCCTGTTTCTGCAGTTAAATAATTTAAGCCACTTAAATACATAATGTAATTAGACAATAGGCCGGCAACAGCAATAAACATTAAGGTTTTTACGTTAGCTTTGGCCAGTGAGGCTATTTGGGGTAGCTTACCAGCAACACCAAGCCAAATACCCACCATCACTGCCGCGACTAAAAAACGTATTGCGGTAATAGTATTAGCGGTTAAAACATCGAGCAGCACTTTAAGTGCTATAGGTAACATGCCCCATAAAATGGCAGTGGTTAAAGCCAGTAAAAGGCCAACTAAGCTTTTACCCGTGGTTTGATGCATAATGTGGTTCCAATGCTAGTAATACTGAGGTCAGTAAAAACCTTAGCATTTTCCTCTATTTCATCTAAGCTTGTCTGCAACTCAATGCTAAATATCGACAAATTCACCTAGTGTTGCGCTATATCAAGCTGCTTTATTAGCTACCGGCTATAATTTCTTATTTTGAGACAAATAATGATTAAACGTATTGGGATCCTTACTTCTGGTGGCGACGCACCAGGCATGAACGCGGCTATACGTGCTGCAGTGTTAACGGCGTCGGTACATAATATTGATGTTATTGGTTTTCACTATGGTTTTAATGGTTTGTTAGATAACGATTACCAAACCTTATTACCCCAGCACGTGCAACATATTATTCAACGTGGTGGCACTATTTTGAAAAGTGCCCGCTGTAAAACTTTGCACACCGCTGAGGGGGCAAAACAAGCAGCAATGGCATTAGAGCAGTTACAGCTTGATGCATTAATTGTTATTGGCGGCGATGGTAGTTTTCGCGGCGCACTAGCGATAGCCAAATACTATCGCGGCCAAATTATTGGCGTGCCAGGCACTATTGATAACGATGTAGATGGTACCGATTACACTATTGGTTTTGCTACTGCCATAGATACCGCGCTGGATGCCATAGACAAAATTCGTGATACCGCTGATGCGTTTGAGCGCATCTTTTTAGTTGAACTAATGGGCCGTCATTCCGGCCATATTAGCTTAGCTGCCGGCATTGCCGCTGGCGCTGAGCAAATTATCTGCCCTGAATTTGGCACATTGCAACTGGGTTCGCTAAAAGAAGTAATCACACCCATTAAGCATGCGCAATTACTTAGAGGTAAAAGCAGTTATATTATTGTCGTCGCTGAAAATAGCTATCCTGGCGGCACAACGGCATTAGCTGAAGCATTAAGCGAAGAATTAGGCATCGACTGCCGAGCTTGTATTTTAGGCCATATACAACGCGGTGGCAGCCCTGTAGGCGCAGATAGAATACTTGCCACTAAGTTAGGTTCGTACGCAGTAGAGCAGCTGGTTGCGGGGGCTAATTTAATGATGGCCGGTGAAGTTAACCAACAAGCAGTGTTATACCCGCTGGGTCAAACCGGTGATAAGAAAAAACCCATTGATCCTTATTTAGTGCGCTGGCAACAACTTATTGCCAGCGATTAAGCATCACTTATTGATTAAATACTTGTTTAACACGATCTTTATAACTACGGCTAACCTTCACCGCTTGGCCGTTAGTCAGCATAAGTTGATGTTCGCCATTGGCAAGCATTTGTAACTTTGCAATAGTTTGTACATTAACAATAGCTGAGCGATGTACCCGCACAAACACTTTAGGATCAAGCTCTTGCTCTAGTTCTTTCATGGTGCGGCGTAAAATATGGGTTTGGCCATCACGAGTATGAATACACATATAATCGCCAGCTGCGTCCACCCATTCAATAGCTGCCACCGGCACTCGAGTAATTTCACCACTATCTTTAATGCTAATGGCATCAGGAAAGCGATCATTTACCACCGGTTCAGCATTATCTAACCGTTGCAGAATATTTCCCGCTTCGTCGCCGGTTAATTTCGCTACGGCTTCTGCTAGTTGGCCCTTATGTTTTTGCGTATCCTGCGCCTGGTGAATACGTAATACTTTTTCTACTGCTTGTTTTAGCCGCTCAGGTTCAACTGGCTTAAGTACGTAGTCTAATGCGTTCACTTCAAAGGCGTTATACGCATAGTGATCATAGGCAGTAACAAAAATAACATAGGGTAAGGTAACCTGCTGCGCTTGCAATTTTTTCAGCACAGCAAAGCCGTCCATGCCCGGCATTTCTACGTCGAGAAATACTAAATCAGGTTCTAACTCAGCAATAACGTCAGCGGCTTGCTGGCCGTTACTGCATTCTGCAATTACTTCTAATTCTGGAAATTCCCGCAAACGCACTAACATTCCCTTGCGGGCTAAAGGCTCGTCGTCAACTACTATTACCTTAAGCATGTTCATGTTCCGTTTTTTCTAATTGTAATGGAATTCTAATATTTACTTTCAGCCCCTGAGGCTGATTATGCGTTAATACCAGCGCAAAATTATTGTCATATAAGGCTGACAACCGCTCTTTCGTATTGACTAAACCTACACCGCTATCGCTGCTTTTGGGTAGACCATCGTTAATGCTCATACCCGGGCCATTATCGGCAACTTCTAGTAGTAAATCGTGACCAAACTTCTTTGCTGTAATGGCTATTTCACCACCGTTAATCTGGCTAGCAACAGCGTACTTAATGGCGTTCTCTATAATGGGCTGTAAAATTAAACTCGGTACTAAAGCTTTCTCTGTGCCAGGTTCTAAATCAAAGATCACTGATAGGCGCTCAGAAAAGCGCACCTTTTCAATTTCAAGATATAACCGAGCGGCATACACCTCTTGCTCAAGCGGTACCTTATTAATAGGATCTTTGTACAACGAATAGCGTAAAAAGTCACTAAGCCGAGTCAGCATTTTATTCGCGGTATCACTTTCGTTGATTAACACCAAAGTAGAAATAGCATTTAAGGTATTAAATAAAAAGTGTGGGTTAAGCTGATAGCGCAGCATTTTTAGCTGTGCTTCATGGGCCTTATTAGTCGCGGTAAGCGATTTTTGTTTTTCTTCTTGTAACGTCTGATAGTATTTTATACCAAAGTATAAGCCGCTCCAGCTTAGCATTACATAAAAGGCAAATGGTGTTTCCCGAATATATTTTATCCAATGATCAGGGCGTGCGCCGTGCCGGTATATTTCCCAGTAATTAAAATTTCGTACCGCAGTCCAAACCGCCGCAACGGTAAAGGCTAATACTAATACCGTTAGCACCATCTTCCATGGCGTCCACTGCCCTACCTTTTGATAGGTATAACGCAGTGGAATAGTTAACAGCCAACCGATATACGCATCAAGTGCCACCACGATAAGATAGGCATCGCGTGTTTCTTGCACTAACGAGTTTAGGTAGTTAACAATGGCAAAGCCAAGCCAGCCCAAGGTATGCAGGATCCAAAACTGACGGGTGCGATCTTCAAATAACTTATACAAAACAATAACCCGCAGGCAAATTTAATAATGCTCTAATTATAACTAAACCGGTAACAAAGCCGCTACGCGCTGAACTTGTTTGGCCAAGCTTTAATCGCATAATTGGCTGCTTTAGTGTCAATCTTTAGCCCAACACGGGTGTAGGTTTACGATCTGGCCCCAGCGCAACAAAGGTAAAGCTACCAGAAATAGCTTTATGCTGATCGTCGCTATACATATTTTCAACAAAAATGTCAACTTGTACTCGAAGGCTAGTACGACCAACGTGCTCTACTCTTGCTACCAATTCAACAATAGAACCAGCCGGAATCGACTCTTTAAAATCTACACGGTCTGAACTTACTGTAACTAAAGGCTTGCGACAAAATCGCGTCGCTGCGATAAACGCTGCTTCATCCATCCATGCCAGTGCTTCACCACCAAACAGTGTATTGTGATGGTTGGTGCGCCCTGGAAACACGGTTTGCGTAACCCGAGTAACGGCATGCTCCATGCGTTTGGCAATTAAAGCTTCATTATTCATCTTCGTCTCTGCTGATCATGCTAAGGCATGAATTTTATAAGAGTTACTTGCAATTGCAACATTATACACAGAATTAACGCTGACGCCTGTTACCGCTTAAGCGGCTAAACAGATCATTTTCCTTATTTAGATAAAACGGCATAATAGCGACTTGAATACGCCGTAAAGAGTATTGTTATGAATTCTATTTATTATCATGTGGATATTACCGACGTTACTGCTCATCTTATTTCAGTAACCTTACGCTTTGTGCCAACTCAAGCGATACATGAACTTAGCTTGCCAGCGTGGATCCCCGGCAGCTATATGATTAGAGATTTTGCCCGTAATATTATTAGCATTGAAGCTACTGACAACTTGGGTAACTTAGCGCTAACTCAACTAGATAAACAAACTTGGCAGCTACACTGTAATACCGATGAAGTTAGTGTTAGTTATCACGTTTATGCCTATGATTTATCCGTTAGAGCTGCCTACGTAGATGATGAAGTAGCCGTACTTAACCCAGCTTGTTTGTGTCTTGGTATTAGCCAATTACACGATTTACCCCATCAGATAAAAATAATAAAACCGGTATCAGCCTTAGCGCAACATTGGCGCGTTGCTACCGGTTTAAGCCGTAATAAAAATACCGATTTTCTAGATTTTGGTCAGTACAATGCCAATAGCTACGCAGCGCTTATCGATAGTCCAATACTGTTAGGACAATTTGAACTGCGTGAATTTACTATTAACGATATTCCGCACTATCTTGTGGTTACCGGTGATAACTTAACGGATTTAACGCGTTTTACTGATGATTTAATCAAAATATGCCAACAGCAAGTTAAGGTGTTTGGCGCCCTGCCAGATGATCTTACAAGCTATTGGTTTTTGCTTTGGGTAACCGAAGAGGGTTACGGCGGACTGGAGCACCTTAACTCCACCTTGTTACTGTGCAGTCGCTTTGATTTGCCGGCACCAAATATCAGCACCATAGATGACAACTACCAAAACTTATTGGCTTTATGTAGCCATGAATATTTTCACACTTGGTGGGTTAAGCGTTTAAAACCGGCTAATTTTGCGCGCTACCAACTCGCATCTGAACAGTACACCACGCAACTTTGGTTATACGAAGGTTTTACCTCCTATTTTGATGATTTGGCCTTAGTGCAATCGGGCATAATTTCGCAAACGGCTTATATTAAAACACTTGAAAAAACTATATCCAGAGTCACGCGTAACCCAAGTGACAAAGCACAAAGCCTTAAAGATAGTAGCTTTACCGCTTGGACCAAGTTTTACAAGCAAGATGAAAACGCGGTTAACGCCGTAGTGAGTTACTATACTAAAGGGGCATTATTAGCGCTTTGCCTTGATGCCACATTACGTGAGCAAGGCAGCTCATTGCAGTTAGTGGTGCAAAAATTATGGCAAGAATACCTAACTAGCGGCACCCCCGACAATGCGTTAAGTGTGATACTAACCCAACTAGGTTTTGCTGAATTAGCACTGTTAAGCCAGCGCTGGTTAATCGATTCTGCAGCCTTACCTTTAACCGATGCTGCAGTGAAACTTGGGCTTAATTTAATATTTAGACCCATGCAACATGCTGACGATATGGGCGGTGAGCTTAACGAGCAAAGCCAGATTTTTATTGGTGCATTAACCAAAGTAAATAATGGTTTATTGCAACTAACTCATGTTTATCATGCTGGCGCAGCATATAGTGCCGGTTTAATGGTCGGAGATCAGCTATTAGCATTGGAACAACGCAAGATCACTGCGAGTAACTTTAGCCAGCTGCTGCAACGTTATGCGACAAATAGTAGCGTTACCGTACATTTTTACCGTAAAGACCGGCTATTACACTGCACGCTAACGTTAGCCGCATCAGTGCAGCAGGTTGCTATGCTTTCAATAACTGAACAAGGTTTATGTGATAGTTGGCTTAACGCCAATTAATAATCACTATGGAATAATAAGGCCAGGCAGTAACGCAGGATCCAATCTTTCTTGCTGCCAGTTAATACGCCAGTCTAAATGCGGCCCCGTAACACGGCCGCTGGCGCCTACTTCTGCTATTTTTTGTCCTTGCTGTACGGTATCCCCCACTGCAACATCAAATTTACTCAGGTGCATAAAGGTAGAACTAATACCAAAACCGTGATCAACAATTAGGGTTAAACCTGAAAAATATAAATCTTCTGCTAACAGTACTTTGCCACTGAACGGGGCAATAACCTTTGCTCCTGTCGGTGCGGCGATATCCAGCCCATAATGTGGATTACGCGGCTCACCGTTAAATACGCGCTGGCTACCATAAACACCAGAAATGCGCCCGTTTGCTGGCATTATTGGTGTAGCAAAAATATAAACTAAACCAGACACCGTTTCGCGTACTTTACGTACTCGTTGGTTATCCTTGCTGATGCGCTCAGTAACCTCTTTCGGTGGCGTAACATACTTTTGTGCTACGCCCGTAACGTACTGCACATCATATTCACGCGGAGAAAAAACCAGCTCTTTTACTAGCTGCTGGTCGTTAATTTGCACCTTAAGTTGATGCTTTAACGGCGCATCTCGGCCAACACCAAATACAAAGCGGCCATCAACACTAAGTGGCAGTTCAATATTATTAAAAAATACCGTACTGCCAGGTGCGGTTTTTCCAAGTAATAAACTACCTTGGATTAACTGGCCTTTTAATTCAAACGCGGGTAATTTCAGCTCAGATAATTGGGTCTGAGATTGTGCTAGTGCAACACCACTAACACTAGCTAAAAGCAATAGCGCCTTTGCCCACACCTTCATAAGCAACAACCTTATATTGTTTAGTTTGGTCTAGCAGTTTAAGTTCAGTCGCAATGTAATCAGCTAAGCATTCCACTGTAGTGTCACACGACACAATTTCACAATGCGCTTTGGGCATAGTTAACTCAAACCAGCCTTGCGCCGCTTGATAGCGAAAACTGTAATCATCGTTTCCGGCGCGTAAATGTTGCATTGCTGCAGCGTCGCAGACATCCTCAGCGGTAGCCAAATAAATATCTTGCCAGCGCTCAGACCAATATTTGTTTAATCGTGGCGCTAACATACCGTCAGTATAAATTTGAATGGTAGAGCGATGACCATGGGCGATACGTTGGCAATTGCCATCATGTTTTTTTAAGCCATGGCTATAGTGATAATAGAAGCTAGTGCTATTTTCTGGCCGTAAAGTGAAAATAACTTGGTCGATATTGTCGGGTAATAAAGGTTTTAGCACCTGCTGCAAAAATTCAGTAATGCTGTGCTCATTTATTGCTGTTGTTGCAATAGCCACACTGGCTTGTGCCGGTGCAGCCATTTGAATTAAGCCACGTTGGCTGTTAAAGCGCAGAATATGCGTTTGATCTATCACGCTTAATGATAAGGCAGCTGATTGCTCTGGCAATACTAACTTATGGTCAACAAGCTCATCGATAGTACGTTTTATCAGCTTTTTTACATGGCTAAAATCTAACACCATAGACGTTTGATCTAAGCCACCATGCAACTCGACATCAACAATATAGCTTTCGCCTAACATGCCACGTTTTTCACATAGGTAAGAAAAATCAATAACCGTTAAATCCCGAACAAACAAAATCATCAGTGGCTCTCTATTACTATAAACAGCGCGTATTATAGCGCTGAACCGCTGCAGGCAACAGCCAGCAAGACGGTAAATTAACGCTTATGCTCGGTCAGCCAGCTGTTTAAAATGCCAACTTGACCACACTTGTGTGCGGCATACATTAAACGAATAGCATTGCTTAATAACAGGCTATCGCTCCACTGCGTTTTTTGCTGAATTTCTTCATAACAACTTAATGCTTCAGGCGTAAGATAACCGCGTAATTCCTTTTTGCCTGATTGCTTTTGCCGTTCACGATAACGTTGCTGTTTTTCTGCATTAGTTAAGGCTTTTTTACTGGTATTAGTCATGTTGTCACTCTTTGGCAATAACACTGTTACCCACTTAGGTAAGCGAGTTAAGTAAGTATAATTGAACTTCACACAAATCGGACTTGTCTAGCGTACAAGTGTTCGCTAAAGTGGCCCAGCATTTTTACTGGATTAAACATACATGACTAAGAATAGCTTTACAAAAGAAGATTTAATCGCCTGCGGCGAAGGTAAATTATTTGGTGAAGGTAACAGCCAGTTGCCTTCAGATCATATGCTAATGATGGATCGCATTGTTCATATTTCTGAAGAAGGTGGTTTATACGGTAAAGGTCAAATTATTGCCGAGCTTGATATCACGCCTGATTTATGGTTTTTTGCCTGTCACTTTAAAGGTGACCCCGTAATGCCAGGTTGTTTAGGCTTAGATGCCATGTGGCAATTGGTTGGCTTTTTCTTAGGTTGGTCTGGTGGCCCAGGCAAAGGTCGCGCGCTTGGCGTTGGCGAAGTTAAATTTACTGGCCAAATTGTACCTACCGCGAAAAAAGTGACCTATACCATTAATATGAAACGCGTTATTAAACGTAAACTATTTATGGGTATTGCCGATGGTGTTGTTAGCGTTGATGGCCGAGACATTTATGCCGCTACTGATTTAAAAGTAGGCTTATTTCAAGATACCTCTAGTTTTTAATTAGCGGTTTCTACTTTTAATTAGCTACGCTCTACTATGACAAAAGCCCCGTAGGTTTACCTAAACGGGGCTTTTTTAATACATTAACCATTCACGATAAATTATGGACCTTTATTAAACAGTCCAGTACCTCGGTCTTCTAGGGCTTCGCGCCAGCCTCCTAACCATTGTGAGCGCGTTTCTAAACTTTGATAAGGGCAAATTTCTTTTGACCGTCCGGTAACACCGGCACGATAACCTTGAGCATGAGCACGTTCCAGACGATCACGTTTTTGTCTTTTCATACGGCAGTCTTCCTCAATAACTTTTTATGTAATTAAAGTAATCGCAATGTTGCTTGCGACTACCCTATTATTGATAGCTGACATGCACTAAAGGTTCAATCGACTAAACCTAAATTAATAGCTTGACAATAGCTAAAGAACTGATGGCTCTTAAGATTTACTTATAAACGTTGTTATACTTTATTTGTGTAAATACGCTGCTTGTTATAGCTTATTGCATAAGTTGCTGAAACATAAAAAAAGCTGCCGAAGCAGCTTTTTTATTTATATTACACGTCTGCGCCACCAGAGTAGCACTGAACCTAAAACTAAGCCTGCGCCACCAAAGCCACCACTTTGACGTTTATAGCTATTCTGATCTTCCCCACCACAGCTTTCAACTTCACCATTGGCTATAGGTTGCAAGGTTATTACTGTGGTAACACTTTCCATTTCTGGATCACCTTTAGCATCAAGTACAGGCTCGCCTTTGATGTTACGCTTTTCACGGCTAACCAATGCCGTAGCCACTATAGTACCGTTATTATTAATATCAGTAGCATCAACGATTTGGTACGGCAAATTACAGCCAACTAGCGTATTTAAATCGACAAACTTATCGCTGGCGATATCGTACATAAAGCCGTGAGTTCGCCGTGTTGAGGTACCATCAATGATAACTTCGGCATTACCTACAATTTGATTATTATCGTTAATGGCATTAGGTCGAGTATTTGAACTAGCAAAAAAACCTGTTACATAATTTGCTTTATTGGTGCTGTAATCATAATAAAATAACTTGGCACGGGCGTTACCGTTAATGTTTTTTACGGCATAACCCATAGCAATATTATTGTTGTTAATAGACAAAGCTCGACTACTAGACCATTCATTTTGATCAACCATAGGTAAGGCTTCGTTATCAACAAATAATGTTGCTTGCTCGGTGCGATAAATTTCATCTTGGAAAACGTACAAATCTGAATCACTGTACAAGGATAGGCCAACAGCAATACCTGAATTGTTCACATCTAAAGCTTGGCTATAGTAGTTAATCGCTTTAACACCCTCAACGCTATGCGCTACTTGGCTATTTTTATCACCTAAAAAACCTAATACCCTAGGTGTAACCGCGTTACTACCATTTTGTGACCACAATATGCCGCGTTGGGTATAACTAAAATCGCTTAATTCTTGCCGATAAGCATTAATGGCTGGCATTCTTGCGGCACTGGTATGATAGTTGTAATAACAAACATCTATAGGTACTGCAGCTCCGGTACATAGTTTTTCTATATTGGCAATAGATTCAGCAACTAAGCCAACGCTGCCGTAGCCGGCAACAAGCCCATTATCGTTTATTGCTTTTGCCACGCTGTAACCGCCGCCGTAGCTTGAATAAAGAGGTGCTAACGCTGTAGTGTCATTACCTACTACCACTACGCCCAACTGATAGGGTAATTCTGGTGCCCATAACTTCTCTGGCGCAGGTGCTGGCTTTTCAGTGGTGGCAGCAGGCGTAAAGCTCTGCTGCGTAAAGGTAGCTGTTGCCTGACCTACGGCGACGCCAGCATTATTAATATCGTATAAGTATTCACTGTTAGTTCGCGTTGCGTTTACATCACGTAACTTAATATTGTTTGCTAGCTCATTGCCACGTAATACATAGCTTATTGCATTACCTATAGGTTGTGCCGCAGGGTTTGTACCAAGTAAAATACCTAAAGTTGTTACATCAAGGATGCCATTTTTTACATCCGCTAACTGCTCTGCTGTAAATAGCGCTTTAATATTATCATTGTCAAAATCGATAGCATTTAGCTGGATCGGAAAATTAAAATATTGATACTGTACTACACCAGAATTTGTAACATCATTTTTAACCACTTTAACGGCGCCGTTAAACACGGTATCACCATTATCATTAATGGCTGACGCATAGGTAGATTTCAGTTCCGGTACTTTACCAACGTCGACGACGCTATAAACTGCCGCTTGTACAGAACACAGACTTAGCAGCGGCAGTATCGCCAAACTGATAGGTGATAATTTCATTCGGGGCCCCTAATTTTTTACTTCTTTTAAGCGTCTAATTCTTCCCAGCGCGCGTAGGTTTGCGCCAGCTTCGACTCGGTCTGTTGTAATTGGTTCAACGTGCTCTGGGTTTGCTCTGCGCTTTTTTTGAAGAACTCACCGTCATTTACCACCAGCTGTAAGGCTTTAAGCTCGGTTTCTAACTGCTCAATCATTGCCGGCAATTGTTCCAACTCACGCTTTTCTTTGTATGATAACTTCTTAGTACTTACAGCAGAAGCCTGAACTGGCGTTTCTTCTGTAATACTTTGTGTTTGCTTTGTCACTTTTTGTGGCGTTAACACTGGCGTTGCATGACGTTGCTGATAAGCGATCACATCATCATAACCACCGGCAATTTCTACTATACGGCCTGCTCCGGCAAATAATAGCGAGCTCGTCACGGTATTATTAACAAATTCTCGGTCGTGGCTTACCAGTAATACCGTACCCTGATACTGCTGTAAAATATCTTCTAGTAATTCGAGTGTTTCTACGTCGAGATCATTGGTCGGCTCATCGAGGATCAGCAGGTTGCTTGGCCGCGCAAAGAGTTTAGCCAGCAACAAGCGGTTTTTCTCACCGCCGGATAAGGCTTTAACCGGTGTACGCGCGCGTGCCGGCGGAAATAGGAAGTCTTGCAAGTAACTTAATACGTGTCGACTTCTGCCGTTTTGCATGATTTCTTGCTTACCTTCGGCGACGTTATCTTGCACCGTGGCTTCTAAATCAAGCGCCATGCGGTGTTGGTCAAAATACGCTACTTCAATATTGGTACCGCGCTTTATTTCACCGCTAGTGTGCTTATAATCACCAAGCAATAATTTTATTAACGTTGATTTACCCACACCATTAGGGCCAACTAAAGCAATTCGGTCGCCACGCATAACCAATAAATCAAGGCCGTTAATAACGGTTTTACCGTCAAAACCCACACTTATGGCTTTGGTTTCAAATACTAATTTGCCAGAGCGGTCAGATTGCTCAATATTAAAGTCAACTTTACCCAGGGTTTCTACTCGCTGCGCACGCTCTTGGCGTAACGCTTTTAAGGCACGCACCCGGCCTTCATTACGCGTACGGCGAGCTTTTATACCTTGGCGGATCCACACTTCTTCTTCCGCTAGCTTTTTATCAAACAGCGCATTGTGCTGCTGTTCGTCTTCTAGCATCTTTTGTTTACGATCAAGGTACTCTTGATAGTTACCCGGGTGTGACGTTAGCTGCCCACGGTCAAGATCAATAATACGACTGGCTAAAGCACGAATAAACGCTCTATCGTGCGAGATAAAAATAATAGCGCCAGAGAAATTAAGTAAAAACTGTTCCAGCCATTGAATGGCCGCTACGTCTAAGTGGTTAGTTGGCTCATCAAGTAGCAAAATGTCGGGTTTAGCAATCAGTGCGCGGGCTAATGCCGCTTTACGTAACCAGCCACCCGATAACGTAGTTAAACTGGCATTCGGGTCCATTTCAAACTGCTGGCATAAATCGGCCACGCGGCTTTCTAAACCCCAGCCATCGCGCGTATCCATTTCGCTTTGTAGCTGTTCAAATAAACGGTAATCAGCATCTGAGGCGCCGTCTAAGTTTTCTGATAAGGTGTAAAACTGTTGGGCTATTTGCGCTAAATCGCCGGCGCCTTCACGAATAAAGTCGGCAATTTTCACCTCCATTTTCGCTGGCGGGTCTTGCTCAAGGCGGCTTAATACCACACCGGTATTAACCACTATTTGCCCGTCATCTAAATTTTGCTGACCGGTCAACAATTTTAAAAATGATGACTTGCCGGCACCATTTCGGCCAACCAAACACACTCGCTCGCCACTAAATAAGCTAAAATCAACGTGATCTAAAATGGGGTGTGTACCAAAGGCTAAACATGCCTGCTGAAACCGTAATAATTCCACTATCTTACATCCTTAAGCCATGTTGCAAGCTGCGCCGCATCAAACGGCCAGCACAATTCATTATCGCCGTTACGCAGCACCGGTATCATTACGCGGTAACGTGCAAACGCCTGTTCATCATCAACAATATCTACCACGCTAAACTGCTGTGCCAACCCCGCCGCCACGAGCAGCTGTTCTGCTTGCTCGCAAAGATGGCAGCCCCAGGTGCTGTATAAAACTAAGCTATGGCTTGTCATTGTTAACGGGTTAACTCAAAACAAACGTGAATATTGGGGTTACGTTTATAATCTTCAGGTAAGGTTGCTGCAGAAATATCTTTAACTTGCCAACCCGCATCGTTTAATGCCTGAGTATCAATTTTAAAGCGGCGTTTGTTGTTAGAAAATATAACCTTGCCGCCAGGCGCTAAGCGCGGCGTTAGCATATTAATTAGCATCACGTGATCACGCTGCACATCCCAGTTATCTTGCATCCGTTTTGAATTTGAAAAGGTTGGTGGGTCAACAAAAATCAATTCAAACTGATTACGGCAACGGCTTAACCATTGCAAACAATCGGCTTGTTCAAACTGGTATTGCTTGCCGGCTAAACCATTAAGTGTAAAGTTGCGCTTAGCCCAATCAAGGTAAGTATTTGACATGTCTACTGTAGTGACACTTGCTGCGCCGCCAATAGCCGCATGTACCGATGCCGTGCCGGTGTAAGCAAATAAGTTTAATACCGTTTTGCCTTTTGCCTGCTGCTGGATCATCCGCCGAGTAATACGGTGATCTAAAAATAAGCCGGTATCAAGATAATCGCGTAAGTTTACTAAAAACTTAGCGCCATATTCGCTAACTTCTTTATAACGGCCCACTTTATCATTGGCCTGATACTGTGAAGTACCCTTTTGTTTTTCTCGAACCTTTAAAATCATTTTATCTGAGTTAATACCCAGCACTTGTGGTACTTGGTTTACCACGTCAAATAAACGCTTTTGTGATACCTGCTCATCTACCGTAGCCGGAGCCGCATATTCGTGCACCACTACTTCGCCGTCGTACCAATCTACCGCCACGTTATATTCAGGAATATCAGCGTCGTATAAGCGATAGCAGTTCAGGCCTTCTTTATTGGCCCATTTTTGTAATTGTTTAAGGTTTTTCGCTAACCTATTACCAAAAGAGCTACTTTCGCTATAAAACAGTGCTGGTGCATCAGAGCTCACCGCGACTTGCTTTTCGGTTAAATCAAACAGCGTAAATTCACAATCTAACGGACCGTTAGTAAATTTATAGGTTTTACTTTTTGATAAACGAAGCGCACGCAGTAAATCAGCATTTGAGGTGATAATAGCTAAGCGCCAACCTTGATAATGCTGTTTTAACGCTAACGAAAACTTACTATATAGCGGTATAAGTGATGGTAAATCACCTAAACGCTCGCCGTACGGCGGGTTAGTTACAATAACACCGGCAACACTACTAACCGCAGCCTTTAAGGCGGTGGCATCGGCATAGTCAAACTGCACTAAAGCACTAACACCGGCCCGTGCCGCATTTTGTTTGGCTTTGGCTAAGCTACGTTCATCAAAATCAGAGCCCCAAAATTGTACCTTTTCCGGCAAACTACGTTCTGCAACCACTGCTTCTTGTTTTAACTGTTGCCACGTGGCATCGCGATGGCCAGGCCAACCAATAAATGCAAATTTTTCACGGGTTAAACCCGGTGCTTTATTTTGCGCGATTAACGCCGCTTCAATAACAATAGTGCCGCTACCACAAAACGGGTCAAATAACGGTTGCTCAACCTGCCAACCTGAGCGTTTCAATAACGCTGCGGCTAAGTGTTCTTTTAATGGTGCTTCACCTTGCCCGCTGCGATAACCGCGCTGATGTAGCGATGGGCCAGAAAAGTCTTGTAAAAAGTGAAAATGCTGTTTATCTAAGCGCACTTGGAAACGTACATCAGGGTCCATACGGTCGACATCTGGACGGTTGCCGGTTTCTTCACGAAACTGATCAACAATCGCATCTTTTAGACGAATAGCGCCAAACTGGGTATTATCTATTTTCGGGTGTTTACCAACGCACTCTACCGCTAAACTATTACGTAGCGACATATGCTGCGGCCAGTCAATTTTACTGGCTACTTGGTAGATATCACTGTCTGCCGTTATCGGCTCAGACTGAATAAGACGCAAAATTCGGGTAGCCAAACGAGACCACAAGCACAACTGATACGCCGTGCGCAGTTCAGCACTAAAACGCACTACTCCCATGGTTACTTTTATAACTTCGCCACCGTGTTGACGGATCTCATCAGCCAACAGTTCTTCTACCCCTTTAGACGTTAACGCCCAGAATTCCAGCATGCTACCCAACCCTTATCAAAAATGGCGCTTAGTATAGCAGAATGTAGTATTTATACGTTTGAGTTTTTACACACCGGCCAAATTGTTGTATTAAATCGCGCTTTGTTTAATAAAGCAGCGGTTGAACGGCTAATGTGAAATAAACCACTTTAAGTGCTTGCGTGTTTAAAGCAAAAGCCCTAATATGCGCCCCGCAGTGACGGACGCGGGATGGAGCAGCCTGGTAGCTCGTCGGGCTCATAACCCGAAGGTCGTCGGTTCAAATCCGGCTCCCGCAACCAAATTGAGTGTGTAGTGATTATTTAGCAAGCCCTCGGGCTCCTCTTTATAACCACGAGGCGAAGGTCTAACCCCAAGCTTACGCAACCAATTGTGACTTGTTTATTCAAAAGGTCATCAATTAACGTCTTGCAAATCAAACTATTACCTTCACTGCTCAAGGGTAATATACGGACGCGGGATGGAGCAGCCTGGTAGCTCGTCGGGCTCATAACCCGAAGGTCGTCGGTTCAAATCCGGCTCCCGCAACCAACTTTCAAGATTCATAAATCATTGAAAAATAAAGCATTCCCTTTAATGGGAATTTTTTATGCCTGAAATTCGTCATTCTGTGACAAATCTGTGACAAAATTTTCCAGTGTTTCAAAATTCTAATTTTTATTTTTCCCCATAAAAGCTGTTTTTTGACCTTTACCTTAAAAGCCCCAACCATAAAGCATTGTCACAGAATTCTGTGACAAAATAATACTTTAATTGCCCTTAATAGACATTAAATACAATAGCTAATTCTCACTAAATACGCATAGTAATTAATAACTTATGCTATTGAGGGGCTTTTAAGGCGGTGATTTTAACGGGTGCGGTTTTGTGACAAAGTTGAACTAAAACAAGCTTTACAAGTAAATCCCCTACTCAACCTATCCTGCCAGTGATGACCGTAGAAAAACTTTGCTTATGTTCACTCATTCAAATACTGCTCTGCCATGCCATCAAGCTTATCTTTAACGGCTTTCCAGTTAGGCATTACTTGGGTGAGTAAGCGCCAAAAGCGTTCGCTGTGGTTGTGTTCGGCAATATGGCAAAGCTCGTGCAGTATTACGTAGTCTATGCATTCTTTGGGGGCTTTTACTAAATGCGGGTTTAGTATTAAGTTGCCTTTCGCTGAGCAGCTGCCCCATTGTTTTTTCATTGCCATTATACGAAATGAGGGAATGCCGGTTACCCATGTTGCTTTGGGCAGTAGTTCATTTAATCGCTCGTGGAATATCGCTTTGGCTTTTTGTTGATACCAATTATCAATTAAGGGTTTAACTTTGCTGGCTCGCTGTTGCTCTGTCATGCCGCTACTGTCTTGTCGCAGTACCACGTTTAACTTGCCTCGGCTTAGCTTAACCGACATAACTTGCTCAGGATCTGATATCACTTTAAGCACATAGCGTCTGCCTAAGTAAAATTGGCTTTCGCCACTGATATAACGCTTAGGTAGCACGTGATTTTTTTGTTCAGCGAACGATTGTAGATTTTGCCAAATCCACCTTGCGCGTTTTAGCATGGCTTCATGGATTGCTTGCTCGCTGGCTTCTTTGGGGGCGGTTGCAACCACACGTTGATCAGGATGCACCTTAATCAACACCTTTTGAGTTTTGTTGTGGTTGAATTAGCCGGACACTTCAATAAAGGATAATATCCAATTATTGAGGTATAAAATGACTAAACGTACTAACAAACAATATCCAAACGATTTTAAGCAAGAAGCGGTGGCGCTGGTGATTGAGCAAGGTTACTCAGTTGTTGAGGCTGCCGCCTCACTGAATATCACTGATAAGCTACTTTATAACTGGGTAGCGAAGTTTAAACAACAAGATGAAGATTCAGAGTTGTCGAAGGATGAGCGGGCTGAACTCGTTCAGCTCAGAAAAGACAATAAACGCTTGCTAATGGAGCGCGAAATATTAAAAAAGGCTTCAGCGTTTTTCGCAAAAGAAATGAAATAAAATATTCATTTCTCAAAAGTTTAGGTAAGCAGTACCCAGTTGCCATATCGTGTAAAGTGATGCGCGTTAGCAAATCTGCATACTATGCTTGGCGAAAACGTCCCGCGATAATTATCAGTGCACAAACACTGAATTTACATCGTAGGGCGAAGGCGCTTTTTGAAGATAGTCGAGACAGTCTGGGTAGCCGTGAGCTTGGGAAAAAGCTTCGTAAAGAAGGCTTTGATGTTAGCCGGCATCGTGTCATTGGCTTGATGAAACGATTGGGTTTAGTCGTTAAGCAGCGTATCGCTTACAAAGTCACAACAAAGCGCAAATACAGTGATGCTGTAGCGGATAATTTATTGAACATGAATTTTAACCCGTTAGGCCCAAATCAGGTGTGGGCTGGGGATGTGTCATATTTAAAAACAGGCGAAGGCTGGCTATACCTTGCTATTGTAATGGATTTATTTGGTCGTCGCATAGTGGGTTGGCACACATCAAAACGTATGACGACAGACTTAATTGAGCAGGCATTTTTAAAAGCACATCGCTTACGACAGCCGCCAAGGGGCTTAGTATTTCATAGCGATAGAGGCTCGCAATACACGAGTAAACGCTTTAGAAGCCTATTAAAACGGCTTGATTGCCGCTCTAGCAAGGGTGACGTCGGTGCGTGTTGGGATAATGCCGTGGTTGAAAGGTTCTTCGGCAGTTTAAAACATGATTGGTTGTTCAAGGTAGCACAACCAACAAGAGAGCATATGAAGCAAGATGTTTCGGCATATGTGAAATATTACAATCTGGAGCGATTACATTCGTCGAATGGCGACCAATCACCCATTGAGTATGAAAACTCCTTTAGGAAAGTGTCCGGTTGGACTTGACCAGAACAAAATTCAGCGGTATGTGTTTTGCGGATTTTCTTTGTTGACATTATTCACCTCGTTAAGCGATTGTACTCGCTTAGCAAAGTGTCCAAAAGTGTTGGTACGGATCACTTTTTGATCTACCCAAAATTTTGCAAATTTCATATATAGGAGCCTGGCTAATTTTCATTATTCGAAATACTTGGCCTAACGAAGTTTTTTGAACGTTTTTTATCCCTGACCCAAAGCACTGATCCATTGGTTTTACGCATTTCAAAAAGATCGATTGCCATAAACAAGTCACTAAGTTTTTTAAAGCCGTAATTACGCTGATCAAAAGAAGCATGATTGGAAATATGCGAGCCGATAGGACCAAGCATTGCCCAGCCTTCCTCCTCCTCCACCGCCTCTATAGCCTGGCGTAGAAGATTAATAAGCTTGGTATCACTCTTGATATTGCTGGTGGCTTTTTGCACCGGCACTGACAAGGCTTCAGGCTCATCCAGATAGAGAAAACGCGAACAACTGTTTACAAAGGCCAACGGGGCTTTACGCTCGCCAAAGCCGATAACAAATTTGCCATCAGCTAAGGCACGGGTAACTAAAGGGGTGAAATCACAATCAGACGATACCAGGCAGATAACATCAACGTTTTTGGTATAAAGCACATCCATCACATCGATAACCAATGCCATGTCAGTGGCGTTTTTACCTTTGGTTAAATCAAATTGCTGAATTGGCTGTATTGCAAAGTCGTGCAGTATATCTTCCCAAGGTTTTAGCTTGGCACTTTTCCAGTTGCCGTACGCCTTGCGGATATTGACCACGCCATAACGGGCTAACTCAGATAATACCTTGTCCATTTTATTCGCAGGCGCGTTGTCAGCATCAATAAAAACGGCGATTTTTTCCTTATCTTTCAATTTCGTTATCCTTAACTGCACACGGCATTTGTTCCGACTTTAGAGCAGCAAGATTTTCTTTGCAACTTCTAATAACAAGCATTAGCGAAGCCGGTTAAAGGCTGGTTCGTCAAAGTAATCATAATCACCCAGCTTTAACGCCTGTTGGCGACGGGTTTGCTCTTTTGGCTTACGCTCGGCAATGCTGACGCCGAATACTTCGTGGTGCACTTGTTCCATAAGTTGCTGCACTTCCTGGCGGCTGCATAGCTCTAGCAATTCGCCGGCATGAATAAAGCCTTGGCTGCGTAGCTTTTGTTCAGCGTTATCTTTACCGGCTTTACTAGCCAGAAACATGTCAGTAAATTGCTGGTGTAGGGTAATTAAAAATAACTCGCGCTGTAAGTAGTTCATCTTGGTCTCCTAAGTTGGCATCCGTGCCTGTTTGTCCATTTCCCTGTTCGCTACGTCCGGTAGCGTTGTCCATTTACTGTCACCTATTTATTGTCATCTATTTACTGTAACTATCGGCGACAGGTCATCCGTTGCTATACATCTTAGGTTGTTTCTAAATTCACGCCATACTGTGCAAGTATTCAGTGTACGCTTTTCATTCACATCAAAGGGCTGGATGAAAATTGTTGTTTTGTTATGGTTGGCTTTGCTTTAACTTTAAACCTACTGGTAACCTAATAAACGACTACACCAAGCGTAACATGCGTACGCTTTGGCTACAGATAAGCGCAAAGGTAACGATGAATAATACACATGATGTTAGCGAAAACGAGGAGCAAGGTTGGCCGCTGCGCTGGGAGCTACTGATGCGCTATCGGCTAATTGAAATTGTTGCACTGTGGGAAGGCCGCTTAACCACTAAGCATTTATGTAACAGCTTTGGCATTGCCCGCCAGCAGGCCTCTAAAGATATTAATGCCTATTTGCGTGATGTTGCGCCAGACAATCTGGTGTATGACAGCAAGTTACGGGGTTACAAACCTGCAAGCCATTTTTCGCCCAAGGTAACCAGTGGCTTAGCCGATGAATATTTGCATGCGTTGGCAAGCACTAAAGACTTCGCTCATACCTTTAGCCAACTTGATTTAGGCTTTGCCCATACTGAAATGCTGAATACGCCAGTGCGGCAGGTAAACCCCGATATTTTACGCGCACTTGTGCAAGCTGCCAGAGATGGCAACAAAATTGATATGGGTTATGTGTCACTTACTTCGCCTGATGAAGAAAGTCGAATTATTGCGCCGCACACACTGGTATGCACACCACTGCGTTGGCATGTACGTGCATATTGTGAGAAAAACCGCGATTATCGTGATTTTGTGCTCAGCCGTTTTCGCAGCATTAACCACATTGAAGGTAGCGCACAGATGACTAAAGCAGAGGATACACGCTGGAATACCTTGGTTGATATTATACTGGTGCCCGACTCGCGTTTATCTGCTTACCAGCAAACCATTATTGCCGATGATTACAATATGACACAGGGTAAACGCGTGATCCCAGTGCGCTCGGCCTTGATCCCCTATGCGGTGCAGGCATTAAATTTAGATTTAACCAAAATAGAAGCCCGCCCCGAAGCACAACAAATAGTGGTGGCAAATTTAGATGAGGTGCGCAAGCATGCGTTTTAGCCGGTAAGCCCAGCTTAAATACGCCTAAATAGCGTCAGGGCCATGCAAACGAAAATGCCAATTTTCTACTTGCTGCGTTTCTATGCGTAGCATTATTTTACTCATCCAACTTACTGACAAAGTGGTTTGCTGTTTTAATAAGGCTAAATGCTCTGGGTTTAGCGGATCAGTAAAAAATAGCTGACTGGTTTTTGCCACACTCAGGGCATTTGCTAAACGTTGCTGCAAAATCAACGGTTGTGAAACGCTTACCGTACCTGGCTGAATAACCCGATATAACCAACCACAGTGGCCACTTTGCTGCATATCTAGGGAAATATTCGCGTTACCCCAGCGTTTATTCAGCTTATAACATGGTGAGCGCGGCTGGCTTACCTCTATAATGGCATCGCCCCATTGGTAACGGTCGCCTAAGTAAACGTTATGCTCGGTCATACCAATAGAGCTAATGTTTTCTCCCATGCCCGGTATTTGCCAATTAATGCTCGGGTATTGTTGTTGCCAGTAGGCATAATGCTCTAACGGATACTGATGCAGAGCACGCTCTGGCCCACCATGATGCTTAGGATCTGCCGACTCATCCTCTGCTAAGCCGTGTAAAGATAAATATAAGCTTTGCTCAACGCCGTGTTTATCTATCGCAGTTTGAATGCCATAGCGTGTGGCGATTTTGCCGCAATAAACGCCGTTAAGGTAATGTGTTGTCATTAAATAACCTAATAAACTAACGCAGTATTTGGTGTCTAGTATACCCACACAGTACACTGTAGGTCATTGCATTATAACTAGGCTTTTTTGATGAGTGAATTTACGGTTGATAATAGCTTGGTACGTTTAGGCGCGCCTTATAGCCAAGCCTGTTTACCTACTAGTGTGCCTGCACCACAGTGGATTGCCTTTAATACTGAACTTGCTGCGCAATTAGCCTTACCTAAACACTATTGGCAAACCGATACCGGCTTAGCTTTATTTAGTGGTAATAACTTACCTGATTGGGTGCAGTCGGCAGCGCATGCGTATGCTGGCCACCAATTTGGCCATTTTGTACCGCAATTAGGCGATGGCCGAGCCTTGCTATTGGCTGAAGTATTAGATGAAACCGGCCAGCGCTTTGATATCCAGCTAAAAGGCGCTGGCCGCACACCGTTTTCGCGCCGTGGCGATGGCCGAGCGCCATTAGGCCCAGTGCTGCGCGAATATTTGGTTAGCGAAGCGATGCACGCGTTAGGCGTACCCACTACCCGAGCGCTGGCTGCGGTATTAACCGGTGACTGGCTGCAACGTGACACGGCAGAGCCCGGTGCTATTATTACTCGTGTTGCTAAAAGCCATATTCGTATTGGTAGTTTTCAATATATTGCTGAACATGGCGATATTGAGCAGTTAAAAACCTTTGCCGACTATGTTATTAACCGGCATTATCCACACTGTGCGGCAAGTAATACGCCCTACTTAGCATTATTAGAAAGCGTGGTAGAGGCACAAGCCAACCTAATTGCCAAATGGATGAGTTTGGGGTTTATTCACGGCGTAATGAATACCGACAATATGAGCATTGCCGGCGAAACCATTGATTATGGCCCCTGTGCCTTTATGGATAGCTTTAACCCAGCACAAGTGTTTAGTTTTATCGATAAACAAGGCCGTTACGCTTGGGGTAACCAACCGCGCATAGGCAGCTGGAATTTAGCGCGCTTGACAGAGTGTTTATTGCCGCTGATAAACCCACAGCAAGAGCTGGCGGTGGCCGAAGCAACCGCGGTATTACAGAAATTTAGCACGCTTAATGAAACCGCATTTTTGCAGTTAATGGCAGCTAAAATAGGGTTACAGCAGGCCACTGCAGCGGATGAGGTGTTAATACGCGATTATTTACATTTAATGAGTGAAGACAAAGCCGATTTTACGCTAGCATTTCGGTTATTAAGCCAATCGGTTAGCGACATAAATGTCGGCGCTGCGCAGCTATTTGGCGATAAACAAGCTTGGCAAAGCTGGGCTGAGCGCTGGCAACTGCGGCTGGCGGAACAAGCAATAAACGCTACCGAGGTGCAACAGCAGATGGATAGCACTAATCCAGCGGTTATTGCCCGTAACCATCAAATTGCGAACGCCATTGAGCAGGCAACAGCACAAGGCGATTTAACGCTGTTTAATCGCTTACATAAGGCGTTGGCTACCCCTTTTACTTTAGCTAAAGCCAATGCGGATTTAGGCTTAGCACCCAACGCCGAGCAATGCATTGCTAATACTTTTTGTGGTACGTA
This sequence comes from Rheinheimera sp. D18, assembly GCF_004345025.1. Classification (GTDB taxonomy): domain Bacteria; phylum Pseudomonadota; class Gammaproteobacteria; order Enterobacterales; family Alteromonadaceae; genus Alishewanella; species Alishewanella metallidurans. The sequence goes on along the minus strand of NZ_CP037745.1, from coordinate 1,587,119 downwards.
AGCTGCAAAAGGTAGATTGGTAAAAACAAAAAAGCCAGAGCATAGGCTCTGGCTTTCTTTTAACGCTGAGTAATATTCATTACTTACCGTATTTTTCAGCCAAATACAGCCAAGTTTCTAATACGGTATCGGGGTTTAACGATACGCTATCTATGCCCTGTTGCATTAACCAGGCGGCAAAGTCTTCGTGATCTGAAGGGCCTTGGCCACAAATACCGATATATTTACCTTTGGCTTTACAGGTTTTAATGGCCATTTCTAATAATTTATAAATGGCTGGATTACGTTCATCAAACAAGTGCGCAATTAGGCCGCTGTCACGGTCTAAACCCAGTGTTAGCTGAGTTAAGTCGTTAGAGCCGATAGAGAAACCATCGAAATACTCTAAAAACTCTTCGGCTAATAACGCGTTTGACGGTAATTCACACATCATAATCACACGCAGGCCGTTATCGCCGCGTTTTAAACCATGTTCAGCTAATAGATCAATTACTGCGCTGGCCTCTTCTAAGGTACGCACGAATGGGATCATCACCTCAATGTTGGTAAAGCCCATAACGTTACGTACCCGTTTTAACGCTTCAACTTCAAGTGCAAAACAATCACGGAAATCTTGTGAAATATACCGTGCAGCACCACGAAAGCCAATCATTGGGTTTTCTTCATGCGGCTCATACTGACGGCCGCCCACTAAGTTAGCGTATTCGTTCGATTTAAAATCTGACATCCGCACAATAACTTTTTCTGGCGCAAAGGCACAGGCCAGCGTGGCAATGCCTTCCGTTAGCTTAGCAATGTAAAATTCTACTGGGCTGGCGTAGCCGGCTATCATCTCGTTAATAGTGGCCTTAAGCTCAGGTGTTTGCGCGTCGAAGTTTAAAAGCGCTTTAGGGTGCACGCCAATCATGCGGTTAATAATAAATTCTAAACGCGCTAAACCTATACCGGCATGTGGCAACTTAGCAAACGAGAATGCCCGCTCTGGGTTACCCACGTTCATCATTATTTTTAAATCTAGCTTAGGCATTTGATCAATGCGGCTGCTAACAATTTTATAATCTAGTTTGGCATCGTAAACAAAACCGGTATCACCTTCCGCACAAGACACCGTAATTTGCTGGCCAGTTTTAATTTTACTGGTCGCATCACCACAACCAACAATCGCCGGAATACCTAATTCACGGGCAATAATTGCCGCATGACAAGTACGGCCGCCACGATTAGTAACAATGGCCGACGCGCGCTTCATTATCGGTTCCCAGTCAGGATCAGTCATATCGGTAACTAACACATCGCCCGGTTGAATTTGGTCCATTTGCTCAATGCCTTTAAGCACTTTAGCGGTACCACTACCAATACGCTGACCAATAGCACGGCCTTCAACTAAAATTGCTGCTGTGCCTTCTAGCTGAAAACGCTCCATGGTGTTGCTGTCTTCACGGCTGCGTACTGTTTCTGGCCGCGCTTGTACAATATAAAGCTTGCCGTCGTTACCATCTTTTGCCCATTCAATGTCCATGGCACGGCCATAGTGCTTGGCAATAGTTACCGCTTGTTTAGCTAGCTCTTCAACTTCGGCGTCAGTTAATGAAAACTGACGGCTACGCGTGTCTTCAATATCAACAATTTTTACTTGTTTACCATGGCCTTGCTCGCCAGAGTAAATCATTTCTATTTTTTTGCTGCCTAAATTACGTTTTACAATAGCTGGGCGACCGGCCGCTAAGGTTGGCTTATGTACATAAAATTCGTCAGGGTTAACTGCGCCCTGCACCACCATTTCACCTAAACCATAAGATGAGGTAATAAACACCACATCTTCAAAACCTGATTCGGTATCAATACTAAACATTACGCCAGATGAGGATAAATCTGAACGCACCATTTTTTGTACGCCAGCAGACAGCGCAACGCCACGGTGGTCGTAACCTTGATGCACACGATAAGAAATAGCACGGTCGTTAAACAATGAGGCAAATACGTGTTTAATCGCGATAATAACCGCATCATAACCACGTACGTTTAAGAACGTTTCTTGCTGACCAGCAAAAGAGGCATCTGGCATGTCTTCGGCAGTTGCTGATGAACGCACCGCAAACGACACATCGTGCGCCGCATCAGGGTGTAATTTCTGATAGGCTTCGCGAATAGCGTGCTCTAATTCCGGCTGAAATGGAGTATCAATAACCCATTGCCGAATTTGTGCGCCCGCTTTGCTTAGTGCTGGAATATCGTCAACATCTAAGCCATCTAGCAGCTGGTAAATACGCTCGTTAACGCCGCTTTGCTCAAGAAATTGGTTGAAAGCATAAGCGCTAGTAGCAAAGCCGCCCGGTACTTGTACTCCTGCATTGGCCAAATTACTGATCATTTCGCCTAAAGATGCGTTTTTTCCGCCCACGCGGTTTACATCATGCATTCCAAGATTTTCATACCAAATCACAAATTCTTGCACAGTTAATCTCCATTTTTTGTCGTGTGGCGTGTAAGCTTACAGTTAGCACTACAGTAATACCGATTTTACACTGGCACTCATGAGAATTAAAACCTTAATTTTCAATGTAATTTAATAACAACAAAACGGAGCACTCGTGCGCACAGCCTTTTATATTTCAGATGGCACGGCTATTACCGCAGAAGTATTTGGCCAAGCCTTACTTACTCTTTTTCCTACTAAATTTGAGCATGTAACCATTCCTTTTGTCGAAACAGCAGAGATGGCAGAACAAGTAAAGCAACGCATTAACGATCGTTATAAAACTACAGGAGAGCGCCCGCTTATTTTTCAAACCTTTGTTGACGACAATTTACGGCAAATAATTAACCATAGTAATGGTGTCTGTTACGATTTTCTGCATAGTTTTATTGAACCCGTACAGCGTGAATTAGGCGTTGACCCTGTACCCAAAACTCACCGTACACATAGTATTCATGAACAAACCTATGACTTTCGTATTGACGCAGTAAACTATGCGCTAGCAAATGATGATGGTTCAAACCTTAAAAACTATGATCAAGCTGATATTATTCTTATTGGCGTAAGTCGCTCTGGTAAAACACCAACCAGTTTATATTTAGCACTGCAATATGGTATTAAAGCTGCGAATTACCCCTTTGTTGAAGAAGATATGGAGCAACTGCGTCTGCCTGAGGTTTTAAAACGTAACAAAAACAAGTTATTTGGTTTAACCATTACCCCAGAACGACTACACCATATTCGAGAACAACGCCGAGCAAATAGCCGTTACGCATCGTTGCGACAATGCCAACTTGAACTTAACGAAGTAGAGCGCTTATATCAGCAGGAACACATTCCATTTTTAAATTCAACCCATTTATCTATTGAAGAAATTTCAGCAAAAATTATTGCGAAAACCGGCTTAAAACGGCGTAAATACTAGGGCCTGTTGATCTTTGCTGTTTATAATTTAGCCAACCCACATTGGCAGCCATATAAGGCAGCAAGCCAAGGCCAGTGTACTTGCATAATTCCGGGCTAATTTATCATACCTTGTTGCTACTGAGCGGTAATGTTTTAGCCTGGCAAACACGTTCTCAACCAGATGGCGATATTTGTACAGACACCAGTCAATATCGCCATTACCAATCTTCGAATTACGCTTGCGCGGTATGTTAGGGACGCCCTTTTTTTCTCGGATCTGCTCTCGTATCTTCTCGCTATCATAGCCCCGGTCAGCGATAACGTGTTCGGCATCAGGCAGTTGTTTTAGTAATTCTATGGCTGCTTTACTGTCATGAACCTCACCGCCTGTCACAATAAAATCTATTGGCAAGCCGCAACTATCCACTGCCATATGGATTTTCGTCGTGTTACCACCACGACTTTTCCCAATCGCTTCTTTATCTTCTGAGCGAGCACCTGTCGCATGCTGATGCGCTTTGACGATGCTGCCGTCTATAAATTCCCACTCTAAATCAGCCAATTGCCTTAACTCTGCGAATAGCTGCATTAGAATGCCTTTCTTAGACCACAGGTTAAAACGCCGGTAGATGGCGCTCCAATCTCCAAAAGCTTCTGGCACATCGCGCCAAGGGCAACCGACCCGCATCCGATACAAAATGCCTTCGAAAGTATTTCTGTGTTCCGGCTTGTCATATACGCGGCCCGTTTTAAGCATCAATCTGATTAGCTTTGACCAGTACTCGTCTGTTAACATTGTTCTTGGCATGATGGGTTGTCATGGTTAGTTTTTGGCGAAAGTAATTATACCAGCCCATCATGCTGTCTAATAATCCATCACGAAAGATCAACAAGCCCTAGGTATTTAACAGAGGTTACTCACTTTGCTGTAGCTGGCGTAATATCTCAATTGCGTTCAGCTGCAGTGGCTCGCCACTTTCCAAGCGTTTTATATAGTCGACCAGTAGTGAATTTACTGGCGTTGCTTGCTTATGGTCAATGCCCAATCTAACTACCGAGCCGTTTAAAAACATAATTTCAGTACGTTTTTTTGCCTGTAAATCATCCCACATTGATGAGCGCGCTTGCGGATCTAGCGTTAACATACTTTTCGCAAGAATACGAAACAGCGGCGTTGGCAAGCGTAATAACCAAGGTATCAAGTTATTCGCTAAACGTGTATAAGGTATTGGCGTAATTTGGGCTTTATCACAGATTGCTAACCATTCCTGCATGGCGCGCGACAGTAATAAGCGATAGTTTTTATCAAGCAATTGCTGCTTTAGGGGTAAACCACTAATAGCGTTAAGGGCATTATTTAAATTAAGTAATAATTTTCCGTATTCAGCTGCTGTAATATCAGTACAAGATTCTACGGGTAAATTTAAGCGATTAAATACGTTAATAAGGTAATTAACGACGTTATGCGTATTACTTTGCCAGACGATACTACCTGATGTAGCACGATGAAACTGACCTCGTCCATTTTTCACTACATTAAAAGATACGATGGCTCTTAGTATTGGGTTGGCTAAGTCTTGATTGAGCATTTCACCAATACCTATGCCATTTTGCAGTGCAACAATAGGTACTTCTGGGCGTAAAAAGCGTTTTAGCTCTGCTAGCATCGGAATTAATGCCGTGGTTTTTACGGTTAATAGCACAACATCACATTCAATTAAGCTATTAAGTAAGCTATAAAACGCTACCGGCTGCGCAAATTGGCTGGGTGCGTTATACGAACTGGCCGTTAATCCATACGCCGCTAACTCTAGCGCGGTGGTCTCTCGGCCAAAAAACTTAACATCAAGTGCAACGTCTTGGCAAAGATATGCGCCTAAATAACAACCAACACTGCCGGCACCAATAATACCTACGCAGTAACGCTGGCCAGCCATACCGAGTTGACCTGCGTTATCTTTGTTTAGTTGCTGTACTTGCACTTACGCTCCTTTGAGCGCAGGGTTATTTGCGCGCTGTGCGTAAAGTATCGGCAATTAAGAAGGCTAATTCCAGTACCTGATCAGCATTTAATCGCGGATCGCATTGCGTAAAGTAGCGTTGGCCTAAATCATGTTCACTTAAACCATAGGCGCCGCCAGTACACTCCGTCACATTTTCACCCGTCATTTCTAAGTGAATTCCACCTGCATGGCTACCTTCCGCTTTATGCACAGCAAAAAAGTTACGAATTTCACGCAATATGGCTTCAAAATCACGGGTTTTATAATCGTTACTGGCTTTAACCGTATTGCCATGCATAGGGTCTGAGCTCCAAACTACTTTGCGGCCCTCTTGTTGTACTTTTCGTACTAACGCAGGTAGTTTTTCCGCTAGCTTGTCTGCACCCATACGGGTAATTAAGGTTAAACGCCCTGCGATGTTGTTCGGGTTTAAGGCATCAATTAAACGAATTAGCTCGTCTGGCTGCATGCTTGGGCCAATTTTCACGCCGACTGGGTTATGAATACCCCGGAAAAATTCAATATGCGCATGATCAAGCTGGCGAGTACGCTCACCAATCCACACCATATGTGCAGAACAGTCATACCAATCGCCGGTTAATGAATCACAGCGTGTTAGCGCTTCTTCGTAATTAAGTAACAAGGCTTCGTGCGAGGTAAATAGTTGCGTTTCACGAATAGACGGCGAGTTTTGTCCAGTAATACCGCAAATTTCCATAAAACGTAGTGCATCTTGTATGCGCTGAGCAACGTCTTGATAACGTTCTTTTAATGGGTTGGACTCAACAAAGCCCATATTCCACTTACTGACCTGATGTAAGTCGGCTAAACCACCCTGAGCAAAGGCTCTTAACAGGTTAAGCGTGGCCGCAGAGTGATGATAAGCAGTAGTTAAACGGTTTGGATCAGGCTGACGTGCACTGTCAGTAAATTCAAAACTATTAACTATGTCACCACGATAACTTGGTAGTGACACACCATCAATGACTTCAAGATCACTTGAGCGTGGCTTGGCGTATTGCCCAGCCATACGCGCCAGTTTAACCACGGGCAAACCGCCAGCAAAGGTGAGCACCACTGCCATTTGCAGTAGAACTTTAAAGGTATCGCGAATTTTTGGTGCATTAAAGTCATTAAAACTTTCAGCACAGTCACCACCTTGCAGTAAAAAGCCCTGACCTTCAGCAACCTGACCGAGCTGGCTAAACAGCGCTCGTGTTTCTTGCGCAAAAACCAGTGGTGGGTATTTATGCAGTTGCTGTTCAATACGTTGAAGCAATTCCTTATCCTGATAGCTTGGTTGCTGCTGGATAGGAAAGCTGCGCCAGCTTTGAGGCGTCCAGGTGGTCACAATGGTTGTCCTATAGTTAATTAACTCCCCAGCAAGTTATAGACTTCTGGACGTGAATTCAATGACGAATTTAGTATAACTAAGCAGATTTTTAGCGGCACCTTGTTAACTGTTTGTTTTTCACTCAATCAGCTTTGCTTAGGGTGCGGTTATGGCCGTTTTAGATGTTCTAACAAACCGTCACAGCCTTGCTCTATTAATTCGAGTACCAAGGCAAAGCCTCGACTACCGCCATAATACGGATCGGGAACTTCTTGAATGTCTTGAAATTGCGGATGATAGTGCAAAAATAATTGCAATTTATGCTGATGCTGTGCAGGACAACGTGCTTTTAAATCACGCAGATTGCTATTGTCCATGGCTAAAATTAAATCGTAGTAAGCAAAATCGGTGTCTTTAACTGGCCTTGAACTAATACCATCAAACTGATAGCCAGCCTGCTCCGCTTCGCGAATACTGCGCGGATCGGGCTTAGCGCCACGATGTGATGCACTAGTACCTGCAGATTCAATTTCAAGATACTTGGCACGCATTGCCGCTTTTTGTCGCATAACAGCATGTGCTGTCGGCGAGCGACAAATATTACCTAAACAAACAACACCTTGTTAATCATAAACCCCCCAACTATACACAGTTGACAATGCTAGCACGCTTTAAAGCAGAGGTTAAACGGTTGCATTAAAACAAAGCACAGTACAGTATAAGCAGCAAAGATATAGCTAGTCGGCAGGAGTATTATGGATGGATAAGTTCATGAAACTTATCGTACTTACAGAGCAAGATGCGCAGCATAGTCTTACGTTATTAGCAAGGTCGGCAGGCATTGATGTAGAGCAAAAAACCAAACTAGATATCTTGTATTCTGGCACTATAAAAGCTCGCACCTTAGTGGCTTATCCGTATTCTACAATTGATTGGAATAAACATGGTTTGTCGCCCGAGCTTGAGTATTTATTGCAAAAAACATCGGTATGCTTATTTCAAACTGAACGGCTGTTAGTTAACGCACAACAAGCCGTTTTTGCCGGCCTTAGGGGTATTATATACCGCGACGAGCAACCGAACCGAATATTAACGGCATTAAAAACCATGATGCAGGGTGAACTCTATTATGCTCGTACCGTAATGTCTGAGCTATTAGATGAATTGCTGCAGCAAAAACGGCTAGAAAAAAAGGCGCCGCTTTGCCTACCAGATAACAACTTACTAACCAAGCAAGAAAAACGTATTATTCAACTCGTTGCAGAAGGTGCGCGCAATAAAGAAATTGCTGAAAATTTGGCTATTAGCGCTCACACGGTTAAAGCGCATCTAGCCTCGGTATTTCGCAAAACGCAGGCCCGAAACCGAGTAGAGCTATTACGTTGGTGTAATGTAATTAAATAGCGCTGTTGCTCGTCTGCTGTAAGGAGTTAGGATGTTAACGCAGTTAGTAAATGTAGAACGCAGCCTGAATAATGTTATTTTGGGTAAAGCCAGCCAAATACGCTTAGCCTTATGCTGCCTATTAGCAGAAGGCCATTTGTTGCTTGAGGACTTACCCGGCATGGGTAAAACCACGTTGGCGCATGCTCTGGCTAACAGTTTAGGTTTAAGTTATCGTCGGGTGCAGTTTACCAACGATTTATTGCCCGGCGATCTGGTTGGTATGAATATATATGATAGCCGTTCACAGCAATTTCGTTTTCAAGCCGGCCCGGTATTTAGCCAAGTACTGTTAGCCGATGAAATAAACCGTGCCAGCCCAAAAACACAAAGTGCCTTACTTGAAGCGATGGAAGAAAAACAGGTGTCTATTGACGGAGAAACCCGCGCCCTGCCCAAACCCTTTTTTGTGATAGCAACGCAAAACCCCATTTTTCATGCTGGCACTTCAGCGTTACCTGAATCACAGCTTGATCGCTTTATGTTTCGTTTATCTTTAGGTTTTCCTGATCGCCAAGCAGAGCGTCAGCTGCTGCAGCGTGACACCAGTAATTCGCGTTTAGAGCTATTAACAGAGCAGCTTAGTTTCGACCAACTACAGCTTATTCAACAACAGGTGCCCAAAGTGCATGCTTCAGATGCCCTGCTCGATTATTTATTATCGCTAGTAGATGCTAGCCGCCAGCGCAATGATATGTTGCCACTTTCACCGCGGGCATCAAAAGCGCTACTGCGTGCAGCCAAGGCTTTTGCACTAATAGATAACCGAGACTATGTCAGCGCGGATGATGTGAAACAGGTGTTTCCTTTTGTCGCGGAACATAGGCTTGATCCGGCCTCATCAGCGCAAAACAGCCAGTTAAGCCAAATGTTATTGCACACTACGCCATGTTTAATCTGAAACAGCGGCTATATCCGCTGTATTGGCGATTACTGACGCGGTATTTAAATAAACGTCAACCTGCTGCCAGCCAAGTTAGCTTAACGCAAAAGTTAATATTTATTTTACCCACCCGCTATGGTTGGTGGTTTTTGCTATTAATTGTGTTGTTGTATTTACTTGGCACCAACTATCAAAATAACCTTATCTTGTTATTAAGTTATTTGCTGCTTAGCCTGTTTTTATTCAGCATTGCACTGAGCTATCAAAATATAAGTGGCCTCACCATACAAGCACAGAAGCCAGCTGAAAGCTTTGCCGGTGAATACGTTAAAACCCAGCTAAGTTTATCGTCACAAAAACAACATAAAATGTTGCAGTTTAATTTGGTGCAACATAACGAATTAATTGAACAACCCGAGCTTAAGCATAATGTCAGTTTTAATTTAGCCGTAACTCAACGCGGAAAATATCAGCTACCTCGAGTAAAAATAAGCAGTCAATATCCGTTTGGTTTATGGCGTGTGTGGAGCTATATTGCTATTGAGCAAATTTACTGGGTATACCCTGCACCTGCAGATCACGTTGCGGCAAACTCATCAGCTGCAGATAATGATGCCACGCAATGTATACAACCCAGCGGAGATAGCTTAGCGGCTTATCAGGCTGGCGATAGCATTCGTCATATTGTGTGGAAGCGCCTGGCGCGCGATCCGGCAAACCCAGTAGTGCGTCAGCAATTAATAGCGCCTAAAGCCGAACCGAGCTGGGTTGTGGTGCCAAAATTGACTGGCGATGCGTTAGAACGTGCGTTGCGTCAAGCCTGCCAGCAATTATTAGCTTTAGAGAAAAGCGGTACGCGTTACGGTTTAAAGTTGCCTAATTTAACCTTGGCGCAAGCCGTTGGCCCGCTGCATTTACAACGTTGTTTGCAGGCATTAGCACTATGTTAGTCGCACCAAGGTTATTAATGCTCTGGGCTGGCATACAGCTAAGTATTGTCTTGCTATTACAACAGGCGTTTGCGCTATGGATCACTGCGCTGTTTATCCTATTAATGCTGTACAAAATAACCGCGACGTGGCAAGGCAAAGCGACACTTAGCCTTAAGCTAGTTAACCTATTAGCAGCGGCTATCGCACTGGCTTTAATTGTAAATATACGCCAAGCCGGCGTACTGCATTTTATGCTGCAAATCTTGCTATTAGCAGCCTCTTGTCGGCTACTTGCGCTTAAACACAGTGCAGATGCGCGTCAGCTGGTTTGGGTACATTATTTTCTGATTGCCAGCTGCTTTGTTATTCATCAAGATATGTTTACTGCGTTACTGATCTTTACGGTATTTACGCTAAATCTTTATAGTCACTTTCGCCTATTTGCGCCGCCGCGCTTACATATTTCTTGGCGGCAAACCAGCCGCAGCATATTAATTGTGTTACCGCTTTGGCTAGCAATGTTTACCTTGTTTCCGCGCTTACCGCCATTTTGGCAAATACCTAATGCCAAAGTGGCCAGCACAGGGTTAAGCGATACCTTAGATCCTGGCAGTATCGAGCAGTTAGTAAAAGACGACAGTTTAGCCTTTCGGGTTGAGTTTAACGGCGAATTACCCACAAGAACGCAGCTATACTGGCGCGCTTATTTATATGAAGACTTTAATGGCCGTAGCTGGCAAGTAAACCCGCTACGGCAACATCGCAGCCAGCTTAATAAAGCGTTGCCACAAAACGCCAGCGGCATAGGCTTACAATATCGCGTTATTGCTGAAGCCAGCCAGCAGCACAACTTATTTGCGCTAATGCTACCTACAACAGTTAGCAATGAAGTTTATATCGCCTCTGCCGGCTTAATTAAAAGTAACAAACCGGTAAGTCAGCGTACCAGTTACCAAGTAACTAGCATTAATGCTCCAGTAACGTGGTCGGGTAATACTGAAACCGACATTAACTTACAGCTAGGCGTTGGCAATGCAAAAACGCAGGTATTTGCTAAACAATTAGCTGAGCAATACCCTTCGCCACCACAATTGGTACAAGCTATTGCCACACACTTTAATCAGCAACACTATTTTTATAGTTTAACACCACCGCCACTTGGCAATAACAGCGTTGACAGCTTTATGTTTGATAGTCGCACTGGGTTTTGTAGTCACTACGCCTCAGCCGCCGCATTAATATTGCGCGCTGCAGGTATACCAGCGCGTGTAGTTGGTGGGTATCAAGGCGGTGACTGGCATCCTCAACAAGGTTATTTAGCCGTACGTCAGCGCGAAGCTCACGCTTGGGTTGAGTACTTAGATAATGAACAATGGCAGCTATTTGACCCTACCGCAGCCGTTGCCCCAGAGCGCATTCTTAATAGCTTGGAGTCGGCATTAACCGCTGAGCAGCGTCAATTACTGTTCTCTGGTTGGGCGCAGTTTGAGCTACTGCAAAGCATACGCCTGCAGCTGATGCATCTAGATTATTACTGGTCGGTGTGGGTGCTAGGGTTTAACGATAACAGTCAGCAAACATTATGGCGTAATTTGCGCCAATATTTTACGACTATTTTAAGCGTGCTTGCGATATTAGTTGGCATAACACTGCTGCTTTTCGGTTTATTTTTCTGGCAACGCCGGCCTACTAACCTAGCGCCAGAGGCTGCAGTGTTAGTACAGCATAAACTTGGCAAATTGCTGCAGGCGAAAGCACCAGAGCAAACGCTATCAGCATTTATACAACAACTCGCCTTACAACAGCCAGTGCATCAACATTGGCTGTTGTTATTAGCTAAAACTTACGAGCAAGCCGTATTTAAAAATGAGGCTGAGGCGCTTAAACGGTTGCAGCAACTTCTTAAACGCCACAGTAAAGAATTACGCGCTTTGCGGCGTGGTTGTATTAAGAATGCGTAACGCAGTATGTAAATGTTCAGCACAATGAATACCTAAATCAGTTAGGTAACCACCATCAGCCTGAGTAACTAACCCTTTATCATATAACCGCTTTATAGCAGCGAGTGTGTCTGCATCTGCGGATTGGTGAACTTTAATTCCTTCCATTGCACTATCAAGATTAAATAAGGTTAGCACGCGAATTTCTGCATTAATTATTTCAGGTATTGGCATATATCACTTCCTACTCTGGTTGTTTTACTCAACATAACTGGCATTAGCGTAAAAGCCAACAAGCAAATAACAAAAGCCCAGCATTTAACTGGGCTTTATTTTTATTACTAGCTTGGAAATTATTACGGCTTAACATCCTCCGCTATTGGCGCAGTTAATGGCTGTGCTTTTAACGGTGCAACGGGTTGCTGCTGCAGCGTTGTTTGTAAATACGCTATCGCTTGTTCTAGCTGCGCATCGTGACCGTTAAACTGGGCATAAGGTAAGTTATCTACCTCTTGATCTGGCGCCACACCGTAGCCTTCAATGATCCAACGACCATCCATAGCAAACTGTGCTGTTTCGGCAACCCGAGCCATACCATTATCAGCCAAACGGTTACGGCCCGATAACCACACGCCAGCGCCCGCTGTGCGCTTACCAATTAATGGTCCTAAACCTAAAGCTTTTACACCAGCAGAAAAGGTTTCACCATCAGAATACGTTAGCTGATCGGCCAGTACCACTAACTGACCACGAAACGTTTGTTGCATATTAGCGTAGGCATTACCTTGGGTTGGTTGCCAAAACGCCCAAGTTCTACGCAGCAGTTTTTCAATAATCAAGCTATCAATGTTACCGCCACGGTTTCGGCGCACGTCAATAATCAGCCCTTGCTTGTTATACTGAGCGTAAAACTCACGGGCAAAGCTGGCCACATCATTAGCGCCCATAGCGTACAAATGTAAATAACCAAATTGGTTCGCACTGGCTTTAGCTACCGTTTGCTGATTGGCAGTAACCCAATCTTGGTAACGTAAGGTGCTATCTCTGCCATTACTAACCGGCGTAACTACGGTTTTAATTTGCTGCTTAGCGCGCTGTAAGGTTAGCAACACTTGCTTACCAGCTTGGTTATTTAATGCCTGAGTTAACTCAGCAAGGTTAGTTACCGCCTGACCATTTACCGCCGTTAGCGTGTCACCCGCTTTAACATTTACCCCCGGCTTGGCCAGTGGAGCGGCCTGCTCTGGTAATTCAGCGTCGGTGCGATAAATATGCCGAATAACAATACCGGCTTTTGTTACATCAAACTCGGCACCTAAACTACTACCATTGCTGGCTAGGGCGTCATTACGGTATTCACCGCCGCGCACTTGAGAGTGCAGCGCGTTAAGTTCACCCATCATTTGCGCTAAAATATCATCTAGCTCAAAGCGATCGGTTACTCGTGCTAATAACGGTTGGTATTTTTGTTTCGTTGCCGCCCAATCTAAACCGCGCATACCTTTATCAAACAAAAAGTCGCGGTGCATTCGCCAAGCATCAGTAAACATTTGCTGCCATTCAGCACTTGGGTTAATACTGAGTTTCCAGCTGTCGATATTAAGCTTGAACTTAGCCATTTCTGTTGGCGTCTTCGCGGCGGCATCAATGATAAACATTGCACCGGCGGCATTATTGCCCGTTTTGCGCAAAAATAGCTTTTTACCATCAGCAGACAATTGATAATCGGCAATATCGCTGGCAACAGTTTCTACCTTAGCGTCGCTGCGCGTTAGCTCAATGTGTTTTAACGCCGGCTTGCCACTATTTCGTTCTAACAAATACAGCCGTTTATCATTTACAGCTAATTTACCGTAGTTACCCGGATTAACCGGAACTTGCCATAAACGGGTAGATAAACTATCCCAATCAACTAAACTGGCTTTTTTAGCACTACGGCTGGCGGTGGCTGCGTCATTGTCACAGTTATCCAGCTCTTGCTGTGGACGAAAAGCAAAACAGGCCTGCTGCTTTAAACTCACCGCAAAAATTTGTGTCCGTTGGTTAAATAGTGCCCCCATATTGCGATCGCCCCACGGATGACCAGGTGTTGCGTTGTAATGTCGATCAGAGGCAAAATATAGCCAAAGCCCATCAGGGCTGAATGCGGGTGAGTAAGATGGGTATTTTTCAGACGTCACTAGCGCGCTTTGTTGATCAATACGGTTATAAACCACAACTTGTGGCCGTTCGCTGTAGGCACCATTGAAGGTGAAAGCGAGCAAATTACTATCGGCTGACCAGGTAATATCTTCGTATTCAGATAAGCCGGTAGCCCCCGTATAAATTTTACTATTCCGGCCAGTTTTTAATTCAAGCAACCATAAGTCACCGTTTTTATCATCATGTGCTAAATACTCACCATCAGGTGATAAATTCAGTTGCCAGCGATAGGTTTTACCGTCTTTCGTTAACTGCTTTGCCTCGCTTGAACCATCCGCGGCAAATTGCCAAATTTCTTGCTCACCGCTTTGATCATTAATGGCATAGACCCATTTACCATCTTTTGATAACACAGCTTCGCGAGAACGACTATTTTCTGGGGTACTAATATGCACTAAACGCTGCTGGCCAATGCTACTAACCGCAATTTGACCACGTGCGGTAATTACCGCTTTGTCACTATCGGCTTGCTGAGCTTGAAAATACGCCGAGTTAAAAAACTGTAACGGGTTTTCTATTACACGTTCGCGCTGCTGCACTAAATCAGACGACAAGTTTGGTGCTAGTGTTTGGCCATTACCGCTTGATAAATCAAGTAGGCGTAAATCGGCACCTAACTGATACAGCGCTTTACCATTAGATACGCTTAAACGACCAACACGCCAATCGGTATGTGCACTATGTACTTTGACATCTGAGCCATCAGTAGCCGCCGACCAGATATTGCTATTGCCGTTAGCATCACTAACAAAATACACCCGACCTTGTTGATACACCGGCTGGCTAATGCTACCTTGATGATCTTTGCTTAGCCGCGTGGCTTCGTTTTTACTGCCTAATGTCCAGCGCCACAACTCGCCCATAGCACCGCCACGGTAAACCTTGGCATTATCTCCGGTAAGCTGTAAGCCAAAACGGCTAAAATAAAGCACACCATTTTTTTCATCAATGCTGCCACCCGACACATCTGCCAGCGGTATCGTTTCGGTTTGCATATTATTGGGGTTAACCAGCTTTAATAACCAATAATTAGCAGGGCCGGCAGCGCTGTCAGTAGCATATAAAATACGGCCATCTGCTAGCCACTGCTGAATATTAACTCGGCTATTTTCAAAGGTAATACGCTTGGCCACGCCGCCACTTATCGGCATGGTATAAATTTCACTACTACCGTCGTAGTTAGCAACAAAGGCAAGGGTTTTACCATCGGCGGATAACAGTGGCTGGGTTTCTTCAGCTAAATGCGAGGTAAGGCGGCGCGCCGGCTCGCCTTGCGCATTAGCAAGCCAGAGATCGCCTTCGGCAGTAAAAACCACGTTGTCTTGTTGTAAAGTTGGTGAGCGGTAGTATCCCTGAACAGCATGCAATGGTAACGCAAGAATGCTAAGCAAGGCTGTGCTTAGCATTGAATAACGCAATTTCATTTTGGCCTCATTATTGTTTATTGTTTTCGCTTTCAACTTACCAGAAGCAACAAACACAGCCAAACAAAAACGGCCAATTAACAATATTGTGTGTCGTAGATGCCTGATTAAGAGGTCTGATTAAGCTAATACGTTTTCTAGTGCTTTTAGGCACAGCGCCACGTTTTCTCGTCTTGCGGCATAACCCATTAAGCCAATACGCCACGCTTTACCGGCTAAATCACCTAAACCGGCACCGATTTCTAAATTGTATTGCTCTAATAACTGTTTACGTACTGCTGCATCATCAACGCCAGCAGGAATATATACCGCGTTTAATTGCGGTAATCGGCAGTGCTCGGCTACGACAAACTTTAAACCTAAGCTTTCTAAGCCGAGTTTTAACAACTGATGCATGTCGTTATGGCGCTGCCAAGCTTGCTCTAAGCCTTCTGCTGCTAATAAACGTAATGACTCATGCAGTGCGTACAGCGCATTTACCGGCGCGGTATGATGATAACTACGCTTAGCGCCACCGCTCCAATAGCTCATTACCAAGGTTTGATCTAAAAACCAACTTTGTACTGGCAGGGTTCGCGCTTGAATTCGCGCTACTGCTGCTGGCGAAAACGACACGGGTGATAAACCCGGAACACAAGACAAGCATTTTTGGCTACCAGAATAAATTGCATCAATACCCCACTCATCCACCCTAAGCTCAACACCGCCTAATGACGTAACGGCATCAACAATAGATAAACACTGGTATTGCCGTGCCAGCGCGCACAGTGTTTTCGCATCAGATAACGCACCGGTTGAGGTTTCAGCATGCACAAAGGCCACAAAGTTAGCTTCAGGATGCGCTTTTAGTGCGGCTTCAACGGCTTGTGGGTTTACTGGCTCACCCCAAGCATTATCAACCGTAATGGCTATCGCGCCACAGCGCTCTACGTTTTGTCGCATGCGCTCGCCAAATACCCCGTTACGACACACAATTACCGTATCGCCCGGTTGCAGCAAGTTAACAAAACAGGTTTCCATACCCGCGCTGCCTGGTGCTGATACCGCAAGCGTCATTTCATTTTTAGTTTGAAACGCGTATTGCAGTAGCTGTTTTAACTCATCCATCATGCCAATAAACAGCGGATCTAAATGCCCCACTGTTGGCCGAGCTTGTGCTGCTAATACTTGCGGGTGCACATCAGATGGCCCCGGCCCCATAAGAATGCGTTTAGGTGGTAAAAATGCGTGAATAGTTGGCGGCGTAATCATAGTGACTCCATAGCTAGCGTTTGCGGTTTACAATATCAAAAACCACTATCGATGCCAGTGTTGTGCGGCTATTACGACTATTCGCCAGATTAATAGTCACCAAAGTGGCACGCGTTTAAGCTATACTCCCGCCTTTTGTAAGGAGCCTTATAATGAGTACATTACCTGCCTGTCCTAAATGTCAGTCGAGCTATACCTATGAGGATGGCGCGTTACTAATGTGTCCGGAATGCGGCAACGAATGGTCTGCTAACGCGGATACTAGTGATGATGCCACACAAATACGTGACTCTGCTGGCAATGTGCTACAAGATGGCGATACGGTAACCGTAATTAAAGACTTAAAAGTTAAGGGTTCATCGTCAGTAGTAAAAATTGGCACTAAAGTGAAGAATATTCGCCTAGTTGACGGCGATCACGATATTGACTGTAAAATTGATGGTTTTGGTCAGATGAGCTTAAAATCAGAATTTGTCCGCAAAGTTCAAGAATAAGTTCCAGAATAATGTGTTGATATAACGCCGCTAACCTTTGAGTTAGTGGCGTTATAAGCTTGCTTTTTATCTTTGATTACGTAGCGCAGCAATACGCTTTTCCAGTGGTGGATGGCTTAAAAACAATTCAGACTTCGCCGCGCCGCTAGCAATACCAAATGCCATCATACTGCCTTCTAAACGGCTTTCATGGTTGTTTTTCAACCGCTCTAATGCCGCAATCATTTTATTTGGGTTACCTTCTAGTTTGGCCGCACCGGCATCAGCACGGTATTCGCGTTGGCGAGAGAACCACATCACAATAATGCTAGCCAGCACACCAAAGGCCATTTCCAGTACCATTACGGTAATAAAATATGCCATGCCACCGCCACGATTATTATCATTACCACTATTGTTCAACATACCGGCAATTAAACGGGCCAGAAAAATAACAAAGGTATTTACCACACCTTGGATCAAGGTTAGCGTAACCATATCACCATTAGCGATATGCGATACCTCATGCGCCAACACGGCCTCTACTTCATCTTCACGCATATTGCGCAATAAGCCCGTACTTACGGCCACTAAGGCGTCGTTACGGTTCATACCTGTGGCAAAGGCGTTCATCTCTGGCGAGTCGTAAACGGCTACTTCTGGCATACCAATACCGGCTGCTTTAGCTTGGCGTGCCACCGTATTCATTAACCATTGCTCGGTAGCATTTCGTGGTTGCTGAATAACTACAGCGCCGGTAGAGCGCTTGGCCATCCATTTTGAAATAGCCAACGAAATAAACGAACCACCAAAACCAAAGATGGCGGCAAACACTAACAAACCACCAATGCCGCTGCGATCGATGCCTAAAAAGCTAAATACAACATTTAGCACAATGCTTAGCACTAAAATTACCGCTAAGTTGGTAAGTAAAAATAAAAAAACTCTTTTCATACTGCTTTACCTCAAATGGCATACTGCTTCGAACTATATGGGCATATCTTGCTAATTCAATTGCAAGCAACACGATAATTTGTAAGAAAAGGTGTCTGGCGTAGGATAATTCGCTACAATCGGACAAACTAAAAGGATAAGGTTGTGTAGTTTAAAAGGATGTTATCATGCAATTACTGTTGTTAAGTAGCTCGCGCGCCAATGGTAGCGACTATCTTGTACCCTATATGCCATTAATTGAGCAAACATTAAAGGGTATTACCGAACTACTATTTATTCCTTATGCTGGTGTGAGCATTAGTTACGATGCTTATTTAGCCAAGGTACAGCAAGCGTTACAGCCGCTAGCGATAAAGGTTAGTAGTTTACACCAGTCTACCAAGCCCAAATTAGCGCTGCAAAATGCCCAAGCTATTTGTGTCGGCGGCGGCAATACATTTCACCTACTTTATAAGTTATATCAATTAGATATCTTAGATAGCATCAAGCAACGCGTAACCGAAAGCATCCCTTATATTGGCTGGAGTGCTGGCAGTAACATTGTCGGTGCAACCATTCAAACCACCAATGATATGCCGATTGTGCAACCTGCCTCATTTAATGCGTTAGGTTTATTACCGCTGCAATTAAACCCGCATTATAGCAATGTAACGCTAGCTGATTTTCACGGTGAAACCCGAGATATGCGCTTAGCTGAGTTTATGCAGTTGCAGCCAACCACGCCTATTATTGCACTGCCTGAAGGTAGCGCACTTAAGTGCACTGCGGATAATTTAACTTTATTGGGCGACGCCGGTGGTTTTTTATTTCAAGGTGGTAAGAAAACGCCGTTAATAGCACAAGCTGATTTATCAGCGCTGTTGCGCTAGCTGTAATTGGCTAGCGAGTTGTAACGCTAGCTGCTGATATGCTGCGGTATTAGCAGCATAGGGTATTACCGCAAAACAGGGTGCGGTAATACGTTGGCGTAAATCAGCAATATTTTGCTCAAGCAGTGCCATTTCTGTATCAATACAGTTTGCGATCCAACCTATTAGCTTTGCGCCGCTGCGTTCAATTTCACGCACCGTTAGCATGGCGTGGTTTAAACAGCCGAGCTTTACTCCAACCACTAATATTACCGACAATTGCTGCTCAACGACCCAGTCCGCTAAATAGCGTTGCTCGCTTATAGGTAATAACCAACCACCCGCACCTTCAATAATTAACTGTTGTATTGGTAGCTGTTGCCAGCGGTGTAACGCGCTATTTAGCACCGCTTCGTCTATCGGCTGCAGGGTATTAATAGCCGCTAAATGTGGTGCTACTGGAGGTGCATAACAAATAGGGTTAACCTGCGAATAGGGTAACGCGATACCGGAATGCTGTTGCATCAGTAACGCGTCACTATTGTATCCATCGGCGTCAACACCCGCCGCTATTGGTTTTACGCCTACAGCAGTTAGTTTAAGCAGCTTAAAACCGTGCAGTAACATAGTGCTGATATACGTTTTGCCAGCATCAGTGTCGGTAGCAGTAATAAAACTGCTAGCCATGCAAATAGACGTATTTAGGCGCCTACTCATAGCCATGTTTAACCCCGCTAATAATCAACACTTGGTAGGTTGCAGGTAAACCTAATGCAGTGCAGTTTTGGTTATAGGCTGTCGCTAACCGTTGCCAGTAATTTTTCCCAGTAAGGCCGCCAGCATGACGTTTAGCTACCTGGTTCGCACCTAAGGTTTTTAGCTCTTTAGCTAAACTTATTACATCAGGGTAATACAACTGATAGCTATGCTGTGTAAATTGCCAGCTCACATTAGGCACCTGTGCGGCCGCAGCACAAAGCTGCTGTTGTACTAAAAACGAGTTAACATGTTGCTGGTTGTCAATGCTAGCAAAAGCCTGCTTTAGCTCGGTTAATGTGCCATCAATCAACGTGGTAATAACGGCACGCCCACCTGGTACTAGCACTCGGCTAATCTCAGCCAGGACTGCCGAGGGATCTGGGCACCACTGCAGCATTAAACTGGAGAACACTTTATCAATACTTTGGTTTTGTAACGGCAGTGATGCTGCATTAGCCTGAATATAACGTGTGGCTAATTGCTGCTGCGCTGCCTTTTGTAACATACCTTGGCTTAAATCGACCGCAGAGAAGCCGGTGCTATAGGCACTAAAACGGGGATGGATCCAGCCTGGGCCGCAGCCAATATCAAGTAACTGCCCGCGTCGATCGGCTGGTAGCAACGTTAAAGCATCAAGTGCAACCTGCTGCTGTAAACGTGCTGCCGTAATATACTGCTCACTGGCTTTGCTAAAACTATTAGCAACCTGTGATATAAAACGCTCGGATATTGGCTGCATAGCCACTGTCATAACCATTGCCTTAATTGCTGCACTAACAGCTGTATATCTTGCTCAGTATGTTGTGTACTAAGCGTAATGCGTAAACGAGCACTGCCTTTAGCTACTGTAGGTGGGCGAATAGCACTAAGCCAAATGCCAGCCGTTTTTAACTGTTGGCTAACGGCCAAAGCGCGCTCGCTACTGCCAAGCACCACAACTTGAATTGCAGTTTGTGATGGCAGCAAAGGTAAATCGTCAGCTAACTGGCGAAATAGCGCAATATTGCTTTGCAGTTTGTCGCGGCGCCAATGCTCAACACGGCACAAACCGATACTTTTAAGTACTGCCGCACATAAGGCTGGCGATAACGCGGTGCTGTAAACATAGTGCCGAGCAAACTGTTCTAGGTAATCAATTACCGTTTTACTACCAGCAACAAAGGCCCCCGCTACGCCAAGAGCTTTACCAAAGTTGGCCATAGTGCAAAGTAGCTGATTATTACTAACGCCCTGCGCCGCCGCCGAACCCTCGCCTTGTGGTCCAAGCACACCAATACCGTGCGCATCGTCTAACAACAACATAGCGCTATGCTTATTGCACAGCGCCAGCATGCTTGTTAAATCAGGGCTGTCGCCGTCCATGCTAAACACACCTTCGGTCACCACCATTGCTGCATTATGCTTTGCCAATAGCTGCGCCAATGCGGCAGTGTCATTGTGGGAAAAACGTTTAAAGCTAGCATTGCTGTGCAGCGCACCATCAATTAACGAGGCATGGCTAAGCTTGTCTAACAGCAGCGTGTCTTGTTTATCTGCTAACGTCGTAAGCATGGCATGGTTAGCAGCAAAGCCGGAGGAAAATAACAAGGCGCGCTCTACGCCTAGCCAATCAGACAATTGTTCAGTGAGTTGCTGATGTATCTGATGCTGGCCGGTAACCAAAGGGGAGCCCGAGCTACCCGCGCCGTATTTTAATGCACCGTCCGCATAAGCTTGCAATACCTGCGGTGCGCTAGCTAAACCTAAGTAGTCGTTACCACAAAAATTTAAATAATTGCGCTCAGCTATTTGCACCAAACGGCCACTATATTGCTGTAGCGTTTGTGGCGTGCGTAGCAAATGTTGCTGCGCACGTTCGGTTAACGCCTGTTGCAGCTGGGCAATTTTCGTTGGTTGCATTTAGCCCGCTGCGTGAAACAATGGCGGGTTAGCTTGCTCTTTTATCGCTTCGGTTAACGCCAAAGTATGCGCTTCATCTGATACATCATGGCGCTGTTCTGGCTTAATACCTAGCTTGGCAAACAACAACATATCGGCGTCAGCTTCAGGGTTATCGGTAGTAAGTAATTTGTCGCCATAAAATATTGAATTAGCGCCAGCGAAAAAACACAGCGCTTGCATTTGTTCATTCATCCGCGAGCGACCAGCCGATAAACGCACATGGCTTTGCGGCAACATAATACGCGCCACCGCAATGCTACGAATAAACTCAAACGCGTCTAAATCTTCAACATTTTCTAATGGCGTTCCCGCGACCTTTACCAGCATGTTAATTGGTACACTTTCTGGATGTTCAGGCAAATTGGCTAATTGCATTAATAATGCGGAACGATCATTGGCCGTTTCACCCATACCTAAAATACCACCACAACACACTTTCATGCCGGCATCACGCACGTGGCTTAGTGTATCTAAACGGTCTTGATAAGTACGAGTAGTAATAATTTCACCGTAAAACTCAGGTGAGGTATCTAGGTTATGGTTGTAATAGTCTAAGCCCGCTTGCGCTAGCGTTTTCGCTTGTTCATTATCAAGCATGCCAAGTGTCATACAGGTTTCTAGGTCCATATTTTTCACGCCTTGCACCATTTCAATAATGTAGGGCATATCGCGTTGTTTTGGGTTACTCCACGCGGCGCCCATACAAAAACGAGTAGCACCCTGATCTTTCGCCGCTTTTGCTTGTGTCAGCACCTTTTCAACTTCTAATAAACGCTCACGCTCTAAACCGGTATTATAATGACCACTTTGCGGACAATATTTACAGTCTTCAGCACAAGCGCCAGTTTTAATGGATAACAAGGTGCTTACTTGCACTTCATTCGGTGTAAAATGCTGACGATGTATGGTTTGCGCTTGAAATAATAAATCATTAAATGGTAACGCATATAATGCATTAACTTGGGCCAAGGTCCAATCGTGGCGCACTGCTGCCTGCATAATAATCCTTGTTCAGATTGAGGTTATAAACATTTTCGGCTAGTCTAACCGCCACCTCAGCCTTGTCAATGCCAGCAAAAGGCCAAACTTTACTACAGGTTATTAAATGAGCATAAATATAGCGTTTGATCGCGAGCATATTTGGCATCCTTATACCTCTATGCTCAAGCCGTTACCGGTATATCCAGTAGTTGCAGCACAAGGCTGTGAGTTGATATTAGAAAACGGCCAGAGGCTTATCGATGGCACGGCGTCTTGGTGGTCTGCTGTGCATGGCTATAACCATCCGACATTAAATGACGCCATAACGACACAACTTAGCAAAATGGCACATGTAATGTTCGGCGGCATAACCCACCCGCCGGCGGTTGAGCTATGCCAGCGTTTACTAAAGATGATGCCCGGCAATTTAACCAAAGTTTTTTTAGCCGATAGTGGCTCTATTGCGGTAGAAGTTGCGATAAAAATGGCTTTGCAATATTGGTTAGCCAGTGAGCAACCAAGCAAAACCAAACTGATAAGCCTAAGAAAGGGCTATCATGGCGATACGTTTGCCGCGATGGCAGTATGCGATCCGGTTGATGGTATGCACGATATGTTTGCCGGCTTATTAGCGCAGCACTATTTTTTACCCGCACCGGAAAGCCGTTTTGACGGCGATTTTATTGCTAATGACATTAGCGCTTTAGAGCAACTATTAGCTGAATGTCACACCAATATAGCCGCGCTTATTGTTGAACCTATAGTACAAGGTTATGGTGGTATGCGTTTTTACCACCCTGAATATTTACGCCAAGCGCGTAAACTCTGTGACCGTTATCATATACTATTAATTGCCGATGAAATTGCTACCGGCTTTGGCCGTAGCGGTAAACTATTTGCTTGTGAGCATGCAGGTATTCAGCCCGATATTATGTGTGTTGGTAAAGCCCTTAGTGGCGGTTACATTTCGTTGGCCGCCACCTTGTGTACCAATGAAGTGGCACGCGGTATTAGCCAAAGCGCCGCCGGCGGTTTAATGCATGGCCCAACTTTTATGGCAAACCCGCTCGCCTGCGCAGTAGCAAATGCCAGTTTACAACTTATTGAGTATGGCGATTGGCAATGGCAGGTGCCAGCCATTGAAGCTCAGTTAAAACGTGAGCTAGCCGCTTGTCGTAATTCGCCAAAGGTAAAAGATGTGCGGGTGCTAGGCGCTATTGGCGTACTTGAAATGCACGATAAA
Organism: Rheinheimera sp. D18; assembly: GCF_004345025.1. Taxonomy (GTDB): domain Bacteria; phylum Pseudomonadota; class Gammaproteobacteria; order Enterobacterales; family Alteromonadaceae; genus Alishewanella; species Alishewanella metallidurans. The sequence goes on along the minus strand of NZ_CP037745.1, from coordinate 1,563,127 downwards.
GTGGACGTAGCCGTATTGCAGCAACAGTTTGTCGAGCTAGGTGTGTGGATCCGGCCGTTTAATCACCTTATTTATGTCATGCCGCCGTTTATTATTACTGAAGCAGAGCTAAGCAAGCTAACCCACGCCATGCGTGTTATTACTGGTGTTTAAACTTGCTAATGCTTACACCTGCCAATATAAGTACAGCAATAAGCCAATACTGCTGAGCAATAATATAATAATGTTAAAGTGTAAATGATCACCACGGCGGCGTAAGCGCATTTTGTTTAATAATAAACTTAAGCTACTACTCAATATCGCTGCCCATAATAGGTAGCGTAAATATTGCGTAAGCTGCGGCTGCCAATCGGCGCGAATATTGATATCCCAATAACGTACTAAACCCGTTTCGAGATCTGGACTGGCATAGTGCGCCAGCACAAGGCCGGCAATAAACAATAACCAGCCCAATATTGCGAGCCAACTAAAACCTCTACACAGTAGATCTGGACCTTGGCGGCGTTCAAATTTCTCTGGTTTATCTTGGTCTGAAATCAATTTAATTGTCCTAGTAACTTTTACTTGTGTTGTGCGCTTGGCTCAGTATCATTATATGCCTTATATCGTTTACTATGCGCAGTACTAAACATAGTCTTAAACCCATTATTAAACATAGTTCGTGAACATATTAGTGAACATACTTTGCTAAGTTTACACCCTCTGGAGTTTGTTGCATGACGCACGCCGTTATTAAAGATGTTTTAGCTGGTCGCTATGCCATAGGTGATACTGTCACTGTTAAAGGCTGGATCCGCACCCGCCGCGATTCTAAAGCCGGCATTTCCTTTTTAGCTATTCATGATGGCAGCTGCTTTGATGCTGTGCAGGCGGTTATACCTGCTGAATTACCTAATTATGAATCAGAAGTAAAACGCCTAACCAGTTCTTGTTCAGTAAGCGTTACCGGCACTATTGCGCAATCTGAAGGCCAAGGCCAAGCATTTGAACTGCAAGCTAGCGATATTAAAGTACTAGGTTGGGTAGAAAACCCAGATACCTACCCGATGGCACCAAAACGTCATAGCATGGAATATCTGCGTGAACACGCGCATTTACGCCCGCGCACTAACATTATGGGTGCTGTTACTCGGGTGCGCCATTGTTTAGCTCAAGCGGTACATCGGTTCTTCCATGAACAAGGTTATTACTGGATCAGTACACCAATTATTACCGGTTCAGACGCTGAAGGTGCCGGTGAAATGTTCCGTGTTAGCACTTTAGATCTTGAAAACTTACCGCGTAACGATAAAGGCGCCGTAGATTACAGCCAAGATTTTTTCGGTAAAGAAACCTTCTTAACAGTTTCTGGCCAGTTAAACGGCGAAACCTACGCTTGTGCTATGTCAAAAATTTATACTTTTGGCCCAACTTTCCGTGCCGAAAATTCAAATACCAGCCGTCACTTAGCCGAGTTCTGGATGATTGAACCAGAAGTCGCCTTTGCTGAATTGAAAGACATCGCGCAATTAGCCGAAGATATGCTGAAATACGTATGCAAAGCCGTACTAACTGAACGTGCTGACGACATGGCGTTCTTCGCCGAGCGCATTGACCCAACTGCGATAACTCGTTTAGAAAAACTGGTTAATTCTAGCTTTGTCCGTATGGATTATACCGACGCGATTGACATTTTAAAAAGCTGTGGCAAAAAGTTCGAATACCCTGTGGAATGGGGTGTTGACTTGCAATCAGAGCACGAACGTTACCTTGCTGAAGAACATATTGGCGCGCCAATTATTATGCAAAATTACCCCAAAGACATTAAAGCCTTTTATATGCGCTTAAATGACGATGGTAAAACGGTTGCAGCAATGGACGTATTAGCACCAGGTATTGGTGAAATTATCGGTGGTAGCCAGCGTGAAGAGCGTTTAGAAGAATTTGATAAGCGCTTAGAAGAAATGGGCTTAAATAAAGAAGACTACGGTTGGTACCGTGATTTACGTCGTTATGGCACCGTACCACACGCCGGTTTTGGTTTAGGCTTTGAACGTTTAGTGTCGTACGTTACTTGTGTTAATAATATTCGCGATGTTATCGCGTTCCCACGTACACCAGGTAATGCTGATTTCTAATACAGCTTAAGCCTATGCACTAACAAGAAAAGGGGCAAAGCCCCTTTTCTATTTCTTAGCAACCACAATTTGCCATTAGCGTTGTTATAGTAATTCTTCACGTAGCTGCGCTGGGCTTTTTGCCGATAACAAACTAGGTGCAATATCAAATACTGTTTTTGCCCCTACTTCACCAGACAAGGCTAAACGATGTACCGCACGAGCATAAGCCACTAACACGCTTGAGGTAAACTCGGGGTTACTGTCCAAGGTTAAACCATACTCTATGGTCTGTTTATTATTATCGCCGGTTACTCCACTACGAATAACAAAACCACCGTGAGGCATTGTACTATGATCTTTATCAAAGCTAGCTTGATCAATAAAATGTACTTTGGTGTCATAGTCGGCAAAGTAGTCAGGCATAGTTACAATCGTATGTCGCACTGTTTCCTCGTCAACACCGGCTTTTAATACCACATAGCATTCGCGGGTGTGTTTTTCTCGAGTGGTAAGCTCTGGTTGCTCACCACTGCGTACGCGTGTAATCGCCGCTTCAATCGGTAAGGTATACTGCGCAGCACTTTGCACGCCAGCAATGCGGCGTATGGCATCAGAATGGCCTTGGCTTAAGCCTTTACCCCAAAAGGTGTAAGTTTTACCTTCAGGTAAAATAGCCTCACCATATAAACGGTTAATTGAAAACAAACCGGGGTCCCAACCACCAGACAACATGGCAACATGGCCAGTTTTTTCTGCCGATAGATTTAAAGCTGCGTAGTGATCATTCACTTTGGCGTGAGTATCAAAACTATCAACCGTATTAAAAAACTGTGCTAAATACGGCCCCTGCTCGGGTAAGTCGGTTTTAGAGCCACCGCACAGTATCATCACATCAACTTCGTCTTGATACTGCTCAATATCGGCCATAGCGTATACTGGTACATCAGTATCAAGTAAGGTAACACTCGTTGGCGCGCGACGACTAAATACGCCAACTAAGCGCATATCGGGGTTTTGTTTTAGTGCAGCTTCAACACCACGGCCTAAATTGCCATAACCGGCAATGGCCACTCTGATGGGATGCGTCATAATAATTTACCTTATAGCATTAAAAATAACGAAACAGGCCAATACCACTGCACAGCATTAAAAAAACAAAACGTTTTAAATGCGCAGTGTTAATTGAGAGATTGGCTTAGCAGCAAAATAATAACGCAATCTTGCCGGAACACTAAGCAAAATACCGGATAAATTAATTATCTCTTTAATTTTAATTAAACCAAATCAGGAGCTTTTTATGACTAACAATTATACCCCGCCCAAAGTGTGGACCTGGGATAGCGAAAACGGGGGTAAATTTGCCCATATTAATCGCCCTGTTTCAGGTGCTACTCATAACAAAGCAATGCAGGTTGGTAAACATCCATTGCAGTTGTATTCATTGGCTACTCCCAACGGCGTGAAAGTAACCATAATGTTAGAAGAGCTGCTACTTGCTGGCCATAGCGCAGCTGAATACGATGCGTGGCTAATTGATATTAGTAAAGGCGATCAATTTGCCAGTGGCTTTGTTGAGATTAACCCAAATTCAAAAATTCCGGCTTTATTGGACACCACTAATGGCATGCGCATATTCGAGTCAGGTTCGATTTTAGTTTATCTGGCCGATAAATTTAATGCATTTTTAAGCAAAGACTTAGCAAAACGCACCGAAGTAATGAGCTGGTTATTTTGGCAAATGGGCAGTGCCCCCTTTTTAGGTGGCGGCTTCGGTCATTTTTATGCCTATGCACCAGAAAAATACGAATACCCAATAAATCGCTATGCCATGGAAGTAAAACGCCAGCTAGATGTATTAGATAAGCAACTTGCGCTGCACGAATATATAGCTGGTGATGAATATAGTATTGCTGATATGGCCATTTGGCCGTGGTACGGCGGCTTAGTGTTGGGCCAACTATATAACGCGGCAGAATTTTTAGATGTGCAAAGTTATAGCCATGTTTTACGCTGGGCTAAGCAGCTGGCACAGCGCCCAGCGGTAAAACGTGGTCACTTAGTTAATCGCTCGTTTGGTGACGGCGCGCAGCTACCAGAGCGCCATAATAGCTCTGATTTTATTCCATTCAATTTATAGCTGTTTGTCTTGGTATAAATAAAAAGGCTGTTATAACAACAGCCTTATTTAACCTAAAACAAATTAATACTTAAGCGGCTTTTACGCTAGCAATCCAGTTATTAACCCGTTTTTCTAACACATTAAGTGGCAATGCACCGCCACCTAATACTGTGTCATGAAAGGCGCGAATATCAAACTTATCACCTAGCTCAGTTTGCGCTTTACTGCGTAGCTCTACTATTTTTAACATGCCAATTTTATATGCGGTTGCTTGGCCAGGCCAAACAATATAACGACGTACCTCTGAAATAACCGCACCTTGAGCGATGGGCGTTTTCTCTAAAAAGTAATCTATCGCTTGTTGCTCATTCCAGCCTTTAGCATGCAGCCCTGTATCGACCACTAAACGCACCGCACGCCACATTTCAGTGATCAAACGGCCAAAATCGGAATACGGGTTTTGATAAGCACCCATTTCTTTGGCTAATAACTCGGCATATAACCCCCAACCTTCGGAATATGCGGTAAAGCCAGCTTGAGTGCGAAATGTGGGTACCGAAGTTAACTCTTGCGCAATAGATATTTGCATATGATGGCCTGGGTTACCTTCGTGATAAGCAATGGCCTCCATTTCATTTTTTGGCATAGAGCGCATATCAGACAAATGCGCATAGTAAATACCTGGCCTTGCACCATCTGGGGTACCAGGGAAATAATGCTGTGCTGCACCTGGCTCTTCTCTAAACGCTTCTACTCTTTTCACTGTCAGATCAGCTTTGGGTAAAATTCCGAAGAACTCGGGTAATCGCTGATTAATAAACGCAAGGTACTGACGTGAATCCTCTAAATATGCTTCACGCCCAGCATCTGTCTCAGGATAGTAAAATTGATCATCGTCTTTAATAAATTTAAAGAAGGCTTTTAAATCGCCGGTAAAACCTACTTTGTTTTTTATTGCGATCATTTCATTAGTTAAGCGCTCTACCTCGTTCAAGCCAATTTGGTGAATTTGCTCGGCGGTTAAATCGGTAGTGGTTGATACTTTTAATTGATAATTGTAATAGTCGACACCATTAGGCTGCTTGCCTACGCCTGTCGCTATATCATCAGTAAACTGAATGTCTTGCTCTAACCATTGCTTAAGTGCGGTATAGGCAGGTAAAAATTGGGTTTCTAACGCTGTCTTTGCATCATCAGCTAGCTGTTTAGCTTGGCTATCCGTTAACTTATCAGCTTTAACCAGAGTATCAATTTTATCTTTGGCATCGGCCCATAGCGGAACATCTTGCTCGGCATCAATAAAAGGCGCACCAGTAATCAAATTATTAATTTGTGCTACTACGCCCTCATAAGCAAAACGCGGCGCACGTATATTTAGCTTTGCATTGTCTTTAGCACGCTCTAGCAACTGGTTAAGTGCGTGGCTAATGCCATCGATACGTTTAACATAGGCTTGCATATCATCGATATTATCTACCTTGTGAAAGGTAATAAGAATTTGCGGCAACATGCTCTGTATGCCCTGCATTTGAGTAAATACATAAGCATTGTGGCGAAAGGCTACGCCCTCTTTAGCTTGCTCATATTGATAAACCCAGATGTCATAAGAGGTTTGCGCTTCAGGCTCTAACTTACTGTAATCAAATTGGCTTTTTAACTCCGCCACGGTAGCGGCTAACCAAGCTAGCTGTTTATCTTCTGCAGCAATAGAGACATCATCAATTTGGTCATACTTATCTTTGCGGCCCAAAAACGTCATTTGTAATGGGCTTTGCTGCAGTTGTTCATTATATTTTATGTCAAACCATTGATTTAAGCGTTCGGTCTCTGATTGCTGCTTTTGCTCTGCAACAACATTGGCCGCACTGTTGGTTGGGGTTTCAGTTGCAGGGCTGCAACCTGTGATAACGCTGGCAATTGCCAGCGTAAGCAAAGACTTATACATAAAAACGCGTCCTTATTACTTTAGTAGTTATTAAACACAGCCTACCCTGTAATCGGTTTTTAATATAAGCCTTAATTGTAACCAGCTTTGTCTGGCTTGAACTTATACTGGTTTAAGCACTAACCCGTTTGTACTGCCGATATTGCGGCAACCAAAAATTATCATCAATTTTCTGCTGTAATTGCGCATCGTCAAGTTCTAAGGCTAAACCTTGCTGTATCGCAACCTTAGCCACGTTAAAGGCGATCTGCTTACTTAGTGCCGCTAATTCTGTAAATGCGGGTAATAAACCACCACTACCTGTATTCGCTCTTGGTGACGCCGCAGCTAAGGTTTTACTGGCTTCGCGTAACATCTCATCGCTAATAAGCCGTGCCTTGCTCGCTATTACGCCAAGGCCAATACCGGGAAAAATATAACTATTGTTACACTGGGCAATAGCATATTGCTTGCCGTTATAGGTTACCGGCGCAAAGGGGCTACCGGTAGCAATAATGACATCGCCATCAGTCCAATTTATAACTTGCTCAGGTGTGGCTTCAACCTGACGCGACGGGTTACTTAATGGAAATATAATAGGCGTTGTGGTGCCCGCTTTCATAGCGCGAATTACCGCTTCGGTAAATAAACCGGGCTGTCCGGACACACCTATTAGAATACCCGGTGCGGCGCAGTTCATTACATCAAGTAGCGTTGGAAACGCACCGCTATAGCTCCAGCTATCTATGGCACTTTGTGGTTGTGCTAAGGCTTGTTGAAAATCACGTAAATCGGGGGTGCTGCAGGTAAGCAAACCAAAACGGTCAATCATATACACTTGGCTACGCGCTTGAGTTTCACTAATTCCCTCAACCACCATTTGGCTAATAACCTGCTCTGCTATGCCACAGCCGGCCGAACCGGCACCAACAAATACCACTTTTTGTTCAGATAACTTAGCATTTTTACTGCGACAAGCAGCAAGCAAGGTACCTACTGTCACTGCTGCAGTGCCCTGAATATCATCATTAAAACAGCAAATTTTATCGCGATAACGCTGTAATATTGGCATAGCATTAGGCTGGGCAAAATCTTCAAACTGAATAATCGCTTCGGGCCAACGACGTTTTACCGCTTGAATAAACAACTCAACAAATTCATCATATTCTTGTTGTGCTACCCGCTTTTGTCTAAGGCCCATATACATTGGGTCGTTCAGCAGTTTTTCGTTGTTGGTACCCACATCCAGCATTACCGGTAAGGTATAAGCAGGGCTAATACCACCACATGCGGTATATAACGACAATTTACCAATAGAAATGCCCATGCCGCCAATGCCCTGATCACCTAGACCAAGCACACGTTCACCATCGGTGACGACAATCACTTTTACCTTACGTTTAGTGGCGTTTCTTAGTACTTCATCTAACTGATGCCGATCGTTATAACTAATAAATAAGCCACGTGCGCTGCGGTAAATATCAGAAAACTGCTCACACGCATCACCCACCGTTGGCGTGTAAATAATCGGGATCATTTCCTCTAAATGCTGCTGCAGCAGGCGATGGAATAAAGTTTCGTTATTGTCTTGAATGGCCCGCAAGTAAATATGCTTGTTAATCGCGGTGTCAAAGCTTTTATATTGCATATAAGCACGGCTAACTTGCTCTTCAATCGTTTCATAACGGGGCGGTAATAACCCTGCCAAATTAAAGGCTAAACGTTCTTCTTGCGTAAAAGCACTGCCTTTATTTAACAATGGCGTTTCTAATAATGCAGAGCCTGAATATGCGGTATACAGCGGGAGTTTTTTCATTAATAGACATCCGAAAGTAGACAAGGTAACACTATGGCACCTTGCCTAGCTTAAAATTAATAAATGGTGCTAATTCTAGGATTTAGTACCGATAGGATAAATAAGCCTTCCGTATTACAAAAATCAATGGCGCGAAGCACATCTTGTTGGCTTAGTTGTAATAATTCGAGCACAAAAGGATCGACCAATTCTTTTATCGAATAAATTTCTGGATGCTGGTTAGCTAATGCCAAACGTGTGGCCAAATATGTTACGAGCTGCGCTTTATTTTTCTGCACAAAATTATGGCTATGCTGTAAGGCAATAGGTTCGACAATACTGTCGGGTAATTGCCATAAATGCAGTAACTCGGCACCGCAATCGGCATAGGTAAAACCGAGTTCACGCTGTTGCACTTGCCATGGCCGTTCACTTGCCGTGTAATTTTGACAGTTTTGTGCTTGTACTGGGTTATTTTGTAAAACCACTAACTCGCCAATATTGTGCAGTAAACCTGCAACATAATACCGATCGGTAGGTTTTAGCAGGCAGCACTGCGCAAGAAAGCGAGCGATTAGCGCCGCATTAATGCTTTGCTCCCAAAACCGTTCAAGATCAATGGCTGAGGTGTCAATTTTGCTACATGCCGATGAAATGCCAATACTCAGGATCAAGTTATAAACTTGAGTTTTACCTAAAATTAAAAGGGCCTTGCTGACGCTTTCTACTTGGTAAGGTAAATTGTATATGGCGCTGTTGGCCAACTTTAGAAGCTTAGAGGTTAACACCGGATCTAACATGATCACGTCGGCGACTTCATCCAAACTTGCGGTGTCAGAGTCCATCAGCTGCTTTGCATGTAAATATCCTTCCGGCAAGGCAAACAGATCTGCAACATTCTGAGCATATTGCAAAGCTTTCATTGGATATTATCTCCCGTAGCGAACACACACTATGGTGCGTTAACTATAAGTGTTACTGCTTGATACGATTTTACAAGGTTTGCTGGGAAAAACTTAGTGTTTTTTGTTAGAACGTCGTTTATATGCGCTTAGCGTGCCACAAGCTATTACAGGCCAGACCAGACTGACCTGTAATAGGTTAAATTTAGGCGACTAAACTACGTAACATCCAGGCCGTTTTTTCATGTACTGTCATGCGTTGCGTTAAAATATCTAAGGTTACTTCGTCTTCAGCATCTTCAGCGGTTTTAACCAATGAACGTGCCGTTTTAGCAATAGCTTCTTGGCCATTAACTAAATCTCTAATCATCTCTTCAGCACTTGGAATACCATCGGCTTCTTTAATTGATGTTAATTTGGCATAAGCCTTGTAAGAGCCCGGCGCAAACTCACCTAACGCACGAATACGCTCAGCGATATCGTCAACCGCAGTTGATAATTCCATATACTGAGTTTCAAATAAGGTGTGTAGTGTTTGAAACATTGGCCCAGTTACGTTCCAATGATAATTATGCGTTTTTAAATATAATGTATAGGTGTCGGCAAGCAGTACAGATAAACCTTCGACAATGGCTTTACGTTGCACGTCGTTAATACCAATATTAATTTTCATAGCGCTTCCTCTTAATGAGCACGGACACCGTTTTAACATAGCATAAAATAGAAATATCGTTTTACCTTTCTAGGTAAAACAGTGTGTTACCGCGCGTAAATAAATATGGACTAACTAGACATGGGGATGTTGTGTAGAAAATTCAAGTAGAAAAACAATAAAGCCGGTCGTGAATGCCCGGCTTTATGCTTGTTATTACACGGTTTGTGCCGCGAGATACTCTTCGTACGTACCCACGAAATTACGAATATCTTTATCGGTTATTTCAATGATTCTACTGGCTAAACTAGATACAAACTCACGGTCATGGCTAACAAATATTAACGTGCCTTTATAATGCTCTAATGCCAAGTTTAATGATTCTATCGATTCCATATCCAAGTGGTTGGTCGGTTCATCCATAACTAAAATATTTGGCCGTTGTAACATTAATTTACCAAATAACATCCGGCCTTTTTCACCACCTGATAGTACTTTAACCGACTTTTTAATCTCATCTTGTGAAAATAATAACCGGCCAAGAATACCTCGGATCGCTTGTTCATCATCAGACGGCTGCTTCCACTGGCTCATCCAGTCAAACAAACTGATGTCTTCGCTAAACTCATGCGCATGATCTTGAGCGTAGTAACCAATCTTATGGTTTTCTGACCATTTCACCATGCCTGAATCGGGTTTTAAATCACCTACTAAACATTTAAGTAGCGTAGTTTTACCAATACCATTCGCACCTAAAATGGCTACTTTCTCGCCAACTTCAATAGTTAAACCTAAATCTTTAAGTAAGCTAAGCTCACCAAAACTCTTGTTTAAACCCTCTACTTCTAGCGCTAAGCGATATAGCTGCTTTTGCTGTTCAAAACGAATAAATGGGTTAACGCGGCTAGAAGCTTTGACTTCGTCTAACTGAATTTTATCTATTTGTTTGGCACGCGATGTAGCCTGCTTAGCTTTTGAGGCGTTAGCAGAGAAGCGGCTAACGAAGGTTTGTAGCTCAGCAATTTGGGCTTTTTTCTTCGCATTATCTGACAATAAACGCTCGCGTGCTTGGGTTGCAGCAAACATATATTCGTCGTAATTACCCGGATACAAACGTAACTCGCCGTAATCTAAATCAGCCATATGCGTACAAACGCTATTTAAAAAGTGACGGTCATGCGAAATGATAACCATAGTACTATTGCGCTCAGCTAGTACGTTTTCCAACCAACGAATAGTATTAATATCCAAGTTGTTGGTAGGTTCGTCTAACAGCATTATTTCTGGATCAGCAAACAGTACTTGTGCCAGTAATACCCGCAATTTAAAGCCGGGCGCAATGGCTGACATTAAACCAAAATGCTGCTCGACCGGAATACCGACGCCAATTAACAATTCGCCAGCGCGCGATTCTGCCGTGTAACCGTCCATTTCACCAAAAGCAACTTCTAAGTCAGCTACTTTCATACCATCTTCTTCACTCATCTCGGCACTAGAGTAAATACGATCACGTTCTTCTTTTACTGCCCAAAGTTCGCCGTGCCCCATAATAACGGTATCTATTACCGAATATTGTTCAAATGCGAACTGATCTTGGTGCAGCTTAGCTACACGGTGATTAGGTTCAACAAACACATTTCCCGCACTTGGCTCAAGTTCACGACTTAAAATTTTCATAAAAGTGGATTTACCACAGCCGTTCGCACCAATTAAACCGTAGCGATTACCATCGCCGAATTTAATTGAAATATTTTCAAACAACGGCTTGGCGCCAAATTGCATTGTAATGTTAGCAGTTGATATCACAGTGTGTTCCAGAACAGGTTAGGACTGATACCTAGGTAGACAAAACTACCAAGGGCAAAAAGTGCGCTACTATACGCTTATTTGAACGTAAACTCAAAACAAACGCCTAGTTAAAACTAGGCGTTAATGGTTATTAGGCTGCAACAGGTTAGGCGCGGCTTTTAATTACTGCGGCTTGGCAAAGCTCGGTAATGCGTTGCCAATCTTTTTGTATTATGGCGTCGTCAGGTACGATCCAAGAGCCACCAACACATTTCACGTTGGGTAACGCTAAGTAATCCATAAAATTACTGTCGTTAATGCCACCCGTTGGGCAAAAGCATACGTCAGCAAATGGACCATAAATCGATTTTAGTGTTTTTACGCCACCAGCGGCTTCAGCCGGAAAAAATTTAAAGTGGCTATAACCCAAGCTCACCCCTTCCATTAACTCAGAAATACTGGCAATGCCTGGAATAAGCGGAATACTGGCGTCTTTCCCCGCTTGCAGTAATTCACGTGTAAGGCCGGGGCTTATTGCAAACTTAGCTCCAGCGGCAATGCATTGTTGTAACTGTTCTGGCGTAGTTATAGTACCGGCACCAACAATGGCGTCAGGTACTTCTTTTGCGAGTAAACGGATCGCGTCCAGCGCAATAGGTGTACGCAGTGTTACTTCTAATACTTTTATACCACCGGCCACTAGCGCTTTGGCCATAGGTACAGCATCGGCGAGATCTTTAACCACAATAACTGGCACTACAGGCCCTTGGTTAAATAAGGTTTGGGGTTGTAACTGCCAATTTTTAAATGCCATATTAATTACTCGCCAAAAATTGTTTTAAATACACTGCCGCGCCTACTAAACCGGGCTGAGCAGCAGTAACAACATAGGTTGCGATCTGGCGATTAAATGCACTTAATCGACCTTTTGTTTCAAAACGAGATCTAAATTCACTATCAGCCATCAGTGGTAACAGTTTGGGCGTAATACCACCGGCGATATAAACGCCGCCAAAGGTACTTAAAGTTAATGCCAGATCGCCAGCCACGCTGCCTAAACTGGCAAAAAATTGGTTAACACTGTCTTTGGCCAATTCAGACTTCCCCGTCAGTGCCTGTGCGGCAATTTGTGCGGCACTTGTCGGTGCTACGTCTTGCCCTCGATAGCGTGCCAAGGCGTTAAATATTGCTTCCAGCCCAGGGCCAGATAATATTCGTTCGGCTGATACGTGGCCGTATTCTTTGGCTAATTGTTGCTTAATAAACCATTCTTGCTCAGTTTGCACCGCAAATTCGGTATGCCCACCTTCGCTTGGTAATGGAATAAAGGTGTCGTCAATCTTTAATAGATAGGCAACACCAAGCCCGGTACCGGCACCCAGCACTAGCATAGGTTTACCCTGTTGTATTTCTCCCGCACCCACTTGCACCTTCTGTTCGGCATTTAATGCGGGCAGACACATGGCGACGGCAGTAAAATCGTTAATAACCAGTAGTGCTTCTAAGCCTAGCTGCCGCTGCATAGCATTTACTGAAAACTGCCAATGAAAATTAGTCATGCTAATTTGGTCGCCGTTAACCGGACAAGCAATGGCAATAGCGACATGCTTCATTAGCATCAACTGTTGTTCTGTTTGATAATGTATAAGTGCAGCGGCTAGGCTGGCAAAATCGGCACAGGCATACACCGCCACCTTATCTAGCGCTAAGGTTGTCAGATCAACCCGGCTAAAACGGGCATTGGTACCACCAATATCAGCCACAATGGCATAAGTTGGCAAGTTAGCCATGCAGGTGCTCCTCGGTGCCGAATAAACTGCATGCGCCTTGCTCCGCGCCGGTAAGTTGGCTACGCAATGCGCCAAACATTTCTCGGCCCATACCATGAAGATTATCTTGCATGCTAAGCGTTACCGCTTCGCGCGCAGCGAGATCTGCGTCCGAAATGAGTAGCTCTAAGCGGCCGGTTAAACCATCTACCGTCATCATATCGCCGGTTTGAATGCGTGCAATATTGCCACCATCCAGTGCTTCTGGCGTTACGTGAATAGCGGCTGGTACCTTACCTGATGCTCCAGACATACGACCGTCAGTGACTAAAGCAACTTTAAAACCACGGTCTTGTAACACGCCAAGTGGCGGCGTAAGTTTGTGCAGCTCTGGCATACCACAGGCTTTAGGCCCTTGAAAGCGCACTACAACAATACAGTCTTTATTTAAATCACCGGCCTGAAACGCGGCGTCGAGCTCATGCTGGCTAGAAAATACTACTGCTGGCGCCGTTACCACTTCGGTACCTTCGCGTAGCGCTGAAGTTTTAATAACACCGCGCCCGACATTACCCGATAACACTTCAAGGCCACCATGGCTTTTAAACGGTTTACTTACGCAGGTCAGTACATCAAAGTCTAACGACTGGGCCGGTGCCTCTATCCATTGTAATTTACCGTCTTGTATAACCGGTTGCTGGGTATAGCGGCGCAAGCCCTTACCGGCAATAGTTTGTACGTCTTCGTGTAATAAACCGGCATCAAGTAGCTCACGAATAAGCAGTGCCATACCACCGGCATGTTGAAAGTGGTTAATATCGGCCTGTCCGTTCGGGTAAATACGCGTTAATAACGGCGTAGCCGCAGACAGTTTGGCGAAATCGTCCCAATTAACGATAAAACCGGCAGAGCGCGCCATCGCAATTAAATGCATAGTATGGTTAGTTGAACCACCGGTAGCCAATAAGCCAACAATGCCATTAACAATAGATTTAGCGTCAATCATCTGGCCGATTGGCAGATAATCTGGGCCTAAATCTGTTAAACGTGTTACTTGGCGGGCCGCAGCTTTAGTTAGCTCATCACGAAGCAAAGTGCTGGGATTAACAAAGGACGAACCGGGTAAATGCAGCCCCATAATTTCAATAACCAACTGATTCGAATTGGCTGTGCCATAGAAGGTGCAGGTGCCTGCAGCATGATAAGATGCCGATTCAGCTTCAAGTAACTGCTCTTTGCCTACTTTTCCTTCTGCAAATAACTGCCGTACGCGAGCCTTTTCTTTATTAGGAATACCGGACGGCATTGGCCCCGCAGGCACAAACACAAAGGGTAAGTGACCAAAACTCATTGCTGCCATAAACAAGCCTGGCACGATTTTGTCACAAATACCCAGCATTAAACCGCCATCAAACATATTGTGCGACAAGCCAATCGCTGCTGACATAGCAATGATGTCACGGCTAAGCAGGCTTAATTCCATACCGGGCTGGCCCTGAGTAATTCCATCACACATTGCTGGCACACCACCGGCAAACTGCGCGACACTTCCCACCTCAGATACCGCTTGCTTTAATAATGCAGGATAGTGCTCATAAGGTTGATGTGCCGACAGCATGTCGTTGTACGACGAAATAATGCCAATATTTGCTTTGGTTAAACTGCGTAAATCGCCTTTATCTTGCGAATTACACGCGGCAAAACCGTGGGCTAAATTACCGCAACTTAATACGCCTCGATGCGGTCCTTTTAACCTAGCCGCCTGTATACGTTGCAGATAAATTTCGCGGCTTTTTTGGCTACGGGCAATAATACTGTCGGTCACTTGCTGGATCTCAGGTAACATAACCATTTTTCCATTTACTCCCTAGGTGTCGCTATACATTACCGTAACTTGCGCTAGCGGATGTTGTAAGAATGCTCGTATTGGCATAGCTAATACGTCTTGCTCTGCCATCGCTTTATTAAGTACCGCCAATTTATTACTGCCAACTAAATGCAAAAATAGATGCCGACTATCTAATAATCGTGGCAGGCTAAGCGACATACGTTGGTAAGGTGCGGTAGTCGGTTCTACTGCTAATACAGCAGGTGCCCCCTCAGCTAAACCTGCCGTTATTTGTGCACTACATGGGAATAAAGAGGCAGTATGGCCATCTTCGCCCATACCCAGAATGACTGCATCAAAAGTGGGTAAAGCGCTAATGCGCGGCAGTACTTCTGCAGCCCCCGTAAAGGCTGATGGCGTATTGGCATATAGGCTAATAAAACGGGCCGCGCTGGCTTTGTTTTGTAATAAAGTAGCTTTAACTAACCGCTCGTTTGAGTCAGTTTGGCTATCATCTAACCAACGGTCATCTGCCAACAATACCGTAACTTTATCCCAGGCTAAATTAACCTGACTGAGTGCAGTAAATAAGGCTTGTGGTGTTTTACCACCGGAAACTACTAAATACGCCGCGCCGCGTTGCGTAATGGCCTGCTGTAAAATAGTTACCAACCTATCGGAAAAATCGGCATTCAGTGCTGTAGTGTCATTAAATTTGTGTAACTGCATCATAATTTATTCCTCCCAATTACGATCATCACGAGCTAGTAACGATATAGCCGCAACCGGACCCCAGCTTCCTGCTTGATATGACTTTGGTGGTTCATTATTTATCTTCCACGCATCTAAAATACCGTCAATCCAGCGCCAGGCATGTTCTACTTCATCGCGTCGCACAAACAAATATTGATTACCTAACATAGCCTCCAGTAATAAACGCTCGTAAGCATCAGCAATACGCTGTGATTTAAAGGTTTCGTCAAAGCTTAAATCCAGTTTGCTTTCCTGCAGGCGCATGGTTTCACCTAAGCCTGGTATCTTGTTTAATACTTGGATTTCAACGCCTTCATCCGGTTGTAAACGAATAATGAGCTTATTAGCAGGTAAATGGCTGTAGGTAGCGTGGAAAATATTATGTGGTTGCGGCTTAAAACTAATAACAACTTCGCTTAACTTAGATGCCATTCGCTTACCCGTGCGCAAGTAAAATGGCACACCAGCCCAACGCCAGTTATCAATATCTACTTTTATGGCGACAAAAGTTTCAGTTCTACTATTTAGTCTTGCGCCGTCCTCTTCTAAATAACCCGGTGCAGCTTTACCAGCAACAAAACCGCTGGCATATTGGCCTCGCACGGTTTTTTCTTGAATGTTGCTGAGATCTATTTTACGTAGTGCTTTGAGCACTTTAAGCTTTTCATCACGAATACTATCTGCATCTAACCGTGCAGGAGGCTCCATGGCAATTAGGGTAAGCACTTGTAATAGATGATTTTGTACCATGTCGCGCATTTGACCGGCATCGTCGTAATAGCTCCAGCGGCCTTCTACGCCAACTTCTTCGGCAACGGTAATTTGCACGTGATCAATAGAGTTATGATCCCAATTACTAGCAAAAATAGCGTTAGCAAAACGCAGCGCCAACAAGTTGAGTACGGTTTCTTTACCTAGATAGTGGTCAATACGGTAGATCTGGCTCTCATCATAAAACTCAGCAACCTGATCGTTAATTATCTTTGATGAAGCCAAGTCATGACCAATTGGTTTTTCTAATACCACCCGCGCCGATCCTGTAGCTAAACCAGCAGACGCAAGCCCTTTACATATAGCGCCAAATAATGACGGTGGCGTAGCAAAATAGCTTACAGGTACGCGCTTATTGCAGTTAGTAACATCGGCAAGCTTTTGGTAATCTTGCTCGTTAGTGAGATCTAACTGCACGTAAGTGAGTTTTTTCTGTAACCGCTGCCATACCTCGTTATCTAGAGGTTCTTTAAGAAACTTATTTAGATTGGTTAATACCAGCTCAGTATACTCTTCGGTCGATAGCTCATCTCGCGCCACACCAATAATGCGAGAGTCGACACAAAACAAATTGGCTTTTTCTAATTGGTACATAGCGGGTAATAGCTTCCGCCGCGCTAAATCACCTTTGGTACCAAATAAAATTAAATCGCATGCAGAGTTTTGCGCAGTTGCTGCCATATCTAACCCTTAAAATATATGTAATTTTACAACACTTAACCGATGCTAACGCAGCGGATTAAGCTTGTAAACCAAATATAACGTAATTAAATTACGAATTGCGTAATGTTTTGACTATTCTTATATAATAAGGCAGCCTTAGCAACGGATCTGTTATTTTGTAGTAACTTTAATACTTTTCTGTTGACGTGAAGAAAGACAACATACTACAGAACAAATTGTATCAGCCTAATTATAAGCTAGGGATCACCGGATGAATGTGCTAGAAAAAATCGTCAATAATGTAACTAACTTTAGTAAATCAGAACGCAAAGTTGCTGACGTTATTCTGGCTAACCCGCAAGTTAGCATACACTCTAGCATAGCCACATTAGCAAAAATGGCTAACGTAAGTGAGCCTACCGTTAACCGGTTTTGCCGCAGGCTTGATACTAAAGGCTTTCCTGATTTTAAACTACATCTAGCGCAAAGCTTAGCCAACGGCACGCCCTATGTTAACCGTCATGTTGAAGAAGACGACGGTCCTGAAGCCTATACGGCTAAAATATTTGAATCGACAATGGCAGCGTTAGACACCGCTAGACAACGGGTAGATATTAACACTATTAATCGTGCGGTAGACGTACTTACCCAAGCCAAAAAGATTTCATTTTTTGGTTTAGGTGCTTCTGCTTCGGTAGCGCACGACGCGCAAAACAAGTTTTTTCGCTTTAATGTGCCTGTTGTTTGTTTCGACGACATTGTGATGCAACGCATGAGCGCCATTAATAGTACAGAGGGTGATGTAGTCGTGTGCATTAGCCATACCGGCAGAACCAAAAACCTATGTGATATCGCAACTATAGCTCGTGAAAATGATGCTACCGTCATTGGCATTACGTCATACGATAGCCCGCTAGCAAAAGAGTGTACCTTGGTATTATCGTTAGATGTACCTGAAGACACTGATATGTATATGCCTATGGCGTCACGCGTTGCTCAGTTAGTGTTAATAGATATCTTAGCTACCGGTTTCACACTGCGGCGCGGCAGCAAATTTAGAGAAAATTTGAAAAAGGTAAAAGACAGCCTTCGTGGGTCGCGTTTTGATAGAAAAGATTTTAACAACTAAACCAAGGACAGTGGTCATAGCAACTGCGGCGTTGGTCGTTTTCTTCAGTCTTAAGCTATATTCTGTAATTAAATTACATTACACTAACGTCATTCAACACCGCCCTCTTTGTAACTAGCAGGAAGTAATCATGCATAGAAGAACTAAAATTGTCGCCACCCTTGGCCCAGCAACCAATACGCAAATATCTATTGAAAAACTGATCCAAGCCGGTGCATCTGTTTTCCGTTTAAACTTCTCGCATGGTAGCTCTGATGATCACCGCGAACGGGCACAGATGGTTCGAGCTGCGGCGACAAAGCTTGGTGCCCACGTCGCTATATTAGGTGATTTACAGGGGCCCAAAATTCGGGTTTCAACCTTTAAAAATGGTTCGGTAATACTTGAAGAAGGTAATGCTTACGTACTAGATGCTGAGCTTGCCAAAGGTGAAGGTGACGAGCAGCAAGTAGGTATCGACTATAAAGAATTGCCACAAGATGTGAAAGCTGGCGATTTACTGCTGTTAGATGATGGTCGCATTCAGCTTGCGGTAGATAAGGTTGAAGGTTCGCGTGTTTATACCACAGTTACTGTTGGCGGTAAGCTAAGTAATAATAAAGGTATTAACCGTCAAGGTGGTGGTTTAACTGCCCCTGCCCTAACCGATAAAGACAAACGTGATATTCTTACTGCAGCAGAAATTGATGTCGACTATTTAGCGGTATCTTTCCCACGTAGCGGTGATGACATTCGTTTAGCTCGTGAACTAGCGAAGGCCGCAGGTTCAGAAGCACGTATTATGGCGAAAATTGAACGCGCAGAAGCAGTAGCTGACGATGAAACCTTAGATGACATTATTCGTACATCAGATGCCGTAATGGTGGCACGTGGTGATTTGGGCGTAGAAATTGGCGATGCGGAGCTAGTTGGCCAACAAAAGCGGATTATTGCCCGTTCTCGCCAATTAAACCGCGTGGTAATTACGGCTACGCAAATGATGGAAAGTATGATTGAAAGCCCTATGCCGACACGGGCTGAAGTGATGGACGTCGCCAACGCAGTATTAGATGGCACAGATGCGGTAATGCTATCGGCAGAAACCGCAGCAGGTAAATACCCAACTGAAACGGTTAAAGCTATGGCGCGAGTATGTGACGGTGCGGAAAAACACCCAAGCGTGCAAATATCTAAACATCGTATGGACGTCGCTTTCACCGAAATTAGTGAAACTATTGCGTTATCTGCGATGTACGCGGCTAACCACTTAGACGGTATTAAAGCCATTATTACGCTCACTGAGTCAGGTTATACCGGCAAGCTGATGTCGCGTATTACGTCACCACAGCCTATTTATGCGCTATCTCGGCATACCAAAACGTTAAATAAAATGGCGCTATACCGCGGTGTATATCCGGTATTTTTTGACAGCACGGTAATAACGGGTAAGTCACTAGCTGATGCAGCAATTGACGCCATAAAACATCAAGCAGAATTAAAGACTGGTGATTTAGTGGTTATCACCTACGGTGACATAATGGAAACTATAGGTGCATCAAACACCTGTAAAATAGTACAAGTTAAATAACCTCATTCGCGTAAAATAGAAAACCCGGTCTTACACCGGGTTTTTCGTTTTAAGCTCTATCAACTTACTATTACTGTTTCTCTGTCTGTTGCTTTACTAGTTTCTTCTCCCAGAAAGTAGCATTTTTAATGCCCAAACTTACAGGGTCAAAAGTAATTGGTCCACCGGCTTTTTTCTGCCGCTCATAATCACGCAGGCAACGCATAGTTGGCCGATACATAAAGAAGATTGCCAGAATACCGATCACGTTTACCCAAGCCATCATACCAACGCCGATATCACCGATGTTCCAAATATAACCTGCGTTATTTACCGTGCCATAAGCAACCATAAACATTAACAGCAACTTAAATACCAAAGACGATAGTTTGTTATTAAATACCCGATTTAAATACGCTACGTTGGTTTCAGTTATATAGTAATAAGCCAAGATAGTCGTAAAGGCGAAAAAGAATAACGCCAAACCAGCAAATATTTGACCAAAATTACCAAACACACTTAATAGCGCCATTTGCGTAAAGGCGGCAGAACCAATTTCTGTTGCCGCATCCACGTTTTGTACAATAAATTGGCCAGCAGGTAATTCACCTACCACGTTATATTGTTGTGTAATAAGGATCATTAACGCCGTTGCCGTGCATACAAACAAGGTGTCTACGTATACCGAGAACGCTTGCACTAAACCTTGCTGCGCCGGATGATCTACTTCAGCAGCAGCTGCCGCATGTGGGCCAGTACCCTGACCTGCTTCATTAGAGTAAATACCACGTTTTACCCCCCAACCAATGGCTGCACCAAAACCGGCTTGCGCCGTAAAGGCATCACTAAAAATAAGCGAAAACAC
This sequence comes from Rheinheimera sp. D18, assembly GCF_004345025.1. Lineage (GTDB taxonomy): Bacteria > Pseudomonadota > Gammaproteobacteria > Enterobacterales > Alteromonadaceae > Alishewanella > Alishewanella metallidurans. The sequence goes on along the minus strand of NZ_CP037745.1, from coordinate 1,542,524 downwards.
TTCTGGTATTTTTTCAATGTTAAGAAATACGACAATTAAGGCCATCACGATATAGCCAAGCGCCATAAACGGCACAATTATTTGCGTGAAATGAGCAATGCGTTTAATTCCGCCAAATATAATAAAAGCTAACACAATTAAAATAACAGCTAGGGCTATCAACTTATGGGTGCCGACCACGCCGAAGCTGGTTACTACCATATCGCCTTCACCAAAAATTTGCGTTACCGCATTACCTACAGCATTAGCTTGAACGCCAGGCAAGAAAATACCACAGCCAATAATGGCTGAAATAGCAAAAACAATACCTAGCCAACGCCAGCCTAAACAGCGTTCAAAATAATATGCTGGGCCACCGCGATATTGGCCGTTTTCTTCTACTTTATAAATTTGACCTAAAGTCGATTCTGCATAAGCTGTACTAGCACCTAAAAAGGCTACAACCCACATCCAAAAGATAGCACCTGGCCCACCAAAACCAATGGCAGCAGCTACACCGGCAATATTACCGACACCCACTCGACCCGATAACGATACGGCTAATGCCTGAAACGACGAAATGCCCTTATCAGATTCGGTGTTGTTAAGTAGGAGTTTGCACATTTCTTTGAAGTGACGCACTTGCGCAAAACGTGTGAGTATTGAATAAAACAAGCCAGCACCAAGACACAAGTAAATAAGCGCTTGGCTCCAGATAATGCTGTTTAGCGCACTAATAAAGCCTTCCATTTCCCTTCCTTATAATTATTGTAATTTTAATTATCTAATGCGGTGTTAATTTGCCACATCAACCCGAGAATATCTACGCAACAGCAGCGGTTAATCCGACTCATTTTCAATATTTAGCAGCTTTTCTAAATAATGCTGTTTAATACCATAGAAGTTCTTAATCGCATTAACCTGCTTTAAAATCGCGGTTTTGCTGTATTTCTGTTTATTTTTAATGGCTAAAATCATCTTGTTTTTACTGGTGTGCTCCAGCGAAACGAATTCAAATACCTTAGTGCTATAACCAAAGGCTTCAAGTAATAATGCCCTTAGGCTATCAGTTACCATTTCAGCCTCTTGGCCCAAATGAATACCATGCGCTAACATAGGTGCCAATACACTAGGCATTCTCATTTGCGGCCGTATTTGTTTGTGACAACACGGTGAGCACATAATAATTTCGGCGCCGGTAGCTATACCCATATGAATCGCATAATCGGTGGCAATATCGCAGGCATGTAGCGCAATCATTACGTTAATGCCGCGCGCTTTAAAATGCTTTACGTCACCCTGTTCAAAATCTATGCCGTTAAGGCCTAACTTAAGCGCAGTGTTATTACACAGCTCAACTAAGTTTTGTCTTAACTCTACACCAGTAACCTTAGCTTCAAGCGCTAATGTATTAGTTAAATAATCATGCATAGCGAAGGTAAGGTAAGCTTTACCAGAGCCAAAATCGGCCACATGTAATTGTTGGTGCTGGTTTAGGCCAGAGTCTTTTAATGCGCCAGAAAAAACCTCAAGAAATTTATTTATTTGCTTCCACTTGCGTGCCATTGCCGGAATGAGTTGGTGCTCTGCGTCCGTTACGCCTAATTCAGTTAAAAACGGCCGCTCTAAACTGAGGTAACGTTGCTTCTCGCGATTATGGCTAGCGACCACTTGGTTGATAGGCTGCGGCAAGGCTTTTTGTTGTAACAATATTTTACCTTTTTTACTGATAGAGACTTGCGCCTCAACCTCCGTAGTAAATAGGTTTGCTGCAGCATATTGCTTGCCAAGGAGCTGGGTAATTTCTGTCAGCGCCTCTTCAGGGCTAAAATTACGGGTTATATCGTTAGTTTGGTATTTATAGGTAAAGCTAAGCTGCCATAGCTGCTTTAGTTCTACTGGCCTAATCTGCAGCTGTTTAATTGGCTCGTCACCTTGATACTTACTAAGTACTAACTTTATCAGCTGCTGCGTTGATAATGCTGTCTTTAACAATTGCAGAAAAGCTGCAAGCTCAGATGATGATGGGGGTACGGCAGACATAACGCTGCTCCACTACAATAAAATAGCCGCTAGTTTAGTCGGATCTTTAGCGAAGAGAAATAAAACCTAGTTAAATTTACGCGGTATAACGATAAGCGGCATCGACCTTAAAGCGACTAATACGGTTACGCAGCACCCGAACTACATTTAGTCTTACTAAGTGTTTACCTGCTAGCGTACTAATATCACCTAATAATAAACAGGTAACACAATCAGTTTCAGCATTTAACACTAACGCATATTGGTTGCTTAAACCGCGCAGTATGACTAAATCGAATTGCTTGGCATCGCAGCCTGTGCCTTGCTGAAAATACCAGCTTTTATGCGCCTGTTGTTGCATAAAAAACGCTGACAGGCCGCTAAGACAAAGCTCTAAGCGTACTGCTGGCGCAATATCTAGCTGCTGCAGGCTATCATCCATGTGCCAAAATGCTTGCGCTTCAGCTATCGATAACGGTTGCTGCTGTGGTTTATATGCTAGTTGCGCTGCGCTATATGGCGAGCAATACTGTGCCTCATTACTAATATCTAGCAATAAGCGGTCTTTTTGTGCACAGTATGTCCAGAACCAGTGTTCTGATGGCCTAAGCATGGTATTCCCTGTCTGCATTTATTAAACTGTTAATTCTATCTCTTATATAAGTACACTAAGTTGTTCAGCACGTTAAAGACTTTTTTGTTCTAACGTGCCAAGATCAGCTACGGATCCTTATAAGCTCGTTACGATCTGTTTTATTAGCTCTGGGCCACGATAAATAAAACCCGTATACACCTGCAACAAATTTGCTCCTGCGGCAAGTTTATCTTGTGCTGACGCGGCATCATTAATGCCACCAACGCCTATAATTGGCATATCAGTACCTACTGCAGCACGCAACTGACGCAACACCTCCGTGCTTTTTGCTTGTACAGGTAAACCGCTTAAACCACCCGCTTCATTGGCGTAACGCTGCCCTTGCACAAAGCTGCGTTCTAACGTGGTATTGGTAGCAATAACACCATCCATTTTGCTTTTTAGCAGGGTTTCAGCAATCTGATTTACCGCGATGAGATCCATATCCGGCGCTATTTTTACAAACACGGGCACGTATTTATCGTACTTTGCTTGTAAATCTAGTTGCTCGTTTTTTACGCTTAATAACAAATCCAGTAACGCATTCCCGAACTGTAAATCGCGTAGACCAGGTGTATTTGGCGACGAAATATTGACAGTAATATAACTAGCATGAATATAAACCTTGCGCATGCAGTGAATATAATCGTCTTTGCCCTGCTCGTTTGGTGTGTCTTTATTTTTACCAATATTAATGCCTAAAACACCTTTATAGCGGGCGTTTTTAACATTTTGCACCAAGTAATCTACGCCTTTATTATTAAACCCCATACGGTTAATAATGGCCTCTGACTGCGGTAAACGGAAGATCCGAGGTTTATCATTACCCAGCTGCGGTTTAGGTGTCACCGTGCCTACTTCAAGAAAGCCAAAGCCCATTTGACCAAAGGCATCAATACATTCCGCGTTTTTATCTAAACCAGCAGCTAAGCCCAATGGGTTATCAAAGCGAATGCCTGCAACCGTAACCGGTTTAACAGGTAAATTTTGTCGCCATAAACCAGCGATAGGCGTATGAGCCAAGCGTTTTAAACTACCTAGAGCAAAGTTATGTGACCACTCTGCGTCACAAGCGAACATGACTTTTTGTGCTATTGGATAAAACATACACTGCCTTTTTTAAACAAAAAAATACCCCGGACTTGCCGGGGTATTGTAGCCAGTTAACTTACTATTTTACAGTGTCGCAGTGGTGACTTAATAACATTAATTCACGCAGTGCTACTGAGAATTTAGCAAATTCATGGTTCTTAGTAGTTTTAAACTCAGCCAGCATTAAACGCCAGCGTTCAAGTAGTGCATTATGTTCGGTGATCCAAGTAGAAATAACTTCATCTGCAGAACAGGTTTTACCACAGCTACGCGCAACAACCGCCGATAATGAACGTTGCTGCCAGTCTAGCTCTTCACGATAAGACGCACGTGCTAACGCCTGCCAATGATTCGCTACTGGTTGATTAGTAATTTGCTCTAAGAACCAGTGTAAGTCCAGCTTATCACCTAGTTTAAAGTAAATTTCCGCAACCAGTGGTAATGCCATTTTTTCAGCATCAACTACTTGGGCAATATCCATTACCGAGAATACGGTACTTAACTGCGCTAAGTATTTCGCAATATCTTCTGGTACACCCTGCTCTACTAACGCAGCTTGTTTCTGCAGCAGTTGCTCTGCTTCGGCTGGTGCTAAGTAGTTAGATAAATCTTTACTTAACTGCTGATACGCTGGCTTAAAGAAATCAACCGTTTGTTGAATATCTAATGCCTTATTGCGATGACGCAAGAACCAGCGTGTTACACGGCGCATAGTGCGGCGTAACTGGTGTAAAAACTTAGTTTGTAACGTGGCTGAAATAACGTTATCCAGCTGTTCTAACTTATGCCACATTGTTGGCAAGTCAAACAGATCACGTGCAATAGCATAACATAACGTTACTTCACCTAAGCTCGCACCAGCTTCTTCTTGCATACGCTGAGCGAAGTTAGGGCCCATTTCGTTAACCATCATATTAGCTAGTTTAGTAGCAATAATTTCGGCTTTTAACGGATGATTTTCCATTTCTGCAGCGTACTTATCTTGCAATAATTGCGGAAAATTACTGAATAGCTGACGTTTAAAGTAAGCATTTTCGTAAATTTCTGGCAGTACTAAGCGTTCTTTAAGTACCATTTTGCCGTAAGCAGTAAGTATCGCTAGCTCAGGGCGTGTTAAACCTTGGCCTTTCGCTGCGCGCTCAGCTAATTCATCATCAGATGGTAAAAACTCTAGTTCACGGTTTAACTTACCGTCTTTTTCTAGCTCATGAATAAAGCGGGTATATTCTTTTAACTGCTCAGCACCCAGTAATGACGAAATACTGATACTCTGCGTTTGGCTGTAACAGTCTCTAAGCACAATCGCGGTTATATCTGGCGTCATATCCAATAACAATTGGTTACGCTGCTTTAATGTTAAATCGCCAGATGCAACTAGAGTGTTAAGTAAAATTTTAATATTTACTTCGTTATCTGAACAGGTTACGCCACCTACGTTATCAACGAAGTCGGTATTAATACGACCACCGTTTAGCGCGTATTCAATACGGCCGCGTTGGGTTGCGCCTAAGTTACCGCCTTCACCAACGATAGTCGCTTTTAAATCTTTACCATTAACGCGCATAGCTTCTGAACCACGGTCGCCCACTTCAGCGTGTGTTTCAGTGCTAGCTTTTAAGTAGGTACCAATACCACCGTTCCAAATCAGATCGACCTTCATCATCAAGGCTTCGCGGATCAGTTCGGTTGGTGTCATGCTGGTTTTAGTCGTGGCCAACATTTCTTGCATTTGCGGCGACAACTTAATTGCCTTCGCGCTACGAGAGAAAACACCACCACCTTCTGAAATCAATGACTTATCGTAATCATCCCAAGTAGAAGTTGGTAATCTAAACAGACGATTACGCTCTTCCCAGCCTTTGGCTGAGTTTGGTTTTGGGTCAACAAAGATGTGCATATGGTTAAAGGCAACCTGCAAACATAGGTGCTTAGACAACAACATACCGTTACCGAAAACGTCACCCGCCATGTCACCTATACCCACACAGGTAAAGTCGGTAGTTTGGCAGTCAATGCCAACTTCACGGAAATGGCGTTTAACCGATTCCCAACCACCGCGGGCAGTAATACCCATTTTCTTATGGTCGTAACCGTTTGAGCCACCTGATGCAAAAGCATCGCCCATCCAGAAATTGTATTCTGCAGAAATGCCGTTAGAAATATCCGAGAAGGTTGCAGTACCTTTGTCAGCTGCGACTACTAGGTACGGATCGTCAACGTCAAGACGCACTACGTCTTTTGGTGGCACGATTTCACCTTGAATAATGTTGTCGGTAACATCTAACAAACCACGAATAAAGGTGCGGTAACATTCTTTACCTTCGTTGATAAAGGCTTCACGACCACCGGTTTCTGGTAACTTTTTACAAACAAAACCACCTTTTGAGCCGCTAGGTACAATAACGGTATTTTTTACCGTTTGCGCTTTAACTAGGCCCAGAACTTCGGTACGGAAATCTTCACGACGGTCTGACCAACGTAAACCACCACGCGCAACCTTACCAAAACGTAAATGCGAACCTTCAATTCTTGGTGAGTAAACAAAAATTTCAAACATTGGCACTGGCATTGGCATATCTGGGATTAAATCAGCTTTAATCTTAAACGAGATATACGATTTCTCTGTACCCTGTGCACTCTTTTGGAAGTAGTTAGTGCGGACAATGGCGTTAATCATGTCGACATAACGACGGATAATACGGTCATCATCAAGGTTGGCTACGTTTTCTAGTGCCGCCGCTATTTTGTCTTCTAACTTAGCTGACACCGCTGCACCGTCTTTAGCGCTTGGGTCAAACTTGCTATTAAACAGTTGTACCAATAAGTTAGCCAGTTCGGCATAACGAGTGAAAGTGCTTTCAACATAAGATTGGCTAAATGTACCGCCAATTTGGCGCTTATATTTTGCCAAAGCACGCAGTAATGATGCTTCACGACCACTTAAACCTGCGCTTAGGATTAAACGGTTAAAGCCGTCATCTTCTAAATCGCCGCCCCACACTTTTGCGAACGACTCTTGGAATGATTGCTGGGCCGCTTCAAAGTTAGCCGGCACTGCGCAATTTAATTCCATAGTGAAATTTAGGATCCAGCTTACAGAACCGTCAGCACATTTCACTGCATAAGGTGTTTCACCAATAACGCGCAGGCCAAAATTTTCTAACATTGGCAGTACGTCTGATAAATGAATTGGGTGATCTTTGTGGAATAAGTTTAAACGTACCGCTTTACTGTCGGCTTTTTCTTCTTGCGGACGGTAGAATAACATTTCTAACTTGCGATCGTCGTTTAACGCTTCAAGTTTACCGATATCAACTAATGCATCACTCGGTAACATTTCTTCTTTATAGCTGCGCGGGAAGGCATTAACATACTTAGCAATCAGCTCGCGACCACGCGCTTCGCCGTATGCACCAATTAATGCGGTTTCAAATTTGTCTTCCCAAGTGCGGGCTGCTTCAATTAGATTACGTTCAATATCTTTCACTTTATACTCTACATGGCTATCGTTGATCCGTACTAAGTAGTGCGTACGTGCCAACACAGATTCAGAAAAATAAGTAGTAAACTCTACCGACTCATCGCTACCCAGAGCGCGTTGTAGTACCGCCTGAGTTTGTTTACGCAATTGCGTGTTGTAACGCTCGCGCGGCACATACACCATGGCCGAAACAAAACGACCAAAACTATCTTTACGCATAAACAGGCGCGTCATATCACGCTCCTGCATTTGCAGCACGCCCATCGCGACATGCAATAACTCATCGGCTGTAGCTTGGATTAACTCATCACGTGGATAAGTTTCTAAAATATTTAATAACGCTTTATAAGCGTGAGTACCGGCTGAAAACTCTGACATCTGCATTACAGTGCCAAGTTTGTTTTTCAGTAACGGAATATCGGCAGCACTGTTGTTATAAAACGATGATGAGAACAAACCAATAAAGCGGTCTTCACCAACAACTTTACCGTCTTTATCAAACTTCTTCACGCCGATGTAATCTATATAAGCCGGACGGTGCACCCGTGATTTGTTATTGGTCTTAGTTAATACTAATAACGCATTACTTAATGCCTGCTTACGGCCAATCTCTGGTAGCTCAGACAACATCAGATCACGTGACGCAGAGCGGCGCATTAAACCCAATGAGCTAGCGTCAATACCGCTAATTTTGTAATCACCTTCTACCGGTGTAATTGAATATTCGCGATAGCCTAACAAGGTGAAGTTATCTTTAGCTAACCAGTTTAAAAATTCAGTGGTTTGGGTAATATCTTCTGCAGAGCATTTATTCGCTTGCTTAGGCAAGTTGCTAATGACTTGCTGCAGTTTATCACTCACAGGCTGCCAATCTTGCACGGCAAGTGACACGTCTTTCATTACTGAGTGCAGTTCATCGGTTAACTGCTGTATTGCCGCAGTATCAGTCATGCGGTCAATTTCAATATGAAATACGGTTTGTTCCGTGCTCGCTTTCGCTTTGCTGCCAAGCTTAAAGAAATCAGTAATTTGTTGCTGGTTGTCGCGTTCGGTTTGCAATGGATAATGCAATAGCAAATGCGCCGTAATACTGTGACGACTTAGTGCCATCCGCACAGAATCAACCAAAAATGGCATATCAGGCACCACCATCTCAACGATAGTATGTTTAGATTCCCAGCCAAATTTTGCTAATTCCGGATTGAATACCCGAATTTTTACTGTAGCTTCAGCATGGCCATTAAATGTTTGCCACAAGCTAAGCGCTGCACCATATAGGTCACTGTCATTACGGCCATCTAAGTCTTCATCAGACATATTACCGTACAGCGTATAAGCAAATTTCTCGACCAGGCCAACCTGATCTTTTACTTTTTGTTTGATTAATTTATTAACATTTTGTAGTAATACAGAGGGTTGACCGTCTTTCAATGCCATTTTTGTATCCTTTTTGCAGTCACTGCATTTAACAGCAGGCGCTACCGAACAAACCAGAGCGTGTCCGGTGCGCAGTGTAGTCACTATTGTAGCGCTTTTCGAGTACTATTTGGTGGTTTTGTTCTGGTTAAACCAGTGATATTTAGGGTTATTGCGAAGTTATTCAGTACAAGTAAATAGAAAATGGCCTTTCGGCCATTTTCGTGTTTATTCATGCAATAAAATTAATTATTTTTTGCGCCATAAAAAAGCGGCTAGAGCAGGTAATACGACAATAGCACCGAGCATATTAACCACAAACATAAAGGTTAATAAAATACCCATATCAACTTGGAATTTTAATGCTGAAAACACCCAAGTACTTACGCCTATTGCTAAGGTGATACCCGTAAACAATACCGCACTACCGCGCTCTTTTAACGCTTCATAATAGGCTTGGCGCAGTGGCACACCATCGCGCAGCATCGGCGTCATATTTGATAAAATATAAATACCATAATCGACGCCGATCCCCACCCCTAGCGCAATAACCGGCAAGGTTGATACCGTAAGGCCAATTTGTAGCCAAGTCATTAATGCCGTTGCCAATACCGACACCACATATAATGGCACTATCACCGATATTGTTGCCCGCAGTGAGCGAAAGCTAAGTAGGCAAAGCAAAATAACCGCGCCATACACATACCACATCATGGGTTGTTGCGCTTCCGCTACCGCTTCATTGGTTGCCGCCATAACGCCGGCGGGGCCTGAAGCTAGCATAAAATGCGTTTGTTCATCGTTAAGCTCTTGCGCATATTTTTTGGCAGCAAATACCACTCGCTCCATAGTTTCAGCTTTGTGATCGTGCAAAAACAGAATAACCGGCATTACCGAGCAGTCCGCATTTAACAAACCGGTGCTGGTTTCAACGCGTGACGATGCCTGTACTAAACTTTGCGTATTACGCGGTAGCACCCGCCACTTTACGTTACCTTCGTTAAAGGCGGCGTTAATCGATTTGGAAACCGACGCCAGTGATACCGTAGATTGCACACCTTCAATGTTTTCCATTAACCATTGAAAGCGGTCAATTTTCGCCATAATACTATGTTCGGTACAGGCACTAGGGATGGTTTCTACCATCACATTTAAATAGTCTACTGAAATAGCATAACGTTTAGTAATAAGATCGGTATCTTGGTTATAACGCGAGTCTTCATGTAGCGCTGGAGCACCTTTATGTAAATCACCAATTTTTAATTGTTGGCTTTGCATATAACCAAAGGCAAATAATGCAGCAGTAATAATTAAAATAACCGCAGCGTATTTACGCGTGGCTAACGCTGACAAGGCAAACCAAATTTTATCGGTCTTGGGCGTTGGCGCTGCCGCATGCTCTTTATAACGTTGGCTAAATTTCACAAACGACATTAATACCGGAAGTAAAACTAAGTTAGTCAGAATAATTACTGCCACACCTAAGCTAGCGGTAATAGCCAGTTCACGGATCACGCCAATTTCAATAATTAGCAACGTTAAAAATCCGACGGTGTCTGATAACAGCGCAACACCACCTGGCACCAGTAGCTTTCTAAAACTGGCTTGCGCTGCAGTTTTTGCATTCATACCCGCTGCAACACGCTTGCCGGTAGAATTAATCATTTGCACACCATGGCTTACACCAATAGCAAATACCAGAAACGGCACTAAAATAGACATGGGGTCGATACCAAAGCCCATTACAGACAATAATCCCATCTGCCAAATCACGGCAATTAACGAACAAGCAATAGGTAACACCGTTAGCATTATCGAACGGCAGAAGAAAAACACCATAATAGAGGTAACAGCAATCGCAATGGCGAAAAACAGCAACACACCTTTAGCACCATTCGCAACGTCGCCAACCATTTTGGCAAAACCGATGATATGTACACTAATGCTATCTGATTGATACTTATTACGAATGTTATGTTCTAACGTATTGGCAAAACCTATGGTATCTAATTGCTTTCCAGTGTCAGGGTCCACTTCAAATAATTGGGCAGAAATCATGGCGCAACTGTAATCATCGGCCACCATCCGACCGACGATACCGGCTTTTTCGGTATTCTCTTTTACTTTGGCTAGCCCTGCTTTGTTAGCGACGAAATCAGCAGGAATAACCGGGCCACCGGCAAAGCCATCTTCAACTACTTCGACAAAGCGTGTGCTGGGGCTAAATAGCGATTTAACTAAAACGCGGTCAACACCCGGCGTATATAATAATTCATCATGGGCTTTACGTAAGGTATCAAAAAAGTTGGCATTAAAAATATCGCCGCTATTGTCACACAACGAGATAAGAATATTATTAGCACCACCAAAGTCTTGCGCATGGCGCAGATAGGTTTGCATATATTCATGTTTTAACGGTATATTTTTTGTAAATGCGGCATCAAGCTTGATCGTCGTGGCTTTAAATAATAAAAATAACGTTGCCAATACAAAAGCAAAGATAACGACCGCGCGATGACGAAATAGCGCATATTCAAATTTATTAACTAATCGATTTAAACTCATTTTATTTTAATTCACTCAAATTAATCGTCTTAATGCCTACTTCTGTTGTTAATAACAGCTGATCGCGCCAGAGCAAACCATTAACGATAGCTTTGCCATCTGCTAGCGAAAAGTCTTTAAACGATACGCCATTATCGGTACTCATTAATAATGTACCGGCATTACCTACTAAATATAAGCGGCCTTTATCATCAGAAAACGCACTGTTTAACGTCGCCTGCTTGTTTAAGATAAGCGCTGCCCAGCTTTGTCCTTGATCATTGCTAATAAAGGCATTACCACGTAAACCGACGGTAATTAAAGTCATTTGTGCAGTGCGAGTAATATCGAATAACGAACCATTATAAAATGCTTCAAGCCGGTTCCAATTAAGGCCATTGTCAATACTTTTTGCAACAAAACCTGCCTCACCAACCATATAAAGCACATTGCCGTCAGCATATAACCGATTAAAATGCGGTAAAATAGCGCCCCGTTCTACTTCATACATATCAGGATCAGTCTCTGCTAACTCTTCTAAGTATTCTTGCTCTTCTTCGGCAAGTAGCTCCGGATGAAACTCGGTTTGCCACGTATTACCACCATCTTCAGTACGGTAAAATAAACCATAGGCACCCACTGCTATGCCTCGGTCTTTATCAGCAAAATACACATCAAACAAAGGTTTATCTGTACTTGGTGCATAATGTTGTAATTGCCAGTTTGCGCCGCCGTCAGTGGTCACTAAAATACTGGCATCATGCCCTACCGCCCAGCCTTGCAGTTTGTTGACAAAGAACACGCTATTCAAATTAGCCTGCACCGGAACAACGGCTTGTAACCAGTTTTGGCCATCATTACTGATTAATATATGCCCACGCTCACCCACTGCAACCAAACTTTGCTGATTAACATCAATAATATCGGTAAGCAATACTTTTTCAGCAAGCCTTGCTATGTCAGCTTGCTGCGGTTGATTATCAGCCGGCTCAGCCGCCATTGCAGCTGCACAAAACACAGCAAACAAGGCTGTTAGACAGATATTTTTTTTACGCATACTAAAGTTTTTTACTCTATAAAAGATTAAAAATAAAAACGGTTGGCACTTGGCCAACCGTGGTTATAACACTAACTGCTTATCTTGTACCTTCACGACGCAGCGCCGCAGGAGTGAAATCAGCATCAGTTAATTTAACAGAGAAATCGTACATTTTATCTTCGTTATCTAAACCAATGGCGATATAGCGACGCGAGTTAAGATCATGATAAACCTCTAACGTACTCCAATGCGTTGGCACTTCGTAGTAGTTAAGACCATGCGCTACCGCAACACGGTATAATTCATCACGGTTGTCGTATAGGTCGGCAACATGGATCTGCCAGCTATCTTCATCGATATAAAACACCCGCTTACCGTAGACATGACGAGTATTATCTTTCAGTTTAGCTTCAACAACCCAAACGCGATGTTTTTCCCAGCGCACATATTCAGGATTAATATGACCTGGTAGCAATAAATCCGCATATTTTACTTTATCACTATGTAACTTATAGCTGTTATACGGAATATACAGCTCCTGCTTACCAACTAATGTCCAGTTATAACGATCTGGTGAACCGTTAAACATATCAAAGTCATCAGTAGTACGCAGGCCATCCGATGCGGTACCTGGTGCATCATAAGCTACGTTAGGTGCGCGGCGCACACGACGTTGCCCCGTATTATAAGTCCATGCTTGACGCGGTGTTTTTACTTGGTCCATGGTTTCATGTACCAATAACGCCGTACCTGCCAAACGCGCTGGTGAAGTAACACTTTGCTTAAAGCGGAATAATATATTTTCTTGAGTTAACGCTTCAGGTGTCGCTTTAGGATCTGAGTACTTAAATATAATTTGTTCATCAAAACCAATAATAGTGTACGAACCCGTAGCTGTTGGTGCGGCTTGGCCACCATTGCGACTTGCAGCAACACCGCGATAGCGCAATAAATGGTTCCATACGGCTTCTAAACCGGTTGCAGGCATTGGAAACGGAATGCCAATCGCAGCATTTATAATACCGTTACCGCCTTCTATTAACTCTGCTTTAGTCGCAATGTCTTTAGTAGCATCGTATACGTATTGGGGAAATGACGCCGTACGACGCGATTGGTAGATATTCATTTTGTAACTATCAGGGTAAATTTCAAATAGTTTAATCTGACCTGGACTTAGTAAGTTTTTATACTGGTCTAAGTTTGATTTATCTATGGTTATCAACACCTTATCATCTGAAAATGGATCAGGATGATGCATGCCAACTGTGTATCCAGCGGGTGCTGCAGTAATGCCACCATTCCAAGCAGGAATAGAACCATCTGCGCTAGCCGCCTTTTCAGCGCCAAGCGGTGTTAAATCGTTACCTAGTCGTGCTGCCTGCTCTGATGTAATTTTAGCCGATACTGAACAGCTTAATACTAGTGCTATTGCTGACGAAATTAGGGTGAGTTTATTCATAGTTAGTGCTCGTCCCTTAAATAGAGTATTTAATATTGAAAGAGATAAAGTCACGGTCTGCAACGTTATTCGTTGTACCCTGACCGCCCCAGAAAACGTTGTATGACACCTCACCTGACCACTTACTTAAATAATCGAAGCTTACCGCATAAGCTAATGACTTACGGTCTTCAACAAACATAAACAGTGGATCTGGTGTTATACCATTAACATCATGCGAAAACACAACGCGCTGCGATAAGTTAACACCAGCAAATACGTTGTTGTAATCGGCTTTAGCCAGTAAACGATAGCCCCAAGCTGATGCAGTTGGAAATGGATTAGTTTCGCCACCATTAGATAAACCGGTTAGCAAACCATCTTTATTTACCAGCTCTCCGTTAGTTAGCCCTAATAAAGGTGCGCCACTGCGGTCGGTGTTCGGACCATTTAAACGCAAGACACTTTGATCAGGCATATCTTGAATACGAATACCACCAACCTCAGCTAGCATGGTTAAGTTATCCGAGCCCAGTGTAGGGCCAAATAAATGGGTAAATGTCATCTGTGCTTGCAAGGTATCACTAAGAATAAAACCACTCGCCTTTTGTCCAGGAGCTACCTTTGCGCCATATTTTGGATCGCGGCCTATTTGTGAAATACCGGCTAAATCAGGGCGTAACCCCGCATTAGCTAATTGCTCTGGCATACCTGCATACAAAATTTCAACGTCATCGATTTGTAATGGTTCATCTTGACGATAAGCGATTTCAGCAGCAACAGAGGTTTCGCCGACGGTGGTATTAAAACTAAAACCATATAATTTAATATCTTCTGGATATTCAACTAACGCTTTAGAAAACGCAGCCAGTTGCGTAATGTTGTCTTTAGTAACGCCACCGCTAGCCTGCAATGCAGCTAAACGACCGATATCAGCACCAATTTGAGAGAAGTCTGACGCAATACCCGATATTACCGGCACTCGGCTATGGTAATTCATGTAATACACTGAAAACTCTGTGTCATTTAAATCAGTAGCAAAATAGTCAAATTTAATACCGTATTGGCCACCATTTTTCGGTTTTATTTCACCCGCACTACCATACGGCCGCAATGTTACCTTAGTTGGATAAGCTAAATAGGCTTGCGCTGCTACGCTTGGGTCTAATACGCCACCGGCGACACCTGCACCAAGCTGGTTTAAACTTTGTAGTACGTGGGCGAGATCAATATCTGGGTTACCGGCAAAACCAAGCTGTACGTTTTGTAAGTAACCGCCCTCACCGGCGAAGTCATTAGTAGAAAAATAAGTACCAGGTACAGGTAGATAGCTATTTACCCACTCGTACTGATAAAATATTTCGGTAGATAAATTTTCAGTTAAACCAATATTTAACGTTGCCATACCTACAGGAATATAGGCTTCTTTTAACTCAGCACCTGGCGCACGGGCTACGCCTACGTCGATAGGAGTAATATTAATACCATGCTGAATTAAAGTACTTTCACCCCAGCTTAGTACTTGCTGGCCTACTTTAACCGTAACTGGGTTCATACCATCGTTAAAACTAAAATTACCATATACATAAGCATCAAGCAGGCGTATATCACGACAGGTTAGTGCCCGAGCATCGCTGTCAGCACAAGGATCGACGCGCTGGCCAGACACCGGATTGGTATAAGCAACGTCGTTGTCCATTAAGGCGAAATCGTAAAAATACATAAAGCGGGTAAAGAGGCCGATATTGTCTTTTGAAATAGACAGCTCGTGTAAACCTTTAGCAAGGCTGCTGAACATATCGCCGCGATCGTAATTCAAATTTCCGGCATCGCCATTACTTGAGTACGCACCGGGTTGTTGCCAAATTTGTGATGGTAAATAAATATTGTTGGTTGCGGCGTTGTAACCATCCCAATCGAAGCGTGGATGATTTACTTTACTGATCGTATCAAAATTACGCTCTTCTGCACGCCAGCTACCACCGTAAGAAAATGTAGAGTCAAAAGTGATGTTAACATCACCTAAACTCCAGGATGCAGCTTGTACCGGTGCCAATGACAAGGCAAACAGCGCAGAAGCAACACCCACAGCTAAGGGTTTCTTAGCAAAGGTTATTGACCTTTTATTCATCTTGTTTCTCCCCCCTGTCCCTGCAGGATTTATAAATGTTTTTTTAATTATAATATTAAGCCCACTGATCGGAGCTCAGCTCACTTAGTCAAAATAATTACATCATTTCAAGCAGCAAGCAAGGCCTGCTCGAGCGTAAATCTGTTGATTTGTATTCAGTTTTTGATATTTCTGTTTATCTTTCACACTAATATTAGCTGTTGTGGTTTAATCGGCTATTTACGAGCCAATACGTTTTTATATAAGCCTATGAAATTAAAGGTCAAACCAGTACTTTAAGCAAGTAATTATTTTAACCATGCGTTTAAAGTATAAGCTCTAACTAATTTTCTCTAAGCTAATAAAACCACCCTGCTGATCTAGCGTTAGACGAAACCGGCCTTTGATGCCGTTTGACTCGATAAAACGCTGAAAATGGCGAAAATTTAGCTGAATGCGCATGCCATCATCAGCAGTAACAATAATGTTGCGTATGTCACCACGATAATAACCATAGCATTGTTCTGCGCTAAGCATGGCATTAAAAAAATAACGGTGCATTAGTTCAAGCTTCGGTTAACCTTTTCAAATACATCATTACTTAATGTTTGCTCAGATGCCAGCGATTGCAGAGCACTGCGCATCAATTGTTGACGTTCATTATCGAATCGCCGCCAACTTAGTAAGGGGGTTATTAACCGCGCTGCTATCTGTGGGTTTATTAGATCTAGCTTTGCCACGGTTTGCTTAATTAATTGATAACCTTTGCCATCTATTCGATGAAACTGTTGTGGGTTACGTAAACAAAATGCCGAAAATAGCGCCCTAACCCGATTCGGGTTTTTCCAGCTAAATACAGGGTGCGTTAGCATTTTTTCTATACCAGTAAATACCGGCTCTGATGGTTCAGAGCCGACAAGTGAAAATACCTTATCCATAACCAACGCATCATGCTGCCAGCTATTAGCAAAATCACTAACAAGCGCATTGAACAACTCAGGACAGTGTTGCTGGCTGGCAACTAGCGCAGACATTTTATCGGTCATATTATCAGCTTGGTGATAATGGGTTTTAAGTAGCTCAGCGTGGGCAGCGGTATTTACCGCAAGATAACTTAAGCATATCGCCTTTAGGCTACGTTGACCAACTGACGCTTCGTTATACTGGTACCTTGTTTGGGTAATGCTTTGATAACAGGCGTTAAAGTCTGCCTGTAGCCTAGTCGCAAGATGTTGTTTAAACTGTTGTAACGCCGTTAAAATGGCGTCAACTGGAATTACACTGTATTGCTCAGCTAAGGTATCAAAATCAGGTAAGGTTAAAAGCTCAGCAGTTAAGGCCAAATCAGGCCCTGATTGGCTTAGCCACTGCTGCATAGTAGTAAATAGCAATTCAGGCAGAACTAAAACCGCATCGGCACCGTTAATAACTTGCTGTACTTTTCTACTCCAAAATTGCTGCATGGCATCCCAGCGCGCCACGCCATCTGAAGCCTGTGCGGCAATGTGTAATAACGTTGTATCTTCAGCTTGTTGAATCAACTTCACTGGCGCAGAAAAGTGTGCCAACCAAACTACAACGGGCTGGCTAGTTATACCATCAAATACAAACTGTTGTGTTGCTTCAGTTAACTGCAACAAATGCGTTTGTTTAACACCGTTAGCTAATAGCAACTCAATGTTTATCGGTATAAGTAAGGGCTGTTTTTCCGATTGATCGGCCGTGCTTGGCGTATGTTGCT
Source organism: Rheinheimera sp. D18 (assembly GCF_004345025.1). Classification (GTDB taxonomy): domain Bacteria; phylum Pseudomonadota; class Gammaproteobacteria; order Enterobacterales; family Alteromonadaceae; genus Alishewanella; species Alishewanella metallidurans. The sequence continues at coordinate 1,525,028 of NZ_CP037745.1, read as the reverse complement.
GCACCGTCAAACTTAGTTGTCCAGATTGCGCGTTATAAGATTCGCTAACCGTTAACTCTGGTGTACCAGACTGGCTATACCATAGCGAAAACTGCGTTAAATCGCGGCCACTGGCCTGTTGCATCGCACTTAAAAAATCATCACAAGTTGCTGCTTGCCCATCAAAACGTTTTAAGTACAGCGCTAAACCCGCATTAAACCGCTCTTTGCCTAACAATGTTTGTAACATACGAATAACTTCGGCGCCTTTGTCATAAACAGTGACGGTATAAAAGTTATTCATCTCTATTACGGAATCAGGCCGAATAGGGTGTGCCATTGGGCTAGCGTCTTCGGCAAATTGTGCAGTACGGATCATTTTTACCGCATCAATTCGACATAGCGTAGCCGATGCCATATCAGCGCTAAATTCTTGATCGCGAAATACCGTTAAGCCTTCTTTTAAGCTCAGCTGAAACCAATCTCTGCACGTTACGCGATTACCCGTCCAGTTATGAAAATATTCATGGCCTATAATTGATTCAATATTAAAATAATCACGATCAGTTGCGGTGCTAGCATCCGCTAATACATACTTACTATTGAAAATGTTCAGGCCTTTGTTTTCCATTGCGCCCATATTAAAAAAGTCGACCGCGACCACCATATAAATATCTAAATCATACTCAAGATTAAAACGCTGTTCATCCCATAGCATTGCTCGTTTTAATGAGGCTACGGCAAACTCGCCTTTACTGGTATAGCCTTTATCAACAAAGAGTTGCAAGCTTACTTCACGACCTGAACGTGTAGTAAAGGTATCGGTTAATACGTCAAAATCACCGGCGACTACGGCAAATAAATAACTGGGTTTAGGGTATGGATCATGCCATTTGCTAATGCGCATGCCCTTAGCATCAATGTGCTCACTTACCTTATTGCCATTAGATAATAAATAGGGGTATTGTTTAGCATCCGCTTGAATGGTTACTTCATACTCAGCCAAAACATCAGGACGGTCTAAAAAATAACTGATCCGACGAAAGCCTTCGGCTTCGCATTGCGTACTATAGGTATCGCCAGCCATGTATAGGCCTTCCAGCGCCGTATTGTCCACTGGCGCTATCTGGGTAACTACCGTCAACTCAAAGCGATCAGGCACACTTACTAAAGTAAGGCTAGCTTCATCCTGCTGGTACTGGCTAGTGGTTAATTCAACACCGTTTATCGCGACACTTAATAGTGTTAAATCTTGACCATCTAGTTTTAATGCAATGCCGCTAATTTGACGCTCTAACTGCATAACAGATGTTACTTTAGTAGCTGTTTTATCTAGCTCAAAACGCAAGGCTACCTTTGAAATTAAAAAGCTTGGCGGTTGATAATCAAGCCGATGTTTTGCCACTCTGCTACTGCTGTTTTGCGCCATAATGCGGTCCTAATAGTTTAACTACTACAAATATACTGATAAAAAAGCCTGAACAAGTCAGGCTTCTTTTTAGGCTTTTGCTGCCACTTCACTGATCACGGAATCAGGCGGGCTAAGTTTAAGAATTTTAATACCACAGTAAGCATAAATTATCGCTAACACAGGGTTTATTAAGTTAAAGAAGGCGTACATTGCGTAATCTAGCGGGCTTACTTGCAATACACTGTGCATATAAGCACCACAAGTATTCCATGGTATTAGCGGGCTAGTAATAGTGCCGCCATCTTCTAAGGTACGAGACAGATTAACTGGTGCCAAGTTACGACGCTCGTACTCTTCTTTAAACATTCTTCCCGGCATTACAATTGACATATACTGATCAGCGCTTAGTACGTTAGTAATAAAACAGGTAACGATAGTGCTGGTAATTAACGACCCCGTGCTTTTGGCAAAATACAAAATTGACGATACAAACTTACGTAGTAAACCAATTTTTTCAATGGTTGCACCAAACATCATAGCGCAAAACACTAACCAAATAGTATTAAGCATACTGGACATGCCACCACCGCTAAGCAATGAATTTAAGCTAGCGTTGCCCGTTTCTATAGCAAACCCTGCGTGTAATATGTGCCATATTAACTTAAGTGAGCCCAGCGCATAGGCCAGATCTTTTTCTACCAGACGCGCCATTAAATCTTGCTGAAAAAATACGGCCCATACCGCACCTAACATGGCGCCAATAAAAACTGTCGGAAAAGCAGGGACCTTTTTCACAGCCATTATAAGCAAAACAAATAGCGGAATTAAAGCGACAAAGCTAATCGAAAAGTTTTCTTGTAACACGTTACTAATTTCATTAATTCGCGCAAAATCTGAAGTAATATCAGCATTAAAGCCAATAATAGTAAATAGAACTAAAGCAAGAGCATAGCTTGGTATGGTCGTCCACAGCATATGTCGAATATGATCAAACAAATCAGCACCGGCCACTGCTGGTGCTAAGTTCGTGGTTTCACTTAGTGGTGAAATTTTATCGCCAAAATAAGCGCCCGATACAATAGCACCGGCCGTAATTGCCGGTGACAAACCTAGGCCTTGAGCCACACCAATTAAAGCAACACCAATGGTTGCTGCGGTAGTCCAAGAACTACCAATGCTCATAGCCACAATGCCACATAACAAACAGCTAGCTGCATAAAACCAACTAGGGCTAATAAGCTGCAAGCCGTAGTAAATTAATGTTGGTACAGTACCAGATAACATCCAAGTACCTATTAATGCGCCAACCGATAACAAAATAAGTACCGCGCCTAGTGATATAGAAACACCCTTTACCATGGCTTTTTCAATAATCGACCAACGGTAGCCATTTTTTAAACCAATGACGACAGCAACGGCTGTGGCCATAAATAAAGCAACTTGGTTCGGACCGTAAGAAGAGTTATCACCAAATAGATACACAGACGCCGACAATAAAACGATCAGTGTGATAAGTGGAATAGAAGCATCCAGAAAACTGGGCTGTTTGTCAGACATTGTGTTACTCCGATTTAGAAAAGGCACTAATAGCGCCTTTCAATTTTTTCTTGTTATAGGAAAATAAATTCACGATCACAGTGAACGATAAAACATCACGAGTATTACTACTGGGCAGACAAACTTGACATACCACGGCCAAATTCGCCAGAACATCGAATACTCAGCTTTCGCGTAATTTTTTTGCAGTTCACGTAAAATTTCGTTGCGATGCCAGATCCAGCCAGCAAAAATGCATAACATTAAACCGAGCAAAGGTTGGCTATAACGCGTAGTTAACGCGATAACAAAACCAAACAAGCTAGCAAAATTGAAAATGATCACCACGCTAATAGCAAAGATAATCGCCGCAATTAACCAAACCGCTTTATGCCGAGTTACTTTTTGTTTTTCAACGACATAAGATACCGGAACTTCTAACATTGAAATAGACGATGTTAGCGAAGCAATTGACATTAAAAGAAAAAATGCCAGCGCAACAAATATTCCGGCCAAGCCCATAGTATTAAATAATGAGGGTAATACCGCAAAAATCAGCGTGTCTTCGGCCAATAACTTGCCGTCTTCACCAAAAATTTGTACGCCATTATGAAGCGCTACGTACATTGCAGGAATAATTAGTAACCCTGCAAGCACGGCGACACCTATATCAATAAGTGATACCGCGGCACCAAGTTTAGGTAAGTTTTCTTTATGGCTAACATAAGAGCCGTAAATCAGCATAGTACCCACGCCTAAAGACATTGAGAAAAACGCTTGGCCCATGGCACTGATAAGTAAATTAGGATTAAGGATATCGGAAAAATTAGGCAGTAAGTAAACTTTCAAACCGTCCATTGCACCGGCTTGGGTCATTACATAACCAAACAACAGCAACATAATAATAAACAACGCAGGCATTAAGCGTACTGACCAACGTTCGATACCTTTAACGACACCACCACTAACTATTCCCACCGTTAGTAACATAAATAGTGCACAAAAAATGATATCACGAGCTAATGAAGAGGCAACTAACCACTGCGCTAGCTGCTCTAGACCAAGTAAATTGGCTAACGCTTGCAGTGCATAGGCAAGCATCCAACCGCCAACAATACCGTAAAATGCCAAAATAAGAGATACAGTGGCAATACCCCACATGCCTACTGCCCGGCCTAAATTACTTTTAGTAACCTGCCCTAGTGCATCTACCACGTTTGACTTGGTTGCTCTACCTATAAGGAACTCAGCCATTAATACGGGATAAGCCAGCAAAAATGCTAAAATTAAATACATTAAAACAAAAGCAGCACCACCATTGCTGGCAACCTGCGCTGGAAATCCCCAAATATTTCCAAGCCCTACTGCTGACCCTGATGCAGCAAGGACAAAGCCAATTCTCGAAGAGAATTCACCACGTGCGCTCATACTAAACCTTTATAATTATTATAATTTATATTAACAAAGGCGGTAATAATACCGCCCTGCTTCGAACTTTAAATGCTATGTACTATTTTTTTGCCAAACGATTAATCTGTTTAAAATCAGCGGTGATATTTGCCGCTTCTTCTAAAAACGGATCAATTTTCTCTAGTTTCTCTGGTACATCGTCTAACGACGCCACCTCAGGCAAGCCAAAACGTTTTAAGCGAATATTGACTCGTGCCAATTGCTTAGCTTTCGTTTTATCACGCTCGGCAACGCGTTCTGCTTCTTTTAACGAAAGGGTTTTATCATCCGCTTGCTGTTTGTACTCAGCAATATCTTCTAGCAGATACTGAAATTCAGCTTCGGCATTAATACGCGCTTGATGCTTTTCTCTTAGGGCAGGAATGATGGCGCTAAGATCAGACAAGCTTTCGTATCGTGCTGCGTTTATTGAATCCCAAGGCAATGCATATTCCTCTTTGCTTTCTCCCCATTCAGCTGGGTCAATTGCGGTAGGAAATTGAATATCAGGGATCACGCCTTTATGTTGAGTACTGCCACCATTAATACGGTAAAACTTAGCAATGGTATATTGCACACTACCTAACGGATGATCGAACATGTCATAAATTCGACCTAAACCACGATGTTGTTGCACCGTACCCTTACCAAAGGTTTGCTCGCCAACGATTAGTGCGCGGCCATAATCTTGCATTGCTGCAGCAAAAATTTCTGAGGCAGATGCACTATAACGGTCAACCATTACGGTAAGAGTACCGTCGTAATAGCTAACACCATCGTTATCTTGCGATACCGATACTTTGCCATCACCTTCACGAATTTGTACTACAGGCCCGCGATCAATAAATAATCCGGTAAGCAAGGTCGCCTCTTGTAATGAACCACCACCGTTACCACGCAGATCAATAATAATGCCTTCCACCGCGCTTTCTTTAAGCTCTACCAGTAGTTTTTTTACATCTTCAGACAAGTTATTGTAAAAACCAGGAATGCTAATAACACCAATTTTTTGCTGTAATTCTGATAGCTGAGGCTTAAACACTTCTGCTTTTGCCGCTCGGTCTTCTAAACGAATTTTATCGCGGACAATACTGATGACTTGCGCGTGGCTAGTACCAATTTCGTTAGCACTAACTACCTGCAACCTTACCGTACTACCCTTAGGACCTTTAATCAGATCAACAACATCGTCTAAGCGCCAACCAATAACATCAACAAACTCGGTTTTATCTTGGGCAACACCAATAATCTTATCTTTAGGTTTGAGCTTCTGAGTTAAATCGGCAGGGCCACCTGGCACCAAACTCTGAATAACAGTGTAGTCTTCATCAGCACGTAACACGGCGCCAATACCCTCAAGCGACAAGTTCATTTCTTGTTGAAAACGGTCAGCATTTCTTGGTGACAAATACGAGGTATGGGCTTCAATGCTTCGAGCAAACGAATTCATTATTTGTTGAAAGACATCTTCGCTTTCACTTTGCGTTAAACGTTTTTGGCTATTACGGTAACGTTTAACCAAAATTTGCTGAATGTCTTCGGCACTCTTGCCGGCTAACTTTAAATTTAAGGCATCAAATTTAACACGCTGACGCCATATTTCGTTAAGTTCAGTTTCGTTGATTGGCCAACTGGCTTTTTCACGGTCATACACGTACTGATCATCAGTAGTAAAATCGAAGCCTTTATTTAATAATTGCAAAGCATAATCAAAATGTTCAAAGCGTCGCTTTAGCGCTAAATTAAACATATCAAAAGCAAAATTAAGATTGCCTTTATTAATTGCATCATCAAATTTATCGCGGTATTGCTCGAAGGCATCAACATCAGCTTTAGTCAGTACATTGCGGTAGTAATCAAGATTTTTCAAATAAGTATCAAACATCTTAGACGACAACTTATCATTAAGTTGCACGTCGATATAATGCCCGCGGGTAAATAATGCAGTGATCCTTTTACTCGCAGTAGCATGCTGTGCATCTTGAGTAATTGAAGGCAGTACAAGCGGCTCAGTTTTCGATTCGGGAGAGGCATTGATACTAAAAGCGACAAGAATCGCGGTTGCAAGTACTGATAATTTTTTCATAAGCGTCTCAGAGTTGGTCAGGCTAAATACAAGCTATCCTGACGGGTTTTGATCACCATACCAGAGCCTAGCTGCACAGTCACATCGTCTTTGTTAACTTCAAGTACGGTTGCAAGCATTGGGTTTTGCCCTAGCTTAAGTAATACTTTACCACCAACAACAACGTGCTCTGCTGTTATACGCTCTAACGTTACCGCTGGTTTAGCCGGTACATCTACTACAGGTTTCACTGATGTAGGGCTAACCTTGGTTTGGTTAGAGGCTGTAGCGGGCTTTTTGTTCGCAGTTTTTTTGTAAGCAGGTTTTTCTGGCGCTGCCACCGTAGCTTGTTTAGCCTTAGCTTCTGCTATTTTGGCCTTACGTTTTTCTGCTGCGCGCGCTTTGCTTTCATCTAACACTTTATTAGCGTGTTCAGCCTGAGAGGCATCAATTAGCTCACCAGTTGCACCGTCTAAATCAACTCGGGCTACGCCTTCTTTAGTTGATTCAAGATAACGCCAGCTTGAGGTATACACTCGCAAAGCTTGGCGTAGTTGCGTTTTACTAACGGTTGCATCATCTTGTAACTTTTGTGCTAAGTCTTGAAAAATACCAATTTTCAATGGTTTAGCTTCGCCAGTTAAACTAAAGCATGCTGGAAATTGCTGCGCAAGATACGCTAGTACTTCTTTAACATTGCTAATTTTTACATTTTGTTCGGTTGGGGTGGTCATTAACGCTTCACTCTTCATCATCTGCGGTATCCATTTCAGGTATACCTTCTTCCAGCTGTTGGCGAACATATGCCAACGCCCAATCAATTAGTTCGTACTCATCGGTTTCTAGCAGTATGGTACCACCGCGCAGCTGATCCCAGATCCCTGGTAGTAAAAAATCAACCTGCGCCACGCTAATATCGTCGGGCAATGCTCGCCAAACAGCGTGATACACCTCGTTAATCTTATCTGTTACTAGTTCTTCTTCGCCTTCCCAATCGCCAATGTCAGCAACATCAAACAAATAGTCATGCAAAGAAATAGCATCTTTCATAGCGTTTTCGCCAGATGCTGTTCAAACACAGAAACAAATTGCTCAAGTCCATGCTGATCATCTAAGTCAAAACGAGCAATATAAGGACTATCAATATCTAATACGCCAATAATGTTACCGTTATGTCGAAGTGGTAGCACAATTTCAGAGTTGCTGGCACTGTCGCAGGCTATGTGGCCTTCGAACTCGTGTACATCTTTAACCAGTTGCACCTGACCTGTAGCCACTGCCGTACCGCAGACACCTTTACCTACAGGTATACGCACACAAGCTACTTGGCCCTGAAATGGTCCAAGCACCAACTCATCACCGCGTAGGATATAGAATCCGGCCCAATTTAAGTCTGGTAGCTGGTTAAACAATAAAGCACTGAGGTTTGCCATATTGGCAATAAGATCAGGTTCCTGCTCTATAATGGCTTGAGCTTGCTGATTTAGCAGTTTGTATGACGCTGTTTTATCGTTAGACATGAAATGCAGTATTCTGTTTAAAACTCAAAACCCGTACATTACTCGGTTTACCTAAGAAATTAAACCTCTTCTCAGCAAAGATTTCGACTCAGTGTCACTTTTAATCGGTGACTGCGTTTATTCGCTCGAGATTTGTACAATCATTCGTTACTTTTATGCGGATTAGCCGGAAAGTAACATACGGGCTGTTGCGCTTGATGGCTAAAAAATCGGGTATCTTTGTACGGTAGTTTCATATAGCCGCCAACGCCTACATCGTTTATTAAAGCAATTTTGGTGACTATGCTTTTTAGCAACTGGGCAAACTCTGGTTCAGCTTCAGGATCGAGCAAACGAAAATAACTATGTACCTTCATATACAAACTACTAACTTCAAAAATAATGCAACCGGTGTGTCGAATTAGGTTAAGCCGAGCAATATCATCCATAATTGAGACCGGCAATGTTAGCTGCTCATCAGGATCTTTACCGTCTTCAAAATAAGAATGCTGCCGACTGGCATCGTCCGTACTGAGTATTGGTGAGATTTGATAAGGTATTACGGCATCAGCTGCAGGAATAAAAGCGACGTCACGGCTGTCACGACTAATATGTATGGTATTACGGGCGTTAAATAAGCATGCCTTAAAGATACCGATTTTAGCAATAGCGCGAGCTAACGTTATTACATTATTAACGGATAGCGCAAACGACTCGGTTAAACTTTCATTATATAAATTTAAACTCGAATCGATATAAATCCCATCAACCTGCCAGTTTATAACTAAGCCCCCCACTACCGGATATTTAGCTAATCGGCTTACTGCAGCAACAAAGGCTTTTTCAGTTTCGCCCATACCTTCTAAATAATTTTTATAATAACGTTCAAGCTGCGCATCATCGATATAGGCAATACCATCTTGTTCACTATGCTCGCGTAAAAAGGATTTACGTGACGAGTATACCACCGTATCCAGTTCACGAACCTGCGGACTAACCCAAACCGGCAGCAGTGGCGTATCGTCAAATAAGCTTACCTCGGGCAAAACCAAACGTTTTAATCTTGGCATCTGCTGTAAAAAATAATCGCCGGCCTGGTTACGTAATTGCACATCGTCAGACAGCATACTGTCTAATAAGGTCGCAAATTCTACCGGTAAGCCTAAGCTGCGTGCAGGTATCGCATTATGGCCAAAGCGACACGACTGGCCGGATGCTAGCGCGTATAAGGTGCCAGCTACGCCTTGCTCGTCGAAGCGTGGGCTAGACAACGCACCTAGGCGTTGTTCACGGCCAATAAAATACACATCGCCCATACGCGCATTCGATATTTGTAAATCGGCAGACATTAGTTGCATTACATTATTAGACAAATACTGGCCATGCTGGTCTAACTGGGCAAAAACTGATGAGCCCCAATCAATAACGCTAAGTAAACCACTTGGTTGATCAAACACTAAATTAGAAGGCTTTATATCGCCATGTACTATCGGTTGTGGCTCTCCATCTTTACGATAGTTACGTAGTGCAAGTAGTACATCGGCTAGCTGACAAGCAATATCAATAAGCAAACGTGCGCTAATACGCCCATGCTTTAAACTAAATTGCTCTAAGTCGATACCCTTACCGCGTTGCATCATCAAGATGCCTTGTTTTTTTACTACCTGATAAGTGATATAGCTTGGCACATTAACGTGCTTAACCTGTGACAGCATGTAGGCTTCATCGGCCAAACGTTCTTGAATATGTTGCGGTAAGTTAATACGTGAGAATTTAAATACGCACTCTTCACCAGTAGTATCTAAACCACAAAAGGCGAAGCCATAAGCGCCCTTACCTAACAAAGAAATGTTTTTATAACCTAGTTTTTGTAGCTCAGAGATACACAAGGCTACCCAATCTTTTAGTTTTTTCGCATCGTTGGCATTAAGCAAATAAATAGATTGCTCTTCGGGTATATAAAAATTACGTAACTGACTTTTATATTGCATCTATTTAAGCCTTTACACAGCGCTGCCGCGTGGCTTTTATTTGCGCTAACACATTGGTAGGATCGGCATTAAATACTTGGGCGGCGTGTTCACTATCTAAGCGCAACAAGCCTTCGGTAATGGTCCACTTAAATACTGGCCGCATTAAGTTAGCGGCAAGGCGTTTTATTGGTAGCAACGCCCGTGGCTCTTCGTAACTTTCAATAATAATTAGTGGGCTGCTGGCCTGAAATAATACCTTTAAATCTTCAAACTCGTTCATTAGCATCCCTTAAATACAAAAAACCCACTAGCATCAGTGGGTTTTATCAGAAAGCAACTACGCTGCCAAGGGCTAAAGACCTTGGTTATGCCATTTCAACTAACATACTAGCTGGTTGCTCTAGGTATTGCTTCCATAGGTTGGTAAAGCGCGCAATGGTGCCACCATCAATAACCCGATGATCACCAGACCAGCTAATCATCATAATTTGCCGAGCCTCTACTTCACCCCTGCTATTAAAGCGCGGTAAGGTTTGTACCTTACCTAGGGCGACTATGGCTACTTCAGGTTTATTGATAATGGGTGTTGCCACCGTACCGCCAAGCGCACCAATATTAGAGATACTAATAGTACCACCTTTTAAATCAGCAGGGCTTACGCGGCCTTCACGGGCCTTGTCAGTAAGCTGACCTAATTCTTCGGCAATTTGAATAACCGACTTATGCTGACAACCTTTAATGTTCGGTACTAATAAGCCGACTTTAGAGTCAACCGCAATACCTACGTTATGGTCAGTCATATAAGTAAGTTCAGTACAATCAGCGCTAACCTGAGAGTTCATAATCGGGAATTGCTTAATAGCCAATGACAGCGTTTTAATAAAAAACGGCATCATGGTTAATTTTATTCCCTGTTTGGCATAGCCATCTTTTAAGCTACTACGCAGCGCGATGAGCTCGGTTAAATCAATTTCTTCGCAATAGGTAAAATGCGGAATAGTTGATACTGACTCGGTCATTTGCCGCGCCATTATCGCTTTAATACCCTTAATTGGCTCAACGCGATTAGCTGCTGGCGCTACTGTAGCGCTAGGTGCTGATGCTACTGCAGAAACCGCAACAGCTTTGCTATTGCCGCTAACAAAGGCGTGTACATCTTCTTTGTATACTCGACCTTTTTCGCCGCTACCTGGTACCGTGTTTAAATCAATATTAAGCTCGCGTGCTAAACGACGTACCGCTGGGCTGGCCAGCGCTTTAGTATTGATTACTTTAGCTTGTACGTTGGCCGCTTGAGCAGTAGCTTTTGCTTGCAACGGAACATTCGCTTGCTGAACCGCAGTAGTTGTTGCAACCACAGCAGGGGCAGCTGCGGCAGTACCGGCATGCTGCATAGCAAATAAAGGCGCATGTACTTTGGCTATTTCACCCTTGGCATAATACAAGCGTGTTACCTTGCCTGAATACTTAGCCGGAATTTGTACCAATGCTTTGTCCGTCATCACATCACAGACCGGTTGGTCTTCGACAATGTCATCACCTTCAGCAACTAACCATTCAACCAATTCGCACTCAACAATACCTTCGCCAATATCGGGCAAAATAAAGTCTTCGCTAGCCATTACTGTTGCCGCTGGCGCAGCACTATGCGTTGCCGTGGCAGCAGGTGGTATAACGGCCGCCGGGGCGGATACCGCTTGGCCATCAGCGGCAATTTGCATTTCAAATAAGGGCGCGTGTACCTTGGCAATATCGCCTTTGGCATAGTACAACTTTGATACTATACCATCGTGCACTGCCGGTATTTGTACCAAGGCTTTGTCTGTCATAACATCACAAACAGGTTGATCTTCTTTAATAGTGTCGCCTTCAGCAACTAGCCATTCAACCAGTTCACACTCAACAATGCCTTCACCGATATCAGGCAGAATAAAATCTTTTTTCATCGCTGCCTCCGTTAGAAATTTATCGCGCGTTTAATGGCTTCATAGGTTTTTAAATGATCGGCCACATACTCTTTTTCTAGCGCCAATGGATAAGGAGTATCTAAACCACACACCCGCTCAATTGGGCTTTCTAAATGCAAGAAACACATTTTTTGAATAGTTGCAGCAATTTCACCAGCAAAGCCACCGGTTAAGGGCGCTTCATGGTTAATAACTAAACGGCCAGTTTTCTTCACTGAATTAGCAACGGTATCAGCATCCCACGGTAAAATGCTGCGCAGGTCAATTACTTCACACGAGATGCCCTCTTTCTCTGCCATTTCTACCGCTTTTTGTACCGTTTCCATTTGGGCGCCCCACGCTAGCACGGTAATATCTTTACCTTGTTGCGTTATTTCGGCTTTACCCAGTTCTATTTCGTAATACTCTTCTGGCACTTCGCCCACTGACGCACGGTACAATTTCTTTGGTTCAAAGAAAATAACTGGATCTGGTGACGCAATAGACGCTAATAGCAAGCCTTTAGCTTGGTAGGGATCACGCGGGATCACCACTTTTAAACCCGGAGTATGAGCAAAGTAAGCTTCTGGTGATTGGCTATGATAATGTCCACCAGCGATACCGCCGCCGTAAGGGCTACGAAACACTAAGCCGCCAACATCAAACTCATTACCTGAACGATAGCGGAACTTAGCGGTTTCATTAACAATTTGATCAAACGCCGGAAAAATGTAATCGGCAAACTGAATTTCAGCGACCGGTTTCATACCTTGTGCCGCCATACCGTTGGCAAAGCCAGCGATACCTTGTTCGGTTAACGGAGTATTAAAGCAGCGTGCCTTACCATACTTTTCTTGTAACTTGCTGGTAGCACGAAATACACCACCAAAGTGGCCTACGTCTTCGCCAAAGCATACTACGCTATCGTCTTTGGCCATCGCTAAATCAAGCGCATTATTAATGGCTTGAAGCATGTTCATTTTTGCCATTAGTCTAGTCTCCCCGCTGTTACCGGATAAGCATCTGGATACTTACGGATATGCGCTTTTAGTTCGTCTAATTGTTGTTGTAACGCAGGAATAGGTTCTGCATACACATCAGATATAAGGTGTTCAATACCAGGCTTAGCCACTTTTTCTGCTACTTTTAATGCATCTAAAATTTCTGTACGTAATGCATCAATGGTATTTTTGTCATCGGCTTCGTTTAACCAACCTTTTTCCAGCAACCATAAACGAAACCGTGAAATAGGATCATTTTGCCGCCATTTTTCTTCTTCTTCTTTAGAGCGATAACCACTAGGATCGTCAGATGAAGAGTGCGCGCCTAAGCGATAAGCAATAGACTCAATTAACACCGGCTCATTGTGTTTCATCGTGTGTTCACGCGCCATTTGTGTTGCTTTAAACACCGCTAAAATATCAGCACCGTCAACACGCAACGCTTTCATGCCATAACCTACGGCACGACAAGCAATACCGTCACCAACGAACTGCTCACTAGCTGGTGTTGAAATGGCATAGCCGTTATTACGACAGAAGAAAATTACTGGCGCTTTATGTACCGCTGCCATATTTAAACCGGCATGAAAATCGCCTTCAGATGCAGCGCCTTCACCAAAGTAGCAAATAGTGCCGTTTTTAAGGCCGCGCAGTTTTTGTGCATAAGCATAACCACTGGCTTGTGGAATTTGCGTACCCAGAGGAGATGAAATAGTCATGTAGTAAATATCTTTACTACCGTAATGCACTGGCATTTGACGGCCCTTGCCTAAATCTTTTTCGTTAGAAAACAATTGATTCATAAACTGCTCTAACGTGAAACCGCGATAACGCAACGCACCTTGTTCACGGTACTGCGCCATAATCATGTCTTTGTCATCTAATGCAGCCGCACTACCCACGGTAGTGGCCTCTTCGCCTAAGCACTGCATATAAAAGCTAATACGACCTTGGCGCTGAGCTGCTAGCATGCGCTCATCAAGCACACGAATAAACACCATAGTATCGTACATTTTAAGCGCAGTAGCCTTATCTAGCTCTGGCGCAACGGCACCTTCGTAAAGGCTGCCATCGTCTCGCAAAATGCGTAACGTAGGAATTTTTAACGCATCACCGGCAGTAAACTCTGCAGTGTGCACCGTCGTGATGGTGGCGTTATTTGGGTTCGTCATAGGGTGTCTCTTATTTGTTAAACATATTAAGCATTCAGCTTCTTGTCGGCGGCAACTTTACCTTTACGTAAACTGCATTGCAACTGCAGGCTAGGTTTGCACAACCAATTTAGGCCAAGGAGTGTCAGCAAAAATTTACTCTTTTACGCCGCCACGTTTAGCCAAACTCTGCGTTAAGCTAAGTTATGCACTACGCTGGTTGGCACCACCATCAGCATGGCACGCTGGCCTTTTGCGACCTTAGCGTTGGGGAAAATCAACGCTTCGCCTTCTTGCTCGACACGATATTCAATCTCGCCATCGCTTGCTAGCAATGTGCCTACAGGATAGCAAGTGAAATTTTCGACATCATCGGCAAAATGTAGTTCAAACGCTTCCGTCTGTTTATTAATTGCGCGATACACCTGATACAACTGAAATTGTGACTCGTCAAAACTTTTGGTTGTTACCGCATCCTCGCTAATTAATTGGCGCAGTGCGTGGTTCACTTTGGCAAAGCGCCGCATATCGTTTTGGCCAAAAGGTTGCACTTTGCCTAGCTCTATAGTGAAAGAGTCGGCGCCATGCGTGTTAGAGGCGTAATAACTAAAGGTAGTTGCAGGGGTTTGCATTAATAGCACCGTTGTTACATCACAGGCGTGCAGAAACTCAAACTGAGCCTTTTGCCACGGCTTGTTATGCAAAAATGGGTATACCGCGAACTTTTCAAAACGAGAACCGCGAATAGCGGTATGCAGATCATACAAACAGCGGTTACGCGAAACCGTTTCAGTTACGCGTGCCGCATTATAAAATTGATTTACATACTGTTCCAAAGCCTTAGCCCGCGTACGTTCTGCGTTATGTGCACCGTCTATTTTGCTATGCGTGCCAGAGAATAAACGATTTAAATTTTCACTAATTTCACGCGTTGACGCATTAATGGCTGGCGGGTTAGCAAACAGCACTAATAGGCGATGTTTTAACGTTAAACGGCCGAGTAACAAGTCTTGCACCAGCGCAGCACAAATTTCAATTGGCGCAGTTTCATTACCATGCACACCACAAGACAACACAATATCATTAGGGGTTAACACTGTAGGTTCAAAACAAATAACGCCGGTATCCCAAACCTGAACCTTGGTGCCGTCGGTTAGGTTAAAACTAAAGGGTTCAAGCGTATCCGGTTGCGCTAGGGTAAGCTTGAGGAAGTCGCCAGCTTGTTGTAAATATTCTGCGCTAGACAACGATTTTAAATCAGTAAATTCAGACATGCGCCAGCTCCATAAAATAAGACTGGCGTTAATTCTACAGTATTAGTGCATTAGACAACACATTGCTGACTGCTTAGCTGGAAAAAACCACAACTCTATTGCGCCCAGCCGCTTTTGCTTGATACATAGCAACGTCGGCATCAGCCAGTAATTGTTTCAATTGATAACCTGAATTATCAGAACCTGTTACACCAAAACTTGCCGTAATCGATAACGGCGGAATACTATCGACTTTAGTAATATTACTAATGGCGTCACGGCATATTTCAGCTAGTAATACGGCTTTATCAGTAAGGCAACCGGGCAACACAAGTACAAACTCTTCATCACCAATTCGACCAAACACATCATTATTACGCATAAAATTACGGCAGGTAAGCACCACGCGCTGTAACAGCCAATCTCCTGTTGTTTGGCCGTACTCTTGATTAATGCGGGCAAAGTTATCCAATTCAAACAGCATAAGCGCAACGGGCTTAGCGTTACTTTCGCAATAATCTAACGCTACCTTGGCTTGGTTATTAAAGTGATATCTATTACTAATCCCGGTAAGTTGGTCAAACTCGGCCATCCTTTTAAACCGGCGACGCCCAGTAACCGCTAAATAGAGTAAAACACTGATCAGAATTAACACGCTAATTAGCGCTAAAGCTAATAGGCGTTGTTGTTGAATATGTTGTTGATAGGCATTTTTTTGTAATAAAGTAAGTTCATTATCTTTTTGCAACATCGCCATTTGTCGATTGTTAGTATCAACGTCAGTACGCGCCATGTAATAGGCCTGCATTCGCTTATAGCGTGCGTCACTGAGTGTCTTTTCAGCATCACTAAATTTTAGCTGGTATGCCAATGCCTGTTTATAATCTTTATTTATCGTGTGAAGCTGTTGCAATAACGCGTAGGTTGCAACAGAAACTTTATTGTCATCACTGCCTTCGAATAACGTTAGCGCTTTATTAGCTTCAGTTAAGGCTTCTGGATAGTTTTTTTGCTGAAATAACGCTTTGGCATATAACAGCTGGGCATTGGCAATAATCTGTTTGTGCGCCGTAGCATTAATTTCAGCGGCTATCGTTTTAAAAAAGCTGATAGCTTCAATAGCGCGGTTGTCGTGCAGTAAATAGTCTAAATACTTTAACCGCATTAAACTTACTACCAAGCGTTCATCAACAGCTAAGCACTGCGCTTCGGCGGCGTTATAACGTTGGTCAAACTCACGCCATTGTGCCAACCCCACTAAGGCGGCAAGCACATGATGGTTAGCATGGCAACGTGTTTTTCCCGATAAGGTGTCGCTAACTAATTGCTCGGCATAATATTTTGCCGTATCAAATTGCTCAAGCTGGTTGTAGGTATAGGCTAATATACTCATGCCGTGGTCGCGGGCGCGGATATTGCTAATATCTTCAACTTGGCGGTTAATTTGCTCTAAAAAAGAAAACGCGCTTTGATAATTATACTGCAAAATATAAGCATTAATTAACCATGCTTTTGCGCGAAATCGTAGGTCGTTATTTTGCGCGGTCATCAGCATATCTTCTAACTGACGGGTGGCGGCTTTGTAATCGTTTACGAGAATATAGCTATACCCTTGCAACAATTGAAAATAGCTCAACTCATCGGCCGATAAAACTTTATGTTGCCGCGAGAAATCGGCAAGTTTTTCTCGAAACGCGCTAATATCGATGGCTTTAGTATCATCAATTAATTCTAACTCTGACAATGCCGAGGCTTTAACTAAACAACTGCAAAACAGAAGGGCGATAATAAATATCGCCCTCGCTCGCTTTATGTACGCACTGAACATGTTAGCCATTAGCAACTAGTAACACCGTATTATATTATTGGCCATCATCAGCGCTGCATTCTTATCAAGATGTCGAAATATTACCACAGCTTATATTTTACTGAATACAGATTCAACAAATGCCTTAGCATCCAGCTCTAACTGTTGTAAATGGGCGTCATCAACAAAGCTTTCCATGTAAATTTTATATGAGTTTTCAGTGCCTGACGGCCGTGCGGCAAACCAGCCATTACTGGTTACCACTTTAACGCCGCCAATATCTGCATTATTGCCTGGTGCCTTGGTTAACACTGCTAGAATGGCATCACCGGCTAACTGGGTTTGCGAAACACTACTGGCATCCAGTTGTTTCAGGGCCGCTTTTTGTCCTGCTGTGGCGGGCGCGTCAAACCGCTTATACAATGGTGAACCTAGCTCTTGCGTTAACGCCTGATATTGCAAATACGGATCAATGCCGGTTTTAGCTAACATTTCGGCGGCCAATAGGCCCAAAATAAAACCATCTTTATCGGTAGACCAAGCGGTTCCGTCAAAGCGTAAAAAGCTGGCGCCAGCGCTTTCTTCACCGCCAAAAGCAACCTTACCATTGTGTAAACCTTCAACAAACCACTTAAAACCTACCGACACCTCAAACAAAGTGCGACCACGAGCGGCAACCACGCGATCAATTAAGGCACTGGATACCAACGTTTTACCAATAGCTAACTCGTTATGCCACTGTGATCGATTAGCCAATAAGTAGTTAATGGCAACCGCTAGGTAATGATTTGGGTTCATTAAACCACCGCTTTTGGTGACAATGCCGTGGCGGTCAAAATCGGGATCATTACCAATAGCGATATCAAACTGGTCTTTTAACTTTATTAAATTCGCCATCGAATATTCAGATGAACAGTCCATGCGAATTTGCCCATCTTTATCTAACGGCATAAATGCAAACGCTGGATCAATCTTGTCGTTAACCACGGTAATGTTTAAACCATAACGTTTAGCAATGCGTGGCCAGTAAGCCAGCCCTGAGCCACCAAGCGGGTCAACCCCAATACGAATACCGGCTTTAGCAATGGCATCCATATCTATAACATTCTTTAAATCTTCAACATAATGCTCAATATAATCAATATGCTGGCAATAACCGGATTGCAGCGCCAAGGCGTAAGGCATCATTTTTACACCGTCTAACTCCTTGCTTAGCAACTCATTAGCGCGTGCTTCTATCCAATTAGTTACATCAGTGTCGGCTGGGCCACCATGCGGCGGATTATATTTTATACCACCGTCTTGCGGCGGATTATGCGATGGTGTGATCACAATGCCATCGGCGAGTTGCGACGTTGCACCAGCGTTCTGCGTTAAAATGGCATGCGAAATAACCGGTGTTGGCGTATAGCCGAAGTCTTTTTGAATACACACCTGGATCTTGTTCGCTATTAGTACTTCAAGCGCAGTAGCAAAGGCCGCTTCTGATAAGGCATGGGTGTCTTTACCTAAAAATAATGGCCCAGTAATCGCGTGCTTTTTCCGGTAATCTGCTATTGCCTGACAAATTGCCAACACGTGTGGTTCGTTAAATGAGCAGCTTAATGCGCTGCCACGGTGGCCTGAAGTACCAAAACTCACTTTATGCTCTGGGTGCATTTGTACATCGGGCTCAAGTACATAATACGCCGTCATAAGTCGGCTTATATTAGGCACTAATGCGCTTGGCACCGGTTGCCCAGCAAGTGGGTGTAAAGACATAAAAATTCCTTGTTATAACAAATCACGAATGCGTTCGGCGTCCTGCTCAGTGTAACCAAGCTTAGCGGCGGTTTCGGTTAACATCATTTTTTTACGCGTTGTATTTGAGTTAGTAATAACCCAAAAATCAGTATTGGGGATCTGCTTAGGGTTAGTGCTACTACCCGCTTCTGACAGCTCTTCGGCACTGCGGCCAAAGTACAGTCGATTACGGCCTTTAATCTCCAATACTTTAGTAAATTGCTTTTTATGCGCGCGGGCTAAGGCCGATAAAATAAACAAAAACCGCCCCACCACACTCGACTCTGCTTGCAAGTCTTGCTTATGCACAAGATCAAAAATATTGTTATTAACTACTGATACCGATTCAGGGGTTATGATTTCCACCGTTTCAGGCACTGAAGCTGCAGCATCACCTAGCAGCAAACGCCGTAGGATTTCTGATGCACTTTCGCCTATTTTTTTAGTCTGACCAGCAATGTACTGATACAGCTCGTCATCTATTTCGATGGTTTTCATATATTTATTCCGCGCGCTAAAGGTGAAGCCATTATATAAAGCCTTATCGACTGACGCCAGCAACATGATTTGATAAACTAACATCCTTAACTAAATAAGCGAGTTTTCTATGCTTTTATATACCCATAGCAGTGGCCAGCACAACAGTTCAACACCTGTAGTTCTAATACATGGTCTGTTTGGTAGTTATGAGAACTTAGGCGTAATAGCACGCAGTTTAAGTGAACAGTTTCACATAATTAATATTGATGTGCGTAATCACGGCAGATCTGAGCATAGTGAACAGATGAATTATGCACTAATGACAGAAGATCTGGCGCAAACACTTGATGCTTTAGGCATTAACCAGGTTGCACTGCTAGGCCATTCTATGGGCGGTAAACTTGCTATGGCATTTGCGCTAGCTTATCCCGAGCGCGTAACCAAACTTATTTTGGCAGACATAGCACCAATACACTACCCACCTCGGCATAGTAATGTGTTTGCTGGTTTAATAGCCGTTGATTTAGCAAGTATAACCAGCCGAACTGATGCCGATAAACAGTTGGCGGAATTTATTACTGAGCCTGGCGTACGACAATTTTTACTAAAAAGTTTAATTAAAGAAAACGACAGCTTTGCTTGGCGCTTTAATTTAGCCGCGTTACACGATAATTATAACGAGCTAATTTCAGCCGGGGCAGAACAAGGGCAATACCTTGGACCGACGTTGTTTATTAAAGGCGGTAATTCAGATTATATTTTACCTGAATATAAACAACGCATTACGCAGCTATTCCCCAAAGCCGAAGTGAAAGTTATTCAAGACACCGGCCATTGGTTGCATGCGGAAAAACCAGCCATGTTTAGCCGATTAGTCATCGACTTTTTATTACGTTAACACACTAAATTTCTGCCAAGTTATGCTACAATGCGCGCACTTTTTTATAGCTCAGGTTTAATACCATGTCTATTGAGCAGTTTGAGTCTTTGGGTTTGTGGTTTGGGCTTGGCATATTGTATTTGTTTATCATTATGGCAATACGCGATGTGCTAAAGAAAAGTAATGCACCTAAATTCGGCCAGTTTTTTGTCTGGCTGGTGCTATTTCTTTCGCCTGCAGTGTTTATTATCAAAAACATAGTACCGTATTTTTTTGAGCAATAAGGTTAAGATTAATGGCGAAAATTGCCACTGATCGCACCACAATTGATTTATTTGCGCAGGATAAGCGTCCCGGGCGGCCAAAAACTAACGTGTTGCCTCGCGACGAACAGCTTAAACTGAACAAGCGTAATCAAGTTAAACGTGATCGTAATAAAGGTTTAAAGCGCATTGAGTTTAAAGTGTCTGAACAATTGTATACTGCACTGAGTGAACAAGCTGAACAAGCCAAAATGACACGCAGTGCGTATTTAGAACATATTTTGGCTCAAGTTTTATCTAGGTAAGAAGGTTAGATTAATGGCAACTGTAGGCATTTTTTTTGGTAGTGATACCGGCAACACTGAGCATATCGCCAAAATGATCCAGAAAGAACTGGGTAAACATTTGTTTGATATTCGCGATATTGCTAAAAGTAGTAAAGAAGATATTGCGGCCTTTGACTTACTGCTACTCGGTATCCCTACTTGGTATTATGGCGAAGCGCAGTGTGATTGGGATGATTTTTTCCCTGAGTTAGAGAATATTGACTTTAATAACAAGTTGGTCGCAATTTTTGGCTGCGGTGATCAAGAAGATTATGCTGAGTACTTCCTAGATGCTATGGGTACACTGCGCGACATTATTGAACCTAAAGGCGCCATTATCGTTGGCCACTGGCCAACAGCGAGTTACAACTTTGTTGCATCTAAAGCCTTAACGGACGACAAGCACTTTGTAGGTTTAGGTATTGATGAAGATCGCCAACCAGAGCTAACCGAACAGCGCGTTAAGCAATGGTGTAAACAAATATACGAAGAAATGAGCCTAAAAGAATTTGAAGGTATCTAGAAAAAGCCGGCGTTAGTGCCGGCTTTTTTAGCTGCGACTTAAGGTCGATACTGCGCCTTTTTGCGAATGTACACCGTGCGGTTTACCTCTGCCACAATCTGGTTATTACTATCCTTAATATTTACTACAAACTGCGGAAAATGTTTTTCACCACTTTCTGTCGCCCGTTTAATTGCATCAATTTCATGATCAGCTAACCAAAACTCCGCCACTAGCTTACCTTTACCTGGGATAATAAAATTAATGTCTGCTTGTTTGTCCCAAACAATATACTCTTTACCCAGCGCCCCCATCAGCATTAACGGATAGATAGGATCGGTCATCGAAAACATTGAGCCACCAAATTGGCTATTATTAATATTACGTGTCCAAGGCCGCCCTTTTAATATCACTTTGCAGTAACGATAATCGTCGCGTAACTCTTCAACTTTTATTCCAGGAAATAAAAACGGCGGCCAAAAATTTAATAAATACCGCATAACTGCTGGATTAAACATCCATTTCATAAACACACTCTGGTACGACCTGATAAACGCTATTGTACTTTGCAAATTGTACAGAACAAGCTTTGCTTTAAAATCTGTTAGGCATTTTGCCGTATCATTCTCCTGCCAATGCCTCTATAATCTTTGGCATGTATAAGCCAGAGTTAGAGTTTTTATGTCAGATCACAACAGTGAGTTACGCAAAGCCGGCCTGAAAGTGACCTTGCCACGGGTAAAAATTTTAGAGATCTTACAAGATCCAAAACATCAGCATATTAGTGCCGAAGATGTTTATAAAATATTACTCGATATCGGCGAAGATATTGGCCTAGCAACAGTTTATCGCGTACTAAATCAATTTGACGACGCAGGTATTATCACCCGTCATCATTTTGAAGGCGGTAAGTCAGTATTTGAATTGTCAGACGGCGAGCACCACGATCATCTTGTGTGTTTAAAATGTGGCAGAGTGGTTGAGTTTGAAGATGATGTTATTGAAGCTAAGCAGCTAGAGATTGCCGAAAAAAATGGCATTAAACTTAGCCATCATAGTTTATATTTATACGGCGAGTGTAAAGACACTGTGCAGTGTAAAAAAAATAGCGCAGCTAATTAATAACTTATACTAAAGTTAAAGCGCGTAAATTTGTTGCTTATTAAACGGTAGCAACAAAAAAGCCAGCATTTAGCTGGCTTTTTTATTAGTAATTCTCGTTACAGCAACTGTTCTAATTCCGGTAATACCGTAAATAAATCAGCAACTAAACCATAATCCGCAATTTGGAATATCGGCGCTTCTGCATCTTTATTAATTGCTACTATAACTTTTGAGTCTTTCATACCAGCTAAATGCTGAATTGCACCAGAGATCCCTACGGCAATATACAGATCAGGTGCAACAATTTTACCGGTTTGACCTACCTGCATATCATTCGGCACAAAACCCGCGTCTACCGCAGCGCGCGATGCGCCTATTGCCGCACCTAGCTTATCCGCAATGCCGTTTAATAGCGCAAAGTTTTCGCCATTTTGCATGCCTCTACCACCAGAAATAACCACGCGAGCCGCTGTCAGCTCGGGACGTTCAGACTTAGTCAATTCAGCACTAATATATTTCGATACGCCGGCATCATGCACTGCCGCAACAGTTTCAACCGTTGCACTGTTACCCGTTTGTGCAGCACGGAACGCGGCTGGGCGCACCGTTAATACTTTAATTGCATCAGTAGATTTAACCGTTGCAATAGCATTACCGGCGTATATAGGCCGGACAAACGTATCGCTGCTTTCAATAGCGATAACATCAGAAATTTGAGCTACGTCTAGCATTGCTGCCACGCGAGGTAAAAAGTTTTTACCTGTAGTCGTTGCTGGCGCCAAAATATGGCTGAAATTAGCGCCTAATTCGGCAACTAAACCGGCAATATTTTCCGCTAATTGATGCTCATAGGCCGCATTATCAGCCAGTAATACTTTACTAACACCTATAATCGTTGCTGCTTCGTTTGCTGCCGCAGCACAATTTAAACCGGCAACCAGCACCGTAATATCACCACCAATTGCACTCGCCGCTTGCACGACCTTATGCGTTTCGCTTTTCAAGCTTTGATTGTTATGTTCTGCAATAAGTAAAATAGCCATTAGATCACCTTCGCTTCATGCTTTAATTTGTCAACCAGTTCAGCGACTGATTCCACTTTAATACCGCCTTGACGCACAGCAGGTGCAGCAACTTTTACTACGGTAACATTCGACTGCAAATTAACACCAAAACTGTCAGCCGCTTTTACTTCAAGTGGCTTCTTCTTAGCTTTCATAATATTCGGCAACGACGCGTAACGCGGCTCGTTTAAACGTAGGTCGGTCGACACCACAGCCGGTAGCGTTAGTTCAACTGTTTGCAAACCACCATCTATCTCGCGGGTAACCTGTACCTTGCCATCGTTTATTTGCACTTTAGAGGCAAAGGTTCCCTGCCCCATACCGGTAAGCGCAGCTAACATCTGACCGGTTTGGTTATTATCTGAATCAATTGCCTGCTTGCCCAGAATAACCAGATCTGGCTGTTCTTCGCCAACTAACTTAGCTAATAGCTTAGCAACCTGCAGTGAGTCTAAGCTCAGTTCAGTTTCTATATGTATTGCGCGATCAGCACCCAGCGCCAATGCCGTTCTTAGCTGTTCTTGCACAGCCGTAGTACCTATAGATATCACCACGACTTCAGATGCCTTACCCGCCTCTTTTAAACGCACAGCTTCTTCTATAGCAATCTCACAAAATGGGTTAAGCGCCATTTTGACGTTTGCTAAGTCAACACCTGTCTGATCGGCTTTTACACGTACTTTTACGTTGTAATCTATTACCCGTTTTACCGGCACTAATATTTTCATATGTTCCTCATTCTTTTCCCGCAAGAAATTACGCGATTCACTACAGGGTTACGTTAAGGTAAAGCTATAATAGTTATGTTTGTCACAATTTACTTACTGTTGACGTTAACGTCAACCTGCAATACCCTAAACACCATGATAAAAGCGGCGTAAGCTGTAAATAATAAACTCCAAGAGGTGCGTGCAGTGGAAAGAGAATCAATGGAATTTGATGTAGTAATAGTAGGTGCCGGCCCAGCGGGCTTGTCTACTGCGATCAAATTGATGCAACAAGCCAAAGCCGCAGCAAAAGAGCTTTCAGTCTGTGTGGTAGAAAAAGGCTCTGAAGTTGGAGCTCACATCTTATCGGGCGCAGTATTTGAAACCCGCGCGCTAGCAGAACTTTTCCCTGATTGGCAGCAGCTTGATGCCCCCGTAAAAACCACGGTTAAACATGATGATATTTATCTGTTTAAAAATGCCGAGCACGCAACCAAGTTGCCCAGCATAGCCGTACCTAAAACGATGCACAACAGCGGTAACTATATTGTCTCAATTGCTAACTTGTGTCGCTGGTTGGCACAACAAGCCGAGCAATTAGGCGTAGAAATATTTCCCGGCTTTGCTGCCAGTGAAGTATTAATTGAAGACGACGTGGTCAAAGGTATTCTTATTGGTGATATGGGCTTAGATAAACATGGCCAACCTAAAGATAGCTTTACACCGGGCATGGAGCTGCGCGCTAAGTACACGGTGTTTGCCGAAGGTTGCCGCGGGCATTTGGGTAAACAATTAATCAGCCATTTTAAATTAGACCAAGGCCAGTCACCGCAGCATTATGCATTGGGTTTTAAAGAAATTTGGGATGTGCCCGCCGAAAATTATCATGAAGGCTTAGTCGTGCACTCAGCCGGTTGGCCTTTAACTGGTGACACCTCTGGTGGTGGTTATTTATATCATGGTGAAGACCAGCAAGTGATGGTGGGTTTAATTGTCGATCTTAATTATAGCAACCCGCATTTAAGCCCATTTGAAGAGTTTCAACGTTATAAACAGCACCCGGTTATTAGCCAGTATTTGAAAAATGGTAAGCGTGTTAGCTACGGCGCTCGGGCTATAACTAAGGGCGGATTAAACAGCCTACCTAAAATGAGCTTCAACGGCGGTTTATTAGTCGGTTGTGATGCCGGAACACTAAACTTTGCCAAGATTAAAGGCAACCACACCGCCATGAAGTCTGGCATCTTGGCAGCAGAAACGCTGTTTAGCGCACTGCAAGCAGACGATAGCTCAGGTAAAGATTTAGTCGAATTTGCTGATGCGATTAAAAACAGCTGGTTATATGACGAATTATATCGCTCACGTAACTTTGGCCCGGCAATGCATAAATTTGGTACCTTCTGGGGCGGTGCATTCAACACGCTGGATCAAAACATCTTTGCCGGTAAACTACCGTTTACACTAAAAGACAATAGTTACGATTATGCGCAAATGAAATTAGCCAGTGAGGCACCGGTTATTCATTACGCTAAACCTGATAATATTTTAAGTTTTGACCGCTTAACCTCAGTGTATTTATCCAATACCAACCACGAAGAAGAACAACCTTGTCATTTAAAGTTAAAAGATCCGCGTATTCCAATTAGTGTTAATTTGCCTAAATATAACGAGCCCGCACAACGTTACTGCCCTGCCGGGGTGTATGAAATTGTGCAAGATGAGCAAAACGAGCCTAAACTTCAAATAAACGCGCAAAACTGTATTCATTGTAAAACCTGCGACATTAAAGATCCGTCGCAGAACATTACATGGGTGACACCGGAAGGCGCGGGTGGGCCTAACTACCCGAATATGTGAGGGGCTATCGAGCATACTATGTAAAATTCAAGTTCTATATAGTATGCTCAGTTGCTGCAATTTTGTTTTAACTTTCTTAACGCTAGCTTAATTTCAAACTACTACTACCTTTAATACTGAACGTAACATATATTACTAGCAGTATCGCCTCGACAGAGACAGGAAGTAGATTGATGAACAACAAAATAAAAAGCGAATTTAATTCCCAAGAGGATGTGCTTGCCGTAAAAACAGCGGTGAAGAAAGTCACTACAACAGTGGCTGCGCCTTCTTTTGCTAGTGATCGTTATATGTATTTTACCGAGCGTGATCTCAACAAAATATTAACCAACCTAGACGCCTTACGTACTAGTGTATTTCCGGTTCAAAATCCAGATAATGAAATTGAAAGCCGTAAGCAGCAGAATTTTCCATCAGTCTGCCTTATTGGCTTAGGCCGCTGTGGTTCTAATATCGCACTGGATGTCGCCTCTTTAGTGTATAACGCGCGCAACTTTTACCTGAACGAATTTAATAACGAAGAAAAGCAATCTCGCGAGCAAGAATACCAACCCATGCGCTGGATTAAGCGCAGCCTGCATTTATCTAATTCTCAAGCGTTAAAGCCGGTATTCTTAATTGAGCCTTTAGTCATGCTTGGCGACTTAGATAAAGATATCGAAGGCCGTATTCGCTTTTCACATAAAGGTGAAAGCAGCGGCTTTTTGCATGATTACACCAAAATGAAAATTATGGACTTATCTGAAGTTCATGCCGGTGGCGCCGGTAACGCCCCTATTTTGGGACAATATTTAGCTAAAATTATTCTTAATAAAGATACGCAGCGTTTTGCCAACACCGATTGGAAGAATATTCACTCTTACCTTATCGACTCCTGTGGCATAAAAGCCAACCAATCGCGTTTGTATTTCTATATTTTCAGCGCTGGCGGTGGTACAGGTTCCGGCATGGCTTCTGAATTTGGTTTAGCTCAGCAATATGCCTATATGAGCAAAACCTTTGATACCCGCACCTTAGTCGAAGATGAAGAAAATCGCGGCCACTCTTTTGTCTTTGAACCTATATTTACCAGCGGTATTTGTATTTTACCGAACATTTCGGATCACGGTGTCGAAATGTCAGAAGCGCTGCATATTAATGCTGGCCGCTTATTATGTAAGTACTTAGCTGAAGAATGGGATTTTTCGTATAACTTTGATAACGAAGAAACCAGCGAATCTAGTGTTATGCATCGCATTCGCCCTTGGAACGCGATGATGCTGATTTCAAACGACATTATGCGCTATGCCGAAGAAACTGATGATGGTGGTATCCAACATATCGATGTTAACGCCATGGAAAAATATGCTAACCAATATATTTCTCAGCAAATTTTTAATATTTTAACAGCGCAAGCAGTAACCACAGATTACGACGAGAACTATTTCCGTCGTGCCGGCATCGACATCGGCGAAACTATTCGGCTAGACGCCAACGACCTGTTTATGAGTTTAGCTGGCCCGGTTGCCATAGCTTATGCTGAGTCAGTTATTCCGCCTGACGCTAACGCGACCGATAAAAAAACTGGCACCAGCTTGAATATTGATGATTTGTTTTTCCGCTCTATTGATTTACCGCACTTTAACAAAGTGACACAAGCCATAGAAGGCATAAGTTTGTTGCCTATAGAGTCGAGCAGTTATCGCGAAACCTTGGCTAACTATGTAAAAAACGGCTACAACGCTGCAGAATTGAACGATCTTCACTTCTTTAAAAACTGCTCCTCTGTAGTGTCTATTGTGTCATTACCCAAAGACTACAAGTTATCTTACATGGATCTTAACCGGTTAAAGTCGCACCTAAACTCGTTATTTCCTAACACCACATTAAAACGTTATGCGTTGGTAATAGGCGCGTCTGCCAATATTTCGCTCACAACACTAATTGTAAAAAGCCCATGTTTAAGCGATGATTTTTTAACTTTAATCGTTGCTTTTATTAAGCGCTGTTTTGCCAAAGATAATTACCGCTTTGACGAGCAATTAGACCAAGCAATGCTTAATTTTATTCGTTCAGACAAATTTGACGAAGCACAGCTTGACACCATGCTAAATGAATTTGAAAACCCAGCAAAAATTCTTGATACCAACTGGTACGCTATCAAACCAATGTACGAGAAAAAGTATCGTGAACTTATTCATAATAAAGATAAGTTTGTATCAATTAACGATATACGCTTAAGTCGCGACAGCGTTAAAAAGGCCATTAAATACCTGCGTGAAATTTATCGCCATAAAATTAGTAAGACAAAAGTTATTTCACTTAATGCACAGCCTAGCTCGCAGTCAGACGCAGCTAAGTAAATTGAGATAACCGAGAAAAAGGCTTAACAATGTTAAGCCTTTTTTTTATATGTTGTAGCGAAAAGCAGTCTTACCCCCTAAACTATCGGCACACGTTGACCCTATTGGAATTTAGTGTATTTATGTCTGACGCCACCTTGTTTCGCTTAAACAAATTTATTAGTGACACCGGTTTTTGTTCTCGGCGCGAGGCCGATAAATTTATTGAAAATGGCCAAGTAACGGTAAACGGTGCAGTTGCGCCAGTTGGTTTAAAAGTATCGGAACAAGATCAGGTACTGATTGATGGTAAACCATTAAAAGCCAAACCAAAACGAGTGTATCTTGCTTACAATAAACCCGTGGGTATTACCTGCACTACTGAACGTCATATACAGGGAAATATTATTGACGCAGTGCGCTACCCCGAACGTATCTTCCCTATTGGCCGTTTAGATAAACCCTCTGATGGACTTATTTTTCTTACCAATGATGGTGATATCGTTAATAAAATTCTCCGCGCCGGTAATGCTCACGAAAAAGAATACGTCGTTACGGTAAATCGGCCGATTACGGAGCGTTTTATTCAACAAATGAGCCGTGGCGTGCCAATTTTAGATACCATCACCCTACCTTGCACCGTTCAACAGCGCTCAAAGCAAAGCTTTACTATTATTTTAACTCAAGGTTTAAACCGACAAATTCGGCGTATGTGTGAATATCTGGGCTATGAAGTACAAAGTTTAAAACGCACTCGCATTATGCATATTCGTGTAGCGGGTTTAAAACCTGGTCAATGGCGTTTATTAGAGCCTATTGAAATTCGTATGTTAGAACAACAACTTGTTACCTCGGATAATATTAACCAAGACAATACCGCGTTAACTAATAGCTTTGACGATTAACGTAATTTGAGGTTGTGATGCGCTTTAATTTTACTTGGCCTTATTATCTTTCATTACTCGTTGGCCCTTCGCTTTTTTTGCTTACGCTACTATCTGAGCCCGCTTTTGCGGGCATGTCGCACAGTGCATGGCTAATTAGCGGCGTTACCGCTTGGATGGCGCTATGGTGGGTTACAGAGCCAGTGCCTATTCCCGTTACTGCACTTTTACCTATCGTGCTGGTGCCGCTGCTTGGGCTCGATTCTATTAGCAACGTTACTGCACCCTACGCTCACCCGTTAATATTTTTATTTCTTGGCGGTTTTATATTATCCATAGCGATGGAGCGTTGGAATTTACACAAGCGAATTGCGCTATTAACCATGTTATTGGTTGGTAGCAAGCCTAGCCAGCAAATAGCCGGCATTATGATAGTCACCGCGTTTTTATCCATGTGGATGTCCAATACCGCTACGGCAGTAATGATGTTACCTATTGGTTTATCTATTATCGCCATGCAACAAGATCACGGCTGTAAAGACGAGAACTTTGCCAAAGCGGTATTATTGGCCATTGCTTATTCTGCCAGCATCGGCGGCATTGCTACCCTTATTGGCACACCGCCTAATGCGTTACTGGCGGCGTATCTTGAACGCAGTTACCAGTTACAGCTTAGCTTTAGCGATTGGATGCTATTTGGCGTGCCATTAGCCATTTGTTTACTCTGTTTTTGTTGGTTTTGGCTAACTCAAATCCACTTTAAACTAGATGCTTTGCCCAAACTAAATAGCCGCGCGCTTTATGCTACTCGGTTACAACAGCTAGGTAAAATGCATATCGCGGAAAAACTAGTCTTAGTTGTTTTTGTATTAGCGGCTTTTTTTTGGGTATTTAATCGCCCTATCAGTTCAATAATAGGTATAAAACTGGATGATGCCTTAATTGCTATTGCGGCGGCCTGCTTACTATTTATCTTGCCAATCTCACTAAAAACTGGACAGCGTATTTTGCAGTGGGAAGATTGCCAAAAACTACCGTGGGGTATTTTATTGCTATTTGGCGGAGGCTTAACCTTAGCGGCACAGATAGATAACTCTGGCTTATCATCTTATATCGCATTGCAAATTAGCCAGCTAGGTAATATCAATCTGGTATTACTTATTTTGTTAGTAACAACCGTCATTATATTTTTAACAGAAATCACCAGTAATACTGCGACGGCGGCGGCATTTTTACCTTTGCTTGGCCCAATTGCTGTATCGCTAAATACATCAGCTGCCATGCTAGTAATACCGGCTGCGGTAGCTGCTAGCTGCGCCTTTATGATGCCGGTGGCCACACCTCCAAACGCTATAGTGTTTGCTTCAGGTAAGTTGAAGATAATTGATATGGTGAAGGCGGGCTTAGTACTTAATATCATCGCTATTGGCTTGATTACCGTGTTTGTACTGTTTATAGCGCGCCATATCTTTCATTTTTAGTGATATCACAAGCAATAAAAAACGCAGCTCTAGGCTGCGTTTTTTAATTTGGAGCGAGTAACGAGGTTCGAACTCGTGACCTCGACCTTGGCAAGGTCGCGCTCTACCAGCTGAGCTATACTCGCATAAATCTGGTACTAAATGGTGCCCGGGGCCGGACTTGAACCGGCATGCCCTTTCGAGCGAGGGATTTTAAATCCCTTGTGTCTACCGATTTCACCACCCGGGCAGACAACTTTAGTTTTACTATACAACTATAAACTGTGATATGGAGGCGGGTCCCGGAGTCGAACCGAGATGGACGGATTTGCAATCCGCTGCATGGCCATTCTGCCAACCCGCCAATCAAACAATTTTAACTCTTTTAAAGAGTTGGAGCGAGTAACGAGGTTCGAACTCGTGACCTCGACCTTGGCAAGGTCGCGCTCTACCAGCTGAGCTATACTCGCGTTGTTATGACCATGTGCCCTAACACGAATCGCATTCTACTGTTTTAATTCAGCCAGTCAATAATAAATTCTTGTTTTGCGTCTGACTGATTAAAATTTGACTGAGTTGTGTTAATAAGCAGCAAAAATAAGGCTTAATGCACCAAATCGCGCCATGCTGCTTTTAAATAACTCAACATCGACCACACAGTTAATACTGTCGCAATATAAAGCAATAGCATCCCAGCCGGTGTAAACCAACTTACTAACCAATGCTCTGGGCGCCAAATAAGGCCAATTAACGCCAACATTTGCGCAATGGTTTTATATTTACCTAAATTTGATACCGCTACATTAGCGCGCTTGCCAATTTCGGCCATCCATTCACGTAACGCTGATATCACAATTTCACGGCTAATCATAATAATAGCCGGTACCGTTACCCACAGTGATTTACTATCTACAGCAATAATAACCAAGGCTACCGATACCATTACTTTATCCGCTACTGGGTCGAGAAACGCACCAAACGGAGTTGACTGTTGAAGTTTACGTGCCAAATAACCATCTAAGGCATCGGTAATGGCTGCTAACCAAAAAGCAAACGCTGCCCAGAACCGCGCGTTCTCGTGCCCAGAATAAAAACACAGGATAAAAACAGGGATCAGAAATAATCGAAACAGGGTTAACAGATTGGGAATATTCCACATCTTTTTATTCTCTACAGCTTCTATAGCGCTATGCTACTTGTTATGACAGGCTTGGTAAATCTTTTCCGCCTGCCCTTTTGATATACCCGGTACTGAACTCAGCTCAGTAATAGAGGCACGCATTACGCCCTGTAAACCGCCAAGATACTGTAATAGCGCTTGACGGCGTTTTTCGCCAATACCTTTAACTGACTCTAGTGGACTTTTAATTAACGCTTTACCTCGTTTATTGCGATGTCCGGTAATAGCAAAACGATGGGCTTCATCACGAATTTGTTGAATAAGATGTAAGGCTGGTGCATCTTCTGGCAAGTTAATACTACGGCCAGTTTGCGCCAGAATTAACGTTTCAAGACCAGGCTTTCTACTTGTGCCTTTAGCCACACCTATTAGTAATGGCATTTTACTGTGCGGCCACTGGCTAAATTGTTCTATCGCAATATTAAGCTGACCTTGGCCACCATCAATTAAAATAATATCAGGTATTTTATCCGTGTCTTGCAACTTACTGTAACGCTTATCTAGCGCAAACTGCATCGCAGCGTAATCATCTCCACCTGTAATGCCGGTAACGTTGTAGCGGCGATACTCGGCTTTGTATGGTCCCTGCCCGTCAAACACCACACAAGATGCAATTGTAGCCTGGCCCATAGTATGGCTAATATCAAAGCATTCCATACGATTTATTGGTTCTGTTAACTGC
The DNA here is from genome assembly GCF_004345025.1 of Rheinheimera sp. D18. GTDB lineage: Bacteria > Pseudomonadota > Gammaproteobacteria > Enterobacterales > Alteromonadaceae > Alishewanella > Alishewanella metallidurans. The sequence continues at coordinate 1,492,466 of NZ_CP037745.1, read as the reverse complement.
AATAATTGTTGCAATTGCTGGTACCTTAATACCATTTTTTGCGCCAGTGACTTTTTATTCTCGCATGATAACTGTGCATTTTTTTGCGCCAAATTCAAATATTGCGCTTTTTCACCACGTTGGGCATAAGTAATTTTCACTTTTCGCCCAGCAACCTCGCTAATAGCTAAGGCAACCGCATCCAACTCAGGTAACGCTTGGGCTAGAACTATTTCACGCGGCATTTGCTGCGCGCCGTAGCCATCCAGATAAAACTGCAATAAAAATGCGCTTAAAATTTCGGTTTCTTCGGTATCAGCCGGTACCTTAGGAAAATAGGCCTTACTGCCTAGCACTTTTTGCTCACGGACAAATAATACATGTACAGCCGCCACGCCGTGCGAGTATGCAAAGCCGATAATGTCCATTTCATCGTGTTTACCACTAACGCTTTGCTGTTCTTGAATTTTCCGTAAGGCGATAATTTTATCGCGCAATTGCCCCGCCTGCTCAAACGCCAATTGCTCACTCGCTTTTGTCATCTGTTGCACAAGATCATCAAGTACTTGTTGATCCTTACCCTGCAAAAACAAACTGGCTAGTTTAACTTGCTGCTGATATTCCTCATCGGAAATTTTACCAACGCAAGGCGCCGAGCATAACTTTAATTGATACTGCAAACAGGGCCGAGTTCTCGCACGATAAAAACCGTCTTCGCATTGGCGAATAGGAAATATTTTTTGTAGGGTTTTTAAACTTTGCCACACCGCACCCGCATTAGGATAAGGGCCAAAATACTGACCGTCTATTTTACGCGGCCCGCGATGTGAGCTAATTCTTGGATGTTTATGCGCACTAATTAAAATATACGGGTACGACTTATCATCACGCAATAATACGTTATAGCGTGGTAAGAACTGCTTAATCAGGTTATTTTCTAGAATTAACGCTTCAGTTTCACTATTGGTTAATGTGTATTCTACCTGAGCTATCTGGTTTACTAACGAGCGGGTTTTTATGCTGTCGACATTAGCGCGAAAGTAACTGCTTAACCTAGCACGAAGATCTTTAGCTTTACCGACATAAATAACCTGATCGGCGGTGTTTATCATGCGATAAACACCTGGCTGACGTGGTACCGATTTTAAAAAACTTTTTGCATCAAACATTAGGCTTTAGCGATATCTATCATACCGTGGCGCAGCGCCAAGTGGGTTAGTTCCACATCACCACTAATAGCCAGCTTCTCAAACATACGATAACGATACGAGTTAACAGTTTTGGCACTAACGCTGAGCTGTTCAGCAATATCAGTGACTTTTTGTCCTTGCGTAATCATCATCATAATTTGCAATTCACGATCAGATAAATCATCAAATGGATTTTGACTTTGATTATTAACCTTACTCAAGGCCATTTTTTGCGCAACTTCATCCGATATATGCCGCACACCGCTATATACTTTACGGATCGCAGACACCATTTCACGCGGTGGTGAGTTTTTAGAAATAAAGCCGGCCGCACCGAGCTGCATTACCTTTGTTGGTACAGGTTCTTCGCAAGACACTGACAAGGCCAATATTTTTATATCTGGACAATACTGTAAAATACGTTTTGTTGCTGTCATACCGCCCATACCGGGCATATTCATATCCATCAACACGACATCGGGTTCGTGTTGACGACAAAATTGTAAAGCTTCTTCACCAGAGCCAGCTTCGCCTATCACCTTGATACCGCGCTCATCCATTAGTATGCGACTGATCCCAGTACGTACAAGCTCGTGATCATCAACTAACAAAATGTTAATCAATTTCGTCTCTCCGCTTCACTGGATATTATAATTATTTATTTAGCATCACTGAGCATAAAACCCGCAGCTAATACGCCGATACGCTATTTTTATTACCGATTAGAGCTTAGTGTGCCAGAAAGACAAATATTATTAAACAACTGAATTTTATTATGAGGTTAATATTTTGTAGATTTAAGCAGATGAAATGAGAGTGTAAGTGGCGGAGGAGGAGAGATTCGAACTCTCGATGGGCTACTAACCCACGCCGGTTTTCAAGACCGGTGCATTCAACCACTCTGCCACCCCTCCGCGTTACAGGGCGCATATTAAAAACTGTCTGCAACTTTGTAAAGTGCTTTTTTATGTTTTTTGCCTGTTTGCTTAGTTAATCAACAACTAAGCCATTATTTAGACAATGAAACTAACAGATGTGTCTGTTAACTAAATAATAGGCTTTATTTTGGATACAAAAAAACCACTTAAAAAAGTGGCTTTAATGGCGGAGGAGGAGAGATTCGAACTCTCGATGGGCTACTAACCCACGCCGGTTTTCAAGACCGGTGCATTCAACCACTCTGCCACCCCTCCGACGCCGCGTATAATAGTCAGTTCATCAATTAAAAGAAAGTACTAAGTAAAAATAAATATGCTTAATCTTAAATTGTACTGTTAAGAGCTGGTCTGGATGAAACTAACTGCGTATAATATCGGTCAAATGCGTCACTAAAACTTTGTATTAGGAGAAAATTTTATGTCATACAGAGAAACCTCTACGTTAGGTACTGCCGGACGCAGTATTGAAATTAATAAAGTACTGCGTAACACCTACTTTTTACTGGCTATCACTTTGGTACTAAGCACAGTTACCGCAGGCATCGCAATGGCGATGAATATGTCACAAACGATGTCGCTAGTTTTTTTTGTTGCTGCTTTTATTATGCTATTTGTTGTTAATAAAAAAGCCGATTCAGCCAGTGGGATTTTTTGGGTATTTGCCTTTACCGGTGCAATGGGTGCGTCAATTGGCCCAATGCTTAACTATTATGCAGGTATGGCGAACGGTCCAACATTAATTATGCAAGCGCTAGGTGGTACTGCGTTAATCTTCTTTAGCCTGTCAGCTTATGCGCTAACTACACGCAAAGACTTCTCTTTTATGGGTGGTTTTTTAATGGTTGGCTTAATTGTGATGTTAGTTGCCGCCATAGCGAATATTTTCTTTGCAATTCCAGCGTTAAGCTTAGCCATTAGTGCTGGCATTATCTTACTAATGTCAGGCTTTATTTTATTCGACACTAGCCGCATTATCTCTGGCGGCGAAACCAACTATATTCGCGCTACGGTAAGCTTATACTTAAATGTGTTCAACATTTTTGTCAGCTTACTGCGTTTATTAGGCGTATTTGGTGGTGATGATTAAACTAAAGCTGCGCCGCAACACTATGCCTGTTTAAACTAATTAGTTAAAATGCCCCGCCTGTCGGGGCATTTTTATTTAAGGGCTACTATGACTCGCTTTGGTTTATTACTTACGTCCAATGGTTTTGCCAACCAGAGCTTAGCCAGTGCGCTGCTATTTGCGCAAACGGCTATAGCTAACCAACATAGTATCGAACATATTTTTCTGTATCAGGATGCGGTATGTTGCGCTGCCAGCCATATTGATTTACCCACTGACGAACCCGACTTAAGTAGCGAATTAGCGCTATTTTGCCAGAGACACAGTATCCCGTTATTATTTTGTATTACCGCAGCTGAAAAACGCGGCGTAGTTGGCCCGTCGCTGCCAGCCCGCAACGGTTATATTGCAGCGGGTTTAGCCGAGTTTGCTATGCGCCAAGCCAATATTGATAAGTTGGTACAGTTCTAATGCGTAATATTTTAGTACTTCAGCGCCATAGCCCTTTTAGCTCTAGCAACGGGCGTGAGGCGCTAGACATGGCTCTAGCACTGGCGGCAGTTGAGTACAGTGTTAGCATATTGTTTTGTGCCGATGCGGTATTTCAACTATTACCCATAGTAGAGCACGCCGACTTTAAGCTAAAAATATACCCACGTAGTTTTAAGTTATTTAATTTATATGACATTGAGCAGGTGTATGTGTGTCAGCAATCATTAAGCGAACGCGGTATTAGCCTAAGCCAGCTTAGTATTTCGGTAACTGCGCTAAATAAAGATGAAATACAACACGTGCTTAGTTCACAGCATCAAATTATAAGTAGTTAAATGAAACTGATCAGTTTAATTTCCACCACGCTAACGCCTGAACTTAATCTCGTTTGTCGGCCCACCGATGCCATTTTACTACGACAAGATGCGGTATATTTATGCTTACGTAACGATATAACTTGGCCAACCAACCAACTATTTGTCCTCGAGCAAGATATAAGCGTACGGCAACTCACGCCCACAACTATTTTTACAATAATAGATAATGAACGCTGGGTCGATTTATGTGCCAGCGCAGAGCAAAATTTGCTATGGCAGAATTAAAAGTTAACGGTAGCCTATTCGCGCTTGATAAGCATGGTTATCTGGCCGATCTATCGGTATGGAGTGAACCTGTGGCACTGGCTTTTGCGGAGCAGGAAAATATTCAGTTAACGCCGGCACATTGGGAAGTGGTACATTTTGTCCGCGCGTTTTATTTAGAGTTTAATACCTCGCCGGCAATGCGCATTTTAGTGAAAGCGATGGCGCAGCAATTAGGCGCAGATAAAGGTAATAGTAAGTATTTGTTTATGCTGTTTCCACAGGGGCCGGCTAAACAAGCGACACGTATTGCCGGCTTGCCTAAACCGGCTAAATGCTTATGAGCCAGCAAAGGCGTCTTTAAGAATACTGATTATTGATTCAAGCGTAACAATAGCAAACACGGCAACAATGCCAATAATTACTGCTAAGTAGATCCCCCGCATTAACGCTTTGTTTTTTTGTTTAGCTGTTTTACCACGTTTTGCCATCTGTGCTTGTCCTTGCTAGGCATAGCTTGGTGCCCATTAAACACCAAGGCCTGCCTGTAATTGGGCTTATCCTATTTTTTCTACGCCACCCATATAACTACGTAATACTTGTGGTACTTCTATGCTGCCATCTGCTTGCTGATAATTTTCTAAAACCGCCACTAACGTACGGCCAACAGCCAACGCAGAACCATTTAGTGTATGAATAAGCTCGGGCTTTTTCATATCATTACTTTTATAACGTGCTTGCATCCGACGCGCCTGAAAATCACCCATATTGCTGCAAGACGAAATTTCACGATAGGTGTTTTGTGCCGGTAGCCATACTTCTAAATCATAGGTTTTGCTTGAGCCAAAGCCCATATCGCCAGTACACAGCAACATTACGCGATACGGTAAGCCTAAGAGTTGTAATACTTTCTCTGCGTGGCCAGTTAGCTCTTCAAGCGCTTGCATTGACTGCTCTGGATGCACCATCTGCACTAGCTCTACTTTATCAAACTGATGCTGACGAATTAAACCACGAGTATCGCGACCGTAAGAGCCCGCTTCACTTCTAAAACACGGTGTGTGGGCAGTATATTTTACCGGCAACTGGCTAGCGTCAAAAATAGTGTCTCGCGCTAAGTTTGTTACTGGCACTTCAGCGGTAGGAATAAGCGCCATACCCTGACCTTCTTCTGTCGCAGGTTTGGTATGAAATAAATCGGCGCCAAACTTAGGTAGCTGGCCGGTGCCATATAGGCTGGCATGGTTAACTAAATAAGGCACATACAGCTCGGTGTAACCATGTTCATTGGTGTGTAAATCGAGCATAAACTGAGTTAATGCGCGGTGTAGCTTGGCTATTTGGCCACGCATTACCACAAAACGTGAACCGGCAATTTTAACCGCACTTTCAAAGTCGATACCGTTATCTAACGCTTCACCTAATGCAACGTGGTCTTTAATGTCAAAATCAAACTGACGCGCAGTACCAAAACGACGTACTTCTAGGTTTTCAGTTTCATCTTTGCCTACAGGAACAGCCGCATCCGGTAAATTAGGTACTGACAGCGCAATGTGCTCTACATCGGCTAATACTGCATCTAACTTTAGCTTGGCTGCATCAAGTTGTGCGCCTAAGCCATCAACTTCAGCTAATAGCGGCGTAATATCTTCGCCGCGCCCTTTTGCCTGGCCAATCACTTTTGATTTAGTATTGCGTAAATTTTGCAGCTCTTGGGTTTCTACCTGTAGCTGGCGACGCTGCTCTTCTAATTCAGTTAAGCGCGCAACATCTAATACAAAGCCGCGCTGTGCTAAACGGGCTGCAGTTTCTGGTAATTCATTACGTAAAAATTTAGGATCTAACATAGTATTTATTTCATTGAACCAAGTTTAAGCCCGAACCAGGCAAGCGTTATACATAACAACACATTTAACAATACGTTGGCGATTGCTTTTAGCCAGTCGCCTTGCTGTAACAGCAAAACAGTATCCAGCGAAAAAGTTGAAAAAGTAGTAAATGCACCAATAAAACCTATCGTCAGCAAGGCACGCCATGGCGATGCTGACAGTGTTTCACTAAGGATGAGTGCATACAACAGCCCTAACGTAAAAGAGCCCAGAATATTAACCAGCAATGTGCCAAAAGGGAATGCTCTACCTAGAATATTCAGCGTTAATTCGTTACAAAAGTGTCGTAAACAGGCGCCTAGCGCACCGCCCATTGCGATAGCAAAATAGGTTGGCATTATTTCTTCCTATTAGTGGTGCTGTCTTGATCTAACTGTTTTAAATAGCGTAACTTTTCGGCCAGTTGTTTTTCCATGCCACGCTCTACCGGCTGATAAAACTGCTGCCCGGCTATTTCTGGCGGAAGGTAACACTCTCCAGCAGCATAGCCTCCGGGTTCATTATGCGCGTAACGGTACCCTTCACCCATACCTAATTGTTTCATTAATTGCGTGGGGGCATTGCGTAAATGCAAAGGTACCTCAAATGCGGGTTGTTCAGCAACCAGCTGTTTCATCTGGTTAAACGCCATATACACAGCGTTACTTTTGGGCGCTAGTGCAAGATAAACTGCCGCTTGCGCTATAGCACGCTCACCTTCAGCTGGCCCTACTCGCTCAAAGGTATCCCACGCATTTAGCGCCAAGGTTAAGGCTCTTGGGTCGGCGTTGCCAATATCTTCGCTAGCAATGGCTAATAAGCGTCGGGCGACATATAACGGATCACCACCACCGGCTAAAATTCGACAATACCAATACAAAGCCGCATCGGGATCAGAGCCGCGCACCGATTTATGAAACGCTGAAATCAAGTCGTAAAACATATCGCCCTGATTATCAAACCCCGGTAGTTGCTTGGGCACCAGATGTTTTAGCGTTGCATAACTAATGGTTTTACTCGTGCCCTCTAGCTCAGTCATTTCAGAGGCTTGCTCAAGTAAATTAAGCATTTTTCGGGCATCACCATCAGCTAGCTGAAATAACAAATGCTGCGCGTCGGCAGTAACGTGAATAGTCTCATTACCTAAACCTCGCTCTGTATCAGTAAGTGCTTGCTGTAATACCTGTTGTAGATCAGCGTCAGTTAACGCTTTAAGTACGCAAACTCGGGCGCGCGACAAAATGGCATTATTAAGGGCAAAAGACGGATTCTCTGTCGTCGCACCAATAAAAATAATGGTGCCATCTTCAATAAAGGGTAAAAAGGCGTCTTGTTGGCTTTTATTAAAACGATGCACTTCATCAACAAATAGTAGTGTGCGCTGCTGATATTGTTGCTGGCGCTGTTTTGCCTGAGTAATAGCCTCGCGTATTTCTTTAATACCCGAGGTTACCGCTGACATATTTGTTAATGCAGCATCAGCCTGTTTAGCAATCAGCTCAGCAAGTGTGGTTTTGCCAGTACCTGGCGGCCCCCACAAAATAAGCGAAAATACCCGCCCTGCGGCAATAGCTTTTCTAAGTGCTGTCCCCTCGCCGATTAAATGTTGCTGACCAGCGTATTCGTCTAAGGTACGCGGCCGCATTCTTGCGGCTAAGGGCCGAAAATCGTCGGCAAAATTGAGCGATAACGAATTAACCATAGTTAGCGTTGGCGCTGATCATCAATATCAGTATGCTCTGGTGGAGTAAAGTTAAACATACTGGCATCTAGCGCAACGTTAAGCTGCACTAAGGTAAAGTTAAATTCGCTAAGCTGTTGGTTCATATCCAATACTTGCATCTTCGATAAGGCGTTGCCGGAAAAACTTAAGGTTAGCTGTTTTACTGCACTATCCACATCTTTAGAGCGGATAATAAATAACTCACCTTGCTGAGTTACCTCATACTGTTGCCATAACTCGGGTTTAGTTGATGTTAACAAGACAAAAGGTGTACGATTTACTTCATTCTCGGCATCAAAAATAGTCAGTTGTTCTAGCGGCTCGTTATAAAACCACAGCGTTGTACCATCACCAATAAATAAATTTGGCTCTGGTTCGGTAGTTTCAAAGCGAAACATGGCCGGCTGCTTAATCATCAACTGACCCTTACCTTGCTGCAACAGCTGCTTTTGCGCATCAAACACCTGCTGTTCAAAGCTAGCCGAGAAGGTTTTAATGGTTGCTAGTTTGCGCTGCAATACCTGTTCGGTGGTTTGTGCAATAACAGAAACCGACGTCATGATTGAACCTGATAACAACACAACAGCAAATATACTACGTAGCATTTAATATCCTTTTGATGGCGACGGCGCCATAACTTCACGGTTACCATTGTGGCCAGGGCCGGTAACAATGCCACTGAATTCCATTTGTTCGACTAAACGCGCGGCACGGTTATAGCCAATACGGAACTTACGCTGCACACCTGATACCGACGCACGGCGTGTTTCTATGACGAAAGCGACCGCTTGATCATACAGCGGATCAGCTTCTGCATCGTCACCTTCGAGTGTTTCGCCAGGTAGTAAGTTCTCTTCTGTGGTTTCGCCACTTAAAATTTCGGGAATATAATTTGGTCGGCCACGTTTTTTCCAGTCAGCTACCACTGCGTGTACTTCATGGTCATCAACAAAGGCACCATGCACACGCGTAGGCACACCAGAACCCGGCGGCAAGTACAACATGTCGCCCATACCTAGCAAGCTTTCTGCACCTTGCTGATCAAGAATAGTGCGTGAGTCAATTTTTGATGACACTTGAAACGCAATTCGCGTTGGAATATTGGCTTTAATTAAACCGGTAATAACATCAACCGATGGCCGCTGGGTGGCTAAAATAAGGTGAATACCAGCAGCACGGGCTTTTTGCGCAATGCGGGCAATCAGCTCTTCAACTTTTTTACCAACAATCATCATCATGTCAGCAAATTCGTCGATAACCACAACGATAGACGGCAGTTTTTCTAACAACGGGGCTTCGCTACGCATATCGTCTGATGCACGCCACAATGGATCTTTTAACGGCGTACCATCTGCTATCGCGTCTTTAACTTTAGCGTTATAGCCTTTTAAGTTACGCACACCTAAAGCTGACATCAACTTATAGCGCCGTTCCATTTCGCCAACACACCAACGCAAGCCGTTTGCTGCATCTTTCATATCGGTAACCACTTCCGTAAGTAAGTGCGGTATACCTTCATAGATAGAGAGCTCAAGCATTTTGGGGTCAATCATTAAAAACCGTACATCATCGGGAGTAGATTTATATAACAAGCTACAAATCATTACGTTAACCCCCACCGATTTACCCGAACCGGTGGTGCCTGCTACCAATAAATGTGGCATTTTGGCTAAGTCAGCAACCACTGAAATACCGGCAATATCTTTACCTAGTACCATAGTTAACGATGATTTAGAGTTTTCAAAAACTTCATCGCCAATCACTTCAGATAAGCGGACAATTTCACGATGCTGGTTTGGTAGCTCAATGCCAATAAAGGATTTACCCGGAATAACTTCAACCACCCGCACACTAATTGCCGACAACGAACGGGCCAAATCTTTCGACAAGCCAGTAATTTTGCTGACTTTAACACCAGGTGCCAAATCAATTTCAAACCGAGTTACCACTGGGCCTGGATGCACGCCAACTACCTTAGCTTCTACGTTAAAATCAAGCAGCTTGGCTTCAACCAGTCGTGATACACGCTCTAAGTCGGCGGGGTCTATTGGGTTTATGGCTTTATCTGGCCGATCTAACAATGCCAGCGAAGGTAACTCTTCTAGCTGATGTTGTACTTCTTCCACATCATCTTCGTCTTCAATTGAAGCGATAGAAACGGAATCAAACTGGGTTTCTTGCGGTAAATCTATTTGTTGTAACGTATCAGCCCAACCCATCGACTCGGGCTCGTCGATAGCACTAAACGATAAGTGCTCATCTGCTAAGGTATCGACACTATAAAATGCTTTAGCTTCTGTTTTTTCGTTCAGCGGTCTAATTGGTAATGGCTCAACAGCGGGTTTTGCCAATTGCGGTGTTTTAATCGGCTTTTTCGGCACAGCAACTACCGGTTCTTCAAATTCGATATCGTCAATTTCTGCTGAAAACGGATCGTAGTCGTCTTTGCTGTTATCACGAAACCGCTGAGGTACTGATCGTAAAAACTGTATACCGTTAAAACACATAGCTCCTAGTGCATCAGCCACCGTTAACCAAGATATGCCAGTCATTAAGGTTAACCCTGTGGTAAAACCGCAAAGTAGTAATAAACTAGTACCAATAAAATTAAAATAGGGCAGTAAGTTATTACTGACCACATCACCGATAACACCACCTGAAGAAAAGTAAAAAACATCGTTGAAATTCATACTGCTAATTGCTGTTGCTGTTAACAACGTTAACACTAAGCCTATAACGCGTAAGCCTAAAATTAAGTAGTCTAAACTCATTAAATGATGAAAGCGTTTAAATAACAAATAGCCATTGAACGCCACTAAAAATGGAATCAAGTAAGCTATCCAGCCAAAACTAAATAACAATAAATCGGCTAACCAAGCCCCTATTGGCCCGGCATAATTATGCACACTGGTTTGATAACCTGTTTGTGACCAACTCGGATCTGCAGGGTCAAAAGATAATAGTGCCAGCAACATAAAGAGCGCTAAGCCAGTAAATACAATTAATCCGACTTCCAGCAATCGCTGCACACCATTTAATGGAAAATAAACTCTGTTTTGCAAATGAATGCCCCTACCTATTTATCATCGTTTTATAATTACGCGCACCAGGGTTTAGTACTGCCCGCTAAGATAACAGAGACACTATAAAAGTGCATCAGTGAAGCAGACCTGAACCAGTTATTAGCTGCTAACTGCGATAAAAGTGCTCTGCTTAACTTCTTCCATTACCACGTAAGTTCTGCTTTCGCGCACACTGGGTAATCTAAGCAAGGTTTCGCCTAATAATTCGCGATAAGCAGCCATATTAGCCACTCGAGTTTTTAATAAAAAATCAAAACTACCCGATACCAAGTGGCATTCTTGAATTTCTTCAAGCTTTTGTACGGCTTTACTAAACTCATCAAAATCTTCAGGCGAGGTTTTACTTAGCGTTATTTCGACAAACACCAGCAACGCTGCCCCCACTTTATGTGGGTCAACCTGAGCGGTGTAGCCTAAAATAACACCTTCGGCTTCAAGTTTGCGCACCCGTTCAAGACACGGTGTAGGGCTAAGCCCTACCCTTCTTGCTAATTCTACGTTGGCTAAGCGGCCATCACGCTGTAATTCCGCAAGAATTTTTCTATCTATTCTATCTAACTTCTTGATACTTTTATTTAAAGAGTACATATCAGCCAAAAAAATTGCATTTCAAATTAAAACAGAATTTTGCACTGGCTCAGAGTAGTAAAACAAGCATTAATTCTATAAAATTATCAGTATACTGCGCACATATTTTACATCAGCCAACTTTTACCGCAAATAAGGGCATAAAACTATGATCATTGGCGTACCAAAAGAAATTAAAAATCACGAGTACCGCGTTGGTATGACACCAGCAAGCGTACGTGAACTAGTAAACCATAAACACAGCGTACTAGTAGAAACTAACGCCGGTATGGGTATTGGTTTTACTGACGAAGATTACTCCGCTGCTGGTGCAACTGTATTAGCTACAGCGGCAGAAGTATTTGCTAAAGCTGAGATGATTGTAAAAGTAAAAGAGCCTTTAGCCAACGAGCGCGCGATGATCCGCGAAGGCCAAATTTTATTTACCTATTTACACCTAGCACCCGATTTAGCGCAAACAGAAGATTTAATTAAGTCTAAAGCAATTTGTATTGCTTATGAAACCGTAACCGATAATAAAGGTGGCTTACCATTATTAGCACCGATGTCTGAAGTTGCTGGCCGTATGTCAATTCAAGCCGGTGCTCGTGCTTTAGAAAAATCATCTGGTGGTTGCGGCATGTTGTTAGGCGGCGTGCCTGGTGTTAAACCTGCCAAAGTTGTCGTTATTGGCGGCGGCATGGTGGGTACTAACGCAGCACAAATGGCGTTGGGTTTAGGTGCCGATGTTACCGTTATTGACCGTAGCGTTGACGTACTGCGCCGTATTAATGCGCAGTTTAACGGCGCAGTTAAAGCCATTTACTCAACCGTTGATGCGCTTGAGCAAGAAGTACTGGCAGCAGACTTAGTTATTGGCGGCGTGTTAGTGCCAGGTGCAGCAGCACCTAAATTAGTTACCGCTGATCATATTAAGCGTATGAAGCCAGGTTCAGCCGTTGTTGACGTAGCTATTGACCAAGGTGGCTGTATTGCCACGTCAAAAGCCACTACCCACGCTGACCCAACATATATTGTCGATGGCGTAGTGCACTACTGTGTTGCTAACATGCCAGGCGCAGTGCCTCGCACCTCTACCTTTGCTTTGAACAACGCCACCTTACCGTTTATCGTGCGTATAGCGAATAAAGGTTACAAGCAGGCATTATTAGAAGACAGCCACTTAATGAACGGCTTAAACGTAATACACGGCAAGGTAACAAATCAAAGTGTGGCTGATGCGTTAGGTTTTGCTTTCGTTGAGCCAAAAACAGCATTAAATGCTTAGTGCTCAATAATTAAACGATTTAAAATTAAGGCCGGTATACCGGCCTTTTTTATTATTTTAATTTTTTATTGCCTGACAAAGGTTTATTTGCATTTTGCTATATACATTCCGTTTAGACCTGTTATAGTACTCACCGGCCTGTAAAGCAGACCTATGTAACAAAATGTTTATGAAAACTTCGCTACACAGCTTCATTGTAAGTCATGTCCTGAAGATTCACGCACGTTTGGCCGCATAAGTAAGGTAACAGTCAGGCTAAAAGCGCAATTAAGCGTCAATTAGTTTTATTAAAAATTTTTAGGAGTCAAACATGGCTAAAGTAACTGGTGTAGTTAAGTGGTTTAACGCTGATAAAGGTTTCGGATTCATTACTCAAGATAACGGCGGCGCTGACGCATTCGTTCACTTCCGTGCAATCCAAACTGAAGGTTATAAAACCTTAAACGAAGGCCAACGCGTAGCTTTCGAAATTGAACAAGGCCAAAAAGGCCCACAAGCTGCTAACGTTACAGTTCTGTAATTTAAGCACTTGCTAAAAAAAGGACACCTAGGTGTCCTTTTTTATTGCCTGCTGTTTGCTGACAATGTTTAATAAGGTATTATTTCTCTTCCCGTACAAAGACGATATCAGCAAAGCCCATTCGCGCAAACTCTTGTTGACGATAGTTTTTCACCGCCGCGCCCCGCTTAGCTGTCATGGTAACTTGTTGTTCCATTGCTAAAAAACTCGTTAAGTCTATTCCTTCTGCAGCTGCGACCGCTTCGTATAGATCACGATGTTTGTCATAGCTAAAATTAATAACCTTACGTTGCTTCTTATAGGTATAACTAACTTGTCTTGCCACCAGCATCTCCAGATATAATTGTGCTGCGTTCTAACTGACACAGCTTGCAAGATAACACTAACAACACCGAGCCTATCGCTAAGGCTAGGATGTTTTCACTTCGATTCCAAATCAGAATATTTACCAGTAAGCCTGCCGGTATCAGCATATTATTCATCACAGCTAGCACGCCGCTACTTACTTGCGTCGTACCTTTATTCCACCAAAAATAACCACCGCCTGACGCAACTAAACCTAACCAAAACAACACCAGCCATTGTACGTTTGTTTGCGGATACTGCGCGCTACCCAACAGATACCATACCGGTAACGCTACCACTAAAGCGCCAAGGTAAAACCAAGCAAATACGTTATGCTGCGCTAGTTGCGGCGGGTATTTGGCTAACAATAACTTATAGCCAACTTGGCCTATCGCAAAACACAGGTTTGCGCCCTGCACCACAGCAAAACCTAACCAATAATCTTGGCTTAAGTGTTGGTATCTCATTATTGCTGCAGCAACAACGGCTAAACCCGCCGCCAGTAAAAAACGATATTGAAACCGACGCTGCGCGATGTCGTACAGTAGCGTGATATAAACCGGGGTAAAAATAGTGAAAATTAATACTTCGGGGACAGTTAATAATAAAAATGACTGATAATAAAACAAGTACATTAAGCCTAACTGTACCGCACCCAACGCCATTAATTTTAATACCAAAGCCATTGGCTGCGGTCTAATAAAGGGTAAAAGCACGAGAAAGGCTAATAACACCCGCAGCAACACGGCAAAATATGCATCTACTTGCCCAGCTAAATACACACCAATTAAGCTAAAAGAAAACGCCCACAATAGCGTTACCGCTATTAAATAGCTCACGGCTTATTTTGCTTAAGCTGTTGCTGCTTAACCAGCGGCGCAGCATACAGCTTACTAAGCAAGGCAATTGCGTCTTTAGGCACACTTTGCATACGTTGTTGCCACTGCTCTATCACTTTTTCATCTATGCTGTTGTGCTGCTGACCTGCAGCTAAATAATTAATTGGAAACAAACGGTATTGCTGCCAAATTTGCTGATCAATTAACTGCGCGAGCAGATCAGGCTCTGCCGGTATATGCTGTAATGGTTTGGTAAAGGCAACATTTACTCGGCCTTTATAGCCAACTATACCTTTAATTATGCTATCGATATCCTCAAACTCGCCCTTTTGATAGCTACCTTGAGTTTGTTTTTGCCACAACTCATTTATTTTACTCACATCGCAAGGATCGTACTCGTAAGACAAACACACCGGCACAATATTTAAGCTTTGCATATAACTAGAAAAATCTTCACCGCGCTTTTTGCCTTCCATATAAAACATTTTCAAAATAGCCGGATCCGTTACATCATTACCGTCTTTGGCACGCCCTTCTTTTTGCGCAATCCAAATAGACTGCTGCTGCTCTAATGAATGTTTAATGTAGCCAGATAACTGCGTAAAGTTTTTTAACATTTCGCGCGGGCCTTTGGCACCACGTTTTACAATAAAACTCTTATTCAGTTTCATTAACTCTGAAGAACACGCTTTGCGCAATAAGTTATCACCAATAGCAATACGCACGGTGTCGAAGCCATGCTGGTGCAAACACCAGTTAACTAAAGCAGGGTCCATCGCAATATCACGATGGTTTGATATAAAAAGATACGCTTTACCCGGCGTTAAATACTCAATACCCGATACTGTAACGTTATTAGTGGTGCTAGCAATCATTTGATCCATAAAGCCAGCAACCTGCTGCTGCACAGCTAATACCGTATTTAACTTAGCTAAGCGCCGCTTTAAACGAAATTTAATTAATGGCGACAACAACCAGCCAAAAGGTCCAGACATATGGGGAAAACGGTAATGTAAAATAGCCTGAATAAACTCATCATCGGCAATAAGCCGTGCTATTGCCGGCGCAACTTCATCATCGTTATATGGCCGTATATCGGCATAAATATCTTGTTCTGACACTAATATCACTACATTAGTAAAAATACAGGTTGCCTATTTTACTGAGTTAATGAAAATTCACCAGTGTCAGACGCATTTAAGCGCACATTGCCGCTATAGCCGCCAAGACAATAAATCTAGTGTGCTAGAGGTGCTGCACAAATAAACCACCGCAATATTACTCGAGCCACATTCTAGATGGTTATAACTATTAGTATTTATAACTGCTGAAAATTAACGCAGTCAGTTAATCCAGCATTGCTTTCTAGCTGGGAATCTTTATTATACGCCCTACGTCGGTGCGTAGCGCAGCTTGGTAGCGCACTTCGCTGGGGGTGAAGGGGTCGGAGGTTCGAATCCTCTCGTACCGACCATTAAATTTAAGAAGAAAGCCGTTTTATACTTAGTGTAAAGCGGCTTTTTTGTACCCGTAATTCGTGAAAAATTGCGCAATCGCAAGAGTAGCTACAATTACAATTGTTAAATGTTAAGTCAGCGTTCATAATACCAGCATGCAATGAGCCAGTAGCACTGGGTTTTATTATGTCTACGCCCATTTCTGTATTGTCTTGTCATTCAGTTTTCCACTTCGCAGCAATTTTTTAATCACTAACACATCAAGTTACAGCTTCTTTAAGTAGTAGGAGTTTATATGTCATATCGTCTTTCTTATTTAAGTATTGCATTATTATGTGCGTCAGGCAGCGCTCTGGCCCAGCAAACCGATGCCCGTGCTATCGCTATGGGCGGCACTGGCGTTGCAGGTGCGAGTTACCATCAGGCTAGCTTTTATAACCCAGCCCTACTTACTCACTTTAACGACAGTGATGATTTTGCCTTAGTGCTACCGGCCATAAGTGCGAGCGTTGCTGATAATGATGAGTTAATTGATGGTATTGATAACTTACAAGATGCACTTGATAGATTAGACATTAACCCTACTGCAGCTAATTCAGCATTAGCCAAACAGGCGTTAACGGCACTAGATAACAATAGCGCTAACATGAAAGTTACCCTTGCTATGGCAGCAGCTATGCCTAATAACACCTTACCTGTGGCGATATTTGCTCGTGGCTACCTTGATGCCAACGTGCTTACTACTATAGATGCCAGCGATATTGACCGATTAAATAATAACAATACTGATTTACTCTCATCAGGCAGTGTTATTGCTGTTGGTGTAGTAGAAGCAGGTATTACTATAGCGCATGCCTTTACACTTGATAGTGTTAAGTTAAGTGTGGGTGCTAGCCCTAAGTTTCAGCAAATCGAAACCTTTTTTTATAATAGTAGTGTGGCTGATTTTGACGAAGACGATTTTGATGCCGACCAATATCGCAACAAGAAAACCCAAACGAACATTGATCTTGGTGTTACCGCTGCTTGGGAAAATGGCGTGGTATTAGGTGTTAGCGCCAAAAACCTGTTAAGCAAAAAAGTACCAACCATTCAGGTTAATGGTATCGAATATACTTACGATATGAAACCACAATATACTGTTGCAGCTAATTACCATAACAGCTGGTTTAGCGCCAACATTGACGCTGAGTTAAATAGCCACACTGGTTTTGGTTTACAAGATGAAGTGCAGTGGTTAGCCGCGGGCGTAGAATTTAATGCGTTAAACTGGGCACAACTGCGTTTAGGTTATCGCAATGATCTAAAAAATAATCAGCAAAACCAGCTGACGGCAGGTTTAGGTTTGTCTCCGTTTGATACGCTACATATTGACTTAGCGGCAGTGTACGCTGATAAAAATGATGCTGGTGCTGCACTTAGTTTAGCTTTTACGTTTTAAACTACACTTGCCCCAAGCTGCTAAGCTTGGGGCATTTCCTACCCTTTTACGCTAAACAGCATTTGCTTATTCACAACTATTTTGTTTGCATTCAACGTCAATTCGTTGCTGTTAGATAGCAATGGGTTTCACCATGATATAAGTTATAATATATACCGTTTAATTATAACGCCGACAACTTACCATGCTTACTCACCCTGCAATTAAAGATGGTCGCTTCTGGCTGTTCTGTACTTTAGCCATACTGTGCTTATTCCCTATTGTTAGTTCCCCTATCGCATTAATTTTAGGCTTTTTATTAGCTGCATTTAGTTTGTTGCCCAAATCGATAGATTTAGCAGCAATGCCCCGCATGTTATTATCTATTTCTATTGTTGGTTTAGGCTTTGGTATTCATTTACAACAAGCTATTGAAATTAGCAAGCAAAGCTTACCGTTAATAGTAGGTTCAATAGTATTTACCCTAGTGCTAGGCGTAATACTGACTAAATTCCTAAAGCTAGATCAAAAAACGGGTTATTTAATTGGTGCAGGTACAGCGATATGTGGCGGTAGCGCTATTGCCGCAGTATCACCGGCAATTAAAGCTAATGCAGAGCAAATGGCAATAGCTTTAGCTTGTGTATTTACCCTTAACTCTATCGCGTTATTTGTGTTTCCAGTTATAGGCCACTTTTTAGAGTTGTCGCAATATGATTTTGGTTTGTGGAGCGCAATTGCGATTCACGATACATCGTCAGTAGTTGGTGCTGCGTCAACTTACGGTGATGAAGCGCTAGAAGTAGCAACGACCACTAAGCTGGCACGTGCATTATGGATAGTGCCTGTTGCGTTAGTGTCATCCATCGCGTTTGGTGGCAATAGTAAATCTATTCGCATTCCCGGTTTTATTTTGGCTTACATTGCTGCAATATTAATCAGTTATTTTTTACCGCAGTTTAGTGAATTCTATGATGTCGTATTTGCACTATCTAAGCGCACATTAGTGCTGTGCTTATTCTTTATCGGTGCTGGCATTACCTTTCAAAAAATGCGCGCCGCCGGAGCTAAACCCATGATATTAGCTCTACTCTTGTGGATTGCTATTGCCGTGTGTTCATTAGCTTATATTAGGTTTGTGGTGTAATTAGCACAATAACGATACGTTATTAACCTTTAGCTTAGCGATAACTGTCCACGCCCTCGCATAACTGCTTAATTCCTAGCAAGGTGCGTGGCGTGGTGCGATATAAGTAATCGGCATTAACCGTTAAATATTGCGATTTTTTAACCGCGGGTAGCGTGTTAAAACGCTGCCAGTAGCTAAAATCAGCCACCACATTATCGCGTTGTGCTTGAATAATGACCTGTGGCTGAGCGGCAATAATCTGTTCGATGCCTACCTGTGGATAATCACCTTTGGCCGAAGCAAAGCTATTTTGCGCAGCACAGATATGCAGCATTTGCTGTGGCCAAGCGTTATTAGCAACAGTGCTTAGTGGTGCCGTACTCATGGCAAAAAATACCGTTACTGGCTTTTTATGCTGAAACTTAGCGCGAAGCTCAGCTAATTGCTGGCTAAACTGACTAGCAACAGCGTTTGCTTGCTGCGTATTGTCGGTTACCTCACCTAAAAACCGCAACTCGGTTGCAATATCATCTAGCGTTAACGGATCAGAAAATACTACTTTAATACCAAACTGCTGCAATCTTGCTATATCTGCTTGCGGGTTACCGGTTTTCCAAGCAATCACTAAATCTGGTCGTAGGGCTAATACGGCTTCTAAATTGATGCTGGCATAATTAGCCACGCTAGGTAAGGTGCTGGCCGCTATAGGGTAATCACTGTAGTCGCTTACGCCAACAAGTTGCTCACCCGCTCCTATGGCGTATAACATCTCGGTAATGTGTGGCGCTAAAGCAATAATACGTTGCGGTTTAGCCTGTGCTGCTATGCTATGCAGTGCAAGGAATAGCACCACTATGCTTGAAAACACTAAACGATTACTCACCAATCGACTCCGCGTTGGGCTTTAATGCCATGATCGAAAGCGTGCTTAACATTTTGCACTTCACTTACGGTATCAGCTAATTCAATAATACGTCGATGGCAGGCGCGGCCAGTAATAACCACATGCTGTGTCGCTGGGCGATTAAGCAGAGCTTGCTCTATACGTTCTAGTGGTAAGTAGTGGTAACTGAGCATGTAGGTTAGCTCGTCTAGCAGCACCATATCAATGTTTGGATCGACCAAAAACTGCTCGGCTTGCAGCCAAGTTTGTTCTGCTGCGGCAATATCGGCCGCTTTATCTTGGGTATCCCAAGTAAAACCGGTGGCCATTACCGCAAATTGTACGCCATGTTGCGCCAGCAAGTTGCGCTCGCCACAGTCCCAATTTCCTTTAATAAATTGCACTACTGCGGCAGACAAACCATGACCTACAGCACGAGCTACAGTACCAAATCCCGAGGTTGATTTACCCTTACCGTTTCCGGTTATTACCAACAACAAACCTTTGTCGTCACTTGCGGCAGCAATAGCGCTATCTACTTGCGCTTTTAAGCGTTGTTGCCGTTCTTGATGGCGTTGCTGTTTGACATTATCTGTGGTCATAACCTTTCGCTATAGCCGTTGCCGGCGCATGATCAGAAGAAAAAAAACACTTCCCGCAAGCGATGTAATAACGCCCAGCGGGATCTCTTGTTGCGGTAGTACAGTACGCGCTAAATTGTCTACCCAAACCATAAATAGTGCACCCACTAACACCGAACCCAATAATAAGCGCACCGAGGTTACACCAAAATAATGTCGTACAATGTGCGGCACCATTAAACCAACAAAGGCAATACCGCCACACTGCGACACAATGCACGCTGTTAATAGCGCCGTTGCTAATAACAGTACTAAACGTAAAGTTTGGGTATTTACCCCAAGCGTGCGTGCGCTTTCATCACTAAGCAGTAGTGCATCTAGTTGACGCCGTAGCGCCAGCGCTAATACTAGCACTAGCAATACGACCGGACTTAGTAACAGCACACTAAACCAGTCAGTTCGGCTTAAACTGCCCATTAACCAAAACATAATACGGTTAGCAGCAAATGGTTCGGCAAAATACAGTACAAAGCTACTGACAGCGCTTAGCATAAAAGAAACCGCCACACCGGCCAGTAAAGTGTACTCTACCTTGCGCCAGTGTTGCCCTGCACAGACCGCAAATACCAAGACAACTGCAAACAATGCGCCAACAAATGCACCTAGCGCCATACTAATTATATGAGCGGGTAATACGACACTAACTAATGTAGCACCCAAACCGGCGCCCGCCATTAAACCAAATAGATAAGGATCGGCGAGCGGGTTGCGTGTAGCGTTTTGTAAAATAGCGCCTGATATAGCCAGCCCCGCCCCAACCAACACCGCGCAGAGCAAACGTGGTAAGCGTATTTGTAAAATAATGGTCTGCGCCAGTGACGAAGGTCCAGCTTGGCCCGCTAACACAGTCAACGTATCAAGCAAGGTAATACTAACGCTACCTATGCTTAAGCTGATAAGCATGCTCAATACCAGTAGCGCCGTCGACAACCACATGGCGAGTTTATAATGTCGCTTTAACATAAAGCTCCAGTTTGGCTTGGTAAAAAGGTAACTTGCTGCTTGCGTAACAAAACATGAGTTGTTACCTCACAGGCTAAGCCAAATACCGGTTGCAACAGTTCAGTAGTTAATACCTGCTCTGGCGTACCAAACGCATATTGCTGCCCCTGATGCAGTAATAAAATTTTATCGCAATACATGGCGGCAAGGTTTAAATCGTGTAGACAGGCTAATGCGGGGATACCTAGTGCACGAACCAATTCTAATACTTGATGCTGATATTGTACGTCTAAATGGTTAGTCGGTTCATCAAGCAGTAGTAATGCAGGGCGCTGTACCAGGGCTCGAGCGATATATAATCGCTGCAATTCGCCGCCAGATAGGGTATCGATAAGTTGTGACGCTTTGTCGGCTAGACCAACTCTATTCAGAGCCTGGCTAACTTGATGTTGGTCTTGACTATGATTTACTTCAAACCAGCTTTTGTGCGGTAACAACCCCATAGTCGCCACTTGCTCTACGGTAAGGGCAAACAAAGGTATTGGGTTTTGGCTAACTACGGCTAATGTACGCGCCAGCTCGGCCGTTTTATACTGCGCTAACGCACGCTGCTTTAACATTATTTGGCCACTATTTGCCGTTAATGAGCGCTGCACCACTCGTAACAAACTACTTTTACCGGCGCCATTAGGGCCAATAACACCAATAAACTCGTTATTATGTAATGCAAAGCTAATATCGTTTAATACGGTTTTTTCGCCAAGCTTTAGACAAACGGCAGACAATTTTAGCAAAACCCACTCCTAACATGGGTACAATGCAGGCTTGCACCTACTCCCCTTTTACGTGGGCTTCTGCCACACCAAAGCAACGCTTAGTGTAACAGAAAACCGCTTAGCTGATACTACCACGCAGCCAGATTAATTGGCCCGAACCGGTAACGCAACATTACACAGTTCAATATAGCCAGCTGGCTTTTTATACCAATCACCGCCCCGATTACGCTGGCTTTCGCTGGTCTTAGCAAAGGTTTTGCTATCTGTGCGCAGCACTTCCAATTTACGCTGCTGCGTGGTCGGCAACTGTGCCGCTAATTTAACGCTATCGATAAGCGTATACTCACTAGGCTGTTGATAAAACCCAAGCGGGCCTGTGCCACGGGGTAAACTACTGAGTAACTCCATGCCCTGAAGCACTCTACCTACCAGAGTAATATTTTGATCTAAATGCCTTGGCGCATGACCAGTAACCACATATAACGATGTACCGTCGCCACTATTGTCCTCATTGCCTCGTGACACACCAACAGCACCATAGCAGTGCGCTAGCCAGGTGGTTTTAGTTTCTGGGTTACGTGCTGCCGCAAAACCATAACTATGGCCAACGAGTGGCGCATAGCCATCAACATCTGGTAGTGCGGTAAAGGCAAATGTATCGCTGTAACTAATGGTATATTCAGCAGATAAATTACGTTTAGCTTTAATCACAGTTTTCGCATTTGCGCTATCAGCGTTGGGATCGGCCCACTGCACAACGTAGTTATCTTGCGAGCGCACTATGGCTAAGCCATCATAATAACCTTCACTGGCTAAGGCTTTAATATTAGCCACATGATTAGGCGCAAACTGGGGTGCCAGCTCAATAACGACCGTGCCAGCGGCTAGGTTTAAGTAAAGCACATTAGTGTTATCAACTACGCGCCAGTCATTAGCAGGTGATGCTGCGAGTATCTCTGTCATAGTTTTAGCCACTAGCATGGGGCTGTTGGCTATCAGCAGTAACAAGGGAAAAGTAAAACGACGAGCTGTACGCATAGTTAACTCCGGAATTAGTAATATTATTTACTTTATCATAAGCTGTAGCATTAATAAGTACACGCTGACTGCACTGTACTAAAGCCCTATTGCAGCATGTTTACTGGTGTGCCACATTAGTCAGTACTACAATGAATTTGGGAGTTTTTATGCGCGTTATTAAATTATCTGCCCTTACGTTGCTATCTCTTTTTGCTACAACGCTAAATGCAACACCCGCCCTTAGCGATTTAAAGCTTGAGCAAAGCATTACCTTATCGGGTTTATCTAGCGGTGCCTACATGGCCGGACAATACCATGTCGCCTTTGCCGAGCAGGTAGATGGTGTCGCAATGTTAGCTAGCGGCCCAGTATACTGCGCACAAAACAGTTTAGGTTTAGCTTTAGAGCACTGCTTTAACAAAGACACCAGCGCGCCAGATATACTGGCAATAAAGCAATATATCGCCGCGCAGCGCTCAGCCGGAAAATTGGCACCATTAATTACGCTCAAAGATGACAAAATATGGATATTTCATGGTGCTAAAGATGCTACGGTACAACCCAAGCTAGCAACCATATTGTATGAACAGTATAAACAGTGGGTTACTCCCGAAAACATTGTACTAATTAATGACAAGCCATTTGCTCATACGTTTCCTACCGACCGCCCTAACTTAGGTAGCTGCGAGCGTTCAGAAGCTCCTTATCTAGCCAGTTGCGGCTATGATGCTTCAGGCTCACTACTACAACATTTACTTGGCAAGGTAAAAGCCAAAACAACAAGCACAACTGGAACGTTACTAGAGATTAATCAGCACCAATTAGCCGCTGCTGCTAAAGATACGCTGGCCGAAATAGGTTATTTATATGTACCAGTAAGCTGTGCCGCTGGGGAGCCTTGTAAGCTGCATGTTAGTTTTCATGGCTGTAAGCAGAATGCTAATAGCGTAGGCGATGCTTTTGTTACTGGTACCGACTTGAATAACTATGCTGATACTAATAATTTAGTGATATTTTACCCGCAGACTGTTGCCAGTAGCATTAATCCGTTTAACCCTAATGCCTGTTGGGATTGGTGGGGCTATACCGGTGCCGATTATGCAACAAAAACCGGACCGCAGCTGCAAGCTGTGCATCAATTAGTACAAGCATTACTACCTTAAACTTTAATCCTAACGTAGCTAAGTCGCTCGGCCTAGCTACGCTTCAATATGTAAACTAGTTAGCTGGCATTACCATACCCTTGGGTAACATTTGCCCCACGCCACCAAGACGCTGTGCCATTTGCATAATGCGATCATGATGTTTATCTAGCGCCGTTTTATCATCATTGGTTAAACAGCTACTTAATGTTTTGTAATACTGCTGACCTTGAGTTACGGTTTTTTCTGTGTTTTTTCGTTGTGCTTCCGGCAAAAACACCATCGCTTGACGCGATATCTCCAGCATCGGCTGCACACTATCTAAAATAGGCCAAGTCACTTTTGCGCTTAACTCAACAAATTGCACGGGGGTAAAGCCATGCTGTTTAGCTAGTTGTTCAATTTGTGCTTGATATTTGCTGTCTTTTTCCTGAGAACTTAGTTCAGCATAATGCTGCGACCAGTTGCAATGTTGCTTTAATTGAAACTGCTTATTTTGTGGCCGCTGCTCTAATTGCTGTAATTTAGGTAACATGGCTTCTAATTGGTTAAGATTTTCATCTGTTAATAGTGTGTTGGCTTGTGCTGATAGAGCAAACGCCATAAATACTGATACCGCTAGTAAATTACGCATATTTATACTATTTCCAGGTTAGGTTTTAACTATGTAAACAGGCTGCAGCTTAATCGCGCCTGAAGCTATTTAATCCGTAAATCATATTACTAACTTCAATACTAAAATAGTAAGCATCCATACGGTTAAATTGAGCCCAGCGCAGCTTCGCGTTACACTCAGCGCCTTTGTCTTAGTAGTGAGAGAGTTATGGCATTAAAAGCCACCGTATTTAAAGTACAACTGCAGATTGCTGATATGGATCGCCATTATTATCACAACCATAGCCTAATGCTGGCGCAGCACCCATCAGAGAATGATGAACGCATGATGGTCCGCTTGTTAGCCTTTGTACTAAATGCCAGTGACACCCTCGCCTTCACTAAAGGTTTAAGCACTGAGGATAACGAGCCTGAGTTATGGGATAAAAGCCTGAGTGGTGAAATTAACTTATGGGTCGAATTTGGTCAAAGTGATGAAAAATGGCTACGTAAAGCAGCCGGTCGCGCCAAACTAGTAACCTTATATTGTTATGGTGGACGCAGTGTGCCTGTGTGGTGGAAAAACAGCCAGCAAGCACTTGAACGCTACAGTAACTTACAAATTATTGAAATACCTGAAGATGCCGTTAAAGCGATGGCAAAATTAGTTAATCGCAATATGGATCTGCAATACAACATTAGCGAAGGTCAAATATGGTTATCTGATGCTGAGCAAAGTGTAATGATTGAACCTGTGCTACTAAAAGCAGCACAGGTTTAGCGGCTAACCTAAACGCGGATCACTCTGTTTTACACCGGCTTGCTGCGCATTGTTAACAACACATTGTAGCAACGCCGGATAATCGTCCAGCTCTACTAACTCACGAAATAACACCCAATCAACTAGGCTATAAAGCGCCATAGTGACATAGTTCCAGTTAGCAAACTCACCATTAGCCGCCTGCTGCTCTAGCACATATAGCGAGGTAGCCACTCGCTCTTTTTGTAAATTAAAAAACAATATATCGTCACTGGTATCAAAGCCGCTGCGGCTGCATTGCAACAGCATAACTAAGGAGTCATTTACCGCATTAATTACCGTGAGTTGGTTTTCTTGATACCAACTTAGCGTCGACAGTGCCAATTTACCCGCTATATACCGTTGTATAACCGCCGAGTCAAATATTGTCTGGTTGTCATCTACTAGCATAGGTATGCGTAAAGTTGGATTAATTGCCGCCAAGGTTTCACGATCATCAGGCGAAAATATATTCAAATTAATAAATTCATGTGCGGTAGTGGCCAGCAATAACCTAATACGTCGCGCATAGGGTGATGTTTGTGAACCATAGAGTTTCATAGCGACACCTTGTTAATCGTTAATCTATTTTTTATCAGCGTAAAACACAAAGCAACATTGCCAAGCTATGCAGTTTTATTGCATAATAATTACGCTTCATTTTTGCTTTATAGCTTTGGCCCACGTTTTTACGTGGGTTTTTTATTTGGCCAAGGGCTAATACGTTTAACCTTTGTCGTCATGGCCAATGCGGCTAGCTACGGCGCCAGTTTGTTGCTGATATTTAGCATCTAAGCGTTTGTTATACGGCCGATCTGCAGGGCCGGTCATTAATTCAAAGTTAAGTGCACCAATTTTCATTTTTGGCTGTAGCGCTAACGGCAATTTACCGCTGTTGTAAAATTCCAGCACAATATTACCCGACCAACCCGGATCAATGCGATGTGCTGTTACGTGTACCATTAAACCTAAACGTGCTAACGATGAGCGGCCATCTAACCAGCCAACAATATCAGCAGGTAAGGTTATCGACTCCTGCGTCATGGCTAATGCTAGTTCGCCCGGATGCAAAATAAACTTTTCACCATCGACAATATAAATTTCATCACTCATTACACTGTTTAACGCTTTATCTACTTCGGCTCTTGGCCCACTTAAGTCGATATAAGGTGCGGCATGAGCTTGAAATACACGAAATTTATTACCTAAGCGAATATCTACGCTAACGCCACTAATCATGTCGGCATCAGGTAATGGCTCAATTTTAATTTTACCTTCGGCTAAATAGCGTTCTATATCGCGATCACACAATCTCATTTTAATCGTCCGTTATTATAATTTCTGGTTGGCTAGCGGCCTGTTTGGCGCTATGCCAATGCAGCGCCAACATTAATTGTCTACCGATTGTACGGTAAATATCAGCTACTGGCTGCTGTTTTAATACCGCAGGCACGCCGACGTCGGCTTGTTCACGAATATGTTTTTCTAGAGGTAATTGCCCAAGCACTGGCACATGGTAACGCTCGGCTAGTAATAAACCGCCATCGGTACCAAAAATATCATCTTTACTGCCACATTGCTGACATAGATAAAAACTCATGTTTTCCACAAGGCCCAAAATAGGGATATTGACCTGACGAAACATACTGATCGCTTTTTCTGCATCGGACAACGCAATATCTTGCGGCGTGGTAACAACCAGCGCGCCACTTACGGGTAGCTTTTGCGCCATAGTTAGCTGAATATCACCAGTACCGGGTGGCATATCAACAACAAGATAATCAAGCTCAGGCCATACTGTTTCATTAAGGAGTTGCATTAAGGCTTGGCTAGCCATTGGTCCACGCCAAACTGAGGCCTGCTGTGGGTCAACCAAAAAGCCAATTGATTGCAGATATACGCCATGGGCAAATTTAGGCTGCATTAGCTTGTTATCAGCTGAGCTAATTTTTTCGCCGCTTAACCCTAGCATTGTCGGAATAGATGGGCCGTAGATATCCGCATCTAACAGCCCCACTTTTGCGCCTTCTAGGCTAAGCGCAACGGCCAAATTTACCGCAGTAGTCGACTTGCCTACGCCGCCCTTACCAGATGCCACCAAAATAATTTGTTTAATTTGCTTAAAAATAGCGGTAGTTGCATTGCGGTAGTCTAGTGCCAATTCATAATTAAAACCGGCACTGTGCAAGGCTTGTTGCAAGGGCTGAGCAAGTGATAACAACGGCAATTTAAGCGTAATTTGCAGGTTGTTTTTGTTTAAGTTCACCGCATCGAGCAACAACGATAACGGAGCGCCGCTGTCAGGCAATTGCCAATGCTGCAAAAACTGCTGCACGGCATCGGGCACAACATCGGTTTTAGTAGATTTAAACCAGTTAAACATCGGTAAGTTCCAATTTCAGGCATTAACACGTTTTTTTACCACAACCGCCTGATGGCGGGTGCGGATCGATGCCAGCTAGTGTATCATTTAACTATATTTTTTCAGTTATTTATGCAAAAGAGCACAGCTTAATGTCAACACGCAAAATTCTTGTTACTAGCGCTTTACCCTATGCCAATGGCCCGATTCATTTAGGTCATTTACTGGAATACATTCAAACGGATATTTGGGCGCGGTTTCAAAAGGCCCGCGGCCATGAATGTTATTATGTTTGCGCTGACGATGCTCATGGCACCCCAATTATGCTAAAGGCACAAGAGTTGGGTATTACGCCAGAACAAATGATTGCGCAAACCAATATTGAGCATCAAGCCGATTTTGCCGGTTTTGCTATTCACTTTGACAATTATCACTCTACGCATAGCGACGAAAACCGTGCTTTTGCTAACCAAATTTATAATAAGCTAAACGAAAACGGCTACATTAAACGCAAAACCATTAGCCAGTTATTTGATCCAGAAAAACAGATGTTTTTACCGGATCGCTTTGTTAAAGGTGACTGCCCTAAATGTGGTGCGCTAGATCAAAACGGCGATAGCTGCGATGTGTGCGGTGCGACTTACAGCCCAACGGAAGTGAAAAATGCTCGCTCTGTGGTATCAGGCGCAACACCAATATTAAAAGACTCAGAACACTACTTCTTTGACTTACCCGCGTTTAGCCAGATGTTACAAGATTGGACTCGCAGCGGTAGCTTACAAGAAGAAATGGCTAATAAGCTGCAAGAATGGTTTAAAGATGGCTTACAAATGTGGGATATCAGCCGAGACGCACCCTACTTCGGCTTTGAAATACCTAATGCACCAGGTAAATTTTTCTATGTATGGTTAGATGCGCCTATTGGCTATTTGGCTAGCTTTAAAAACCTATGCGATAAAACCGGTATCGATTTTGATAGCTTCTGGCATTTAGATTCAACCGCTGAAATTTACCATTTTATCGGTAAAGACATTATTTATTTTCATAGCCTGTTTTGGCCAGCCATGTTGCATGGCGCCGGTATGCGTAAACCTAATGCCATTTTTGCTCACGGTTTCGTTACGGTTAATGGCGCTAAAATGTCAAAATCGCGCGGTACCTTTATTAAAGCGCGGACCTATTTAGATTATTTAAACCCAGAATATTTACGCTACTATTTTGCGTCAAAATTAAGCAGCAGCATTACTGATCTCGATTTAAATTTGGATGACTTTAGCCAAAAAGTGAATGCTGATTTAGTCGGTAAAGTGGTTAATATTGCTAGCCGCTGCGCTAGCTTTATTAGCAAGCGTTACGACGGTAAGTTATCTGCTACCGTAGCAGAGCCTCAGTTATTAGCTGAATTTGTTGCTGCCGGCGACAGTATTGCCGACAGCTTTGAACACCGTGAGTTTGCGCGCGCTATTCGTGACATTATGACGCTAGCCGATAAAGCTAACCAATATATTGATGCCAAGGCACCTTGGGTGTTGGTTAAAGATGACAGTAAGCAACAAGAAGCTCACGACGTATGCTCAATGGGCATTAACCTGTTTCGTGTACTAATGCACTATTTAAAACCGGTGTTGCCATTAATGGCGGCCGAAACTGAAGCGTTTTTAAATACTGAGCTAAACTGGAATAACTATCAGCAAGCATTAACTAACCATGCCATTAGCCCATTTAAAGCATTAATGCAGCGGGTAGATCCTGTTAAAGTAGCCGCCATGGTCGAAGCATCAAAAGATAATTTGCAGCCGCAAGTGGCCGCTAAAGCAGAGGCAAGCAAAACGGTTAAAGTCGAGCAACAAAGCCTGAATGCCAGCACCGAACGTGAACCTATCGCTGAAAAAATTAACATAGACGATTTTGCTAAAATTGATTTACGCGTAGCAAAAATTGTTAAAGCCAGTGCGGTTGAAGGTGCAGATAAGCTAGTACAGCTGCAACTTGATATTGGTAATGGCGAAATACGCCAAGTATTTGCCGGTATTAAATCAGCTTATAGCCCTGAACAGCTGGAAGGCCGCTTAACCGTAATGGTAGCGAATTTAGCGCCACGCAAAATGCGCTTTGGTTTATCTGAAGGCATGGTATTAGCCGCAGGCCCAGGCGGTAGCGACTTGTTTATTCTATCACCTGATGACGGCGCAACCCCAGGTATGCGTGTAAAATAAACTTTCAGACAGCCCAGCTGCCTGCTTATTAAGGTTTAAGGATGACCAGTAAAAGCCCTTATCGTAGTTTTAGTGCTTTATTTCTGACTACCCTATTAATGCTGGTGGCCCAAGGGTCATTATCTACTTACTTAGGTTTGTCGTTAGCTCAACAAAACGTCGATTCAGTTTGGATCGGCGCCATGATGTCCTGCTACTACTTTGGGCTAGTACTAGGCTCTAAACTCGGCCATAAAGTGATCGCGCGCGTTGGCCATATTCGTGCGTTTGTTGCCAGTGCCGCCATTGTCAGTGCTTGCGCCATGAGCCATGTGCTAACACAGCAATTAGAAATATGGCTGGTAATGCGCGTGATTGTTGGCATGGGCATGATGTGCCAGTACATGGTATTAGAAAGCTGGTTAAACGAGCAAGCCGAAAGCTCGCAGCGCGGTACGGTGTTTGCAGCTTATATGATCACCTCTTATCTTGGCATGATTGGCGGGCAAATCATGTTAAGTCAATTCCCGGCTCTGGGCATTGCGCCATTATTAATTATCAGTATGTGTTACTCGCTTTGTATTGTGCCTATCGCACTAACAACGCGCATTCATCCTGCACCATTACAACCGGCGCCACTGAAAATTTTAGCCTTTTGGAAATTGGTACCGCAGTCACTTACAGCGGTTACTGTAGCCGGCATGATGGCCGGTTCATTTTATGGTTTAGCACCGGCTTATGCGGCAAGTAAGGGCATGACAACAGAGCAAGTAACCCTATTTATGTCGATGACTATTTTAGCCGGTCTGTTAGCTCAGTGGCCTATGGGGAAAATCTCGGATCGCATTCCACGTGGGCGTATTTTACGTTTTAACGCCGCGGCGCTTACTATTCTAACTCTGTTTATTGCGCTGCTACCGTTATCCGGTATTGGGCTATTAGTTGCGACCTTTTTCTATGGCATACTCGCCTTTACGCTATATCCCATTGCTTCGGCGTTCGCTAATCAAAATGTCGAGCAAAATGATCGTGTCGCACTATCGGCCACCATTTTATTAACCTTTGGTTTAGGTGCTAGCTTGGGCCCGCTATTAGCCTCCACATTAATGCAGCTAATTGGCCCAGCCATGCTATATGCCTTTATTAGCTGCTGCGCATTTTCATTGTTTTTACGTTTATTACGCGTTAACTATACGCAAAAACAAGCAAAACGCATGATGGAAGAACAGCAAAATGCCCAGTTTAAAATGGGCTCGGGTGACTTAGTTTCATCGCCACTGGCAGCCGCATTAGATCCCCGTGTTGACCAAGATGTAGTAACAGCGCAGATGCGTGACGATGACTTTATAGCTACACGGCAACAAGTACCTGCAGGATATGATGAAGATATCGATTTTCAAGCGATTGAAGATGATTATGACTCGCTAACGAATACTTACCGCACGGCAAAAACTCCAGCGGACAGTTAATGCAGCAGCACCCTATTAATTAGGGTGCATCACCACTTTATTCCATAAATTTTGGTTTTTCATATAAGAAAAATATTCTTCGGGATGCCAGCATTTGGGTAATAATGCCATATTTTTCCGCTCTTCGAAGTTAGATACCAACTTACTTAAAATTTCTAACAAGCGCTCTTCACTGATCCGCTCTAATTTTTTACGTGCTTGCGGGTAATAAAGGTTATTTTCCACACTAACCGTACAGCCTTGGGCTGATACGTTGTAAGTTAAATTACGGGTAACCATTCTGCAGATTGGTTTACGCGGATCTGCAGGGTATAAACCAGTAACTATGGCATATTCATAACGGTCTAAATCTTGGCGATCTGAATCTTTAGGAATATAGGTAATACCAAATCCTTGTGGAAACACACCAGTAATACTAATTAACGCATCAACCGCGACTTTACTATACACACCCTTTTCTACGCCCATTTCTAGCACCAGCGTTACCTTGGGCAAGGTTTCGTATGAAAAGCTACTTTTTGTTGATAGCACGACTGAGGTATAAATTTGCGGAATTTTAAGCACGTTGCCAATACCATGCTCTGGCTTAATGGCACTTTTTAACAACGACAGTACAAAGCTCTGGCGCTCAGCCTCTAATTTAATAAAGGTATCGCGCTCGCTTCTTGAGTTTCCGCAGTATTTACCTAGGCCAATGCCATAAGAAACATAATTAACACTTTCGCGATAACTAATTTGCAGTAATGCTAATCGCTCGTCATTTTCCAGCACGCGAAACTCATCTGCGTTGCCATCGCTACCGGTCAAAATAAGCAAGGCGTCGGGGTGACGACTACCAATATCTTGCAGCACTGCTGCCATTAACAAGGGTATTTGTACATCATCACGAAACGGGTGATACTCGTCTTTAGCAAATTGCTTACCTTTACTCGCTAAGTAACGCTGTTGCACATAGGCATTTTTTAGATCGCCATCTGCGAGCAGCTTATCAAGTAAGCGTAAAGATAGAATGGCTTTATATAGATGCTTACTTTTCTGATTACTTATTGCAACCTGTTTGCCTTCGGCTGGCGATAGTAACTGAATAGTGCCCAATAACTTTGCACTAAGCACCTTGGTATCTTCTTCACTTTCGCCTTGGCTTAGCGCTAAAATATCATCGCAAACCAGTTTTAATGCAGAATAACGTTGACTGGCTTCTTCATCACGTGCTTGCTGGAACGTATTTTTTTCAGTTTGTGCTTGTTGCAAATTACGCTCAACCAATGCGGCATCACGCTTACTTACTTGCTGCTGGCGGTTTTCAAATAAATAAACCTGTTGCTCTAGTTCTATTTTTTCCGCTTTTTGCTCTTCGCTCTGCTGAAAATACTGTTGAGCCTGCTGGTATAAAGAATTTGCCACAGGGTTAGTGTCATAAATACGACTTATTAATACCGATACAGACTTGCTGTAATTAGACTTACCAATGGTACCGAGTGTCATTCTTACAAAATATCCTAATGATTAACTAGCTTGTGTTAGCCTACTACTATTAGTGAATCCGCGCAGTTATTTTTTATTTTAAATCATAGCGTTAAAACAAGCTTACCTAGGGTGCCATTACTGGCCATTAATTGATGCGCTTGCTCTGCTTGTTGCCAATTAAACTGCTGCTGTAACACCGGCTTCAGCTGTCGTT
Organism: Rheinheimera sp. D18; assembly: GCF_004345025.1. Classification (GTDB taxonomy): domain Bacteria; phylum Pseudomonadota; class Gammaproteobacteria; order Enterobacterales; family Alteromonadaceae; genus Alishewanella; species Alishewanella metallidurans. Next base: position 1,459,477 of record NZ_CP037745.1, on the reverse strand, counting down.
GAGCTAAGGCCTGGCCATAGCTTTGATAAAAGGCTTGAGTTAATTGTGTTTTATATTGGTTACTACGATTGCGTAAAGTAGAGCATATTATCTGACCGCGCCGCTTAAATAGCGCGGATAAATCAAGCTGCGGCACGTCTTTGCCACCCATCATGGCATACAACACAATTTTACCATCCATCGCCAGCAGCGGTATTTCACGGCTAACATAAGCGCCAGCTACTGAATCGAGTATTAGATTAACACCGTCTGGCCAGATTGCCGATAGTGCTTGTTCAAAGGCAACACTATTATAATTTAATAATACATCTGCACCTAAGGTTTTACACAATGCAAGCTTGGCATCGCTACTGGCAGTGACCGCAACCTTAGCACCAATAGTTTTCGCTAATTGAATAGCTGCAGTACCTACGCCACTGGCACCGGCATGAATAAGCACCCGCTGCCCTGCTTGCAAGTTACCAATCTTACACATCAGTTGATAAGCGGTTAAAAATACTTCTGCAGTTGCTGCAGCTTCGGCCATAGTGTAACCAGCAGGTACAGGCATAGCATGGCCGGCGTGTAACAATGCATACTCGGCATAACCGCCACCCGGTACTAAACCAAATACCGCTTTACCAAGCCAGCTTTTATGCTGTGCGCCAGCAGCAACTACCACACCGGCTACTTCAAGGCCCAAGACATCGCTCTCACCCTCTGGTGGCGGATAAAACCCACGGCGCTGCATTAAGTCGGCTCGATTAACACCAGCAGCAGCTACTTTTATTAATAGCTGCTCGGCCGAAGGTACTGGTACGGGTATAGGCTTTATAACTAAAGTGCTATCTTTACCCGTATTAGTAACCAGCACGGCTTGCATCGTTGCGGGAATAGATGCCAAGGGATACTCCTTATATTTAACTAACATGACACAATGACTTGTTGAATAAAAATTCTACTTTAGCTTTGCTCAGCGCTTCACTTTAACTACAATGCGGCCTTTAGTTTAGCACAGTGTATAAATACCGATGAATAAGCCTTCAGCCACATTAGCACGATTAACCTTACTAGAAACCCGAGAGAAATCATTAAAACGTTTACACCCGTGGATTTTTTCTAAAGCCATAAAAACAGTTAGTGATAACCTGTCTAGCGGCCAAACTGTTGAGGTGTTTAGTAGTAAAGGCGAATGGTTAGGTTATGCAGCTTATTCTGCACATTCGCAAATACGTGCTCGTGTTTGGAGCTTTAACCAAAACGACATCATTGACGCCAGTTTTTTTCAACGCCGAATTGCTCGCGCATGGCAGTTACGGACTGAAGTATTTAATTTAAATGACACTACAGGTTTAAGAGTTGTTGCAGCAGAGTCTGATGGTTTACCTGGTGTTACCATTGATAAATATGACAACATATTAGTTTGTCAGCTGTTGTCTGCCGGTGCCGATGCGTGGCGTGACGCTATTGTCGCCGCTTTAATCGCATTATTTCCTGAGCATAGTATTTATGAACGCTCAGATGTTGATGTGCGTAAAAAAGAAGGCTTAAAGCCAGTTACAGGCTGGCTGCACTTGCCTAGAACATCGGGCGAAGTGGTTATTAAAGAACATGGCATGTCGTTATTAGTTGATGTAATGCAAGGCCATAAAACCGGATTTTATCTTGACCAACGCGCCAGCCGAGCGGCCGCAAAACGCTACGCAAAAAATAAAACGGTGCTAAACTGTTTTAGCTATACTGGTACCTTTGGCGTTGCTGCACTGCAAGGTGGTGCCTCATCAGTTACTAACGTTGACTTATCAGAGCTGGCATTGAATACCGCGCTAAAAAATGCGGAACTTAATCAGTTAGATCTCTCTAAGATAGATAACGTTAAATTTGATGTGTTTAAACTACTGCGCCAATACCGAGAGCAAGGTAAACAGTTTGATATGGTTATTCTTGATCCGCCAAAGTTTGTCGACAGTAAGGCTCAGCTAATGTCAGCCTGTCGCGGTTATAAAGACATTAATATGGTAGCAATGCAAATTGTGAAACCCGGCGGCTTATTGTTAACGTTTTCATGCTCAGGTTTGATGGAAGACGGCTTATTTCAAAAAATAGTTGCCGACGCAGCCATTGATGCCAAAAGAGATTGTTTATTTATCGAAAAACTTAGCCAAGACAGTGATCACCCTATTGCCAGCTTTTATCCAGAAGGCAGTTATCTAAAAGGTTTGGTCTGCAAAATATACTAGGCGCCATGCACTGTAGTACATTGGCATAACAGGAGACACAAATGAAATTAATCGCACTTAGCTTATTGTTAAGCTCTCAGGTTGCCGTTGCAGCAAACTGGCAACTGGATAACGAAAAATCCAGTCTGTATTTTGTTTCAGTAAAAAATGAAGTTGTTGCCGAAACTCATCAATTTAATCAGTTAAGCGGTAGTTGGGACGGTAAAACCGTGTCTATTACCGTACCGGTAATGAGTATGCAAACCAATATTCCTATTCGTAATGAGCGGATATGGCAGTATGTGCTACAAGCTGAGCAATATGCCAATATTAAGGTAAGTGTGCCGTTAAGTGACGACAGTGTTGCGGCGCTAAGCGTAAATAACTCAACAGTCTTAGATTTGCCGCTAACCATTACCATTGCAAAAGAGCAAGCTATGATTAATAGCAAAGTACGCATTACCAAGTTAAGCGATAATACATTACAAGCAAGCTCTGAAAGCCCATTGATGCTAAATACCAACAGTTTTAACTTAACAGCAGGTGTAGCAAAACTACAAGAGCTGGCGGGGTTAAAACGCATTGATCCTCTGGTACCGGTGAGCTTTAATGTGCGGTTTTCACCACAATAAACAACCAATAAAAAAGCAGCCTAGGCTGCTTTTTTTACTATAACCGACTGTTAACTCAATTCCATAAAAGCTAAACCCAGCTGATAAATATCCTCACTCTCTTGACTGCACCGCATTACCTTAGCGCTGGCATCCAGAGGTGGAACACTGGCATTAGCAGAATCTAGCCGTAATCTAATTAATGTGCCCATTTCTAGCGGTTCATCAACTTCAACTGACATACCTGACGCACTTAAATCACGGCAGATCCCGTCAACGACACGGCCTGTTTCTGGATCATTAATCATCAGTTTTACATCGGCATTCACCATCATGCGAAAATAATGCCGGTTGTCTCCTCTTGTCAGCATAATACCTCCCCTAGCTAGAACAGCTCTAAGTTATAGAACTTTCTGCAGGTGCTGTAAAGAGGTGTTAGCAACATGCATTGCTTTTGTTAAGTTTTCACTTCGTTAACGGCATGTAATATACGTTTAACCGAAATAGGATACGGCGTACCTAGCTGCTGTGCGTGCAGCGATACCTTTAACTCTTGCAGCATCCAATAAATATCTTGTACAGGCTCTGGTAATAACGAGCTACCCGCAAACTTGCCGAGTAAGTTTTGATAGGCATCGGCGGCTTTTTGATATTCGTGCATTAATAACCGATCACGTTGTGGGTCAGTTGGTAATTTCTCTAGTCGTTTTTGCATCGCTTGCAAATAACGCAGTAAATCATCTAACCGTGTTGCGCCATGGCGACTAACAAAGCCTTTAAAAATAAGCTCATTTAACTGTTGTTTAGTATCACCTTGTGATTGCACATGGGCTAAATCTACTTTGCCTTTTAAGCGTTTTTGTATGTCGTGGCATAGCGTTAAAATTTGCTCTACTTTAAGCGCAATAGTTAATACGGTATCACCAAGTTCAGCACGCACCCGTTCGCGTAACAACGTGAATTCATCACTATTTTGCGGTATCGCTGTTTTAGCTATTAGTGCATCAACACCAGCGGCAATGCAGTCATCAATAAGCTCTAATACCCGACCAAACGGATTAAAATACAAACCAAGTTTAGCTTTGTTGGGTAACGACTCTTGTAGGTATTTTACTGGCGATGGAATATTTAGCAGCAATAAACGCCTAAGCCCCTGCTTGGTGGTTTGTAGTGCTTGTTGCGGGTTGTCTAATAACTTTATGGCTACCGAGTCACGCTCATCTACTAGCGCCGGAAAGGCTTTAATTTCATAGCCGGCCTGCAGTTTTATATATTCTTTGGGTAACTGACCAAAGCTCCACTGTGTCAGTTTATTTTGTTCAATACCTTGCTCAGCGACCTGACTTAAACTTTGTTGCACCTCGCCTTGCAAGCCTTGCTTTAATAAACCCAGCGAGCGACCTTGCTGCACTGTCGTACCTTTTTCATCGACTACTTTAAAATTCATTTTTAAATGCAGTGGCACACTTTGTAAATCCCACGCTTCGTGCGGTATATCTATGCCCGACATGCGTTTTAAGCGATAGCTGATGCTTTCAAGTAATTTGCCATCAGCTGGCTGAATACTTTGCATTAAAGCATCAGCATAGTTGGGTGCGGGCACAAAGTTGCGCCGGTAGTGTTTTGGTAACGATTTAATTAGCGCGACTAATAAATCGTGCCGTAACGCGGGTATTAACCAGTCAAACCCGGTTTCTTCAACTTGGTTTAATAATGCCAGAGGAATAATAAGGCTAACACCGTCATCTATTTCGCCTGGGGCAAAATGATATTCTAGTGGTAACGTTAAATTACCTTGGCGCCACATTTCAGGAAACTTATCCGCAGTAATATCGCTCGCATCACGATTTAATAAGCTGTTCGGATCAAAGTTTAGATAGTTGGCATCTTCAGCGCGCTTTTTCTTCCACCACTTGGCAAAATCAATGCGATTGTTGGCCCACTCTGGCACCCGCTCAGCGTAAAAGGCCGCTAGCGTACCTTCGTCTACCAGAATATCGCGACGTCGTGATTTCTCTTCTAGCGCGGTTACATCATCAATTAAGCGCTGGTTGTGCTGTAAAAAGGCATCGTTGCTAGCCAATTCTTGGTTAACTAAGGCTTCACGAACAAAAATACCATGGCACACTGCGGCATCTATTTTGCTATATAACACGGCGCGTTTAGCAACAATAACTAAGCCATACAAGCTAACTTGTTCATAGGCGATAACGGCGCCACGTTTTTTCTCCCAGTGCGGTTCGCTATAGTTACGATTAACCAAATGTTGCGCCAGCGGCTCTATCCACTCAGGTTCAATTTTGGCAAGGGTTCGGGCATAGAGTTTACTGGTTTCTACCCATTCGGCCGCCGCAACCCATTTGGGCTTACGCTTAAATAAATGGCTACCCGGAAAGACAAAAAAGCGGGTTTGCCGTGGGCCTAAATAATCAGCTTCACTGTCTTTAAAACCAACCTGTCCCAGCAAACCGCTAAGTACCGCTTGATGAATGGGTATATAACTGGCCGCTTGGCTATTAAGCGTGTAGCCTTGCTCTTGCATTAGCTGCGTAAGTTGTGCGGTTAAATCTTGCCATTCGCGTACCCGCAAATAATTTAAAAACTCTTGACGACACAAACGACGAAACTGGTTATTACTTAGTTCTTCTTGTTGCTGTTGTAGGTATTGCCATAGTTTTAACCAGCTAGCAAAGTCAGAATCCGGATCAGCAAACCGTTGATGACATTGATCGGCTTTTTGTTGCTTATCTAACGGGCGCTCGCGAGGATCTTGAATTGATAACGCCGCCGCCAGCACTAATAGCTCTTGTAACGCACCGTTATCCGCTCCCGCGAGCACCATACGCGCTAAACGCGGATCTATGGGTAATCGCGCTAGTTTTTTACCTAACTCGGTAAGTTGTAGCCCTTGCTTGGTGCGCTGCAGTCCAATTGCACCAAGCTCCTCAAGTAATTTAATACCGTCGTTAATAAAGCGGCTATCGGGTCGTTGTAAAAACGGAAATGCGGCAATATCGCCCAGCCCTAACGCCAGCATTTGCATAATAACTGAGGCTAAATTGGTGCGCAGAATTTCCGGATCGGTAAACTCAGGCCGGCCATTAAAATCGTCTTCACTGTATAGGCGAATACAAATACCCGCAGCAACACGGCCACAACGCCCTTTGCGCTGATTAGCACTGGCCTGGCTAATAGCTTCTATGGGCAGCTGTTGCACCTTAGAGCGATAGCTGTAGCGTGATAAACGTGCGGTACCGGGATCAATGACATAACGAATACCTGGCACGGTTAACGAGGTTTCCGCCACGTTAGTTGCTAATACAATTCGCCGCCCACTGTGGCTTTGAAATATTCGGTTTTGCTCAGCGGCACTTAATCGGGCATATAGCGGTAATACTTCGGTATGCGGCAGTTTAAGTTTTTCTAGCGCGTCAGCGGTATCGCGTATCTCCCGCTCACCATTAAGAAAAATTAAAATATCGCCTGGCGGCTCACGGTAAAGCTCGTCTACGGCATCAAAGATGCCTTGCAACTGATCGGCGTCTTTCTCCTCTTGCTCTGATATTGGCCGATAACGGGTATCAACCGGATAAGTACGTCCAGATACTTCAATAATAGGCGCATCAAAAAAATGCTTAGAAAAGCGCTGAGGGTCAATAGTGGCTGAGGTAATAATCAGCTTTAGATCACGGCGCTTGGGTAACAGTTGTTTGAAATAACCAAGTAAAAAATCGATATTAAGACTACGTTCGTGCGCTTCGTCAATAATAATGGTGTCGTATTGGTTTAAAAAACGGTCTTGCTGAATTTCAGCCAGTAAAATACCGTCGGTCATTAGCTTAATATAAGTGTTATCACTGGTATGATCGCCAAAGCGTATTTTATAACCAACCTTATCACCCACCTGACATTCTAGCTCTTGGGCAATACGATCGCACACCGTGCGCGCAGCTAAACGACGTGGTTGGGTATGGCCAATCATACCGCTTATACCTCGGCCTAGCTCAAGGCAAATTTTGGGTATTTGCGTGGTTTTACCTGAGCCGGTTTCACCAGCAATAATCACTACCTGATTTGCGGCAATAGCAGCTTTAATATCGTCTTTCTTTTCTGAAACCGGTAACTGCAGCGCATAGGTGATCTTTGGCAAGGCTTGGCGCCTAGCGACAACCAAGGCTTCTGAGCGCCCTATATCCTTGGCAATACGCGCCAGCTGTTGAATTTTTACTGCATCCTCTAAGCTTTTGCAATTATGTAAACGACGACGCAAACGAAACTGATCTTTTAATAAGCAGCCAGTAACACGAGATAGTAATTCAGGAATAGTGATAACAGGTTCAGACAAAACAACGCCCTCGTTAATAGAGGGCGTCATGCTACCAAGAGCGGTAGGTAAAAATCCAGCGTTAACGCATGGCTAACCACCTAACTAAGCTAGTTTGGGTAAAATTAATTTTTAGTGCCAAAAATTTCAGTAATAACCTTTCCGCCTTCGGTTTTCATTGCGCGGTACATACCTTCGCTATTAAAAGCCCAGCTTAATTTACCTTTGTTATCAACCACAATAACGCCACCATCGCCACCAATCTGTTTTAATTCAGCAATGACTTCCTGTGCCGCTACGGCTGCTGTTTTTTGCTGATACTTGGCTCTGGCGCATATTTCATAGGCCACTTGGTAACGAATAAAATACTCACCATGGCCAGTAGCTGAAACCGCACAACTGCTATTATCGGCAAAGTTACCTGCACCTATTACCGGTGCATCACCAATTCTGCCATAGCGTTTTGCTGTCATACCACCAGTAGAGGTAGCCGCTGCTAAGTTACCTTGCCGGTCGATAGCTACCGCGCCTACTGTGCCCATTTTCCAAGCTGGGTCAAACGGTATAGAGGCTTGATGCGGTTGTGGCGTCATGGCCTGTTTGGCGCGCTTTAATGACTCATAACGAAAATCAGTATCAAAATAACTATTTTCTACCAACTCAAGTTTTTGCTCTTGCGCAAACTGCTCAGCGCCCTTGCCTGCTAACATCACATGCTCTGAATGCTGCATTACCGCTTTCGCTAGCAATATCGGGTTTTTCACATTGGTAACACCGGCCACAGCACCTGCGTTGCGATCTCGGCCATCCATAATAGAGGCGTCCAGTTCGTGAGTTTCATCAAAAGTATATACGGCACCCTTGCCAGCGTTAAACAACGGCGAGTCTTCTAGTACTAATACAGCCGCGGTTACCGCGTCAACGCTAGAACCGCCTTTTGCCAGCACCTCATAACCTTGGTTAATCGCATGGCTTAACATGGCGTGATACGCCTGCTCTTGCTGCTCGGTCATATTGGCGCGGTTAATGGTTCCTGCACCCCCATGGATCACTATACCAATAGGCGTAGTTGATGCTACAGCGACAGTTGACAGGCTCAGTAACCCTGCGGTAAGTAAAGCTTTCATTGTTTTATTCCTTGTCGTTATCTTACCTAGTTGTACGTTATTTCAGAATAAATCACAACAATCGACTGTTCGAAAAAGTGAAACGCCACGTGATATACGTGGCGTTTTTCGACAACGAGCTATGCATTAGTTAGACACAATGCACACGTTGCTCTGGCAGCCCCATACTAAGAATATAAGGTAGCCCAGCTTGCTGCGCTGCAACAAAGTCTTGCTTTGAGCCTATACCCTGCCAGTTAATTTGAATTAGGCTTTGCGCTACCGCACCACCTAATGCACCACCTGGGCCCAGTAAAATAATATGCTCTGGCGCAAACTCTTTTACGGCGGTTTGTAACGCTAATGAAAAATCATACGTCTGACAGACTTGATGCTGCAAGGTGTAGTGCTGCAGTGCGCTTAAGCTAGAGCCCAGCGCAGGCCAAATGTGGCCTTTACCATCAATTAACGGTAACTTTGGCTGGCTAAATTGCTGCGCTGGCCATAAGTTTAATGCCTTATCTGACGCACTTTGCATTAAACGGGTATGAAAACCAGCATGCCCTGGCAATAATAGCGGGAAACGATCATCACAAGGTGGTAATGCCGCGATTGCTGATTTAACTGCTGTTTCAGTGCCAGCTAACACGGCATAGCCGCCGTAAACAATCGACATATACAGCTCGTCTCGATGCAAAGCTAATTGCTGCTGCACCAAGGCAATTCGTTGCGGGTCGGGCTGCCAGTTCTCATCAATTACCGGATAAATAAACTGGGCACCGGCACCACCTGCTGTTAGCTGTGCCATATCAATAACTAATTGCATGCCGGTATCGGGCGCCAGCACGCCAGCACAGCCCAGTGCGGTGTACCACCCCATAGAGTTACCGGTAACGGCCACAACATCAAATTGTTCGCTATTAATACTTTGGTAATCACTAACGCCAGCCGCAAAAATTAAGCCGGCGGCGTTATCGGCTTTTAAATGCTGACTACGGTTAAATACTGGCAGTTGATCCAGCTCAGAAATGGTTGTTAAATTTCGTTCCTGTCTAACGCTGTCAAACTGCTGTAACAGAGCATTATCGGTTAGATGCTGCGTAATATAACCCAGCTCAGGTTTGTTATAAGTGCCACGCCCGGGGCAAACCACTAGTGCGGTTTTTTTCATGGTTTTGCCTCCTGCTTGCCAGCGGTTAATAACTGTAGCGCCTGTTCAATAATTTGTTGCTTAGATGGCAACACTGCGTAGGCTGCGCTACCTAAAGGAATAAAACTGTCTTGGGCGCACAAGCGGCTTATATGAAAACACGTAGGTTTAGCTTCATGTAGTGCGGTAAATAGCTCTTCACTTAACGACCCACGGCGGCGACACTCATCAACAATTAATACCTTACGACAATTACCTAATGCTTTAATTATCAAGTCAGTATGTAATGGTACCAAGGTGCGCAAATCAAGTACGCGTAACTTATAACCTTGCTCTGTTAACTCTTTTTCCGCCTGTCGGCTAAGAAAATATCCATTGCCGTAGCTAATAATGGCTAACTCTTCACCATCGCCAAAGCAGGCTGGTTCACCCAGTTGTGGCAACGGCGTATCGGGTGTTGGGTAATCGGACAACCACAGGCCATCACCAGCACTGTGTAAATCACGGGTCATATAAAGCGCTATTGGCTCAAGAAAAATAACCAAGCGTTTTTGCTCATGGGCTAACTGCACGGCTTGGCGCATGAGCAAAGCAGCATCGGCGCCATTAGACGGACAAAACAGGATGACACCTGGAATATCACGAAACACGGCAAAGGAGTTATCATTATGAAAGTGCCCACCAAAGCCCCGCTGATAGGCTAAGCCAGCAATACGAATGACCATGGCATTATGATATTTGCCATTAGAGAAAAACGGCAAAGTTGCCGCCTCACCCCGTATTTGGTCTTCCGCATTATGCACATAAGCTAAAAACTGAATTTCCGGTATGGCAATAAAACCTTGTTGGGCTAGGCCAATGGCCATTCCCAAAATACTTTGCTCATCTAGCAAGGTATTTATAACGCGGTTACTGCCAAACTCGTGGACTAAATGCTGGGTTACGCCGTAAACGCCGCCCTTTTTCGCTACGTCTTCACCAAACACTACGGTATTATTATACTGCGCTAACACATCATGTAATGCCCAGTTTAACAGTTTAGCCAGATGCTGTTTTTTACCCATGTTGTGCTGATCAAAAGCAAACAACTTCTGCCTTGCGTCAGTGGTTAGCAATGCTGGTTGGGCTAAATATGGCCGCTCTGGTGCAATAGACGCCATCACCTGCTCTGCAGTAACCAGCTTAGGCTTAGCACTTGCCGTGGCGGCTACTCGTGCAATTTGTTGTTGTAGTGCGTTAAGTTGCTGTAGTAATTGCTCTGCATTTACTTCACCCGTTGCAAGTAAAGCTGCAGTGCAAGTAAGTAAAGGGTCTTGCGCTAATTCGGCTTCTATTTGTGCTTTAGTGCGATACGCTACTTCAGTATCAGCACCGGCATGACCAAATAAGCGTACCGTAGATAAATGCAATATTGCTGGCTTACGTTTCGTGCGCACGTAATCTGCTGCGCGCTTAGCAATAGCGTAAGTTTGGGCACTATCACGACTGTCGGCAGCAAAATACTTTATTGCCGGTCTATCCGCCAAATTTTGTTCTATCCAGCCGTTGGGGGTTGGGGTTGAGATACCCAGGCCGTTATCTTCACAAACAAAGAGTATTGGCATAGGTACTTGCTGATACGCGACCCAACTGGTTGAGTTAATTGCACCCTGCGCTGTGGAGTGGTTGGCCGATGCATCACCAAAGCTACACACGGCGATGGCATCATGCGGCCATTGGCCTTTAAGAGCTAAACGCTTGCTTAGATCGATAGCAAAGGCAGTGCCTACAGCTTTAGGTAACTGTGAGGCAATGGTACTGGTTTGTGGTGGAATATTTAACGCTAAGCTGCCTAATACTTTATGTCGCCCGCCTGATATGGGGTCATCACTGCTGGCGCAAAACGATAACATCATGTCATACAGCGGTGTGCTACCGGGGTGTTGTTTACTGCGTTCAATAAAAAACGCGCCACTGCGATAGTGTAAAAACGCCGGATCAGTCACTCTTAGCGCCGCGGCAATAGCGGCGTTACTTTCATGTCCGGCACTACCAATGGTATAAAAACTCTGACCTTTGGCTTGTAGTAAACGAGACTGTAAATCCAGTAACCGGCTACACAGCTGGCTATGCCATAACTGATACAAGGTACTGTATTCAATCTCGTAACTTGAGCTATATTGCGGAAACTTACCGTCGCTTAAACGTTGCCGAAACTCATTAACCCAGGGATGCACTGCCTCTGACATAACGCGAACTCCACTATACGTATTAGACTAAGCTATTAACCGCCAAATGCCTGTAAACCGGTTTGTGCACGGCCTAAAATTAGCGCGTGAATATCATGCGTGCCTTCATAGGTATTAACCGCTTCTAAATTCATCACGTGGCGAATCACATGAAATTCATCAGCAATACCATTACCACCATGCATATCACGGGCAATGCGCGCAATATCTAAAGCTTTGCCGCAAGAATTACGTTTTATTAGCGATATTGTTTCTGGTGGTAGCATATTTTGGTCCATCAAACGCCCAGCCTGCAAACAGGCCAATAAACCAATGCTAATATCGGTTTGCATATCAGCCAGTTTTTTCTGTACTAATTGCGTAGCTGCAAGCGGTTTACCAAACTGATGACGGTCTAACGTATACTGACGCGCAGCGTGCCAGCAAAACTCCGCAGCACCCAGTGCGCCCCAAGCAATGCCATAACGAGCCTTGTTTAAGCAACCAAATGGGCCTTTTAAACCGCTGACATTTGGCAATAACGCCTCTTCAGTTACTTCAACGTTATCCATCACAATTTCACCGGTAATAGATGCACGTAGTGAAAACTTACCTTCAATTTTTGGTGCCGACAGCCCTTTCATACCCTTATCAAGTATAAAACCACGAATATCGCCATCTAGCTTGGCCCAAACCACAAATACGTCAGCAATCGGTGAATTTGTGATCCACATTTTGCTGCCATTTAATATATAACCACCGGCAACTTTCTTTGCCGTAGTGCGCATACCGGCAGGATCTGAACCCGCATCAGGTTCAGTTAAGCCAAAACAACCTACCCACTCTCCGGTAGCTAACTTAGGCAAATATTTCATCCGCTGTGCTTCACTACCGTATTCATAAATTGGATGCATAACCAGTGATGATTGCACGCTCATCGCGCTGCGATAACCGCTGTCAACGCGCTCTACTTCACGCGCCACTAAGCCATAACAAACGTAGTTTACGTTTGAGCAGCCATATTTTTCTGGCAAGGTGGCACCGAGTAAGCCAAGTTCACCCAGTTCACTCATAATTTCACGGTGAAAATGCTCTTCACGGTTAGCCATCAACACGCGCGGCATCAGTTTATCCTGACAATATTGATGCGCGCTATCGCGGATCATTCGTTCTTCTTCAGTAAGCATGCTCGAAAACGCAAATGGGTCCTGCCAATCAAAATGTGCACGTGTCATAGCAAATTCCTTAATAAAACCAGTAAAGTAATTTTTATTATTACCACATTAGCCTGCTTTAATGTACAGTTAAAATATAATAATCCTGTATCAGGTATAGTTTTTAACTATGGACATACGCCAACTCGGTTACTTTGTTGCAGTGTATGAGCAAGGCAGCATCAGCGCAGCAGCGCGGCATTGCTGTGTCGCGCAACCCTCTTTGTCTGCGGCACTGCGTCACTTAGAACAAGAACTGGGTGTTACGCTATTTATTCGCCTATCAAAAGGGGTAACTCCAACGGAGGATGGCGAAAAGCTGTACGGCCATGCCGGGCGCTTACTCAGCCAACTGCAATCGTTAAAAGCGTCTTTTGTGCAACCGGTTGCACGCGTAAAGTTTCGTTTGGGGTTAATACGAGCTTTAGGTGTCGAGCGAATGAGCCAGCTACTGCGTGAATTCAGTAACGCGGTACCTGGATTGGAGCTACATTTGGTTGAACCTACAGATAGCTGTGATGCGCGCATTATTACGCCGCAGTTATTAAAAGCCGGTGAAGCATTTCAACCGATTTGGCACGACAGCTATTTATTAGCCATTCCTTTAGGCTCGGCGCTAAGCTTACAGCAAGAAATACAACTCGACGACTTTGAGCAACTACCACTAATTAAGCGCACACCTTGTGATGCATGGAACACCTTATACCCTGAGCTAATTCGCCGCGGTATAAAGCCCGATTTACGCGCCGATATTCAAACTATTGAGTATGCACTTGGCTTGGTTTCAGCCGGTGTAGGTTGCGCTTTAGTGCCTAACCTTGATTCTTTATTGCAACGACAAGACCTTATATTAAGACCCGTAAACTTGCAGAAGTTAAAACGTGAACTTGGCCTTGCCTATAATAAAAATCATACGTCAGCACCACTTAGTGTATTGCTGCAACTGTGTCAGGCCACGGCATAGCTATATAATAATTTACATTTTACTGCTGGCTTATGGCAAAAACCGTGAGAGTACAATCAGTTGCTGCTACACTGGCTACAACACTGTTATTAATATTATATCTCTGACATTTTTAGACGATGATCAAAATACTATGACCGAACTTGCCAGCTTTTATTTTCATGATTACGAAACTTGGGGTGCTGATCCTAAACGCGACCGCCCCGCACAGTTCGCAGGTATCCGTACCGATTTAGATTTAAATATTATTAGTGAGCCTGACGTATGGTACTGCCAATTAGCGAATGACTATTTACCTCACCCACAAGCGGCATTAATTACCGGCCTAACACCGCAACTTTGCAATAAAAAAGGTTTAATTGAAACCGAGTTTATGCAACGTATTTTAAGCCGCTTTAGCACACCTAATACCTGCGTGGTGGGTTATAACAATTTACGTTTTGATGATGAAGTAACGCGCCACAGCTTATTTCGCAACTTTTATGAGCCTTATGGCCGAGAATGGCAGCAAGGTAACAGCCGCTGGGATCTTATCGATACGGTTCGCGCCTGTTATGCATTGCGGCCAGAGGGTATTGTGTGGCCGCAGCGTGAAGATGGCAGCCCTAGTTTTAAACTGGAAGAGCTCACTCGCGCCAATGGCTTAGCGCACGAAAAAGCGCACGATGCGCTATCCGACGTTTACGCTACTATCGCCATAGCAAAACTGATTAAAGATAAACAACCCAAGCTATTTCACTACCTATTTAACTTACGTAAAAAGCAAAACGCAGCTGAGTTAATTGATGTTGCTAGCATGGTGCCACTGGTGCATGTTTCGTCTAAGTTTCCGGCCAGTTCTGGTTGTGTTAGCTGGATAGCACCGTTAGCGTTTCATCCAACTAATAAAAACGCCATAATTTGTTATAATTTGCAGGCCGATCCAACACCGTTACTTAATGATGATGTTGCCACCTTGCAACAAAAACTTTATACCAAAACTGCTGACTTAGCCCAAGGCGAACAGCGTTTAGGCCTAAAGCTTATTCATTTAAATAAATGCCCCGTGCTGGCACCCGCAAAAACATTAAGCGAGCAACGCGCAACAGAATTAGGTATTAATCGCGCGCAGTGTTTAGACCATTTAGACTGGCTGCGTCAGCACCCTATTATTCAAAACAAAGTGATAGAGCTGTATCAGCAGTTAGACGAATACCCTGCCGAGTCTAACCCAGATTATCAGCTGTACAGCGGCTTTATTAGCAACGCCGATAAGCAAAAAATGCAGCAATTACATGAGTTGCCACCAGAGCACCTAGGTAGCTCTGCACCCACTTTCGCTGATGATCGCTTAAATAACCTACTGTTTTTGTATCGTGCTCGCAACTACCCGGCCAGCTTAACCGACAGCGAGCAACAAAAGTGGCAGCGCTATCGTACCGATAAGCTAATGCACGGCTTAGATAAGCCTAACTTAACCTTTGAAGAATTCGGTTTATTGTTAGAGAACCTCGCGCATGAACATGCCAGTGATGAGAAAAAAACAGCAATATTAAAAGCATTATATTTATATGCTGAGAATTTATAACTAAAAAAACACCGGCTTACACCGGTGTCTGTTTTTACTCTTTGTCGGCTAATTTTCTTAAATTATCGTGAATTTTAAATAACACGATAAGTAACTCACACCAAATTCTGACACCAATACTACCAAACACTAAAATACCTAAACCAGACCAAAAACTACCATATGCGGTAAACATGGCCCCTAATCCACTAATTACAACACCAATTAGCATCAGCCAATAAACAAAAGTAATAATTTTTGGTGTTAACATTGAATCGAAAAATAATACATCTCTCATGAGTTTTCCCTTATTGTTATTATTCCACAGGTTAACCTGTCTATAGCACGATATGGCACTAGCAAATTTTCAGCAACTCCGATGAGTCTAGTATTCTTAATTATTTCACAATCTTTGCTTTTTCATTACTTATCACTATAATCCAGCACTACTTGTCGGAGTGCCTAGCTATTTATAGCAGGCTGAGACCGTGAAAACGGGATCCGTTGAACCTGATCAGGCTAATACCTGCGAAGGGAAACAAGGGAAACGCATTATATTACGTAACATCTATCTGTATTGATAAGTTATGTTTATTCTATTGCGCCGCCCACTCCGGACAAGCAACCTCAATTTGCTAACCGGAGCTTGCTATGTCTACTGTACCAACCAATAGTCGTGATTTACGCGCCCACGCTCGGGCTTATATTAATGCGTTACAAGGTGAAACCTTTCCCGGTTCTAGCCGAAGGTATTTGCATTGTTCTATTAGTAACGTACAAGTACCTGTACGTGATATTCACCTTAGCCCTACCAAACAAGCCGACGGCAGCGAATTAATTAACCCTGCACTTTCGGTTTACGACACGTCAGGGCCTTATGGCGACCCGGCAAAACAGCTGGACGTACTAAAGGGCTTACCTAAACTACGTTTACCATGGATTAAAGCACGGCAAGACGTAGCCATTTCAACTGTACCCAGCTTTGTTGATATTGCCCTAAACGAGCAAATAACCGAGTTTGAACACCAACCTTTACAAGCCAAAGCCGGCAGTACCGTAACCCAACTGCATTACGCACGCGCCGGTATTATCACTCCTGAAATGCACTACATTGCGTTGCGTGAAAACATGGGCACACAAAGCGATAACGTGCGTACCCACCAAGGTGAAAACTTTGGCGCCAGTACGCCAAAGCAAATTACTGCCGAGTTTGTCCGCAAAGAGGTTGCCGCTGGTCGCGCTATTATTCCACTAAACATTAATCATCCTGAGGCAGAGCCGATGATTATTGGCCGTAACTTTAAAGTAAAAGTAAACGCTAATATTGGTAATTCGTCGGTTAGCTCAAGTATTGAAGAAGAAGTAGAAAAGCTTATTTGGGCAACACGTTGGGGTGCAGACACCGTAATGGACTTATCTACCGGTAGGCGCATTCATCAAACTCGTGATTGGATACTACGCAACAGCCCAGTACCTATTGGCACCGTACCTATTTATCAAGCCCTAGAAAAAGTTAAGGGTGATGTTAGCAAATTAAGCTGGCAGGTATTTTATGACACTCTGGTTGAGCAAGCGGAGCAAGGTGTTGATTACTTTACTATTCATGCTGGCGTGTTAAAAGATCATGTGCCCTTAGCAGCAAAACGCGTAACCGGAATAGTGTCGCGTGGTGGCGCTATTATGGCGCAGTGGTGCCGACTATTTAATCAAGAAAGTTTTTTATATCAACACTTTGAAGAAATTTGTCAGCTGTGTGCTCGCTACGATATTTCACTTTCATTAGGCGACGGTTTACGCCCCGGCAGTATTGCCGATGCCAACGATGCGGCACAGTTTGCTGAACTGCGTACTTTAGGCGAGCTAACAAAAATTGCATGGCGCTATGATGTGCAAGTGATGATAGAAGGCCCTGGCCATGTACCTATGCAGCTAATTCAAGAGAATATGACCGAGCAGCTAAAACATTGCGATGAAGCACCGTTTTATACGCTTGGGCCATTAACCACCGATATTGCTCCGGGTTATGATCATATTACCTCAGGCATTGGTGCGGCGATGATCGGCTGGTTTGGTTGTGCCATGTTATGTTACGTCACGCCGAAAGAGCATTTAGGACTGCCGAACAAAGAAGATGTCAAACAAGGCCTTATCGCTTATAAAATTGCGGCCCATGCCGCAGACTTAGCCAAAGGGCATCCGGGTGCACAACTACGTGACAACGCATTGTCTAAAGCCCGTTACGAGTTTCGCTGGAAAGATCAATACAATTTATCTTTAGATCCGTTCACAGCTAAAGCCTACCACGATGAAACGCTAGGCCATGAAGGCGCTGACGATGAGCAATTTTGTTCAATGTGTGGGCCAAAGTTCTGCTCTATGCGCTTAAACCAGCAAATTCAACAGCAAGAGGCACAAACTGATGCCACAGCAAACTAACCCTTTAACTAAACCGATAGTCTGGACTGTCGCTAGCTCAGATAGCGGCGGTGGCGCCGGCATTCAGGCCGATTTACATAGTTTTAAAGCATTAGAGTGCCATGGCTGTAGCGTTATTGCGGCTATTACGGCGCAAAATAGCGTAGGCATTACGGCTTATGAATGTGTCAGCCCTGCGCTATTTTTGGCGCAGTTAAACTGCCTGCTAGAAGATATGCCACCGCAGGTAATTAAAATTGGTTTAATCCCCAATAGTGATTTATTAGAGCAGTTATCACTCTGGTTAAGCCAACATAAATCGGCATACCGCTTTAAAGTGGTAGCCGATCCGGTATTTAGCAGTAGCACCGGTAGTAACTTTGTCGAACAAGGTTTGTTAACTATTTGGCGGCAACAGCTATTACCACTAATTGACTTAATTACGCCTAATTTACCCGAATTAGCATTGCTTAGCGATTTACCCAAACAAAGTATAGCCCAGCAAGTTACCCAGCTGTTTACTTGGGGCACCACAGCAGTGCTAGTGACAGGTGGTCATGATACTAGTACCGTTGATGTGATTGATAGGCTGTATGTCAACAAGTCAGAATTAACCACGCAACCAATACTCAGTCTATATAATTCACGCTTAAATACGGTTCACACTCATGGTACAGGTTGTGTATTAGCCAGTAGTATTGCAGCAGCATTAGCGCAAGGCTATCCATTAACAGATGCAGTTATCCTAGGTAATGCTAGTGTGCAACATGCATTAAGCGCGGCTTATGCAACGGGAAAAGGTGCGGGTTGCGTACAACTTAACTCTTGGCCAGTTAAGGTAGAGAGCTTTCCCCGTTTAAATGTACGAGATAATTTAACCTCAACTGCACCTTTTGCCGCAATGCTGCGCCCTATCGGTCTTTATCCAGTGGTTGATAATAGTGATTGGCTACAAGATTTAGCACCTTATGGCGCCGATACCCTACAGTTACGCATTAAAGCTGGCAGTAACATGGAAATAGAACAGCAAATAACAACGGCGGTTGCACTAAGCCGAAAACATAACTTGCGGCTATTTATTAACGATTACTGGCAACTTGCAATCAAGCATAACGCTTATGGTGTGCACCTTGGCCAAGAGGATTTGCAAACTGCAGATCTTGAGGCAATAAGAACTGCAGGTTTACGCTTAGGCGTATCGACACACAGTTACTTAGAACTGCTAACGGCGATTGAACTGCAGCCCTCGTACATTGCACTTGGCCATATTTTCGCTACCGACACAAAAAAAATGCCGTCTAAGCCCCAAGGGTTAGTGAAGTTGGCGCGCTATGCCAGTTTGTGTCAGCACATACCAACAGTAGCAATAGGTGGCATTAACGAGGGAAGGTTGTTGGCGGTGTTAAGTACCGGTGTTGATGGAGTCGCTGTTGTGTCAGCAATTACCACTCAACCACAGCCAGCACAAGCCTTTATTCAGCTAAAACGCCTTATCGAACAGCATGCTAGCGAGAATTACAATGCAAATTACGCTTAACACGACCGAACTAACGGTAGCTGAAAGTATAACAGTACAGCAGCTACTCAATGCACAAGATATCTCTGAAGTAGGCTTAGCCATAGCGATTAATAATACAGTATTAGCTAAACGCTTATGGCCAGCGCACCAGCTGCAGCAAAATGATGCGCTACAGCTATTTCAACTAGTTACCGGAGGTTAACCATGTTATGTATTGCCGATAAAACTTTCGACAGCCGCTTGTTACTTGGTAGCGGTAAGTTTTCTAGTAGCCAATTAATGCAACAAGCCGTTGCAGCAAGTGGTTGCCAACTCGTTACCTTAGCAATGAAACGACTTAACCTCGCGCTTAAACACGATGATTTACTCACGCCACTACGCGAGTTAGGGGTACAGCTATTACCTAATACCTCTGGTGCAAAAAATGCAAAAGAAGCCATATTGGCCGCCCAGCTGGCTCGCGATGCCTTAGACACTAACTGGTTAAAACTAGAAATACACCCAGATCCACGCTATTTGATGCCAGACCCGATTGAAACCCTAATTGCCGCTAAAGAATTAGTGAAACAAGGTTTTATTGTTCTACCCTACTGCAGTGCTGATCCTGTGTTATGTAAACATCTGGAAGACGCGGGCTGCGCCGCAGTTATGCCACTAGGTGCCGCTATTGGCTCAAACCAAGGTTTACAAACTCGTGCCATGCTAGAAATTATTATTCAGCAAGCCGCTATACCGGTCATCATTGATGCCGGCATTGGCGCACCATCTCATGCCGCAAATGCATTGGAACTTGGCGCGTCAGCCGTTCTGGTGAATACAGCTATAGCTTGCAGTAATGACCCTGTTACTATGGCCAACGCGTTTCGACTGGCCTGCATGGCTGGTTCTGCCGCCTACCAAGCGGGCATCGCCACCCCATATCAACATGCAATGGCAACGAGCCCATTAACTGCCTTTTTGGATCAACTATGAGCTTTTACCATAAATGGCAAACAATAGACTGGCAAAGTTTACAACTGCAAAGCCGAGCATTTAGTGCCGCAGATATACAAGCGGTTATAAGCAAACAACGTTTAACTCTTGTTGATTTACAAGCGCTGCTATCGCCCGCAGCCGCCGCGTTTTTACCGCAACTGGCAAGCAAAGCGCAACAAGTTACTCGTCAGCGCTTTGGCGCAACAGTGCAACTATATGCACCACTGTATTTATCCAACCTCTGTGCTAACGAATGTACTTATTGTGGTTTTTCGCTTAGCCAAAAAGTAAAAAGACGTACACTCAATCTTGCTGAAATAGAACAAGAATGCCAAGCCATTAAGGCTATGGGTATTGAGCAGGTACTTATTGTTACCGGCGAACATGAAAACAAGGTAGGTATCGCGTATTTCCGCAATGTTTTACCGCTAATTCGGCGCTACTTCAGTACAGTACAACTTGAGGTTCAACCTTTAAGTACTGACGAATACTCTGAATTAAAATATTTAGGCGTAGACGCTGTCATGGTATATCAAGAAACCTATAACCAAAGCGCATACCAAAGCCATCATTTAAGAGGCAACAAAACTGACATTGCATGGCGATTAAACACACCCGATCGGATTGGTAATGCTGGTATAGATAAAATAGGTATAGGTATTTTATTAGGCTTGTCCGACTGGCGAACCGATGCAATATTGTTAGCTCAACATTTACAATACTTACAACACCAATACTGGCAAAGTCGTTATAGCTTATCTGTGCCCAGAATACGCCCTTGTAGTGGTGGTATTGAAACGCCTTTAGCCATCAGTGACAAAGAGTTAGTACAACTTATCTGCGCGTTTCGCTTGTTCTCACCCGAGTTAGAAATAAGCCTATCAACTCGTGAATCTGCGGTATTCCGTCAGCACGTTATTCCGTTAGCAATTACCAGCATTAGTGCCGGCTCAAAAACCCAGCCAGGTGGTTATAGTGTTGCACCAGATAGCCTTGAACAATTTAGTATCGATGATGACCGAACGGTGGTTCAGGTAGCTGAGGCGTTGAAAAACCAAGGAATACAACCGGTTTACAAAGATTGGGAACACTATCTTGGTAGATAAGGCCCCTGGGCTATACTCTAGGTGTAGTAACACCTATTAACGATAACATATAGTTATTAGATCCGCGTAAGCGGGTTTTTTATTGGCTATTATTTCGCATTATTTAGCCAAGTTACAGACGTAAAAAAGCCCGACTCATACGAGACGGGCTTTCTTGAATTGGGAGCCTGGCGGTGAACTACTCTCGCATGGCGAATGCCACACTACCATCGTCGCAGCTGCGTTTCACTTCTGAGTTCGGAATGGGATCAGGTGGGTCCACAGCGCTATTGCCACCAGGCAAAAACTTGTAGGGAACACGTTTTAACGCACTGTAGTGCGGCCCGTTAGGGTCAAATCCATGGAAGAATTTGATAAAAACTGTGTTCCGATATTCGGCAATCTGATTAGTAGTTACACACGTATTCTTTCTAAAAACACCTTGGGCGTTGTATGGTTAAGCCACACGGGCAATTAGTATGAGTTAGCTTAACACATCACTGCGCTTCCACACCTCACCTATCAACGTTGTGGTCTTCAACGACCCTTTAGCAGGCTTAAAGCCTGAGGGATGACTCATCTTGTGGCCGGCTTCGCGCTTAGATGCTTTCAGCGCTTATCCGTTCCGAACGTAGCTACCGGGCAATGCCATTGGCATGACAACCCGAACACCAGCGGTTCGTTCACTCCGGTCCTCTCGTACTAGGAGCAACTCCACTCAATCATCCAACGCCCACGGCAGATAGGGACCGAACTGTCTCACGACGTTCTAAACCCAGCTCGCGTACCACTTTAAATGGCGAACAGCCATACCTTGGGACCGACTTCAGCCCCAGGATGTGATGAGCCGACATCGAGGTGCCAAACACCGCCGTCGATATGAACTCTTGGGCGGTATCAGCCTGTTATCCCGGAGTACCTTTTATCCGTTGAGCGATGGCCCTTCCATACAGAACCACCGGATCACTATGACCTACTTTCGTACCTGCTCGACGTGTCTGTCTCGCAGTTAAGCTGGCTTCTACCATTACACTAACCGTACGATGTCCGACCGTACTTAGCCAACCTTCGTGCTCCTCCGTTACGCTTTAGGAGGAGACCGCCCCAGTCAAACTACCCACCAGACACTGTCCACGACCCCGATAAGGGGCCTACGTTAGAACATCAGACATACAAGGGTGGTATTTCAAGGACGGCTCCATCTGAACTAGCGTTCAAACTTCAAAGCCTCCCACCTATCCTACACATGTAGGGCCAATGTTCAGTGCCAAGCTATAGTAAAGGTTCACGGGGTCTTTCCGTCTAGCCGCGGGTACACGGCATCTTCACCGCGATTTCAATTTCACTGAGTCTCTGCTGGAGACAGCCTGGCCATCATTACACCATTCGTGCAGGTCGGAACTTACCCGACAAGGAATTTCGCTACCTTAGGACCGTTATAGTTACGGCCGCCGTTTACCGGGGCTTCGATCAAGAGCTTCGCTTGCGCTAACCCCATCAATTAACCTTCCGGCACCGGGCAGGTGTCACACCCTATACGTCCTCTTACGAGTTTGCAGAGTGCTGTGTTTTTAATAAACAGTTGCAGCCAGCTGGTCACTGCGACTCTTCGCTGCTTACGGAGCAAGTCCTTAACAGCAAAGAGCGTACCTTCTCCCGAAGTTACGGTACTATTTTGCCTAGTTCCTTCAGCAGAGTTCTCTCAAGCGCCTTGGTATGCTCTACCTGACCACCTGTGTCGGTTTCGGGTACGATCACCAATACCTGAAGCTTAGAGGTTTTTCCTGGAAGCATAGCGTCAACAACTTCGTGTCCTTAGACACTCGTCTCGTATCTCAGCCTTAAGAAACCGGATTTGCCTAGTCTCTCAGCCTACTTACTTTCACGCGGACTACCAACGCCGCGCTTGCCTAGCTTTCTCCGTCACCCCATCGCAGTATTGGTCGGTACGGGAATATTAACCCGTTTCCCATCGACTACGCTTTTCAGCCTCGCCTTAGGAGTCGACTCACCCTACCCTGATTAGCATGGGATAGGAACCCTTGGTCTTTCGGCGGGGAAGTTTTTCACTCCCCTTATCGTTACTCATGTCAGCATTCGCACTTCTGATACCTCCAGCAAACCTCCCGGTCTACCTTCAACGGCTTACAGAACGCTCCTCTACCACTTGTGCAAGCACAAGTCCGCAGCTTCGGTGAATGATTTAGCCCCGTTACATCTTCCGCGCAGGCCGACTCGACTAGTGAGCTATTACGCTTTCTTTAAAGAATGGCTGCTTCTAAGCCAACCTCCTAGCTGTCTATGCCTTCCCACATCGTTTTCCACTTAATCATTACTTTGGGACCTTAGCTGGCGGTCTGGGTTGTTTCCCTTTCCACGACGGACGTTAGCACCCGCCGTGTGTCTCCCGAGTAGTACTCATTGGTATTCGGAGTTTGCATGGGGTTGGTAAGTCGGGATGACCCCCTAGCCCAAACAGTGCTCTACCCCCAATGGTATTCGCTCGAGGCGCTACCTAAATAGCTTTCGAGGAGAACCAGATATCTCCGAGCTTGATTAGCCTTTCACTCCGATCCACAAGTCATCCCCTAATTTTTCAACATTAGTGGGTTCGGTCCTCCAGTTAGTGTTACCCAACCTTCAACCTGCTCATGGATAGATCGCCCGGTTTCGGGTCTACACCCTGCAACTATTCGCCCAGTTAAGACTCGGTTTCCCTACGGCTCCCCTATTCGGTTAACCTTGCTACAGAATGTAAGTCGCTGACCCATTATACAAAAGGTACGCAGTCACACCACGAAGGTGCTCCCACTGCTTGTACGTACACGGTTTCAGGTTCTATTTCACTCCCCTTACAGGGGTTCTTTTCGCCTTTCCCTCACGGTACTGGTTCACTATCGGTCAGTCAGGAGTATTTAGCCTTGGAGGATGGTCCCCCATGTTCAAACAGGATGTCTCGTGTCCCGTCCTACTCGTTTTCACTATAAAGGTGTTGTCGTGTACGGGGCTATCACCCTGTATCGCTACTCTTTCCAGAGTATTCCACTAACACCAATGTAGCTTAAGGGCTACTCCGCGTTCGCTCGCCGCTACTAACGGAATCTCGGTTGATTTCTTTTCCTCGGGGTACTTAGATGTTTCAGTTCTCCCGGTTTGCCTCGTTACACTATGTATTCATGTAACGATAGTGCATAAATGCACTGGGTTTCCCCATTCGGATATCTGCGGGTCTAACGCCTCTTACCGGCTTCCCACAGCTTTTCGCAGGTTAGTACGTCCTTCATCGCCTCTGACTGCCAAGGCATCCACCGTGTACGCTTATTCACTTAACCATACAACCCCAAGATGTCTTGAAATCATACAGTGTGTTTAAGGTTCACAACGTCTTGCTGGTCTATTTTTCCCGCTGCGTTGTTGCACTTCCTCACTTGCTCAGCCATTAACCGAAGTTAACTCCTTCACGCGTTCGTTGTGCGCCTAGCAACAGTAAAAACATCCTGTGCAATATTTTGCACCTTGTTTTTTACTACTATCAGCTTGCCAAATTGTTAAAGAGCATTTGAGATTAAACTCAAATCAAATCATTCTGTTTAGAACGCTTTGATTTGAATTTTTTAGAGTAAATAAAGAATGGTGGAGCCAAGCGGGATCGAACCGCTGACCTCCTGCGTGCAAGGCAGGCGCTCTCCCAGCTGAGCTATGGCCCCAATAAGGATCCAATTAAGGAATTGTGTATCAGACAAGGCACTTTGATACGAAGCATACTAGTGTATGTGAGTATCGAAGTAACGCCGTATGATGCGCAATTTGGTGGGTCTGAGTAGACTCGAACTACCGACCTCACCCTTATCAGGGGTGCGCTCTAACCACCTGAGCTACAGACCCGTTTAACTGGTCTGTTTTATCTATCGCTGCGTTTCACTTCTCTCTCAGTCAGTCATTTACATTAGTAAACTCCTTCCTTCGTTCGGCGTGCGCCTTGCGCTAAATAAAACATCCTGCGTTATTTATTCTCATAAACTTCGCAATAAACTTTATTTGCTCTATCTCTACAATCAATCATCTGTGTGAACACTTACAACTTCTTCACTTTAGGTAAGGAGGTGATCCAACCGCAGGTTCCCCTACGGTTACCTTGTTACGACTTCACCCCAGTCATGAATCACAAAGTGGTAAGCGCCCTCCCGAAGGTTAAGCTACCTACTTCTTTTGCAACCCACTCCCATGGTGTGACGGGCGGTGTGTACAAGGCCCGGGAACGTATTCACCGTGGCATTCTGATCCACGATTACTAGCGATTCCTACTTCACGCAGTCGAGTTGCAGACTGCGATCCGGACTACGATATGCTTTAAGAGATCCGCTCACTGTCGCCAGCTTGCCTCCCTCTGTACATACCATTGTAGCACGTGTGTAGCCCTACTCGTAAGGGCCATGATGACTTGACGTCGTCCCCACCTTCCTCCGGTTTATCACCGGCAGTCTCCCTAGAGTTCCCACCATTACGTGCTGGCAACTAAGGATAAGGGTTGCGCTCGTTGCGGGACTTAACCCAACATTTCACAACACGAGCTGACGACAGCCATGCAGCACCTGTCTTACAGTTCCCGAAGGCACTTTCGCATCTCTGCAAAATTCTGTAGATGTCAAGAGTAGGTAAGGTTCTTCGCGTTGCGTCGAATTAAACCACATGCTCCACCGCTTGTGCGGGCCCCCGTCAATTCATTTGAGTTTTAATCTTGCGACCGTACTCCCCAGGCGGTCTACTTAGTGCGTTAGCTGCGCTACTCACAGTACAAGACCACGAACAGCTAGTAGACATCGTTTACGGCGTGGACTACCAGGGTATCTAATCCTGTTTGATCCCCACGCTTTCGCACCTCAGCGTCAGTATTGTGCCAGGGGGCCGCCTTCGCCACTGGTATTCCTCCAAATCTCTACGCATTTCACCGCTACACTTGGAATTCTACCCCCCTCTCACATACTCTAGTCTGCCAGTTTTGAATGCAATTCCCAGGTTGAGCCCGGGGCTTTCACATCCAACTTAACGAACCGCCTACGTGCGCTTTACGCCCAGTAATTCCGATTAACGCTTGCACCCTCCGTATTACCGCGGCTGCTGGCACGGAGTTAGCCGGTGCTTCTTCTGCGAGTAACGTCAAAAATAGCCGCTATTAACGCCTATCCCTTCCTCCTCGCTGAAAGTGCTTTACAACCCTAAGGCCTTCTTCACACACGCGGCATGGCTGGATCAGGCTTGCGCCCATTGTCCAATATTCCCCACTGCTGCCTCCCGTAGGAGTCTGGGCCGTGTCTCAGTCCCAGTGTGGCTGATCATCCTCTCAAACCAGCTAGGGATCGTCGCCTTGGTGAGCCATTACCCCACCAACTAGCTAATCCCATATAGGTGCATCCGATAGCATGTGGCCCGAAGGTCCCACACTTTGGTCCGTAGACATTATGCGGTATTAACAGCCGTTTCCAACTGGTATCCCCCTCTATCGGGCAGCTCCCTATACATTACTCACCCGTCCGCCGCTAGGTCCGAAAACCCCGCTCGACTTGCATGTGTTAGGCCTGCCGCCAGCGTTCAATCTGAGCCATGATCAAACTCTTCTATTAAAGTTCTTTCTGCCACCAAAGTGGCGCTCAGTCTTACTGACTTAAAACATATTTCTATGTAAGTCACTCAACCGATGTATTTCATTTTTGTGAAATCCATCATAAGTGCCCACACAGATGATTGATTGCGAATTGTTAAAGAGCGTGCTTCTGCTTAAGAAGCGGGAGGCGTATGTTACACTTCCCAGTTTTTAAGTCAAGCGTGACGATGATTCTTTATCAAAAACACTCGTCAGGCTTAACTTACCTTCTCATTTCACCGCGTTAGTTACCACCGTGAAGCGAGGGCGCCATTTTAGAGATTTAAGCCCTAGTGTCAAGCGTCTTTTTAAAAGATTTTTGACTCTATTTCTAAAACCCCTCGGAGACTGCGCTAGCGCTGCACCCCGTGGCATGGCGCGCATTATAGGGGGTTTTAATTGTCGTGCAAGCGCAAAATCATGAAAAGTGGTGCGACTGCTTTTTTTTTGCACAAAGTAGCCGTTTTTGTTTATTTATCAAGCACAATCTTTACGAATATTATACTTGGTAATCATTTCCTGCATTTGAGCTTCATCATAGGCCATCAAGTTGCTTAGAATCATGCGCTTCTCTCCCTTGCCAATTAACTGGCCTTGTTCGGTAAGTGAGAACTCAAGTAATGCATTACCTCTTTTACCATCTACTAATAAAGAAGAAGCTGTTAACGTTAGCTCAACCTTACTAAGGGGTAACCGTTCGAAACTCAACGCCATGCTCTCGTAAATCACCAACGGACGTTGCGTGTTAATCATGACATTATGCTGTTGCATTAAAGGTTGCAGTATATGAGGAAAGTTTTGTCCGGAAAAACGCACGTAGTCTTTGATAAGCGGTTCGATGACCGTTAGGTCGTGCTGATATTCACCACTATGTGTTAAAGATAAATAGACTTTGTCCTGTACGTCGCAAATACTAATGATATTGCCATGCTCTTTACAGTGTAAAGGTACGTCTGCTGAAACCATGCCAGAAAAGTGGCAGCTAAGCTGCTTGGATAAACCATAACGGGTCAGTAAATAAGAGAATAGTAAATCTCCAGGCACACAAAACCGTTTCGCGTCTTCGTCATGGATCGGGTTAAAATCTGTGGCTACCTGTTTAGCAAACTCACTTGCTTGCTTTCTGCTGAAACTAAAACCTTCGTTATTCTGCTGAACATACTTTTCTAACAACATTGACCGCTAACTCTTTATTATCAAGGAGTATCATTCTACCCAATATTGCATAGTAAATGGTCTAGCCAGTAGCGCAATAAAAATTTATCAAAGATGCTTGCTTTTTACCCAGACAAGAAATACTGTATATCTATACACTGTATAAATAAACATGTAGAGGTTGATATGTATCATCGTTCTGTAAGTAATAGGTTCTACGCAACGACAGATAGCATTTATAGCAATAGTAGTTTGACTAGAATACATTCAGTTACTGATACTGATATTGCTGAAACTGAGAATTCTAAACACAGCTTGGTGCAACTGATGCACCAACATCAAAACCAAGCGGGTTGGATTTTGCTCGTTGCTCCAGCGCATATCCCTGATAAAGACTGGGCTGAACAGTATCAACTATCTATGCATAACGTGCTGATGGTACATCATAAACAGATCCAGGACTTAGCCTCAACAATAGAGCAAGCACTTAAATCGCCTAGCTGTAAAGTTGTTATCAATTTTGCGCCGCAGCTTAATAAGCAGCAACTTAATGAATGTCGCAAGTTAGCATTAGCTAACGATACTTGGTTTTACCAATGTGAGGCGATGCAACAAGAGCAATTAACTCATTAAGCTTTATATACTGATACAAGACATCTTTGCCAGCGTAAGTTAACATTAGAGTTTTTCTTATCAGAGCAAAATGTCACTTATGTTATGTTTTTGCGGTTCGGCAAGCATGTTTAGTGCATGCTGCCAACCTTATATTGCTGGGCAAGCTACTATTGGCAACTGTGAACAGTTAATGCGTTCACGCTACAGCGCTTACTGCCACCATGAAATAACTTATATTTATAATACCTATCATCCCTCTGTGCGGCCGATTAATTCTCTATCTGCCATTGAGGAATTTGCTAATAGTGTGCATTTTACCAAGCTTACTGTCTTATCCAGTGAACAAACAACTAGCGATGGTTACGTCTGTTTTAATGTGATGTATATACAAAATAATTTACTTTGTGAATTTACAGAGCGTTCTCGGTTTGTTTTTGATACCACTTGGTTATATATAGATGGTGTTTTGGCCGACAAGCCACCTATTAAAATTGGCCGTAATGATTTTTGCCCATGCAACAGCGGTAAAAAATTTAAGCAGTGCTCTACACATCGACTATCCGGTAATTGAATACTCTAGGTTAAGCGGCTTTATCGTTTAACTTCTGTAGTACTTCATACAATGCAGCAGGATCAGCTTTTGGTTTAGGCTGCAGTGGTTGCTCTAAACGCCTACGGCTATGTAAGCTAAGATTTTGCCAGACGGCTGAATCTAATCGGGCTTTGTCATTAAATTGAGTTAAAGGCGGCGGCGTAAGGTACGAAGCCAATTTAAGCTGGGCGAAACCATTATTGATAAATGCTTGGCTGTGTTGTGCTAAAACATCAATATCGCCGTCCATTAGCTCAAAAGGTCGGCACTTCTTAATATCTAACTGTTTATATATATCGTGTTTAACTACGTCGGTTTGAGGTTCTGGTGTAAAAAACTCAGCAAACTCATCAACTGCAGGCGAAAGCAGCGCCAAATAAAGAGCAAAATCGGCACGATGCGTATGTTGCAATGCCGTATTAAGCTTAGTATTTAATTGCCATTCATTAATAATCATGATCAATCACTGCTAATTTGTTCACTATTTTTCGTTATTGCATAATTTATCGGCAGTCAGTGAAAAAAGTTTAGTAAATGGCTTTACATCAAAAGTAAGTTTGATAATATGCCGTCCACTCGTGGAGGGGTTCCCGAGTGGCCAAAGGGATCAGACTGTAAATCTGCTGGCAATGCCTTCGAAGGTTCGAATCCTTCCCCCTCCACCATCTTATCTGCTATCTACTGATTAAACTCAAAAACAATTCACCAATATCATTATATCGCTTGCTAATGCCTTTGTTATTCTCGACACTTAGCAGTGTTTATTACTGATAAAAAGTGGTGCTAATGGATAACAAAACGCTTGAGAATCAACGAGTATTAATAGTTGACGATCAACGAGCCTTTCAACTTATGTTTAAAGGTATTTTGTATTCTATGGGCGCGACTAATGTGGCTTTCGCACCAACCGGCGAACAGGCCTTAGCAAAATGCGCTAATATCAGTTACGACATACTCTTTGTTGATTACCATTTAGGTGTAGGCAAGAATGGTAAACAGCTGCTTGAAGATCTTCGCGAAAAAAAGCTTTTACCGCCAGATAGTATTTTTATGTTGGTTACCGGCGAAAATACGGTACCTATGGTAATGAGCGCGGTAGAACTTGAACCCGACGATTACTTGGTCAAACCCTTTTCACAAAGCGTACTGCGCAGCAGGATCCAGCGTATTCAACGAAAAAAGGCTCATTTAGCTACGCTATATCAAGCATTATTTGATGGACAAGCAGAGCAGGTAATAACCTTGTGTCAGCAAGAAATTGCCCAAGAAGGGCGATACCAACAGTTTTGTAAACGGGTATTAGTTGAAAGCTTTATTGACCTTTCCCGTTATGGTGAAGCAGAAGTTATTTTACAAAATAGCTTGGGGCAACGTCGAAGTGGTTGGGCTCTATTTTTACAAGCTAAGTTATGTTTTTTACAGCAGCGTTTTCAAGAAAGCTTAGCCTTATGCCAAGAGGCAATAGAGGGTAATCGCTATTTTGCTGAAGCGTATGACGTAATGGCACAGACTTATCTCGCAATGGGCGAACTAGATCAAGCTTTTAGCAGCATACAAACCGCAGCTGAAATTGCTCCTTTTAGTATGCCGCGTCAATATTTAGTTATAAAAATAGCCCGTGAGCTTGATAATATTCCTCAGCAAGTTAATGCGAGTAAGCAACTCTACGAAATAACTCGACGCTCTATTAAACAAGACGTGGTGCATCTATTAAATTATATTCGTACCATTATTGATGCAGCAGTAAGAGAGGATGACCCTACGCAACGTAATCGCTATTTTCAAGAGGTGTCGTTAGCATTACAGCGCGTAAAGCGTGACGATGGAATGATCCGCGAGATTGACTTTAGTTTATTTGAAATGCTTTGCCAAGCGAGGCTAGAGTCGTTGAGCGGCGCGCAATTTCAAGCGAAAAAAACCTATGCCGCCGTGGCAGAACAATTAGCAGAACAACATCAAATATTACCCGATGCCATATTCTTGCTGAATCAAATTGGCGAATTTGAGCAAGCGAGCACGCTAACAAAGCTGGTACCAGCAGAGCTAATGAAAAACCCATTACTCAACACCCTTTTTAGCGATCAACAAAACTTTGTTGGCCAAAAACAACTGCAATTTGCTGAATTAAACAAAGCAGGCATAAAAAGTTATAAAGAGGGTAATTTTGCTACCGCAATAACACAGTTTGAAACTGCTCTAGAACTAGCACCTATGAATACCGGCAGCGCGCTTAATTTAATTCAAGCATCACTTCAACAACTAAATATGCAGCAAAAACACAAATCAATGGAGCTGTTTGACCGCTGTAAAAAAACCTTTCGCGTAGTTGATAATATGCCATTACCTGAACATCATCGCGCACGTTACAAAGAATTATTACAGCAGTTTACCAAGTTACGCGAAGAGCTACGTCGCTAATTTAGTTAGTAGCCAACTGTTCTGCTAATTCAAACGCTAGCGCACTTGCACCAATACGCATACCTGAACTCAACGCAATTTTACCGGTGATCTCTTCGTACAATGCGACTAATGCGAGCGCTTGCTCTATAGAGCGCACACCACCTGATGCCTTAAAACCAACATCACGATTCGCGGCCGCAATTACGGTCAAAATAATACGTGCGGCTTCCTCAGTTACACCGACAGGCACTTTGCCGGTTGAGGTTTTTATAAAATCTGCGCCACCTTCAATAGCCAGTTCACATGCAATAACCACTTGCTGCGCTGTAACAAGTTCACCTGACTCAATAATAATTTTCAGGCAGCAACCGGTACTAGCTTGGCGCACATCATAAAGGAAGTTTTTTACAAAACCGTGTTCACCGCGCATTAGTGCTTTATAAGGTAGTACACAATCAATTTCTGTCGCACCGAGCGCTATCGCCTGCTGAATTTGCTCACAGACTTGATCAGTAGCTAAATCACCCGAAGGGAAGTTAACCACTGTAGCTAACGCCATTTGCGGTTGCCTAGAGTGCCAGCCTTGTAGCGCCATTAAGTACTGCGGATAAACACAATAGGCTGCAGCTGATATTGGCGGCGTTGTTTCCAACCATTGTAAAAAGGATATCGTCGTTTCGTCATCCTGTAATCGAGTAATATCAAGCAACTTAACCAATTGCTGCAAACGTAAAATGTTAGTCATAATAGGGTCCACAAAGCGATGCAGCCATACCGGCCATCTAAAAATACCATGCACTGTTTCTTGCTAACGGAGGAGCTTAAACTAGATGGCAGCCGGAATGCAAAACCACAATACAAAAAATAAATGAAAATATTTTGAATTAATCAGTAAAGCTACAGTCCTATCTTACAGTAGTTGTTAAGTAGTACCGTTTCTCCCCTGTATTTCCGATGTCCTAGTATTTTCGCCGGCGTTATTGCCGGCGCTTTTTTATCACTCAAGTCGTTATATTTCCATCCAGTGTTGATGCTGCTTTAACCAACTCTGAGCCGCATCTATATCAATATAATATTGCTGCACCAAGCGCCAGAAGCTAGCTGAGTGATTAAGATGCTTTAGGTGTGCTAACTCGTGCACAATAACGTAATCGGCTAGCCATGATGGCGCCATCATTAAACGCCAGTTAAAGCCAATCTCCCCTGACTGTTTACAATAGCCCCACTTACTTTGCCAATTCCCAATAACTAGCTCTTTGGCGTGCAAGCTCATTTGGCTTTGCCAATAGTCAAGCCGTTGTGTAAACCACTGTAAGGCTTGCTTTTTGTACCATTGTTGTAATAGCTCCCGCGCTTTAATATTGTGGCGTAAGGCTTGAACACGTGTTGAAATATTAACGATAACACGATCATCATCGAATATTACCAACGACTGTGAAGCAGACTGCAACTGCAGCGTTAAAAGCTTCCCTTGTAATGGCACTTGCTGCTGTGCGAGCCAGTCTGGTTTAACATGCTGCTTAGCTTGCTGCATGTGCTTTAAAATCCAGTTATGTTTTTTTCGCACCAATGCCTGAATATCCGGCAAACTGATCGCGGTTGGCGCTCTAACTGTTAGCTGACCTTGCTTAATTTGCAAAGCAATGCTGCGCCTTTTAATGCTGTAATGGACCATGTAACTAAATAAATCGGTTTCTATCATTAGCGCAGACAACATACTCTCCAAGAGCCGAGTTAGTGGTAGATTAACAAGCGAGCATTGTGCCACAGCACGGATAAAAGTGTTATTATCTACTCGATTTTGCCGTATTTAACCGATTAAGGGTCACTCGTAACATGAAAATTATTTCTTTTAATATCAATGGTATTCGAGCAAGGCTACACCAACTGCAAGCCATGATTGATAAGCATCAACCTGACATTATCGGCTTACAAGAGATTAAAGTGCATGATGATGAGTTTCCGTTAGCCAATGTTGAAGCCATGGGCTACCACGTTTATCATTTTGGTCAAAAAGGCCATTATGGCGTCGCTATTTTAAGTAAGTTGCCTGCCATTAATATGCAATATGGCTTCCCTACCGACGAAGATGATGCACAGCGTAGGATGCTAATTGGTCGTTTTACTATGGCTGACGGCACCCCTATCACCGTATTAAATGGTTATTTCCCACAAGGTGAAAGCCGAGACCATCCTATTAAATTTCCAGCTAAAACGAAGTTTTATGCTGATTTGCAACACTATTTAACAACGCACCATACACCTGACGAACACCTTGCCGTAATAGGTGATATTAATATTTCACCTATTGACCTTGATATCGGTATTGGTGAAGCAAACGCAAAACGGTGGTTACGCACCGGAAAAACCTCATTTTTACCTGAAGAGCGTGAGTGGTTACAGCGGTTAAAAGACTGGGGGCTGATCGATACTTTCCGACAACTACACCCTAATGCAGATGCGCAATACAGCTGGTTTGATTACAGATCTAAAGGTTTTGATGAAAATCGCGGCTTACGTATTGACGTTGTAATGGCAACAGCGCCGTTGGCCAAACGCTGCGTTGAAAGCAGTATCGATTACGAATTACGTGGTATTGAGCGCCCATCAGATCATGCGCCAGTATGGTCGGTATTTAACTAACCTTTTTACTATACCTAAAAGTGGCTATAATAAGTTGTTATAGCCATTGTTTTACAAAAGTTCGGTCTAACTGTTGATACGCCTGTTGTAGTAATATTGCCAAATCTTTATAGCAACCTGAACGTTTTACTGGCGAAAGGCTAATGCCTTGTTGTTGCATTTTGTCTCTGATCTGAAAGTACCAACTGGCAATTGCCGGTGGTAATGGCTTAGCCGAGCGTATTCCCAGCCAATACCAGCCTTGCAGCGGTAAGGTTGCGACAAACAACATCATCGTTAAAATTTGTGGCAGAAATTCGCTACCTAAATAAACGTATTGAAGCACTGCACATAGCAAGGCCGATGGCGGCAAAAATCGACCCGCTAACGATGTCAGCAAAATAACCTTGTTCTCAACAAATAAACTGTTTAATTCTGCTTTTAATGGCCACTGTTTACCGTATTCACGGCCGGCACGAAGTGTTGAGTAAAGAGGATACTGCATTGCACTCTCCCACTATTAGATCACGGTTAAACGATAACACAGATGTAGCACCTTACCTTTTTCTTGCGTCGTTGTCACACCAAACTAAAACTAAACATGTTTACTAAATAGTAGACAAAAAAACTTTTCTAGGCTAATTAGTAAACATTACTACTAGTAAGCTAGTTTTTATGTAGCCTTAAGTTATTAATAAACATTAAACCAGCGTTTAAAGCACTTTGCTGACCAATTTGCGTTGAGCATAAACTAACAATAAATATGCCAACATATAATATCATTTAAAAACATTACTCTATGATAGTTAAACACTGTTACTCACAGGCTTATCCACAAAATCTGTGGACAACAACATCCCATACTGCTCAATAAAACTTCGGATATTACTCAATAAACCACCAACTAAAAACCCCACTTCAACCAACTTAAGGAGGATAAGTGCCAAAAAACACATTTACGATGCATTACACCTAATTAATACTTGATGGACAGTTTATAAAAAAACAGTAACAATCGAGTAAAGCTCAGCACTAGCATGGCTTTTAATAGTCTGTTTAGCTAACTAAATGGTAGAACGTAAAACATGATTCAGTGGACACCACAGCTTGATACTATGCTTGGCTTACCGATAAAAAGTCCAGTAACTGGCGATATTCTGCCATTAACGTCGCACCCAGAACGGCTATTTAATGCCAATGTATTACCACAGGCTTTGTGTATTAAATTACAGCACGGTACACTGGTTGCACCTTTTGCTAGTAGCTACAGCTGCAGCTTTTTAGATGGCCGCCGACTTCGGTTTAAACATAAAAGTGGCTTAACGATGCAACTGGACTTAGCTGATAGTAAAACTTACCGGCATGGTGTTGCGATACGTCATCTCGTTAATTCGGGGCAGCAAGTGCAAGCTGGGCAGGCTGTTATCCGCCTAGATTTGCAGTTATTGCAGCATAGCAATGCTGATTGGGTGGTACTAACAATTTTACCCCATTCGGCTATTAGTAACGTGCTTAGTGCAGAACGTTTTGTGACAGCAGCTGAAGATACGGCTTTTACTATTCAATTGAAGAATCACGCATTATGACAATACTTTACGGCATAAAAAATTGTGACACGATAAAAAAAGCACGCAATTGGTTAGCGCTGCATAATATTGCTTATCAATTTGTTGATTACCGTACCGACGGGTTAACTCTGGCGCAATTAACCAACTTCGCGAACGCTTGTGGTTGGCAGAACCTACTTAACACGCGCGGTACCACCTATCGGCAATTAGCCGAGGCAGATAAAACCGACTTAACCGAAACAAAGGCCCTTGCGCTTATGCTGGCACAACCAGCAATGATAAAACGGCCTCTGTTGATCCACGACGATAAATACTATTTAGGTTTCAAAGCAGATGATTACCAAAGTATTTTTGGTAAATAAAGATGATAAACATAAATCGTATAAATAAGCCTAGTGTATGAATATAGTAAGCGTTGATATATTAACTGGACTAACAGAACAGCACCTATTAACGCGCGCTGACGGTTTTATGCTGCATCAACAAGTAGAGCAACCCTTTAATGCTTTATGCAAAGCCGCAGCAAACGAGGGTATTGAGATTGAAATCGCGTCAGCGTTTCGCTCTTACCAGCGCCAGGCTATTATTTGGCACGGTAAATTGTCGGGCTTGCGTAAGGTGCATAATCTGCAAGGCCAACAAGTTAATATTAATGAATTAAGTGACAAAGCAAAACTCGATGCAGTATTGCTATATTCTGCGCTGCCAGGCGCCAGTCGGCATCACTGGGGCACCGAGCTAGATATTTATGATGCGGCTGCGATAACGTCTGACTACAAACCCAAGTTAGAACCACATGAATACCAAGCCGGCGGTCCGTTTTTTAAACTGACACAATGGCTAAACCAGCATGCTGTCAGCTATGGCTTTTTTTTACCCTATGCACACTACAATGGCGGTGTCGCTGCGGAGCCTTGGCATCTTAGCTACCAGCCATTATCTGAGCCTTATATGGCCGCCTTTAGTGTCGATATACTACGAAGCTTTATTCGGACACACCCTGTAACCGAACAAAGCTTGGTACTACAACACCTTGACAATATTTATGACCGGTACGTTATCAATATTTGTTAGGTGTTATGCTAATAACCATGCAGTTATTTATTCGCTTGAACTCTCACGATCAAACGCCGAATAGCCCTGCATAAAACGTTGCAGCTGATCGCGTAAGTTTGGTGGCGTGCCTTTAATTAAAATAGTGTCACTGTGCGCATCATACTGCACCCGATCACCTAACAGCTTTTGGTCAAACCCAATACTCAGCCCACCGCCTTGACCGCTAAATTTAATCAGCTTTTTTAATTCTTTCACTTCTATCGGAAATTGATCTGCTACAGCAAGCTGTTGCTCCTGACAATAGCGTAAAAAACCTTGTTGTTCTTGTTCATCTATTACCGCTGACAACTCTGTTAATACCACATCTTGCCCAGCTTTAGCCCGTTCTTCACAGTAGTTATATACCTGCTTACGCGCATCTGATTTTTCAACACCGTCAAATTCTGCGGCAGAAAAATATTCCTCTACCGAGGCCAATACCACCTTACTGTTTGCTTTTGCATCGGTGCCTTCTTCACAGCCTAAAAAGTCCAAGAAAAAATCAGCAACCTTGCGCCCTGCTCGGCCACGAATAAAGCTAATATATTTACCCTGCTCTGGTGAGCTTTGGTATTCAGTTAAATCAATTCTTGCTGCCAATTGCATACGCGCAATATCTAAATGTCGCGACGCTGCTAACTCTAACTCTTCCGTAAGCGAAAAATGATCTTTACTGCCTAACAAACAAAACAATAAATAGTCACTAGTAAGATAGCGATAATGACAAACTAGCAAATAACCACTTTCAGGTAGTTGGTGCGCGGTAAGTTGCTGCTCTAGCACGGCGGTCGCGGTGTTAGATAGCACCATAAAGTCACTATTCTGCTTTTGCCAGTCTTGCAACACGGTGACTACCTGCTGATCTTTTTTAGCATTAAATGCAGCGTAGCCTTTAGCTGGTTTACCGTTATAAGCCAGATGCAACTGCTCTACTAAATGCGCAACTGCCGCCGTAGGTGTAACCAATGCCGCACGATAATGCGCCTTGCTACGTGCGTGTTCATCTAGTTCAAGGTAATTTATCGCCAACTGCTGTACATCTACTGACATAACTTTTCCTGTTTAAAATGAATTCTGTTACTATTCTAACTGTTTAATCTATATGACTTGCGGATAATTCATGCCAATTGTATCAAAGTATTCTACAGTGCAAATTGAAAAACTGGTAAACCAGTTACTTGACGTGCTTCACACAGAAA
Organism: Rheinheimera sp. D18; assembly: GCF_004345025.1. GTDB lineage: Bacteria > Pseudomonadota > Gammaproteobacteria > Enterobacterales > Alteromonadaceae > Alishewanella > Alishewanella metallidurans. Next base: position 1,421,276 of record NZ_CP037745.1, on the reverse strand, counting down.
AAGCTACCACAGAATTAAGCCTAATGTGTTTGGGCAATGCTATTAGCCACGTGGTTAATAGTAGCGTGCCAGCAACGCAACGGGCTGCTGTTGTTACACATTTTAATCAGGCATTAGCAGATGCCGTAAATACTAAGGTTAACTAAGCGCTCATGGTGCTAGAAAAAAACCTGTCATTAGTTAAAAAAGTTAACCGGTTACTTAATTGGGGGCACTGGTTTAGCTTTTTTAATATTTTGCTGGCGCTTGCAGTCACCTCGGCGTATTGGCTGGCTGAGCCGTCGCCAGTGTCGTTTCTCGGTTGGCTGTATCTATTACTAAACTGGGTCGGACATACGGCATTTTTGTGCTTTGTGTTTTTTATCTTAACTATTTTCCCAATCTCATTAGTGTTTCCTTATCAACGTCATGTTCGTGGGCTAGCCGCTATCTTAGCCACTGCTGCGCTCGTCGCACTAATTTTCGATGCCTATGTATATGCCAGTTTAGGCTATCACGTTGGGAGTGCCTCGTTAGAGCAAACCATTGATTTACTACGCCAGCAAATTGTTACCAACTTACGCAATTTTGTGTTTATTGTTATAGCCGTTGCCGCGTGCCTGCTGGCACTTGAACTAACGCTAAGCAATTATTGTTGGAAAAAAATTGAACGCTTAAAACAATCGGCGGTTGCTGCGCCCTTATTTATGCTGTTTATCGGCAGCTTTATGTGTAGCCACTTCCTACATATTCATGCCGATGCAAATTTAAAATACGATGTTACTAAGCAAGATAACGTGCTGCCATTGTCGTACCCTGCCACCGCCAAAACATTTTTGGCGCGCCATCAATTAGTAAATTTAAATAGCCGTGCTCAGCGCCAATTAGACAAAATGAGTTTACCCAGTGAGTTTGCCAACGGCCATCTGCTGCAATGCAATGGCACAAAAGCGGGTAAATCAACGTTATTGCTCATTACTGACAGCCTAACCGCAAGCGTATCGCAGCAACTCAGTGCCAAAGGTTTTAAACAGTTAGAGCAACACTTTGCACCGCGTAACAATAACGAAGCACTACTGCATCTACTGTATGGCAAATTCAGTGTCAACGACGATGCTGAACACATTTTAGCAACTGCGCCAGGCTGGTTTAGTGCGCTACCTTCTGGAAATATAAGTATTAGCCGTGCTGAAGGCACGGAAATAAGTACTTTACCTTGGGTAAATACAGCGCCTTTCAGCCCTTTTGCGATAGTATTTGATAACTCGCCACTACAACATTGGCAACGGTATCAGGCCTACGACAATATCGTCGTTATGGGCTTAACTGGCCAGCACGAGCAATTTAGCTTGGCTCCAGCTCAAGTTTGGTCAAATTGGCGGGCGCTGCAAAAATTGCATCCTTACCAAGTAACTCAGCACCTTGACTGGTTTCCTACTTTATTGGCGCAAGCAGGCTGCAGCGACAATGGAAATTGGTTAGGCGATAACTTATTAAAACCAAACGCTCTACCCAAACTAACCATTAGTGGCGAAGAAATTATTAGCTTTAAAAAAGATAAAATGGTTATTTTGCGCTCTGATGGCAGTTTTGGTACCTGGTCTGCAGGCACCCTATTACCATTAAACGACAAACTAGACTTGCCGATGCTAATCGATGCATTAAAGCGAATTGAACAACCGACCGAGTAAACTGAGCTTATTAATGTATGCTTTTACTCACTGGCTTTGGCGGTCTGCCCGCCAACTCTAGCTCAGCTAAATGCAACATATTGGTCAGCGCAATCGGCACGACAACTTGTGAGAATCGTTCTAGATAGGCAACCTCAGCGTCTTTTAACATTTGTTGGCACAGCTGATCGTAAACGCTAAACCCGTCATACGCTAACGGCTCATTGAGTTCAGCTAACTTTAGCTCCCGTTGCCGACGCATAAACCAGTGTAGTAAAAACTCATACTGTTTTACATCTAACCATTGCCGCCAATCCATACCCGCCTCCAACGTATTGTTGTATGTTATACGTTTGAATTATTAAAATCGATTAACTAACAATCTGTGTGCTATTAACACGAAAGAGTTAGATATCTGGCGTTGTATCTAAGCTTAACCACTGCGTTTGTTGTGCAACCGTCAAATAACTCCAAACTAAGATTCGGCTTACTTTTTGCCCTTGGCGCATTGCAATCACCTCGCTTTGCATTACACCCACGCTACGTAGTAGCTTTTGTAACGGTGCAATATGTTTTTGCTGCGACACTAAACTGCTAAACCAACATACCTGCTGCTTAAATAACTGACTTTCAGTAATCATTTGCTTAATAAATTTTAGCTCACCACCGTCGCACCATAACTCATGTTGCTGGCCAGCAAAGTTTCGGTTTTGCCCTTGCTCCGGCTGTTCTAACTTCGTCCATTTACGCATATTCGCCGCATTAGCTTCGGCCTGAGAACTAAAAAATGGCGGGTTACACATCGTTAAATCAAAGCGTTGAAAACTTTGCCAGCAGCGCTTGATTAAGCAAAACTACCGCAGTGCTGTTAGCGAAATCAATGGTTGACTCACCTTTAGGATTTAGCCTTACAAACGCGGCTAAATTAGGCGTTGCTGCACACAGCTCAGCAAAATTATAACCGCCTTGATGCGGGTTACGTGGATGAAGTAATTGCTCTGAAGACACCTAAACATTGGCCTTTAAATTGGTCAAAGAGGTTAAGTTTATCATGCCGTGGCTAATATACAGCGGTGAGTAAAAAAAACCGTTACAATAGTCATAATTACCTTATGCCCGCTTGGGCTAACTTATGGATACCGCATGCTTGCTCTTGGAAAAATAAACCGTTTAACGGTTAAAAAACAGGTTAAATTTGGCTTTTATCTTGATGGTTTAAGTTGGGGCGAAATTTTACTGCCTAATAACGTCACCCCTGCAGGTTTAGAGATTGGCAGTGAAATTGATGTTTTTCTCTATCTCGATTCTGAAGATCAGTTAATTGCGACCACCGAGCGGCCAAAAATAAAGGTGGGCGAAATAGCACAGCTTGATGTTGTCGCGACAACAAAAGTGGGCGCCTTTGTTAATTGGGGCTTAAAGAAAGACTTACTCGTCCCCTTTAGCGAACAGCAAATTCCACTTAAAGAAGGGCAAAAATATTTACTGTACTGCTATGTCGATAACAGTAACCGCATTGTTGCCTCAAGCAAACTAGACCGCCACATACACAAAACTCCTGCACACTATAATGCGGGAGATAAAGTAAATATTATTATTTCTGAGCAAACTGATATTGGCTACAAGGCGGTGGTGAATAATCAGCATTGGGGTGTATTGTATAAAAGCGAAGTGTTTAAACCGTTACGTCGTGGCGAAAGAATGTCGGCTTTTATTGTTAAAGTACGCGATGACGGCAAAATTGATTTGCGCTTAAACGCATCGACCTTTAAACAGGCATTAGAGCTAACAGAGCAAGTGCTGCGAAAGTTAGAACAAAATGGTGGCAAGTTAGCCTTAACAGATAAAAGCTCACCAGAGCTGATTTACGCCGCATTTGGCGTCAGTAAAAAAGCCTATAAACAGGCTATTGGCAGCTTATATAAAGAAAAGAAAATCGTCATTTTAGACGAGGGCATTATTTTAGTGAATAACTAGAGCCGATTTGCCCACATTAGAATAGGCTTACTGAATTACCTAGAACATAATTCAGTAAGCTAATAACCAAACTACTATATATAACTGCGGTTGCCTGGCTTAGATAGCACTAAATGCACCGCACTAGTTGAACGCTCTAAAAACCCCCCCTCACAATAGCTTAGATAAAACTGCCACAAGCGCACGAAATTATCGTCGTAACCCAGTTGATGCACTTTATCACGCGAGTGCATAAAGTTATCGCTCCAATGTTTAAGTGTGCGTGCGTAATCAAAACCGATATCTTGTAAATGGCGAACCACTAAGTTTGTGTTACGGCTTATCGCGTCGGTCATTCGGCTAACTGAAGGTAAACAGCCTCCCGGAAAGACATAGCGTTTAATAAAATCGACTTCTTTTACATACTGCTGATAACGCTGATCTACTATTGTTATCGCTTGTAACACCATTAAACCGTCAGGTTTTAATAAACTGGCACATTTTTCAAAGTAAGTATCAAGGTATGCCTCGCCCACAGCTTCTACCATTTCGATAGACACCAACTTGTCGTATTCGCCACTAAGATCACGATAATCTTCTAACAACAAAGTAATATTATCTTGCAAGCCTAGCTGCTCTATACGCGTTTTGGCGTAATCGTACTGCTGTTGCGAAATCGTCGTAGTGGTAACCCTGCAGCCATAATGCTGGGCAGCATAGATCGCCATTGCGCCCCAACCGGTGCCTATTTCTATTAGATGATCAGTTGATTTTAACTGTAGCTTTTCACAAATAAGTTTTAATTTATCTTGCTGTGCTTGGGCTAAGCTAACGCTGTCATCTTTATAAACTGCGCTGGAATACATCATGCTGTCATCTAAAAACAAGCGATACATGTCATTGCCTAGATCATAATGCGCGGCAATATTTTTTTTCGCTTGCTGTTTAGAATTTCGATTACCTCGGTCTATTAACTTTAATATTGGCCGACCAAGCCGTGTTATCGCTGAATCAAGCTTATCTAGTGTGTCTAAATTAAGTGCAAAAATACGCACTAACGCCGTTAAATTATCGCAGCGCCAAAAACCATTAATATAGGCCTCACCACCACCAACTGAACCCGACAGCACCATTTTTCTATAAAACGCTGGCTCAAGCACCGTTATTACCGTTTTTAATTCAGCAGCGCTATCACCAAAACAATAACGCTGATTGCCTTCCACTACCGTAATATCGCCATGTTTTAGCTGACTGATAAAATCCAGTGCAAACTTACGGCATAAGCGGTCAAACCACGTCAAATTAGCGAAAACAGACGTTTCAGTTAGACTCATTGTCATGCTTTTTTTCCTTCGTTTTAGGGTGGGCGTGCACCGGTATACCTTTGAAATATAACTTCAGCGCATGCCAATAAATGCGCAGTACTACCTGTACGTTTTGCCACGGATTACGGATCAGCCAATTACGTTTCCAACTTGCCGTCAGCTCTTGCCGTTGCAGTTTAATCCACGCGCTGAAAATGGGCTTATCATCCTGTGTATTACGAATACTGCAGAGTAAATTGTCATCTGGCGAGGTAATTTGCCAGTGGTACTGCATATTTATTGGGTTAAAAGGTGACACATGAAACGCTTTATCATGTCGATAACGCTGTTGGTTGCCACTTATGGTTTGCAGATAATAATGCCGCTCATTCCATGGTGTGTTTGTTACCTCGGCTAATAAATAACAAAAGTTACTCTGTGCATCAAAGCAGTAATACAAGGTTAGCGGACTAAAATACACTCCCCAATTTGCCAAAGGCGTCAGTATAAATACGCTAGTCGGTGTTAGCTCACCGCCTAGCAATTTCACCTTATCGCTCACTGCCTGAAATACCGAATCAGCACCGGCAAGATAATCTTTACGTCGATAACTTAATGCGCCAAAACGCTGGTATTTAATACCTTTCGCCTCAAGTGACACCTTGGTAAGTTCATGGCAATCTAGCCAATAGTGCGCCAACGGATAACTAAAGCCGTGTTTACGCGGCGATACCCTTAAATGCCCTACTTCACCTTGATATACGGCATGTCCAGCTTGCATTAATACTCAACCCCCAATAAGCCGGCAACATCGACAGCGCTTCTGGCACCATCTTCATGAAAGCCGTTATACCAGTATGCGCCACAAAAATAGGTATGGTTAACACCATTTATAACATGCCGCTGTTGTTGTGCAGCTAAAGTACGATGGTTATATACCGGATGCGCATAGTGATAGCGGCCTAGCACCTTTGAGCTGTCAATTGCTGCTGAATTGTTTAACGTAACACAAAATGTCACTGGTGCTGTTATGCCCTGTAATAAGTTCATATTATAGGTTAAGGTCGCACGTTGGTTGATACTGGTGTCTAAATTATAGTTCCATGCTGCCCACGCCCGCGGCCTCTTGGGTAGTAAACGCGTATCGGTGTGCAGTATTACTTCGTTGCCCTGATAGGCGATACCGCCAAGCACATTGCGCTCGTCTTGGCTTGCATCATTGGCTAATAACTTCAATGCTTGGTCACTATGACAAGCCAATACTAGCTTATCGTACTGCTCAGTGCGGCCATCAACATAGTTAATGGTTACGCCGTTAGCATCGCGCTTAATTGAAGTAACGGTTTGACCTAACTTTACGTTTTCGCTACCAAGCTTGGCTTGTAATGCTTCAACATAGCGCTTTGAACCGCCTTTTATTACCGACCACTGCGGCCTATCAGTAATATTAAGCAAGCCATGGTTATTAAAAAATCGTAGAAAAAACCTTACCGGAAATGCTGGCATATCTGACAAACCCGCCGACCAAATAGCTGCACCCATAGGCATAAGATAGTTATCGCGAATTGCTACGCCAAAATTATATTTTATAAGAAAGTCGCCCAAAGACAGCTCTAAATCAGCTGAATTTTCAGTTAACAAGCGTTTACCCAGCTTATTAAACTTAACGATATCACGTAACATCAGCCAGAATGATGGCCGAAATAGATTACGCCGCTGCGCAAATAAACTGGCAAGTGTGTTGCCGTTATATTCAAGATTTTGTGCGCTATTCTTTACCGAAAAACTCATTTGTGTATGCTGAAACGCCACGCCTAGTTCAGCAATAAAGCGGTTAAAAATAGGATAGGTCCAATTATTAAACACAATAAAACCAGTATCTATCGCATAAAGTTTACCCTGCACTTCAACGTCAACCGTTGCGGTGTGGCCGCCCAAGTAACTATTAGCCTCGATTAGGGTAACGTCGTGTTTTCTTTGCAGCAGGTACCAGGTCATCATACCTGCAATACCACCACCAATAACTGCTATACGCATACTACTCCTTTTGCTATAGCCTATGCTAAGCGTTGCTGTTGGCCATGCGGTGCTTTACCTTAGCGGTAAGCCAACCTAAAATTGGTAGATGTTGGAATACCATTGCATCTAAATCGTAATAATCGCGCTGATAAATTATCATATTGTCTTGCCACCTAAGTACGCTACAACCGTCAACCTCAAGTAATTTACCCTTAGCTATTGCTGGGTGAGCAAACTGCATTTTCCAGCTAATAAAACCTTGCTCTGCTTGCTCTAACTTCTCAGCAGCCGTAAACCGACACTGCTGCAACCGTTCGTAAGCATGAGCAAAATACTGGCTTAATGCTTGTCGACTATTAAGCTGATGCACGGGATCAATAAAGGTAATATCCGCATGATACAATTGCGCTAATTGCTCTAAATTAGCGCTCGATAAATTGTTATAAAACGTTAAAAATTGCTCAATGCGTGGTGTTGGCGCTGTGTTCATACCGATTTTTTACCTCTGCAAAAAGTTCGAGTGTATATTTACGTGCTACGGCATGATCGACAATTGGTGCGGGATACGCCAAAACCAGTCCATTATTATGCGGCCAATGTATCGATTTTTCTTTCAGATGACGCAGTTCAGGTACGTATAAACGTATAAACTCGCCGCTTGGATCAAACTTCTCACTTTGGCTGGTTGGGTTAAATATTCTAAAGTAAGGTACGGCATCGGTACCGGTAGAGGCTGCCCACTGCCAGCCACCATTATTAGCTGCAAATTCACCATCAATCAGTTTTGACATAAAGTAGCGCTCGCCCCAACGCCAATCGATATGTAAGTCTTTTACCAAAAAGCTAGCGGTAATCATGCGTAATCGATTATGCATCCAACCGGTTTGGTTGAGTTGGCGCATCGCCGCATCAACTATCGGGTAGCCGGTTTTACCTTCACACCACGCTTGAAATAATGCCTGATTATTACTCCAGCGTATGCCGTTTGTTTCTATCTGAAACGGCTGATGCTTAATTAGATTTGGGTAAGCGACTAATATATGTTTATAAAATTCACGCCAAATAAGCTCTGATAGCCAGACCTCGGCGCCGCTTTTATCCTGCTGCCAACTGTCTTTCATTTCCATTTGTAATCTAGCAACGCACTGTGCGGCTGACACCACACCGATAGCTAAATACGCCGACAGCTTTGATGTGCCAGCAATGGCGGGATAATCCCGTGCATTGGTGTAATTGGCTACCTTTTCTCGACAAAACGCGCGCAGTAAATTAAGCACGTCTTGCTCTGCAACTGGCCAATCGACCGAGCTATTATCACCGGTCTGCATTGGCGTAAACTCAGGGAGCATTAATGCTGCTTGCTCAATAGTTTTAGGTCTGGGATAACACGTCACACCTTGACTGTGTAAGGCGCTTAGCCAGGTACGCTTAAATGGCGTAAATACTCTATATATCGCCCCTTGCTGCGTGCGTATAGCGCCTGGCGGCATAATGCATTGGCTATCAAACCGGATAAACTGCCCGCCCGAGCTTAATACCAGCTGTTCTACAGCAGCATCGCGCTGTTGCTCGCGTAGTTCGTATTCCGTTTGTAGAAAAACGTTAAGTACAAAGCGCTTACTTAGCGCAGCAAATATCTGCGGGGTATCCGCATAGCTGCTACCTTCAATCGCGAGTAAAGGTATAGCAAGCTCGGCAAGTTCTTGCTGTAATTGCAAAACTCGACGTCGAAGCAAATCTTGTTTTATTGCTGCCATGTCATGCAGCTGCCAGGTATCTGGAGTAGCAATAAACAAGACTAATACTTGGCTTGCAGTGCGCTTTGCATGCTCTATTGCACTGTGTAAACAGACGTTATCATAACTGCGTAAGTCATTACGTAACCACACGAGGTTTAGGCTATTCATGACTAGCCCCTTAAACCTAAATTTTCTGGATAAGGTGTAAAATAACGTTGCGCTGAAACATAGGCATTGGGTCGCTGCGCTAAATGGTGCTGGATCAAGGTAATGGGCGCGAGTAACGGCACAAAACCTTGGCGATAACGATGAATTAGCTCAGATAATTCCTGTTTCGCCTGTGCGGTTAAACCTGTTTTTAAAAAGCCCTGCAAATGTTGTAACACATTTGTATGCTGCTTGCGGTTAGCAATATTTTTTAGCGCTTGCATTAATTCTAGCAAATAGCGTTGCTGCAACTCGGCGGGCGAAAATAACTTAGCTTGCGCTACTAATCGGCCCAACTCACGATAAGCTACAGGGCTATGTGCCATTACTAAAAATTTATATCGACTATGAAATGCTACCAACTTACCTACAGTAAACCCATCGGCCATAGTTTGTTGATAGTCGTTACAGCTAAACACTCGACAAATAAAATTCTCTTTTAGTGCAGGATCAAATAAGCGCCCGTCTTCTTCTATCGGTAACCAAGGGTACCTTTGCATTAGTTGTTGCGTAAATAAACCTACGCCTTGTTTGCCTAATTGATGGCCGCTCGCATCAAATAACCGTACTCGCTCCATGCCACAACTGGGTGATTTAGCGCAAACGATATAGCCGCTTAATTGATTTAACTGTGGCAGTTTTTTTTCAGTAAAGGCGAGCATGGCGCTGGTGTGGTTAATGCTATTATCGTTACTTTGCACCAATTGGACACGTAACTCATTGTCTAGCTGTAAGCGTATTGCTGGGCGCGGCGCACTCATACCAATAGCCATTTCGGGACAAATAGGCACATAACTAACCAAGGGTGCAAGCTGACTAACACAGAAACCAGAGGCCTTATGGCCACCGTCGTAGCGCACTTTTTCACCGAGCACACAGGCACTAATACCTATTTTAATTGACATAACACCACCAACTTTTTTATTTGCTAACTACTACGTACGCTAGGCCGTTTAAGTTTAAATTTAAACGCATATAACTTTGCGCATAAAAAAACGGCAGCTTGCTTACGCAACCTGCCGTTTTTTCGGATATAGCCACTAACTACTTCTTACTAGTACCCACTTCAACTCGAGCTTTTAGCTTTTGCCCCGGGCGAAATGTTACTACGCAGCGCGCAGAAATAGGAATATCTTCACCCGTTTTTGGGTTACGACCTGGCCGCTCATTTTTAACCCGAAGGTCAAAGTTGCCAAAGCCGGATAGCTTTACTTGATCACCCGACTCTAACGCCATACGGATTTCTTCAAAAAAAGCTTCGACTATCAATTTGGCGTCGCGTTTGCTGACACCAAACTTTGTAAACAAACGTTCTGCTAAATCGGCTTTGGTAAGCGCCATTCTTAATCCCTCAACGATGCGTTGAACTGTTCACTAAGCGCGTTAACTACTTGATTTATCAAGTGTTGGATATCTTTATCTTCCAGTGTACGCGCTATATCCTGCAGGGTCAGAGCAATGGCAAGTGATTTAAAACCCTCTGCCACACCTGCTCCTGTATATACGTCAAACAATTTTAGGTCAACTAATTGATTTCCGCCAACTTTTTTTATAGTAGCAGCAATATCAGAAAAACGCACCTCTGATTTTACCACTACCGCTAGATCGCGCCTATTAGCTGGATACTTTGACGGCTCCGTAGCTTGTACAATATTACGTAACCCCAAAGCCGTTACATCTAATTCAAATAGGTAAGCTTTACCTTTAATGCCCAGCTTACGCTCGGCTTCTGGGTGCAACGCTCCCACATAGCCAACCTGCTGATCATTACGATATATTGCTGCAGTCTGACCCGGATGTAATGCACAATGTTCCCCAGTTGCGAAACGAAATTCTGCACTTGCGGATGTTTGGGCCAACAGCGCTTCAACATCACCTTTTATATCGTAGAAGTCCGCCGCACGGTTTTCCATGTTCCAATGCTCATTATGCATTGAACCGACAATAACACCGCCAATTACCGGTATTTGCCGCACGCCGCCTTCAGCCGTAGCATCAGGAATAAACTTTAGGCCATATTCAAACAAACGGATACGGCTTTGCTGACGATTTTGATTATATTGCACAGTTTGCAATAAACCTGGCCATAAATTTAAGCGCATTGCTGACATGTCAGCTGAAATAGGGTTAGGTAACACCAAAGCTTCGTGTTGCGGAAATAATAGTTGCTGCACTTTAGGGTCAACAAAGCTGTAGGTTATTGCTTCTTGATAACCACGGTCAACTAACACCGTACGTAAATTCTGCACATTAAGCTGCGCTTCACAGAAAGTACGCATTTTTAAACTGGCTTTTGGCGCAAGGTTAGGAATATTGTTATAGCCGTAAACCCGTGCCACTTCTTCAATTAAATCTTCAGCAATACGCAGGTCAAAGCGATAACCCGGTATCGTTACCTGCCAGCCGTCTTGAGTTTCTTCAAGCATTAACCCCAAGCGGGTAAAAATAGCGCTAACGTCAGCTTTGGCAATACTTATACCTAAAATACGGGTTAACTTAGCTTCAGTTAGGTTAATCGTTGCAACCTTCGGCAAATGTGCTGCCGATACTGCCTCAACTACTGGGCCGGCCTCACCACCACAAATTTCAAGTAGTAATGCAGTCGCACGCTCCATTGCTGCATGCTGCAAAGTTGGATCAACGCCGCGTTCATAACGGTGCGATGCATCGGTGTGCAAACCGTATTGGCGCGCTTTACCTGCTATAGCTAACGGCGCAAAAAAGGCACTTTCTAAAAATACATCTTTAGTCGCACTGGTAACTCCGCTATGCAAACCACCGAAAATACCGGCCATAGCGAGGGCTTTTTTATCATCAGCAATAACTAAGGTGTTACTTTTTAACGTTACTTCGCTTTCATCAAGTAGCACTAATTTTTCACCATCATTGGCCAAACGCACGCTAATGTCACCATCGATACTGGCTAAGTCGAATGCGTGCATTGGATGACCTAACTCCAACAGCACAAAGTTAGTAATATCAACAATAGCATCAATGCTACGCACACCACAGCGGCGTAACTTTTCGGTCAACCATAATGGGCTTGGCGCAGTTACGTTAACATTGCGCACTATCCGACCTAAATAACGTGGGCAGGCATCTGGCGCAGCTAAAGTAATCGCTTTTTTATCGCTAATGCTTGGTGTAATTACGCTAATAGGCGCTTCGTTTACTGCCAGCTTATTAAGCACACCCACTTCACGTGCTAAACCTTTAATGCCTAAGCAATCAGCACGGTTAGGTGTTAAATCCACTTCAATAATACGGTCATCTAACTGTAAGTACTGGCGAACATCTTGGCCAATTGGCGCATCTTGTGGCAGTTCTAAAATACCGTCAGAATCATCTGCCATACCCAGTTCAGATAATGAACACAACATACCGTTAGACGGTTGACCGCGTAATTTGGCTGCTTTAATTACAAAGTCACCTGGCAGTACCGCGCCTACCGTGGCAACAGCAACTTTTAAGCCTTTACGACAGTTTTTAGCACCGCAGACGATATCCAATAGCTCTGCGCCACCCACATTAATTTTCGTAACTTGTAATTTATCGGCATCGGGATGTTGGCCGCATTCGACAACTTCACCTACCACAACACCTGTAAACTCACCGGCAACTTTTTCGATGCCATCTACTTCTAGACCCGCCATCGACAGCTGTTCAGATAAGTTATTGGTGTCAATGGCTGGGTTTACCCACTCGCGTAACCAGGCTTCACTGAATTTCATCTAAATTAACTCCGCTTATCTGAACTGTTTTAAAAAACGTAAATCGTTTTCGAAGAAGGCGCGTAAATCGGTTACGCCGTAACGCAACATAGTAAGACGCTCAACACCCATACCAAAGGCAAAGCCGCTGTAAACTTCTGGGTCAATACCGACTGAACGCAACACGTTTGGATGTACCATGCCGCAACCTAGCACTTCTAACCATTTCCCATTTTTGCCCATTACATCTACTTCAGCTGAGGGTTCTGTAAACGGGAAAAACGACGGGCGAAAACGAATTTGTAGATCTTCTTCAAAAAAGTTCTGTAAAAAATCGTGCAAAATACCTTTAAGCTCAGTAAAGCTAACATTGGTATCAACCATTAAGCCTTCAACCTGATGAAACATCGGCGTGTGAGTTTGGTCGTAATCGTTACGATATACTCGGCCCGGTGAAATAATCCGCAGTGGCGGCTGTTGCTGCTCCATCGTACGTATTTGTACGCCAGAGGTTTGTGTGCGCAGCATTAACTTGGGGTTAAAGTAGAAAGTATCATGATCAGCACGCGCCGGATGGTGCTCGGGTATATTTAGCGCATCAAAATTATGAAAATCATCTTCAATTTCAGGACCATGTTTAACCTCAAAACCTAACTCGGCAAAGAATGATGAAATGCGCTCGATTGTGCGTGTTACTGGATGAAAACCGCCAATGTCTAGCGTACGCCCAGGCAAGGTAACATCAATTTGTTCTTGCGCTAGCTTTTCAGCTAACTGAGCATGTTGCAGCAGATCGCGTCTGGCATTTAACGCATCTTGTACTTGCTGCTTTAATTCATTAATTTCGGCGCCAGCTTGCTTGCGTTGCTCGGGGTCCATCGCGCCCAAAGATTTTAATAATTCAGTAATACTGCCTTTTTTCCCAAGAAACTCGACCCGGATAGTTTCCAGTGCTGGAATATCTGCGGCGGCGGCAACGGCCTGCAAGGCGTTTTCCAATATTGCTGTTAGGTTCATGCGTGTCCTCAAAGCAGCTAGGTATTAATACATAACAAAGCCGCCAATGATACACCAGAATTAATGCTAAACGCAGGTTGTTACGGCATTTTTTCTAAAAAGGAGTGCGATTAATTTAAAATATCTTTGACAAAAGGGATGGTAAGTTTACGTTGATGCACTAGCGTAGCTTTATCTAGTTTATCTAATGTAGACACTAACGCTCGAATATCGCGATCTTGATGGTTTAATAAATAGCGCGCTACTTCATCGGGCAATTCAATACCGCGAAGTTTCGCTTTTTGCTGTAGTAATTTATGTTTGTCATCATCAGTAAGTAAACGCAGTTGAAATGCAGTGCATGCTTGTAAGCGCGACACCAAATCGGCTAGCTGCAAGCCAAGTTGTGCTGGCGCTTCGTTACCAACAATTATCAGTGCTTTGCCCTGCTCTAACATTCGGTTATATAGGTCAAACACTGCGGTTTGCCAGCTTAGATCGCCCGCTATAGCTTGAATATTATCTAAACAGACTAAATCAAGTTGCTCCAAGTCATCTAATAAACGCGGGCTAAACTGTCTGCATTCATCTAATGCAACTAACTGGCTGGTATGTCCCTGCTCTTGTGCTTGCACACAGGCGGCATACAGCAAATGCGATTTACCACTGCCACTGGCGCCAAATAAATATACTGGGCTTTGCTGGGTAGTTTGTTGCAGATAATTTTTTAAAAACACCACAGCCGCAGTTTGCCCGGCCGCATAAAAGCTGTCGAGCGTTTCGTCTTCCGGTAAGGTTACCGCTAAGGTGTACTGTAGTGGCTGCATTAAGGTCGAAGATACTCAAACGTTGCTAGTACTGGCACACTTACAGCATTAACCGCAGCAACGCTCTCGGCCATGTTATTACTGGCGAGAACTATCCGCAGTTTAGGGTTAAAACGCAGCGCATTGATCAAGCTTTCGGCACTTACATCACTTTGTAAGCGATAATGTACCGTGCCTAAATCAAAACGACTCACAGTCACCTCGGATATACCTACCACTTGTTGCAATAACTTTTGTACCTGTACCACGTCAGCCAAACTGTTTAACTGCTGCACTTGCAGTACATACTCTGCACTATTTTGACCTGTCATTACACTGGCATAACGCTCAGCTAATTGCCCGGCTAACACCGCAGCAAAACGTTGCATCAAGCTGGTTTCATCAATCGCGGTTACTTCATCACGATAGGTTCGGCCATCATCTTGTCGCTGCCAGCTAAGCCGGTATAAGCTTTCATTATCTTGTACTACTTTGTCAGTGGTTACGCTTAATATTACATCAGCATTATAGCGCGCACTCGCTTTACTAATTGACTGCCAAAACCCAGCCCAAACATCTGTTTCAGACAAATTAAGTAAGTCGTCCATATCGTACAATGGGCTTATTAACGGCAACCCTGCTTGCTGAAATGCCTGACGCATTGCCGCATTTAAACCGTCATCACTGCGCCGAACAAAGCTGCGATTTCCATTATCTTGCTGCACAAACCACACTAAAATATCGGGCCGTAATGCGCCCCAAATGCCGATGTTATTTTGCTGTAGCAAACGATTAACCTTAGTGGCATCCAGCAGTACTTTCATCTGATTACCCTGTGCATGGCGTATCGCTTCGTATTGCTTGATGTAACCTGATGCCTGCTTTAGCTCGCTAGCTAGTGCTGGCTCGGTGGCAATATCTGCCTTGCCAGTTACACGCACTAACACTTGTAATAGCGCATCGCGCTGCCACTGCGCACTGTCAGCGGCAACATTAGCTTGATATAAATCAGCCACTTGCCCAGCATTAGCTGCAACACTCATTACCACACTCATTGCCGCCAAAACACGCCATATCCTATTTATCATTTGTTACCTCATGCCAAAACTGGAAAAATGCCTTTTAAGCCAGCACTGATAAACTCAACGGCAATTGCGGCTAAAATAAGCCCCATTACTCGGGTAATAATATTCATACCAGTTTGACCTAAGCGGGCTGAAATTTTATCAGCTACACGCATTAACGCCCAAAGCGTGGCACCAATTAACACCAACTCTGCCGACATAATGGCGTAGTGTTGCCAACCGTCACTACGATTAGCATACAAAATAATTGAGCTTATGGCGCCAGGCCCAGCCAACATCGGCATAGCTAAGGGCACTATCGCTATCGACTTTCGCTGCTCCGCCTCTTCGCGCTCGGCATCCGTATTTTTTGCACTACTCGTTTCAGCATATAACATAGAGATCGCCATTAGCAGAATAAGTATGCCACCGCCGACACGAAAAGAGTTTACCGATATACCAAAAAAACTAAGAATGAATTCACCAAAAAATAAAGTGATTAATAGAATAATGGTCGCAGCTTTTGCGGCGCTAGCTGCGGTTTGTTTACGCTCAAGAGCCGTATGGCGCTGTGTTAACGATAAATATAGCGGTAATGCGCCTAGCGGATTAAGAATAGCGAAGATACCTATCAGTATTTTTAAATAATCCTGTATTTCTAGCATGCGTTACCTCCGTTATAGCCACGCGCAATGTAATTTTTAATCGGCTTATTTTATTACGTTATAAACAACAGAGCCACTTTATAGTGGCTCTGTTGCAGCATTAGTTATAACACCAAGCTAAAGCAATAAAGACATAAGCAACAAGCACAAAATAATTATTCTTTATTTAATAAGCTAATACTGCTCATTACACTTTATAATTCAATTCGGGCCTGACGAATCGCCTGCACAAAGGGTTCGTGCAGTGCTAATGTTGTTTCTGTATTTAAATAGGTGCCATCTTTATCGCGCAGCACAATAGCCGTCTGCTTATTAACCCGGCCTAACACCAGCTGATATTCCCCATTAGTCAGCGGCAATACGACTTTATCAGAACTACCCCATAACTTTGACCAAAAGCCCGGTTCAGGTTTGGTGTAATTAATATAATAGGTAAACTCGGTGCGGTTCATATCAGTAACAGCAAAATTTAACTCCGCTAACAAGGCTTCAAGCTGAGACCAAGTAACGTCAATTGACTGCTGAGTAATTAATGCCGGATGGCCTTCGGCATCAATCCCCGGTTCCAATGAAACATCTGGCGCTTTAGCTTTATTTGCGCGCGCGACGATAATTTCTTCTTTACCAATACGATCAATAATTTGATTGAGTAACGCAACCTCTTGGCGCTGTGCTTCACGGCCTTCAAGCTTAGCCTCAGCGTTAAAGTGCTGATGTTCTAACATCGTTACCATCATACTGGCGGCACGGCCATGAGGGCGTGGCTCTATGCTAATTTTAAAACGTGCCTGTTCTTGCTGCTGCGATGATTGCCAGAACCAAAAGCCTTCCTTCTCTGATTTAGCTATCCAGCCCGTGGTATAAGTTAGTCCCGTTTCATCGGCAGTAAGCTCAATCGCTTGTTCGGCAAATTGCGCTTGCAATATTCGTTGTAAAAACGGTACTAGCTCGCCGGTTGAATCATTACGGTCAAACCATACACGGGATAGCTTATCACCTTCTTCTATCCTGCTGCTGCCAGCAGTAGCCAACACCAAAGCCGGTGAATGTGTATCTGCTTCACTAATTACCGTGCTGCTGATCTCTGGAATATCATATTTTCCAGGCTTTGCTGGCTGCGCCAAACCAGCCGGCAGTTTTAACTCTGCATGGTTATATGCTGAACGGCTCGCAACTTCTTGTTCTGACTGAAACACAGAACACCCCGTCAGTAACACACTCGCGACAACACTACCTTTAACCCAATTTTGCACGGTACTACTCCTAAATTTGGTACTTTGTAGCCTGACTATTTCAGAACTGAATATCTGCTAACCTTAACGCCTGTTCGATTGCCGCGCCATGAATTGGTTCAAGCTGTGTAAGCGGTAATCGCAGCATATCTGAATTAATCAGACCCATTTTTTGCAGTGCCCATTTCGCAGGGATGGGATTTGCTTCAATAAAGAGATCTTTGTGTAACGCGACCAAGGTGTTATCAATTGATTCAGCTTGCTCACGTTGTTGCGTTAATGCGGCGGCACATAATTGCGCCATTTTTTTCGGTGCAATATTAGTAGTAACCGAAATAACGCCATGACCACCACGTAACATAAACTCCGCCGCTGAGGCATCGTCGCCACTTAATAACATAAAATCTGCCGGACATAACTGTTGCAACTGCGCTAAACGCTGCATCGACCTAGTGGCTTCTTTAATACCAACAATATTACTGGTCTTAGCTAGCTCGGCTACCGTTTCGGGTAATAAATCTATACCGGTACGACTGGGCACATTGTACAACAATACCGGCTTATCCGTTACTGCCGCAACGGCATTAAAATGCGCAATCATGCCCTTTTGCATGGGTTTATTATAAAACGGCGTAACCGTTAAGAAGCCATCAATAGGCAGTAAAGACAGCGCTTTGGTACGCTCAATGGTTTCTGCGGTAGCATTAGTGCCGTTACCCGCAATCACGCCAATTTGCCCGTTCACTTGCTCGCATACTGCCGCAATAACCTTTAATTGTTCAGCAAAACTAATCGTTGCGGCTTCACCCGTAGTACCCATTATCACTAAACCTTGGGTGCCATTTTTTAGATGAAAATCAACCAGCTGTTTTAAGCCAAGATAATCAATATCTGTGTTAGCCAACATCGGCGTGATAAGCGCAACCCAACTTCCTCTGAACATGTTAATTACAATCCTGTTAAACCAGTAAGGAGGGCTATGTTAAAGAGACACTGGCCTAAACACAAGAATCCTGATGCGGTTATGTGCTCACTAGACAAACCGATGATATAATCTTGCGGTATGTTACACTTGTCGCCGATATTTTTCTTAACGTTTTTAGTTTGCCACCAGGGTTTTATATTATGCCACAACAACTTGTAGTAACCGCCATTGGCAATGACCGCACCGGCATTGTTAGTAGATTGGCGCGTTTAGTTACCGATTGCAATTGCAACATTATTGACAGTCGCATGGCTATTTTCGGCGGCGAATTTACTTTTATTATGCTGTTATCCGGCGACTCAGTTGCCATTAGTAGAATAGAGCATTTATTACCGGGGTTAGGTTTAGAACTTGATCTAACGACAATGACTAAGCGTACCAGTGCTCATCAGCCTAAACCTGTCGCCGCGCACTATGTATTAGAGTACAAAGGCTTAGACCGCGTCGGTACACTAGGTGCTATAACGGGTTTGTTGGCTAGCCGTGATATCTATATCGGCTCACTGCAGTCTGAAAGCAAAACGGATAAACATGGCCAAAACCTAATGCATACCGTTATGACATTAGAACTGCCTGAAGGTGAATCCGCACAGCAAATTGAAACCGACGTTATGGCGCTGATAAACGACATGAACTTAACGGGCAGCTTTAGCGCCCTCACCTAATAAGGATTGGATTATGCAATATCTGACCGCTGGCGCTATCGCCCCTGATTTTACCTTAGTTGACCAACACAATAATCAGGTGCAGCTTAGTACGCTATTACAAAAAAACCGAGTACTGGTGTATTTTTATCCCAAAGCCATGACACCAGGTTGTACCGTTCAGGCCTGTGGCTTACGTGACAGCATGGCGCAGCTAGCAGCTAAAGGCGTTAGTGTGCTCGGCATAAGCATTGATGCGCCAGCGCGCTTAGCCAAGTTTGCACAGCGCGACCAGCTAAACTTTACATTGTTATCTGACGAAGACCATAAAGTAGCCGATGCTTTTGGTGTTTGGGGTGAAAAGAAATTTATGGGCAAGGTATACGACGGCCTACACCGTATTAGTTTTCTTATTGCTCAGGATGGCAAAGTAGAAAAAGTATTTGATCAGTTTAAAACTAAAGATCATCACGCAGTGGTACTCGATTATTTGGCTTAATACATAAGCCAAATTAAAACTAGATTAAAAATTTGAAACTGATAAAGGCGGTGTACGAACAAAGCAAGTAAACCACCTTTATTTTTACTCGTTTAGCTCAATTTGCGGATGAACTCGTGTCGACCACGCATTTATTGTTG
The DNA here is from genome assembly GCF_004345025.1 of Rheinheimera sp. D18. Classification (GTDB taxonomy): domain Bacteria; phylum Pseudomonadota; class Gammaproteobacteria; order Enterobacterales; family Alteromonadaceae; genus Alishewanella; species Alishewanella metallidurans. The sequence continues at coordinate 1,401,661 of NZ_CP037745.1, read as the reverse complement.
CTTTAACTAATGACGCCAGTGGAATGGCAAAAAATATACCCCAAAAGCCAAACAGGCCACCAAAAAATAGTACGGCAATAATAATAAATACAGGATTTAAATCTACGGCTTCAGAGAACAGTAAAGGGACTAACAAGTTACCGTCTAATGCTTGAATAATGCCATAAGCTAGCATTAGATAACCAAATTCAGCCGTTGGCCCCCACTGAAAAAACGCCACTAACGCCACAGGTAAAGTTACTACTGCAGCACCAATGTAAGGAATAAGTACTGATAAGCCAATTAACACCCCTAATAACAGCGGATAATTTAAACCAAAAATAGCAAATACCGCATAGCTAACCGAGCCAACAATCAAAAGCTCTAATATTTTGCCACGAATATAATTCATTATTTGGCCATTCATCTCTTGCCACACTTGGCTAATTAGGCGGCGCTCGGTTGGCAATAGCTGGGCGAAACTAGAACTCAGCTCTGCCTTATCTTTAAGCATAAAAAACACCATCATCGGTACTAATACCAAGTAAATAAGTAATGCCACCAAATCGACTATAGACGCCAACGACAACTGCAACATATCGCGACCAAATACCATTAATCGCTCATCAACCGAGTGGATTAAGATGTTAATTTGCTCAACACTTACCATGCCTGGAAATGTCTCTGGTAATTCAAGTAAATAGCTTCGGCCTTGCTCTGTCATCTGCGGTAAATCACGTAATAGGTTACGTCCTTGATACCAAACAATAGGAATAATCCACATTAGGGTTAATATGGCTAAACCAACAAAACCCGCGACAACACTAATGGTTGCAATTGACCGTGACAAACCTAGCCTAGATAACCTCACAACTGGCCACTCAAGCAAATACGCAAAGGCAATAGCCACAAGCACTGGCGCCAAAATGCCGCTTAGCCAATAAATAGCCATAAAACCAATTAGTAATAACAAAAATAAGGTGACGACTTGCGGATCTGAAAACTTATTGGCATACCATTTTTTTAACCAACCCAGCATATTAAGACTCCAGCACCAGACAATACGGCGAAAATACCTTAGCGTTTTTGAGTATACCGAACAAAATAGCGTATTTGATACTAAACCGACTGTTACCGGTAAATATATGTTAAATTAACGGCTTGGATAACTGGAACTAATTAATAAAAATCCAGACAAACTCAGCATTATGACATTGACTCGACAACAGGGCAGGTGTTTTTCACATGACTTTCACTGTAGTAACTAAGCCCACTTTATTATGCTTAATAGTAGCATTAACGCTGCCACTTTCGGGGCAGACAAAGGCAGACTTGCCGGATTTAGGTGGTAACGCATTTAGCACCATTAGTACGGAAAAAGAAAAACAACTCGGCGATGTGATGGCGCGCGAAACTCGCGGCAGCCTGCCTATGGTTTACGATCCGCTATTAGATGAATATATTAACGCTATAGGTAATCGCTTAGTATCGCGGGCCAACGACGTTAAATTTCCATTTAAATTTCATTGGGTTAATGACAAAAATATTAATGCTTTCGCTACGCTTGGCGGAAATATCACCTCTCACACCGGCACACTGGCGATTGCCGACAGTGAAAGTGAATTTGCCTCAGTAATGGCGCACGAAATAGCCCACGTTACACAACGTCATATTGCCCGCTTTTTTGAGGCCCGAAACCAACAAGCACCAATAACCTTAGCTGGCATGTTAGGCGCCATTATTTTAGCTACGGTAAACCCAGAAGCAGGCATGGCGGCGTTAATGGCAACCCAGGGCGCTTCAGCACAAAGTGCCATTAACTTTACCCGCGGTAATGAGCAAGAAGCCGACCGTATTGGCATGACCATTATGGTCGAAGCCGGTTTTGACCCTTATGCCGTGCCTAACTTTTTTCGCAAGTTGACAGAACAAAGCCGGTTTTTAAACCAGCAATTATCTTTTCTCCAAACCCACCCATTATCGCAAAGCCGAGTTAGTGATACTCGCCTTCGTGCAGAACAGTTTCCACAACGTTTTATTCCAGATAGCCAAGACTTTACCCTAAGCAAAGCTCGGGTTCTGGCGCGCTACCATTACGATAAAGCAGATGCTGAAATCGTTTTCAGAAAAAAACTTACTGAACCTAGCGGTAATACTAAAGCGAATCAGTACGGCTTAGCTATAGCATTGTTGGATAACGGTAGCCTAGATCCGGCGCGCAAATTAATAGAAAAGCTGCTAGAAACTGATGAACATAATTTATATTACATGGATGTTTATACCGATATTCTACTTGGACAAAAAGAGTATCAACGCTGTTTAGAGTTACTAGAACAGCAATACTTGCTGCGACCTAACAATCAGGTCGTCACATTAAACTATGCCAACGTCGCACTGGTTTCGGGCGCTCATCGCCTAGCCATTCATTTACTAAAAAGCTTGTTGTTTTATAAAAGTGATAACGTACTGGCGTATGGCTTGTTGGCCGACGCTTATAAAGCGGCAGGTGATATGGCCAAGTTTTATGAAGCGAGAGCTGATTTAAATTATCAATATGCCAATTACCCACGCGCAATTGATGATATTAACGAAGCACTTAATCATTTAAAAACAGAAGAAAAGCTGGAAAACCGCCGCTTAGAAGCGAAAAAACGTCAATTACAAACCGAATTTGACCGTTTGCGCCGTATGTAACATCTTTATACAGGATATTTTATGTTTACCATTTATCATAACCCGCGCTGCTCAAAGAGCCGCGAGACGCTTGAGTTATTACAACAACATAGCCAGCAGATTGAGATTATCGAGTATCTTAAATCGCCACCTTCTGCCGCAGAATTACAGCAGATCTTAGCTAAACTGGGTATTAGCGCACGGCAACTAATACGCAATAAAGAAGACGAATATCAGCAATTAGGTTTAGCCGACACCAGCCTAACGGACGCACAATTGATTGCCGCCATGGTTGCACAGCCAAAACTCATTGAGCGCCCTATTGTCGTCTGCGGTAATAAAGCCGTTATTGGCCGACCGGCAAGCAATGTACTGACGCTACTGCCATGAGCGCAACGGTTCTAGTTGTTTATTATTCGCGTCACGGCGCGGTAGCCGCACTGGCAGATAAAATTGCTATTGGCGTGCAACAAGCTGGCGCTGAAGCTTTAGTACGCTGCATACCACCATTAGACACTCAGCATGCCAGCCGTCACGCTATTGTTAGCCAAACTGAACTACAACGCTGTGACGGTTTGGCTTTTGGCAGCCCAGTACGCTTTGGTAATATGGTGGCCGACGCTAAAGCGTTTTGGGATAACACCACCAGCATTTGGTTAAAAGGCGAGTTAATAGATAAACCAGCCGGTGTGTTTACGTCTTCGGGTAGCATGCACGGTGGCAATGAAACCACATTATTAAGTATGAGTTTGCCTTTGCTACACCATGGTATGCTGCTAACCGGTATTCCCTATAGCGAACCTGAACTGCATCAAACTAAAACGGGCGGCACGCCTTATGGCCCATCGCACGTTAGTGGTCATAATGCTGATAATAAACTTAGTGTTGAAGAACAACGGCTTGCTATTGCATTTGGCAAACGCTTAGCTACGTTAAGTCAGCAACTTAAACAACATAGGTGTTAAACATGCAACACAGTAGTACGCCGTTATCTGCGCAGACTGCACGATATTTATTACTGGGCCGTATCGGCTTTTGGGGCTTGTGGTTATTGCAACCACTATGGATTTTATTACTAGCACCACCGCAGTTAGGTAATGCTTATGTACTGCTTACACTCTTGTGGTTGCCATTATGGTTGCCGCTGTATGGCATAATTAAGGGCCATGCTTACACTATTGCTTGGGCCAATTTTATTGTGATGATTTATTTTCTACATAGTTTAACTAACGCGTGGGTAAGCACTGGCATGCAACAGGTGCTGGCATTGTTAGAGTTTGTGCTAGCCTGCGCTATGTTTATTGGCTGTACCTATTATGCTAGTAATCGTGGCCAAGAGTTAGGCTTGAAAATTCCTAAATTAAAAGACGATCCACGCCAATAATAAATAGTTAGCTTACTCGGCATCGTCGAGCCATTCTACTTTTTCAATTTGGCTAAAACGGTTACTAATTTTATCCGCTGACGTATGAATTTGTTTTACATCAACGGCAGCCTGATCAATATGCTTGGCCAAATTATCGAACCGGCCACGAAAACGGGAAAAATCATCGGCTAGTTTAATTAAATGCTCTTGTATTAAATGAATTTGTCGACGTGTTGCATCGTCTTTTAACACACTTCTAGCGGTTGTTAGCACTGCCATTAAGGTGGTGGGTGATGTTAGCCACACTCTGCGTCGATAAGCTTCTTCAACAATATCAGGGTGATACGCATGTAACTCAGCGAAAATAGCTTCAGCAGGTAAAAACATAATGGCACCATCTGCAGTTTCATGGGCAATAATATATTTATCGGCAATATCATTAATATGCTTTTTAATATCAATTTTAAATTGCCGCTGAGCCTGCTTTCGCTCTTCTGCTGAGCTGTGTAAGTCGGTCATTTTTTTATAGCTTTCTAACGGAAACTTCGCATCTATCGCAATATCGCCGCTGGGTTTGGGTAAAAACAACATACAGTCAGCAATACGACCATTACTTAGCGTGTGTTGTAATGAAAAGTGTTGCTCTGGCAAAACATTGCGAATAAGTGCGGTTAGCTGTACCTCACCAAAAGCTCCGCGTGAGCGTTTATCGGCGAGCACTTCTTGCAAGCTAACCACGTTATTAGATAACTCGGTTATTTTTTTCTGCGCATCATCAATCAGAGCGAGTCGTTTCACAATATCAGTAAAGGTTTGATTGGTTTTTTCAAAACCATCACTTAGACGTTTCTCTACCTGTCCGGCGATATCCTTTAAACGTTGATCGATACTTTGAGTTAACTGTTTTACTTGCTCGGCTAACATTATGGCTTGTTGCTGTAAATTCTTACTAAGCTCAAATCGCGCTGCTTGCTGGGTATCCGATATTTTTTGTAGTACCTGCAGTAAATGCTCTTGTTGCTGTTGCAATAGCTGCTGGCGTTGCATGTGCAGCTGCTCAGATAACTGCTGTTGAAACTGCCCCTGTTGTTGCACCAACTCTAGCTTATGTTGCGCTAACTGCTCACTAAGGCCAGTGCCGGGCGCTTTACGCACTAGTATTATCAACAGCAAAATTAGGCTAACGCTGCTAAGGCCGGTTAATACATACATCCAAAACTCTGTTGTCATAAATCCTCTGTTTGGGCAAACCACTATTAACTAAGCGACGTATAAGGAGTAACTATACAATTTAATCTGTAGCAATATGAATGAACTCGCTTTATTTCCGCTGAATAGTTTTATATTACCTGAAGGTCGTATGCGTTTAAGGGTATTTGAACGCCGTTATGTGCGTTTAATATGCGAGGCAAGTTCGGGTAAGCGTAATTTTGCTATCGCGCAAATTAACCCCTACGTTGCTCAGCAGCACCCTGAACGAATTTTGTCATTGGCTACTGCTGTGCGTATTGACGATTTTGAGCAATTAGATGATGGCTTGCTAGGCGTTACGGTAATTGGCGTAGAAAAAGTACTAATAACAAACCGTTGGCAAGAGCCAGACGGGTTAAATGTTGCCGATACGCAAGCTCTAACAACTTGGCCTAAGCATGATATTGCCAAGGAATATCATCCGCTGATTAAGCAATTGGAAAAGCTACTGCAACAGCATCCAGAGCTAATGGCATTATATCCAGAGCCTAAATACCGTGATGCAGCGTGGCTGGCGTCTCGCTATTTGGAGTTGTTACCGATGAAACCTGCACTAAAACAGCAGCTAGCACTAGAGCAGACCCCCACTCCGTGTCTAAATAGCTTGCAAGCGTGGCTTGCCAACTATGCCTAGCCCGCTATTTTACAAAGTTAGCGTCTTCATCATCTAAAATAATTGCCACTATCTGCCACTTTTCGCTATAGCGCTGTAATGTGTAAGAGGTGTGGCAGCTGAAGATAATTTTGTTTTCAGCATTATAAAAACGCCAATACAAACTGGCAAATTGCATTTGCTCTGATAAGCGAAGCTGATGCTGCAATACAAAATCGGCATGCACTACACCTAGGCTACGGTATTTTTCAATTCTTGCCAGAATATAACGGTGCAGATTATCTATGTCAGTAAACAGTATTTTCGTATCGCCTACCAACAGCATGCTGGGTAACGAAATAAATTGACTAAAGCTGTCAAGTTCACAATTAACGTATATCTTGGCATACAGCTGAAAAAAATCGGCTACCGTTTGCATTTAGCTAATCCCTAAATATTTGTGTACCTGTACGCTTAAACGCCAATTATATTTTTTACACATGGCTATCGCTAGTTCTGTGGCACGGCGTTGTTGGCTAATCGGTTGTAAGTAAATTAGCTTACCTGCACAATCGGTTTGTTGCAATAATTGCAACAGCTCATCTATATGTTTTTCCATTGCAACCGGGTGTTTAATTTCATTAGCTCGATCCAGCGCACTTTGCAGCACCTTATAACCACCGGCCATATTCACCTTAGGCGACACAGTTACCCAGGTTTGTTCTGGTGCTTTTATCTCATAGGTGCCGCTAGTTTCAATTTGCGTGCTGTAACCCTTGCTATATAATAATTCACACAGCGGGGTTAAATCGTACATGCAAGGTTCGCCACCGGTAATAACCACATGCTTAGCTTGATAGCCTTGCTGGCTAAATAACGTAACTAATTGCGCAGCCGACACCGCGGCCCAGTGCTCGGTTTCCGCAGTTTTTATTATAATATCGCCTAGCGGTTGTTGCATTTGCGCGCTAACCGGCCAAGTATGCTTGGTATCACACCAGCTACAGCCTACTGGGCAACCTTGTAAGCGAATAAAAATAGACGCCGCACCAGTAAAACTGCCTTCGCCCTGAATGGTTTCAAAAACTTCGTTAACTTTATACACTCTATGCTTAGCCCTTTAGCCTACAGCTGAACTACTGTACAATGCGCGCCCCGACAGTATTGTCGGGGTAATCCGCAAAACATTTGGTTGTATTATACAAGAGAGAGCCCGCTATGCCGAACAAAGTTGTCGTGATTTACTCCGGAGGAATGGATTCATTCACAGTTTTACATAAAGCTATTCAGGCCGGTCACGATGTTTATGCATTGTCGTTTAATTACGGTCAGCGCCATGTTAAAGAGTTGCAGTGTGCCGCACAGGTTTGTGCTGAATTAGGCATCAATCATAAAATAGTAGATATTTCAGCTATTAATCAGCTACTTGCTGGCTCATCACTAACAGACAATATTGATATTCCTGAAGGCCATTACGCTGCTGACAACATGAAATCAACCATAGTGCCTAACCGTAATATGATCTTGCTATCTTTGGCTGTGGCCTACGCCGTGTCGATTGGTGCATCACAGGTATACTATGGTGCGCACTCTGGTGATCATTTTATTTATCCTGATTGCCGCCCAGAATTCGTACAGAAAATGCATGATGTGTGTCAGATAGCCAACTATGAAGCGGTAGACATTGTTAGCCCCTATTTAAGCCACACCAAAATTGATATTTTAGCCGATGGTATCGCTATGGGACTGGACTACAGTAAAACTTGGACTTGTTACAATGGCCGTGAAAAAGCTTGTGGTAAGTGTGGTTCATGTCAGGAGCGTTTAGAGGCATTTACGTTAAATCACGCCACTGACCCGCTCCCTTACGAATAATACTAACTGCATTTACTGCAGTGCTTATGTCAGCCTGCAGTAAATAAGCGTTGATGCAGTTGCTTTACAACATTTGCCGCATCAGCGTCTTGCACTAAAAAGCACAGGTTATGTTTAGATGCGCCATGGCAAATCAAACGCATATTAACCCGCTCCAAAGTATTAAATAAATCGCCAGGGATCCCCTTGCTGCCATGCAAATGGTTACCAATAACGGCAATCAAACTTAACCCTTGCTCGACACTAACGTCGCAAAAGGTTTTAAGCTCGGTTAATGCAGGTTCAACAGATGCACTAAACGCCGTGGACATGCCATTTTCATCAAGTGTTAACGCCACACTAATCTCAGAGGTGGTTACTAAATCTACCGAAATTTGATGCCGACTTAAGGTATCAAAAACCCGTGTTAAAAAACCAGCAGCATGCAGCATGGCGGGGCTTTTAACGGTAATTAAGGTTTGCGATTTACGCAGCGCAATAGCGCGATACGGCGGGCGATCTTTTACTTCTTTGGCAATCCATGTACCACCAGCATGTGGTTCTCGGCTAGAGCCGACAAAAACAGCAATATTGCGCCGCATAGCCGGTATTAACGTAGCCGGGTGCAACACTTTAGCGCCAAAGGTAGCCATTTCAGCCGCTTCATCAAAACTAATTTCTTTAATACAACGTGCTTGCTCAGTTAGGCGCGGATCGGTTGTAAATATACCTACTACGTCAGTCCAAATTTGTACTGTAGATGCTGATAATGCCTCGCCTAATAGTGCTGCGCTATAGTCAGAGCCGCCACGGCCTAAGGTAGTGGTTTGCCCTAGCTCATCAGCACCAATAAAACCTTGGGTAACAACAATATTATCATGCAGTAACGGCTGCAAATGCTGGCCACATAGTGCACTAATATTGGCCACTTGCGGTTCGGCTTTACCAAAACGACTGTCAGTGCGCATTATTTGTCTGATATCAAAACACAAACCGGCAACGCCACGCTCACGCAGTACTTGCGCAAATAATACCGAGCTTAAGCGCTCGCCAAATGACTGAATTTCATCTTTTTGTGCTGCGCCATATACCACTCCTCCATTTTCAATTAAATGCTTAAGGGCGAGTAGTAAATGTTTAATTTCTGCGGCTACGCACTCTGGCTGCTGCAACTGGTTAATTACCGAGAGCGTGATAGCCTCAATACCTTGATAGCAAACGTAACGTTCGCTAATGTCACAGTGCTTGGTAATGGCAACCAGTAAGTTAGTAACGCCAGCACTGGCACTCACTACGATTAAACGGATATTGGGTTCGGCTAAAATGATATCAGCACAACGAGACATGGCGTCGAAATCAGCAACACTACTGCCGCCGAATTTTGCAACTATAAGCTTGGACAAAAGGGATCTCTCCTTATAAAACATAATAAGCAGAGCATGGCATTTGCTAATAGCAAAACGAAAAAAACAGACCGCTTCTATAATTAACAAAGGCCAGAAGCTCTCCACCGAAATTCAGGTGACAGTCGCACGGATTCAACCGATACGGCCAAAAAACACTGTTCTATACTGGTGTTTTTTTCGGCGTTACGCCCCCTCACTCGGGCTACGATGTATAGACATCTGTCCCGAGTTACCTGGCTAACGCACCTCTTCTGGTCTATCTAATATGATTGACGGGCATTACCTTACCTTGTTTTTTCAATCCAGACAATAGCCTTACAGCCGTCTAAATTACAAAGTTATAGGTTAGCTTACTACTGTATACTGCCAGCGCTTATAATTCGGCGCTATTTTAACGCGTGTAACTGAACAAATCCTTAGCAATGTGAAAAAAATTAGTACTTTTCATTAATTTTTTTCAACTGCGTAATAAAGTCGTCCATATCTTTCTCTGACTTAGCATCACTGTGCCATTTATTATGAAAACCCAGTGTTAATTGCACTTTACCATCATTAAAATACACCTCATAACCGTCAAAACCTGAATTAACCGTCATACCATCTAGTGTAAACCCCGCACCCAGCTCATTCTTTATTGGCTGACCATGTTGTTCCACTTTACCAAATACCGTTAATAAAAATTTACCATCAAGTTCGTTTTGCATTTGTGTTTGCTCCTGTTACCTACAACTTAAGAATAACACCAGTTTGCAGCTATTACGTACAAAGGTTATAGTCCGGCCAAATTACAAGGAGAGATAAATGCACCAGTCCATGATTACCGGCGCTTTAACGTTAATATTTTCGACCAGTATATTTGCTAACACCATACAAAATGCGCCATTAGTATCTATTGTCAGCCATGATGCTTATTTTGATAATTTACGCGCACATTGCGGCAAAGCTTATGCTGGTAAAGTTGTAATGGATAATCCGGCAAGCGGAGGTTTTGACGGTGCATTAATTATGCATGTGCGTAATTGTACTGACAACCAACTGCAGATCCCGTTTCATGTTGGCAACGATCACTCTCGCACCTGGATTATTACTAAAACTGGTTCAGGCTTAAGTTTAAAGCATGATCACCGGATGAAAGACGGTAGCTATGATGAGTCAACCATGTATGGCGGCCATACTTTAGATGCCGGTTGGCCAACGGTGCAAAGCTTCCCCGCAGATCAGTACTCTAAAGAGTTGTTTACTCGCTTAGGCATGCCACAATCTAACAGCAACATTTGGCAAATGTATATTTATCCTACCACTTTTAGCTATCGCTTAATTCGTGAAGGACGAGAATTTCGAGTTGATTTTGATTTAACAAAACCGGTGGCATTACCGCCGTTGCCATGGGGCTATAAAGACTAATCGTCGAGCTTTATCGACCAGTTTACTGGTTGAGGCTACAGAGTTGCGTTAAGATAAAGTGTTTTTACACCAGCTGCCGTGACAGCGGCACTAAATAGCTAAACATATAACGATAAAAACTACGGAGTAACCATGACAACCCTTTCCAGGTTTACCACGCTTGCCAGTTTACTGGCGGCAGGTGCGCTACTTAGTGCCTGCTCAAAGCAACCAGCAGATACAACAACGGCTCAAGTCAAGCCTGCGGTTGAATTGCAAAATGAATTTAAAATAACCGAGGTTAACCCGCGGTTAGGTGAATATATTAAAACCTTATCATCTGACGAGTTTCAAGGCCGCGCGCCAGCAACTAAAGGCGAAGAGCTAACTGTCGCTTTTTTAGAAGATAACTTTCGTCGTATTGGCTTAAAGCCAATTAATGGTGACAGCTATAAACAACCTGTTTCTTTAGTGCAAATTGATCCGACTCAAGTATCAGCAATGACGTTAAAAGGTAAAAACTTGCCGGCGCAGTTTAATTACCGCGATGATATGACCGCCTGGACTAAGCAAGTTACCGAGCAAGTTGAAGTAACCGATAGCGAAATGGTCTTTGTTGGTTATGGTATTGTTGCGCCAGAATACAATTGGAACGACTACGAAGGTTTAGACGTAAAAGGCAAAACCGTAGTGATGTTTGTTAACGATCCAGGCTTTGCGACTAAAGATCCCGCATTATTTAATGGCGATGCCATGACCTATTACGGCCGCTGGACCTATAAATATGAAGAAGCAGCACGTCAAGGTGCGGCAATGGCATTAATTATTCATGAAACCGACGCCGCCAGTTATGGTTGGGGTGTGGTTGCACACGGCTCGCCAATTAAATTTGACTTGGTTAATGAAAATAAAAACGCCGATTTAGCCAAGGTTGAAGGTTGGATCACCACTGAGTCAGCCGAAAAGCTACTTGCACATATCGGTACCGACTTAGCAACAATGCATAAAAAAGCACTAGAAAAAGATTTCAAAGCCGTGGCCTTAGATGCAACTGCATCAATTAGTGTAAAAAACAATCTACGTGAACTTACCTCAAGCAACGTAGTGGGTTATATCGAAGGTAGCAAATACCCTGATGAATACGTGCTTTATATGGCGCACTGGGATCATCTAGGTATGGATTTTTCCAACCCAAGTAACAAAGTATTTAACGGCGCACAAGATAACGCCTCTGGTACGGGCGGCTTATTAGCACTCGCAGAGTACTTTACCCAACAAAAACAACCAGAACGTTCAGTTGTATTTGTTGCGGTAACGGCAGAAGAGCGCGGCCTATTAGGCTCGGCGTGGTATGCCGCTAACCCAGTATTCCCATTAGAGAAAACGGTAGTGGGCATTAACATGGACGTGATGAACGTATATGGCCCAATGAAAGATATGGTGGTGGTTGGTCTTGGTAATAATAATGCCGAGGATATTTTAATCAAATATACTAAACAACAAGGCCGTTATGCCGTGCGTGAGCCAAACCCTGCGGCAGGCACAGCCTATCGTTCGGACCATTTTAACCTATCGAAAAAAGGTGTACCTATACTGTACGCTAAAGGCGGCAACGATCACTTTGAAAAAGGTATCGAATGGGGTAAAGCGCAAAGTGCTGAATACAATAAATGCTGCTACCACAAAGTAACCGACGAGTGGGACGACAACTGGGATTTACGTGGTGCACAACAAGATTTATTCCTGTTCTACCAAGTGGGTAATGAGTTGGCAAATAGCCGCGAATGGCCAAATTGGAACAAAACCAATGAGTTTCGCGCACTGCGTGATACCTCAGCGAATGCTCGTAAATAAGCAATAACAGCAGTTATTGTTGTATAGGGTAGCTTAGGCTACCCTTTCTATTGGTCTCAATTATTCATAAGCTATTCAGTCAGTTCAGCGTAGTGTCTGCTGAAGTAAATTAAGGATATTCAATGCGTCACTGGCCTAAAGTACTGCTAACAATGTTAATACTCGTTGTACTGCTTTTTTCTGCAGGCTACTGGTATTGGCAAAAAACACTGCAGACTTTAGCCATACATAACCTGCAATTTGGCATAAAAACCCTTAGCCTACATCAACTGCAACTTAAGCATTTAAGCTTTGAGCTAGAACAACCTGCAGTAAAAGCTGAACTTAATGATCTTGTAATACGTTGGCATTTTCCGTCGTTATTTCGCCCTACTCTGCAACAGATTAGCCTTGGCAGTGGCAAAGTAATACTTACACAGTGGCCGCGCTCGGCACCAGATAAAGACCCACTAGCAGAACTAAACTATAGCTTGCCAAGCAACTGGCAAATACCAACTCAGTTCCCGAAGCAAATAGATATAAAGCAACTGATGCTCAGCCTACCTTGCCCAGCAGGACAGTGCGATTATCTATTAGCTGCGCAGCTACAAATAGCAGAGCAACATTTACGTTATCAGCTGTATGGTTATGATGCTGCCAGTGCGGACATAGTAAGGTTAAACCTGCAAGGTGATTACCAAACCGTACAAGGCCTACCCTTACTTAATAGCCAATTAACGTTTGATGATAGTATTAGCCTAAATTTAGCACAAACCTTGAGCCAACAAGTTGCTAAACAACCCGATCTGTTGCATGCAAGCGGCAATATAAAGCTGCAAATAGCCCCGCCATCTCCATGGTTATTACAACAAATTAGCGCTTGGCAACTCGAATTACCCGCGGATGCCGTTGCACAATTTACTGCTCCGGTAACACTCAACAGTGATTGGCAGTTTGATTTACCTAAGCAACTCGATTTAATCAGTATTAGCCAACAAGCTAGTGGTAACGGACAACTAACCCTTCATTTACCCTCACCGCTGTCAGTGCCAGGCATTGGTCAATTACAAGGTCAGCTGCAACTAGAAATAGGGTTAAGTGATGGTGAACTAAGCCTTTATAAATTAAACAGCGAGCTTGCACTGCTGCAGCCAATACTGCCTGATGCCTTGCAACAAAAAGGTATACAAGCTGACATTGTTAATATTAGGCTTTATGCCGATGGTAAAACTAAGCCACAATTCACGGCGTTGCCAGTACAGGTGAGTATTAGCTCACAAGGCGCCACTAATCTTTCGTTTAATAGTGCTGCAATAATTAACCTTATACCGCCGCTAAGTGCAACGCTGCAACACAGTGAGCTAGCGCTGCAGCAGCAAACATTTACCCCTACACCACAAACTAGGCTGGAACAACTCAGCTTACACAGTCAGTTTACTGCCAATTGGTTAGACGATAGCTGGCAACTTGATATAAAAACTGCTCAGCTCAATTTACAACACCTGAGTGTCAACGATATCAGTGCTAAAACAATCCAGTTAGATATATCACCAAGCAAATTCAATGGTGATAGTCAATTTCACCGTATCGATTTTAAAAGCCAGATCGCGCTGACATTAGGCAGTATTAAGCAGACAGAGTTATTAACACAAAGCTGGCAGTGGCAAGCGGATATTAGCGGTAAATTAGACCTTACTACTGCATCCCAACATGAACTAATGGTTAAAGGTGCACTTAGCAACCATGCTAACTTAGGTATTAATCATCAACTAGAGTATCAAAATAAGCAGTTAGAACTTAACTGGCAGCTTGATGAGATGTTCTTATTGGCGGGTAACCCATTAATGGCCTCTTTTACCAGTTGGCCAGCGTTATTAGAGTTTAGCCGAGGGCGAATGAATGCTAGCGGCAGTCTTCACTATACCGACTCTTTAAAGGCCCAAGCTAACCTTAATTTATCCGGTATAAGTGGTATTTATGATCGCAGCCTATTTAAAGACTTATCAGCCGAGCTTAATCTAAACTACGATGCCAATGAAATCACGCTTACTACCGAAAACACGACGTTAAAAGAAATAGATCACGGGGTAGTCGTTGGCCCATTAAAATTAGCGGCTCAATATCATGCCTTAGCAAGTGCCCCCGTCGCCGGTAAAATGACCGTTACTCAGCTGCTATTACAGGCCATGGGCGGCCAAATAACGGTGCAGCCAGTAACTCTTGACCTAACGAAAGAGCAACAAGAAGTGATATTGCAGTTAAGCCAGATAAACCTAGCTCAGTTACTGCAACAACACCCCACTACCGATTTAACCGGTAATGGCCGTATCTCAGGTACTGTTCCCTTACTTATTAATCGCAGTGGCGCAACCATAAAAAATGGTCATATTGCCGCAGAAAGCCCAGGTGGAGAACTACAATACCGCCCTACTGGCGCAGAAAACATGGCGGCAGGTAATTCAGGCATGAAGGTAGTATTAGATGCATTAAACGATTTTCATTACTCAGTGCTGGCCAGTGATGTAAGCTATAGCAATCAAGGCCAACTTATATTAACGCTTAACTTGCAAGGCAGTAACCCTGCGTTGGAAGGTGGTAGAGCGATAAACCTCAATATAAATTTAGAGGAAGATATACCCGCATTGATCACCAGTTTGCAATTAAGTAGCAAAATCAGCGACAAAATTAAGCAACGGGTACAGCAACGCATACAACAATCAAGCGCAAACCGCGCTAATGGAGCTAAACCATGATCCAACAATTAACAGCCTCAGCCATGCTGGTACTGCTACTTGGCGCCTGCACACCTAAGGTGCAAGTAGCGCTGCCATCCGAGCCGATTAACATTAATTTGAATGTTAAAATTCAGCACGAAATTTTTATTAAAGTCGATAAACAATTAGATGAATTGTTCAGCGACGACAGCGGTTTATTCTAAGGAGCCCAAGATGAAATTAATGACTAAAGTAAAAATGCTGTTGTTACCGGCCCTGTTTGCACTTAGCTTGCCGGTGCTAGCCATGAATTTGCAGCAGGCTATGGCAACGTTGGGGCAAGCGAAAGCTCAAGGTTTAGTTGGTGAACAAGCTAACGGCTACCTAGGTGCAGTGACATCGAATGCGGATGCCAACGACATCGTTAAATTAATTAACGATGCAAGACGCGCTGAATATAGCCGCCTAGCTCAGCAAAATAATATTGCCGTAGCCGATGTAGAAGCCATGGCCGGTAAAAAAGCGATAGAACGCACTAACTCTGGACACTTTATTTTACTTGATGGCAAGTGGGTAAAAAAGCCTTAACTCTATAAGTTTATCTTAATAAAAACGGGTAGCACTAATGTAGCGTTACCCGTTTAACTTTTACTCCCATTGTACTGGACACTGTTTTTTTACGGCCTTTTGTAGCATCTCAAGCAAGGGTTCAGCGCGCACATTTAAACTAATGTAGGCTTTTGTTGTAGCCGAGGATACCCGCTGTTCCGCCAAATTTTCATTTTGTTTTACTTTTTCTTGTTCTTCTCGTGCTATCTCGGCTAGCCCGTGTTGTAGTTTAGCCAGAGCCGCAGCTACATCCTCAGCAAACAGCGCAGAAGGTACTTTGTCATCTCTTCCCATTAACGCTAGTAGCTTAATAGCCACATCTTTAAAATAAATTAAATTACCGCTGGCTTTAGTTTTAAAGGTAACAATCATAATTACTCCAAATTTAGCGATAACAAATAGTGTATTTACTATCTAAATGCTACGTTGCGGTTAATTGTAGCGTTAAATAAAGTATTTATAACGACTAAATGTAAACTATCTTCGCTTTTTAGGTATTAACCGCTTATTAATAAAATTAAGCTTGCATAAAAAACCGGCACTATTTAAAATGTTAACAATCGAAAGGCAAGTCATCCGAAAGGGTGTACACGCAAAGCTTCAGGTCTAAGGGTTGCCATAGTATGGCATCTACGATAGCTGGGCTGCCGTCGCAAATGCGATGTTTATTCTGCTCCGCCAGAGTTACTCGACATCCTGCATGTCCTTTCGCGATAAGCACTTTAAATAATTGAACTTACTTAATTATTGATTGTGAAATAACTCATTTTGGAGCACGACTATGAACGCAAAATTACTTTCTTTAGCCACTATTATTGCCGCAACGTCTTTTATCAGCACTCCAGTTGCTGCTGATGAACAGCTGGCTCAGTCTATTTGCTCATATGTAGCTGCTGATAGCAAAAATAACCTGCGTAAAACCTTAGCGGATAACCGCTTACGTTTACGTAACGTGTATGACGGTATCGTTTGTGATGGTTTACCATTAGTTCGTCATGCTATTAAGCATAATGCTGCAGACGCTGCAGGTTTTATTATCAGCCAATTACCTGGTAGCCAAGTTGCTGCATCAGGTGACATTGAATGGGCCACCAGCAATGGTTTTAGCTCTTCACCTATTATCGCTGCCATCAAAGAGCGTAGTGCAAGCTAATATACTGAATATTTAAAACAAGGCGCCTAATGGCGCCTTGTTTGTTTCTGCTTCATTACTAATTATGCACTTTTATTAAAACAATGTTGTTTTACGTGTTCGGCAATACCTACGCCGGCTTCTGACATTGTAAGGTAGGTTTGATCAGCACCAGCGGCAATAATGTCTCTGGCTTCATCATCGTGCATACTGTGCGACACAATAAAGCCTTTAAAACCGGCTTTGCGCAGCTTTTTCGCAGCAATCATTTTAGCTTCAACATCGTTCATACTTAAAATTACCGCTTCAACGGCACCAAAGTTTAAGCCCTGCCAAAATATCTGATCTTCTGCGTCAGCATAAAATATATTAATACCCTTACTTTTATGTTCCAGCACTTTAGCTGGATCTGAATCCATAGCAATAATATTACGCTTATCTTCAAGATAATGATAAGCCGCATTACCCGTACGGCCCATGCCCATAATGAGTATTTCTGCTTCGCCTAGAGATATAGGTTGCTCATCAGGGTGATGAATATTGCGTTCGAACTTTAATAACCTATTACATAACCGGTCATATAACGGATGGGCAAAGCGGTTTAGTGGCGCTGAAATAACAAAAGAGATAGCAACCGTTAACGCCAACGGAATTAGCCACTGCGGCAACACCACGCTAGCAACAATAAGACCAAACTCACTGTAATTAGTTAGGCTTAAACTGGCTAAAAATGCACTACGTGCCCGAAGTTTAAAAAACACCAATAACAAGAAAAACAGTAGTGCTTTTATCGGTAACAATAGCGACATAACACCGGCAAATAGCCATGCATTGGCATCGGGTAAACCATCAATACCAATTTGTAGAAAAAAACCAACTAAGAAAAACTCTTTAATACTCCATAATGATTTCGCTAGCTCGCCTGCACGGGGATGTTTTGCCAATATTGCGCCAAACACCAAAGCACCAAGCTCAGAGCTTAAACCAACCATTTCAAAGCCTTGGCCGCCGACCACTAATGCCAGCATTAAACCAAACAAAATAAGTAAATCTTCATGGCCGCTAACATCAAGCAATTTATATAATACTGGCCGCAGCAAAGGTAATAAAAACACCAGTAACGCCCAAGGTGAAGGCGCAGTGCCGTTAGCAATGCTCATTACTAATAATGCTAGTAAATCTTGCATAATTAAAATGCCGATGGCAACTCGGCCATGAAAGGCGCGTATTTCTCGTTTACCTTCCAACACTTTGGCTGCTAACACCGTGCTAGAGAACGCTAAGGCTACCGCCAGTAATAATGCCTGATATAGGCTAACATCAAAAATAAACAGTGCTGCGGGTAAAGTTAAAACTATTGATAACCCGAAATGCAGCATGCTAGTACCCAGCACTTCAGACTTACCTAAACTGCGGACATTAAGCTTTAAACCCACAGTAAATAGCAGTAGCAACACACCTAAATGCGCAACGTGATGAATAATGTCGTTACCCTCAGACGGGTAATTTAAATCGGCAGAAGTAGCCGATATGACAAAGCCTGCTATCAAATAACCGATTAGTGGCGGTAAACCTATAGCTCGGACCAATAAACCAAGAGAAAAAGCAAAACCTATCCAGACCGCTTCAAGCATTTATTACCGTTCCCTTTTATATCAATTCAATATACTAACCTAATACCGTTGCTGCTGAGTTAATGTGGATCATCAATATCCTGAGGTTTCGGCTTGTCACTCTTGCGCCGGTTAAATAAACCTCCATAGCTGCCGTTTAGCCATTCACTATAGGTGCGATGTACACCACGACGCAGTGCTGATGAAGAATTCTCTAGTAAATCAATGCCCGTAAGTACACCTACCACCAATATCGAGAGTTTTATTCCCACTAGCTCAAAACCAATACCAATACTTACGCCTATCGCGGCCAGCACCCATATTGTTGCTGCCGATGTTACACCAAGCACCATGCCGTCTCTGGCTAACATTACCCCTGCGCCTAAAAAGCCAACGCCGGTTATAACCTGACCAATAATACGTGACGGATCAGTCATCTCACTGTTAATAGACATAGAAGCAGCAATAAACACATAAGTGCCCATAACAATAAGAATAGAGGTACGAATGCCGGCCGGTTTACCGCGCAGTTGCCGCTCAATTCCGATAATAAAACCACTGACTAATGCTGCACCAAGAGCCGTCCAACTAAAAGGATGAATACTAAAAATTAACTGCCAGTCCAACATACACTATCCTTTTAATAAACTGATTTGCAATTTAGCGGCTTGCCATTCAGCTTGCGTAATTGGGCTGGTTTTCGCATCAGGTATATTTTGTAACATAGGGTCTTGTTTTCTCTCAATAATTTTTTCTAAAATCAGTAGGTTTTCGTCATCAGGCCGCCTACCCCAGCCGACGATTTCCGTAATATGCCGATAACAGCCGACACAAAATTTATCGCTGTTAAGCCGACAACAAGCGACACAAGGTGACTCAATCACAGCGCTCTCCTAAACTTATCGACTATTACTATGCTTCTAACGCAAGCCGCTTTGAATAACTTAACTCTGTTGTCAGTTTATGTCACTCTGAGTTAGCTGCATATAAATGATAACTAAAATAATATTAGAACATACGGGAATAGATCTATGAAACCATTTGCGCCGTCACTGCTGGCATTGGCTATTAGCAGTTTTTTTCTACACGCAGAAACAGATAAAGCACCAGCTTGGGATGTTAATGCGCCCCAAGGGCAATTTGAAACGGTAAACATCAACGTATCTCAAGGTAGTTGGATGAATATTGCCGTTAGCCCTGATGGCAAAACCATTGCCTTTGATCTATTAGGTGATATTTATACCATGCCAATTACCGGCGGTAGCGCAACACGGTTAACCTCGGATATTGGTTGGCAAATGCAGCCGACCTTTAGCCCTGATGGCAAACACATTGCCTATACCAATGATGAAGGTGATGGCGATAACATTTGGCTAATGAATGCTGATGGTTCATCGCCTCGAGCTGTCACTAACGAAACCTTTCGTTTATTAAATAGCCCAGCTTGGAGCCCAGATGGTGAGTTTTTGGTCGCGCGTAAGCACTTTACTGCGAGTCGTTCACTCGGTGCCGGCGAAATTTGGCAATATCACAAAACCGGTGGCACAGGCATTATGCTTACCAGTCGAGATAATGATCAGAAAGATTTAGGCGAACCAGCGTTTTCGCCAGATGGTAAATATGTTTACTTTTCACAAGACGACACACCGGGTAAAACCTTTCATTACAGCAAAGACTCAGAAAGCGGTATTTATAAAATAAAACGTTTTGAGCGTGAAACCGGAAAGTGGGATGTAATACTAGATGGCGAAGGTGGTGCAATTCGCCCAACTCCCTCACCCGATGGTAAATACCTCGCTTATATTCGTCGGGTAGATTTTCAAAGCACACTGTTTTTATATGACTTAACCAATGGCGAACATATTAAGCTGTATGACGGTTTAGACCGTGACATGCAAGAAACCTGGGCTATTCATGGTGTGTACCCTAGCCTAAGCTGGACCAAAGACAATAAGGCCTTATTATTTTGGGCTGGCGGCGAAATTAAGCAGCTAAAACTAGCGGATAAAAAGGTTACGACCATTCCGTTTAGCGTTAATACTGATAAGCAAATTCAAACAGCGGTACGCGTTAAGCAAGACCTAGATAAAACCCAAGTTGATAGCAAAATGCTGCGCTTTGTTCAGGTGTCGCCCGATGGCAAACAAGCGGTGTTTAGCGCACTAGGCCAGTTATATATTACCGATATCGACAATCCTAAACCTAGACGCTTAACCAAACAAAGTAACGCTTTTGAGTTTTATCCGCAGTTTTCGCGCGATGGCAAACAATTGGTTTTCGTTAGTTGGAATGACAATGAACAAGGTGCGGTAAATCTACTTAACTTACGCAATGGCCGCATCACTAAGCTAACCAGCGAGCCAGGCAAATACGTTGAGCCGGTATTTAGCCCTGATGGAAAAACCGTGGTTTATCGTAAAACCGGGCCAGGTGGTTTATTAGCAAAACAATGGTCGTTAAATACCGGTTTATATAAAATCAGTAGTAATGGTGGTACACCAGAGCTGATTAGCCGTAATGGCTATAACCCAATGTTTGGTGCGCAAAGCAATGCCGTTTATGCCATGAATTACGGCTCAGCACCGAGTTTAATTCGCATTGACCTTACCAAGCTAACACAACAAACTTTATACACCGCCAAATTTGGTACTGAATTTAAACTATCACCTGATGGCAAATATTTAGCCTTTGCCGATCGGTTTAAAGTGTTTGTTACGCCTTTTACTGAGCGTGGCAGCGCCATTGATATTAGCGGTAACGATAAGCAATTTCCGGTTAAACAACTGTCAGTGCGCGCTGGTGAATATCTTAGCTGGAGCAGCAATAGTCGCAATCTATACTGGAGCCTTGGCCCTGAGCTATACCATACTAGTATTGAAGGCTTATTCGACTTTACTGACAAAACCGATTTTACCGTAAAAAATGGCGTTAATTTAGGCTTTAGTGTGCCTGCCGATATACCAAATGGCGTAGTTGCTTTTGTTGGCGGTCAGGTCATCACCATGAATGGCGACGACGTTATTCAAGATGGTGTAGTCATAGTAGAAAACAATAAAATTAAAGCTGTAGGAAAGCGTGGCGACGTTGTGGTGCCAAGCAATGCAAAAGTAATGGATATAAGTGGCAAAACCATTATGCCAGGCTTTTTTGATGCTCACGCACATGGCTCGCAAGGTAGCAACCAGTTAATACCACAACAAAACTGGCAAAACTACGTTGCGTTAGCATTTGGTGTTACCGCATCGCATGATCCGTCTAATGATAGCCGTGAAATATTTACCGCTAGCGAAATGCAAAAGGCCGGCATTATTGCCGGACCACGTCTTTTCTCTACCGGCACAATATTATATGGCGCCGAAGGTGCCGGTTATACCTCGCATATTGATAGCCTAGATGACGCTAAATTTCATTTAGAACGTTTAAAGAAAGTTGGCGCATTTAGTGTAAAAAGCTATAACCAGCCACGACGAAACCAGCGTCAACAAGTGATTCAAGCCGCGCGTGAGCTGGATATGATGGTGGTGCCAGAAGGCGGTTCATTAATGCAACATAACCTGAGCATGGTTGTTGATGGCCACACTACCGTTGAACATTCATTACCGGCAGCAGCAATTTATGATGATATAAAGCAGCTGTGGCAAGCCAGTAAAACTGCGTATACGCCAACATTAATTGTCGCCTATGGCGGTATTTGGGGCGAAAACTACTGGTATGATAAAACTGAAGTGTGGAAGCACCCTAAGTTACAAAATCTAGTACCTCGTGATCAGCTCGCCGCTCGTAGTATGCGCCGACCTAAGGCGCCAGATAATCATTACAATCATTTCTCGGTCGCTAAAGTAGCCAAGGAATTGTCGGACTTAGGCGTAGTAACTAATATTGGTGCCCACGGTCAGCGTGACGGTTTAGGTGTGCATTGGGAAATATGGATGTTTGCTCAAGGTGGCATGAGCCCACTAGAAGCGCTTAAAACCGCCACTATCAACCCCGCAAAAACCTTTGGTATGGACCATCAGCTAGGCAGCCTTGAGGCCGGTAAACTCGCCGATTTAATTGTTATTGATGGCAACCCACTAACTGATATTAGGGTTAGTGATAAGGTAAGCCATACTATGGTCAATGGTCGGTTATTTGACGCCAACACCTTAGATGAAATAGGCCTTCGTAACAAAAAACGCCAAACATTTTTCTTTGAAAAATAACTAACGGCATTTCCTAACAAAAAAGCTAACCACCTGCGGTTAGCTTTTTTTATTATGGGTATTAGCTTTTGTCAGAGGTGCAATTTAACAATAATATAAGCCGATTGCCTTGTTGCTCATTATCTTGGCCTGAGAAGGGTAAAATAATATCTTGTTTATTATCATTGTTTACATCAACAACCTTTACTTGCTTAGCATCACGCGGCAAATCAACACTTAGCTCGACGCTGCTGCGTTGAAATAAACGTTTATTATCAGGTAAATAAAATTTCAATTTAGTTAAGCCATCACCAATGAGCAAACTGCTTTTTCCGTCATTATGTAAATCTGTCAGTTGCAGCAATGGCATATCAAAACGAAAGTTACCAATACTAACGTCTATAGTTGCGCGTTGGCGAAAGTCAGCTTTAGTTTTGTAACGGCGCTGTTCATCTAATAAATAAAAATCGACATCTAAATTCGCGCTGCCGCGCAGTAGCACTCGAATAATAGTGCCTACGCCAAAATGGGTGCTGGTAATATAAAAATCTTGTTTACCGTCACCATTAATATCACCAATTCTTACCTCTAATGGTGATGAATCCGTATTAATAGTGGTGTCAGGTTGTGCTGAAAACCTAAGGCCTGTTGCAGTTTTTTCGCCAAAATGTACGCGAAAGCTATTCTTGCGCTCTAACGCATCAATAAACTGCTCACGATTAACCACAATATCCAACACGCCATCGCCATCAATATCAGTAATTTTATTTAAGCTATCAATGTGCTTACCAGCATAGGTACTACCTGCATCGTTACGTTGATCGCTTTGCTGCTCTGTCGATAAACTTACCGGCCAAGCCAAGGCCTGGGCGTCGGTTAAAAACGCCCCATCAGACTGTTGCAAAAAAGCATAAAACTGGCCTTGTTGCACTACGACGATATCGAGTAAGCCGTCCATATTGGTATCTAGCAGATAGTAAGGACGGGCTTGATAATTTAGGCCTTTATTCCAGCTTTCCAGTAAGGCTGGCGTTTTAAGCGCATAGTGCACAAACTGGCCATCGGGCTGCTGCCGATATAACTGTAAATGATTAAAATCGGGTATTAAAAAATCACTTAATTCAGAGCCCAAATGAATAACAAAATTATGCTCACGCAAACGGCTTGGGTCTAAAACTCGGTATAACGAACTGCTGGTTACTAGAGGTTTAATGGCTCCATTTTCCGCCCGCAAGCTTACGCCATCGGTTGTAAGAAACACCAACTGCTCAGCAGAAATATTCGCTAAAATGGCACTAGAAAAAAATTGTGCGTTATTGGGTATATCAATAGGCGTCACGCTAAAATCAGCAAGCGATACCTGGCTTAACCAACGCTCAAACTGGTTAAAACCTGATACCAACAATTGTTGTTTTTTCGGCAAAACTAATAGACTGCCATTGGCCGGGTGCGCTAAGGGTATGTCTACTTTATCAAAACGTACCTGCTCTGCCGCAACACTATGCATAGCAACAAAAACGAAACCAACAGCGAAACCTGCACGCATTATTATGAGTAACTCAGTAAAATACAGTGTAGAACTAATAACATGACGTCAATGTTTTTACTAGTACAACAAAAAAGCCAGCAATATCTTGCTGGCTTTTGCATTAATTAACCGCTGAACAATTAACGCGCGTTAGTGCTTTCAAAAATTTTGTCGGCTGATGCGGCAACAAAGCCGGTATACAACATACCATTGCTCATGGGGTAACGACGGGCAAACTCATAAAAACAACTTGGAATAGTTGCGCTGCAATCGCTAAATTGCACACTGTGCAAATCGGCCAAGGTAGAGGTTTGCTCAAGGTACACCTCTGGTGTGCCTTTAATTTCGCCACCTGAGGTATTAAGTAAGAAGCCCGCTTGTTTTAGCGCACTATTTACTTGCTCTAAGCTGTCATAGCTTTCTAAATCATTCACGCTTACGGTAAAGTGATTCGCGCGATAGCCCCAAGCTGATACCCAAGCTGCGTATTCGCTTTCTGCTAATAATTTTTCATAAGTGGCTTGGCTTACTTGCCAATGCGTGCCGCTATATAAAAAATTATCTGCCGTTACGGCTTCTGCTGGAATTTGCTCTACTAATGCCGTGATAATTTCACGCAAATAATCAGAACATTTATCTAGCAATAACTCAGAAATAAACACCTTAGGTAAGCTGCGATCGGGATGTTCATAATGCTTGGCATATAACTTTTTTGCTTCAAAATGATATTCACCGCACTCTTCATAACCCAGCGCTTTAAAATGCGCAGCTAACTTTTCTAAGCCCACTTTTTCTAAATTAAACGTGCGCAGCGCAATATGATCATTAATAATATCTTGTTGCTGCGAACTGCCTAATAAACGGTGCACGTTTTTGGCAGATGGAGTTACCGCTACATAGTCTTGCCATAAGTTGGCAAACAACACTTTTACATCAGTATGCATTTAAAATCCGCCTTTACGTTTATCAGTTGTTACTTGTTGGGCCGTTAGGCCTTGTCTAAAACTATAAATCTTGCCATATCGCCATCGCGCAGCTGCAGTGCAGCGGCAAATTCTGCACTTAACAACAGTAGCCCCTGCTCAGCGTCGTACTGCGCTTCGGTGCTAAAGCTGGCACGAAACTGCTGCAATGAGGTATTGGCAACCGCCAAAGTTTGCTCGCCTTGCACGGCGGCAATTTTCACTGGCACTTTTTTGCTTTCAGCTACCGATTTAATTTGCTTAAGTTGCGCTTCAACCGTTGGCCCAGCGTCAAATAAATCGATATAGCCTTTATGAGTAAAACCTTCATTTTCTAATAAGTTAAGCGCCGGCTTAGTGTTTTGATGCACTTGGCCAATAACCTCTTGTGCACTTTCTGGCAGCAACCCCACATAAATTGGGTGGCGTGGCATTAGCTCAGCAATAAAGGCTTTTTTACCAATGCCAATTAGATGATCGGCAGTAGTAAAATCGATAGTTAAAAATAGCTTTTGTAACCAGTGCCAAAATGGCGGCTGGCCGTCTTTATCAGCAACACCGCGCATTTCAGCAATAACCCGCTCACTAAAACGCTCTGGATACTCTGCCATAAACAAAAATCGCACTTTAGATAAAAAGCGTCCAGCATGGTTACGGCGGTAATCTTCGCGTAAAAACAGCGTACAAATTTCTGATGCACCGGTGTAATCGTTACATAGCGTTAGTGTTTTTAGCTGATTAAACACATTTAGCTCAGCGCTGTGGTGAATAACCGTATTCTGCTGAAAATGGTACAGCGGCGTGCCAGTGCCCACCGCGGCTTCAATACCTGTGGTACCAACAATTTCACCTGTTTGTGTATCTTCCAACACAAACAGATAACCTTGATCACCAGGTTGCTCCACCTTGGCCGCAAAGCTATGTTCAGCATGCTGAATTTTTTGCTTTAGTCGCTCATCATTTACCGGCAATGAGGTAAAACCCGCGCCTGACTCAATAGCGATAGTTTTAAGCGCGGTAAAATCAGCGGCGTTTATCGGCCGAATAACTAACATGGTTTAACCTTTTACTACGTTAGCTACCGCTGTTTCAAAACGGGCTAAGCCTTCAACAATGTCGGCATCGGGTATAACTAACGACGGTGCAAAACGCACCACGCTAGTACCCGCCACTAAGGCCATTAAACCTTGATCTGCCGCGGCAACCATAAAATCGCGGGCTTTACCGCTGTATTCTGGTTTTAATACCGCACCAATTAACAAGCCGTAGCAACGCACTTCAGCAAACACATTATGCTTTGCATTAATTTTTTCTAAACCGTCGCGGAATAATTGCGCTTTAGCTTTTACGCCATTTAATACTTCAGGCGTATTTACGGTATTTACTGCAGCCAGTCCAACCGCACAGGCTAACGGGTTACCACCATAGGTAGAACCGTGCGTACCAACCACTAAATGCTTAGCAATGTCAGTAGTGGTTAACATGGCACCAATTGGGAAACCGCCACCTAAGGCTTTAGCGGTAGTTAAAATGTCGGGCGTTACGCCATAACCCATGTAAGCGTACAAATCGCCAGTACGGCCAACACCCGTTTGCACTTCATCAAAAATAAGTAAGGCATTGTGTGCATCACACAGCTCACGCACGCCTTTAATAAATTCGGCAGTAGCGGCTAATACCCCGCCCTCGCCTTGAATTGGCTCTACCATTACCGCACAGGTATTGTCATTAATAATGGCTTTTAAGCTAGCCAGATTATTAAACTCGGCGTGTACTATAGCTTCAGGCTTAGGGCCAAAACCATCAGAATAAGCAGACTGACCGCCTACGGTTACAGTAAAGAAGGTACGACCGTGAAAACCTTGCTTAAACGAAATAATCTGATCTTTTTGCTCACCGTATTTGTCTTTAGCATAACGACGAGCTAGCTTTAACGCTGCTTCGTTGGCTTCCGCGCCAGAGTTAGCAAAGTACACTTTTTCCGCAAAGGTAGCGTCTACTAACGCTTTAGCTAATAACAGTGCCGGTTCGTTTGTCATTACGTTAGATAAGTGCCAAATTTTATCAGCCTGATCTTTTAACGCGCCAACTAATGCAGGGTGACAATGACCTAAACAGTTAACAGCGATGCCGCCGGCGAAGTCGATAAACTCAGTGCCATTTTGATCCCACACGCGTGAGCCTTGGCCTTTTACTGGAATAATTTTTGAAGGTGCATAATTTGGCACCATTACTTCGTCGAATAAGCTTCTTGAAACTTGCATAAATACCTCACTGTTACAGTAGGAAGAGCCCAGCCTTTATCAATCTATATAAGTGGCAGGCGCGAAAAACGTGCCCTATTATATTGCTCAGCACTGTCATATTGCAGTATCATTATCGGCAATTTAGCTAGCATGTACGTCAATTTAACGTAAGGATTACTCAAAATGATAAGCAAGGAAGATGAAAAACTATTAGCCGTATTAAAACACCAAGCCCGTGCCAGCATTTCAGATTTAGCCCGCATGCTCGATTTATCCCGCTCTACCGTGCAAACCCGCATTGCCAAGCTAGAGCAAAGCGGCATAATTAAAGGCTATTCTGTCGATTACGGTGAAGACTATTTAGCCTCTTTGGTATCAGCCCACGTAAGTATTAAGGTAAAACAAAAGCTAACCGCTAAAACCAATATCGAGTTAAAGCAAATATCACAAGTCGCCGCACTATATGCCATCAGCGGCGAATACGACCTCATTGCTATAGTGCAAGCGCAAAGTACCGAGCAGTTAAGCCATATTCTTGACGACATTGGTAATTTAGATGGCGTAGAACGCACTAATTCATCGGTTATTTTAGAAACTAAATTTAAGCGCTAAATGCAGTGCGGCTTTATTAAGCCACTGCATTAAACCACTACTGCCGAGTGAGTGTTGTTAGACTGACCTTTCCGCATTTGTCGCCACCACAAAACCTGCTGTACCTATAACCTATTGTACTTAAACAATAACCGATGTAATGTCATCACACTATATTTACAAAGGCGGAAACCTCCGTGTTTAAATACGGATCTTTCCGCCCAATAAGCGTTAGGCTGTCGGCAGGCCTAAGCGAATATCCGTAGACATCAAAAAAGTGAGTAAAGTATGAAAGAGAAAACATTCGTGATCGCGCTGTGCTTAGCCATCACGGCATGTAGTGAGCCCGACTTCTCTGACTCCTACGGCGGAGTTGCAGTGAGCGAAAATTGGGATGCAATTAGTGTATGTCAAACAGCACGTATGTTAGCCAAGGAAAGTTTCACAGAGACCGAGAAGCGGTTTGTTTACCAGGAAAAGTGTACGGTTGTTAAACTGACCGCTCCGCTACCAGGCAAGTACTCATATTTCCAACCATATGCGGCGACGTGGGAAAACGGCATTGCATTGCGGGTTTTCGAAAATTTTGAGGATGAGCTCGTATTGTGGGGTAGATCGAAAGAGGGAATACCGTTCTCCTGGAACAAAGATCATCCCCCGCTTAACGTGACTTTAGAGTCCTTAGAGGCAGAGTGTAAAAAGTTGTTTTCGGATCGCGTAGACGCCCAGAATATAGCTGTAGTTGAGAGTAAAGAGTACGACGACCACAGCGGAGCCAATGTGGAAATCACATACTCGGGTAAAGGTGGTGTTAAAACTGACGGCTCTTGCCTTTACGATACAAAGGGAATGTTAATGGCTTCAAGCAAGGTTGCGAGCGACGAATTCGCCAAGAGCGTGTATGACAGGCCCTAGACCAGCGGCCTAACAAAAGCCTGCAAGCCGACGCGGCAAAGCCGCGCGCTTGAGGCTGGCGTTATGTACCAAGATAGTTCTGCTCATCATTCTTTGGTCGGGCTTAAATGAAATGGAGGCTATATGCCACAAAAATACATTGAAGAGCATTTGTACTGTCATTGCAGTCAATGCAATTCTGAAAATATCCATGTAATTCGGAGCTATCTTCCAAACTTCATACTTTATCCATTTGGGTTAGCTTTGTTAGCTATTACAGGGGCGCAACCGTTACCAATTAAAATGGAGTGCAATGATTGCCAAAATAAGTTTTTCGGCAGTGGCATCCATCATTAGTAATGGTACATAACAAGCGCAATCACAACGGGCCTTCGGCCCTCGACTCGCAACAAGTTGCTCGCGTGTGTTGCGGGCGTTAAATCGAAAAGGTAGCAATGAGTAACGATCAGGGAAATGAACAGGGAGTGACAGCATCAGAGCGTTACCTTGCTTGGTTAGGTAGAAATACATTTCTAAGCCCTTGGTGCTTTGCCAATCTATATACTGATGAAGGAAAGAAAACTGAGAATGGTGATGGCAAAGAGCTATGCGATCTGTTTGTAGTATTTAAAGAGCACGTAATTATCTTTTCCGATAAGGATATAGCGTTTAAAGATACTGGGAACTTGGAATTGGATTGGAGCCGATGGGTAAGAAAGGCAGTATTAAGATCAGCTCCGCAAGTTTTCGGCGCCGAAAAATTTATTAGAGAGCATGCTGAGCGAATATTTTTAGATCGTAAGTGTACCCAACCTTTCCCTATTGCATTTCCTCCTAACGATGAAATTAAGATTCATCGGGTATTGGTCGCAAGAAACGCTACAGAGAGATTCCGAAAACATACCTCAGGTTCGGGCTCATTGATGTTGAACCCAACAGTAGTTGGAAAGGAAATGGAGAAAACTCCTTTCCAAGTAGGGACAGTCAATCCTCAGAAAGGCTTCGTCCATGTTCTTGACGATGTCGCACTCGACACTTTGATGAGAGAGCTTGATACAGTTCATGATTTCACTACCTATCTTTCCGATAAGGAAGCACTTATTTCATCTGGGCGTTTAGGTATATCAGCAGGTGAGGAAGACCTTCTAGGGTATTACTTGTCTGAATCAAACAAGGATCGCGACCCTGGCTTCTACGCTCAAGATGTCGACCTTATTGTTGTGCAAGAAGGCATCTACGACAGTATAAGATCTTTACCACAATACAAGAGGGGCAAGGAACTCGACGCTTCCTCTTATTTTATCGATCGATTTATTGAGTATTTCGGCAATCACGCACGGGACAACACTTGGCACTTTAGCAACGCTGAAGATTTTGACTCAGTTACTCTAGGGATTCGCGAATTTGCCTCCGAATCAAGGGTTGGGCGTAGAGTCCTAGCAGATGCAATACTTGAGAAACTAAAGTCACTAAAACCACATCAGAGGGGCGTGCGCCTCCTACTATCGCCCACCAACCCCGAAACTATGTATGTTTGGTTGATAGTACCAGTCTCCGTGCGCTTCGAATCCTACCAAAAATATCGGGAATTTCGAGCCGGGCTTTTATTCGCTTACTGTCAGTCTGCAAAGCTTCTAAAGCCCGAAAGAAGGATCGTGGTTGGGGTTGGCACCGATCCCCCCGGTTCAAATGGGGGCAGTGAAGATATGATATACATTGATACAGCTAGTTGGTCTGAAGACGACTACGCGGAAGCCCAAGATGTGCGTGAAAAGCTTAGTCTCTTCAAAGAAGGGAATGTTAGAGAAGAAAAAAGGAGGCAATATCAATATCCGGTAGAAAAAACAAGCGGTGATGACGGCACGAAGCGTCAAAAAGAAAAAGAGCGAAAACATAAAAGAAAAAAGCAGAAAGACGCGAGGCGAAAGGGTCCGGCTGGAGTTGACCAGAACAGGGAAGTCGTGTAGGTTCAGGCAGCAGCATAAAACGGGAAAATCGGAAAACCACCTTGAAAAACTCCGTCCTCGTTGAGTAAATTTAGAAAAATGTTAACATATACAATAATTAAATAAATAATTAAATAATTAAATAATTAAATAATTAAATAATTAAATAATTAAATAATTAAATGGAATTAAATATGAAATTGAAATTCACCGTTCTATTAACTTTTTTTTTATTATTACTCCTCAGTGGTTGTGATATTTTTAGCACAGAAAGACAAATTTCAATAAAAACACCAAAACATTTATTAATTGAAGGTCCTGAAGAATTTAATTTAATGAGTAATAAAGCTAGAGAATTACAATATAAATTTACAGATGATGATAAATATAAAGTTATAAATATAAATGGTGACAACTGTGAAACTATTAATCAAGGAAATGGATATTTTACTATTAAAAACCCGACTGACAATTGCGTAGTTTCTTTTAATATTTCACAAGTCCGTTATGACGTTAGTACTGTCAATATTGGTGATGGTAGAAGTGATTTCATTAGTAATTCTTCAGTTTATTCAAAAGATGGTATTGTAGAAATTCTTGCTCTACATAATTACAACTCTAAAAGAGTTACAGTTAAAACTGATGGTTGTGATTTAATCACTGAAGATAAAGACTCAATTTTTATTAAAGTATCAAATTTTATTAGTGATTGTAAGGTTAGTTTATTATACGCTAAAAATGAAAGCTTTAA
Source organism: Rheinheimera sp. D18 (assembly GCF_004345025.1). Lineage (GTDB taxonomy): Bacteria > Pseudomonadota > Gammaproteobacteria > Enterobacterales > Alteromonadaceae > Alishewanella > Alishewanella metallidurans. The sequence continues at coordinate 1,370,157 of NZ_CP037745.1, read as the reverse complement.
ACCTACTGTTGAAGTTGAATTAAGAAACTCTACGCATTACATAGGCTATAGTTTATACGACAAAGTAAACTTGAGAGTGGTTAACAACTGGTCGAAATTAATACTAGACGAGATAACAATAAAAGGTCACCTTTACGGTATTAATGAAAAAGGTGTACGCAAATTGTTGAGTCAAACTACAAAGGTTTTCAGAAATGTCCCCGCAAGTCATAGTTTAGAATCTACAATTTTTAATGAAGAACAACCAATTAAAGGTTATGAGTTTACAAAATTCGAGTTTGAAGTACTATCTGCTACAAGCTGCAAGTTTGCACTATGGTCTACAGATAATTGTCTTGATATTTTAGAGCCTGGTTACAGCAGTAATCGATTTGGATTGAAAGTAGAAGGTGCAATTATACTTCCTAACTAATAATACTCTTAAAATACATTTTGTTTTAAGGTGCTGAACACACTGCCGAAGCTTAGAGCAGTGTGTTATTGCCAGGTATATGACCCACAATCCTATTGACAAACCTCCTTAATTTTTTGAAGTACCATACTGGCATAGCCCTTGTCGATTTCATGTTTATCTTTTACGACCTGACGTAAAAACGTTTGTAAGCGTCTAGCTAACGGCACCTAGTTGTGTTTAATATTCCATGGTAGAAGCCTGTCAATATTGTCAGGCTTCTTAGCAAGGTGTTGCAAGCACATTGAGATATAGTCATGCACCATAATATCGTTGGCCTTTGCGGTTTCAACAAGACTATACAGTATGACACTGGCATGTGCGCCCTTGCTGGTGTTTGAGAACAGCCAGTTTTTTCGACCTATTACGAACGGCTTTATTGCTCGCTCGGCGCGGTTGTTATCAATACTGAGCCTGCCATCCTCTAGATAACGCCGGAACTTTTCAAACTGATTTATCCCATAGCTAATGGCTTTACTCAGCGGTATTTTCGGTGGCATTTTGTCTTGATGCTTTATCAGCCACTGATATAACTCATCCACTATCGGTTTGGCTTTTTGCTGCCTAACCTTGAATTTTTCTTCAGCCGTCTTATCTTTAATGGCTTGCTCTATGCCGTACAGCTTACCAATGAGATTCAGTACCACGTCTGCTTTACCCGTTTTTGTATTATCTCCTTTGGCTTCGATGAATTTCCGGCGTATATGCGCAAGACACGCAACCAGTGTTGCCTGCGTTTGCTCGTAAGCTTTATAACCATCAACCTGCAGATACCCTTGGTAACCTGCAAGAAAATCAACAGCACATTGGCCGGCTCGGCTATTGTTATAGTCAAATAATACAATATTACGGCCTTTAACTGCCTTATCATCACCACAACAATACACCCACATATAGCTTGTTGCTTTATCTGCGTTAATCACCTGTAACGGGGTTTCATCACCATGAATAACCGCTTGAGATAACAACACCTCTTTTAAGCGTTGATACAGGGGGGACAACAGTTGTGCACAACGTAACATCCAGCTCGACATGGTTTGTCTACTCAATTCAATTTCGATGTTAGCAAACAGTGTTTCTTGGCGATAAAGTGGTAAGCCAAACTGGTATTTACAGGTGATTATTTGACTCAGCAAACTGGGGGTCGCGATACTTTTTGCTATGGCCGTTGCGGGCATCGGGGCGGTTTTTATCACACTTTCAATACCTTCACGCTCACAGTAGCGGCAGGTATATTTAGGGCGAATGGTTTTAATCACTTTGATATGCGCCGGCACAAGCTCTAAGGCCTCACTGCTGCTTTCACCTATTTTGTGCAAGGGGCTTTGACAGCAATCACAGATTTTGTCCTCATCATCTAGGTCAACAACCACGTTAACTCTGGGCAACTGCTTTGGCAGTGGGGTGCGTTTAGGCTTGGCTTTGTCTTTCTTTACGGCGGGAGACGCCGCTAATAGCGCTTTATCATGTTCATCTAGCGTTTCTTCCGCTTCATTGAACACTTCACCCGCGCCTGGCATTTTTTCTGATTTCTTGGCGTATTCTTTGGCAAGCTTGGCGTTGTAGGCTGCAAGTAATTCATGAATTTGTGCGTCTTACTTAGCCAATTCTTCGTCTTTTTTTGCCACAACAAGGCGCAATTCAAGCAGCATACGCTTGAGTTGCTCTGGGTCGTCTGGTAATGAGTGGGCATCAATTTTCATGGCCACAATCTAGCAGAGTTTACTCGTATTTTCTTGCTGGCAGAGCAGATAATGATTGGCGTGGTGGCAATGATCGTTGACTCGTCATTCGATCTCTTCTAGATCAGACTGATAGCGCAATGCTTGATGACCAAGCACATTATACCCCGATAATAACCAAACAAGTTGTTGCTCGGTGAGCTCACATTCCAGCTTATCTAACTGGCTGGGCCATTTGAACTTATCCTTTTCTAATCGTTTGTACCACAAAGCAAAACCCGTTTTATCCCAGTACACTAACTTGAGCTTGTCTTTGGCTTTATTGCAAAATAAAAATAATGCGCCAGTATAGGCATCGCGCTTTAACTCGCTTTCAACGATAGCAACAAGGCCATCAATAGACTTTCGAAAGTCCACAACATCGCGGTGCAAGTAAATACTGTCGGGTTTAACGAACATTTTCATCCAGCAAGGTCGCGTAATAATTGACTTAGGAAGGTGGCGGAGGTTGTTGTCGGCAAGCTGAGCGTTACATTGCCAATCGCAAGAGTGAACGGCTTTTGCTGCTCGATAACGTCGATTTGTTTGGTGATTTTGGCACGAATAAAATGACCCGATGACGCACTCAGTTTGTTTTTTGTGGCATAAAACGTGGTTTTTGATAAAGCATGTTGTTGGCAATACTCAGCAATCGTTAAATCGCTAGCTTGTTGCTCTTCGATAATGTTGCGCCACTGCTCAAGGCTACGTGATTTCCTCATGGTTATCTCCTCATTGAAACGAGGAAATTAGACTAAGAGATTTGATGAGTTACTGGTAGGTGCACTTTGCTAGACGCTTACCCAGTAAGGGGACAATTCAAGGGTATAACGGTGTGGCCGCGGTGGATAAAAAACACCAAATTATTGTCGACGCGCAGGTGTTTGGTGAAGGCCAAGAGCATCACACATTACAACCGGTATTAGAGAATATTCAAAGCCGATTTCAACGTTTAGCCATCAGTGACAACATACTTAAGGCCCAAACGATAATCACTGCCGATACCGGCTTTGCTAATGAGCAAAATATGCAGTATTTGCACGATAATCATATCAACGCTTATGTCCCTGATAACCAATTCAGAAGCCGTGATCCAAAGTTTAGTGAACAAAAGCAAAAATATGGCAAACGACACCAAGACACTAAAATACGCAAGAAAACGGTGTTTAGTGGCAGTGAGTTTAATTTTAATCCGGTGAGTAAAACCTGTATTTGCCCGTCGGGGCAACAACTAAGTTTACGCGGCGTCAGAGCGAACGAGCGCGGTATACCGATGGCGTACTTCGAAGGTAAGTTATTGCAATGTCGTAACTGCGATAGGAAGCAGCAGTGCATGCATAACCCTGATGCAGCGAACCACCGTAAAGGTAAAGGCAGACAAGTTAGCTTTGCCATGAATGACAATCGACCGCCAAATTATACAGACTGGATGAAACATCGGGTGGATAGCCCTTTGGGTAAACAGATTTACAGCCACAGAATGTCGGTAGTTGAGCCGGTATTTGGTAACATTACCACTAATAAAAAGCTGAAACGCTTTAGCTTGCGCGGCAAAGCTAAAGTACAAGGCCAATGGCAATTGTTTTGTTTAATTCATAACATCGAAAAGCTTAAAAACTACGGCCAATTAACGGCGTAGTTACCCCACACCTAGCCCAAAAAAGCCCTGTTAAACCATTAATAACGCTTCATCACAGCACTGAAAATCAAAACTGACAAGGTTAATGCATTGATTAATAAATGTTGCAAAAATCTATAGCTCAGGGCAAAGTTATGGCCATTATTAAAAGGATAAAAAAGCGATGCGTTGAATGGTCAGGAATGGCTTTTTCTACAGCATCGTTAGGCCTTTATGAGACAGATCGCTGTCAGCAATAAAAAATTAAGAGGTATACCTCGTCGCCTCCGGTCTCTGGAGAAATGGGCTTCACGCTTTGAAGGATTCTCTCGCCCTCAATCGACATCAAAATAAAAGTATTTCAATTGGAAAATTCCAATCCACTCAGCACTTGTGGAAGACAACCAAACAACCATTGAAATCCAAGCATTTTGCGTTATGCAACTTTTGAGAGCGGCGAAATATTTAGCTGACGCAGCTCCTGACAATCCAAAAGGCTATTATCGGGTAGCCTGCTTGCTTACATGGCCTTGGTTACACCGGAGCGAAGTAACCATTTTCTACAGCCAGGATTACTACAAAGGTTTTCTTGGGGAGCAGAATTCACTCGCACCAGAGCGTATATCTGAAAAACTAGGGTTGCTGCTACCACAAAGCCTTATCGAACATGGCCACGATGTTACACAACCGGATGACGAGACAACTGTTCAATGGTGGTGCCTTGGCCAACAGGCCTAACAACAGGTTCAGGCCAGCGCGCAGTATCACTGTTGGCAGGTTAAGTTTTTAACTTCGCACAGCGGTGTAATTGTTAAGTTTGGCCTGTGTGGCAATGCCGCTTTATCGCTCTAGTGTCACTGTCGCTTGCCTCGGTTTTTGCCAAAGCTCTGGCTTGGCGGTTAAGTAATCAATAAAGGCTTTGGCAGCGGCTTTGCAATCGGTGCCCTCAGCTTTGCAGGGCAAGTTTTCTACCGTTTTGTATTGCGCTTTATATGATGTGCTGCCGCTGCTATCTTGTGTGGCATTAACCCGTATTACAGCAAATACACTGGGTTGCTGCTGTTGTAAAATAATATCTAGCCGGTCGCTATGCTGCTGTTGTATCTGCTGTAGGTGTTGCCAACCATCGTTACCATCGGCTAAGTAACTGGTGGTAGCCATGGTGTATGTAGTATCAGGCTGTATGTCTTGCCACTTGCCATCTCGCCATACTTGTAGCTGAGTTAAGCTAGCTTGGCCTAACGCAGTTTGTTTGGCGATATAGCGCAAATTACCGCTATAAGGATACTTTCCGGTATGTGCACCCGGCACTAGGCTGGCACTAATAACATCGGTAAGTAGTGCATTAATATCAGCGCCTCTAATACTGATAACAGATAAAGGCGTATCAAACGGCAGTACTTCTAGGCGAATATGCCCTTCATATATCGCGCCTGCTTGTAACGATGCCCGAATATTACCGGCACCAATTAGGGCAAAATCAACCTGTCGGCCAGTTTTCGCTTGTAGCTGTGGTTGGTTTAGCCAAAAGGTAATGCCATCGGCAATATAACCCGCCAGTTCAGAGCCGTGTTGATTACTGCCATCGGAGCCGGGTAAACGTACATGACCAATTAACCTATCGGTATAGCTAACGGTTGCGCCATAAGCTTTTTGCACCGCAGGTAAGTACTGGGTATTTAACACCTCTCGCATACGGGCATCTTCAGCCACTAGTGCAGTGCGGGGTAACGCAGCAATATAACGCTCGGTTTGAGCTTGTTTATCTGTTGCTATTCGGTTTGCGTTATCACGCTTTGCGGCTCGATAATAATCATTGCTGGCTAAGATGGTATTATTACCCGTACAGCTAAGTAACTGGCCAGCGCGGTTAAATTCAAGGTTTACCTGCCCTATTGCTTGGGCAAATTCGCCCGCCTGTACTACACAGGTTTGGCCCTGCCCATCGGCATTAGTTATCAGCTGGGCATAACGGCGCTGCGTACCTAAATGCCAATGGCTAAAGTCGCCTAAAAGGCTATGCGAGTGGCCACCAACAATGGCATCAAGGCCGTTTACCGCAGCGGCTAAGGCTAAGTCACGCTGATTACCCAAGTGCGTTAGCGCAACAATATGTTTAACACCCATGTCGCTTAAAGCATCTACGGTGCGCTGTGCGGTGATAATTTCATTGTTAAATACCAGCTTGCCAGTATTAGTTGCTATGGCTCGCATATCCTCTAGTGCTAAGCCTAATACCGCCACTACCTGCTCGGTATTTGCGGGGTTAATATTCGCCACTGGCTTAAGCTGATTATGCTGCAAGATAAATAACTGATAGGGAAGTAAATTAACGGCGTTACTTAACAAGGGTTCCGCTTGGCTATCAATATTTGCGGCTAACAGCGGAAAGTTAACGTTAGCAATAAAATCAGCAAGCTTGCTTAAACCCACATCAAACTCATGGTTGCCCATTGCCATGGCATCGAGCCCAAAACGATTGAGCATATCGATATTAATTTTTTGCTCAAATAACTCAAAATACGCGCTACCTTTAAACGCATCGCCGCCATGTAAAAACAGGGTTGGCGTGCCCTGCTTTGCAGCTTGTTGGCGTAATTTATTCGCCTGCGTAAGTATGCGTGGATGGCCGCCAATATAAGTGTACAGCGCCTGATTATCGGCATCGGTAACGGTGGCTGGGCTAGGGTCAAAATGCGAGTGGGTGTCATTAATATGAATAATACTTAAGCGCAGCGCCACGTTTGCAGGTGGTGTTACAGTGCAACTAACAAGTAACACCAGCGAAATAAATACCGAGATAGCGCGCATAAACCCTTGCCTAAATAATTACTGAATCAATTTTTGAAATACTCTTTGCCGAATTTTTTAAAGCACAGCTTAGAGTGCGGCGCTAATTTTTACCGCTAACGCTTTAATTTTGTCCATATCGCCCATTGCCGAGCCATGGCCCTTTAATTTCGATAAGTGCTCGGGTATTAAATGAAAATGCAAATGCGGCACTGTTTGCCCTGCAGCACTGCCATTGAGTTGCATTAGCACTACGCCTTCTACGCCTAAAGTTGACTTTAATGCCGACATCACTTTTTGTACCGTCGTCATTGTATGCGCCAGCATATCAGCAGGAATATCTAATAAGGTTTCAGCGGCAAATTTGGGAATAACCAAGGTATGGCCATCGGCCTGCGGCATAATATCCATAAATGCCAGGGTATATGCATCTTCATACACTTTAAAACTAGGTATTTCACCGCGTAAAATTTTGGCAAAAATATTGTTGGTATCGTAATTCATTGCATCATCCAATTAGCAAGCGCTGGCAGGTAACGCCAACGCATCGGTTTAGGTTAAGTATTTGGCATGAAAGCGTAAATGTTGTTCAATAAAGCTGGCAATAAAATAGTAGCTATGATCATAGCCCTGCTGATAACGTATTTCTATATCAGTATTATGTTGTTTGGCCGCAGTGATTAAGCTATCAGTGTTTAACTGATCCGGCCAAAAAGTATCTGCTGTGCCCTGATCAACCAAAATTGGTAAGGGTTTTTCAGTAGCGGCTAATAGCAAAGAGGCATCATATTGCTGCCATTGTTGCTTATTGTCGCCTAAATAGCCGGTAAAAGCCTTAATACCCCAAGCGCAATTAATCGGGTTGCAAATGGGTGAAAACGCAGAAATGCTGCTATAGCGTTCTGGATTACGTAAACCAATAACTAAGGCACCATGGCCGCCCATAGAATGACCGCTAATAGCCCGCTTGTTTGATAGCGGTAATTGCGCCTCGAGTAACTGGGGTAGCTCGGTTACAATATAATCATACATTTGATAGTGCTTAGCATAAGGTTCGGCTGTGGCATTAACATAAAAACCCGCACCTAAACCAAAATCGTAGGCAGCGTTTTCGTCATCGGCTACGCCGTCACCGCGCGGGCTAGTATCGGGCATGATTAATGCGATACCTAATTGGGCAGCAACACGCTGCGCCCCGGCTTTACTGGAAAAGTTTTCATCAGTGCAGGTTAAACCCGATAACCAATACAGCGCCGGCACTTTCTCTGTTTGCGCTTGCTCTGGTAAAAACACCGAAAACTGCATTTCACAATTTAAGGTTTTCGAGCTGTGCTTAAAGCGGATTTGTTTACCACCAAAGGTAAGTTGTTCGCTTAGTTTAATTAATGTCGAATTTGTCATTGGCTATCCATCACGTAAGTCTCAATATTGTCGGTTGCGATTCCCGCTATGCTCACCACAGCAACTCGCCCTAATGCCTACGGCAGGGCTCAGACACTCTGTGGCTGCGCTAACGGGATCCCAACCTACCCCTATCGTACTGTTACAATTTCAAGTTAAAAATGAATCACCGTACGTATTGATTTACCTTCATGCATTAAATCAAAGGCTTTATTAATATCTTCAAGCCCCATGGTATGAGTAATAAAGGTATCTAGCTCGAACTCACCATTTAAATAACGCTCAACGTATTCTGGTAATTCGCTGCGGCCTTTTACGCCACCAAAAGCAGTACCACGCCAAACCCGACCTGTTACTAGCTGAAACGGACGAGTAGAAATTTCTTGGCCTGCACCGGCAACACCAATAATAATCGACTCACCCCACCCTTTATGGCAGCACTCTAGGGCTGAGCGCATCACGTTAACGTTACCAATACATTCAAAAGAAAAATCGACACCACCGTCGGTCATCTCAACAATAACGTCTTGAATAGGTTTATCGTACTTTTTCGGGTTAATAACGTCCGTTGCGCCAAGTTGCTTGGCTATTTCAAATTTATCTTCGTTAATATCAATAGCAATAATACGTCCGGCTTTGGCCATTACTGCACCAATAATCGCAGATAAACCTATACCACCTAAACCAAATACGGCAACCGTATCACCCGGCTGTACTTTAGCGGTATTAATGACCGCGCCCATACCGGTGGTAACGCCGCAACCTAATAAACACACCTTTTCTAGTGGTGCAGCTTTATTAATTTTGGCTAAAGATATCTCCGGTAGTACCGTGTATTCTGAGAATGTTGAGGTGCCCATGTAGTGATAAATAGGTTTGCCGTTTTTCGAAAAGCGGGTTGTACCATCAGGCATTAAGCCTTTGCCTTGAGTCGCACGAATAGCTTGGCATAAATTGGTTTTGCCCGATAAACAAAACTTACACTTGCCACATTCTGGCGTATATAACGGAATAACGTGGTCGCCCACCGCAACCGAGGTAACGCCCTCGCCTATGGCTTCAACAATGCCGCCACCTTCATGGCCTAAAATAGCCGGGAAAATACCTTCAGGATCATCGCCTGATAAGGTAAAAGCATCAGTATGACAAACACCTGTAGCGATAATTTTTACTAACACTTCACCTTTTTGTGGTGGCATTAAATCTACTTCTTCAATAGACAATGGCTGGCCCGGGCCCCAAGCCACAGCGGCGCGAGTTGTAATCATGTTCATGGGTAACTCCTTAAAAAATAAAGCGCAGAGGCAAAATAATACTACTAACTATAACCCAATTGCTATTTTTACCCTATCGGCGATGCATGCGTTAGCTGATTGGGACAATTACACTGAACCGTGGGATATGCTGATAAGTAAAACTATTGAGTCAGCGTTATAAAACACCTATGCTATTCGTTATAGTTATTTACACTTCAGTTACAGGATGACGTAAATGCAAACCATAAAAATAGATTTAGTGTCGGATATTGCCTGCCCATGGTGTGCAATAGGTTATGCAAGGCTACAACAAGCATTAAGCACACTACCGCAAATTCCGGTTGAGCTAGAATGGCATGCTTTTGAGTTAAACCCTGATAAAAACGCGCCGCAAGAACCAATATTACCGGCTCTTAGCAGAAAATATGGCCGTAGCGAGCAAGAAATGGCCGAAAATCAGGCACAAATGATGAAAATTGCTGCTGATTTAGGGCTTAACTTTACTAAGCTACAACAGCGTTATACCTGTAATACCTTTGATGGCCATCGTTTAGTAAAATGGGCCGCAAGCCAGCAAAAAGCCGACGAGATGAAACTGGCGTTATTTAACGCTTATTTTGGTGAGGCAAAAAATGTGGCCGATCATCAGGTATTAGCAGAATGTGCCGAGCAAGCGGGGTTAGATAAAACCAAAGCGGCGCGTATATTAGCCAGCAACGATTATATCGATGAGGTAAATGACGATATTGCAAAATATAAGCAAGCGGGTATTTCATCAGTACCAGCCTTTATTATTAATAATCAGTATTTAATCTCTGGCGCACAAGAGCCTAAACAACTTGCTACGGCATTACTGCAAATAGCCAGCGAAATGACTTAAAGCGCCTCAAGCAACAGAGCGATACCTTGGCCGCCACCAATACACATAGTTACTACACCAAAACGGCCATTAATGCGCTGCAGCTCAGCTAATAACTTAATAATTAAAATTGACCCCGTAGCACCTACTGGATGTCCCATAGCTATCGCGCCGCCGTTGGGGTTAACCTTAGCAAGGTCTAAGCCCAAGCTTTGTGTAACCGCCATTGCCTGAGCAGCAAAAGCTTCATTTGATTCAATTAGCGCAATATCAGCCAGCGTTAATCCCGTTTGCTTTAATAGTTTTTGCACCGCAGGTATTGGTCCAAGCCCCATTACACCGGGCTCAACACCGGCAAAGCTATAGCCGACAATACGGGCTTGTGCGGTTAACCCGCGTTTATTAGCTTCAGCACGGCTGGTTAATACTATGGCGGCGCCAGCATCATTTAATCCTGAGGCATTACCTGCGCTAACGACACCATCTTGTTTAAATGCGGGTTTTAATTTCGCTAAGCTTTGTATCGTGGTATCAGGTCTAATATGTTCATCATGCGCAAATACCAGCGTATTCTGCTTATTGCGCGGATCAGCTATTGATACCGGTACAATTTGCTCAGCAAAATAACCTTGCTGCTGCGCATAGGCAGCTCGATAGTGGCTTTGCGCGGCATAAGCATCTAAATCAGCGCGACTAAAACCATAGTGTTTAGCGATAGTTTCTGCAGTAAGGCCCATATGACCACTAGCAAAAGGATCAGTTAAAATGCCTAAAGTTAAATCAGTTATATTGCCATGGCCCATGCGTAAACCTTGGCGCAGTTTAGGCAGAATATAAGCACCATTACTCATACTTTCTGCACCACCGGCTAGCGCAATGTTACTTTGGCCTAGCTGAATTAATTGTGTCGCAGAAATAACCGATTGCACTGCAGAGCCGCACAATCGGTTTACGTTAAACGCCACTGATGTTGTTAGCATACCGCTATTAAGCGCAATATGCCGCGCCAAATATGCATCGGCTGCCGAGGTAGTAATAATATGGCCAAATACAGCATGGTCGATATCGCTTGGCGTAATATTGGCCCGCTCAATAGCCGCTATTGCGGCTGCAGTGCCAAGCTCTGCCGGGCTGAGTGCTGACAAACTGCCAGCAAAGCTACCAATAGCAGTGCGCGCACTACCAACAATAACTACCTCTGGCATATTCATCAGCGACGCTGTCCTTTTCTTTGGTTTAGCTTAATTCGGTTTAATTTAATTAGCTTTAGTGTATTTATCTAACCACTGAAACACTTCGTTATACCAACGTACACGGTTATCTTTATTTAAGATCCAATGATTTTCATCGGGGAAAATAACCAAGCGTGAGTCAATGCCTTTACGCTGTAAATTAGTAAAGGCACCTAAACCTTGTGCATACGGTACGCGATAGTCTTTTAAACCGTGCAACACCAGCATAGGTGTTTGCCATTTATCGGCTAATGCAGCTGGGTTAAATTTCTGATAGTCAGAGCCTTCTTGCCATGCTGGGCCGCCTAAATCGTATTCAGCAAACCACAGCTCTTCGGTACTACCGTAAAAGCTTGGCATATCGTATAAACCCGCATGGTTAACTAAACATTTAAAACCGGTTGGCCAGTTACCGGCAATCCAGTTCATCATGTAGCCACCGTAAGATGCGCCAAGCGCACAAGCACGGTCACCATCAATCCACGGCTGTGCTTGCACAATATAGTTAAAGCCTTTCTTTAAATCTTCAAGCGGTTTAACACCCCAGTCACGGCTAATCGAGTCGGTAAAAGCTTGGCCGTAACCGGTAGAACCATGAAAGTCTATCATCACTACCGCGTAGCCTTTGGCGGCATACATTTGCGCGTTCCAGCGCTCATTAAACATATTGCCAAAGCTACCCTGTGGCCCACCGTGCACTAAAAATGCCATTGGGTATTTTTTCTTAGCGTCAAAATTCCACGGCTTTACCAAGTAGCCATAAACGGTATCGTCATTGGCGCCTTTAAAGCTAAATTGTTCATAGTCGCCAAACTTAACCTGTTTACGCCACTGGGCATTAATATCGGTTAACTGGCTTAAACCTGTACCATCAACATTAAGCTGAAATATTTCAGCTGGCATATCAAGTTTATGGTTGGTAAATACAATTTTATCGCTAGCAATATTTAACGCGCCAGCAGTGCCATCACCGTACACTTTACGCACATCACCAAAGCTAGTGTTAATAGCGTAAATACTATATTGACCAACGTCTTGCGTAGTAACGTAAACGGTACGATTGTCGGCACCAAATTGGTATTCACCAATTGAGCTGTCGAATTCTGGTGCCAGCTCTTTACGTTGCCCAGTTACCATATCGAGTAACATCAGGCTAAATTTGTCTGCCTCTGATGCCGGTTTGCTCATGGCTTTATAGGCCATAAAACGGCCATCCGCTGAAAACGACGGCTGGGCATCCCATGCCGGATTAGACGAGGTCAGGTTTTGCTTTTCACCACCGTTTATCGACACCATAAAAATATCAAAGTTGGTATGCCAAGCTTGATCCGCTGCCGGAATTTTTGCACTAAACACTAAGCGGCTATTGTCGGGAGTAAAAGCAACTTCACTGATGCCGGCAATGTCGGTATTCCACTCGCTCATCAGGTTAGTCGCATCTTTAACTACGCCCTTACCTAAGGCTGCAACGTGTAACTGGCTACGATATGGCGTTAACCAGCTATCCCAGTGCCTTACCATCAGTTGGTCGTACGCCATGGCACTGTCTTTTTTATTTGCCTCAGCAGCTTTAGCATCAAGTGTACATTGCAAAGTTTGACAACCCGGTTTAACCGACAGTGCCAAAGCCAACTGCTTAGCATCAGCTGAAACTTTAAACCCTTCTACCGGCACCGGTAAATCGGTTACTTGTAATGCTTCGCCACCATATAACGGTAATTGCCACACTTGGCTTGAGCCCGTACGATTAGCAATAAAATACAGGCTTTGTCCGTCAGCTGCCCATTGCACTTGGCTTTCGCGACTGGCATTTTGTGTTAAGCGTGTAACCTTGTTGAGGTTAGACAAATCCATTAAATATAAATCAGATGACGTATCTGCTGGGCTAAAACCGCCATTAGTTTGGCCATAAGCTAAAAACCTACCATCAGGTGATAACACCACGTCGTGTAACTTATTAAGCTGATTTAAATGTTCGACACTTAGCGGCGCATTGGCGCTCACTGCACCTGCCGCTAATAGCGACAATGCTGGCAGTAGCGATAATGTTATTAACGTCTTCTTCATGCGTATCCCTATTTTTTGTTGTTATAGGCTGAAAAAATAAGGCCGTAGCATTGCTACAGCCTTTTAAGAGCAAGCGTTATGCTTGGTCCATTTGCTGAATATTCACCTTCCAAATAGCCGGCCCCTGCTGGTGCACGTTATTACCATTTGAATCAACTGCAACGGTTACCGGCATATCCTGCACATCAAATTCGTAAATGGCTTCCATACCAAGATCGGCAAAAGCAACAACACGTGATTTTTTAATCGCTTTAGACACTAAGTAAGCCGCACCACCCACTGCCATTAAGTACACGGCTTTGTGCTGTTTAATGCTGGCAACGGTTTTATCGCCACGTTCTGATTTACCAATCATGCCTAATAAGCCGGCTTGGCCGAGCATCATATCGGTAAATTTATCCATTCGCGTTGCCGTAGTTGGGCCTGCTGGGCCAACCACTTCATCACCTACAGCATCTACTGGGCCAACGTAATAAATAAACCGGTTTTTAAAATCTACGCCATCCGGCAAAGCTTCGCCACGGCCTAACATATCGGCAATGCGTTTATGTGCGGCATCGCGCCCAGTTAGCATTTTGCCGCTTAATAATACCGTTTCACCGGCTTGCCAGGTTTGCACCTCGGCAGGTGTTAAGGTATCTAAATTAACCCGGCGTACATTACTGCCTAGCTCCCAAGTAACTTGCGGCCAGTCTTCTAATTTTGGTGGCGTAATTTCGGCCGGGCCGCTGCCGTCTAAATGAAAGTGTAGATGCCGAGTTGCGGCACAGTTTGGGATCATAACCACGGGTAAGCTAGCGGCATGGGTGGGTACGCTATTAATTTTCACATCCACCACGGTAGTTAAACCCCCTAAACCTTGGGCACCGATACCCAGTTTATTCACTTTTTCGTATAGCTCTAAACGCAGTTTTTCTTCGGCGGTTTCTGCGCCTTTATCAATAAGTTGCTGAATATTCACCGGCTCCATTAATGATTCTTTAGCCAATACTGCGGCTTTTTCTGCCGTACCGCCAATGCCTATACCTAACATACCTGGCGGACACCAACCGGCACCCATTTTCGGTAAGGTTTCTAATACCCAGTCAACAATAGAGTCTGACGGATTTAACATTGCCATTTTAGTTTTATTTTCTGAACCACCGCCTTTAGCGGCAATCATTACTTCTACCTGATTACCGGCTACTAAATCTATATGCACTACCGCAGGGGTATTATCTTTGGTGTTTTTACGCGCGCCAGCAGGGTCGGCAACAATAGACGCACGTAACGGGTTATCTGGGTTTAAATACGCACGACGGGTGCCTTCGTTTACCATTTCTTGCACGGTTAAATTAGTTTTATCCCACTTAACATCCATACCTATTTTAACAAAGCAGGTAACAATGCCGGTATCCTGACAAATTGGCCGATGGCCTTCAGCCGACATGCGTGAGTTAATGAGAATTTGTGCAATCGCATCTTTTGCCGCTGGGTTTTGCTCTTTGTGATAAGCAACTTCTAAGGCTTGAATAAAGTCTAGCGGGTGATAATACGAAATATACTGCAGCGCATCTTCAATGCTGTCGATAAAATCTTGCTGGCGAATAACCGTCATGTTTACTTGTCCTCAAACGCTTCTAACAGCGCCTTATTTAACTATTAGTGTCGGTGCTGTTATGATAGCGCGCATCAGAAACAGCGGCTAGCCCCATTCATGCAGCAGTACCTTATTCCGTCTGAAACTTTTGGTGATACACCAGAAAACTTACTAAACCTGTTCAGCTATTTTGCTGGGCAGCCTTGGGCCATGCTGCTTGACTCAGCGGCGCAGGCGCATATCAATAGCCGCTATGATATTTTAGTGGCCGAACCTATTGCCACCTTAGAAGCTAAGCAAGGTGTGTGCATTTTACGCGATAGCCAAGGCGTGCACGAATACCAACACGACCCTTTTACTGTATTGGATGGTGCACTAAAACGCTATTTCCCAGATAAACCAAGCAGCTCACTGCCGTTTGTCGGCGGCGCATTGGGCTACTTTGGCTACGACTTAGGCCGCTATGTTGAACAGCTACCCAGTATAGCCGAGCAAGATATTACCCTGCCCGATATGGCGATCGGTTTTTATCAGTGGGCGCTTATTTTAGATAAACAGCAGCAATGCTTATGGTATGTCGACTATCAAGGCCAAGCCGAACCGGGTTGGCAAAAACTGGTTCAGCGTTTACAACACACCCTGCCGCCTACCTCGTTTACCTTAACTAGCCTTTGGCAAGCCAATATGGATAAAGCCGGCTATAGCGCACGCTTTAATAAGGTGCAGCAATATTTGCTTAGTGGCGACTGTTATCAAATTAACCTAACTCAGCGCTTTAGTGCCCGTTATCAAGGTGATGCATGGCAGGCGTATTTACAACTACGTGATAAAAATGCCGCGCCGTTTTCAGCGTTTATTCGCTTACCTGAGGGCGCGGTATTAAGCATCTCGCCTGAACGTTTTTTGCAGCTACACGAGCGTAAGGTAGAAACTAAACCGATAAAAGGCACTCGGCCTCGCGGCTTTTGCCCCATGACCGATGCAGTAGAAGCCGACAACCTTAGGCACTCGGCGAAAGATCGCGCTGAAAACGTTATGATTGTTGATTTACTGCGTAACGATTTAGGCAAAGTCTGTGTATCAGGCAGTGTTGAGGTGCCCAGTTTATTTGCCATAGAAAGTTTTCCGGCAGTACATCATTTAGTCAGCACCGTTACCGGCACTTTAGCGGCAGAATATAGCGCTAGTGATTTGTTGCGTGGTGCCTTTCCTGGTGGCTCTATTACTGGTGCGCCTAAAGTGCGCGCCATGGAAATTATCGAGCAACTTGAGCCGCAGCGTCGCTCGGTATATTGCGGTGCTATTGGCTATATTAATAGCGCTGGCAACATGGATACTAACATTGCTATTCGCACCCTAATTTGCTGTGATGGCAACATATATTGTCAAGCTGGCGGCGGTATAGTGGCCGACTCAGAAGTAGACAGCGAATATCAAGAGACGCTAGATAAGGTAAATAAAATTTTGCCGGTTTTAGCCAACACAGAATAAAACCTATGCTTGCTAGTGAGTTTCGCCAACGGTTTTTGTTACACCCTACTGCTGCCGGTGATGCGGTACCTAGCAGCGATCAACACCAAGCTGCAGTATTGGTGCCAGTAATTGATTATGGCGACAGGCTGCAAGTATTGTTTACTCAGCGCGCGCTGCATTTGCGCCATCATCCTGGGCAAATTAGCTTTCCCGGCGGCCGTATTGAGCCGGGTGAGCAAAGCGCTGAGGCGGCACTGCGTGAGGCTGAAGAAGAAATCGGTTTAACGCCTAATGCGGTTACTTTACTTGGCCGCTTGCCGCTGCAACCGACTAGCACAGGCTTTAATATCGTACCTTGGGTAGGTTTATTAGCGCCGCAACCACGCTGGTTACTGCAACCGGCTGAAGTAGCGGGTATTTTTGAAGTGCCACTAACGCATTTTTTACAACAAGAAAACCGACATCAATTTAACCTACCGCTGCGGGGTAAAGTGCAACAGCTGCATGCAATGCCGTATCAAGATAAATTTATTTGGGGTGCAACAGCGGCTATTTTGCATCGGCTGTGCCTGCAATTAGCTTAAAGTAAGGCTAAATTTAAGCCCGTTAATTATCGTACTTACAAGTTAAACGAGAACTGACTTGCTCTAAGCCAGTTCGTTGATATTACTAATAAATCTTACTCAGTTACGCTGGCTTTTTCGCATAAGCGGCACACCAGCCGTCTTTATTTACCAGTTTACCTGGGAAAATGGCACACGGACGCCACTCTTCGCCATCAGCACCTTGAACTAAGGCACAATTATTACATGTAGCGCCTTCTTTTTCAGACTTATGCACGTACTGTAATGCTTTAGCTTGCGGGTTTTCTGGATCGAGATGCTCATTGGCGAACGCCTTTAAACTCACTCCGCCCATGCTCAATCCGACAATGCCTCCGGCTGATAATTTTAAAAAACGTCTTCTGCTGGTCGTCATAATGGATCCTCATTTATGTGGTTACTGTTTTGCGTAGGATGTTGTTATTATTGTGGGTGTAACAGATACAGTTTTAGTTGCTGATTGGATTAATTGCCAGCACAAAGCAAAAAACTAAACCAAAGCGGCGATGTAACGTATCGGTTACATCATACTGCACTTTACCTTTGGTTCACAGGAACTCTGAATGTCTAATGTCATTATTATTACCGGCGCCGCACAGCGCCTCGGTTTGCACTGTGCTTTAACGCTTAACCAAGCTGGTTATCGCGTTATCGCCACTTATCGCAGTGAAAAACCAGGGCTGTCTCGACTACGCCAAGCCGGCATTGAATGCTTTCAGCTTGATGTTACCAATAGTGTTGCGCTGGCAGATTTTATTAGACATATTTTTACCCAGACTAACGAACTACGTGCACTGATCCACAATGCCTCTGACTGGCATGCCGATGCGTCAAGCCAAAACAATCCCGATTTGGATATTGCCGCCGATAGCGCAATATTTGATGCTATGCACGCCGTACATGCAAAAGCACCCTATATTCTTAATCGCGCACTGGCACCACTGCTGGCCAAAAGTGCCCTCGCGGGTGATATTATTCATCTAACCGATTTTGTTGCCAGCGTGGGTAGCGCAAAACATATGGCCTATGCGGCATCTAAAGCAGCACTGACTAACTTAACCTTAAGTTTTGCTCGTGCGTTAGCGCCCAAGGTAAAGGTAAATGCCATCGCTCCGGCGCTACTGATGTTTAACCAGCACGATGATGATGCCTATAAAGCCAAGGCGTTGAACAAGTCATTACTGCAAATAGAGCCAGGCGCCAGCGAACTAGGCAACACTGTGCTCTATTTACTACAAAGCCGGTATCTGACCGGGAAAATAATTGAATTAGATGGTGGCAGAGCGTTAAATCTACCCTAAGAGTTTTGTTTGTCACATTTCGCTGGCACACTAGTTAAAACACTAATCGTTATCTTGGTATTTATATGTTTATACAGCGCTCTATTTTTGTCACCACTGTTGCCTTAATGGGCTTAGCTTGCACTGCACTGCCCAGCGCCGCCAATGAAGTAAAACTCGGTAACGCCGCCGGTATCTGGCTTACCGATTTACAAGGTGAAACCTTAACTGATCCGCAAAGTTCAGGATTTACCTGGCGCCATAACGAAATTATTCATTTAGGTGACAATAGCGCGATTGAAGCGATGCGCAATAAATTACTGAAAGTTAACCCACAAACCGCACAGCTTAATGCGCCGCCAATTGCCATTACAGTATCAGACCAGGTACTAAACGGCTGCTTTGGTGAGCTGTTTCGCCAATATCCCGATTTTGAAGCATTAACTTGGGATCGCCACGACGATACCGTACTAATTACCGTTACCGAAGACTCGCGCTTTGTGAGCCTAAGCCCAGAATGTAAAGCACGTTATGGTGAAACCAACTCAACCGACTACCCTACGCTATTAGTGAAAATTGAAGCCGATAAAGCCTTAACACAAGCGCAAATTACCGCAGTGCGGCCAGTGCAGTTTCCTAAAGCGGCATTGGTAGGCAATGCGCCTAACGATGGCATTGAAGGTTTAGCCTTTGATAACAGTGGTAATCTGTATTTAGCCTTAGAGCAAAATGCCGCTAATGCACCAATGATATTCAAAACACCTTATAACACAGAGTTTTGGCTGCACGATGATTATGTAAAAGTGCAAGATAGTGCCTTTGTCCTGCCGGTGCCAGACGATAAAGACCACCCGATTAACGATCTGGATTACTTACCCAGCCCCAAAGCAAACCATCCGGGTTATTTAGTTGCCGTAGCACGAAATGACGACCAATTATGGATCATCGACATTAGCCAACAACAACCACCTTTTGTCATGCAAATGAGCTACTACGCGCCCACGGGCAGTAACAGTAACTGCCCCGCTTACGAAAAAATGGTACAAACCGCAGTAGAAGGCGTTGCGGTATATAAAGATAGCTTGTATCTGGTAAATGATGCCTGGAAAAAGCATTACCCCGACAACATTCAATGCCCAGCTAACGCCAACAACTTTAATAAATTTGCACCGTTATTATTTCGTGTCAGCGTTGACCCAATTTGGTTTATTCATAATCTAAAGTAAGCACAATTACGGCATCAGGTGAACTGGCGCACGCGATCTGTTATTATTGCCTGCTGTTTGCTATTTACCCATTAGCACAGCAGGCAAACACGCTTTTTCTTGGTGTTTCCGGTCTTGTTATTTAGGTCTTCGTGTTTCAGGATAACTTATGATTAACCACTTTCGCGTTCTTGGCGTAAAAACCAATGCCAGCGATGACGATATTAAAAAAGCCTATCGTCGCTTAGCTAACAAATACCATCCAGATAAACTGCATAGTGCTAGCGACGATGAAAAAGAACACGCCAACGAGCAGCTGCAACGCATAACCGCTGCCTATAATGTGTTATCAGATGCAAAGCAAAAAGCGGCATTTATTAAAGATTTTAACAATGTCATCGTTAACGATCCGGCCTCTGCCATGCAGGAGTTGTGGGATCAATACTATTCGTAAGCCGATTTTCGTGAGACTACTATGACGACAAAATTGAATATGACACGCGTGCATGCGTTGCAAACTGATGCACTAGAAAACATCCATTCGTACATGGATCCTGAAACGCCAAATGCGTTAGAACAATTTACGGCAAAGATAAAAACCATTTTATTGGCCGAGCCAAAACTACTGGAGTCATTACCAGAATATTTACCGATTGCACTGTATGGCCGAGTTAAGTTTTCAGCGGCTAACACAACTCAATGGCAACAATGGATCAGTAAAGCTAGCGTGCCAAGCTGGGATGAGTTTAAAACCTCAGTCGCCTTTAGCAACCCTGATTTAGAGCTCGTAAAAGCAGTTCGCTCATACTCAGAAGCGGCATTAATTGAAGCGTGCGCGGTATTGTTTTTATTAGAAAATGACAAGGTGAAACCGACTAGTCGTAGCAGTGCTGCAGAGCCAGAGCACGACGATGATGATGACGCTGATGCCGAGCATAACTACGACAACGACGATTACACGAACGACGACGATGAAGACGAAGAAGACGGTTATAACGACCAATACGACGATATACGCTTTAAGGGAGAGTAAGTTTAATGAGCACCAACTTAATTGAAATCGCTGTCGCAGAAATTAAAGAATTAGCCGTTATTGAACCGAAGCAAGCCAGCAAACGATTTGAAATCATTGCCAATACGATGAGCGATGCGCAGCTGGTAGAGGTTATTGAAGGCATTGATATTGTTACGCTAACCCAGATTAACAGCGAACATGACATTTCGTTCCCATCGATTATTTCCGAGCTAATGAGTCCAGAGCGTATTCGCGATATCGTGTGTCAGCAACCGCTGTATTGGGAAGAGAAAATTAAAAATAATGCTGAAGATTTAAAACAGCACACCTTTGATTTTTTAACCTACCTCATTCGTACCCAAGAAACTGAAGAAAAACAAGCGGCTATTTTAGACTGTATTGCCGAAGATCCGGCCGGTTTATTTTATTTAAGCATTCCCTTTATTGAGCTATACCGTGGCGAAGTGTTGGAGTATGAAAACTACTGGGAAGACAAGCTACACGAAGATGAAGAGCATCTAGAAGAAGCTGAAGCCTACACCGAACGGCAACAAGTAGAAGATGTGCATAACCTGAGCATGGATGATCCACGCAGTTTACTGGCATTAATTCGTCAGTTAACCCCTGACGTAGAGCAGGCAATAAAAGCACTTATTCGTAATGAAAACTCAGGCTGGGAAGGCATTATTAATAAATTTGCTGCTGAGCTAGTAATGCAAGCCAAAGAGAAAAACCAAGCCGTTGATAACGAGTACAGCGAAGTAGACGACATGTTTAGCTTCCTCGATTAAGGGTATATTTCATGCAGTTAATACTACGTGATGGCAGTTTTGGCCCGTTTTTAACCCAAGTGATCAGCAAAGCTCAGGCCGCAGAAACCTTAAGCAGCGCACAGCTAACTCAGCTGAAAAGCAAAGCGGTGTTAATGAGCCTGAAATTTGCCGATAAATTTTATAATAAATATAAAATGCATTTATTAGAGCAAGCGGCCTGCGACATCATCGGCATAGTAAGCTTGGGGCTACAAGAGCTAAGCGATAACGATACCGAACGCGCACTTGGGCTATTGCTTGCACCAGAAGGTATTGTAAAGCCGTTTCAAAAAGGCTGGAGTATGCTGGCAACGGTAAGTAAAAAAACGGGTAAAACCTCGCTGTACGGTGATGTAGAAGAACAGTTAGTGCAAAATATATCTAGCCCACCAGATGCAGAAGATTGGTACGGTTGGGCACACTATCAAACCGCCTTAACCGAGCATCGCCGCAGCCAGTCAATGCAGCTATTACAACAACAGTTTTACGTACGCACGCACTTTGATGAGTTTGATCATTTTAGTTTGGAAGAAGTACTGGCCGAAGTGGTGTTATATCGCGCTCTAACTGGCAGCGATAAAGTACGCCAAGATTTAAAACAACGGCTACGCACTATTACACTGCAAGAGCATTGGTTTAACCCGACCTTTATTGAACTGCAAACCGAAGCAACCTTAGCGCAATTGCCAGCGGCTAACGCCGAGGCTATCCGCCAAGATTTAGGCCAGCACTTTATTCCCGCGCTGTTGCGTACTTTATCCTTTGCGAAAGACTATCAAGCATTAGCCTTAACCGACGCCACGCCAGAACGGCTTGACGCATTGGAAGGTAAACAAGGCTTAACCAATCCTTTACTGGGTTGGCCGCAGTATATTGAGTTTTAATAATGCGCGTTGTAACAACTTGGGCTTTAAATATTATCGCTATCTAAGCAAAAATTTACGGAGTAAGCATGAAACCGCGCATTTATTACTGGGCCATTAGCGCACTACTAAGCCTTATGCCGTTGCAAAACGCGCAGGCTAATAGCGAAGATAAAGCTGCTGATGTACTGCGTATTGCCATACCAGCAGCAGCCTGGGGCATGAGCCAATATCTAGGCGATGACGAGGGTACAACGCAATTCTATTATAGTTTTGCCAGCACTATTGCCGCGACCTATGCCTTAAAAAGTACTATTCATAAAAATCGCCCGGATGGCTCAGATAACGATGCCTTTCCATCCGGTCACAGTGCCATGGCCTTTCAAGGTGCGGCCTTTTTACAACGCCGGTATGGTTGGCAGTATGGTGCGCCCGCTTATGCTCTAGCTACCTACGTTGGTTATACCCGAGTAAAAAATGATCATCATGATACTGGCGATGTTGTCGCTGGTGCATTAATTGGTATTGCTGCCAGTTATTATTTTAGTAAACCCTATTACGGTTTTCAGATCACGCCTACTGCGGGCCTTAGTACTGTTGGCTTACACATTAGTAAGCAGTGGTAAAACTACATAGCTTTAACAGCGTAGATCGACAATTTTACAAGACAATATTGCAGCACGAATAAAAAACCATCGCTTTATCTTGTTTTTTTTCGGGTAAATCGATTTGAAATCCTGTATATTGTCGCACTATTTTCAAACCCTAGCTTAATGAGATTACTATGTCAGCAGATTTATCCTTATACAGAAACATTGGTATCTTCGCCCACGTTGATGCCGGCAAAACCACCACTACGGAACGTATCCTGAAACTGACCGGTAAAATACATAAAGCCGGGGATACGCACGATGGTTCAACGACTACCGACTTTATGGAACAAGAAGCTGAGCGTGGTATTACTATCCAGTCAGCTGCAGTAACCTGTTTTTGGAAAGGCTACCGTTTTAACGTTATTGATACCCCGGGCCACGTTGACTTTACGGTTGAAGTTTACCGTTCATTAAAAGTACTGGATGGCGGTATCGGTGTATTCTGTGGTTCTGGCGGTGTTGAACCTCAGTCAGAAACCAACTGGCGTTATGCGAACGATGCAGAAGTAGCTCGTCTAATCTTCATCAACAAACTTGACCGTATCGGTTCAGATTTTATCCGCGTAACTGAACAAGTTAAAAAAGTATTAGGCGCAACGCCACTTATCATGACCTTACCTATCGGTCGTGAAGAAACATTCTGTGGTGTAGTTGATCTAGTAACTCGTAAAGCTTACATCTGGGATGACTCAGGTAACCCAGATAACTACACGGTATCTGACGTACCAGCTGATATGGCTGATGACGTTGAAATGTACCGCGAGCAGTTAGTAGAAACGGCTGTTGAGCAAGACGACGACCTGTTAATGGCGTACATGGAAGGCGAACAGCCTTCAATTGAAGATTTAAAGCGTTGTATTCGTAAAGGCACACGTGATTTAGCATTCTTCCCTACATACTGTGGTTCTGCCTTTAAAAACAAAGGTATGCAATTAGTATTAGACGCGGTTGTTGACTATTTACCATCGCCAACTGAAGTTGACCCACAGCCTCTGACTGATGAAGAAGGCAACCCAAATGGCAAGTTCGCCGTTGTTTCTGCTGACGAGCCGTTCCGCGCATTAGCGTTCAAAATCATGGATGACCGTTTTGGCGCCCTAACCTTCGTACGCGTATACTCTGGCGTATTGAACAAAGGCGATACCATCCTTAACTCATTCACGGGTAAAACTGAACGTATCGGCCGTATGGTTGAAATGTACGCGAATGACCGTATCGATTTAACCTCAGCTCAGGCTGGTGACATCATTGCGCTAGTAGGTATGAAAAATAATACCCAAACTGGCCACACATTATGTGATCCTAAGCATGAATGTACGCTAGAGCCAATGGTATTCCCAGAGCCAGTAATTTCAATCTCTGTAACGCCAAAAGACAAAAACTCAGTTGATAAAATGGGTATTGCGATTGGTAAAATGGTTTCAGAAGATCCAACTTTCCGTGTTGAAACTGATACCGATTCAGGTGAAACCATTTTACGTGGTATGGGTGAATTACACTTAGATATCAAAGTAGATATTTTAAAACGTACCTACGGTGTTGATTTAGTTGTTGGTCAACCTCAGGTTGCCTACCGCGAAACTATTACTCGTGAAATTGAAGATAGCTACACGCACAAGAAGCAATCTGGTGGTTCTGGTCAATTTGGTAAAATTGACTACGTTATTCGCCCAGGCGAGCAAAACACTGGCTTTAAATTTAAGTCTTCAGTAGTTGGTGGTAGTGTTCCGAAAGAATTCTTCCCAGCCATTGAGAAAGGCTTCCAGTCTATGATGACTACGGGTCCTCTGGCCGGTTTCCCAGTATTAGACGTTGAAGTTGAACTGGTAGACGGTGGTTTCCACGCCGTTGACTCATCAGCTATCGCGTTTGAAATTGCAGCTAAAGGTGCATTCCGTCAAAGTATGCCAAAAGCAGGCCCGCAATTACTTGAGCCAATCATGAAGGTTGACGTGTTCACCCCAGAAGATCACGTTGGTGATGTTATCGGTGACTTAAACCGTCGTCGCGGCATGATCTCTGGTCAAGAAGCTGGCGTTTCTGGCGTACGGATCAAAGCTGACGTGCCATTATCAGAAATGTTTGGTTATATCAGCAGCCTGCGTACAATGACATCAGGTCGTGGTCAGTTCTCTATGGAATTTGCTCACTATGCTGCATGCCCTAACAACGTAGCTGAAGCGGTAATTGCTAAAGAAAAAGAAAAGAAAGCAGCTAAAAACAACTAAGCTGTTTGCTTTAAGCAAAAGCCCCGCTGGCATCACGCCGCGGGGCTTTTTCATTTCGACAATACCTCTAACGAGCAGATTAAAAAATTAATAGCGGTAGCATTACTAACACCTTATTCATTATCCTTTAGTTTTATAACACTGGCTGTAACTCTTTGATCCCTGTCATAATGTGCGCACAGAAAACGGTTAGGCTAAATGTTACTTAATCTAGAAACGCTAGGAGATCACACCAATGCGAGTTGATAGTGCAGAACAAGCTCTACAAATTTTATCCGATAATGATTCAATCTGGTGCCATTCAATGGCGGCTACCCCCTACTACCTATTACAAGCGCTAGCCAAGGTTGCACTTAGCAAGCGCAACCTAACCTTGCTGCAACTGCATACTGAAAATAGCGACATGCTCTGTGCGCCAGAGCTTGAAGGTCATTTGCGCCAGCGCTGTTTTTTTGTTGGCCGCAGCACACGCAATGCGGTTAACTGTGGCCGAGCCGATTATGTACCGATTTTTTTATCAGAAATTCCTAAGCTATTTCGTCGCCACGAACAAAAATTAGATGTTGCCTTAATTCAGGTGTCGCCACCGGATAATCATGGTTTTTGCAGCCTTGGCGTATCAGTTGAAGCCACCCGTGCCGCATTACAAATGGCAAAAAAGGTAATTGCTTGGGTTAACCCAATGATGCCGCGCACCCATGGTGATTCGTTTATTCATATTAGCCAAATTGACCGCTATGTTGAGCATGCCGCCGCTATTCCGCTGCACTTACCCGCAGCACAAGATGCGATAACCGACAAAATAGGCAGCAATGTAGCCAGCCTTATTCGCGATGGTGATTGCTTACAAATGGGTATTGGCGCGATTCCTGATGCGACATTGCGTTATCTTACTGATCGCCAGCAATTAGGTATTCATACCGAAATGTTTTCTGACGGTGTATTGCCACTGATTGAAAGCGGCGTTATTACCAACCAAAATAAACGCAAACACCGCGGTAAAATTGTTACCACCTTTGCCATGGGTAGCCAGAAGTTATATGACTTTATCGACGATAACCCACTGGTTAGCTTTCTTGATGTGGAATACACCAACGACACAGCAGTAATACGCCAAAACCCACAGGTTGTGGCGATTAATAGTGCGTTACAAGTCGATTTAAGCGGTCAGGTCTGTGCCGATTCGTTAGGTACTAAAGTATATTCAGGTGTCGGCGGGCAAATGGACTTTGTTCGTGGCGCATCGCTGTCTGAAGGTGGTCGCGCTATTATCGCCCTGCCTGCTACCGCTGCAGGTGGCACGGTATCGCGTATTAGTTCGTTATTAAGCCCTGGCGCTGGTGTAGTTACTACTCGCGCTCATGCCCACTATATTGTGACTGAATATGGTATTGCTAATCTAAGAGCAAAAAGCTTAACGGAACGCGCGCGCGGGCTAATTGATATTGCCGCCCCCGAATTTCGGGCCAGCCTAGCTGAACAGGCTTGGCACGATTGGGGTTTAAAAGTATAGCTTTAGGCTAAGTGGAGATAGAGATGCAAGCGCAAGCCTACATCTCTATTAATACCGGATATTTAAGGTAATTTTGGTCGTAATACGGCATCTGGCGATAAAACCAGTTATAACGCTCACGCGGGCTGCTACGCAGTGCTGCATCATTTGCCAGTGCTTGTTCAAACTGCTGCTTTAAATCTGGCTGTTGCTCTAGCATGGCGTTAATTAGCGGCTCTATCGCATAGGGCTCAAAGTATTCAGTACGCTCAAATAGGGTTGGGAAGAAGCCCCAACTAAAGAACGAGTCTGGTGCGCTAGGCTCAAGTAACGCTACTGCCAACCGACCCAGCGGCTGATCTGTACTCACCTTTATCCAACCCGCAGTTAAGTTACGACTGACATTTTCCTTACTAAATTGCACATTTTGCGGCATAAAATGCCCTTCAATCGGTGCATTAGTAAAACTATGACGCGTTACTGTTAACTGCTGTGCAGTCAGTTTTTGTGGCGAGGTTAATACACTTAACTCAATACCATGTATTTTTAAACGCTGGATCACCTCGTGCTGCTCAGGTGGCAACCAATAAGCTTTAGGAATAACAGTTTCTTTATCTGCTACTTTATCCCAAAATATTGGCAGTTTTTCGTATAACTTCGGCTCGCCGGTCCAGTACACATAGGTATCGCCACTAACGGCTGAAGGTTTAAGCTGATAAGCCATACCTTCAAAATCGACAAATTCAGGCTGTTCACTGGCTTTATAACTTAACACCATGCGTTTAGGCCGCGCTTGTAAATCAGCTTGTCGGGCTAAAATCAGCGCTTTGCCTTGCTCATTAAGTAATTTTAACGTTTGCTCTAGCAAAACATAGGTACCGAGTACCCGCTGCCGGTAAGGTTTGAGACTATGGTTTTCTACCAACACCGTTGGCAAATGCCTAACATCACCATAACCATTAGAGTAACGTGGGCTAGCTGTCCAGCCGCTAATGCCTTTACTGAAATCTTTGCTATCAACACCAAATACTAACGGTCCGGGAATATGCCCAGCATGAGTTAGTGCAGCATTTACCGCGGGCCGATATAATTTGGCTAACCAACTGGCACCATTGGGGCTAATCGCAGCAAAGGGTTCGTTAAAGCCATAGGTAATGTCGTACTGATAATCTTCGCCATCAGTAACGTGAATATCGATATATAAATCCGGTTGATACCGGTTTATTACATCAATTAATACGCGCATTTCTGGCGTGTCGGCTTTAGCGTAATCACGGTTTAAATTCAGATTTTGCGCAGTTGCGCGCCAGCCTTGGGTTATTGGACCGCGCTGGTTCATCCGACTGGTAACCGAACGACGTTCGTGACCATCTGGCGAGAATACCGGGATAAATAAAAAATCGGTGTTAGCAAGTAAGTTAGCTTTATCGCCATGAGCAATATCACGCAATAACATTAAGCCGGCATCTTTACCGTCTATTTCGCCGCTATGAATACCGGCTTGTACTAATAGCATGGGTCGCTGCGGGTTTTGCGCTATTTTATGCAGTGCAGAGCTGGCCTTTACCAAATACAACGGCCTACCCTGCGCACTTTCGCCTAGCTGCTCCAATTCAAGTAAATCAGAGCTATCTACCAGTTTGCGTAGATACGCTAAGGTAGCGGCATAATTGGGGCTATCAGTTAAATCAGTAAGCTCGGCTGGGCTAACCCAAGGATGATTTTTATTTTTAATTAAGGCTTCACTCGCCCCCTGCCACTGCGGTAATGGGGGTAACCAATCAGCTGCGGCATAAGCACCCGCACTTAACAGTACGGTACTAACGAATACTGGAGATAAAAACTTACTGATCATTATTCTGTTCTCGTTTTTATTTTAAATACTGTGCAATACAGCACAGGTAAGAATAACAAGGTGAGTACTGTCGCAAAACCTAAGCCAAACATAATAACCACCGCCATACTGGCAAAAAAATCGTCTACCAATAAGGGTACCATGCCAAGAATCGTGGTTATTGCGGCCATAGCAACTGGCCGTACCCGACTAACCGCACTTTCAAATACAGCTAAATAGGCTTCTTTGCCTTGCTCTAATTCAAGCTTAATTTGCTCGACCAGTACAATGCCGTTTTTAACCAGCATGCCAGACAAACTTAGAAAGCCCAATAGCGCCATAAAACCAAAAGGGGCGCCCATTAAGCTTAAACCAAAGCTGACACCAATAACCGCTAACGGCACACAGGCCCAGATCACTAGCGCTGAGCGTAATGAATTAAACAACAACACGGTAATAATAAACATCACCAGATAACCTAAAGGTAGCGAACCAAATAGCGCCTTTTGCGCTTTTTGCTGCTTTTCATATTCGCCACCCCAGTGTAAAAAATAACCCGCAGGTAAGGGTATGGCTTCAATCTTATCTTTTACTCGCGCTAGCAAGTTCGCTGCGGTATCGTCGCCAAGAATATCGTGGTCAGCCATTACTGTTATGGTGCGCTTACGATCACGGCGCTGTATTTGTGCATCTTCCCACTGTAAATCAAAACCATTCACTACTTGGGTAATAGGGATATAGCGGCCAAGTTTATTGCTGTATACCTGTAAGTCATATAAGGCATCAACATTATCACGTTCGCTAAGCGGAGAGCGCACAACAATAGGTAATAAATGCGTACCGTCACGATACACACCAAAAGTTTTACCCGTTAAACTGCTTAACAGTACATCATCAATATCTTGTTTACTGATCCCAGCACGGCGCGCCATAGCTTCATTAAATCTTGGCCGGATCAGCTTTTGCCTATTACGCCAGTTGTCGCGAACATTATGCGCACCGGCATCGGCGAGTAATATCGCTTGTGCTTGCTCAGATAACTGCCGTAACACATCAGGATCAGCGCCGCTAAACCGCGCTTCAACTTTAGCAGGGGTTGATGGCCCTACTTCCAAGCGCATTAGCTTAGATTCAATATTGGGATAATGCAGATAAATATGCTCGCGCACCTGAGCCATTATTGCCGGCAACATGGCTTTATCTGCCATGCGCACAATGAGCTGACTGTAATCAGCATATATTTTTTCTGGCTGGTAAGTCAGCATAAAGCGCTCAGCGCCGCGGCCAGAGGTTGAGGTAATATTAATTACACCCTCTTGCTGTTGCAAATAGGCCATAATTTCTTCTGCTTGCGCCGTGGAATACTGAATATCTGTGCCAGCAGGCTGCCACAAATCAACGAGAAAAATAGGCGTATTAGAGGGCGGAAAAAACACCTGCTTTACCTTAGTAAAGACCAATAAACTGCTAACTAGCAACGCTACCGTCAGGATATAAGTTAGGGCGCGATAACGCAGCGCTAAGCGCAGAGCCGTGCGATAGACGTTAAAAATAACACCTTTGTATAGGTCCGCATCATTAGTTTGTGTATTGTTTTCTGTAGAATTTGCTGGCGACAACCGATCTTTAAATAACATACTGGCAAAAAATGGCGTTAAGGTAACGGCTGTTACCCAGCTGAGTAACAATGACACTAGCAATACCCAAAACAAACTGCCCGCAAACTCGCCAGTAGCGTCGCTAGATAAACCTATAGGCGCAAATGCCGTTATCGCAATAACGGTGGCGCCAAGCAGTGGCCACTGAGTTTGCTTAACAATTAACGATGCCGCGTCTGCTAATTTTAAACGGCGCTGCATACCAATTAATATGCCCTCGGTTATCACAATGGCATTATCAACCAGCATACCTAAAGCAATAATTAATGCCCCAAGCGACACGCGCTGCAGTTCAATTTGCATTTGCCGCATAAATATAAAGGTGCCAAGCACCGTAAGTAGCAAGATCAGGCCAATTAAAAAGCCACTGCGCAGCCCCATAAATACCAGCAGCACGATAACCACAATAGCCACAGCTTCGGCCAAGTTAATAATAAACCCGGTTACCGATTGCGATACTTCATCCGGCTGGTTGTATATGGTGTGCAGCTCTATACCCATTGGCCGATTATAATTTAGCTGTTGTAAACGCAGCGCAACCTGCTCGCCAGCTTTTACTACGTTTACGCCAGAGCTAAACGAAATGCCCAAAGTAAGGGCATTTTTACCGGCTTGGCGGATCACCTGCATCGGTGTTTCGGTTGGCGCGCGATACACGGTGGCAATATCGCCAAGGTAAATTAGCTCACTTGCGGCGGGGTTACTTATAATTAGGCTTTCAAGTTCAGATACATGCTGAAACTCGCCAGTAGGGTGAATTCTAATACGTTCGGCATCAACTTTAATTGAACCTGCATTTGACACCACATTTTGGCTTTGAAACAGGTTAGCCAACTGCGCGGGTGAAATACCAATTGCGGCTAAGCGTGAGCGAGAAATTTCAACAATTACCTGTTCCTGCTGTGCACCACCAACCACTATTTTACCTACCACCGACAAGGTAACTAATTCACGACGCAGAAAATCAACGTAGTCACGCAGCTCATCATCAGTAAAACCATCACCGGTAACCGCATATAAAATACCATAGACATCGCCAAAATCGTCGCGGACACTGGGCGCACCAACACCAGGTGGCAGTTGGCCTTGTAAGTCACTGACTTTATGCCGTAGTTCGTCCCAAATTTGCTTTAGCTCTTTAGCTCGATAAGTGTCTTTCATATCAACCATAATTTGCGACATACCAGCACTAGACACCGAGGTAACATGATCGACATAAGGCAGTTGTTGAATGGCATTTTCCAGCAAATAGCTAACTTCTTCTTCCACTTGTTGCGGTGAAGCACCTGGATACTGCGTAATGATCATGGCTTGTTTTAGCGTAAACTGCGGATCTTCTAAACGGCCTAAACCACTATAAGCAATAGCGCCGCCAAATAATAAAATTAAGGCAAACAGCCATGATGAGGTACGGTTTTTAATAAAGTAAGCGGCAAAATCCATGATTACAGCCCCCGCTCACGCACCCACGGCCTTACTTGCTGTTTTTCACTAAGCTGCTGCACGCCAGCACTAACAATCTGCTCGCCCACTTTCACACCTGAGGTTACGGCTAAACCGGCACTCGTTAGTTCGCCAATAGTAATTAAACGTTGGTTAACTTGCTGTGATTCTGGGTTATACACCCAAACATAATTCTGTTGCTCATCCACACTTTGCGCTGCAGGGCTAAACACCGCACTGGCGGGAATATAACTAATATAATTGTCGTGACGGCTAACTTTATCCATCTGCACAATAACGTTAGCCGTCATGCCAGAAAACACATTAAACTCTTCTGGGTTCGGCATACTAAACACCACTTTATAGCTATTCGTTGCTGCGTCTGGGCGAGTATTCCATTCTTTAATTTTTGCTTGATAACGATATTTTGGATGCGTGTCAAAAATCACATCGGGCTTATAATCGACCTCTTTTTTTACGCTAGAAATAACATCTTCTGGCACTTGGATTACAATATCGATACTGCCACGTAACTGCAGCTCTAAAATAGGTTGTTGCGCGGCCACGTTTTCATGATTTTCAATTAACTGATGAGAAATAATGCCGGCAAAAGGCGCATGTAGCTCGGTATAACTTAACGCGGTTGTGCTGGTTTTTAAATCTGCTGATGCTACCTGAAACTGGGCTTTAGCTTCATCAAATACCGATTGTGATACCAGTTTTTGCGCTAACAATTGCTCTGCCCGCTCGTATTGGGTTTTGGCCAGCTCAAAACGCGCATTAGCTTGCTCTACTTTTAGGGCTAAGTCAGTGTCGTCCAGCTTGGCTAAAAGTTGCCCAGCCACAACACTATGCCCAGGTCGCACCAATACCTTAGTTAACTTACCGCCAACCCTAAAGGTTAATCTTACATTTTCGCTAGGCTCGACTACCGCCGGAAACTGCCGGATCACCCCTGCACCACCGGCATTGACGGTAAACAGTTTAACCGGCCGAATTAAAGGCTCTGTTACCTGCTCTGTAGCGTGCTCACACGCGTTAAGAAAAAATACAACAGAGAGTATAAAAGCAGAACACAGCAGGTTCTTAGCTGGCATAGTAAGGGTTCCTAACAATCAAATTAACAGGTATAGCCTAGCTTATTGGCGATATTTTGCGCAATAACAGCAACATAGGGGTATGTGCCGGCTAAGTATAAACCTGTTAATTTAATTCAGAAAGGAAAAACCCGCCAAGTTGGCGGGTAAGTTGAAGCGAACTGCTGCTATCGTGCTAGAAACGGTAGCTAGCACCTAACTGATATTGCTCTTCACCAGAGCCAAGATAGTCAAAGCTAACCGCAGCACGCAGTGCAATATTCGGCTGCAAATACCAACTACCCCGCACGGTTATGCTATCGCTGTTGGCGTTAACCACGTCATCTGAGGTCCAATCATAGGCTAAACCTAACGCAATATTACGGCCAAAATAGTAATCTGCCGCTACGCTGTATTCCGAGTCGTTATCGCCGCGCACGTCCATAAAACTGGCTTCAATATTAATAAAGTTACCATTATCTAACGCCATCAGTTTTTTCGTGCTAATACCATATTCAGTATAGCTACCAACACTGTCTGGCCTGATATTACGTGCATCGAGTTTAACCAGCCAATCAGAGCTAATAAACAAACCAGCGCTGGCTAAGATGGCGCGGTCTTTACTGCCATTCAGTTCTAATAATTGCGCGCTCGCATAAAAGTTGTGGCTTATATCTTTGTATTCGCCACCAATAGACCAATTGCTGCTACTTTGGCTAGTAGCACCTAAATCTATATCTGTGTAGCTATATGTGCCGTTAACGCTAGCAATGCGGCTTAAAAAGCCGGCTTCGGCGAAAGGCGCTTTGCCATTTAAATTAACTGGGGCAAGATAAAATTGATGCGCTAAATTCCACTGTTGCAGCTCGGCGCCATTTATATCAAGCCAGCCAAAGTTAGCGTCTGTCTGATGTTGAAAAGTACTAGCAAATGTCGAAGCCGAAAAAACCGTAACCAAGGTTGCAAGTATTGTACGTCTCATAATTGTCCCTTACTAAATAAATGCACGTGATCGAGCAGGTATGCCAGATCGGGCGCATGTTAGCAGCTATGTCTGAACGATCAATGAATTCGGGCTATTTAGCTAACTCTACAAGGCATTTATAATTCTAATAACGCTTGTTTAAGCATATGCACCTTGTCTCGCAGCGCAGCCGCTTGCTCAAATTCAAGATCACGCGCATGTTGCAGCATTTTTTGTTCAAGCTGCTTAATTTCAGCCTCAACTTGGTACGGTGTTTTACCTTTAACTAAGCGCAGCTTCTCCGCCACCATAGGTAACGCTTGGTTAGTGTCTTGCCCCAAATCCATTACATCAGATATTTTCTTTTTAATCGCGGTTGGCGAAATACCATGATCTAGGTTGAATTGCTGCTGCTTTACGCGGCGGCGATCGGTTTCATCAATAGCCCGTTGCATTGAACCGGTAATACGATCTGCATACAAAATAGCGCGGCCTGATAAGTTACGCGCGGCACGGCCAATAGTTTGGATCAGCGAGCGCTCTGAGCGTAAAAAGCCTTCTTTGTCCGCATCTAAAATAGCCACTAATGACACTTCAGGAATATCTAAGCCTTCACGCAATAGGTTAATGCCCACTAAAACATCAAATACGCCTAAGCGTAAATCGCGGATAATCTCCATCCGCTCGACAGTGTCGATATCTGAGTGTAAATAACGCACCTTAACACCATGATCATGCAGATATTCACTTAAGTTTTCGGCCATTTTTTTCGTTAGCGTGGTTACCAGAACCCGTTCTTTTCGCTCAGCACGAATAAAAGCTTCAGACAGTAAATCGTCTACCTGACTGGCTACCGGCCTAATTTCAATGATTGGGTCAAGCAAGCCGGTTGGTCTTACTACTTGTTCAACAACCTCGCCAGCAGACTGCTCAAGCTCGTATACGGCAGGTGTTGCCGATACATAAATGCGTTGTGGCGCTATGGCTTCAAATTCATCAAATTTTAATGGCCGATTATCCAACGCAGACGGCAAGCGAAAACCATAGTTAACCAAGTTTTCTTTGCGTGAGCGGTCGCCTTTATACATAGCGCCTATTTGCGACACCGTAACGTGCGACTCATCAATAAACATCAAGCCGTCAGCGGGAAAATAATCTAGTAAGGTTGGTGGCGGCTCGCCATTGGCTCGGCCAGATAAATAGCGTGAATAGTTTTCGATACCTGAGCAATACCCCAGCTCTACCATCATTTCAATATCAAACAAGGTACGCTGGCTTAGGCGTTGCTCTTCTACCAGTTTATTGTTGGTAATTAACTCTTCACGGCGCTGCTTTAATTCTATTTTTATTTCATCTACCGCCGCCAAAATTTTCTCGCGTGGTGTCACATAGTGCGTTTTCGGATATACGGTAAAACGGGTTACTACTTTTTCTACGGCGCCAGTTAGCGGGTCGAAAATACTCAGCCGCTCAATTTCTTCATCAAACAATTCGATTCGCACCGCAATATCGTCAGATTCAGCTGGAAACACGTCAATAACATCACCACGAACACGATAGGTTGCGCGCTGAAACTCAATATCATTGCGGCTATATTGCAGTTCTGCCAAACGGCGCAAAATAAAACGCTGGTCAACAATGTCACCCACTTTTAAATGCAGCAACATTTTCATGTACGATTCTGGATCACCCAAACCATAGATCGCAGAAACCGAGGCAATAATAATAACGTCACGGCGCTCCATCAGTGCTTTAGTTGCTGACAAACGCATTTGTTCTATATGCTCATTAATCGACGCATCTTTTTCAATAAAGGTATCGGTAGAGGGCACATACGCTTCTGGCTGATAATAATCGTAATACGAAACAAAATACTCGACCGAATTATGCGGAAAAAACTCTTTCATTTCGCCGTATAGTTGCGCCGCTAAAGTTTTATTATGCGCCATGATTAACGTTGGCCGATCAACCCGCGTAATCACATTGGCCATAGTAAAGGTTTTGCCTGAACCGGTAACACCCAGCAAGGTTTGATGCGCTAGACCTGAGACTAAACCATCAACTAACTTATCTATGGCTTGAGGCTGATCGCCCGCCGGTTGATATTGAGAAACTAATTCAAAGTGACGTGTCATGCTGTAACCTCAGATACCGTGCGCGTTACCGCATAATTAAACCAGCGCCACGCTAGCACTGCAGTACACAGATTGGCGATAACGCAGCCAATAAATAAGCCGGTAATACCAAATAAATTTCCGCCCAACCATGCCATCGGCACATAAAATATAAATAAGCGCACTAAACTCAGTGCCAACGCACTACCGGGCTTATGTAGCGCATTAAACGATGAATTCGTTAAAATAGTGATGCCCTGTAAACCATACCCTAACGGTACCAGCCAAATAAATAAACACACAATACGTACCACTTCTGGCTCGTCACTAAATACTCGTGCTAGCGGATACGCCAGTACGGCTAACACTAGATAGATGCCAAACTGCCAAAACAGCACAAAACGGCCACACAAACGATACGCTTGTTGCACCCGCTGCATAATGCCTGCGCCGTAATTCTGGCTAATAAAAGGCGGTAAGGTCATCGATAATGCCAGCACGACTATGCAAGCGATGCTTTCTAGCCTTGCACCAACACCAAAAGCAGCAACCGCTTGCGCACCATAGCTTGCCATCATGGCCGTTAAAATAGCCATCGCTAACGGCGTTAACATATTGGCACCAGCAGCGGGTAAACCAATACGCAAAATTTTACGACAAATAGTAAGCAGTTCAACAGCGTTAATCCAATGGGTACTAATCAGTTGGCGTTTGATTAATAAATGCAGAATAAGCACCGCGCCCAACACCCAAGAAGCAAGGGTTGCAATAGCCGCGCCTTGCATACCCATCGCCGGTATTGGCCCCAAACCAAAAATAAGTATCGGGTCTAACACCGCATTCACTAAACCTGAACACACCATAATAATGCTCGGCGTTTTCGTATCGCCGGCAGCACGAAGCACTGCATTTCCTACCATGGGTAGCACTAATAACACCGCGCCACAAAACCAGATGTCCATATATTGATGAATATAAACGAGGGTGTCGGCATCAGCACCCAGCAAGGAAAATAGCGGTGCACTAAAACAAAACCCCAACACCGCCAATATTGCAACTAACGCTGACGACAACGCTAACGCAACTTGACCGTCATTTCGGGCATCATCTAAACGCCCTGCACCCAGAGCTTTAGCAATAACTGCAGAGGTTCCAATGCTTAAGCCTATAGATAAGCTAATTAGGGCAAAAGATACCGGAAAGGTAAAACTGATAGCGGCAAGTTGAACCGTACCGAGCATGCTAATAAAAAACGTATCGACCAAAGAAAACGTCATTAACGTAATCATGCCTACTAACATTGGCAATGTCATAGCGACAAGCGTGGCTTGAATATCGTCTTTAGTTAATGAATAGGTGCTTTTTTTTCTGGTCATAATTACAAATTGGATCCGACGTAGCGCCATTGTAAAGAAAAGCCTGAGTGCAAGCTATGCCGTTTCATCCTGATTTTCTACTCAATGATGGTATTTATCTAAATACCCCATTTGTAGTAAAACAGTTCACAAATCCACCGAGGAAAGCCAATTCGGCTCGCAAAGCATAGCCACAGCAGACACGCCAACGTAACTCATTGTTATAAAACAAATAAAATATTCGTCGCAAGTTGCTTGACCTGCAGCCAAGCCAATAGACACCGGTGTTTCCCCAACTAACACGCTGACAACTCACAGAGTTATCCACAGATTCTGTGGGTAACTCTGTGCAGTGCGCATAGACACTAGGCATAGCTCAGTTTTTTTAGTGCTATATAAAAAATTTAATTTTTTTCAGAAAAAGTTGCTGCTACAAACAGCGCTTTGTTCAAACATTATGCAAGTAGCTCAAGTTAGTGAAAATCAGTGATTCAAAGTGTTGACAGGGGGTATAGCTGGCATTAGTATTGCGCCCCGTTGAATGCTGTTCCCTAGTAGCTCAGTTGGTTAGAGCGGCGGACTGTTAATCCGTAGGTCACTGGTTCGAGTCCAGTCTGGGGAGCCAACAGCATAAACACTATTTATACCCTTCCCTAGTAGCTCAGTTGGTTAGAGCGGCGGACTGTTAATCCGTAGGTCACTGGTTCGAGTCCAGTCTGGGGAGCCAAAACTTTATATCTTTTCAATTCCCTAGTAGCTCAGTTGGTTAGAGCGGCGGACTGTTAATCCGTAGGTCACTGGTTCGAGTCCAGTCTGGGGAGCCACCTTTACTACCTGTATTTATGCCTTTCTATCGTAATTAGTGTATTTATTCCTATTTTTTTGATTTAATTAGCTTTCTATTGCAGGCTCCAAAACCTATATTAAAGGTTTGGACAAGGAAATCAGTTATGTCTGGTGATCACAGCTTATGAGAATATTGCGTACTTTGCTTATCAGTCAGTTACTGTCAGCCGTTGTGTTGGCAGGTGCTGCCATGGTTATATTGACTATGTATACCCAGCAACAACTGAATACATCCGAAGACAATGCCAAAACGGCTATTGAACAAATTTTAGCTAACCATATTACCGGCGATGGCAAAGTATTAAGCCGACAGCTGGACCGCAGTTTTAACCTTAAAAGCTTACGCGTTAGTCAGTTAGACGGCACTGTATTACACGAACAAAATGTAAACGGTAATAAAGCTCCGCTAGGAGCTTGGCTTTTACAATTATTTGGTAGTGAATTTAAACCACAAATGTTGCGTAACCAAGAGCACAATATTCAGCTTAATTACCAACTCGACTTTAGTGCCCGCTTAGAACAGTTCCAGTTAATGTTGTTAATGCTGATGCTATTGCCGTTTGTACTAGGCTGGTTCCCGGTGTTGTTAAGTAAGCGTAGCATTACCCGCAGTTATCGGCGCACCACTAGTGCGGTAAATGATTTAATCGATCGCTTTATCCAAGACCCA
Organism: Rheinheimera sp. D18; assembly: GCF_004345025.1. Taxonomy (GTDB): domain Bacteria; phylum Pseudomonadota; class Gammaproteobacteria; order Enterobacterales; family Alteromonadaceae; genus Alishewanella; species Alishewanella metallidurans. The sequence goes on along the minus strand of NZ_CP037745.1, from coordinate 1,331,600 downwards.
CAAAAAGCCGAACCAAACTGGCAAAAAATACCGATTGAATTTTCCGAAATTAATACGGCTTTACAAAAGTTAGCTAATTATACTCGCAGCCAATACAACGAGATGGCCTCCAATGCTAATCAAATAGCTGAAGAAGCCTATAAAGATTCAGTTACCGGCTTACCGAACCGTAATCGTTTCGTACAGTATTACGAAGATACTATTCGTAATAATGAAAGCAACGATTTTGGTGTGTTTGCTATTACGCGCTGTACTGAACTACAAACGCTAAACCAGACGCGAGGTTTTCAGGAAGGCGATGGTTATATACGAGAAATTGCTGAGTTAATTAAAAAATTGTGCGGCGGCTATAAAGATCATCGTGTATATCGCTTAAACAGCTCTGATTTTGGTATTTTATTACCTAGGATCACGCCAAAAGAAGCAGAAAACTTTGCCTTGCAATTGCAAAGCCGTTTTAACGAATATCAAAAAAGCTCAGAGTTAGACTCTGTCGCCTACACCGGTTTAGTCTGCTATGAATCGGGTAAAGCTTTAGGTGAGTTACTCGCCATTGCTGATACCTCTATCAGCTTGGCACAAACGAAACAACCTAACGCATGGCACTTACAAAAAGAGTCATCTGGGCTTGAAATGGCTAGCGGTGGCTACGGCAACCAGAACTGGCGCAACGTTATTGACGACGTATTAACTAATAATCGTATTAGTTTGTTGGCACAACTTATTCAGCCTTCAAGCCGTTCAGCCAAAGCCTACTCGGAAATATTAGTACGCTTTAAAACCCAAGAAGGTCAAATTTTGCCTACTGCTTCATTTTTGGCCATGGCAGAAAAACTAGATCGTATTGTCGCTGTTGATCGATTAATTATTGAAACAGCGCTTACCACGATAAAGAATAAAAACTTACAAGATCAATATTTTGGTATAAATTTATCCGCTCGTTGTGTACATGATGATCAATTTATAATTTGGTTAGAACGTCGCTTATTAAAAGATGCACATATTGCCGCTAAATTAGTATTTGAAGTTACCGAATTTGGTATGCAGCAAAATTTAAAAACCAGTAAACGCTTTATTGATATGGCACACCGCGCCGGTTCACGAGTTACAGTGGAAAAGTTTGGTGTCGGCATTACCTCATTTAAGTTTTTCCGTGATTTAAAACCAGATTACGTAAAAATGGATGGTAGCTACACGCGACATATAAACGAAGATAAAAATAATCAATACTTTATGCGCTTAATGATCGATTTAGCACACCGCATCGGCGTAGGTGTTTTTGCCGAAAGCGTAGAAACACAGGAAGAAAAACACATGCTTGAATCGTTATTTATTGACGGTAACCAAGGCTACTATGTTGGAAAACCGGCGCCATTATAAGCTAACACCGCGGCGGTATTATCAATACCGCCGCAATACCCCTACGCTTTATCCGGTTGTGTCTATTGCCGCTTAATTGCATAATACAGCCCTTATTTTTACCCGAGCGATACGATGACTGAATTTCTGCTGTTGTTGATCAGTACCGTACTGGTGAACAATTTTGTGCTAGTAAAGTTTTTAGGTCTCTGTCCTTTTATGGGCGTTTCTAGCAAACTAGAAACGGCTATAGGCATGTCATTAGCAACTACCTTTGTGCTAACACTGGCATCGTTATGCAGCTATCTGGTTGATCACTATCTGCTTGCGCCTCTAGACCTGCTTTATCTGCGTACACTAACCTTTATTTTAGTTATCGCGGTGGTAGTGCAATTTACTGAAATGGTGGTGCACAAAACCAGCCCTACCCTATATCGCCTACTGGGTATCTTCTTGCCATTAATTACCACTAACTGTGCGGTATTAGGCGTAGCGCTACTTAACGTAAACGCTAGACATAATTTTATTAATTCAGTGGTATATGGCTTTGGCGCAGCCGTTGGCTTTTCGTTAGTGTTAATTTTATTTGCCGCAATGCGTGAGCGCTTAGCCGCCGCTGATGTGCCGGTGCCGTTTAAAGGCGCCGCTATTGCCATGATTACTGCCGGCTTAATGTCGCTGGCCTTTATGGGCTTTACTGGCTTGGTGAAAGTGTAATGACGTTAGTTACCGCGCTTATTTCTTTAGGTGTGTTAGCGCTAATTTTTGGTGCTGTGCTGGGCTATGCGGCGGTTCGTTTTAAAGTAGAAAGCGATCCGCTGGTTGATCAAATAGACGATATTTTGCCACAAACCCAATGTGGCCAGTGTGGCTATCCTGGTTGTAAGCCCTATGCTGAAGCCATTGCTAATGGTGACGACATTAATAAATGTCCCCCTGGCGGTGAAGCCACTATTCGCAAACTTGCCGATTTATTAGGGGTTGAAGCTAAACCATTAAACGCTGCCCAAACAGAAAATATCAAACGCGTTGCGTATATTCGCGAAGACGAGTGTATTGGCTGCACTAAATGTATTCAAGCTTGCCCTGTTGATGCCATCGTTGGTGCGTCAAAATTAATGCATACCGTCATTGTCGACGAATGCACCGGCTGTGATCTGTGTGTCGAGCCCTGCCCGGTTGATTGTATTGATATGGTGCCACTGGCCAACACCACTGAGCGTTGGAAGTGGGATTTATCAGCTATTCCTGTGAAGATCGTGGAGTAAAACCATGCCCAGTTTATTTAAACAAATTCAAGCGGGTGTGCTCTGGGATTTTCACGGAGGCATTCATCCGCCCACACGCAAACAGCTAAGTAACCAAAAACCGATTGCGGTTATGCCGCTGCCTGATCGTTTGTATATTCCATTGCGTCAGCATATTGGCGTGGCCGGACAGTTACTTGTACGTGCAGGTGAACGCGTATTAAAAGGCCAGCAGCTAACCAGTGCAGACAACTCGATGGTAGTGCCAGTGCATGCACCAACGTCAGGCACAGTGGTACAGATAGCTCCGCATACCGGCGCGCATCCATCAGCACTGCCCGAGCTTACACTCATCTTAGCGCCAGATGGTTTAGACCAATGGCGTGAGCGCGAACCATTAAACTTTGCCAGTTGTGACAAAGCGCAATTATTAACACGGATCCAAAATAGCGGCATCGCTGGCATGGGTGGCGCAGGCTTTCCTACGCACTTAAAATCTGGTGCGTCACAACCGATTGATTATCTGATTATTAACGCTGTAGAGTGCGAGCCTTATATTACTGCTGATGATTTATTAATGCAGGAGGCGGCAACCACTATCGTCAAAGGTATTGATATTCTTTGCCATCTGCTTAACCCCAAAGCCGTGCTCATTGGTATTGAAGACGATAAGGCTATTGCTTGTGCTGCAATGATGGCCGCTTGCAGCCAGCGTGAAAACTACTATGTCCGGGCTGTACCAGTTAAGTATCCCTCTGGCGGTGAAAAACAACTTATTCAGCTACTTACTAATAAAGAAGTACCAAATGGCCGACGGCCGCTCGATATTGGTATCGTTATGCATAACGTAGGTACCGCCTTTGCTATTGCTAAAGCCGTACTGGACGATCACCCGCTAATATCACGCGTGGTTACCGTTACCGGCAATACACTTAACCAACCACAAAACGTGATCGCCTTATTAGGTACTCCGGTATCTAGCCTATTGCAATTATGCGGCTTTCAACCCGAACCAATGCAACGCGTAATTATGGGTGGCCCCATGATGGGCTTTACCCTGTCAGATTTAAATGTACCTGTAGTAAAAACCACGAACTGTATTCTCGCGCCAACCGCTGAAGAGCTGCCGGCGGCGACAGTTGAAATGGACTGTATACGTTGCAGCGCTTGCGCCGATGCCTGCCCTGCCAGCTTGTTACCCCAACAGTTGCTGTGGTACAGCAAAGCCAAAGATAGCGACAAGTTAAACGAATATAACCTTGCCGACTGTATTGAGTGTGGTGCTTGTGCTTATGTTTGTCCCAGCGAAATTCCGCTAGTGCAGTATTATCGCGTTGCCAAAGCCGATATTCGCGAACAACAACGCGAAGCGGTAAAAGCAGAACAAGCCAAAGCACGTTTTGAAGCTCGTAACGCAAGGCTTGAACATGAGAAACAAGAACGCTTAGCACGAAATCAGCAACTGGCGGCCACACGCCAACAGCAACAGCTGGCAAGTGGTGCCAATAATACCGTAGCCGAAGCATTAGCTCGCATTAAAGCCAAACAAGCGCAGGCAGCCGTAGCCGACAATAGCGACACTAGCTCCGCACAGCTACATGCTGAGCGGGAGCAAAAAAAGCAACAGGCGCGTGAGTATCAACAACAAAAAGCCCTAGCAGAAACAGCCGCACCCGAGGTAGAAAAAACAACGCCAGAAACCCAAGCAGAGCCTGCTGATGCGCGCAAAGCCGCTATTGCCGCTGCTATCGCCAGAGCAAAAAACAAGCAGCAACAAACCAGTGCAACCGACAACAGTACGGCTGAGCTTGACCCGCGCAAAGCTGCCATTGCCGCAGCTATTGCTCGGGCTAAAGCCAAACAACAAAATTCCGTGACAGCCGAGCGCACAGTGACACAAGAGGCTCCGGTATCACCTTCTACTGAAGTAAGTAGTCAAAATACAGAGCCAGATCCACGCAAGGCCGCTATTGCCGCGGCTATTGCTCGGGTTAAAGCGCGTAAACAAGCGGACGATGACACCTTATGAGTTTTAAAATAGCTAGTTCGCCGCACCAACATAACCAAAAAAGCACGTCGCAAATTATGCTTATGGTTATCATGGCCTGTCTACCCGGTATCGCCGTGCAAGCGGCATTATTTGGTTATGGGGTGTTAATACAATTACTGCTAGCGATTATCACGGCATGGTTTAGCGAAGCTTTTGTGTTACGGCTACGCAATAAACCTGTATTGCCTAGGCTTAAAGACAATAGCGCTATGCTGACGGCCGTTTTACTTGCTATTGCCATTCCGCCTTACGCGCCATGGTGGATTATTGTTATTGGTACAGCCTTTGCCATTATTATGGTAAAACAACTCTACGGTGGGTTGGGTAATAATTTATTTAACCCTGCGATGGCTGCCTATGTGTTGCTACTTATCTCATTTCCGGTGCAGATGACACAATGGCTACCGCCGCTTTCATTACACAGTGTTACGCTAACGCCATTAGACGCGATATGCAGTGTATTTACTCAGTTTAGTTGCAGCGGTTTTAGCCTAGCGCAACTACAAACTAGCGTAGATGGCATCACTATGGCGACGCCTCTTGATACCTTACGCACCGATTTAAGCCGAGGCCTAACGCTAGATGAAAGCTGGCAAAGCCCGGTATTTTTTGCCTTTGCTGGCAGTGGTTGGCTATGGGTTAACTTGGCTTATTTAGCCGGCGGTTTAGTGTTAATTAAACAGCAGGTTATTAGCTGGCGTATTCCCGTTGCCGTACTCGCTAGCCTGTTTGTCTTATCAGCTATTGCGGCTTTAGCCGCACCCGACACCTTAGCTGGCCCATTATTTCACCTATTTAGCGGTGGCACTATGTTGGCAGCATTTTTTATTGCTACCGACCCGGTATCTGCGGCAACCACAGCGACAGGCCGCTTAGTCTATGGCGCATTAATTGGCTTACTGGTATTTTTAATTCGTAATTTCGGTGGCTACCCCGATGCCTATGCCTTTGCTATTTTGCTCGCTAATATGGCGGTGCCGCTAATTGATCACTACACCAGACCAAGAACCTATGGCCATCGCGCTCGGAGCCAGACTAAATGATTAGAGCAATCAGCAAAAATGCACTGGCGCTTGGCGTTGTCGCGGTATTATGTGTTGCTATTCTTAGCCTAGTACATATTCAAACCGAGCCGCGGATTGAACAACAACGTCAAGCCAGTAAAATAGCCATTTTATCCGAAGTTCTGCCCAGCGTAGAAGCTAATCAAGCCTTATTGCAAGACTGCATTCAAGTAACCGATCAAGCCTTACTAGGCCGCTCGAGCCCGCAAGCGTTATATCGTTGGCGCAAAGATGGCCAGCTCGCCGCTTATCTTATTGAAACCACAGCACCTGATGGTTATAGCGGCAATATCGATCTTATCGTCGCCGTTACACCAGAGGGTACTATACTAGGCACGCGAATATTAAATCATCAAGAAACCCCCGGGCTTGGCGACAAAATAGAAGCGCGCCGCTCGCCGTGGATTTTTAGTTTTAACGATAAAACCGTAACCGATAATAACGCCAGTAAATGGGCAGTGCGTAAAGACGGTGGTGATTTTGACCAGTTCACAGGTGCCACTATTACACCACGAGCAGTAATAAATGCGGTGCGAAAAGCCACGCTATTTATTCAGCAACACCCAGAGCTGGCAACCCAACCCGCTAATTGCCCAAAGCAATAAGGTAACGCTATGAGTCAGTTTAAAGAATTAGCCATTCAAGGGCTGTGGAAAAACAACCCTGGGCTGGTGCAGCTACTGGGTTTATGCCCACTGTTAGCCGTTACTGCTACCATAACCAATGCGCTTGGCCTTGGTGCGGCAACCTTATTGGTGCTACTTGGCTCTAACGTTGCGGTATCTATGGTGCGCAACCATGTTGCCAGCGAAATTCGCATTCCGGTATTTGTGCTTATTATTGCCAGCTTAGTTACCGTAGTGCAGTTACTGATGAATGCTTACACCTTTGGCTTGTATCAATCTTTGGGTATTTTTATTCCATTAATTGTTACCAACTGCGCCATTATTGGCCGCGCTGAAGCCTTTGCGTCAAAAAATGCGGTACTCCCCTCAGCCATTGATGCCATTATGATGGGTTTAGGCTTTATGTTAGTGCTAACGGTGCTTGGTGCAGCACGTGAGATACTCGGCCAAGGCACGCTGTTTGATGGTGCCGATTTACTACTAGGCAGCTGGGCGAAAGTGCTGCGTATTGAACTATTTAGCGTCGACAGCCATTTTTTACTAGCGATGTTACCACCAGGTGCCTTCTTAGGTATGGGGCTAATTATTGCGCTTAAAAATACCATTGATAGTAAACTCAAACAAAAAGAGGCTGTTGCCAAAGGTAGCATTGCACGCGCTAGAGTCACTGGCGCAGCACAATAATGCGGTTAAAGTAAATATGAACAAACAAAAACGTATTGAAATACTAAGCCGCCTGCGCGCGGCTAATCCAAACCCGACTACCGAACTTGAATACAGCTCACCGTTTGAACTCCTTATTGCAGTGCTATTGTCAGCACAAGCCACCGATGTTGGCGTAAACAAAGCCACTAAGCATCTATTCGCTGTCGCCCGCACACCGCAAGCGATGTTAGATTTAGGTGTAGACGGCGTTAAACACTATATAAAAACCATTGGCTTATTTAATACCAAAGCTGAAAACACCATAAAAACCTGCCGCATGCTGGTTGATCTACACCAAGGCCAAGTTCCTGAAAACCGAGCAGCCCTAGAAGCGCTACCCGGTGTTGGCCGAAAAACCGCAAACGTGGTGCTTAATACTGCATTTGGTTGGCTAAAAGATAATGAAGGTAAATACTTTATCGCGGTTGATACCCACATCCAGCGCGTCGCCAACCGCACGGGCTATGCCAAAGGCAAAACAGTTGAAGAAACCGAGCAAAGCATCATTAAAAATACCCCGAACAAAACCGAGTTTATGTACAACTTGCATCATTGGTTAATTTTGCATGGCCGCTACACTTGCGTCGCCCGCAAACCGCGTTGCGGCAGTTGTATCATCGAAGATCTGTGCGAGTTTAAAGACAAAACTGACTAGATATCTTTAAATAGTTACCGTATTTTTAAGCGAAAAACTACCTTTTGCAGTTGCAGTAAAAGATAAAACTAAGGTTAGCACCAGTATTGAAAAGGTAAGTTTTTTCATAACTAAATTCCTTGTATAAGATAGGTATAAACGACACTAATGAGTATGCTTACCTAAAATCCCGTCGCGAAACGATGGCGGCTTGACTGAATTGTTAGAGTGTACATTTTAATCTGGCAAGAGCAACTGTGACACCTGAATAAAGCTGCAGTATTGTTTTTCAGTATAAAAATTAAACCCGCTATTTGCTTTTAGTACTTGCCGCCCTTTTTACATGCGATTGTGTGTTAACATAATAGGCCGCATGACGGTGGCGGTATTACAAATAGCGCAGTACATATAATGTGTAAGACAATTATTTGCTGGTTTAACGCCAAAACTGAATAGAGGTTTTTATGAGAATGTTACATACCATGCTACGTGTTGGCGATTTAGATAAGTCTATCGCGTTTTACACCGAAATATTAGGCATGAAACTGTTGCGTCAGTCTGAAAACGCTGAATACAAATACACACTGGCTTTTGTCGGTTATGGCGAAGAGCATGACACGGCAGTGTTAGAACTGACCTACAACTGGGGCGTAGATAACTACGATCTTGGTACGGCATTTGGCCATATTGCGCTTGAAGTAGACAATATATATGAAGCTTGCGATAAAATTCGCGCTAAAGGTGGCGTAATTAGCCGTGAGCCAGGCCCGGTTAAAGGGGGGGCAACCAATATTGCGTTTGTTCGTGATCCGGATAACTATGCTATTGAGTTAATTGAGAAGAAAGCCAAATACGATACGTTATAACCGCATGGGCTTTCATTGCCGACAATCTGGGTTAGTAATGCCAATTTATGCTTGGCGTAGCAGTACGTTCTATCCGATGTTTTTGTTCAGCAAATTGCTCTAATCGGCGAATAATGTCTTCGCCATATACCGGTTGATACAATTTACGCATGGTGCCGTCAAGATAGCTTTGCTCTAATGCGGCTTGCCACAGTGCTACGGTTTCATCCGGTATATCTTTTGAAAACGCTAAATAACGCCGGCGTTCCGATAAGGTGTGAACTTTAATTAAGTTTTCTGAGGTTGACGCTAACCTTGGTAAGAATTTAGAGACCGAGCCTTCGGTTATGGCAATAAGATCAACTCGCCCTAAAACTAGCATCTCTAAGCAATCGCCTGAGCGCGTAGTTAGTACTAAATTTTTCCCTTCAACAAAACCTAATTGCATAATCTCTTCTGATGTTGCTGAATCACGATAGCTACAGGCGATAAGTTTGCCCGGAAACACCAGTTGTGTAACGTCATTACCTAAGCGTGTTTCGACCCCGTACAGCGAAATACTATTAATACGCAGTGGGCCAACCCATTTAAATAATGCGGCTCGTTTTTCGGTATAAACCGTTTCAAACAAGCCAACATTTTTTGCTTCTTTAGCAATGTTTAACGCCCGACTCCAAGGCATAAGCTCAATACTTGCCGGCTGGTTTAACCGCTGTTGCAATATACGAATAAGCTTTACGGTAACGCCGTTTACGTTACCTTGCTCATCAATAATTTCCGCCGGCGGATTATACTCAGTTAGCAGGCGCAGCGGCTCGGCAGATTGCAAAGCATTGCAGCCCAATAGGTTTAAACTAATAACGAGAAAAACATTACGCAGTGTTAGTGGCACACTTTTGCCCGCCTAGGTTGTTTAGATTTAGTATTCTAGTTGCCATAAAACGTAACTGCAAAACACAAATAGTTAGAAAATGTTACTCAAGTGTAATTAATACTTTTTCGTTTAATGACATCGCTAAATTATTATCGTAGTACGCCGCTTCATTAATAAAGGTTGGGTATACCGTTACATCACCGTTGTAATAAATTTCTGTGCCATCAAACAGAGTAAAAATCGCATCGCCTGGGTTAATTGGTTGATAGTCATTGTCTTGAATATTTTTATGCACCATACCTATGCGCTCACCCTGCTCGTTCATTGGCAGCTTAATGCTGTGTAAATAGCGAAAGGCTTCAGTATGTTTAGGCAGTGCCGGTAAGTTACCGTTGTTGTACAACTCAACAAAATCAAGAATATGCTGCGTCATAGTGTGCATTAACTCTAATATGTCGTGACGCAGCACTGACTGTGACTGCGGCCCTACTTCTACCAACACACCATAACGGCCAAGCGTGCACATAAGCGCATGGTCTTGCGCGGCAATATGGTCTTCGTCACGCGATATAATTGCCTCTGGCATAACCATTTTTACATAGGCGGCTAACTGATTATAAAAAGTACCGGCTTGGGTTAAAATTAAACAGGCGCCCATATTGCTAGTGGTGTTATGTAAATCAATCAGTAAATCAGTTTTAGCCCGCCCCTTAGGGCCAAGTTGCGCGTTAAGTACTTTAGCGCGGCTTTGTTCATAATTGCTTAGCGCCGTATTGGCCAGATCAACCAGCTTAAACTGCCGGTTTAAATCGCTATGTAAATAACGTTTATTAGCACGAAAAGCCTCTGGGTTAGCCCACACCAGCTCAGTATTAAAGCTTGGCCTAGCCGCGGCTGCAGGCGCAGCCTGATATTGTTTAACTAAATAAATACCAGAGAATTCGTTACCATGCACACCGCCAACAATAGCGACCTGTTTAATTTTATCCATATCTGCGCTCATTAATGCGTTAATAAGTACCTAGGTAGGCCTAGGCTAGTGCCAACATTATGACCAGAATAGTATTAGAAGAGAATATATTGCGAATTAAAATTCTATAAATTTGAATATTAATGCAAATTAAGCAGCGGGTTTGGCCAACGCAAAATGAGTAGCAGATATTTGTGCTAATTCGCAATTTAGTATTTGCTGGGCTTGACAGGTGCATTTGCCACATTGGCTACCTAAACCGGTGCACATTTTTAGCTCACGCATGGTCGATACACCTTCAGCCACCTTTTGTTTAATGGCTTTATCAGTAACAGCTTTACATAGGCAGACGTACATAACAGCGCTCCAATAACAATACGCCGGCATTTTAATACTATTAAGAACTATTATCAATAGTGTTTGCAAACTGAAATGCGTCGTAAACAACAACGCCAGCAAAAGCCTGCGTTGTTGTTTATTGCTAACGTGTCGTACTTAGCGAAATAACACTTTTTCTTGCTGAAACCAATGCACACAAAAACCAATAGCGATACCGGCCAGCGCAATGGTTGAGCCAAATATAAGCGCTAGCATCCAGTAATCTGCAGTGCCTTTAATCAGCTCTTTAATGGCTAGCGCTACGTTCATAATGGGTATTAGTGCCGTTTTTGCATTGAGCTCAATTCCTGGCATCATCGCGGCAACAAGCGGCACAAACATAATAATGGTGAGTGGGCTAATATAATTTTGTGCTTCTTTAAACGTGCGCGCATATATTGAAATGGCTAATAAAATTGCCGCAAACACCGCAGAAATAGGCAGTAACAACGAGAAAATAAGCACAAGCTCGGTAATTGAAATTGCTGACATTGCCTCTTCTACTACTGACATGCCGGCTAAAGAGCCAATAATCGCGCCCCAAATACCAAAGCTGGCAACGGTAATCAGCGCACCGGCTAAGCCAGTGGTTAATACGGTAAAAAACTTACCTAACACAATACTAACGCGGCTAATAGGACAAATAAGCAAGGTTTCTAAGGTGCCACGCTCTTTTTCACCAGCGCCCATATCAATGGCAGGATACGAGGCTCCTAATAAACATAAAGGGATAAGAATGTAAGCGATTAGCGCGCCAAACTTTTCACCAATGTTTTCTCGCTTGGCCGCAGTATCTTGTTTTTCAATGGCTACCGGTTTAATAATAGCGGCTAACTTAACGGGATCGACGTTTAGTTTGGTTAAGCTTTCCCGTTGTAGTTTTTCGTTGTAGTCAGTTAATAACTCGTTGAAATAGCGATACATAAAGTCAAACTGTGATGACTGGTTATAAATTATTTGCCAGGTTGCTTGCTCGACATGCTGGCGTTTACTGGCAAAATCGGCAGGGATAACGATAGCGACATCGAACTTATCGTCACGAATTGCTTGCGCTAGGGCGTCTTGCTCAACCAGATCACTGTCTACTTTCTTGAAGTTTTTATGATAAAACAATGCCTCAGTAAATTCTGGCGCTTGTTCTGCATTAACTATCACATAACGATGCTCTGCGTTCATCGCTTTATTAGTAGTGCTAGAAAGCACTAAGCCCATCACACCGAAAATAACCGGAAAGATAAATATGGGTAATAAAATAACAAAGATCAGCGTTTTTTTATCGCGCATAAGCTCTGTCAGCTCTTTAAAATAAACTTGCCACATATTAAGCGACTCCCTGCTCTGTTTTTATTGTCGTTTGCGCTACCGGCTGTAACACCGATAAAAAGGCTTCGCGTAAATCTCTATTTGGCGATAACGCGGTAAACTCAGCAATATCACCATTAAAAGCACTGATGCCTTTATCAATCACTACTACCCGATCACATAATGACGCCACTTCATCTAGGTGGTGCGTTGAAAAAATAACCGGCGTACCCACCTGCTTTAGGCCCTTGATAAAATCGAGCACGGTTTGCACTGTCATAATATCCAAACCGGTTGTAGGCTCATCTAAAATAACCACTCTTGGCTTATGCACAACTGCACGGGCAATCGCGGTTTTTTGCTTCATACCGGTCGACATATTGTCCGCGCGGCGATTGGCAAAATCATGCATATTAAGTAGGGTAAATAGCTCATCGATACGTTGTTTTAATGCTTGCTCTTTCATGCCATGTAAACGACCAAAATAGGCGATATTTTCAAGCGCGGTTAACTTGCCGTATAAGCCGGTATCAGCCGATAAAAAGCCAATTTGTTGCCGCGCCTTTACCGGGTGTTTTAATACGTCAACGCCATTTAACAACACCGAGCCGGCATCAGGTTTTAACGCGGTAGATAACATACGTAAGGTTGTGGTTTTACCGGCACCATTGGGGCCTAACAAGCCTAGAACTTCACCATCGCCACAGTTAAAGCTGACTTCACGTACCGAATGAAACGCCTCTTTACTGTAACGAATATCTTGTTTTTCAGTATCTGATAATTTGTTATTTTTACTAAGCGCAAACGCTTTAGCCAATTGTTTTACTTCAATCATTAGATAATCCTTTACATTAACTAGGCTCGATTATCAGCCAGCCTATAAACACAAACAATAGCTAAACAAAAGAAAGCTGTAACAAAATATAAACAGTCTGGCGCATCATGACTTAGCGTATTTTGGCTTTTATTGCACTAGGTTGTATTAAAAGCCGTGGTTACTATACTTTTTATTTTTAGCAACAGGGCAAAGGTAATGAACAAATTGTTACTTTTAGTTTTATTACTAGGTAGCTTTAGTTTAGCTGCCGCCACTAAACCCGATTTAATACTAGCCGAGGTATATAACGACACCTTTGATGTGCGCCAATATTGGGTAAGTGAAAAGCTGGATGGTGTTCGGGCTTATTGGGATGGCAAACAGTTAATTTCACGCGGCGGCCATATTATTGCCGCACCAACGTGGTTTACTGCCCACTTCCCAAACACGGCACTAGACGGTGAACTATGGCTTGGTCAGCAACGCTTTGCTGATACCTTAAGTAGCATAAGTAAAAACAGTCCAGTTGATAGTGAATGGCAAAAACTGGGTTATTACGTCTTTGAGTTACCCAACGGTGCAGGCAGCTTTACCGAGCGCTTAAGTCAACTTCAGGCTATTGTCGCCGAGCAAAATAGCGCTTACTTGCACGTTATCCCGCAATTTCGTGTCGCCGATAAAGAACAACTGATTAAAAAGCTAGCAGAACTGGAAAACATAGGCGCAGAAGGCTTAATGCTGCATCATCAAGATGCATTATATAAAACCGGTAGAACAACCGATTTACTAAAATTAAAAAGCTATCTTGATACCGAAGCGACGGTAATTGGCTATCGGCCCGGCAAGGGCAAATATCAAGGTATGGTTGGTGCATTGCTGGTTAAAAACGCCGCAGGTCAAGAATTTGCTATCGGTAGCGGCCTAACCGATGCCTTACGCAAAAACCCACCCGCTATTGGCAGCACCATTACTTACCGTTATAACGGGCTAACTAAACATGGCTTACCACGCTTTGCGCGGTTTTTACGGATATACACGGCTTTTTAATCAGGCTAACAACTACGCCAAACTACATTAACCGGCTTGGTTTAAGGCATCACGGCCTTGGTTTTGGGCCGAAAATAGTTGGTATTAGTATAAAATTCAGCAACCTCATTTGGCGGATACCACGTCGGCACGCCCAATAACGGTAAAGGTGTTAATTGCTGACTATCAAGCAGTAGTCCTTGTGTTGCGATGCTATTACACAGCGCTGAGTCTAAAAACAAAAATTTATTGGCTAATGGCCATTGGCTAAAACCCTCAGGCACATCTATAAATAATGCTTTGGCGGTTAAACCAATAAAAGGCTTAGTGGCCATTTCATATAAGGCATGGCCAAAAATTACCGGCGTAATGCCCCGCCACCAATCTTGGCGCTGTTGCACAAAACTCTGTTGCCATTGATGGCTGCGTAATAATGCGCCATGGTGCTGCGCACTGGGTTCTAAACAAAGAATCAACCCACACTCATCAAATAGCGTAAGTTTATTGCGTAACTTACTGCGCTGTTTTAAGCCGTGCTGTTTAATTTCGGCAATATGTAACTGGTTAAGTAGTGCTTTAGTCTGCGGAAATAAACACCAAATGAGTGCGCCAAAGAAGTCGTGCCAGCTTTGCTCACGGCAAGGTATCATTTTGGTAGCGTAAATAAACGCCTCATAGTAACGTCCGTCCTCTTCGAGTTTATCGTTGGTAACGAAGCGATAGTCGTTAGTTAACCATTGGTTTAACGTCGCTAAACTTGGCCAGCTTTCTGCGCTTAGTTCAGCAAACGCTTGCGTTATAACAGCAAAAATCGGATTAGTATTTATAATGTCAACCTGCCAATGCGGCGGTGGGCTAAACCGATTTTTATCACATTGTTGCTTCATTTCTCTTATTCATCTCTGGCCATAACCGCGGCATTTTATCACGCTACAATATACGAGTAAAAATCACTTGCTTTTTCGCGCCAGCATGGCACATTCAAATGACACGTTTAGACGTGCACACTGCCAAATAATGTATTTATTCGAAATTAATTAATAGAGGTTACCATGTGTTCGATTTTTGGGGTGCTTGACATCAGAACTGATGTTAAAGCGTTGCGCCAGCAGGCGCTACAGTTATCCAAGTTATTACGTCATCGCGGTCCAGATTGGTCTGGTGTGTGGAATAACGACAATGCCATTTTAGTACACGAGCGTCTGGCGATTGTAGATACTGAAAATGGCGCCCAGCCCCTCATTAATAATAATCGAAATCACATTCTGGCAGTGAATGGCGAGATCTATAATCATAAGCAACTCGAGCATGAGCTCGCGAGCGCTTATGCCTTTAAAACCAAATCTGACTGTGAAGTTATTCTGCCACTTTATTTAGAACATGGTGCTGAATTTATTGACCAACTTCAGGGTATGTTTGCGTTTATTTTGTATGATGCTGAGCAAAATCGCTATCTAATAGCCCGTGATCATATTGGTATTATCCCGTTGTATTATGGTTATGACGAACACGGCCAACTATTTGTCGCATCAGAATTAAAAGCGCTAGTGCCGGTTTGTAAGCAAATTAAAGAATTCCCTCCGGGGCACTACTTTGATAGCAAAGTGGGTGAATTGCAGTGTTATTATAAACGCGATTGGCAAAGTTTTGACGCGGTTAAAGATAACTCAGCCAGCTTAACCGAGCTAAACGCGGCCTTAGTACGCAGTGTTAAAAGCCACTTAATGTCTGATGTACCCTACGGTGTATTATTGTCTGGTGGCTTAGATTCATCACTTATTTCTGCCATTGCGCAGCAGTTTGCTAAACGTCGAATCGAAGACAACGATCAATCCGAAGCGTGGTGGCCGCGCTTACACTCGTTTGCAGTTGGTTTAGCTGGCTCGCCAGATTTAGTGGCAGCGAAAAAGGTCGCCGATGCCATTGGCACTGTGCATCATACCGTTGAATTTACGGTACAAGAAGGCCTAGATGCGCTGCGCGATGTGATCTACTTCTTAGAAACCTATGATGTTACAACCATTCGTGCCTCTACGCCAATGTACCTAATGGCTCGAAAGATTAAAGCCATGGGTATAAAAATGGTGTTATCGGGTGAAGGCTCTGATGAACTATTTGGCGGTTATTTGTATTTTCATAAAGCGCCGAATGCGCAAGAATTTCATCAAGAAACGCTACGTAAACTTGACCGCTTGCATATGTTCGACTGCAACCGCGCGAATAAGGCGATGTCGGCTTGGGGTATTGAAGCCCGAGTGCCATTTTTAGATAAAACCTTTATGGACGTTGCCATGCGCTTAAACCCACAAGCTAAAATGTGTGGCGGCGGTAAAATGGAGAAACACATTTTACGCCAAGCGTTTGAAGGCTTACTGCCAAACGATATTTTATGGCGGCAAAAAGAGCAATTTTCTGATGGCGTAGGCTATAGCTGGATTGATAGCTTAAAAGCCCATGCCGAAAAGGAAGTGTCAGATCAACAAATGGCTACCGCGAGCTTTCGCTTTCCAGTGAACACGCCAGATAGTAAAGAAGCCTATTATTATCGGGTTATTTTTGAGGAGCACTTTCCACACGCCGGTGCTATTGCCTGTGTACCGGGCGGTAAATCGGTTGCTTGCTCAACACCAGAAGCGTTAGCTTGGGATGCGAAAATGGCGCAAATGACCGACCCTTCTGGTCGTGCCGTTCGCGATGTACACAGTCAAGCTTACTAAATACTCAGTCTTGTTTAGTCAATTAAAAGGCCACTCAAATGCGTGGCCTTTATTAGTCTGCCATTGGCGAATATCAACATTTTTGTAGCATTAAGCAGCCTACCGAATAACCAGCACCAAATGAGCACAAAATAGCGTGATCGCCGGCAACTAAACCGGTTTTATATTTGTGAAATGCAATAATTGAACCTGCAGAAGCGGTATTCGCATAAGTATCTAAAACTAACGGAGCTTCTTCTGGTAAAGGATCACGGCCGAGAATTTTTTTCACGGCAAAAATGTTCATATTGATATTAGCTTGGTGTAACCATAAGCGTTTTAACTGTTCAGGCGCAACCTGCGCACTGGCCATTTCGCTTAAAATAACATCGGCAACAATAGGCAAGAGTTCTTTAAATACTTTGCGGCCTTCTTGCTTAAAAAACGGCACTAGCGGATCAGCAGGAAGACAATGTTCGGTATAACCGACATCACAACGTATATTATTAGAAAACTCCGTTTTTAAACGCATACTATTAATACGCCAGGCGTTATCGCTAGTGCAACTGTCCTCAGCCTCAATAATAGTGGCGGCACATACATCACCGAAAATAAAGTGGCTGTCGCGGCTACGATAATTTACCTGCGGCGAGGCAAACTCAGGGTTAACCACTAATACCACCTTGGCGGTTTCACCACGGATGGCATTTACCGCGTTACTGATAGCAAAAGTTGCTGAAGAACAGGCCACATTCATATCAAAAGCATAACCACTCGCACCCAGTAACTGCTGTAATTCAATAGCGAGTGCCGGATAAGGTCGCTGCATATTTGATGCTGCGCAAATAATAAGATCAATATCGGACGCGGTTTTATTAGCCTGTGCCATGGCTTCACGAGCGGCATCAAGTGCCATTTCAACCATCTCTGGCATTTGCTCTGCACTGCGACGCGCAAAGATCGGGCGCATAATCGCAGTATCCAAAATACCCTCTTTGTGTAATACGTGCCGCGCTTTTATACCAGAGGCTTTTTCAATAAATTCACTACTAGAATGGGCTAACGCCGTAACATCGCCGCAGGCTATTGCCTCAACGTGCACGGCATTAAATTGATCAACATAATGATTAAAACTATTAACCAACTCGTCATTTGTAATAATTTCTGTTGGCGTATATAAGCCTGAGCCACTAATAACAACGTTTTTCATAATAATAACCCTGTGCGAAAGTGGTAGAACCACCTGACTGTGCGCTCAGTATAACTGAATTTATGCGCCAATATAAATTGCTGTTACAATTAGGGCATCGTTCAGGGCATATTTATATGTAGCGGTATACAGTAACACTGCCTTTGGGCCATAATAGCGTTGTTTTTCTTATCACGTTTTGTCAGGACAATACATTACTAATGCCGATATTCAGGTTACTGAACAGCACCGTGCTGCTATTCCTGTTACTTGCACCTTTTACGCTAAGCGCTCAATCTCAGATAAAATTGCAGGTTAAGGGCATCTCGGGTGCTCTAAAAGACAACGTTGATATTTATCTGAAAAAATTTCATGAAGATGATGTTCGCCCCGGTTTTCGTTTTCATAAAGAGCTAGAACAAGATACGCGCATTGCGTTAGAGGCCTTAGGTTATTATCAGGCTCAGATCAGTATCGACCCATCCCCAGACGACCCTTATGCCATTACTATTAACGTGCAAGCTGGTGCGCCAGTACTGATTGCACAAGCCGATATTAAGCTGTTTGGCGATGCTGTAACCGACCCCGAATTTCAATTGTTGTTGCAAGAGCAAGCACCGGTTGTCGGCAAGGTGCTACACCACGGACAATATGAAGGCTTTAAAAGTGCGCTACGTAACCTTGCTCTGCGCCATGGTTATTTTAATGCTAACTTTAGCCTAGCCAAGCTTGAGGTGGCACCGGAATTAAATCAGGCGTTTGTACATTTACACTTTGACGCTGGCCCACGCTATAAGTTTGGCGCTATCAGTTTTAATGGCAGCCAAATAGATTCTTCGCGGCTAAATTCAATGCTTCCATTTGCAGAAAATGACGATTACTTAGCCAGTAAGCTTGGTACATTAAATCAATCGCTGGCAGCTAGCGGCTGGTTTAGTTCTATTTTAGTTGAAGGTGATGCAGATAACGTACAGCAATACCATCTGCCGATTTCGATTAGTTTAGAGCCTGAAAAACGCAATATCATCGAAACTGGTATTGGCTATTCAACCGATATCGGCCCTAGATTAAAGCTTAACTGGCTAAAGCCTTGGCTAAATAGCTCGGGTCATAGTCTGCGTTCTGATATTTCCATATCAGAAACTGAACAAAGTATAGAAGGCGCCTACAAGTTACCGTTACAAACTGCCGCCACCGATTTTTATCAAGTACAACTGGGGTTTCGCCACCGCAGTGAAACCGGTATTTCACGTAAAGAATCTAATTTAGCGCTAGAAAGGCATTGGTTGTTAAGCAGTGATTGGTATCGTACGGCATCGGTGCGTTGGCTATATGAAGATTTCGTCCAAGCCGACCAAAGCGACAACATTAGCCTTATTATGCCAGGGATCAGCTATAACCGAACGCGACAAAAAGGCGGTGCTATGCCCTATTCTGCTGACAGACTATCGCTAAAAGTTGAGATATCCGATCAAGCATGGGGCTCTGACGCTAGCTTTATTCGTTTGCGCGGTCGTGCCGGCTGGATTGGTAGCCTTAGTGATAATCATCGTTTTGTTACCCGCGTAGATGGTGGTGCTATTTTAATGGAAACCTTACTTAACTTACCACCCTCTCTACGTTTTTATGCCGGTGGTGATAATAGTATTCGCGGCTATGGTTATGAGTCGGTAGGCCCACGCAATAGTGACAACGAAACCACCGGTGGCCGTTATATGCTAACAGGCACCGCCGAGTATCAATACAGAATTACTGGCGATTGGTGGCTAGCGGCCTTTACCGATTATGGCAGCGCCTGGGATGACAAGCCAGATTGGGTACAAGGCGTCGGCGCCGGGATCCGCTGGGCTTCACCTGTTGGGCCAATACGCTTAGATTTTGCCTGGGGTATTGATGAACCTGTTGACAAGCAAAAATTTCAGCTACATTTTTCTTTGGGTCCAGAACTATGACGTTACAGCGCGCCAAGTACATTGCTAAGCAGTGCCTAAAATGGCTGAACTGGACGCTAGTACTGCCATTACTGGTTTTACTAGGCTTAACTGGCGTTATGTTATATACGCCACCCGGCTTGCACCTAAGCCTATGGCTAGCCGAAGCCGCTGTCGACGGCCTAAATATAGAGCGTAGTCAAGGTAGCGTACTAGGCGGAAACACCCTGTATAACGTGCGCTACCAGCAACAGGGTATGGAGCTAGTTTTACAACAAGCTGAACTAACGTTTAATAACGGCTGTTTTTTTAAATTGGCTATTTGTGTCGATAAGCTTGGGCTAAACGGCATACAACTTACTATGCCTGCAACAGAGCCTGAACCGGAAACAGCCGTTACCGCTGTGCCCATGTCACCCCTGTGGTTACCAGTGCCGATAACCATAACCCAGTTGCAACTTAACGATGCCCAATTAGATATTATGGGTAACCAACTAAACTGGCATAGCTTTAATACCGCGATTTACGTCTGGGGCAACAAGCTGCAGCTTACCCAGCCACAATGGCAACAGGTGATATTACATTTGGCTGATAACAGCAATACAGATACTGGTAATACGTCTTTTGCATATCAGCCGCCTACTTTACCCGACTTTAGTTTACCACTGAGTTTATTTATTGATGGTTTCGAGTTAACCGACTTTACGATACAGCAGCAAACCGAGCAGCAACATATCAGTAAACTAGCACTGTCACTACAATGGCAAAAGCAGCAACTGGATATACTGCAGCTGGATATACATCACAGCCAAGCAAATTTGCATGCAAGTGCAAAAGTTACGACAGCACAAGACTACCCACTGCAAACACAACTTGAGTTAACTGTTATTAATGGCGACTTTAACCAGCAACAATTGCGGCTTAACGCCAGCGGTAATTTAGCCGCACTGCAACTTGATATCACTGCATTGGGGCCCGTCAGTGCAACGTTAAATGCAAGCCTTAACCTACTCGATGCAAAGCTTCCGCATCAGTTAGATATTAGTAGTGACAACCTGCAATGGCCACTATCAGCCACAGAGCCAGACATTAGCTTGTCACGCACTCAGTTATCATTTGCCGGTGATTTACAACGCAGCGACTTTAGCGGCCGTGCCAGTATTAATGCCGTCCAAATACCGAGCGCGGCTACCGAGTTTACCGGTTTTGTTGGTTTAAACGGCATAACACTTGATAAACTACTAATTGATACGCTAAGTGGCCAAATTCAAACGACCGCTAGTGCAAATTGGCAACATAACCTGCAATGGCAAGGTGTAACCAAGCTAAATAATATTCAACCCGGTACCTTTTGGCCCGACTATGCTGGGCAACTACAAGGCGAGCTAAGCTATAAAGGTACTCTTAATGACAACAACAGCTGGCAACTCAACTTAGAACGTATTAACTTAAATGGCCGTTTACGTGATTATGCTCTGGCGCTTGATGGAAAATTGACCGTTGCCGACACTAGCGGTAATGGAGACATTGAATTAAATACCCCAGAGCTGAAGCTAAATCACGCCGATAACTCAGTGGCTATAGCCGGTAAATTGCAACAAGACTGGCAGCTATCGGTACTGATCGATATTCCTAAATTAGAGCAATCAATAAATGACGCTAAAGGTAGCCTAGATGGCCGATTTACTGTTACCGGCGCCAGGGCATTACCTAGACTTAATGGCGAAATTATTGCTAAACAAATGCACTGGCAACAATTTGATTTGGAACAGTTAACGCTAAACTCAGTGCTGTGGTTAGACGATGCAAAAAAACTTAATACCAAACTGAGTCTCAGTGCCAATAACGCCTCTTTTGCAGAGCAAAAAATTGCCAAAATTAGCCTAAGTCTCGACGGCAGTGAGCGAAAACATCAATTGAACTTTGCGTTAAATAGTAATGACTATAACGCCCAACTCACACTGAATGGCGGGTTGTCCGATGATCAACAACAATGGCAAGGACAGCTAACGCAAGCAGAATTAAGTAGCATGCTAGGTACTTGGCAGTTAGCGCAAGCTACAACGATGCAGGTTTCTATTCCTAAACAACAATTTGTAATGGCGCCGCATTGCTGGCAACAACAAGATAGTAGTGTTTGTCTAAGTAAAAACTTAACCGCCAATAGTAAAAACATTCAGCTTAATCTGGATGTTAATCAGTTTAATTTAGCAACATTAACCGCTTTTATGCCTAGCCAGTTTTCTATTGAGGGTGCCTTAGATGCAACACTGGCAGCTAACTGGCAGCTAGGTAATTTACCCGAGGCAACGCTTAATATTAGTAGCAACAGCGGTAAGCTAACCCAACAACTCAATAGCCCAATGGCAATTTCGTGGCATCAGCTAACACTGCAGAGCACGCTAAGTGGAGACGTGCTAAAGAATACATTAGCTATTAATTTTACTGATGACACTAGCTTAAATGCTGAGCTTCAAGTTAGTGAGCTACAAAGTGCAGGCAATAAGTTACAAGGGCATGTGAAATTGCAGCAATTCGCTTTAGATATATTGCAACCGCTATTAGGTGAACTAAACGAGTTTAACGGCCAGCTTTCTAGCAACTTAGCCATTGCCGGCAGTTTGCAACAACCATTATTAAACGGTGAAATAGCCTTAAGTAAAATCAGAGTAAAAGGTAAAAAAGCCCCTATTGATGTTGATGACGCCGAAATCAGCCTAAATTTTGCCGATCAACAAGCACAGTTATTGGGTTTGGTAAAAACACCCAATGGTGAAATTAATATTAGCGGCGACGCAAGCTGGCAGCAGTTAATTGACTGGCAGGCGGTAATTAGAATAAAAGGCGACGAGCTGCAATTACAGGTGCCACAGGCGCGGCTAAAAGTAGCACCCGATCTTACGCTACATGCCAGCCCAGAACTAACACGTTTAACCGGCAGCGTTACTATTCCGTCAGCCAATATTAGTATTGATAGCCTACCGCAAAATGCGGTAGAGATATCAGATGATTTAGTACTGCTTGATAAACAGTTAAAACCCTTACCATTTGAAGAAAAGTCTACTTTTCTGTTTCAAACGGATATCAATGTAGTACTGGGTAATAAGGTTAAATTATCGGCTTTTGGTTTAAAAACCTTATTAAAAGGTAACTTACGGGTACGACAACAGCCGCAACAAGCCTTAGAGTTAAATGGTGAAGTGGTTCTACAAGACGGAACCTTTCGCGCTTATGGCCAAGATTTATTGATCCGTAAAGGTAAAATGAGCTTTAACGGCCCTGCTGATCAACCATTTTTAAATATCGAAGCTATTCGTAATCCTGCCAACATGGAGGATGATGTTATTGCAGGGATCCGGGTGAATGGCCCGGCCGATGAACCCAGCGTAGTTATTTTTTCCGAGCCGGCAAAAGCCCAAGCTAATGCTTTAGCTTATTTATTAATGGGTCGTGATCTTGATAGTACCTCTGGTGATACCGGTAACGCAGTTACTACTAGCCTAATTGGCATGACATTGTCATCTAGCAGCAAGGTGGTTGGCGAGCTGGGCGAAGCCTTCGGTTTAAGAGACTTAACCTTAGACACCGCAGGCGCCGGTGATAACTCGCAAGTTACAGTGAGCGGCTACCTCTCCCGAGATTTACAATTAAAATATGGTTACGGTATTTTTAATGCCTTGGGTGAATTTACTTTGCGTTACCGCCTAATGCGCAGCTTATACCTAGAAGCGGTAACCGGCGTAAATGATACGGTCGACTTATTGTATAAATTTGAATTTAACTAGTCTGCTTTTAGCACTAGATGCTGATATCGACCAAGGGAAGCGTAAGGTTCTATTTGGTTGTATTGCAGCTCTAGGGCCAGTAGCTGGTCAAAATGACTGTGCTGCAAGCCACGGTCGCGCAAATAGTCATGAAAACAGCGCACACCCGTTTTTTGTATTACCTTAAACCCCGCAGCTTGGCACCAGCGCAATACATCATCCGGGGTTAATGGATGCTGTGGGTTTAAACTCACCTTTTTCTTCACCTGAAAATCTGCTGCCACATAGTCAAAGTTACCAAACAAAATATTAGCAAAACGTTTTGCATCTTTGTTATAGAACATTAAGGATAACATCCCACCTGGTTCAAGTAGTTGCCTCAACTGGGCAATAGCAAGTTCAGGCTCGGCAAGCCATTCGAGCATGGCATGGCACAAAATAAGCGGATAGCGCTGTGAATGCGTGCGAACCAGATCAGCCAGCCCTATTTGCTCAACACTCACTTGGGTTAAAGATAACGCAGCAGCTTGTTGCTGAGCGAGTGCTAACATATCAGCCGAAATATCGGTTAAATGCACACTGTGTCCTTGCCCAGCTAAGGCTAACGCTAATTGCCCCTGCCCTGCGCCAACATCTAAAATTTTGCTTGGCTGTTGCAGTACATCTAACCTAGCTAAGTCGCGCAATAAAACCAATTGGCGAAGCTTGCCTTTGGTGCTGCTATAGATATTTTTTTGAAATTTAGCAGCGATACCATCGAAGCTACGATCGGTTTTGTGTTTCATGCTGGATTATCAATATCAATAAATTCAACGTCGACATCAAACTGCTGAGCAATATATTCACCTAGCGCTTTTACACCATAGCGTTCAGTAGCATGGTGCCCTGCTGCAATAAAATGAATGCCCAGCTCACGCGATAAGTGAATGGTTTTTTCAGATACTTCGCCACTAATAAATAGCTGCGCACCAGCACTTGCGGCCTGTTCAATATAACCTTGGCCACCGCCAGTACACCAAGCTAGTGTTGTTACGGCGCCAATACCTGCGTCACTTACCAACACGTCACGGCCTAGCAGCTGTTGTAACTGCTGTTTAAGCGCTAATAACGGTGTGCTTTGTTTAAACTGGCCTTGCATCAACACGCCGGCTGGTTCAACACCGGCAACGGCAGTAATACCCTCGACGCCTAGTAATGCGCCTAATTGCGCATTATTACCTAGGGTTTTGTGTGCATCTAACGGTAAATGATAAGCCAATAAATTAATATCATTTGCTAGTAATGCCTGCAGTCGCTTTTTTTTAATACCGGTAATTTGTGCCGCTTCATCTTTCCAAAAATAACCATGGTGCACCAAAATTGCATCCGCGTTGGCGCTAATTGCAGCCTCAAGTAAAGCTTGGCTAGCCGTTACACCCGTAATAATCCGCCGTATTTCAACTTTACCTTCAACCTGCAAACCGTTGGGGCAGTAGTCGCGAATTTTATCAACTTGTAATTCATCATTGAGAAATTTAACTAACTGGTCACGTACTATCATTTAACGAGTATTCCATGGTGGATAATACTGACTATTGTACTGTAACAAACAAAAAATGCCGGTACATTTGTCTTACCCTGGCAAAATGTTGTATAAATAGCGAGCTACATGCACAAATAATGTCTGTTAAGGATCAATATGACCAAATTGGATAAAGATCAGGTTGTTGCCGACTTTACTGCAGCCTATAAAGCCGCTTTTGGTAAAGCCCCGAAACTGGAGCAAAAACCAGGCTGGTTTAGCGTAGATGGTGACAAAAACATTCGTCTGGCTGAGTTAGCAGAACTTGGGGCTAGTTATAGTTCAGCTAAGGCTAAAGCTAAGCCTGCCGCTGAAAAGAAAGCCGCAGCAGCTAAAACAACCAAAACCGCAGCTAAGCCTGCAGCTAAAGCACCAAAAACCAAAGCCAGTGGCAATGGTCAGGTAGCCGCTAAAGTGTGGATACAGCACATTGGTGTCGGACAGCGAGCGCCGCGCGGTAGCCGTTAAAAAAGCGCTAGTCTGGCTGCGTTAATGCAGCCAGACGGGCTTTTGTTTCAATCCACTGCCCCATAAATTTAGTACTGCGATAAGCATGATGTCGCAACATTAGCCCCGTGAAGTTTTGCTGGCGATGGGTATCTAATTGCTGTTGAACCTGGCTAAGCTGTTGCCAAATACGCTGTTGCTGTTGCGCTAGGCTAAATTTTTCTTTTAGTATTGAAAACCCACACTGCTGTGCGCGCTGCCATGTATCCTGTTGCTGATATAAACGCACTGCTGCATCTGCTAATGCTTGACTATCATTAGCAATAAACCCTGCCCACTCATCCAGAACTAACATACCTTCAGCACCAATGTCGGTAGTAACACTTGGCGTACCACAGCGCATAGCATCTAATAATTTCCCTTTTAAACCCGCACCAAATGCTAACGGCGCCAAACACACTCTGGCCTGCTGCAATACGACATAGGCATCATCTGCCCAACCTTTAATGAAAAAGCCTTGTTTAGGGTTATGCAACGCTGTGGCTTTAGGTGGTGGATAAGCACCATAAATATGTAGCTCCGCCTCAGGCAATTGTTTGCGAATAAGTGGCCATATTGTTTGTTGCAGCCACAATACTGAATGCCAATTTGGTGCATGGCGAAAATTACCAATCGCAATAAAATGCTGTCTGGCGGAAAAAGCAAAATCTGGCTGTTCAGTTATTTCGGCCGCAGATTGCATTGCGGCATCATCAAGCAAGAACGGGCAGTAACATAATAGTGCGCTAGGCACGCGGTAATGTTGTTGCAGTAATTGCATTTCAAATTCAGATATAACTAAGGTGAGATCGCAACGATAAATAGCTGCTATTTCGCGCAGCGCTAATTCAGAGTTTAGTGCATCTGGGTTAAGTTCATTACCACTATTAAAGCAACGTTGCCGAGCATCACGCAGCGCATGACAGTCTTCCATATCCAAAATACGTAATGCCTGTGGGCAGGCTTGCTCTACACGCCAACCAAATTGTTCCTCTAACATAAAACGGTCAAACATTACTGCGTCGGGTGCCTGGGCAGTAATCCACTGATCAAAACTGCTGTCATTTAGGTTAATGCTATGCTCTACAACACCCAGTTGCTCTAATTCGAAACGGTGCGTACTTTTCTCTGCCGCACTGGCAAAAATAACACGCCAACCTTGACTTAAAAATAATTGAATTAAACTAAGCATACGATAGCCAGCCGCAGAAGAATTAGGTTCAGGCCAGACATAACCAACAATAATTAGCAGCGGTTGCACAGCAATATGCATAGTAACTCCGTAGAAAATGGCGCATTCTAACCATAAATTGCTAGCAACAACAGCGTCGCAGTTGACAATGTCATGCTAAAATAAGCCATACACAACAATGGTAAACTTTATGAGCACGACGTTTTATACCCCGTTTGAAGAGCGCCTACATGCATTAAGCCATGGTATTGGTGCAATATTAAGTGTATTTGCCGTAATTTCAATGCTTAGGCTGTCAGCACTGCATAACGATAGTTGGCATTATGCTAGTAGCATTATTTATGGTGTTAGCTTGGTATTGCTTTATAGCAGCTCGACCTTGTATCACTCGATTGCAAATATTGAAATTAAACGCAAGTTGCGTCAATTAGATCACGCAGCCATATTTATTCTGATCGCGGGTACCTACACCCCATTTACACTTATTAATTTACGTGCTGACTGGGGGATCGCGTTATTTGCCTTAATTTGGTCAGTGGCGCTTGTCGGAGTAATCTTAGAACTGGCCACTAAACTTAAATATAAAAAGTTATCGCTTAGCTTATATTTAGGCATGGGTTGGTTGGTAGTGCTGGCAATTAAACCAATGTTAGATAATGTTGAGATAGGTGGTTTACTGCTGCTGTTAGCCGGTGGGCTTAGTTATTCCGTTGGTGTTATTTTTTATGCTTGGAAAAAACTATATTTACATCACGTTATCTGGCACCTATTTGTCTTAGCCGGCAGTATTCTGCATTTTTTTGCTGTGTATTTTTACGTTCTTGCCTAAATAAAAAAGGGCCGGGTAACCGGCCCTTTTTACAGCTAACTATTAATACTGATAACTGAAAGTTAAACCGCTATAAGCTGCATAAGCACGAATACCGACGTGCCATGTACCTGCTTGCGGGTTGCTAATGGTACAAATTTCATTGCTACCTTGTAGGTATGGACGACAGGTGTAGGCAGTTGTCGTGGGTGCACTACCATAACGGACATACAAGTCAGCATCACCTGAACCGCCTGACGTTTTAAAGCTAATAGACGATACGCCAGAAGGGATCTGATAGCTGCCTCTTAACCACTGGCCAGTACTAGCTGATAAATTAGGGAAGGTTGCACCACCGCCCTCTGGCGGAGGTGTGCCACCATCGCCGCCGCCATTACCACTACAGCCATTATTGGTTAAATAGTCGTGCGCGGCTTTTGCCTTAATGATACCCCAGCCATAAGATGAGTCACGCCCGGCAGCACCGCGGTCTTGTGCGGTTTTGTTTAACGCATTACGAATTTGTGGTGCAGTACACTGTATATGGTTGCTCCACACTAACGCAGCTACCCCAGCAACGTGAGGCGATGCCATTGAAGTACCGCTGATGCTGTTATAGCCACCATTATTCCAGGTTGAACTTACGTTCACACCAGGACCGGCAATTTCAACTTGCGTGTTACGTTGTGAGAAGCTGGCTAAATTAGCGCTAGAATCAACCGCTGCGACTGAAACCACCGCATCATAAGACGCTGGGTACGAAAACGACGTATTGCCACCGTTACCCGCAGCAGCAATTAATAACATACCGCTATTGTAGAAGTTGTTCATCGCAGTCTTTTCAGTCTGATTCGATGAGCCGCCGCCTAAGCTCATATTTACGACTTTAGCGCCAGCGTCTTTACATGATTGAATTGCACTAACTAAATTAGACGCGTTAGTCCACTCACCATTATTGTCGAATATTTTAACAATATGCACGCCTGCTTGGCCTGAACCAATAACACCTACTACACCTTTGTTATTGTTTAAACCAACCATAGTACCTGCAACGTGTGTACCGTGGCCGTTGCCATCTGAATACCAATTACCGTGGCCAGAAAATGCAGCACCTGTTACACCTGAGCTAGGTAAATCTTCATGATTGGATTGATAACCGGTATCAATAATACACACCTTAATATTACCGGCGCTTGAGTCACTTACTTGGTTGGCTTGCACCATAGTAATACCGTAAGGCGTAGACTGAGCCATCGGCGTAATAATGTTATTCATTAAATAACGCTTACTATCTTCTTCTACGTATTCAACATTAGGATCGGCTTGCAACTGTTTAAGCTGTGTAGGCGTTAATTTCGCCACACTGGCATTAACAAAAGTAAGGTGTGAAATCGCCTGAACATTTACTTTTTGTAACGCTTGTGTCGCACGAGCAATAGATAAAGACGCAAGTTCTTTTGCATTAGTATCAGCGCTTAACTGCACAGCAGGTTCTTTAAATTTGATAATATATTGAGTTGGTTCAACTTCGACCAAATCAGATAAGTTGATCAGTATTTCTGGGCTTTTCATGCCCTCAGCAACAGCAACTGACGTAAGGCTTAGTGCAAAACAACCAGCTGATACCGCAGCTAGCATTGTTGTCGTCTTTTTCATCTTAGTAGTACCCTTGATTAGTTATCTTATTAGAATCCGTTTCGTACATATTGTACTTAGTGCATCCTGCTGAGACGAAACTACCAGAGCCAAACCGATATACCACCACAAAGCCCTTATAAATTCTTTACAAATAGATGACATTGACCGATTAACGGAAAACATTATAACTATCAGAAACAAAATAAGTTTATTAGGTACAACATAAAAATTTAAAAATGTAAAATTACCTATGTTAATTTTTTAACTTATTTTTCAGTGTTTACTTTAATACTTTTTACTCGCACTAAAGTGCGCTAACCATTTCGTAAAATGCAGCACAACCGCCTCCATATTTTACCGGCGCGGATTAAATGCCCACCAAGCCTTTCGCTTAGGCTTGCATTCTTTTAGAATTGCCACCATAACTCGTTTTAATTGCGTCGCTTTCGGAGAAATACATGTCTGATGTTAAACACAGCCGCCTGCTTATTCTTGGTTCAGGTCCTGCTGGTTACACCGCTGCAGTTTATGCAGCTCGCGCTAACCTAAAACCGGTGCTAATTACTGGAATGCAACAAGGTGGCCAACTGACAACCACTACAGAAGTAGAAAATTGGCCAGGTGATGCGCACGGTTTAACGGGCCCCGCATTAATGGAGCGGATGCGTGAACATGCTGAAACCTTTAATACCGAAATTGTGTTTGACCATATTCACACCGTTAATTTACAACAGCGTCCGTTCACATTAACTGGCGACAATGGCACCTATACTTGTGACGCCTTAATTATCTGCACTGGTGCATCAGCTAAATATCTCGGTTTACCCTCAGAACAAGCGTTTAGTGGCCGCGGCGTTTCAGCTTGTGCCACTTGTGACGGTTTCTTTTATCGCAACCAAAAAGTTGCTGTTATTGGCGGCGGTAATACAGCGGTAGAAGAAGCATTGTATTTATCTAATATCGCCGCTGAAGTGCATCTAGTGCACCGTCGTGATAGCTTTAAAGCAGAAAAAATCCTGGTAGACCGCCTAATGGCGAAAGTTGCCAGCGGCAATATTATACTGCACACACATCGTCAACTTGATGAAGTGCTAGGCGACGATATGGGTGTTACTGGCGTACGTTTAAAATCAACAAATGGCGAAACTGACGAAGAATTAGCGCTACAAGGTGTATTTATTGCCATCGGCCACAAACCAAACACCGATATTTTTGCTGGGCAATTAGAAATGAATGGCGGTTACTTAAAGGTTCATTCAGGCAGCGAAGGTAACGCAACCCAAACCAGCATTGAAGGTGTTTATGCTGCTGGTGATGTGTCTGACCATATCTACCGTCAAGCCATTACCTCGGCTGGTACTGGTTGCATGGCAGCACTGGATGCCGAGCGGTATTTGGACGCACTTAGCAAGTAAGTTAACCATGGCAATTTATCTGCCGGCGTTATCAGCACACGATGTTAGCTTTCCCAAGTTACATCGTGCGCTTGCTGACCCTGACGGTTTACTTGCTATGGGTGGCGACCTTAGTACTGAACGCTTAATCAGTGCATACTCCCAAGCTATTTTTCCTTGGTTTAGCGATGGTGATCCGCTACTTTGGTGGAGCCCTTCTGTACGGGCGGTATTTGCACCCAATACCGTGACACTAAACCGCACCTTACGAAAACAACTTCAACGCTATAATCTTACTTTTAGTGTTAATCGCGCATTTTCTGACGTAATAGCCAGCTGCGCGGCACCAAGAGCTAAACAGCCCAGCACCTGGATTTTACCCGAGATACAACAAGCCTATATACAATTACATTTGCAAGGCCATGCACACAGCATTGAAGTGTGGCAACAAGATAAATTAGTTGGCGGCTTGTACGGTGTACTTGTTGGCCAGTTATTTTGTGGTGAGTCTATGTTTAATCTCATACCTAATGCCGCTAAGCTAGCGTTAATTGCACTACAACATCATTTACAGCAAGTCGCTGACGGCTGGATAGATTGCCAACTGGTGAATCCATTTTTATTGCAATTAGGCGTTATTCCCATGCCTCGTGCAGACTATGTTCGGTTACTTCAGCAATATCGTCAGTTATCTACACCAACGGCGCATTGGCAAGCTAAAACTATTTGGTTAGATAAATCGCATGCATGAACTGCAATTTGGTTTAACCGCACCAGCACAATGTAGTTACTTGCCAGAGCAACAAGAACAACTGGTATTTTTGTTGCCTCACCAGCCTTTAAGCGCCGCGCTTTATCAGCAGCTAATGCAGTTAAATTTTCGTCGTAGCGGTGAACAAGTGTACACACCACACTGCCCTAGTTGTAGAGCATGTCAT
This sequence comes from Rheinheimera sp. D18, assembly GCF_004345025.1. Taxonomy (GTDB): domain Bacteria; phylum Pseudomonadota; class Gammaproteobacteria; order Enterobacterales; family Alteromonadaceae; genus Alishewanella; species Alishewanella metallidurans. Next base: position 1,300,106 of record NZ_CP037745.1, on the reverse strand, counting down.
TCGGTACGCCTAAGCTATAACGAATTTGTGCCAAGCCGCAGCCAAAAACGGTTACTTAATAAGGCCCAGCGTCATAACTGGCAGCATCAATTAGTTAATATCACCAATACTGATTACTACCCGCTATTTGCTAATTATATTACGCATAAACATGCCGACGGCAGTATGTTTCCGCCAACGCCTGAACAACTAAGCTCAATGCTAAACTGCTCATGGTTAAACGTACGGGTATTAGAACAGTATTATAACCAGCAATTGGTGAGTGTAACGGTGGTCGATGAAACTAGCGACGCATACTCGGCGGTGTATACTTTTTTTGCACCCGAGATCAGTGCGTTTTCACCGGGCGTTTTAGCGGTTTTATATTTATTGCAATATGCTAAACAAAACCAAAAGCAATGGTTATATTTAGGCTATCAAGTTGATGCCTGCCAAAAAATGGCCTATAAGGCTGCATTTATGCCGCAACAACGCTTTATTCAGGGACAATGGCATTCATTTGGTTAAAAAAGCGCATGCTGCTTTACTTATGCCGATGATTTCGGCACAATCTGCGCAGTTTTTTTGTGGTTCACCCAATATTAAGAGGCAAGTACGCTGAATGGCGAAGGAAGACGTAATTGAAATGCAAGGTACCATTTTGGATACCCTGCCAAATACCATGTTCAAAGTTGAACTGGAAAACGGCCATGTCGTTATCGCTCATATTTCAGGTAAAATGCGTAAAAACTATATCCGTATTTTAACTGGCGATAAGGTAACCGTAGAGTTAACACCATACGATTTAACGAAAGGCCGTATCGTGTTCCGCCAGCGTTAAGCCGGCTCCCACTACTTTACACTAGCTAATACAAACCCGGCCGAAGCCGGGTTTAGTGTTTTCTATCAATTTGTTAACCGCTATTACTCGGCTAAAGCGGCCTCATCCGCGGTTTGATAATCAAAGCTTAATTTATCTTCAACAAGATCAATTCTTACTTCGCCACCATGCATTAACCGACCAAATAGAATTTCATTGGCCAAGGCTTTTTTCAGCTGCTCTTGAATAACCCTCGCCATAGGTCTAGCACCCATCGCCCGATCGTATCCCTTATCCGCTAACCACTGCCTTGCACTGGCGCTGATTTCTAACGACACTTGCTTTTTATCCAGCTGCACTTGTAAATCGCAGATAAACTTATCGACAATTTGCAAAATAATATCTATCGATAAATGTTTAAACCAAATAATACCGTCTAAACGGTTACGAAATTCAGGGCTAAAAGTGCGATTAATTTCCGCTAACGCATCATGGCTGTGATCTTGTTGCTGAAAACCAATCGATTTACGTACAGTTTCCTGTACACCCGCGTTGGTCGTCATAACTAATACCACATTACGAAAATCAATTTTTCGCCCGTTATTATCAGTTAACGTACCGTGATCCATTACTTGCAGCAATATGTTGTATATATCGCTGTGCGCTTTTTCAATTTCATCAAGTAATACCACTGAGTATGGATGCTTAGACACAGCATCGGTTAACAAGCCGCCCTGCTCAAAACCAACATAACCTGGTGGCGCACCAATAAGTCGGCTAATGGCATGGCGCTCCATGTACTCCGACATATCAAAGCGCAGTAACTCAACCCCCATAACTTTAGCCAGTTGCTTGGTTACCTCAGTTTTACCTACGCCGGTTGGGCCAGCAAATAAAAAGTTACCTATTGGCTTTTCTTCGTTACCAAGACCTGAACGTGATAAGCGAATAGCCGCGGTAAGCACCTCTATTGGCTCGTCTTGGCCAAATACCACTAGTTTTAGGTTACGGTCTAGGTTAGCTAACACATCCTTATCAGATGCCGATACCGACTTCTCAGGAATACGCGCCATCTTGGCAACAACATGCTCAATTTCCGGCACATTAATAACTTTGCGTCGTTTAGATGCCGGCAATAAGCGTTGGCTAGCACCAGCTTCATCAATAACATCAATAGCTTTATCAGGCAAAAAACGTTCATTAATGTATTTAGCTGATAATTCAGCCGCTGCCCGCAGTGCTTTTTGTGTGTACCGCACATTATGATGCTGCTCATAACGCTCTTTTAAACCTAGCAAAATACGCGTGGTATCTTCCACGCTAGGCTCTGTAACATCAATTTTTTGAAACCGACGTGCCAATGCGGTGTCTTTTTCAAACACACTCTTAAACTCTTGATAGGTAGTTGAACCCATGCAACGTAAACGGCCGCTTGATAACAAGGGTTTAATTAAATTACTAGCATCCATCACGCCACCTGAAGCCGCACCGGCTCCAATAATGGTGTGTATTTCGTCGATAAATAAAATAGAGTCTTTCTCACGCTCTAACTCTTTTAATAAAGATTTTAAGCGCTTTTCAAAATCTCCACGGTATTTAGTACCTGCCAATAACGAGCCCATATCTAGTGAATAAATAGTCGCGTTAGCAATAACCTCTGGTACCTCATTATGCACAATACGGTATGCCAAACCTTCAGCAATAGCGGTTTTACCCACCCCCGCTTCGCCAACCAGTAACGGGTTGTTTTTCTTTCTACGACACAATACTTGGATGGCACGTTCCACTTCTTGTTCGCGACCAATTAACGGGTCAATATGGCCATTTTTAGCTTGTATGTTTAGGTTAGTGGTGAAGTTTTCTAAATATTTACTATCGTCCGCAACGGCTTCACCGCTCTCTTCCTGTGCTTGTTCGTCATGCTGTTCTAACTTTTCTGTTTTAGTAACACCATGCGAGATAAAATTAACCACATCAAGTCGAGTGATGTCGGTTTTTTTCAGCAGGTATACCGCTTGGGATTCTTGTTCGCTAAATATTGCCACTAGCACATTAGCCCCAGTTACTTCCGCTTTTCCCGACGATTGCACATGAAATACCGCGCGCTGTAAAACGCGCTGAAAACCGAGTGTAGGTTGGGTATCGCGCTCTAACTCCCCATCTGGAAGCACTGGCGTGGTTGAGTCAATAAAACTAGACAGCTCTTGACGTAGCTTGTCGATATTAGCACCACATGAACGCAGCGCTTCACCTGCTGCGGGGTTATCTAACAAAGCTAACAATAAATGTTCTACCGTCATATATTCATGCCGGCGTTCGCGTGCAAACCTGAAAGCTAAATTCAGAGTTAACTCAAGATCTTTATTCAACATATACAACTCCTAATCCACCTGAGTAACGACACCAGAATCATGCAAAGGCTTACCTTATGCGCGTTCCATAGTACATAACAACGGGTGCTGATGCTCTTTGGCATACTGCATCACCTGCTGCACTTTTGTTTCTGCAATTTCTGCAGTAAATACACCACATTCCCCCTTGCCTTCGTAATGTACTTTTAACATTACTTCAGTTGCTTGTTCGAATTGCATATTAAAAAATCGACTTAAAATATCAATAACAAAATCCATCGGAGTGTAATCGTCATTATGTAAAAGTACTTTATACATTGGTGGTGGCGCAACACGCTGTCGTGTTAACTCTTCTAAGCCACCATGTTGTTCATTACTGTTTTTATTGCCACTCATAAACTATAGCCATGCCTGTGTGATCCATCAAAGGAGCTTTACGTTAATTATTGGTTAATATTTGGTTTATTTTTGCAAATAACTTGACTGTATGCTCAAATTATCTACATTAGTTGTTGGGCGCAACAACATTTCCGCGTTCAGAACTAGAATACAGAGTTTAGCTAACTTAGAGAAGGAAGTAAGTGGTATGGCTACCGGTAAAGTAAAATGGTTCAATAATGCTAAAGGTTTTGGATTTATTCGTGAAGACGGCCGTGACGAAGACATCTTTGCTCATTATTCAACCATTAGTATGGATGGCTATCGCACGCTAAAAGCCGGACAAGATGTCAAGTTCGACTTGTCTGAGGGCCCTAAAGGCTTACACGCTGTGAATATTAAACTGCCCGATGATCTGACAGAGTAAAATGTTCGCATAACGTTTAACTAAGCGTAGTGTTATAAAAGTAACGATATGGCAACGGCATAAAAAAGCAGGCATTGCGCCTGCTTTTACTTTTTGAGTTTACTAACCTTAGATGTTAGCTAATGCTTGATTAAACGTTTTACTTGGCCGCATTGCCTTAGCCACTAGTTCTGGGTTTGGTCGATAATAACCACCAATATCGACCACTTTACCTTGTGCACCATTTAACTCGGCAATGATGGTTGCTTCGTGCTGCTGCAAGTTCGTTGCTAATTTAGCAAAACGCGACTGTAGCTCTGTATCTGTGCTTTGCGCAGCTAATGCTTCTGCCCAGTACATGGCTAAATAAAAGTGGCTACCTCGGTTGTCGAGCTCACCTAGCTTGCGCCGTGGCGACTTATCATTATCTAAAAATTTTGCCGTTGCTGCATCTAATGCATCCGCCATAACTTTAGCTTTTTTATTACCCGTTACTTGGCTTAAATGTTCTAATGATGCCGCTAGGGCTAAAAACTCACCTAGCGAGTCCCAACGTAAATAATCTTCTTCGATAAACTGCTCGACGTGCTTAGGCGCAGAACCACCAGCACCGGTTTCAAACAAACCACCGCCGTTCATCAAAGGCACAACCGATAACATCTTGGCGCTAGTACCCAACTCTAAAATTGGGAATAAGTCTGTTAAGTAATCACGCAGTACGTTGCCAGTTACCGAAATGGTATCTAAACCTTGCTTAATGCGCTGTAACGATAAGCGAGTTGCTTCTACTGGTGATAAGATCTGAATATCTAAGCCACTAGTATCATGGTCTTTTAAATACGTTTGAACCTTGGTAATGATTTGCGCATCGTGTGCACGAGCGCTATCTAACCAAAAAATAGCCGGTGTGTTACTTAAACGAGCACGGTTAACCGCTAGCTTTACCCAATCACGAATCGGCGCATCTTTTACTTGGCACATACGCCAAATATCGCCCTGCTCGACATTATGCTCAAATACCACATCACCTTTAGTATTAAGTGCTTGAACCTTGCCATCTGCAGCAATTTCAAACGTTTTATCATGTGAGCCGTATTCTTCCGCTTTTTGCGCCATTAAGCCAACGTTAGGCACTGAACCCATTGTTTTCGGATCAAAAGCACCATTCTTTTTACAAAAATCAATAGTTTCTTGATAAACACCAGCGTAGCAACGGTCTGGGATCATCGCTATTGTGTCTTTTAACTTGCCATCGGCACCCCACATTTTGCCAGAACTTCTAATCATTGCCGGCATTGAGGCATCAATAATCACGTCACTTGGCACATGTAAATTGGTTATTCCCTTATCAGAATTAACCATTGCCAATGCAGGCTGCGCCGCGTAGCAGGCTTTAATTTCAGCCAAAATTTCATCTTGTTTGGCTTGAGGTAAACTCGCTATCTTAGCAAACACATCACCGGCGCCGTTATTAACATCAACACCCAGCTCTGCGAATAGTGCAGCGTACTTATCAAATACCGGTTTAAAGAACTCGACCACCGCATAACCAAACATAATCGGATCCGACACCTTCATCATGGTGGCTTTTAAATGCAGTGATAATAGAATGTCTTGCTGCTTTGCTGCGGCAATTTCTTGTTTATAAAACGCGCATAGTGCTTTTTTACTCATGGTCGCGGCATCAATAACCTCGCCCGCTAACACCGCTACTTTTTCTTTTAATACTGATACGGTGCCGTCTTTGGCAACATGTTGAATTTTTAATGCATCAGCAGTAGCAAACGTAGTTGATTTCTCACTACCGTAAAAATCACCTTGCGTCATATGTGCAACGTGTGATTTAGAATCTGCTGCCCAAGCACCCATACTGTGTGGATTTTTCTTGGCGTACTGTTTAACTGAAGCTGGTGCGCGGCGGTCTGAGTTGCCTTCACGCAATACCGGGTTTACGGCACTGCCTTTAATTTTGTCATAGCGAGATCTAACATCACGCTCTTGGTCCGTTTTTGGCTCAGCAGGGTATTCAGGTAAAGCATAACCTTGCTGTTGTAACTCTTTAATTGCTGCTTTTAACTGCGGAATTGACGCACTAATATTAGGTAGCTTAATGATATTTGCATCAGGCTGGTTGGCCAGCTCACCAAGTTCAGCCAAAGCATCAGCAATACGCTGTTCTGGCTGTAAAAAATCGGAAAAGTTGGCAATAATGCGACCAGACAGAGAAATATCGCGAGTTTCTACCGCAATACCTGCTGCAACTGTAAATGCCTGTACAATAGGTAAAAAAGAGTACGTCGCCAGCGCTGGCGCTTCGTCGGTTTCAGTGTAAATAATTTTTGCAATTTCTTTTGACATGTTAGTTCCTGTAATGTGTTTGCGATCAGCTGGATTTTATTAGCCAGTTCGCACCTTCATCCGGGCGATGTTGATGTTTTAAACGCATTTGTTGCAAAGCGGCCGTAGTATAACAGCATGACATTCAATAAAATAGGCGGTTTGCTGTACAAAGCTGCTGCGTTTTTAGCGTAATTAAAACCACAGTCACTAACCTAATTCGCCTTATAACTCGTAATAAAATCGCCTTTTATGGCAAAACAATTTATAAGCATAGCAACAACGCTATGCCAAGGAGCAACCGCAATATATGAGTAGAGAGCAGTTACATCTTACCGTTGCCGCCATTGTTCAGTTTCAAGGTAAGTTTTTATTAGTCGAAGAAATTGATAAACAAACAGGCAAGTTAGTGCTTAATCAGCCAGCAGGACACGTTGAGCAAGATGAAGATCTACTGCAAGCGGTAAAGCGCGAGCTATATGAGGAAACGGGCTTAGAGCTTGAGCCGTCAGCTTGGCTTGGTATTTCGCAATTACAAGCAGCAAATGGCCACCGCTATGTGCGGTTAAACTTTATTTTTGAACCAACCAACTTGCCTAAATACTACCAGCCCCAAGACGCCGACATTCTCGCTTTACATTGGTTTAGCGCAGAACAATTATTACAAGCTGCATTGCCATTACGCAGTCGTCTGGTTAGCGATGCAATACAATCCTACATTGATGGCACGCGCTTACCTTTAATGCTAATTCAGCCAACGCGATAACATGCGCTGAGCACAAATTTAATGTATAATCCGCGCTTTAATTTTTCGGTCTTCAACAGAGCAGGTATCATGCCAGACAATCGCTCAGCGAATAGCGCAGAAAATAGTAGTAAAAAAGTCATCGTCGGTATGTCCGGCGGCGTCGACTCATCAGTTTCAGCTTATCTGTTAATACAACAAGGCTATCAGGTTGAAGGCCTGTTTATGAAAAACTGGGAAGAAGACGACAACGACGAATATTGCGCTGCGGCTGAAGATATGCGTGATGCGCAGGCGGTATGCGATAAATTGGGTATTGTTTTACATAAAGTAAACTTTGCTGCCGAGTACTGGGATAACGTATTTGAGTATTTTCTTGCCGAATATAAAGCTGGGCGCACACCCAATCCCGATATTATGTGCAATAAAGAAATTAAATTTAAAGCCTTTCTTGAATTTGCCGCAGAGGCCTTAGGTGCTGATTATATTGCTACTGGGCATTACGTACGCCGCCGTTACCTAGACGGTCATTGGCAACTATTACGTGGCATAGATAATAATAAAGATCAAAGCTATTTTCTTTATACCATTGGCGAAGAGCATGTTGCGCAAACATTATTTCCTGTAGGTGAACTAGAAAAACCTGCAGTGCGTGCGATTGCTGAACAACAAGATTTAATTACCCACGACAAAAAAGACAGCACCGGTATTTGTTTTATTGGTGAGCGTAAATTTAAAGATTTTCTTCAGCAGTATTTACCTGCTCAGCCTGGTGATATTGTGTCGATAGAGGGTGACGTTATCGGCCGGCACGAAGGCTTAATGTACCATACACTTGGTCAACGCAAAGGCCTAGGTATTGGTGGCATGCGCGATGGCGGCGACGAACCTTGGTATGTAGTAGATAAAAACCTCGAGACTAACCAGTTAATTGTCGCACAAGGCCATGACCACCCAAGCTTGTTGTCTAATGGTTTAGTCGCCAGCCAGTTACACTGGACCGACCGTAAAGGGCCACAACAAGCTCTGCGCTGCACGGTAAAAACGCGTTATCGGCAAACCGATATCCCCTGCTTATTAACGCCAAACAGTAATGGCACAGTAGAGGTGCTATTCGACACCCCGCAAAAAGCAGTAACGCCAGGCCAGTCAGCCGTATTTTACTCAGCTGATGTATGTTTGGGTGGCGGTATTATTGATGTGGCGCTGAACTAGTATGCAATTTTCCTTATCAACTCAAATTATTGCCCTAGCCGGCCTTTGCCAAGCGCTAAAACTAGTTCAACAAACTGCGCGCAGCACCGAACCCAGTTCAGAGCAAGATAAAGCCGCACTAAGCGTGATGCTAAGCAGTGTTGCAGTGCTTAACGCCGATGAGCCGCTGCTAATTTATGGTAATAACGCAGCTAACTTACAAACCGGTTTACAAATTATTATTGACCAGCTAGGTGATAAACCACAAAAAGATGTCGAGCTTACTCGTTATCTTGTTGGTGTTTTAGCTCTAGAACGGCGTTTAAATAAAAGCCCAGCTAACTTAAAAAAGCTCGGCGACAAGCTGCAACATTTAGAACGCCAATTACAACATTTTAGTATTACTGATGACACTATCTTAGCTAGCTTGGCCGATACCTATTCTAGTTGTATTAGTAGCTTAGGCGGAAAAATTCAAATATATGGCCAACCAGAATTACTGAAACAACCACGGGTACAACATAAAGTACGTGCATTGTTGTTAACCGCTATTCGCTCAGCCGTATTATGGCGCCAAGCGGGTGGCAGCCGTCTTAACTTTATTTTTAAACGTCGCAAGCTGGTGGCACAAGCAAAATTGATGCTTGCACAGCTGCCTTTATCAAGCTTATAGGAGCCTGTATGCAACTGAATGCCCTTACCGCTATTTCTCCCGTTGACGGGCGTTATGGCAGCAAAACTACTGATTTACGTAATTATTTCAGTGAGTTTGGCTTAATAAAATACCGTGTGATGGTAGAAGTGCGTTGGTTACAGCAGCTCGCAGCAGTTACTAGCATTAAAGAAGTGCCAGCGCTATCGGCAGAAGCTAATCGGGTTTTAAATGATATTGTCGACAATTTTAGTTTAAGCGATGCTGAGCGTGTTAAAGAAATTGAACGTACCACAAACCACGATGTTAAAGCGGTAGAATATCTACTAAAAGAGAAAGTGACCGGCAATGCCGAACTTGCCGCAATAAGTGAATTTATCCACTTTGCCTGTACCTCTGAAGACATTAACAACTTGTCGCATGGCTTAATGCTAAACGCAGCAAGAGCTGAGGTTTTATTGCCACAATGCGATGCGCTACTGGATGCCATTAAGCAATTAGCAAACCAGCATAAAACTGTGCCTATGATGGCTAGAACACATGGCCAACCTGCTTCACCTACTACGTTAGGTAAAGAGATGGCTAACGTGTATATGCGCTTAAAACGCCAACGTGAACAAATAGCTAACGTTGAAATTTTAGGTAAATTCAACGGTGCTGTCGGTAACTATAATGCGCACTTATCTGCCTATCCAGATCTTAACTGGCATCAGATCTCTGAACAATTTGTTACTAGCTTAGGCCTAAGCTGGAATGCGTTTACTACGCAAATTGAGCCACATGATTATATTGCCGAGTTGTTTGACGCGGTTGCTCGGTTTAATACTATTTTACTCGATTTCGATCGTGATGTTTGGGGCTACATTGCCCTTGGTCACTTTAAGCAACGCACTATTGCTGGCGAAATTGGCTCATCTACCATGCCGCATAAAGTTAACCCTATAGACTTTGAAAACTCTGAAGGCAATCTGGGTATTGCTAACGCGCTGTTTAATCATTTATCTGCTAAGTTACCAGTATCACGTTGGCAGCGCGACCTAACTGACTCTACTGTATTGCGTAATCTAGGTGTTGGCTTTGGTTACACATTAATTGCTTACCAAGCCACGCTTAAAGGCATTAGCAAACTCGAAGTTAACGAAGCTAACCTACGCGCTGAACTAGATGCAAACTGGGAATTACTGGCGGAGCCAGTGCAAACAGTAATGCGTAAATATGCCATCGAACAGCCATATGAAAAGTTAAAAGAGTTAACCCGTGGTAAGCGTATTACGCAAGCTGATTTGCATATATTTATTGATAAACTGGAGCTGCCAGACGACGTTAAAACGCAGCTTAAACAGCTGACACCCGCTAACTATATTGGCGCCGCAATAGATATTACCAGTACATTATCATAATACGAGTTTAAACAAGGCGCTGTATTCAGCGCCTTGTTCTTAGGAAAGCATCATGTATCAATTACAGTTAGGTGAACTAAGCATTGCCGATTTTCTTAATGAATATTGGCAAAAAAAGCCACTGTTAATAAAAGGTGGCTTTAAACAGTTTGTTGATCCATTAACAGCCGATGAGTTAGCCGGTTTGGCGATGGAAGAAGAAATTGAATCACGTATTGTTAGTTGCGTTGATAAACAATGGGATATGCACACTGGCCCGTTTGAAGACTTTTCTACTTTTGGCGACAAACACTGGACTTTATTAGTGCAAGCCGTTGATCATTGGCATCCAGAAGCTGCTAAATTATTAGATCCGTTTCGTTTCATACCCAACTGGCGTATTGATGATTTGATGATCAGCTTCTCAGCGCCAGGCGGCGGTGTCGGCCCACATTTAGATCAATATGACGTATTTATTATTCAGGGCGAAGGTAAACGTCACTGGCGCGTTGGCATGCCAGATAAAAATTTACAGCAGCTTTGTCCGCACCCTCGTCTGCTGCAAGTCAGCCCTTTTATCGCCTGTATCGATGTTATTACTGAACCTGGCGATATTTTATATATCCCACCTGGCTGTCCACATGACGGTATTAGTATAGAAAACAGCCTCAACTACTCGGTTGGCTTTCGCGCACCGGCACAAAAAGACTTGCTCACCGGGTTGGTTGATCATTTAATTGACCATGATGTAACAGGTAGTCGGTTTAGTGATACCAACCGCGCGCAAGCGACGTCTGTTGGTGCAATATCTGATGCTGATCTCAATCAAGTACAACAACTACTGCAACAGCTGGTCAATGACAAAGCTATGTTGCCAAGCTGGTTTGGTAATCTAATTACCCGAGCTAAACACGAACTGGATTTAAATGAACCAGATCCGCATTATTCTGCGGACGAAATTAGTGAATATATAGAGGAAGGTTCTGTGCTAAGCCGCACTGGCGGTTTACGTTGTTGCTATTATCAAGCCAATAACAGCAGCGATATTCTACTGTTTATTAATGGTGAGCAAATTACTCTACCGAGCAACGAGCTAAGCACTGCACAGTTGCTCTGCGATCATACCGAGCTGGCATCAGCGCAGAACCTACATTTTAATCAGTCTAATGAACGCGTAATGCTAATTACCAGTTTGATTAATCAAGGTTACTGGTATTTTAGCGAATAAGCGTAGCTAATTAGCGAGCTGCATTTTGAGCATAAAAAACCGCCTTGAAGGCGGTTTTTTATTTTCCGTAAATTAATAATTACACTTAACTGGCTAATTCTTCTTGCCATAAATTATCTTGATTAAACATATCATACAAACTGTGCGCACGATTAATCAGCAGATTAGCAAAATCCTGTTGCGTTTTATCATGAATACCAGCATCGATGATTTGTTGTGCCTTTAATTGCCAACGTAATGAAAACGCACGCACCGCTTCACGAGGACTAACCGCCGCAGCATAAGCCATATGATCGGTCGGTAAATCGCCACTGACTACCCAATATGACTGTTTATCTTTGGTGTTTAATTTCCAAACAGAAAAATAAGGCGGTAAATAGCGGCTTTCCGTCACCGCAACGTTATCGGGTATAATACCTTTACTTGCCAAGTACTCATTGGCTTTTTGAAACTGAGCTCTAACCCATTGCGCTCTTTCTTGTTCGGCCTGTTCAATTTGTTCAGGTGTTAGCTGCTCACTCATTTACTTTCTTCCTATTTAAAGTTTTTAGCTACTTTATTGGACTCAGAGCTGACAATCAAGTGTTGCGACAAATTGTCGACAATCCACTGGAATGACCAGATTATATTTCTATCTATTTCTGGTTTAAATGATGTCGAAATGCTACATTTCGCGACACAAAACTACCGCTGATTATGTGGTAATTATTAGGTGACTAACCTGCCCTCATTCTTGTGGCAGCTAATTAAACGGAGAAATTATTCGTGGCATTATTTAACCATTCTGAATTTGATAATCATGAACAAGTTGTATTTTGCTCTGACGCTGAAACCGGCTTAAAAGCGATAATTGCGGTTCATAGCACAGCACTTGGTCCAGCGGTTGGTGGCTGCCGTTTATGGGATTACGTATCAGACGAAGCAGCATTAAACGACGTTCTGCGCTTATCACGCGGTATGACCTATAAAAATGCAATGGCTGGTTTGCCTTTAGGCGGCGGCAAAGCGGTAATTTTAGGTGATGCTAAGAAAATTAAATCTGAAGCCCTATTCCGTGCGTTTGGTCGCATGGTGCATCGTTTATCTGGCACCTATTACAGCGCTGAAGACGTTAACATTACGACTAGCGACATTATGATTGTTAATAAAGAAACACCTTATGTTGCCGGTTTAGAAGGTCAAAGCGGCAACCCTGCACCTTTTACTGCACTTGGCACTTACCGTGGTATTAAAGCTGCTGCTAAACACCAGTTTGGTTCAGATAACTTAAACGGTAAAACCGTTGCAGTACAAGGCTTAGGCAGCGTAGGTTTTTACTTATGTGAACACCTACATAAAGAAGGTGCTAAGTTAATCGTTACTGATATTAACCAAGATGCGGTACAACGCGCGGTAACCCAGTTTGGCGCCACGGCTGTTGATTTAGATGCTATCTACGCTGTAGATGCCGATATCTATGCTCCTTGTGCACTAGGTGCAACATTAAACGACGATACTATTCCACAGTTAAAAGTTCGTGTTGTCGCCGGTTGTGCCAACAACCAGTTAAAAGAAGCCAGACATGGCGAAGTACTGCGTCAAAAAGGCATTTTGTACACACCAGATTACGTTATTAACGCTGGAGGTATTATCAACGTGGCATCTGAAATGCGCCCAGAAGGTTACTCTGCAGAAGAATCAACGCAAAAAGTTATGGCTATTTATGATACTTTATTAAATCTATTTCAACGCGCAGATGCAGAAAACAAACCAACCAGTCAGGTTGCAGATTTAATGGCACAAGAAATTATCAAACGCGGCAAAGTATAATCAGTTACTGCTCAAACAAGCCGCTATTATCAGCGGCTTTTTGCTTCAAAAAAAAACACTATATAAACATTGTTTTAACATAAAACCTCTCACTATTTTTCGATATACAATATCACTATTCTTAAACACTAAACTCGGTAGCGCTGCAGTTATTTCTATTAATTTCAGGTACTATTACAAATCAAATTTGTAGCTAATTCTGTTTCAATCTCAAGTAAATTAAGCTGCAATGGGCTAGGCTTTTAAAATGATGTAATATATAAGTTCTGGTTTACCAAGTTAGTATAGGAAAGACGTTCTCTTTCGAAGGCTATTTAATTGGCTTACTAAAGATAAAATAACAAGGATCGTTAAATGAAGACTATATTAGTCATAGAAGATGATATTGGCATCCAAAAACAATTAAAATGGAGCCTATCAGATTACGAGCTAGTATTTGCCCACGACAGAGCATCAGCTTTAACCCAATTACGCCGTTATGAACCCAATGTCGTTACTCTTGATCTCGGTCTTCCACCAGACCCTGCTAACGCAAGCGAAGGTTTAGCTTGTTTAAACGATATTTTAACCATTCAACCTAGCTGCAAAATTATTGTTATTACCGGCAACGCCGATAATGAGCATGCACTTAAGGCCATCGCTTTGGGCGCTTACGACTACTATCAAAAACCTTTAGATGCCGACGTGCTAAATATCATCTTGGCCAGAGCGTTTAAAATAAGCGAGTTAGAAACCGAAAATCGCGCATTAAAAAGTGCCGCACCAAGTAATAACGACATCATTGGTAATAGTGAAAGCATTTTAAAAGCGTGCCGTACTGTAGAAAAAATTGCCCCCACCGAAATTACTACGCTACTACTGGGCGAAAGCGGAACCGGTAAAGAAGTGTTTGCTCGCTCAATTCATCGGCAAAGCCCAAGGGCAGGTAAACCCTTTGTTGCGATTAACTGTGCGTCAATTCCAGAAAATTTGCTAGAAAGTGAGTTATTTGGCTACGAAAAAGGCGCGTTTACTGGGGCCAATAAAACCACGCTTGGTAAAATAGAATGTGCAAATGGTGGTACCTTACTACTTGATGAAATTGGTGATATGCCATTAAGTCTACAAGCTAAAATGCTACGCTTTTTGCAAGAGCGCGTTATTGAACGCGTCGGTGGGCGTCAGGAATTAGAAGTCGATGTTAGGGTTATTTGTGCTACCCATCGCAACTTAGCTGAAATGGTTGCTGCACAAACCTTTCGTGAAGATTTATATTACCGAGTAAGTGAAATTACTCTGCTAATTCCGCCACTACGCCAACGAGGTAATGACATTATCATTATCGCTAAGGCGCTGTTAGGTAAGTTTAACCAAGAGTTTAATACCCACGTACAAGGTTTTACCGAATCGGCTATGCAAGCCATGTTACAGCACGCCTGGCCAGGCAATATTCGTGAATTACAGAACAAGTTAAAATCGGCGGTCATTTTGGCTGATAGCAAATACATTACGCCAGAAGATCTTGGTTTATCGATGCGTGATATTAAAATTGATACCTTGCGCAAAGTTCGTGAGTTGGCAGAAACTAAAGCGATACGTCAAGCCTATACACTGGCGTCTGGCAACCTATCAAAAACGGCAGACTCATTAGGCATTACACGGCCTACGCTCTATGCTCTAATTGATAAATATCGGTTGCACGACTTGCGTAATACTGAAACAGAAGGCTAGGTTTAACTTAAGCCTTAGCTAAAAATCAAGCTAAAAAAAAACCCCACAATTGTGGGGTTTTTTATTAAAGGCTTACGCCTTTTTGTTTTGCTTTATCTTTGATATACGATTCCCAACTACGCACCTGACGTGCCATAGCAGGATCTTTCTTCGCATTCATTAAAGCAGCATAGGCTTCTTTATATTTCTTCTGATAGAAATAAGCATCTACCAAGTTCATATAAACACCTGACTGCTTATCAACATTCATTGACAAGGCTTTATCAAACGCAACTATCGCATCGTTATAACGCTGAATAGATAAATAAGCAGAACCTTGGCGACGATAAGCGTCAGCTTCATTCGTCATCTTAGCAACTTCACCATAATACTCAGCAGCTTTTAAAAATTCACGAGCAGCTAAATAATTTGATGCGATAAAGGTCAGGTTGTTTTTGTCTTTCTTGACCAACCCGCTCTTCATGTGCTTTTCCATGACCGTTGCAGCTTTGTAAGGAATACTATTGTTAGCATACATTTGCGCTAACATTCTTACTTCAGAGTCTTTCTCTAAGTAACCTTGGCTATAAGCTAACTGCAGAGTCGATAAAGACTTACCATATTCTTCAGTTAACGTATAAAAGTTACCTAGGTAAACCCAGAACTGCTTGTTTTCTGGAAATAACTGCACCATGGTTTCAACGACGGCAATAAGATCTTTATAGCGCTTAAGCTCATAAAGTGCCGCCATTTTCAACTGATAAGGCCCTTCAATTTGCTTAGTAGCAAAGCGAATTGCATCATCTGCTGGCGCTAACACCTTGTCGTGCTGATTCATAAGGTAATAAGCATTAGCAATTCGCATATAAACTTCTGAATTTTGCTCACCAGTGAACATAATCCAGTCTTCATATGCTTTTACTGCCTTTTGATACTGCTTATCTTGTAGCAACATATCAGCAAGTAGTTTCATCGATGCAGCTTGGTCGGCAAAAGTTAACAAGTCAGGCTTAACTGCCATTGTTAAATATTTAATTGCCTGTTTTTCATCTTTAGTCGCGTAAAGGTTACCCAAAAAACGATTTAAGGTAGCGGTATCAAATTCATTACTAGATTTTGCGTCAAGCAACACGGCAAGTGCTTCGTCAAGTTTTTCTTCGTTATACAAATCAAAAGCTTTAACTAGCGTTTTACCAACACGTTCGCCCACTATTTGGGTTTTACGCGCTTTACGCTCTTCTACCTTAGCCATGTTAGGTTGCACAGCAGCCATAACTGACGTTGCGGTTACGCTAAGCGCTACACAAACAACCAATGCTGAGGTAAGTTTTTTAAGCTTAATCATCTTAACCTCCGGCCATATCTAAGGTGAAATCTAACTGAACTTGCTGTCCAGTTTGCTTCATTGTTTTACCATCAACCACTTTCGGACTGTATTTCCAGCGCCGTAAGGCACGGATAGCTTCACGGTCAAACACTCGACGTGGTTCAGCTTCGATAACCTCAACTTCATCAACACTACCATCTTCCATAATGCTAAAACGAAGTTTTACCCAGCCTTGTAAACCATCACGTGCTGCTTGAACGGGATAACGCGGTTCAATACGTACTATTGGCGTAGCGTCACCATCGCGCATCATACTCGATGGATCACCTAAACCACCTGATGAAGAACCTAAGTTCAAACCAGGCATATTAAAGCCTATAGCACCAGCAGCGTTGGCCGTATCCGGTTGTGGCTGAGGCGCTTTTGGCGGCTGAGCCGGTGGTGGTGGCGGTGGTGGCGGTGGTGGCCGCCGGGTCTGTGTTTCTGATTCAGGTGGCGTAGTGTTAATTTCTATAACAATACGCTCTTGCTCAGCGACTTTACGATCGCCACTTGACTTAAGCAAAGTGGCCATCATTAAGAACAACAGAAACGTTACCACCGCACCGATTATTAACGATGACAGGAAACGTACCATAATTACTTAGTCTCCCCAGCTACGCTAATCACCAGCGACGGATCTGCAGTTTTAATCTGATCCATAACTTCCATTACCACACCATGTTTAGCTTCTTTATCAGCTTGAATGATAATGGTGTCAGTTGGTGATTCTGCTCTTAACCGTTCGATGTTTGCTGAAACACGCTCAACATCAACTGGGCGCTTATCCATCCATATTTCACCGTTTGCACGGATCGCAATAAAGATAGTCGCACTTGGTTTTTTCTGAGCCTGAGCAGCTTCTGGTTTATTTACATCGATACCAGCTTCCTTCACGAAAGACGTGGTTACAATGAAGAAAATTAACATGATGAATACGATATCCATCATCGGCGTGATATCAATCTCCGCCTGTTCAGCTTCGCGTATAGGTTTGCGGGCCATAAAACACTCTCTTTAATGATGCGGTAAACTATCGGCTAAACTGGCTTTTTCCCGTTTAACCGTTAAGTCTAACCGCGCACTGAAAAATACACCTGATATCGCAGCTACTAATCCTGACATCGTTGGAATAGTTGCCATTGAGATACCCGTTGCCATGGTTCTTGGGTTACCCGTACCTTGCGTTGCCATAATATCAAACACCGCAATCATCCCAGTAACCGTTCCTAATAATCCAACCAATGGACACAGTGCAACCAAGGTTTTTATAATCAGCATACGCTGTTCTAATTTTTCTGAAGCCTCGGAAATCCAGCGCTCACGGATCTTATGCGCATACCATGATGTGGTATCTGCTCTGGCATCCCAGCGAGCCACAATATCCTTTTTTAACTTTGGATATTCGGCTTTAAGAAACCAGAACCGCTCTATCATCAATACCCACATGACGAAGAGTACCAAGGCGACAACGTATAATACGTTGCCACCAGTATGGATAAAATCCTGAACAGATTCCCACAGCCCTACTAGCTGGAGCATCATTAGGCTTTCTCCTTCTCCGCGTGCGCAGCAATAATACCAGCAGCTTGTTCATCTAAAACATGCAGAATAGTACGAGCTTTTGCTGAAACAAGAGAGTGCACGAACAGTAATGGAATTGCTGCAACTAGGCCCTGAGCAGTTGTTACCAACGCTAAAGAGATTGAGCCAGCCATCAGTTTAGGATCGCCTGTTCCGTACAAAGTAATTTGCTGGAACGTTAAGATCATACCGATAACCGTACCTAATAAACCTAGTAACGGAGCAACAGCAGAGATTAACTTGATTAAACCAATACCACGGTCAACCTTTGGTGTTTCACGTAAAATGGCTTCATCTAATTTCAACTCTAAGTTTTCTGTATCAGACGTTTTATTCTCATTGTATACACGTAAAATACGGCCCAATGGATTCTGCGGTGATGGATTACCTAAGTTTTTCAGCTGTGCGCGAATTTTGCTGCCAACAACGCTTAGTACAATAATACGCTCAAGCGCTATTAATAAACCGATAAAGAATACTACAGTGATGATATAACCAACCTCACCGCCTGCGTGGTAGTATTCCATCAACGTTGAACGCTGCTGGTTTAAACGTAATAAGCTATTGCCTTTGGTTGGATCTAGGTATAAACCAGTGATCTCACCTTTTTTAGCATTATGGAATGCGGCAACTGAATCATGAATTTTTGACTGTGGTTCACGACCCAAAGGTTGAATTTGGTCAGTAGATGAATTCAGAATTAAATATTCAGTCGCAGTGGTTAAGTGGAATGTACCAAAACGTGTAACACGTTTAGTTTCAACACCACCGTCTAACTTTACTACTTCAGCGTCAAAATCAGCAATTTTGCCTGATTCTGTCATTTCAGTTAATAAAGCCATCCATAAATCTTCCATCTGGCTTAACGTAGGTAATTCAGTAGCTGACGCTACGCTTCGCAGTGGTACATCACGACCAGGATACTGAGCACTTACAAGAGAGCCAGTAATAGTACCGATCGATTGGTTAGCAGATTGGCGTACAACACCAAACAACTCACCCATTGTACCTAAAGCGCTTTCTAATTCTTGTTGCTTCTGGCCAATAAGAATATCGTTATCAGCATATTCTTTTTGTAAACGCTTACCGCGACCTTCTTCATCAGAAAATTGCTTTTTCGCTGTGTTTAATAATGACTGTTGTGCAGCGCGATCAGCCAAGAATGCTTTTTCGCGATCTTGGTTAACACGACCTTCAACAGTACGCTCTTTCTTTAATTGTTCTAAAAGCTGATCTAGCTTGCCAGTGTCAGCAGTCGCGTTAAAAGCGATACCAGCTGACAAAGTCACAGCGGCAGCGATTAACATTGATTTGAATACTAGTTTCATGTGTTCTTACTCCGCTGCGATAAGTGGTACGCGATCCATTTCAAGCGTGGCTTCACGACGTGCCATCTTGATAAACTGAGCTACAGATGTCAGGTATGAACCTGGCAATTCGTCCCAGTTTGAGGTCTCTTTGTCCCACACCCAGCCTGACTTTCCATCTAGCGATAACGCCATTAAAGACAGACGACCAACATGAACATAATCTACTGTAGTTTCCTGGCCGTTAAGTGGCAACGTACCTTGGAATGCTGCTAGTTCTGAACCGTAAGCCACTTCAATGCTATAAGCTTCTAAAATTTGACGATATTGCTCTGAAAGTTGAACGTCTGAACGTCCCATAAGCTCACGTAAACGCTCAACACGCTCTAAACGACGCTCTGTACGTAAAGGAATGTCAGCTTTAACAAACTGCTCTAACGCATCAATCATACGGAACATTAAAGGTACAGTACCCTTGCGAGTATCTTCTAAACCTTCAATTTGGCGCTGAACTGAGTCTATCTGACGCTTCTGATCGGCAACTAAAGTTGCTAAGAAGTCGTTATATACTTTTAAGTTTTCAGTCTGGTCAACAACCTGACGGTACTCACCTAACAGCTCTTGCGACTGCTCATAAATGTTATTAATTTTTTCTTGAGACTGAACCGCTGCGCGTTGAATCTGATTACCTTCTTGATGCAAAGCTTTTAAATCTGTTGCTAGAACGTTCGCTGATAAAGCGAAAGCGCCAGCCAGAGCTGTTGCAACAAGACTCTTGCGAATTTTATTGTTAAACATAGTTCCCAACCAATTATTGCTGATTAACGTAACCTGAAGTTGTAAGGGCCATGCTGTTCTTACAGACAGAAAAGGCCCTCGGTTAGAGGGTAAACCGTCCGCATCATTACAGGTAAAAACGCCCTTGTCAAGACAACAAAGACGTCTGTAGAGCTGATTTTATGCGGCTTTTTATATGGTTTATTACCCAGTTTTTCTACTTTTAAAGCAATGAAAATTAATTTCTTAAAATTCATTAAATTTTTAGTTTATTTTATATTCGGCGTTAACTTTCCTGCTGAATACAAAGCCACCATATCATCTAACGAAATCGGTTTTATTTTGCTACCGTGCCCTGCAGCGTTAAACGCTTCGTAACGCGCTACACAGATTTCCATCATCGCTTTAACTGATGCTTGTAAATATTTACGCGGATCAAATTCAGCGGGATGTTCTGTTAAATAACGGCGAATAGCACCAGTTGAAGCTAAACGTAAATCGGTGTCAATATTTACTTTACGTACGCCATATTTAATCCCTTGTTGGATTTGCTCTACAGGTACACCATAGGTTTCAGGAATTTGACCACCATTTTCATTAATGATCTTTAACCACTCCTGCGGTACCGATGATGAACCATGCATAACCAAATGGGTATCTGGAATACGTTCATGAATAGCTTTAATTCGGTCTATCGCCAAAATATCGTCGGTTGGCGGCCGACTAAATTTATAAGCGCCGTGTGATGTACCGCAAGCAATAGCCAAGGCATCAACTTGCGTTTCACGCACAAACTGCGCCGCTTCTTCTGGATCAGTTAACATTTGCTCATGGCTAAGAATGCAATCTGCACCTATACCATCCTCTTCACCAGCTGCGCCAGTTTCAAGTGAGCCTAAACAACCTAGCTCGCCTTCAACCGACACACCACACGCATGCGCTATTTCAACAACTTTACGTGTTATGTTGGCATTATAGGCATAATCTTTTGGTGTTTTACCGTCTTCACCTAGAGATCCATCCATCATTACTGATGAAAAGCCCATTTGAATTGAACGCTGACAAACTGCTAACGACGTACCATGGTCTTGATGCATAACTACAGGAATATGCGGAAACTCTTCCACTGCAGCTAAAATTAAGTGACGCAAAAACGGCGCACCGGCATATTTACGGGCACCCGCCGATGCCTGAACGATGACAGGACTATCAGTTTTGTCGGCAGCCATCATTATTGCGCGCATCTGCTCTAGGTTGTTTACGTTAAAAGCTGGAATGCCGTAACCGAACTCGGCGGCGTGATCTAGCATTTGACGTAGTGAAATAAGGGCCATGAAATCCTCTCTTAATCTTTTTAATGTGCCGTTTTAATAATCAGTTTATTATAATATTTTTGCGCGCTGTTCCAGTATAGCTACAGCTGGCAGTGTTTTGCCTTCTAAAAATTCTAAAAATGCACCGCCACCAGTAGACACATAGGATATATTATCCGCGATATTATATTTATCTATTGCCGCTAGGGTATCACCACCGCCAGCAATAGAGAATGCATCACTATCAGCAATCGCTCTGGCTATTGCTTCTGTGCCGGCAGCAAACTGCTCAAATTCAAATACGCCGACGGGTCCATTCCAAACAATAGTACCGGCAGATTTAAGTATCTTAACCAATTCTGCGCTGGTGTCTGGCCCGATATCAAAAATCATATCGCTATCGGCAACATCCGCTACGTTTTTTAAACTAGCCGGCGTAGTTTCACTAAAGGCTTGGCCTACTACGACATCGGTTGGTACCGGAATATTCGCACCGCGTGCTTTAGCTGCGGCCATTAAACGCTGGGCTTGAGGAATTAAATCGGCTTCATATAATGATTTGCCTACATTGTTACCGTTAGCCGCAATAAAGGTATTGGCAATGCCGCCACCGACAATAAGCTGATCAACCATGCCAGATAAGGATTCTAGCACCGTAAGCTTAGTGGATACTTTAGAACCACCAACAATTGCCACTAATGGACGTTTCGGGTTTTTCAATGCAGCGGCTAAGGCATCTAATTCAGCCACTAATAATGGTCCAGCACAAGCAATAGGCGCAAACTTCGCCACTCCGTGTGTTGATGCCTGCGCGCGATGTGCGGTGCCAAAGGCATCCATAACAAATACATCACATAACGCGGCTAACTGTTTTGCCAGCACGTCGTCATTCTTAGCTTCACCGTGATTAAAACGTACGTTTTCAAAAATAACGACTTCTGACGCGGCTACTTCTATACCATTTAAGTAATCTTTGGCTAAACGAACCGGCACAGTTAGCACAGCAGCAAGATAATCCGCTACTGGCTGCAACGACGACTCGCTGTCGTAAACGCCCTCTTCTGGGCGGCCTAAATGCGACATCACCATTACTTTTGCGCCCTTTTGCAATGCCAACTCAATGGTGGGTATTGCGGCTTTTAAACGCGCGTCTGAGGTTACTTTACCGTTTTTTATTGGTACGTTTAAATCTTCACGGATCAAGACACGTTTGCTGTTAAGATCCAAATCGCTCATGCGAATAACAGACATTTTTAGCTCCTTGTTATAAATTCGGTTGCAGCATAGCTTTAGCCGTGTCGAGCATGCGGTTGGCAAAACCCCATTCGTTATCACACCAAACTAAACACTTTACTAGCCGCTTATGACTCACTCGGGTTTGCGAACCATCTACAATGCACGAATGTGGATCATGGTTAAAATCTACCGAGACTAATGGCTCTTCGGTGTAATCTAAAATACCCGCTAATTCACCAAGCTTAGCTTGGCGTAATACCTTATTCACCTGTGCAATACTCACGTCTTGCTGCAAACTTACGCTTAAGTCCATCGCGGTAACATTTAAGGTTGGCACCCTTACGGCAATAGCCTCAAAGCGCCCAGCAAATTTTGGCAATATACGTTCAATGCCTAAAGCTAACTTGGTATCAACGGGAATAATCGACTGGCTAGCGGCTCGAGTACGACGTAAATCAGGGTGATAAGCATCAATAACTTGCTGATCATTCATCGAGGCATGAATAGTGGTTATGGTGCCACTTTCAACACCAAAATGCTGATCAAGCGTCTGAATAACCGGCACTATGCAGTTAGTAGTACAAGAACCGGCTGAAATAACGGTCATATCGGCAGTTAAGCTATGGTGGTTGATGCCATAGATAATAGTGGCATCAATGTCAGTATCCGCTGGATGCGAAAACAACACTTTTTTTGCCCCAGCTTGCAGATGCCAACTGGCATGTTCGCGACTATGAAACACACCTGTACATTCCAGTACTATATCAACATCTAGCTCCGCCCAAGGCAGAGCTTGCGGATCAGCTTCACAGAATAACGCAATCTTGTCGTCATTTACGCTAATGCCGCCAGCGTATGAACTAACAGTAAAACCAAAACGGCCGTGCGAACTGTCGTATTTTAGTAAATGCGCCACACCCTTAGCATCAGCCAGTTCATTAATGGCCACCACCTGCAGTTCATGCTGCAAACCGTTTTCATAGACAGCGCGCAAAATATTGCGCCCTATGCGGCCAAAGCCGTTTATTGCTAATCTGATTGCCATAACACCACATAGAAAAATGGGATCAACACTGATCCCATTAGGTTAATTATTACGCCAGCAATTGCTGCGCGGCTTCAAGCACTTTTTCAGTAGTGATACCAAAATAGGCAAATAACTGCTCGGCTGGCGCCGACTCACCAAAACTGGTCATACCAATAATTTTACCGTTTAAGCCTACGTACTTGTACCAGCTATCAACTATGCAAGCTTCTACTGCAATACGCTTGGTTACTGCCGCTGGCAACACGGCTTCGCGATAAGCGGCATCTTGCAGGTCAAAGGTATCAGTTGATGGCATAGACACAACGCGCACAGCTTTACCTTGCTCAGTTAACTGCGTAGCCGCTTGCATCGCCAGTTCGACCTCTGAACCAGTAGCAATAATAATTAACTCAGGCGTACCGACACAGTCACGTAAAATATAACCGCCACGTTTTACGTTAGCTAATTGCTCAGCGTTACGTGCTTGTTGCACTAAATTCTGTCTAGAGAAAATCAGTGTAGTTGGCCCATCAGCGCGCTCAATGGCCGCTTGCCAAGCAATAGCAGATTCCACTTGATCACAAGGGCGCCAGTTAATTAAGTTAGGAGTGGCGCGCAGGGCGGCTAATTGTTCAACCGGTTGGTGAGTTGGGCCATCTTCGCCTAAACCAATAGAATCATGCGTATACACAAAAATGACACGTTGCTTCATTAACGCGGCCATGCGTACTGCATTACGTGCGTATTCCATAAACATGAGAAAGGTTGCGCCGTAGGGTATAAAGCCACCGTGCAAAGCAATACCATTCATCATTGCCGACATACCAAATTCACGCACGCCATAATAAATATAGTTGCCGCTGGCATCTTTCGCGGTAACCGCCTTACTACCATCCCATATAGTCAGGTTAGAACCAGCTAAGTCGGCAGAGCCACCCATAAATTCAGGTAGTAAAGAGCCAAACGCATTTAATGCATTTTGTGATGCTTTACGGCTAGCAATATTCGCAGGGTTAGCTTGTAGCTTTTTAATGTAGGCATTAGATTGTTCTGCCCAGTTGGCAGGCAACTGCCCAGCGATACGCCGACTAAATTCGGCGGCTTGTGCCGGAAATGCAGCGCTATAACGGGCAAACAATTGCTGCCAGTTTTGCTGTGCTTTAGCGCCCTTATCTTTGGCATCCCAGTCGGCATAAATATCTGCTGGAATTTCAAAGGGGGCATATGGCCATTGTAAAAATTCGCGAGTAGCAGCAATTTCAGCATCACCTAGCGGTGCACCATGACAATCTTGACTACCGCCTTTATTGGGCGAGCCATAACCAATAACAGTGCGACAACATATTAGTGTTGGCTTATCGCTTTGTGCTTTAGCTTGTTTAATTGCCGCTTCAACCGCGGCAGCGTCATGGCCATCAACATTACTAATTACCTGCCAGCCGTAGGCCTCAAACCGTTTAGGGGTATTGTCGGTAAACCAACCTTCTACTTGACCGTCAATTGAAATGCCGTTGTCATCCCAAAACGCAATTAGCTTACCTAAACCTAGGGTACCAGCTAACGAACAGGCTTCATGCGAAATGCCTTCCATTAGGCAGCCATCGCCTAAAAAGGTATAGGTATAATGATCAACAATGTCATAACCAGGCTGATTAAATTGTGCTGCCAACGCTTTTTCTGCCAGCGCCATGCCCACCGCATTGGTAATGCCCTGCCCTAAAGGACCCGTAGTGGTTTCTACCCCAGGCGCATAACCATATTCTGGGTGGCCAGGCGTTTTTGAATGTAACTGCCGAAACTGTTTTAAATCTTCAATGCTTAAATCATAACCGGTTAAATGCAGTAGCGAATATAGCAACATGGAACCATGACCATTAGATAAGATAAACCGGTCACGGTTTGGCCACTGCGGATCTTGTGGATTGTGCTGAAGAAAATCACGCCATAATACTTCGGCTATATCAGCCATACCCATAGGGGCGCCTGGATGGCCTGATTTAGCTTTTTGCACTGCATCCATGCTTAAAGCACGAATTGCATTAGCGAGTTGTTTACGAGATGGCATGTTCACTCCTGATATTGCACGGCTTCAATTTAACGAAGCTATTTATTATTAAGCTGAAAGATTAAAGCGATATGGGCGCCATTTTCCCAGAGCACCCGCGATATGGCAAATTTAAATCTAATTCAACGGATAAAATTACGCTTTATAGATCCAAGCGCAGAACATAACGTATAAACCAACCTAAAATAGCATTAAAGACGTCTGGGCGGCAGATTTGTCTGGCAAAGTATTAGTACTTTATCTAAAATAGCCGCCTATTTTTGGCCTAATGTTTACGCTTAATGCCGTATTTGGGCTAACTGTATTAACTTTATTTTGGAATACAACCTATGGCACAACACATTTTTACTTCTGAATCAGTATCTGAAGGGCATCCGGATAAAATTGCTGATCAGATTTCCGACGCCGTATTGGATGCAATCCTAGAGCAAGATCCCAAAGCACGTGTTGCATGCGAAACCTATGTAAAAACCGGTATGGTATTAGTTGGCGGTGAAATCACGACTACCGCTTGGGTTGATATTGAAGAATTAACCCGTAAAACCGTTCGTGAAATTGGCTATACCAATTCAGAAATGGGTTTTGATGCAGGCTCTTGTGCCGTACTAAATGCCATTGGTAAACAATCGCCTGATATTAATCAAGGTGTTGATCGTACAGATCCAAGAGAGCAAGGCGCCGGTGACCAAGGCTTAATGTTTGGTTATGCCAGTAACGAAACTGACGTACTAATGCCAGCACCTATTACCTACGCACACCGCTTAATGCAACAACAAGCCAAAGTGCGCAAAGACGGCTCCTTACCTTGGTTGCGCCCAGATGCTAAATCACAATTAAGTTTTATTTACGAAGATGGTAAGCCAGTAGGTATAGATGCCGTGGTGTTATCAACTCAGCACTGTGACAGCATTAATACTAAAGATTTACGCGAAGCGGTAATGGAAACCATTATTAAGCCAGTATTACCTGCTGAATGGTTAACGGCGAATACCAAGTATTTTATTAACCCAACTGGCCGTTTTGTTATTGGTGGGCCAATGGGCGACTGCGGTTTAACCGGTCGTAAAATTATTGTCGATACCTATGGTGGTATGGCGCGTCATGGTGGTGGTGCCTTTTCGGGTAAAGATCCATCAAAAGTTGACCGCTCAGCTGCTTATGCGGCACGTTACGTGGCAAAAAACATTGTTGCTGCGGGCCTTGCTGAGCGCTGTGAGCTACAAGTGTCTTATGCTATTGGTGTAGCAGAGCCAACCTCTATTAGCATTGAAACTTTTGGCACCAGCAAGTTAAGTGAAGAGCAGCTAATAAAGCTGATACGCGAACATTTCGACTTACGCCCTTATGGCCTAATTGAAATGTTACAGCTAGAACGGCCTATTTATTTGCCAACTGCGGCTTATGGCCATTTTGGCCGTGATGAGTTCCCATGGGAGCAAACCGATAAAGCTGAACTACTGCGCCAGTATGCCAAATAACCTTAATTAGGTTTAACAAGGAGAGTCTAGCTCTCCTTTTTTATAACTATCACTTGCCCTTTCGCCACTTATCATCCGGTTTATTTTGTGTATGATAGGCGGCGCTTAAAATACAAAACAATAAGAAAGGAAGGAACCAGTATGAACCAACAAACCGCCACTGCAGCTAAAAGCAGCTGGCTTAACCGGGCACTTAATGCCATTGAGGTAGTAGGCAATAAGTTACCCGATCCGGCAGTGCTGTTTGCGCTACTGATGATTATCGTTTGGCTTGGCTCTTGGTTATTATCAGGGGTGACATTCGCTGAAGTAGACCCTCGTACCGGCGAAGCCATTGTAATTAATAATCTATTAGAACCCACGTCGCTTACCACCTTTATGGCTAAGATGGTTGCTACCTTTGTTAGCTTTCCACCGCTAGGTGTGGTACTAGTTGCCATGTTAGGTTTAGGTGTTGCCGAGTACACTGGTTATATTAATGCCGGTTTACGCTCTATTTTATCGGTTACACCAAAAATGTTATTAACGCCGGTATTAATTGGCGTTGGTGTGTTAAGTCATGTTGCAGTAGATGCCGGTTATGTATTAGTTATTCCCCTTGGTGCCGTTATTTTTTATGCCGCGGGGCGTCATCCGTTAGCAGGTATTGCCGCGGCATTTGCAGGCGTATCAGGTGGGTTTTCTGCTACTTTTTTCGTGCCTTCAAGCCTAGATCCGCTGCTAGCCGGTTTAACTCAAGCTTCGGCTCGATTATCAGCCGATCCAGCCGCCGCTGAACTGGTTATTAACCCACTGAATAACTATGTTTTCACTACGGCATCGACCTTTCTTATTATTATTATTGGTTGGGTACTTACCGATAAATTTATTGAACCGCGGTTAAATAACACGCCTATCGATGGTGATCCGGCTGAACTACCGAAAATGGACGCATTAAAACCCCATGAGCGTAAAGGTTTACGCTGGGCCACTTTTGCTATGATATTAAGCGGCGTGTTACTTATGGTTTCAGCAGTGCCAGAAACTTCAGCATGGCGCTCTCCGCTAAATGGTGAACTCACTCACTCTTCGGCGCCGTTAATGCAATCTATTGTTGGCATTATCTTTGTGTTCTTTTTAATTCCGGGTGTAGTGTATGGCTACGTTTCTGGCAACGCTAAAAATCATCGCGATATTATTAAAGGCATGACCAAAGCCATGAGCGGCATGGGTTACTACATCGTTATGGCGTTTTTCTGTGCCCAGTTTATTTATGCGTTTGGCCAAAGTAATCTTGGTGCACTAATCGCCATTAAAGGCGCGAACTGGTTACAACACATGGCTTTTCCTATGGGAGTAACCTTAGTAGGCATCGTATTTTTATCTGGCTTTATTAATCTACTAGTCGGCTCAGCATCAGCTAAATGGGCATTAATTGGTGCAGTTATGGTACCTATGTTAATGGAGCTTGGTGTATCACCCGACTTAACTCAGGCAGCATACCGCGTTGGTGACTCATCAACCAATATTATTACGCCGTTAATGCCGTATTTTCCGTTAATAGTGGTGTTTTGCCAAAAATACGTTAAGTCGACCGGTATAGGCACACTTATCGCATTAATGCTGCCATTTTCTATTGCGATGTTATTACTCTGGACGACGTTCTTACTTGGCTTTTGGGCGTTAGATTTACCACTTGGCGTAGGTGCAAGTTACACCTACCCTGCAGCCGGTTAAACTATATTTATATACGCTATCTAAAAAAACTAACCCTGCTGTTGCAGGGTTAGTTTTTCTACCACCAAACAGTTTTGCCTGTTAACATTCCAACATATTTTCAATAGTGTAATTTCTATGCGTATTCCTCGTATTTTTCATAGCAGTGCCATTTCACTAAACAGTGAATTTAATCTTGATGACGATGCAGCAAACCATGTTGGCCGCGTATTACGTATGCCGGTCGGCAGCGCCATTACCCTGTTTAATGGTGACGGTTTTAACTATGCGGCCGTGATCAGTAGTAGCGATAAAAAGCGGGTTAGCGTTATTGCCTCAGAGCAGCAACCTAACACTGTAGAGTCACCGCTAAGCATTCATTTAGGCCAAGGCATTTCTCGCGGTGATCGCATGGATTTCGCCATTCAAAAAGCGGTTGAGCTGGGTGTAACAGAAATAACGCCGCTATTTACCGAGCGCTGTGGTGTAAAGCTAGATACTGAACGCTTAGCGAAACGCACTGAGCAATGGCAAAAAATCGCGATTAGCGCTTGTGAACAAAGTGGCCGAAGTATTGTGCCTAAGGTGCACCCTGCTATTAATCTAACGCAGTGGTTGGCCCAGCAAACAAAAGAATTAAAACTAACCTTGCATCCGTGGGCAAAAGACACCATTAAGACCCTAGCGCCCAGCACTGGAATTCGCTTGGTTATTGGCCCAGAGGGTGGTTTTACTGATGCCGAAATGAGCCAAACCAGCGACGCTGGCTTTATCGGCATACAACTAGGCCCACGCGTATTACGTACTGAAACCGCAGCATTAACCGCTATTAGCGCACTGCAGTTACAATTTGGTGATTTAGCATAAGGATTAACAGCATGAGCAAAACCATAAAACTGGGTATCGTAATGGACCCAATTAGCGCCATTAATATTACTAAAGACTCCAGTTTTGCCATGTTATTGCAAGCCCAGCAACGCGGCTATGAAATTCACTATATGGAAATGGCAGACCTTTACTTGCTAGAAGGCGAAGCCCGTGCCAGCACTAAATTACTCAACGTTGCGCAAAATAAAGATGACTGGTACCAATTTGGCAGCCAACAAGATATCGCGCTTGGCGAACTAAACGTTATTTTAATGCGTAAAGACCCACCGTTTGATACTGAGTTTCTTTACGCCACCTACATTTTGGAACGGGCAGAAGACGCGGGGGCATTAATTGTGAATAAACCGCAAAGCCTGCGCGATGCGAATGAAAAACTTTATACCAGTTGGTTTAATCAGTTTACGCCAAAAACACTAGTTACCAGCGATATAGCGCGCCTAAAGGCGTTTTACCAAGCTGAGCAAGACGTAATTTTAAAGCCACTAGACGGCATGGGCGGTGCATCAATTTTTCGCTTAAAACCCAGTGATGCTAACGTTAGTGTAATTTTAGAAACCCTAACTGAGCACGGCACGCGTTATGCGATGGCGCAGCGTTATATTTCAGCAATTACTGACGGTGATAAACGAATTTTAGTAGTAAATGGCAAACCCGTGCCATACTCATTAGCACGCATTCCTGCCAGCGGCGAAACCCGAGGCAATTTGGCGGCGGGTGGTCGCGGCGAAGCTCGGCCATTATCAGAGTCAGACTGGGCTATTGCCAATGCTATTGGCCCAACACTTAAGGCAAAAGGGTTAATTTTTGTTGGTTTAGATGTAATTGGTGATAAGCTTACCGAGATTAATGTTACCAGCCCCACCTGTATCCGCGAAATTGAAGCGGCGTTTCCAATCAGTATTACTGCTATGTTATTTGACGAAATTGAACAGCTGCTGGCAGCTAGCCAGTGACAACCCAGTTGTAGCGAGGTCACTATGCAGAGTTTTCAAAATCATTTTTTAATTGCTATGCCCGCACTAGACGATCCGATGTTTAAACGCAGTGTTACCTATGTTTGCGAACACAACGACGAAGGCGCGATGGGTATAGTTATTAACCATCCGCTAGATGTAAGAGTGGCAGATTTGCTTAAACAATTACAAATAGAATTTAACACCGACAGCCCTGCCGCTACCGCGCACGTTTGCGCCGGCGGCCCAGTGCAGCACGACCGTGGGTTTGTTTTACACACTGCAAAAGAAGGCTACAGCAGTAGCATGCATTTAAATAACGAGCTAATGGTTACCACTTCCAAAGACATTTTGTTTGATTTAACCACTGAACACGCACCAGAAAAGTTTATATTAGCACTAGGTTATGCCGGCTGGACTGCTGGCCAACTAGAACAAGAAATTGCCGATAACTCATGGCTAGTTATCCCTGCTGATAACAGTATTATATTTGATTTAACCCACGCTGAAAAATGGCAATCAGCCACCGCTACTTTTGGCATTAAAACGTGGCAATTAACTAGCGAGGCCGGACACGCCTAATGAATCGCACAGTATTAACTTTTGATTACGGCACCAAAAGCATTGGCGTCGCGGTTGGCCAGGAGCTTACTGGCACCGCGTCGCTGCTTAGCGCGCTTAAAGCCCAAGATGGCACACCAGACTGGCTACAACTAGAAAAGCTGATTAAAGAATGGCAACCACAGCTATTATTAGTGGGTTTACCACTGAATATGGACGGCACAGAACAAGATTTTACCGCACGCACCCGCAAGTTTGCTAACCGCTTACATGGCCGGTTTGGCTTACCGGTTGAATTAAAAGACGAGCGTTTAACCACCGCCGAAGCACGTAGTCAGTTATTTGCCGCAGGCGGCTTTAAAAACTTAAGCAAAGATAAAGTTGATAGTTTTTCCGCAAAAATAATTTTTGAGAGCTGGTATGAGCAACAACATTAACGCCCCACTACAAACGGGTTATTATCAGCATTATAAAGGCTATTATTATCAGGTTATTGGTTGTGCACGACATAGCGAAACCGAAGAATGGCTAGTTATTTACCGCGCTTTATATGGCGATTTTGGCCTATGGGCCAGACCATTAGCTATGTTTACTGAAAACGTAGACATTGCTGGCGAGCTGCTCCCCCGCTTTCAATATATTGGGCAAGATAGCCCTCTAACTGAATAAAACACGTCTTTTATTATATTTTGTTACAAAAAATCATTATTTCTCTTCCACCTTGCATGATACTTTAACAACATACTCATCACTAAAGGAAACATCATGAGCAAAAGTATTGCACAGGGTTTAATAGACATTTATGTCGACCCGAAAAGTTTGTTTGATACATTACAAGACAAAAAAGGCTGGAGCATTGTGCCTTTTTTATTATTGTTAATAACGTCTGCCGTGGTCATGTATGTGTTTTTTGCAGGGATGAGCCCAAGCTGGATAGTCGAACAACAAATGCTCGCGGTTGCCCATACATTAACCCCGGCAGAAATTGAGAACACGCGCGCGGTTATGGGGCAAATGGCTGATAAGTCAAAATATTTTTCTTTGTTAACTTTAATTTACCTACCTATTATGCTCGCAATTCAAGCGGTTTATATTATGCTGGTTGGTAACCCTGGCCATAAAAGATCTTATGGCAGTTGGTATGCTATGTCGGTATGGGTCAGTATGCCCAGTTTAATAAATATCGTCGGGTTATTAGTATTAATACTGCTAAGTAATACCCCTGACATGCCAATTAACTCAGCTAACTATCTATCGTTAAACCAACTGGTATTTAATTTTAGCCCACAAGACGCTTGGTTTTCATTCACTGAAAGCTTCAACCTCATTTACATATGGTCGACAGGCTTAGTCGCTGTAGGACTAAAAAGTTGGAGCGGCTATTCAACCAGCAAAGCTATTTTACTAGCCGCGCTACCGCTAGTGGTTATCTTTGGTATTTGGGCACTATTTATTTAATTCGGTACTAGTTATATGAAAAAATTCTGGATTGCCGCCATTATTATCGTGTTGCTAATTGGTTTGGTAAGCATAAGTCAGTATCACCAACGGCATCAGCAACTTGATGTCAACACTGCTGAAGTCACTCAAGGCACTTTAGCCGATACTATTTTGGCCTCTGGCAATCTAGAATTTAATACTCAAATTCAAATCCGTACAGAAGTAACAGGCCGGATTATTGAAGTTTTAGTAGAAGAAGGCGACACAGTTGAAGCGGGCCAAGTTTTAATGCGACTTGACCCGACCGCATTTGCGGCAGATGTAGAAAGAGTGCAAGCGCTAGTTAAAACTCAAGAAATTGATGTGCAGCGAGCTAATGCTTTACTAGTAGATATCCAGCGTCAGTTAACACAACAAAAAAAGCTATTTACCGTTGGTTTAATACAACAAGATGTTATTGATAGCTTGCAAAGTCAGGTTGATATTGCTCATATTAATGTTTCATCAGCACAGGCGGCTTTAAGACAAAGTCAGGCAACCCTTACCATGGTTGAGGATAGCTTACGTAAAACAATTTACCGCGCACCTATTTCGGGGTTATTAGCCAGTGTTGATATTAAAGCTGGCGAAACGGTTATTGCAGGTACAACTAATATTATCGGTTCAGCTTTAATGACCTTAGCTGATCCCAGCGCTATTTTAGCCGAGCTGCGGGTAGACGAGGCGGATATAGCGAATATATACATAGGCCAGCAAGCTAAAGTATTTGCCGCGGCTTACCCACGCCAAGCTATTCACGGTGAAGTAATTCAAATAGCCACTTCAGCGCGTGCCATGACGCAAAATCAAAGTTTATCGTTTAGAGTAAAAGTACTGTTGCAGCCTGAAGAGCTAGCGCTGTTCTCTGGTATGAGCTGCCGCGCTGAACTAGTACTGAAACAGCAAGAAAACAGCTTACAAATACCGATAGCCGCCATTCAACATCAAGGAAATAAAGCCTTTGTCTGGCTTGTTGAAAATAACAAAGCTATAAAACGCGAAGTTGAGCTGGGTATGGCAACAGACACAGCGCAACAAATTTTATCTGGTTTAAACCTGCAACAAACAGTAATTATTGGTCCAGCAAGGGTTTTAACTCGCATGGCTGAAGGCAGTACCGTTAATGCTACCCTGCTTGCGACGCAGGAACTTTAAGATGTCTTCGGTCATATCGCTACAGCACATCAGTAAATATTATCAGATGGCCGGTGAGCGCTTTTATGCTTTAAAAGATGTTAGCCTGACAATAAATAAGAATGAATACGTGGCCATCATCGGCCCGTCTGGCTCCGGCAAGTCGACCCTAATGAATATTATTGGTTGCTTGGATACACCCAATGAAGGGCAGTATCAACTCGCCGGCCAGAATGTAGCCAACTTATCCGAGGCTGAACTTGCCACTATGCGCAATCAGCAAGTCGGCTTTATTTTTCAAAGCTTTAACTTACTCCCCAGAGCAACAGCATTAGCTAATGTGATGCAACCGCTGGTTTATCGCTTAATCAGTAATCGCGACAGGCAAAGCATGGCAAAAGAGGCGTTGCGCCGAGTAGGTCTAGCCGATAAAGCCCAACATTTACCTAATCAGCTTTCTGGTGGTCAACGCCAGCGGGTTGCTATTGCGCGGGCATTGGTAACTCGCCCCGGAATTTTGCTTGGTGATGAACCAACCGGGAATCTTGATAGCAAAACCACGCGCGAAATTATGGCGTTGTTTGATGAACTACATCAGGAAGGCCATACCGTTATTCTGGTTACGCATGAACAAGAAATTGCCGATCACTGTCATCGAGTTATCCGACTAGTAGATGGACAGTTAGCACAAGATAGCCTTACCGCAGTCGGAGAAAAACAACATGTTTAAAGGACTACATGCTGCGCTTGAGGGCACTAAGGCCGCACTGTTGTCAATTAGAGCACATGCATTGCGCAGCGCACTAACCACGTTAGGTATTATCATTGGCGTGGCTGCCGTCATTACCGTTGTTGCCATTATGCAGGGCTTAAGCCATACGGTTAGCAGCCAATTAGATGATTTAGGTAGCGATATGATTACATTACGGGCCTATACCTCTACCGAACAGCAAATGTTGGGCATATTTAACCGGCTGCACCACGATGATTTTTTAATGCTGAAAAGCAGAGTACAAAACGTTGAGGATATGACCGCTACCATGCAAGCCTTTAGTATGGGCAGTCAGGTACAGTATGGCCGGAACAATGCTCAAACTCAGATTATAGGCACCGATAGCAGTTACCAAAATGTGGTTAGGGTTTATCCAGAATTTGGCCGTTTTTTATCGCTAAGTGATGATGATCATCGCCGCCGCGTAGCTTTTGTCGGCTCGTCACTAATCAAAAAACTAAATTTACCAGCAAATCCGGTTGGCGAGTTTATTAACTTATCTGGCGACTGGTTTCGTATTATTGGCGTAGCAGAAACGCGCGGCTCACTGTTTGGCTTTGATCAAGATAATTATATTATTGCCCCTTTTAGCACTATCCGCTCACTAACTGGTGAGCGAGCCGCTAGCAATATCGAAGTTATGTTTCGCACCGCGGCCAATGCCGATGCAAAACAAGTGCAAGAGCAAATGCGTCAACTATTACGCCAGCGTTATCGTTTACAAAAAGATGATAAAGATAGCTTCGAATTTATCAGCGCCGAGCGAATGATCGAACAATTCTCTAGTATTACCCAAAGTATTACCCTAGTAGCCGCAGGTGTAGTAAGTATTAGTTTGCTAGTTGGTGGTATAGGCGTAATGAACATTATGCTGGTATCAGTAACAGAACGAACCCGAGAAATTGGCATTGTTAAAGCATTAGGTGCAACACCACAATTTATTTTGTTGCAGTTTTTAGTTGAAGCGCTGGTGTTATCCTTGTTTGGTGGCTTAATTGGCTTACTGCTAGGTTATGGTATTGCGGCCTTTATTGGCCTAATGATGCCCTCTATGCCAGAAGCTTTAGTACCCATGTGGGCAATATTTTTATCTATAGGTTTTACTACACTAATTGGTGTGGTATTCGGCCTAGCACCAGCTATAAAAGCCTCTCGGTTAAACCCAATAGATGCTTTACGCTATGAATAGCTATTAAGTTCAGCGCTTTAAATACTGCCAATAAGCATAGATAAGCACTTATTGGCAGCAACTCAATTCATATTACTTATGCAGTATTGCTTGTTCGCTTTCACTTATTGCTGTGCATATTTAAAGCTGCTGGCGATACCACTCACCCAAAATTAAGCTCGCCGCCACGCTAACGTTAAGTGACTCTACCTTACCAGTACCGGGTATTTGTAGTGCAATATCGGCGCTTTTTGCTACATTTTGCGATACACCAAACATTTCTTCACCAAATACAATAACCACTTTGGCGGGTAATTTACTGTTGTATAACGAGCTGCCGCCATGGCTAGAGGTAGTTACTAGGGTATAACCGGCTTCCTTACATAGCTTTAACGCTAAAGGCAAATTGTCACACGATAAGCCATTAATAAACTCACCACCGCCTTCCGCTGTGCGCAGTGCAGCGCCCGATTGTAACAGCTCGGGTTGTTTCATAATAATGCCGCCAACGCCAAAGTGGGCACAGCTGCGGGTAATAGCACCTAAATTGTGTGGGTTACCTACGCCATCTAATGCCAACAAGCAGTCTTGTTTGCGGTCTTTTTTCTGCAAATAAGTGGCCAAATTTTGCAGCGGTTTACGCTTAACCAATAACACTACGCCACCATGATGGCCACTACCGGCAACCTTCTCAAGCTCGGCACCATCAACAATATGGTAGGCTTTTTTCGCTGCAGCTAAATACTTCATTACATCAGCAAACTTTGCGGCCATCAGCTGTGATACGTAAAGCCGTATTACACTTTCAGGGCGTTGCGTAAATAGCACTCGGCAGGCGTTTTCACCATATACTTTACTTTCATTATCTAGCGCGGCGCGCACTGGCTTGCCAGCATGGATATTAGCTTGCGGAGCCTTAACACTAGCAGCGCGCTGTGTTCTATTCGCTGGCTTTTTTGCCGCAGCGTCTTTAGTCCAAGGTTTTTGCAATGGGTTAGCGGTTTTACCACCCTTGCCTTTGTGTTGTGACATACGCTTTCCTACTTGCACCCTATAGCGGTGAAAAACAAATGATGCCGCAGATTTTACCAGCTACAAGCCTGCAATACTTGCATTTTCAGCATTCAGCCTTGCTAAGCGC
The DNA here is from genome assembly GCF_004345025.1 of Rheinheimera sp. D18. GTDB lineage: Bacteria > Pseudomonadota > Gammaproteobacteria > Enterobacterales > Alteromonadaceae > Alishewanella > Alishewanella metallidurans. The sequence goes on along the minus strand of NZ_CP037745.1, from coordinate 1,263,195 downwards.
AAAATTGTGTATTGAGCACTAACTAAAATCTCAGTCTAGTTATAACCATTGGCATAACACCAAAGCTGATGTAGTTATTTACTCAGTCAACTCATGCGGAATTGAAATTAATTGTAATTGGTGAATTAAGCTGTAGTTGTCGGGTCGAAATATAACGTAGTAAGCCACATCGGTATCGGCAAAATGACGCACTATTGGCCGAGCGATGTTTTCTGATGCTTCTTCAATAATAAAATCACTCGGATACTCAACCATTGCCCTACTTAAGCGAGTGTCAGCATAGTTGATAAATGCTGGCGCCACCGAGCCACTTTAATTTTGTGCTAGGTTTTACGCGAGTTTTTGCATTAGCCATTATTCATTCTCATAGTGCGGGTATATAAAGTAAGCCTGTTGTTAACACCACGCAGTTTGTGTTTTTACCCACTACATAGCAACAATACTTGTAATTTTCTCGCTGGGCAGTATGCTGACGGCCTTAATTTTTAAGCTGTAGGCTAGGTTTATGCTAAGTTATCGTCATAGTTTTCATGCGGGTAATCATGCCGATGTGGTTAAGCACTTGGTGCAGGTTGCTATTCTTGACTATTTATTGAAAAAAGATAAACCGTTTTGCTATCACGACAGCCATGCCGGTGCCGGTTTATATAGTTTATTAGCTGAGCAAGCGCAAAAAACCAACGAATACCAAGGCGGCATTGCCAAGTTATGGCAGCATGAGGTACAAAACCCAACGCTACAGCGGTACATTGACGTAATTAAACAACTTAATACTGATGATGAACTGGCGTTTTACCCTGGTTCACCGAAAATTGCCGCATTAATGCTACGCAGCACTGATAGCATTCAAGCAACAGAGCTGCACCCAACCGACTACCCTATTTTAGCTAGCCAGTTTGCGCGCCGCCGCTATAGCCGTATTGAAAATATGGATGCTTGGGCCGGCTTTAAAGCGATGCTACCGCCGCTCTATAAACGTGGCTTAGTACTCATTGACCCACCTTACGAGCTAAAAACCGAATACCAAGATGTGGTTGCGGGTTTGCAATTGGCGTATCAGCGTTTTCCGCAAGCAACCTATGCTATTTGGTATCCGGTAATAGAGCGTGACGCAGTAGAGGCGTTTATTCGTGAGTTAGTGAATACCGGCATTAAAAACCAATTACGTATTGAATTATGCCCGCATAGCGACAGTAGCGGCTATGGTATGACTGGCAGCGGTATGTTAGTTATTAATCCGCCCTATACTCTTGCGGCTACTATGCGTGAGGTATTAACTGAAATTCAGCCGCACGTTGCAGCTAATGGCGACTGGCAAGTACACCAACTTGTTCCCGAATAGATTTGAAGTAACCCTATGCGTATTTTATTTTTTGTCTTATTAGCGTTAAGCGCACAGCCTGTATTTGCCTTTGGCCAAACTGGCCATAAAATGATTTGCGATATGGCCTACCAATTAAGCCAACCACAAACTCAAGCCCATATTGATACGGTAGTAAAGGCATCAGGGTTAAGTAGCTTTGCCGAAGGTTGTGTTTGGCCTGATACTTTGCGTGATGATGACAGCTTTAAATGGTCCGCACCTTTACATTATATAAACTTTGCTCGCCACAATACGACAGTAAGCCAAGCTGACTGTGCCAAGCTCGGCTGCGTGCTATCGGCAATTACCGATATGCAACAACGTTTAGCCAAAGACGATAATGACTGGCAGGCGTTACTGTTTTTAGCGCACTTTATTGCCGATTTGCACCAACCACTGCATGTTAGCTATGCCGATGATCTTGGCGGTAATAAAACCCAGGTTACGTTTTTTCAACAAGCCACTAATTTGCACTCAGTATGGGATTCGAGAATATTAGCCAAGCTTGGCTATAATAATAACCCCACAGCACAACAGCAATTATTACAAGCCATTGATAGCAAGCTCGCGTACCAATGGCAACAATCTACCGTACTGGATTGGGCCAATGAATCAGCGGTATTAACCAAGGACATCTATCATCATTATCAGCCCAATATGCTACTTAGCGATAACTACGTACAACAATACCAAACCAGTTTAGAAACACGAGTGCAGCAAGCTGCTGTGCGCTTAGCTTTAGTTCTAGATAAAACCTTTAATTACCGCCCTTAGGCCGGTAACAGGCCTAATTTGGGTTGCGGTTATACACTATTATACAATCCAACCTTTACTAATTTGCCTAAAGGTATCGGTGCCACAGCGCTGTAGCCACTCAAAGGCTAGCATTTCCTTGCTAATAATTTGTGCACCGCACTGCGCCATACGGTTAAGCGCTAACTGTTTGTTTTCTATAGTGCGCGAGCCTACAGCCTCTACCACCACAAAAACCTGATAACCTAAAGCCAGTAAATCCAGTACCGATTGCAATACACAAACATGGGCTTCGGTGCCTAAAATAACAATCTGCTTACGGCCGGTTGAGACCAAAGCACTTACTATGTGCGGCTCTTTTAGCGCACTAAAATGCATTTTTTCTAACACCTGCGTTTCGGGTACAAGCTCGGCAATTGAGAGTAAAGTGCTGCCCAAACCTTGCGGGTACTGCTCGGTGGCCCAAATTGGCACATCTAACTGCACGGCAATTTGTAACACCCAAGCTGCGGCTTGTTCTACTTCTTTAGTTTCAAAAATGGCCGGAGCCAGTTTTTGCTGAATATCTATAACTAGTACTAACGCTTGCTCAGCCTGCAATAACATAAGCTTTCCCATTAATGAAAATCTCGCGATGACAGGTTAAGCTCGGCCAAAAGTGCCGATAAGTCAACTAACTTACCGGCGATAATATGCGTAACCTCACCTTCGCGTTGTAAAATGCCATCTACTTGCAAAATACGCGCGGTTAAAAAGCTTTTCTGCTGTGCCTGCGCAGTAGCTAACCACACGATAATGTTTAAGGTGCCGGTTTCATCTTCTAACGACATAAAGGTAACACCGGCGGCGGTACCCGGCCGTTGACGCAATGTTACTAAGCCACTTACTCGTACAGGGCTATTATGCCGCACTTGCCCAAGGTCAGCGGCAGCTACACTACGCGGCAATTTTGCTGCTTGGCGCAATAAGCCAATAGGATGGTGCTGTAAGCTAAGGCCGGTAGCACTGTAATCCTCTAGTACTTCGGCTACCGCGCTTGGCGCAGCTAAATATGGCGCCGCTGTATACGGCGTAGCTAAGCTTTGATTAATAGCTGCGGTTTCGCTGGGTTGTAACAGTAATTCAGCGCTAAACAATGGCAAGGTATGCTCGGTATCTAATAATTGCCAACGGCTATTATAGCGATCGCCGCTAAGGTTAATTAAGGCATTAGCACTAGCCAAGGCTTGTAAGTCACTGCGGTTAAGCGCTAATTGTTGCAGCTGTGACAAAGTGCGATACCCGCCAACTGGCCTAAGCCTAACCAGCTGTTTAGCACCAGCACTGCTTAGCCCCTTTATTTGCCGCAGGCCAAGCCGAATAGTCTTACCTTGTTGCTCTAACGTAAAATCGTAGTGCGATGCATTAACACATACCGGTAGCACCGCTACGCCATGGCGTTTAATATCTTGTAATAACTGAGATGGGCTATAAAACCCCATTGGATAACTATTGAGTAACGCGCAACAAAACGCTGCCGGATAGTAATATTTTAACCACGCTGACACATAGGCTAATACGGCAAAACTAGCAGAATGTGATTCGGGAAAACCATATTCACCAAAGCCACAAATTTGCTGATAAATACGCTCAGCATACTCTTGGCTATAGCCCCTACTTTGCATGCCATCAACCAGCTTATGTTTAAATGGCAGTAGTTCGCCGGTCTTTTTCCAGCTCGCCATGGCGCGGCGCAACTTATCGGCCTCGCCACCACTAAAACCAGCGGCCACCATCGCCAGTTGAATTACTTGCTCTTGAAAAATAGGTATACCCAAGGTGCGGCCAAGTACGGTTTCAACGGCTTTAGATGGGTAAGTAACGGCCTCTTCGCCATGCCGACGTTTTAAATAAGGGTGCACCATATCACCTTGGATCGGTCCTGGCCGAACGATAGCAATTTGGATCACTAAATCATAATAACTGGCTGGTTTAAGCCGTGGCAGCATGCTCATTTGTGCGCGCGATTCTATTTGAAATAAACCCACCGTATCAGCGCGTTGGATCATGGAAAATACAGCGCTGTCATCACCTAAGTTGCCAATGCCGGCAATACTAAGATCACGGTTAAAATGCTGCTTTACCAGTGAAAAACATTTACGAATAGCACTTAACATACCCAGTGCTAATACATCTACTTTTAATAACGCCAAGGTTTCTAAATCGTCTTTATCCCATTGAATAACCGTGCGCTCATTCATAGCGGCATTTTCTATCGGCACCAGCTCATATAGCGGCCCTTGTGATATAACAAAGCCGCCAACATGCTGCGATAAATGCCGTGGCGCACCGCGTAGCTGCTCTACTAATTGCACTAATTGCTGGGTAAGCTTGCTGCTGGTATCTAGCCCTAAACGGCTAAGTTGCTGCTGCCAGCTTTGGTTGGCATCGCGACGTTGAATATTTTTAATCAGAAAATCTAATTGGCTAATAGGTAAACCCAAAGCTTTGCCAACGTCACGCAGCGCACTTTTAAAGCGATAGCTAATAACCGTTGCCGCCAGTGCTGCCCGCTCGCGGCCATACTTGTTATATAAGTACTGAATAACTTCTTCGCGCCGTTCATGTTCAAAATCGACGTCAATATCGGGTGGTTCTTGGCGCTCTTTTGACAAAAACCGTTCAAACAACACCTGAATTTGCTCAGGGTTAACCGCGGTAATTTCCAAACAATAGCACACCACCGAATTAGCAGCAGAACCACGGCCTTGATATAAAATGCCGTGGTTTTTAGCAAACTGCACCAGATCATGAATAGTTAAAAAAAAGTATTCATATTGCAGCTCAGTGATCAGCGCCATTTCTTTATCGATAATAGCTTGAATACGCGGCGGCACTGCGCCAGAAAACCGCAGTTTACTGCCCTTAGCCACGAGCTTGGCTAAATAGCTGCTAGCGGTTTCGCCTTTAGGCACTAGCTCTGCTGGATATTGATATTTAAGCTCGTTTAAAGAAAACTCGCAGCGCGAAGCAATAGCCACGCTTTCAGCTAACCAGTCGGCAGTAAATAGTTTTTCTAATTTTGACAACGGCCGCAGTGCACGCTCGGCGTTACTCAGTAGCGCTCGACCCAGCACACTAATAGGTTTGCCGGCGCGTATGGCACTAATACAATGCTGCAGTGCTAAGCGTTCAGGTGTGTGCATTAATATTGCGCCACAACACATCAGCGTAAGCTGATATTGCTGAGCAAGCTGCTGACAGTAATCAATAAAACTAGCTTCGTTATGGCTTAGCTGACGCTGCATGGCTAGCCATAATCGTTCGCCATGATATTTTTTTAACCATACAGCCCAATGATTATCACTATCGGCTTCGCCACTGGGTAGCCATAATACAAAACAGTGCTTAACCGACATAAGATCCCATTCGGTTAGGCAATACTCGCCCTTGGCACTGCGCCGTCTAGCATTGGTTATAATTCGGCATAGCTCGCTGTAAGCGGTTTTATTGGGGCAAAGCAGCACCAGCTTTAATTGTTCTAGCTGAAAATAACTGCCAACAATAAGCTTAATATTGAGTTGTTGGTCTTTAATGTGTCGATAAGCCCTAACCACGCCCGCAACCGAGCATTCATCGGTTATAGCCAGTGCGCTGTAGCCCAAGGCATCAGCTTGTTGCACCAACTCTTGTGGGCTAGAAGCGCCTTGTAAAAAACTAAAATGGCTTTGGCAAAATAATTCAGCATATTGCATAACTAGCCCTTAGCTAAATAGCCCTTGCACAAACCAGCGCTGCTCTGGCGTACGATATAGCCATAGCCATTGCCCCGTCTTACTGCGGCCAACAAAGTAATCGCGCTGTGCATGCAGCTGCCAACCGTCTTGGCATAAACGTTCTGGCCCGCTATTAATCTCTATTGTTTCGTTAAGTGGCAAGGGTTTAGCTAATAAAAATGCGGGCCGAAGCGTTAATGCTGCTATCTGTTGATTGGCCGACATCAGAGGGGAATGCTGGCTACTGGCCAGTTCGGGCCAATGTTGATTTTCTAAATTAAGCCCGGTTACCGCCGCGTTACCCAACTTAGCTTGCAGCGTAGCAACTAGCTGTAACGCAGAAACATTGCCTTGTTGCGGCTGAAACAAGTCATCATTAAGCTGCTGCGGGCGAGTAAAGCTATGTACTTTAAGCTTTAGGCCGGTTACCGGCTCCGGCAACATTAATCGCTCTAAATGGTGCTGGCATAAGGTGAGCCAGCGCTTTGCACTGCTTTCAGCCTGAGCTGAGCCAACCTCTAATAACAAAGCGGGTTTAGCACGAAAAAACAGGCTGATCTGCAATTGATGACACCGAGCATTGGCCCGTGTGAGCTGCTGTTCTAACTGCGTTAACAGTGAAGACAGCGGTGCTGTTAGGCCCTTGGTGTCGGTAATGTCGTACAATAATTCAAGATAACGGCTAAAACCTTGCTGTGGCTGAATATAATTAAGTGCATGGTAAAAATCGCCCCGTAATTGGCCAAGATAATTGAGTAACCGGCTATCAAAGCGTCGCGCCAGCTCTGCGGTTGCTAAGTTAAGTAATTGACCAAGATTATGGATCCCTAACCGAGTCAGTTGCTGCTGTATATCGGTGTCTAGCTCGGTGGCATTAAGCGGGCTGCGCTTTACTATTTCAAAAGATGAACTGACGTTATCCGATACGCTATTTAATTGTAACCGAGCTAAACATTTGGCAATAAAAGGCGTGCCGCCGGTAGCATAAAAATACTGATATGGCAGTAAAGCTAGTTCTGCCGTTACCGCTTGCCAATAACCGTTAATCCCCTGATACAGCGCCAGCATATTACATAAACGTAAATACAAGCCCGATGGTGGGTCTAAGGCAATATCGCTACTTACTTGGTACAACTGTTGCGCCACACTTTGTAGTGCTTGTTGCTGAGCATCAATTTGGTAAGGAATAAGCTGTAAGTTAGGACATAACGCGGCAGCCGTGCCTAACTGCATACCCAGTTTAATACCAAGCTCTGTTGCCTGCTTATTGCACTGCACAATTTGGTGTTTTTCATCTACCACGGCAATAGGTAATTTTACCGTGGTTTCACTCGTTAGGCTTTCTAGCTGCAACGCCGGAAACTGCAAATATAAATACAGCACAGCGTTAACCCACTTTACGTTCGGTTTGCCACGCTTGGCTATTAAGACAAAGTTGCGGCCAACGGCTGTGCATTCTGAGTAAAAATGGTGATGTGGGCCAACCGCCTTTACGCTTTAATACCGTTAACTGCAGGCCTTGTGGGTGTGCGGTCAGCTTGATACTTAAATTAACGGGTAAACTTAAACCAAGGTGTGGTCGCCTAAATATAACTAAGCTAGCCTGTCCGTGCTCGGCAGCAAGCTGCAAACGCCTAGCCTGTGCCAGTTTAATAGGCGTTTGCCACAACAACACCGCACTAGCACAACCACTTTGTAAGCATTGCTCTGCCGCCCATAACGCCTCTTTATTATTTTTTGGTGAAATAATCACTAACTGAGCAAGGTTAATGCCTGCTGCAGCCAACATATCGGCACTGGGCTGGGCTAGCGGTGAAATAAGCACTAACAAGCGCGCGGAATGCTGTTGCTGTTGTTGCAAATAAGGTAGCAGCAAACGCAACTCACCAATGCCGAAAGCGGTTTGAATATCTATTAGCCCAGTTGCCGGAAAACCGCCCGCCAGTTGTTGGTCTAACTCGGCATAGCCAGTTGCAACCGCTTGATAAGCCGTTTGTTGGTTGTTACCGCGCCACAACAGTTGACGCCGTGTTAACTGCTCTAATAAAGCCGACATTGCCGCCTCGCCGCCAAACCACACTGTATATTGATACAGTATAATCCGTGTTAACCAGGATGCAAGTGCCTTGTTAGGCTTGACGCTGTAATAGTGTTAGCACTTCAAAATGATTGCTGTGGGCAAACATGTCAAACAGCTGAACTTTTAATAACTTATACCCCGTAAGCAACGTGAGATCGTCGGCTAAGGTTTTTGCATTACAGCTAGAATACAGTAACCATGCTGGGGCTAAACGGGTTATGTCCTGACATAGCTGCTGGCCAAGGCCACGTCGTGGCGGATTAACGACCATTAAATCCGGCGCTTGGGCTACTGAATGTGCAAAAGCTGCTGAATCAAGAGCTTGAAACTGCATATCAACAAAACCTAGCTCAGTAGCTGAGCGACTAGCGCAAGCTATAGCCGCTGGCGCAATTTCAATGCCTATCAAGCGTTGTTTTGGCGTGGCAACATGTAAACCAAAACCACCAACGCCACAAAATAAATCCCAAATAGTGTTAAAACTACCCTGTTGCTGCTGTAACTCTGCGGCCCAGTTCGCCGCCGTTTGATATAAACATGCCGCCATTACCGGCTGTGTTTGAAAAAAGCTCTGCGGCTGTAAATATAACGGAATGTGGTTTAAACGTTCGGCTAATAGGTGTTGCTCGGTTAGTAAAATTTCAGTGTCACCCTCTAATACCGCTGCCGGTAGTGGCTGCAAATTAACTGAACAGAGCTCAAGTTCGGGTAACTGTTGCAATAACCAAGGTAAATGCTTTTGTATTGAGGCTAGACAATTTTTTGACCGCAACACAAAACGCAGCATAAAACGGCCGGTATGCAGGCTTTGGCTTAGCAAGATATATTTAAGCTCGCCACAGCGCGAACTAATATGATACGGCGTAAGCTTAGCGCGCGAAATAAAGGCCTTACACAAGGCAAACACCGGCACAAAACTGCTGGGATACAGCGGACAATCAGCAAGATCGACAGTTTCACCTTGTGCATTAGTAATACCCAAGATCGGCTGCTCTGTTGTGCCTAGCACCACCATTTTTGCTTTATACCGAAACGCTTGTTCACTACTTGGTACGGGGTCAAGTATTTTTTCGGCATTAAACGGCGCAATTAACTGAGTTAATTCTTGTTGTTTATCGGCTAACTGTTGTGAATAAGGCTTATATAACCAGTGGCAAGACTGGCAGCGTTTGGCTTCAAAATGGTGACAATACATACAATGGCCTGATTATATTCAGCTGTTATTTTAACGCAGCTTTTTATAATCACGCAGCAAAAATTAACTTATTCTATCGATAAATACTGGCTGGCTACACCACCTAGGTTATCTACGACACGCAGCTGAAACTGCCCCACCTCGCCTTGCCAAAATAGTGTTTCACCTGGTGCAACTGCACCCAGATAGCGATTATCAATAAACCAGTGCGCTTGAGTTACCGCACCATCAAAACTGGCTTGCAAAGCAATTTGTTGTTCAGTTATTTTACCTAGCTGATAAGTAACATATTTTTGTGGCGAACGAATTTGTGGGCTCTGCTGTGACACTATAGGCTGGTTAATACAAGCCTGTTGATAAGCCGGTGGTTGTGCCAACACCACACCTGATAACTGATAGGCCTTAGCAATATCAGATGGCCAAAATTCAAATACCTTAAGCTGGGTTTTAGGTGGCTGGTGCCAGCAAGCTCGCAAGCCTGTATTAGTAAATATTGGCACCGCACGATGTACATCAGACAGCTTAATTGGCGACACTCCGGGTATAAACCAACCTAGTTGTGTTTGCGGACAATACTTATTTGGCAAGTCACCACTACGACTACACAGGGCAACCTGTTTAACATTCAATTTGCTTGAAGGGGTAAACAACCGCTGATTAAGCTCGGGCTGTTCGGGTAATAACGCCAGCAATTCAAATAATAATGGCCCGGCAGCACTGCGCCCCACTAAATTGGGATTACTGCTACCATCAAAGTTACCCAACCATACGGCGAGCACATAATCACCGCTTAAACCAATAGACCAGGCATCACGAAACGCATAGGAAGTGCCTGTCTTCCAAGCAACATGGGCACTTTCTGTTAACTGTTGCACTAAACTCGCCTGTGGTTTTGGCTGTTGTCGCAGCATATCTAGCGTTAAAAATGCCGCTTCAGGGCTTAAAAGTTGCTGGCTTGTGGCCTGCGCTTTATGCTCAGCTTGCCAAGTTAGAGGTTGCCAGTTGCCAGAATTGCCCAGCATGGCGTAAAGCTGCACTAACTGCGCCATACTTATTTCCATACCGCCAAGCACTAAGGCTAAACCATAATAGTCCGCACTTTTGGCCAGTGGCACTCCAGCTTGTTTTAACCACTGGTAAAAATCAGGGTGGCTTAACCTTGCTTGTAGCTGCACCGCAGGTAAATTTCGACTATTAATTAGCGCATCAGTTGCGGTAATAGGCCCTGAAAACTGGCGGTCAAAGTTTTCGGGGTTAAAACTGCCATAGCGCCGAGGTAAATCACTAAGTAAGCTTTGTGGATGAATAATGCCTTGTTGCAATGCTAACGCATAGACAAAGGGTTTTAATGCCGAGCCTGGCGAGCGTGCTGCCGTAACGCCATCGACCTGACCGAAGATCTCAGTGTTATCAAAGTCGGCCGAACCTAGCCAAGCTTGCACTTGTAAGGTGCTTCGTTTTACCAATAATACACTGGCGTTAGTAAATCCCTTATCGCTATGACGGGTTAAGTACGCCCTAACCTGACGCTGTATCCGTTGCTGTAAATCATGTTCAATACTGGTATAAAACCGGCCTTCAGTATGATGCTGAGCCTGCAGTTGGTTAATAAAATGTGGTGTGTTAAAAGGGATATCAGCGCGGGTAAAATAGCTTAGCGGTAAAGCTAAACGCTTGGTATTACTGCTACTTAGTGCTGTATTCTGTTTATGTTCTAGCCATAGGTTAATTAAACGCTGACGCGCTAGTTCAAGTTGTTGCTGACCTTGCTTACTTAGTGGGCTACGTAAATTGGGGTTTTGTGGAATGACACTCAGCGCTAAGGCTTCTGGTAAGGTTAGTCGTGATGCTTCTTTACCAAAGTAAATTAAGCTTGCGGCTTCTACTCCTTCAATATTACCGCCATAGGGCGCGTAATTAAAATAGGCCTCTAAAATATCATCTTTACTGTAGTGCCACTCTAAACATAACGCGTAAAACAGCTGTTGCAGCTTACCGCTAAAGTTAGAGGTGTTTAGCTGAAACCGTAACCTTGCTAACTGCATACTAATTGTTGACGCGCCTTGACGACGGCCACTTTTAATAATGCTTTGCCAAAAGGCACGGCCTACCGCTAAAAAATCGACACCAATATGCTGATAAAACTGGCGGTCTTCATACAACAAGGTGGCTTGTTGTAACTCAAGTGCAATATCACTAAGTGCTACCCGTAAACGATAACGCTCATCAGCAGCTAAGCGCAAGCTAAGCAACCGACCATTAGTGGCAAAATAGGCACTCGCTTGTTGATAATGCGGATAGAGCTGGGGCTTAGGCGTTAGCAGTAACGCCAGTAACCCCGCTAGCAGTAATAGCACGGGTGCAATTAATAACGCTTGCACCCATTTACGCTTTAACATGGCCATACTGTTAATAACATCTAGTGTGCCGGGCTTACCACGAACCGCCCAGCCGCCGTATTCGCGTTGACAGAACGATCGTACATTGATTCTGCATGCACCGTTGGTATGACAAAATTACCGGCTGCGGTTACCTTTACTTGGTAAGTCAGCTCGGTCATTTTCGGACCAAACGGTGCAAAGTAAACAATACGGTCTTCGCGAATATCAATATAATCGGCGCGCCAGCCATGTTGCTGCCTGGCAACTGAGCTGCGTACTACGCTAAAACCAGCAGGTAATAAGTCAATGACTGCCACGTTATTATGCCAAGTATCAGTTAAACTGCGCACACGTAAGCGCACGGTTAATTCCTCGCCTTGTTTGGCCGTCGTTACTACCTTACCTTCTGCATTTAGGTAATCACGCACCACCTCTAACTGATTAGCTACCGCTTTCGTTGCCGGTTGCTTAGCAAAACCCGCTTCGTTTACGGCATAAAATAATTGTTGCTGGCTTTCAATGACGATCTGCTCAGCGGCAACATTAAAGGCCGCACTTGGCATCGCCGTTTTATTATCAGCTAGGGCTAGCGGACTTCGCTCACCTTTGCCATCTAACTGATAAAACACTACCGATGCGTCATCAATATTAGGTTGCAATTTACTGTATGCCGCCAGCGCTAATACCGAATAGGCGGTAGATATCGTATTGTACTGGCCATCAAATACCGGCTGCAGCAGTTGCAAAATTTGCTTGCCATCTACGGCTTTCGCCTTATCACTAAAGTGGTTTGCCAATAGATACACATACTGCGCGTCTAAACTCAGCTGCGACTGAAACTCAGGGTTAGCAAAGGGCGGCAACGGTGCAGCAATGCGCGCTAAATAATCGTGTTGCAAGGTTGATACCTTGCCTAACCGATAACTAGACAATAAGCCCTGAGCTAACTCAGGCTTTTGTAGCAACTGGTAACTGGCTGCCATATAAATAGCGGTAATATCACCTTGCCATGCCTGTTTATGCTGCTTTTCTAGGCGTTCATGTAACTCAACCAAATAGTTGGTAGTTACAACACCGCTGCGGGTTAGCAAATAAATAGCGTTAGCGCGTAACCTAGCCTGATATAAGTTGGCACCACTTAACCGCGCAACATTAAGCAAATACTCAAGCCCTTGCTGATACATATAATCTGGCACGGCTAAGCCTTGCTCACGGGCTTCTAGCAAGAAATGCATGACATAAATGCTAGGGAAATCAGCACTGGTGTAGCCTCCCGGCCAGAAGCTAAAGCCGCCATCACTTTGTTGCCGTTGCGCTAAGTTTTGTATCAGTACGGCAAATTTCTCATTAAGCTGCGGCCATTGTGCTTGATACGATGGTTGTTGCACTAAACCGATCCAAGGAAAAACTTGCGACACAACTTGCTCGGTGCAACCGTGCGGGTATTGCGCTAAATAATTGGTAAAGCCGTCAGCCAATACCAACGGCTTAGCCGACGCGATAACATTTAACTCAGCAAATTCGGGATATAAACCCATACGAGTATTTAGCTTTACCGGCCCGTTATTGGCATAACCCGCATGCAGTGTTGATTGATAATTGCTGGCAGGACGAATGCTTAAACTCACATTGCGATTAGCTTCTTCGAGTAGTTCATCCTCTTGATAGCGAGCACTAAAGCCAATACTAGCCTCGCCGGGCTGCTCACCCGCTTTTACGCGGAAATGCACACTTTTCTCGCTATTTTCGCTTATGTTTAATGTCTGTTTAATCTCGCCTATTGCCGTTAAATTAGCAGGCAAGTTTAACTGCACCGTAATAGCGGCATCTTTGCCTGAGCCTTTAACGCCGTTGGCCACTGCCACACTTACGTCAAATTCATCGCCGGGCGCGGCGCTGGTTAATACTTCAGGTGTTAACACAAAGGGGCCACGCACGCGTAAATCTTTACTGGTTGCCGATAGCGCTTCTTCGCTTACCGCTACCGCCATTACTTTAAGGTTGCCGCTAAAGCTAGCCGGTACGCTTACTTGCGCGGTGTTAAGTTCAGTATCAGCTTTTACCTTACCTAACCAAAACACGCCTGGTTGCTCGGCTCTACGCGCAAAGGGGTTCAGGTTTTTATTTAGCATCATACCTGCCATCGCCATGCGTTCAGTGTCACCACCGATACCGGCGCGCTGGCGTTGTAAGGCATTAAATTCTGGCAATATAAGGTCAAGCATTTGCAAGCTACGTACTTGCAGTGCCCGTTTTTGCAGGTAATGCGACAGCGGATCCGGAAGCTTATAAGCCGCGACCTGCAAAATACCTTCATCTACACCGTAAAGCAGTAAATCGGCTGGGCGATCAGTTTTATAGCCGATAGTAAAGGTTTTACCTGGCCGCACTTCTTCTGGCACTACTAAGCTAATAGCTAATTGGCGCTTGCTACGGTCGATATTAAACGGCACCACAGCATAACTGAGTGGGCTAACAAACAGCGCATCAGAATCAGCACCGCGAACAAAGCTAACGTTAATATAGGCATTACCTTCTATGCCCTCTGGTAAACGAATACGCTGTATGCTGCTGGTAGTGTCAGCAGTAAACCAGCTAAAACCATGCACCTTGTCACTTTCAATGCTAATTAAACCCGCACCGGTGTAAGGCGCGGTAATGTTAAGTTCTATCCAATCGCCAGCTTTATAATCACTTTTATCTAAACGCACACTTAGGGCGGCGTTTTTCTCAAGCATCGCGCTAATGTTACCTGCGCCAATTACGCTAAAAGCCACTTTACCCATTAGCTGTCCGTCTTGGCTTAGCTGCAATTCAAAATCACCGGCGTTGTCGGTGGGTAACTGATAAGGGGTGCTCACTGCGGCAATACTAAATGGCGTTTCAGATACGGTAATATCTTGCACTATGCTTTGATACTGATAAGTACCATCGTTTTGTTTTACTAAGCTAGACAGCGCGCGTTTTTCTACTAGCTTCAGGCTTAAGTTATCTAAGGTTATTTGCTGTAACGCATTATTAATGGCGATAAACGCTAAACTGCGGCTTTGTTGTTTTTTCAAATAACTTAGTTCGCCATCGCTTTTCACGCCAATTAACGCACTTAACGGTGATAACAGCGCACTACTCATAGTACGCACACTTTTACCACCGCCGCTTTCAAAGCCTTCGCTGGTTAACATTAAGCGATAGGTGCCCCCGCTATATTGCTGTAACGGTAAAACAAAACTGGCTTTACCATCAGTATCGGTTTGCTGTTCGTCTAGGTCTTGTTTAATTCGCGTGGTTTTAATATTGTCGTCTTGTGGCGCAATAAAACGATACTCGGGATATTCAGTAAAGCTAAAGCTGGCAGGAATTAATTCAAACTTGGCGGTTACTCTGCGCTGCTGCGCCGGCGTACCAAACAGGTTATCTAGTTGTATATTTGCTTGTAAGTTTTCTGGCGCTAACCAGCCCTTACCGCTTTGGTTAAAGCTGCTGCTAATTTTCAGCGTGTCGGGTTGAAATTCTTCAACGGAAAAATCTACCGAACCCAAATATTGCTTAGCGTTACCTTTACTGTCTAACAAACTGATGCTGGCGTTATAGTTACCGGTGTCGGTGCTAGGCTCAGTGTCCAAACTAAAAGTGTGCATACCACGTTCAGTTAAGCTGAAATTCTGTTGCCAAAATGTGGTACCGCGCGGCCCCTGCACCTGTATTTTTAATGGCAGCTTTTGCTCGGCTAATGACAAGTCGTTATGGCGAATAATAGCCGCTAATTGCACCTGTTCACCCGGGCGATAAATGCCACGATCGCTAAACATATAGGCACTAAGCGCCTTGGCAGTTTGCTCATCTTGATAACGGCCATCGGTATTAAACTTAGAGTAATCAAGCTGGCGGCTGTATCTGTCATAAGGTATAAAGCTGCTGTCGCTAATGCCGGCTTGGTTGGCACTAACTAAATACACCACAGGTTCGCGCTCACGCTTAAGGCCGGTAGTTTTACCTAGCAGTAACGAGCCCTGTGCATCAGTTGTACCGCTAAGTACTGGCACGCCATTTTTACCCAGTAACGATACCTTAGCACCAGCTACCGGTTTGCCATTGGCTACCGACATAACAAATACTTGTTGTGAGCTATCGGCATTGTGCTTAACCAATAAGCCCAAGTCGGTGACTAAGACCACGCGTTTATCTAACTGTGAGCCCTCATCCTCTGGGTGCTTAGGATCAAATTCAGACAACTGAATAAAAAACATGCCCATGCCAGCTTTAGCTAAATAAGGTTTTAACTCTAAGGCTAAGTAATTAGCTTGTTTTGCATGGCTATTGGCTAAGCTAAAGGTTTTTTCAAACACACTACTAATGTTGGTTTCATCAAAGCCATAGCTATTAAAATAAGGCTGGCTGATATCACCACCGGTTTGGCTAATAAAATGATTAAGCTGATCCGGTAATAATTTAAATAGTTTTACTTTTACGCCTTTAAGGCCCCGAGTTAGTAACTGCAGCTTTTGTTCACCACTTAGCGTAAGCATGGCGCCTTCACCTACTACCCGCGCTTCTTTAGGGTATTCTGGTGCACTAACTACGGCACGATATTCTTGCGCTAGGGTAAAGTCGCTAATAGATTGCAGCCCTTTAGGTACACTAACAAATACGCTAGTTCCTTCAGGCAAATCTAGCTTAATACTAAAGCCATTACTGTGTGCCTCTGGGGTTGGCATTAACTCAAACTGCTGCAAACTGGCTTGCTGCAACACGGTACTATTTACTTCACCCACAGCCCAATAATTTGACTTACGCTTTGGGTGTTTAGGTAATACATATAATTTCAGTTTTTGTTGTAGTTCTTGCCGGCTAATACGATCAGTAAAACTAAGCAGCAGCATTTGTTCGGGTTCTAACTCTGGCGTGCGAATAATGTCAGTGCGTATTTCATCCACTTTTAAAAAGCTGCTTTTATCAGGTACCAGTAGCTGCTCGCTTTGTTGCTCGGTGGTTTTGCCATCACCTTGCAACGCCGTAACCTTAGCGTTTAATAATACGGTTAAATATTGCTCACGTTCTGGCAAGGTTAACGGCACAGACTGCAGGTAAAACTCGCGGTTGGTTTTATCGGCTGTTAAAGTAAAATCGAGGCTTTGTGCTTTACTATTTTTATCACTGCCACTGGCGCGCATCAGCATAGACAATTGTTTTTTCACACTATCAAGTAACACTGGGTGACTAAAGTTTAACGTCGCAACTACCTGACGCGTGTTCGGCTCGGTCGGGTGTTGATAAAAACGTAAGCGATTAATTTCTGCCGTTAGCGGTTGGCTATCAATACGGTATTGCTGCTTGCTTAAATTAATATCGTTAGCAAAAATACTTTTATTCAGTGTTACCTGATATTGCTGTCCTGCTGGCCACGCTTGCTCGGGGGTAAAGCTTAAGCTGTTTTCATCTTGCCATAACCATTTACCGGCAATAACGGGGCTAATAGTCACACCATCGGTTAACACCTCGCCAATTAAATCTAAACGCGCAGCTGACAGTGCCGTAACCGGCATAATTTGGCGGCTGCCTGTGTCGTAATCGTAGTCAAAGGTTAGCGTAACCGAAGTTGGTTGTTCCACATCGTCTTGATAATCGCCTAATTCAGGGCCGTGTACGCTCGCCACTACCTGCAACGGTTTAGGTAAATGCTGATAATAGTAATAACCACCTATTCCAGCGCCAATCATGGCAATTAACAATACAAAGCCACCCCAAAACTTAATAGGTTGCTGTTTCGCCTGATAGTTAAGCCGTTGTAGCCAATGAGGTGCAGTCCAATTTACCGAACCAAAAACTTTGTTAAGAAAAGACGCTGAACCAGGCATAAACTATCCTTGTATTGTCAAAATTGATGCTTTCTTATGATGCTTTATTGTATTTCGCTAATTTGTTTAAACAACTTACCTTAACAACTTAGCCGCGCTGTAGCCGCAGCTAGTATAAACGGCAAATGTTAATCACTGATGAATTATAGCAGCTTTCAACCACAACTCTTCCTACTCAAATGCTTTAGATATATGAAAAGTAGAAAAAATTTGCGTAATCAACAACCACTTACTAGCTTTAATAAGGTCACAACTTAGAGAGAACGCCTATGTTCAGTTTTTCTTCAAATGCTGGCAATATCATCACAGCTATTAATGCTACCCAAGCCGTTATTCAATTTTCGTTAGACGGTATTATTCAATCGGCGAATGATAACTTTCTTAAACTTTTGGGTTACAGCAGGAACGACATTGTTGGTAAACACCACAGTATTTTTATTGATACTGACGTAGTAGGCTCTGAATCATACAAGTTATTTTGGCAGCAACTTCGTGCCGGCAACTCGAGCAGCGCCGAGTTTAAACGCAAAACAAAGGCAGGTAATGATGTCTGGATCCAGGCAACTTACACGCCAATTGTAAAAAATGGTAAAGTTGAACGCGTAATTAAATTTGCTACCGATATTACACAGCAAGTGTTGGCTCGGGCAAATTTGGAATCGCAAATACGTGCCATACATAAAGCCCAGGCCGTTATCGAGTTTGGACTAGATGGCACTATTATTGACGCTAATGATAACTTTCTTACGTTAGTTGATTATCAACTGGCCGAAATTAAAGGCAAGCATCACCGAATTTTTGTTTCTGACACTGAAGCAAACAGTAATGCCTACCAGCAGTTTTGGCAAAAATTACGCGCCGGTGAATATCAAACTGCAGAGTACTTACGCCTTGGTAAACATAATAAAGAAGTGTGGATCCACGCAACTTATAACCCAATTAAAACACCTGATGGCAAAGTGATTAAAATTATTAAATTTGCCAATGACATTAGCGCAGAAGTACAGCAACGTGCTGAGTTTCGCTTACTGTCGATGGTAGCTAATGAAACCGATAATGCCGTGATTATTACCAATCCTAAACGTGAAATACAGTACGTAAACCGAGGCTTTTCTAAAATGACGGGTTACGATGCCGCTGAAATTATGGGTTGTAGCCCAAAAAACTTTTTAGTTGGGCCTAAAACCCATCCCGACACCACAAAACGTATTATTGCCGAATTAGACGCGCCTAACCCATTTTACGATGAAATAGAAATACATAAAAAAAATAATAATGCGCTCTGGGTATCGATAACCAGTAACCCCGTGTTTAACACACAGAATAAACACATTGGCTTTATTGCTATTTTAGCCGATATTACTACCGTAAAAACCAATGCCTTAGACTTTGAAACTCGGCTTAGCACCATTAGTCAGTCACAATTGTTAGTAGAATGGGATAAAGCCGGTGTATTTATTCAAGCTAATAATTACCCCAGTAAAACATTAGGTTTTATGCAGCAGCGTTTTGAGCAAGCAATCCCCAGCTGGACCACACTATTAACTGAACCACAAAAAGCCGCCTTACTGCAGGGGAAAACGGTAGATATCGATTTAAAGCTGAGTGTTGATAAACGAGATATTTGGTTTGGCACTACCCTCACCGCAGTAAAAGATGTATATGATAACGTTAGTAAAATCATTCTGTATGGTACTGATATTACCGAGCGTATTAGCGTAGTTAAGCAATCGGAAGTGGTGATGACTAAACTATTAGAATCAGGCGCTAGTATTAATAATATTGTTTCAACCATTAATACTATTGCTGATCAAACTAACTTGTTGGCACTAAATGCCGCTATTGAAGCGGCCCGTGCTGGCGACGCCGGTAGAGGCTTTTCGGTAGTAGCTGATGAAGTACGTACCTTGGCATTGAAAGCGGGTCAGTCGGCTAGCGAAATTAACGCTGTGGTTAGCCAAAATCAAAGCTTACTAAAAAGCTTAGCCGCAACATTAAACACCTTAAATAGCCAACAACATTAACGCCAACAATAAACGCAGTAGCAGCCGATTAAGGCTGCCGGTTGCTTCTTACTTTAGGCTTGCCTTTTTGCCCTGCATTATTAGCCGCAGGTTCATGGTTTTTTGCGAACGGCTTTTTCGCTGTTTGCGCCACCGCTTTTGCTGCAGGGTTTAAGCCTGTATGTCGACTTAGTGCGGGCTTTCCACTGCGGTTGGGCTTTTTAAATTGTTCATCTTTACTTTCTGCCGGCACTAAACAACCTTTACTACGGCCAATTAAATGCTCTAGCTTTAAGCGTATTAACGCTTCACGGATCATCGGCCAACCTTTAGGATCATGGTAGCGCAATATTGCTTTATGTAAGCGACGTTGACGCTCACCTTTAGGTACCGGCACCACTTCGGAGTTCGCTTTATTAATATTTTTTAGCGAATTCATTTCCGTATGATAAATAGTGGTCGCGTTGGCCATAGGGCTAGGATAAAAGTTCTGTACTTGATCCAGTTTAAAATCACGTTCTTTTAACCATAAGCCAAGGTTAACCATATCTAAGTCTGTCGTACCTGGGTGAGCAGAAATAAAATACGGAATTAAAAACTGCTCTTTACCGGCTTCTTTACTAAAGCGGTCGAACATTTCCTTAAATTTATCATAAGCTCCCATGCCAGGCTTCATCATTTTTGACAGTGGGCCATCCTCTGTGTGCTCAGGCGCTATTTTTAAATAACCGCCTACGTGATGCTGCACTAGTTCACGCACATAGTTAGGGTCTTGCACTGCTAAATCGTAGCGTACGCCTGATGCAACTAATACCTTTTTAATACCCGGTATAGTGCGGGCTTCACGGTATAACTCTACCGTTGGGCTTTGATCGGTATCCATATGTTCGCAAATAGTTGGATAGACACAGCTGGGCCTGCGACAAGTTTGCTCGGCCTTGGGATTTTGACAGTTTAGGCGATACATGTTGGCCGTTGGTCCGCCAAGATCAGAGATTATGCCGGTAAACCCTGGGATCTTATCGCGAATATCTTTAACTTCTTGCATGATCGATTCTTTTGACCGACTTTGAATAATGCGGCCTTCATGCTCAGTTATGGAACAGAATGAACAGCCACCAAAGCAACCGCGCATAATGTTTATCGAGGTTTTAATCATTTCGTAGGCGGGTATCTTATTTTGTCCATATACCGGATGAGGCACACGCTGGTATGGCAAACCAAATACTAAATCCATTTCTTCGGTACTAAGCGGAAATGCTGGCGGGTTTACCCAAATATGTCTATCACCATGGCGCTGCATAATAGCGCGAGCACAACCGGGGTTAGTTTCTTGGTGCAAAATACGAGATGCATGAGCATACAGCGGCTTGTTTACACTGACCTGCTCAAATGCTGGCAATTTAACGTAGGTTTGCTCCCAAGGCTTTGGCCGAGCTGTTTGCACCATAATAGGTTTAGCTTCAGCCGCAACCGGCTTGGTTAAGTCGATACCTTCTTTAGCAAATTCAGAATAGCTGCTGCAGCCTACATCATCTGCACCATAAGGATTATAAATAGGGTCAATACGACCAATTTTATCAATGGCGGTAGAATCAACACCGCGCCAATGTGGTAAAGCTTCTTTACGAATAACTGCGGTGCCACGCACATCCTGTATGTCGCTTATGGCCTCACCAGAGGCGATACGATATGCCACTTCTATTAATGGCCGCTCGGCATTACCGTAAATAAGTATGTCAGCTTTCGCATCAAAAATAACCGAGCGTCGCACCTTCTCTGACCAATAATCATAATGGGCAATACGGCGCAAGCTGGCTTCAATACCGCCAATAATAACAGGCACATCGTTATAAGCCTCTTTACAGCGCTGTGTATAGACAATAACCGCACGATCGGGTCTTTTACCGCCAATATCGCCAGCGGTATACGCATCGTCATGGCGTATTTTTTTATCTGCAGTGTAGCGGTTAATCATCGAATCCATATTACCCGCCGATACGCCATAAAACAGATTTGGCTTACCTAGCTGCATAAAGTCGTGCTTACTATTCCAGTCAGGCTGACAAATCATACCCACTCTGTAGCCTTGCGCTTCTAACATGCGCCCAACCACCGCCATACCAAAGCTTGGGTGATCAACGTAGGCATCGCCAACAACTAAAATAATATCGCAACTATCCCAGCCGAGAGTGTCCATCTCAGCACGAGACATTGGCAAAAATGGTGCAGTACCGTAACATTCTGCCCAATATTTTGGGTAAGAAAATAGGTCTCGCTCAGGCGCCATGCGTGCTACAGGAGCAGATTTGCGAAGATTAACGCTAGCAACAATGGACATAAATTAAGCACCTAAGGATAACGAGGGCGCGTAGTGTACAAGGAGTGTGAGGGAAAGGCGATATCAATCACTTGTGCGGCGTTACTGCTAATTAGCCGCAGGTTTACGCTTTCATTATTAAGCCAAAGCGTATGCTCTGTATCTAGCGGTATACGCCTTGCCCCCAACAGCGCCGTAACCGTGCCGCTGGCAACATAAACAAGCCGGTTTGCATATAACGGTAACGGTTGTGCCACGCTGCCAATAGTCAGTACCCGCAGTTCTGCCTGCACAGCGTTGCGCCGGGTCATTAAATTAAAATCGCGCACTGGGCCTTGTAATAGGCGGCAATCAATTGCTGTTTCACCGGCAAAAGAAAACGGTTGCAGCGGTGTGTTTATTCGCTGAGGGTTATTGCCTACACCATGCAAACAAAACCCCGCGCCACTAAGCAGTAGGATAATACGGTCAATGTTATTAAAGCGCGAAAATGGGCCATCGCTGGCCACTTCAGCGATAGATAGGCGCCACAACAAGCCTTGGGCGTCGTCTTGTCGGCACAACTGATGAGTTATGCCGCCGCCATTTTGCCAAGGTTGCGTTTGCCACTGTGCTGGCGTAATCAGGTCTATGCTCATTCGCTGTTACTTGCCGTTTAGCGCGTTGTTTAAAGCGCGTATTAGTAAAGTTAATGAGGCCAATATCAGGTTAGCAGCAAGGACTCATTAATGGGTATAAAGCGCGTAGCCGATTTTACCAGCGCTTGTGCGGTTAGGCCTTCAACGCCATATACTTCAACTTCGGTGTTATATTTATTGCATAATTTTTGCGCCAGCAAATCAAAGTCACCATCACCGGATGCCAACACTAAAATATCGCTATGCTGGCCGTATTCAATCGCATCTAGCGTTATGCCAACATCCCAATCACCTTTTGCACTGCCATCACTGCGCTGAATAAACGGTTTTAATTTCACCTCAAAACCGATAGCCCGCAGAATATTTTGAAATTGCCGCTGTTTTTCATCACCGCGATCAATAGCATAAGCGATGGCTTTAACCACAGTACGATCGGCAGTTACCTGACGCCAAAAGGCGTTGTAATCAAAATTACGCTTAAAACCTTCACGGCTGGTGTAATAAATATTCTGCACATCGACCAAAATAGTAACAGTACTCACGGCAAACCTTAATAAGATAAAACAGTACGGTAACTGTCGACCAAGAAAAATGCCAGCCGTTATTTATTGCGCGCTGGCATAAGTGAGCTAATGTTATCGCATTACAATACGGCACCGTCTGATTTAACGTCTTCGATTACCGTTGCCGGCAGCATATCATCGCGGCTAATACCCAAAATAGCGGCAATTGCGCTAGCAATATAAATGGATGAATACGTGCCTACTATGACGCCAAATAATAAGGCTGTGGCAAAACCATGTATTAGCGCCCCGCCCATATAAAACAATACCACTAACACCAAAATAGTGGTTAAGGATGTAATAACAGTACGGTTTAGCGTTGAGGTAATGGCCACATTAATAATTTCAGTGGTGCTGGTATCGCGTAGTTTACGAAAGTTTTCACGAATACGGTCAAACACCACTATAGTGTCGTTAATAGAGTAGCCAATTAATGCCAGTATCGCGGCTAGCACAGTAAGATCAAACTCTATTTGCAGTACTGAGAACAAACCCACGGTTAAAATAACATCGTGTCCCAGCGCCACCACCGCACCTACTGATAATCGCCATTCAAAACGCATAGCAACGTAGGCCAAAATACCTAACAACGACACCAACATCGCCATGCCACCATCTTGTTTTAACTCTTCACCTACACTTGGGCCAACAAATTCGGCGCGGCGCATGGTTACGGGCTCGGCGTGTTGTGCACTAATCGCAGTTAATACGACTTCACCCACTTTAGTTTGATCAATATCGGCACGCAACGGAATGCGAATTAACACATCGCGGCTAGTACCAAATAACTGTACTACCGCATCATCAAAACCGGCTTTACTTAACGTTTGTCGCACGGCCGATAAATCGGCTGCCTGGGTGAAACCCAGCTCAACCACAGTACCGCCGGTAAAATCTAAGCCCCAGTTAATGCCTTTAATTGCTACCGACACTAGCGATAGCACAACTAATAACCCTGACAAACCAACGGCTAACCATTTTATCCGCATAAAATTAAGTGGTTGAGAAAACTGAAATATTTGCATAGCTTAACTCCTCACACGGGTAGTGACTGCAAACGGCGGCCACCCCAAATTAAATTAACCAGTAAGCGCGAGCCTACCACTGCGGTAAAAATCGACGTGATAATGCCGATGGCTAAGGTAACGGCAAACCCTTTTACCGGCCCAGTACCAACGGCAAACAAAATAAGTGCAACGAGTAAGGTGGTTATATTTGAGTCGGTGATGGTGGCAAAAGCGCGGTCATAACCAAAATGTATGGCTTGCTGCGCTGAACGTCCGTCGGCTAACTCTTCTCTGATACGCTCAAAAATGAGTACGTTGGCATCTACCGCCATACCTACAGTTAGCACTATGCCGGCCATACCGGGCAAGGTAAGCGTTGCGCCGGGTATCATCGACATAACGCCAACAATAAGTACTAAGTTAGCCACTAGCGCTATGTTGGCTACCATGCCAAACGCTTTGTAGTACACCAGCATAAACACCAGCACAGCGGCCATGCCCCAGATAATAGCGCTAACGCCTAGGGTAATATTTTCCATACCTAAACTTGGGCCTATGGTGCGCTCTTCAATAATTTGCACCGGTGCAATTAACGCACCAGCACGCAATAAGGTGGCAAGGTTTTGTGCTTCGCCCGGCGAGCTTAAACCCGAGATAACAAAGTCGCGCCCCAAACGCATTTGAATGGTGGCGTCATTGATCACCTCTTGCTGTTTAACCAGTATGGGGGTGCCATTTTCAGCGACTTTAGTACCGGGCTTATATTCAATAAATACCGATGCCATGCGCCGACCAACAGCGTTTTTGCTGCTGGCAAACAGCATGTCGCCGCCTTTAGTATCAAGCTTAATATTTACCTGTGGCCGGCCATACTCGTCGTAACTACTATTAGCGCCGGTAATATGCTCGCCGCTTAGCATAATGCGTTTTTCCAGCAACAACGGGCGGCCATCTCGAGTAACATATAACTCGGCATTTGCTGGCACGTGCCCCGCCTGTGCTGCTGCTATATCACCTTGTTCATCCACTAAACGAAACTCTAATGAGGCGGTAGCACCAAGAATTTCTTTTGCTTTAGCCGTGTCTTGCACCCCCGGAAGCTGCACTACTATACGATCGGCACCTTGACGCTGCACTAAGGGTTCAGCGACACCAATTTCGTTAACTCTGTTACGAATAATGGTAATGTTTTGCTCAAGTGCATATTCACGTATTTGCTTTAATTGCAGTTCACTTAAGCTAACTTGCAACACTTGAGCATCGCTTTTTGCGCTAATAAGTAAATTACGATCATACTTTTTCAGTATTGCCTGTGCTGCCGCCAAATCATCGTTACTTCGTAAATTTATCCCTATTTGTGCACCCGCCAAATCTAATTGCACACTACGATAACGTATGGCATTTTCTCTTAGCTCACTGCGCAGGGTTTGGGCTAAATCGGTTAGGTTTTTATCAATAGCCGCTTTCATATCTACGGCTAACAAAAAATGCACGCCGCCGCGCAAATCTAAGCCCAATGTCATAGGGCTAGCACCAATAGCTGTTAACCAAGCCGGCGTTGTCGGCGCTAAATCAAGCGCGGTAATATAATTATCGCCTAAAAACTGGCTGGCTAATTCACGGGCTTTTAACTGATCATCAGTACTGTTAAAGCGTACTAACAGCCGGCCCTCATTTAAGGCTAACGCCTTAACGTCAATATTTTCTTTCGTAAACTGCTCAGACAGTGACGTAGTCGTTTCAGTACTAATAACGCCACCTCGGCTCGCACTGATATTTAACGCCGGATCTTCCGGATATAAATTAGGTAAGGCATACAAGAACGCAAGCAACAACACGCCAAGCACGACGACATAGCGCCATACAGGGTTTTTATTTAACATATTAGGTATTCCCACAATCCCGCGCAGCATAGCCGCGTCGGTTTAGCAAAAAATTGAGCTTATAAGCTCAAACGCATAAATTTATAGTGAGAAAAAAGCGGGTGGCGCGCGTACGCGGTAGTGACTAAATACAGGGAAATTACTTACTACACGGCTATAGGCAATAACATTGCAGCTAACCCGTTTAAGTACATTAGGAATTAGGGTGCTGGGAAGCGCTGGAGGGTCATCATCATTATTTTGTGTGTTATCAACAGCATGCGCCGGCAAACCTGGCAATAACGCTTGTAGCTGAGTGTCGGCTAACGGTGATAAGCGAACATCGTGCACAGCAAAAGATTGCGGAGTACACAATAAACCTATGTAAAATAGAATGGCAAAAAAACTAAGCCAACGCATAACACCCCAAAACACTATTGCTCCGGCAAAATATAATTGCCGCAAGCCAATATAGTGAGCGCCAACAATGAGAAATACAAGCTGTTGCTGCGACAAATTTAATTTAGTCCAATGACGACATCGCTAGAAGACGCTATAATGCTGCCATCTTGTTACTACGAGAACCCATCGCATGACCAGCTGGCAAATTGCCGGTGCGTTAATCGCATTAGCGTTACTGTTATACTATTTTCCGCGCGAATTTTTACCTAAATTACTCTCAGAACCTGACTATCAACATTTAGTTTTTGCCTCTGCTGTCGCCTTAAGTTTATTTTGGAATGTGCAGGCAGGTATTAAAGATGGCCTTAATTTGCACTTTTTATTAGTCACTACCTTGGTGCTTTGCCATGGCTGGCGTATTGCTTGCTGGATTTGTATATTGCCCACTATTCTATTAATTGTGTTTGCAAAATTACCTTGGCAAGATGCTGGGCTATTTTCCTTGTGCACCTTTATTTTACCCAGCTTATTTAGCTATACCTTATTTTTGGCAAGCTATAGGTATTTAACGCGGCATCTTTTTGTCTATATTTTTGTAGCCGGTTTTATTTGTGCCGCGTTAACCATAACACTGCATATCAGTTTAACTGCACTCTGGTTTGGCTTAGAAGGTCGTTTTGATTGGCGCACTATTTATAACGATTATTGGCAGCTGTCGTTACTTATTTGGTTTCCAGAAGCCTTATTAAATGGCAGTGCTATTACACTAATGGCGGTTTACCGCCCCCATTGGTTACGCACCTTTTATGATCGAGAATATTTAGCACCCGATAAGTAAACTGTTAAATTTAAGCTTAAATAGTAAACGCAAAAATAGGCGCTATAAAAGCGCCTTTTTTATTTTCAGCTTTATAAAATTAATTAAGGCCTAACACTTTCTTGCCTTGATTAAACACCACATCAACCGGAATATCAGCAGCGGCTAAGCGGGCCAAATCGGCAGCTAGTTGCGCTTTAATAATGCCTTTATCCGCAACTAATGCGCTAACACCTGCGTAATTACCATCACCCTGTAAGGTAAGAATAAGCTCAGATAACGAGGTCATCGCCTGCTGCATTTTTTCATAATCTACTTTGTATGTGCCGTCATCATTACGCACAAAAGCCCCCTGCTCGGCAAAATAGTTAAAGCGGATCATATTAGCAGTACCGTGCGCACTGGATGCACCAAAGCGTACCGAGCGAAAAATACCGGCCATAAATGTGGTGTAGTAATCTTCGAGTACGCCCTCGTCTAACATACCTTGCTGCATCAGCTGAGTAATCATATAGAGGCCAAGAATATCGGCTTTACCCTCTTCCAATGCCGAGGCATACTCTTTTAACGCTTGGCGTACCGTGCCGTTGCCATTAATGGTGTTTTTAATGCCTAAACCATGGGCCACTTCATGGAACATTGTATTATTAAAAAACGCATTAAAAGTGACATGCTTGCGTTGCTCTGGCGTAATCAGCAAATTCGCAATCGGTTGCATAATGTGCTCAAACTTAGCTTGCATGGCATTTTTCAGCTGTAAGCGGCGCGTGCCTTTTTCTAGCTGCACTTGCTCGTCATTGGGTAAGTTTATCGCAATAGTTTTTGAGCCCGCATTAGAATGGCCAGCATAATACACCACGTCATAGGCATTTAAGTCGGCATCGCCGCCAGGTGTTTCGGTTTTATAAGCATCAGCTACGGGTAAACCTACTTGTAGAGCTGGCAAGGTAGCAGCATATTTAGCCAGCTTTTCACTCCAGCTTAAATCTTTAATCAGCACATAGGCTTCAAACGCTGCGCGATAACCAAATAGCTGGTCTTCATAGGTTTCTATTGGGCCAAGTACCAGCTCAATAGGGTTATTTTTCATTGCCATCCAGGCAAAGTCTGATTGCTGGTAATTATCGGTCAACAGCGCTTGAGCGCGTAACTGCAAATAATTAGCAAATTCTTTATCCTCAGACAGTAACGACGCTTCTGTTAGTAGCTTGGCTGTCGCTTCCAGCTCAGTTTTGTATATTACTGAATAAGGTACACTGACTAACTCGCCGCTGCTATTACGTTGAATAACAGAATATAAACCGGTTTTATCGGCAAGCTCAGCACCTTCAAATTCAGCTTTAGTCATATCAGCAGGATAAAACTGAGCACCAGCAGGCTTTTCGGCATAACCAGTTAAAAATGCTTCATCGCCTTTTAATCTGTCCCAAGGTCCATAGTTAATATCGGCAAATTGACGTACCTTGCCCTCGGGTAACTTTGCCAAAAACTCGGCTTTATTTTCACCAAACGCTTGGCGCCAAAATAAATCATCCATTACTTTGCTGGCATCAATAAGCTTACCTAGCATTTGACGTTGCTTAACATTTAATCCTGATAAATCGGCAGTTAAATCAACGTTATAATAAATATCTAAACGCTTATTGAATTCAGGCAGTAATGCGGCTGTCGTTGCAGTGTCGCTAGACTGAGTGGCGGCATTAGTTGAGGCTTTATCCGCTGGCGAACACGCAGTTAATGCACCGCTAATCGCAAGCGCTAACCACAAGGCGTTATATCGCATAAGTGTTTCCTGTTGTTTTTAGTAAAATCAACTATAGGGTAGGTAAAGCGCCCTATTGTTGCAACAGTTAATCATGGATCAGCGCCATAAAAAAAGCGAAGCTGCTGCTTCGCTTTTTACACTAAGTACAGGTTAAACCTAAGCCCAAATTTTATCGGCCCATCGTTTAGTATTCGCTTTCCAGTTAGCCCAGCGATACGTCATATTAACGAGCCCCCAATAAGTAAGTGGCACTAAAACTAAGCTGGTTAAAGTAGAAAATAGCAGACCGCCAATA
This sequence comes from Rheinheimera sp. D18, assembly GCF_004345025.1. GTDB lineage: Bacteria > Pseudomonadota > Gammaproteobacteria > Enterobacterales > Alteromonadaceae > Alishewanella > Alishewanella metallidurans. Next base: position 1,234,141 of record NZ_CP037745.1, on the reverse strand, counting down.
ATAGCTATCGCCATTGGCGCATAGCTTGGGCCGTCGCCACCTAATTGGGTTCCACCTAATGCCAGCGGCACTAGGCCTAATATCGTCGTAGCTACCGTCATTAATATCGGCCGCAAACGCGATTCACTGGCGTGAAGAATTAACTCTTTTAATGGTGCGTTGGGCGCGTCATTTCGCTCCTGATTAATACGGTCGACTAATACTATGCCGTTATTAACTACGATACCCATTAGTACCAACATGCCAATCATGCCCATAATGCCAATAGTGGTGCCGGTAAACATAAAGGTCCAAAACACGCCAACCATTGAAAATAGTAATGAACCTATCACTGCTGTAGGCAATAACAATGACTCAAATAACGCAGCCATCACCAGATAAATCATCGCCACTGCAAGTAGCATGTTTACGACCATTACCTGTTGTGATTCATCTTGGCTTTGAAAGCTGCCTTGAAATGACCAGCGAAAACCCGGCGGTAAGGCTAGTTGATCCATCACTTTTTTAATATCTTCACGCGCCTTATCAATGTTGTAATCTTTAGCTAAATTCATCCGAATGGCGATACCGGTTTGTCGATCAAACCGGCTGATCCTATCTAAGCGTGGCGCGGCTTTTAGGTCAGCTAATTGCTGCAAGCTAATAACGACGCCATCTTTAGTTAAAACAGGTAATGCCGACAATTCCGCTAAAGAGTGACTTACTCGTTCATCATAAAGTACTCGCATTAACAGCTCACCTTGTTCAATAGTTCTAAAGGTGCGTAAGTTAGTACCGCGCAGTGCCAGTGCCACTGCATTAGCAACTTGTTGCGCATTTAAACCATGGCGCTGCAGTTGCTCTAATTTAAGGGTTATTTGAATTTCTTGTTGGCCACGGGCAATATCTGAGCTGACATCCTCAAGCCCTTTCATATTCGCTAATATGGGTTCAATATCACCGGCAAGTTGCATTAGAATTTCAGTCGAGTTACCCAGCAAGTGTACCTGCAAGCCGCCATCACTGCCCCAGCCAAACGAGGGCTTAGAACGCACTAAGGTTGGCCAATCTTTGCGAATGGCTTTTTTTAATTCGATAAGCGGCTGGCTTAGCTGTGGTTTTAGAATTAACGTTGAGCTCGCATTACCAGCACTGTAATAACTATACACCGACTCAATATCAAATTTGTCTTTGTTAGCATACAGGTACTGCTCCATCGTATTCACTTCGGCTTCAACTTCAGCCAACGCATAATTACCTTGTACGTTGTAATTGAGGAAAATACGGTTTTGATCATCATTATTTTCTTCGCCGCCAGATACCGCGCCAATAGGAATAACAATGCTGCACAGCAAGACAATAGAAATAAAGGTAGACCAGCGCGGGTGCGCCATCGTCCAACCTAAGACTTTGCGATAAATAACATCAGATACACCGGGCTTAGGCTCTTGTAACACTTGCACTTTTAATATGGTAGTTAATAGCGGAATTAACGTTAACGCCATTAATAAGCTAATGGCTAAACATAAACAAATGGCAATGGCCACATGCTCAAGGAAGATAGTTAGCATCATTTTTTGGCCAACGATATTGGGTAAAAACACAATAACGGTAGTTACAGTGCCGGCCACGACCGCCAAACTAACGCGGCGCACGCCTCGGGCGGTTGCCGCTTTAACATCGCCATCCAGTGCTCGTTCACGAAAAATGCTTTCTGTAACCACCACGGCGTTATCTACCAACATGCCGATAGCTAACATTAGCCCCATCATGCTAAGAATATTTAGGCTGTAACCCATAAAATACATGATACCAAGGGCAATACTGATCGAAACTGGCACCGCAAGCACCACCACTAAGGTAGTGCCTATGTGCCGTAAAAATAAATACAGCACGGCAAAAGATAACAGTGCACCAACACTGCCGGCACTTAATAGATCAGCCAACGATGTGGTTACGCCTTTGGCGGTATCATCCATAATAAATAAACTAATGCCATTAAACGCAGGGTCTTTTCGCACGTTATCAACCACGGCTAATGCTGCGCGCGACACTTCAACTAGGTTAGCGCCTGACTCTTTAAATACATTCATGCCAACCGCATAGCTTTGATCTAAATGCCGGCCATCTTCACGCTTAGGCAACTCAAGCTGCACTGTGGCCACCTCTCGTAAACTTAAGCCCGGGCGCAGTGGCAGTGCCGCTATTTCTTCTAACGAGCGGTATTCACCTACCGGTTTAACCAAAATACTATTATGGCTATTGCGAAGTTCACCGGCCGTCATGGCGAAGTTGTTTTGTCGTAACGTATTAACAATAGCGGCAGCATCAATGTTTAACGCTCGCATCTTATCGGGGTTAAGCCGAATAATAACTTGACGCTTTTCTACGCCATACAGCTCAACCTTTGATACGCCGGGCACACGCTCTAGCTGTCGTTTTATTTGCCTTTCAAGCAGATCGTAAGCCATTGCCAAATCGCGCTCACTAGAAATACGCAACTGAAAGATCGGCATATCATTAGTATTAAACTGAAATACCAATACCCGCTCAACATCTTTGGGTAATAAATGACGAATGCTATCGAGCCGTTCACGTACTTCAATGCTTTTACTATTGATATTTTCTTCCCATTTAAATTCTAACGACACCTCTGCGCTGTTTTCGTTAGACCAAGAGCGCATTTGTTTCACGCCGGTTACCGTTGCCAGTGCTTCTTCAAGTGGCCGCGTGATCAATCGCTCAATTTCGTTTGGGGTTGCATTGTTATACGGCACGTTAATAAAAATTTGCGGGATATCAATACCCGGAAACCGCTCTAACAACAGCATCCGGCTAGCAATAATGCCAAATACCAACATGGATAAAAACAACATGCAAATGGTTACTGGGCGGTTTAAAGCAAAGCGAGTTAAGCCAAGCGGTTGCTGGTTCATAGCCTTGTCTCCACAGCGCTGGCGCTATTATTCACAGCCACTTGTGCATGATCTCGGCTAAACAATGCATACAACACAGGAATAAATAATAAGGTAAGCATGGTGGCTAAAGCCAAACCAAAAATAACCGTAATTGCCATAGGCGCACGAATTTCGCTGCCGTCGCCACCACCAATTGCCATAGGTAACAAGCCTAATATGGTGGTTAGTGTAGTCATTAATACTGGCCGTAACCGGCTAGTACCCGCATCTAATATTGCCTGCTGTATGCCCAAACCTTCTGCTCGCAACTGGTTAATGCGGTCAATCAATACAATGGCATTATTTACCACTATGCCGGCCAGCATAATTAAACCAATAAAAACAATGACAGATAAACGGGTATTGGTTAACCACAACCCCAGTATTGCGCCGGCGCCAGCTAATGGCACCGTAAAAAGAATAAGTAATGGCTGTAGCAGGTTTTCAAACTGCGATGCCATAACTAAATACACCAAGAATACCGCTAATAGTAGCGCCATTGTTAGCGAGGTATAGGCCCGTTCCATCTCTTCGCTTTGGCCCATTACTGCTGCAGTTACGCCATAGGGCAAACGCTGAGCCGCTAATACGGCAGTGGCGGCTTGAGTAGCTTGCTCTAAATCGCCAAACGCGAGGTTGGCGCTAACAACAGCAACCCGCTGCTGACCAATACGGGTGATTTCGCTTGGTCCAGTTTCACGTTTAATTTGCGCCACCGCAGAAAGCGGTAACGGCTTGCTGCTGCCCGGGTTAATAATCAGCTGCGCTAGCTGTTGCTCGGACTGGCGATACTCTTCGGATAAACGTACGCGAATATCAACTTTACGATCATTGACCGAATACTGGCCGGCGAGTTCGCCACCAATATAAGCCGCTACCCGTTTGGCGACATCGTGAGATGTCATACCGAGTTGCGATAACAAGGCATGATTAAAGTACAGCGTAATTTCAGGCTGGCCTTGACGTAAGCTGGTTTTTACATCAGTAAAACGCGCATCCGCCTCTAGCGCTATCACTAAACTATCTGCCGCGGTTTTTAGCTGTGTTAATTCATACCCAGACAGCTCTATTTCTAACGGTGTACTAAAGCTGAACAGCTGTGGCCGATCAATTTTCACCATAATGTCAGGTTGTCGAGCTAAATAGTCACGTAAATGAGCAATAACCTGTTGTTCTTGTTCTTTGCTAGTACCACTGTTGAGTACAACATTTAACCTACCCCAATGGCTACCGCCCACACTTGGATCAACCGTCATTTGCGAACCTGTACCCGCTTGCGCATAACTACGTTTAACCGCAGCTTGCTCACCCGCAATAGCGGCAAGGTTAACCAATACCTTGTCGGTTTGTTCAATGGCGCTACCGACCGGCAATTGCACTTCGACAAAGAACTCACCTTGGCTCATAGCAGGAATAACGTCGGCGCCTAATCGAGGTAGCAAGGTATAACATCCGCCAGCAACCAATAAGGTCAGAGCGATAGTTAAGCCTTTTAACCCTAATGCCGCTTGCAGTGCGCGCCGATAGTTTTTTTCTAGCAAAACTAAAAACCACTGCACTAGCGATAGCAAAGGTTTAAAAATAAAGGCTAATGAACGGCTAATCAGGCGAAAACCTAGCGTGAATAAGGTAGCAATAAGCATAAATAAACCGCTAAGGGCACGGCCTACTATTCGCAACGGCCAGGTTGGCCAATAATACCAACGACGCACCAATACCTTATCCGGTTCAGCCGCTACTAACTTCGGCTCGGCTTTAACGCTGCGTTCACGGGCTGCCATCGTAGGGATAAGCGTTAGCGCAACCACTAAAGATGCGAGTAACGCAAAAGTAACCGTTAGTGCTTGATCACGAAACAACTGGCCGGCAATGCCTTCAATAAAGACTAAGGGGAAAAATACCGCAACAGTAGTTAATGTTGACGCGGTAATCGCCATGGCAACTTCACTGGTGCCAATTTTAGCCGCACTAAATGCGTCCTTGCCTAGCTCTTTATGTCGTGCAATGTTTTCTAGTACCACAATGGCATTATCAACCAGTAAGCCCACCGCTAATGCAATACCGCCTAAGCTCATCATGTTTAGCGTTATGCCCTGGCCATACATCAAATTAAAGGTCGCTATAACCGATAACGGGATAGATATTGAAATAATGATTGTTGCCCAGACATTACGTAAAAATAGATATAACACCAGCATGGCAAGCAAACCACCAACAACCGCCGACGACTTTACTTCATCTATAGCTTGCTTAATAAATTCAGACTGATCATAAACCAACGTTAGCTTATAGCCAGCCGGTAAGGTTTTCTCTAATTTTGGTAGTTGAGCAAGTAGGGTTTTAGCCACTTGCACCGTGTTAGCATCGCCCTCTTTATAAATCGCCACCTCGATGGCTTCTTTACCGTCAACATAGGTAATACTTTGTCGATCGACAAAGCTATCTTTAACTTGGGCAATATCTTTTAAGCGTATTTGGCTGCCTGCCACTTCAGCAATATACAAATTTTCAATTTGTTTTAAGTCGGCAAATTGATTAATGGTTCGGACTAAATAATCATAGCTTGGCGTTTCTAAACGGCCGCCGGCTTGGTTTAGGTTTTCTTCGCGTAAGCGCGAACTGATTTGGCTAATATCAAGCTGTAATTGGCTCAACTTCTGCGGGTCGACCAAAATTTGAATTTCTTGGCTTAAACCGCCATCAGGCCGCACCGCTGCAACGCCCGACACCGACTCCAGTGCGCGACGTAAATCCTCTTCGGCAAAGGTGCGTAAGCTTACTAACTGTGCGGGGCTTATGGCGTTACCGGCATTATCACGGCTTAACGCAAAGCGAATAATAGGATCTAAATTAGGGTTAAAACGCAGTAATAACGGCTTTTCTATTTCTAGCGGTAAGAATAAAACATCTAGCTTTTCGCGCACATCTAGCGCGGCAACATCCATATTGGTGCCCCAATCAAACTCCATGACCACATCAGAGCGACCAGAGCGCGACACCGACTGTACTTTACGCACGCCTTTAACTATGCCGACGGCCTCTTCTATAGGTTTACTCACCAACTGCTCTACTTCAGCCGGTGCAGCGCCGACAAATTCAGTGCGTACGGTTAATGACGGATACGATAAGTCGGGTAATAAATTTACCGCTAAACGCCCAGCGGCAACTAAACCAAACAGCAAAATGCCTAGCGTAAACATCCAAATAGCAACAGGACGGTTTACCGCGGTATCAACTAACTTCATAGCATCATCCTTGAACTATTCGAATTGTTTAACGCTAACCACATTAACCAAAGCATCGTCTTTAAGCGCAGACTGCCCAGCAATAACCACTTTGTCACCCAGTGCCAAACCGGACAATATTTCTACTGTGTTGTCAGACTGATACCCCAAGCTTACCGATTTACGGCTAACCTTATTTTCAGCGTTAACCACAAATACGGTTGGGCTATTATCGGTCGTCATTAAGGCACGTTTGGGTAGTAATAATGCATCGGCTTTAACATCAAACTGTAACTGCACCTGAGCAAACATACCGGGCTTTAATAATTGCTGTTCGTTAGCCACTCTTAAAACCGCGCGCACAGTGCCTGAAGCCGCATCAACTACTGGCGAAATACGCACTAACTCGGCGTTAACGGGTAACATACCGGCAAATTCTAATAACGCATTTTGGCCAATACGCGCTTGGGCTAGCTGCTGCTCTGGCAAATGCACTACCGCCTCTAATTGCTGATTAGAGACAATATGGAATAATGATTGGGTTGCGTATTGATTAACCAATTGCCCTAGTTTGGCGTAACGACGCGATATTACGCCGCTAATTGGCGCACGAACCTCAGTTTCTTTTAACGCGAGTTCAGCTAAGTTAACCGAGGCTTGCATTGCATCAAACTGCCATTGCAACTTTTCAAATACGTCGCTACTGATCAACTTACGTTCGTGCATCTCTTTGGTTCGGGTTAACTCGCTAGCCAAACGGTTCAACTCGGCTTTTTCTTTATTCAAGCTATATTGCTGACGTTCATTGTCTAGCTGTGCCAATAATTGTCCAGCGCTAACCGCATCGCCCTCTTCAACCAAAATATGTTGCACTATACCCGTTGCTTTACTAATAACCTCAGCCTCACCGCGGGCTTCAAGTGTTGCCGTAGTGCGATAACTACTGCTAATTTCGCCATGACGGGTTAATACCGCTTCAACGGGAATCGTCAGTATCACATCTGCGGTGCTACTGGCCGTTGAGCTATTCGCGCCATTACACGCAGTTAGAACAAAGCAACTGAAAATAGCGGCGAGCGCGGTAAGTTTAAAATGGTTTGGCGTTTTCATGGTCCATCCTTCGGAAAACATAATACTGAATAAGTTACCACCAATAATGCAGAGCGTGTGCCAGCTTGTGTAACAACTTATTTCAGTTGTTTTTCAATAAGATAGAACGCTTAAATACTAACAAATTAAATTGGATTAAAAATGAGTGGCCTAAACCACGAATTTTTAGTCAGATGCACGATAGTTAACTATAGTAATTTTGTTAATTTAACGACCAAGCAACAATTATTTACGAATTAGAGTATGTACTCCATGGTATGACCTCTTTATACTGCAGGTTTTTACGTTCAACAGGGTATGTATATATGATTAGAAAAACCGCCATCTCAATTGGCGTATGTTCTGTGTTATTTAGTCTGTCGGCGCAGGCTGAAGGCTACAAGCTATTTGAACAGTCTGTCAGTAGTATGGGTAATGCTTATGCTGGCCGTGGTGCGCAAATTACCGATGCTAGCTTAGTGTATTCGAACCCAGCTGCCCTAACACGGCTTTCTGGTCGTCAACTCAGTGGCGGTCTTAATTTTATTACGGCAAAAACACATTACAGCAATGCCCAAGCGCAAAGTGCTAATGGTCAGCCAGTACTTGGCCGTAGCGAAGGAAGTAATAGCCTTAACGAATTAGTGCCCTATGTATTTTATAGTGATACTTTTTCTGAAACCTTAAGTTGGGGTATTGGGCTTTATGTACCCTATGGCTTGTCATCTGACTATGACGACGACTTTGTTGGCCGATACTTTGCTGATGAAACGTCAATACAAGTGCTTAGTTTACAACCCAGTATTGGTTATAAGCTAAATGAGCAATGGTCAGTGGGTATGGGTATTTCAATTAACCGCGCGACCGGTACCCTATCTAAAGCGAAAGATCATAGCGGCCTGTGTGAGCTAGGTGAACAAACCATTAATGCTATGTTCGGTGCACCGGTATATAACGAGGCCTACTGCAATAGCCACTACGAAGTGGAAGGTGACGATGTTACATTTGGTTACACTCTAGGTATTCATGGTGAGCCTGTGGTTGGTACTCGTTTAGCACTAACCTACCATTCGGCACTTCACTTTACCTTAACGGGTGATTCAACCATTACCAACACACCTATTACTAGCGCCAATGTTGTTGGCAACCCAAACTATATGGTGACTAAACCTCACTTACCGGCAATTGATTTAAAAACCGGTAAACTTGCAGCACAAAGCTTACTTACTGAAGCAAGCAAACTTGCATTAACCACGCCTGCGACACTGGCATTTAGCCTAGACCAGCAACTTAGCAAAGCGTTGTCTGTGCAATTTAGCGCAGCATGGACCCAGTGGAGCAAGTTTCAAAGCATCGATATCCTCAGCACCGATGCTCAACCTAGTATTTCATTAAATACCCAGCAAGAGGCTAATCTGAACAACCCAGGTCAAATTGGTTATATTCCTGAATATTGGACGAATAGCTGGTCATTTGCCCTTGGCGCTAGTTATGCATTGCAAAGCGACCTAACGTTAAAAGCCGGTGTTGCTTATGATGAAAACCCGATTAAATCAGAACGTAAAACCGCACGTATTCCAACCGATAATCGGGTTTGGTTATCAGTAGGTGCGAACTGGCAGCTGGCGGATAATTTAAGTGTAGATTTGGCTTACGGCTATTTATTTACTGGCGATGTGCAGGTAAATGAACATGAATACAATCAGCAAGATGAACGCTTATATAACAGCGGTTATCAAGGTGATTACAGCAACAAAGGCCAATTATTTGCCTTGGGCGCTAACTACAGCTTTTAATTAAGCGACGCGGATAACCGCATAAGTGCTGATAACAAAAAAGGCGATCTTAAGATCGCCTTTTTTATTTTAGCCCAAGCTAGTGCACTAGTTTTAACTGATAACCCGATGGCGCTGCGTTATTTTTCTCTGCTAGCAAGCTGTAATGCTTACCCAGTTCTAACATTATACTCTCGGTTTTATCTAATAAGGTTGTACTACCATTTTCCTGAGGGATCCCCACAAAATTTCCATTCATACAATCAGCTATCAGCCTGTTTGATTACTGCCCAGTCCCACTGAACCACCCACTGTAGTATTTGTTTAAGTCCCTGCTGATAATATTGCCTGCGTATTCGCTGTTTGGGTTCTTTGCAAAGTAATATCCCAAGGAAATTCAGGGCCAATACCCGCCTATTTTTAACGGTGTTAGCTTGATAACGCAGGTGCAAACCCGCTTTCTCCGCTGCGCTACCTAGCAGGTAATGAAACCAATTAACCAATGCGGCCAGTAGTAGCAGTATCTCTAAGCGAGATTTCTTCTTGGTACCATGCAAATCGCTACCCAGGCCATAGCGGTGACTTTTCTGATCACGGAAGCTTTCTTCAATTTGCATTCGGCTACTGTAGCACTTAGCAATTTTATCCGCATACCCATGGCAGTCAGCTAAGGATGACACCAACAACCATGGTTCCTTATACGTCTTATTTTTATCGCGTTTCAATAGCTTATAACCTTTGCCAACCAGGACGGCCTGCGTTTCATAGTGTTGTGTTTGGGCAAGCATGATTTTTCCTACACTTTTTGGATCCTTCTTCGCTTGCCGATAAAGCTGATTAACACTGATAAACTTGTCCTGCTCTGCCAATTTAAGCTTCACATTGCCTCGAACTCTAGCTACATAATGCCATCCCAGCTTACGCACTTGTTTCAGCCATGGAACTTTAAACCCCGCGTCAGTGACAATTACGGGCTTACAGTCCTTGGGTAGCATGGCTTTAAGCTGCTTTAAAAACGCCCCGTGTAGGTGTGGGCAGGTATAATCTTCTGCGGCGGCAATCTTCTGTAGCAGAGTCAACGCTCTACCGTCAGCGGCAATGCTGGCACGCAGGATAAAGTGTCGCTTGGCAGTATCGGCATTGCTCCAGTCAACCAAAATCATCGGCTTAGTTTTATGGCCAACAATAGAAGCCGTCAGCGCAGCATAAATCAATGGCAGCTCTCGTTGCAGGTTAGGATTATTGAGTAGACGATCTGCCCGTTTGATACTGACCTTATCTGAAGAGCCAGGCATCGCCCGGCCAATCGCAGTAACGGTGCAACACGCATCCTTTGCCAGGGCGGTTACCGCATCTAGCAAAACCGAAAATCGGGCTTTATGCATTGATTTTGGCGTGACAAAGGTGAGGAAATCAGCGAGCATAGCTTTTACATTCATGGTGAGCATCCGCGGTGTGGGAGTTTTGGCGAATGATCAGATCAGGAACCGCCATGAATGTTCCCCAATCAACTAACATTTTATTTTAACTACAGAATTTCTGGGGATACCTCAGCAAATTCAGACCAAATAAACCTGCTTCACCTCACCTAAATGGCAAAGTAGAGCGCTCACAGAAAACTGATAAAACAGAGTTTTATGCAACGGTAGACTTAGCATCAGACGATTTAGATAGCCTGCTTGCTGAATGGCAGCATTACTACAACTGGGAGAGGCCTCATAGCGCACACCATGGAAAAACACCCATGGAACGATACTTCGAAATGGCTGAACAAACGCCTTATTCTGAAGAGGTTCAGGAGCTTTATGAGCCAGCAAAAGAACCCCTACAAGAACAAAACTACAGGCTTGAATTAGAGCTGAGAAGATTGAAACGATCTCTATGAATCACACATCTTGCGGCCAATTTTGATGCAGGGCAGTTCGCAAATGAGTACCTTGCTGATATTTTTATCACTGTTGGGTGGTTTGCAACTCTTTGGTTTAATTGGTTTGATTTATGGGCCAATTATTTTTGCGTTAACCATGGTGCTGTTACGGCTTTATACTATTGAGTTTAAAGATTTTCTGGAACGCCAAGACAATAGCTAACAATAAGATTGTTGTACTTTAGCGCTTCGCCCTGCCCATATCGGTATACAGTGGAGATATTCAAACGTTATATTACGAATATCTCCACTGTTACGGTTCATCACAAAAGATAAACAGCTCCTAGTTTCCTTTGGCGCCATGTAAAAAAAATCGCGTAAGTAACTTAACTGATTCGGCATTAGCCAAACGGCCGCGTCGCTCAGCATCTGCAGTGCTATAAATCAAAGACACAAAATATTCTGTTAGTGCGGCAGCATTAATATCAATACGAAACAAGCCCACTTGTTGCCCCGCTAAAAAGTAGCGATCAATCGCATTACTATAATGTGCCCATAGGGTATTTTCTACTGTACAAACTTCGGCTGTGTAATTAAACATTTGATAAATCAATACTTCCCGATGTTCAAGATGCATATTGATAAGTGATGATAACGAGGCATCTGTAGGTTCGACACTCTTAGCTGAAATGGTATCAGCGATATGATTAAGTACTGCTGTGCCGTACTCGTTAATTTTCTCAACTATCGATTCTCTTGAACCAAAGGTACGATGTAAGGTGGCACGACTCACACCAATGGCTTCCGCTAAATCTTTAACCGTTGCGCGTGGTTGCTCTACCATGGCCTTTGCTAGCTTTCTTAATAAGTTATCGTCTAGTTGCATGATAACCCCACAATTAGTAATTCTATTGCGATAGTTTGCGCTTAATTCATCAAAGTGTCAAATGAGACGATATTGTCTCATTTGATTTTAGGGTGTATAATAGCCGCGTTTTGTACTTTAACTTGTAAGGTGAATCATGAATAAGCCGTTTACTCGCCGCAGCATTACCGCTGTTGTGCTTTTGTCCAGTGCTTTGTCACTTGTGGGATGCTCCGACTCAACACCAGCGGTACCACAAGAGGCAGGGGCACTTCCGGTAACCACACTTAGCGTTAGGGCTGAAAAGTTAGTGCTGATTAGTGATCTGCCAGGCCGGGTAGAGCCGATGCGAGTTGCACAAGTGCGCGCACGTGTTGCCGGTATTATCTTACAGCGGCATTTTACAGAAGGTGCGGATGTCGCTGCGGGCGATGTATTATTTCAAATTGATCCAGCACCGTTAAAAGCGGCCTTAACACGGGCCGAAGGCGAACAAGCAAAAGCGGATGCAGAGTTGGTAAATGCACGAGCAAAAGTAACACGTTATGAACCGCTTGCCAAAATAGAAGCGATTAGCCAGCAAGATTTAGATACTGCCTTGGCAGAGCTTCGTACAGCGCAAGCTGCTGTTAGTTCGGCAAGAGCAAGTGTTGTTAGTGCCAAACTAGATTTAAGTTATGCCACGGTAACCGCTCCAATTTCTGGGCGAATTGGCCGGGCATTAACAACCGAAGGCGCGTTAGTTGGGCAGGGCGAAGCAACATTGCTAACTACCATACAACAACTTAACCCAGTGTATGTCGATTTTACCCAGCCGGTGGCAAAAGCACTGGAATTACAGCAGTTGCTGAAAAGCGGCCAACTTGCTGATAGCCAAGATAAAAAACTAACCGCAACCATCGAAGGTACGCGTTATGAAGCAAAAGGCGATTTGCTTTTTAGCGATATTGCCGTTGAACGCAGCACCGGACAGATCACCTTGCGCGGTGAGTTTGATAATACTGAGAATATGCTGTTACCGGGTATGTACGTAAGAGTAAAAGCACCACAAGCTCAGATAGCGGATGCCATCTTGATCCCGCAACGCGCCGTGCAGTTTGATGCCAGCGGCAAAAGTAGTGTCTGGGTGGTCGATGCTAATAATACGGTACAACAAGTGGCTGTTGAGCTTGGCATTATGCAAGGAAAAAACTGGCAGGTTACGCAAGGATTAAACGCCGGCGATAAAGTGATTACCGGTGGTATATCAGCCTTAACGCCTGGTAGTGCGGTAGTGGAAACCACAGCGGCCCAGTAATTGATGCTTTAGCAGCAGAGGATACACCATGTCTCAATTTTTTATTAGGCGGCCCAATTTTGCTTGGGTAGTAGCCTTGTTTATCACGTTAGGTGGATTACTGGCTTTGCCAAATTTACCTGTTTCACAATACCCAACGGTGGCGCCACCGCAAGTTACTATTTACGCAACATACCCTGGTGCTTCGGCACAGGTATTAACGGACTCTGTTACCAGTATTATCGAACAAGAACTTAATGGTGCCAAAAACTTACTGTATTTTGAATCATCAAGTAATGCCAACGGCATCGCCGAAATCACGGTTACCTTTGAGCCCGGTACGGACCCAGATTTAGCCCAGGTTGATGTACAAAATCGCCTGAAAAAAGCTGAATCGCGCTTACCACAAGTAGTGCTGGATCTTGGCGTACAGGTTGAACAAGCCAGTTCTGGCTTCTTAATGATTTATTCATTGAGTTATACCGACGGTAATGCGCCAGGTGCCGACATTGTGCAACTTGCTGACTATGCAGTGCGTAATGTTAATAATGAAATTTTGCGTGTACCTGGCGTGGGTAAAATCCAGTTTTTTGCCTCTGAAGCCGCCATGCGAATTTGGGTTGATCCACAAAAGTTACTGGCTTACGACTTATCTATTGCGGATGTTAATAATGCCATTAGTGCACAAAATATTCAGATTGCCGCCGGCAGCTTTGGTAGCAGCCCTTCGTTAAAAGAGCAGGAGCTGGCCATTACTTTACAAGTAAAAGGCTTGATGGAAAACCCAGAAGAGTTTGGCAATATTTTACTACGTTCTACCGCCAATGGCGCCACCGTTAAATTATCTGATGTGGCCAGAATTGAAGTGGGAAATCAAGACTATGGCTTTATGTCCAGGCAAGATGGTAAACCTACCGTTGGTACTGCAATTCAGTTATCGCCGGGGGCTAATGCCATCGCTACGGCGAAAGCCGTTAAAGATCGCTTGCAGGAATTATCGGCATCATTTCCAGATAATGTCGAATATTCTGTACCTTACGATACCTCACGCTTTGTTGATGTGGCCATCAAAAAGGTTATTTATACGTTAGTTGAAGCGATGATCTTAGTGTTTATTGTCATGTATTTGTTTTTACAAAACGTGCGTTACACGTTAATTCCTTCTATCGTTGTACCCGTTTGTTTGATGGGAACCATGGTGTTTATGTATTGGCTGGGGTTCTCAGTTAATATGATGACGATGTTTGGTATGGTACTCGCCATCGGTATTTTGGTGGATGATGCCATCGTTGTGGTAGAAAACGTCGAACGTATTATGGCAGAAGAAGGATTACCGCCATTAGCCGCCACAATAAAAGCGATGCAGCAAGTATCGGGTGCTATTGTCGGTATTACGATGGTACTTACCGCGGTATTTTTACCGCTGGCCTTTATGTCCGGTTCTGTTGGTGTTATTTATCAGCAGTTTTCATTGTCTTTAGCGGTATCTATTTTATTTTCTGGCTTTTTAGCATTAACCTTTACTCCTGCACTATGTGCCACTTTGCTAAAGCCAATTCCCGCCGGACATCATGAGAAAAAGGGCTTTTTTGGTGCTTTTAATCGTGGCTTTAATCGTTTAACCGGCCGTTATGTTAATTTAACGACCAACACAGTCAGTAAAACCGGCCGTTATATGCTGGTTTATACCGCTATCTTGGCATTACTGGCATTTGTATACCTGCGTTTACCCGAGTCTTTTGTACCTGAAGAAGATCAAGGTTTTATGTTCGTTGATATTCAATTACCCGCAGGTGCCAGCCGTGGTAGAACCGATGCTGTTAGCGCAGAACTGGAAAATTTTCTAGCCGAACGAGAAAGTGTTGCATCAACGTTTTTAGTGATGGGCTTTAGCTTTTCTGGTATGGGCGAAAATGCGGCATTAGCATTTCCAACCTTAACGGATTGGTCTGAGCGTGGTAAAGGGCAATCCGCCGCCGATGAAGTGCAAGCCGTTAATGCACATTTCTATGGCCATAACGATGGTGCAGTGATGGCTGTGTCACCACCTCCTATTGAAGGTTTAGGTAATTCCGGCGGTTTTTCATTACGCTTACAAGATCGCGGCGGTGTAGGGCGCGAAGCACTTATTGCAGCCAGAGATCAATTATTAGGGGCCGTATTTCAAAATCCAGCATTTGCCTATGCCTATATGGAAGGTTTGGCGGACGCACCGCAACTAAGTTTACATATCGATCGTGAAAAAGCCAGTGCACTCGGTGTGCGTTTTGATGCCATTAGTAATGCGCTTTCTACATCATTTGGCTCAATGGTGGTAGGCGACTACTCAAACACCGGCAGACAGCAACGTGTTATCGTGCAAGCTGAAGCCAATAGCCGTGCCACAGCTGAAAGCGTACTAGAGCTTTATGTTAGTAATGATCAGGGTGAACAAGTACCTTTTAGCGCTTTTGCCACAACACAGTGGAGCAAAGGCCCAGTGCAATTGTCACGTTATAACGGCTATCCAGCCTTTAAAATTGGTGGCGATGCAGCACCTGGCGTCAGCTCTGGTGATGCTATGGCGGCAATGGAGCAAATAATCAGTACGCTGCCTGAAGGAATAGGTTATGAGTGGACGGCACTGTCTTATCAGGAAAAGTTTGCCAGCGGCCAAGCACCTAAATTATTAGCACTCTCTATTTTAGTTGTGTTTTTATTATTGGTTGCCTTGTACGAAAGTTGGTCTATCCCGTTATCAGTTATGTTGATTGTCCCAATCGGTGCATTAGGTGCAGTGCTTGCCGTACTTGTCGCCAATATGGCCAATGATGTGTACTTTAAGGTTGGTTTAATCACGATTATCGGGCTTTCAGCTAAAAACGCTATCTTAATCGTGGAGTTTGCCAAAGATCTATTGGCACAAGGTTACTCGTTACGCGAAGCCGCTATTGAAGCTGCAAAATTACGTTTCAGACCCATCGTCATGACTTCTGCGGCATTTATTTTAGGCGTAGTACCACTGGCGTTAGCATCTGGTGCGGGTGCAGCAAGTCAGCAGGCGCTTGGAACAGGGGTTATTGGCGGTATGCTTAGTGCTACAGTCCTGGGTGTTATTTTTGCACCAATTTTCTTTGTTGCAGTGCTTGGTCTATTTAACGCCAAAAAAGCCGAGCAAACCACTCAACCTAATAAGGAGGCGCAATAATGATGCTTTATAAAGTCCCATCGTTAATCGCATTATCTGTTGCGCTGGCTGGTTGTTCATTGGCACCTGACTATCAAAAGCCACAGGCGCCAGTTGCGAGTGCATGGCAAAGTGCTGATACCGCTGTAACCGAGCAAGCAGAAGTACACGGCTGGGAAGCCTTTGTTACCGACGCAGCACTACGAGAATTAGTGCAAACGGCCTTGACGAACAACCGCTCATTTCGCCAAACGTTGTTGGATATAGAAAGCGCCAGAGCACAATACCGTATTGTGCAATCTGATCGATTACCACAGCTGCAAGCTACTGGTAGCGGTAATCGGCAGCAAACACCAGCCAGTTTATCTCCAACTGGTGTAGCAGGCGTTAGCAGCAACTACCAGGTTGGGCTGAGTTTGCCGGAGTATGAACTAGATTTGTTTGCTCGGGTAAAAAACCTCTCAGATGCGGCATTAGAGCAATATTTGGCAACAGAGGCGGGGAGTCGGGCTACGCAAATTGCGCTTATCGCTGAGGTTATTCAAGCATTTTTAACCTACGAAAGTACCCAACAACAGGCCGTTTTGGCTAATAGCACCAGTGAAACGCGCGCAAAATCGTTAGAATTGGTGACGCAAAGACGTAGTTTAGGTGACGCATCAGCGCTGGATTATCAAGAGGCTTATAGCTTATTACAACAAGCAAATATTGCCTTGGAACAAGCTAATCGGGCACATCAACAGGCACAGAACGCCTTAGTGTTATTGCTAGGCACATCCAATACTACAACGCTGTTGCAAAGTACATTATTGGCACAGCCTAATGAAAAACGCATTGTGCAGCGTATTGCGGCTGGCACGCCATCGCTTTTAATTGCTCATAGGCCAGATATTTTGGCCAGTGAGCATCGTTTAAAAGCGCGGCATGCCGATATTGGTGCCGCACGCGCTGCTTTTTTCCCGAGAATTTCATTAACAGGCAATTTTGGTACAGCAAGTAATGAAATGTCGGGTTTATTTGAAAGTGGTTCAAAGGCGTGGGCTTTTATGCCACAAATTTCATTACCTATTTTTACTGGTGGCCGCAACCGAGCTAACTTAACACTGGCCGAGGTCAGAAAAGATATCGCAATAGCAGAGTACGAGTACCAAATCCAAAGTGCTTTTCGCGAAGTTGCCGATGCTTTAGTAGCAAGTAGTTCATTGCAACGGGAAGAAAACGCTCAAGCGGAACTGGCGAGTTCAGCCAATAAAACATTGCAATTAGCCGAAGCGCGTTATCGTGCGGGTGTTGATAGCAATCTGCGTTATTTGGATGCACAGCGTCAGCATTTTAGTGCCCAACAAAATCTGATCACGGTAAGTACACAGCATCAACTCGCACTTGTCGATTTATTTCGAGCACTTGGCGGTAACTGGTATACCAAAACGCATTAATTACTGGCTCAATAAAATACTCAGTAAAGTAAAACAGCTCGCTATTACAGTGAGCTGTTTTTTTGTTTGCAGAATATCAGTACAAACTCAACGTGAGCAAGAGCTGCAGCGGCTGCAGGCAGAGCTACGGTTGGCACAGCAAGCTCTGAGTGTTAAACAACAAGAGGTGGTAACGGGATCCTGATTTTTTTTCACAAATCCTAATTTAACATGTTGTTTTTATAAATAAATATTTTTCACGCGTCAATGAACAGCGCCGAAGAATAGAGAGTATAAAAAAATCTGTGTAAGTGGCATTCTATCCATGTATTTGAAAGGAATGAAGAATGCCAGTATCAGACCAGCTTATCGACCAGTTATTAGCTGACTACAAATCCCCGGAAGACCTGCTTGGTGAGCAAGGTATCCTTAAGCAGTTGACCAAAAAGCTTGCCGAACGCGCCCTTGAAGCCGAGATGGAGCAGCATCTAGGTTATGCCAAACATGATGCCGCCGGTAAAAACACCGGTAACTCCCGCAACGGTAAAAGTCGTAAATCAGTGCGCCTGAGGGATCCCCACAAAATTTCCATTCATACAATCAGCTATCAGCCTGTTTGATTACTGCCCAGTCCCACTGAACCACCCACTGTAGTATTTGTTTAAGTCCCTGCTGATAATATTGCCTGCGTATTCGCTGTTTGGGTTCTTTGCAAAGTAATATCCCAAGGAAATTCAGGGCCAATACCCGCCTATTTTTAACGGTGTTAGCTTGATAACGCAGGTGCAAACCCGCTTTCTCCGCTGCGCTACCTAGCAGGTAATGAAACCAATTAACCAATGCGGCCAGTAGTAGCAGTATCTCTAAGCGAGATTTCTTCTTGGTACCATGCAAATCGCTACCCAGGCCATAGCGGTGACTTTTCTGATCACGGAAGCTTTCTTCAATTTGCATTCGGCTACTGTAGCACTTAGCAATTTTATCCGCATACCCATGGCAGTCAGCTAAGGATGACACCAACAACCATGGTTCCTTATACGTCTTATTTTTATCGCGTTTCAATAGCTTATAACCTTTGCCAACCAGGACGGCCTGCGTTTCATAGTGTTGTGTTTGGGCAAGCATGATTTTTCCTACACTTTTTGGATCCTTCTTCGCTTGCCGATAAAGCTGATTAACACTGATAAACTTGTCCTGCTCTGCCAATTTAAGCTTCACATTGCCTCGAACTCTAGCTACATAATGCCATCCCAGCTTACGCACTTGTTTCAGCCATGGAACTTTAAACCCCGCGTCAGTGACAATTACGGGCTTACAGTCCTTGGGTAGCATGGCTTTAAGCTGCTTTAAAAACGCCCCGTGTAGGTGTGGGCAGGTATAATCTTCTGCGGCGGCAATCTTCTGTAGCAGAGTCAACGCTCTACCGTCAGCGGCAATGCTGGCACGCAGGGTAAAGTGTCGCTTGGCAGTATCGGCATTGCTCCAGTCAACCAAAATCATCGGCTTAGTTTTATGGCCAACACTAGAAGCCGTCAGCGCAGCATAAATCAATGGCAGCTCTCGTTGCAGGTTAGGATTATTGAGTAGACGATCTGCCCGTTTGATACTGACCTTATCTGAAGAGCCAGGCATCGCCCGGCCAATCGCAGTAACGGTGCAACACGCATCCTTTGCCAGGGCGGTTACCGCATCTAGCAAAACCGAAAATCGGGCTTTATGCATTGATTTTGGCGTGACAAAGGTGAGGAAATCAGCGAGCATAGCTTTTACATTCATGGTGAGCATCCGCGGTGTGGGAGTTTTGGCGAATGATCAGATCAGGAACCGCCATGAATGTTCCCCAATCAACTAACATTTTATTTTAACTACAGAATTTCTGGGGATACCTCAGACCATTTTCAGCAATGTGTACTAAAGCAATTGCGTAGTAATCTTTTGGTAAATTAATACTTTGTTGCTTTTTAAACTCTGCATTTTTGATGTTATATCTGGCGGTATTTATCGTTTCATTTTGACGCACAAAGTAAAACTGCAGTTTAGGTAAATCAGACACTAAATTGGCCACTAGCACATCATGTGCTTGTAGCTGCGGCGTATCTTTTTCTTGGCTGGTTAAGGCTTCAACCACAGCATTCGCATTTTGGTACAACAACACCATTTTGCTGTCACCAGCATTGATGCTTAGTAAGGCACTGTTTAATAGTAAGTCAGCGCTGTCATTACGAACTGACAGGCTGTAATCGCCCTTTTCGCTGGCAATATAAGGGCTCATTTGCCCAGCTGCAACACTAGCAACAACATTCGAATCTAAAGCCAATTCTACATTTTGCTGAAGGCTGTTGTATAAACGAAATTGCGCCTTAGCATTTATATTATTATTAGCCTGCACACTAGAAGAATTTAGCACAACATCTAACGATAACTGCCCCGCTAATGGGCCATTTTTATCACGTATTAACACAACATAGGTGTTTTCATAAGCAAAATTGACGGCTTGAGTAGTAAATATCGGTGTAGTTTGCCCGGGCTTTGTTAGATACAAATTATACTTGCCAATATCACGGGTTTTCGCCGCGCTAGTTACTTCATTGCGGCTAAGTGAATCCAGTAACTCGGCATCAGCAAAAGACTTCCCCTCAGCAGCAATATAGACATCGAGTTCAGGTTGCTGGCTAGATAAATTAGCTAAATGTAAATTAAATTTTTTATCTAACTGTTCATCATATTTAAAACTCACGTTTAGGTGATTATATTGCTCACCTTCGTTAGTGAGAATAAATAGCGCTTTATTATCTTTAGCTAGGCTAACGGTTTTTTTCAATAACTCCGTTGATGTTGCGCTATCGGTAAAGGCTAATTCATACTCACCTGATTTAATACCCACCACCGAGCTTACATCGCCATAAGTAGTAGAGCCTACGCTAGTTTCACCCGCTTTAAGCTCTGTGCTACCAGCAATAGCTGAACCGTTATAAAACTGGATATAGCTATCCGTTGTTGCATCATCGTTATTGCTGCTGCCGCCACAACCCGCTAGCACGGCAGACAACACCAAAATTGAAGATAAATACACTGCTTTCATCAAGTCCATCCAAAGGTAATTTAAACCGGATCAGGGTAAGGACTTCACGCTAATAACTCTATATCTACTTACCATTAACAACAGTTAGTTACACTCAATTACAGACTAATAAAATTAATTACGTTGCGGCAGTAGTGACAGATAGCTCAGAGCACTTTCATCATAAAATATTTAGCACCACCGGCAAACGGATAATCTTGTTGGGTTAATTGCACTTCATAACCCAAACGCTCATAAAACGGTCGAGCTTGAAAATCTAAGGTATCAAGCATCACAAAGCGACAACCGCGTTCCTTAGCAATAGCCTCTGCAGCAGCTAAAATTGCCGAGCCTGTGCCCTGCCCGCGCTCCGACTCAGCCAGCCACAATGTTTCCAAATAGAACCAATTACCAAAGGTACGCCCAGCCAGCGCTGCAACGAGTTCGCCACTAGCATTTAAACGTTTTAACCCTAGCGGTAAACGGGTAGACGCATCCCAATGCTGGGCGTTAAATTCAATAATTTTCTGTTTTGCCGTATCAGCAAAATCGCTGCTATGATCGGTAATAAAGTTGCTCATCGTGTCTCCGTTTTGTTCTGCTAAAAAGTACGGCTTAAACTACCACCAAGCGTAATCGAGTAAAAGACGACTTAACGTTAATAACGTTTAATCTGGCATTGATCCGCTATTTGCTTGCACTAGACCGATTCAGTTCAACAATATAATCTGGTAAACTCAGCGCGCCTTTTCTCAGTTTCCAAAAGAAGTGAAGATGACTCTTGCAACTCAGGTTCTGGCGGTCAATGACGATCTGCCAATTCGTACAAATTTACCGGTGCATTCCGGCAAGGTGCGCAGCGTTTATTGGTTAACCGCTGATGATAGTGCTCGGCTTATTCGTGAAAAAGAATATCCGGTCGCCGCAGATACACCTTTAGCTATTATGGTAATTAGCGACCGTATTTCAGCCTTTGATTGCATTTGGCATGGCGAAAACGGCTTAGATGGCGTACCAGGCAAAGGCGCTGCATTAAATGCTATTTCTAACCACTGGTTTTCTTTGTTTAAGCAACAGGGTTTAGCCGACAGCCATATTCTTGATATTCCACATCCGTTGGTTTGGATAGTACAAAAAGCTCGGCCGGTAAAAATTGAAGCTATTGCCCGCCAGTATATTACTGGGTCAATGTGGCGCGCTTACAGCAAAGGCGAACGCGAGTTTTGCGGCATCACGCTGCCTGAAGGCTTGAAAAAAGACCAAAAGCTACCTGAAATCTTAATTACGCCCTCAACTAAAGGGGTTTTAACTGGCCTTGCTGGGGTGCCTGAAGCTGATGATGTAAATATTTCACGTGCAGATATTGAACGCCACAGCCACGCTTTTGGTTTTACTAAGCCAGATGATATCAATTTGTACGAAACGCTATTAAAACAAGGTTTTGTCGTCATTAGTGATGCGCTAGCAGCGCTAGACCAAATATTTGTTGATACCAAGTTTGAATTTGGCTACGTGAGTGCGGCTGACGGTACTGAAAAGTTAATTTATATGGACGAAGTAGGCACACCCGATAGTTCTCGTATATGGGATGGTGCCAGCTGGCGCAGTGGTAATATTGTTGAGCAGTCAAAAGAAGGCTTTCGCCAATGGCTGCTTAACCACTTCCCTGATGCGGATATTTTACTTAATAAGGATCGCATGCCAGAACGCGCAGCATTAGCTCGTGACAATGCATTACCAACCAATGTGATGATGGATATTTCGCGCACCTATTTGGCTATAGCAGAAAAGGTGATTGGTCGTAAAATTACGTTATCAGCTAATCCTAAAGCAGAAATAATCCAGGTATTAGATACGCAATACGGCCTTATTGCTAAATAACGCTTTGCTACGCCATTAAATAAACGGCCCAGAAATGGGCCGATAACCTTGTTAATATTTAAACGATTAACCTTTACGCCAATAATTATTTGCTGCAGCAACCGTTTGAAAATTCACGGCAATAACATGTGATGCCGCCGTTAAACCATCTGCCGAATTTGCATATTCTGGCCGCAATGCTTTTAGTGTTTCTGGATTTGGCTGCGTATATTTTACACCGCGACGACTTAGTGTCATTGCTAGCTCAAAGCCTTCTTGCGGAGTGTTCGTTATTAACGTATTAAGCCATACATCTGACATTGTATTCTCTCCTCATTTTTAACTTGCTGGTCGTTATATTATTTTACTTCTTATCTTGCAGGTTTAAATATAGCAGTAAGCAACACAGTTATATGGCTTTAATCGTTGCCTGCCAGTTTACTGCTTGCCATTGGCCATTACGTTTTACAAAAGTGCCACTGTTTAAGTAACGCTTGGTTTGCTCACCTGAACGCCCTACTAGTACAAAAGCCACAACCGCTATGTCGCCATACTGCATAATGCGCACATCTTCACTGCCATAAACGGCATCAATATCTGCAGGTTTTATTAAACCCGAACTGGTAACACCCTGCATTAGTTCAGCTTTACCATAACGGCTGCCACTAGAGCTGGTATAAATTAGCTCATCAGCCCAAAATTTATTATGAATAGCGGCATCATTACGGGTTGCGCCATCAAGAAACTCAGTTAGTAAAGCGGTTAAGTCAGCCTTGTCATCCGCAAACACAGATGTTGGTGCTAGTAGTAAAGTAGTTAATAAAAAAAGCATTTTCATTCTTGTTTTCCTTATATTTCGCACATGAAAAAGGCGCTAATTGCGCCCTTCATTTGTAACACTTTTTAAGCAGTAACCATAAGCAATAACTGTAGTTACATGCTAATGCCGCCGTCAATTTCTACTACTCTGCCAGTAAAGAAATCATTTTCAAAAATGTATTTCGCTGTATGGGCTATTTCGCTAGCTTCACCTAAACGACCGACCGGTTTCATTTTCTCTAAACGTTCACGCATTTCAGGTTTCATGGCATCGGTCATTGCAGTACGAATAACACCCGGGGCAATAGCACCCACCCGAATGCCATAACGGCCAAGTTCACGTGCCCAAGTAACTGTCATTGCCACTACACCGGCTTTTGCCGCGGCATAGTTGGTTTGACCCATATTGCCGCCACGAGCAACGCTAGACATATTTATAATAACGCCTTTACGACCACGCTTAACCATAACGATTGCCGCTTCACGGCCACACAGAAACACGCCAGTAAGGTTTACGTCGATAACCGATTGAAACTGTGCCAGTGACAATTTGCTTTGAATTTCGCCATCTTTAAACTTCAGCAATAAGCCGTCACGTAAAATACCCGCGTTATTAATTAAGCCGTCAATACCGTCAAAGTCGCGATCAATGTGCTCAAACGTGGCTTCAACCTGCGCTTCATCTGCTACGTTTGCACTATAAACGTGCACGGTAGTGGTTGCCGACAGCTCGGCTTTGGCCGCAGCCAGTTGCTCAGCATTCATATCAATTAGCGCTAACTTAGCACCTTGCTCGGCGCACATACGCGCCATTTCTAAGCCTAGGCCTTGAGCACCGCCCGTGATAACGATGGTTTTGTTTTGCAGGTTCATTTGTCTTTCTCCGTAGTCGCGATTACTGCGCACGTTTTTTCCGCGACACGCCATAAACCATCCCTGGGGCTCGGTTCCGGCCATCCATGGCCTACAACGGTCGCGGAAAAAAGTACATCCGTACTCGCTCAATACTGCTATATCAGCAAGCGCGCAGAATTTTTCTTCTGGAACCGTGTTTTTCAGGGACGAAAAACACGAGCCTACAGGGACGTATTTACGGCGTGTTCCAGAGAAAACATTCGCAGCGCTTGCGGGTTATATCAACTGACTAAGCTTTTTTCGCAAACATATTAAAAATGCTTGAGAAATCTAGTTTGCCATTACCGGCGCGCTGATGCGCTACGTACAAGCTACGTGCTAACGCGCCCATTGGCGTGCTGCTGCTGCTTTGCAATGCAGCTTCTAACGCAAGGCCTAAGTCTTTGGTCATTAAATCAACCATAAAACCACCCTGATAACCATTTGATGATGGTACGTTTTCCATTACATCTGGGCAGGGGTTATACAGCTCTAAAGTCCAGTTACGGCCGGAGCTTTTTAGCATAATATCTGACAGTACTTTTGGATCTAAGCCATTATCGACACCCATTTGCAGTGCTTCTGATGTACCCACCATTAAAATACTTAACAGCATATTATTACAAATTTTTGCTACCTGCCCCGCGCCAATGTCACCGGCGTGAAACAAGTTTTTACCCATATTGCTTAGTACAGTTTTAGCTCGCTCGTAATCGGCAACGCTACCGCCAGTAATAAAGGTTAAGGTACCGGCTTTAGCACCGCCTACTCCGCCCGATACGGGCGCGTCAATAAAGGCTATTTGCTGTGCCGCCAAACCTGCGCCTACTTTACGCGCACTGTCGGCGTCGATAGTAGAACAATCTATAACTAAAGCCGTTTTGCTAATGTCTTTAGCAATGCCCTGCTCGCCTAAATACAACGCTAACACATGCTTACCAGCAGGTAGCATAGAGATAACAAAGTCTGCGCCTTGTACCGCATCGCTAGCGCTTGACGCCACCAATGCGCCTTCAGCCTTAACTTGGGCTAATGCGGCTACAGATAAATCAAAGGCGGTTACCTGATGCCCAGATTTAACTAAATTGATGGCCATAGGGCCACCCATGTTACCTAAGCCAATAAATGCCACTTTTGCCATTGTCGTGTCCTAATTAATTGTCTAGTTGGCCAAGTTCACGTAGTGGGTGCTCAGCGGTGCTCCAAGGTGAACGGAACAACTCGTCGATCACGGCTTTTGGCACGTCGGCTACGGTTTTATATTGCCAGTTTGGTTTAAGATCTTTATCCATTAATAATGCCCGCACACCTTCGGTAAACTCACCCAGCTTGCCACATTGTACGCTTAAGCCTAGTTCAAGCTTAAAGCTGTCGGCCAAAATTTTACTTTGTCCCAGTTGCAACAGGGCATAAACAATGTGTGCGGTAATAGGGCTACCGTAAGCCAACGATGCTTTGGCTTTCTCTAACCATTTGTCATCACCTGACATTGCATTAATAGCGGTAATTACGTCGGGTAACGAGCCTAATTGGGCTAGTTTTTCTATATCTTGTTGGTGCGGCCGAATTTGACTCAGTGGCATTTGCGCGCGAAATTGTTCTTCTTCGTTACGCAGCACATCACCGAGTTTTTGGTGGTTAAGCACCACGGTGTCGCCCCAATTAATGGCCAGCAGTTTTTCTACTAAGTCTGCTTTACGCTCATGCAATATAAAGTTATCAGCTAAGCCAATAAACTTGGCATCGGCGGCGTTAATCGACGCACCAGTTAAGCCTAAAAATAAACCACAGCCCGGCGGCATACGATTTAAAAACCAGCTTGCGCCAACATCAGGGTATAACCCAATGGCCATTTCTGGCATAGCAATACGGCTCGTTATGGTAACCACTTTGTGTGACGCCGCAGCCATTAAGCCTAAACCGCCGCCCATAACAATGCCATTTCCCCAT
Organism: Rheinheimera sp. D18; assembly: GCF_004345025.1. Taxonomy (GTDB): domain Bacteria; phylum Pseudomonadota; class Gammaproteobacteria; order Enterobacterales; family Alteromonadaceae; genus Alishewanella; species Alishewanella metallidurans. The sequence goes on along the minus strand of NZ_CP037745.1, from coordinate 1,207,944 downwards.
ACTAATACGGGCTTGCCAAAGGTATGTATTAAGTAATCTAAGGCGTATTCTTTGGTGAAAAACTCTTCAACATAAGGTGCATAAGTACCAGGTTGATCAAGCATTGCTTTATACAGATCGCGAATATCGCCACCAGCACAAAAGGCTTTATCACCCGCGCCTTGCAGCATAACCATACTGATGCTGTTGTCGTGCTGCCACGCGTTAAGCTGTGGCAATAACGACTCAACCATAGGTAAACTCAGCGCGTTAAGTGACTTTTCTGAGTTTAATGTTGCTACACCAATTTTCTTGCCGTTGTGTGCTATCAGTTCCTGATACAGCACTACCTCTGTGTTAGTACTCATTAGCCATTTACCCAGTTTGCTTTACGCTTTTCTAAAAACGCTTGCACACCTTCAACCTGATCTTTGGTATCAAATAAACCAACAAACAACTCGCGCTCTAACGGCAATGCGCTATTAATAGTACCTGTACGGCCTTGCTGGATCAGCTTTTTACAAGCACTTACTGAAGACGGGCTTTGCTCGGCCACTTTATCAGCCAGCAGTAACGCCGTTTCTAGCGCTAAGCCTGTGCCGACCACTTCTTCTACTAAACCAATTTGCAGGGCTTTGTCTGCGGTAATACGCTCACCACATAAAATCATTCGTTTAGCCCAGCCTTCACCGACTAACCACGCCAAGTTTTGCGTACCACCAGCACAAGGTAATAAGCCTACTTTTGCTTCAGGCAATGCCATTTGTGCTTGTTGTTCAGCAATACGAATATCACAGGCCAGCGCTACTTCTAAACCGCCACCCATGGCATAACCATTAATAGCGGCAATAGAAACACCGCTAAACGCACTTAGCGTTTCAAACGCTTCGCCAAAAATACGCGACATAGTGCTGGCTACGCCTTTATCGCCATCGGCAAATAATTTTAAATCAGCACCCGCTGAGAAAAACTTTTCGCCTTCGCCAGTAATAACTAGCGCATAAATATTTTTATCTTCGTTTAAACTTTTTACCGCATCGCGTAATTGCGACAAGGTTTCGTGCGTCCAGGTGTTAGCTGGTGGGTTAGCCATGGTGATAAGCGCGGTATGACCGCGTTTTTCTAATTTTAACTGAGCCATTCTAGCCTCCTGATTTAAGCTGTTTTACAGAATATCGCCGGCTGCGGCATCCAATAAACGACGGCCAATAATTAACCGCATAATTTCGTTAGTGCCTTCCAATATCTGATGCACACGCACATCTCGGAAATGCCGCTCTAATGGGTATTCCTTGATATAACCGTAACCGCCGTGCAACTGTAATGCTTGGTCGCATACCTGAAAGCCTACATCGGTGGCAAAACGTTTGGCCATAGCACAATAAGCGGTGGCTTCGCAGTCTTTTTCATCCAGTTTAAATGCAGCTAAACGCACTAACTGGCGCGCAGCGACTAGCTCAGTTGCCATATCGGCAAGCTTAAACTGCAAAGCTTGAAACGCCGCTAATGGCTTACCAAACTGCTGACGCTCTAACATGTAATTACGTGCAGTATTCAGTGCTTGCTGTGCAGTACCGATAGAGCAAGTGGCGATATTAATCCGGCCGCCGTCTAGGCCTTTCATGGCAAAACTAAAACCTTCGCCTTCATTACCCAATAAGTAATGCGCAGGAATACGAACATCTTCAAACGTAATTAAGCGCGTTGGCTGCGCGTTCCAGCCCATTTTTTCTTCAGCTTTACCGTAAATAACCCCTTTAGCATCAGCAGGTACAATAAACGCTGATATGCCTTTGGGCCCAGCTTCACCAGTACGGGCCATTACCACTAGCATTTCGGTTTCACCGGCACCAGAGATAAACATCTTGGAACCATTAATAATGTAGTCGTTACCATCTTTTTTCGCTGAGGTACGCAAACCGGCAGCATCTGAACCTGAGCCCGGCTCAGTTAAACAGTACGATGCTAATTTTTGTCCGGTAACTAAATCGGCCATCCAGTCAGCTTTAGCTGTACTTGTGCCCCAGTTAGCCACCATCCAGGTTGCCATATTATGTATGGTTAACATAGCTGTGGTAGCGGTACAGCCCATAGCTAACTGTTCAAAAATAATAGAGGAGTCTAACCGCGATAAGCCCATACCGCCGTCATCTTCTGGCGTATACAGTGAGCAAAAACCCAGCTCTCCGGCTTTTTGGATCACATCTTTTGGAAAGTGATGATCACGATCCCACTGCGCTGCGTGCGGCGCCAATTCTTGTTCGGCAAATTGTTTGGCCACATCAACAAAGGCTTGTTGGTCTTCTGTTAAATTGAAATTCATTACTAAACCCTGATTTAAAACGTGAATATATAGCAAAGCCGTTACATATTTACTAAACCGACCAGCACTGGCCGTATCAGACCAAAAACCAGCCTTAAGGCCGGTTTATCTGGTGCAGCAGCTAAAGTATGCAGGTTTTGGTTATACCTTAACGCAGATTAATTGACATATTCGGGCCAGAAACCGGAATATCATCATTAAACCAACGCGCGGTAATGGTTTTCGTCTCAGTATAGAAACGTACCGCTTGCTTACCATAAGCATGCTGATCGCCATAGAACGAGCCTTTCCAACCAGTGAACGAGAAAAATGGCAAAGGTACTGGAATAGGAATATTAATACCTATTTGGCCAACTTCTACTTCGTGCTGGTATTTACGCGCGGCAGCACCGCTAGCAGTATAAATTGAGGTACCGTTACCGTAGGGGCTATCGTTTACTACTTTTAATGCCGCGTCTAATGAGTCAACCTGCATAGTGGTTAACACTGGACCGAAAATTTCTTGTTTATAAATTTCCATATCCGTTGTCACGTTTGTAAACACCGTTGGCCCAACCCAGTTACCGTTCGGGTAACCTTCGACTTTGCAGTCTGAACCATCTAATACGCAGGTTGCACCTTCTTTTTTACCTTGCGCAATTAACGACAACACGCGAGCACGCGCTTGTGGGCTAATTTGCGGGCCATAAGCGGCGTCTGGGTCGGTATAAACACCTGGGCGTACCTTACCAATAGCTGCAGCAACGTCAGGGATCCACTTAGCCGCATCACCAACAAATACTGCAACTGAAATGGCCATACAGCGCTGACCTGCAGCGCCTACCGATGCCCCCACTAAGGCGTTAACAACCTGCTGCTTATTCGCGTCAGGCATAATAACCATATGGTTTTTTGCGCCAGCAAAGGCTTGTACACGTTTTAAATTATCAGTACCGGTTTTATAAATATATTGGCCAACATTTACTGAACCAACAAACGAAATAGCTTTAATATCTGGATGATGCAAAATAGCATCAACTTGCTCTTTCGCACCATGTACCACTTGTAACACGCCTTTTGGCGCGCCAGCTAGAGCAAATAACTCAGCCAGTTTATTTACCGTCATTGGATCTTGCTCAGACGGTTTTAAAACAAAGGTATTACCGCAAGCAATAGCTAATGGGAACATCCACAGTGGGATCATCGCAGGGAAGTTAAACGGCGTAATACCCGCACACACCCCTAACGGTTGAATATAGCTATAGGTATCAATGCTGCGTGCTACGTTTTCTACTGTTTCGCCCATCATTAGTGATGGAATGTTGGCTGCTTGCTCAACAACTTCAATACCACGCCATACGTCGCCTTTGGCGTCTTCAACCGTTTTACCTAATTCTTTACAAATAATGTCGGCAATTTCAGCTTGGTGTTCTTTTAACAAATGCGCATAACGCATCATTAACCGCGCACGATCTGATACCGGCACTTCTTTCCATGTTAAAAATGCCGCTTTAGCCGACTCAACCGCACGATGCATTTCGTCAGGTGTCGCACAGGGTACATGTGCAATGATTTCTTGTGTTGCCGGATCCGTTACGGGAATTAATTTGTCGCTCGTTGAGCTAACGAACTCGCCGTCAATAAAATGTTTAACCTGTTGTGTCATCTTGCTTCTCCCGATGGTTTAGCTAAGCGGCTAGCCTTAAGGCCTGTTATTGGCGCCGCAATAGCCTTATTTAATATGGGTTAAACTACTTCTACTGCCAGCGCTACAGCCTCGCCACCACCAATACAGAGTGATGCCACGCCTTTGCTTAAGCCGCGGTTACGCAGCGCATGAATAAGAGTAACCAGAATACGCGCGCCTGACGCGCCAATAGGGTGGCCTAGTGCACAAGCACCGCCGTTTACGTTTACTTTTGCCGCATCTAAGCCTAGCTCGTTAATAGCTAACATAGTTACCATGGCGAAGGCTTCATTAATTTCCCACAGGTCTACCTGTGCTTTGTCCCAGCCCGCTTTTTGCAATACTTTTTGCATCGCGCCAACCGGAGCTACGGTAAATAATGCTGGCTCCATCGCGTTAGTGGCATGCGCCACCACCCGCACTAATGGCGTTAAGCCTTGAGTTTTAGCATCGCTTTCACGCATTAAAATAAGGGCTGCACCGCCGTCTGAAATAGAACTAGAGTTGGCTGCAGTAATAGTGCCTTCTTTAGCAAAGGCTGGGCGCAATGTCGGTATTTTATCTACCTTGGCATTGGCTGGCTGCTCGTCTACATCAAAAGTAACATCGCCCTTGCGGGTAGCAAAAGTTACTGGGGCAATTTCACCTCTAAATGCGCCGCTACCTATAGCCTGCTGCGCACGCGTTAATGATTGCACAGCAAACGCATCCATTTGCTCACGAGTAATACCTTTTTCGTCAGCGGTGTCTTGGGCAAAACAGCCCATCGCTTTACCGTCGTAGGCGTTTTCTAGACCATCTAACATCATATGATCTTTTATTTCGCCATGGCCCATACGATAACCAGCACGTGCTTTGGGTAATAAGTATGGCGCGTTAGACATAGATTCCATGCCGCCAGCAACCACAACATCCGCACTACCTGCTTTTAATAAATCGCTCGCTAGCATTACCGCTTTTAAACCTGAACCGCACACTTTATTAATCGTAGTTGCACCTGCGGTTAACGGTAAACCAGCTTTTAAAGTGGCTTGGCGTGCTGGCGCTTGGCCTAAACCTGCAGGCAACACATTACCCATAATAACTTCGCTAACTTTATCGCCGGTAATACCTGCCTGCTCTAATGCGGCTTTAATGGCTGTGGCGCCTAAAACGGTAGCATGAACATCAGATAGGCCGCCCATAAAGCCACCCATTGCGGTGCGTTTTGCAGCTACTATTACAATATTGTCGGAAGCCATGTTATCTCCAAAAAAATTCTGTCAGCGAAAAAAAGTTGTTTCAGAGCCTACACCAAATTTACGTTTACGCCAACGTCAACTAACTAACACTATGGTAGTGTGTCATGGCTTTGGTTCATTTAACTGTACAGATTACCCCGCATAAAATGGCATTTTTGCTTTACAAATTCCCGCTAAATAACGGCCTCATCGATGCAGCAGCACGCCATCAGCTTTACCTTTACGTAAACTTCACTTATATTGACTGCGATTTTGGGAAAGGCGGTTATGACAGAAAAAGAAGAAAAAACATACAGTATTAGTGAGCTGGCCAAAGAGTTTGATATTACCACGCGTAGTATCCGCTTTTACGAAGATCAGGGGCTAATATTGCCATTACGTAAAGGCCAAACCCGCATTTACACTAAACGCGATCGAGTGCGTTTAAAGCTCATTTTACGTGGTAAACGCCTTGGTTTTAGTTTGGCCGAAACCGGTCAATTATTTGAATTATATGACGCTGATAAAACCAGCGTGACGCAGTTAAGTACCATGTTAAAGCTGATCGAGCAGAAGAAAGTAGAGCTGCATCAGCAAATGGACGATATCAAAATTGTGCTAATGGAGTTGGTAACCGTTGAAAAACGTTGCCGCGACACCTTAGCCGACGCCAAACAACATAAAACTATTTAAACAGTTTTACTATATAGCATACGGGGTAGATATGATTAGCAGTTATAAAGGGCTTAATTTTGATTTGGGCGAAACGGTCGATATGATCCGCGAACAGGTAAACGCGTTTGCCCGTGACGAAATTGCACCACGCGCTGCCCATATTGACGAAGTAAATGAATTTCCTAATGATTTATGGCGCAAATTTGGCGACCTAGGTTTATTAGGCATTACCGTAGATGAAAAATATGGCGGTTCCGGCCTAGGCTATCTAGAACATGTAGTAGCAATGGAAGAAATTAGTCGCGCCTCAGCTTCTGTGGCCCTATCTTACGGTGCGCATTCTAACCTGTGTGTAAACCAAATTTTCCGTAACGGCACTGAAGCACAAAAAATGAAGTACCTGCCAAAATTATGTTCAGGCGAACATATTGGTGCACTAGCCATGAGCGAGCCTAATGCCGGTTCTGACGTAGTAAGTATGAAACTGCGTGCGGAGAAAAAAGGTGATAAGTACATCTTAAACGGCAATAAAATGTGGATCACCAACGGCCCCGATGCACATACTTATGTTATTTACGCGAAAACCGACGTTAACGCTGGCTCAAAAGGCATTACCGCGTTTATTGTTGAGCGCGGCTATAAAGGTTTTAGCACGGCACAAAAGCTTGATAAATTAGGCATGCGCGGTTCAAATACTTGTGAGCTAGTATTTGAAGATTGCGAAGTACCAGAAGAAAACGTATTAGGCCAAGTAGGTGCGGGTGTACGTGTACTAATGAGCGGCCTAGATTACGAACGAGTAGTATTATCTGCTGGCCCACTGGGTATTATGACCGCTTGTATGGATGTGGTTATTCCTTACGTTCACGATCGTAAGCAGTTTGGTCAAGCTATTGGTGAATTTCAGCTGGTGCAGGGCAAACTTGCTGATATGTATACTCAGATGAACGCAGCAAAAGCCTATATTTATACCGTGGCCAAGGCCTGTGACCGTGGTGAAACTACGCGTAAAGATGCCGCGGCCGTAATTTTATATGCTGCAGAGTTAGCCACTAAGATGGCGCTTGATGCTATTCAGTTGCTAGGCGGTAATGGTTATATCAACGAATACCCTACTGGTCGTTTGCTGCGTGACGCCAAGCTCTATGAAATTGGCGCAGGCACCTCAGAAATTCGCCGTATGTTGATTGGCCGTGAGTTATTTACCGAATCTAACTAATTAAGAGGCATTGCGCCAACAGGTTTAAGCGAGTTAAACCTGTTGTAGCCGCGAAGCTGGTGGCTTTCAATTGTGGCACAAAAGGTAACCTAAGTGACCAGAATCACGTCAAAAATTAATCCTCGCTCTGAGGAGTTTCTAAAAAACGCTGCTGCCATGCAGGTAGTGGTTGATGATCTCAACAACAAAGTACAACAAATTAAACTTGGCGGCGGTGAAGCATTAATTGCCCGCCATACCTCACGAGGTAAATTATTTGTTCGTGATCGTATTCAAAAGCTGCTTGATCCGGGTTCACCATTTTTAGAAGTGGCTCAGTTTGCGGGTTGGGAATGCTACGACGATTACGTACCAAGCGCCGGTATTGTTGCGGGTATTGGTCGGGTGAGCGGCGTTGAATGCATGATTGTCGCTAACGATGCGACGGTTAAAGGCGGCACCTACTACCCGCTTACGGTTAAAAAGCATTTACGTGCCCAAGAAATTGCGGAGCGTTGCCACCTACCCTGCATTTATTTAGTCGACTCTGGTGGCGCTAACCTGCCGCGCCAAGATGATGTTTTCCCAGATAAACTGCACTTTGGTCGCATTTTCTTTAACCAAGCCAATATGTCAGCCAAAGGCATTCCGCAAATTGCTGTGGTAATGGGTTTGTGTACCGCTGGCGGTGCTTATGTGCCGGCCATGGCCGATGAAAGCATTATTGTTAAAGAGCAAGGCACTATTTTCTTAGCGGGTCCACCGTTAGTAAAAGCCGCGACCGGTGAAGAAGTTACCGCGGAAGAGCTAGGTGGCGCTGATGTGCACTGTAAAATTTCGGGTGTGGCCGATCATTACGCATTAAGTGACGAGCACGCGCTGCAAATTGCCCGTAATGCCGTGTCACGGTTAAACCGTCCGGCACCTGAAGCGATGGACATAAAAGCAGCGCAAGAGCCGCTGTACGATGCCAAAGAGTTATACGGCATTGTTGGCACTGATTTACGCAAGCCTTTTGATGTAAAAGAAGTGATAGCGCGCATTGTTGATAACTCCGACTTTGACGAGTTTAAACAATACTATGGCGCAACCTTAGTGTGCGGCTTTGCGCGTATCTTTGGCTATCCTGTGGGCATTGTGGCTAATAACGGCATTTTATTCTCCGAGTCGGCACAAAAAGGCGCACACTTTATTGAGCTATGTTCGCAGCGTAAAATACCGCTACTGTTTTTACAAAACATTACCGGCTTTATGGTCGGTAAAAAGTACGAAGCCGAAGGTATTGCCAAACACGGTGCTAAAATGGTGATGGCAGTAAGCTGTGCTAAGGTACCTAAATTTACCGTATTAATTGGCGGCAGTTATGGTGCAGGCAACTACGGCATGTGTGGCCGTGCATTTGACCCAACGATGATGTGGATGTGGCCTAATGCTCGTATTTCGGTAATGGGTGGCGAACAAGCTGCGGGTGTTATGGCGCAAGTAACCAAAGACGGCTTAGCCCGTAAAGGCGAAACCTTGTCGGCAGACGCTGAAGCCGCATTGAAAACACCCATTATTGAACAATATGAAAAACAAGGCCACCCTTACTACGCCAGCGGTCGGTTATGGGATGATGGCATTATTGACCCAGCCCAAACTCGAATGACGGTAGGTTTAGCCTTGGCAGCAGCATTAAATGCGCCAATTGAAGAGACAAAGTTTGGTGTGTTTCGGATGTAATCAGTTGAACAGCAGATTTTTCGCAATCGCGCCGTACAGCTTTGTCAGAACACGCCGTAAATACATCCCTGTAGGCTCGTGTTTTTCGTCCCTGAAAAACACGGTTCTGAGCAAAGTGCACTGTGCGCTTGCTCGACCGGATTAGCAGCAGATGCGGATGTGATTTTTTCAGTGACCGTTGTAGCCCTGGACGGGCGAAAACGAGCCCCCATGGATGGGTTTACGGCGTGTCACAGAAAAAATGCACGTAGCAGATGCGAATTCGAAGAAATGCAGTAGCAGGTTACGCCAACACTTTCGGAGAGACAATGAGCCATATTTATACAGAAGTTAGCATTGATAACCGCGGTGTCGCCACACTCACGCTAAACCGCCCTGACGTGCACAATGCGTTTGACGATCATATGATCGCCGAATTGATCCAAGTATTAAAGGACTTGGCCAATAATGACGATGTGCGTATGTTGATACTTGCCGCTAATGGTAAAAATTTCTCAGCCGGAGCCGACATCAACTGGATGCGCTCTATGGCAGAGAAAAACTTTGGTCAAAACCAGGCTGATGCCGAAGAATTAGCCACCTTAATGCACCGATTAGACAAATTTCCAAAGCCCACTATTGCCTTAGTTAATGGTGCTGCCTTTGGTGGCGCAGTTGGTTTAGTTGCTTGTTGCGATATCGCCATTGCCGAAGAGAAAGCCAGCTTTTGTTTAAGTGAAGTGCGCATTGGCTTAATTCCTGCGGTTATTAGCCCTTACGTTATGCGTGCTATTGGCGAGCGCCAAAGCCGTCGTTATTTTATCACAGCGGAGCGCTTCTCAGCGGCCACTGCGTTAGACATAGGTTTAGTGCACCAAGTGGCTAAAGACGGTGAACTGCAGGCCAACGCAGACCAGTTTATTACTGGTATGCTACAAAATAGCCCTGCAGCAATCGGCGCAGCCAAAGCGCTAATTCACAATATTTATAATCGTAAGATCAGCAACAACGTTATTGCCCATACTACGCAAGCTATTGCTGAAATTCGTGTATCAAAAGAAGGCCAAGAAGGGCTAACCGCGTTTTTATCTAAACGCCCACCGGCTTGGCTTGGCAAGGAATAACTATAATGTTTCGCAAAATTCTCATCGCCAACCGCGGCGAAATTGCTTGTCGCGTGATCGATACTGCCCACAAGTTGGGGATCAGCTGTGTTGCCGTATATTCAGAAGCCGACGCCAATGCTCGTCATGTGCGCATGGCAGACGAAGCTTATTTGCTAGGCCCAGCACCGAGTAAAGACTCTTACTTACGCGCAGACAAAATTATTGCCATTGCTAAAAAAGCCGGTGCTGAAGCAATACATCCTGGCTATGGTTTTTTGTCTGAAAACGAAGAATTTGCTAAAGCTTGTGATGCAGCAGGTATCATCTTTATTGGCCCGCCGGTAGATGCTATTACCGCTATGGGCTCTAAAAGTGCCGCTAAAATTATTATGCAGCAAGCCGGAGTACCATTGGTGCCTGGCTATCATGGCGATGATCAATCTGATCAGCTATTAGCAGACGAATCAGCCAAAATTGGTTATCCGCAACTGTTAAAAGCAGCCTATGGCGGCGGCGGTAAAGGCATGCGGGTGGTATGGAAAAAAGAAGAATTTAGCGAAGCTCTTGCCAGCGCGCGACGTGAAGCCAAAGCCGGTTTTGGCAACGACAAAATGCTAATTGAGCGCTACCTTACTAAACCACGCCACATTGAAATTCAGGTATTTGCCGACAATCATGGCAATGCCGTGTATTTAGCCGAGCGCGACTGCTCTATTCAACGCCGCCATCAGAAGGTCATTGAAGAAGCGCCAGCGCCTAATTTTAGCGCTGAACAGCGCAAAGCCATGGGCGAAGCCGCAGTTAAAGCCGCCAAAGCCATTAATTACCGCGGCGCGGGTACGGTTGAGTTTTTGTTTGACGAAGACGGTTCATTCTATTTTATGGAAATGAATACCCGACTGCAGGTTGAACACCCCGTTACCGAAATGATTACCGGACAAGACTTAGTGCAGTGGCAATTATTGGTCGCCGCTGGCGAAGCTTTGCCGCTAACACAAAGCCAAGTGCAAATTAACGGCCATGCCATTGAAGTGCGCGTGTATGCCGAAGACCCTGATAACGACTTTATGCCGGCTACCGGTAAACTGAGTTATTTACGCCAGCCAGAGGCTAACCGCCATGTGCGGATAGACACGGGTGTAATTGAAAACGATGAAGTTTCACCGTTTTACGACCCCATGATAGCCAAGCTTATTGTTTGGGATGAAAACCGTGACCGCGCTATTAACCGCATGTTACGCGCCCTAGACGATTACCGCATTGCGGGTGTTACCACAAACCTAGGCTTTTTGACTCGTCTAACTGCACACCCTGCGTTTAAAGCGGCTCAGCTCGATACTAATTTTATTAATCAACACCATGACAGCCTATTTGCACCAGTGAACAAACAAGATGATCAAGCTTTAGTTTTCGCTGGGTTATTTATTTTGCTGCAACAACACAATACAAATAGCACTAACCCATGGCAATGCAATAAGGGTTGGCAGCTAAATGAATTACCGACTATTCAACTTAGCTTACAGCAAGGTGAAACCAAACATCAGCTAAGCATTGCGCAAACCGCAAATAACTACCTAGTTAAGGTTGCCGGCCAGCAGCTAAGTTGCAGCGCACAATTACACGGCGATAAGCTAAGTGTAGTAATGGGCGAGCAGCTTATTAAGGTCCGTGTTAGTCGTTATCAAGATACAATCAGTGTATTTCTAAAAAATCAGCGTTACGATTTTATTTATCAAACCGAAGTTACTATTGAACACGATGGCTCTGAGCATGCAGGCAGCTTAACTGCGCCTATGAACGGCACCATAGTGGCGGTTATCGCACAAAAAGGCGCTACAGTAGCAGCCGGTGATACCTTAGTAATAATGGAAGCGATGAAAATGGAATACAGCATTAAAGCGCCGAAAAACGGTGTGGTTAATGATGTATTTTATGCTGCCGGTGATCTGGTAAAAGACGGCGCTGAACTGGTTGATTTTACGGCGGAGGACGCATGAGCCTACCGAAAAATGTACGCCTAGTTGAAGTTGGCCCGCGCGATGGCTTACAAAATGAAGCGACAGTTAGCACTCAAGACAAAATTACACTGATTAATATGCTAAGTGCTGCTGGCCACAGCTATATTGAAAGCGGTGCTTTTGTCTCTGCTAAGTGGGTGCCACAAATGGCCGACTCTAGTGAGGTTTTTGCTGGCATAACCCGCAGCACTAACGTTACTTACGCCGCACTTACACCTAACTTGCAAGGCTACGCTGCAGCTAAAGCTGCCAACGCCAGTGAAGTGGCTATTTTTGGCGCAGCATCTGAAGCCTTTAGCCAAAAAAACATTAACTGCTCTATTAGCGAAAGCTTAGCCCGATTTGCTCCTGTTATGGCCACAGCCAAAACCGACGGCATTAAAGTGCGCGGCTATGTCTCCTGCGTGGTGGGTTGCCCCTATCAAGGTGACGTTGCCCCAGCCGAAGTGGCCCGTGTTGCCAAGGCGTTATTAAATATGGGCTGCTACGAAATTTCGCTAGGCGATACCATAGGTGTGGGTACCCCAGATAAAGTCAACGCTATGTTAGATGCGGTATTAGCTGTTGTGCCAGTAGATAAACTGGCGGTACATTTTCATGATACTTACGGCCAAGCCTTAACCAATATTTATGTCGCCTTACAGCGTGGCATTAGTGTTATTGACTGCGCCGTCGCCGGTTTAGGCGGCTGCCCTTACGCCGCTGGCGCCTCAGGCAATGTGGCCAGTGAAGATGTGGTGTATTTACTCAATGGCCTTGGTATTAACCACGGCGTAGATTTACAGGCGCTAGCCAAAGCGGGTTGGTTTATTACTGACAAGCTGGGCAAGCAGCCTAGTTCTAAAGTAGGATTGGCACTTGGCGCCAAATGCACGCAAACTAACAACTAAACATAGCGCTCAGAGGACAAAAAATGGCAGGGTTTAATAAAGTAGTACATAGCTACGAAGACGCCATGGCAGGCTTGCAAGACGGCATGACCGTTATCGCTGGTGGCTTTGGTTTATGCGGTATTCCAGAGGGCTTAATTGATCAAATTAAAAAAATGGCCACCAAAGACTTAACCGTAGTGTCAAACAACTGTGGTGTTGACGGCTTTGGCTTAGGTATTTTATTAGAAGATCGACAAATTAAAAAAATGATTGCTTCATACGTTGGCGAAAATGCCCTGTTTGAAAAGCAGTTATTAAATGGCGAATTAGAAGTTGAGCTAACACCACAAGGTACGCTAGCCGAGAAAATGCGCGCTGGTGGTGCAGGTATTCCGGCATTTTTTACTGCTACCGGCTACGGCACTCCTGTTGCTGAGGGTAAAGAAACCCGTGAAATTAAAGGCCGTAACTATGTGTTAGAAGAATCTATCACTGGCGATTTTGCCATAGTTCGCGCGTGGAAAGCCGACCGTTATGGCAACCTGATGTTCCGCCACACTTCAATGAACTTCAACCCAATGGCGGCAACGGCTGGTAAAATTACTGTGGCTGAAGTAGAAGAAATTGTTGAACCGGGTGAGCTAGAACCGTCACAAATTCATACTCCGGGCATTTATGTACAGCGCGTGATCAAAGGTAACTTTGAAAAACGTATTGAACGTCGCACCGTGCGTCAAGATTAAGGAGGCAACAATGGCTTTAACTCGTGAACAGGTTGCCATGCGTGTGGCACAAGAGCTTCAAGACGGTTACTACGTTAACTTAGGCATAGGTATTCCTACTTTAGTTGCCAACTATGTGCCAGCAGGCATCGAAGTTATGTTGCAATCAGAGAACGGCCTGTTAGGTATGGGCCCATACCCTACTGAAGCTGAACTAGACGCCGACATGATTAACGCAGGCAAAGAAACCGTTACCGCTATCAAGGGCGCTGCTATTTTTAATTCAGCAGAAAGCTTTGCCATGATCCGCGGCGGCCATGTTGATTTAACTGTGCTAGGTGCGTTTGAAGTAGATCAAAACGGCAATATTGCTAGCTGGATGATCCCAGGTAAGCTCGTTAAAGGCATGGGCGGCGCTATGGATTTAGTGGCCGGCGCGCAAAATATTGTAGTTACTATGACACACGCCGACAAATACGGTAATAGTAAGTTACTAGACAATTGCAGTCTGCCATTAACTGGCGTTGGCTGTGTAAAGAAAATTGTTACCGATTTGGCAGTATTAGAAGTACGCGATGGTGCATTTCATTTACTAGAACGCGCACCGGGAATTTCTGTTGAAGAAATTCAGCAAAAAACGGGTGGTAAACTAATTGTTTCTGGTGACATACCTGAAATGGCGTTTAACTAAATTACGCTTTAATCTTTAGTGGCGCGCTATTATTGCGCGCTACCCTCTTTACCTCGTTGAATTTTTGACCAAGCACCTATCATCTGATACACTTACAAAGTACCATTTGATAAAAAAGGTGTAGCATGATTGCATTAGTCAAAGAATTTACCCCTCAGCTTTATCAAGCTAATAATATTTGGCAGCAGCTAGGTATTGCCGAGCGCGGGCCTAAATTATATCAAGCGCTTCATGATGGCTTTAGTTATCGGGTTTTTGACACGCTCGCTAGTTTATCTGGTCTAGATAAAAAGCAATTAGCGTCAGTATGTCAGCTAGCACCGGCAACCTTATCCCGACGCGCTAAAAGCGGTAAATTTTCTCAAGATGAAAGCGATCGGTTATATCGTTTTGCTACGGTACTAGTGGCGGCTACCGCTTTATTTAATGATAACATTCCTGCCGCCAGTCGTTGGTTAATCGAGCCAGTTTACGGCCTTGGCGATAAAGCCCCATTAGATATGCTGGCTACATCGGCAGAAACTCAAGCCATACTCGATTTAATTGGCCGCTTAGAACACGGTGTGTTTGCCTAATGCGGTTTATTAACGGTGTAGCGAAACGGGAACGCCGCTGAATGAGCAATAGCATAAAGCTATATCGTTTAGTACATAGTAAATGGGCTGCACAAGCTTTTGACGGTGAAGGTGCACGTTTATTTGGTGGGCGTTGGAATAGCAAAGGCCAGCTTTGTATTTATACCGCTGGCAGTGAAGCCTTAGCTATTTTAGAGATTTTAGTGCATTTAAATAATCGTGTGGCATTAAACCATTACCGGCTATTTCAATTAACAATTGAACGCAACGAACTGATGCAAATAAGCACTAGCACATTACCTGCTAGCTGGCGTGAGCAACCTGCCACCGCGGAAACAGCGCGTATTGGTGATAGCTGGCTAAACCAAACCGCTAGTTTAGCCTTAGCAGTGCCTAGCGTATTAGCACCAAGAGAAAACAATATTTTGCTTAACCCCAAGCATGCTAACTTTAGTCGCTGTTTAGCCAGTAATACTGAACTAGACTTTATGCCCGATCCGCGTTTAGCGCTTTAATCGCGCCAGTAAACTTGAGGTATCCCAACGTTTGCCGCCCATTTGTTGCACTTCACTGTAAAACTGATCAACCAATGCCGTTACTGGTAAATGGCTGCCATTATTACGCGCTTCGGCAAGTGCTATACCTAAGTCTTTACGCATCCAGTCTACCGCAAAGCCAAAGTCATACTTACCGTCTAGCATTGTCAACGAGCGGTTTTGCATCTGCCAAGATGATGCTGCACCTTGTGAAATAACTTCAACTACCGCAGCACCATCTAAGCCGGCATTTTGCGCAAAGTTTAACGCTTCGGCCAAACCTTGTACTACACCAGCAATACATATTTGGTTAACCATTTTCGCTAGCTGACCAGAACCAGCAGGCCCTAACAACTTAACGCAGCGCGAATAACAGCTAATTGCGGCCTCCGCTTTAGCAAAAGCGGCAGGCTCACCGCCTACCATCACGGTTAATACGCCGTTTTCAGCACCCGCTTGTCCACCTGACACTGGAGCATCTAAAAACCCTACGCTTTGCTGCTGGGCATTGGCGGCTAGCTCACGCGCTAAGTCTGCCGATGCTGTAGTATGGTCAACGAGTACCGCACCAGCATGCATACCGCTAAGCACACCCTGCTCGCCGTACACAATGGAGCGCACATCGTCGTCATTGCCTACGCACATAAACACTAACTCAGCGCCCTGTGCGGCCTTGGCCGGCGTATCGGCAAAGTTACCCTTATACTGCGTAGCCCATTGCTCTGCCTTCGCTGTAGTGCGGTTATATACCGTTACCTGGTAGCCCTTTTGCTGTAGGTAACCTGCCATTGGGTAACCCATAACACCAAGACCAATAAACGCGACTTTTTTACTATTTTGATTCGACATATAACTGACTTAAACTGTGACATACTGGGCTGTTGAGCTTACAAAGATATGCGCCGGATTGAAAGCATTTAAGGATGGAAAAGTTATGAACGAGGCTATAAATAATGTGTATGAGCATAGTGTTAACGATGCGCAAGGTAATAAGGTTAGCCTAAGCCAATATCAGGGTAAGGTACTTTTAATCGTTAACACTGCAAGCCAGTGCGGTTTTACCCCTCAGTATAAAGAACTAGAGGCGCTACACCAAACATACCACGACAAGGGTTTAGTTATTTTGGCTTTTCCGTGTAATCAATTTGGTGGTCAAGAACCTGCTGCAGATAGTGATATTCAGCAATTTTGTGAAATAAATTTTGGTGTCAGCTTTCCGGTTATGAGCAAGATTTTAGTTAATGGTCCAGAGGCAGCGCCTTTGTTTAGCTACTTAAAAGATCAAGCTCGTGGTGTGTTAAATACCCGCGCAATTAAATGGAACTTCACCAAGTTCTTAATAAATAAGCAGGGACAAGTCATTGCCCGTTATGCACCAAAAACGAAGCCCACCAGTATGAGTAATGCCATAGCTGCGTTACTTTAATGACGTATAAAGCAGACCTTTAATTTAGAAGGTATACACCAAAGAAGCCGAGGTTTCGGTATCGGCTTTACGTAAATCACCTTCTGGCTCTGAGTTGTATTTGACAATAAAACTAAAACGCATAGACAGTTTGTCAATGATTTTAGTGGTGATACTGCTGCGGCTCAGAAAAATAGTATTTTCACCGTCTAATGATAGTGCCCCTTCCAGCGTTTGGCGAAAGCTGCTCGTATCAAACAAAGCATAATCTAAGTTCGCAGCAACAAACCAAATTACACCGCTATGAGTTACGCTCGCGGCGGTATTGCTATAGGAAAAACCCGGTCCAGTTTCAAGATCAAAATAGCTCGTGCGTTGTTCATACACCCGATTACCATAACCTACCGCGAGGGATGCTTGTTCACGAAACGCACCAAATTTATCATGTGCATAGGTGGCGCGGCCAAATATCGATTCTCGGCCTTTTACTAACTTGTAGTTACTCTGCCCAGTAAAACTATATCGACTGGCCGTGGTTACGTTTTGTGTATCGCCATTAGCATTTCTTGCGACATTATTTTTTTGTAACAAGCTTTGCATCTGATAGCGATTACGAAAGTACTCTAAATCATGCACTAACTCGCTATTTGCACGGATAGCAAAAGAGTCCGTATTACCTGACGTAAACAAAAAGCCCAGCTCAATATCGCCGGTAACCGTGCCAAAAAAGCCTATTGGCTGCAGCGGCTCTTCGCCACTGGGTAAGTCATCACCCTCTGCCGCTTGCGCACCAAACAAACACAAAAGTAGCGCCAAACTGGCAGCTCGTAAGAAAACAGGCATTATGTCGTTATATCACTCCAATCACGCTACTCAACCAGTTGAGCACCTGAGCATACTATTTTTAGTAAACATTAAAGCCATTATTGTACCAACTAGAATTACTCAGCCCAGTTAAACGAGCTGAGTAATTCTGCCATTGAGCGTAAATTATGCGCAAATGTAGTAATAAATTACTCCGCCGCGCGCTGCTCAACAAAACTGATTGCTTGCGCCAGTCGGTTTAAACTGCGTGTTTTACCAATAAGTGCCAGTGTAATATCTAGCGCTGGCGAGTTACCGCCGCCGGTTACAGCTACTCGCAACGGCATACCAATTTTACCCATACCGACACCCAGCTTTTCTGCAGTAGCGTTAATAGCCTGATGAATTGATGCTTCAGTCCAAGTGCTAAGATCAGATAACGCCGCAGCAACAGCTTGCAACGGTTCTAATGCTACTGGGCGTAAATGTTTTTTCGCCGCATCCGCATCTAACTCACTAAAGTCTTCATAAAAATAACGGCTTACTTCCACCATTTCTTTTAACGTTTTTACCCGTTCGGCTTGCGCCGCCACTAGTGCGGTTAACGCTGGGCCATTACTAATATCAAGCTTTTGCTCTTTAATGTGCCACTCTAACTGCTTGGCAACCTGCTCAGCGGGTAAGGTTTTCATATAATGCTGATTTAACCAAATAAGCTTGTCAGTATTAAACGCTGATGGCGCACGGTTGCAGCTATTTAAATCAAACAGTTGAATTAACTCTGCTTTACTAAAAATCTCTTGATCGCCATGCGACCAACCCAACCGCACTAAATAATTTAATAACGCCTCGGGTAAAAAGCCGTTATCACGATATTGCATTACACCTACCGCGCCATGGCGCTTAGATAAACGCTTACCGTCATCGCCTAAAATCATCGGCACATGAGCATACTTAGGAATATCGGCACCCAGCGCCGCTAATATATTCATCTGGCGTGGCGTATTATTTACGTGATCATCGCCACGAATAACGTGGGTGATGCCCATTTTCCAGTCATCAACCACTACTGTTAAGTTATAGGTTGGTGTGCCATCACTTCTGGCAATAATTAAATCATCAAGTTCCGCATTGGCAATTTCAATTCGGCCTTTAATTAAATCATCAATCACTACCACACCAGTTTGTGGGTTTTTAAAACGGATCACATAAGGCTTATCCGTTGGGTGATCAGTGCGGTTGCGCCACATTCCGTTATAACGCGGTTTTTCACCTGCGGCTGTTTGCGCTTCGCGCATCGCATCCACTTCTTCTATGGTACAAAAACACTTATAAGCGTGGCCTGCGGCTAAAAGTTCTGCAACTACTTCTTTGTATAAATCAAAACGTTTAGTTTGATAATAAGGGCCTTCGTCATGATCTAATCCCAACCAGCTCATGCCCTCTAAAATAGCGTCGACGGATTCCTGAGTAGAACGCTCTAAATCGGTATCCTCAATACGCAAAATAAATTTTCCGCCCATTTTTTTTGCATATAACCAGCTAAATAGCGCGGTACGAGCACCACCAACGTGCAAATAACCAGTAGGACTTGGGGCAAAACGAGTAACAAGAGACATAGTTTATCCATCACAGTGCAATAATACCGAGTATTGTAACAATGCCCCGCGTTGGATGCACTGCTTTAGGTGAGGTGTTAGCTTATGTTTTCAGTTAAATATTGGCATTATGTTTACTTTTGCAGCAAGCGAACCATATTTAATAAAATAATGTTGACAGCAAAACCATGCTCCCTATAATGAGCGCCATCAAACGGCATGGATTGTTAGCTCAGCTGGGAGAGCATCGCCCTTACAAGGCGGGGGTCACTGGTTCGAACCCAGTACAATCCACCATTTTGATGTAACATATTTTATCCCATGGATTGTTAGCTCAGCTGGGAGAGCATCGCCCTTACAAGGCGGGGGTCACTGGTTCGAACCCAGTACAATCCACCAATTTTTGTAATATGCTTTTTCCCATGGATTGTTAGCTCAGCTGGGAGAGCACCGCCCTTACAAGGCGGGGGTCACTGGTTCGAACCCAGTACAATCCACCATTTTCTGCAAAACACTTTTACTCCATACATTTTTAGCTTCAGCTAGAACAGCAACGCTCTACTTTTACCTCTACTTCATTATCTTTTGTTAAAAATTTGCTATAGTGATGCCCATCTTGCCTGTTTGGACTTGCTGCTAACTATGCAACCTGCTGTTAAACGCGATGAGCGCATTTTAATTATTGACGACCAAAGCCTTAGCCAAAGTTATTTACGCTATGCGTTAGAGCAATTAGGTTATCAGAACTTAAGCTATGCCGACCGCGCGAACACAGCGCTTAATTTGTGTAAACAAAATAGTTACGATCTGATTATTTGTGCTTATAACTTACCGCAAGGTAAAGATGGCTATCAGCTATTTGAAGAGTTAAAAATAACGGGTCTACATAAATTAAGCTGCGGCCTTATTTTTATTAGCGCAGAAACCGATCCCGCGTTGGTACATAGCGTATTAGAACTGCAGCCAGATGAGTTTTTAGCCAAGCCTTATGTTATTCGTGATTTACAACAACGTATTGAACGTGTACTAAAACGCAAACTGCAGTTACGCCCTGTATACAGCCAGCTAGAGCATCAACAATACGATAAAGCGTTAGATTTATTAAACCAGCAACTGGCTCAACCTGAATTACATAAGCTGTTTCCGTTATTACTAAAAATGAAAGGCGACATCTTGCTGCAACAGCAAGCCTATACCGAAGCGCTGACCTTTTTTACCGCTATGCTGCACCTACAACCCTTTAGCTGGGCCAAGATAGGCAAGGTACGCTGCTTATTACACAATAATAATGAAGCACAAGCTTTTGCCGAATTAGAACACATGCTGGTGCGCACTGAAACGCGGCTATTTGCCCTAGACTGCCTATCTGAGCTTGAGTTTAAACAACAGCAATATCAGCAAGCACAGCAGCATATTCTCGCCGCCGCCAATATTGCGCCACGCAATTTAATGCGCCAACAAAAGCTACTGCAGCTGTCGCGGTTAAACCATGATTACGAAATGCAGTATCGCGCAGCCCGCGATATGGTGAAATTTGCCCGACACTCACTGTACGAGCAGCCGGATCTGTATTTAAACTTGGCGCGTGCCAGCATCGATTTTGCCTTAAGCGTTGATGACAGCGAGCAACAAAGCCGTTTAAATCGTCAGGCTACCCTATCGCTAAATACCGTACAGCGCCAATTTGGCCAACAGCAATTAACTGAAGCCCAGCAAGTGTTACACGCTCGGTTATTGTATTTACAAGATCATCGGGCAAAAGCCCGCCAGTTATTAACTGAGTTAAGTGACAATACCGAGATCCAATCTTTAGAAGATGCGCTAGACAAAGCTAAAGCCTTACATGAAGTGGGCTTAACTGATGCATCAAAAACCTTATTTAGCCGTATTAGCCAGCATTGCCGCCAACAACAACCGGAACCGGTATTTGCCGCTTACTTGTCGCAAGAGCAGCAAGAACGTGCCGCTATGCCACTTGGCCCTCGCGAATTAAACAATAACGCGGTGCAGTTATACCAACATGGTAATTGGCAAGAAGCATTTTCTGCCTTTATTTTAGCCTGGCAAGTGATGCCAAAAAATGTTGGCATTGCGCTCAACCTATGGCAAACCTTGGTAACCTCGCCACGGGCGCTGTGCAACCCACAGCAAAAACAACAACTACTACAACATTGTCAGTTATTAATTGACAGCAGTAAGCTAAAACCAGAGCAGTTAGTACGTTACGAGCAATTAAAGCAAAAGCATTTGTCTAAACTCGCTTAGTCTGCGGCGGGCTTTGATTCAGGCGGTAGCGGCCATTCAGAAAACACCATTTTTAGGGTTTGCGAATACACCAGCCAAATAGCGCCAACCAATAATAATAATGGCGATACCACGCGCCAAGGCGTGTCTAGCATAAACTGCGACGGTAGATGTGATAGCGTAAAAGCAAAATCAGCTATTGCTACGACCAACATGATAAAACGCCCATAGCGCCAAACATGGCGCCACGGCGCATAACCTTTAGGCTTACGTTGGCTTTGCGCCGCGACAAGAAGTAATACAGGTGCAGCAACTAAGCATGCAAGGATAAAGTCACTTTGTAACGGATAGATAAACGCCAACATAGAGCGATGCTCTTGCGGCAAGGTTAGCGTTAGTACCCAGCAAATATAGGGACGCAGTAACAGCAATAGTAAGCCATAAAAACGCAGCGGTATCTTTTGTAAACCGTAATCATCTAGCACCGGCCACAGGGGTACTTTACTCATACTTGGCGCTTACGCTGTGCCAAAATACCTAGCACGGTAAAAATACCTAAGCTAACCCAAGGTAGCCACAGGTTACTAAGCTTGCCAAGTTGGCCCGCCACTACCGGCGTTAAAAAAATGGTTAATGCGCCATAACCAAAGGCACATAACAAGACAAAAATACCGGTGCGCCAAATAAAATGCAGTGTAGCAATTTGACGGCGCACAAAGCGGTTAATGTCATCACCAAATACCACCAAGCAGGTTGCTACCATTGCCAGCGCTATATCGCGCACATAGGGGCGAAATACACTGCCCCAATCGAGTAATAACTGATAAAGAAAATCTGGCATCTAGGTTACTCCGTACTGCGTAAACACATCTAACATTTGCTGCTCAGTCCATACCGGCACGTTAAGCTCAGTGGCTTTAGCTAATTTAGAGCCGGCATTATCGCCTGCGATAACTGCATGGGTTTTAGCTGATACTGAACCTGAAACCTTCGCCCCTAAACGCTGTAAACGCGCTTTGGCGTCATCACGGCCCATACTGGTTAGGGTGCCAGTAAGCACTAGAGTTTGCCCAGCAAACGGCTGTTCAGTAACAGCTTGCTGCTCAATGGCTGGCCAGTGAATACCTGCAGCAATTAGTTGAGCAATAACCGTTTGGTTATGCGATTCGTTAAAAAAGCTGGTTAGGTGCTCAGCAACAACAGTGCCAACATCCGGCACCGTTAATAGCTGCTCTAAGCTGGCTTGCTGCACCTGCTCCAAACTGGCAAAATGATTAGCCAAACTAAGGGCGGTGGCCTCGCCTACTTCGCGAATACCTAACGCATAAATAAACCGTGGCAAGCTGGTAGTTTTAGACTGCGCAATCGCAGCTAATAGCTTTAATGCTGATTTCTCTGCCATGCGCTCTAAGCCAACCAATGCCGCCATATCTAGCTGGTAGATATCCGCCGGCGTTTTAACCAATTGCTGATCAACTAATTGCTCAACCAATTTATCGCCTAAGCCGTCAATATCCATCGCTTTACGTGAGACAAAATGTTTAATAGATTCTTTTAGCTGCGCTGCACAAAACAAACCACCACTGCAACGCGCTACGGCTTCACCACTTACACGTTCAATTGCTGAACCACATACCGGACACTGTGTAGGAAACACAATATCTGTTGCGGCATCAGGGCGTTGCTCTAGCACTACCGAGACAATTTGCGGAATAACATCACCGGCGCGGCGCACTATTACGTTGTCGCCAATTTTAATACCTAGCCGTTCTATTTCATCCTGATTATGTAAGGTGGCATTACTTACCGTAACACCGCCCACTACCACTGGCTCTAAACGCGCAACCGGCGTAATAGCACCTGTGCGCCCTACCTGAAATTCAACATCTAACAGCGAGGTAAGCATTTCTTGCGCCGGAAACTTAAAAGCGATAGCCCAGCGTGGTGCTCTAGCGACAAAACCCAGTGCTTGCTGCTGCGCAAGGTTATCAACCTTGATAACTACACCATCAATTTCGTAAGTAAGCTTAGCCCGCCGAGTAAGTATGTCTTGATAATATTCCAGTGCCGCTTCGCCACCACTCACTAAACGAATTTCTGGGCACACCGGCAAACCCCAGTCTTTTAACTGCATTAAACGCCGATGATGACTGTGGTTATCTAATAAGCCGCTTACATCGTCAACCGCACCCACGGCATAGGCATAAAACATTAATGGCCGCTGGGCACTAATTTTCGGATCAAGTTGTCGCAAACTACCCGCCGCCGCATTACGTGGGTTGGCAAATATCTTTTCACCCTCAGCGCGGGCTTTATCATTCATCGCGGTAAAGCCAGCCAATGGCATAAACACTTCGCCTCGTACTTCTAATACCGCAGGTACCTTGTCGCCTTTTAGCTTTAATGGCACGGCACGAATGGTTTTTACATTGCTGGTAATATCTTCACCGGTATAACCATCACCTCGGGTTGCCGCTTGCACCAATAAGCCATTTTCATAACGAATGCTTACCGCTAAACCATCCAATTTGGGTTCACAACAAAAACTAAACTCGGCGCACGCATCAAGCCGCTCGGCAATGCGTTTAGTAAAGGCGTGAAATTCAGCAGCATCAAAGGCGTTATCTAACGATAACATTGAAATACTGTGCGCAACTTGGCCAAATTTAATTAGTGGTGCAGCGCCGACGCGTTGGGTGGGTGAATCAGCCGTTATTAGTTCAGGGTGCGCCGCTTCCAGCTGTTGTAGCTGGCGATATAATCGGTCGTATTCTGCATCTGGCATGCTTGGATTATCTAATACGTAATATTGATAACTGTATTCTTCTAACTGCTGTCGCAGTTGCTGCAACTGCAGCACAATAGACTGAGTCATAAAATAATTGCCCGAAAAAATATTGCTGTAATTTTGCCATAACAAAAACGGCAGGACTACTGCCTGCCGTTTTCGCTAATACTATTTTAGCATTTAACCATGGATCAATTGTTGGCGCTGAAACTCACGTATTTTATCCACATAATGCCGCACAGTTTGCACCGTTAATACACTGCGTTGGCCATCAAGCACTTGGCCGCCAAACTCTTCTGCTAGTTTTTTAGCCGCATTGTGCATTAAATTAAAGTTTTGTAGTGGCTCGCCAGGGCCGGGTAACATCATAAATAAGCTCACGCCACGGGTTGCTAATTTATTTATATTTTCTAAATCAAAAGTACCTGGGTTAAACATATTGGCCAAACTAAATAACACCGCACCTGAGCCGGCACTGTCTTGGTGACGGTGGAATATATCCATATCACCGTATTTAAAGCCCAGTGTTAATAGCAGTGATAATAAATCTGGGCCTTTCATTTCTTTGTTTTCCGGTAGCAACACATACAAAATAAGTACTTCTGCTGGTTCTTCCGGGCTGGTTATCGGCTCTTCCGCCGCGGTTATTGGCTCTGCCTCAAATGACATCTCTGCAGCGTCAACCTCGTCTAAAGCAGCAAAATGTAATCTTGGCTCTTGCGGCTCATCAAAAGGTAACTCAGCTTGCACTTCTTCGCTTTGCATTAGCGAAGTGCGGGGCAAGCTTTCGCGTTGATGTATCTCAGGTTTTACGTTACTCGCAGCTGCATTGTCCGCTTTTTTAACGACACGCACAGCACCCACACCCAACTCATCAAAACCCTCAGCCTTGTCAGTGTTTTCTTTAACTGATTCGTCGTAGTACCTATGCCTAGGCTGCCCAGCATTTTTTCGCACGGTCCACAACCCATGCAACAACAGCGCTCCCAATATTAGGGCGCCAATAATAATAAATACTAATCGTAATTCGAAAGCCATAAGGTTACCTTTAATTAAGAGGCTGCTGCCATTTTTACAGCATCATCCACATCTACAGCAACTACTCGTGATACACCGGGTTCTTGCATCGTCACGCCCATTAACTGTGCCGCCATTTCCATGGCAATTTTATTGTGGCTAATATAAATAAATTGTACTGTTTCCGACATTTCTCGCACCAAATTACAAAACCGACCTACGTTAGCATCGTCAAGTGGCGCATCTACTTCATCTAGCATACAAAACGGCGCTGGATTAAGTCGAAAAATTGAAAACACCAATGATAAAGCGGTTAGGGCTTTTTCACCACCCGATAATAAATGTATTGTGCTGTTTTTTTTCCCTGGCGGTCGCGCCATGATAGTAACACCTGTTTCTAGCATGTCTTCTTCGGTTAACGCTAAATACGCACTGCCGCCACCGAACACCTTAGGAAACAGGGTTTTTAATCCTTCGTTAACCTGCTCGAAGGTG
Source organism: Rheinheimera sp. D18 (assembly GCF_004345025.1). GTDB lineage: Bacteria > Pseudomonadota > Gammaproteobacteria > Enterobacterales > Alteromonadaceae > Alishewanella > Alishewanella metallidurans. Next base: position 1,182,311 of record NZ_CP037745.1, on the reverse strand, counting down.
TCTTTAAATTTTTGTCGCGTTTCTTTATCAATTTTGCGAATGGCGGTTTCTAAGGTGTCCATTGCTGCGGTTAAATCATCATTTTGCGCATCCAGATAATGTTTGCGCTCTGCTTGCTGTTCGTATTCGTCAATAGCGGCTAAGTTTATCGGCCCTAACCTGCCTACCGCATCAATGGTTTTATCTAACTGCTGCTGCCATGTTGTTTCGTCAGCGTCGGCTGGCAACTGAGCTAATACATCTTTCATGTTAGCCTGTTGCTCGCGTAGTAGCTCCATCATATTATTGGCTCGCACTCGATAGCCTTCTGCATCCAGTCGCAAATCTTCTAATGCAGCGCGTTTTTTATTTAGCAGCTGCATAATGCCTTGCTGCCCTTGTTCAAGCTGCCGAATTTGCGCTTCTACATTGGCGAGTTCATCCTGCTGCCTCACCATTTTTTGCTCGGCATCTTCGCGCTCAATCAGGCTTTGTTGTAGTTGCTCTTGTAATATCAGCTCCGGCTCGTCATCGCCTTGTAACTTTTGCTCAAGTTCGCTTACTTGCTCTTGTAATTGCTGTTGCTGCGAACGCATACGCAGAAGGTTTTGTTGTAATGTACTGAGTTGTTGTTCGGCCACTTTTTGCTGCATGAGCAACTGTTGTTGTTGCTGACGTTTTTGCTCAAACTGAGCGCGTAATTGTTGTAACTGTTGCTGCTGTGAGCCACCTTGCTGCTGCAGTTGCTGCTGCGCGCTATCATGTTCAATCAGTTGTTCAGCAGTTAACTCTAGCGCCAGTGAAAGTTGCTCAATACGCTCTTGTTGCTGTGCTTGATTAAGTTGTAATTTTGCGTACTCAGTGGCCAGTTTCTCGCTCAGCTTTTGCGCTTGCTGCAATGCTTGCTCAGCCAATAGCAGATCAGTTTGCAGCTGTTGTTGCTGACGCTGCTCGTTATTAACGACTTGCTGCGCGTGTTCTACTTGCTGCGTCGCGGCAATTACCTGCTCGGTTTGTGCTTCAAGCTGGTTATTTATGTGTTGCTGGTGTTGTTGTGCCGCCACTATAGCTATTTGTAGTTGAGCTAAACGTTCTACTCGCAGCAGGTAGCTGTCTTGCTGCTCGACGCTACTGGGTATTAACCAGTTACTGCCCAGCCAAATGCCCTCCGCGCAGATCACCGACTGCCCCATTTGCAGCTGCGGTTGCAGTTGTTGCGCCTGCTCTAGCGTTTGCGCGCAAATAATTTGGTTAAAGCTATCAGGATAAACACCTTGCTCAATTTTCGTCGCTAGGCTGTTAGGTGCTGCAGGTTGAGTATTGGTACTAACCATAGCTAGGCTGCTTGGTTGCATACTTTGCGCTACCATTGCGTGTTGCAACTGGCCAAGCGCTAATGCCACCGCGCTAGCCCAGCCAGTTTTAACCTGTAGCTGTTGTAATAACTGTTGCTGTTGATCATCTTTTTGCTGCTGCATTTGCTGCAAACGTTGTTGCTCTCGCTGTAGCTGCTGTAACTCTGAGCTCGCGTGCAACTGCTGCACGTCGAGTTCGCGGTGAAGCCGCTGCTGCTGTTGCAATGTTAACTGCAGCTCATTATAGGCTTGCTCAGCCTTTTCTACTTGGCTAATGCTTTGCTGTAATTGTTGGGCTAACTGCTGTTGACGCTGTAGCAGCGGCGCCAAGGCTAATTCGGTCAGCTCTTGTTGCAATTGGTTTTGCTGCTGTAGGTTGTCGTTTAGTTGCTGTTGCTGGTTCTGCAATTGCATTTGTTGCTGTTGCTGTTGTTGCTGCAAACTAAACTGCTGCTGTTGCCAGTGCATAAACGCGCGCTGTTGTTGTTGCTGTTCTTCTTCTAGCAACTGTAACTGCTGGCTAAGCTCGTCTAGTTGCTCCAGTAGTATTTCTAGCTGAGGTTCATCTTGCTGTAACTGCTGCTCTAGCTCATGCTGCTGCGCTTGCTCACTAGCAATATAGTCATTCGCCTGCTGCAAGCTGCGCTTCGCCTGTTGTGCTTGTGCATACAAGGTTTGCTGCGTTTGGCGCTGATGCAAAATTTGCTGCTCTAAACGGCTGATCAATGCGCCTAACTGATAAAACTGGCTTTGTATTTGCTCTAATGCTTGTCGGCCATCTTGCGCTTGCTGCTTTAACTCTAACAACACCCGCTGATCGCCAAGCTCTTGCGATTGATATTTATCTAGTTCTGTTTGCTGTTGCAAGCGCTGCTGCTCTAGCGCGTTAAAATGGTTGGTATAATGCAGCCATTTTATTGTAGTTAGCTCTGCTTTTAACTTACGCTCTTGGGCTTTAAGCTCTTTATAGCGCTGCGCTGCCGTGGCCTGTCGTTTAAGCTTTTCAATATTTTTGCCCAGCTCTTCACGCACATCAGCTAAGCGGTCTAAATTTTCGCGGGTATGTTTAATGCGGTTTTCCGTTTCGCGGCGTCGCTCTTTGTATTTGGAAATACCGGCGGCTTCTTCTAAAAACACTCTAAGTTCTTGTGGTTTAGATTCAATTAGGCGCGAAATCATGCCTTGTTCAATAATGGCGTAACTGCGCGGGCCAAGGCCAGTGCCTAAGAAAATATCGGTAATATCGCGACGACGGCACTTACTGCCATTAAGAAAATAATTAGATTGCGCATCACGAGTAACAATACGCTTAATAGAAATTTCGCTACGATCTGCCAAGCCACCGGTTAAACGGCCCTCGGTATTTTCAAACACGAGCTCAACAGAGGCTTGCGACACGGGCTTTCGCTGCGATGAGCCGTTAAAGATAACGTCGGTCATGGCATCGCCGCGTAAGTTTTTTGCTGAGCTTTCGCCTAGTACCCAACGCACCGCGTCTATAACGTTAGATTTGCCGCAACCATTAGGCCCAACCACGGCGGTCATTTGCTGGGGAAAAGGTACGGTAGTGCTATCAACAAACGACTTAAAGCCGGATAGCTTGATCTGTTTTAAGCGCATTAGGGCAAGATTACATTCTAGTTAGCATGGCGTTTGGTCGAATGTAGCAGTGCATTGTGTTGCTGTCACGGTAATACTACTCACTTTTGTTGCCAATCAATAGCTTACGCCGCCAGCGCTGGGCTTTTTCTGCAACGGTATTTTGTACTACCTTGCGGCTCTTTTTCGGATAAATGACTACTGGTCGCGAGATCAATAAGTTATTGGGGTATACAATCTGTTCATTATCTTTAGTACGTAGTACGGTGCTAAATAAATTTATTTCAACAATTTTGCCTTCAAGATGATTACCACCATCAATAACACGTATTTCCATACCTTCGGCAAAGGCTTTTTGCCCCAGCAAGATAAAAAACGCAGTAATATTACTCAGTAGGCTCCATGCGGCAAATAACGCGACACCGATTACGGCGATCATTGACGATGCCAGTACCAGCAAACCGCGAATATCAACGCCCCACACCACGCTCAGTACTACGGCTAGCAGCAACGCCAGTAAAATATGCGACACCACCAATGCACGTTTGTGCATTTCAGCTTTAAGGCGGCTGCGCGAAATAACCTGAAATAGCAAGGGTGCCAAACGCCGACTGATCATAAAATACAGCGCGATGACCAAACTACTAATAATCAGCTGCACCGTAGTTGGGCTAAAGTGCTGCATTAGTTTTTGAATATACTCTATAACTGGCAAGCTAAAACTCCCCAAATTGTGGGTAATAACTAATCTAAATCGTTCAATGGCCAGCGCACAATATAATCTTCAAAATCCTCAAGGTTAACCTGCAGTTCTGAAATACTTTTATTGCGTACCGACATTTGCTTTTTATGCATCAAGCTTTTTTTACCATCATTTAATAATGGGTGCCAATGCGGTAACCCCCGGCCCTCATGTAACCGCCGGTAAGCACAGCTGGTTGGCATAAAGAAAATGTCTTTTAAATTTTCTTTAGTTAGCGCAATGCAATCAGGCACTAATAGCGTGCGCTGGTTATACTCGGTGCACTCACACTTATGGCTATTTAAATAACGACAAGCAATATTGGTATAATGTACCTGTTCGTTATTATGCAAAACAGCAGTCGGCCCAGCTTCGTCTTCGTCGTCATCATCAATAAACTTATTTAGACAACATTTACCACAGCCATCACACAGTGCTTCCCACTCTTGCTGGTTCATTTCATCCAGCGTTTTATTTTGCCAAAACCGTTCAGCCAACGTCATGCTTAATATACCCTACTGTTAACGCTAAAAAAATTAGCAAGCTGCAATTGCAGCTGATCACCCAAATGCAGTGGCCCAACGCCAGCCGGCGTACCGGTAAGCACTATATCACCCGGTAATAACGTAAAATGTGCACTCATTTCGCTAATTATTTGCGTAATACTGCGGATCATATTAGCGCTGTTACCTTGTTGGCGCAGTGTGTGGTTTACCGTTAGGCTAAATTCTAACTGCTGTGCGGCTACTACCTGCTGCTTTTCAACAAAACCTGCTATAGGGCATGCCCCATCAAAACCTTTAGCGATTTCCCATGGTCGACCCAGTTGTTTCAATTGGCTTTGTAGCTCTCGCAAAGTAAGATCAAGCGCTAAGCTGTAACCCCAAATGGCATCATTAACCGTGGTCGCATCAGCATTTTTTAACGGTTTAGCAATAAGTACCGCAAGCTCGAGTTCGTTATGCACCTCGCCTTGTTGCTGTGGAATACTAAAACCCGGTGCCAACGCGCATAACGCGGTTGAAGGTTTAATAAAAAACAGGGCCTGCTCCGCTGTTTTACTTTGCATCTCGGCAATATGGTCATGATAATTTTGCCCAATGCACACCACCTTACCCACAGGCAATGCAATAGGCTCACCATTTAAGCTAACGTGCTGATATGGCATTATTACTCCGAGGTAACTATAAGATCAGCTAAATAGCCAACGCTGGTAACAAAGTAGTAAGAACGGTTCCAATGCATTAACGCTTTGTAATTGTCATAAGCTAAAAATGCCCGACCCGTTTCACCATCAGGCAATACTAGCGCAGCATTAATATCACGCGGTGGCAGTGGCGTTTTATTTAAACGTTGTACACCTAACTTATGCCAATCAGCCAAACTGCGTTCTGACTTATTCCAGCGTTCTAACCATTCGCCACGCTGTAAACTGCCGCGCGCAATAGCCTGAGTATTATCAAAATTAGCGGGGAGCAATACTTCGCGGCCCCAGGTTTTACTATTGTCCCAGCCTTGTTGTTTTAAATAGTTAGCAATAGAGGCAAAAACATCCAACTGGTTAGTCCAAATATCTTTTTTACCATCGCCATCACCATCTTGTGCATAGGCCATAAACGAGCTGGGCATAAACTGGCTTTGGCCCATAGCGCCAGCCCAAGAGCCTTTCATTTCGTCTAAGCTAATATGGCCTTGGGCCAAAATATCTAAGGCTTGATAAAACTCTTGTTTAAAGAAGCTTTCACGTCGACCTTCGTACGCTAGTGTTACCAAAGCTGAGGGTACTGAATAGGTGCCCATAAAACGGCCAAAGCTACTTTCCAGCCCCCACAGCGCAATAATAAAGCGCGGTTGCACGCCATATTTTTCACCAATTTTTTCTAGCTCAGGTAAATATTGCTGATAACGTTCGCGCGCCATTTTTATACGTATTTCGCTAACACGTTTAGGTAAATAGGTACTTAGGGTTTCCACCACTTCTGGCTGCGCTTTGTCGGCACTAACAATGCGTTCATGATAGGTTAACGAAGCGAATACCGGCTCTACCAACTCTGCAGCGTAGCCTTTACTTAATGCTTCCTGTTTTAGTGTTGCGGTGTAATCGGCAAAACTGGGCTTAGTCTCGTTTGTACTTTGTTCTTGCGCATTAACGGTTAACACGCCGGCGCTAAACACCGCTGCTGTAGCAAGAGAAATTAGGGTTCTAAACATAATAAGGCCTATAAGATGAGAAAAATTAATATTGCTGCGCTTTATGTTGTGCTAACAAGTTTTCGGCAGGAGGTGGTATTTGCAAGTAAAAACCGTGTTGCTCCAACTGCTGCTTAACCTTATCGATATCAGCCAACGCTAAATGTTCCCGCTTGGCTAAATTAAGTAAGGTTACCAGCACTGGCACGCCAAAGGTTTTCAATAGCACTTCAGGCACCGCAGAAAAGTTATCGCGCTGCTTTACATACAGATAGGTCTGATCTTTTTTTACACTTTTATATACTGCACATAACATCGAATAAAACCACGCCGCAAACTTGCTTAACGAAAGCCTAAACTATAACATGAAGCCTTGTTATTGCGTACCTACCAACGGGTAGCAATGCAAATAAATACACGGCTTGGCGCGACCCAAGCTACAGTTGCAGCAAATTATTATAAGTGCGCAAAGAATCAGTTATGTCAGAACAGACTTTGGAATTAAAAGGTAGCTTATTTCCCTTATCGGTACTCTCCTGCCCAGATCTTAGCGTCAACGCATTACAGACGCAGTTAGCTCAAAAACTAGCACAAGCACCCGCATTTTTTTATCAAGCACCGATTATTTTAAACTTAAGCCAATGCCAACAAACCCCCGACTTTGCAGCAATTAAACAGCTATTTGTCGAGTTAAAGTTAGTGTTAGTGGGTGTGTGTGGGGCCAATGCAGAACTAAAGCAGCAAGCGCAGCAAGCTGGCCTTGCTGCATTGCAACTGGGCAAAGACAACAAAAGCACGACTAGCGCAGTGTCTAGCAGTAAAGCTGCTGAACTAACCGCAAACGTGGCCAGTGCAGCAACGGACAGTAAAGTAATTGAACACACGGTACGTTCAGGCCAACAGGTATATGCTAAAGGTACAGATTTAATTGTCAAAGGCACCGTAGGCGCAGGCGCCGAGGTTATTGCTGATGGCAATATTCATATTTATGGCACCTTACGTGGTAAAGCTATTGCCGGTGCTAGTGGTGACAACAGCAAACGCATTTATTGTTACAACTTGCAGGCCGAATTAGTGTCTATTGCCGGTAACTACTGGTTAAGTGAAAGCTTGCAGGGCGAATTTTGGGGTAAGGCAGCGTGTATTAAGCTGCAAGACGACCATTTAGTATTAGCAGAATTAGTATAAGGAATTTTTGATGGCAAAAATTATTGTTGTCACCTCAGGCAAAGGTGGTGTGGGAAAAACTACGTCTAGCGCAGCTATTGGTACCGGTTTAGCATTAAAAGGCCATAAAACTGTTATTATCGATTTTGACGTTGGCCTGCGTAATTTAGACTTAATCATGGGCTGTGAGCGCCGCGTAGTATACGATTTTATCAACGTAATTAACGGTGAAGCGAATTTAAAACAAACATTAATAAAAGATAAGCGCATCGATAACCTGTTTATTTTGCCGGCATCACAAACGCGCGATAAAGACGCCTTAACCAAAGAAGGTGTTGAGCGAGTACTAAACGAGTTAGCTAAAGATTTCGATTTTATTCTCTGTGATTCTCCTGCCGGTATTGAGTCTGGCGCCATGATGGCACTGTACTTTGCCGACGAAGCCATTGTAGTTACTAACCCTGAAGTATCATCTGTACGCGACTCAGATCGTATTTTAGGTATGTTATCTAGCAAGTCTCGCCGCGCTGAACAAGGCTTAGACAATATTAAAGAGTATTTACTTCTTACTCGCTATAACCCTGAGCGAGTAGAGAAAGGCGAAATGTTAAGCGTAGAAGACGTTAAAGATATTCTGTCTATTGACCTAATTGGTGTCATACCAGAATCACAAGCCGTGCTTAGCGCCTCTAACTCTGGCCAACCAGTTATCCTAGATAAAGAGAGTGACGCTGGCCAAGCCTACATGGATACAATTAATCGCCTGTTGGGCGAAACTGTGCCGTTCCGCTTTTTAACAGTGGAGAAAAAAGGCCTGTTAAAGCGGATATTTGGAGGATAACGGATGTCATTACTGGATTATTTTCGTTCAAGCAAAAAAAATAGCGCTAGTACAGCAAAAGAGCGGTTACAGATTATAGTCGCGCATGAGCGCAGAAAACGTAACAGCCCAGATTACCTGCCGCAGTTAGAGCGAGATATATTAGAAGTTATTCGTAAATACGTAGATATTTCGCCAGAACAAATTGCCGTATCGTTAGAGCAACGAGACAACGAATTGTCGGTATTAGAACTCAATATTACTTTTCCGGAAGATAAGCGTTAAATCTCTCAAACACAAATAAACAAAGCCCGCATTAAGCGGGCTTTGTTTATTTGTACGTCAACTCAGACTATCTGTTTACTAACCTTCTGGCCGAGAAACAAAACCTGTAGTTCCTTTTTTTGCTTGCGTCTTAGATACCAAGTCCCAGATTTCACTATCCTCGTACTTATAGTATTCAGCTCTTTCATACCACTCGTCGCCACGGTCATCTTCCCACCATCGCTCTTCAACCCTTCGCTCCTCAACCTCCTCTTGTTCTTCAGACGGATCACAATTTTTTTTGCTCTCATCACAGACCGCTTGAATGCTAAAGCGAGCTGAATGATCTTTTACCTCTTTACTGACAATAGTAACTGCAGTGATCTCAAGCAACAATTTTGCCTGACTAAAATCAATATCCTCAGCTGATATAGCTTGTGGTGCAATAATCGCTGCCCCCAAGCTCCCAACAAAAAAAAGTGAACGAATGACTGAACTCATGCAAAAACTCCAACAAAACATTATCAACACTATAATTGCAAAATAAATCAACACATTTAACACAAAGTAAACGTTACTTACAAAAAAATTAGCTTACATAAACCAATGTGCTCAAAAAAAATAAATATCAACACTAACATGGCCTCCTTAACGATAAGTGCGAACTTCAAACACAAATAAACAAAACCTTTGGATGCGGGCTTGACTTACGTTATCTCAATAACCATTTTGTTAATGCCTTGAAGGTCAGATCCAGAGTTAGCAATTGTGTCTGACTCTCAAGCCTTAAAAAAACCACCTCAATTGAGGTGGTTTTTTGCTATGCTCAATACCATTAATTATATTGCCGGTTAATTTCATCTACTTATATTCCAAAAAAATAACGATAAAATAAGGACTTAACATGTTTAAACCACGGTATTTATGCTTGGTGGCAATTTTGGCTTCTGCCGGTGTTTGTGCCGCTGAAAGTAGCCGCTTATTGCGCCAGCCCGATATTTCAGCTGATAAATTAACCTTTGTTTATGGTGGTGATATTTGGCTAGCCGACCGCAACGGGCAAAACCCACGGCAGTTAACTAGTCATCCAGCCAATGAATTAGCTCCGCATTTTTCACCCGATGGCAACTGGATCGCATTTTCAGCAAGTTACGATAACAATACCGATGTTTATGTTATGCCGACCTCAGGCGGCACAGCGCAACGTTTAACGTGGCATCCGGCTGCTGATACGGTAAATGGCTGGAGCCCTGATGGCAAAAAAGTACTGTTTGCCTCAAACCGCGAAGTGGCCAATAGCCGTAGTAATCAATTATTTGAAGTTGCCATAACCGGCGGCTACGAAGAAAAAGTTATGCCAGCTGTCGCTTTTGAAGGTAAATGGTCTAAAGATGGCACTAAGCTAGCCTACCGGCCAAATAACATGGCTTATAGTGGCACCAGCGGTTGGCGTTTACACCGTGGCGGCAGTACACCGCCAATCTGGATTATTGATTTAGCCAAACAAAACCTAGAAAAAATACCACACCCCAATGCCAATGAATTTAACCCGTTTTGGCTTAATGACAGCGTATATTTTTTATCCGACCGTGATAATAAGGCGGTTAATTTATTTAGCTACACAGCAAATAAAGTTAGCCAGTTAACCCAGCTACAAGAGTGGGATATTGAAACCGCAGCAGGCTATGGTGACGCTATTGTTTACGCCGCTGGTGGTTATTTATATCAATTAAACTTAAACAATGGCCAAAGCCAGCAAATTAATATCGATATTAAAACGCAGTCCGCACAGCGTCGTGCGCAATGGAAAGACGCTAGCCAAAACTTAACGTCGGCGCAATTATCCAGTACGGGACAACGCGTTATTGTTAGTGCACGCGGCGATATTTTTACCGTACCGGTTGAAGAGGGTTCAACCCGTAATTTAACGCAAACCTCTGGCGTTCGTGAGTTCTCTGGCTTGTGGAGCCCAGACGGCAGCCAAGTGGCTTATCTGTCAGATAAAGGCAATACGCATCAACTGCTAATTCAAAACCAAGACGGCATGAGTGAAGCAACAACCTATGCCTTAAATAACGATGGCTATTTAACCTTACTCAGCTGGTCGCCCGACGGTAATCGTATTGTCTATCAAGATAACCATTTAAATTTATATGCCTATGACATCAAGAAAAAGAGTAATCAAAAATTAGATACCTCATTACGCCGTGCGGAATTTAAGGTTAGCTTTTCCGCTGATAGCCGCTATTTGGCTTACACCGTGTCAAATGAAAACTACTTTAGCCAAATTAAACTGTTCGATTTTACTAATAATAAAAACGTCCAGCTAACTGATGGCTTAAGCCATGCGGATGACCCCGCATTTAGTGACAATTACTTATACTTTACCGCATCAGTTAATACCGGGCCGTCTCAAGTTGGCTTAGATTTATCTACCCAAGAGCGCCCTATTCGCAAAGCTATTTATGTCGCCATACTGGCCGCTAATGGTAAGTCACCGTTATTGGTTAACAGCGGCGATGAACCTAAAGCCGACACCAATACTGACGCTGACGATAAAGCTAAACCCAGCAAAAAAGTAACGCCAGTTAAACTGGATGTAGCCGGTTTAAACCATCGCATTGTTGCCTTACCTATTGCTGAGCGTAACTACGACAGCTTAGCGGTTGCTAATGATGGTGCGTTATTTTATTTACAGCGCAGCCAACCGGGCAGCAGCAACGAATTACCTCAAGCCAGAGATGATAATAATGCCAGCTTGTATCGTTTTGACTTTAAAGAAAAAACCAGCAGCGAAATTCAAGACAAATTATCCGCTTTTAGCTTGAGTGCTGATGGTAAAAAACTCTTGTTAATCTCAGATACTAATAGCCTAAAAATTGCCGATGCCGTTGAAAAGCCCAAAGCCAAAGATATAAGTTTAGCGGACGTCAAAAGCTTTGTTGATCCAGTTCAAGAATGGCAACAAATTTTTGATGATGCATGGCGTATGCAGCAAAACTATTTTTATGATGCCAAAATGCATGGCATTAATTGGCAGGCTATGTACGAAAAATATCAGCCTATGTTAAAGCACGTGCAACGCCGTGAAGATTTAAACGATGTACTCGTAGCCATGATTGCCGAGCTGCAAGTTGGCCATAACCGCATTGGCGGCGGCGATATACATCAAGAGCCAAGCAATAACGTGGGTTTACTCGGTGCCGACTTCACCATCCGTGATAATCGCTATCAAATAAGTACCGTGTATCAAGGCGATCGCTGGTCACCGTTTTTAAAAGCGCCACTGGCGGTACCTGGTGCTGCCGCTAAAAATGGTGAGTACCTGCTCGCCATTAACGGTAAGCCGCTGTTTGCCAGTGAAAACATTTACCAACGCTTAGAGAACACTGTCAAAAAGCAGCTAGTACTAACCCTTGCCGACAATAGCAACGGTAAAAACAGCCGCAATATTACGGTTGAGCCGGTGGCGAATGAAAGCCAATTACGGCTTTGGCATTGGGTAGAGCAAAATAGACAGTTAGTTGACAAGAAATCCAACGGTAAGCTGGCGTATGTGTATTTACCTAACACGGCTGATGGTGGCTTTTACTTTTTTAACCGGATGTTTTTTGCGCAGGTAGATAAACCGGCATTAATTATTGATGAGCGTAAAAATGGTGGTGGCCAAGCAGCTAACTATATTACTGACATTTTAAGTCGGCCATTTTTATCAGGTTGGAAAGACCGTGATGGCTTAGGCTTTACCACTCCAGGTGGCGCTATTCATGGCCCGAAAACTATGCTAATTGACCAAGATGCCGGTTCAGGTGGCGACTTCTTACCTTGGGCATTTAAATACTTAAAGTTAGGCAAAACCATTGGCACCCGCACTTGGGGTGGCTTAATTGGTATTTCTGCAAACCCAAATATGATTGATGGCGGCTTTCACGTAGTACCGTTTTTCCGCTTTTATACTGCCGATGGTGAATGGCGGGTAGAAAACGAAGGCGTAGCGCCAGACATTGAAGTCGAGCTTGACCCAATTGCTGTAAATAAAGGTATTGATGTGCAATTAGAGCGCGCAATTAGCTATACGTTAGAGCAATTAAAAGCTAACCCACCAGCCGATCATAGCCAAGCCCCAGCCATGCCTCAGCAACTGGGTTTGTAACAACACTACTGCTAGTTATTAAATAACCAAAAAGGCTGCATCACTGCAGCCTTTTTCATTTCGTTAAATCTGTCCCACCCTAAATAAGGTTGTTCTTGCTTATGGCTGCACAAAGTCATCCATTAAAATTAACCCAACATCAGCGGTTAAGCCTACGCCATCACGCGCAATTGCGGTGTAAATACTATTAGCTTGAAGCGATAACACCACCGGGCCTATAGCAGCAGTTTTAGGATCAAAAATAACCGAAGCATAAAATCGCCTTAACCTATCTAAAAATTAGACAGGTTAACGCGCTGTTACTTTTTTTGCTGATATAACTTACTTAATAATATGTTCGGGCCGTGGAAGGAATGGCAGTAAATACTCAGCGCGCCAGCCTTTAAGGTATTCCGGCGTAGGCAGTTGCTGGCGTTCGGTATCAGATACGCGCCAGCACCAGTTTAGGTATTCGTTTAACTGGCGTTTTACGGACATAAAGCCACTGGGTATGCCCAGCTCGTCGGCCGATACCTTTACCGCTTTAGTTAGCTCGTTAACGGTTTCTTTGTAGCCAGGAAACTGCGCTTCGTGATAAAAGCGCTGTGGACAGGTAATAATGGGTTGCTCTTTAGCTTGGCCAATAAGATCAACTAATAGCTTAGCGTGCCGTCTTACATCACGTGGCGGCATACCGGGAATATTAAGTAAACTTTCTGCGGTTGCCGGCCGGCGTTTAGCTAACTCGATTAAATGAATATCTTTTAAAATTAAGCCAAGCGCTAAATCTCGCTGCTGGGCATAACGGTAACGCCATCCGGCTAATTCGCGTAACACCGACAGCTCTCTTGGTGTTAACAGCCAGCTATTTTTTATTTCTAAATATTTATATTCTAGCGGCAGTAATTGCTCGCGTCGGTGCATTAACTGCTGGCCTTCTTGCAGCAATAATTGATGCTGCAACGCTGACAGATGGCTTAATAATTTTTCGTATAACGGGAATAAAAAGTGCACATCGTTGGCAGCATAAATTAACTGGGTTTCGGCTAAAGGCCGCGCTAACCAGTCGGTACGCGATTCACTTTTATCGAGTACTTCGCCGCTTAGCTGCTCTACCAAACGCGCATAGCCCATGCTGGCGCCCCAGCCAATAAGTTCAGCAGCCAACTGGGTATCAAATAACGGCGCAATGTCGTACACGCCAATAGTGGCCAGTGCTTCGATATCTTCACTGCAGGAATGCAATAGTTTAACGATACCCTGATCTGACATTAACCGCTTCAGCGGTTGCCAATCTGAAATGGCTAGCGGGTCAACTAATGCCAAGGTATGACCATCAAATAACTGAATAAGGCCTAATTTGGGTGCGAGTGTACTTTGGCGAATAAACTCGGTATCCATCGCTAATACTTTGCTATTAGCGACTTGCTGACAATATGTTGCCAACGCGATGTTGTCAGTAATTAAACCTGTCATCTGTTACCTGTATTGTTTCGTGTCTATCTTACAAACAAAAGCCGGCATCTAAGCCGGCTTTTGTTGTACAAGCTGTTAGCCGCGAAGTTCGCGACGTAAAATTTTGCCAACGTTGGTTTTGGGCAATTCGGTACGAAATTCTACCTGTTTCGGTACTTTATAGCCCGTTAATTGTTCACGACAATGTTGGATAATTTCTTTTTCGGTTAAAGATTGATCCTTTTTCACAATGAATAATTTAACCGCTTCACCAGTTGCTTCGTTAGGTACGCCAACCGCGGCAACTTCAAGTACCTTTTCATTCATTGCAACCACTTCTTCAATTTCGTTCGGGTAAACGTTAAAGCCCGATACCAAAATCATATCTTTCTTACGATCAACAATATAGAAGAAGCCTTGTTCGTCCATACGGGCAATATCGCCAGTATAAAGCCAGCCGTCTTTTAATACTTTGTCAGTCTCTTCAGGTCGGTTTAGGTAGCCAAGCATGACTTGTGGCCCCTTGACGAGCATTTCACCCACTTCACCTGCAGGTACATCGTTGCCATCTTCGTCAACTAAACGAATATCGGTTGATGGTGCAGGTAAACCAATACTGCCGTTAAACGAGTCTAAATCGTATGGGCTCACTGTAACTAAAGGACAACATTCTGTTAAGCCATAGCCTTCGACTAAACGAGTACCAGTCGTTTTTTGCCAGCGTTCAGCTACTGGGCGCTGCACTGCCATGCCGCCACCTAATGACAACCTAAGGGTAGAGAAGTTAAGATCTTTAAAACCAGGGGTATTTAATAAACCATTAAATAAGGTATTAACCCCGGTAATAGCTGTAAACGGAAACTTGCTGAGCTCTTTAACAAAACCAGGCATATCACGTGGGTTAGTGATTAAAAGGTTAGTACCACCATATTTGAAGAATGTGAAGAAGTTAGCCGTTAAAGCAAAGATATGGTACAGCGGCAACGCGGTTACGACGTGCTCGTGACCTTTCTCTAAAAAGGTGTCTAAGCAACCACTAACTTGTTCTAAGTTACCCACCATATTGCGATGGGTTAGCATGGCGCCTTTAGACACACCAGTAGTACCGCCGGTATATTGCAAAAAGGCAATATCGCTACCCTGCATAACGGGCTGGCTGTAACTGAGCGTGGCACCTTTTGCTAAGGTGTCATTAAAGCGCACAAACTTATCTAATTTATATGCAGGTACTAATTTTTTAATGTACTTAACGACTAAATTGACAGCAGTACCTTTAAACATACCTAAGCAATCACCCATCTTAGTAAGAATAACGTGTTCTAGGTGCAGCTTATTTTCAACAGCCGCTAAGGTATGGGCAAAGTTTTCGACAATAATAATGGTTTTAGCTTTAGAGTCGGTAAGCTGATGCTCCAATTCGCGCGCTGTGTATAACGGATTAACGTTAACTACGGTACAACCGGCACGCAGTATACCCATAAGCACAATAGGATATTGCAGCAGGTTGGGCATCATTATGGCAACGGCGTCACCTTTTTTTAGGCCTAGCTCAGTTTGCAAATAGGCTGCAAACGCGGTGCTTTTCTTATCAAGCTCCTGATAACTAATACCTTTACCCATATTAATAAAGGCAGTTTTATTCGGATATTGCGCAATGCTTTGGCTGAAAATATCTAATAATGACGGGAAATAATCGGCATTAATCTCTGCGGGTACACCTGACGGGTAACGTTTTAACCACACTCTATCCACCGTCTTCTCCTTTTATCTAAGGTTATTATTGTATATATGTGAAACACTCGGCATGCAATCTGCGGCTGCACTTTCATGGCCCGGTGATCACCGGCGGCACATTGGAGCATTTACTCTAGCCGGTAATCATCCCACAATTATTAATTTTGCACAATTAGCAGCATTAGCGTGTAGGTTTAACAAATTTAAGCGTCATACGATCACTCTCGCCAATAGCCAGATAGGCTGCTTTATTATCCTGCCCCATGGCAAGGGTAGGTGGCAAGGCATAAACGCCTTTAGGATAATTCTTCGTGTCTTTAAGGTTTGCATTTAACTCGCTAGTGGCAACCAAAGTAAAACCTGCAGATTCAGCCACTTTAATTACATAAGCCTCATCTAAATAGCCATCTACTGCCGAGCTAGAAATGTCCGATAAGCGTGCTGCGCGATGTTCCACCATACCCAGCACACCACCTGGTTTTAGCGCTTGAAACAAGGTTTCCAATGTTGTTGTTAAATTACCATCATCATTCCAAATATGCGCATTGCGAAAAGTTAACACCATATCAAACTGTTGATACTGCGGCGGATAAAATGTCGGCGGGTCTAATTCTATTAAGGTCGGCTCACCAAAATAGTCTACTTCATTGGTAATACGCTGCGCCAAATGTTGGCTAACCCGCGCCCAAAAAATACTGCGTTCATTTTTAAATGAGCCATCATTGTGACGAAACTGCGCTAAGGTTAATTTGCCACTCTCTTTCAGATAAGGTGCCAGTATTTCAGTATACCAACCGTGACCCGGCCACACTTCAAGCACCGACATCTGTGGCTGTATGCCAAAAAAATCTAGTGTTTCAGCAGGATGTCGATATTGATTGCGCTGTCTATTTTCACTACTGCGTACTTCAGAGTTAGCAAACAGTGTCAACGCTTCAACGTTATCATTTACTGAAGCTAAACTGGGGAAACTGGTTAAGCAGCTAAATAATAACGATAATACCACTGTCTTTTTTCTAATAATTATTGACATACTTCTAGCCTTACTAATAACTAATGCTGCCCATTATCGGCTGACCTCAGCCGCTAAGCAGATTAACTCCGTGTTCGAGTATTCAGTTTTAATTCAGTTCCATTGCACGCTAAATTACTATCCCTGAGCCATAAATGCCAAACAGCGCATTAAGCTTACTAAAATAGCGCTTTATCGACATCGCTTTGTCATAGTTACGCTATAAAGTACACTAGCAATTAAGAACATCAAGCTCTAATAAGGTAATTTCTATGCGCCCACATTTATTGTCGTTGTGTTTGCTACTTGTGCCTACGGCCACTCTAGCTGCACCGAAGAATATTATTTATATGATAGGTGATGGCATGGGGCCAACTTACCTATCGGCTTATCGCTATTATAATGACGACACCAGCACCAAAGCGGTAGAAAACACCATTTTTGACGAGCTATGGCGAGGTATGGCCAGCACCTACCCTGATGATGACACCTATGTAACCGACTCTGCTGCAGGTGCTACCGCGCTTGCTACTGGTGAAAAAAGTTACAATGGAGCGATATCGGTTAACCGCCAACATATTCCAATTGGCACTATGATGCAGTTAGCGAAACGCCAAGGTAAAGCTAATGGCATTGTCGCCAGCTCGCAAATAAACCATGCTACGCCAGCCGCATTTTTGGCCCATAACAAAAGCCGTCGCAATTACAATGAAATTGCCGATATGTATGTCGATTATCGTATAAACGACCTGCCGGTAGCCGACGTTATGTTAGGCGGCGGTACTGATTACTTTGTGCGGGAAGATAGAAATTTGATCACCGAGCTTAAACAGTTGGGGTTTCAATACACTGATAGCTGGCAAAAACTGGATAGCTTAACCAAGATGCCTGCAATGGCATTGTTAGCAGAAACGGCGTTGCCGGCAGCATTAAATACCGAGCAACCTCGCCAGCTAGCTACCTTAACTGAAAAAGCACTTGCGCTATTAACACCGGCGAAAAAAGGTTTTGTGCTAATGGTAGAAGGCAGCCAAATTGATTGGTGCGGCCATGACAATGACATTGCCTGCGCGATGGCAGAAATGGACGATTTTGCGAAAGCCATTGCAGTAGCAAAAGCTTATGTTGATGCGCACCCTGATACATTGTTAGTTATTACTGCCGATCATGAAACTGGCGGTATGACATTGGGCGCCGCAGGTAAATATTTATGGCTACCTGATGTAGTGAAAAAAGTTAAAGCCACTGGCCGCAGCATTGCCAGCCAATTAAAACACGCTGATTCAGATAAGGCCGCGCTGGAGTTATGGACACAGTTAACCTCAATTGAGCTAACTGACACCGAACAAGCCACGTTACTTAGCACCAGACAACAAGATGAAACTGAGCTGCGTAAACTATCGAACCAGTTAGTAGCTAAATATTCCTACACCGGTTGGACGACTTCTGGCCATACCGCTACAGATGTTGCGGTACTAGCCTACGGCAAATGGCGTGACGAGTTTACTGGCTTTCAAGACAATACTGATATTGCCAAAAAGCTAATTCAGTATATTCAACAAACTAAATAAACCCGTATTACCTTACTGCGCCGTTATTAGTTGACGGCGTAGTTTTGGCGCGCTGCTATCTGGGCTAAGCCAAATATCAAAAAATGCTGGGCCAAATTCAGTGTCAGTTACTTTGCCGGTTTCTTCACCATTGAAATAAAACACTACACTGCCATCTTGTTGCATTAATGCAGAAAGCTTGTCACCTTTATCTACATCGCGCCACAATTTACCAAGCTGCACTACCCAGTTATCTTGTTGGCTTTTAGCAACATTATTTAGTTTTTGCCACTGCTCTAGTGTAGCTGTGATAATATCGTCTTTAGCTATTTTTCGTTTGTACTCAAGCTCTAACAATAAAGGGCTGCTGGTTTTATAATCACTAAATTCACCGTTTGGTGTTGCTAATCTGGCATCGTATAGCTGCCAAAATAAATATCGATACGAGCCCTGCCCCACAGTGTTTAACTCTGGCAGTGCCACTGCTGAAAATGACAACATACCCAGCAAAAATAATAAGCCAACGTTAGTTAACCGGTACATATAAGCTCCTTGTTTGTCCAAGCACAACACCAATAACTGACCAGACGGCTATTAGCACCAGCCATGAAATTTCATTTTGTGGAAACAGCAGTAAATGCTGGCTTAATTTAGCACCGCTAAAGTACGATAACGGGCCACCAACACCCGCCAATAACACCGCTAGCCATATGGGCTTTAGCATTGCCGCCATAAATTCAACTGCGGCAATAGCAAATACCAGCCAAATCAATACAAACCATAGCGGCAATCCATTACCGCCAACAAACTGAATTATATTACTGGCAACTAATATGCTATCAACCACTAAACCCAAAGCAAATACCGCGATAACGGCAAGTTGGCCTTTGCTTGGTAAACGCCAAATGGCATAAGTTGTGTACAAGGCTACGGGCAATAACGCCAAGTATTGCCAGTAGATCAAGGCAAACCAGCTAGCCTGAAAACCAATAAAGGCGCGCCAACTAAAACCATAAGCTGAACTCATTGCTGCTTTAACCGTTTAGCCACGCTAATACGTAGGTTGTAAGGCAGCAGCGCTAACAATTTCAAACTCACACTTAAACGCCGAGGAAAACGAATGCGGTTTTTGCCCGCTATTAAGCCATTAAAAATTCGTATGGCCGCCTGCTCTGGCGTTACTAAAAATGGCATAGCAAAGGTGTTTTTCTGTGTTAAAGGGGTGTCAACAAAGCCGGGCTCAATTAAACACACGCTAATACCGCTATCGGCAATATCAACACGCAAACTGTCGGCAAAATAACTTACTGCTGCTTTACTAGCACCATAGGCTTGAGATTGAGTGAACGGAAAAAAGTGCGCCATAGAACTAACAATGGCCAATTGTGGCGTTAACGATGCACGAAGTAAGGGCATAAAATACTTTGTTGCCGCCACTACCGCATGAAAATTAATAGCAAAAGTGCGCTCAAACGCCGCTAAGTCTAAATTGTTCGCGTCAACATATTCGCAGGTTCCAGCATTTAGCAGCACTAAATCCAATACTACACCGGCATTAATTAACTGCTGGGCTACGCCACTCATCGCGATATGATCGGTAAGATCTAACACTAACGGGCGAATATTAGCGGTTTTTGCCAGCTCTGCTAGCTTATCTTTTGAACGCGCAACTGCATATACCGTCCAGCCATTAGCTGCATAATGCAATGCTAATGCACGGCCGATACCAGAACTGGCGCCAGTAATTAAACAAGTAGATGCCATAACAGCCCCCAAAGCAATATATGATTGTTAGGGTTACGTTAAGAAACAGCGATTGGATTTATTTAGGCGTAAAGATCGACGCCGAGCATAGATTGAACTTCGCTACGGCGCTGTTCATTAGCCAAACTTTGATAAGCGGCTACCGCCTGTTGACCGCGGCGGCTGGTATTGTCATTAAAATTAAAACGCTGACGTCGTTCATCATCAAGTTTATTAACTACGTCTGAACTGGCACGTACGCCACGACCTTGAAGTAATTCAGTGGTTTGTTCGCTGCGCTGCGGCGCACGACGAGGCTCATTACCAACAAAAACGCTGGCAACGCTAGTCGCATTCAAACTCTGATTTACATTTAGGGTCATAGCATCATCACCTAACATACCTGTGGTTAGTATAACCGGAATGCTTTATTAGCCAAGTATTTTATCTACCCGGTAATTTTTGCCAAGTAACTTCATCTCGCACATACACCGGCTCGGCCTGTTCGGCATCAACAAATTGCCCTGCTTTATAAGCGTTCTGCGCTAGAATTAGCATATCTTGCGCTGAAGGATATAAAATATCACTCACTGTTGCTGCTTGTAACGCCAATAATTGCTCAGTATAAGTTTGCCAGCCGGTGCCTACTGCTATCACATCGCCCGTTAAATTAAACGCACTCGCTAGCTGCGGCTTTAGCGCTAACTCGTCACTGGTTGCCAGCATTACCTCGTCTTTTAACGCAAAGCTGGCGATATACACCTCTGCCATCCGCGCATCAATAGCGGCAATAACCTGGCTAGCATTATGTAATCGGTACGCCGCTTGCGCCATCGCCGCTAAGGTTGACACACCATATACCGGTAAATTAGCACCAAAGGCTAAACCCTGAGTTACCCCCACGCCAATACGCACGCCAGTAAAACTGCCAGGGCCACGGCCAAACACAATACCATCAAGCTGCTGTAAACTAACGCCAGCTTCGCTTAATAATTGCTGCACCATAGGCAGTATGCGCTTGCTGTGCTGCTGTGGGCATACTTCATCAAGGGTTAATATCTTGCTGCCTAACTGCAGTGCTACCGAGCACGCTTCGGTTGAGGTATCTAAGGCCAATAACTTTAACGAAGAGGGCATAACTTAATTGTCCCGTTTATTTTGTTGTAAAAAAGCGACCGCTTCATCAAGCGATCGCGTGCGGCGCATGGGCGGCAAGCTGGTTAAAAACACTTCGCCATAGGGCTTGGTAACTAAACGATTATCACAAATAACCATTACACCGCGATCGGTTACGTCACGAATTAACCGCCCTACGCCCTGTTTTAGCGTAATAACCGCTTGGGGTAGCTGCACTTGTGCGAACGGGTCTTCGCCGCGCATGGCGCAGTCTTCACTACGCGCCTGCAATAACGGCTCATCAGGTGAAGCAAATGGCAGCTTATCAATAATAACGCAGCTTAAGGTATCGCCGCGCACATCGACGCCTTCCCAAAAGCTGCCGGTACCTAATAAAACGGCGTTATCCAGTGTAACAAACTGCTCTAGCAATAAACGTTTACCGGTGCTGCCTTGTACTAACACGGGTTGACGTACTAAGTCAGGCAGTTGCTTTGCGACTAACTGCAACATACGATGGCTAGTAAATAAAAAGAAACAGCGACCATTATTCGCTTCAATTAAACGTACCGCAATTTGCAGTAGCTGCCCAGCCATTGTTTGCTCGTGCGGCTCGCTTAAATAACGCGGCACGCACAATAGGGCTTGTTCAGCATAATTAAATGGGCTTTCTAGCAGTAAGGTTTGTGCGGAATTTAACCCCATCTGC
This sequence comes from Rheinheimera sp. D18, assembly GCF_004345025.1. Taxonomy (GTDB): domain Bacteria; phylum Pseudomonadota; class Gammaproteobacteria; order Enterobacterales; family Alteromonadaceae; genus Alishewanella; species Alishewanella metallidurans. The sequence continues at coordinate 1,160,744 of NZ_CP037745.1, read as the reverse complement.
GCGGTGTAATGACTAAAACCGTTGTTTACTGACAAGGTTGCAGAGGTAAAGATCCAACTACGCTGGTCTGCCGCCACAATATCACGAAATTTGTCGGCAATACTCAGTGGCGTTAAATGCAAACTTACCTGTAAGCGTGTGGTTTCAAACCATAAACTTACGCCACTTTGCTGCAGATCAAGTAACTTGATTAATCGTATTTTAGCTAGCGCCAGCCGTTCAAAGGCATTATCGACCAGTTCGCTGCGACCTAAGCTACTTTTAATCACTAAATACAGCATGTCTATTGCTTCGCTAACACGATTAACTGCGGTTTGCATACTGGCTTGCTGATAGGCTTCGCGCCAATTGCCGCGGCTAGGTTCAGTTGAAAATTGTAAGCGCCAGTCTTTAATCAGTACGGCTAATTTATCCGCGGTTTTAGCAAGTTGTGGGTGATCACGTAACTCACTTTTACAGGCTAAATCAATATCACGGCAAATATCGAGTAATAAACGGCTTGAAACATTGTCACCAAAATAATCGCTGGCAATATCGGGTAACTGGTGTGCTTCATCAAAAATAACCACGTCCATCTGCGGCAATAACTCACCAAAGCCGGTATCTTTAAGCGCTAAATCGGCGAAAAACAGATGATGATTTACCACTACCACATCGGCAGCTTGGGCTTTTTTTCGCGCTTTTAATAAGTGACAGTCGTCATACACGGGGCAGTCTTTGCCAAGGCAGTTATCGGTAGTGCTAGTAACATACGGCAGCGCTTTAGAATCTTCCGCAATGTAACTTAGCTCGCCAATATCGCCGCTTTGGGTTTCGGCCGACCACTTTTTAATTAGCGATAAATCTTGGATTAGCTGCTCGTCTTGCATTGGCACATGATGATAATGCTGCTCTAAACGAAATAAACACAGGTAGTTACTGCGGCCTTTTAGTAATGCCAGCTGCAATGGGCTGGCTAAGGCTTTAGCAACCTTGGGTAGGTCACGAAAATATAATTGTTCTTGCAGGTTTTTAGTACCGGTAGACAGTATTACTTTTTTATTACTTAACAATGCTGGCACTAAATAGGCGTAGGTTTTTCCGGTGCCGGTGCCGGCCTCAACCACTAAAGCGCCGGGCGTTTCGATAACATCGGCCACCGCTAAGGCCATTTCAAGCTGAGCGTCGCGGGCATTAAAACCGGCAATATGCTTGGCTAAGGTACCATCAGGCGCAAAGGCTAAACTGACCTGCTTACGCATAGCAACTTAGCATACAGGATAAAGATCTTAGATTATTTAGTAAAAATAGTATCAACACGTAAGCAACCGAGAACAAACAAGACCGCTATTATGCCTTGAACCAGAGAAAAATTCAGACAAAAATATCTAACCTGCCTTCACTGTCTACGTGTTGCTCGTCTTCTGGGGTGGTGTATGGTGCGTCAGGGTATGACTCAGTACCTTTATTACCTGCTCGCGCTTTGCGGCGTAAAATAAGGTATTTCTGCTCATTAGGTTTAATCGGGCTTAGCCGAGCTTCTTTAAATACCGGTACCACCAATTTGGGCTCAGGCTCAACTGGCGTACCAGGCACACGTTGTACAAAGGGCATAAAAGCGTCCATTACCGTCTCCCGTTATGCTTTACCTTGTTATCGGCCAACATTATATTAACTTGATGTTAAAAGACACTAACAGACGCCAAACGCAGCTAACCTTTATCTAAATGGCTGATCAATAGCTAATGCCGGCTCAGTAAACCAACGCGGGCCTTGCTCTGTCATATAGAAGTGATCTTCTAAACGCACACCAAATTCTCCCGGTAGCACTAACATTGGCTCGTTACTAAAACACATACCGGCAGCCAAAGGTTGCTCGTTACCTTCCACTAAATAAGGCCATTCATGAATATCTAAGCCAATACCGTGGCCAGTGCGATGCGGTAAACCCGGTAACTGATAATCAGGGCCGTAACCTTGTTGCTGTAAGTACTTACGTGCCGCGCGATCAACTTCCTGACAAGCCACGCCAATTTGCGCAGCAGCGAAGGCGGCGGCTTGAGCGTTTTTTTCGTGTTGCCATACCGCTTGTTGTTTTGCTGTTGGTTGGCCAAATACATAACTGCGGGTGATATCCGATAAATAACCATGGAGTTTGCAGCCAGTATCAATAAGCACCATATCGCCATGCTCTAGATTTTTCGGGTTTGCTACACCATGCGGATACGAGGTATCACTACCAAACAAGACGATACAAAAATAATTGCCATCAACTGCGCCTACTTTGCGGTGTGCCTGATCAATAAAAGCTTCAACCTCTTTAGTGCTAATACCCGCATAAAGTATACTGGCTACCGCTTTATGCACTGCAAGCGTCATATCCATTGCGCGTTGCATCAGCGCCAGCTCAGCGGCCGATTTAATGCGCCGACAAGCGGAAGTTACACTAGAGGCGTTGCTCAACTGCAACGCGGGTTCAGCTTTTAGCAAGCCATCAGCAATAAAAAACGCGGCACTTTCGTCTAGCGCCAATGCCATTTTATCTTGCAATAGCTTAATACAAAGCTGATATGGGCTTTCGTGCTCTTGCCAGCCGTGTAACTGCCCTGGCATGACTAATTGTGGCGCTATAGTACCGCGCTCAAACTCAGGAATAATGTACAGCAACCTGCCATCCGCTAACAGCAATGCCGCGACCAACCGCTCGCTGGCATACCAACGTAAACCAGTAAAATAATATAGACTGGTCCCTGCAGTTAGTAATATCGCATCCAGTTTTTGCTGTTGCATTAATTGCACGGCCTTTGTCAACCGTTGCTGAAACTCTTGCTGCGTTATCGGGCTAACGCCTGATGTCATGTCAGTTAATGTTGCGAGTGCTGCTGCTTTTGTTACGCCGCCAATACCGTTCATTGTTACCTACCCAAAGCTATGTTTTGCTATTTTTACCATTCTAACAGTAAAACAGTATCAAGATCACAACTTAGGCATGACTATACAACATGCTTATTAAATGAGCACAGAACACCAATAAATATTCTGCATTAAAATTTTATTTTTACGTTAAAAATAACACTAAAATAAAAAATATTTAAAATCAGATAGATAAAAACAAATCCTATTGATATTAAAAACATAAAAAGCTTGTTCTGTTAATAAAAAACCGCTAACTTGTATAGCAACAAAACAGGCGAGAGCTTAAAACATGAATACGATTAATCTGTACCATCATCATAGCGACTAGCCATCCGATATTTTCGGAGGGCTGATTTCTGGCGCTCCGGTGAAAAACAAAAATCCCGAGCCCAGGCTCGGGATTTTTGTTTTTAGCATCATCAATTTAAAATTATCGTCACGGAGACCTATATGAGTCCGGCAACAGAATCGAAACGCTTACGTATCGCCATGCAGAAATCTGGCCGTTTATCGGTTGACTCTCAAGCATTATTTGCTAGCTGCGGTTTAAAAATTAACCTGCGCGAACAACGCCTTATTGCCCACGTTGAAAATATGGCTATCGATATTTTACGCGTACGTGATGACGATATTCCTGGCCTAATTATGGACGGCGTCTGTGATTTAGGCATTGTTGGCGAAAACGTGCTGGAAGAAGAGTCGCTACAGCGCAAGTTAGATAACGACAGTGCCGACTACACTATTTTAAAACGACTCGACTTTGGTAGCTGCCGCTTGTCTATCGCCGTGCCGCAAGAAGAAACCTACGCCAATTCTAGTTCATTAGAAGGCAAAACCATTGCCACCACTTACCCACGTTTACTGGCGCGTTATTTAAAACAACAAGGAGTAAATGCACGTATTGTTACCTTAAAAGGCTCGGTTGAAGTAGCACCACGCGCCGGTTTAGCTGATGCCATTTGTGATTTGGTGTCCACCGGCGCCACCTTAGATGCTAATGGTTTAAAAGAAGTTGAAGTTATTTATCGCAGCAAAGCGGTGCTTATTCAGCGCAAGAACCTCTGTGACGACAAGCAGCTTAAATTAATTAACAAACTGATGCCCCGCATTAACGGCGTAATGCAAGCTAATGAAAGTAAATACATTATGTTGCACGCACCGCGCACAGAACTAGAGCAAATTATTGCGCTATTACCGGGTGCCGAAAACCCAACCATATTGCCACTAGCGGGGAATGACAACCTGGTTGCTATTCACGTTGTGAGTAGTGAAAGCCTGTTTTGGGAAACCATGGAGCAGCTAAAAGCGCTAGGCGCCAGCTCAATTTTAGTGCTGCCAATTGAAAAGATGATGGTGTAATGATGGATGCTGTAATTGTGAATAGCATTATTGACTGGTCAGAGCTATCGGCTGTTGAACAACATGCGGCTTTAGCACGGCCGCAACTTGATGACTCGGCCAATTTAACCGCTCAAGTTAGCGCCATTATTAGTACAGTGCAGCAGCAAGGCGATGCCGCGTTGCGTGCTTATAGCCAACAATTTGATAGCCTAACTACCAATACGCTGTGTATTAGTGACAATAAAAAGCAGCAGCTATTAGCAACCTTATTACCTGAACGTAAAGCCGCCATAGAATTGGCTTACAACAATATTCGTAAATTTCATGCTGCACAGTTGCCGCGTGATATTGAGGTAGAAACTAGCCAAGGTGTTATGTGCCAACTTAAAAATCGCGCGCTTAATGCCGTTGGCTTATATATTCCCGGAGGCAGTGCGCCACTACCTTCCACAGTATTAATGTTGGGTGTGCCGGCACAATTAGCCGGCTGTAAACGTGTAGTGCTAATAACTCCACCAGGTAAAACCCAAGCCGATGCCATAGCAGCAGAAATTATTTATGCCGCAGAATTGTGCGGTATCAAGGACATTTTTACGATTGGCGGTGCCCAAGCCATAGCTGCACTGGCCTATGGTACAGCAACCATTCCTAAGGTAGACAAAATTTTTGGCCCAGGTAATCGTTATGTTACTGAAGCCAAGCGCCAAGTTAGCCAAGATATTAAAGGCGCAGCTATTGATATGCCTGCTGGCCCATCAGAGGTATTGGTATTAGCCGACGCAAATGCTAATCCTGCATTTGTTGCTGCCGATTTACTGTCGCAAGCCGAGCACGGCCCTGATTCACAAGTATTGTTGGTAAGTAATAGCCAAAGCGTAATTGCCGCAGTGCAAGCTCAAGTAAGCCGCCAACTTATGGCTTTACCAAGGCAAGCTATTGCCGCACAAGCACTTAAACACAGCCGCTATATTTTAACGCGGGATCTTGTACAGGCCGTCAGCGTTATCAACGCTTATGCACCAGAGCATTTAATTATACAGACCGATATCGATGCCGAGCTCATCGAACAATTTGACAGTGCCGCCAGTATTTTTGTTGGCAAATGGACACCAGAATCAGCCGGTGACTATGCCAGCGGCACTAACCATGTGTTACCAACCTACGGTTACAGTAAAACGGTATCTAGCTTATCGCTAACTGATTTTTATCGACGCTACACGGTACAAACCTTGTCGGAAACTGGCATGCGTAATCTTGGCCCCAGCATAGTGACCTTGGCTAACGCAGAAGGCTTAGATGCCCATGCTAATGCCGTCAGTATACGTTTAGCCGCGCTAGAAAAGTGTAAGGAGTAATAGATGAATACGACAAAAATACATGCCCTAGCGCGCGATACGGTAAAAGCAATTCAGCCCTACGCTTCAGCAAGAAGCAGCATGAGCGGCGGTGCCATTTGGTTAAACGCCAATGAAAATGCGTTAGCACCAGAGTATCAGCTAACTGGCAGCTTTAATCGCTATCCGTCTTGTCAGCCCAAAGCGGTAATTGACGGCTATGCCGCCTACGCCAAGCTGCAACCGGATCAAGTGTTAGTGAGCCGTGGCGCCGATGAAGCGATTGAGTTGTTAATTCGTAGTTTTTGTCAGCCAAAGCAAGAGAGTATTAGCCTTTGCCCGCCCACTTACGGCATGTATGCCATTAGCGCACAAAGTAACGATGTAGCCTGTAATATTGTGCCGCTAACCGCGAATTTTGAACTTAATTTACCAGCGTTATTTGCCACCTCACCTAAGTTGGTGTTTATTTGTAGCCCAAATAACCCGACCGGTAATCTCATTCCGCGCCAACAAATTATTGCGGTGTTAGAGCATTTTAAACACAGTGCGCTAATAGTCGTAGATGAGGCCTATATTGAGTTTGCACCCGAGGCGTCAACGCTAAATTTATTAAACGATTACCCCAACCTTGTAATACTGCGCACCTTGTCTAAAGCCTTTGCGCTAGCCGGTTTACGTTGTGGTTTTACGCTGGCGGCGCCAGACATTATTTTGGCATTAAAACAGATGATCGCGCCCTATCCGTTAGCTGAGCCTGTGGCCCAAATTGCCGCACAAGCGCTGCGGCCCGAAGCAATAGCAAAGATGCAAAACAGCGTAAACACGCTTAATCAGCTGCGCGATAACTTTATTACCTACGCCAAAGCCAGAACCGGTATTAACCAAGTGTGGCCAAGCAGCGCTAACTACGTGCTGTTGCAGGTAGCCGACGCTGCCGCCTGCGTAGCTGCGCTGGCCGAGCAAGGTATTTTAATTCGTAATCAATCAAGTCAGTTGGGTTTATCGCAAGTAGTACGCGTGTCTATTGGCAGCGCTAACGAGATGCAAGCTCTCACCACAGCTATGGACAAATATTTTAATTTAGCGAACAGCACCGCAAACAAGGAGCGCATATGAAAGGCCAGCCGATATTATTTATTGACCGTGACGGCACTATGGTTGAAGAGCCAGCTATAGATAAGCAGCTTGATAGTTTAGAAAAGCTGGCTTACGAGAGCGGTTTAGTACCTGCACTATTAAAGCTGCAGGCCGCCGGTTATCGCCTAGTTATGGTAACCAATCAAGATGGTCTTGGTACTGACAGCTTCCCGCGTAATACCTTTGATGCGCCACATAACAAAATGATGCAGTTACTAAACTCACAAGGCGTTCAGTTTGACGATGTATTAATTTGCCCGCACTTTGAGCAAGACAACTGCAGTTGCCGTAAACCCAAGCTAGGTTTAGTTAAAGATTATTTGCAACAAGGAAAAATCGATTTTACCAGCTCTTACGTCATTGGCGATCGCGCTACCGATGTGCAGCTGGCAGAAAACATGGGCCTACCAGCATTTTTATATGACCGAGCCAATTTAGGTTGGCCTGAAATTACTAAACGTATTCTTAGCAAAGGCCGCCAAGCTACTGTGCAACGTACCACCCGTGAAACTGATATCAAAATCAGCGTCGACTTAGACAGCACTGGGAATAATGTGTTTGAAACCGGCGTCGGCTTTTTTGATCATATGCTCGATCAAATTGCCACCCACGGCGGTTTTTCCCTGCAGGTAAAAGTGACTGGCGATTTATATATTGATGATCACCACAGTGTTGAAGACACCGCACTGGCACTAGGCCAAGCATTAAAGCAGGCGCTGGGCAATAAACGCGGTATTAATCGTTTTGGCTTTGTTTTACCCATGGACGAATGCCGCGCCGAATGCGTATTAGATTTATCCGGCCGGCCGATGTTTAAGTTTGACGCTAACTTAGGTTCAGGCAGTGTTGGCGGATTAAATTTAGAAATGGTACCACACTTTTTCCGCTCACTTAGCGATGCCATGCTTATAACGCTGCACTTATCCATTAGCGACGGTAATAAACACCACATGGTAGAGGGCTTATTTAAAGTATTCGGCCGTGCGCTTGGTAATGCCATTAAAGTGTCTGGCGAAGCGCTGCCTAGCTCTAAAGGAGTGCTGTAATGGCACAACTGGTTATTGTTGATACCGGCTGCGCCAATATTAGCTCGGTCTACTTTGCGATTAAGCGCTTAGGAGTCGATGCAGTAATTAGCCATAATGCAAAAATTATAAAAGCCGCAGCTAAAGTTATTTTACCCGGTGTTGGTACTGCACATAATGCGATGGCAAAGTTGCAACAGGCTGAATTAATTAGCACGCTACAAAGTTTGCAGCAGCCACTATTGGGTATTTGCTTAGGTATGCAAATGCTGAATCGCGATAGCATGGAAGGTAATGTTGCCTGCTTAAACCTAATTAATGGTGACGTATTACCGTTACAAAGTGCCGGCTTACGCTTACCACATATGGGCTGGAACACCTTATGCGATATTAGCTCGCACCCACTAATGACAGGTTTTACTGAGCAAGATTATCTGTATTTTGTGCATAGTTTTGCTGTTGCACCCAGCCAATATAGCTTAGCCAATTGCGAGTACGGCACTAAGTTTGCCGCTGTTATTGGTAATAACAATGTGATTGGTGCGCAATTTCACCCTGAACGCTCGGGTAAAACGGGCGCACGTTTACTACATAACTTTCTGGAGTGGCAGCTGTGATAATTCCAGCAATAGATTTAATTGACGGCAATGTAGTTCGGCTATATCAAGGTAGTTACGAACAAACTACCGAGTATCGTTTTAAACCGCAAAGCTTACGTGACGAGTATGCGAGAGCCGGCGCAAGCTGGCTGCATATTGTTGACTTATCAGGCGCTAAAGATGCCACTAAACGTCAACTAACGTTACTTACTGAATTGATGCACGCAGCACCACTAAACATTCAAGTAGGCGGCGGCGTACGCACCGAGCAAGACGTTATTGATTTACTTAACGCTGGAGCTAACCGAGTAGTTATTGGTAGCTTAGCAATTCGCCAACCCGAGCTAGTGCAAAGCTGGCTGCACAAATACGGCGGAGAGCGTTTAGTGTTAGCGCTAGATGTAGCAATAAATGCGGCTGGCGAGAAAACTCTACCCTCACACGGCTGGATTGAGCAATCGAGTATTACCTTAGAGCAAGTACTTGCGGAGTATATAAATGCTGGTGCTAAGCACGTGCTGTGCACCGATATTAGTAAAGACGGTACCTTAGCCGGCGCAAACGTAAGCTTGTACCAAGAATTAACGGCAAAGTATCCACAAATTCAGTGGCAAGCATCCGGTGGTATTGGCAAATTAGCCGATATACAGGCACTGATTGGCAGCAACGTAGCCGGTGTTATTCTAGGCCGCTCATTACTTGAAGGTAAATTTACGCTTGAGGAGGCCATAGCATGCTGGCAAAACGGATAATTCCTTGTCTCGACGTGCGCGATGGTAAGGTGGTTAAAGGCGTACAGTTCCGTAACCATGAAATTATTGGCGATATAGTACCGTTAGCGCAGCGTTATGCTGAAGCTGGCGCAGATGAACTGGTATTTTATGACATTACCGCATCCAGCGATGGCCGAGTGGTTGATAAAACTTGGGTGCAGCGTATCGCCGAAGTTATTGATATTCCGTTTTGTGTCGCCGGTGGTATTAAAACTGTTGATGATGCTGGCAAAATTCTGGAGATGGGCGCCGACAAAATATCGATTAATAGCCCCGCATTAGTGCGGCCAGAGCTTATTACTGAGTTAAATAACAGCTTTGGCCAGCAATGTGTGGTGGTGGGTATTGATAGCTTTTTTGATGTTGCCTCTGGCCAATATCAAGTATACCAATTTACCGGTGATGAAAACCGCACCCAGAAAACGCAATGGCTAACCAGCGACTGGGTAGCTGAAGTGCAACAACGTGGTGCGGGCGAGATAGTGCTTAATTGCATGAACCAAGATGGTGTGCGCCAAGGGTATGATATTGCCCAACTACAGCGCATTCGCAACCTTTGTAACATACCGCTAATTGCCAGTGGTGGCGCCGGCAGCATGACGCACTTTACCGAAGTTTTTAAGCAAGCCGATGTTGATGGCGCCTTAGCCGCCAGTGTGTTTCATAAAGGTATTATTGAAATAGCCGCACTTAAAGCCAAACTGATTGCCGATGGCATTAGCATTCGGCCACGATAAGGGCTAGCACAGCGTTAGCTAAGGCATAGGTACTTTTTTCAGTGACATTTGACGTAGGCTCGGAGAATATGAACATGAATAAAAACGACATTAGCCAGCTTAGCTGGCCCGAAAATCAGTTACTACCGGCCATAGTACAGCATGCTATTTCAGGTAAGGTGCTAATGCAGGGTTATATGAACCCACTAGCCTTAACGCAAACGCTCAATAGTAAAAAGGTTACCTTTTATAGTCGTAGCAAAGCACGGCTATGGACCAAAGGCGAAAGCTCAGGCCATACGCTTGATTTAGTTAGCCTTGATATTGACTGCGACGCCGACAGTATTTTAGTGCTGGCCATACCAAACGGACCAACCTGCCATGTTGGTACAGAAAGCTGCTGGCACGACAATAGCGCCAACAGCCCGCAACTCGCTTTTTTATATGAGCTAGAACAGGTAATACAGAGCCGCGAAGGCGCAGAGCCCAGCAGTAGCTACACGGCCAGTTTATTTGCCAAAGGCGTAAAGCGCATTGCACAAAAGGTGGGTGAAGAAGGGGTTGAATCGGCGCTTGCCGCGATGGCTGGTGATAAAGCAGAGTTAGCCAATGAAGCTGCTGACTTGATTTTTCACTTACTAGTGCTATTGCGTAGCCAACAACTAGAGTTAAATGACGTAGTTAGGGTGCTGCAGCAACGCCACAATACCGCCAAAACGTAACACTTAGCTGTAACGTTTGCCCCACGTTTTTTAGCTGAAAACAGTGATTTAAAGTGTAACAGCAGTTGTCTGTATCTTGACAAGCCCAAGCTAGACACAGACTATAAGCACGTTGTTACGCTTACTAACATTTTTGTTAACATTACAATTAGAAGAGTCGTTATGAAAAAATCCCTTTTGATGCTGGCATTGGCCAGCAGTTTTGCCATGGCTAATGAAGGCATGTGGATGCCGCAGCAACTGCCTGAAATTGCCACTGAATTAAAAGCCGCCGGCTTAGCACTTGATCCTGCCAGTTTAACTAAACTAACCGAATTTCCTATGGCAGCCATGGTGAGCTTAGGTGGTTGTTCTGCCTCTTTTGTTTCACCAAATGGCTTAGTCGCGACTAACCACCACTGTGTGTATGGCAGCGTTGCGCATAACTCAACACCGGAAAACGACTTACTGGCTAATGGCTTTTTAGCCGCCTCGTTAAGCGACGAAGTTGCTGCCGCACCGGGTAGCCGTATTTACGTTACCAAAGCAGTAGAAAATGTTACCAGCAAAATTATTGATGCCAAAACAGCTAAATTAAGCGGTAAAAAACGGGTTGATGCAATAGAAGCTAACCAAAAAGCCGTAGTAGCTGAATGTGAAAAAGACGAAGGCCACCGCTGCTCAGTAGCCGCCTACTATGGCAGTTTAGAGTTTTATTTAATTAAACAGCTTGAGATTAAAGACGTACGTTTAGTGCACGCACCAGCTGCCGGCGTGGGTAAGTTTGGTGGTGATACCGATAACTGGATGTGGCCACGCCACACTGGCGATTACGGTTTTTACCGCGCTTACGTAAGCCCGGAAGGTAAATCGGCCGATTTTAATGTTGATAACGTACCTTACAAACCCGACTTTCATTTAACGTTAGCAAAAGACGGCCTTAAAGAAGGCGATTTTGTTATGGCATTAGGTTATCCGGGCCGCACCAATCGTCATCGTTTACCCAGTGAAGTTAGCGAAACCTTTGAATGGTCTTACCCAAACACCGTAGCAAGTTATAAAAACACCTTAGACATTATTGCCAGCGAAACTGTTAACAATAAAGATGCCGCGCTAAAATATGCTAGCCGTGTTGCTGGTTTAAATAACTACATGAAAAACCGCCAAGGCATGCTAGATAGCTACGCTGATAGCGATTTCTTACAGCGTAAAACCGCCGAGCATAAAGAGCTAACTGCCTGGGTTAATAGCAGCCGCGACAACAAAAAAGCTTATGCTGATGATTTAAAAAACATTGAGAAGTTATTACAACAACGTCAGCAGCAAGACCGTGCTGATTATCTGCTCGATAACGCGACACCGCGTTTACTGTCAGTTGCACGCTCATTACATCGCTTAGCGCATGAAAGCACTAAGCCAGATGCAGAGCGTAAAGCCGGTTTCCAACAACGCGATTTACCCCGTTTTAAAGCCTATGTTACTGGCATGGAACGTAACTTTGATGTTGGTGTAGAAAAAGCGTTAGATTTATCTAACTTAAGTAAATATGCCGCCCAGCCGAAAAAGCAGCGTAATGCTGAGTTTGATGCCGCTATGGGTATTAAAGATGGTATGAGCCAAGCACAGTTAACTGCGTTAATTGATAGCTGGTACGCTAATAGTGGTCTAGCTGAATTAAGCAATCGTACCGCATTATTAGACGCGTCAATTGACCAGTTTAAACAAAGTAATGATGTTTTTGTTAAAGCAGCTTTAGCGCTGTATAAATCAGATTTAAAGCGCGAAGCAGCAGATGAAGAGCTTGGTGGTAAAATTCAGCAAGCTTACGCCAGTTATATGCGCGCTAAAATTGCCTTTATGCAGTCTAAAGGTCAGGCCGTTTATCCTGATGCGAACAGCACACTGCGGGTAACCTTTGGTAATGTTACAGGCCGTGATCACGGTAATGAAGATGGCAATGCCTGGGCACCCTTTACTACACTGCAAGGTATTACAGCTAAAGCAACCGGCGAAGGCGAATTTAACGCACCACAAAAGCAACTTGATGCGATTAAAGCCAAGCAATATGGCCCCTATAAAGTGGATAGCCTAAATTCAGTACCGGTAAACTATTTAGCCACCTTAGATATTACCGGTGGTAACTCAGGTTCTGCGGTACTAAACAGCAAAGCAGAATTTGTTGGCTTAGCCTTTGACGGTACTTTAGATTCTATTATCTCTGATTGGGATTTCAACCCAGCTAACACCCGTTCAATTCAGGTAGATTTGCGTTATATGCTGTGGCAAATGCAGCTAGATGGCGCCGATAAACTGTTAGTTGAACTTGGCGTTAAATAATATAAACGCTAACTTGGTTTGCTAAGTTAACGTAAAAAAAGCCCCGCAGTATACGATAAAGTACTGCGGGGCTTTTTTATTGCCGTTATTCTATATTTAAACTCTTTGTCACAGCTTGCTGTGCTAGTGGCCTAATAAATCTGCAGCTAAACGGACAAAATCTGATGAGGTTAAAATACCTTTTAGCTTGTTTGCCTCATCGACAACCGGCATACAGCCGTGGCGGTTACTAACAAAAAAATCGGCAACATCTTTTAGCGACTGTTGTGGTGCAACAGCGGCAAAATCGGTCGCCATAATATCAGCTATGAGTATTTGTTTTTCTTTGCGCTCCAATGCCGTTGCACCATATTGCGCCATTAAGCCCATCACTTTCGCAATCATAATTTTTTGCGTTAGCATACCCACTAACTCACCTTTATCGTCAATTACCGGAATATGCCGAATATTCTTGCTACGCATTAGATCATGCGCATCTTTTAAACTCGCATTTCGGGTTACACATAAAGGATCAGCTGTCATCAGCTGAGCAACTGTTTTAAACGCCATAACAACCTCCAATCGCAGTTATGTATCAGTTATAACGAAAAATAGCTTAACCTGCTTAGCGCTAGATCAAGTTTTATTCGATGCCGGCTTGGCCGAAGTAATAGAACTACCTAACGATGCCACAATCACTAAAGCAATAGCAAGCCACTGCCAAAGGGTAAGTTGTTCCGACAAAATCAAAAAGCCAGCTAAGGCGGCAACCGCAGGCTCCATGCTCATAAATATACTAAAATTCTGCGACGTCATATTTCTTAGCGCTACCATCTCTAACGAGTAAGGTAGCGCACTGGAAAGCACACCAACCAGTAAACCCAGCGGCAAGACTTGCCAAGTCAACAAGGCCATACCTTGGGTTACAGCGCCCATCGGTACTAAAACTATCGCTGCAACCGCCATACCTAGTGCCACCGTTGCGCCACCAGAGCTTTGCGAATTAGTTCTTTTGCCAAATAAAATATAGCCAGCCCAACACGCGCCCGCGGCCAACGCTAACACAACCCCCAGAGGATCTAGCGCATCTTTACCGCGCATATCCGGCAGCAATAATAAAATGCCAGCAACGGCAAAACCCACCCAAATTAGGTCGCGCTTACGCCGAGAAGAAAACAGCGCTACCGCCAGCGGGCCGGTAAACTCTAATGCCACACCGATACCAAGTGGAATACGCTCAATAGCAAAATAAAACAGTATATTCATACCGCCTAAGCTAAGACCATAGGTTATGACGACCAACCAATCTCTGCGGCTAGTAGGTAAATTACGCCATGGCCGAAACACTAACCACAATACCAGCGCAGAGAACCCTAAGCGCAGTGCAGTAGTACCGTCAGGCCCAACCACCGGAAACAGTTGCTTGGCAATAGAAGCGCCAGATTGAATAGTCACCATAGCTAATAACACACTAGCTACTGCAACCAATAATGGCCGATTAACAAATACCGACATACATGAAAAACCTGATAACAAGAGAGGTAAAGTGACAGCCCTTATTGTAGCGTGCAATGAAGCCAAAAGATAAGCCAGTAAGCGCAGGAATATCGCGGCTAAACCCTTTTTTATAACGAAAGAAAATACCGTCTAGTCGTATGGTTAAGGCAAAAACTTGAGCTTTTACTTACTTAGTGCTTTACTTGCGATCCTCGGTAGTAAGTGAGCAAGTTAATATGCAATCTTTAGCCTATGCTGTTTTTTATTTTAGCCTAGGTTTGCTATCAACAACGGTGGCAGCCGAAATTCCTGCGGACAGTAAAAAACAACTGAAATTATCGCCGACGAATCAACCACCGGCCGCAGCACTACCGGTAAAAAAAAGCATTTCAGCCAAAACCTTAGTCTATAAATCAGTTAAGAGTGACGGCACCGGCTTTTTTTCTGATCGCCAGCCGCTAAATCGGCCGTTTCAGCTAGTGCGCTACGACTGTTTTGCCTGCGCCCCCGTATCAACAATAAACTGGCATACTACGCCGTTGTATATCCGACCTTATAACCAACTTATTAGTAAAGCAGCTACCGAATACCAACTTGATCCGGCATTAATTCGCGCCGTTATCCATGCTGAATCATCGTTTCGCTCGGCTGCTATTTCAAAAAAGGGCGCCATTGGTTTGATGCAATTAATGCCCAACACCGCCGCGCATTTAGGCGTAGAGAATGCGAGTTTACCTGAACAAAATATTTTGGCCGGCAGCCGTTATTTAGCGCAACTACTGAAACAATATGATGGTGAATTGCCACTGGCACTGGCCGCTTATAACGCCGGCGCCAGTAATGTTAGGCGTTATAACGGCATACCGCCGTTTGCCGAAACCCAAGCCTACGTAGCTCGGGTGGCTATTTTGCATAAACGTTACCAACAAGCAGGCTAACTGCTACTGGTAGCGCGTTTAGTTAATGCCGCCCGCATAATATCTTTCCAGGACACAATACCTAGCAAGTGCTTTTCATCGTTACTTATTGGTAAGCAACTAATATTATGCTCTAACAGCATTATTGCCGCCTGCTTAATACTCTGGTTTGGTAAAATAGTAATAACCGGCGATACCATAATATGATGCACCTTACGGCTGCGCATAAATAAGCTAATGGCTGGATCCGTTGCCGAATCCATAATTGGGCTTAACTCGCGAAAGTAATCTTTCACTGACACTATGCCAACTAAGCGATTAGTGCCGTCTATTACCGGCACATGCTGAAAGTTTGCTTTAGCAAATATTTCTCTAAGTGACGCTAAACTGGCATCCGCTGTGGTGGTTAGTAGTCGATTACTCGGCGTCATTATTTGTGTAATGTTCATATTTACCTCAATGCCGCTACCCTATTTAATCGTCTTTCTTCTCAAAACCTTCAATAGTAACATTAGTCAAAAACCCAGCACCCTTAGTATCGCCGCTGCGCAACTTAATCATTAAACGCAAGTCGTTTGGCGAGTCGGCGTGATGAATCGCATCAGCATAGCTGATACGGCCAGCCTGATATAAGTCATATAAGGCTTGGTCAAAGGTTTGCATGCCCAACTCACGAGATTTGGTCATTACCGCTTTAATTTCACCCATTTCGCCACGAGCAATCAGATCAGCTATTAGTGGCGAGTTAAGCAACACTTCTATTGCCGCCACTCGGCCCTGACCGTCAGCTGTAGGTACCAGCTGTTGCGCCACAATGCCGCGTAGGTTAAGTGATAAATCGAACAATAGCTTTTGATGCATCTCTTTTGGCACCAAATGCATAATACGGTCAATGGCCTGGTTTGCATTATTAGCGTGCAGCGTAGCAATGCACAAATGGCCAGTTTCAGCGAACGCTAAGGCGTATTCCATGGTATCGCGCGAGCGTATTTCACCAATTAAAATAACGTCAGGGGCTTGGCGCAACGAGCTTTTAAGCGCGGCCTCAAAAGAGTCGGTATCTATACCCACTTCGCGTTGGGTAATTAAACTTTTATGATGGTCATGCACAAATTCTATTGGGTCTTCAATGGTAAGAATGTGGCCCTTAGCATTTCTATTGCGATAACCCAGTAACGCCGCTAGTGATGTTGATTTACCCGTACCTGTACCACCAACAAACAGCACCAAACCGCGCTTGGACATAATCACTTCTTTCATGATTGGCGGCAGGCCAAGTTCGTCAACATTAGGTATTTTGGTAACAATACGCCGCACTACCATACCGGCGCAATCGCGTTGCCAAAAGGCAGAAACGCGAAAACGTCCGGCATCGTTTGCAATAGCAAAATTACACTCTTTGCTGGTCATAAATTCTTGCTGCTGTTTATCGTTCATCACCGACAATACCAGCTTAAGCGACATAGCATCCGTTAGTGGCGTTTCATCAATCGGCAGCAATTCACCATTAATTTTAGCCGCCACCGGCATACCCGCGGTAACAAATAAATCTGATGCTTTTTCAGCCACCATTTTTTCAAGAAAATTATCTAGCTGCATTGCTATTTACATCCTGCCCATGGCGCCAAAGGTGTTTTTATCTTGCGCTTTAGTTGCGGCGTCTTTTTGTGACACTAAACCGCGGTTAACTAGGTTTAATAAGCATTGATCCATCGTTTGCATACCGTGCGCAGCACCCGTTTGAATCACAGAATACATCTGCGCAATTTTATCTTCACGAATAAGGTTACGAATAGCCGGCAAGCCCACCATAATTTCATGCGCGGCAATACGGCCACCACCGATTTTTTTAAGTAAGGTTTGTGAAATAACTGCACGCAACGACTCAGATAACATCGAACGTACCATAGCCTTTTCTTCGCCTGGGAATACGTCAATAATACGGTCAATAGTTTTTGGCGCAGAAGTAGTATGCAAGGTGCCAAATACTAAGTGGCCAGTTTCTGCTGCGGTCATCGCTAAGCGAATAGTTTCCAAATCTCGTAATTCACCAACTAAAATAACGTCAGGGTCTTCACGCAGCGCAGAGCGCAAGGCATTACTAAAGCTGTGGGTATCACGATGCACTTCACGTTGGTTAATTAAACTTAACTTGTTGTTATGTACAAATTCTATTGGATCTTCAATGGTTAAAATATGGTCGTGGCGCATACTGTTAACGTAATCGATCATCGCTGCCAAGGTTGTTGATTTACCCGAACCTGTAGGCCCAGTAACTAACACTAAACCACGAGGATTTTCAGCTATAGTTTTAAAAATTTCTGGCGCGCCCAAGTCATCAAGCGTTAACACTTCGCTGGGGATAGTACGAAACACCGCTGCCGCACCACGATTTTGTACAAAGGCGTTAACACGGAACCGCGCTAAATTAGGTACTTCAAATGAAAAGTCGGATTCTAAATTTTCTTCGTATTCTTTACGCTGTTTGTCGGTCATAATCTCATACACTAATGCGTGTACTTCTTTATGTGATAATGGTGGGATATTTAGTTTACGCACATCACCATCAACGCGTATAAGCGGTGGCACACCAGCCGAAAGGTGTAAATCTGAGGCTTTATGTTGCACACTAAAAGCTAATAACTCGGTAATATCCATGACAATTTTACTCCAATTTGCCAATTAATATGAATAACATAGCAGAACAACTGAACCTCGCCTATCAGAACCTGAACAAAAAATGCGGGTTACTTGGCATTAAATCAGACACAGTGCAGCTAATCGCAGTAAGCAAAACTAAACCCACAAGTGCCATTATAACGGCCTATCAAACAGGGCAATACCAGTTTGGCGAGAACTACCCGCAAGAATTAGCAGAAAAATCAGCACAATTAAATACTTATAACAATATTGTTTGGCACTTTATTGGTCCGCTGCAATCAAATAAAACTAAGTTAGTGGCTGAAAATGCGCATTGGGTACACAGTATCGACAGGTTAAAAATTGCCGAACGTTTATCAGCGCAGCGGCCAGAAAACCTTGCACCAGTTAAGGTATTGCTGCAAATTAATATCAGTAATGAACCAAGTAAAGCCGGCATTGCTGCAGATGAAATGTTTAACTTAGCCGCCAGTGTTGCCGCGCTACCTAACCTAGAACTAAAAGGTTTGATGGCCATACCCGCACCCGGTGATAGTGAGCACGCTTTTGCTGCGATGCAGCAACTGTCTTTGCAGCTGCAACAACTGCAGCCACAGGCCAATGAATTATCGATGGGCATGTCAGACGACTGGCCACTAGCACTAAAATACGGTGCAACTATGATAAGATTAGGTACGGTTATTTTTGGTGCTCGAGATTATAAACAGGAATGAATAAACAGATGAATGACAATATGGTCGCCTTTATTGGCGCAGGCAACATGGCTCGCTGTGTCATTGCAGCAATGGTTAATGCAGGCTACCCAGCAGATAACATTATTGCCGCTAACCGCAGTCAGCCAAAATTAACCGCGCTAACCACCGACTTTGGCATTCACACGACACTAGACAACATAGAGGCGGTAACCAAAGCAGATATCATTGTATTGGCAGTAAAGCCGCAGATGATGCAAGAGCTATGCAGCGCATTAATTGAGGCCGCGCCAGAAATTGCCGACAAACTATTTGTGACGTTAGCTGCAGGCATAACCACCGCACGTTACCAACAATGGCTTGGCAATATTCGTTTAGTGCGCGCCATGCCCAATACCCCTTCATTAGTTGGTTTAGGCGTTACTGGTTTATTCCCATCTGGTTGCTCCAATTATGAAAAAGCTTTTGTTGATCATATGTTCAGTGGCACTGGCATGACAGTATGGCTCGATAGCGAAGCGCAAATTGACCATGTTATTGCCGTTACTGGCAGCTCGCCGGCCTATTTTTTCTTTTTTATGCAAGCCATACAGCAAGTAGCAGAGCAGCTAGGTTTTGCTAGTGCGGATGCGAAAAAAATGGTGGCGCAAACCGCACTTGGCGCAGCAACAATGGCGCTAAACAGCGAGCATAGTTTTGCCGATTTGCGGGCGCAGGTTACGTCTAAAGGCGGCACTACCCATGAAGCAGTCAGTACCTTTGCCAATTTAGGCCTTGAAAAAATGGTTTCAGACGCCATGTATGCTGCAATAAAACGGGCACAGGAAATGGCGCAAAGCCTGTAACTATTACTATTTGGAGAGTTTGATGCAAGCTTTGTTATTTCTTATCGACACCGTGTTTGGTCTTTACCTGATGGTAGTTATTCTGCGGCTTTGGCTGCAACTCGTGCGGGCCGATTTCTACAACCCCTTTAGCCAGTTTGTGGTAAAGGCAACTAATTTTATTGTATTACCACTGCGCCGAATTATACCTAGCATTGGCCGGTTAGACACCGCCACCTTGGTATTAGCTTATGCCGTAATGTTAACAAAATTACTGCTGCTACAGTTTATACCGTCGGGGCAAATTGCTTTAGTGCCCACCTTAGTACTGTCACTTATCTTTTTAGTTAAAGAGGTGTTTACCTTACTATTTTGGATCTTGGTTATTCGTGCGCTACTAAGCTGGTTTAGCCAAGGTCGCAGCCCAGTAGAATATTTAATGCATCAACTAACTGAGCCATTATTAAGCCCAATACGGCGTATTTTGCCGCCAATGGGCGGATTAGATTTATCCGTACTTGTGGTGTTAATTGGCTTACAGTTTTTAAATATCCTATTTAATAGCTGGTTTCACATCGTTTGAGCGCAGTAAGTCAAACCGGTGCTGACATTCGCCTTAGGCTATATATTCAGCCCAAAGCCAGCCGCGACGACTGGGTAGGTTTACATGGCGATGAAATTAAAGTCGCCATTACCGCGCCGCCAGTTGATGGTAAAGCGAACGCCCATTTACAGAAGTTTCTTGCCAAGAGTTTTAAAGTAGCCAAGTCTGCCGTATTCATTGAAAAGGGCGAATTAGGCCGACATAAAATGGTGCTGATCCAGGCGCCACTGCAGCTGCCGCCGCTGGTAGCACAACTATTAATATCAGGCGATGTAACTAGCTAGCCTAAGAATACTAAACGGTTAAGAGCGATATATGAAAGTTAGAATACTGATAATGCTATTAAGTTTATGCTTAAGCGTTAGCGTTGCTGCAGAGCAAAAAAAACAATTGGGTAATTGGGATGTGCACTATATTGCTTTTCCAGCTACGGTACTAACGCCTGAAATTGCCCAGCAATACCAGCTGCAACGCAGCAAATACAACGGTATTATTAATATTTCAGTGTTAAACTCTACATCTTTACAAGCGCAAAAGGTTGGCATTACGGGTACGGCTAAAGATTTACAAGGCAGGCAAACCAGCTTGACGTTTAGCGAAGTAACTGAGGGCGATGCCGTTTATTATCTCGCACAGCTGCCGTTTCGTCATGAACAACGCTTTAATTTTATCATCACTATTTTCAGCGGTAATGAATCTCAGCAGCTGAAGTTTGAGCAAACTTTCTACGTAGATTAAAACCACACTTATGACGCAAAAAATTGTATTAGCTACTGGCAATAAAGGTAAGGTCGCTGAGCTAGCTCAGTTGCTAGCTCCGATGAATTTCAGCATAGTGCCGCAAACAGAATTAGGCATAACCGATGCAGACGAAACCGGCTTAACCTTTATTGAAAATGCCATTATTAAAGCTCGCCATGCTTCATTAGCAACTGGCTTACCCGCCATTGCGGATGACTCAGGTTTGGCTGTCGATGCCTTAAATGGTGCACCTGGCATCTATTCGGCGCGTTATTCAGGTGAAGCGGCTACTGATCAAAGCAATATCGATAAACTGCTTAGTACGCTAAAACACCTACCTAATGAGCAACGCACTGCACAGTTTCATTGCGTGCTGGTATATATCCGCCACGCCGAAGATCCGATCCCCATAGTTTGCCACGGTGTTTGGCACGGTGAAATTAGCCAAACACAAGCTGGCTCGTCGGGTTTTGGTTACGATCCAATATTTTTTGTCGCCAGTGAAGGCTGTACCAGTGCAGAACTTGCACCCGCCCGCAAACAACAGCTTAGTCATCGCGCTAAAGCGTTAACACAGCTACTTAATCAGCTACAACAGCAAGGATAAACGAGTGGCTTTGCAGTTACCGCCTCTAGCACTTTATATTCATATTCCCTGGTGCGTACAAAAATGTCCGTACTGCGACTTTAACTCACACGCGATTAAACAAGGTATTCCTGAGCAAGAGTATATTGCCCATTTACTGGCCGATTTAGACCAAGATTTATCGCTAGTTAGCGGGCGCAGTTTAAGTACTATTTTTATTGGTGGCGGCACACCCAGCGTATTTAGTGCTGCCGGTATTGGCCAAATATTGCAAGGCGTAAAACAACGGCTGAACTGTGACACCGATATGGAAGTTACGCTAGAAGCCAACCCCGGCACTTTAGAAGCTGAGCGTTTTACCGGCTACGTAAATGCAGGTGTGACCCGATTTTCTATTGGCGTACAAAGCTTTCAAACCGCGCAATTAAAAGCGCTAGGTCGTATTCACGATAGTAACGAGGCCATCGCCGCGGCCAAGCTTGCCAAGCAGCTACCGCTAAAAAGTTTTAATCTAGATTTAATGCACGGTTTGCCCCAGCAAGACTTAACCGGCGCGCTAGCCGATTTACAACAAGCCATTGATTTAGCGCCACCGCACCTGTCTTGGTATCAACTAACCATTGAACCCAATACCGCATTTGCCTCGCGCCCGCCGATATTGCCGCCAGACGATACCTTGTGGGATATTCAACAGCAGGGCCTTGAATTGTTGCAGCAGCACGGTTATCAGCAGTATGAAATTTCTGCCTATGCTAAAACAGGCCAACAGTGCCAACACAACCTTAACTACTGGCGCTACGGCGATTACCTAGGCATAGGTTGCGGTGCGCATGGCAAGATTACCTTACCGTCGCGTAACGCAATTTTACGCACAGTAAAAATTAAACATCCTAAAGGCTATATGGATATAAGCCGTGGTTATGTAGATAGCCGAGAACAAGTTGCGGCTGAAGACCGGCCGTTTGAGTTTTTTATGAACCGGTTTCGCTTACTTGAGCCCTGCCCGATCAGCGACTTTACCGCCTACACCGGCCTACCGCTTAGCACCATTGCCGAGCCGCTAAAGGAAGCTGAACAAAAGGAATTAATTACGATAACGGATAGCCACTGGCAAATTACCGATAAAGGCGCACGTTATTTAAACGATTTATTGACGATATTTATTTAAGTAATACAGGTTAGCAAGCACACTAACTGCGATACTTTACCTTTTCATCTACTGGCAGTTGCGTAGAATAAACTCACTATTCTAACAATAATGACAGGAAACAACATGAAACAGGTCACCTTTCCCCGTAAAGCATTAATACCTCTGGCGGTTAGCATGGCGCTACTTGTTGGCTGTGGCCCGCAACAAAGCGTCACAACCGCAGACAGCGCAGCACCCACAACGATAACCGCAGTTAGTGAGTCGGAAAAAGCCAATGCCTTGTTTGAACAAATTTTTATGGACAATGTGCGGCGTAACCCAATAACACAAACGCGCTTAGGCATTAAAGACGACTACGATAAATGGCAGGATTTATCTGATGCCCATTATGAAGCGGGTTTAGCTTTAACTCAGCAGCACCTAACTTTATTACAGGCGATAAATAGCGATAAGCTTGATGAGCACACGCGCGTTAGCTATCTATTAATGCAGCGTAATTTAGAGCAAGAATTAGCTGAAGCCAAATGGCGTTTGTATAATTACCCGGTTAACCAAATGTTTGGTATCCATTCTCAAGTGCCGTCACTACTGATCAATCAACACAGTATCAGCGATGTAAGCGATGCTAAAGCCTATATTGCGCGCTTAAATGCGGTACCTACTCTATTTCAGCAACTACAACACCAGCTACAGCAGCGCGCGGATGCCGGCATTATTGCGCCGAAGTTTGTTTTTCCACTGGTAATTTCGGCCAGTGAAAACGTGATTCAAGGTGCGCCGTTTGACAATGGCGATGAAGGCACCTTACTTGCTGATTTCCGGAAAAAAGTAGCGAAGCTAGACATTGATGACTCAGCAAAAAAACTGTTGTTAGACGAAGCCAAAGTTGCGCTGTTAACCAGTGTTAAACCGGCCTATAACCAGTTAATTAATTATTTAACTGAGCTTGAGCAAACAGCAGACACGGTTGATGGTGTATGGCGCTTTAAAGACGGCGCTGAATTTTATAACGCGGCATTAAAACGTACTACCACCACTAATCTAACGGCAGAGCAAATCCATCAAATTGGTTTAGATGAAGTGGCACGTATTCATCAAGAAATGCACGACATTATGGACAAAACCGGCTTTAAAGGTGACTTAGCCGCGTTCTTCAAATTTATGCAAACTGATCCACAGTTTTACTATCCAGAAACCGCTGACGGCAAAGCGGAGTATTTAAAAGATGCGACAGCAATGATTGATAACATGCGCGGCCGCTTAGATGAGTTGTTTATCGTTAAACCAAAAGCAGCAATGATCGCCAAAGCTGTCGAGCCATTTCGCGAGCAAAGTGCAGGTAAAGCGTTTTACCAACAACCTTCTATGGATGGCAGCCGGCCGGGTATTTACTACGCCAACCTTTATCGCATGAGCGACATGCCAAAGTATGAAATGGAAGCACTTGCCTATCACGAAGGTATTCCAGGCCATCATATGCAGCTTGCTATAGCGCAAGAGCTAGAAGACATGCCGAAGTTTCGTCGCTTTGGTGGCTATACCGCTTATATTGAAGGCTGGGGTTTATACACTGAATTATTACCCAAAGAAATTGGCCTATACCAAGACCCCTACTCAGACTTTGGTCGTTTAGCTATGGAACTATGGCGAGCTTGCCGTTTAGTAGTAGATACCGGTATTCATGCGCAAAAGTGGAGTCGTGAACAAGCGATAGATTATCTTATTGCCAACACCCCGAATACTCCTAGCGCAATAGAAAAGGCTATAGAGCGCTATATCGTAATGCCGTCACAAGCTACTGCTTATAAAATTGGCATGTTGAAACTTGTTGAGTTAAGGCAAAAAGCCAAAACTGAACTTGGTGATAAATTTGATATTCGTCAGTTCCACGATACGGTATTAAAAAATGGTGCTGTGCCATTAGACGTATTAGAGCAATTGGTTGACGAATATATTGCCGCAACAAAAGCCTAAATTTACATATAAAAAAGTCTGCATCTAAGGCCAAGCCGGTCCGTTAGCAATATCAACGAACCGGCTTGCTCACACCAACACGCCGTAAACCCTTCCATGGGGGCTCGTTTCAGGCATCCATGCCTTCAACGGTTGGTTTAGAGCAAGCCGGTTCTCGCTTAAATGAGCAACGTTACGTCTAAGCTGTTATTTTCCAACTAAGCATCACGACGTGCTTTTATTAATAAAATAGCCGCGAGCACTAGCACTACTATCTGAGCCGAAATGCCTTGTACCGTCGGGAATATGCCTAACCAGCTTATGGTTGGTACGGCAATATGGCTCAATGACAAGGTACCGGCTTCCTGTAGCGCGGCTATGCCTTTACCTGTCATAACAAAGGCAAGCAGTATCATTAAGAAAGCGGTGCTGCCAAAGAAGGTTTTTAATGGTAGCTTAAGGGCAAATTTAAATAAGCCTACACCCAGAATCAATAAACCTAATAGCGCTGCGCCAATACCGCTTAAGAAACTAAGTTGGTGCGCCGCGCCACCTTGCAACCATAATGATTGATAAAACAAAATAGTTTCAAACACTTCACGATATACCGCTAAAAACACAACTAAAGCTAAACCAAAATACGCGCCGGACGACATGGCATTATTTACTTTTTGGCTAATAAATTGTTGCCATTTTACGGCTGAGGTTTTGCTATGCATCCAAAAACCCATATAAAACAGTATGGCCGCAGCAATTAACGCCGTATAACCTTCGGTCATCTCGCGTGACGCACCAGAAACGGTAATAATAAAGCTAGCAACAAACCACGTGACGGCACCCAGCGCTAACGCCGCCACCCAACCGTAATGCACTGAACGCTTCAGTGCGGGTTGCTTAGTTTTTACCGCTACGCTATAAATTGCCGCCACCACTAACAATGCTTCTAAACCTTCACGCAGTAAAATAAGCAGCGCTAACAAAAACACATTTATTGGTGCTAGTTCAGTTTCATCTAACGCCTTTTGCGATTGTTTTAGTAATTGCTGTATTTCAACAATTTCGGCACTAACGGCAGTAATTTCTTCGTGTTGTTTAATACGCTGCCTTAGTTTCAACATGCGCTGTTCGGCCACATTTTTTAAATTATTATCAACTGCAGCTAAGTTATTTTCTATTAGCTCAAAGCCATCTAAATAGGCAGCTACGGCATGGTTATACGCCGCGTCGTAATCTTTTTGCTGTAGCTGTTCAAGTGCTAACGTCAGCTTATCTTGCGCTATTTGTAACGGTCGCACATCGGTAGCCGAGAAAAACTTGTCAGGCTGCTGGCGAAATAGTGCCATTAACGCCGCACCCTGCTCACCCGAACTATTGTGTAAATCGTCTGGTGTCGCAGTAAGTAATTCAGAAATTGCGGCTTTATTAATTAGCCCTGCAGGCAATTGTGAAACGTTAGTGCCTTCTGATGCCATGGCACCAACATAAAAGGCTAAATCCCAGCGACTTTGTGCATCTAAGTGAGCAAACGCTGCCATACCGGTGTCCTCGACACCTAAGCTAATCGTATTAAATAAACCAAACACACTGCGCGCGCGGTAACGTTCAACCTCATGAAAATTCGTCGGTGAAGGGTCTAGTTGCATTCCTGCAGGGCCATTACCCATGCCGGTATCGCCATGACAAATCGCACAGCTAGTTTGATACAAGGCTTGACCACGGGCTAAATCTGGCGATTTTTCCGGCAAGGTAATTGCCGGCATCGCGGCAATTACTGCTTTGCGCATATTCGCTGTTAGTTGCTGAATTTGTGCGTGCTCAGCATGACTTTCTATTAGTTGCTGCAACTGTATCGCTTGCTGTTGCAACTCCGGATGCTTGGTGGGTAACTGCTCAGGAATTAAACTAGCAAACTCCTGCATTTCCGCAAATTCAGCGGCATTAACAATTTCACCTTGCTGCACGGCAGCACCATAGTCGGCGCCAATGTATTCAATTAATTGAATTAGCCTATCCGACGCTAAGGATGGCAAGCTTATTAACAATAGGCATAAAAATAAAAAATTTCTCATTAGACAACCAAAACTCAAAGAAGAATTATTCGCATTATATCTGTTTTTTTAGCAATAGTGATAGCCGTACCTACCAATTGCCGTATAAATTTATCGTCTTAACGTAAACCAAGATGTTACATCCGGCATTTGCCCGTGCAGTGCTTTTATAGGTATGCTGTAGTAAATATTCTTTGCTAAAGCCGCACTATGATTTTAATTAACTTTTTTGAACCTGAAACCAGTAGCTGGCAGCCTATTTCGCTCGCGCAATTGCCAAGCGTACTTTCTGCTGATGCACGGGTGTGGATCAACCTTAACGACGCAAGTATTGACGAGCAACAACAGGTTTTACAGCGTTTTGCCATTGCACCAACGCTAGTAGAAGATTTTATTCGTGAGCGTCACCCGCCCAAATTAGAAGCTCAAGATAACTTTACACTATTAGTTATGCGCGGCTATGCCGATATCGATTTTAGTGAATACATTAGCAGCGCTCAGGTAAATTTAATTTACTCCAAGCAAGTTCTTGTTAGCCGTATCGATTGCCATAACCCGCAGTTGTTAGCGCAGCTAACGCCTAATATTGACAGTAAGCATGGCGCTATTATTTCAGATTGGGTTAAGCAAATTATTATCACGGTATCTGCTAGCTATTTAGAGAAACTGATTAACTTTGAAGATGAACAAAGCGAGCTGGAAGATGCCATGCTGCACCGTGGTAATGACGAGCAGATGGCGCTGATTATGCGTTATCGTTCAGTACTGAGAAAAATTAACCGTAATCTAACCTATCAGAAAGATATCTTTGCCGATGCCATTTATGAAGAGCAGAACCCCTTGCTGCGTAATTTTACTGAAACAGAATTACGCGATTTTTATGAGAAATTTGAACGGCTGCATAGCATGACCGATCTGTACTATGATCAACTAAGCGATTTAGTGCAGGGCTATCTTTCCACCACGTCACACCAAATAAACGAACGGATGAAAGTGCTAACCATGGTAAGTACTATTTTTATTCCCCTAACCTTTATTGTGGGTATTTACGGCATGAACTTTATTAATATGCCAGAGCTACAAATGAATAATGGCTATTTTATTACGTTAGCGGCTATGGCCGCCGGCGGTGTTGCCGGCTTAATTTGGTTTAAAATACGCGGCTGGTGGTAACGCTTACTTAAAACCTAGTTGCTTGATACGCGTAAAATGCAACTGAATTATTTCGTCTTAACAGTAGTATTATTGCTGCCAGTTGCCTCAGACAATTTTACAATAGCGCATAATATTACCGCTTATTGGAGAGCGCATGAAAATTGCGATTTTATCGCGCAATGCAGAATTGTATTCAACTAAACGTTTGGTTGAAGCCGCTATTGAGCGCGGCCATCAGGTGCAGGTTATTGACCCATTAACCTGCTATATCAATGTTAATCGTATTAAATCATCTATTCACCATAAGGGTGAAGCGTTAGAGGGCTTTGATGCCGTGATCCCGCGCATTGGCGCGTCTATTACTTTTTACGGTACTGCAGTGTTACGCCAATTCGAAATGATGGGCGTGTTCACGCTTAACGAATCAGTAGCTATAAGCCGCGCCCGCGACAAGCTGCGCAGTTTACAATTACTCGCGCGCCAAGGTATTGGCTTACCCGTTACTGGTTTTGCCGATAAGCCCGGCGATATTCCCGATTTAATTGAAATGGTTGGCGGCGCACCTTTAGTTATTAAATTACTAGAGGGTACACAAGGCATAGGCGTGGTACTAGCCGAAACCCGCACCGCGGCAGAAAGCGTAATTGAAGCTTTTATGGGTTTAAATGCAAATATTTTAGTCCAAGAATATGTTCGCGAAGCTAACGGCGCCGATATTCGCTGCTTTGTTATTGGTAATAAAGTGGTCGCAGCAATGAAACGCCAAGCTAAGGCTGGCGAGTTTCGTTCTAACTTGCATCGCGGTGGCACAGCGTCAATAGCGCGTCTAAGTAAAGATGAGCGCAGTACTGCTATCCGCGCCGCCAAAACCATGGGTTTGCACGTCGCCGGCGTAGATTTACTGCGCTCTAACCACGGCCCAGTAGTAATGGAAGTAAATAGCTCTCCGGGGTTAGAAGGCATAGAAACCGCAACCGAGAAAGATATTGCCAGCTTAACCATCGCCTTTTTAGAGCAAAAAGTAACTGCGCACAAAAACAAGCGCAAACTTAACACCAAAGGAACCGGCTAATGCAAGCAACGACCACCACCAGAGCGCCCTTTGTGTTAGGCAGTAGTAGCATTACGCCGGGTAGCCGTGCCGTGGTCGACATTCCCTTTGGTAAACTTTATACCCACACTGAGCTTAATATCGGAGCCCATGTTATTCATGGCCGTAAAGACGGACCGGTACTACTGATCACCGCCGCTTTGCATGGCGATGAAATTAACGGCGTAGAAATTTGTCGGCGCTTACTAAAACTGCCACGCTTAAGCCAACTTAAAGGCACGCTAATTGTAGTGCCCATAGTAAATACCTTCGGTTTTGTGCAGCAGTCACGTTATTTACCCGATCGCCGCGATTTAAATCGTAGTTTTCCAGGCAGTGAAAAAGGCTCGTTAGGCAGTAGAATGGCATTTCAGTTTACTGAGAAAATTTTACGTAACTGCACCCACGCCATAGATTTACACACCGGGGCGATTCATCGCTCTAACCTGCCGCAAGTGCGCGCCAGTGCCAAAGATAAAATGGCACTGCGTATGGCAGAAGTATTTAACGCGCCGATTATTATTAAAGCCGCTAGTCGCGAAGGCACTATGCGCGGCACAGCAAACAGTTTAGGTATTCCTATTTTGCTGTATGAAGCCGGTGAGGCACTGCGTTTTGATGAGCAATCAATTAACGTGGGTGTGCGCGGCATTTTAAATGTTATGACCGATTTAGGCATGTTACGCGCCGGCCGTAAGCGCCCGATTACACAGTCATTATTTTCGAAAAAAAGTAGCTGGATACGTGCCGAGCATGATGGCATTGCTCGCTATTATGTGCGTTTAGGCCAAACCGTTAAAACCGGTGATGTAATGGCACATATTTATTCACCCTATTCTGACTTTGAAGTTGCGGTAACTGCACGTTTTGATGGCATTATTATTGGTCGCAACAACTTGCCGTTAGTAAACGAAGGTGAAGCCCTATTTCACGTAGCGGAAGTAAGCTCATTAGACGAAGCGGAAAAAACCCTAGATGCCATAAACGACGAAGTCGATAATGCTATGCCACCGGTATTGTCTGATGAATATGGTGTGGTGTAGTACTTAATCGGCTTAGATGACTGTGGTGTTAGTTTTTCTTCGCCACAACATCGTAGTCTTTTAACGCGGGTAATCGCTGTTGTAATTGTTGTTCTATTTGATCTAACTCTTGCATCTTCTGACAGAACAACGCTGATTTCTCTTCTAGCTCTACCGCTTTGGCGTCTAAGCCTAAGTTTATTTTATCAACTAAATGGCCAACCGACTGCCACTCTTGGTTATCACTACGCTCAAAATTACTATCAGAATGGCGCAGCGCATCGCGCAGTGCGCCCCATACCGCGCCTACTGTGTGTTTAGCTAGGTTATCTAGTTGCGGCTTAAGCTCGCCATATAAAAAGTAATCAAGCTCGTTCAAGCTCTGCGGCGCCAAATAAAAATGCTCATTGGTACGAACAAACCGCGACATCCACTGAAAGGTTGTTTCGCGCACCAGCTCTCGCCATTCTGCCTGCTGCGATTTACTCCCAATACCCGTGAACATAGCTTCGATACTCGATAAACCCAGTTCAACCCCATCTACGGCGATACTGACAATTTCTGGCACAAATTTACGTAAATCATGGCTATATTGCTTTAGTAACACAGCATCATCTGCGGTTAGCGCAATCAGCTCGCCACCAATAAATAATTGTTGATCACCATTAATTTGGACATGAGTACGGTTATTTTGCAAAATTCGAATATGATCTGGAGCAATAAGAATACCGTGTGCAAACGCCATTTCGCACTCAGCAGCAAATAAACCAGTAGAGCTTACTAACATCAATAACAGTAAATAATAGCGTTTCACTGTGTTAACCCTATCAAAAAAACGGCTCTATTGCTGGGCTGCCATCAATTAATAATATTTTTGATGGGCCATATTCGCGACGACTACGCACAATATCTCTGCCAAAGTGCACTTCAACGGCGGCAAACAATTGCTGTCGCACCACAATTAAGGTTTCGCTTAGTTTTTCTTTACGCTGTATTTCAAGCTGCTTTACATCTTCGATTAATGCCAAAGCAACACTGCGATGATCGTCAAACTCTTGCTGTAACGCTTTTTTACGCAGCTCTATTTGATTGTTGCCTTCAATTTTTTTCAGTTTCTCTAATTGTTCACGAATATCCTGCATATCTTTTTTCGCAGCGCTAATACTAGTACGTAAAACATCTTGCTTTTCAGCAATTGGGTCAATTAACCGATTGAGTTCTATATAAATATTGCTGCTAGATGGCGCGCCAAGATTGCCACTAAAAATGCCATAATCTAAGTAGAAGTAACCGCCAATAACTTTACCATTGGGGTTATCTTCTGGCCCAGCGTATACCCTAGCTGCAGAAACCGAGCAATGCATCATTTGCTTATTAACATAGACGTTGCCATCACAAGTTAACTTGGCATATTGCGCAATATTGCATTGAATATCGCCGTTGGCTTTTAGCTCGGTGCTGTATTCCGTGTCTTTTTCAACGTTGGCGATTTGATGGCCAATAATAGAGCCACCAATAGTAATATCGCCGCCAGCTTCAATTAGCGTACCTTCAACAAAGCCTTTAATAAACACATTACCGCCAGCAATTACCTTCATGCCCTCGGCAACATCACCACTGATGACCACCGAGCCTTTAAAGATAATATGACCCGTTGCTAAATCAACATTTTTAACCGTAAAAACTTCATCAACTGTCGCGCCGTTTTCAATAACTCGAGGTAAGCCATCACGCGCGGCAATAAGTAAATCAGCATCGTTAGGCGAAAGTTCAGCGCCATCTCCGAACTGCCATTCAATCAGTTGCCCAGCAACAGCGGGAATAACCGTGCCATTAACCAACATACCATCAACACCGGCCGTTGGCGGATGTCGACGCATTAGCGTATCGCCAGCACGGACAGCGGGAATAACGCCAAAATCGCGTAAGTCCGCTTTGTCTTCAGTTTGTACTAGCGGCTTATTTCGCCGACTTTGCATTTCAGGGATTTGGGGTTCAAAACGAGAGTTTTGGCCATGCACTACCGCCCGGCCGCGAGCAATAACCAGCTTTGTTTTACTGCCGGAGTCGGCTTTACTGGCATGAGTCACCAGCTTAATAATATGTTCTTTACTAAAACCAAAAACTATTCCTGCTTCTTGCGCACCTTTTACCAGCACGTTAGCAGATATCGGGGCTCCGCCCCACGCAGCGGTAATAATAGCCGCAGCAGACATTTGATCTTCCGCTATCATAAACGCGAGCTCAGCATCACGTTTTTCGGCAATACGATAAGTTAAGGGTGTGCCTTCAGGTTGTAGCTGTTCTTTAATTTTTTGCTGTATTTGTTGATATTCGACCAGCAAATTAGCAATTTGATCATGAATAATAAAATATCTGCCGAAACCAGCGGCGCTTAACTGTGAATTCACATCATGCGCACTAAGCGCATCCAGATTTACTGGCACGGTAATTTTTATACTATTGTTGTGCTCTGTAAATTGCATAGGCTTCACACTTTTTAGTTACTGCACGAAAGCTCTTCTAATGAAACAAATTAACGGCACAAAGGCAAGCCCTGTTATGCAATGCAGGGCTGTTTCAGCATAATATGCTAGATATAGTTTTCTTGGTGGATACGAATAAATAAATCTGAATCTTTTTTACTGTAATCGACTTTATATTCTTTATTATTTATCGCTTGAATAAATAATAATGTTTTTACTTCACCAAATACGTCAGAGCTCGAAATATCAACAACTTCGATATAGCGCTCTTTTGCTTCAGCGCGATTAGCAGGTACCGACTCAGTAAAAATTTTTACGCCATGACGCGTAACAACAATACATGGATCGCCATCGTCATTAACAACAACAAGATCTAGTTTTTTGTTTTTATGGATCAATGTATTGCGACCACTGACCAAAAACGGCTTTTCGTAATTATTCATTTACTACCCTGCGTAACGTGTAATAGTGCCAATATTATGATACAGACCGTCAACAGTGTCTAGGTGACTGTATTCTGTACCAATTGTAGTCTCGCTTGATTAATTTGCTGACATAATTGCTGTGTGTCAGTTTCACTCATGGTTACTGGTACAAATAGATCGAAACCCGTTTGCGCCGACAAGCGCTGCATTCGATAAGCAAATGCGGCTTTAATTCCGGTATATTGCTGTTTACTGGTATTAAAATGCTCGCCTTCAACCAGTAGTTCGCTAGCACAACGGCCACTTTCGCAGCCCTGGCGCACCGCTTCTATATATAACGCACGTTGCTCTGACATAATACGTACGGCAAAACGCAGTGGCAAATGCTGCAAAAAACTATCGTAATCGGTGACCTTAAAACCAATATAAGCTAAAGCTCGTTGCTCATATTGCGGTATACCACTATACAGAAAGCTCTGCCACGGTAATGTCCAGTTACCATTGCGATGTCTATACTGTACGCCCAGATCATCCATTTGTAAAAAATAGGCTGGTTCAGCTAACTTAGCCCAACCGGCAAACATACCCAAGCCAGCAGCAACAAAGGCTAAACCCTGCCAAAGTTGTAGCTGATTAACCCACAGCAAACTCACCATTAGTAGCAACGCCATGGCGCCTGAAGCTAACATTAACTTAGCACCACCTAGGCTAGCTGCGGCTTTTATTTTAATAGCTTGCATTTATCAACACTTTTTCACCTTTTATAACCTTATGATGGCAGGTTTGGTGCGTTTATTCTGCATAATTTAGTGGTATTGTGCCTGCATCTAAGCATTGTGGTGCTTAACTAATCGACGAATGCAGTAGTGATTGCGATAACAGGAAATCTAAATTGCGGTTTCTTCCATACAATAAGCCTGTATTTATTATTTTCTGTTACATGGAGTTACTGTGACAAAACTACATTCAAAATTAATTTGGGTAATTCTCATCGCCCTCACAGTTTTTGTTGGCTATTTATATTTTATGCCCAAACAGACTAATGATTCACAACGTGGTTCGGCAGCCGTCGCCGTAAGCACCGCCAAAGTTGAAACCAAAGCCATGATCCGGAGTATCAGCTCGTTAGGTACAGGTATTGCGAATAATTCTATTGCTTTAGTTTCACCAACTAATGACTTTATTACTGAATTGCATATTAGTGAAGGAAAACACGTTAAGCGCGGTGCGATTGTTGCTAAGTTACATGACGTGCAAGAGCGTGCGCGGGTAACTGAACTTGAAGGCGTACTAGAAGATCAGAAACGCCAGTTGGCGCGACTTAAAAACCTCGCTACCTCCCAAGCCACTGCGCAGTCGTTGTTAGACGAACAACAAACTAAGGTAAACACCACACTGGCGCAACTTGATATAGCTAAAGCTCAGCTGGCTGAAATGACTATCTCAGCACCGTTTTCCGGCTATCTTGGCTTACGTCTTGTGAGTGAAGGCGCTTATGTAAATAGCGGCACAGTTATTACCACACTAGACGATTTAAGTGTGCTGCGTGTTGCCTTTAGCGTTGCCGAGCATTACTTGGCCGATATTAAATTAGGCATGCCAATAACGGTTACTAACTCTGCTTATGGCGATATTGAGTTTTTTGGCAAGGTTAGCGCTATTGATACCCGTTTAGACCCGATAACCCGTACGGTAACCGTACACGGTGCATTACCTAACGAGGATTTACGTTTACGTCCAGGCATGCTGTTAAATGTGCAACTTGAGCTGGATAACCGCATGGCCATGCAAATTTCAGAAAAAGCCTTAGTACCCCAACAACAAAAGCAATTTGTGTATAGTGTCGATGCAAATAACGTCGTGCATCAAACTGAAGTTACCATAGGTCAACGCATACCAGGTTGGGTCGAGATATTGTCTGGCTTAAATGAAGGCGATGTCGTAGTGGTAGAAGGTATTCAGAAACTTCGATCTGGCGTTACCATAAATCAGGTTGGGAGTTAATTATGTGGTTGTCTGATACCTCGGTTAAACGCCCCGTTTTTGCAACAGTTATAAATATTCTGCTTATTGTGTTCGGCATTGTTTGTTTTACTATGCTGCCACTGCGCGAATATCCCGATATTGATACACCTATTGTCAGTATTAGTACTAACTATCCTGGTGCTTCGGCAGAGATTGTTGAATCAAAAATTACGCAAATGCTAGAGGATCGCATTAGCGGTGTTGAGGGGATTAAAAATATTAATTCAACCAGCCGTAACGGCCGCTCGTTTATTTCAATTGAGTTTAATGTTGAACGTGATATCGACTCTGCCGCTAACGACGTGCGAGACCGAGTATCACGTGCGCTAAATAATTTGCCCGACCAAGCTGATCCACCAGAAGTATCAAAAGCCAGCGACAGCGAAGATACCATTGTCTGGTTTGTGTTAAATAGCGAAACCATGACCTCATTAGAGCTAACCGATTATGCCGACCGCTATATCGTTGAACGCTTTTCAGTTGTCGATGGTGTCGCACGCTTGCAACTCGGCGGCGCTCGTGATTACGCGATGCGGGTTTGGTTAGATCGCGATGCAATGGCCTCGCGCGGCGTTACGGTGCAAGATGTTGAAGCGGTATTACGTGCCGAAAACGTTGAATTACCAGCGGGTAATATAAAATCTACTGATCGTGATTTTACCGTTCGGGTAGTACGTAACTACAAAACACAACAAGACTTTCGCCGTTTAGTGATTAAGCGCGGTGAGAATAACTACCTAGTGCGCCTAGGCGAAATTGCCAACGTGGTGCTTACCGCTGAAAACGAAGAAAGCGAATTTCGCGGCGACGGTAAAAACTTACTTGGAATAGGTATTATTAAGCAATCAAAAGCCAATACCTTAGAAGTGGTGCGAGCTGCTCGTGCTGAAATGGAACGGATTAAAGAAACCTTACCACAGGGTACAACCATAGAATCGGGCTATGATTCGTCATTGTTTATCGCCGAGTCGATAAACGAAGTGTACAACACCTTGGCCATTGCGATGGCACTGGTAGTACTGGTTATCTTTCTATTTTTAGGCAATATTCGCGCAACCTTTATTCCAGCTATTACTGTGCCAGTTGCCTTGGTTGCAGCGGTAACCGTGCTGTACGCGCTAGACTTTTCTATCAACCTGCTGACCTTACTGGCAATGGTTTTAGCCATAGGCTTGGTTGTAGATGACTCAATCGTTGTACTAGAAAATATTTATCGGCGCATTGAGCAAGGCGAACATCCGCTAATTGCGTCATATCGAGGCGCGCGCGAGGTAGGTTTTGCTGTTGTTGCCACTACCTTAGTGCTTATTGCCGTGTTTGTGCCTTTAGTTTTTATGCAAGGCCAGCTTGGTAAACTCTTTACTGAATTTGCTTTAGCAATGTCAGCTGCAGTGGCGTTTTCAAGTGTTACAGCACTGACACTATCACCGATGTTGTGTAGCAAACTACTTACCCATCAAAAACGCGAAAGCAAGTTAGGCTTGTGGCTTCATGCTGCGTTTCATAAGTTAGAAAATGCCTATCAACGTCAACTAGAAGTGGTGTGCGCTACGCGTTGGCCGGTGATAATTGTGGTCACCTTGTGCTTTGTTGCCAGTTATATGTTGGTAAAAATACTACCCAGCGAACTAGCACCAACGGAAGACCGCGGTACCTTTTTTGTTATGATGAGCCCAGCAGAAGGTGCCAGCTATACCAGTAATAGCCGCAACATGCGTTTAATTGAAGATGTTTTAATGCCTTATTATCAACAAGGCGAATTTAACCGCTTGTTAGTGCGTGTACCTGGTTGGGGTAATAGTGGTGGCATTGCTATTGTTGGCACAGAAAATTGGCACAACGGCAAACGACGGACCCAGGAGCTGATGGGCGAAGTTAGCGACAAGCTAAATGAGATCCCCGATGTGCGAGCTTTTACCTTTATGCGTAGCGGTTTAGGCGGCGGCGGTGGCGGTGGTCGGCCAATTCAATTTGTATTACAAGGCAACACCTATGAAGAGTTGGCACGCTGGCGTGATATTGTCATAGAAAAAGCGGCAGAAAACCCCAACATTCTGATGTTAGATCATGATTATAAAGAAACCGTACCACAGATCTTAGTCGAAATTAATACCGAACGTGCCGGCGACTTAGGGATATCGGTTGGCGCAATTGGCCGCTCGCTAGAAGCGATGCTTGGCGGGCGACGGGTTACCACCTTTTTAGATCGCGGCAAAGAATACGACGTTATTATTGAAGGTAAAGATGACGACTTCACCGCACCTGGTAGTATTACTAATGTGTACTTGCGCTCAGATACCTCTGGGAAACTCATACCTTTAGATAACCTAGTGACATTGCGTGAGGAGGCCACATCGTCAAGCTTAAACCGTTATAACCGCATGCGTAGCATTACGCTAACAGCGAGTATGGCGCCAGGTTATAGTTTAGGCGAAGCGTTAGAATATCTGGAAAACATTGTTGCTACAGAAATTCATGACACTGTAGGCATCGATTACAAAGGCGAGTCACTGCTGTATCAAGAAAGTGGCGACTCGACACTAATGGTATTTATTCTCGCGTTACTGATCACCTATCTGGTGTTAGCCGCACAGTTTGAAAGCTTTATTCACCCGTTAGTTATTCTTATTACTGTACCACTTGGTTTAGTGGGGGCGTTGTCAGGCTTATATTTCGCGGGGATGTCGCTGAATATTTACAGCCAAATTGGTTTAATCATGTTAATCGGCTTGGTAGCTAAAAACGGTATTTTAATTGTCGAATTTGCTAACCAATTGCGTGATGCGGGGGTTGAATTTACTAGCGCAATCCAACGAGCTGCAGCACAACGATTACGACCAATTGTAATGACCGCTTTTACCACCGCAATGAGTAGCATACCGCTGATTGTTGCCACGGGTCCGGGCTCGGAAAGCCGGATGGTTATTGGTATGGTTATTTTTGCTGGTGTGTCACTTGCTACACTGATGACCATTTATGTAGTACCCGTAACCTACATGGTTATTGCACGTAATACGGGTTCACCGAAACGGTTAGAGCAACAACTACACAACCTAGAAAGCAAAGCCGCTGATGAACATCAAGCCGATGAAACTCATCCGCGTTAATCTCTTCACCCATTAAATAATAAAGGCGCATTACGCGCCTTTATTATTTCGTTAAAACGGTAGTTCGCTACCGTCCCAATTTAACAAAGCCCCACTTTGCTCTGGTTGAACTAACTGTGCAACTTGCGCCATACGGGCCGCGGTACTTAGTGTGGTTTGCAGTTGCGTCGGCGGTACGTTTTTCTGAAAGGGCGCAGATAACGCAGTATCAGTAGTGCCAGGGTGCACACTCACTATTGCTGCAGATATATTTAACCGCCCTACTTCAATGCTATAATTTTTTACCAACATATTTAACGCCGCTTTACTGATACGGTAGCTATACCACCCGCCGAGTGCATTATCTGTAATGCTGCCTACCTTAGCGCTAAGCACCAACAGTTTAATGTTGGGCTTTTTGCTGATATAGCTAAACAGTAACTGTAAATAATGTGCCGGCACTGCCACATTGCTGTGCAAACGTTGCAATAAAATATCGGTATTAAGCTGTCGAATCGTTTTCTCCGGCATAGCATTAATATCATGCAACACACCGTTACAGATAAATATCGTATCGGGTTGATGCTGCAACGCGCGTTGCACGCAATCAGCGCTGCGAGCATTATCATTAAAACTATCTTCAAACCAATGCCATCTATTATGGCTTGGTGCGCTCTGCCGGCTTATAACACTAACAACGCCTGACAATCGCTGATAATGCTCAGCTAAGGCTAAACCAATACCGCTGCTACCACCAATAATAAGCACTGACTGGATCATACGCTTAACTGCTGCGCTAACATGTAGCCACTTAACCAAGCGTTTTCTACCCTACCGCCATTTAGCCAATCACCACACAGCGCAAGCGCCATATCAGCGTGATGCAAATAACCCTGTATTGGATAATCCGATGTTTGCTGCGCATAACGCCAGCGATGGCAGTGCGTTACAGTGCCCTGCAACTGCTGCCCTAAGATCCGTTGTAACTGCGATAACGATGCTAGTGCCATTTGCTCAGCGCTTGTATCAAGTTGTTGCTG
Organism: Rheinheimera sp. D18; assembly: GCF_004345025.1. Classification (GTDB taxonomy): domain Bacteria; phylum Pseudomonadota; class Gammaproteobacteria; order Enterobacterales; family Alteromonadaceae; genus Alishewanella; species Alishewanella metallidurans. The sequence goes on along the minus strand of NZ_CP037745.1, from coordinate 1,121,902 downwards.
AGAGAATGTTGGCGAAAAATGCAATAACCATTGCTCCGTCGTTACTCGCCCTTGTTTTGCAGTTTGCCGGGCCAGCCAAGTTAAGGCCGCATCTTCTTTAACAAAAATACCATCAAAGTTATTGCCTGAAGGTTGATGCAAGGCAACATTTACCGCCCAACACGGCTGTAATGCGGCTGCAGCGAAGGCTGCGGCCAGTACATTAAATTGCGAAATAACATTTGCCAACAATAGCGCAGCTTGTTGCTGCGGTATGGCCAAGACCAGTTGACTAAAGCTGCCAAGTGGCTGTTGGTCGCGGTATAGCTGCCAGTGTTTGCCGTCAAAATGTATTCTATCGACACAGCATTCCAGCACCAGCTGAGTTTGTTGTAGTAGCTGTTGCACAGGCTTATGCATCGAGGGCTGACCAATATACCTGACGATATTATCGGGTGATGCCGTCAGCTCAGCGTTTTCATACACTGCCAGCTTAGCTTGCCAAGGCATAATAACGCCATGAGCTTGCCACGTCATACATTGCTGAGAAAACAGTTCAGAACGCGCGGTAAAATACTGCGCGCCTAAATCAATATAACCGTTCTCGGTGCGCTTGCTGCTCATGCGGCCACCGGCGCTACGGCCTTTATCAAAAACTATAACTTTATGGCCATTGCGTACTAGTTCGCTTGCACAGATAGCGCCAGCAATACCGGCACCAATAATGGCTATAGTCACGTTGTCTTTCCTATTTTATGCGATAGACTGCTCATTACGCTGAACTACCTACTCAAGATCAGCAAAATAATGATTACGACATAACCGCAGTTGCGCAAAACCAGTATAATAGTATTTCAACCTAAGCCCTATAGTTCAGGAGAACACCGTGCCACAACAACAAGCGACCTTTGGTGCAGGCTGTTTTTGGTGTTTAGAAGCAGCCATGAATCAGCTTAACGGTGTAATACAGGCGTTAAGTGGCTATATGGGCGGTTCGGCTGACAAGGCAAATTACCATGCGGTATGTAGTGGTAACACCGGGCATGCTGAGGTCGTGCAAGTAGAGTTTGATGACAGCATAATTAGCTATGAGCAGCTTTGTTTGATTTTTTTCAGCCTGCACGACCCTACTCAGTTAAACCGACAAGGTAATGATATAGGTACTCAATATCGATCGGTTATTTTTACCCATAACAGCGAGCAACAAACTAGTGCAGAACAGCTAATTACGACACTAAATGCTGAACAGGTTTATAATACCAATATAGTTACAGCCATAAACTGCGCTACAGAATTTTATATTGCAGAGCACTATCATCAAGGCTATTTTTTACAGCAACCAGAGCAAGGTTATTGTCAGTTTATTGTTGCGCCAAAGATGGCGAAATTTAGACAGCAATATAAGGCATTACTCAAATGATAAAGCTCACTTATATTCTTAGTTTTTCTCTACTTTGTGCTAGCCATATGTTGCTCGCCAATGAGCCGGTTAAACTACGTTTTTGCTATGAAGACAAGCAGTTACTGCCTTACTACGCGGGTAATGGTGCGCAAATTCCTACACCGCCAGGTGCGACAATTGAACACTTACAAGAAGGTATAGCCCTAGTACCTCAACTTAAAGTCACATTTGAGCGCCGCCCTTGGCTAAGGTGTTTACAATTATTAGAGCAAAATAAAGTAGATGCGGTCGTAGCCACATATAATGAATTGCGTCTCAGCTTTGCTGTATTTCCACTCGATGAAAATAATGCACCTGATAGCCGGTTAGCGCTAAATCAGCATGCTACATGTATAGTGCAGCGGGTTGGCGATAATGTAACGCAACGCCTTAAAGATGGCGTAGTTATGGCTAGGCCATTGGGCTATGTAGTACCCGAATACCCGTCGGGTGTTAGCATAGTGCCTGTTCAATCACAGCAGCAGGCGTTTAGTTTAGTAAAGCTAGGCCGCGTTGATGCCACCACTACAACATGTGAAATTAACACCGTGCAGTTACCTAATATGCTAAATGAGCAATTAGAGGTAATTCACCCGCCATTATATGAGTCGACTGGTTATTTAGTGTTTAGCAAAGCTTTTTATAACCAACACAGCAAACTTGCAACTGAGCTGTGGCGAACACTGCAACAAACACAAAACCCAAATCGGTATTATCAGTATTTACCGCAATAGCAAACACATAGCACCAGCCGGCTGCAAAGTATTAAACGCAAACGGCTGGCACAGATACATAGATTTTACTGCGGTGTGTAGTTTATGCTAATACCAAAGTTAGCGCCTGCTGCGGAATAGCTGTGGCTAGTGTAGTACTTTTTATCAAACACATTATCTACTTTAGCTCTTAACGTTAACGCCTGCGTTAGCGTATAACTACCACCAACCCCCCAAAGAGTATGGCTTGGCGCAAGCGGTAAGTCGTTACCTGATAGCCAGTCGGCACCTTGGTAGGTTGCACTTTGATAATCGGCAGTAATAAATATCGTCCACTTATTAAGCTCATAGCTACCACGCCAGTTGACAGTATTTTCCGGCCGTCTGGCTAACCGCTGCCCGGTTAAGGTGTTTTCAGTATCAATCCAGCTATAAGCAAAGTTTTGCCGCGTACCGGCAACATCGACCTGAACAACCAACTCAATACCCGAAATTTTTGCCTGCTCAATATTCTGCGGCGTATAGTTCTCATCAAGCTGGATCAGGTTATCAATATCATTCTCAAACCATGCCAGTTGCACACTACCATTCGCCACACGATAACTGATTGCAACTTCGTCTGCTAAAGTACGTTCTGGAGCTAAATCAGGGTTAGAGTTACCTTGACCCGGATAATATAAGTCATTAAAGGTTGGCGCTTTAAAAGCCGCACCGCGACTAATCCTTAGCTGCCAGGCATCAGTAAACCAGTAACCTGCCGCCAGTTGCCAGGTATTATTACCACCATACTGCGTGGTTAAATCACGCCGTACCGAACCATCTAACTGCACACTGTCTTGTTTAAAATTCAGACCGGTAAATAGCGCACGGTTAATGCGGCTGTCTTCAACATAGTTAACGCCAGAACGGCCAACGTTTTCCGAATACCAGTTCACCCCACCTAACCAACTCAGATTATCAGTGATAGCAGTGCCGGTTTGATAATTGAACTCATCACGCTCAGTCACAAATGGGCTACGTGATTGCGGGCCATAAATAGTATCGTCATCCAGTATCCGGCTTAATTGTGCCTGATGCTGCCACTGCCCCGATTGATGCTCCCAGCCAAGCAGGTAAGTACGGTTAAGGGTATCGGCTTGATCTTCATTGCCCCAACCTGTATCGAACTGATAAAAGCCGGAATTAACATCAAACTGAGCCCGTAACAAACCAAAACTGGTCTGATAATCGGCAGCCAGTTTAGCAAAGCGTTGATCATAACCATCGCGGTCCGGGTCCAGATCTTTACGCACATTAAAACCATCAGCCTGGCTATAACCAGCAGTTGCTCTTACAGCAAGATCGTCAATTTGCCGGCTAACACTAACATCGGCGCCAAACTGGCCATAGCTACCCACATTGGCATTAAGTTCTACTCCCTGAGCCTTGCGTGTAGTAATAGCAATAACACCAGACAGAGCATCAGCACCATACCAGGCAGCGCGCGGCCCCCGCACAACTTCAATACGTTCAATCAATTCCAGCGGCAGCATCGACAACGTTTTATAACCCAAGGTAGCTGAACCACTGCGCACGCCGTCAATCACCACTAAGGAGTGGCCGGTATTGCCGCCACGGATATAAAGACCACTATTTTGTCCCCGACCACCGTCACGTGACAGGTTAATGCCCGGTAATTGCGCCAGTAAGGCGGGTAAGTCGTTGGCCTGACGGGCGACGATATCATCGCGTTCCAATACCGTCACACTGGCTAGCACGTCTTGTTGCGGCGTAGCGGTACGGTTAGCGTAAATACTGATATGTTCGATGTTCTCAGCATTAGCCGAAAAACAGGATGCGACCAACACGGCCGCCAAAGCAGGTTTAAACATGTAAGCTCCGAAAATGTGCCCGCCGCACATTTAATCAAGTTGAAGGATTTTTTCTGGCCGGTCTCCGGGCTAACAACCTGCATATGCCTGCACTCGCCTTCCCATCATCTGACAGTGGCTATGAATACAGATAAGTTGTTTACCGTTGCGGGGGCAGCTCTGGTTTTTACCAGATTCCCGTTTACCTGCGGTTAATTGCAGCACCAAAAAAAGCGGCTCTTGAATAGAGCCGCGTGCAGTCTAATAGCTAGTATGAAAATGTCAATGGCGCTCTGGATGGCTAGCGTGGCGCAGTAACTAAATTAATCGCGAAAATTAGTAAACTGAAACGCTTGTTCTAATTCAGAACTTCGCACTAACGCGATAGCCTCTTGTAAATCATCACGTTTTTTTCCAGTCACTCGCACTTGATCGCCCTGAATCGCCGCCTGAACTTTTAGCTTGTTATCTTTCATTAGTTTAACTAATTTTTTTGCCATATCTTGCTCAATGCCGTGTAGCAAGCTTAAAGTCTGGCTATAGGTTTTGCCTGAGTGTACAACATCGCCATCTTTAAATGAGCGCACATCTAAGCCACGCTTCACTGCTTTAGCAAGAAAAATTTCCAGCATTTGCTGCAATTGAAATTCTGCATCAGCTTTCATCGTAATCACTTTGTCTTTCAAAGAAAACTCAGCTTGTACACCGCGAAAATCAAAACGTGTATCTAACTCACGATTAGAATTCTCTACGGCATTTAGCACTTCTTGCTGTTCTACTTCTGAAACAATATCAAACGAAGGCATTAAACGTCTCCTTAACTTAAGCCAGTCAGTCTACTAGAGATTATAACCACAAAACTGCTACAATCCGAGCGCCATATATGATCGAGGGTTAAGTGTGTCACAAAATATTTATCGCGGGCTATGCGTACTGTGTTTCTTGCTCGCTACTGCAAGCTTTTTAGCTGAATTGAACGGCCATCGTGTTATTGGCAGCTTTGCCCATATCGATAAGGTGGCGCATTTAGGTATTTTTGCCGTGTTGACAGGCTTGCTATGGAAAGGTTTTAGGCTAACGCCTGTTACCGCAATTATACTGCTAGGTGCATATGGCGGCGCTATTGAGCTGGTACAACATTACTTTACGCGTCGTAACGGCGATTGGCTCGATCTGCTGGCCGATGTTACTGGTGTCGTGTTGTTTTATGCGGTACGCAAATTATGGCACACAATTCGTCCGCGCAGCCGGCGCTAAGCTGGTGTGTTGTTGGCCAAGGCGCTATTGGTTTACTCGCCGCCAGCCAACTTAAGCTCGCCAAACAGCCAATAAAGTTATGGCTGCGGCAACCTGCCGCTATTGATATTACATTTAACCAGCACGCGTTGCATTTTCATTCAGCCATCGCACCACTTAACGCAGTATTAGTACCAGTAAAAAGCTATTCAGTAATTGATGCACTACACAGCTTACTGCCTGCGCTAAGCGCTGATGCTCAACTCGTGCTTAGCCACAATGGTATGGGTACTATAGAGCCCGCATTACAACTTCTGCTCCCCACCCAAGGCTTATGGTTTTTAACCACTACTCATGGTGCATTAAAACAAGGTAATAATGTGCGGCATACCGGACAGGGTGATAGCGTATTAGCACCGCTTAACGCAGCGGCAAAAGTGCAGTTACTCCAGGTACAACAGGCAATGAATATTGCACTTGGCCCACTTGCCGTAGTCGATAATATACAGCCGTTTTTATGGCAAAAATTAGCTATTAATGCGGTAATAAACCCGCTGAGTGCTCTACATAATTGTCGTAATGGTGCGTTAGCCGATAGTCGCTACCAACAACAAATTAATGCGATACTGCTTGAAGTTTGTCAGGTAGCAACGGCTTGCGGTTACCCATTAGATTTTGCCCAAACACAAGCTAACGTGCAGAGGGTTATTCACAACACCGCGCAAAACTTCTCTTCTATGCAGCAAGACATTGCCCATCAGCGGCGCAGTGAAATAGCAGCGATAAGCGGCTACATCGTGAAACAAGCGGCACAGCATAACATTGCCGTGCCGCATAATCGTCAACTGCTGCAACAAATAACTGCTTTACAGCACCTTAATGCTGTTACGGCCGATATACCGCTACGTTAGTAAAGCCTTGCTCTTGCAACACTAACGCTTGCAAACGGCTCATTACGCCGTGCTCACAGTAACAATAATATTGCTTGCTCTGATCAAGATTAACAAACTGCGATGCTAAACGGAAAAACGGTAGCTGCTCTACCTTATGGCTAGCAAGCCTAAAGGGCTTCGTGTCAGTTTCTTCAGGGCTACGAATATCAAGCACAATAGCGTCTGCTGGCAGTTCGGCGAGTTCAGAAACCACATGCGCTTGCTGATCAGCCTGATAATCTATGGTGCGAATATCTAGCACTTTGGCAGTTTGTACTACCTGATCTAACACCGAAAAATCAAAGTTTTGTTCTGTAGCCAATACTTCTGCTAATACCGCATTTACTGTCGGTTTTTTTGAAATTACGCCACAATATTCAGGCATACTTTTTGCGATATCTTCAGCACCTATTTTACGCGCCATATCAATGATTTCTTGCTTATCATGATAGATCAACGGGCGCAGAATTAAGGTTTCAGTAACACGATCAATTACACTTAAATTAGTAATGGTTTGGCTAGATACTTGGCCAATACTTTCGCCAGTAACAATGGCTTTAATACCTAAACTTTCAGCCACACCGCTGGCAGCACGCATCATCATCCGTTTAAGCACCACTCCCATTAAGCCGCTATCAATATTCTCTAAAATTTGTTCTACCACCGGCGCAAAATTTACGCTAACAAATTTCACTTTATGTGACAGGCTGTATTTTTGCCAAATTAAATGTGCCATTTCACGCACACCGGCCTCATGCGCGGCACCACCAAGATTAAAAAACAAATAATGGGTACGCAAACCTTTGCGGATCATCAAATAGCTGGCAACAGCAGAGTCGTAACCACCAGAAATAAGTGACAGTACGTCAGACTGAGATGGTAGCGGGAAGCCGCCCATTCCCTGATGTTGCTTACGCACCATAATTAGCCGATCTTTTCTGATCTCTAATGCAACGGTGACATCAGGTTTACTTAATTTTACGCGCGCTGAGCTAACCAACTGGTTTAAGCCACCACCGACATAGCGCTCTGCCTCTAAAGACGAAAACTCATGGCTACCTTCACGACGTATGCGTACACAGAACGTTTTATCGTGCAGCTGATCAGCATAAACTTCTGCAACCTGTTGATAAATATCATGCAGCGAGTTAAAGCTACTGGATTGCATCTCAGAAAAATGCACTATGCCTGGAATACAGCTTAAGCGGTCAATTAGCTGTTGTTTAAGCGCTGCATCGTCGCTAGGGCAGCGAACAGTTAAGTGGTCGAAGTTATTTTTTACTTCAGTATTATCATTAACACGCAATAAAATAGTGCGAATATTGCGCTCTAGTAGCAGGGTTTGGCGTTTGCGCACCGATTTGCTTTTTATCGCAATTTCCGGATGTAATTTGATTATAAATTCTATCATCTAACAGCAACACATTATCAGCAGAAAAAAAGTGGCGCAAATTATAGCTGATCTCTATTTAAAGACCTAATCTGCGCTACCTATTGATAAATAGTGAGCCACTAAGGCGTGCCTGGCTCTAAGCTAATGGGATCTGACTCTTTGGCTTTGCCCTGCATAATAGATATTTCTACCCTGCGGTTACGCCGCCGACCGAGTTCATCATCATTTGGCACTAAAGGCTTAGTATCAGCATGACCCACCACCACTAAACGGGTTTTATCAAAGCCATCAGCCTTCATCATTTCGGACGCCACTGACACCGCACGTTTTGCTGATAAGTCCCAGTTATTGGTATGTAGCTCGTCAGATACTTGAATATTGTCAGTATGCCCAGTAACGGTAATTTCACCAGGAACATCATTTAACAAACTACCAATACGCTGCACTATTGGCTTAAACCTTGGCTGTAAAAATGACGAGCCTGACGGAAATGAACCGTTCTCACGAATACGAATAATAATTTGCTGACCTAGTGATTCAAGCTCGATAGCGCCATCAATAATCTGTTTTTCTAGCTGCTCGGCGAGTTTTTTCACCATTTCATTAGTTTGCTCTTGCAAGGCTTCTGACTGTGCTTCAGCGGCTGAGGATTCGCCATCCATAATTTCTTCGGCATTACTTACCGATTTACCGCCGCTTAAATCTTCTCGTTGCTCTTGTCTGCCACCGGCCGAGTCCTCTTCACCGGCTTGAAACTCAATAACCTGCTGCGTAATTTCTATAGTTTGTTGCTGCAAGGTTTCGATGGGTGTCGGATCGGGCCTACCGGGGCGAAACTCCATCGCAATAACGCTGGTACCCTTGGGTATATCTTCTACTTCAATTTTATTTTGCACACCAAAAGCAAATTTCATTGAACCGGCAATTTGCTTAAACTTCATTACGTCCATTTCTGAAAACGCCAGCAATAGCACAAAGAAGCACATCAGCAATGCCATTAAATCAGCGAATGTACCCATGTAGGCCGGCAAGCCTGGCGGTGGGCATTTACAGTCTTCGGCATCATCACTCATAACTTACTCCGCCGCTGGTTCACGTTTACTTTGTGCTAAATAGTTGCGCAGTATACCTTCAATCACTTTCGGGTTTTGCCCGTCTTGTATGCCTAAAATAGCATCTAGAATTAACTGGTTATTCTGCTTTTCTTGCTGATTACGAATAGACAACTTATCCGCTATAGGTATAGCAACAACGTTTGCAATAAAAGCACCATACAACGTTGTTAATAAGGCTACCGCCATTGCTGGGCCGATTGCTTTAGGATCGTCCATATTAGATAACATGGCAACTAAGCCGATTAATGTGCCGATCATCCCCATCGCTGGTGCGATATCACCTAAACTTTTAAACAAGGCAATAGCCACTTCGTGACGTTTTTCGGTAAGATTAATATCTTTTAATAAGGTAGCCCGCACCACATCAGCATCGTGTCCGTCAACCAGCATGTTAATGCCTTTTTGCATAAAGCCATTAGGAATTTCAGCTTCTTCTAAGGCTAAAAACCCCCCTTTACGCGCGGAATCAGCCAGTTGTACCGCTTTTTCGATCAGCTCTTCTGGCGCTTCAATCTTAAACACAAAGGCTTTAGCCGCGGCTTTACCTGAAGCAAAAAACTGCGTTAGCGTAAATTTGGAAATAACCACAAAGATTGAGCCACCAAATACGATAAGCACTGACACGGTATCCATAAACATACCGACGTTGCCACTACTTCCTAATATCATCGCCATGATGATAAAACCAATTGCGCCCAACAATCCAACCAGAGTAGCTATATCCACTCTTATCTCCTTAACTAAAGCACTGCCAAAACGGTCATCTGTACGAGTTTATCTTAGACGATAGCTGTTTATCGACAGCAAGACACAATGATTGAGTATAAATTACATTAAATTATCTATTTAGCCTTTCACTTATGCTTTCTGATTGACCATAATAGCCTGCTAAGGTAACTTTGCGCACACTTTTGTGAGGGTGATATGAGTAAAAAAAAGGCTGACTTAAGCCAGTTTGAGCAAACCTTGGCTGAGCTGGAACAAATAGTACAACAACTTGAACAAGGCGAACTGTCTTTAGACCAATCGTTAGCCCAGTTTGAGCGGGGTATTACCCTTGCGCGCCACAGCCAACAATTATTACAGACGGCTGAACAAAAGGTACAAATTTTAATGCAACAACAGCAACAGGAAAGCTTGTTACCCTTTGAACCTGAACAAGGAAACTAGTGTGCATCCAGCTAATATTCCTGTTTATCAACAGCGCGTAGAGCAACATCTTCACCAGCTGTTAGCACAGCGAACGACAACCGACGCACGCTTACTTGAGGCTATGTCTTACAGCTTGTTGCTTGGCGGTAAACGGGTTAGGCCATTTTTAGTATACAGCTGTGGTACTATGCTTGGCGCGCAATTGTCTGACTTAGACGGCCCTGCTGCAGCACTTGAAGCGCTGCATAGCTATTCGCTTATCCATGATGATTTACCTGCTATGGATAACGACGATTTACGCAGAGGTAAACCTACTTGTCATAAAGCCTTTGATGACGCCACGGCAATTTTAGCCGGCGATGCTTTGCAAGCCCTCGCATTTGAAGTACTAAGCAGCCATACTTATCAGCAGGTAAGCCCCTCTGCTGTGCTAAACATGGTGCGATGCTTTGCTTCAGCATCAGGTTACAATGGTATGTGTGGCGGCCAAGCAATAGATTTAGCGCAAACTAATCACAGCACCAGCGTGGCGCAGTTAGAACGCATGCATCAGTTAAAAACCGGTGCATTAATAGAATGTGCGGTGCAGTTGGCTTGGCTATGTAGCCCAAACCCTAAGCAAGCCGATTTAGACGCCTTACTGCGCTTTGCTAGTGCATTAGGGCTAGCATTTCAGGTGCGGGATGATATTCTCGATATAGAAAGTGATACCGTCATTCTTGGCAAGCCGCAAGGCTCAGACACCAAGGCAAACAAATCAACTTATCCTGCTCTGTTGGGGCTGGATAATGCTAAAGCTAAAGCACAGCAATTATATGTAGATGCGCTGAGTGCTTTAGATAGCTTACCGTATAATACTGATGAGTTACGCGCTTTCGCGCAGTATATTATCGAACGCAGATTTTAATACAGGCAAGAATTATGGCGTTAGATCTTCACGATTACCCGTTGTTAGCCAAGGCTAATTTACCCGAGCAATTACGACAGCTACCGCAAGAAAAACTGCCGGCGCTAAGTAATGAGCTGCGTAGTTACCTGCTAAAAAGTGTTAGTCAAAGTAGCGGTCATTTCGCTTCGGGTTTAGGCACGGTTGAGCTAACCGTAGCATTACATTATGTGTATAACACGCCTTTTGATCGGGTGATCTGGGACGTAGGTCATCAGGCTTACCCGCACAAAATTTTAACCGGTCGTGCCGATCGCATGCACACTATCCGACAAAAAGATGGTTTACATCCCTTTCCGTTTCGTGAAGAAAGTGAATATGACATCTTGTCTGTGGGGCATTCTAGCACCTCAATTAGTGCGGCTTTGGGTATGGCTATCGCCGCGCAGCAAGCACGTAATAATCGTAAAGTCGTTGCTGTAATTGGTGATGGTGCAATTACCGCAGGTATGGCGTTTGAAGCGCTAAACCATGCTGGTGAAGTACGCCCAGATATGCTGGTTATTTTAAACGATAATGAAATGTCTATTTCTGAAAACGTTGGCGCACTAAACCAGTATTTTGCGCGAATTTTATCGGGTAGCTTTTATACCAGCTTACGCGAGGGCGGCAAAAAAATTCTACGTGGCGTGCCACCACTGCACGAGCTAGCAAGCCGCGCTGAAGAACATTTTAAAGGCATGGTGACACCAGGTACATTTTTTGAAGAGCTCGGTTTTAACTATATTGGCCCTATTGATGGTCACGATGTGGTCGGCTTGGTAAATACCATCCGCAATATGCGCAATTTAAAAGGACCACAGTTACTTCATATCGTTACCAAAAAGGGTAAAGGCTATGCACCTGCAGAAGCGGATCCTATTGGTTATCATGCGGTATCTAAATTCAACCCTGACGATACCAAACAACCAGAGAAAAAGGCCGGGTTACCTACGTTTTCAAATATCTTTGGCAGCTGGATTTGCGATATGGCAGCCCAAGACGAGCGCTTACAGGCAATTACGCCGGCCATGCGTGAAGGTTCTGATCTGGTACGCTTTTCTAAAACCTACCCTAAACGTTACTTCGACGTAGCTATTGCCGAACAGCACGCGGTAACGCTCGCTGCGGGTATGGCAATTGAGGGCTTAAAGCCGGTAGTAGCGATTTACTCCAGCTTTTTACAGCGCGGCTATGATCAGTTAATTCATGATATCGCGCTACAAAATTTAGATGTGCTGTTTGCCATTGACCGCGCAGGTGTAGTTGGTGCTGACGGGCCAACTCATCAAGGTTCTTTTGATCTCAGCTTTATGCGCTGTATTCCCAATATGGTTATTATGGCGCCATCTGACGAAAACGAGTGCCGGCAGATGCTATATAGCGGTTATCAATACCAGGGCCCTGCTGCGGTGCGCTATCCTCGAGGTTCGGCAACAGGCGTTGCTGCACAGCACGACATGCAACTACTGGCAATAGGTAAAGCTAGGCTAGTACGTAACGGCGAACGCATTGCCATACTCGCGTTTGGCCCGTTATTAAACGCCTGCAAACAGGCTGCAGAGCAGTTAAACACCACACTAGTAGATATGCGCTTTGTAAAACCACTTGATGAGGCGTTATTAACTGAGCTGGCTGCCAGCCATTCGTACTTTGTTACAGTAGAAGATAACGCCATTATGGGCGGTGCCGGCTCTGCGGTGAATGAATTTGTTGCAAAATTACAACTTAGCGTAAAATGTATAAACTTGGGTTTACCTGACCAGTTTATTAAACATGGTAGCCAAGAAGAAATTTATGCCGAACTTGGCCTAAATACCGAAGGTATTCTTAATAGTATTAATGCATTGCAATAATATTATTCAGGCTAAATAGTTTTGTTAATCCAGCCTGCAAAAATGCAGGCTGGATTAAAAATGAGTATTCTCAAGTTCAAAATGTGCTAAACCTGCGGCTAAAAGTCGCTCTATCTGTGCCTCAATGTGTGACGAATCTTCAAATTCAAACGCATCAACCTGTTGATCAAATTTAAGCGTGGCAACGCCATTTTTACCGGCATGCTTAACGTGATATAGCGCTATTTCGGCTAGTTGTAGCGATATTTCCCAGTTAATAAGTTGGCCACCTAATAGTTCTAATGGATAAACAGCGTAGCCTACTGAGCAAGTTAGCCGGGTGCGGTTACCATCAGGTAAATTGAATACGGCTTCACCCACTAGTTCGTTTAAACGATGACTAAATTGCGCTACCAAGTTGGTTTGAATATCTCGTAGCACTAAAATAAACTCTTCGCCAGCAAATCGCACGACGTAATCAGAGCCTCGTGTTTCACGAATAAGTAAACCGGCGACCTGCTGAATACAACTGTCACCAGCACTATTACCATATTGATCGTTAACCTGTTTAAAGTTATCTAAATCAAGGTGAACAAGCGCAATACATTTGCCCTGCGATTGCATAAACTCGCGGTTACGCTGAAAATGCTCAATATCTTTTGGTAACTGTTCAAACATAAATCGGCGATTACGCAAGCCGGTTAAACTGTCTTTATGTGTTTGCAAGGCTAGTTGTTCATTAAGCTCATTCAGTTGTAAATTACTGTTTTCTAACTCTTGTGTACGTTGTCGCACCAAACGCTCTAGTTGTTGTTGTTGGTTAATAGTATTGCGCCTTAACAGCCACAAAATACCGTATAGGCAAAATAATAACAAAATAAGCCATAAACCCCGATAAACAAGGGTTTCGTTAAACCGTTTAGGGATAACCAGCTCTAGCTCGGCAGACTTAGCGTGCAGCCATGGGCTATTATCAAAGCGAGTTTGCACTTGAAATACGAAACGGCCGGGGCTTAAATTGGTATAGACACCTTCGCGCCGCTGACCAACGTCGTGCCATTGCTGTTCAAAGCCTTTTAATCGATAACGAAACTGTAACGCAGCAGGTTTAATGTATTCTAACGCTGAGTACTTTACGCTTAAGCTACGGTCATCCAAATCCAGCACTAAACTGTTTTGTTGGCTTTCAACAATATAGTTACGTAAACCTTGAACGCCTTTAATCACCGGCTGTAAAACGTGCTCGGGTTTATCCTCTAGCTTCACTGGCACAGCCACTAAGCCTTTTAAGGTTGGATACCAGTACTGTTGCTGCCAGTGTGCAACCTTGGCCTGCCCTGCACCGTTACAGCAGCGACCTGGCACTGTGCCTAGTTGTCGATCATAAGGACCAAGAATTTCATCCGCCTCCACCGTCTGGCTAGCAAGTAGTGGTAATTGCGCTAGGTTTAAACGAAAGATACCTTTATTACTACTTACCCAAAGCATTTCGCTATCGGCATCATAGGCTAAGCTAACCACTGGGCTATGGGGTAAGCCATTCGCGGTGTGCCATTGCAGCCATTTTGTGCTGTTAGCTAACGCAACAAATATACCGTCATCTAAAGTAGCCGCAATTATGGTTGAGTCAGGCAAAATCAGTACAGCCGATATATAACTATTGTATAGCGCGGTGCCGACACCAAGCCGAGTCAGAGCTTGCGCCTGATATTGATATAGGCCTCGTGTTGTACCAAACACCACTTTTTGTTGCTGCTGTTGTAATGCAGTAATATGGCGTGATTCAAGCTCATTATTTAAAGCAAAGGGGAGTAGTGAGTTATTATTATAGTGAAACAATCCCATCACACCGCCAATCCATAAGCCATCAGCATTATCCGGTTGTAACACCCGAACGGTATATCCGGTTAAATTAGCAAACTGCGTGCTAAGTTCAGTTTTGCCACGTTGGTAACGCAGTACGCCATGATCTGTCGCCAACCACAGTTGCTGCGCGTTAGGCCAATAAACGTCGTGCACGGTAATAGCACCTAGCTGCGCCGAGTTAAGCAGTTCAGTGTAACTGCCATCAGCATTAAGTTCGCCTAATTCTGACTGGGCGGCAACCAATAACGTATTAGCTGGCGTAACACCTAAGCTGCGAATAACCGGATCAGTCTGGCTAGGCACCACACGGCGGATATGACCGACCGAGGCTCGGTAGATACCATCACTAAAACTACTCAACCAGATGTTTTTATCTTTATCTTCAAAAATATCGCTAAACCACGGGTAACTACCTAGTTCATCGCCATTTATATGTTGCCAGCTTTGGTTAGGGTGTCGATGAAATAGTTTGCGATGAGCTGAGATCCAGGTATTACCTAAGCTGTCATTTAGCAACTTATATACTGCGGTATTATTATGATCTGGCAGCTGGCAGCGTTTAACCTGCTCGGCCTCATCAATATGGTATAACCCTGCTTCACCAGCAATGTGTAAGGTGTTTTCCGACCAATACAGATCGTAGATAGGCGTTTGCATTAATTCAGCAGGTAGCGAATAACTTTGTACATTACCATCAAGATCTACACGAAATAGGCTTTCGGCACTGCTAGCCCAAATATGCTCGTTAACCAACTCTAGCTGACTAACTGATGCGCGTATTTGTTCAACCTTGCTCACTTTGCCATCTCGGATACGAAATAAATTATCTGCCGCCACCCAAATTTCACCCGGGCGGACTTCGATAATAGAAGACACTTCTGACAAGACCTGATAGCGATCAAACTTCAAGCTTATAGGGTCAAAACCTGACAAACCAGACTTAGTGCCCACCCACATATAGCCCGAGCTATCGCGAAATAATCGTGTTGTACCGTTGCTGGCTAATTGGTGATGGGTTTCTTTGGTGAAATGTTCAAACTGGGTGCCATCAAAACGATCTAGGCCATGTTGCGTTGCTAACCAGATATAGCCTTGACTGTCTTGGCTAATTGAGCGCACAGAATTACTGGCTAAGCCTTCGCTGCTGCCCCAGTGCTTAATATCAAAATCATAAACCGACTGTTGCTCAGCTGCCTGTGCGCGAACAAAGCAAACCAACAAAAGCAACAGTACGATGTTTTTCATTATAGCCTTCTATAATTGTCTATTGATTAATTTAGCGGCAAATAAGGTATTAATAGTTGCAACGCAACTAAAGCGGCAATACCCGCGGCTACATCATCGAGCATAATACCCAAACCACCATGCACCGATTTATCCAGCACACTAATAGGCCAAGGTTTTACAATATCAAATAGGCGAAATAAAACAAAACCGATTAATAGTGTTTGCCAGTGCAGTGGTGCCCAAAGCAACGTAATGCCATAACCAATAATTTCGTCCCAGACTATAGCACCATGATCATGCTCGCCAACATCGCGTGCCGTTTGACCACATACATATACGCCCAGCACGCTGCCTATTAATACAAAAGCTAATAAATAAGCATTACCCGCCCACAACAACAAGGCGACAAGTGGCACCGCAACCAACGTACCAAAAGTACCAGGTGCTTTGGGCGATAAACCACTACCAAAGCCCAACGCCAGAAACTGGTACCACTTTTTTAAATTAAATTGCAGTTTGCTCATCAGAAATGAATAAAACCTGAGTGCACATAGTTAAAGGGCTGCTCGGCTTGTTTTAGCTCGAGCTTACCGGCTACGCCAGTAATACGGCCAATGCAGGTAATGGCTATACCATAAGGTGAAAGCAGTACATCAAGCGAACCCCGCTTTGCTTCTGGCACAGTAAAGAGTAATTCGTAGTCTTCACCACCGGACAACGCCAACTGCATTGCGGTCGCATTATCACAACTATCTTTTACCGCTTGCGATAAAGGCAGGCGCGACACATCAATACTGGCCCCCACGCCTGAACGTTTTAAAATGTGCTGAATATCGCTATATAAGCCATCTGATAAGTCCATTGCACTGCTAGCAATATTGCGCAGCGCTTGGCCTAGCGCCACTCTTGCTGATGGAAAATGAAAGCGTTGTAGAATATGAGTTTGGTGTTTTTTACTTACTTCATGCAAACCTTGGCACAGCTTCAAACCTAGTGCTGCATCGCCTAAAGTGCCGGTAACATAAATATAGTCACCCACTTTAGCGCCGCTGCGGGTAATAGCTTTGCCTCGCGGCACTATGCCTTTGGCAACCATGGTTAGGCTCATTGGCCCACGTGTCGTGTCACCACCAACTAGCTGACAATTATAATACTCAGCCGTTTCATGCAAGCCCGCCGCAAAAGCACTGAGCCACGTTTCATCTACCGATGGCAAGGTTATCGCCAGTGATAACCAAGCGGGCTCTGCACCCATAGCGGCGATATCACTAACATTGACCGCAACTAATTTGTGGCCAAGCGCTCGAGGGTCAGCATCAGGAAAAAAATGTGTGCCGGCAACCATGGTATCGGTAGTTATAACCAGATCACAACCATCCCGCACTTGTAACACTGCGGCATCATCACCCACACCAATACCGGTATCATGGCGCTTAGCACCACAATTAGAGAAATAGCGGGAAATGAGTTCGAATTCATCCATAAAATTAAGAAGCCGACAAATGTCGGCTCTCCTTTAGCTTGGACGCAGTACGCGTACTGCTTTATCAAGGATGCCGTTAACGAATTTATGACTATCGTCGGCGGCAAAAGCCTTTGCCAATTCAATAGCTTCGTTAATGACTACCTTATAAGGAACGTCTAGCCGATATTTCAACTCATACGCAGAAACACGTAAAATTGCCTTTTCAACAAAATCAATTTCATCAAATGGCCGATCTAAATAGGGCTTTAACGCCTCGTCCAAGGTAGCGTGGTTTTTTACCACACCACGGACTAAATCTTGAAAATAACCAACATCAACATGCTTAACGTTAGTTTCGAGCAGCAATTGTTGCTCAATATCTGCAATCGGGTTATGGCTAATATGCCAGCTATAAATTCCCTGCACTGCAAGAGACCGTGACTGACGACGGGCATTAGGTTTCATTTTCTGTGTCTCTTCTTGTTACAGCTTGGTTAGCAGGTTTACCATTTCCAGCGTTGACATAGCCGCTTCACAGCCTTTATTGCCTGCTTTAGTGCCAGCTCGCTCAATAGCTTGCTCAATACTGTCTACGGTCAATACGCCAAAGGCTACCGGAATATCGTACTGCATCATCACTTGAGCAATACCTTTAGTACACTCGCCTGATACATATTCAAAGTGTGGTGTGCCACCACGTATTACTGCGCCAAGGGCAATAATACCATCATATTTTTTACTAGCAGCAACACGCTGCACTGCTAACGGCAGCTCAAATGCACCAGGTACACGAATGATAGTAATATCTTGCTCTGCTACATTACCAATACGCTGTAAGGTATCGGTTGCGCCGCTTAATAAACTCTCAACAATAAAGCTGTTAAACCGCGCTACTACTAACGCAAATTTCTTACCGTTGGCAGAAAAACCCGCTTCTATTACCTGCATAAGTCGCCCTTACAATCTGACCGCTTAAAATTAGCGGTGCATAATAGCACAACACTCACTAAACCGGCATAGTGTTTATAGCACCAACACCGGCTTAATTTCGTTATTAATTTGTCTTTATTCGCTAACGTAATCGACAACTTCTAAACCGAAACCTGATAACGCATGATACTTTTTCGGCTGGCTAAGTAAGCGCATTTTTTTCACGCCTAAGCTGGCTAAAATTTGTGAACCTACGCCAACATTACGTGATGTGCCTACCCAAGGTGCTGTGCGTGGTTTCTCGCCTTTATCTTCAGCTTCAAAACCTTGTACTGTGCGAACCAGAGCGTCTGAACTTTCGTGCTTACCCAATAACACTAATACACCACCGTCTTGGGCAATACGCGCCATAGCAGTATGTAGCGAAAAACTGCGGTTAGCAGCTCGGTTTGCCATTAGCAAGTCGCTAAAAGTGTCATGCAAATGTACTCTAACTAAAGTTGGTTCATCCGCTTTTATCTCGCCTTTTACCAGCGCGAAATGAATTTGGTTATCAATGGTGTCTTTAAAGGTTACTAATTCAAAATCGCCAACCTCAGTTGGTAATTGACAGCGTGCTACCTGTTCAATGGTGGTTTCGTTAAGGTTTCGGTATTCAATTAAATCAGCAATGGTGCCTATTTTAACACCGTGTTTTTTAGCGAAAATTTCTAAATCAGGTCGACGTGCCATAGTGCCGTCGTCGTTTAAAATTTCAACAATAACCGCTGCGGGTTCTAAACCAGCCAACCGTGCCAGATCACAGCCTGCTTCAGTGTGGCCTGCACGCACTAATACACCACCATCTTGCGCCATCAACGGAAAAATATGCCCTGGCTGCACAATATCACTTGGTCTGGCATCACGCGCCACTGCAGCTTTAACGGTGCGAGCACGGTCTGCGGCAGAAATACCAGTAGTTACGCCCTCGGCCGCTTCAATTGATAAGGTAAAATTAGTTGAAAACGGTGATTTATTTGCATCTACCATTAAGGGTAATGCCAGCTGAGCACAACGCTTTTTAGTGAGCGTTAAACAAATTAAACCACGGCCATGAGTGGCCATAAAATTGATTGCCTCTGGCGTAACATACTCTGCCGCCATGACCAGATCGCCTTCGTTTTCGCGATCTTCGTCGTCCATCAGTATCACCATTTTGCCCTGACGCATATCTTCGATTATTTCAGCAGGAGTATTCAGTTGCATAACAAACCTTATTTATAAGAAACCGCGCTGTGACAGCAGCGCCATATTGACACCCGCTGTTGTATTAGCAGTATCTTTATTGAGTAAACGTTCAAGATAACGGGCAATTAAATCCACTTCTAAGTGAACCTTAGCCCCGACTTTTAATTGTGAAATTGTTGTTTGTGCGGCAGTGTGCGGCACTATGGTTAACCTTAACGCATCGGCTGTTAGCTCATTTACCGTTAGGCTTATGCCATCGATAGTAATCGAGCCTTTGCTGGCAACATAGTGCGCTAGTGCTTTGGGCAACGCCAACCAAAGATGCTTGGCCCTACCACTCGTTTCCATGCGGGTAACATAACTTACGCCGTCAACATGCCCACTTACCATATGGCCACCCATTCGCGTGGTAGGTAACATGGCTTTTTCTA
This sequence comes from Rheinheimera sp. D18, assembly GCF_004345025.1. GTDB lineage: Bacteria > Pseudomonadota > Gammaproteobacteria > Enterobacterales > Alteromonadaceae > Alishewanella > Alishewanella metallidurans. Next base: position 1,102,185 of record NZ_CP037745.1, on the reverse strand, counting down.
AGTTGATAAGCTGACCAAGTTGATACTGACCAAATAACGTGTGTGCCAACGTTTCCGATGAAACGTCAGCGGAGAAACTTGCGGCGCCAAGCTGAGTTACCGTTAAACATACGCCGTTACTGGCAATACTGTCGCCGAGCTTCACATCAGAAAAATCTAATTCCGTACTACTAATAGTAATGCTGATATCGCCACCGCGTTGTACAACAGCACTTAACTTGCCTGTGGCTTCAATAATACCTGTAAACATAATCTCTCGTGGCGTAGTGGCTTAAGTTAATTTGGCTGTAAGGCGAATATCCTGCCCCACCATACGTATATCAGTCCAGCTCAGTTCAGGCACCTGTGACAGTGCGGTAAATTCTGGTAGCACTGCTAGTGGCTGTGCTGTATTACCTAGCAGCTTAGGCGCAATATACACAATCAGCTCGTCGACTAAGTTAAGCTGCAGTAAAGTGCCAGCCAAGGTGGCACCGGCTTCAACCCATAGGTTATTTATACCCTCATGTACCGCTAGATGCGTTAGCAACAAACCTAAGTCAAACTGAGCTTGGTTGTTTAACTGGCAATGAATTTGTCTAGCTATATTGGGTAATTGTCGATCGTTTTCAAGTTTGCTTACGCATAACAGCACTTCACCACCATCGGTAAATAGGGCTTGTTTATGGTCCAATATACCGTTACGGTCCAAAATAACCCGTTTCGGCTGACGCAGTGTGCCATCTTTTAAGTGCGTAACGTCTTGCAGTAGCTGCTCTTTGCGTAGTGTCAATCGGGCATTATCGGCCATTACTGTGGTGGCAGTGGATAACACCGCGCAGCTTTTCGCCCGGTAATGTTGCACGTCGGCACGCGCCGCTTCGCCAGTTAACCATTTACTATCACCATTAGCCAACGCGGTGCGCCCATCTAAACTGGCCGCTAGCTTTAGCTGCACATAAGGCCGGTTGCGCTCCATTCGACTTAAAAACCCAGGGTTAAGCGCCCGAGCTTGAGTTTCAAGTAAGCCAACCTCTACCTTGATACCAGCTGCGCGCAACATGGCTATGCCTTTACCTGCAACACTGGGGTTAGGATCAGTCATAGCAACTATAACCTGTGCGACACCGGCGTCGATAAGCGCCTGAGCACAAGGTGGCGTTTTACCATAGTGACTACAGGGTTCTAGCGTAACATAACAGGTTGCGCCCTTTGCCGCCGCACCGGCCTGCTGTAACGCAAACACTTCGGCATGCGCCCCGCCCGCTTGCTGATGATAGCCCCGCCCAATTACTTGCCCTTTTTTCACCACTAACGCACCCACATTTGGGTTGGGCGTAGTGGTGTAACAACCGCGCTCGGCTAGCTGAATAGCTTCGGCCATAAACGTATAATCGGCGCAGCTAAACATCAGGATTTTTCGCCTAAACGGGCTATTTCCTCACCAAACTCGCGAATATCTTTAAATGAACGATACACCGAGGCAAAGCGAACATAGGCAACCTTATCAACTTTTACCAGTTCATCCATTATCAGGTTGCCCAGATAATGACTACCGACTTCGCGCTCGCCGGTAGCCCGCAGTAATGACTTGATTTTTTGAATTAATAGCTCTATTTGCTCAGTAGACACCGGACGTTTTTCTAACGAGCGCAATAAACCACTGCGTAACTTATCTTCATTAAACGGCTCTCTTGAACCATCACGCTTTATAATGCGTGGCATCACCAACTCGGCCGCTTCAAAGGTAGTAAAACGTTCATGGCAAGCTAGACATTCACGCCTACGCCGCACTTGGTGCCCGTCAGCGACTAAACGTGAATCTATAACCTTGGTGTCATCTGCATTACAAAACGGACAATACATAAAACATCTCGCTAAGACGTTTAAAACGTCAGATAAAAAAATGGCCGCAATAGCGGCCATGATAACACTTAATTAGTGCTTAAGCATAAACTGGGAAACGACTGCATAGCTCAGTAACTTTACCACGTACAGTGTCAATTACCGCAGCATCACCACGGCTATCTAACACGTCACAAATTAAGTTAGCAACAGCGCGTGCTTCGGCTTCATTAAAGCCACGGCGTGTAATAGCCGGTGTACCAATACGTAAACCAGAGGTCACAAACGGTGAACGCGGATCATTTGGTACAGAGTTTTTGTTTACCGTAATATGCGCTTGACCTAACCATGCATCCGCTTCTTTACCGGTGATCTCTTTATCAATCAAGTCCATTAAGAACAGGTGATTTTTAGTACCGCCAGAAACAATTTTATAGCCGCGCGCAATCATGGCATCACACATAGCAACTGCATTTTTTAACACTTGCTGCTGGTATACTTTAAATTCTGGCTGTAACGCCTCTTTAAAAGCAACAGCCTTAGCAGCAATAACGTGCATTAACGGGCCACCTTGGCAACCTGGGAATACCGCTGAATTTAGCTTTTTCTCAATTTCTTCATTTTTACGCGCTAAAATTAAACCGCCACGTGGGCCAGCTAAGGTTTTGTGCGTGGTAGTAGTTACAACGTCAGCAATAGGTACTGGATTCGGGTATAAACCCGCGGCTACCAATCCGGCAACGTGAGCCATATCAACAAATAAATAGGCGCCAACTTTATCGGCGATATCACGAAACCGCTGCCAATCAACAATACCTGAATAGGCAGAGAAACCAGCAATAATCATTTTAGGCTTGTGCTCAATCGCTAACGCTTCGGCTTGATCATAATCAATAACGCCAGTTTCAGGATGTAAACCATACTGCACTGCGTGGTATAACTTACCTGACGAGCTAACATGTGAGCCATGCGTTAAATGGCCGCCGTGGGCTAAGCTCATACCCAAAATAGTATCGCCCGCATTTAACAGCGCTAAAAATACCGCGGCATTAGCTTGTGAGCCAGCGTGTGGTTGCACGTTAGCATAATCAGCACTAAATAGCTCTTTCGCCCGAGCAATGGCTAAGTCTTCAGCAACGTCAACATACTCACAACCACCGTAGTAACGCTTATGTGGGTAACCTTCAGCGTATTTATTGGTTAACTGTGAACCTTGCGCCTGCAATACACGCGGGCTGGCATAGTTTTCTGACGCGATAAGCTCAATATGTGCTTCCTGACGGTTCGTTTCATCTGTTATGGCTTGCCATAATTCGGGATCAAAATCGGCAATATTCATATCACGCTTTAACATGCTTTCTCCTGGCGCGGCTTTCACGCATCGTTTTAATTAATATAATGTTGGTAAATCAAAACTGGCTGGTAAAAATTGGCGCCATTCTAACGCTAATTTAAAATTTATGCATTAAGATTTCAGACATCTAAATAGCTAAAGCACAAAAATTCAGCATTACCTGAGTAAAAGAAACGATAACTCGCCTTTGCAACAATAAACAAAATGCTGTATATAATAACAGTTAATAATTATGAATTATGCTTTGGGTTGCTCGGTGCGAAAAATCATACATATAGATATGGACTGTTTTTTTGCCGCAGTAGAAATGCGCGATAACCCTATACTGCGGCATATTCCTATAGCTATTGGCGGTGCCAGACAAAGCCGTGGCGTTATTTCAACCTGTAACTATCCTGCGCGTGCCTTTGGTGTGCGCTCAGCAATGCCAACCGGTCAAGCGTTAAAACTCTGCCCACATCTTACCTTGCTAAATGGCAACATGGAAAAATACCGCATTGCCAGCAGGCAAATTCAAGCAATTTTTGCCCGCTATAGCGACCATGTTGAGCCACTATCACTTGATGAAGCTTATCTTGATGTGACTGATTGCTCGTTATTTCAGGGCAGTGCAACACTGATTGCCCAAGATATTCGCCGGAGTATATTGCGTGAAACAGGATTAACCGCTTCTGCGGGCGTTGCACCGAACAAATTTTTAGCCAAAATTGCTAGTGATGAAAATAAACCTGATGGCTTGTTTGTAATTACACCCGCTAAGGTTGATGATTTTGTTAAAACACTACCACTGCGCCGTTTACCAGGCGTAGGTGCAAAAACCGCAGAGCGGTTAAGTCAGTTAGGGCTACATTATTGCTCTGACATCAGCAGCGCACCTTTACCCTTGCTGGTAAAAAATTTTGGCGGTTTAGCGGATAGTTTAATAAAGCGCAGCCAGGGTATTGATGAGCGGCTGGTTTGTAACCGAGAACAGCGAAAATCACTGGGTGTTGAGCAAACACTAGAGCACGACTTACTAAGCTATAACGATTGTGTTAGCGCATTAACTCAATTACTGCCCAAGCTACAACAACGGCTAGAACACTACAGCAACACACCGGCTGGGCGCACCACGCCAATGCAAAAAGTAGGTGTTAAATTAAAATTTAGTGACTTTCGTCAAACTACCGTAGAAAAACAAGGCCAGCCACTGCAGCTAGACCACTTATTACCGCTACTTGATGAAGCATGGCAGCGTCGCGAGCAACAAGGCGTAAGGTTAGTAGGCTTACAAATAGGCTTTAAAACAACCACAGCACAGCAGCTAACATTGGCTTTTTAAAACCGGACGTTTAACACCAAATATTTGTAGATTTACTCACCTTCAGATAACAGAAAACCGGCTTTAGCCGGTTTTATACAAGCTGGGCCGAAATTAATCGATAGGAGTTACGTTCTCAGCTTGCGGGCCTTTTTGGCCTTCAGTTACTTCAAAAGTAACTTTCTGACCTTCAACTAAAGTTTTACGGCCGGTACCGTTAATAGAGCGAAAATGAACAAAAACGTCCTTGCCGCCTTCACGTTCTAAAAAACCATAACCTTTTTCTTCGTTGAACCACTTAACTGAACCGGAAATTAACTGTGACATAACACTCTCTTACATTAACTAATTTTGCCAGCGAGCTGGCGACTTAAATATTACCGGCCATAGTAGCTGACAAGTACCTATTTTCACCCTCATTATCAAGTAAGCCTAATAAGGGGTCAATAAGCTTGTTCAGTACCTAGAACACAATGTTCTTTCTAGCCGGATCAGCAACCTAAACAATATTGCTAATTACCCTGTTGTTAAACTCGCGACTAACAACGTATTTAGTGTAGCAGTAATAATGTTGGAAATTTAACCAACGCAACATTTATTTTTGTTTGCGCCGAATTGGTGCTGAACCATCATCGCCGCCTTCAAAGAATACCGGTTTAGACGCAGCGATTTTTTCCGATTTTTGTTTTGGTTTTACCTTAGCCTTTATGGCTTTTTTAGTCGTGGTCGGTTTTACTGCTGCAGTTTGTGATTTAGGCTTACCATCAAACTTCGCTTCTAAACCGGCAATAACACTGTAACTGGTTGGTTGGCGTAAAAAAGCTTCAATCCGCTCTAGTGCTGCAATATCTTTAGGCCCAACCAAAGAAATAGCTTGCCCTTTAGCACCAGCACGCCCCGTACGGCCAATACGATGCACATACTCTTCAGCATGCTTGGGTAAGTCAAAGTTAATAACATGCGATACTTGCAGTAAATCTAAGCCTCGAGAGGCTAAATCGGTGGTAACCAGCACCTTATGTTTACCCGTGGCGAAGGCTTGCATTACAGTATTACGACCACTTTGTGATAGCTTGCCGCTAAGGCCTACTGCAGTTTTACCTAGTTGTTCGCATAGCTGAGCTAGGCGTTCGGCATCTTCTCGCGTTGCGGTAAAAATAATCAATTGATTAATATCGTCTTGCTGCAAAAAGTGCTTTAGTAAGGCTTCTTTATGGGTTAGGTGATCAGCTAAATAAAAGTTCTGGCTAATATCTTGATGCGGCTGATGCCCTGCACCCACGGCTAACCGAAATGGCGTTTTCAATAACGCTAACGCTAACTCATCTACTTCAGCATGATCTAGGGTCGCCGAAAACAACAACGTTTGGCGCAAACGATGGTCAGCGGCTTTATTAATCACCGTTAACTGTGTCATAAAGCCTAAATCTAACATTCGGTCGGCTTCATCAAGGATCAGCATTTCTAAACCATTAATAAATACTGATTTATGCTCAAGATGGTCAACAAAACGTCCTGGCGTCGCAACAATGATATTTGGCTGACGCTTCAGTATTTTTTCTTGATCGTTAAAGTTTTCGCCACCAACAATCAATGCGGAGGTTAGCGGTGTATTAGAAACAAATAAACGCAACTGCGCATATACCTGCTTAGCAAGCTCGCGGGTTGGCGCAAGGATCAGCGCTCTAGCATCTCGTTTTGACAAGGCTCGGCTTTTTAACAAGCGCTGCATCATTGGCAATAAATAGGCCAGTGTTTTGCCTGAACCGGTTTGTGAAGATACAATTAAATCTCGCCCTACCATCACAGCAGGTATGGCTTCTCGTTGTATTTCTGTAGGCTTATCAAACCCAAGGTGCTGCACTGAACGCATCAAGCGCGGATCAAGCGATAAATCATTAAATGGCAAAGTGAACCTCTTAAACCCTAAATTACCGCTATATGATAACCGATGCTGACAAATTGAGTTAGTTTGATTTATTAACTCAGCATATTTGCGCTACTATAGGCTTATTATATTAAGTGTATAAATAGCCTAAACGAGTGCAATAAATTATGAGTAACGCCCTAAAAGAACAGCTATTAAAAGCCGGTTTAGCTGATGCTAAAAAACTAAAAGCCGTTAAAAAGGCTAAGCACCAAGAAAAAGTACAAGCGGGTAAAAAACACACCGTGGTAAATGAAGCCAGTGTCTTAGCCGAGCAAAAACGCCAACAGCAAATTGAGCGCGATCGACAGTTAAACATAGAAAAGCAAGCTCTGGTGCAGCAAAAAGCCATTGCAGCTCAAGTTAAGCAACTTATTGGCAATAACACCATTCGAGCGCAAGGTGACGTCGCTTATAATTTTACTGATGGTAAAGTCGTAAAGCGTTTATACGTCAGCGCAAAGCAGCACGATGAATTAAGCCGTGGTTTACTCGCCATAGCGAAGCAAGATGAGCAATATTACTTAGTGCCAGCTGCGGTAGCAGAAAAAATAACGCAGCGCCAAAGTGATAGCATTATTGTACTTAATGCTAAGCAACAACAATTAGATGAAAATGATCCTTACGCTGATTTTAAAATTCCGGATGATTTAATGTGGTAGATGCGTAAGGAGCACCATATGGCTTTACAGTTGGTATTAGCGAACATTAGCGAGATGCTACAGTTGCGTGGTTGGTTTAACAGCGCCGCGCAACAGCAAAGCTGGGGCGGCGACGATTTTGACTACCCGTGCACAGAACAGCATTTTTTAGAATTATTATGTCGCTCTGGCACAACAGGTTACAGCCTGCTAACTGAAGATCATCAACAACTGATTGGTTTTGGCCAGCTTTGTGACCGTTTTGGCTGTCACCATCTTGCGCGTTTAACCATTTTACCGACATGTCGTGGCCAAGGTTTAGCAAAAATACTAATTAACGAGCTAATTATCGAAGCGTTACAACAGCAACGTCGCGATATTTCGCTATATGTGCATCGACATAACGACATTGCATTAACCTGCTACAAAAGTATTGGTTTTCGTACTTCATCACCCCCAGAACCGATAAACAACAGAGTATATTTTATGCGTCTGCCGTTTGAGCAAGCGTTAACTCTGGCAAATACCTACTTGGCATCTAGCAGCGAAAATGCGTAATTACACCGTACAACTAAATATTATTACTACGCTCTCTAGCGCTAACGCCTTTAACTTGTTGTGAAAATCCGGTATTTAACTGCCATTTAGGTTTAATTGGCGTAAGGGGTAACTCGCGTTTGCGGGCAACAATAATATAACTGCTGGCAAAATAATTTAGATAGCGTTCTAACCATTGCTGCACCGCATTGTCTCGATATTCTTTGCCTAACATTGTCGAGCAAAAAAATCGTTTTTCTGATAACACTTCAAAGCCAACCAGATGCAACCAGTCTTTTACCCGAGAGGTACTAAAAAATCGCCCTTGCCAAGGATAGCGTTGTTGCAGTGCAGGCCAATACCGCAGTATACCTACTACACTAAAAGGATTAATTCCGGTTAGCAATAAATAGCCATCTGAACGCAACACGCGGTAGGCTTCACGCACTACATGATGTGGATCAGCAGTAAACTCTAAATTATGACTTAGCAATACGGCATCTATGCTATTACAACTAAAGGGTAAAGCATCAGCATCGGCTTGTAACATTAAGTTAGCACCAAAACGACCTACGTTAATGTGCTGGCTAATCTTGCAACCTGAGGTGTCAATTTCAGCGCTTAAATCGCCGATTTTAAGTAAATAGTAACCAAAAATACGTTCCCACCAAGGTTGCAATTGCACAGAAATAGCCTGTGACAAAGCATCACCTTGATTGAATTCCCACCAACCTGATGGAATTGTGCGGTCTTTTTCGCTTAACGCCGGTTTCATGCTAAATTAGGTTCCAAATAGATTAACGTAGTTTGCACTATGTATCAGGTTACACCTATACCCGCTTTTGATGATAACTATATTTGGGCTTTATCTGCGCCAGATAGCCCTAATTGCCTCGTTGTTGACCCAGGTTGCGCCGATAGCGTAATGCACTATTTAACAAGCCATAAGCTACAGTTACATACCATCCTAATAACTCACCACCATAAAGACCATACAGCAGGTATTAATACATTACGAAAACGGTTCCCGACAGTAAATGTTATTGGCCCTACAGCCGAACAACAGCGTATTTCTGGCTTAACACAAACAGTAACTGACGGTGATAGCGTTATTTTGTCTGCGTTTGACCTTAGCTTTAAGGTAATCAGCCTGCCCGGCCATACTCTTGGCCATATTGCTTTTTATTCAGCGCCGGTTCTGTTTTGCGGTGATACCTTATTTAGCGCAGGTTGTGGCAGATTATTTGAAGGTAGCCCAAAGCAAATGTGGCAATCGCTGCAAAAGCTTAAAGATTTACCCGACGATACGCAGATTTACTGCACCCACGAATACACTCTAGCCAATATTAAATTTGCGTTATACGCTGAGCCAAACAATTCGGCCTTAGTCGAATATGCAGCTCATTGTGCTAGTTTACGCCAGCAAAATTTACCAACGTTACCATCATCGCTTGCTACTGAAAAAGCGATTAATCCCTTTTTACGCTGTGATAACAAAACGTTACAGGAAAAATGGCAGCAAGATTCTGCTTTAGGCTTATTTACAGCGTTAAGGGCAGCAAAAGATCAGTTTAAAAGCTGACTTGCAATCGAGTGATGAATAGGTAACATTCTTATTTTTGAACGTGGAACGAAGTAATGTTTATAAAAATCTCTGCTGTGGCTAGCGCGGTGTTACTCGCAGGCTGTGTAAGTACTTCCTCACCTGTTGAGTCAAACAATGTAACTAACACTGCGTATACGGCAACCACTAAACCGCAAACAGCAGATTTTCATAAACAAACTGCTAGCGCAGAAAAAATTGCAATGCGTTTATGGCAACAAGGCCTAGACGTAAATGCGGAGCCTGCACCACCAGATGCCGCAGAGTTGGAAGATTTATGGGAACGTATCCAGCTCCAATTAACTTTTAATGTGCCGCAAACTCGGCCTATTGTAGAACAACGTAATTACTACACGAATAATCAAGCATACCTAGATCGCGTTGCCGCTCGAGCGCAGCCATTTTTATATTTTATTGTTCAAGAAATAGAAAAACGTAACATGCCGTTAGAACTGGCGCTGTTACCTATCGTTGAAAGCGCCTTTGATCCCTTTGCTTACTCAACCGCTGCCGCAGCGGGTATGTGGCAATTTATGCCCGCAACCGGCACTCGTTTTGGCCTAAAACAAAACTTTTGGTACGATGGCCGCCGCGATGTCGTCGCCTCTACGCGTGCCGCACTGGACTATTTGCAGTACTTACACGACAAGTTAGAAGGCGACTGGCTTAATGCCATTGCCGCTTACAACTCTGGCGAAGGCAGAATTTCAAAAGCCATTAAACGTAATCAACAAAAACGCCTACCCACCGACTTTTGGTCACTTGACTTACCCGCAGAAACAACGGTTTACGTTCCAAAGCTTCTAGCTTTAGTTGACATTCTTAAACGCCCAGATGAGTTTGATATTGTTTGGAAATTCATTGCTAATGAACCCCAAATTGACTTGGTAAGTGTTGAAGACCAAATTGATTTAATGATTGCCGCAGAAATGGCGGGGATCAGCGTGGCCGAGCTACAGGCGCTTAATCCTGGCTTTAACCAGTGGGCTACGGATCCGCAAGGTCCTAACTATCTAGTAGTGCCAAAACACACTAGCTCTGTGTTTACCGAGAAGCTAGCAAGTACACCGAGCCAACAATTATTGCGTTGGAAGCGCTATATTGTGGCAAAAGGCGATACCATTGGTAAAATTGCCCAGCAACACGATACCAATGTTAGCGATCTGCAGCGGATAAATAAGTTATCTGGTAACACCATTCGCCTTGGTCAAGCATTGCTAATCCCTGTTGCAGCGCAAAGTACCAGTAACTATGAACTTAGCGCTGCAAACCGCAGTGCTAAAGCGCAGAAAAGCGGTAGTGGTAACAAGTTGAGTTATACTGTAAAACAAGGCGACACGCTTTGGGATATCAGTCGTGAGCACAAGGTTACGGTAGAACAACTGACGAAATGGAATAGCCTTGCCCAGCGCTCAACGTTAAAACAGGGGCAACAGCTGGTTATATGGCAGCAAGATGCAGCTGTACAGCCTAGTGGCATATCGCGCACTGTTAACTACAAAGTACGTAAAGGCGATTCACTGGCTCGTATTGCACAACGTTTTAGCATCAGTGTTTCCGACATTGTGAAATGGAACAAAATTGAAACCGATAATTATCTGCAACCAGGACAACAACTTAAACTGGTAGTCAATGCAACTCAAGTATAAGCAAACCGCTATACCAAGGAGTTAACCAATGAGATATTTATTTTTGTTTTTGGCTCTGTCGCTCTATTCAACAGTAAGTCAGGCGCAGTTTGATATCTCTGGCGAAGGTAAAGTTTACTTAACCAACGGCTCTACCCAAGAGTTTGATTTTGGCTTTAGTTATTTTCGCCAAGAAGGCCGTTATCGCTTTATCGTTGGCCGCCATAACCTAGCAGTACATAAGGTACCTAAAAAATATTCTTTGGCTTTAGTACTACAAGACGAAAAACAAATTTGGGTAACAGATTTTATCAACGAACCCTTAAACGGCTTTGAATTACAGCTGGACGATTACCGTATCAAGCTGTTTAAAGATGCTAAAGCAAAAGATGCTAGCGGAAATTTTGTTTTACAAATTAACGACGAGCAGTTTTACTTTAGCCGTGGCCCAGGTCAAATTAACTTCTACTTTACCGAAGACGGTATTAAAAATGTTCGGGTTGAAGGTATGTTTAAACCGAAAAAATAAACGTTAACTGGGTTCTTTTTGTAACTGTAATGCAGTGATAGTGCCAGAAGCAATGCACAACAGCGGCGCAACCAAGGTAAAAACCCATCCGGCTTGTAAACTTACATCATGCCACCAAGCATAACTTGCTGCTGTTAACTGAAAACACACACCAAACAGGCCAATATAGGTTAATAACCGATTTACAGGTCGTTTGGGTAAGGTAAATATTTTATTCATAACACCTTCTACTACACCATTTATTACTTAGTCAGCATTCATCCACTTTTGTACTGCAGAAACTAATTCATCGGGGTGAAATTTAGCAATGAATTGATCTGCGCCTACCTTTTTAACCATGGCTTCGTTAAACACACCACTTAATGAAGAGTGCAGCACAACGTGCATATTTTTTAATAGTGGATCAGCTTTAATTTCAGCCGTCAGGGTGTAACCATCCATCTCAGGCATTTCTATATCAGAAATAAGTAATGGCACCTTAGTTGAAATATCACCACCAAGTTCAGCGGCTTTGGCTGTTAGCCAATCTAATGCAAGCTTGCCATCATTCACTAACTCAACATTAATGCCAATAGAAGTAAGTGCACGTTTCACCTGATTGCGCGCCACCGCCGAGTCATCGGCAACTAATACGATAACATCTTTAAAACTGCGTTCTGCGGCTTTAGTTTTTATATCTTCACTAACATCTTCATTAACTGGGGTAATTTCAGCAAACACTTTCTCCACGTCGATTATCTGTACCAGCTTACCGTCTATCTCGGTTACTGCAGTAAGATAATGGCCAGCACCGGCGCCTTTTGGCGGCGGTAAAATTTGGTCCCAATTAGTATTAACAATGCGGTCGACACCGTTTACTAAAAAGCCTTGCGTATGCCGGTTATATTCCGTTACCAACACATAGGCTGTTGATAAGTCTTCAATACGCTTGCCACCGGTAGCCTCGCTTAAATCAATAACCATTACCGGCACACCACGTAAATGGGCAATACCACGTACATGAGGGCTTGAACCTGGCATTTCCGTCAAGTCAGGGCACTGCAATACTTCACGTACTTTAAATACGTTGATACCAAAAGGTTGTTTACCATGCAGGCGAAATAACAATAACTCTAACCGATTGTTACCAACAAGGTTGGTCCGCTGGTTTACTGCGGCCATTAGTTTACTCATATTGCATTACCTCTGGGGGCTAACGTTGCCAATAACGGCTTTATGCATGCTATACACTACAGCATTTTGTTGCTTATAACGCAATGCACTAGCGAGCAAGAATATAAAATATTGTTTAAGCATAGGCGACTATAGTTAATCGTCTAGCAATAGAGAAAAAAGGCTACTGCTGATAACCCATTTAATACAGTAAATTATTGTGCATCAGGCTGCTGTTCAGGTGCAGCTAACGCAAACGCCGCGAGTTGTTGGCAATTATGATAAATACGATTAAGGCTAGGATAAGCCGTCATATCTAACGAAAAGCGCTGTGCATTGTATATCTGAGGTATTAAACAGATATCCGCTAACGTTACTGCATCGGCAAAGCAATATTGCCCCGATGTTAGAGATAAACGTTGCTCTAACGCAGTAAAACCGACGTTAAGCCAATGTTTAATCCAAGCCAGTTTTTGCTCTTCAGACAGTGCCAACGGCCCTGTTAGGTATTGCAAAACCCGTAAATTATTTAACGGATGAATGTCGCAGGCAATATCTAATGCAGCAGACCGTACTTGCGCTTTTGCCGCTAAACTTTTTGGTAAGAAAGCCGGTTCTGGGTACTTTTCATCTAAGTATTCAATAATAGCCAGTGACTGATTAACGCTCACATCTTCGTCAACAAAAGTAGGCACCAGCTGCGCAGGGTTAAGTGTTTTATAATTTTCGCTATGCTGCTCGCCGCCATTTTTAATTAAATGTACAGCCACGCTATCAAAACTCAGTTGTTTTAAATTAAGCGCAATGCGTACCCGATATGCGGCCGATGAGCGCCAGTAACCATAGAGTTTCATAAAGATCCTGTTAGTACTGTAGTTTAAACATAGCGTTACCATATAAATAAGCATCTGTGAGGCACTGCCCACAGACGCTGTACTTTAGGCGTTATACTTTACAACCTTCTGGTCTATTGCACCAAACACGCTGTTGCCCTGCTCGTCTAGCATTTCAATACGAATGGTATCGCCAAACTTCATAAAAGAGGTTGCTGGTTTACCGTCACGAATAGTTTCAATCATACGAATTTCAGCAATACAGCTATAACCGACACCGCCCTCGTCAACTGCTGTACCATGATCGGTACCCTGTTTATTAGATACCGTGCCTGAACCAATAACTGCGCCAGCGCCAAGTTTCCGCGTTTTAGCTGCATGTGCTACTAACTGGCCAAAATCAAAAGTCATATCTATGCCAGCATTTGGCTTACCAAATAACTTACCGTTGTACGTAGACAATAGCGGCAAGTGCACGCGACCATCATGCCATTTATCGGCTAGCTCATCGGGAGTTACCGCTACCGGGCTGAAGGCTGATGAGGGTTTGGAATGAAAGAAACCAAAACCTTTGGCTAATTCATTCGGAATAAGAGCACGCAGTGACACGTCATTAACTAACATCAGTAAGCGAATTTTGCTACGGGCTTCGTCTGCACTGCACGCCATTGGTACGTCGTCAGTTATAACGGCCACTTCACCTTCAAAATCGATGCCGTAATCTTCAGAGCTAACGTCAATATTATCGCAAGCGCCGATAAAGTCATCTGAACCACCTTGATACATTAATGGATCGGTCCAAAAACTTGGTGGCATTTCGGCATTACGCGCTTTACGCACTAACTCTACGTGATTAACGTAGGCGCTGCCATCAGCCCATTGATATGCACGAGGTAAGGGTGACTCTGCATTTACTGGTTCAAACGCCATCTCACCATCAACCTTACCTTGATTCAGCGCCTGATAAACTTGCTCTAACTTGCTAGCTAATAAGGCCCAGTTATCTAATAGCTGCTGCATGGTAGTGGCTACTGTTGGTACGGCAACACAACGGCTTAAATCTCGGCTTACTACCACTAGCAAACCATCGCGACTACCATTTTTTAAACTTGCTAACTTCATTTATGATCCTTAACTAAGCCTGTTTAGGGTTTAACTTTCCAGCTGTTAATATACTCATGGTTTTCTGTTGCAAGCGCTGCAGCACCCATTTCAAGCGCATCGCGAGTATCTAGCATTACTGCAACTTCATCAGTGAATTTCTTTTTGTACTCACGCGCAGCAGCAAAAGCTTTAGGGTGCGGGCCATGGGTAAAACCAGCGGGGTGGAAAGTTACCATGCCTTTTTCGATATTATCGCGGCTGAAAAAATCACCTGCATGATAAAATAGCACTTCATCGTAGTCGTCATTATTATGATAAAACGGCACCTTTAATGCTCCGGGGTCGCTTTCTATTGGCCGCGGTACAAAAGTACAGACCACAAACCGCTGTGCAACAAAGGTGGTATGTGCCGATGGCGGTAAATGATAGCGATGGCTCATTAATGGCCGAATATCACGCCAGTTAATGCGCATTACCGATAAATCGCCATGCCAACCAATAGCATCTAGCGGGTTATACGGATAAGTAATTACCGACACTTCACCGTGACGTTTTATTTCTACCTGCCATTGTTGCTCGCTGTATTGGGCTTTAAACGCAGCATCAATTTTTGGCGTATCTAACATCGCTAAATCGAAAATAGCGTGATTACCCACTAAGCCTTTTTCTGGTAATTGAAAACTATCATTGGTTGCTTCTATTAGTAGAATAAACATCGGTGAGGTTGGCTCTAAGCGCCACATGGTCGAACGCGGAATGACAATATAATCACCATCGCGAACAGTCATATGACCATAGTCACAATACAACTCTGCACTACCTTCGTGAATAAATAATAGCTCATCACCATCGCCATTACGCACTAACTTGGTCATGCCCTCAGTTAAACGCCACGTACGCATTTTACAATGCGCATTAAATAACAGGTTTGGCACTGACCAAGGCGAATTGGTGTTATCAACACCAATGTCGTTAAAGTTAAACAGGTGTGGCCGCAGTGGGCCTTGCCAATCAGTCCAACCGGTAGGCGCGTGCTGATGATGAAAGTGCGTGGCGGGGCCAAAGAAGCCATTACGACCGGTTTCCCGCTCGTATATGGCTTGCTCTGGAAAATCAGCATGAGCTTGGCGCGATACATCCCCTTCCTTTAACGGAAACGATGCCCATTTACGCATTGCTTAATACTCCACGTTGAATTTGATCTTCTTCTATAGATTCAAACAACGCTTTGAAGTTGCCTTCGCCAAAACCTTCGTTGCCTTTGCGCTGAATGATCTCGAAAAATACTGGGCCAATTACGGTTTTAGTAAATATTTGCAGTAAAATACCGTCTTTCATTGGCGCGCCGTCAATTAACACTCGCAGATCACGAAGCTGATCTAAATCTTCTTCATGGCCTACTACACGCTCGTTTACCTTGTTGTAGTAGGTTTCTGGCGTTGGCATAAACTCCATACCACGGTTACGTAGCGTACGTACAGTTTCGTAAATATTTTCGGTGGTTAACGCAATATGTTGAATGCCTTCGCCTTTGTATTCGCGAATAAACTCTTCAATTTGCGATTTATCGTCTGACGATTCATTAATTGGAATACGAATTTTACCGCAAGGCGCGGTCATCGCTTTAGAGACTAAACCGGTTAACTTACCTTCAATGTCGAAATAACGAACTTCACGGAAGTTTCCGATGTTTTCATAAAACCCAGCCCACACGTTCATATTACCGCGCATTACGTTGTGCGTTAGGTGATCTAGCACGTCTAAGCCAACACTGTGCTTGGCCATATCCGCTTGCCAGTTGTCATAGAATTTAAAATCAATGTCATATACCGAGCTTGCGCCGTAACGGTCAACGAAATACAACAGGCTGCTGCCAATACCGTAAACCACTGGAATGTTTAGCTCCATAGGACCAATTTGATTTTTATATTCTTTGGCACCATTAGCTAAGGCGTGGCTTAATGCGGCGGCAGCATCTTTAACACGAAACGCCATTGCGCATACGCTTGGGCCATGATTACGGGCAAACTCTTCGGCTTGAGAATTTGGCTCAGCATTAATAATAAAATTAATATCGCCTTGCTTATATAACCAAGCTTGCTTAGAACGATGCTTTGCAACCTCAGTAAAACCCAACGAGTAAAATAAATCTTTTAATTTTTGAATTCCTTCAGCATCAGCCGCGGTGTATTCAACAAATTCGAAACCATCAGTACCCAGTGGGTTTATTTTATCTAACATTCGCCTATTCCCTATTACGTCTTTGATAGCAGCAATAATGCCCTTGCAATAAAAAAAAGCTAGAGGCCACTGAGCGACAGCGAAAAGCAGCTAAACAGGCTGTTTTGTAAAGATGGCAATACGAAAATGAGGTTTAGTGCAAAACAGAACAAAAAGGGCCACTAAATCATGTTAGCAGCCCGATACAAGTACAAATTTATAAACAAAGTGTAATTAAATTTTTACACTCTTGCGATTAATACCGTAATCACGCAGTTTATTCGCTACAGCGGTATGGCTTAAACCAAGTTTTTTCGCTAACTGGCGGGAGCTGGGGTAAGCCGGAAACAATTTTCGCAACAAATTAGCTTCAAACCGTTTTACCGCTTCGTCTAATGTGCCGTCAAAGTCCTGCTCTAAATAACCAAAATCATTATTGTAGCTAGGTAATTGCAGATGCTCTCGATCTAATTCCGCACCGTCTAATAAAGTAATGGCGCGATACAGTGCGTTTTCTAGCTGGCGCACATTGCCCGGCCAAGGATAACTTTGTAAAAAACTCGCACAGTTATCGGTAAGTTTTGGTGCTTTTCTGCCTAACCTATTTGCAAAGCGTGCCAGAAAAAACTCAGCTAACGGAATAACATCCTGCTTGCGTTCACGCAGTGCTGGCAAGGCCAGTGTTAGTACGTTTAAGCGGTAATATAGATCTTCACGAAACTTACCTTCCTGCACCATGTGAGGTAAATCTTTTTGTGTGGTGCAAATTACCCGCACATCCACTTTTACTTCGTTCTCATCGGCCACACGTCTAAAACTACCGTCTTGTAAAAAACGGATCAGCTTTGTTTGTAACTGATGCGACATTTCACCAACTTCGTCTAAAAATACCGTGCCGCCGTTGGCTTGCTCAAAGATACCTTTTTTACTTTCGCTTGTGCCAGGAAAGGCATTAGCGCCGTAACCAAATAATTCTGACTCGGCAACGTTATCCGGTAACGATGCGCAGTTAAGTGCCAAAAATGGCTTACCAGCGCGGCTGCTTGCAGCATGGCAGGCTTTAGCTAACAGTTCTTTGCCAGTACCGGTTTCACCCATAATTAAAATAGGCGCATCAAGCTGAGACATCTTTTTGGCTTCACGTACTACTTTGCGCATCAAGTTACTGTGCGCCTGCAACGTATTAAAGCTTTCTTGATCGCCTTTTTTAAACACCACCATATGCTGGCCTAGGCGACTTTCTGATTTCAAATTAATGACTGCACCGGCCAAAATTTCTGCGCCGGTATCATCAGGCACCATTACTGGCAGTACATCGGCGACAAAGCGTTTGCCATGAATTTCTAAGCGCCGAGTTTGTGCTAATACTTCATCGGCTTCTAACCAACGCTGAAAATTAAAGCCCTTTACCATGCTTTGCAACGACTGACCGGCGATCGCGTCTCTTGATACCTCTAACACTTCTAACGCGGCGTCATTAATTACAGTAACATTAGCTTTAAGATCGATAGCAATCAGGCCATCAGGTAAAGTGCGCAGCAAGGTCGATAGTTCGTTGTGCTCTCGTTCAGATGGCATAAAAGCGGTAGTTTTAACGTCTTCTACGCCAGAAATTCGGCGCATTTTGGCCATTAACTCCTGAAACTTTTCAAAATTTACCGAAGGAAATGACACAAATATACGACTTAAGCTGCGATCAACTTCGATGCCGCGTAAATCTAGCTCGTAACTCACTAATACATTTAATACTTCTTGCGCCAGACCTAATCTGTTCTGGCATTGAATTTCTAAACGCATACCGCAAACTGCCCCAAAACCATTCAATAGACAGCATGATACGGCATAAGCCGCAAATCAGACTAGTGAATTTGTAAAGAAATATGAACAAGACGTTTATTTAACTGATGACTGCGACGAGTGGCGCGTTACCGCCACTCAGATACGCAGCTATATGTATGCGAAGAATTAGGCCAACAGTAGGCTGTCAGTTTTGGCCGCACAAATAAAATCGTTTTTATGCAAACCTTTAATTGAGTGCGACCACCAAGTTACCGTAAGCTTTCCCCATTCAAGTAACAATGCCGGATGATGGCCTTCGGCTTCAGCTAACTCGGCTACTTTGTTATGGAACGCCCAGGCTAACTTGAAGTTTTTAAACTTAAATTCGCGTTCTAACTGCAAAATGCCATCACGCACCACGGGGGTCCAATCGGGAATTTGCCGCATTAACTCAGGTAGTTCAGCATCACTTACTTTAGGTGCATCTGCACGACAAGCTTCACATTGCATTGCTTTTAATTCAGACATTATTTATTCCTAGCTAACTTGTTTTTCTTTTGGTGGAAACTTTGCGGCATGCAAGCCTAATGCTCTAGCTTGTTCAACCAGCGCCATCATATCCAGCTGTGCAATATCAAACAGCTGATCAATCCGCTCAATCATAAAATAAATAGGCTGCATAATATCGATACGATAAGGTGTACGTAGCACGTCAACCGCATCAAACAGCTTACGTTCTGGTATATCTGAGCCAAGTGCATATTGGGTTTCGCCAGGCGATGATAATATACCACCTCCGTATATACGCAGGCCATCTGCGGTATTTAATAAGCCAAACTCAATAGTAAACCAATATAACCGGGCTAAATAAACTCGGTCTTGCTTGTTGGCCGCTAAGCCAATTTTACCGTACTGATGCGTAAACTCAGCAAATGCGGGGTTGGTTAACATGGCGCAGTGACCAAATATTTCGTGAAAAATATCCGGTTCTTGTAAATAGTCAAACTCTTCACGCGAACGTATAAAGGTTGCGACGGGAAAGCGTTTGTTAGCCAGTAGTTCGAAAAATTTGTCAAAGCTAATTAGTGCTGGCACTTCTGCACATTCCCAGCCGGTAGTGGCACGCAACACACTACTTACTTCTTCCAGTTGCGGAATACGATCAGTTGGCAGCTGCAACTTTTCTAGCCCCGCCATATACTCATCGCAGGCTTTACCACTAATAACACCCAACTGCCGAGTAATTAACTCATGCCAAATCTGATTTTCTTCCTCAGACCAAGCAATAAAGCCTGTGTCATCTGACTGTCGAGATACGTACTTACTCATAAACAACCTGTTGATTTTTTTGTTATATGGGCTTATCTGCCGGCAATTTATAATGATGAATAATGGGCAGACATCTAGTTAGCACGGATACTAAGCGATAGCGCAGCAAGAGTTAACCTTACTGCGACCTATAGTCAGTTAGCTACGCGTAAACATTAACTTACAACGGCTATTTTTAGCCTTGCCGCTGTTGCATCTTATTAAGCGCCTGCGCTAAATCAGCAATAATGTCATCTATATGCTCTAGCCCAACTGATACGCGAATTAAGCCATCACTAATGCCCGCCATTTGCCGCTCTTCCGCGGTGTAAGGGCTATGTGTCATCGACGCCGGATGTTGAATAAGCGATTCAGCATCCCCTAAACTTACCGCCAAGCTTAATAACTGCACCTGATTAATAAAGAAGCGACTATCGTCTAAGCTAGCGTTTAGTTCAAACGCAAGCACGCCACCGGCGGCTTTCATTTGTTTACCAATAAACTTATAACCAGGGTGCGAGGGCAAACCGGGATAAAACACCTCGCTTACTGCAGGGTGCGCTTCAAGGTACTCAGCAACCTGTTGCGCATTACTGCAATGCCGCTCCATACGTACTGCAAGGGTTTTTAGGCCGCGTATAATTAACCAAGCATCGTGCGGGCTGATAGTTGCGCCCATATCTTTTAATGTGGTTAGCTTAATGGTTTTAATGGTTTCAGCGTCAGCGACAATTAAACCGGCAACCACATCGCCATGACCGTTTAAGTACTTGGTCGCGCTGTGGATCACAATATCAATGCCATAATCAGCTGGCTTTTGCAGCAAGGGCGTCATAAAGGTGTTATCGATCACCGAAATTAATTTATTACGACGACAGAAAGTACCTAAAAAGGCTAAATCTAACACCACCATATTGGGGTTTATTGGCGTTTCAGCAAATAGCATTTTAGTATTGGGTTTTAAGGCTTTTTCTACTGCGCCGTGGTCTGTCATGTCAACAAAACTAACGTCAATACCATAGCGAGCAAACTGGTGGTTAAATAAGGCGAAGCTGCAACCATAAATAGCTTTGCTGGCAATTAAATGATCGCCGTGTTGCAGAAATGCCATGGTGCTCGCCGCTACTGCCCCCATGCCGGTTGCTGTAGCCGCAGCATCATCCATGTTTTCTAACGCAGCAATTTTAAGTTCTAACTCGCGGGTGGTTGGGTTGCCCAAGCGCGTATAAATATAACCTTCTTCTTCACCAGCAAAGCGCGCTGCGCCCTGCTCGGCATTGTCGAAGATAAAGGTAGAGCTTTGATATAACGGCGTTACTAAAGTGCCGAATTGGTTTTTTTCTTTTCCGGCATGAATACATAGGGTTTCGGCATTTTTATGAGTTTTGTGCATAGTGTTATTACTGCTGAAAGTTAATATTGCATTAACAAATAGCAGAATTGATAATTAATGGAAGCAAGCCAGACATCTTGCAGTCTGCTTATGTAAACTTAGATTATGTTACCTCTGTCAGCTTTAGTTTGCACTGCGCTTTTAAAACGTTCTAACAAACTGGCAGTCAATACTTTAACACTAATTTTTGTCGTTGCCGTTGCTGGCAATGGCCTAAGTTGTTGTTGTGCCAAATTACCTAAGCGTGCCACCAGCAGCCCAGCAATAACCCCCTGCCCAGCGCGCGCCGATACCTTTGCAGTTAATTCACCACTTAATACATCTGATGCCATATCTAACGCCAGCTCTGAACCACCAGCCCAAAGTAACGCCGCCAATAGGCGTTTTAGCACCAGCATACTACGCAGCTGGCCAATAGCGCCGCCGTATAGCTGCGCTAGCTCACGCACCATGCGACTACTGCGCCATAGCACTAGCAACATATCGGCTAAAGCAAAAGGGCTAATGGCAACAGCTAAACTGGTATCCGTTGCGGCACGATAAATTAGCTGCTGCGCCTGCTTGTCTAGCTCAGTAAGTACAAAGTGTTCAAATAGCTGCAATTGCTCTTCATCGCTGTGTTCATCTTTAACCGCGCTGAGCCATTCGGCCTTTGCCGCAGTTAAGCTGGCTGATGCTGGCAAACTATCGGCTACTGAATTGCACAATACAGCGGCTTCACCATATTGCACACTATGACGAATACGTTCAGCATTTTGTTGCCATTGCCGGTTACGCGCTAAGCGCCGCCACAGTTTCAGCTCGCGCCACAATAATGAACCAATTAATACCAAAACCGCCGCACTAATTACGCTCAGCGCGGCACCTTGCCACAGGCTTTGTTGCCAGCTGTGCTGTAAGGTGTAAAACCATTGCCAAATAGATAACACAACTATTGCCAGCAAGGTAAAACCGGCCAAGCGCCACCACCAACGGGTTGGTTGCTTTAACACTATTATTGCAGTTGGTTCTTGCGCTACAAAATGCTGTTCTTGAAAATGTGTAGCCTGTTTCAGCGGCTCTGCAGCATCAAGTGCTTGGGCAGAAAAGTGCTGCGCGGGCTTTAGTTCGCTCATCGTAGTTTATCTCCTAAAATGTACTGCAGCACATGGTCCATGCGGACATGCGGTATTAGCTGATTCTCTTGCCAAGGTAATGGTCGAAGTGGCAGAAAACCAAACTTATGCTGATTAAATGTACTAGCCGCAGGCAGTTTTGCCGGTACCTCTCCCGGAAAGTAAGTTAAGGCTTGCGCATTAATACCAACACCGCTAATGCACGGCTGAGCCAAGCCATCAACTTGGACAAAACCACTTTTGCTGGCACGAATAGCCGCAATGGACATCGCCTCGGTAGTTGCGGCTTGATACTGACTTTGTTTCAGTGGCTGTTGTAATAATTGCTGTAATAACAAAGTTAAGGCTTTATGTTGTTCTGGCGTAGCATGATCTGCCTTGCTGGCAGCAAATAACACTTTGCTGATGCTAGGCTTAAACAAACGGCCTAAGATACTTGATGGGCCGTAATTAAAGCTTTGTAAAATAAGCTGTAATGCCTGCTGTAGCTCGCTAACTGCAGCATGGCCCGCATTTAATGCCGATAAACAATCAACTAAAATAACTTGTCGGTCTAAACCTGAGAAATGCTGCTGATAAAATGGTTTGATAACATGTTTACGGTAACTATCGTAATGCTGCGCCAGCTTATTACTCAGTGGTGATGCCGCATTGGCTTGTACCGGTAACAACGGAAACAGTTGCAACATGGGTGCGCCCGCTAACGTACCAGGCACTAGCAAGCGGCCCGGCTGGTTTAAGTAAGCGCCTGGGGTTTGATGAAACTGTTGTAATAGCTGTTTATATTGCTCGGTTAGCGTTTGTAATTGCAGTTCGGTTGCATTTTGTGGGTCAACGCTGCTTAACAACGCAGCAAAGGGCGCGGCAATATCTTTACGATGGGTTTTAGCAAATAATTGCCAGCTAAATTCACACCACTGCGTATAGCTTAAATCAAGCAAGGGTAAATCGAGTAACCACTCACCGGGATAATCAATAATATCTAGCGCCAGTTCGCTACGCGACTGTAAATGAGCGCGAAGCCCTGAAGCCGCTTTATAGCGCAGCTTTAAACTAAGTTGGCTCCAACCTTGAGTTGATGGTGGCCAAATTGGTGGCGTTTGCTGCAACGCCCGCAAATTTGCTTCAAGTGGAAACCGCGGTACATCAAGCAACGGCGTGGCTAACCGACCACCAAGATAACGATGCTGGCGCACAACATCAAAAAAAGGCAAATTATCTGGCTGATCACCGACCGTTAATTGCTGAACCAAAGACGTAATAAAAGCGGTTTTTCCTGACCCGCTTAAACCTGTGATACCAATGCGTAAATGACGATCAAGGGCACGACTGGTTAGCTCGTGTCCTTGATGTTGAAGCTTATTTAAAAGATCCATAAGCTGGGGTATACCGCCCTATAAGCTATTAAATTCGCGGTTTAACTGAAACTTAGTTGAAGTGACATGGCGTTCCATGTCTCTTAACCGCAGTTCCAAACCATTAAACTGATTGGTTAAATGTTGTAGCGCTTGCTTGGGCGCCTCGCCTCGCTGCCAAAGTCGTGTTTTAACTTCTATGGCCTTTTCTGTTGGCGGGCTTAGTGTACTATTGGCTGCGGTTTTAAGCGCAGCTTTCGACTTTTTTTCTAACACCACCCAAGCAGCGATATATAGCACGAGTATTAAACCACCCGCTCCGAGAAAAAAAGCCGATACGGTAATAATACGCACTAACCATAGTTCCCAGCCAAAATAATCTGCCACACCTGCACAGACACCCGCAATTTTTGCGTTCGCGTCGTCGCGCAGTAGTTCACGCCTAAACTTAGTCATGTTGGCTTCTCCACTTTGGGCTTTCTACATCTAAAATAGCTTCAAGAGTTTTAATACGGTCAGCCATTTTTTCTGCTTTGTGGGCTAAATCATTTAACTGCCCTAACTCTTGATCTGATAACCCTTGGCCCATTTTATGTTTACTACGGTAATGCATGATGACCCAAATAGGTGCAACAAAAATCATAAACAGAATAAAGGGTACACCTATGACTTCAGCAATGCTCATTGTAGACTCCTAAATGCCTGACGATCAGGCATCTTTACCTGTCTGATTAACTTTAGCTTTTAATGCGGCTAATTCGTTATCAATTTTATCTTGAGCGGCCAGTTCAGCAAACTCATCCTTAAGGGTTTTCTTGCCTAAATCATAGGCTTCAACCTGCGCTTCTAACGTATCAATTTTCTGCTCGTAACGCTCAAATTTATACATCGCATCATTAATACGGTTGCTGTCTAACGTCTTTTTAACTTCCAAGCGTGACGACACCGTTTTTTGGCGCATTAACATCGATTTTTGCCGTGCTTTAGCATCAGCTAATTTTTCTTGCAGCTGCGACACTTCATCTTGCAGCTTACTAACATGCTCATCTAAATTAGCAATATCTGCCGCTACTGCATTTGCTTGGTCCGACGCTTTTTGTCGTTCAATAAGCGCAGAACGTGCCAAATCCTCTCGCTCTTTACTTAACGCCAATTCGGCTTTAGCTTGCCAATCAGCCACTTCTTCGTGTAACCGATTAACTAAGCGCTGCAGTTCTTTTTTCTCGGCAATAGTTTTAGCAGAAGAAGACCGAACCTCAACTAAGGTGTCTTCCATTTCCTGAATTATCAAACGCACCATTTTTTCTGGATCTTCGGCTTTATCTAACAATGCGTTAATATTTGAATTCACAATATCTGAGAAGCGTGAAAAAATACCCATAATATTTACCTCATAATTGACTGGTGTAGTACACCCTAACCTATTCAGTTTTCTTGCCAACTTTTCATGTTAATTTAACACAATGATTAATATCGTTTTTTATTTATTTCGCTTTAATACTTTAGCTATCAGTCATTATGAAATACACTACTAATTAGCGAAATTAACTAACTAATAGCAGTCTATGAGCAGAAAATTTCAACAAGATAATCTGGTTGGTCAGTCTAACAGTTTTCTTAATGTGCTAGATCAGGTGTCACAAGTTGCCCCTTTAGATAAGCCGGTATTAATTATTGGTGAACGAGGTACCGGCAAAGAGTTAATTGCCGCACGGCTGCACTTTTTATCGCAACGCTGGGATCAGCAATATTTAACGTTAAATTGCGCATCTTTAAATGAAAACTTGCTAGAAAGCGAGTTATTTGGTCACGAATCAGGGGCGTTTACTGGTGCGAGCAAGCGCCATGAAGGCCGCTTTGAGCGCGCACATGGTGGCACCTTATTTTTAGACGAGCTAGCAAATACGCCAAGTTTAGTGCAAGAAAAGTTGCTTCGAGTAATAGAATACGGCGAATTTGAACGTGTTGGTGGTAGTCGAGCGATAAAAACCGATGTCAGGTTAGTTTGCGCTACCAATGAAGACTTGCCGCTACTGGCAGAACAAGGCGAGTTTCGCGCCGACTTACTTGACCGGTTGGCGTTTGATGTTATAACGCTGCCACCTATGCGCGAGCGCCGCGACGATATTCTGCTACTCGCCGAGCATTTTGCTATTAATATGGCTCGCGAATTAGGTTTTGAATTATTTAGTGGTTTTAGTGAGAAAGCTAAGCGCATACTGCTTGATTATCATTGGCCGGGTAATGTCCGTGAGCTAAAAAACGTAGTAGAGCGCAGTGTTTACCGCACTAATAATGCCTATGTACCAGTACATGATATTTTGCTTGACCCATTTGACTCACCGTACCGCCCACAACAACGGATAAAAGCAATACGTACAACGCAACCAACGGTTATAGAGACTGATTCAACTGCGCAGACACCAACAGCACCTGCCGCGTTATTAATGCCAACAACAAAACCAGAACAGTTTAATTTTAACCAAGTGCAAGACTTTAAAACACTGTCACAAGATTTTGAAGTGAGCTTAATTAAGCAAGCTCTGGCCGCCAGTCAATATAACCAAAAAAGAACGGCAGAGCTGCTGAACCTGACCTATCATCAGCTACGTGGCTATATGAAAAAGTATCAGTTACTGGAAAGCCAACAAGCATGAACTTAAAAACACGCCACTTATTACTCTTGTTATGCACGAGTGTTTTTGTTGGCGGCTGTAATAACGATTTACCCGAAACGGTACGCAGCGGATTAGTATATTGTTCTGAGGGGTCACCAGAAACCTTTAACCCACAGTTAGTTACCTCAGGCACCACTATCGACGCCATTAGCCAGCAATTGTACGACCGTTTATTAGATATTGATGCTAACAATGGCGAACTAATACCGGGCTTAGCACAAAACTGGCAAGTGAGTGATGACGGTAGGGTGTATCACTTTACCCTGCGCTCAGAGGTACAGTTTCATCAAACTGAATATTTTCAGCCATCTCGTACTCTTAATGCTGAAGATGTGGTGTTTACCTTTAACCGCATTATGCAAAAAAGCCATCCATTTCATCAGCAAGGTGGCGCAAACTACCCGTACTTTCAAAGTGTTGACTGGGCCGATTTAGTTAAAAGCGTGGTTGCAGAAACACCCTATTTGGTTAGGTTTGAACTTAGCCGACCCGATAGCTCATTTTTGTCTAACTTAGCTACCGATTTTGCCGCTATTTTGTCTGCCGAATACGGCTCACAGCTAGTTAAATCAGGCAAATTATCGCTGATGGATAGCCTGCCAATTGGTACCGGGCCATTTCGCTTTAAAGAATACCAAAAAGACGTGTTAATCCGGTATTACCGGCATAAAAACTACTGGCGCGAACTTGCTAAACCCGAGCAACTTGTCTTTGATATTGTTCCCAATAATGCACGTCGCATGGCCAAGTTATTTACCCATGAATGCGATATTGTTGCTTTTCCGCGCGTGGCTGAGCTAGGGTTAATTAGTAAACGGGCCGATGTTGACGTACAAGAAAGTACCAGTATGAATATTGGTTTTTGGGCATTTAACACCGAAAAACCGCCTTTTGATAATGTCAAAGTGCGCCAAGCATTAGCTTACGCCATTAACCGCGACGCTATTTTACAAGCGGTGTATTTTGGCCATGCTACCGCCGCTAACTCGGTATTACCACCTACCTCTTGGGCCTATAATCCGAATGTTGAACCGCAAAGCTATAATCCGCTTCAAGCCAGAGTATTATTAGCTGAAGCCGGTTATCCAAACGGCTTTAGTATGGATATATGGGCAATGCCGGTTCAGCGCTTATATAACCCTAACGCGCTAAAAATGGCTGAGTTAATGCAGGCTGATTTAGCCCAAATTGGTGTAAAGGCGCGCATTGTATCTTATGAATGGAATAGTTTTCGCCGTAAACTTGGCGCTTACGAGCACGACTCGGTACTGATTGGCTGGTCTGCAGATAACGCCGATCCTGATAACTTCTTTCGGCCATTACTAAGCTGCAGCGCGGCACTTACTGGCTCTAATCGCGCCAATTGGTGCGATGCTAATTTTGATAATCTCATTAGCCAAGCGTTGCTAACGGCAGATCAAAACCAGCGCCGCAGCTATTATTTCGCAGCACAACAATATCTGGCAGAGCAAATGCCGTTACTTAGCATTGCTCATTCACAGCGCTTTCAAGCTATTAGTAGCGACATTAAAGGTGTGAAAATTAACCCCTATGGTGGCATTGCATTGGCTAATGCGCAGAGGGATAGTAAATGATTATGTATTTGCTACGTCGGTTATTTTTGCTTGTCTTTGTTTTTATCGCTTTAAGTGTTTTTGCTTTTAGCCTAGCGTATTTATTCCCCGGCGACCCACTACAAAACTTTACTGGGTTAAGACAAATTTCGCCCGAGCAATATGCATTACTAACTAGCGAATATCAGCTTGATAAAAATTATATTCTGCAATATTTAGCTTATCTTAGCCGAATATTTAGTGGTAACTGGGGCATGTCATTTTCTAGCCAACAACCGTTACTACAAGAAATGAAAATGTTGCTGCCTGCCACGTTAGAGCTGGCCTCCTATGCGTTACTTATTTCTTTTTTTATTGGTATTCCTATTGGTATTTTATCGGCTATTAAACCCGATGGCGTGTTCAGTAAGTTGGTGTCTGCAGTTGCTGTTGCTGGCTATTCCATCCCCATATTTTGGTGGGCGTTATTACTGATTATGCTATTTTCACTAGGCTTAGGTTGGCTACCCACCGCCGGTAGAATCGGGGTTTTGTATGAGATTAATCATGTCACCGGCTTTATGCTGCTAGATATTTTATTAGCTGCAACACAGCACCAACATGAAGCTTTACTAGATGCTCTTAGCCACTTAATTTTACCAACACTAGTACTAGCTACCTTTCCCACCACAGTAATGGTGCGTTTTACCCGAGATTCTATATTAGAGGTTTGGGAGCAAAGCTACATTAAAGCCGCACGAGCAAAAGGCTTAAGCCGGGGTCAAGTATTGTACCGTCACGCCTTACGCAATGCGTTATTACCCGTGATCCGGCAAATTGGCTTACAATTTAGTACGCTGATTACGTTAGCAATGATTACCGAGGTTATTTTTTCGTGGCCAGGTATCGGCCGCTGGCTTATTGACAGTATTTATCAGCGTAATTATCCAGCCATTGAAGCAGGTTTGTTAGTGATATCAACCTTAGTGATCAGCGTAAATATGCTGACAGAAATTTTACATACGCTATTTAATCCATTGGCAAGGAAACGCTGATATGGCAAAGTTTCGTTTATTGCCTGACGAGCAACTTGCACGCTCACCTTTTCGGCAGTTATGGCGTGAGTTTGCCCGCCAGCACAGCGCGGTTGGCGGCTTACTGCTGTTTAGCGTATTTGTATTTTTAGCCATACTGTCACCGCTTTTAACCCCACATGATCCTTATATACAAAATGATGCCATGCTGCTGTTGCCACCATCATGGTCTGAACAAGGCTTGGTACAATACCCTTTTGGTACAGACGATTTAGGTCGAGATCTGTTTTCACGTTTGCTCGTTGGCGCTCGTTATACCTTTGGTATTGCTATGATTACAGTAATAGGCGCATTAATTATGGGCTTATTGCTAGGTACATTGGCGGGCATGAGCAAAGGCCTAAAGTCGAGCATTTTTAATCACGTACTAGATTTAGCGCTTAGCATCCCGTCACTGCTGTTAGCAATCATAATAGTAGCGATACTAGGCCCGGGCCTACAAAACACCACCTGGGCCATTATGCTGGCAATGCTGCCACAATTTGTGCACGGTATCCGCAACGTGATAGCAGAGCAACTAAGCCAAGATTACGTTATAGCCTACCGACTAGACGGCGCAAATAATTGGTATGTATTTACCCGGGTTATTTTGCCTAATATTTGGGAGAGCCTAACCCTAATGGCTACCATGGCATTATCTACTGCAACATTAGATATCGCTGCACTTGGCTTTTTAGGGCTTGGTGCACAGTCACCCAGCGCGGAATGGGGTACTATTATGGCCGACTCACTTGATCTTATTTATATAGCCCCTGTAAGTGTAGCTGTGCCGGGCTTACTGATTTTTTTAGCAGCGTTATCAATTAATTTAGTTGGTGATGGCTTGCGTAATGCAGTTAAAAAGCGGCGAGAAAACTAATGCAGCTACTGGATATTAAAAACCTAACCATTGAATTAACTACACCTGACGGCCTAATTCGCGCAGTTGACCGAGTAAGCCTAAGCATGCGCGAAGGCGAAACTCGGGGTTTAGTCGGAGAATCAGGCTCGGGTAAAAGCTTAATTGCAAAAGCAATTGTTGGTGTGTTGAATAAACGCTGGCGCGTAACAGCAGATAGCTTTGGTTGGCGCGGACAAGAACTTAGCAACCTACCCTACGAGCAACAGCGTAAAATTATTGGTCGCGATGTGGCGATGATTTATCAAGAACCCAGCAAAAGTTTAGATCCGACTGCTGCGATTTTAGATCAACTTGAAGAAGCAATACCCGATCATCGGTTAGAAGGGCCTTGGTGGAAACGCAGCTATATGCGCCGGCGTAGAGCTATAGCGTTATTGCACAAAGTAGGTATTCGGGATCACCAATCCGTTATGCAAAGTTACCCATATCAATTGTCAGAAGGCATTTGCCAGAAAACTATGATTGCGATGGCTATTGCTAAGGATCCTAAATTACTTATTGCTGACGAACCAACAACGGCGCTTGAAACGACCACACAAGCTCAGCTATTTAGATTACTTGCTAGCTTTAACCAGCTAAAGGGTATGTCGATATTGCTGATCAGCCACGAATTAGAACTTATCGCTCGCTATACGCAAAGCCTTAGTGTGCTTTATTGCGGACAATTAGTAGAAGCCGGCGAAACAGCGAGCATTATTAAACAACCGTATCACCCTTACACCCACGCCTTGATTAAAAGCGTACCTGGATTTCAACCTAATTTACCGCCCAAAACGCCGCTATACGCTCTACCTGGCAGTATTCCGGTGTTTCAGCACCTACCTATAGGTTGTCGGCTTGGCCCGCGCTGTCCTAATGCTCGCAAAGAATGTGTAAAGACACCGGCATTAGAACGGCTACACAATCATTACTACAGTTGTCACTTTCCTCTTATAGGCAATAAAGCACCATGAGTATATTGCTTGAAGTACGTAACTTAAGTAAAACGTATAGCCAACAAGCGGGGCTGTTTCGTCAGCGTAGTATCTGTGCATTAAACGACATTAGTTTTAGCCTGCTAGAGGGTCGAACGCTAGCTATTGTCGGCGAAACCGGGTCGGGTAAAAGTACGCTTGCCAAATTGCTAGTGGGTATTGAAAAGCCTGATCAAGGGGAAATTATACTTGCCGGTACGGCAGTACAAATTAGCCACTATCGTCAATATAACCATATTATTCGTTATATCTTTCAAGACGCTACTACATCACTTAATCCACATCAAAAGGTTGGACAGCTGCTAGACGATACGTTGCGCTTTAACACGCAAATGAATGTTGAGCAACGGCGACAAAAAATTCGTCTCACATTAAAACAACTTGGCTTATTGGACGATCATGCTGAGTTTTATCCGCACATGTTCTCTGGCGGGCAATTACAAAGGGTAGCGCTGGCTAGGGCGTTAATTCTTGATCCTAAGTTGCTTATTTTAGATGAAGCCTTAACCGCACTTGATCCATCGTTACGGGCGCAAATTGTTAATTTACTCTTAGAGTTACAACAAAAGTCAGGTTTAGCCTATTTACTCATTACCAATCATCTACGTTTAATTAAACATATTGCTGATGATTTACTGGTTCTGCATTACGGAAAAATGTTGGACTATGGGGCTACGGCCCACGTTATTGCCAACCCGCAACACGATTATAGCCAAAAACTGATTAGTAGCGCTTCAGCATAAAAAAAACCGTGGCGAGCCACGGTTTTTTGTTTTCACTATTATCTATTACATCTCTGCATTTTGCGCAGCGCGTAAATTACGCGTAATAGTTGCTTTAGCTTTCATCGATGCGATTAGGGCAGCAAACGTTTGTTCAGCTTGTTGCTGGGCTAAGCGATCTAGCTGAGCAGGTTCTGGTACCACCGTAACATCACTATCTTTTACAGCCAGTACAGAAACCAGCGCACTGTCACCATTGGCAAGTGTTAATAATTCAACCGTCGGTTTATCAACCGGGCGCGCCATGGCAAAGGCTTTCGCACGAATTTCAGCATCTAAGGTGCCGCCAAAGCGCGGTGTATCTAGTGCCTGTTCCAGTGTTACACCAAGCTGCTCTGCTTGCTTAGCTAAACCGTTTTCAGCAATATCGGCTAATGCGGTTTCGGCTTGTTGCTTGGCAAGTAACGCGCTTTGCTCTGCACGAACCGCTGCTTCAACTTGCGCTTTAACTTCGTCAAAACTCTGGATACGTGCCGGTTGATAATCTTTTACTCGAACGACTATCGACCGTTCTTTACCTAACTCAATTAACTCACTGTTTAATCGCTCTTGAATAAAACCTGCATCAAACAGCTTATTCATCACTGCAGGCTCTGACAGCGGCGCTGTGGCCTCATTACGGCTAAACAACGGCGTACTCATAACCTTTTGTTGCGTTGCTTCTGCGGCATCTTCTAGCGTATCTGGCACTTCAAAGCTAACTTCAGACAAACGCTGTTGTAACTCATAAAATGCAGTAATAGCACGGTCTTGCTTTATTTTTTCAGCAATCTCTGCTGATACGTCAGCCAAGGCTTGTACTTGGGCAGGCTCTAACGCTACCAATTTAATAATGTGATAACCATAAGCGCTTTTAACAACACCACTAAGTTCACCAACTTGTTGCATCGCAAACGCGGCTTTTTCAAAATCGGCGTCCATATCACCAACAGCTAACCAGTCTAATACACCACCTTTTTCTGCAGAAAAAGTATCAGCTGATTTAGTTTTAGCTAGTTCAGCAAAATCTGCACCGGCTTTAATTTGCGCTAATAAAGCGTCAGCTTGTGCTTTTATATCGCTGTTATCTTCTTCAGACTCAAGCATAATATGCGCAACCTGACGGCGCTCTTCAACCATATAGCGCGATTTATTCGCTTGATAATAAGCTTCAATTTCAGCTGGCGTTACATTTTCATTAGACGCTAGCGTATTTGCAGAAATTTCGATGTACTCTACCGCTACTTTTTGCTCTGTTTCGTACTGAGCTAAGTTTGTTGTGTAGTAATCCTGTAGCATTTGTTCAGTTAATGTCACTTTATTCGCATAATTTGCAGCGCTAAAGCGGATAAAACTGATATCACGTTGCTGCTGTTGTAACTTAATCAACATCTGCATTTCTTTAGCTGTGGCAAATTCACTTTCAACTAAGCCGCTAATTAATTGGCTACGTGACAATTGCACTCGCATTATTTCGCGAAACTGTTCTGGCTGGTAACCAACTTGGCGCAATAGCGCTAAGTAGCGGTCGTTATTGAACTGACCATCAACCTGAAACTCAGCCATACCGCGAATAGTTTGGCGTATTTGCTCATCACTAACACGTAAACCCAGTTTAGCAGCAAGTTGCTTCTGTAAGGTTTCATCAATAAGTCGTTCTAGAATGTCACTACGAAACTTATTCATGTAGGCACTGTCAGCGGATAATGCTGCGTACATTTCGCCAAATTGCTGTTGCATACGAGCACGGCCATTTTGAAACGCCTGCTCAAAGTCTTCACGGCTAATTTTTTCACCGTTAACTTCAGCCACATTAGTTTCTGCTGGCGTACTTAAATAACTGCCCACACCTGCTAGGGCAAATGTGAGGATCACTAAGCCTAAAATAGACTTGGCAATAACTCCTTGTGAGCCTTCTCTGATTTTTTCTAACATCTTAGCGCAATCTCTTTATTCACTTTAAGCGGCTGGGAGACAACATTACAGCTGCGTTGTTGCCGTAAAAAAAAACGCATCTTAACAGATGCGCTTTTCTTAGAGAAGCCTTGGAAGGCAGTGGCTATTATATTCTAAAGCCTTTTAAACCGTTTTGACTAAGCAGCCCATCCGATTGATTGCGCTTCCAACTAGGTTTTGTCGTTAAAACAAAACCGAGATTAGTTACAGGCGTCTTTTAATGCTTTACCTGGCTTAAAAGAAGGAATTTTCGCAGCAGCGATTTGAATAGTTGCACCAGTTTGCGGGTTACGGCCAGTACGGGCTGCACGCTCACGTACACTGTATGTACCAAAACCAACTAATGCTACAGAGTCGCCTTCCTTAAGAGCCTCGGTAACAGCATCAATGAACGAATCTAAAGCACGACCTGCTGCTGCTTTAGAAATGTCTGCACCAGCAGCAATTTTGTCGATAAGTTGAGACTTGTTCACAATATCATCCCCTTCAATTGTTATTATTTTAAACGGCTACACTTCACTAGTCTTGTAAGTGAGCTTCTTCGTTATAACAAGCATTTTATGAGCTTGCAAGCAAAAGAAGCGCCAAAACCAATATTTCCTGCTTTGACTGCAGCCCTTGTATAGCAAGGGCTTTATCGAAACTTTTCATAACTTAGCACAGCCAACGGGAATGAAAAGCCCCTAATTAGGATTTTTTTCCGTTTTTTTGCTTTTTGCTGATTTTTTTACCGTTTCTGGCACTGAAACACGGCTCAAAGGCTCTTGCAACGCCAGTTCAAGCACTTCGTCTATCCATTTTACAGGACAAATTTCAATGTCGCCTTTCACGTTATCAGGGATATCTTTTAAATCGCGTACGTTATCGTGAGGAATTAATACCCGCTGAATACCACCACGATGCGCCGCTAGCAGCTTCTCTTTTAATCCGCCAATAGGTAACACTTCACCCCTTAGGGTTATCTCACCGGTCATGGCGACATCTGAACGCACAGGGTTACCAGTAAGGCTAGATACCAGTGCTGTTACCATGGCAATACCGGCGCTGGGGCCATCTTTTGGTGTTGCGCCCTCAGGTACGTGTACGTGAATGTCGCGTTTTTCGTAGAAATCTTCATTAATGCGTAAGCCTTCGGCACGGCTTCGCACCACAGTCATCGCGGCTTGAATCGACTCTTTCATAACGTCGCCTAAAGAGCCGGTAAAGGCTAGTTTGCCTTTACCTACCACCGATGCCGCTTCTATGGTAAGTAAATCCCCACCAACTTCGGTCCAAGCTAAACCTGTTACTTGGCCTATGCGATTACTGTCTTCGGCTTTGCCGTAGTCGTAGCGCTGCACACCAAGGAAATCCTCGAGGTTTTTCTGGTTAATAACGACTTGTTTTAAACCTTTAGTTAACAGAATTTGTTTTACCGCTTTGCGGCATAATTTAGAAATTTCACGCTCAAGACTACGCACACCCGCTTCGCGGGTGTAATAACGAATAATGCCTATAATTGCACTGTCTTCAATAACAATTTCATGGGCTTTTAAACCATTACGGCCGATTTGCTTGTTGATAAGATGCTGCTTAGCAATATTCAACTTTTCATCTTCGGTGTAACCCGACAGCCGTATTACTTCCATACGATCGAGTAACGCCGCCGGAATATTTAGGCTGTTAGAGGTAGCAAAAAACATGACATCAGATAGATCGTAATCAACTTCCAGATAGTGATCACTAAAAGCGGTATTTTGTTCAGGATCAAGTACCTCAAGCAACGCCGCTGACGGATCACCACGGAAATCTGATGCCATCTTATCGATTTCATCGAGTAAAAATAGCGGATTACGTACCCCTACTTTAGCCATCTTCTGAATAATTTTGCCTGGCATTGAACCGATATAGGTCCGACGGTGGCCTCGGATCTCAGCTTCATCTCGCACACCACCTAAGGCCATGCGTACATACTTACGGCCAGTGGCTTTAGCTACAGACTGCCCCAGCGAGGTTTTACCTACGCCTGGTGGTCCAACTAAACATAAAATCGGTCCTTTTAACTTGTTTACCCGCTGTTGCACGGCAAGATACTCAACAATACGCTCTTTAACTTTTTCTAAACCATAGTGATCGGCATTAAGAATTTGCTCGGCTACCGCTAGGTTTTTCTTCACTTTACTGCGTTTTTTCCAAGGCACGTTAGCCAACCAATCGATATAACTGCGCACTACGGTAGCTTCAGCTGACATCGGTGACATCATCTTTAGTTTTTGCAGTTCAGCTTTAGCTTTATCTGCAACCTCGGCCGGCATCTGTGCTTCTTCAATTTTCTTACTTAGGGTTTCAAATTCGTCAGGCGCGTCTTCTAGCTCGCCCAGCTCGCGCTGAATGGCTTTCATCTGTTCATTCAGATAATACTCGCGCTGGCTTTTCTCCATTTGTTTTTTAACGCGGCTACGAATACGGCGCTCAACTTGAAGAATATCAATTTCGCTTTCCATCATCGCCATTAAAAATTCTAACCGTTCGGTTACGTCGAAAATTTCCAGTACTTTTTGCTTATCTTCGACCTTCAATGGCATATGTGCAGCCATAGTATCCGCTAAACGCGCAGGCTCATCGATACCGCTTAATGCGGTTAGCACTTCTGGTGGGATCTTCTTGTTAAGCTTAATGTAACCTTCAAACTGATTAATCGCTGAGCGTAAGAATACTTCTTGCTCGCTGCTATCAACCTCAGCCGTTTCAATAATATCGACATAGGCCGCAAATGAGGCGTCGGTTTCAGTAAACTCAACCAACCGCGCACGGCGACTGCCTTCAACTAACACTTTAACCGTACCGTCTGGCAGTTTTAATAATTGTAAAATAGTCGCTACGGTACCAACTTGGTATAAATCGGTAGCGGCTGGGTCATCCAAAGTGGCGTCTTTTTGGGCAACCAAAAAGATTTGCTTATCGTTGTCCATCGCGGCATCTAAACATTTTATAGACTTTGCCCGTCCAACAAACAATGGAATGACCATATGGGGATATACGACAACGTCGCGCAGAGCCAACACGGGCATATGCAAACGTTCAGCATTTTCTGATGTCATGAATTCTCTCTCGAATTTAGTTTCTGCAGGCGCGAATATATTTAAGTATATGGGGTTCGTTTTAAAAACTTCAATTACCAATACGAAAAAGGAGCTAAATCAGCTCCTTTTTTATAAAAAATGTTGCTCTGACACTATTTTAGTGTGATTCAGCCACAACTGGCTCGTTGCTTTGATAAATTAAAATCGGCGTGCTTTCACCGCGGATCACAGTTTCATCAATAACAACCTTAGTAACATCCTTCATTGATGGCAGCTCGTACATGGTATCAAGCAACACAGCTTCTAGGATTGAGCGCAGGCCGCGAGCACCGGTTTTACGTTCCATCGCTTTTTGTGCGATGGCCTTTAACGCATCTTCACGGAACTCAAGTTCAACATCTTCCATGGCAAATAAAGCCGCAAACTGTTTAACCACCGCATTTTTCGGTTCGCTAAGAATAGTAACTAACGCGGCTAAATCTAGTTCAGTTAGCGTTGCCACTACCGGCAAGCGGCCAATAAACTCAGGAATAAGGCCATACTTAACGAGATCTTCTGGCTCGACATCGCGAAATGATTCGCTGATGCTACGTGTGCTTTCTTTGCTGCGCACCTCTGCACCAAAACCGATACTTGAGCCTTTAGCACAGCGCTGCTCGATTACTTTATCTAAGCCAGCAAACGCGCCACCACAAATAAATAAAATTTTAGAGGTATCTACCTGCAAAAACTCTTGTTGCGGGTGCTTACGCCCACCTTGTGGTGGTACTGAAGCAATAGTACCTTCGATCAGTTTTAGTAGCGCTTGTTGCACACCTTCACCAGATACATCTCGCGTAATAGACGGATTATCTGATTTACGTGAAATTTTGTCTATTTCATCAATGTAAACAATACCACGCTGTGCTTTTTCGACGTCGTAATCACATTTTTGCAGCAGCTTTTGAATAATATTTTCTACGTCTTCACCAACATAACCGGCTTCAGTTAAGGTTGTGGCATCGGCCATAGTAAAGGGCACGTCCAATAAGCGTGCTAAGGTTTCAGCAAGTAAGGTTTTACCACTGCCTGTAGGGCCAATTAATAAGATATTACTCTTACCTAGCTCAACGTCTTGTTTGTGCTGTGCACTACGTAAACGTTTGTAATGATTATAAACTGCAACAGCTAGTACTTTTTTAGCGTGTTCTTGACCGATTACATAATCGTCAAGGTGCGCTCGGATCTCTTTCGGCACTGGTAATTTATCAGCGTCGCGTTTCGGAGAAATATCTTTAATTTCCTCGCGAATAATGTCATTGCATAAATCAACACATTCATCACAAATATAAACCTGTGGGCCTGCGATCAATTTACGCACTTCATGCTGTGATTTGCCACAAAAAGAACAGTACAACAGTTTACCGCTCTTATCGCCGTCAGTGCGGTGATCAGACATGTAACTACCTCTTTTACTACGGAGCAGTCAGCTATTACTGACTGCATAAAATGATTACTTCGCGTCTCTGTTAGTAAATATGGCATCTACTAAGCCATATTCCAAGGCTTGTTGTGCACTTAAGAAATTATCACGCTCGGTGTCTTTACATACTTGTTCATAAGTCTTGCCAGTATGCTCGGCCATTAAACGGTTTAACTTTTCTTTTATGCCCAAAATTTCACGAGCATGTATTTCAAAATCAGTAGCTTGGCCTTGAAAGCCGCCTAAAGGCTGGTGGATCATTACCCGTGCATTTGGCAAAATATAACGCTTGCCTTTAGCGCCACCAGATAATAAGAATGCGCCCATACTGGCCGCCTGACCTACACAAATGGTGGAAATATTTGGTTTGATATACTGCATGGTATCGTATATTGATAAGCCAGCAGTAACCGATCCGCCTGGTGAATTAATATAAATGTAAATATCTTTTTCTGGGTTTTCTGACTCTAAAAATAACAATTGCGCCACAATTAGATTGGCCATGTGATCTTCAACTTGGCCGGTCAAAAATATAATACGATCTTTTAATAAACGTGAGTAAATATCATAAGAACGCTCACCTTTCGCAGTTTGTTCAACAACAATTGGTACCAAAGCGTTTACGATATCATTAAGATGATTCGGCATAGACATGTTGTAGGATTCCCTCTAAATGGCTGGGTTTTATTGTCGCAGAAAATAAAATGGCCCGAACTGTTGTCCGAGCCATTAAAGCCGTCAAGCCCAAATAAGTCAATATTAGTTGGCGGCTTGCGGGTTCATTATCTCGTCAAACGCCGCTTTTTGTTCTGTTACTTTCGCGCTAGCTAAAACAACTTCAATAGCTTGTTCTTCCAGTGCTACGTTACGCATGCTCTGTAATAACTCTTTATTACTATTGTAGTACTGCACTACTTCTTGCGGATCTTCATAAGCAGACGCAACCGTTTCAATTAATTCTTGAACTTTCTTGTCGTCAACTTTCAATTCGCTAGTTTTAATTATTTCACCCAGCAACAAACCAATTTTAACCCGATCTTTTGCCTGCTCTTCAAATAATGATGCTGGCAATTCTGGTAATTGTTTCGGGTCCATATTGTTACCGAAGCGCTGCATAGCTTGTTTACGCAACACATCAACTTCACCACTAATTAAAGCTTGTGGTACTTCAATGTCGTTATTGGCTAATAAGCCTTTAATCACTTGTTCTTTTACTTTTGCTTTAATGTTTTGGTTTAGCTCACGTTCCATATTTTTGCGTACTTCAACTTTTAACGCATCGATAGTGGCGGTTTCTAAACCAAACAACGCTGCGAACTCGTCATTAAGCTCAGGCAGTACCTGCTTTTCTACTTTATTTACAGTAACAGCGAAGCTAGCCGCTTTACCTTTTAAGTTTTCAGCGTGGTATTCTTCAGGGAAAGTAACGTCAACCGTAACTTGCTCACCGGCTTTTTTGCCAATGATACCGTCTTCAAAACCTGGGATCATACGGCCTTCGCCTAAATCTAGATTGAAGTTTGTGGCTTTACCGCCTTCAAATTCTTCACCATCAATAGAGCCAACGAAATCAATAACAACGCGATCGCCTTTTGCGGCTTTAGTTTTTTTCTCTTCCCACGTAGCGTGTTGCTTACGTAAGGTATCTAGCATTTTCGCCATATCTGCGTCAGCTATTTCTACTACTGGTTTGTCTACGGCTATTTTATCTAAGTTTTTAACTTCTATTTCTGGATAAACTTCAAACGTAGCTTTAAATTCTAAGTCTTTACCTTGTTCTAACTGACCAGGTGCAAACGTAGGTGTGCCAGCTGGAGCAAGTTTATTAGCAATAATCGCATCATAGAAATGACGCTGCATTTGCTCACCTGCAACTTCTTGCAACACTGCCATGCCATAACGCTTCTGGATCAATGCTACAGGCGCTTTACCTGGACGGAAACCGTCGATACGCTGGCGTTTTGCCAGATCACGTAAACGGTTTTTTACTTCTGAATCAATTTTGTTGGCCGGTACAGTGATCGTTAACTGGCGCTCTAAACCCTGAGTGGTTTCCACAGAAACTTGCATCTTGTTACCTCAAATTCAAAAACGGGCGCGTAATCAACGCCTTAGCAGTATGGTCTAGTATAAAAAAACGATACCTAACCAGACCTGTTATAAAAAAGGACGCGGCATTATAGCGGGGTAAATGTCTGACGTCGAGCCCTAGCTTAAGCTCGATTTAGCTAAACTTTGTGGCATAAAAAAACGCAGTCTAGTCAGTAAATTATCCAGACTGCGTTAGCTATTTTGTGGTTTTTACCAACTAAAGACGTGTTTGTCCGCTACCGGTCACAACATATTTTTCGGTAGTTAGCGCTTCTAGCCCCATTGGGCCATAAGCATGCAGTTTGCTGGTTGATATGCCTATTTCCGCACCTAAACCCAGCTCGCCGCCATCAGAAAATCGCGAAGAGGTATTATGCATAACCACCGCAGAATCAACTTGGCGAATAAACCGCTCTGCATTAGTGTGATTTTCTGTGCAAATAACTTCGGTATGTTGGCTACCGAACTGGTCAATATGTGCCATCGCGCCATCGATATCATCAACAATACGGATTGCGATTTCTGCAGCTAAGTATTCTTGGCCAAACTCATTGTTTGCAATAGGCTGAGCTTGAGCGAAATAGCCGATACTTTGCTGACAAGCGTGCACGATCACGTCGTGCTGAGAAAATGCAGCGGCGACTTGAGGTAGAAATTCAGCTGCAATCACCTTATTAACCAGCAGCCCTTCTAATGCATTACACACACCTGGGCGCTGCACCTTACCGTTAATCAGTAGCTCTAACGCCATGTTTAAATTTGCTGATTGATCAACATACAGATGGCAGACACCTTTAAAATGTTGAATTACTGGAATACGGCTATGTTCAGTGACAAAGCGAATTAAACCTTCTCCACCGCGCGGAATAACAAGATCGATATACTGATCTTGCTTTAACAAAGCCAGCATTAAATCACGGTCTGGGTCTGGCACGATGCTAACAACCTCATCAGGTAGCTGATGTTCGCGAAGTGCTTGCTGCATAGCTTGTGCTATCACTAAACTGGTTTGAATCGCCTCTCGGCCGCAACGTAAAATAACCGCATTGCCCGATTTAAAACACAGTGCCCCCGCATCTGCAGTAACGTTAGGCCGTGCTTCGTAAATCATGCAGATCACGCCCAACGCAATGCGACGTTTTTCAATATTGATGCCATTAGGCCGCTGCTCAATATGCCGAGTTGCGCCTACTGGATCGGGTAGCGCGATTATTTGCTCTATGGCTTTAGCCATAGCCTCAACACGCTCTGGCGTTAATGTTAAACGGTCAAGCATCGCTGCACTGGTGTCATTAGCACTGGCTGTAGCAACTTCATCTTTATTTGCTTGTAAAATACTGTCTGTGGCACAGCGAATATGGTCAGCCATGCTCTGTAATACGGCATTTTTTTGTTCGGTAGTTAAATTAGCGACAGCTTTAGCAGCTTGTGACGCTTTAGCGGCAATGCTGGCCGCGATATCGGTATTCATATTCTCTCCAATAACATCATTTCGCTGCGATGGATTACGGCATCACTGCCGGTAGGGCAATAGCCAAGACAAGCGGCAATATCTCTGCTTTGCTGCCCTTTAATCGAAAATAGCTCGCTAGCGCTAAATCGGCTAACACCTTTAGCTACTTTACGCTTACCCAAAGCACAACGTATTAGTACCGCATCACCCGATTCAAATTCACCTTTGATGCTAACAATACCACTGCATAACAATGAAGCGCCGTGTTGGCTTAATGCTTCAATGCAACCATCATCGACCCAGATTTCGCCTTTAGCTCTTAACGTATGACGCACCCACTGCTTTTTATCCGACAAAGGATTAGCATGGCCGTAAAAAATGGTTCCCGGATTTTCACCCGCTAAAAGACGTTGAAAACTTTGTTCTTGGTGACCATCAATAATTAAGGTATCGATCCCATGTGCGACGGCTTTTTCTGCAGCTTCTATTTTAGTTCGCATACCACCAGTACCGACATTTGATGATGCCCCACCCGCTAAGGCATAAATTTCAGGGCTAATATGTTGCACCGTAGGTATTAAAGTTGCGTTTGGATCTTTGTTTGGATCAGCAGTATATAAACCCGCCACATCTGAACAAATTATTAATGCATCCGCGTTTGCGACCGTTGCCACCATTGCGGCAAGGTTGTCATTATCGCCAACCTTTATTTCATCTGTGGCTATCGTATCGTTTTCG
Organism: Rheinheimera sp. D18; assembly: GCF_004345025.1. Classification (GTDB taxonomy): domain Bacteria; phylum Pseudomonadota; class Gammaproteobacteria; order Enterobacterales; family Alteromonadaceae; genus Alishewanella; species Alishewanella metallidurans. Next base: position 1,059,860 of record NZ_CP037745.1, on the reverse strand, counting down.
TTAACTATGGGCAGTACTTGATGATCTAACAATCGGCGCAGCGTATTTTGAATATTAAGATGCCGTACCCGATCGCTAAGATCGCCGTGTGTTAGTAATACCTGAGCGCAAGGGAAATCGAAGCATCTGCTCCAAAAATTCATAAGTTCGCTTTGGCCAACAGCCGCCATAGCGCGCTTTAACGCTATGGGCACACGTTGATGTTGAAAGTTAAAATGGTGGCGGCCAGCGGCTACACTACCTGATGAGACAAGGATCACTTCGAGACCCTTTAGTCGGCACTGCCGGATAAATTCGGCTATGGGACGCAAATATTGCTCACTACACCCCTGGTTTTCTGGCGCGATTAGGGCACTACCGACTTTAAGTACGACCCGACGCCAGGATGGGTTAATCATAACTCCTCCAATGGTTGTTCCGGCGGGTATAATAACAAAAATGGCGTTTCAGTGCCACTTAGGGCGGGAGTGTCTGCCTTGAACGGTTGCAATCTGGCCACATAAACAATTGATTTTATAGCACAATAAGCATAATGAATACCCACCATAAGTTAGTAAAACATGAGAGCCTAGTGCAACGAGCCGGTAATCAAAATTAAGAATACAGCTGAATATAGTCGTCTTCTGGCGTCATTTTCACCATTTTTTCAAAGCGTAATCCTAAGCGATTAAGCAATTTAATTGAGCTAATATTACTCGCGCTAGTAAGGCCGACTATGCGTTTAAGCTTTAATGAGCCATAGCCAAAATGCATTACGGCAGATGCGGCCTCAAAGGCATAGCCTTTACCCCAAAATTCGGGCGCAAAAGCAAAACCGATGTCGGTTTCTTGTAACTTTTCTCGGTATAACAAACCACAAAACCCGATGGGCATTTGGCTTGCACATTCTTCAACTAAAAATAAGCCATAACCATATTGCTGATAACTTTTAATTGGCCCTTCTGCTAGGTAATACATAGCATCAAGCTCGGAGCGTACGCCTCGATCAGCAATATTATCTATAAAAGAAGGTTCATTGAGTAACTGACAAGTGAAAGCGGCATCGGTAGCCAGCAAATGACGTATACGTAAACGCGGAGTTTCAGCAATAACCACAAACATTATCCTTAATGTACTAGCTAAATTCAGCATACATTAAGCGCGACACATATTGAAACTACTTTGTGGTTTAAATTTTAATTGAGTAACGAAGTTTATTTTTGACTGTATCTAATGGTCGGTGATGCAGGATTCGAACCTGCGACCCCTTGGACCCAAACCAAGTGCGCTACCAAGCTGCGCCAATCACCGACTGCAAGAACAAAGGAATGGGGTGGATGATGGGGCTCGAACCCACGACAACCGGAATCACAATCCGGGGCTCTACCAACTGAGCTACAACCACCGTTGAACATTTTTACACTTGTTATGGCGCGCCCGATAGGATTCGAACCTATGGCCTACGGCTTAGAAGGCCGTTGCTCTATCCGACTGAGCTACGGGCGCAAAATCTAAAACCCTACCAAGCTACAAACTTACTGTTTTATTATTGGTCGGTGATGCAGGATTCGAACCTGCGACCCCTTGGACCCAAACCAAGTGCGCTACCAAGCTGCGCCAATCACCGACTTCGCTGCACTAGTGCAACGGGGCAGGATATTACAGCTGAGTCGCTGTAGCGTCAAACCTTTTTTTGCACAAAGCAATCGATTGCCTATTATTTGAACCTATTGTTGATAAATGCAACCAAACCATCTCAAGATGGAGTTCTGCTTATAGCTGTGCGAAAATATGTGGTAATAAAATAGGCTAGAGATATAAGCAAATGACCGCACAAATAATTGATGGGAAAGCTGTTGCCCAAGCAACAAAAGATAAAGTTGCCGCACAAGTTCGAGCGCGCGTTGCCGCTGGAAAACGACCGCCAAGCCTTGCGGTAGTGCTAGTGGGTATTGACCCAGCATCACAGGTTTACGTGGGTAGTAAACGTAAAGCCTGTGAAGAGGTAGGCTTTCGCTCAGTATCTTATGATTTACCGTCTGACACCAGTGAGCAACAACTTAACGATCTAATAAATGAGCTTAATAATGACGATACCATAGACGGTATTTTAGTTCAGCTTCCCCTACCCGCTGGTTTAGACTCTTCAGCTATTTTAGAACGTATTAACCCAGATAAAGATGTTGATGGCTTTCATCCCTACAATATCGGTCGTTTAGCTCAGCGCATGCCCGCGCTGCGTTCGTGCACTCCCAAAGGCATTATGACGCTACTACAAAGCACAGGGGTTAATATTAAGGGCATGGAAGCCGTAGTAGTTGGCGCGTCGAATATAGTGGGTCGCCCCATGGCATTAGAGCTGCTATTAGCCGGCTGTACTACAACGGTATGTCACAAATTTACCAAAAACTTGGAGGCCCAAGTGCGTCGTGCCGACTTATTGGTAGTGGCAGTGGGTAGACCTGAGTTTATTCCCGGCGACTGGGTAAAACCCGGTGCGTTAGTTATTGATGTTGGGATCAATCGGTTAGATTCAGGTAAGCTAGTCGGTGATATTGAATATGCAACAGCGGTAAAACACGCCCGCTATATTACGCCCGTGCCCGGCGGAGTTGGCCCAATGACGGTCGCCAGTTTAATTGAAAATACCTTAGAAGCTTGCGAGCTTTATCACGATAAACACTAACAACAAAAAACCGCCTAACGGCGGTTTTTTGTTGTGCCCAACTTAAGCTCTGCGCCAGCTAGTTACACCATTTTTGTCTTCAACAATAATACCTTTCGCCGTTAATGAGTCTCGGGCTGCGTCAGCTGCCGCCCAGTCTTTAGCGGCGCGTGCTTCGTTACGCTTTACAATAAGTGCGTCAATTTCAGCAACATCATCATCAGAGGTACCGGATTGCAAAAACTGTTCGGCATCACCTTGCAATAAGCCAAGTATGCCAGCTAACAGCTTTAATTCTGCCGCTAACTCGGCTGCTTTGGCCGGTTCGATTTCTTTAAAGCGGTTAACTTCTCGTGATAACTCAAACAGCACAGGTAAAGCTTCTGGTGTATTAAAATCATCATCCATTGCCGCTTTAAACCGCGTAACGTAGTCGCTATGCATATCTACGTTTTCGGTTGGCACCACATTACGCAGTGCAGTATATAGCCGACCTAATGCGGCGTGAGATTGCTCAAGGTTTTCCGTAGAATAATTTAACTGGCTACGGTAATGGCTTGATAAGAGAAAATACCGCACGGTTTCAGCATTGTATTGCGCAAGTACATCTTTAACGGTAAAAAAGTTGCCTAAAGATTTCGACATTTTTTCTTTATCAACTTGCACCATACCTGTGTGTACCCAGGTATTAACGTACTTATGACTATGGGCACAGGTTGACTGAGCAATTTCGTTTTCGTGATGCGGGAACTGTAAATCAGAACCACCGCCATGAATATCAAAATGTTGGCCCAAATGTTTAGCGCTCATGGCTGAACATTCGATATGCCAACCTGGGCGACCATTACCCCATGGCGATTGCCAAAACGGCTCGTTCGGCTTCGCGGTTTTCCACAATACGAAATCAAGCGGGTCGTCTTTATTGTCAGCCACTTCAACCCGAGCACCGGATTTAAGCATATCTAAATTTTGCTGACTTAACTCACCATAGGCAGCGTATTTACTCACATCAAACAGTACATCACCGTCTTTAGCCACATAAGCAAAGCCTTTTTCTAGCAGCTGCTCAATTAAACTGATGATTTCGGCCATATGTGTAGTGACACGTGGTTCTATATCTGCAGGTAATAAACCCAGCGCGGCAAAGTCAGCATGCATAGCTTGGGTAAAACGTTCAGTTAACGCATCGCAACTTTCGTTATTTTCTGCAGCGCGTTTAATGATTTTGTCATCAACATCAGTAATATTACGCACATAGGTGACATCGTAGCCGCTAAAGCGTAAATAGCGATTTATCACATCAAACGCAACATAGGTACGGCCGTGACCAACATGGCAATAGTCGTAGATTGTAATACCGCAGACATAAAGCCCTACTTTGCCAGGTTCAATCGGCGTGAATTGTTCTTTTTTTCTGCTTAGGGTATTAAAAATTTGTAACATGCCATCCTCGAAACGGGTTAATTAGGGCCTAGAGCGTCAGCCAGCAAAATACTGATGTGTGATCAGCCCGTTAGTGTATCACCAGCGCATTAACGCGGCTATCCTTGCTTTATGATTTGCCTTAGCTGCGGTAGAATAGCGCCACTTTAACTGAGGATCTCGAATTATGATTAGCTTACACACTAACCACGGCATTATTAAACTTAACTTATTTGCTGATAAAGCACCGGTAACAGTAGAAAATTTTATTAGTTACGTAAAAGATGGTTTTTTTGACAATACTATTTTTCACCGTGTAATTAACGGCTTTATGATCCAAGGCGGTGGTTTTACTGCTGATATGGAACAGAAGGAAACTAAAGCTACTATAAAAAACGAAGCTAACAATAAAGTACCTAACACTAAAGGTACTATAGCTATGGCACGCACTAACGATCCACATTCAGCAACTTGTCAGTTCTTTATTAACATTGCCGATAACGACTTTTTGAATTTCAGTTCAGAAACAAGCTCTGGCTGGGGTTACTGTGTATTTGGTGAAGTGGTTGAAGGCATGGATGTTATCGACAGCATCAAAAAAGTAGCAACAGGCCGCACTAATGGCCATAGCGATGTGCCGGTAACACCGGTTATTATCGAAAAAGCTGAATTACACGCTTAATTAATATGCTAACGCCTGAAGCGCATACGCTCTTTATAGCCGATCTGCACCTTGCTGCAGACCGGCCTGATATTACTGCAGCATTTATGCGCTTCTTGCAGCAGCAAGCAATACATGCTGATGCTTTATATATTTTGGGCGATTTATTTGAAGTCTGGATTGGCGATGACAACCCCGAACCCTTAGTGGCTGAAGTTGCCGCAGCACTACATGAATTATCAAATAGCGGTGTTCCGGTTTATTTTATTCATGGTAATCGCGATTTTGTGCTGCGCGACGCTTACGCTAAGCGTTGTGGTATGCGGCTGTTGCCGCCGCAACAAGTGATAAATCTATACGGCACACCCACTTTAATCATGCATGGTGACAGCCTATGCACCTTAGATATTGCCTATCAGAAATTTCGTAAATGGTGGAACCAGCCTTGGTGGCAGTGGTTGTTATTACGTACACCATTATCGTATCGCCAGCATTTAGCGCGTAAAGCTAGAGCAAAAAGTGCAAAACATAAACAGCAGTATATAAATCAAACCGCACCGCAAATAATGGATGTTACGCCGGATGAAGTGCCACGAGTTATGGCCAACGCCGGTGTACTAAAGCTAATTCATGGCCATACACATAGGCCTGCCGTTCACCAACTTAAAGTAAACGGCCAGAATGCAGAACGCTATGTATTGGGCGATTGGTATACGCAAAGTAGCTATTTAACCGTAACGAAAAACCAGTGGCAGTTACATTTTACTAGCCTAACGAATTAACAGCGCTAGGCATTTATACCGGCGTACCACTGTGAAATTTAAAGTCAGTATCAGGTTCGCTAATAAGCAAAGCTTCAACTTTGCCGAAAAAATCTATGCGCTCACTAATATCTTGTTGTGCTATATCATGGGCTAGTGCCAAATAATCTTGATAATGCCGCGCTTCTGAACGTAATAGTGAAATATAAAAATCGGCGATGTTGGTTGGTAATAATGGCGCTAGTTTAGCAAAACGTTCACATGACCGTGCTTCAATATACGCTCCGCATATAAGCTTATCGATCATAGCTGCCGGCTCATAGGTGCGCACATGCTTTAATAAACCTTTGGCGTAGCGGCTGGAGCTAATTTTTTCATAGCTAATGCCCTGCTGCGCCATCACCTCTAACACCTGGTAAAAATGATGCAACTCTTCCTTTATCAGTAATACCATTTTATCAATAATATCTTGTGTATAGGCAGAAGTTGCTTGAGCTATCATCGACTTTTTTAAACTTAAACCAGCAAGTACACGCCAATCACCTTGCTGACGATAGGTAAAATCTTCGTACGGTTTAAGCCACTGCAGCAAAGCCTCACCGCTTTGCTCATCAGCAGCATAACGGCGAATTAAATACATAGCTGATTGTGCCGCCTTTAATTCACAGACAAGATGATCAGTTAATAAGATTGACAGATTTTCAGGCTTTTTAGCCTTATCAAGCCAAGACTGAGGAGTAGAGCATTTTAAAAACTGGTTGACAGGCTGAAGTAGAATATCAAACATCATATCTATAAAACTCGATTTTTGTCGATTTTAGCAGCTTCATATCCGACAGAAAAGTGGTTACAGAAAACAGAATAGTAGCAGCAATGAGAAGCTCTCTCGGTAATATAAATGTGTTTGGCAATTTCACTTCTAAATAATACCTGATTAAGTTACAAGTGAAATTAAAAATAGCAACATAAAAGCAAAGTGAGGCGAAAAAATAAACATAAAAATACATTCAAACCATATTAGGTTACATTAAAAAGGCGGCATGATATATATTGGGAACAAACAATAAGAAGAATATTTAATGCACTTTATAAGTATGAAATTAAAAAAAATAGCAGTAATTGTGTTGGCAATATTATGTTTGATCACACATGCTAATGCTTCACTTCCTACAGAAGTTGTTATTTGTAACATTTGTATAGCACCTTCTGTATATGCTAATGCTGCGAAAGAAGCTGGCATTGGAAATGTAATCGTTATTAATATTGATAGACGCGAAGCAAAAGCATTTGAAATTGTACTGGATCCGGACTATTACAATGAACACGTTGGCATTCCTCTCGAGCCATCGATAAGACATCTAATCGCAATTCCTCAAGCACTGCCAGCAGATGTAGCACCAGCTATAAACGGTTACCATGAGTTAAAGGCGGCATTTGAAGAATATCGTAGCACCAACGCTATAAGCACTTACTCCCAAGGTTCAGAAATATTACAATTAAACAATTCTATTGCAAACGGTTGTGGCACTCCAAACTCGCCATGGACTTATGCACTTATTCCAAATTTCCCATTTGAAGCTGCTTGTAACGCCCATGATATCTGTTATAGCAGCACGCGCAGTAAAGGCAGCTGTGATGACGCATTCAAATTTAATATGAGAAATACAGTACTGCAGAACGTCATTGGAAACTGGTGGTCAAGTAATACCGGAAAAGTATTGTTAGGTTTAATTCTTTCATCACAGGCTGAAATATATTACCAATTTGTAAAAAACCACCCTATTGCTATAACGGCATATTGCGATGCAACTCAAAATACTAATGCCGCCGAGTGCGCGCCTAATGCACCATTACAAGGCGGAAGTGGAGGCGGTTATATTACCGATAACTATCCTCATACCAATGGAGGCAGTATTTTCCAGAGCTGTGAGTTATGGCGTTTTCCTGACGGCCTCGGCGGTTATTACGTTCTTGAAAAGAACTGTAGCTTTCATTACATTCCATAATTTGGCAAAGCGGAAACTGTCATATAATCGATCACTAAAATGCACCTAAACTGATCGAATAGAGACTATAAAATTTTAAAACTCAATAAGCTAAAATACAGAAAATTGTAAGAGGTATGCCACATGCAACTGACAGATAAAACTAAGTATGGCCCTGCTTTATTAATGATCGTATCGTTAATAATCGTTATATGTATAACAGGGCATACCACTTGGTTTATATGGTATTGGATAACTGTTCCCATTATTATGCCGCTGTGTATTGCTGTTATCCAACTTACTGGGAAGCTTAAAAGCCAAGTTATTCCTGTATCTGGTGCTATAACCAGTGTAGTGCCTATTCCCCTCTATTTAGAATCACTCAGGCCTATGTCAGGTACAGATGGTCAGGCAGCACTCATTTTTGCAGTAATACCTATTTATCAGTTATTAGGGTTAGTGATCCTCTCAGTTATTGGTTACAGTATATTAGCATGGAGGAAGAAACACGGTCACCTCTAAGGATTGCTAATCATGGATGCTATAGAAGCACAATTGCTGTATTGGTATTATAAGTTGTTGAATTTCAGTACTATGCATTATTAACGTTCAGCTTTTAAACAGGGCTAGCAGTATAACGGATCTACTAATTGGTACCAAGTTATCGTAGTAACCGTAATACCTTGCCTTAGTTTTGCTAAACATACGTGACAAAATAAAACATTTTAGTCATAACTGATCTAAAGTTATCTTACGATAACAGCGATGTCACACCTAGTGACAAGGATCATAATTATGATATTAAACCACTTATGGGGATTATATGCTCATCCTAAAGAAGAATGGCATACCATAGATGCGCGACATGAAAGCTTTCGTTACAGCTTAATTCATATTCTTCTTATCGCATTAATACCCTCAGTATGCGCTTACTATTCTGCTGTATACCTAGGCTGGAGCATAGGTACTGGCGAACGCATTATGATTACGGCTAATAGTGCAATATTGCTATCAGTAGCTATGTATGCCGCTTTAGTTGTCGGCGTATTTGCTTTAGCCGTATTAGCGCACTGGATGGCTCGAACCTTTGGCGCAACACCTAACTATACGCAAGCGCTTGAACTCTCGGCTTATACCTCAACACCTCTATTTATGGTTGGTTTTGCGGCTCTTTATCCTGAACTTTGGGTAGTAATGGTTGTAGGTCTGCTGGGCTTAATTTATTCCGTTTACCTGTTATACGTTGGTACACCAATACTAATTCATATTCCAGAAGAGCGTGGTTTTATCTATGTCACTTCTGTTGTCACTAGCGGCGTAGTGCTGTTGGTCTGTGTATTAACGGCAACAGCGATGTTATGGAGCTCCGGCTTTGGCCCGATATTTACTAATTAACTGAGCGCTAAAAACAAAAAAGGAGCCAAGGCTCCTTTTTTTATTGATACTTAAACTAAAAAGTTGATTATGAAAGCTATCAAGCTACTTGACGAAGTAGAATATTTTAGTCATAACTGATGCTGAAGTTATCTTAAGATAACCCCGATGTTACACCTAGTGACAAGGATAATAATTATGATATTGAATCACTTATGGGGACTGTATGCTCATCCAAAAGAGGAATGGCATACGATAGATGCAAGACATGAAAGTTTTCGTTATAGCTTAATCCACATTCTACTAATAGCATTAATACCCTCAGTTTGCGCTTACTATTCCGCGGTACATTTAGGTTGGAGCATCGGCGTTGGTAATCGCATTATGCTTACTCCCGACAGTGCTTTACTATTATCAATCGCAATGTATGTTGCGTTGGTTGCTGGGGTATTTGCCTTAGCCGTACTTGCCCACTGGATGGCTCACACTTTTGGTTCCGCGCCTTCCTATACGCAAACTCTTGAACTTGCCGCTTACACCGCAACGCCGTTATTTATGGTTGGCTTTGCCGGTTTGTATCCTGAGCTATGGGTAGTAATGGTTGTTGGCCTTATTGGCTTGGCGTATTCAATTTATTTATTGTACGTTGGCGTACCAATAATGATGCATATTCCAGAGGAGCGTGGTTTTATTTATGCCAGCTCAGTGGTGACCAGCGGTTTAATATTGCTGGTGTGCGTTTTAACCTCTACCGCCATGCTATGGAGTTCAGGTTTCGGCCCTACCTTCACCCATTAGCTAATAATATGACAATAAAAAAGGAGCTAAATGCTCCTTTTTTATTAACGTGCGTAGTTTAACCTTCGTTGTAGGTTTCTAAATTAGTAGCCATCGCCTCATTTAACCTGGCTTTGGCATCATCACTGCGCATTTGATCTAGTCGATTTAAATAATCCTGATCAATATCATTGGTAACATAATGACCATCAAATACTGAGGTTTCAAAGCGTTTAATTTCTGGGTTACCCTGGCGTACGGCTTCAATTAAATCAGGTAACGATTGAAAAATTAAACCATCAGCGCCGATAATTTTACAAATACTGTCGACGTCATGACCATGAGCAATTAAATCATTTGCCGATGGCATGTCGATACCATAAACGTTCGGAAAACGCACCTCTGGTGCTGCAGAGGCAAAATACACTTTCTTTGCTCCCGCTTCACGTGCCATATCTATAATTTGTTGCGAGGTAGTACCTCGAACAATAGAATCATCGACTAACAACACGTTTTTGCCTTTAAACTCCTGCTTAATCGCGTTAAGTTTACGTTTAACCGATTTCTTACGCGCCTCTTGCCCTGGCATAATAAAAGTACGACCAATATAGCGATTTTTTACATACCCCTGGCGATAAGGTAAACCAAGTTCAGTGGCAATTTGCAGCGCGGCATCATTACTTGTTTCAGGAATAGGTATTACTACATCAATGTCTAAATGTGCCCATTCACGCTTTATTTTATGGCCCAACATGGTGCCCATAGCAACACGAGATGCATATACCGAAATGTTATCAATAGTAGAGTCCGGTCGGGCAAAATACACATATTCAAAAATACAGGGGGTATAACTTGGATTTTCGGCACATTGAAAACTATGTAGCTCACCCTGTTCCGTAATGTAGACGGCTTCGCCTGGTGATATATCACGCAATACTGTAAAGCCGTCAGCGTCTAAGGCCACGCTTTCAGACGCTACCATATATTCAGTACCAAGCTCAGTTTCGCGCTTACCCATTACCAATGGTCGAATACCATTTGGGTCACGAAATGCTAATAAACCGTGGCCAATTATTAACGCTACTACCGCATATGCGCCTTTAACTTTACGATGCACATTAGCAACGGCCCGGAAAATATGCTCTGGTTGTAACGCCATTACGCCACTGTTGTGCAACTCATGTGCGAGTACGTTTAATAACACTTCAGAATCAGACGTAGTATTAACGTGGCGACGAGCTACTGAAAAAATGTCTTCTTTGAGTAAATGTGAATTGGTTAAGTTACCGTTATGTGCCAGCGCAATACCAAACGGGCTATTAACATAAAATGGTTGAGCCTCGGCGGTACTTGCCGAGCCTGCGGTAGGATAACGCACATGGCCAATACCAATATTACCAGCTAAACGCTGCATGTGGCGCGGTTCAAACACGTCTTTTACTAAGCCATTTGCTTTACGTAAGCGCAGCGTGTTGTTGTCTAAGGTAACAATACCAGCAGCATCCTGACCACGGTGCTGCAGCACGATCAAACCATCATAAAGTGCTTGATTAACAGGAACTTTTCCAACAATACCAACAATACCACACATGGGTTTTTCCTCGCCAGCGTTAAGGCTTTTGCATAAAACTAGAGTGGCTCTTCAAATAATCGAAGAACCATTCAATAATAAAACCAAATTCAGGGATTAATACTGAGCTTTGCCACCAATCAGCGCCAGCTGCTGGGGTAAAGGCATCCATAAAAAATAGGATAGCGCTAACAACCAAAACGCCGCGTAACGCGCCAAACACCAAACCAAGCAGTCGGTCGGTGCCAGACAAACCGGTAGATTGCACTAGTTTGCCGATAATATAATTAATAAGTGCGCCAAGAATTAGGCTACAAACGAACAGAATTGCTATTGCACACGCGTTACGTAGTGTTTCGTCCTGAATAGAACTAAACATACCAGCTAGATGCGAATAGTACTGACTGGCGATAAAAAATGCCAGAATCCAAACTGCTAGTGATATGGCTTCTTTAACAAAACCACGCACCAAACTAATAACGGATGATAACGCTATGATTGCCAAAATGGCATAATCAACCCAGACCATTTGCTTCCAAAGGTTGCTTGAGGACGGCGCGTATTCTAACAAATTACGCGCCTGCTTGGCTAATTATTTTCGGTGGGCTGATAGTTCATTACTGATAACTTTTCAATACCAGTAAGCTGTTGTAACTTAGTTAACTGCTGCTCTAACTTGTCTTTTCGCAGCTCTGGGCCAACTAGTACGCTGGTTAACTTAACGCCATCAGCATTGGAAATATTACGCGTGAAGGTAACAAAGCCAGCTTGGCGCAACTTTAGTACTAATGCATTGGCATTTTGCTCTTTACTAAAAGAGCCTACACGCACTACCCAGCCGCTTTGCGCTAACGCAGCGTTACTCGCCCGAGTGATGGGCTGGTTTACCACGGGAGCGGTTACCTGAGCATATTGCTGGGTTGAAAGCGTCGGCTCTGTTGCTGTGTTAGCAACATCGTCATTATCTAAGGCCTGTTCATTGATAGATTGCTGCTCAATTTCAGTTTCAGCCTGGGTAAACGGCTGTTGCTGCAATACTTGTTGCTGTTGCACACCTTTAAATTCCGGACGATTAGGAATAACTTTAAAATCGTCTTTTACGATTTGTTTTTCGCCATCCAATAAATCGGGCAAAAAAATAACACCTGCCATAACCAGTATCGCAGTGCCCAATAAACGATGTTTAAATGCAGGTGTCACTTTGCCTCCTGCTGACCGGCTAATACGGCGGATACAGTGAAAAAAGAACCAAACACAACCAATAACTCATCAGGCTGTAATTTAAGGCTAATTTGCTTAAATGCTTGTAATACATCGTCGTGTAACTGCAAGGTACCGGTATGATTAGTTAACTTATCAGCCAATTGCTGCGCTGATGCGCCCCTTGCACCACCTAGCGTTACAAGATGCCATTGATCAAACAATGGCGTCAAGGGTAACAGAGTTTGCTGAATATCCTTATCTTTTAACATACCTACTAGCGCAGATACCCGACTAAATTTAGGTTTCAATTTAACCAGCTGCGTTGCTAAATAAGCTGCCGATTGCGGATTATGCGCAACATCTAAAACAATCGCTGGCTGTTGCTGCAACCACTGCATGCGCCCTGGTAGGCTTAACCCAGATAACACCGCACTTAACTGCGCAGAATCAGGTAATAGGTTTAACTGTTCAAGCACCGCTAATGCCGATGCCACATTTTGTACTGGCATGGCCGGTAGCGGTAACTCGGAAAACTGATGATACTTAGACTGCCATTGCCACTGTGCAGCTTGCTCGATGTAGCTGTAATCGTGCTGGGCTAACATCAGCTGACAATTTAATTTTTTAGCGTGTTGCAATAAAGATAGCGGTGGTTGTAACTCACCAATTACTGCAGGTTTACCTGCCCGGAAAATACCCGCCTTTTCTGTAGCAATACTTTCTCTGTCATTGCCTAGCCAATCTTGGTGGTCTAAACCAATGGTTGTAATAACGCTAACGTCAGGGGCAACAATGTTTGTCGCATCTAACCTACCGCCCAAGCCGACCTCAATTAAACAAAAATCAGGTTGCTGTTGCTGTAAAATACGAAAGGCAACTAGTGTCGTAAACTCAAAATAAGTTAGCGCAATGTCGCCACGTAATTGTTCAATAAAAGCGAACGCATCTAACCAATCAGTATCAGGTAAGTCGGCACCATTAATACGCAAACGTTCATTAAACTTAAGCAAATGTGGTGAGCTATATACGCCGACACTAAAACCTTGCGCCGCTAATAGTTGTTCTAATACTCGAGCAGTGGTGCCCTTACCATTAGTGCCACCAATAAGAATAACCTTACCGGGTAACTGCTGTAAGTTAGCACGCTGCGCAACATCAAGTACTCGTGTTAAACCGAGTTCAATTTGATGAATGGGATGGCTTTGTTCGATATAACAAAGCCAATCGGCCAGACTTTGGCATGATTGGCTTTGCGAAATAACTTTAGACATTAACACCTTAAGCGGCGTCGTGCTCTGATACCGGAGCAGGCAGCTGCATAAACTTAGCGACTAGTCGTGCAATTGTATCGCGCATTTTACGGCGGTCAACAATCATATCAATAGCACCATGTTCTAATAAAAATTCACTGCGCTGGAAGCCTTCAGGTAATTTTTCACGCACCGTTTGTTCGATAACCCGCGGGCCAGCAAAACCAATTAACGCTTTAGGCTCACCGATATTTACATCACCTAGCATCGCTAAACTTGCTGATACGCCACCCATTGTCGGGTCGGTTAACACAGAAATATAAGGTAGCCCTTGCTCACTCATTTTTGCTAACGCCGCACTGGTTTTGGCCATCTGCATTAACGAAAACAGAGCTTCTTGCATACGCGCACCGCCACTGGCAGAGAAGCAAACAAAGGGCACTTTATGTTTCATTGCATATTCAACACCTGCAACGAATTTAGCCCCCACCACTGAGGCCATCGAACCGCCCATAAACTCAAACTCAAACGCGGCGGCAACAATAGGCATACCTTTTAGCGTGCCATGCATAACCACCATAGCATCTTTCTCATTGGTATCTTTTTGTGCAGCACTAAGCCGGTCTTTATAGCGTTTGCTGTCTTTAAATTTAAGTAAATCTTGTGGCTCTAAATCTGCAGCTAACTCTTTTACGGTGTTGCTATCTAGAAAGCCGGTTAAACGCGCACGCGCAGTTACGCGCATATGGTGATCACATTTAGGACAAACGCCCAAATTACGATCTAAATCTGCCTTGTATAATACGGCATCACAGGAAGCACATTTTGTCCAAACACCTTCAGGTATATCTCGACGTGAAGAAGAAGAGGATGTTCTGGGCAGGATTTTTTCTAACCAACTCATAAAATATGTCCTATTGACTGCGGCACCGCACTTGACCATGCCGAAATAACGTTAAAAAACGCCAAAATTCATTAATTCGGCGCTATTAAAGCACAAAACCTATGACATCGAATACAGAAAACTGGTCTTAGTAGTCGTTGTTAGTCTGGCAGAAACAACGGGCCTAATATCGTCTTGGGTATTTCGAAGTGTGCAGGGTAATCTACATCGACTAAGTATAGGCCACCTGGCTTAGCCGTAGCGGCCGCTAAACTACGGTTTTTTGCCGCGAGCAACTCAGCGATCCACTGCGGAGGCCGGTTTTGCATACCAACTTCCAATAAGCTACCGGTAATGTTGCGTACCATATGGTGTAAAAATGCATTTGCTTTAATATCAATCACCACAAAATCGTCACTACGGCTAATTTTCACATGATGCACATTACGAAACGGACTGTGTGACTGACATTGCATAGCGCGAAACGAGGTAAAATCGTGTTCACCTAATAATGATAACGCGGCTTGCTGCATTAATTCAACATTCAGCGCTTGATGATAATGGCTAAGCCCTGAACGCAAAATAGCGGGCCGGTATTTATGGTTATAAATAATGTAACGATAACGTCGTGCGGTTGCGCTAAAGCGCGCGTGAAAATCATCTGCAACCACTGTTGCCCAGCGCACCGCTATAGCATCCGGTAACTGTGCGTTAGTGCCCATTACCCAGGCTTTATTATCACGCATTACATTAGTATCAAAATGCACTACCTGACTTGTCGCATGCACACCCGCGTCGGTGCGGCCGGCACAAAACAACTCAATCGGTTGATTAGCTACTTTTGCTAACGCCGTTTCAAGTTCTTGCTGTACGCTATTTACTTCACGCTGACGTTGCCAACCATAAAATGCAGAACCGTCATATTCGATACCCAACGCAATGCGCATGCCGCCCCCTATTAATAAACGGTAGCGATTATAACGTATGCTACCGCTTAGCGCAGCTGACTTATTGCTTTAGGCTTTGTGCTTCAGATTTAACATGTTCTGGCGCATCTGAGGCCAGTATGTCATCTAATAATAAATCGGCATTTTCGCTGTCATCCATTTCAATATAAGCGCGCACTAAATCAAGCTTAGCCGAATAACCATTATCTTCTCGGTCTACGTCTCTACGCTCATGCTCACCAATAATGTCAGCATAATCATCTAAGCCAACATCAACATTTAGCTGATTAAAGCGATCTACATCGTGCTCTTGCAGCTCAGCATTGGCTAGTAAACTGTCTATTTCCACAAAATCGTCATCGTTAAAATCAAATCCGCCGTCGTCTGATGCACTAGGCGGCGCTATAACCTGTGGTTCAATCGACGAGTCTTGCTCCGCACTCATAGCTTCAAGGTTATCAGCCATGGCTTCTAATTCAGACATTAGCGAGTCAAATTGGGCATCAGGAATGGGGTCAAGCTCTAGCTCTTCGCCATTCTCAGATAGAATATTTTGGTCTGCGTCTAACTCATCTAACTCATCTAACTCATCTAACTCATCTAACTCTGTTAGATCATCATCAGCGGGTAGCTCGTCATCCAACAATAATTCGGCAAACTCATCAGCATTAGTTAACTCATCCGTAAGTTCTAGTTCAGGATACTGCGCCAATATTTTACTTGGGTTCTCTACCGACAGTGCGGCTTCTGTTGGTTTCACCACAGACGCATCATCAGCTTTTGTCAAATCTAAAGATGCTAACAATGCGTCTTCTGGCTCATCATTCGCTATGCTGTTGTCGTTATCAGCAACAAACTGTTCGCTCTTTATATCAGCAGCATTGTTGTCAACCTGATCCAGCAACTCGGCCAATTCAGCGTTAAGCATTGCCTCATCACTATCAGTAAGTTCGTTAGCTGTGTGCTCTTGTAGTGATTCAGCTAAACTTAACGCATCACTCTCAGCCGCAAGGCTTTCGGCAAACTCATCTAATTCTGAGCTATCAAAACGGTCTAATTGCACGCTATTATCAACCATGTCGCTAACATCGATATCTAAAATATCATCAATGCTATCAACATCTTGCTCTGCAACGGGCGTTGTGTCGGTGAGTGCTTGCTTTAATTGCAGCTCTTGCAACGCAGGTTCAGCTAGCTCAGGATAAGTTTGCTCATCTTCTTGTTGCTCAAAGTTAATGTCATCAATCAGATCATCAATATCAAACTCTTCACTATCTTCTAGCTCAATTTCATTTACTGGCGTATCAATAACGTCAATGTTTTCGATATCAGCCTGTGGTGCCGAAGTTTGCTTCTGAGTAGCGTCAAGTACATCGTCAATATCAAAATGTTCGTCTGCCAGTTCAATAATGTCATCGTCATCATCGTCTGCCGCTAACAGCGCCGATAAATCGGTGTCAGACAAGATATTGTCTGGATCAAAATCGGGCACAGCATTTTGCTCTGCAGTATTGATGTCTGCTGGCAATAAGCTGTCATCTTCAAAAGACAGCGCATCATCAAAAGTGAGCATATCATCAGGTAACTGGTCGCTAGGTAAATCTGCTACGTCATTAAAGGCGTCCTCTAATAAGGCATCATCTATTTCAAATAAGCTTTCGTCTAAATCGCTACTCTCGTCCAGTGGCGGTAAAGGTGAATGATATGAAGGGTCAATTACGGGTTCAGTTGCGGCCGCACTTAATACTTTTTCTGTGCGTTGGCCGCGTTTTTTAACCCAAAGCAAAATACCAAATAAGATAAGTAGGGCTGGCGCGCATGCGGCTAAAATCCAGACTATTGGGTTTTTAAACCATTGCTGCCAATCATTTTGCTCAGCAGCGCTATCTTGCTCAACTTTTGCTTGCAGTAGCTCGGCTTGTTGCGCTAACAGTTGTTTAATTTGCAGCTGTAACTCGCTGTCTTCGCCTAACTGGGCTTTAATCAGAGCAAGTTCTTGCTCTACGCTTATTAAGCTGTTTTTTAACTGCTGATTTTCTTCTACTATCGCCGTAACTTGCTGCATTGAGTCAGCAAACTGCCCACGCAAGCTATCTAAATCTTGACGCCGCTGCTGCCCTATTCGCTCAAGCTCGGCTTGCCATTTAGGTTCAACTGTCTCTATAGGTTCTGGTTTTTTCGGCGTTACACTTTTTACTACGGCCGCTTTTTGCCGTTTTGCCCAGTCTTTGTCGTCCTGCTCAGATTTCTGTCGCGCAACATTTATGTCAATTTGCTGTATATCTTGCAAACTTGGCAAAACAAGCACAACTCCAGGGCGTAAATGGTTTAAGTTATTATCTAAAAAGGCATCTGGGTTTTTCAAATACAGCGCATACATAACCTGATACAGGCTAATATTTCCTTCAGGTTTAATACGCTCAGCAACGCGCCATAAGGTGTCAGATGGGCTTAGCGGGCCAATAGTTAAAGGCGCTGGCGCAGCATCGGTACTACGAGGGCCGCGAATTTGTACTGTACTTTCCTGAGCCTGGACGAATGACAGAAAATTGACAGACACGGCAATTACGAACAAAAATAACAAAGGCATTAACGGTCCCTACCCCAAATTCAGGCGCATATACATAGAATATCGGCAGCTTAACCACCTGACTTTAGTTTCAATGCAAGCAATGTTCCAACTAGTGGCGTTGTATCTCTATGGCAAAATATAAAGCACTAAACGGGTTCTGACTAGTCTTTATAACCTTTGTTAACAAGATGAGGTTATTTGTGCGCAAAGTAAAAGGGCTCTAAACGAGAGCCCTGATAAGGTTTATAAATAATCTCGAACTAAATGCTCGGCAATTTGAATACTATTTGTCGCAGCACCCTTACGGATATTGTCAGCAACAACCCACAAATTAATGCCGTTTTCATGCGATATATCTTGGCGAATACGGCCAACAAATACGTCATCTTTGCCCACAGCACTGCACACTTGGGTTGGAAAGTCAGCATTGTTTTCTAATAATACTACCCCTGGTGCATCAGCTAGTAAGGCTTTTACCTGATCTACACTAATGGGCATGCGCGTTTCAATATGTATAGCTTCAGCATGGCCAAAAAACACCGGAACCCTTACTGCCGTTGCGTTAACAGAAATGCTGCTATCACCGAAAATTTTCTGGGTTTCCCAGTGCATTTTCATTTCTTCTTTGGTGTAACCGTTGTCCATAAACACATCGATTTGCGGAATAACGTTAAACGCTATTTGTCGTGCAAATTGCCCGCCATTTTCAATGGGGCGACCATTTAGCAATTGTGAGGTTTCATGCGCTAAAGCTTCTACCGCGTCCTGTCCAGCACCGCTTACTGATTGATAAGTGGCCACATTAATACGACTAATACCAACGGCATCATGAATTGGCTTTAATGCGACCAGCATTTGTACCGTTGAACAATTTGGGTTAGCGATAATATTACGGTTACGATAATCGGCAATAGCGTGTGCATTAACTTCTGGCACTACCAAGGGAATATCGGGCTCATACCGATAGTGCGAGGTGTTATCTATAACCACACAACCGGCATCAGCAGCTTTTGGTGCATAGATAGCCGAAACATTACCACCGGCGGAAAAAAAGCCAATTTGAGCTTGCGACCAGTCAAAGGTATCGGCATCAATAACTTTAACTTTCTTACCTTTAAAGGTTATTGTACCACCAGCTGAACGACTGCTTGCCAGCGGGAAAAGCTCGCCAACGGGAAAGTCGCGCTGCTCTAAAATTTCAAGTATATGTTGCCCAACTAAACCTGTTGCGCCTAAAACAGCAATGTTATATTGCGAAGCCATGACCGTTCCTCTAGTTATTATGCTATGCCAAACCCTAATTGCCTTAGGTAATCAGGTATTACGCTAGCGCGAATTTGTAATGAGCTAAACTCTCGCCGCGGTGAATAATTTTTACGCAGCCAGTCAAAACCTTGTTTATGCAGATATTGGCGCAGTATTGCATCATCACGGCGCACATCATATAACAGTCTTGCTATATTTTGGACATCTGGAAGCCCAAAGTTTTCACTAATATGAATATCTTTAAATGCAGGAGCAGGTAAAAACTGTGTCAACTGCTTGGTAATAGGGATATTTAACAGCTCGCAACAGCGTTGATACAGCATTTCTGTGCCTCGAGCTTTGCCTTCTATGCTATGACCAGCAATATGCACCGTAGCAATATCTACATAAGGCAATAGCGCCGTCATAATGTTGGGTTCATGCTCCCATACATCAAGCACAATGGCACGGCGTTGTTGCGCCGTTTGTAAATCGTGCAACAAGGCATTGTTATCAATTACTGCACCACGCGAGGCATTAATAATGGCGCAATCTGGCTTTAACATCGCCAATGTTTGTGCATTTAGCAGGTACTTTGTTGGAAAGTTACCACTAGTACAAAGCGGCGTGTGAAAACTGATAATATCGCAATGCTGACATAATTGCTGAAAATCGGAATGGGCAAAATCGGACTCTTGTGCAGCACGCAGCGGATCACAAAGTAGCGTAGTAATGTTTAATGCTTGCAGCGCGTTAGCCAAACGGCTACCAATATTACCCACACCGACAATGCCAACCGTTTTATGACTAAGATCCCATTGGTACTTTTGTGCCAAGCACCAAAGGCTAGCCAGCACATATTCGGTAACCGACTGCGCATTGCAACCCGGGGCGCTGGAAAAGGCAATACTACGCGACGCTAAATAAGCGTGATCTATATGATCGGTGCCAATAGTGGCGGTGCCGACAAAACGCACTTTAGTGTTTAATTGTAATAGTGCCTCGTTAACATCGGTAACTGAGCGCACCAGTATAATATCGGCGTCATTGAGCTGTTGTGCACTAACAGTGCGGCCATTAAACAAACTTACAGTGCCAATGTCGGAGAAAAACTGTGACACTAACGGCATATTTTCGTCAGCATAAATGCGCATGGTTTTCCTAATATTACCGTTTTAAAGAGTAAATAAGATAATGCACAGTGTAACAAATAGCACAAAGCCAACCTAATACATTAGGCTGGCTTTGTTATAACGCGCTATATAATTGCGAATTTATGGTAGTGCGACCTCAAAGCTATAGGTAATAGACTCGCGTACCTTATCAGCAACATCAGTTGCCATATCAGCTGAATAAGATGCTTCTATTAAATAACGCCCAGCCTGTTCAGGCGTAAAGCTAAAACGGCCTTCACTGTTGGTTTCAAACTCTATGCGTCCGGCTTCGTTACGGTATAATTCGCCATCAAAAGACAATATGCCTTTAACTCCAGCTTGCGGTTTGCCATTTAAGTTAAAAACAAACTGCTGCTCTTCATTGGCCACGGCATCGGCCGGATGGTTTTTGCTGCTAAGCTCTAAGCCTTCACCTTGCAATTTTAACACGGTGTTTGTTGGCGCATTAACGGTAATATAAGCAAAATTGCGGCTACGCATTTGCACTGTTTCAACGTTAGTGGCACCTTTAGGTAACTGTGCGCTACGCTCGGCTTTATTTGCCATTAGGCGTTTCTTTTCACCAGCTAACTCATAGCTAGTAAAAAAACGTACTGGATTTGCTAGCTCTAAACGGTAGGTGCCGTCACCGCCCAGTTGCACGTCGGCCATCGATTTACGCTTACCTTGATAGACATCGGTAATCACTTTAGCACTACCGTCTGGCTGATACATTTTTAAAGCGGTTAACGCGATGCCTTTATCTGCGACAAAGGTCATATTACCGGCAGACGCATCAACGGCAATCCAACTGTTGGGTTTAGATAACACATAATGACTCGGCATAACCCATAAGGTGTGTGCACTTAAGCTACCTGTAACCAATAAAGATGACAGAAGTACTACAGCTTTTTTTAACATAAATTCGTCCTTATTATAAATTAACTTGTGCTTAATTAACGTAAACGCGCAGAAATATTGCCCAGCTCGCCCTCAGCCGCAATCTCAATAAAAGCGCCTGTTGCTGGCCACTTAAACTCGTGTTTTACCAAACTGCGGCCGCCCTGCTCTCTTGCTGCTTCAACTAACAAAGTGTATGTTCCGGCAGTCAGTTCTCGGCCTTGATCATCTTTACCGTCCCACTGCAACGTATAGCTACCCGACTTTTGCGTCGCGCTACTTACAGCATCAACTAATGCGGTATCACTGCGGCCAATTTTGCGCCAAAAGCGACGTAAATCTTTCAGCCAGTCCGGCTTTTGCACCCACAAAGCAATCAGTTTTACTGGCTGCTGCTGTGCATCTTCCACCCAAACTGCAACATAAGGCCGATGATACTGGCTTGTCTCTATTTGTGGTAATTGCAAACTTATTTCAGTTGCCGCAGCATTAATACTATTAGCCCATAGCAACGCAATAACACATCCCAACAAGCTGGTTTTAACTAACCTCATAACTCACTCCTGTTTAAATTATGCTTAAGTCGACTTAATGTACTGATAAAAAATATGCAAATAGCGTTATAAATACGCCTATCATCGCCAAACTATTACCTATAGAACGGCGCGAAGGTTGTTTTAAAATTAAATAGAACCCCGTAAGCGCAAAGATAATGCAAGCCAACGCCGTTAAATCAATTAGCACTAACCAACTAAGCCCTGCGTCACGCCCTTTATGTAAATCATTTAGCAATGCCAAGTAACCAGAAAACTCGCTATCTAACTCGGCTTTGTCTTCGCTAAAATTAACTACCACACTGGCATAACCCGCTGGGCGCTTAAAATACAGTTCAAGCAGCATATCGTCAGGTTCAAACTGGTAACTAAATACCGACGCTTGTACCTGATAGGTTTCACTTAACCACTGGCGAAACTGCTCAGCTATTTTATACTGCTCTTCACTTGCGCTTGGTAAACTGGAGAAACGTAAATGCGTAGGCAGCGTAAGCTCAAGCTGCTGGCTATGTTGACCTGCTTTGCTCTGTATTAACTCAGGATGATTGAGTGTTATGCCTGTTATGGCGAAAAATAGCAGCAATACCAGCACCAACATCGAGCTATAGCTATGCGTTGCCCGTATAAACTTCGCTAATACTGGGCCGCGCGAAAATTTGCTCATACACAATTTACGATTAACTAAACATGGCGGGCATGATACTGATAACTATTCTTATTTGCAACTAGGCAACGCCGTTTCATTAGATAAAACGGCTTGATGCTACTGAATTAACGCAGGAAACTAGCGGATGGGTAAGCTAAAGCGGGCAAACATGCGGTCTATTTCATCTTGATTACGCAGCAAGTTAGCTTTTTCTACCACATCTTTGGTTAAATGTGGGGCAAAGCGTTCTATAAAATCGTACATGTAGGTGCGCAAAAAAGTCCCTTTTCGAAAACCAATTTTTGTCGTCGACGCATCGAATAAGTGGCTAGCATCTATTGCTACTAAATCTTTATCTAACTCTTTATCCATTGCCATTGACGCTATCACGCCCACGCCTAAACCAAGTCGGACATAGGTTTTAATTACATCTGCGTCAGTAGCGGTAAAAACAATTTTAGGCTCTAAGCCTTTAGCAGCGAAAGCACGATCTAGCTCTGAGCGGCCAGTAAAACCAAAAACATAAGTTACAATCGGATGCTGGGCAATATCTTCTATCGTTACCGGCTTACCCAACTGCAACAATGGATGATCTTTACGCACAATAACGCTGCGATTCCAGTGATAACAAGGCAACATAATTAAATCGTTGTATAGATGCAGCGCCTCAGTAGCAATAGCAAAATCCGCATCTCCGCGAGATGCCGCTTCAGAAATCTGTTGCGGTGTTCCTTGATGCATATGCAGCGACACCTTCGGAAACTTCTGCATAAAACCACTAATAACCGGCGGCAGTGCATAACGCGCTTGTGTATGGGTAGTCGCTATATTTAGCTTACCCTGATCAGGTAGCGTATATTCTTTCGCTACTGACTTAATGCTTTCAACTTTTGCCAGAATTTGCTGGGCAATTTCTATAACTTCCTGCCCAGCAGGCGTCACGTGCGTTAAATGTTTGCCGCTTCGGCCAAACACCTGAATACCTAATTCATCTTCCAACATACGCACTTGTTTACTAATGCCCGGCTGTGAGGTAAAAAGCCCTTCGGCAGTAGAAGATACGTTCAGATTATGGTTTAAAACTTCAACAATATAGCGCAACTGCTGCAATTTCATGTGTTACTGGTCCGGTAATGGCATATCATTGTTTAATATACATCTATAGTAAGATATTCCAACTTATTTTTAATTTGCGGCGCGTTATAACTAAATCATAGCTAAAAAAATAACGAGGCCGCGGTATAACAAGCATTACGCGTGATACACCATTATGGAGAATATATGCATAATAGCATCCCAAGCATTGATTTTGCCTCGGTCTTGGCATCAACAGTACACGATATGAAAAACTCATTGTGCATGCTTATTCAGTCTACCGAGCTTATTCAACAGGAACGCCAACAGCTATCCGAAACGGCGCGCGATGAACTAGCACGGTTAAGCTATGAAGCTAACCGGCTAAACTCCAACTTACTGCAATTGCTGTCATTGTATCGTTTTGAGCGCAACCAAATGCCAGTGCAGGTTGATGAGTATTATCTGTCTGATATTACCGAAGAGGTACTGCTTAAAAATCAGTTTTTTACCGAGCAACAACGTTTAACGGTTACGGTAGACCACGAACCAGATTTACGTTGGTTTTTTGATTACGACCTCATTATAAATCTAATTAATGATGCGGTGGCTAATGCCTTACGTTATTGCAAATCCGCAATTTTATTACACATTAAGCAGCAAGATAATAAATTAGTTATAGAGGTGCATGACGACGGCCCAGGTTTTCCGGCATTTATGCTCAGCAATACCGATTTTGATATGAATACGCCCGATCTTGCCAATAACCACACAGGGTTAGGCATATTTTTTGCGAAACTCATTGCTGCCGCGCACTTTAACAAAGGTGAGCGCGGCACCGTAAATTTAAGCAATGGTGGCAAACTCGGTGGTGGTGTATTCTGCGTATCTTTGCCATGAAAAATACTGATAGCTGTTATTTCAGCCGTTTTGTGATTAATATAATAATAAATGCGCAGGTGAAAATGGGGTTTAAATGCTGTTAACCTTAATTATAACGCTCGTTATTGCACTGGTAGTTATCGCAATAATAGTAAATGCAATTCAACAACATAAAGAACGCCTTGCTACGTTAAAACGCGCCGAGTTTGGTAAATTACGTACCGTACTGGAAGACACTGAAGAACTATTAGTTAATTCCGCTAACGTGCCGATGTCGCCTACGCTTAGCAATATGTTATTAAAGCGCATTGCGTTGACATTAAAGGCAATGGTTGAATTAGAATCCGGCAGTCGTGACATAAAACAACGTTTACAAGAAACAGAAAAGCGCCTTGCTGAGCCGGCGGCTGACGCAGGTGTCGTTGCTGAATCAATAACCTTACCAGACAATGATCAGCAACTTATCGGCATGATTAAAGCCATTAAAAGGCTTCGTACGGTACTTCGTGCAGAACACGCTAGGGGTAACGTTGATACACAAATGGTGGTGCAAGAAGATAAACGACTTGAAGCGTTGCAATTAAAAATTAATGTAGAAAGCCAAATTAAACGCGGAAATCAAGCTCGTAATAATAGTATGTTAGGCTCAGCCCGACAGTACTTTGAAAAAGCGCTGTCCGCACTTGGTGCGACTCCGCATCAAGATGATTACGTACTAACAAGAAAATCAGAAGTAATACAGGCGCTAGAAGATATTGCCACCCAATTAAAAGAGGGCAATCTTAGAGACCGAGAGAAAAAAGAAGAAAAAGAAAACAAAGATTTGGATGAGTTATTTGCACCCAAACGCAAATGGTAGCGTTTTACTATGGGTTTACGTTTTTACTATAAAAAAGGGGCTAACTACGTTAGCCCCTTTTCGCTTTTACCTATTAGCTTTTAGTCACTATCCACTTACCGTTTTCGTACCATGCAGACCAGCCGCTGGCTTTACCGTCTTTTTCCGACATAACGTACTGCTGCTTGGTTTTACGGCTCCAGCGCACGATAGCCGGATTACCATCAGGATCTTTGGCCGGTGCATCAGCAAGGTAATAAAACTTCGGCGAAATGCGCTCTCGATATTGTGCTAACTCAGCTACCAACGGCGCCCTAGTTTCACGCGATTTTGGAAAAGTTGCAGCTGCCATAAATAAGCCAGCTGCGCCATCACGTAATACAAAGTAGGTGTCTGATTTTTCGCATTTTAGCTCAGGCAAATGTACCGGATCTTCCTTCGGTGGTGCCGCTTCGCCACTACGCAGTAATTTCCGCGTGTTTTTACACTCTGCATTAGTACAACCAAAATACTTGCCAAACCGGCCAGATTTTAACTGCATATCAGAGCCGCATTTATCGCATTCAATAAGTGGGCCGTCGTAGCCTTTAATTTTAAAGCTACCTTGCTCTACCTCATAGCCAGTACAAGCAGGGTTATTACCACATACATGCAGTTTACGGCCTTCATCAATCAGATAACTGTCCATTGCGGTGCCGCACTTAACACAGCGTTTCTTCTGACGTAAAGCTTCAGTTTCCATTTCTTCGTCATTAGTCACCGCCACCGCATCGTCACCCGACACTAAATTCATGGTCGTGGTACAACGCTCTTTAGGTGGCAGGTTATAACCTGAACAACCTAAAAACACCCCGGTAGACGCCGTGCGTATGCCCATTGGCCTACCACAGGTTGCACAAGGAATATCGGTTAACACAAATTGATTAACCCGCATACCGCCTTGTTCAGGATCGTTTTCTGCGGTCTTTAATTTCTGATAAAAATCGCCATAAAAGGTGTCTAGCTCTTTACGCCATTGGGCTTGGCCGTTAGCAATATCGTCAAGCTTTAGCTCCATATTGGCCGTAAAGTCGTAATTCATTAAATCGTTGAAGTTTTCAACTAAGCGATCGGTAACAATTTCGCCCATTTTCTCAGCATAAAAACGCTTATTTTCCACCCGAACATAACCGCGGTCTTGAATAGTAGAGATAATTGATGCGTAGGTTGATGGTCGACCAATACCACGTTTTTCTAACTCTTTTACTAAACTTGCTTCACTAAAGCGTGCTGGCGGTTTAGTAAAATGCTGAGCGCTTTGCAGCTCAGTAAGACTTAACACTTCACCTGGTTTCACATCAGGCAATACGTTGTCTTCTTCGTCTTTACGTTTTTGTGCAGGTTGTACTTTAGTCCAACCATCAAAACGTAATACTCGGCCTTTGGCTTTTAGTTCAAAATCAGCCGCTTGCACAATAATATTAGTAACGTCGTATTGTGCTGGTGGCATTTGGCAGGCAATAAACTGGCGCCAGATCAGTTCGTATAGTTTACGCGCATCGGCTTCCATATCGGCCAAACTACCCGCCATAACACTAACGTCTGATGGGCGTATCGCTTCGTGTGCTTCTTGTGCGTTGGCTTTACTGCCGTAACTCAGAGGCTGCTCGGGTAAGTATTTTTTACCAAACTGCTCAACAATATAATCGCGACAAGCCGTTACGGCATCGGCACTTAAGTTTGTTGAGTCAGTACGCATATAGGTAATATGGCCGGCTTCATACAAACGCTGTGCTAACATCATGGTTTTCTTTACGCCGTAACCTAACCGCGTACTGGCAGCTTGTTGCAACGTTGACGTTATAAACGGCGCCTGCGGTTTACTGCTACTGGGTTTATCTTCGCGTTCTACAACCTTGTAATCAGCATTATTTAATTGTGCTAACGCAGCATCAGCCTGAGCTTTATTAACCGGTTTAAAGGCTTTGCCTTGCTGACGCGTAACATCTAATAGTAAGCCTTGCTTAGCTTGGGTTTGTGTATCGGCAACTAGTGTCCAGTATTCTTCTGGCACAAAAGCTTTAATCTCGCGCTCGCGCTCTACCACTAAACGCACTGCAACAGATTGTACTCGGCCGGCTGACAAGCCCCTAGCTACTTTTTTCCATAATAACGGGGACACCATAAAACCTACCACACGGTCCAAAAAGCGCCGCGCTTGCTGGGCGTTAACTCGGTCAACATTAAGCTCACCCGGTTCTTTAAATGCGTTTTGAATAGCATTTTGGGTAATTTCGTTAAATACCACACGTTTAAAGCGCTGCTCATCACCGCCGATAATTTGCTGTAAATGCCACGCTATTGCCTCACCCTCACGGTCTAAGTCCGTTGCTAAATAAATGGTGTCGGCTTTATCAGCTAGCGCTTTGAGCTCTTTAACAACTTTTTCTTTACCTGGAAGAATTTCATAACGTGCTTTCCAGCCGTTTACAGGGTCAATGCCCATACGGTCGACTAAAGCTTGATACTCTTTTTCTTCTTTACTGAGCAATTTTTTAGCTGCGGATTTCTCTTTAGTACTGCTGGTTGGCAAATCACGAATATGCCCCACGCTCGACTTTACAATAAAGTCATTGCCAAGGTATTTATTAATCGTTTTTGCTTTTGCCGGTGATTCTACTATTACCAGTGATTTAGCCATCTTAATCCTGAGATCCCTAACTTTTTGTGCATGTCATCAACGCTGCTTTTTTAACATATATCCGTAAACCGCAGTTGTGACAAGTGAATAAACTCATTATTATGCAAACCGGCTCATTTTCCGAGCTGCCTGGCGAAAGGTTCGCCAAACCAAATGAAGCATCCTATGTGGCCGCAAAAATAATAAAAACAGTGCCCATTTCAACTAAAGGATATAAAGCAAAAATGAAATTCTTTGAAGCCAATTTTGATGGTCTGGTAGGACCAACGCACAACTATGCCGGGTTATCTGTTGGCAACGTTGCCTCTTTATCTAACGCTAAAAATACGTCCAGCCCGCGCCAAGCAGCAAAACAAGGCCTAAGCAAAATGAAAGCCTTACATGATTTAGGCTTAGTGCAAGGCGTATTAGCACCACAAGAGCGCCCAGACACCTACACACTGCGTCGTCTTGGCTTTACTGGCACAGACACACAAGTTATCGAAAAAGCGGCAAAACTGGCTCCAGCAGTGTTTAAAGCTGTGTGCTCTGCATCTAGCATGTGGACTGCCAATGCTGCCACTATTTCACCTAGTGCTGATACCGCAGATGGTAAAATACATTTTACCCCAGCTAACCTTACCAACAAATTTCATCGTTCACTTGAACCGGTAACGACGGGCAAAATTCTGCAAGCTATGTTTCGCAGCACTTCGCATTTTGCGCATCATACACATTTACCAGATAATGACCACTTTGGTGATGAAGGCGCGGCAAATCATACCAGACTTTGTAGTCAGTATGGCAAAACCGGTGTTGAGCTTTTTGTTTTTGGTCGCTACGCTTTTGATAGCACCAAACCTGCCCCAACACGCTACCCTGCCAGACATACCTTAGAAGCTTGTGAAGCTGTAGCCCGCTTACACGGTTTAAATCAAGACCAAGTAGTCTATATGCAACAAAACCCTGATGTAATTGACCAAGGGGTATTTCATAACGATGTTATTGCCGTTGGCAATCAAAACGTGCTGTTTTATCATCAACAAGCTTTTGTTGATAGCAAAAATAAACTAGCCGAGTTACAACGTAAATTTGGCAATGACCAAGAACTCCATCTGATTGAAGTTAAAACAGACGAAGTTAGTGTTGAACAAGCAATTAAAACCTATTTATTTAATACTCAAGTTATCACTCTTCCTAATGGTGAGATGGCCATTATTGCGCCAACAGAATGCCGCGACAACCCTACAGTACATAGCTATTTACAACAACTAACAAGCCGTGGCACGCCAATTAAACAAGTTCACTATTATGATGTTAAGCAAAGCATGCAAAATGGTGGTGGCCCTGCTTGTTTAAGACTACGGGTAGTTTTAAGTGAACAAGAGCAAGCCGCGGTCAATCAGCACGTAATTATGAATGACAACCTATTTGCTGATTTAAACCAGTGGGTAGATAAGCATTACCGTGATGAATTATCAGAAGCAGACTTAGCTGATCCCCAATTATTGGTTGAGTCACGCACCGCTTTAGATGAATTAACCCAACTATTAGATTTAGGATCGGTTTATCAGTTTCAACAAAGTAAATAAGCTTGCTTAAATAGCACTTAAAGCGATTAAACAAATTTAGTCGCTTTAAGTGCTTCGCTATTCTCTTCCTTGCTAAAACGTCTCTGCTAGCTGTTGTTTTAGTTTATCGTCTTCTGTAGTAGATGTTAGGGCCTGAACTATAGTGTGTGCCAATTCTTTGTCACCATTTAATGCATATAACTGAGCCAAGCGAAACTGAGCCCATTCTCGACGCTCTTCTTCTGTAGATTCTGCAATAAATTGCAATAACATAGCGATAGCTTCAGTTATTTTTGTTTTAGCCAGTATCGCATTTCGAGCTAACTGATATCTGCTTTCTAATATTAGCTGCGACGCGGCATCATCAACAGCAGGCTGTTGAATAGCTTGTGCAAATAAGCTTATGGCGGCCGTATAGTCTTGTTTTGCTGCTAACTGCTGAGCTCGATAAAAATAAGGTTCAGGCCGAGACTTTAACTCTACAGCCTGCTCTAAAAACTGCTCAAAGTCCGTCGTGTCAGCAAAATCAATAATCTTAATTTCTAACAACAAGCCTTGTAACTTATCTATTGCTTTTAACTGGTTAGCTAAAGCTAGCGCAGCATCTTTATCCCCCCCCGCTATACTAGGAGCTTGAGCAAGATAACTGGCTAGAGCAATGTAGCTACGAGGATGCTCTGGTGCAAGTTTCAGCGCAGTTTCATAAGCTTTTTTACAACGCTTAGCATAACCTAAAGCACTAAACATACTAGCCGATGTGGCTTTATTGCAACTCGCTGTTGCATACCAATGCTGATAATCTGCATTATTAGCTTCATATTTAACGGCTTTTTTTAATAGCTCTTCAGCTAAATCGGTATTATTTAACTTTGCTTCTGTTTCGCCCCATAAAGCAAGCAACTGGGCATCTTTGGTTTTCGGGGTTATTTTATCTACCAATAATTGCTTAGCTGCCTGATAATCTTTGGCTTGCCATAAGGCTTTTACTTGTGAAGCTAAACTAGCATTGTCTGCTTGCGCTATAGCGCTAAAAAGCAAAAAAACAGATAAGAAAAAAGCCATGCGCATTTAACCGCTCCGCATAAACATGATTTAGATAATTATAAGCACTATAAAGTAATGCTATTATACTGGCCACAACTTAGATGTAACAAATCATATACAATAAAAAAGGAGCCTAAGCTCCTTTTTTGTTGTTCCAATCTTTTTAAAAAGTATCACCACAACTATTAGAAGAACCGAAAGGATTCTTCGCAGGTGCTGCTGCTTTATTAACAACATATGAACTTGGGTAAGAAAGAATATACTTTCTTGAATTACGATTTTCAGTACCTGATGCAAGCGCTGATACGGTAATATTTACATGTGTCCATCCAGCATAATCAGCAGGATAAGTTAGTGAGAAAACAGCTATACCATTCTCATCCGACGTTTCACTCTGCTGGACTGTAACAACATTACCAGGTGTTAAAAAACCATCATTGTTAGCATCTTCACCATCATCTAAGACTCCATTCAAATTAGAGTCTTCGTTCTGACAACGAGTATAATAACCATACTTTGTTATAGTTTTACTAGGATCATTAGGATCTACTTCATTAATTTGAAAGTCATGATCTGGTGGAGTTCCTGTTGCATCTTTGATAACTGAACTGAACTGCGGGGCCCAATATTCAAATTCCTTCTCATTAGGCAGCATAACCCAGCGCCCTTTAGCATAAGCCCACTCATCAGAATTTGGAGATGCAACATCAATCGGATTTACAGGTGTTACTGCTATATTCAGCGCTTGATTTGCTACAGGATTACCTGATGCATCCGTTACTACTACAGAGAATTCTTTACGAAATAATGTAGGAGAAACAACTTCTACTGTATTACCAGTACCAAAACGGAAGAAAAGCGTTCTTTGCCCAACTGACAAACTAGTGCTACCACTTTTCCCCTCTACTTTTGCCGTAACATGCACTGAATTTGCTCCTGTCGCAGCTGTTGCAGTGTAGATTGTAGATGCAATCCCTTGAGAGTTAGTAATACCGCTTGCAGGGTTTAATAAACCACCCGCGTCACCAGTCAATACAAAATTAACGGTTTTTCCCTTAACTGGATTATTTTTACTATCCCGAATAATAGCACGTACAGAACTTTGCTCATTTACACCAAGCTGGCTTGGTGAGGCCTGAACTTCTACACTATCCACAGTGTTTGCAACAAACTCTAAAGATAATTGAGCAGTTACTAAATCATCACCTTCGCCTGCACTAGCACTAATCGTAGTAAAGCCCGCACTATCTGACTTTAAATATACCTTTGCATTACCTTGTGCATTGGTCGTCACTTTGACGCCTGTCTGATCTGCAACTGGATTGTTAGCGTCAGCAAAGATAATGCCTCTTGTGATAACAAAGCTAACTTCTCCTACCCATGGGGTACCATTTTTTAACCAGGTCAATGTAACAAAAGGCGTATCTTCAGAAGAAGATGGGCTTCCTAAAAAGATATCTTCTTCAGGATATTCTGAAAACACAAACTCATCTGGGCTAACATTAATATCTAACACTTGTGTCAAACCAAGACCAGATACAGAAACAGTATCACGCCCACTATTAATGGCAGTATAAATCACCTCCGCCTGACCAACATTATTTGTCTGCATTTCAGTCATACTCAGTGTATTACCGAGCGCTGAAGATACTAATAATGTCTGATTAGCCAATGCATTACCTGTAAAATCTCTAACTAACATGCTAATCGTACGATTATCACCAACAACCATAGCTTCAGGAGCTGATACATCAATCGAAGTTCCCACTACGTTAACGGTAATTGTCTGCGACTTATCAGCCACCTTAGCAGTAACATCTATAGTTCTTAATGAAGGATCAATCTGTGATTTTAATACAGCGATAGCAATACCATCGTTACCAGTTACATCTTTAACGATTTCTAACTCTCCACCTAAAGCACCGGTAGGGCTAGTAGAAAAGACGACAGGAACATCAGCCATCAACACATTTCGACTGTCTTTAACAAGAGCATATAGTTCAACTTTATCAGAACCTCCACTACCTAATTGCAACTTATTAGCTAATAGGGTTAATGAACCTATACTAACATCAACGGTTCCACCACCATCGCCTGCAGAGTTAAAGCCTACATTTGTAATAGCATCATTAAAACTGGCTTCTACTTGGCCGGCGCCAGATTTAGTGCCTACCAATAAAACAATAGTTGCTACACCATTAGCGTCGGTAAGCGCTGTACCCGATTGATTGCTAAATGAAGCTAAGGCTGGGTCGCTTAGGGTAAAGCTAATAACCTTATTAGCTATTACGCCGTCATTAGTTGCACTTAACGTTGCTTTTACCGTAAGCGGTGTAGCTTGCGATAATTCGCTCGACGCTAAACCATTAGATTTAGCTAAAGTAAGATCTAGAGAGTAAACAACATCAGTATTGCCACCTCCAGTGTTACCAGTACCTAGTGAACCACCACCGCCACAAGCAGCCAACATTGTAATAATTATTGCAACAAATAGTTGCTGGATGTTTCGCATGAAACCTCTCCCTAGCTGTTTTTATTATATAATTTTGTTAATACTGTATCTTAAACCATTATTCTTGCAAACGTCATAGCATATTTTAAAAAAAATTCGCCTTAATCTGCCTTTCACCGCCTCAACCTGTTAGTCTTAGTGCCATTGAAAACTAAATACTAGTCTGATGTTATGGCAAGAAATAAAAAACTGGGCCTAACCGCCCGTATTGTAATTGGTATGGTTGCAGGTATTGCGGTTGGTTTTATTTTTAAGTTTATACTCGCAGGGCAAGAAGAAAGAATACTGCATTTACTCGGTTTCGATATTGCTCTTAAAGCACTATTTGTTGATGGTTTCTTTCATATTGGCGGTGAAATATTTATCTCCAGCTTAAAAATGCTAGTGGTGCCATTAGTGTTTGTCTCTTTAGTATGTGGCACCTGTTCGCTGTCTGACACCTCAGCATTGGGTCGGCTTGGCGGCAAAACCATCGGTTTATATTTAGTAACCACAGCAATTGCTATTAGCCTTGCCATTTTCGCTGCATTACTTGTTAGCCCTGGCGAAGGCGTGCAAATGCAATCCGACGCTACCTTCGATATCAGCGAAGCACCAGCGTTATCACAAGTATTTATTAATATCTTCCCAAGTAACCCTATTGAATCTATGGCTAAAGGTAACATGCTGCAAGTTATCGTGTTTGCGGTGTTATTTGGCTTAGCGATGGCTATTAGCGGTAAATCAGGTGAGCGTTTAGCCACGATATTTACTGATCTGAGCGAAGTGATCATGAAGCTGGTTACCCTATTAATGAACCTTGCCCCGTATGGGGTATTTTTCTTAATGGCCAAGCTGTTCACGACATTAGGCTTTGAAACTATTGCTAGCTTAGCTAAATATTTCGCAGTTGTGCTAGCCGCCCTATTGATACATGGTTTTGTTGTATACGCCGTCATTTTGAAATTACTATCTGGCCTTAATCCGTTTATTTTCTTCCGTAAAATGCGCGATACCGCATTATTTGGTTTTAGCACCTCTAGCAGCAACGCTACCATGCCAATTACTATGGAAACCGTAACTAAAAAGCTTGGCGTTAAAAATAGCGTTGCCTCTTTTACTGTGCCTTTGGGCGCGACCATTAATATGGATGGTACTGCGATTATGCAGGGTGTAGCTACCGTATTTATTGCCCAAGTATTTGCAGTCGATTTAACTATGTCTGACTATTTGATGGTCATACTTACGGCTACCTTAGCGTCAATCGGTACCGCTGGTGTGCCTGGTGTTGGCCTTATTATGCTGGCGATGGTATTACAACAGGTGGGCTTACCGGTTGAAGGCATAGCGTTAATTATTGGTGTTGACCGTTTACTGGATATGACCAGAACCGCAGTTAACATTACCGGTGATGCCATGGTGTCTTGTATTGTCGGTAAAAGTGAAGGCGCGTTTGACCAAGCGATATTTGACGATATCAATGCTGGCACTAAAGAAGAGAATGTTGATTTTCACCACTTACGTTAGGTGACGAAAATCTTGACCAATCAGCTACCGTATTAAGCTACCTATTAAGGTAGAGTAATACGGTAGGCTGTTTCAACTAAACTTGTGGTCGTAAACCGGCGTTTAGCAAAGCCCTTGCCGGTTAAATCTAACCGAGCAAGGCACTCTATTTCAGCGCCAGAAAACAACTGCTCAATTTCAGTGTGCGTTACACTAAACGGTGGCCCTTGCTTCTCATGCTTTGGGTATTCCAAGCTAATTAGCAAAATAGTGCTGTTACTAGGTAATAACTGTTGTATCTTAGCTGCATACTGCGCTCGCATAGCGGGTGGCAAAGCAATTAATGCTGCTCGGTCGTAAACTAAATTACAGCCGACAATCTGCTCGGGCGTTAAAGCAAAAAAGTCACCCTGCCACAAACGAATAGTATCGCTGTGATAACAAACAAATTCATGTGCTTGCCACTGCTCAAAAGGTATTGAACGCTCGGCAAAAAAATCGTTACAAGCAATTGCCGACAATTCAGCGCCAACCACCGGCAAATAACCAGCAAGATAGTGTAAATCGGGCGATTTACCACATAGTGGCACTAGCACTTTATGCTTACCGGGCAACACCGCGCTAAGGCACTGCTGCAATAACGGATGCGGGTCTTCAAGATGAAAACCCAGTTCATTATTTTGCCAGCGTTCATGCCAAAAATTAGCGTCCATTAACGTATCCAATAATGTTGTGCTAACTTTTGCCACCAGTGCGACATAACGCTAGCCGTGCCCATACCTACTTTTTCTGCAATGCCTTTGCGTAACTGGTACCTAACACCAAACACCTGCTTCTCTGTCATTTGTGACACAATATAATCATCACTGGTTTGTATGCTATCAACCAAATTCAGATCTAATGCTTGGTGGCCAAACCAATGCTCACCAGTTGCTACTGCATCAATATCTAATTTTGGCCGATGTTGCTGTACAAACTGTTTGAATAGGTAATGGGTATCTTCTAATTCCTGCTGAAATTTCTGCCGACCTTTATCCGTATTTTCGCCAAATACTGTTACGGTGCGCTTAAATTCGCCTGCAGTAAACTGTTCAAAATCAACATTATTTTTCTTCAGCAGCTTATTAAAGTTCGGTAACTGGGCAATAACACCAATAGAACCAACGATGGCAAAGGGTGCAGATAATATAGTGTTGCCAATACACGCCATCATATAACCGCCGCTGGCGGCTATTTTATCTATGGCTATGGTGAGTTTAACCTCATGTTTTCGTAACCTATCAAGCTGCGATGCGGCTAAGCCATAGCCATGTACTACACCGCCACCACTCTCCAAACGCAGCAACACCTCATCTTGTTTGGTTGCTATTGCTAATATGGCGGTTATCTCCTCTCTTAACGATTCAGTTTCGCGCGCATCCATGCTGCCATTAAATTCAATAACATACAGCTTGCTGGCTTTGGGCTCATTCTTAGCTACCCGCTGCGCTTTATACCATTGTTTTAACTGCTTTTTGCTTAGCATTTGTTGCTGTAAATCTTCGATCATTAACTGATAGCGTTTGGTAAGATCAGTAAATTGTAACTGGCCTTTTTTCGGCCGATTTTTCGCTACTGCTGCACCGGCAATTAAACCAACCACTAACGCAATGGCTAGCACCAGCGTGGCTATTTTGGCGAGAAACAACCCATACTCATATAAAAATTCCAACGCAGTCTCCTTAATTAGTTTTTTGCCATTGTATCGGTTTATTGCAAAAGAAAAAGCCCAGCATTATAGCTGGGCTTGTAAGACGTTTCGGTATTGTTTAGTTTGCTGGTGCTAAAACACTCGCATTAGTTACAACAATAGCCGCACCTTTGGTGCTAACAAAGCTTGCCGTTTGCATCTGCATTTCAGCTGTTGCCGCAGCACTTGCCGTTGGATCTAATATAGACGCATGGTTACCAATATTAAAACGGCCTATTGAGTTGCTGCCGTTAATTAATTTAGCACCCGCAGTATTTTCAATGCCAGTTGCACCCAATAAACGCGCCAAAGGCTCGGTACCAGCTAACGGCATTTTACCTTTACTTACCGCTTGAATTGCCGAGAAAATGCCATTTGGTACAACCTGATCTGGCAGAGTATCTACACCATTGCCAGCAACTTCAATGATATACACCGGCGTTTCGCTACTGACTAATTTTTGTGCGTAATTATTTGGATCTCCGGCATCAATTACCGTTTGTGCCGCAAAAGCAAACTTACTGAAACCTGAATACAACGCAGCTACCGTTGTATCTTGACCTTGAGCACGCAAATAACCTTCAAACTGATTATAACAAGATGCGAATGGTGGCGTTAATGCGCCACCACAACCACTTTGCGCTGCAGCAAACTGAGAAAATGCCGTTTTAAGCTCAACTGTGCCAACACTAAGTAATACCGACGATTTAATCAACGGGCCAAACTCTGCAGACTCAAGCAGGAAGTTAGCAATAGCACCGCCAGGCATCGCCAAGGTGGCCGTTTTCAGTGCATATAAACCATCAATTTGCGCTTTTTGCTCTTCAGTCAGCGTGGCGCTTTGCACTGGTGTATTCGCCGCACCAACTGCCGACGTTCCAGTAATTGCACCTAACGAATGCCCCATAAATTGCACATCAGTTGGGTTAATTACACCTGTTTGCGCCAAATTACTAAAATTAAGTCCAGCACGTAATCCGAGAATATCGCTAATGCTCTGACGCACGTTATCACGTGTGGTTAGCAAGCTTTGCAAGTTCATATAGTCAGTAGCAGCGTTGGTCGAGGCATTAATAACTTTGGTTGATGTAACACCATCTTTTGTTATATCAACAGTAAAACCACGTTCGCCGTGCAGCGTATGGTCAATCGCAACAACGGCATAACCAGCCATCGACAACGCACCGGCTACAGCTAGCGCGTTAGTTTTGTTACCGGTAATACCATGTTGGAATATCACTACGGGCCAACCGCCAGCAGGCATAATCATCGCCGGTTGTTGTTGTAAAGCGCGAAGCATATTAATTTGCGCTAAATCCGGCACTGTCATCAATACCGGGACGTTAGCAATAGTATTAACTTTAGGCACAGGGTTAAACTTTGTTAAGTGCCGCGCTTTATCAATCCCCAAGTCAAAACCAAGTAAGTTTGCCGGATTTTGTAAGTCAGCCGGTGTTAAACCTAAATCTGCAAGGTTAACCAAATCAGCTTGAATAGCACCTAACAGCGTAACGGGGCTATCATACTGCGCCATCCAGCGGCTATTTAATGGTGCTAACGGGTTTTCGTCTGTAGGTACACCGCTAAAATAAGGTAGTTTAATTACGCCACCATAAACCTGTGCGCTGGTTGCTGCAGCATAGGCGGGGTTGCTTAAGTTTGCTTGATTAGCAGGAATAGCACCAGCCTGAACCAATGCATCAGCAACAGTATAACCTTGTGCTGCTAAGCCCATTGTAGGCCGCAAGCTTGGCTGAGTAAGCATTTGCTTAATGGTGTTAAATACAATATCGGTAGACTGAGTCGTTATAGCCGCCGTGTAAACTATACTGTCGCGATCTACACCTTCAGCTTCAACCACATTTTCAAAACTATTAATGAGTTGCTGTAAGGCCAACTGTGATGGCGTTGCAAGCGGTAGGCTATCTTTATCTTGTCTTACTAATTCATAAGTCGTTGATGGCGCAATAGCATTGCCAGCACTGTCTTCTAATATTGAGGTCAACACCACCATATAGGTTGTTGCAGCTTTAAGCGGTTTAAGTGGAATAACAGCGACGCTTTTACCGCTAGCGCCTGATAGAAAATCGACACCGAAGGTTAACTCGCCAACAATTTTGCAAGCATGGCCTTGCGTAACCGGCCGGCAATCGGCATCGGCAGAGGTAGCACCGCCAGATATAATTTCAAATATTTTTACTGCGCCAGGCAAAGATGCGGTGGCAGCGTCTAGGCTAATACCGGGTGCAAAATCGATATCAATAGCAAAGGGGTTCTGAGTTGACCAACCATCAAGCGCACCTAATGCCACTTGAGGATCTGAATAGTCAGGCGATGCGCCACTATCAGTGGTTAATGTACCATCCGTGGTGCCTTGAAATAACAAGTCGTTTGGCACTGATAAACGCGGAGTAGCGGCACCCGGATCAAACACTACCCTAGAGTAAGTTTTTGCAGTGTTATCACCAATATCAGCTTTAATATCATCTAAAGACTCACCACACCCGGTTAACCCCAGTGCCAGAGCAACAGCCACACTCAGTGTCAGCTTGTTCATAGTTTCTCCCCTATCCTTATTTTGTCTTTTTTTATATAAAGCAAACCTATGCTTTATATATTGGAAATTTTTATATATAGCTGCAACAGCTACGACCAGTTAAAGTTAACTCAAACTTTCGCAATTCGCTAGCTGTAAAATACAGAATCCACGAAGAAAGGTGCAAAGTTGACTAATTGGGCGTATGCTTGCGCCGTTTTTGCGGCAACAGGTAAATTTTTATGCAAGATTATCAAGCAGCTACTGATGCACTAAAAGATAAAGTAATATTAATCACCGGCGCAGGCGATGGCATAGGCAAAGAAGCAGCCATGACTTATGCTCGCCATGGTGCAACGGTTATATTACTGGGTAAAACCGTAAGTAAGCTTACCGCTGTTTACGACGAAATTATTGCTATGGGTGCCAATGAACCCGCTATTATCCCACTTGATTTAAAGGGTGCCACAGCGAAACATTATCGAGATATGGCCAGCACCATTGAAGCTGAATTTGGCAAGCTAGATGGCGTATTACATAATGCCGGCATTTTGGGTGTGCTTAGCCCATTTGAACACATTGACCTAGATACTTGGCAAGATATTATGCAGGTTAACGTTACTGCTGCCATGCTGATGAGTCAGGCTTTGATACCGGTACTAAAGCGTTCAAGTAATGCGTCTATTGTATTTACTTCATCGGGTGTTGGCAGAAAAGGCCGAGCATATTGGGGGCCATATGCTGTATCCAAATTTGCCACCGAAGGCTTAATGCAGGTAATGGCTGATGAATTTGAAAACAGCAACATTAGGGTAAATTGTATCAACCCTGGCGCTACCCGTACGAAAATGCGCAGCCGTGCTTACCCAGGCGAAGATGTTAGTTTACTGAAAACACCAGCACAATTAATGTGGCTGTATTTATACCTAATGAGTAATGATAGTAAACACGTCAATGGTCAATCCTTAGACGCACAACCTAAATAAAAAACCGGCAATAGCCGGTTTTTTATTTATTAAGCTATTATTTGCTTAATAACCTTTATTTTTTGCTTAAAATCTCTTCACCATTCGCTGCCGCCCATTCGTTCCACGCGTCAACTTTAGCATTAAAATTTTCAACAGCTTGCACTGTGGCATCAGCAATTAAGCTATCTATTTGCTTAGCATGCTTTTTGTCAACTTTAGCCAAAGGCATAACATCAATACCACGATCTTGCAGGCTCTTTTTCATCGTATGAGTACGCAATAGCAATAATTCACCATGTTCAATATAGAAGTACTGATTTTCTTTATTAATGGTTTTAAATTTAGGCTTTGTTGGCCGCTTATCAGCCTTAACTGCGCTATCCATCGGCACTACTGCAGCATCATTATTAAGTTTGTAGCCTAACTGTTCTAAGGTGAAACCTTGTGATTTTGCTAATTGCTCTAGCTGTGTAATAAGCTCAACTTCTTTTTGCCGTTCAACCATAACCGCATTTAAGGTCTCAATAATATCGGTCAGTTTAGCCAGTGTAACCTCTTTCGCCGCCTTTCTCAGCTCACGCTTATCTAACAAAATGGACATTGTAACCTCCTATCATAATTGGGATCAGAATAATTAAATTATAGAAAAAAATAAAGATATTATTGAAATTGTATTATATAAAAACACCACGCTCATTCAGCTTGGGTTAATAATAATATCAAATTACATTCTAGATATAATAAGCAGCACACAGAGTGCATATTACATTTAACGTTTAAACATTGTATAACATACTTTACTATATTCTTGCTAATGCAATAAACATGACCAAATAGTTTGTTTACTACCGAGCTAAGCGAAACTTTTCCAAATTAATCGTTGCCGGTGTAAAAAAAGCAGGTAAAATTAGTATTCTCCTCGTCAACCTACACTCAAGGTAGAGCTATGCCTGCGTTTAAACAGCTGTTTATTAACAACAAAAACTGGGCTGACCGCATCGAAAAAGAGCAGCCAGGCTTCTTCAAACAACTTTCAGAGCAACAAGCTCCTGAGTATTTGTGGATAGGTTGTTCAGACAGCCGTGTTCCTGCTAATGAAATAGTGGGCTTATTGCCAGGTGAGCTGTTTGTCCACCGTAATGTTGCAAACCTAGTAGTACATTCAGATATGAACTGCTTGTCAGTATT
Organism: Rheinheimera sp. D18; assembly: GCF_004345025.1. Classification (GTDB taxonomy): domain Bacteria; phylum Pseudomonadota; class Gammaproteobacteria; order Enterobacterales; family Alteromonadaceae; genus Alishewanella; species Alishewanella metallidurans. The sequence goes on along the minus strand of NZ_CP037745.1, from coordinate 1,018,826 downwards.
ACAATATGCCATTGAAGTTCTTAAAGTTAAGCATATATTGGTCGTCGGTCATTATGGTTGTGGTGGTGTTAAGGCGGCTATGACCAAGCAACGCGTGGGCTTTGTTGATAACTGGCTACGTAATGTAAAAGATGTGTATGCCATGCACCGCGATGATGTAGACGCCTTTGCTGATGAAGACGATCGCGTTAATCGATTGATTGAATTAAACGTGATGGAACAGGTACGCAATTTATGTCATACCAGCTTTGTGCAAGAAGCATGGGAGCGCGGCCAACCCTTAACTATTCATGGCTGGGTTTATAGTCTGCGCAATGGCCGGGTAAAAGATTTAAGCGTTAGCCATTCTTCTATCGACAAGTTGGATAATATTTATACTATTGATTTAAGCGATTGCCACCTTAACGAAAAATAGCTATTTAAAAACAGTATGCTACTTTAGGCTTTTATAAATTAGCACATTACGCACGTTAGTGTTTTACCTCAGGAGCCTATGGCAGCTTATCAATTTAATGTAGTTGGCTATATTCAATCGCCCTACAAACAAAAATTTGCCATTCCGCGCCAGCCGGGTCTTATAGCAGAAGCTACAGGTTATTTGGTGTTGGAAAATGAGTATAACGATGAGGCTATACTGCGCGGTATCGACAGCTTTAGCCACTTATGGTTGTTATTTGTCTTTCACGAAACTGCAGATAAAGGCTGGTCACCGATGGTACGCCCACCACGCTTAGGTGGTAATGCCCGTAAAGGCGTATTTGCGACGAGGGCAACCTTTCGGCCCAACCCAATTGGCTTATCAGTGGTAAAGCTAGACGGTGTAGAACGTAAAAACGGTAAGCTAATGCTTAAAATTAGCGGTATCGATTTACTGGATGGCACACCCGTTATTGATATAAAGCCTTACCTACCCTATTCTGACGCTCTACCAAACGCCGCTGGTGGCTTTGCTGATGCCGCGCCTAGCACCGCAATGACCGTCAGTTTTACCGAAACCGCCAGTATTTTTTGCCAACAGCAAATTCAGTATCCAGATTTACAGTTATTTATTGAAAAAGTACTAAAACAAGATCCACGACCGTCGTATAAAAAACAACGTGACGGCGAACAAAGTTATGGCATGACACTATATAACTACAATATAAAATGGACCGTTAACGGGGAACATAACCATGTTACTGAAATACATCAGCTACCTGAGTAGTTTGGCAGCTGCAACAACCTGTATTGCCGTATCAGCAGCAGCCTTACCCGATTTACCCGAACCGGTAAGCAATAATGCAGTAGCCAGCGTGCATATTCGCGGCAAAACTTACATTGCTAGCTTTATGGGTATTGGCCAAGGCAAGCAGCAAGCGGATATTCATAACAAAGTATTTATGCACACGCTAGGTGATTTCGGCTGGCACGATATGCCAGCAGTACCCAGCCAGCAACGTTTATCAGGGCGCATTGCGGCCAGTGCCGTGGCGTTGAATAATAACTTCTTTGTGTTTGGTGGCTTTAGCGTAAATACCGACGGTAGCGAGCAAACGGTGGCAGATAGCTATCGGCTTGACCCGATAACCAAACGTTATACAAAACTTAATGATATACCCGTGCCAGTAGATGATGCAGTGGCACTAACCTACCAGAACCGCTACATCTATTTAGTCAGTGGTTGGAGCGACAATGGCAACGTTAATTTAGTCCAACTCTTTGATAATTATACCCAACGTTGGTCTCAAGCAACGCCTTTCCCCGGTAACCCCGTATTTGGCTTAGCCGGTGCAATGCTAAACAATAAGATGTTGCTCTGTGATGGCGTAACCTTACAATATTATACTGACCGCAAACGCGAGTTTGTAAGCGAACCAGCCTGTTATTTAGGTAGTGTTGGTGACAACGCGAATAGTATAGACTGGCGAAAGGTGCCGCATCCGACTGGCACGGCGCGCTATCGTATGGCCGCTATTGCCAGTAAAGTAGATGGTAAAGATGTTATTGCTTTTGTTGGTGGCAGCACTAACCCATATAACTACAACGGTATTGGCTATAACAACGTCGCGTCAGCACCCAATAGTAAAGTATGGCTTTATTCTTTAACAGAACAGCGCTGGTTAAAAGCGGCCGATACTACGGCAGTAATGGACTTGCGCGGCTTAATAGATATTGATGGCAGTATATACTCTGTCGGTGGCATGACAGCCGAACAGCACGTTACCAATAAGCTGATCCAACACCAATTAAAACTCCAATAGAATTGCCACTGCCGCCTTGCTAGAATGGCGGCTATTTTTTAGCACCAATATGAGAATGCCATGCGCAGCAGCCAGTACTTATTATCTACCCTTAAAGAAACGCCAGCCGACGCTGAAGTTATTAGTCATAAATTAATGCTGCGCGCCGGTATGGTGCGCCGTGTTGCATCAGGTTTGTATACCTACTTACCTACTGGTGTGCGCGTGCTGCGTAAAGTAGAGCAAATTGTTCGTGAAGAAATGAATAAAGCCGGTGCTATTGAAGTATTAATGCCAATGGTACAGCCAGCTGAGCTATGGCAAGAATCTGGGCGCTGGGAGCAAATGGATGCAGAGCTACTGCGTTTTAAAGACCGGCACACTCGCGATTTTGTTTTAGGGCCAACCCACGAAGAAGTTATTACCGATTTAGTTCGTCGCGAAATTACCAGCTACAAGCAACTACCACTGAGCTTATATCAAATTCAAACTAAGTTTCGTGACGAGCGTCGGCCACGTTTTGGCGTAATGCGTGCACGGGAATTTTTGATGAAAGATGCCTACTCATTTCATTTATCACAAGACAGTTTGCAGCAAACTTATGATGCAATGTATCAAGCCTACTGTAATATCTTTACCCGTTTAGGCTTGAACTTTCGTCCAGTACTCGCCGACACCGGCGCTATTGGCGGCAGTATGTCGCACGAATTCCATGTATTGGCGGCCTCTGGCGAAGACGCTATCGCTTTTTCAGATGCTAGCGACTACGCGGCAAACATTGAAATGGCCGAAGCATTAGCGCCACAAGGCGAACCTGCAGCTCCTAGCGAAGTATTAACTGAAGTAGCCACCCCGAATGTTAAAACTGTAGCTGATGTAGCCACGCTACTAAATCAAAGCTCCGCCAAAGTGTGTAAAACCTTAGTCGTGTACGCAACAAAGGCGGATGCAAAAGCAACACAAACACTGGTTGCTTTGGTACTACGTGGCGATCACGAATTAAACGAAATTAAAGCGGAAAAACTTCCTCAGGTGCAAAGCCCATTAGTATTTGCATCAGAAGAGGAAATTCGCGCAGCAATCGGCGCAGGCCCAGGCTCATTAGGCCCAGTTGCTAGCAAGATACCGGTGATTGTTGATCGCAGCGCCGCCCACCTTACCGACTTTATTTGCGGCGCAAACAAAGACGGTTATCACCTAACTGGCGTCAACTGGCAGCGGGACATCCAAGATTATACCGTAGCCGACATACGTAATATCGTTGAAGGTGATGCCAGCCCTTGTGGTAAGGGTAAATTAGTTATTAAGCGTGGTATCGAAGTAGGTCATATCTTCCAATTAGGTGACAAATACTCTCAGGCATTAAAAGCCGGTGTACTGAATGAAGAAGGCAAACATCAAATTATGACCATGGGCTGCTATGGTGTGGGTGTGTCACGCATTATCGCCGCGGCCATAGAACAAAATAATGACGAGTACGGTATTATTTGGCCAGATGCGATAGCACCATTTCAAATTGCGTTAATTCCGATGAACATGCACAAGTCGGTACGCATTGAAGAAGCCACCGTGCGCTTATATAACGAGTTAACTGCTGCAGGCTTTGAAGTGCTATTTGACGACCGTAAAGAGCGCCCAGGCGTTATGTTCGCTGATATGGAGCTGATTGGCATTCCACACAGCATTGTAATTGGTGAACGTAACTTAGATAACCAGCAAGTAGAATACAAAAACCGCCGCACCGGTGAAAAAGCAATGTTAGATATTCCTGGCGTTGTCGCAGCAATGCAGCAAAAGTTAGTAAAGTAATTTACTTATACCGATAAAGAAAGGCCGCAATTTGCGGCCTTTCTTTTATCTACTGCATGATCAAAACAGTAGGTTTTTACCAAAGAAAATAGTCGATACGGTATTAATAAAGATCACCGCCAAAATCAGCGGAATAAAAGTACCTAATGAAAAGTTAACATACTTTTGTAGTAACGAACCGCTAAAGCTAGGGTTCCCCTGACTAATCTCCGCGTCAAGGTTATGCTTCTTCCAGCGGTAAATAACGAACAGACACAGTAAGAAACCATTTAGCGGCAGAATAGTTTCGTAGAAAATATCATATACCAGATCGAAAAATGACTTATCTACCCCGCCGTAGCTTAGCAAGTTACTAAACAGCTCAACCCGACCAAAAGACAAAGCAGAAATAATAGCCAGTACAATCATCGCGCCACCAAGCACACATAATGCCGAGCGACGACTTACACCTTTACTATCCATTAAACTGGCTACCGGCACTTCGATAATAGATACCAGTGAGGTTAGCGCAGCAAAAAACACTAGTAAGAAGAAAAAACTAGCAACGAAGGACGCACCAAAATAACCAATATCAGCCTGCATCGCTAAAAATATTTTCGGTAAAAAGGTGAAAATCATACTGATACTAGATTCAGATAAGGTACTAATTTGAATATCTGGGTTAAACGAAAACACCGCAGGTAAAATTAACAACCCTGAACAACAGGCTACCAACAAAGATAAGCCCGCCACCATTTTACCGGCGTGGACAATATTATTGTTTTTTTGAATATAAGAGCCGTAGGTAATTAAAATACCCATAGCCAGCGACAGCGAGAAAAATGCTTGTGCCAATGCGCCGTTTAGTACCTTGCCCGTTAACTTATCAAACTCAGGAATTAAGAAAAACTTAACACCTAACATGGCATTATCTAAGGTCATAACATAAATAACCAAAGCAATAAGCATGACAAACAGCATTGGCATTAATACTCTAGCGGCCTTTTCAATGCCTTGTTTAACGCCACCTTGTAATATAAGAAAAGTTAAGCCAACAACAATGGCCATATAGACAAATAGCTCGTTACTATTAATAAAAGCACCAAAGCTACTTGGATCAGCAAGTTCAGTTAGTTGCCCCAACACCGACTTACCTAAATAGCCAAAGATCCACACGGTAATAACTAAATAAAATACACCAATCATAAACGGCGTAATCACCGACATCCAACCCACAGTGCGCCAAGCGGCATTTTTACCAATGTCGGTGTAAGCACCCAATGGATTTTGTCTGGTATGACGGCCTAAGCTCATCTCCGCCAACATTATTGGCAAGCAGATAAAAAATACAAAAAAGGCATACATGATTAAAAAGGCGGCACCGCCATTTTTACTGGCCATAACCGGAAAGGCGACTAAATTACCTATACCTACTGCTGAGCCGGCGGCTGCCAGCACAAAACCGAGGCTTGAACTGAATTGTTCACGTTTCATCGCGGCGAAAACTCCCTGAAAATTTCTTATTAGAATTGATTATTATTTTTTTAAGCGCTCTGCATGCTAACAGGGTGTTGGGGTAAATCCTAGTGCTGAACCGGCCTTATACGCTGAATTCCATTGGCGAAAAGCCGACTTTCTGCTAAGGTTCGCGCAGTATTTATTCGCACGGCGCAAGGACACTAGTATGTTTTATATGATTTATTCTGAAGACGTAGCAGAGAGTTTAGATAAGCGCTTAGCCGCACGTCCGGCTCACTTAAGCCGCTTAGAACAATTAAAAAACGAAGGTCGTTTGCTAATCGCAGGGCCATTACCGGCAATTGACAGCAATGATCCTGGTAGCGCCGGTTTTAGCGGCTCTTTAGTTGTCGCTGAATTTAGCTCGCTTAACGCGGCAAAAGATTGGGCGAATGCCGACCCTTACTTAGCGGCAGGTGTGTATGCCCGCTCAACGGTAAAACCGTTTAAAAAAGTATTGCCGTAAGGTCTAGTAACAAGGAGAGTACAATGGGCTATATATTATTAACAGGCGGTGCTGGTTACATTGGCAGCCACACCGCGTTAGAGCTATTAAACAGTGGGTATAAAGTTATTAGCTTTGATAACTTTAGCAATAGCTCAGATGAAGCCTTAAACCGCGTAGAGCAATTAACGAACAACACCGTTATTAGCATTAAGGGTGACATTCGCGATGAGCAAGCGTTAAAACAGCTATTTGGCCAATATGATATTAAAGCCGTAGTGCATTTTGCTGGTTTAAAAGCGGTAGGTGAATCAACCGAGTTACCCCTGCATTATTATGATAACAACGTTGCAGGCACCGTTACTCTGTGTCGTGTAATGCGCGAATTTAACGTTAACAAGCTGGTTTTTAGCTCTTCTGCTACCGTGTACGGCGATGCCAAGCAAGTGCCTATTCCTGAAACAGCGCCCCGCTCAGCCACTAATCCTTATGGCCAAACTAAGCTTATGGTCGAGTATATTTTACAAGATTTAGTTGCCGCTGAGCCTGACTGGGGCATTACGCTATTGCGTTACTTTAACCCAGTGGGCGCCCACAGCAGCGGTCGTATTGGCGAAAACCCTAACGGTATACCCAATAACCTAATGCCATTTATCTCACAAGTTGCCGTAGGTAAACGCAAACAGCTAAGTGTGTTTGGAAACGATTACTCAACCCATGATGGCACTGGCGTGCGCGATTACATTCATGTAGTTGACTTAGCCTTAGGCCATGTAAAAGCCTTACAATATTTAGAGCACAATAACGGTATTGAAGCGATAAACTTAGGCACTGGCGTAGGCTATAGCGTACTTGATATGGTAAATGCTTTTAGTAAAGTAAATAAGGTAGCGGTGCCCTATCAGGTTGTCGCTCGCCGGCCAGGTGACATTGCCACTTGTTACGCACAGCCTGATAAAGCAGCAAGCTTACTGGGCTGGTCTGCCAATAAAACACTAGAAGACATGGTACGCGACAGCTGGCATTGGCAGTCAACTAACCCTAACGGCTATTAAGCATCTAAGGCTAAGTTGTTAGCTTATAAATCTAAGTAATAGGTAAAACGCTAGCTAATAATGCCATGCTCTAATGCTAGCAATACGGCTCGGGTGCGATCTCGCACTCCTAGCTTGGATAAAATAGCCGAACATTGATTTTTTACTGTTCCTTCAGATTTGAACAAGGCCGCGGCAATCTCTTTGTTACTATAACCCGCCGCCATTAATTGCAATATTTCTCGCTCTTTATCTGTTAGCGGCGCAAGCATAGCTGGCATAGAAAACAACGAGTTTGCTGCCGGTTCCGCATTTTGTACGATATTTAATAATCGCTCGGTAATATTGCTAGAAAAGCAGCTACCGCCACTCGCTAAGGTACTAATAGCGTTTATTAATGTTTCCAGCGACACATCTTTGAGCAAAAAACCTTTAGCCCCTAAACGAATACTTTTTAGTACTAACCCAGACTCATCAAAGGTAGTTAGCATAAGTACCGGTATATAAATACCTGCTTGTTTAAGCGCCGCTAGGGTTTGTACACCATTCATTATCGGCATAGATAAATCGAGCAATATCACATCAGGCTGCACTTGCTCGCACGTGACGATAACACTAGAGCCGTCTGCGCATTCAGCAACAACATCCACCTTACCCGATAACGCCAACAGGCTTTTAATGCCATCACGGATCAGTTTCTGATCATCAACTAGCAATACCTTATACATTTTTCAACCCTAAATAAGCTAATTGTAATCTAAGGTGCAACGCACCTTTTATTGACGTTACGGTTAGGTTGGCGGCACATTCTGCAGCTCGCTCAAACATACCGGTTATACCGCTACCGGCTTGCCAATTACTATGTACTTTTCCGTTATCATACAAATCAAGTTGCAGTATATTATCCTGCACAGCAGCCTTAATCACAAACTCGCTAGCGCCACTATGCTTTAAGCTATTACTTATCGCTTCTTGAATAATGCAAAATAAATGCTGAGTTTGCGCTAAGTCTTGCAATACTATAGCCGGCTCTATATCAAGGATGACGTTTAGCTGTGTCGGAATTAAAGACGTTAGCTGTTGCACCGCATCCTTTAACGCCATATCACGGTATTGACGTAACGTAGATACTGCTTCGCGTACATCAGATAGCAGTAATTTAGCCAGCTGATGGCATTTATCAATTTGAGTTTTAACCTCGCCATCAGTAATATGTCCCGCAACCTGCAGCTGAATTGTTAATGCCGTTAAATGGTGTCCGACCACATCGTGTAAATCTCGCGCTATTCTTGTGCGCTCGCTTTGTCTTGATACCGCTTGCAATAATTGCTGCGTTGCTTGTAGCTGCCGGTGTTTGCTCTCTAACGCATCGCGTGCTTGTTGGGCAGAATAAGTAGCATGCTGCATTAATACGGCAAAAATATGAAAACTACCGTACAGTAATCCGGTGATCCACAGCGCGCGTTGCTCAAGTACACTGGCTAAACTAAACCAAAGTAAAACAATCACGAAAGTAAGTAATAATGCACGCGGTGTGCTCATTAAATTAGGTAAGGATGCGACCCAAATAATGCTGAGAATAGCTAAATAATCTAACTGATACCTATGCAATAACAGCATCAGACCAAAAGCGCACAGCAGCTGTACCAACAGTAATAATTTATGTTTGTTTGATGCTAAAGGTATCGAGCAATGCTCTACAGTTAATAACGCAAAAATAGCGCCATATAGTAAAAACAATGCGCTAGCGGCAACCATAATATGACTATTAACTTGGTAAGCAGCGCTATATCGTGATAACACAAATAAGGTTATTGCAAAAACCAAGGCCCAAGTAGCCAAACCTGCAACAGCGGCTAAAGAATATTTTATTTTCATTCGGTTATTATCCGTTACCAGCATTTAACGGCAATAGGCCAAAAGTCACCTTTAAATATCCTGACTTTTGGCACCTGCGCCACAATTTACCGCCCAGTACACTTGGCTCATAAACTAAGGAGATGAGCTATGTTAACTATTCACACTTTTTTACTATATCTACATATTGGGCTGGGCAGCGTTGCTCTGCTGCTATTTTGGCTACCTGTGTGCGTGCGAAAAGGTAGCACATTACATAATAACGCAGGTAAAGCTTTTTATTACATTATGTTAGTAGTAGCAGGCTCAGGTATATTGATGAGTAGTATGACAATATATGATCCTATTGCGATTTATGTCACTGACACCACGCGTAGCCAAATAGAATTACAGCGTTTTCTTGGCTGGCGCGTGGTATTTTCAGAGTTTTTACTATTGCTTAGTGTGCTTACCTGGGTCAGCGTGCGCCATGCCATGGCTGTGTTAAAAGCAAAAGCTAATCGAGCATTGCTAAAGCGCGGCCAATACCTTATTCCGGTATTATTAATGCTACCTTTAGCCGGCTTTGTTGCTTGGCAAGGTTATCGTTTTAATCAAACCTTATTAATGATTTTTGCCGCTGTTAGTGCATATATTGCACTAAGCATCTGTCGCTATACGTTTAAAGCTCAGGTGCAAAATAGAGAGTGGATTATTCAGCACTTTACCTCAATGGTTGGCACTGGCATTGGCGTTTACACTGCCTTTTTTGCTGCAGGTGGTGGGCGCTTAATTAGTGACATCTTGCCAGAGCAATGGATGATGCTAAGTTGGCTAACCGCACCTGTGATTGGCTTGGGTTCTATCTTGATGTTTAAAGGCTATTTTCAACGCAAGTATAAGGTGCAAAAAGCCCCAGCTAAAGCTTTACAACTTAGCTAGTTCTACCCTAGTGTTCGTTTAACGCTAATTAATGTAATGAGTTGTGCCATGCTAGTTTCACCGCTAAAAAATAAAGTTATTTGGATCACCGGCGCATCAGGCGGTATTGGTGAAGCACTGGCTCGTGAATTTGCCGCAGCGGGTGCCGTACTTATTTTAAGCGCGCGCCGAGAAGCAGAGTTAATAAGGGTGCGAGATAGCCTAACCAATACGCAGCGACATGTATTACTGCACTTAGACATTACCGATACCGCCGCAGTAGATGCGGCTATTGTTAACATTACGCAAAAAATGGGTGGCTTAGACTGGTTAATTAATAATGCCGGCATCAGCCAACGCTCATTAATTGTTGATACGCCAGTAGCAACCGAACGTAAGTTGTTTGACGTAGATTACTTTGCGCAAATTAACCTTACACGTAGTGCCTTGCCATTATTATTAGCCGACGGTGGTGGCAAAGTCGTGTTTATCTCTAGCGTGGCGGGTTTAGTGGGTACCCAATATCGCGGCAGTTACTCTGCGGCCAAGGCGGCTTTGCACCTGTGGGCCAATAGCTTACGTGCAGAATTATTTGACCAAGGCTTACAAGTGGCGACTATTTTCCCTGGCTTTGTGAAAACGGATGTATCTCGTAACGCCTTAACTGGCGATGGTAGTGCATTGGGTCAAATGGATGATGCCCAAGCCAGTGCCATGAGCGCCGAACAATTTGCTAAACAAGCTGTAAAAGCGTTAATAAAAGATAAAAATTATATTGTTATTGGTGGACTAAAAGAGCGTCTTGGTGCTTTAGTATCAAGGTTATCACCTAACTTACTGTATAAAATGGTGCGCAATACTAAGGTACGTTAGTAGCTAACTCTCAGCAAACTGTTCGCAAAAGCAAACTATTGCAAAAACAAAGGGCGCTTAATGCGCCCTCGTTAATATCTTTGATTTTAATAGACTAACCTCTACCCTCACGCGTCGGCTTTTTGCTGGTAGGTTGGCGTTTTGGCGCTTGGCCTTTTACCGGCCCTTTAGGCTTGTTGGGGCCTTTACGTGCGTCAGGTTTAGCCGCATCGGGTTTATTGGCCGCAGGTTTACGCTCTTTAGTTTTACGTTCAGGGCTTTTCTCAGCAATTTGATGTTTACGCACTGCGCGCTTCATGCTGGCCATGCGCCGACGTCGCTCTACTCGGTCTTCATCTTTCACTAAGCTGGCTACTTCTAATGGCATGCTAACGAGTTTGCGTAAATAGTTTACGTCTTCCAGTGCATATTCGGCATAACCACCGGCAGGTAAATGTTTTGGTAGCAATAAATCACCATAGCGGATACGAATTAACCGGCTAACTACCGCGCCCTGCGATTCCCACATCCGTCGTACTTCGCGGTTACGGCCTTCGGTTAACACCACATGAAACCAACGGTTAATGCCTTCACCTGGTAGTGCTTTAACTTTTTTGAAATTAGCTTTACCATCTTCTAACTCAACGCCAAGGCGCAGCCGCTGTACCATGGCATCGTTAACTTCGCCAAATACGCGCACGGCATATTCACGTTCTACTTCAAACTTAGGATGCATTAAACGGTTAGCTAATTCACCGTCGGTGGTAAATAACAATAAACCTGAGGTATTAATATCCAGCCGGCCAATGGCTATCCAGCGCGCGCCTTTAATGTTTGGCAGACGTGAAAACACTGTAGGCCGGCCTTCCGGATCGGTACGCGAGCATATTTCACCTTCAGGCTTGTGGTACGCCAGTACCCGGCAAATTTGCTCTTCTGTGCTGGCTATCTGTACCGGATGGCCATCAACGCGAATTTGTTGTTTCAAACCAACCCGGTCACCTAATACCGCAGGTTTACCGTCAACGGTGACACGACCACCGCTGATCCAGTCTTCCATTTCACGGCGCGAACCCACGCCGGCACGGGCTAATACTTTTTGTAGTTTTTCACTACCGGCTTTATCACTCATTAGTGTAATTCTCCTGTCGTCACGACGGTGTCAGCCAAATCCAAACTTAGCGTCTGAAATTCTGGCAAAGGGGGTAATTGGTTTAAATGTTTTAAACCAAAGTAATCTAAAAATTCTTTTGTGGTCGCGTATAGCCCAGGTCGACCGGGTACTTCTTTATGGCCAACGACTTTCACCCAACCACGATCCAGCAAGGTGCGGATTATTTGGCTACTAACCGATACGCCACGAATATCTTCAATTTCGCCACGGGTTATAGGCTGACGATAAGCAATAAGCGATAGCGTTTCTAACACCGCTCGCGAATAACGCGGCGAACGTTCAGGCCATAGCTTAGCTAAATAATCACTTAATTCTGGCTTGGTAACAAAACGATAACCGGAAGCGGTTTCAACTAGCGTAATACCTCGACCAGCATAATCTTGTAGCAATTGCTGTAGCGTGTCGGCTAAGCGTTTTTTGCTGACATTAAACTCATCTAGCACGGTTGCCTGCATATCATCGGCACTTAATGGCTTATCCGCAGCAAAAATCGCCGCTTCAACCAATTGCAATAACTGTGCGTCATTAATTTTCGCCGCCATTATGCCTCAGCTTGTTTCAATTTAACATGAATTTGCCCAAAGGCTTCGACCTGAATAATATCGACTAATTTTTCTTTAGTTAGCTCTAGCATGGCTAAAAACGTTACTACTACCCCTTGCCGGCCTTCGCTAACATCAAAACAGGCCGAAAACGTCAAGTAACCTTGATGGGCGCTAAGTAAATCTAAGATCCGACTCATCCGCTCGCGGGTAGATAAATGCTCGCGCTTAACATGGTGATGCTGAAAATCTTTGGCGCGCTTTACAATATCTTTTAACGCTAAGGTCAGCTCGGCTAAATCAACTTCAGGTAAAATAATCAGCGGGGAAAAATTATCTGGCAGTGCGGCAGTGGCTTTAAAATGATCGCGTTCATCGCGCGGCAAGCAATCAAGTTCCGTAGCAGCTTGTTTAAACACTTCGTATTCTTGCAGACGCCGAATCAATTCTGCCCGAGGGTCTACTTCCTCATCAATAATTTCACTATGGCGTGGTAGTAATAGCCGCGATTTAATTTCGGCCAACATTGCCGCCATTACTAAATATTCGGCTGCCAGCTCAAAGTTTAAACCCTGCATTAAATCTATATATTCAATATATTGCAGCGTAATTTCATTAATCGGCAAATCAACAATATCAAATTTGTGTTTACGAATAAGATACAGCAAAAAGTCTAACGGGCCTTCAAAGGCATCAAGTAATATTTCTAACGCATCTGGCGGAATATATAAATCATCAGGCCGTTCCAGCACCGCCTCTCCACGAACAAAGGCCAAAGGCAGCGGCTGCTGTACGGTTAAATTTTCTACCACTATGTCGTCTAACATTTTATGCTTCGGCTAACCACATTATAGAAATGGGGTTGGGTCGCCGCGTCCTTCGCGAACTACCACAGGTTCATCGTTCGAATAATCAATTACGGTGGTTGGCGCTTCGCCAATAACCCCACCGTGTAAAATTAAGTCGACCTGTTTTTCTAGACGCAGCCGCATATCTTCAGGATCACTCTCTGCAAACCGCTCACCGGGTAAAATTAAGCTGGTGCTAAGCAGTGGTGCACCGAGTTCTTCTAATAATGCTAAGGCAATTTTATTTTCAGGGACTCGCAAACCAATTGTCTTTTTCTTATCATTTAACAAGCGTTTAGGCACCTCTTTGGTACCGCGCAAAATAAAAGTATAAGGGCCTGGTGTATTGTTTTTAATTAAACGAAACGCAGTATTTTCTACCTTAGCGTATACCGAAAGTTCGGTTAAATCACGACACAGCAAGGTAAAGTTATGGTCACCGCTTACTTGGCGAATTTGTAAAATGCGCTCCATAGCGCCCTTATCACCCACGTGGCAGCCCAGCGCATAACCGCTATCGGTTGGGTAGATTACTACGCCACCTTGCTGAATAATTTGCACCGCTTGTTTTAATAAACGCTGTTGTGGCGAATCTGGGTGAATATGAAAAAATTGGCTCATTATTGTTCTTCTTTCAATTATCTGGGGCTTATCACACTTGTGGCGAAGCTGGTATTTGCGGCCAACTAGCCCAAACCGTTGGTACATCGTCACTTAAATATAGGTTTTTTCCTAAATCATTCCAAGTTGTAACCTGATGAAAATCTGAACCTACTGATGCCGTTAAGCCATGCAACTGAGCAAGAGCACATAATTCACGCTTTTGCACAGGCGTTTGCTGGGGAGAAATAACCTCTATCGCATCACCGCCAGCCTCGGCAAACTGCTCAACTAAACGCCTTAACCACTTGCCATTAAGCTTATATTTTAACGGATGCGCCAGTACTGCCACACCATTAGCATCTTGGATCCACTGTATAGCTTCAGCAAAATCGACCCAGTTATTGGGTACATAACCAATTTTACCGCGGCCTAAATATTTTTTAAAAACATTATTCATCGAACTAGCTTGACCAATATCAACCAAATGTCGGGCAAAATGCGTTCGCGTTACCGCCGCCCCATTTGCCAGTGCTAATACTGCAGGCAGAACATCAGGGATCTGATTTTTCGCCAAGCGCCGCGCCATTTCCTCTGCCCGCTCAAACCGCCGCTGCTGCTGTATAGCCAAGCGCGATAACAACGTCGGACAATGTGGGTTTATATTTAAACCGACAATATGAATTTCTTGTTGCTGCCAAGAAGTAGAAATTTCTACGCCATTAATCAGCGTCAGTGGTAGCTGCAATTCATCGATAGCTTGCTGTGCTGCCGCTAAACCGGCAACAGTGTCATGGTCGGTAATCGCCAACGCATTCACGTCCCGCTCTACCGCGCGCGCCACTAAATCAGCTGGCGATAATACGCCGTCAGAGCACAGAGTGTGGCTATGTAAATCAATTTTCATTAATACCTCAAAATAGCCGGTTATTATCGCATACAGCGGCAATATCGCAAAGCAAGGCATTAGCCATCCAGAAGCTTATACGTTTTAATTTTAACTTATAGCAAATAAGCACTTGACGGCTACTAGGGTTTTGCGGTTTTATGTAGGCAACAAATATAAAGTGATTAAAGCTAATGCAATTTATAACAACCCTAAACGTAACTAATTGGTGGTGGCACATTCCCAACGGGCGTGTGTAGGCGTTGTATTAGCTTTAATTACCGAAGCCCGTTTCCACAAGAAGCGGGCTTTTTTTATGGGCGCGCAAAATTGTTGGAACCGGCTAAGCAAAACATTGTTGAATTATAAGGGTAAATTTAAACATGATTTTTAGCCATATCACAGACTCTCCTGGCGAGGTAGCAAGTATTGCCATGCCAGTTGAGTACCAAAGCGATGCCTTAGGTAACTTTGCCGCACTAACTTTACAAAGCCCGTACGCTTTGTTGTTAGAGTCGGCTGAGATCGACAGTAAAGATAATTTAAAAAGTTTACTGCTAATCGATGCCGCGCTGCGTATAGAGTGTAACGACCAAAGCGTTAGCATTACTGCTGTTAGCGACAATGGCGCTAGCTTACTGCCTTATTTAGCAGAAAAACTTAGTAGCAATGCCACGGTTACTTTGGCAGAAAACAGCCTAAACCTAACCTACCAGCGCCCAGCGCTGCTGTTAGAAGAAAATGCTCGGCTACAAGCTGCAAATCCATTTAGTGTGCTGCGGGCAATACAACGGCAGTTAAGCTGTCAAAGTAATGAGCCGTTTGCCATATTCCTTGGTGGTGTTATTGGCTACGATATGATCGCCACGGTTGAACACTTACCCAATGTGCCAAGCATAGATAACAACTGCCCCGATTACGTGTTTTATTTAGCTGAAACCTTGCTGGTGATGGATCACCAAACTAAACAAAGTCGGCTAATTGGTAATGTATTTTGTGGCGAGCAAGCAATGACAAATTGCTTTGTTATTGGCAAACGCTTAGAGCAGCTAAAGCTGCAGTTACAGCAGCCGCAGCTAACACCATTATATAAAGCGACACCGGCGTCATCACTTACCACGCCAAGTAGTAGCCAAGTGCATGTCGATATTAGCGATACTGATTTTGTCGAACAGGTCGAAAAACTAAAGCAGCATATTGTCGCGGGTGATATTTTTCAGGTAGTGCCATCACGTTGCTTCACTCTGGCCTGCCCTAAACCTTTGGCCGCCTATGCAAAGCTAAAGCAACAAAACCCCAGCCCCTATATGTTCTATTTAAAAGATAGCGCTTTTACGCTATTTGGCGCCTCGCCAGAGTCGGCATTAAAGTTTGACGCAGCAAGTCGCCAAGTAGAAATTTATCCCATTGCCGGTACGCGTCGCCGTGGTTTTGCCGCTGATGGCAGTATTGATCGCGACTTAGACAGCCGTATTGAATTAGAGCTGCGCCAAGATGACAAGGAAAAAGCTGAGCACTTAATGCTGGTCGATTTAGCCCGTAACGACGTGGCGCGTATTAGTGTACCCGGCAGTCGCTACGTTAAAGAACTGCTTAAAGTAGACCGTTACTCTTACGTTATGCATTTGGTATCACGCGTAGTCGGTCAATTAAAGCCCGAGCTAGACGCCCTACATGCTTATCAAGCCTGTATGAACATGGGCACCTTAGTTGGTGCACCCAAGGTTAAAGCTGCCGAGCTTATTCGTCAGGTAGAAGGTAAACGCCGCGGCAGCTACGGTGGTGCGGTTGGCTATTTATCCGGCAATGGTGATTTTGATAGCTGTATTGTTATTCGCTCAGCCTATGTGGCAAATAACACCGCGTATATTCAAGCGGGTGCCGGCGTGGTATTTGACTCGGTTGCTCAAGCCGAAGCCGATGAAACACGCAGCAAAGCCCAAGCCGTAATTAGTGCCATTATCGCTGCACATAAGGAGTAATACATGAGTGTCATTTACTTGCTAGATAACATCGACTCCTTTACTTATAACTTAGTAGATGAATTTGCCCAGCTTGGCTACGGCGTAAAGTTATATCGTAATACCCTGCCGGCAGATTATATTTTTCAACAAATGCAAACTGAAACGGTCCCTGTGCTGTTAGTACTGTCACCTGGCCCAGGCAGCCCAGCCAACGCTGGCTGTATGCCTCAATTATTAAAGCTATGTGACGGTGTGTTTCCGGTACTGGGTATTTGCCTTGGGCATCAGGCTATTGTTGAACACTTTGGCGGCACCGTTGGCCAAGCGGGCGAAACCGTGCATGGCAAAACGTCAGCCATAACCCTAACCGAGCACAGTGTATTTGCTAACTTACCCAACCCATTTTCGGTAGCACGTTATCACTCATTAATGGCCAATAAGCTGCCTGAAGCCCTAACATTGCTAGCTAATGAGCGGCATATTCCGATGGCAGTCATAAACGAGTGCAAACGCATGCTGGGTTTTCAGTTTCACCCTGAATCTATTTTAACCACACTGGGTAAGCCGTTATTGCAACAAAGCGTCAGTTATTTACTGCGAGGTACCCAATGAGCGAATCGCTATTACAAACAGTGCAACATAGTTTAAGCGGCCAGCCGTTATCATTTTTACAGGCGCAGCAGTTTTTCAATGCGGTAATACAAGGTGACGTTGATGCGGTGCATTTAACCGCGCTACTAATTGCCCTAAAAATGCGTGGCGAAACCGCCGACGAAATGGCCGGTGCAGCCAGTGCGCTACGCGCTGCGGCCACTGCCTTTCCTAAATTACCGGCTGGCACTATTGATTGCTGCGGCACGGGTGGCGATGGCAGTAATACCATTAATATCTCTAGCACCGCTGCCATTGTTGGCGCAGCGATGGGCTTAAAAGTGGTTAAGCATGGTAATCGCAGTGTGTCGTCGCGCTCTGGCTCAGCCGATTTATTAGAACAGCTGGGTGTAAATATTCAGATGCCACCACAACAAGCGGCCAAGGCACTAGAGCAAAGTAACTGTAGCTTTTTATTTGCACCGCTTTACCATGCCGGCATTAAGCACGCGATGGCGGTACGCAATACACTAAAAAGCCGCACCTTATTTAATTTACTTGGCCCCTTAGTTAACCCTGCCGAGCCTGACTTTCAGTTACTTGGCGTATACGATGCTAAATTATGCCGCGTTATGGCCCAAGCGTTAAAGCAACTTGGCGTAAAGCGCGCCTGGGTAGTACATGGCAGTGGTTGTGACGAAATTGCCTTGCATGGCACCACTAATGTTTGCGCACTAGAACACGGTGTTATTACCGAATTTAGCCTAAGCCCAGCAGATTTTGGTGTTGAACCTCAACCGCTTAGCGCGCTGGCCGGTGGCGAGCCTGCTGAGAACGCAGCCGCAACACTGGCTATTTTACAAGGCCAAGGCCAACACGCCCATAACGCTGCAGTCGCAATTAATGTCGCCGCAATGCTGAAAATTGCTGGTAAGGGTGACAATTTAAAAGCTAATACCCAAGCCGTATTAGCGCTGTTAGCAACCGACACTGCCTTTAACACCTTGGTAAAATTTAAGGAGCTAAGCCATGCAAACTAATATGCCTAATGTGCTGGCGAATATAGTAGCGCATAAACATTTAGAAGTAGCAGAGTTAAAACAGCAGCACCCCTTGGCTAGCTTTATTGCTTCGGTTAAGCCAACCGAACGCGATTTTATGGCGGCGCTTAAACAACCTGGGCCGCGGTTTATTTTAGAATGTAAAAAAGCCTCGCCATCAAAGGGGCTAATTCGTGCCGATTTTAATTTACCGCAATTAGCACAAGTGTATAGCCAGTATGCCGACTGTATTTCGGTGCTGACCGACGAAAAATTTTTTCAAGGCAGCTACGACTATCTGCGTACTATGCGTAGTTTGGTTGAAGTACCGTTACTCCATAAAGACTTTATTATTGATAGCTACCAAGTTTATTTTGGCCGCCACTGTGGTGCTGATGCAGTGTTACTTATGCTGTCGGTACTTAGCGATGCAGAGTATCGTGAACTGGCCGCTGTGGCCACTACATTAAATATGACAGTACTAACTGAAGTAAGTAATGAAGCAGAAACGCTGCGGGCGGTAAAGCTGGGCGCTACACTGATTGGCATTAATAATCGCGATTTGCGCGATCTTAGTACTGATTTAAATACTAGTTTTAACTTAGCAAAACTGATCCCAACGGGCGTTACTATAGTATCTGAGTCTGGCATTTATACTAACCAGCAGGTACGACATTTATCGCAAGTAGCGGATGCATTTTTAGTTGGCAGCTCATTAATGTCACAAGACAACTTAGCCGAGGCTTGCCGTGCGCTAGTACTAGGTGAGCATAAAGTGTGTGGCCTAACCCGACCAGAAGATGTAAAAGCCGCTTGTGCAGCAGGCGCTAGCTACGGTGGTCTTATTTTTTATCCGCCATCAGCGCGCTATGTTAGTGCTGAACAAGCCCAAACTTTAAGCCAAAGCGCTCCGTTAAAGTTTGTCGGTGTATTTGTGAATGCCGAGCCAGTCGAAGTTGCCACACTGGCGCAAAGCCTTAACTTGCATGCAGTGCAATTACATGGCGATGAAGACGATAGCTATATCAGCGTACTTAAGCCGCAGCTGCCAAACGGCTGTCAAATTTGGCAAGCCTATCGGATAAAACAGCAGCTACCCACATTTAGCTTATTAGCCGATCGTATTTTATTAGACACCTATAGCGCAGCGCAGCCCGGCGGCACTGGCGAGTGCTTTAACTGGCAGTTGCTACAACAAGTACAGCAAACGCAGAATATACCGCCAATTATGTTAGCCGGTGGCCTAAATGGCGAAAACTGCAGCGCCGCACTTAAGCTGCCAATAGCAGGGCTTGATTTCAATTCAGGGCTGGAGTCTGCGCCAGGCATTAAAGATGCCGGCAAAATTCAGCACGCATTTTCACAAATACGGAATTTTCATTATGAGTGAGTTAAAACTAAACGCCTATTTCGGCCAATACGGCGGCATGTTTGTGCCGCAACTATTAGTGCCAGCATTAAAACAGCTAGAGCAAGCTTATGTCGATGCGATAGCTGATCCGGCGTTTAATGCCGAATTTCAACAGTTACTAACTGAATACGCTGGCCGGCCAACGCCATTGACCCTGTGCCGTAATATTTCACCAAACCCGCTGGTGAAAATTTACTTAAAACGTGAAGACTTACTGCACGGCGGCGCACATAAAACTAACCAAGTACTCGGCCAAGCGCTATTAACCAAGCGCATGGGTAAAAAGGAAGTGATTGCCGAAACAGGCGCCGGTCAGCATGGTGTCGCCACCGCCTTAGCTTGCGCCCTGCTGGGCTTAAAATGCCGTATCTATATGGGTGCTAAAGATATTGAACGCCAGCAACCTAACGTGTTTCGTATGAAACTGATGGGCGCCACGGTAATACCGGTTACCAGCGGTAGCGGTACCTTAAAAGATGCAGTAAACGAAGCAATGCGTGATTGGTCAGCAAGTTACGATACTACGCATTATATGCTTGGTACCGCTGCGGGGCCGCATCCGTTTCCCACTATAGTGCGCGACTTTCAAAAAATGATTGGTGAAGAGGCTAAGCAGCAAATTTTAAAGGCTGAAGGCAAATTACCCGATGCAGTTATTGCCTGTGTTGGCGGGGGCAGCAATGCCATTGGTATTTTTGCTGACTTTATTGAAGAAGTCGGCGTAAAGCTAATTGGTATTGAACCAGGTGGCAAAGGTACTGACACTCATCAGCATGGTGCTGCGCTGTCTACCGGCAGTTATGGTATTTTGCACGGTGCTTATACCGCGATTATGCAAACTGAAGACGGCCAAATTGAAGAGTCTTATTCTATTTCTGCCGGTTTAGATTACCCAGCCGTTGGCCCACAGCATACGCATTTGCAACAAACTGGGCGTGCGCAATATATTGCTATTAACGACGATGAAGCCTTAGCCGCGTTTCAACTATTAGCAAAAACTGAAGGTATTATACCGGCGCTAGAAAGCTCGCACGCACTAGCATATGCGTTAAAATTTGCTAAGCAAGCCACCGAACCTACCGTGTTGCTGGTTAACTTATCTGGCCGGGGTGACAAAGACTTAGCCCACGTACATAGCGTATTAGCAGGAGGCTCACTATGAAACTTTACCAACAGATGTTTACTCGCTTGCAAAGCGAAGGCCGCGGTGCTTTTGTGCCCTTTGTTACTATTGGTGATCCAAACCCTGAATTATCTTTTGCGATTATTAAAACGCTTATTGATGCCGGCGCAGATGCGTTAGAACTTGGTATTGCCTTTTCTGATCCTATCGCCGATGGCCCAACTATTCAGGGTGCTAATATTCGCGCGCTGGCCGCGGGTGTAACGCCAGCGATTAGCTTTGATATTATTAAAAAAATTCGTGCTTATAACGCCACTATTCCTATCGGCTTATTACTGTATTCCAACTTAGTAATGGCGCGCGGCATTGATAATTTTTATGCACAGGCTGCTGCAGCCGGCGTCAATTCGGTGCTAATTGCCGATGTACCTTTACATGAAAGTAAACCGTTTCGCTTAAGTGCAACCAAATACGGTATTGCGCCAATTTATATTGTTCCGCCAAACGTTGATGATGACGACTTACGTGAAATAGCCTCTTACGGCCGTGGTTATACCTATTTGTTAAGTCGTGCTGGCGTAACCGGCGCTGAAACCGTAGCAGCAATGCCAACCAGTGAACTTATTGCCCGCATGCGCAGTTATAACCCAGCACCACCATTATTAGGTTTTGGTATTTCAACACCAGAGCATGTTAAAGACGCGATTCAAAATGGCGCCGCAGGGGCAATATCTGGCTCGGCTATTGTTAAACTGATTGAGCAATATAAAGATCAGCCAAGCCAACTATTGGCCGCACTGACGCAATTTGTTGGCAGCATGAAAGCAGCCAGCTAAGTAAATACAAACAGTGCAAATAGCTAATGTCGCTCATTTAAGCGAAAGCGGGCTTGCGCTAAGCCAACCGTTGAAGGCACGGATGCCTGTTTTTTTTATAATGCGTAGCGGTTTTTTTACTAAATTAAGTCGATTTTTGCTAACCAGCACGGGATAATAGCCACTTTACGATTAACGGACCTTTTTTATGCAAATTAGCGACAATAGCGTAGTACAGTTTCATTACACTTTATCTGATTTAACCAACGGCACGCCAACTGAACTAGAAAGTTCAAACGGTAATCAGCCATTGCTTTATTTGCACGGCCATCAACAAATGCTGCCAGCATTAGAGCAAGCCCTTAGTGGCAAAGTGGTAGGTGATAAGCTGGATATTACCTTAACGCCAGAGCAAGCCTACGGTGAGCGTAATGACGGCGCCATTCAAAGCGTACAAGTAAAACACCTGATGGGTGCCAAAAAATGGCAACCTGGAATGACAGCCGTGATCCAAACTGAGCAAGGTCAACGTCAGGTTACTATTGTTAAAATGGGCATGTTTAAAGCCGATGTTGACACTAACCACCCATTAGCCGGTAAAACCTTGCAGTTTGCGGTAGAAATATTATCAGTACGCGCGGCAACTGATGAAGAGCTGGCGCATGGCCATGCTCATGGCGAAGGTGGCCATAACCATTAATTCACAATACTGCACTGGGCTGTTAGTATAACGGTCCAGTGTTTTTCGCCCCGCTAGATTATTTTTTTACCTGCCTTACTTATCTGATACAGAAACTGCTAAGATCGGCTCAGGCCTTTAGTCATGTAAACTGATTGTGTCTAATTGACGTAACATCAGTTCATTCAATAAAAAAGAGCAGCCGTCCTGTTATGCGCTATATCAATACTCCAAATTTTAACCACCAGCAAAGCGACAAAATTGGCATTTTACTCACCAACCTTGGTACACCAGACGAGCCAACACCCAAAGCGCTAAAACGCTATTTAAAGCAATTCTTATCTGATCCGCGCGTAGTAGAAGTGCCGCGTTTACTGTGGTGGTTAATACTCAACTGCGTGATTTTACAAATTCGTCCGCGTCGCTCGGCCCAAGCTTATGCCACGGTATTTACTGAACAAGGCTCGCCACTGTTATTTCATACCCAAGCGCAAACCGATGCCATACGCCAACAGTTACAACAAGATGGCGTTAACGACCTAGTAGTCGATTTTGCTATGCGTTATGGCAACCCAAACTTTGATAGCGTAATTGACAATATGCTAAAACAAGGTGTGCGTAAATTATTAGTGCTGCCACTGTACCCTCAGTATTCTGGCGCAACCTCAGCCTCTACTTTTGATGAGCTGGCACAGAACTTTATGCGCCGACGCTGGCTGCCCGACTTACGCTTTATTTCACACTACCCAGATTACGCGCCCTTTATTAACGCCGCGGCAGATAGAATTCGTCAGCATTGGCAACAGCACGGCCAAGCCGACAAGCTTATTCTTTCTTATCATGGTATTCCGAAACGTTATTTAACCAATGGCGACCCTTACCACTGCGAATGCTACAAAACATCACGTTTAATTGCTGAACAGCTAGGGTTAACTAAAGATCAGTACCTCACCACTTTTCAATCTAGGTTTGGTCGCGAGGAATGGTTAAAACCTTATACGGATATGACGCTAAAAGCGTTGCCAGCACAGGGCGTGAAAAGTGTACAAATATTTTGTCCGGGGTTTTCTGCCGATTGCTTAGAAACCATTGAAGAAATTGGCGAAGAAAATAAGGAATATTTTCTGCATGCCGGTGGTGAGCGTTATGAATATATCAGCGCATTAAATGCTGAGCCGCAGCATATTTCGGCGCTATGTCAGTTAATAAAAGATAATTTACATGGCTGGCAAATTAACCACGAACCAGAGCGTCAGCAACGTGCGGCGAGTTTGCAGCAAGACCAACAAGAGACCAATTAGCGGGTATGAGCGCACCAGAAAGTAAACAACAAAGAACTGAACCCACCTTACATGGCAAGCCGTTACTGCAACGGATGAAGTTCGACAATGTGCGCGAAACGCCTTATGTTGCGCCGGAAAAACCACCGGTGCGTTATTTGCCTTGGCTATTATTAATCTTTTTATTACTGCTAGCACTGGCCGTTTATCAAGAAAACCGTAATCATTTTTATCAATCTACGCTTTGGCATAGTTTGGCAAGCCAACTTAACTATCAAGTGCAGCCGGGCGCAGCCACACAAATCAACTTTCCTGCGGCAGGGCCATTTGATCAGCGCTTTGGTTATACTCAGTTGCCGCGTTGGAGTGAAAAACTGCAACAAGCAGGTTTTCAAATTACTCAGCAAAGCCAGTTTTCAGATCAGTTAGCTCGTTTTACCAGCTACGGCTTTTACCCACCCTACCAAGAAAAAAATAGTGCAGGGTTGGTTATCAATGGTTGTCAGCAAGAGCAATTTTATCGCAGCCAAGCACCGGCTATGCAGTTTACCAACCTAGCCAACGTTGCCCCACTAATAGTACAAAGCTTGCTATTTGTTGAAGATAGAACCCTGTTGACCCCTGACCACCTTCGCGCCAACCCGGTTATTAATTTACCTCGCTTAGGCGCAGCGGTGTGGTCGCAACTGCAGCGTGCAGTGGGGCTGCCAGCCGCAGCAGCAGGCGGTAGCACCTTGGCAACGCAGTTAGAAAAATATCGGCACAGCTCGCAAGGACTAACGTCTGATGTTACCGATAAATTTCGCCAATTAGTCTCAGCCAGCATTAGAGCTTATCAAGCCGGTGTCGATACCAGCGCCAGCCGACAAAAAACCGTGTTGGACTATATAAATACTGTACCTTTGGCCGCCACAGCGACTTACGGCGAAGTAAATGGTATGGGCGAAGGCTTGTACGCATGGTTTGGCAGTAACCCAGCTAAAGTGAATCAGCTACTTAAACAAGCTGCACCCTATACTGATGCGCAAGGCCAAGCGTTAAAACAAGTGATGGCGCTTATTATTGCTCAGCGTCGCCCGTCGTACTATTTGCTACAAGGTCACGCCGATTTAGAGCAACTAAGTAATAGTCACCTTAGTTTAATGCAGCAACAAGGCGTACTGCCGACGGAACTGGCTAATAAAGCCATACAACAAAAATTAATCTTTAATGGCAAAGTCGCAGCAGCCACCGCGCAAGGCGAAGACTTTAAAGCCACCACCATGGTGCGTAACCGTTTAAGCCAGTTACTAGAGCTAAATCTGTATCAGCTTGACCGCCTTGATTTAACCAGCCAAACCACGCTACATCATCAATTACAAAATGATATTAGTAAGCACTTACGTCAGTTAAATACTTATGATGGTGCGGAAAATGCCGGTTTATTTGCTGATCGTTTATTAAAGCCTGGGCAACAAAGCAAAGTGCGCTATAGTTTTACGCTGTATCAAAGTACAGATAGCGGTAATAAAGTGCGGGTACAAACCGACAATACCGATCAACCCTTTGATATGAACGATTCTAGCAAGCTTGAGCTAGGTTCTACGGCAAAACTACGCGTACTAACAACCTATTTAGAAATCGTGGCCGAGTTGCATCGGCTCTATGCAGAAGAAAACACCGAAACTCTGCAATTTGTTAATATTGCGCCACAAGATAACCTAACCAGTTGGGCAATAAGCTATTTAACAGAGCAGCCACGCGCTGAGCTAAGTAGTATGTTGCAAGCGGCATTAGAACGACGCTACAGCGCCAACCCTAACGAAAGTTTTTATACCGGTGGTGGCTTACATACGTTCGGTAACTTTAAAAAAGAAGAAAATACATTAACCCCCAGTATTATTGAGGCATTGCAGCAATCAGTTAATTTGCCCTTTGTGCGCTTATTGCAAGATATCGTCAATTACAGTATTTATCACGGCGAGAATAGCAGCTATAAATTACTTGCCGACGATGATAACCCGCGGCGTGATCAATATTTGCGGCGTTTTGCTGATCGCGAAGGCAGTACCTTTTTACGGCGATTCTGGCAAAAATACCAAGGTAAAACTGCCGAGCAACGCTTGCAACTTTATATATCGAGTAGCCGACAAACATCTGAACGGCTTGCTGTAGCCTTTCTTTATATAAACCCTAAAGCTACCCCGGCACAGCTTAACAGCCTATTGCAAGAGCACATTAACAACGGCGTGGCGCGTGAAAGCGAGACGCTTAAACTGTACGATAAGTATCAGCCTAATGCCTTTAGCCTACCCGACCGCGCGTATTTATCACGTAGCCACCCATTAGAGCTATGGCTACTAGCCTACTTGCAACAAAAACCTGAGGCTAGTTTACAAGCCGCCATTGCCGATAGCAGCGATGTACGCCAAGAAGTATATAAATGGCTATTTAAAACTCGGTTTCGTAGTGCACGCGACAACCGCATTCGCAATATGCTAGAAATTGAAGCATTTTGGGATTTACATCAACGCTGGCAGCGGCTGGGTTATCCGTTTGACTACTTAGTGCCCTCATTGGCGACGGCACTTGGCAGCTCAGGTGATAGGCCAGCAGCTTTAGCTGAACTGGTTGGTATTATTATTAATAATGGCAAACGCTTACCTAGCGTGCGTATTGATAAACTTAACTTTGCCAGCAACACACCCTACCAAACCTATTTTGAGCGTAGCCAACCGCAAGTGCAACAAGTGCTTGAACCTGAAGTGGCAGCGGCTTTGCGCAACGCATTACAGCAGGTGGTGTCATTAGGTACAGGCCGCAGACTAAATCAAGCTTATGCTAGTTCAAACTTAATAATTGGTGGTAAAACGGGTACCGGTGATAACCGCTTAGTGCAGTTAAACGCTAAAGGCCAGCATGTTAGCTCTAAAGCACTAAACCGCACGGCAACCTTTACTTTTTATCTTGGTTTGCAACACTTTGGTGTACTAACTGCTTATGTGCCTGATTCAGATGCAGAACAGTTCAGCTTTACCTCAGCCTTGCCACTGCAAGTAATGAACAGCATGGCGCCGTTATTGCAGCCTTATCTTGATAGTAACAGCATGTGTAACTAGACAATAACAACCTGATTACGGCCTTGATGCTTAGCTTGATACAAGGCCATATCAGCCCGATGTAACCATGATTCCCATTCTTCATCTGGTTTTAACATTGCACCTCCTATAGAGGTAGTCATATAACTGCCGTTAGGTAACACCATTTGTTGCTGCACTCCAGCTCGTAACTTCTCAGCCAAAACAAGAAGCATCGCCGGTTTAACATCAGAAATCAGCACGACGAACTCTTCACCCCCAAAGCGAAATACCTGATCGCTCTGGCGCAACAAAGATTGTAATACTGGCACTAATTTAACGAGTATTTCATCACCCTGTTTATGACCATGATTGTCATTTATCTGTTTGAAATGATCTAAGTCTAGTAATAACAAACCGTATGGACGCTCTAGTTTACTCATTTCAAGCACCGCTATTGCCAACCTATCATTTAATGTTCGCCGATTAGCCGCACCGGTTAAACCATCAGTAGTGGCTAACCGATGTAGTTCAAAGCGTTGAACTTGCGCTCTGTAAGCAAAAATAAAAGCAAATATACTGGTTACCCCGGTGGTAACAAAAAATGCCATCATCTGGAATTGGCTAGAAAACACTCGGTTTGGAAACACGTTAGCCATAACAAATAACGATATAAGTAATAGTAATAGCAATATAAAAGCGCGAAATGGCGAAACCAAAAAGAAAATGAACACCATAAAAGGATACACCCAAAATAGCCCATCAATACCCAAGGCAAAACAGATCACTAACACACCGATACAAAACACTGCCGCCATAAATACACCGGGTTTAACCGTATCGCCGCTGCGCCACGCCACGGTAGTGGCGATAAGAGAAGAAAGCACAACAACCAAATCAGCAAAACCAACAAGATAATTGCCCGTATACAATCGATAAACAGCGTACGGTAGAATACAAAGCACGATCAGGGTTGTTACCAGTGTTAACATGGCAAGATAAAAATCTGTTTTAAAACGCTTTAACACTCATAATATCCTAAGGATAGGTTCGATTATGCTACTTAATATAGAAGCATAATTAAGGTATAACCTAATTAGAACGCTAAAATAGATATTAACAAACAACAACTACAACATTAATGCAGCAGTAAGCTCATCAAAATGGTGAAAAGTCCAACTGGCGTGTGCAGAGAAATGGGTATTATATTCATTTAAATACAAACATGACGGCATACCCGCATTGCTCGCCGCTTGCAGATCATAAATATAGTCGCCAACATACAGCATATTTTGCACTGGCAATTTTAGCTCGTTTGCTAGTAACAACAAACCTTCAGGATCAGGCTTTGCCGCACAGTCTTCACGAGTAATAACACGCTGTACTGGTATTTGTAAACGCTCGATAGTTAGCTGTGTGGCTGAGCGCATATTACGCGTTAATATTGCTAGCGGCATCTTAAGCTCATTTAACCGCTGTAAACACTCACGCGCACCTGGCATCCAGCTGGCGTATTTCGCACCTTGCATTTCATGATGACAAATAATTTGTGTAATTCGCTGATGTTCAGCTGCATCCTCAACCAAGGCTAACTGCTCTAGTAAAGCACTGCCTCGCGGCCAGCCAATGTCGTCACACATACTGGCAAAATCTAACGCTGAATCTACTAAGGTGCCATCTAGGTCAAACACCACAGCTTTTACTGCGCTTAATACCACACCGACACTCCTAAAGGATCGCAACTTTTATTACTGAATAGTGGAACAGAGGCCTAAGCAAACTGCAACAAAATAGTCGTATTTGCCTTGGTTACGATTAAAAATAGTGTAAGTTATACGTCGGTCAAAACGAAATAGTCCAAAGTATTGGCAAAGCGCAGTAAGAATAACGCATGAATGACACTAAGTATCAGCGCATTTGGCACACCGTGTTACAAATTCCAATAGGTAAAGTAGCCAGCTATGGCCAAGTTGCCGATCTTGCCGGCTTACCCGGCCGAGCAAGGCTAGTTGGTAAAGCATTAGGTTATGCACCAAAAGAATTAGCCGTGCCTTGGTTTAGGGTATTACGCAGTGACCGTCGCCTTGCCTTTGCTGCCGGTTCTATCACGGCAGAAGAGCAGCGCTTATGCTTGTTAAATGAAGGTGTAATACTAAAAAATTATCGAGCTTTGCCACAAGATATCTGGCAACCCGATTTAGCCGAATTACTATTTAAGCTGCACTATTAGACTCGATTTAAGCGACTTTTAGCACGGTATATGGCTTCTTGTTCAAACTCTTCCATATATTCAGCTAGATCGCATTTCCATTGTTCATCAGCGGCATCTGTCTGTTCTTTTAACATACCCACTTCAAGTCGGTCGCGCTGCACTAATAACTGATGTGCCCGACTATGCATTTCCAGCTCAACTTCGGCTTGGATTTGGCTTATAGAACGTAAACAACGTAACTTTTTTAATGCTATTAAAGCTAAAATATTTACAATAATAATGAGACAAGCATACACAATATTCATATTATAACCGCCTGCCTGATTTTCTTTTGCCGTGAGCCATAATCAAATAACCAAACTAGTATAAGCACAGGCACAATCGCCATATTAATAAATGGAATCGCATACTGATAAATTAATTGAAAGGCTTCTGCTTCAAATACAAATCGATCTATAAATCTTACTGTTTGTAATGTTGCAAATAAAACAAATAAAGCACCAACTATATTCGCAATAAAGCCAACTGATTGTTTTAATAATTTATGAAATTTGAATAATAAGAATACCGCTAGCGTATCTATTACTGCAAAACTTGCGTACCAAGCAAACTTTGTCCACAAACCAGGTTTAACAGCGTATTGATATAACGATGGGACAATTGACGTCATCGCTCCATTAGCTAATGTTAATACAACTAACGTAATCACAAAGGACGTCACCTTCCCCTCAACTAACATTACCATGCTCAAGATTAGAAAATAAATAATAAAAATTATTTTATCTAATGAAAACAATATACTTTCCATTGTTTCCCAGTCCATGCGTCCCTCGCTACAATTCGAAATTAGCCAACAGTTTGATGTAGATTAGCTATTAAATAATATCTTTTTTAACCGGAGGATCTTTTGGTGGCTCTATGCCCGCACCGTTACCCAAAAGATTGACAGCTCTATCATCAGAGTAAAGCATTCGAGCCTGCGTACTAATTTGCACTGTATCAGCAGTACTTGTAATCGGCTTGGCTTCTGCTGTTAAGTCTTGCTGCTTAGGCGCCACAGCTGTAGTTTTATTTTGCGCATAAAGCTGAAGTTGAGCAGCGCTATTATTAATATTATTTACTGACATAAATCACCTTTTATTAACGATAACTGAATAGCTGATACTAAATTTAAACACTGTGTTTTTCTAGTGAAAATACTCTTAATAATCTGACAAAGATCTGATATTTGCATTTTTTAACCAACTACCGCAAAACATGCAGGAAATATATTAGCTTTTGTTGCGTTAAAAGCCTGCTATTCGCTAGACTAGCAGCCTATTCGATTTATTCGTTAAACATACAGGAAAGCGATAATGGGCGCACAGTGGAAAGCCAAACACAAAACCGATGCAGCTAATGCCAAGGGTCGCATTTTTACTAAACTAGCCAAAGAAATAGCGGTAGCCGCACGTAATGGTGCCGACCCTGACATGAATGCCAAGCTGCGTTCTGTTATTGAGCTAGCAAAAAAAGCCTCAATGCCAAAAGACACCTTAGAGCGCGCCATTAAAAAAGGTGCTGGCTTACTTGATGGCCCGGCAAACTATGAAACAGTAGTTTACGAAGGCTTTGCACCACACCAAGTACCTATAATTGTTGAGTGTTTAACCGACAATAAAAACCGCAGCGCGATGAGTATTCGTATGCTGTTTCGTAAAGGTCAGTTGGCAACTTCAGGTGCTGTATCATGGGATTTTAAACACCTTGGCCAAATTGAGGCCGAAGCCATTACCGCCGACTCTGATGCAGAGCTCGCAGCCATTGAAGCTGGAGCGCAAGATTTTGAACTAGGCGAAGATAACGAAGTGGTGTTTTTAACTGAGGCTACCGATCTTGATTTAGTCGCCAAAGCACTACCTGAGTTCGGTTTTAGCGTAAACACCGCGCGTTTAGTATATCGCGCTAATAATCCAGTAACCTTAGCCGATGAAACCGCATTAGCCGAAGTAGAAGCCTTTTTGGATGCTATTGATGCCGATGATGACGTACAACACGTGTATGCCGGTATCGCTGGTTAATTAAATCTAATTATCTCGCCTTAAAAAGGGAGCTAGTTGTTAGCTCCCTTTTTGTTTTCAGCAGATGTTATTTATTAGCAATATTATTTTGCCGGCGGTAAAGGAAAACCACGATCACGCATTAACGCATCAATTTTCGCATCACGGCCACGAAACGCACGGTACGCTTCAGCTGGGTCTACCGCGTTACGCACGCTAAATAAATGTTCCACTAATTTATCAGCAACCGCTTTATCGTAAAAACCACCAGGTGCTTCAGCAAAGGCTTCCGCTGCATCAGAAGTTAATACTTCAGCCCACATATAACCGTAATAAGCTGCAGCATAACCTTCACCAGAAAACACATGGCCAAATTGCGGTGTGCGGTGGCGCATTACAAGCTCAGTTGGCATGCCCATACCCGTTAACGTATCACGCTCAAATGCATCTGGATCTATACCTTTAGGGTCATCCAACATATGCAGCTTTAAATCGATAATAGCTGAAGCTAAATATTCGGTAGTTTTAAAGCCCGAGTTAAAAGTAGATGCTGTTTTAATTTTATCTACCAGTTCTTTTGGCATTGGCTTACCAGTTTCACTGTGGACTAAAAACTGGTTAATGACCTCATCCGTTAATAACCAACGCTCTAACAGCTGTGATTGAAACTCAGTGTAATCACGCACGCCGCCATTAAGCGTTGGGTAAGTAACCTTAGACGACAATGAGTGCAATGCATGGCCAAACTCATGGAAATAAGTAACTGCATCGTCCCATGAAATTAATACCGGTTCGCCCGGTGCACCTTTAATAAAGTTAGAATTATTAGACGACAGTACATTTTTAGTACCATCGAAGGTACTGTAACCACGGTAACTCGTTGCCCAGGCGCCTGAACGCTTACCCTGACGTGCGAATGGGTCTAAATACCACAGGCCAATATGTTGACCCGTGGTTTTGTCCGTTACTTCCCACACCTTAACGTCAGCGTCAAATACCGGCACTGAACCCTCTGGAACGGGCGCAAAATTAAAGTTAAATAAGCGACCAGCCACATAAAACATCGCTTCACGTAGCTTATCTAGTTGCAGATATTGTTTTACTTCGTTTGAATCTAAATCGTACTTTTCTTTACGTACTTTTTCGGAGTAGTAGCGATAATCCCACGCGGCAATTTTTATATTATCGCCCAGCTTAGTGGCTAAGGCTTGCATATCGGCTACTTCCTCAGCAACCCGGGCAAGCGCTGCTGGCCATACTGACATCATTAAATCCATCGCGCGCTGAGGGGTTTGCGCCATGCGGTCTTGTAAGCGCCAGGTCGCATAATTATCAAAGCCTAATAAGCCAACACGTTCATCCCTAAGCTGTAAAATTTCCGTGATTAACGCGTTATTATCATACTGATCAGCATTATCGCCACGACTATAGTAGGTAGTCCATACTTTTTCTCGCAACTCACGTTCTGTTGAATAAGTTAAAAATGGGTCCATTGACGAGCGGGTATTGGTAATAGCGTACATACCCTCTTTGCCACGGCTTTGTGCCGCAGCGGCAGACGCCTTTATGAATGAGTCAGATAAACCACCCAACTGATCTTTAGTTAAATACAGGACATGGTTTTCTTCATCTGCCAGCACGTTATTAGAAAACTGCGTGTATAACTGAGCTAAACGCTGATTAATATCGGCATAACGCTTTTTCTGCTCGGCATTTAGCGTTGCACCGTTATTAGCAAAGCCCAAATACACTAAATGCGTTAAGCGCTGCTGCTCTGGTGTTAATTTACTCATCTGCTCCGGCTGGTGCACGGCAGCAACTCGCTTAAATAAAGCTTCGTTTTGTGTCACCTTTGACGAAAAATCAGACAATTTAGGTGCCATTTCACGTTGAATAGCACGAAACTCTTCAGATGATTTATTGCCACTCCAAATACCGTAATAAGTAAATACGCGATCTAATGCTGGGCCCACTTTTTCTAATGCCACAATGGTATTGCCAAAGGTTGCAGGTTCTGGGTTACTGGTTATTTTATCTATATCAGCTAAGTGCTCAGCCATACCTTGCTCTAACGCCGCTTTTAAATCAGCTAGATGCATCTGATCAAATGCAGGAACGCCTTGATAAGGCCCCGCCCAAGGTTTTAATAATGGGTTAGTTTGCGTTACCGCAGCAGTTACTGCCGCTTGCTCTGCTGTATTTGTATTACCTTGCGTTGTTGGGGTAGAAGTATCGTTACAACCCAACAAACTTACCGACACCAACGCGGTGCCAACCCAAAGAGGTAGTGATTTCATGCATGTCTCCGAAGCATTAAATTATTAGCAGCCTAGGGCTGCAACTTATCATGGCATAAAACCCTAACCAAATAGTAAATCCCAAATGCTGACTTTACGCAGCTTATGATAGTCTTTGCGCAGCGCATCAACTTTACGCAAATGGCTTTTTGTCTCAGCAAGGTCGTCTTGCTCGGCGGCCAGTTTAGCCAACTGTAATTCAGCTAACACTTTATCAAGCCCTTGCTTAAACTGCTCCGCTTTATCTGGCGCAAATTCCGCGATTAATGCTTGCTGTGTTAACGTAATAAGCTCAGTTAATATAGGTACTAAGTCAGCAGTTTGCTGTGTGTCGTAAGCCTGTTTATAGTGAAACGCCATGTTTTTCATGGTTTTTTCTAAATCTATCTTAGTGTCAGCAAATACTGACGCACTGAAAAAAAACAAACATAAGCAAAAAGCTCGCATATTTACCAACTCAAGATTAAAACAGCTGCCTTAACATTTCTCCATTGTACTAACCTCAGTTTACGGTTGTAAGCACACTTAACTATAAAAATTAGGCATTAAACTTAAATGTGTAAATAATGCAGTGCAATTAACCTCAACGCTAAAATTAGCCAACTAGCCTTACAGTTCTTGCCGTTTTACCCTAAAGCTGTTTTGATAAGCGCCTAAATCGACTAGGGACAAACTACATGAAAAAACTAACACCCCTCGCAATTGCGCTCTTATGTGCTACCGGCTTTGGCGCTAGCGCTGCTAATACTGACTTTAGTGCCAAGGCGCAGCAACTTGCGCAAAAGTACATTATTATTGATACCCATATCGACGTACCTTACCGCTTACGTGACAAATGGGAAGATATAACCGAAGCAACCGAGCTTGGTGAATTTGACTTTCCCCGCGCTAAACAAGGTGGCCTAAACGTACCCTTTATGTCGATTTACATTCCGGCATCTTATGAGCAAAGCGGCGGTAGCTTCGAGCTAGCAAACCAACTAATTGATAGCATGGAAGCCCTAGTTGGTCGTGCACCAGACAAATTTGCTATGGCACCCAATACGAAAGATGTAAGGGCACAATTTGGTAGCGGTAAAATATCGCTAGCACTGGGCATGGAAAACGGCACACCGATTGAAGGGAAGCTGGAAAACCTAACGCATTTCTACCAGCGCGGCATACGCTACATCACCTTAGCTCACTCTAAAAGCAACCACATTGCCGACTCAAGCTACGACTCAAACCATCAGTGGAATGGCTTAAGCCCGTTTGGTAAAGAGCTAGTAGTCGCCATGAACAACATCGGCATGATGGTTGATATCTCGCACGTGTCTGACGAGGCATTTTATCAAGCAGTGGCAATTAGCAAAGTGCCGGTTATCGCTTCACATTCGTCAATGCGTCATTATACGCCAGGTTTTGAGCGTAATATGGACGATAAGATGGTAGAAGCCTTAGCAAAAAATGGCGGCGTAATTCAAATAAACTTTGGTTCATCTTTTGTTACCGAACACGCAAATAAGTACGGCTCATTGCAAAGCGCAGCGGCTAAAAAGGCTGGCGTAACTGATGATGATAACTTTGAGCTAGAGTTTCGTAAAACCAACCCATATCCGTTTGCTAGCTTAGATAACGTATTAGATCACATTGATCGGGTGGTAAAACTAGTGGGAATTAATCACGTTGGCATTGGTTCTGATTACGACGGTGTGGGCGACTCTTTACCTACCGATTTAAAAGACGTTGCTAGTTACCCTAACCTGATTGCTGGTTTACTTAAGCGCGGTTATAGCGAAGCTGATATTGAAAAAATTCTTTCTGGTAACTTACTAAGAGTTTGGCAAGAAGTTGAAGCTTATGCAGCTAAACAAAAAGGCTAAATGAAAGCAGTAGCGCCCTGGCGCTACTGCTACTTTCTCTGTTAACAATAATTATTGCAACACACCGGCTATTAAACCGATAAGCCCGCCAAATACACCGCCCCACACCACCAACCAGCCTAAATGCTGACGAATCATTTGCTGAATAATATCTTTAACTAACGCAGGGGTTAACTCACTTAAACGTTGCTGCACTATAGTTTCAACTTGAGCTCGCATGCTATCTAGCTGCTCGGGCTTATCAAGCTGAGCCAGCACTAACTGGTTAAACTCGTCAGATTGCGATACCTCAACCAATGCCTGCTTTAACTTGCCAATAAACGGCTCTTTTAATGGCATTAGCGCCGCAGTACCTCCAAACATGCCTAACATGCCGCCAAAAGATGACTGCTCAACAACGCTGAGCAATGAATCAAAGGTGGGCGATAAATCAGTTTGTTCAATCACTGGCTGAAAATTAAAAGCTTGGCTGTGGCTTTGCTGCTTGCCTGCTAAAAAGCGCTCAATGTTGCCTGAACTAAAAAACTGAGTCATTACTAGCTGATAGATACCGTCTTTAAATTGTTCAAATCGCGCAGGAATAACTCCCGAGCCATACAGCAGAGGTACCTTTTCGAAAAGCATATGAATGGCAAGCGCATTAGTTAGTGCGCCAGATAAGGCAAACAACCCTACACTAAACAGTAATGGTTGCTGATAGTACCAACCGACTATTGCCAATACTGCAGCTACACCATTAGTAATAACATTTTTATTCATTTTGTGCCCCAAAACTGCTGATATATCATCAAAGGCGCCAATTCTAATCAGCAGTTAACACTGGGGCAAGCATCTGTTTTATTATCACACGTAATACTTAGTTGTAACCTAATATGGCACAGTGCGCAGTATCAACCTCATAGCGTGCAGCAGGTTTATTATCTGCTTCATTATCAGACCAAACCAAGCTTAATGCGTTACGTTCTTGCTGGGTTAAATCGACAGTTTTTTGCTGTTGAAAGAAAAAATGTTGCGTATCATTATTTTGTTTTATTGCGCTCATGGCGGCCTCCGGCATTTAGCTAGGTGCTATGGGTCAGTGCTTACTATCAACAACCCAATTAACTTTATGGCTTCAGCTTAGTTGGTTGAAACTGAGCAGTAACTGAATTAAGCAATATAATTCAGTTACTGCTGATAGCGACGCGATTCCGCTTTAAAGGTAGGCGCGGTTAAACGACTCTTTTGACTGCTGCAAATAAACCCGCGCTTTTTGGGCATGTGTATCCCAGGCTTGTTTATCATTGGCATCGGTAAACGGGTTTTGACTGCTATTTATCGAACGCTCAAAACGGTCGTAATAGGTTAGCATCGCTGAAGTAATTTGATTAAACTGGTCTTTATAACTCTGGGTTTGCTCTAACTGTTCAGAGGTTTTTAAGACAAAACGCACTAACTCTGTGCTGTTTCCCTCGGCAAGATAGCTGTTGGCTTTCAAGCTTATGTTACCGGCAACCTCTTGCATTAGTTTTTGTCGCACAACGTCATCTTTGCTTAGTGCTCGGCTAACCGTTTCTTGTGAGCGGGCCATACTGGCGTGCTGCAAGGTATCTCGTAGCTGTTTATCGAGGTTACGCCGAAAACCTTCGATATTTTTTTGAATACTCAATAGCTCAGCATCTAAGCCGCCCACTTGCACTAGCTCTTTTTCTAGCTCTGCAAGAAAACGCTCAGCTTCTTGGTAGATTTTCAGGCCATTTTTTTCAGCAAATTTTCGATCTGAACGGCTTAAATCAGCATCACCATAGCTTGATTTATCAAAACTAGCGGCTAAAAACGATTTAAAGGGTTCGGCAAATGCAGAGTACACGCCACCACTCATTACATTTAACGTCGCGGTAGTTAAATCGCCAAACGGCTTTAACATTGAGCTTAAACGTGCTTGCTGCAGTGGCGTAGTTACCCGTTTAGTGTCGGTAATAATATTTCGAAAACTGGCATAAGCCATGGGGTTAGCCATTTTATTACGCTCAGAGCCCGCAAGGGCTAATGCAATGCCTGAGTGTAAACCGTTGGCATATTCTAAGTATTGCCGCTGCAGATCTAACTGCGCCGCATAATTTACGCCCAAGGTACGAAATGACTCGGCTTGCAGCTCAATATTCTGATCTTGGCGCAGCTTATCTAAAATACCACTAACAATACGTTGCTCGTTTTTCTGCAAGGCGGTAGCCAATAAGATGCGTTCAATTTGAATATCATCAATATTAATTACGCCATTTATTGCTTCAATATCAAGCCTTAAATATCGCTTTGCTGGGTCATCGATAGAAACTCGGTGTGCGGTATAATTAGTATCGCCAGCACTCTGCTCTATTAATGCTACCGGTTGCCACAGCGCATTAATAGACGGTAAGTCTGATACCAATACTTGAATGCGATAGCCAGTAATAGTGGTATCGGGCTTAACCCACAATTCTAATACGCCCATTTCGGCAATAGTGTCTTTACTAAATAACACACTACTACCCGGTTTACAGCGCAGCGCTAATTCGCCAGAGTGCGGTACCCCCATTAACGCGCGGCAATCGCCAAGCTGACGCCAAATGTCGGTATCTGCGCGTTCAAAGCCATCAATAAATACCACAGAAGACGCCTGAGCCAATACAGTTGGTAGCCAAACAGTAAACAATAACGCAATAAAATTACGCATCGTAACTCCGGATCAAAGATAGGTTATATGCCGCCGGCTAGCGGGTAGAAAAACAGCGCCATTTTAGCAGTAGATAAGTCTTTAACGAAAGGGCTTGTTACTTTTATTATATAAGCTTGAGTTAATAGCAAACTAACTAGAGTCAATACGGGCTATTTTGCGATTTTGCCTATTAACGCCTATGCTTGGCCATTGTTTGCTCTGCTTTATTTAAACGCCAAGGAGGCACCTTATGCAACACCATAAAATACAACCTAAGTTAGTTTTAGCTAGCGTTAGCTTTATTGCAGCTTTAGCTTTAAGCCAGACAGCCAATGCTGAAACACCCAAAATTGATATTGAGCCAGGCTTATGGCAACACAGTTTCAGTATTAAAACCGCCAGTGGCGAGCTAGAACGTGCCATGGAGCAATTGGAAAAAACATTAGCCAGTATACCGGCTGCACAACGCAAAATGATGGAAAAAATGATGGCAAGCCAAAATGTGTCATTCGACTTTAAAAACAGCTCGATGCAAGTTTGCCTAACTCAGGAAGAAATAGATCGTGGCCAGTTACCTCGCCAAGACGGCTGTGAGCAACAAGTTAATAAAACCGGCGCCAACAGCTACAGCTTTACATTTAGCTGCGACACCAACCCACCCAGTAGCGGCAGTGGCGTTATGACTTTAGATGGCCGCAAAGCCTACACTGGCAATGCCAGTTTTACCACCCAGCTTAACGGCAAAGCAGAGCAAATGACCATGCAACAAAGTGGCAAATGGCTTAAAGCCGATTGCGGTTAATTTTTAGCGCTACTTATACTTAAAGCCTGCCATAAAAAATGCTGATAACGAGATTCTATCAGCATTTACTTCTATCGTTTTATCTTAACGTGCAGCTAAAGCTCTATAGTTGCCTAAAAAGCTATAGTAAATATTAAAATAGCAATGACAACTGCGCACCAATTGTAGTGCGGCTAAACCGCCTATTGTCACCATTCACTTGATAATCAATTGGCAGTGAATTGGGGTAAAAGCTCTGATATTGCAAGTTATAATAATTGCCGTAAAAATCAAGCCGAATATTCGGCTGCAATTTAAGCTCAAGCCCTACTTTGGCCATTCCATGGCAACAGTTGTTGCTATTACTGTCATTTTCAATCCATTCCAATAGGCTGCCACTTAAGTCAAAACCAGCCTGAAAATAAGGACTAAGCCACCAGTCCATACCCAACCGCGCATATAAAAACACTGGCCTTATGCGGCCTTCAGAATAGTCAGCCGGTTGCTGCTTCAAAGTAATACGCTGATAACTTAAGCCAAATTGCATATATAGATCGTTTCTATCTACTTTGCGTAACCCTAATGCAAAACCAGACGTTTCAGCTTTATCTGCGTTTTCGGTAAATACTGAAAACACTTTTTCAGTATCGGCAAATACAGCCTCAGCAGGGCCTGCAACTAAAGCACCAAAAATGATCAACCCCGCCATTACAACTTTACACATTAGCAACCCACACCTTAAATTAACACCATTAACATTAAGCCGCTGATAGTACTTTAAAACGTTACAAGTAAAAAGCGTGAAAGATAAATAGTAAGTATTACTAATAACCATTTAATAAATACAGATAACATATTGTATAGTCATGTCATTAAAGCATTATCTCCCCTATAAGTGAGCCGTTACTATGTGGCTAAATACAGAGCATATTACCGATGCGGCGATACGCAGTTATCGCAAGGCACTACTGTGCGCTCGCCCTAACCATGTGGTTATTGATAATTTATTTGATAACATAAAGTTGCAGCAAGTTATTAGTGTTTTACAGCAAGATAACCAATGGCAAACCCAGCGGCACAGCTACTCTGCTTTATATGTCGATAACGCTAAGTGGCAAAAAACCAGCAGCAAGCAACGTTTTGTCCAGCGAGATATTTGGCAACGCACTGTGCCAAGTTCTGATAACACTTCTGCGGCTATCGCGTTAAACAATAGCGCCAGTGAATTTTTAGCATATTTACGTAGTGCTGAATTTATAGCGTTGTTATCAAAAATTTTTAAAGTGTATTTAACCGACATTAATGTGGCGAACCCCGCTAGTAATACCAATTATTTTCGCTTAGCGGCAACCGACTTTGTTAATTTACACGCTGATGACTCGCCAGGCAGAGAAGTATGTATGTTGCTGTATTTAAATAAACACTGGCACAGCAACCCAGAAAATAACGGTGGCGAATTGGTTTTCAAAGGCACGAATAACAGCCCTATTAAGATCGCGCCGCTGTACAACCGCTGTGTGTTGTTTGATCCATCCTCTGCCGGAGCCGAGCATTGGGTAAACCCAGTAAGCAGTCAAACTAGTAACCGCTATCGTTATAACGTTACCAGTTGGTATTGGTCAGAGTAATGTTTTGACACTAGCCGCTCGAATAGTTACCGCTTATTCGCGCTTTAACTAATTATTGACTTCACACTGTTGAGTGACTAAAGTATCACTTAACACGACCCCGGCCTCTTAGTTGCTTGCAACTTACGCTGGGGTTCTTATTTTGTACTCCACCAATCCTGCCATTTTTCATCGACACCGACACTATTCAAATTTAATTTTTTATCCGAATGTTGCTTTGGAAATGACAATAAGTGCTGCTGTAATCTGATATGCCACTGTGTATTTGGGCAGATGCAAAGCATTAGCTGGCGTGTTATAGCTATCAGCAAAAACGGTTTACTCAGTAAGTCCTCATTACCCCTGAACGATGCATACCAAGTTGCTTCCTCAGATTTAGGTATGCTTGGCTTTGTTGTTATATTACGATTCCAAAGCCGGCTATGATGCGCCACCAAATTTCGCAAATAGCTTAAACCAAATATCCAGCTTTTAAATACCTGCCAACCAGACACACAATATTTTTCTGCTATGGTTTGTTGGTCTTTAATTTTCATCATACTGATTAACTGCGAAATAGCGCCAAAATCAAACACCTCTACCGCAACCCAAATAGGTATATTAGGCCCGTGATTAGCTAAGTAGTGACGAACAAAATCTTCTTTAGAGCGACTAACCAATCCCTGGTATTTTTCAAGCCAAAACTCCCAAGCCGTTTTATTGGTGCCCTTAATTGGTTTACGCACAAAGCTTGGGTGAAACTGATTAACATTGATATGTGCAAAAGCATTCCGTTTTCCAAGCAAGTAAGCAATCTCAACACGCAAAGACACTTCGATTCGTTCCAAAGCATCTATAAGCAGTAACCGCAGCTGTTTATCAAACAGATATAGATTTACTGCATCAATAAATTCACTGTTATCAATAAACTTGTTTTGCGCTTTTACCTCGATTACACCAGTTTCTGGGTTTTGCTCTGGTCTGAAGTGACGAAACGGGTACCAGTAGGCACTTAAACGGTAGTAACCAATTCGCTGCAAGTAATCCAAGGCTGCAACATCATCAGTAATCACCATGCCACGCAGCTTAAGCTGTTCAAGCTGCTCTTGGTAGCTAAGCCAAGGGCGATCATATGCCATAGGTAATCATCCAAATTAAGCATGTAATCATATAATAATTCATCACACCCACTCTTCCCCAAGTGCTTCTGCCTGTTGCAGAACTAGCTGCACTGCGTCGTCGGCCATGTCTGGTGGGTATTTGTATTTACGCAATATACGCTTCACCATCAAGCGTAGGCTGGCTCTTACGCTTTCGCGTTTACTCCAATCTATGCTGATATTTCGGCGTAGGTTTTCTGTTAGCTCTAAGGCTATTTTTTTTAAGGTTTCATCACCTAGCAGCAATACTGCGGCTTCGTTATTGGCCAGTGCGTCGTAAAATTTAACTTCATCTTCGGTTAAACCAAGTTCGTCGCCACGGCTGGCGGCTTCGCGAAACTTTTTCGCCATATCCACTAGCTCTTCCATTACCTGAGCGGTTTCAATGCTGCGATTTTGGTAGCGAGTAACAACGTTGCTTAATAACTCAGAGAACTTTTTCTGCTGAATAACATTACTAGAAAAACGGGTTTTAATTTCGCCTTCCAGTAACCGTTCTAGCAGTTCTACAGCGAGGTTTTTCTCTGGCAGGTTGCGCACTTCATCTAAAAACGCATCATCCAATAAACCAATATTGGGTTTTTCTAAGCCGACCGCATCAAATATATCGACTACTTGGTCTGACACTAAGGCTTGGCCAATAATCTGCCTTATTGCCAATTCCTTTTGCTCGCTACTACGTTTTTTATCAGAAGTATCACGCTTAGTTAGAATAACTTTTATCGCCTGTAAAAAGGCTACTTCATCACGTACTGCTTTAGCTTCATCTAAGGTACAGCACAAACTAAAGGCTTTACTCATTGCCAAAGCCGTATCGGCAAAGCGCTTTTTACCGTCTTTCTTTTCACCGGTTTTAAGGCCTAAAATATGGTTAGCGGCGCCAGCCAGTAGCTTATGGCTGCTTAGCGTAAAATCGCTATAATCAAAGCCGTGTAACATGCTGCGCAGTATATCCATCTTTTCATCTAGCACTGCCCAGGCTTCAGCGGTATCAACTGTAGGTTTACCGCGGCCATTACTGGCCGTGTATTCTTTTAGCGCGGCTTTAAGCTCGTTAGCAATACCAATATAGTCGACCACTAAACCGCCCTGCTTATCGCGAAACACGCGGTTTACCCTAGCTATAGCCTGCATTAGGTTGTGGCCTTTCATTGGC
The DNA here is from genome assembly GCF_004345025.1 of Rheinheimera sp. D18. Taxonomy (GTDB): domain Bacteria; phylum Pseudomonadota; class Gammaproteobacteria; order Enterobacterales; family Alteromonadaceae; genus Alishewanella; species Alishewanella metallidurans. The sequence goes on along the minus strand of NZ_CP037745.1, from coordinate 976,416 downwards.
TTATCTACATACAGGGTATTCACGCAAGGCGCGTCAAAACCGGTTAGCCACATATCGCGCACTATCACCATTTGCAGCGGATCATCAGGATCTTTAAAGCGTTTTTCTAAATCTTTTTTAACCTGCTTAGGATAAATGTGCGGCCGTAGTAAGGCTTTGTCGCTGGCCGAGCCGGTCATCACTATTTTAATGCCGCCCTTTTTAGGATCTTCATCATGCCATTCTGGTTTTAGCTTAATTATTTCATTGTATAAGTGAACACAAATATCCCGGCTCATTGCCACTATCATGGCTTTGCCCTGCTGGGCTTGTTGGCGCTCACTAAAATGCGCTACTAGATCAGCCGCTACGCTGGCAATTCGCGGCTCGGCTCCTACTATACGTTCTAAGGCGGCCCATTTAGACTTTAACTTACCTTGCTGCTCTTCTTCTTCGTCTTCGGCTAGCTCGTCTACTTCATCATCTATTTGCGGTAAGTCTTCGGCTTTTAGGCTTAACTTGGCCAAGCGTGATTCATAGTAAATCGCTACTGTGGCGCCATCATCTTTGGCTTGCTGCATATCATAAATATGAATGTACTCACCAAATACCGAGCGAGTATCGCGATCTTCACTTGATACCGGCGTGCCAGTAAATGCAACAAAAGTGGCATTAGGTAAAGCATCGCGTAAGTGCTGGGCATAGCCAACCTGAAATACGTTTTGTTTGGCGTGAATGTTATCGTGATAATTAGCATTGGGTTCAGCCGCTATATTTAACATTGGCTTGGGTTTAATTTTAGCTTCAAAGCCATATTGGGTGCGATGGGCTTCATCGGCAATAACCACGATATTGTGCCGGGTTGATAACACTGGAAACTTGTCTTCATCAGCACCAGGGGCAAACTTTTGAATAGTGGCAAACACAATGCCACCTGAAGGCCGGTTACTTAGCTTGTGCCGTAAGTCTTGGCGAGTATCAACCTGTACCGGTTGCTCACGCAGTAAATCTTGCGCCAGCGAGAACACGCCAAATAATTGGCCGTCTAAGTCATTACGGTCGGTAATCACCACTATGGTCGGGTTTTCCATTGCCGCTTCGCGCATTACCCGCGCCGCAAAGCAGGTCATGGTAATACTTTTGCCACTGCCTTGGGTGTGCCAAACCACGCCGCCCTTACCTTTTTGCTTACTATTATTGTCTTGGCGTGATGCTGTTACCACTTGAGTAATAGCCGAGCGCACAGCATGAAACTGATGATAACCGGCTATCTTTTTAACCAAGCTGCCATCATCTTCAAACAGCACAAAGAAGCGTAAATAATCTAGCAGGTACTCGGGGGTAAATACGCCCCTAATCATAGTTTCTAGTTCGTTAAACTGGCCTAGTGGGTCTAGGTTTACGCCATCGATAGTGCGCCACTGCATAAAGCGCTCAGCATTAGCTGACAACGAACCCATGCGTGCTTCAGAGCCATCACTAATCACCAGTATTTCGTTATATTGAAATACATCGGGCACTTGTTCTTTATAGGTTTGAATTTGATCGAACGCTTTCCAAATATCAGCGTTTACATCAGCTGGATTTTTAAGCTCAATTAGCACCAACGGCAGACCATTAATAAACAAGATAATATCGGGCCGACGGCTATGTTTAGGGCCTTTTAAGGTGTATTGGTTTACGGCTAAAAACTCGTTATTACCAAGTGTATTTCCCCAGTCGATAAGTTTGACAAAATCGCCCCGCGTTTCACCGTCGCGCTGGTACTGCACCGGTACGCCATTAATAAGCAAGTTATGAAAACGTCTATTCGCCGACAACAACGCAGGTATGCCCAACTCTTTTAACTGAGCAAGGGCATCTTCTTGGGCAATTAACGGTATAGTCGGGTTTAAACGGGCAATAGCCGATTTTAAGCGGCCTAACAATAACGGCTGCACATAATCAACACGCTCGGCAGCAGGGCCATCTGGCGCTATGTCATAACCATTAACCGAGGTGTAGCCAACCTCAACTAACCACTGCAATACTTCCTGTTCTAATTGGTCTTCTGTCATGCCTTATCCCTAAAACAAATACTTAAACTTTGCTAACCAGTTAATTGTCAATAACAGCTGCTAATTCTGCCCCAGCCTCAGGCAAACGCAACTGGCCGGAGATTAGGCGGGGAAGTAAGGTATCGCGCAGGTTGGCAAGCGTTTGGGCTTTCTTATGATTAGCTGAGATACTCTGTTGAATTGGAGTGGCTATCTGATTAAATGCTTCGGCCACTTCTTTATCCGGTATAGCTAAATTAAAACTGCCTAAGACATCGCTCTGAACTCGCTGCCGGCCGCTTGTGCCTGACATACTTCGAATAGCGAAATCTCTGAATAAAGGTTGCCTTGCGAGTAGGTAACCATGAAAGTCGGGTAATGGTGTTTTCGGCTTTAAGACAACAAACTCTGTGGAACCCCAACCAATTTCATCGGGTTCTAAAAAATCAACAAATGCCGTCTTGCCATTTTCTAGGCATGGCGTAATTCGCGCTAGTAAGGTATCACCATTACAAAATTTTGTGCCTGAACCAAATTCCCGGACATTAACATCAGCTGTGACATGGCCTTGTGTCTGAACACTGGCCATATCCAAATAGTTCGCTACCGTTCCCTTTTTTAACTGTCGCTTGGGATTGATCTCATACGCATCACCAAGTGACCTCCACTCCCACCCTTCTGGTATTAACCCTTGCGGGGATTCTACAAAACGGGAGGGGAATAGTGCTTGGATCTCGGCTGGTAGGTTGGGGGCTTGCCCATTTTCTATAAAAGCGGCATTAGCGTGCACTGGGTCAAAATCGACAAACCAGGATTTAAACAGCGCCTGGGCGATGGCTTCTAAGGTGGCGTTGGTTTCGCGTAGTAGGGCTATGCGGTCGTCGATACAACCCAAAAACCGAGCTATTTCACTCTGTACGTTTCGACTAGGAATTGGAATATGCAACTCCACTAAATCGCTAGCCGTTATACTTGTCGCCGCAGTTTGCTTAGCAATCGACTGGATAGCATCTTTACCTAAAGACGACTTGAAATAGTAGAAAAAGAACTTAGGATCAGCTTTTTTAATATCAAAACGCAATCTAAAAAGATTAGATTCAAAAATCGGTATATCATTAATTTCTTCAACAAGGGCACAGTCTCCTACACCTTCTAAAGTTAAAGATGTACGACCAAAAAGTAAGTCACCTTTTACACAACCAAATTTTTCAATTTCGTCATTTGTTACTGTGATTAATTCCATTTTCTGATTTCTAATGAAATTATTTCCAAAAACATCTTTCATTTTGAGCCAGCGATGACCACTGCCTTGAAATTTTTTAGCCTTATAAAGGCCATTTCGGGGCTTAATCGCTAGCAAGTCGAGTAATTTTGACGTCTCCCACTCAGAACTCATACCCCAGTCCTCCTAACTTCTGGCGGATTAACTGGTCAAGCTCTGCACCTTTAACCATTTGCTCGCCGAGTTTTTCGGTTAAGGCGGTCATCTTATCGGCAAAGGCTTCATCGCAGTCTTCAACTTCTTCGGCACCCACATAACGGCCGGGGGTTAATACATAACCGTGCTCTGCTATCTCGCTAAGTGGCACACTGCGACAGAATCCGGCGATGTCTTGGTAGCCCCAGCCTTCATCATCAAGAGCAAAACCTTCTACCCCAGTCATATCCTCACCACGCCACGCTTTAGCGGTGTTGGCTATGCGATCTATCGCCGCTTGGTCTAGCTCGCATTGCACGCGGCTAATCATAGTGCCTAGTTTACGGGCATCGATAAACAGCACTTCGCCTTTACGCTGCTGCTTTTGCTTGGTTAAAAACCATAAACAAGCGGGTATTTGGGTATTAAAAAATAGCTGACCGGGTAGCGCTACCATCACTTCTACTACGTCGGCCTCGACCATAGCGCGGCGTATTTCGCCCTCACTGTTTTGGCTAGATGACATAGAGCCATTGGCCAGTACTATGCCCGCGCGGCCGGTGGGTTTTAGGTGGTACAGCATGTGCTGCAGCCAGGCATAGTTGGCATTGCCTTGCGGCGGCGTGCCGTAAAGCCAACGCGGGTCGCCTTCTAAGCTGCCATGCCACCAATCGCTAATATTAAATGGCGGGTTAGCTAGAATATAATCGGCGCGTAAATCGCTATGCTGGTTTTTAGTAAAGGTGTCGCCTGGCTCGCGGCCTAAGTTAAAGTCGATACCGCGTATGGCTAAGTTCATTGCCGCCAAGCGCCAAGTGGTGGGGTTAGACTCTTGGCCGTAAATCGATACATCGCCCAGCTTACCGCCATGCGACTCGATAAACTTTTCTGACTGCACAAACATACCACCACTACCACAACAAGGGTCGTACACCTTGCCTTGGTGCGGATCGAGCACCGCTACTAAGGTGTTTACAATAGATTGCGGCGTATAGAACTGGCCGCCTCTTTTACCTTCGGCACTGGCGAACTGGCCTAAAAAGTATTCATACACTTGGCCTAAAATATCGCGAGCTTTGCTTTGGTCTTCACCAAAACCTATAGTAGAAATTAAATCGACTAGCTCGCCTAGCTTGCCATCTGGCAAAGGCGCGCGGGCATAGCGTTTATCTAAAATGCCTTTTAAGCTTGGGTTTTCTTGTTCGATAACCGTTAAGGCGTCGTCAATGCGTTTACCTATATCGGCCTGCTTAGCATTAGCACGCAGTGCTTCCCAGCGGGCACTTTCTGGCACCCAAAACACGTTTACCATAGTAAAGTAATCGCGATCTTCCAGCTCAGCGTTTAGCTCTTCTTCGCTGGCATCGGCAAAATACAACTCGTCGCTGGGGGTTTTTAAGCGCTTTAATAACTCAGCACGGCGACCGGCAAAAGAATCGGAAATAAATTTAACGAAAATAAGGCCCAGTACTAGATGCTTATATTCAGCTGCATCAACGTTAGCACGTAGTTTATCGGCAGTAGACCAAAGGGTTTTTTTAATGTCTTGAAGCATGGTGAGGTGATGTCCTTATGTAGCGTATCGGGCACGCTAAAAAGCAATATTGATTAATTGGCCATTCGCCAATGGGATAGTTAGCAATTTAACCCAATTGGAAACACTAGGCTAGCCATGAATCGTCTAAGATAGCCCTAGCAAGCCAGCAAAGGCAACTATGAGAAGGTTTAAGAAAAGGCCCACGCTTTTGCTTCGTTAGCCTAAGGTGTAAATTGCTGGAGAGATTGTTCCGGGCTTCCTGCCCTACACCCTGCGGGCCGCACTGAAGTGCGTCCAAATTCACTTCCGGTGAATTTGTCGAACCTAAGGGTTCTCATCAAATCCCCATCTCGACGTATAAACAGAAAAGGCCCACGCTTTTACATTGAGTGAGGGATTGCCAGCACCTTCCATGGCGCTGGCCCTTCGGGCCGCACTAAAGTGCGTGCCAATTCGTTCCTGACGAATTGGTCGAACATAGGGTTAGAACCAAGACCTCGCTCACCGCGTTAAAACAAAAAACCACGCCTTTTGGCGTGGTTTTTTGTTTTAAAATGGCGGAGAGAGAGGGACTCTTAGCCAGTTTGAATTTACCAAGTAACCCTTTGATTTATAACAATCAGAATAACATATCACTTGGTTATATTGCAATTGTGGCAAAGTTTTGTGGCAAAGTTTTTCGCTGTTTTTCGTCATAATATAACCAAGCGATACCAACATGGCTCGGCAATCAGTTGGGGCTACCAATGGCCTGACACAAAATATTGAAGACTCATGGGGTTATCGTTCGCAAGAAATGCTAAGCTGACGCAACTAATTTACTTAATATGGATCCAATCTAAGGATAATCGAAAAGCCCATCTGTATTAGTTCAGGCAGGCTTTTTAGAGAACTAGAAAGATAGCTTTCTCACTTCAATTAAGCTCAAGATCTCTTCTTTTGCTGTAAAGTTGGTTCTCTACAACTATAAAGCCATCTTTTATCCATTTCGTTACTTGCTGTTTTTTTATGCCTTGAGCATTAGCAAATGCTATTTGAGAGTCATTAAATTTTTCAAAAATAAAACGCTCTAATGGAATTGCAATCAGAGGTGTGCTGGCTATTGCTTCGTGTTGTAACTCGCGGATCCACCCAATCATATCAGTATCATCAAAGTCTGATGTATCGAACGTCTCCTTGACATAAGCAAGAAATGTATCAGCGATATCATCTTCATAAACTTCTGCTTCTATCTCGTCCCTATAAGCCCGACCACTTGATTGAATAGCTATTTTTGACTTCACTCTGTGCATCCAATTTGTTTGCAAGATGTCTAATTGCTCAGCCGTTAATTTAATCATTTTGAATCTCCTTCCTAGATCGCAGGTAAACCATAAGGGATTACCAATAAAAAGTCAACCATAATAGTTTACTTTTTTAATGAAGATAGGAGACCCACATTTGTTAAACGGCTTGAAGTTGATGTTTTATTTTTAGTATAAGGCGCGGATCTCAAGGTGGTCGTATTGAGTGAAAAACTGCAGCTCTTTATGTGCCAGCGACGGTGCTGTTTTAGCCAAAAATGCGTTTGGGTTAAACCACAGGCATGTGCAATCATCGATGGGGCGTTGGGATGGCTCACGTACTAGGCTTTGCGGATTGCCCCAGTGTGGATCGCACCAGAATCCATCGGTAGCGCAAACAACCTGGCTATCATCACTTAGATCGAATTCAAAATACTCTGGTTCAAAAGACCTGTGAGGTCGTAATGACCGCGTCAACAAATGGCGGTTGGGAGAGGATTTGAGCTCGTCTGTAAATGGTGCGAAGACATTCGCCGCGGTATGCACGGGCGTAATCCAATTAAAAAAGCCCGCTTTCACACAGCCCATTCTCACATCGCCGGCACAATACCCCCAGACCCGGTGCGTATCGATAAACGCCACGGTGATACTGGCACATCCCCCGCGCAGTTTGTCATTTAGCTGTGTAGCAAAGCATTTCAGCATGCTCAATAGCGCGTCTGGCGCTGTCGACAATTTGGAGCGTGAAATCGCATCATCCACTGAAGCCTTAAACGTCGTTAATAGAATATCTTTTGGCAAGGGCCGTGACGTTGAGATATCAAACATCGCCAACAACAAGAGATCTTTAAAGCGAAATATCACCGTCGCATCGTCATACTGCGGTTGAGCAGCGCCCGGCAACGCGATAACCCCTTCTTGCTGAGCGGTATTTGCTGCGCTCATAGACAGTCCTCGATACGATCAAAAATGAGTGACTCCCGCGCACTATTGTTCCCTGTCGCACTTTGCACGGCATACTCAAAATTAGGATCTTCAAGCAACGCTTGAAGCTGAACTTGAAGAAAGTCTCTAAGCTCCCCTTCAACCGCATTGATCTCGTCAACAATTTCTTCGCGCCCATCAAAGATATTAATCAAATCCTCAATATCGTGACTTGATAACGCGTCACCGTTTCCTCGTCCTAAATATGCTTCAAGCTTGGTGGCCACAAAATAAACCGGCTCGACGAGCTTGATGGTAATTGCGTCCGTCAATGCAAAATCACGAGCTGTTGCCATCGCATCACGATACCAACGGTTACTAAACCCGAGAATGTCGGCATTGTCCGGCATAAAGTCGACTTTAAGCTGTCCGAGCATCATTGTGCAAATAACGTCCTGCTCCATAGACTCACGAAAGCCTAATTGCCGCAAACGCTCAGCAAGTTGAGCCCAGGCACCATAACCTCCAGCATGCACAATTAAGTCAACATCATCGGTATACCTAACCTGCTCTTTAGTGAAGTCGTCGGTTAAAAATAGCCCAGTGGTACACCCGCCGATAAACACCACTTGTGGCAGCAATTCATTCAGCGCAGTTGCTACCTGGACTAACATCTCTTTTTGGAAATTGATTTTACTCATGAGCTTACCCGCAACAGTTTACGCATCATGTCGATAGCGATCCCACGCTCCCGAGAATGGCCAATCCTAACAGCATCGGTTAGCGCTAATAATGCGTACGTTAAATCATCTGTTCGAATAGCGGCAAAGATATTTTCATGTAACGGTTGAACAGCTACACCTTTAGTCTGCCCTTTGAAATAGGGCCAAATGGGCGCAAGCTCCCCGGAAGTCATTAACTTACCTTGCAGAACCGGCGCAGCAATTGATGTCGCGATCCCACGGGTCACTTCGCCTTCTTTTGCAGGAAAAACGTATTGGATACCGTATGCGATGAATTCAAGCAGCGCACGAGTGTTGGTTTTGGGCAAGCCTGTTTTACGATCGGCTTTTGCTAGGCCTACGTCAAACATTCGTTTCAGACTTAAGCTAACTTGAGATTTGCTGATCCCCGTGTCCTGCTCTAAGGCTCTTACGGAAAACAGACTCTCAGTGAAAGCAACAGGTGGCGCATCCTTATGCAGAAGATTATCGCCCAGCCAATCGATAGACGAATCATGCGGTACAAGCAACTCTGCATCATACCGATTAGGATTGATCCAGCGCTGTGTGAGCGACTCTATTTTGAAGAGCACGACGATATCTTGACTTTTCATTTTCATTACCAACCAAAAGTCCCGTGTCCTAGGACGCGGGACAACTTTCAGTTATATACAATAAAAAGTCAAGACTTAATTCTTAGCGCTAAGTTGTAGCGTCAGAGCAACTAACTTAACAAAGAAGTTTTTGCAGAACTTCCGGTGCAATGTACGTCCAGTCTCGAAACGGTGTCTGTTTACGACTTTTGAGAAAAAATTTATAAAATAGGACGCTCAGCGACAACGAGTAAACCGCAAGTTTGTTATGCGAAACAGCATAAAGTCTTGCAGACTTATCAGCTGTCATTAAATAGCAAAATACCCGATCATCGCTGTTGTTCAATATATCTGCGTATTCATGAGAAATGTAGCAACCTATACCGTTGTCCACACATTTCTGAATAAAAGGTTTTACGTGTTGATACACTGCGTAGGCAGTGACTTCTATCTCTTCGAGTTCTGCAGTCTCAGAACTTCTTTGTAACAACTCGTCGCGACTTAAAATTACCCTGTATAGGCCTTTCGTACATTCGTAAGCGTAACCGTAGCGTACAATTCTTAGTTCTCGGTTTTTATCATGAAGTTCTGGAACACCGCTTGCTGATTGCAGCAAAGATAAAATATGCGTAACGTCGATTTCTAAAGACTCAATCTGCTTAAAAAATGGATTTGTCAGATCAAAAAGGGATGTATCAGTGTTAGCATTACTCTCGTTGCTTAAAGCAGACTGTGCAATTGTTAATGAAGTCATGTTAGTACTCTCCTTGTCTAAATCATATTGCTATTATAACACAAATGGTTTAACTCAAGGCCTTGATTTATCAGATGTATTTTACTTGGTTTTATTGTCATGAAAAAACACATGAAATACCAAAGCAGCGCTAAAAGCGCGGTTAATTTTCAAAAAATACTACAATCGATGACAAACTGAGAAAGATGAAACTACTAAACACCTACGAAGACCGCGAAGAAGCAGAAGCGGCAGTACTAAAAATTACCGGAGAGAAACGCCTGGCCAGTGAGCGGGACAGCACCGTGGTTATTTACAACCTCTTCGGCCAGCCAACCTGGGGCAATTTTTATGCGCTTGGGATGTTTAACCTGGCAGAGTTAAAACAGATTGTTGAAGCGCGCAAAGCTGGGTTAGATTACAACCAGCGCCGGCACCAAGAAATTCTTGGCACCTTAAGCTATGTTGAATCGAGCTTTGAAGTTAAAATCCCAAGCCATTGGTTGTAGACATGTTTGATTACTAAGCCTTGTAAATATCAACCTTTGTTTCTAAACACTTTCTAAGAGAAAGGTCGTTTGTACCAATGCCAAACCAGCTATCCGGCTTTTGAAAGAAATCCAAGCCCCGGCCGATTTTAATCACCCAGCCATTATCGATACGCATTTCACGATCATGCATGTGCTCGTTAATTTTGACATCAAGCTCAATATCGATCTCCAATAAGCTTTGCTTTAGCTCGCCCAATTTATCAGACATCTCCTTTACATCCGTATCACTGTCGTAACTGGTAATAAGCTGGATTTTTCTGATATTGGGAGCCTTCACTATCGCCTCGCAAAAGCGCACAAAGTTCTGCACCTGATGCGTCAGCCTTATGTAAGGGTCTTCAATCACAATCTCTTTACCGCCCACCAAATAGGGGCCAATAATTGACTCATAGCTGTAGCCAGTTGCGCCGTAATGGATGGTGTAATGTTGCTCGGTTAATTGAGGCTCTAACGCAGTAGGTAAGCTTACAGATGGCTCTATAACTGCAGGTTGGGTAACTTGTGCAGTCGTGACGGTTGGCACAACGTTCGTTCCCTGTTCTGAAGCTTCACCGCCCACATCATGTATATTTTTTCGCACAGGATCTTGGGTTGCAGGCGCAAGTTTAGACTCCGGGCAATACACAATAATTTCTTTACCATCAGCGTTAAAATAAGACAGATTAATCTTGGCAAATTCATCATCTGATTTGCGCTTGTTCATCTGCTCTTTTACCCGCCGTCTGGCCTCGATGGCGTAAGCAACATACTCTTCAAATTCGGCGTCAGATGCTGTCCCACCTGGATGTAAAATCTTTAAGAATGCCGCAACAGTCTTCTTAATCCCCTTTTCGTCACGGCCTTCAACTGCCCTGCCCAATCGGATCCGCTTGCTGACTTCTTCATAACGGTTAGTTTGTTTTAACTGATAATGAAAAGCTTCTGCCAGGTAATCGGTAATGAAACCATAGTTACTGGTTAAAAACTCGCTGCTATTTTTCGGCATCTCCCAACCCGGCAAATAGCAAGCAAAACGGTCCATTACTGCCAGGTCAAACTCTTTGGGTAACGGTTGAAACAAATCATACATTTCGGAATTAACGATTTGCTCGACGGACAAATCTAAATTACCGACAAAGGCCATAGAGGCATCAGCAATCACCTCAACACCACGAGAAAAGCGGCCATTGGCCATAAAATCCTTCATGATCTGAATGGTATCGTGGTCTTTAACCTTAATGCCGCCTACTTCATCAAAGGCGACGGTATCCCAGAAGCCAACCAAACCAATCTTTTTACGCTGGTTGTTATAAAACAAGGTCGATTTGGTTGCCTGGCCACCGCTGATTAGCGTTGAATAGGGTGAGAACTCGCTGAAGAAATAGGATTTACCCGTCCCGCGTGGTCCTAGTTCGATAAAATTGAAGTTCGGCTCAACTAAAGGCAACAAACGGGCAATAAAATGCATTTTCATGCGAGGGGATAAGCGTGAAGGCTCCAGACCAACCGTGCGCAGAATAAAGCTCATCCACTCGTCACGACTGCAAGCACTGCGTCCTTCACAATACTGTTCGAAGTTAAACCGGCTTAACTGAATAGGTCGCAAATCTTCGATAAAAAATGCGTAATCGTCATCTTCAATTTCGTTATAGGCAATTGTCACTTCAGCCCACAAACCACCTTGTAACAGCCGGTCATGATTGCGGTAAAACGTTTCGCTTATGCCTACTCTACGGGAATCAAAGTTCTCAAGCGCAGCCCAATGCCGGCGATCTTTCTCCACGTAATTAACATGCACTTTATCGATAAACCGATACTTACCCTTAGTCGCTACTTTAGATTGCGCTTTGTTGGCTTCATTGGGTCGCACGTAATTATCGTTTAGCGTATCAAGCACGGCTTCCATACCTGCCTGGATCTCGGCTTCATCATCACTGGCGCAATAACGTGCCAATAAAAACTCCAGCACAAAGGTGGGTACGTTGGTGCCTTTTTTAATCCGATGTACCAAGTCTTTGCGTACAACCTTGCCATCGAATAGCTGGTTAAGCTTCTGATCTATAGCATCCATAATTTATACCGTGTAATCCGTTTCCAATTCTAATTGGCAATAAGCTTTCAAGGTCGACGGGTTTAGTGCTTTAACTTTAAACTTCCCTTCAAACTCTAAATGCATTTTTAGCGTGATCTGCGTTTTATCGCCCGGCTTTAAGGTGATGGTGCCCGTCGCCGGGTTAACCGCGCCACCTGGCTTAGCCTCCCCCACGACATTGCCGCTCTTGTCGTGCGCTTCAAGCAAAATTTCAAAATCGCTACCAATGGAAAACATATCCTGGGTTTCAACAGCAATTTCCACTACTGGCAACCTGGTGGTAATACGTTTTGCGCCATTTTTATAGGTCAGCACTACATTGGCTTGTTCAAGCGGTGCCTGCTCGGCAACAGGCAACTGAATCTGAAGCACCGGCACCACGCATTCTTGCAAAGAGGCACCGCCATGGTAATACAACATACCTGCTTTGTATGATGCCATGGTCAAAGGCCCAGCTAGCTTGGCGAAATCACCCCGTATACCGGCTTTGTCTGCGGTAATGGCATAATGATGTTGGTCAGCACTACCGTCACCCAATAAACAGCGTTCGTGAATGTTTAGCCAGTCTCCGGCGAGCTTATTACAGGTATCGCCGGCTTGTGCATGGGTATTCATAAAGAAGCCGTGATCTGTCGCGATCACCACATCTCTAAAACCGGCGTCTTTCAATTTATGGATAGCAACGCGGATCCGCTTTAACGCATTAATAATTTCAGCCGGCGCAGTATCAGGATGGTTTTCAAAATGGCCATCAATTTCAACACTGCGCAGCACTAATAGCTCTACACCGTCCTCAATTTTAAAGCGGCTTCTGACAAAATCTTCTAACCGGCCTTCCTGAAAACGTGCCCCATACCGTTTGCGGATCCATTCCATACGCTGGGCAACCGTTTTTACTTCCTGGCCTTGAATATAGGGCACTAACTTACCGTCAACTTTATTTAAGGTTAACGCTGAGCTGGCATCTGGCAGCAAGCTCGCCATACCTACTAGGGTAATACTGGGCAACTGCGCTAAAGCCGGCATTAACTCAACTTTGCCATCTTCTTTCAGTTGTTGCTCCAGTGCCACGCCAAGCTCATACCGCAGTGCATCCACCATCAGGTATGCCACTTTATTGCCGCTTTGTTTTAGCTTAGGTGCTACCAGTTTATCGAATACTTCCGTATTAGACAGGTAGCCAGGTTGCGGCCAACCTTGGCTTTGCAAATGCCGGGTAAATACCAGCTGTAACTTTTCAATTAACCGGCCGTATTGCTTGCGCACTTGTTGCTGCAAAGGATGCATAATCCCTTGCGTATCTTGCCAATCATAATCACTAATAGCTTGTTCAAACTCACGGTGCAGCCTATCGACTTCTCTGAACTGCGCAATATAAAACGCTAAAACCGCTTCCATACTGCGGGTATTGTCGGCAAGTACACGGTCATTATCCTGGCAAGCGGCAATAAGGCTTAACGCTGAGCGCAGCAGATCCCATTGCGCTTGGCTTTCACCTTTACCGGTCCAAACCGACTGCGCATGGCGTGATAAAATTTGCCGAACGCGATCGGTATCGTCGCGCTGCAGCGCATCAATTGCCTGATGTAAAAAGGTACGCTCTTCAAATGGAAAGGTGTCACGTTCGCCTAAGTCGGCAATATTGCTGCACGAGTCTTTTAAACCGAGCTCAGCTTCTACCGCTTCAGCGCGCTCGATATAGGTGGGTTGCGTACGCCTGTCGCTGCGAAGCCGTTCACAGATATCTTCAATCAAGGGTTTTGCGGCGTCGTTCGCTTTGGGCACATCGGCAAGTTGCATCGGTAAAGCCGACGGTAAGTCAAAAGCAAACTCGCTAAATAACACAAAACGCCATAACTCTTCAGCAATAGCGGACCAGGTTTTCCCGCGGGTTTTTAAGTCTAAGCCAATACTGGCCTTAAGCAGCTCTTTAACCTCAGTAACCCAGGTTTCATTGGCTTTAAGCGCACTCTGCTGGCTGTCGCTTGGTACCAATAAGCTAAATAAAATATCGCGGGTCGATTCAACCTTTAACGTCGCGCGTAAATTTGGCCAGCTTAAACCACCGCCAATTGCATCTATTACCGCAAAACTAGGGCTGGGGTCGCGTTCAAATACCTCACGTACCTGGGTAGCATAGTCCGGCTTCGCCTTTAAACAAATGCTCAAAAAATTATCGCCATCACCTGCTGGGAACACACTACCGCAGGCACTGTATAGGGCATATGGGTCGCGCTGTTTATCTTCATCTTCCAGCGGTTTGGCGGCAGGTACATAAACCAATAGCTGAGCCAGTTTGTGCTCGCCCAGCTCAGTCAGGGCTTTTATCGCCTGGGCCCTCGCCTGAATACTCGATTCAGTTGCATCCACCACAACGCATTGCGCACCGGCCAATGCTAAACAGGTGTCGCGATAACGCTGCTCTGGGTCATAAACCACTAGTACCTGATGCTTTTCTAACCGGGGGGCCAGTATTTGCTCTTGAATAAACTGTTGAATACTCATAAGCCCTTCTCTTCCTTAATTCGCTTAATCAAATTCAAAATTTCAGGCTCGGTTAAATCTTTTGGCTGCCATTCAAATTTAGTTTCACCAGTCGCCTTTTTACCGCGTGTTACCGGTACTTCTACTTCATGCCAAAAATGCCCTTCCACGTCATGGGCTATCGCCAAGCTGCGGTCTTGGTGGCACTTACGTAGAACCCTATCTGGCCAAATGCTGCAGGCAAGATGTGCCCAATCGTATTCGCCTTGTTCCAGGCTTTCCCAGGTTTCTTTTAGCTTTTTCTGCCAGGCTTTATGTTGGAACAGTTTCCACAGTGGCGCAGCGGTGATCTGCACACCATCGTTTAAGTTTGGTTTCCAGAACTTGGCAATACGTAGCAGCTCATCACGAAAATCACGCAGTTCACTAACCAAGTCACTGAGCTTCTCCAGCTCTTTTTCTTCCTGGCTGCTGCGAGCGGATTTACTGCGTAGGCTACTCAAATCATGTTCGACCTGAGCAAGCTTAGGTTCAACAAAATCGTTGACGCAAGTGTAGAGAGTTTGCTCGTCTATTTGATGATAATAGAGCCATAAAGTGTATGAGATCGATGGAGTTTGTATTGGCCAATATATTGGAGCCTGCCGCTTATTTGCAGAATACATTCCTAAATGCATATCGAAAAAGCCACTTGGCTTGTGTAAGAATGCTATTAAATTGTCACGGTCTTTAAAACTATTATTTATTAAACCTATATCTAAAGCATCATATAGTACATCAAATTTATCAGTTGAGAGAACCCTTGAAATGCCACCACCCCACCTTCCAAACAGCCGACCAAACTCAACTGATACAATCCGTACATCAAGTGAAGATAGAAGCTGATCAACAATACGTCTATAGTTTTTCTCAGGCCTCTCTCTTTCATCCAAAATCAATACATTTGCTTCATTAAAATCTGAAATGTCGACTTCAAAGCATTTTAAAACTATTTCATCCAGCTCGATGTAAAGAAGCTCTAATTTTTGTATATTTTTATCAATATAACTAGGGATTTGACCGGCTTTATCAACTAAAGATTTGAATTCATTAATGTCGAAGTCATCACTTTCTTCAAACCATGAGTACAACTCTCTGAAGAAAGCTGTAAGATTTTTGCCAATTTCACTTAACCTATGATCAAAAGAGATTGGTTTAGGCATTATCGAGACATGAGCTGATAACCATTGATATCTACCCCTTTCTCCAACTTGGAAAATCCTTAACAGAACCTTAAAAAGCGACGAGTTAAATATTGACAGTATTGAATAAATTGAGTATTCACCTAACATTTTCTCATGAATGAAAAATGCTGGTCCATTGTCATTATAAACAACATTTTCTTTTTCAATTAACCTAACACCAAAACCAACTGAGTTTTTAATACCCCATCCAACAGAGCTTCTACCAATATAATCAACATTTTTTAAAGTTCTTGATTCAGAACCATATTTACCTACTGCAAAAGCCCTAAGTTCGCGACCATTATCTCTCCAATTGATCTTCATATCTAAAGGTGAATAAAATGTCGAGAATTCCCCTCCCTTAAAAAGAGGAGACCACTCGTAATCAATAACCTCCCAGTGATTTCTTGCAAACCTGTCATCATTACCAGTAATCAACCCTTTCTTTACAACTCCAATTTCAGGATCTAAACGATCTTTTTTGAAAAGCTCCAACATCCAAGGTTTGACCCAATAGCATAAAACCCCCATAGGAACTTTCAAGAAGTCCTGAGATTTCACAACATAAGTTTTATCATAATCTAGATTTGAAAATTTAAGGACTGCTTCGGCCTTTTCATCAGCTGAAATTCGAAGAATGTCCCCACAAATCGTACGTTCTTGAATATTACGTTCTTTGAAGATTAACGCGGCAGTATCAACAGCTGCATCTAAAACTCCATTTCCTAAATCCACCAAAAACGAAAGTGAATTTTTTTTCAGCAGAAATTGTTTTCTGAAATTTGTAATTCGCTCATTTAAGATCAGTGTTCTAGATAGAATAACTCCGCAAAACCTTTTTCTTGTACCTATGCTTTCCGCTCGTTCAAGAAAATTATTGATAATATCGTGGCCATAATCTAGGTAAGTTCGTTTTATATACTCATCTACAGCCTTAGTAGCGCTACCGAAAGGTGGATTCATCAAAAATACATCAAATCGCTTACGGCATAGGTCAATAAAAGCGAATCCTTTCGCGGCATCCTCAGCAAACAGTCGCTTCTGGTCTGCTGTAGCTTCTGCCTGCTCAGCATAATCACTTAACGCCTGTAAAATACGCGACTCGGCATCATCCCAAAAGCTCTCATCATTAATGCCGCGCAAATCAAAACCCAGCGTGGTTTGTGGAATAGCTGCATCGAGTTCAGCCTGGAATAAATCGCTAGTACCGCGACCACCAGATTGCTTTAACCATTGCTTGCGAGCTTCTTGGATAGCCGTTTGAATTTCTTCTTCGATTTTAAGCAGCGTACCAGCCTCACCAGCTAACTGCATTTTATCGAAGATAACCTCTAGCAGTTGTCCTAACACCGGCGGGTTAAGCTTGCTGGTAAATTCCTGCAATAAGGCTTTTTCACCTGGCATTGGCTCGGCGCAAACGATGTTGGATTTAACAATGGTTGGCCGCTGCTGCGGTTTAAGGCCTTGCTGGTGCCAAGCACGCTGGGCGCGTTGCCATAAACTTAAGCCGGCGATTTGCACGGCGCGAGGATCAATATCAACACCATGGATATTGTGTTCGATAATCAGTTTAGGGATTTGCTGCTTAAAAGCGTCTAGCGAAGCATAGGTTTCTTGTAACGAAGTTAAACCATCTTCTCGGGTAAAGGCAGCTGCACCTAATTGCTGTTCTAATTGCCAGGCTTCCAGGTAGATACGCTCAAATAAGTCAAACGCATATAAACCAAAGTGCATAGAACCACAGGCGGGGTCTAGCATGCGGATAGTACGCGGGTCTTTTAATGGCCTATGTGGAATATAAACAGGTTGCTGCAACAGCTCTTGCTGGCTTAACGCCTCGTCATTTTGTTCAGTCTCTGGCGCATCCTCACCGGGTTTTAAGAAGATTTCTGTTGGGCGACGGACCAAGTAACGGCAGCTATCCACTAAGCCGGTATTACCTTGTGTCATTTCATACCAGATACGGCCCAGGGTGTTGTCGGTTAAAAACTCTACAACGTAACGTGGGGTAAAGAACTGATTGCGTACCGCTAGCTCACGGCTGTTGCGTGGTGCCTGCGACTCGGCACGCATTTTTTTACGTTCTTCTTGCGAGTTAAAGTACTGGTATATCCAGCCAATGGTTTCATCTTCTGCCCACAGGTGCTCGATATCAACATGGTTTATCTCACCCAAAAGCTCTAATAAGGCACTTTCTCTGGGGAATAACCGGCCTTGCGCACTGTGACGGTCAAACAGCACGGCCAAGTCCAGGCTAAATTCGTCGAATAAACTAAACAGGTAGTTCCGATAAGCATCGCCGGTTTCACCGTGTGCTGTAGCTGATGCAAACCTGTAAAGTTTAAAACCTTGCGAATTGTGGCCTTTTGCGATCGATTCCAACAAAAAACCACGGGCTTCAGCCATGCGAAGCGCCGCGAGACGGTTTAATACGGTAAATGCCTGCTCGCGCACTATGCGGTCTAATACCTGCTTAATACGGTCTTTTTCAGTTTTACCCGGGGTGGTTGCCAGGTAATGGGCGAGCGTTTCACGTAATAAATGTGCAGTTTGCCGCTGCCGATTATCTAAATGGGTGAGGCTTTTAATTGGCGCATTGGTGCCCAGTTTTGGATCTAAACCATAGGTAGCCTGCAGCTGACGGGTAAACTCTTCACTTAAAATGGCCCGGGCGCTGCTAACAAATTTTTGTAAGCGATTACGGGTACTTTGATCAAATGCCATTTATGACTTCCTGTTAAATGTGTTTACCGGGCTGTTAGTCGCCAAGGCTAATTTCTAACTCAAACTCGTGGGCATAATGCAGCTCGCCGCGTAATTGCTCTAACTGGCTAATTAACTGGTTGAGATCTGCTATGTTGGTAATCTGCTTTTTGGCTGTAACGCTGCGGGTAATTTTCTTTTTACCTTCTTTCGCAACTGCAGCTTGTTCTTCACGCAGTTTGTCTTGCAAACGTTGCTGACCCAAACGCTGAATGCGCTGTTTAAGCTGCTGTACCTGGGTTTGAATGGTATATTCCTGATTAACTAATGTGCGCAGCCCCTGCAAATCAGCACCGGCATTAACTGCCAGTTTTTCTAAATCTGCCAATAGGTTGTGTTGCTCTTGCTGGGTAAGCTCTGCCCACTCTGCAACACGGGTTAAATCTTGCTCTGCTTCTTTAATGCGCTGCTGTTGCTCGGATTGCAAACTGATCGCGGTATCACGAACCCGCCCTTTAATATGCGTTAACTGGCTGGCGAACTCGGTGCTGTACTTAAAGAAATCGGCATGCTGTAACCTGGCTGCGACATCGCTTAACGGTTCGGTTAATTCTTCTTTTAATACGCCTGGCGTACCGCTTGCTGGCAATGAATCGAGCTCCCTGCGGTAATGTTGCAGCTCATTTAACGTCTCTTCTAAGCCTTGCTCCAGACTGCGTTTCAGCTCTGCTGCCCATTTTAAGCTGTGATACAAATTCGACTCTTCACTGCCTAACCTTGCTGGGGCATCGGACGCGTCGGTAAAGAGCACATCTTTGATCTCATTACCCAGTGAGCTAATTCGGTCAACCCCAGGTAACTGCAAACGTCGCAGTTTTTCGGCCAGGGGGCCATACTGGAATTGCAGTTGCGGGAACAGTTTAATGGTCGCTTTACTGATTTCATCTTCCAGTGGCACCACCATGTCACCACTTAGTTCGGTTAGTCGCTCGGCTGCACGAGCCATCACTTCCATGCTGGGACGTTCTTCACGTAGTGATACACCCACTACTCTAAAGGTGTTATTGGTTTTAAGTGCCTCGATGGCTTGCTGACCGTTAACTGTTACCTCGCGGCCGGATACCTTAAGCTTAATTTCTCCGGCCAGCAGCATAGCAGCTACCAGGTAACGTAAGGTGTCTTGCGACCAGCCATAAGGTGCGTCGGTAAAGATGTCGGTTAAGCGCTTACCCTCAATAGTGCCTTGGCGCTCTATCATGTCGCGAATACTGGTAATGGCTTTGTGGTCAATATTTATTGACGGTCGGCCGCCGCTACGCTGCACTAAACCCAGCGGGTCTATATCACTGGTAATACCCGACAGGCTATTGGCACTGAGAAACTTTTCTGCCAAATTGGTATTGGCTCGCACCGGTGCTTCGTTATAACGGTCAAACACCTGCTCTGCGACGTTGTTAAGGTGCTTTTTAGCGGCATCCAGCAATCGCAGATCCAAACTTTCTACCGCGGTTACTTCGCCACGGAAGATAAACGAGCCCTGGGTTAAGCTGCGGCGCAACAAACCTTCCAACTCGGCCATTTTTCGATTAGCAATGTCGCTTTGGCTGTCGCAATATTGCTTCACTTCCTGATCAGGATCGCTTTTGTACTTACCGGCAATTTCACGGCAACGATAAATCTCACCGAGTAACTCATCAATTTCATGCGTAGTGCGACCCAGGGCAAAAATGGTGTATTGCGTTGTTTTATGCCGGCTTTCATCGGTTAAGCGGGCTTTGGCTGCGTCGTAATCTTTGGGTTCGACCAGTTCAACAATGGTTTGCACCGGGTTACGTTCGCCAGCCAGTGATGCTGGTACGCCTGTGCTATTTTGCGCTTTTAACCCTGTTTGCACAGCTAAGCTGCCATTTAAATTAACACTTGGCAGTGGCGAGTATGTTTCACGCAACGCTTCATTTTGAATACGGCGCAGTTCAATACTTCGCAGTGGAATATTGGCGCGTTCTTGCTCAATGTCATTTAGTTTTTCACTGAAAAAGCACAACTGACCTTCTTGCTCGCCAAAGGGTACAAACGCATCGCTGATCAACTCATCTACAGCTTGTTTTACGGCGTCGGCATTAGATGCATCGCTGATCCCGGCATGCATTAGACTGGTAACGTTTTGCAGTGATATTGGCAAATTACCGAGGATTTGCAGCACACAGACTGTTTTGGCAATACTTTGGTGTAAAACTGAGTCAGGGAAACGAACTTTCACTTTATTTACCGCTTGATAGAGCGATAAATAGCCTTTTTCAATATCTTTACGCAGGGCATCAAATAGCGTAACGGTATTGGCTAACCAGCCTACTGGCTGATTGGCAATTGGAGTTTTGCCATCGGCCCCCTCAACTAATACATCTTGAATAACCTTAATGGCTGAACGTAAACCAATGCCGCCGGTTGACTTTGCCAAGGCGCCTAACAGGTGCAATAGGATGTCAAAGTGAGCCGGTAAAAACGGATACAAATTTATAAAGGTTTGCTTGTCAAAATCAGCACCATAAGCCCGGGCATCAACTAATTTAGTATGATTGCGCAGCGCTTGGCCATGCTTATCAAACAAGACAGCTAATTCAGATTCACCTGTCGGCGATTTGCCTAGCAAACGGCTGTAACAAATTTCTTTTATGTCGTTCGCTTCCAAGTCAATTTGAATGGGGAAACGATCTTTTAATTTGTATAGCTCGGGCGAGTTTAGCGAAGCTTTGGGATCATCTTCTGTAAGGGTTTGCTGCGCGGTACCAATAACCCAGACTTTACCATCACCGATATTCTTTAAGTTTTTCGCCAAGCCATCCAAGTTTAAGATGAGATTCTGCCGAGAACCAACATACTGGCCCACTTCATCGATAATAAAAATGATGTGCTCTTTGCCGGAGGCCTCCCGGGTAATTTCAATCATTTCTTCTACGCGATCATTCTCAAAGCGAATAACCTCACTGGCCTCTGTCGTAAAAGATGAAGGGGTTTTAAACAGAGAGGGATACATTTGGTGCGCAAGTTCTGGAATAACGCTATCGACCACCAGTTCATCATTGCGGTAGTCATCCCAATCCAGGCCATCGGTGTAGTCACTAAATAGCTGCACGAATTCCTGGTGGCGCTGTTCTTTTTTCAGCTTGCGCTCGAAAGCCGCCACTTTAAGGTTTCGAGAATAACCAGCCCATTGCAGCACTTTGTAATACAGTACCGTGGATACTTCTTCCATAGTAGCGCCGGCAACTTGTTCGCTGGCTAAGTCGAGCATTAACACCGCAGCGGGAAACCGTTTCGAGACTGAAGACAATAGCGCTTTGGTCGTGGATTTTTTTAGTCTGTCTTGTAAATGCTGAATAAATGGAATGCCATCAATTTTAATATTGTCGTCGAAGGCTAAACCCAGGTATTTAGTAAACGAGCTTTTACCTGAACCATAGAAACCCGATACCCAAACACCGACTTCATTTTGGCCACCCGCCTCCATTGCCGCCTGCATTTTAGCCAGCAGCTTCTCAAATTGCTCTTCTATGCTTTCGGTTACAACATATTCAGAAATTTCTGCTTTTAAACGCGCCTCTTGCGAGATGCCATAAGTGATAACTTTTTCAATAGCGCGATAAATATCTTTGTTGTTATCAAACAGTGATTTGATTTCCATTTCTACTTCCTAAATCGTGTTGTAAGCGGGTGATTAACCACCAACATGTTCTGAGCGGTAATTGCCATCTTCTGGGTAAAAGCCTAAAAACTTCAGACGGGTTTTACCGGTTCTGATCCCAGGGTAAAAGAAGACGGTTGGCACGTGAAACTTGCCCTGTAACTGACTTTCTATTGAGCCAATGCGTAAATACGGGTGCAGCGCTTCAATATCTGTAACTAACAGAATATTTTGGGGTTTACCCTCAAGCTCGCTAAGCACAGCTTCTAGTTTGTTCTGCAACGCATTTTTTTTGGTAAGGGCTTCAGCTAATGAGTTGTTGGTTTTTTGCCATTGCAGTGGGGCAGCTGAATCCTGTTTTTCCCAGGTTTTTTTAATAAATGGCGGCATCTCGTTAAAAACTTCCTGGATAGCTTTAGCGATAGAGAACCTATGCACTGTCCAGCCATCATTCTTCAATTTGGCTTCCCAGGCAGGTAGCTGGCGTTTCACTTCCAGAATTTGCTCTGGCCGGAAAATTAAATAAAAAATCGGCTCAAAGCTAGCGTGGATAAATTCACGCCCTGCTCTGACCTTTTCCATTAGCTCATTAAAGTCTTGCTTCAGTGATGACATTTACCACCTCGTCCATTGTTTTTAGCTGCCAGCTAATCCTCGTGACATCAGCCGCTGACTGCACAATCATCCAGTTATGTTTGGCCAGTTTTTTAAGCTCGTCTCTAACGTCGTGCGGCTCCAAGCCAAATAACTTCCAGCTGTCGTGGTTAATAATGGCATTATCACCTAGCCCAGAAAAATGCAGCCAATGTGCTAGGTAAAGCGCAGTAGTTTGCTGTAAGCGTACAGGCTGGATAGTCCGGTTGGCGCTGCGAGTTGCAGAAAGTAAGCCGTAATCAGCACAACAGCCCAACAAATAAGAGGACTGCCGCTTGATAGTGATTTCAGACCAAGGTTTTTGTGTCTTGCCTTCTCGCACCGCATTTTCAATAAAGCGATGTGCATCTTCCGCAGTTAGCAAGTCTTGCCCTGAAATGTATTTCGACCAATAAACTTCGACAATAAAATCGAGTAAGACTTTATTAGATAAAGCCGTGTGTATCAGAAGTAGTTGAACAAATTCGCTGCTATTTAGCTTATCCGACAATGGTTTAAGCAATGCAGCAACACCTGTTTTCAGGTATCTTGGCGAGAAACATTCGGCGACGATATTTCTTAGCCTGCGTGCGGCAATGTTTGGAAAAATACCTAAGTGCAAGGCTTTATCTACTAAAGCACTGTTATCCAGACCTGTTTCATAAATGGTTAACAATGCTCTGGTTTCATCAACTAAGCCTAAACCAGCACTTAGTCGCGTAGCATATTTTTCTTGAGTGCTAATCATGCTCGCCTCGCATGAATGGAAACGACCTTTTCCCCTGTTCAAAAGCACTCAGGTAGTATCCAGCACTGATTTTTACTAATTGTTCAAACTCAGACTCGTCAAAAGCCCCAATATTGATAGGGCCATCTTCCGCGATAGCTTTGTTGGACAATTCAGCTAAACGGCTTAATGCTTGCTCCTTCGAACCAAGCACTTGGCCTAACGTATTGGCACTACTCATCTCTTGAACTGTACTTGCGACGTATCGCTCAATAGAAACCGGCAACCTGAACAAATGATAGTTGTGACCAATACCCACACTCTCATCATGGGAAATTAAGGCGGCCTCACTCACTCCGTGATATTGCGCGAGCAGTATGGTTCGTGGAAAAGTTGGGGCTAAAAATGCGTTACTCGATGCGCCCAAAAAATTACTGTCCCACCAGTTAAACTGACTTTTTTCACCCAGGTAGCCGATAAGGAGCTTCAGCTCAGCAATGAGTTTATAAGTGTTTTTTGTCATGTGCTTTCCTAAGCTATAAATCTTATTTGTTATGCAAAAAACCAATGATAAAACAAAGGCCATATCGAGTGTTGTTTTTTCTGGTAAACAAACCTGTTTTTCACACAGCTTCAGGACCTTATATTGAAACGAATACCCTATCTGTATAAAGGTTGCAATGCAAGAAAGTCACTAAGGTTTCGAAGTGTTTTTGAATCTGGGGGCACGATCGCTAGCTAAGGATGAAATCAGGAAATGGCAATTAAGTATCATGTTCATGATTTCGAACTTAATTGCCATGCTGAGCGTTGACGTTGTCAGTTACAAATTCCTAAAACAGTCCCAGTATCCCTCAAGATCACGCGTTGATACTCGAAGCTTTTCAGCAAGCGCAGCGCGCCCTTGACCATCAAGAAATTTTGCATGAGAAAGCGCCAGCGCTTCAGCCGCGATGACTTTAGTTAGGCCAGTATCCCCATCCCAGATACCCTCGAAGCGCTCCATTTTTTCGTCGATATAAACTTGTGGATGCCCTCGCTCATTGAGAACTTCACGCACATATCTCTGAATTCTAGTTTCCATTTTAATACTCCTTGGTTGAACATCGTAGATAGTTAAATCGACATCTGTAAAACGTGGTCTGACCGTTGTACTGAATCAGTCAGCATCAAGTTAATCTGATCTTGGTGAAGGTACTCTGAAGCCAGCTTCGGTCTGAGATCTTTAGACATGTTGCTAGCAATAGCTTCGCGCAGGCCAATTTCTTTTTGCGCGTTTAAAAAGTTCTGGGGGATTTCAGCTTCAAACTCTTTTTCATTCACAAAAATATGCGCTGCATCTCTGTGTCTGGAGCACGCAACGTAAGTGTGCGCTCGATCCATTTGTTGTGTGTAATAAATGAACACATTACCGTCTACAGTTAACCCTTGTGAACTGTAGACGGTTTGTGCATAAGCTTGTGTTAGGTAAACTCTGCCGTCATCATCACAATATTTTGATGCCATGAACTGCGTATCAAGCCCGGTATCCAGTCGAACCCGGATCCAAATATCACCGTCGTCCATGGTTTGTACTTTTGTTACTGTGCCAACATCACCGTTGGTAAATCCAAGTTTGTAGTCATTTTTAGTGAAACGCACACGTTCACCCAGTGAGATTTCTATATCAAGCTCACGCTCACCAACGACGCTTCTCAACTTGATGTTTTCATGACCAACAAGCTCCTCTGATTGCAGTGTCGCACGCATAGTGTTATTCAGCGTAAGAACATCAGACCAGCTTTGTGCTATTACCATAGACTGCTTACCTGGATGGGATTTCCGATAGTCTGTCCATGCTTCGATAATCTTACTGACTGTCGAATCTTCATCTTTACAAAGATGTAACTGCCCACGTTTTTGATACTGAGCCAAAGCTTTGTTTGCATATCCATCTCGGAAGTCTGCAACAGCTTGACGATCCCAATCCTGTGTTTGTCTTCGAATTGTTTCAACACGGGTTGTACCAACAATTTCTGGCGACGATAAATAGCGCAATACACCACCATGCTCTATTGCATCAAGTTGCTTGTCTTCACCCACCAAAATGATTTTGAAATTTTGCGCCCTGGCGTAGCTCAATAGCTTATCAAGATGAAAAGTGCCAACTTGGCCCGCTTCGTCGACAATCAGCACGTCGCCTTCACTAACAGGCGGCTTATCAGACCCGAGCCAGACGAGTAAACGCGCGATCGTATAAGTTTGAATCCCCGCTTCTTTTGCTAAGTTGTTTGCAGCTGATTTGGCTATTGATGCACCGACAACTTTTTTACCTTTCGTTTGATAAATGTCTCTCACACATTTCATAGAAGCTGATTTACCAGCGCCGGCTGAGCCCTGCAAAATCGATAACTGGGATGGGTTGCACACATTATTCACGGCAAAAGCTTGCTCATCGCTCAGTTGAATTTTTTGAGCACTGATACCACGCTCAATGTCATCAGCTGATATATCACACCAATTTTGAGAGCTTAAAAAACGCGCATTGTTGATAAGCGATTGCTCAGCTTTTAACACTGCTTTTGTTGTAAAAATATTGCTGTAGCGTGAATCAAGTCCCAGGCTGACGGAAATATCTCTATCATCAATAATTTGCTGATAAAGCGCTTTGATTGATTTCAGTGACTGTTGATTCTCTAAAGCCCGGATCCCGGCTTTGAAGAAGATATCTTGACTGGTGAATACTGAATGAGATTCTGTGAGCTCTGACGCAAAAGATTCAGCGTCAAGCATGTCTTTTGATAAATCGTTACGAACAGTATTTGTTCGCACTGATTGAATAACATTATCTGTAAATCCAAGCTCAGAGAGCTCCTGTTTCCACGCTGAAAATAACTGCTGACGATTGATTTCACCCTTGGCTTTTCGACTGCTTAGCGCTGCCAGATCGCCTGCCTTTGATGCACGATAGCGTATACCGTTGTCTTTCAGGGATTTCTTTATTTGTTCAGCTCGCTTAGAAAAATAAGCGCAAATCGTATCTGGTACACCGTCTAACTTGAAAGAATCATCATCGATAACTGTCGCAAAACCCAGATCTCGCATAGATTGAGCTAAACTGAGCTTATATACCATACCTGCCGCTTTTTGCCACAGCATAATCGATCTTAAATCTAACGTTCCCCAGCTGCCATCGGGTCTAGGAGCTAGGTTAGGCACGACAGCGTGGGTATGCAAATGCGGGTCTGTGGCTCGGCTAGTAGAGTGCTCAAATAACGCGACAACCAAGCCAATCACTGATTCTCTGATTGCCCCTGCCTTGCCTCTGCGGGTAAAAGCCGCATGTTCTTCTAATAATGCAATAGCTTCGCGAACGGCTCTTAGCTGAGCTTGTTGTATTTGTTGTTGTAACTTCGTATCCGCAGCAGCCCATAAAACCGATACTGACTTTGGTGCATTAAAAGTGAGATCTACTCCTTGCACGCGTCCGGATTCGGCGTTTTGGCATAGTGCAACTTTACCTGATATGTCATAGCCTTTTAGAAGATTCTTAAGATGCTCAGCTTCAACACTCCATTTCAGCTTAAGTAATTTTGCAACCGCGCCGCTCCACTGCCCGTCAGGTTCTCCGCATTTCAGGTAATAGTCCTCTCTGGCAAGATCAAGATAGTATTTACCTTCACCTGTGATCTTAGCGAAAGTCATCATGATTAAGACCTCCTGTTCAAACGATTTAATGATGTGGTGGGAGTAGGCTCTGTGGGTAATGAGGGGAGCACAACAGCAGGGGCTACTTTAGAGAAGGTGTTTATTGGCCAACTTAAGTGATACACAGCGTCTAAGCCGCCGATAAGTAGAAACCCCTCGATTCCAGATTTTAACGATGGCAGTGGTAAATGAATGATGCTCTCTGCTGTAACAACAGGAACATTTTCTTGCTGTAATGAATAATTCTTTTCACCTTTTTCATTTATAGATTCAGTGCGGAATTCAACTCGCCTCTGCCCCAACGCGCTGGAGGCTTTTTGTGCCGAGTCGCCATTGGGTGCGAGTTTAAACGTCACAACGTTGCTAAACAGTCCCAATATGGTATTTGCATCGTCTTTTCCGTAAACAGACTCCAGTTGCGACAGCAGTTGAACACCGGCAATCGTCCTTGCGCCCTTACTGCGCCCTACTGCCAGCCAATTTTGAAAGCTTATTGATTTATTTAGCGTTGCAAGCTCATCTAATACCAACCATATATTTCTATCTGAGTCCGGTCCAGACAGCACGTAATTACTGAGTATCGCCAGAAATGACGTAATCAAAGCGGCACTCATTAAAGGCGCTGTCAGATCACCTTGAACAATAAGCACATTTCTATCGGGCTTCGATAACCAATCTTTGACTGAGAAGACTGGGTTTTCAGGATTAACATTCTCAACACTGTTTATCCAAGCAAGTTGCGTCGCGACCATCGATCTAATTGACGAAGTTGTCTTGTCTTCCACCTGAATTAATGTGGCAGCTTGGGGATGATATTTTTTTAGCCATGCGGCTAGCTCTGTGTCATCACAGAATAGACGTTTAGAGAGTTCAGACCACGACCATGGCTTTTGCTCTTTAATGAGCCCAACAATCACACCGATAACAACTAACCGGGCGGAATCTGTCCAGAATGTTTCGTTTACAGAAGAAGACGAAATCACCGCTTCAGCAAAAACTTCAGCTAAACCGATGTTGGTGATATCTTGCCCTAGGTTCCAGTTAATCGAGCGTTCGTCCCTGGGGCTTAAAAGTAAGCACTTTTCGTCATAGAAAATCTCAGTGTACTCACCTTTTATGTCGTATATGACAGTCCTTTCACCGCGAGCGATAAGTTGACTCACTAACCACTTTATTAGGTTTGATTTACCACCACCTTGCATCCCCCAGATCAGGAAATTGCCGAATTCTCTAATCGCTGATAGACATATATGCGGGTGAATCATCAGACCCTTTGGCTGTTCCGATTTGCATTTCTTCGCAAAATGTTTTTGCGCTAGACGGTGCTTCAGGAGTTTTGGACCGCTTAAATGTGTAAATAGCGAATCGTCATCATTTCTTACACGGAACCACCAGATTACACCTGTGCTTACTGAAACAGAACCCAATGCAGTTAAGCAAAGAACCAACAATAATCTCTTAGATGACTCGGGTAAATCATGTAAGTCTGAATAATTTGCCATTTGTGCAAAACTCATCAAATGCTCAAACAGCCAGACTGAGACCCGCTGAAACTCAATCCAAATTTTCAACTGTGTGACGCTAACAACAGTCGCGATGAAGAACAGAAAAACGCTTAGCATTGCGATGGCTTTGACATAACCCCATCGTTTAGACTGAACTGAACGGCTCATTTAAGTCTCCGTTTCAGCTGTACTTCCAACTTGGCTTTTACGTTTTCATGCTCTTCAGCGTTAAGGCCTGCAACAAACGATGTAATCGTGAACATATTCTGGGTTAGCATGCTCGCTAAGCCTCTGAGTAACTCATTTAACTCAAGTTGCTTTTCAGCTTGTTGAAGCCTTTGCCGCGCAATCTCTGCAACAGTCGCACCTTGTCGCTCAGCTTCAATCACCAAATTTTGATGACTTTGCGCTGGCAAACGCACGCTAAGTTGTACAGTTTGATCACTCTTTTTCATGTCGTTCTCTCCTTGAATCCACTGAAACCATCGGAAATTTAATGCTTTCAGCTGCGTGTTAGTGTGATTTGGTTTCGATGTTGAATTCAGTCACAGCGTATTGAAACAAAGGCCTGCATCCGGTTTCGCGTCCTACGCCAAAGCACCAAAGGTGCAGGGGTGTAAGAAATTCAGTACCCAGATTAGGTTCTTAACTCATAATCCAAAAGTTCTATCGTTTCTTTCAAAACTTCCAGTGGGATCTGGGCTCTCCCGGCATACACGCCAAACGTGATTTCGTCTTCCGGAAAATGCCCGAGCAACGTCTTTACAACGTATCCATTGGCACCCTTGGTTTTGAAAAGAGAAGCGACTGTGTGTCGACAACAGTACAAATCGAGCAGCGTAGACATTTTGAGCTCATTTTCTTTGCTCATACCCATTTTTGTCATAGCAGTTTGATTGAACCATTTGCTGACTTTACCCACTGCTCGGCTATTGAGCCGATAAGCTTTATTGGGATATAGCTCTGGGAACAATACAACTTGCTTTCTCATGCGCATAAGCTCGATGTATTCCAAGAATCCCCTTTTTATCAACATGCTATGAATTGGAATAATCCGGCGGCTAGATGGGGTTTTTCCGCGCTGCTCACTTAAGGAAATGTAAACAATCCCATTACATTCCTTAATCTGATTTACTCTCAAACTGACAACTTCGATCGGACGCATGCCGGTGTAAAGACAGATTTTAGGGATCCACTTGACGGCTTGCCTGAAAGACCTGGCCTCATTAGGACGGCCAGGACGGTAATTTAAGATCAGTTGTATCTCATCAATTGCAAATGACCGACGTGTAAGCGAATCTTTATCCGCTTTGGGTATGGCAGCTTTTGAAAATGGGTTTGGGCTTAAATAGCGAGACCGATTAATCAGCCAATCAAAAAAGCAGTTATAGTTACTGATGTATTTATTAAGTGTCTTAGCCTTTAGTTCAAAAGTGACGCTCTCACCGCTGCTATCTGAGACGTAGCGTTTCCGACCCTTACGAGTTGATCTCAGAAAACGAATAATTTCATTCGCGCACTCAGCGTTAAAGTCTGAAACAATAAACTTAGCGCCAAATTTTTCGACAAGAAATTTAAAGGCGAGAATATATTGGGCTCTGCCTTTACCGAGTTTATGAAGTAATAAAAACTCATCAATACACTGCTGTAAATGCAGATGTTCATTTTCCGCACGATACTGTTCACGCTCGATTCGGCGTGTTTGATTCAAGAACTGTTTTAGCGTTTTCAACGCATTGAACAGCTCTTGCTGCTCATCTGTAGTAAGCGGTGAATTACTATGCCACTTTGCGCATCGAAACTCGCGAAACTCCCGCCCCAATTTTTGCAGCTCAGCAATCAACGCTTGCTGCATTAATGCATCATCAAGCCAGGGAGAACTTTCAAAGTTTTGAGAGACTGCTTCGGCTGCAAAACGGACGATAGTGTGCTGATTGATTGATAGATGTTGCTCAGATGTTTCGCCAGCATTGTAGTGTTTCTTCCAAATACCACTCGGCACATGTCTAAATGCTTCCAGCAATTCATGATTAAACTCGCCGTTAAGCATTGCACGTTTAGCCAACTCAATCGTTTTCTCTAAACTGCAGCTAAGAAAGTGACTGACTTTTGCCCGGAAGACTTTATCAGGTTCGGATAAGCGCTTCTTACCTAGAAGGCTGTTGAAATTAACTGGCTCAGATCCTTTCGTGAGAATCATACTTCCCTCGCTACAACAAGAAAATAAGACTGATCCCCCCAAATCAGACAGCCATTGTGTTGACTGCTTGAGTATTACAACAGATCTCAAACATGCTGTAAAGTATTTTTTCTATATATTTCAAGGACTTATAGTGCGCACTATATTTTTGCAGGTGCGATTTCCCTAAAAATCAGCGAGTTGTAACTTTCAAGATGAACGCATTTTTTAGTAATCCAACATCTGAATTGCCTCTTTCAGCGCGCCTAACTTAGTGGAAACCTGGCCGGAGTAAACTCCCCAGGTAATATCGCCGTCCAACTCATGACCTAAAATTTGCTTAGCAAGATAGGCTGGCACCCCGTGAAACTTGAACCTGGAAGCTACGGTATGTCTGCAACAATGAAAATCGACCAGCAACCCATGCGACTTTTCATACTGTTTATCAATGCCGATTGCACTGAGTAGAGTTCGGTTAAACCATTTACCGACTGGGGTTCCTATCCCATCACGCTTCGATGATGCGTGATAAGCTTGCAGTTCTGGAAAGAGATACAACTGCTTCTCGGTTGACTGCGTGGTGACAAAGTCCAACAATCCACGCTCAATCAAACTGCTGTGAATAGGAATGAGTCTGGATGCGTTATCTGTTTTTAAACGGTAACTGCTCAAGTCAAAAAACCAGATCTCATCTTCACTGCGGACATCACGTAATCGTAAGCTCGCAATTTCATCAAGCCGCATCCCACTATAAAGTGATATCGATGGCAGCCATTTAGCTGCGTCTCTAAATCCTGCCGCTTCAAGCTTATGCCGTGGTTGATAATCCAGAATGGCAGTGATTTCGTTATGCTCAAACGGCCTGCGCTTTAGCTGATGTTTAGATTCAAGCTTGAGCAAACAACCAACAAAAGGATTAACTGCTAAAACATGCCGCTGCTTGACCAGCCAGTCTGCGAACGTCAGCATATTAGTAAGGTATTTATTCACGGACTTAACGGATAATTTTGCATCAGTACCATCAATATTTTTTCGGCCTGATGACATGGCTAAAATTGCGTTTTTAACCCGCTGAGCGTGTTCATAGTCCAAAAGGGATACATTAAAACGATCACCCAAAACGTTTTTCATTGCCTCAAGTGATGTCGTGTATTGCTGCTGTGCGCTCTTTCCGATCTCTCGAAATTTACTCGCGCAAAACTCTTGAATAAGGTAGGACAATTCAAATTCAGGTTTCGTCGCACACCCCTTATCTCGACCCGACGAATGGGGTGAGCTTTGCACATCTAGCTGTTTAGTTTCGATCTTCTTCATCGAAAAACTGGATGTTAACGATGAATTTTCCAGCAGTGCAAATAGCGTATTCAGCTGATGCATTAGCTCGTCATGCTGAATAGATGCTGCGGTATGTAGCTGTTCATCAGTTTTACTGGCAACACCATTCTCAGATAATACCCGCTGTCCGTGATCGAGGAACTGTGCCGCTTCCGATAGCACGTTCTGAAACGTTCGTTTAAGAACGGCTTTATATCCGCTTGATAATGCCTGTAAAGCACCAGGAGCCGATTGTTGCGAGAAGTGTGTCTCAGTAAAAAGGCGCAATCGTTGTATAGCAAACTGACTTAACCACGCGGCCCTGCCAGGTTCGTCAGTCGCAAGGGACGCGACGAAATGTCCTGTCCCAAGATCGACATTAACTAATCGCCCAAAGAATGACCAACGTACTCTAAAGTAATAGTGTTTAGAGCCTTTTACCTGATAAAGATAAGAGTGGGGAACACGCATGCCTCTGCCTCCAAGAGTGTGGCAAAGGGTTGTGGCAAATAAAAAACCCCACGAGCTTATCGAAAAATATTCAATAAATTCATGGGGTTAATCAAATGGCGGAGAGAGAGGGATTCGAACCCTCGTTAGGGATTAACCTAAACACACTTTCCAGGCGTGCGCCTTCAGCCACTCAGCCATCTCTCCGGTGCTTGGATCACAAGCGCGGCTATACTAGATAAAATATGCCTAGCCTGCAACCACTATCTGCTATAGCGCGCGGTGCTGCTGACTTTTTCAGCAATAACCGCAGATTTAACTTAGGCGTTCCCTTTTACCTGCATTTTTAATTCACGGGCAAAATTAAGCATACGGTTTAACGGTATCAAGGCTTTTTCTCGCAACTGCGCATCGACAAATATTTCATGGCCGATAGTGTCGGTTAACGCTGCCTCAATCGCTTTTAAGCCGTTCATTGCCATCCAAGGGCAATGCGCACAGCTGCGACAGGTTGCGCCGTTACCGCCAGTTGGAGCTTCAATGAAGGTCTTGTTTGGCATCAGCTGCTGCATTTTGTAAAAAATGCCTTTGTCGGTAGCAACAATAAACATGTCGTTCGGCAATGTTTGGCTGGCTTTAATTAATTGGCTGGTTGAGCCTACCGCATCAGCGAGCTGTACCACGCTGTCAGGCGATTCTGGGTGTACGAGTACTGCAGCGTTAGAATATTGCTTTTTCAGCTCTATAAGCGCGTTGGCTTTAAATTCATCATGCACAATACAGGCGGCATTCCACATGATCATGTCAGCGCCAGTTTGCTTTTGAATATAGTGACCTAAATGCTTATCTGGACCCCACAGAATTTTTTTGCCTTGGCTGTCTAGGTGCTCAACAATTTCTAAGGCGATAGATGAGGTAACTATCCAGTCGGCTCGGGCTTTAACTGCGGCAGAGGTATTGGCATAAACCACTACTACGCGGTCGGGGTGTTGATCACAAAAGTCTGAAAACGGCTGCGCCGGGCAACCTAAGTCTAACGAGCAGTTGGCTTCTAACGTTGGCATTAACACGGTTTTATTTGGTGTAAGTATTTTCGCGGTTTCGCCCATAAACTTAACACCAGCCACAATTAACGTTTTTGCGGGGTGCTCATTACCAAAACGGGCCATTTCTAATGAATCAGATACGCAACCGCCGGTTTCTTCAGCTAGAGCCTGAATTTCTGGATCAGTGTAATAGTGTGCTACCAGCACGGCGTCTTTTTGCTGCAGTAATGTTTTAATACGGCTTTTGTAAGCGGCTTTTTCATCATTACTCAGTGGTACCGGTTTTTGCGGAAACGCAAAGTCTTGCTCTGTGAAATACAGCGTTTGTTCCATAGGGCTCACCTGCTGGTGTTAAAAAGGTGGCCATTATAGCGTGCGTTTACAGAAAATACAGTAGTTGGATCTGGTGGGTCATGATGGATTCGAACCATCGACCAATGGATTAAAAGTCCACTGCTCTACCGGCTGAGCTAATGACCCGTGCAGGAGAAAATAAAAGTGGTGGTGGGTCATGATGGATTCGAACCATCGACCAATGGATTAAAAGTCCACTGCTCTACCGACTGAGCTAATGACCCAAACAGGGTTATCGAATTGGTGGGTCATGATGGATTCGAACCATCGACCAATGGATTAAAAGTCCACTGCTCTACCGGCTGAGCTAATGACCCTTTTCGATATCTTTGTTTGCGCGGTTTGGTGGGTCATGATGGATTCGAACCATCGACCAATGGATTAAAAGTCCACTGCTCTACCGGCTGAGCTAATGACCCTCACCGCGGAGGCATATCTTACTGATTTACGACCTTAGTGCAAGAAAAAACTATAAAAAACTCGCATTGATTGGTCTGTTTGGTCAAAATGCCAGCGCTTAGCAACATCTTGTGCACATAAAAAACCCGGCAGCTGCCGGGTTTCGTTATTTCAGTGCATTTATTCTGTCTTGTGCCAGTTTCGCTGACGTTGCTGTTGCATGCTTTTCAACCAGCTGACGGTAATACCGTTTCGCCTCGTCTTTTTTATTTTCGCGCTCAGCCACCTGTCCTAATTTTAACAAGGCGTCGGCAACTTTATTTGACTGAGGGAAGTTATTTACTACGCGCTCAAAATGCGTTTTGGCCTTTGCTAGCTCGTTATTATTAAATAATAACTGACCAAGCCAATAATGAGCATTAGCTGCATAGCTTGAATTAGGGTAGTTTTGAATAAACGTCTCAAATTCCGGTATTGCCGCATCATAGCGCCGTTCTTTAAGCACCATGTTGACAGCTTTATCGTACGCGTCGTTTTCTGACACATCAGTAGAATAACTTGCGTTAGATGCCGGCGGCTCTACTGGCACAATAGCAGGGCTGTTGTTGGCACTAGGCATCTGAATGGCATTAACTCGACGGTCTATTTCCTGATACAGATCACGCTGGCGCTGCAGAATTTCTTCTAACTGATATGAATGTGTTTCTGTTACTCCCCGTAATTCACTGACTTCGTCTAACAACGTTTGTAGCTGTTGCGCCATACGAAGTTGAGCTTCGGTTCGGGCTTCAACAACACGTTCAAGTGTTGCTAGCCGCTGTTCTATCGTGCCAGTTGGCGCGGTAGCGTTAGTGACATTAGCAGACGGCCTACTACGATTAATATCCGTAACAGGTGCGGGGTTGGCAATAACACTGGTATGAACCAGTGTTATTGCTGCAAGCAGAGTATATTTCACAGTCATGCGTATCTATGTAGTAATTAGTCTAGATTAGTAGACTAACACTGCACGACGGTTCTTGGCAAAGCCTGCTTCTGAACGTGACATATCAACTGGCTTCTCTTCACCGTAGCTTACCGTTGAAATCTGACCAGATGTTACGCCCAGGTTTTGTAAATACTGTACTACTGCCTGTGCACGACGCTCGCCTAATGCGATGTTATATTCTGGTGTGCCGCGCTCATCTGAGTGGCCTTCAACAGTAATACGTACGCTTGGGTTAGCAGTTAAGAAAGCACCGTGAGCTTGCAGAGTTTCAATAAACTCAGAGCGAACAGTAGCTTTATCAAAATCGAAATAGATGGTGTTTTCTTGACGCAACGTTTCTAATTTCTGGCGCATTTGTTCTGCTGGGCTCATGCCTTGAGATACAGTTTCAACTTGAACTGTATTGCCTTGGCCTGCCATATCCGAATCTGACTGATCAGTAGAAGATGTAGAGCTACAAGCAGCTAAAGCTAGCACTGGTAATGCGATCAATAAACCTTTTAACACTTTATTTAATTTCATGACTTTTGTCCTTAGTATTTTAATGTAATAACTATCTTGTTTTTCTATAAAAACGGCGACCAAGCCGGCGATTTAACTTGTCCTTCAACCGCCGGTAGTCGTGCTTTAAAACGACCATCCATAGAAACCAGTGCTAACACTTGCATAGAACCATGCATAGTGCTGTAAATGATCATTGAACCGTTTGGTGCCACGCTAGGTGACTCATCCAGAGTAGTTTTGGTTAATACTTGCAAAAAGTGGGTTTTACGGTCCATTTTTGCAATATTATACTGCCCCCGAATACGGTTAACCATCACCACCGAATTACCATCCGGTGTATAAGAGCCAGCCAAATTCATTTCACCTTCAAAGGTCAAACGTTTGGTCGCTCCTGTTAATAAATTTACGCTATAAAGTTGTGGATTGCCACCGCGCTCAGAACTGAACAACAGCTCCTTACCATCTGGCGACCAAGATGGCTCAGTATCAATTGCCCTATGGTTAGTTAACCGAGTTAAGGCTTTGCTGTTAACGTCCATAGTATAGATTTCAGTATTGCCATCTTTTGACAACACCATGGCCATCTTTTTACCATCCGGTGACCATACTGGCGCACCATTAATACCAGGCGTACTACTTAACATTGAACGACGGCCAGTATAAATATCTTGTATATAAATTTGTGATTGACGCTTTTCAAAAGTGACATACGCCAGCTTAGTGCCATCCGGCGACCAACTTGGCGACATTAATGGCTCTTTTGAGCGCAACAACACTTGCTCGTTAGCACCGTCATAATCAGCAACCACCAACTGATGCGAGAACTCTAATTTGCGGTTTACCAAGACATAAGCAATTTTTGTTAAAAATGCACCGCGTTCACCGGTTAACTTCTCGTATACGATGTCACTAATGCGATGTGCGTACTGGCGAAACTGGCTGCCATTTATTGTTGTTTCGCGACTATCTAAAATAAAATCGCCACTACTAACTATACGTCCAGCATTTAATGCTTGCCTATTAGCACCGCTACTGCCTTTTAATATGTCTATTAGCTCAAAGCTTACTGAGTAACGATCAATACCAACTTCGGTAATTTGGCCTACAACTATGGCTTCAACGCCTTCTTTT
Organism: Rheinheimera sp. D18; assembly: GCF_004345025.1. Classification (GTDB taxonomy): domain Bacteria; phylum Pseudomonadota; class Gammaproteobacteria; order Enterobacterales; family Alteromonadaceae; genus Alishewanella; species Alishewanella metallidurans. Next base: position 939,561 of record NZ_CP037745.1, on the reverse strand, counting down.
GCCCATGCGGCAAAGTCTACCTGTGCGGCATTTTGTGGCCGCTGTGGCATTTTAATACTGGTCAACGGGCTAAACTTACCACTGCGCATTAAGTCGGCAGCAACAATTTCGTCCAGCCGCTGATTAGGCAAAGTTGCACCTTTAAACGTAAATGGCACTATTGCAATTGGCCGGCCTGAATCAACACCACCAGTAATGACGATCTCTAACGATGCTTGCACTTTTACACTAAACAATAATGCAACGAATAAAACACTCAATAACTTAACTATATTCAAAACTTTGGCTCCACCCTAAATGTTATGTCTTTCAACTTTTCATACACATCTGGTTCTGATGACATTGGCATACTGCCGATACGATTAATGGCACGTACTGCTGAATCACATACGTTACTATCACCACCAAGCACCTTAACATTAGTAACAAAACCTGTTGTTGCCAAACGAATGTTCACTGAACATGACTTGCCACGCATACTCTCGTCTTTGTACAACGCTCGGTCAACTGCATCAGAAATCAAGGCAATGTAACGTTGCACTTCTGTTGCTGCTTGCTTTGAGCGCGCAGCTGAGCGTGCTTGGGCTTCTTTTTCCATTTGTTCTTGCATTGAACGTTCTTGCTCAGCTTTTTGCTTAGCTTCGGCCGCTTGGCGTTCACGCTCTGCTTTAGCCTTTTCTGCTGCATCTTGCTCAGCTTTACGCTTTTGCTCGGCTGCTTTGGCTGCATCTTCGGCTTGTTTACGTTCTTGCTCTTTAGCTTTACGCGCTTCTTCAGCTTGTTTTGCCTTGGCGTTTTCTTGCTGTTGCAGTTTTTTTGCATCTGCAGCAGCAGCTTTAGCTTGCTTAGCCTCGGCGTCTGCTTGGCGTTTTTCTTCCGCTACGCGCTTTAGACGCTGCTCTTCAGCGGTACGATTTTTTTCTGCCTGCTCAGCACGTCGCTCTAAATCACGAATACGCTTTTCTTCGGCTGCTTTAACTGAATCACGTTCTTTTTGCATTTGCTGCACGCGCTCATTCAGTGCCTTTTCATCTACCGCTACCGCTTCTATTGGTGCTTTGCCTTCAGACTCTAAACTTACCGTAACCATTTCTGGCGTACTGGAAAAATCAGCACCAAAAACTAATAACAGCAGAATAACTAAATGCAGCCCAAACGATTTTGCTAGTGGCGGGTCAACTTTCACTGACATATCACTTCGAGTCCAGGTTATCGGTCATTAAACCAACTGCAGGTGCACCGGCGCCTTTTAATACATTAATTAAGCGGATAATGGCGTCGTAGGTTACTCTGCCATCACCTTTAACAATTACTTGAGTGCCAGGCTCAATTTTCAACCAGCTGGCTACTTCTACCGTTAACTCAGCAGCGGTAAACGGACCTTGCTGTTTACTGTCTTTTTCAAAGTAATACAGCCCATCTTGATCTACCGTCGCCACTAAGGGTGTTTTACCATCTTGCATCTGCTTTATAGGCTGAGCGTCAGATTTAGGTAATTCCACTTTTACCCCTTGGGTAATCAGTGGTGTGGTAATCATAAATATGACCAACAGCACTAACATAACGTCAATGTAAGGCACGACGTTAATTTCTGCCTTTAATCGTCGCTTCTTCCGTACATACATTAGGCCGCATCTCCACTGCTAGACACAGCTTGACGATGCAAAATATTTGCAAATTCTTCAACAAAGTTGGCATAGCTGCTTTCTAATGATTCGACCTGATGCGAAAATTTATTGTAAGCAATAACAGCGGGTATTGCGGCAAATAAACCAATAGCGGTAGCAATAAGCGCCTCAGCAATACCTGGTGCTACCATAGATAATGTGGCTTGCTCTACCGCACCTAGCGCAATAAATGAATTCATGATGCCCCATACCGTACCAAATAAACCGATATAGGGACTAATCGAGCCTACAGTAGCTAAAAACGGCAAATGCATTTCTAGTCGCTCGACTTCGCGAGACAAACCAACCCGCATCGCGCGCTGCGTGCCTTCCATTACTGCGGCAGGTTGACGACTGTTGGTTTTATGCAAGCGGGCAAACTCTTTAAAGCCTGACTTAAACAGGGTTTCTAAACCATGATTATTAGTACGGGCGCTAACTTCGTTATATAACTTAGATAAATCAATACCTGACCAAAACTTGTCTTCAAATTTTTTCGCTTCAGTCACAGCATCACTTAAGGCCTTACGACGGCGAAAAATCATGGTCCACGACATTACCGACATTGCCAGCAAAATTAACATCACCAATTGCACTACAAAGCTGGCTTCTATGAGTAAACTTAAAATCGAAATTTTACCTGCCACGTTTTAACACCTCTAATACTTCTGCTGGAATTGCCCTAGCTTTCATTTCTTGTACTTCAACACAGGCTACTTTAATTTGTGCCGAGCAATGTAGTTCGCCGTTACTATTGTACACATTTTGCGCAAAAACCATGCTAACTTGTTTTAAAGTACTGATTTGACTAGAAACCGTCAATAAATCATTAAATTTTGCCGGCTTTTTATAATCCATTAAAACTTGCGTAACAACAAAAGCAATATTTTTTGACAATAACAAATCTTGCTCAACACCTAGGGCGCGCAGCCATTCGGTGCGCGCTCTTTCAAAAAATTTTAAATAATTTGCGTAGTAAACAATCCCACCAGCATCGGTATCTTCGTAGTACACGCGTACGGGGAATGTAAAGATTGTTTCAGACATGACTATTCGCTTTAATTGTTGTATATGATAAATGCGCCAAGGTAGTAACTCAATCACTTGTGCAAGCGAAACCTAACTATATTTTTCTTTCACGGCTACTTGTATTTTTATAGCGTTTCTGTTGACTACTATTTACACAATTAGTTTCACTATTTTCATCTTGCCGACCAAAACACAGTTTAGCGCGACGAACAGACAATACTGAACTACATTAATAAAAAGTAATGCGTCCTATAATCCGCGTTTTAAATTAACCTTGCATGAATAGACGGCTCTAAAGCTGGCCGTATCACTGCCCTATTTAAATTTACCTTTAATCAGCACAAGCATTCATTAGTTTTTTTAATGGCAAAGAGCTAATTTTTCTCGTTTGAAGTTATTACTCTAAGTAACTATCATACGCATGTGTTCTGAGCTAGCGCAAAGAAACAGCAGAGCTTCTGCTGAATCTTAGTAAAGATCACTTGGTAATAAGGTTTGTGTTTTCACCAAATTTTGTTGCTGTTTTAACATGTTCCCTGGATTTTTGAAGCTCGTCTTCAACTTGTTGCTTTGCCCACTCACTGAGTGGGCTTTTTTTTATTCTGTTTTTGGCAAATCAAAACCAAAGTGTAAATACGCACGAGGTGAAGCAATACGGCCTCGAGGTGTGCGCTGAATAAAACCTTGCTGAATTAAAAAGGGTTCGATCACATCTTCGATGGTGTCTTTTTCTTCGCCTATAGCCGCGGCAAGGTTATCTAGACCCACTGGCCCTCCCATAAATTTTTCAATAATGGCCAGTATTAACTTGCGATCCATGTAATCAAAACCTTCGGCGTCAACATCAACCATTTGTAAAGCTTCTGCGGCCACCGCCACCGTCACTTGACCGTCAGCTTTAACTTGGGCGTAATCGCGCACCCGACGTAATAACCGATTAGCAATACGCGGCGTGCCGCGCGAGCGCTTGGCAATTTCAGAAGCGCCTGCTTCGTCTAATACTAAATTAAGAAAGTGCGCTGAACGCATAATAATTTGCGTAAGCTCTTCTACTTTATAAAATTCTAAACGCTGCACAATGCCAAAGCGGTCTCGCAATGGCGAGGTTAACGCCCCAGCTCTAGTGGTCGCACCTACTAAGGTAAACGGCGGCAAGTCGAGCTTGATAGAGCGCGCAGCAGGACCTTCGCCAATCATAATATCTAGCTGATAGTCTTCCATCGCGGGATAAAGAATTTCTTCAACTATCGGGCTTAAGCGATGAATTTCGTCAATAAATAACACATCATTCGGTTCAAGGTTAGTTAACAGTGCCGCTAAATCGCCCGCTTTTTCTAATACTGGGCCGGAAGTGCTTTTTATGTTTACGCCCATTTCGTTGGCGACAATCATGGCTAGCGTAGTTTTACCCAAGCCTGGCGGGCCAAATATCAATAGATGATCTAGCGGATCACCCCGCCTTCTTGCGGCTTCAATAAAAATAGCCATTTGCTGGCAAACGTGTTCTTGCCCAGTGTAATCGGCAAGCGTTTTTGGCCGAATAGCGCGGTCAATAACTTCGTCTTCACGCGTGGCACTGGTTTGAATTAAACGATCGGCTTCTATCATGGTTTACATCATGCTCCGCAGTGCGGCCTTAATTAGCTGCTCACTGCTCATATCGTTTTGTTTAATTTTCCGCACCGCTTTATCAGCCTGTAACTGGCTGTAGCCTAATGAAACTAAAGCACTTACTGCGTCCTGCTCTGCAGTTGCTACAGGGCTAAATATGGCTTCATCATCTTGCAATAGCATGCCATCGGTTACTGGCGTATTAGGCGCTACGCCCCAGTCTTTTAACCTGTCACGCATTTCTACCACTAAGCGCTCTGCGGTTTTTTTGCCGACACCAGGTAATTTTACTAAGGTACTAACATCACTTTGCTGTACACAGTGCACAAACTGCTGTGCTGTCATGCCAGATAATATTGTTAGCGCTAATTTTGGGCCAACACCATTGGCTTTGATCAGTTGGCGAAACAGCGCCCGTTCGTTCTGATTGACGAAACCATAAAGCAACTGCGCGTCTTCACGCACCACAAAGTGGATATAAATTATGGCTTCTTCGCCTGTCGCCGGTAACTTATAAAAACTGGTAAGTGGCAGCTGCACTTCATAACCAACGCCGGCTACTTCTATTAATAAATCAGGGGCCTGCTTTTCTAGCAAGATGCCGCGTAAACGTCCAATCATAGGGTCTGCTTAGGGTTCTACCCAGTAAATACCAATGCTAGCGTAAACGACCACGCACGGTTTTACGCGCTTGGCCGGCTAGGCTAATTAAACTTTGCTGAGTATGCCCATGACAAAGTGCTACTGCAAGCGCATCGGCAGCGTCAGCCTGTGGGTTAGCCGGCAGCTTTAGTAGTGTGCGCACCATATGTTGCACCTGCGCTTTATCAGCTGCGCCGGTGCCTACTACCGACTGTTTAACCTGCCGCGCTGAGTATTCATACACCTCTAGCCCCGCATTTTTTGCCGCAACTATTGCTGCACCACGAGCCTGACCTAACTTTAGTGCTGAGTCAGGGTTGCGCGCCATAAACACTTGTTCAATGGCAAAAATAGTCGGTTGGGTTTGCGCAATAATTTCGCTAACACCATTAAAGATATCAAGCAGCCGTTCAGGTAGAAAATCGGCAGTGTTTAGGCGAATACAGCCACTGGCAACGTATTCAAATTTAGAACCATTTTGGCGTACTACACCATAACCGGTTAAACGGCTGCCTGGGTCAATACCCAGAATAATATTCACGCTTAACTATGCTCTGCCATCAGCTCATCACTGATCTCGGCATTGTGGTAAACGTTTTGTACGTCATCCGAATCTTCAAGTTGATCAAGCAACTTAAAAAATGCCGTAACATGTTCAGCATCCAATTCTGCTCGGGTTGCAGGTACCAAGGTAACGTCACTACTATCGGCATTAAAACCAGCAGCAGACAGTGCATCTTTAACATCGGTGAAGGTATCTACCGTGGTAAATACCTCAATACTGCCATCAGCATCACTGACAATATCTTCAGCGCCGGCATTTAATGCGACTTCCATTAAGGCATCTTCATCCGTGTCTGGCGCAAATACCAATATACCTCGTCGGGTAAATAAATAAGCTACTGAGCCAGACGTACCTAAACTGCCACCGTGTTTAGTAAACGCGTGACGCACATCAGCTACGGTACGCTTATGATTATCGGTCATGGTTTCAACAATTACGGCGACACCATTTGGACCATAGCCTTCATAAACCAGCTCTTCGTAGTTCTCACTTTCACTAGCGCCAGCACCGCGCTTTACCGCTCGGTCAATGGTGTCACGCGTCATGTTTTCAGATAAGGCTTTATCTACGGCTAAGCGCAGACGAGGGTTCATAGTGACATCGGGGTTTTGCCTTGCAGCAACCGTAAGCTCGCGGATAATTTTTGTGAAAATTTTACTTTTTTTAGCATCCTGACGTGCTTTACGATGCTTCATGTTCGCCCATTTACTATGGCCGGCCATTATTTACTCCTTAAATTGTGGCAGCTAGATTGCTGCCACGGCTACGCGGGTAAAACAATACGAATAATTACTGCGGTTTAGCTACTACACTAATACCCAACTCGGCTAATTGTGCTGGGTTAGCGGCACCTGGTGCGTCGGTAAGTGGACATGCTGCACTAGCTGTTTTAGGAAATGCCATTACATCACGAATAGAAGTTGCACCGGTCATTAGCATAACCAAACGGTCTAAACCAAAGGCTAAACCAGCATGCGGCGGCGCACCATATCTTAGCGCTTCGAGTAAGAAACCAAATTTTTCGTTAGCCTCTTCATCACTAATGCCAAGCAAGGTGAACACTTTAGCTTGTACTTCAGCAGTATGAATACGTACCGAACCACCGCCTAACTCGGTGCCATTTAACACCATATCATAGGCATTAGATAATAACTTGCCTAAGTCTAACTCATTGTTAGCAGTAGTTAAAAATGCTGCAGTATCAAGTGGAGAGGTAAATGGATGGTGTACTGCAGAAAAGCTGCCATCATCGTTTTCTTCAAACATTGGGAAATCGACTACCCAAAGCGGCTTCCAGCTGTCTTGTGTAATAGCTAAATCTTCACCTAGCTTTAAGCGCAGTGCGCCCATAGCTTCGCACACTACTTTGTAGGTATCTGCAGCAAAGAAGATTAAATCACCATTTTTAGCATCGGTGCGAGCAATAATAGTGGCGATAATATCTGGCGTTAAAAACTTCGCAACCGGTGACTGTACACCTTCGCTGCCTGCCGTAATGTCGTTAACTTTCATCCAAGCTAAGCCTTTAGCGCCATAGATACCAACGAAACTAGTGTAATTATCAATATCTTTACGTGATAGCTTTTCTGCCGCACCAGGTACTTTAAGTGCTACAACACGGCCTTTGGCATCGTTAGCTGGGCCGGAGAACACTTTAAACTCAACGTCTTTAAGTATATCGGCAACATCAACAAACTGCATTGGGTTACGTAAGTCTGGCTTATCTGAGCCGTATAAGCGCATAGCTTCAAAGTAGGTCATTCGCGGAAACTGACCTAAATCGATATCTAACAATTGCTTAAACATGCTATGTACCATCTGCTCGGTAATAGTCATTACCTGCTCTGAGGACATAAACGAGGTTTCAATATCAATTTGGGTAAATTCAGGCTGGCGATCAGCTCTTAAGTCTTCATCGCGAAAACACTTAACAATTTGATAGTAGCGATCTAACCCTGACATCATTAACAGTTGTTTAAACAGCTGTGGTGACTGTGGCAGTGCAAAAAACTGGCCCTTATGAGTACGGCTAGGTACTAAATAATCACGGGCACCTTCGGGGGTAGCCTTAGTTAGAATAGGCGTTTCCACATCCATAAAACCGTTGCTATCCATAAAGTTACGTACAAAGCTGGTTACTTTGGCACGAAACTTTAACCGTTCGGTCATCATTGGCCGACGTAAATCAAGATAACGGTACTTTAAACGCTGCTCTTCACTGTTGTTTTGGTTAGAGTCTAAAGGCAACGGCGCAGCTTTATTTAAAATGATTAACTCACTGGCATACACTTCTACTTCGCCGGTTGCCATGTCTTTATTAATTTGTGAAGCAGGGCGCGCCCGAACTTGGCCTTTAATTTGAATACAAAATTCATTACGCAAGGTGTAGGCCACGTCAAACAGATCTTTTAGTTCTGGATCACAGACCACTTGAACCATACCTTCACGGTCACGTACGTCTAAAAATATTAACCCACCCAGATCGCGACGGCGATTAACCCAACCGCATAAAGATACCTGTTGCTCAACATGCTGTGCGGTTAATAAACCGCAATAATGACTACGCATTAAACCTTCCCTCTACCTTGCTAATCAGCGGTACTAAAATGACGGCTAATTATATAGAAATGGCGCTTAATGTCACTGTCAGTTCACTAAATCACAGCTTTAGAAAAACAATATTGATTTTTCCCCTGCTGCTTAACCCGATACATCAGGCTATCAGCAACTTTAAGTAGCTTCGCACAATCAGTGCCATCGTCAGGATAAATAGCAATACCAATACTGGCACTTATTTGTACCTCGCCAACCGATAGCGCAAATGGCTGTGCCAGCTGATGCAATATTTTTTCAGCGACAATTGCGGCATCATCGCGGCTTAGTAAACCGGTTAATAAAATAGCAAATTCATCGCCACCAAAACGAGCTACAGTATCACTTTTTCTTACCGCCTCGCCTAAGATACCGGCTAACTTGAGTAACAACTCATCACCAATATCATGGCCATACTGATCGTTAACCTCTTTAAATCCATCAAGATCTAGAAATAATAATGCCAATATTTCATTATGTCGTGCATGCTGCAGCAACGCTTGTTCAATTCTCTCTTTAATCAGGCTGCGATTAGGTATCTTGGTAAGATCATCATGCGTTGCCATGAAACGCATTTTTTGTTCGGCTTGACGACGTAATAATACTTCACTACGTAGTGATAAGTTCCAACCTAACACCACGGCAATTAATAATGCGGCGGCGCCACCGATTTGCCACATTAGCTGGTGTAACTGGGCTTTATTGATGCCTTGATTAATCTGGAAATTAAACCATTTTTGGTAAAGTAGCTGACGATCTTCAGCCGTAATACTGCGCAAACCTTTATTGAGCATCGTAACTAGCGGCGCGTAATCTTCACGCACTGCAATAAGTGATGGGTAGCTAGGTAAATCGTCCAATACTTGCAGGCGCAAATACATATAGCCAGCTTCACGCAATATTTCACTGGTGGTTTCCACTGAGTCCATAACAAAATCGACTTTATGCTGTTGCATCAGATCTAAACCTGCACGTAATGAATTTACTGGAATGACATCAATCAGCGGATAGACCTCATTAATTCGCTTTGCCATTTGATAGTCTTTATAAATAGCAATTCGCTTGCCATCAAGCTCAGTGGCACTTACAACTAAATCGCGATTATCATTACTAATTAGCACCCATTTTGCTGGCCAAAACTCATCGGTAAACCGTGCATAGCTGTGTCGGTCTTCTTGATCTGAGGTGTTAGCAACCAAATCAAGTTTTTTTAGTTTTAAATCTTCTAGCATCACGTCAAAATTTGCGTACAGCTCAATATCAAAACGCACATTAATGCGCTGCCCCAATAAGCTAATCAAATCAACTGTTACGCCAGCTGGGTTGCCATCAGTGTCTATAAACTCCATTGGTGGCCAATTATTTAACATGCCAATACGTAATACAGGATGCTCGCTCACCCAACCTTGCTCGGCCGGTGTTAACGGTACCTGAGTAAAAAATTGCGGGAAATAACGTAAATCGGTTTGTGGCACCCAATTTTTTTCTACCTGTAGCAAGGTATCGAAGGGCAGTTTTGCAAAGCCGCGCCTAATTTTTTCGGCTAATTCGCTATCAGCCTCGCGTACTAAGGTATACATCGGAGAAATAATCTCTGAATCAGCTTGTTCAATAAATAAGTCAGTATAATTTAGCTGTTGTAAACGCAACGGAATAACTGCTGCGGCACCATAAAAACCGGCCAACTTATTGTTGATTACGTCTTTAATAATATCGGGTAAATAACGATAACGAATAAACTCCGCCTTTGGATAACGTAACTCTAGCTCTGCGATATAGGGCGCATTTTCAAATACGGCCACTTTTAGTGCAGCAGATGAAGATAACGGCGTAGCAAGATTAGACTTTGCTGAATAGAAACGCGATTTAAAGCCATAAATCTGATAAGCCGACATCAGCCCGTCTTGCTGCAAATTATTATCAGGAAAGGCGATCAGCGCATCTATCCGGCCTTTTTTTAAATTTTGTAAGTTTTGAAACGATGAGTCTGGTACAAAAGCAATTTTGATACCCGTTTGTTCCGCCCACTGTCGCCATAAATCGACAAATAAGCCCTGCGCTTCGCCTTGCAGTGAGACATGCATATAAGGCGGGTTATCTACCGCCAAGCCTAAAATTAGCGTATTGTCATCGGTACGGTCTCCCAGCCAATGTCGTTCTAAACGGTCAAGAAACGCGCGATCTATTTTACTAGTCGCTTGTTGTAGTGCGTCAAACAACGGATTGTTTTGTATTACAGCATAACTTAAGTGCAAGGTGCGCAGCGGTATTTTACGATACATTGGAAATTGTCGTGCTAGCTCGGAATAGCGTGCATAACGTGGTGTTAAACGGTCTAAAGCCACTAACGCATTAATTTGCCCACTCAAGGCGGCATCATATAGCGCAGTAGATGTGGAATAGGTTCTTAGCGTTACGCCAGGTATTAACTTATATAAGCCTTCTATATGCCCAGAGGTTTCTACTACACCAATAACATAAGGCGTCAAATCGGTAAGTTTAGTAATCGCTGGCAGGTCTCTTTGCACAAACACATTACTGTATATATCAATACCTGTATCGCCTAGCTGATAACTGAGTTCACGCTCTGCGGTTTTTGCAACACCACCATGAATATGCACTTCGCCACGTTGTAATATCGGCAATGTCAGCGGCCAGTCTGCTGCAACAAATTCAACGCGTATTTGTTGTTGTTTAGCAATTTCTTGCCAGTAATCAACGACCAAGCCTGCTGCCTGCCCGTTTTCATCAGTAAACATATAAGGAAAAGTGTCGTTACTAATAACGATTTTTAATGGGTTTGGTAGTGTTGCCGCAGAAAGCTGGGTAAAGCACGTTCCCAAAACAAGTAAACAGACTAATAACCGGAATATCATTATGTTATGCTTCCTGAATGACATTACTTAGTTTTACGCTGCCACTATAAGAAGGTCAAGCTGCCGATGCTATATCTTGGCTGCCCAGTGTGGGCAAACCCAAAATGGAAAAGCACCATTTTCACCGCCGATGCTAAAGCTAACGACTTTCTGCCACAATACGCGAATATTTTTAATACGGCCGAAGGCAATACCACCTTTTATGCTGATCCATCCGATGAGACTTTACAGCGTTGGCAGCAAGATACACCACCGCACTACCGCTTTGTATTAAAGGTGCCGCAGCGTATTAGCCATGCCGATAACACCGACAACACAAACCAACTTAGCGCTTGGCTAGGCCGCATGGCGCTATTAGGCGAAAAACTTGCCATAGTGCATTTACAACTACCCGCGCAATTGGGGCCGGCACAATTAACACGCATTCTTTCGCTGGTTGAACAAATCAGCCAAACTCAGCGCTGTGCGCTAGAGGTGCGCCATCCGGCATTTTTTGATAAAGACCAACATGAAACACTACTACATAAGCAATTACAGCGCCTAGGCGCCGAACGAGTGGTGTTTGATAGTCGAGCATTATTCTCGGTTGTGGCAAATACCGCGGCGCTATTAGATGCGCAAGCAAAAAAGCCACGCCTGCCAGTGCACGCCATAAGCTTTAGCACTACGCCAATGCTGCGCTTTATTGGCAGTGATGATATGGCGGTAAACCGTCAGTTCTATCAACCTTGGCTAAAAAAAGTGCAGCAATGGTTGGACGAAGGTAAAAGTCCGTTCTGCTTTTTTCATACCCCAGACAACACGCTAGCGCCAGAACTATGTCGGCAGTTTGCTAAAGACTTACACTATCAGCATAGTTGCTTAACACCCTGGCCAAGTGAACAACAGTTTAGCTTACTGTAGTGTTTAACAATTTTGCGCTAAACTAACGCCACTTTTTACTGCTGTTATTTATATTATGCCAAAAGACGATATTTTTGCTGAACCCTTGCTGCAAGTGCCTGATTTTAGTTTTGATGATCAGGTAGCTGACGTATTCCCGGATATGATCCAACGCTCAGTGCCGGGCTATCACACTATTATTCAAACTATTGGTAAATTAACCAGTCGCTTTCAGCAAGCTAATAGTAATTATTACGACCTTGGTTGCTCGTTAGGCGCAGCGACACTGGCAATGCGACGCAATATTAGCGTCACCAACAGCAACATTATTGCCGTGGATAATAGTAAAGCTATGGTTGAGCGCTGTGAGCGGCATTTGCAGACATTTCGCTCTGATGTACCGGTACAAGTTAAACTGGCGGATATTCGTCAACAGCCAATAGAAAACGCCGCCATTGTGGTTATTAATTTTACGCTGCAGTTTTTACCTCAAGCCGATCGTAGCGCGCTAATACAGCGCATTTATCAGGGTTTAAAGCCAGGTGGCTTACTTATTTTATCGGAAAAATTTATTAGTAATGACCCTACTGCGAATGAGCTATTAATCGATCTGCACTATGACTTTAAACGGGCTAATGGTTACAGCGAACTAGAAATTAGCCAAAAACGCAGTGCTCTAGAAAACGTGATGAAACCCGATACCTTAGTTGAACACCAGCAGCGAATACAGGACGCAGGGTTTAGCAGCCAAACGCTATGGTTTCAATGCTTTAATTTCTGTTCAATGTTGGCGATTAAATAAGGTTTATTATGCTCGATTTTACGCCGTTTTATGGCCTACTTGCTGGCAACAAACTGCATAAGTGGTTAGAAACGCTGCCGGCACAACTGGCGGCATGGAGCAAAGACGCACTGCATGGCGACTTTAAACAGTGGCAAAAAGTGATTGCTAACTTGCCTGCCAGCCAAAATAGCCATATCGAATTAAAACCTGCAGTACAGTTTGGCAGTGCCAATGATATTGGTCCAGGTACAGCGCAGCAAATTCAGTATTTATTGCAGCAGTTAAAACCTTGGCGCAAAGGCCCGTTCAATATTCATGGTATCGATATTGATACCGAATGGCGTTCAGACTTTAAATGGGACCGGGTGCTGCCACATATCGCGCCACTGCAGAATAGATTTGTGCTCGATGTCGGCTGCGGTAGCGGTTATCACTTGTGGCGTATGCGCGGCGAAGGTGCTGAGTTTGTCGTTGGTATTGACCCTTCACAACTGTTTTATGCTCAGTTTCAAGCCATTAAGCATTTTAATCCTGATCCAGCGGTAAACCTATTACCTGTTGGCATTGATGATATGCCAGCGTTAAAACAGTTTGATACGGTATTTTCTATGGGTGTGCTTTACCATAGGCGCTCACCATTAGATTTTTTACAGCAACTAAAAAACCAGCTACGCCCAGGCGGCGAGCTTATTCTTGAAACGCTGGTAGTTGAAGGCGATGAACATACGGTGCTGGTGCCAGGCGAGCGCTATGCCAAAATGCGTAACGTATGGTTTATTCCTAGTGTTGCTGCACTTACGCACTGGTTACAACGTTTGGGCTTTAATAATGTGCGTCTTGCAGATTTAAATCGCACCTCACTTGAAGAACAACGTAAAACCGATTGGATGGAAAACGAAAGTTTAATTGATTTTCTTGATGCAACTGATCATAGTAAAACCATTGAAGGTTATCCTGCCCCATTACGCGCGGTAATCATTGCCACTAATTAACCCGCAAGGAGCGCTGCCACAGTTATGCCATATCGTCCGCGTTCAACATTAGAGCAATGGCGCATTTTACAGGCCGTGGTAGATGCTGGCGGCTATTCACAAGCCGCTGAGCTACTTAATAAAAGCCAATCTTCGCTTAATCATGCCGTTGCTAAGTTACAAAGCCAACTGGGTGTAGAATTATTGGAAGTGCGTGGTCGTAAAGCCTATTTAACCGATGCTGGCGAGGTAATGCTGCGCCGCTCGCGGGTGCTAACACAGCAGGTTGAAGATTTAGAATTATTAGCCACCAATATTGACCAAGGTTGGGAGCCAGAAATTAAAATTGCGGTTGAGTTAGCCTACCCTCGGCATTTTTTAAACCAAGCTTTAGCCGAATTTTATCCTTTAAGTCGTGGCAGCCGTATTCAGCTAATTGATAGTGTGATCACCGGTAGTGCAGAAATCATTCAACAAAAACGTGCAGACTTAGTTATCGCTGCATCATCCGTTATTCCTAAAGGCCATCTTGGCGAGCCACTGTGTATCACACGCTTTATTCCCGTTACCGGCAGTAATAATCCGCTTGCGCAAATAAGCGATATTGACCAAGACGAACTAAGCCAACATTTGCAACTGGTGATCCGTGATACAGCACAAAAACCGTTAGATAATGCGGGCTGGCTTCGCGCAGAGCAACGTTGGACGTTAGATAATTTTTTTGAAGCTATTAACATACTCGTTACTGGCTTAGGTTTTTGTTGGTTGCCCGACTTCTTAATTGAACGTCAGCTAGCACAGGGCACGTTAGTGCAGCTAAACCTTAAACAATGCAGTGAACGCATTGCAGCAATATCATTAGTTACGCCCAAAGAAGAAACATTAGGCCCCGGCAGTAAAATACTACGCCAACTTATTTTGGCAGCACACCAGCAAACTTGAGGCAATTATGCAACAACAAGAACTAAATAAACTAATGCACGATAGCGCCACCGACGCGGTGTCTTACGCCAAAGAACAACATAAAATAGCGCTAAATAACAGTATTGCTAGCCTAGAACAGATAGACAACCTGATATCTGAACTGCATCAGCTAGAAAAACAACAACGCCACTCTACCGAACTCGTATTTACATTAAGCAATATTTTAGGCGCGTACGTTGGTGAAGTGTTTATTGCTAACGTTGGCGGACAGTGGCAGCACAATCAGACTGATACTGCTGCTCCCTTTATTTTTGTACAGTTTAATGATAAAGAATTCCCATTCGCATCAGTGTGTTACCATAAAATTACCCGTGATAACAGCATTAGCCTACATGACTATGTTAAGCAAGCAATGGCAAATGCTATGCAGTAAGGCTTTTGTCTTCGGCGTTAAACAGGTAAAATGCCGCCAATTTTAAGCCTTTCCACTTTCAGCCATTCGAGGATAGTCGTGAGCGAGCAGAAAACATCTTTAAGCTACAAAGACGCCGGTGTAGATATTGACGCAGGTAACGCGTTAGTTGAACGTATTAAAGGTGCCGTAAAACGCACGCGTCGACCAGAGGTTATGGGCGGATTAGGTGGTTTTGGCGCCCTATGTCAGATCCCTGCCGGCTATAAAGAGCCGGTATTAGTATCTGGTACTGACGGTGTGGGTACAAAATTACGTTTAGCCATGGATCTAAAACGCCATGACGGTGTAGGCATTGACTTAGTAGCTATGTGCGTAAACGACTTAGTGGTACAAGGTGCCGAGCCATTATTTTTCTTAGATTATTACGCTACCGGTAAGCTAGACGTTGATACCGCATCAGCGGTAGTACACGGTATAGCCGAAGGTTGTGTGCAAGCAGGTTGTGCACTGGTAGGTGGCGAAACCGCAGAAATGCCGGGCATGTACCACGGTGAAGACTACGACATCGCCGGTTTTTGCGTTGGTGTAGTAGAAAAAGCCAACATCATTGATGGCAGCAAAGTACAACCGGGTGATCAACTCATTGCATTAGCTTCATCCGGCCCGCACTCAAACGGTTTCTCTTTAGTACGTAAAGTATTGGAAGTAAGTGGCCAAAACCCAGACAGTATGTTGGAAGGTAAATCTATTGCCGACCACCTACTAGAACCAACCCGCATTTATGTAAAAAATCTGCTTAATTTATTTAAGCACGTCCCTGTACATGCGCTATGTCATATTACCGGCGGTGGTTTCTGGGAAAATATTCCTCGCGTTCTGCCTGATAATGCAAAAGCTGTTATTGATGGTAAAAGCTGGCAGTGGCCGGCAATATTTAACTGGTTACAGCAGCAAGGCAATATTAGTCGCCATGAGATGTACCGCACTTTTAACTGTGGTGTAGGCATGCTTATTGTGCTGCCAAAAGAACAATTAAATACGGCACTGGATTTTCTTAAAGCTGCGGGCGAAACGGCATGGCACTTAGGCGAAATTCAGGCAGCGGGTCAAAGCGACGAACAGGTTATCATTAACGAATAAGGCCGGTGATGAAATCTATTGTTGTATTGATTTCCGGTAGTGGCTCTAACTTGCAGGCGATTATAGATGCCTGCAATAGTGGCGCTATACCGGGCAAAGTTAACGCTGTTATTGCGAATAAAGCTGATGCTTATGGCTTAGTTCGGGCCAGCGAAGCTGGCATTAGCACTCAGGTATTAAGCCATAAAGCGTACCAAGACCGCGATAGCTACGATTTAGCTTTAATTGACGCTATTGATCAGTATCAACCGGACTTAGTGGTACTAGCTGGTTTTATGCGCATACTAACACCTGCGTTTGTGCAGCATTACTCTGGGCGTTTACTGAATATTCATCCCTCTTTACTCCCTAAATATCAGGGGCTTAACACCTACCAACGGGCAATTGATGCCAAAGATACTGAACACGGTTGTAGTGTACATTTTGTTACCGAACAACTTGATGGTGGCCCCGTTATTTTGCAAGCTAAGGTACCGCTGTTTAGTGATGACGATGTAGCCTCGTTAGCTGAACGCGTACACGAGCAAGAGCATCAAATCTATCCGCTGGTAGTGCGCTGGTTTTGCCAAAATCGTTTACAACAGCGGGCAGATCAGGCATGGTTAGATGGTAATGTATTAGCTGCCAATGGTTATGCGAATGATGATGAAGACTAAATGGCGTTTATATTCGTCTTTTATTATGTTAACCGCGCTGTTCTCAAGCGCAACTTATGCCGACACCACACCATTAACCAGCTTTGAAGCTGACTATATTGTTTATCGTGCGGGTAAAAGTCACGGCACAGCACACCGATATCTAACCCATACCGAACAAGGTTATGAACTAGGTTATAGCAGCGACATCAGCTGGATGATTTTCTCTGATAAACGCCAAGAAACCTCTAATTTTATTATCGAAAATGGAAGTATTAAGCCGCTGCGCTATACCATGCAGCGCTCAGGTACTGGCCCGAATAGATATTATGAACTTAACCTAAACCCAGAAACCAAAGTGGTAACAGAAGGTAAGGCGCGTAAAACAAAAGCAATAAAATGGCAAGAAGACTGGCTAGACCCAATAAGTTATCAGCTGCAATTGGTATTAGATTTAAAAGCAGGTAAAACTGAGTTTCACTACAACGTGCTTAATCGCAGTGGTAATAGCAAAACATATCACTACAAAGTAGTAGCGGAAGAAATACTAGCACTGCCCTACGGTAATACTAAAACCTTACGTATTGTGCGTACCGAGCAGAACAGCAACAAACAAATTTATGCATGGGTCGCACCTGAACTCGATTATATGTTAGTAAGATTATGGAGCGGTGAAGACAATGTTGAACAGTTCGATGTTCAACTACACAAGTTAGCGTTAACACCAACCATGCAAACTAACGACACACCATAACAGCGCAATACTGCTCAATTTAGTACATAACCGCGTTTTTGAACGGCGGTTATGTTTAAATTCTATCCCCTATCTGTAACTATTTTGTCAGCTATTCTAAGCCAAAGGTCTATGCTGTAACGTATAAACGCTATCTGGCTTTGCCATCACTTTGTTTAACTCTGCGTTTGAAGCTTGCAACTTTTGCTAAAGCGTTCTACTCTAGCAGCACAGTGGTCTGACCTCTAATTGGAGCAATAAATGGAAATACTAATATTCTGGATCGTGCTTATAAGCACCTTAGCGGTATTGGCTTATAGCCGTGCCAGCCTAACTATGTTTACGGCAGCAGTTACTGTTGTCTTAGCTATTGCCACAGCACTGCATATTGTCGGCACGTTAAGCTGGATAATATTCTTAATAGTGGCATTACCGCTCAATATCGCCTCAGTGCGCCAGCAGTATTTAACTAAACCGTTATTAAAGCTGTATCGCAAAATTATGCCAGAAATGTCTACTACCGAAAAAGAAGCAATTGATGCAGGTACCACTTGGTGGGAAGCTGATTTATTTCGCGGCAATCCGGATTGGCATAAATTACATAACATTCCTGCACCACGCTTAAGCACTGAGGAACAAGCCTTCCTTGATGGCCCAGTTGAAGAGCTGCTAGCTATGGTTGATGACTGGCATATTACTCATGAGCGTGCCGATTTAACACCAGAAGTGTATCAATACTTAAAAGATCACGGCTTCTTTGCCATGATCATTAAAAAGCAATATGGCGGTTTAGAATTTTCCGCTTATGCCCAGTCTTGTGTATTACAAAAGTTAACCAGCAAAAGCATGGTGTTATCAAGCATCGTTGGCGTACCTAACTCGTTAGGCCCAGGTGAGCTATTACAACACTATGGTACTGACGAACAAAAAGCGCATTATCTGCCTCGCTTAGCCAAAGGTATAGAAGTGCCCTGCTTTGCCCTAACCAGCCCAGAAGCAGGTTCAGATGCGGGGGCTATTCCCGATACCGGTATTATTTGTAAAGGTGAGTGGGAAGGCCAAGAAGTTATTGGTATGCGCCTAACCTGGGACAAGCGTTATATCACCTTAGCACCTATTGCCACCGTATTAGGTTTGGCGTTTAAACTGTACGATCCTGAAGGCCTAATTGGCGATAACAAAGACTTAGGCATTACCTGTGCGCTGATCCCTGTAACCACGCCAGGGGTTAAAATTGGCCGTCGCCATTTCCCGCTAAACGTGCCATTTCAAAACGGTCCTACTCAGGGTAAAGATATCTTTGTCCCACTAGATTACATTATTGGTGGTGTAAGTATGGCTGGCCAAGGCTGGCGTATGCTAGTTGAGTGTTTATCAGTTGGTCGTGCTATTACATTACCGTCAAACAGTACCGGCGGCATTAAAGCTGTCGCTATGGCAACGGGTGCTTATGCACGTATTCGCCGCCAATTCAGATTACCGATCGGTAAAATGGAAGGCGTAGAAGAAGCCATGGCTCGCGTAGGTGGTTATGCTTATATGGCTGATGCGTCTACGACTATGTCGGTTGGTGCTATCGACCTAGGCGAAAAACCATCGGTTATTTCTGCCATTACTAAATACCATATGACTGAACGCATGCGCCAAGCCATTACTGATGCCATGGATATTCATGGTGGTAAGGGTATTTGTATGGGGCCAAATAACTATTTAGCCCGCGGTTATCAGGGTGCGCCAGTAGCCATTACGGTAGAAGGTGCCAATATTTTAACCCGTAATATGATTATTTATGGTCAAGGTGCTATTCGTTGTCATCCTTATGTACTGGCAGAACTACAAGCCGCACAAATAGACGACGAGCGCGCAGCCGTAACCGCGTTTGATAAAGCGCTATTTGGCCATATTGGTTTTGCTATTAGTAATTTCTTCCGTACTTTCTGGTTATCGTTAACTGGCGGTATCTTTAGTAACGCGCCCTACAACGATGCTACAGCAAAGTACTACCGTCAAATGAACCGCTTTAGTGCATCTCTTGCGCTAATGTCTGATGTTGCCATGGGCACTCTAGGTGGTGATTTAAAACGCCGTGAACGTATATCAGCACGTTTAGGCGATATTTTAAGTATGCTGTATTTAACCTCAGCCATCCTGAAACGCTATAACGATGAAGGTCGTAAAGTGGATGATTTACCACTAGTACAGTGGGGCTGTGAAGACAATATGGCCAAAGCTCAGTTAGCAATGGACGAGTTATTTAATAACTTCCCGAACCGCATTGTAGGGGTTGTCTTAAAGCGCATCGTGTTTCCGTGGGGCCGCACCTTACGTAAAGCGTCGGATATTACCGAGCACAAAGTTGCCCGTATTATGCAAACACCCAGTGATTCACGTTCGCGCTTAGGTCACTATCTGTATCTAAAAAACGAGCCATTAAATCAGTTAGGCATGATGGAGCAAGCGTTAAAAGATATTCTTCTTGCTGAACCCATCTTTGACAAAGTAAGCCATGCTGCCAAAAAGCGCCTACCGTTTTATCGCTTAAACGAAGTAGCCGATTTAGGCTTAGAGTTAAAGGTAATTACCGAAGCGGAAGCTAACCAGCTGCGTATAGCAGAAAAAGGTCGGTTATTTGCCATTAACGTTGATGACTTTGACTCTGAGTATATTGCTGCCGATAAAACCCTGCCGCAACAAGGCCCAGGTGCATTAGCCAAAGATAAAAAAGAGCACGCCGCTTAATTAGGCGCTCTAGCTAAACTTAGAAAAAACGCCGGTTTAATCGCCGGCGTTTTTATTTCTAACGTAGTAATAAGTATTTATGCAGAGTTTAAGTTGCAGGTTAGCGCTGATACAGCGTACCTTTGCAGCTAAGCTTTGTTAACAAGGAAAATGTCATGCGCGGCATGCGCTCTGCGGCAAAACAACCTGAACCAACTAAAACACATGATGCCACTAACTTAAAACAAACACTGGCAATGTTATGGCCGTATTTATGGCAATTTAAATACCGGGTGCTACTAGCACTGTTAGCATTAATCGCTGCCAAGGCCGCCACACTATTAATGCCACTGGCACTTAAATACATTATTGATGCGCTTGATGGCAACCGGCACCAACTACTTATGGTACCTGTTGTGCTATTGCTGTTATACGGCGGTTTGCGCTTTGCAGGGGTATTTTTAGGTGAAGTACGTGACGCCTTATTTGGCCGAGTTACCGAGCATGCCATGCGCCAACTTGGCTTGCGGGTGTTTCAACATCTACATAGCTTAGAATTAGCTTTTCATTTAGACCGACAAACCGGTGGCATTAGCCGTGATATTGAACGCGGCACTAATGGCCTTAGTTTTTTAATGCGCTTTTTAATGTTTAATATCGTGCCAACACTCTTTGAAATAGCCGCGGTTACTATTATTTTTGCTACCCTGTTTTCGCCGTTATATTCGCTAATTACCCTAATAGCGGTATCGATTTATATCTTTTTCACCGTGGTTATTACTGAGTGGCGTAATAAATATACCCGCGAGGCTAATCAAGCCGACAACACCACCAACAGCCGCGCTATTGACAGCTTGTTAAACTATGAAACAGTAAAATATTTTAATAATGAGCGCTATGAAGCGCAAACCTATGACAGCTTTTTAGCCAAATGGGAGCAAGCACGGCTGAAAAACCGCTTAAGTTTGCTGGCGTTAAACTCTGGCCAAGCCTTCATTATTGCTGGTGCTATTACATTATTAATGTGGTTAGCGTCTACTGAGGTAGTCAATAAGCAACTGACACTGGGCGATCTGGTAATGGTAAATGCGTATATGATCCAGCTATTTTTACCGTTAAACTTTCTTGGCTTTGTCTATCGTGAGATTCGCCGTGCACTAACCGATTTAGAAAATATGCTTGGCTTATTCAAACGCAAACCGTTAATTAGCGACACCGCTGACGCTCAACTATTACAGCTTACACAAGGCGAAATTAGTTTTAACCAAGTAAGTTTTAATTACCAACAACAGCGACCAATTCTGCAACAGCTAAGTTTCACTATACCCGCCGGCAGTAAGGTGGCGATAGTTGGCGCCAGCGGTGCCGGTAAAAGCACTATAGCTAGGTTGTTATACCGGTTTTATAATCTCAATAGCGGTAACATAACCATAGATGGCCAAGACATCAGTCAAGTCACGCTAGACAGTCTGCGCCGCTCTATTGCCATAGTACCGCAAGATACCGTGCTATTTAATAGCAGTATTCGCGACAATATTCGTTATGGCCGCCCCGATGCCAGTGAGGCTGACATTGATCACGCCATTAGCCTTGCTTATCTAACTGATTTTATTACTAGTTTGCCTCAAGGCGATGCTACTTTAGTTGGCGAGCGAGGTTTAAAAGTGTCGGGAGGCGAAAAACAACGCATAGCTATTGCCCGCGCCATACTCAAACGCTCGCCAATACTCATATTTGATGAAGCGACGTCGGCGTTAGACTCTACCTCTGAGCAAGCTATATTAAAAGCCATGCGCGAAGTGGCACGAAATCACACCAGCCTTGTTATTGCTCATCGATTATCTACGATTACCGATGCTGATAATATTATTGTGTTAAAGCATGGCCAGCTTGCCGAGCAAGGTAGTCACGACAGCTTGCTCGCTGCCGGCGGCGAATACGCTCGGATGTGGCAATTGCAGCAAAAACAACAAAACTAACGCGCCCTTGCGCTGGCATTATTTGCTAGCGCCTGTTTATACTGGGCGTGCTTAAAATCATAACAACAGGCAAAGGTTATTTTATGAAGACATTTAAAATCTCGGCTACCGCGTTTCTGGTTGGCTCAGCCCTGCTACTTAGCGCTTGTGGCCCAGAACAACAAGCAAACACGCAGGTACAGGCCGAGCAAACAGCCCTAACCGAAGCGAATGCAGTCGATTTCCTTGCTCAAACAGAAAAAAAGCTAGAGCAACTGGGTTTAGAAGCTAATCGTGCTGAATGGATTTACGCTAACTTTATTACCGAAGATACTGCGTCATTAGCTGCAGATGTTAACGAAAAGCTGACCATCGAAATGGTAAACCTAGCGACAGCAGCAGCTAAGTTTGATCAGGTTAAATTATCAGACGTAAATCGTCGTAAGCTGGATAAACTTAAACTGGCCCTTACTTTACCAGCACCACAAGATGCCGCCAAAACTGCCGAAATGGCGAAAATCGTCGCCGAGCTAGGTGGCATTTATGGCAAAGGCAAATACTGCAAAGCTGATGGTAACTGTTTATCGCTAGGTGACATGTCAACCATCATGGCTAGCAGCCGCAACTACGATGAGCAACTAGAAATGTGGCAAGCATGGCGTGAAGTGAGCAAGCCAATGCGCCCACTGTATCAACGTTTAATTGAGCTAACCAACGAAGGTGCTAAAGAACTAGGCTATGCCGATACCGGCGCTATGTGGCGGTCAAAATATGATATGCCGGCGGACGATTTTGCCAAAGAGCTTGACCGAGTATGGGGTCAAGTAAAGCCGCTGTATGAAGCATTGCACTGTCATGTACGCAGTAAATTAGCCGAGCAATATGGTGCCGACAAAGTGCCGCAAGACAAGCCGATTCCAGCACATTTATTAGGCAATATGTGGGCGCAAAGCTGGGGTAACATCTATGACTTGGTTGCACCTAAAGACGCGGATCCAGGCTATGACGTTACCGAATTACTAGCAAAACATAACTACGATGAAATAAAAATGGTTAAAGGTGCCGAAGGTTTCTTTACCTCATTAGGTTTTGACCCGCTACCGGAGAGCTTTTATCAGCGTTCGTTATTTGTTAAACCACGTGATCGTGACGTAGAGTGCCACGCCTCAGCTTGGGATCTGGACGCGAAAGACGATTTACGTATTAAAATGTGTATTCAACGCACCGGTGAAGACTTCTCTGTTATACACCACGAACTTGGTCACAATTTTTATCAACGTGCCTATAAAGATCAGTCGGTCTATTTTCAAGAAAGCGCTAATGATGGTTTCCATGAAGCTATCGGCGATACCATCGCATTGTCAGTAACACCCGGTTATTTAAAGCAAATTGGCTTATTAGACAAAGTGCCAGATGAGTCGAAAGATCTGGGGTTACTAATGAAAATGGCGCTAGACAAAATTGCCTTTGTGCCCTTTGGTTTAATGGTAGATCAATGGCGCTGGCAAGTATTTAACGGCGAAATTACACCGGATCACTATAACGAAGCTTGGTGGCAGCTACGCGAAAAATACCAAGGTATATCAGCACCAGTGGCTCGTACTGAAGCTGACTTTGACCCAGGTGCTAAATACCACGTACCAGGTAATGTGCCCTATACCCGTTATTTCTTAGCCCATATCTTACAGTTTCAGTTTCATAAGGCACTGTGTGATATTGCCGGTAACGAAGGTGCGGTGCATCGCTGCTCAATTTACAACAGCAAAGCAGCCGGCGCTAAGTTAAATGAAATGCTAGAAATGGGTTCAAGCGAAAGCTGGCAACAAGCGCTGCAAGTGGTTACCGGCAAACCAGAAATGGATGCTTCCACTATGTTAGATTATTTTGCGCCGTTACAAGCTTATTTAGACCAGCAGAATAAAGGCAAACAATGCGGTTGGTAACGTGTTTGTGCCGTATTTAATATTCGCTTACATTTTGCTGCTGGGTAAAAACGATACTCAGCGCTAAGATTGAGCTACATCAAAACAACACAGCGTTTATTGAAGTATATTGCTTGGTATGCGCTAAGATGTTTTTTTGCCGGCCGGTCAGAAACCCCAACCTTCTGACTGGCCTTTTTTATTATTAAATACCTAGGCCACGGCTTAATGCTGATCATTTATGCGAGAACGGCTTTGCTCTAAGCCAACCGTTGAAGGCATGGATGCCTGAAACGAGCCCCCATGGATGGGTTTACGGCGTGTTGGTGTGAGCAAACCGGTTCGTTGATATTACTGACTGACCAGCATAGGCCACGGCTAGGCTTTAATCGTAAGCGGAACTTTGATATAGCTAACGCCGTTAGCTTCGGCTTTTGGCAGCTGCCCCGCACGAATATTAACTTGTACTGCAGGGTAAATTAATCGTGGTACGGAAAGTGTTTTGTCTCGGGTTTCACGCTTTTGCACAAATTCTTGCTCTGCTGTATCAGCTCTAACGTGAATATTCTCTGCTTTTTGCTCAGCTACGCTAGTGCGATAACGTAATTCACGACCACCAGGTTGGTAGTCATGACACATATAAATAGTGGTAGTATCTGGCAACTGGTAAATACGCTGAATCGATTTAAATAATACGTGGGCATCGCCACCTGGGAAATCGCAACGCGCTGTACCAGAATCCGGCATAAATAATGAGTCTCCAACAAACAAATGACCGGCAATTAAATAGCTAACACTGTCATTGGTATGGCCTGGCGTATTCAGCACTTTTGCGGTGATGCTGCCTACTTTAAAGGTCTCATTGTCGGCAAATAACTTATCAAAGTAGTCCCCCTTTGCTAACAGCTCATCGTCGCCTAAATTAAAAACCAGCTTAAAGGTTTGCTGCACCTGTTTAATTCCTTCGCCAATACAGATTGGCGCACCGGTTTTTTGTTTTAAATAATGCGCAGCAGACAGATGATCGGCATGGGCGTGCGTTTCTAAAATTAAATCTATACTCAGTTGTTGTTTTGCTACATAAGCCAATAGGGTATCAGCTTGTTTAGTGGCTACAGTACCCGCTGCGGCATCATAATCTAACACAGGGTCAATAATCACCGCACGCTTGGTGCTGATGTCGGCAACAACATAACTAAAGGTTGAGCTCTCTTTGTCAAAAAACATTTCAACCTGAACAGTATTTTCAGTATCTGCCTGATCAGCAACCATAAAAGCCTCGTAAATTAGAACTTACTAAATTTCAATTGCAGCATAGCGAAAAGCAGTCTAAGATGCAATTTCGCTATAAGCATATTTCGTTTTGTTATATAAGGTAAATGTACCATGCTAGCTTTACTTGGCGCAATTGTCATTGGTTTAAGCCTTGGCTTATTCGGCTCTGGCGGTTCTATCCTTACCGTACCGGTATTATTATATTTATTACATATGCCTCCGCAGTTGGCTATAGCCTCGTCGTTGCTTATTGTCGCTGGCATTAGTTTATTTGGTTCAGTACGTAATGGCTTACAGGGTTTAATCAGTTGGCGCCATGTTTTATGGTTTGGTATTCCTGGTATGCTTGGCACCTATGGTGGCGCTTGGCTTGGCACATTAGTAGATACGCGTTGGCAGTTATTGGTGTTTTCGCTACTGATGTTAGTTGCTGCGGCAATGATGTGGCGCAACAGCAGTAAAAATATAGCGAATAGCGAAACCAAAACCTTTAAACCCGCTAAAATTGTGTTCGACGGCTTAGTGGTCGGTGTTATTACTGGCTTTGTTGGTGTGGGTGGCGGCTTTTTAATTGTACCCGCGTTGGTTTTAATGGGCGGCCTAAGCATGCCAGTGGGTATTGCGACCAGTTTAGTTATTATTGCCATGAAGTCTTTTGTTGGCTTTGGCAAATATTTTATGGTGATGAGCGAGCAAGGCATCAGCTTTGACTGGCAAACTATTGGTTTAATGATTATCGCCGGTATTGTCGGCAGCTTTATTGGTGCGGCCGTAGGTAAAAAACTACCTAAACAGCGGTTACAAAAAGCTTTTGCAGTATTTTTAGTCATTATGGCCGCGATAGTTATTTATCAGTCGGTTTTATAATTCTCAATTATACAATACGCCATTTTGTTATAGCTAAACAGGAGCAACAAATGAAAACAGCACAACAGTTAGTAGCTGAAGCCAAAACAGCGATTAAAGAAGTAAGTATTCAAGACTTGGCCAATGCATTACAAAAAGATGCTGAAGCCATATTAATTGATGTGCGCGAGCCAGCTGAATACCTGCAACAGCATATTATTGGTGCGGTAAACTACCCGCGTGGTGTGCTAGAAATGAATATTCATAACCACCCCAAAGTGGCCGCTAGCGGTTGCGAACCACAAATGGCATTAACGCAATTAGCCAGTAACCCGATGTATATTATTTGCCGCTCTGGCGCGCGCTCAACTTTAGCGACAGAATCGCTACAACGTATGGGCTTTAGCCAAGTCTACTCAGTAGTTGGCGGCATGCAGGCGTGGCTAGATGCAGGTTTAGCGGTAAAACAATAATTTAAGCGCGAAGAATGGATACTCGGCTATTTAATTTGCAGTTGTGGCAGATCAATATCCGTTAACATAACAAGGTCGCAGCGTGTTTGCGGCTATGTTATGCTCAAATTCTTATATTATTATTTGGCAGGATTTGCGAATTTATGGCTGGTTTTACGTCTCTTTACCTGTTTATTGAACGCACCTTCTTTGGCAGCTTAAACCGAAAAATAATTGGCAATATTAGTTTTTTAGCCATGTTTTTTTTGCTTGCGCTCTATCTTGCCTACCCTGTAAGCGGCGCAACTACGCAATGGTGGTTGCTGTTAATCCTTGGTATTGGCGCTTTTGTCTTTACCATTGGTTACATGCATTACTTATTTGTGCGTCCGGTAAAAGCATTGGTATCAGCACTACAGGATACTAACCGTAAAGGCACAGACTTACAGCATCGGCTACCCGCCTTTACCTTTGACGAATTTCGCACCTTGTCAGAAGAATATAACCAGTTTGTTTCACAACTGGGTGTACTACTTGGCGATATTCATCAACAAGCACATGAAACCCATCAGGTTAATGAACAAGTATCGGTGGCGGTAAAAAGTACCCGTAGTCATTTACAAGATACCGAGCAGCGCAGTGGCCAAATTCGTGGCGAAAGCGATCGAGTTTTACAGTATTTAGCCAATATAGTGCAACATGGCGACCAAGTAGGTCAGGTATCTAATTTAGCAGTAGATAAAGCCAGCGCAGCGAGCGGCCAAATGCAGCAAGTAACACGTCAGCTTTCTGGTATTGTTAAACTGCTCGATAGCTTTGGTGCGACGATAAACGGCTTGCACAAAAACTCTGAAAACGTACGACAAATACTGGTGATGGTAGAAACGTTTTCTGATCAAACTAACCTATTAGCCCTTAATGCGGCAATTGAAGCGGCCCGAGCTGGTGATGCTGGCCGCGGTTTTGCCGTAGTAGCTGACGAAGTACGTACGCTGGCCGCCAAAGTAAATGATGCCACTAAGCAAATCTCTGGCTTTTTAAACGAAATGGAACAATTAGTTGGCGAAACACGTAATGAATCGCACAGTTTAAACCAGCAGGCACAACAGGCGCAGCAACAAATAGACAGCACCAGTGCGGAGTTTAGTCAGCTACGTGATGAGTTACAGCAAGCGAAAAGTGGTATTCAAAGTATTAACCAAACGGTTAATGAATTAGAACAACATTACCAGCAAACCCATCAGCACTTGTCAGCCATCGAACAAGTGACCAGCGATGCCTATAAGCAAATGTCAGCGATAGATAATGCCGCTAAAGATTTACTTACCGGCACAGCGCATACCCAACAGCAACTGGGCCGTTTCGCCAGACACTAAAACTATGGCTAATATCAGCGTCAGTGCCTGATATTGGCCATATTTACTTACAGTTATCAGGTTGCTGATCCGCACCACTACCAGTATATTTCATACTGTTTATTCTCGTATTCGTGTGTCACCGCCAAGGATTATCTGATGTTAAAAAAGCTATCTCTTTCACCGGTTATTATTGCTGTGATATTAAGCTTTGTGCTGCTGCTTTGGCTCTTTAGCGGCGATAACTACGGCGCAAAAAATGAGGCGCCCGAAGCGCAGAAACTGCCGCAACAGCAGTTAGCTCTGGTTGAAACGCGGTGGTCAGATGCTCAGCCTTATCAAGCAACACAGGTAGCACAGGGGCAAATATTACCTTGGCGCAGTGTCAGTATTAAATCGCAGCAAGCAGGCACAGTAGAGGCAGTATTAAAACAACAAGGCGATGCCGTAAAACAAGGCGACAAATTACTGCAATTATCGAATGAAGGCCGCAGCGCGCTGCTAGCACAAGCCAAAGCAAACTTAACCCTACGTAATAGCGAATTAGACAGCGCGAAAGCCTTAGGTAAAGCAAAATTTTTATCGGCAACCGAACTAACTCGACTGCAAAGCGAGCAAGCCAAAGCCCAAGCCGAGCTTATTACTGCTGAACTTGCCATTAGTCAGCGCGCACCCGAAGCCCCCTTTAACGGCATTGTTGACCGCAGACATATTGAAGTAGGCGATTTGGTGCAAGTGGGCAGCGAATTAATGCAGCTAGTGCAAATTGATCAGCTAAAAGTAACAGCACAAATTGCGCAGCAAGACATCGCCGCGCTGTCAGTAGGACAAAACGTAACCCTACGTTTGCTCGACGGTAGAACATTGAATGGCACCCTTAGTTTTATTAGCTATGCCGCTGATAACGCCACCCGCAGCTTTTATATTGAAGTAACGGTTAATAACCCAGAGCTACTGCGCATTGCTGGTGTTAGCGTCACAGTAGAAGTCCAGCTTGGCGACATAGCAGCGCATCGAATATCTCCGGCGT
The DNA here is from genome assembly GCF_004345025.1 of Rheinheimera sp. D18. Taxonomy (GTDB): domain Bacteria; phylum Pseudomonadota; class Gammaproteobacteria; order Enterobacterales; family Alteromonadaceae; genus Alishewanella; species Alishewanella metallidurans. Next base: position 910,539 of record NZ_CP037745.1, on the reverse strand, counting down.
TACTCAGTTTAAATGCCAGTGGTCAGTTAGGTATTTCTGCGGTTGATGAGCAGCAACAGGTAAAATTTTATTCAGTGACATTACTAAGTGCAGATAACGATGGTGCTTGGGTTAGCGGCCTGCCACAACGGGTACAAATTATTACCCAAGGTGCCGGTTTTGTGCAGCCTGGCAGCACGGTGCGGGTTGCTGGAGCCAAACCATGAACAGCATTATTCAAGCGGCCATTCAACGCAGCCGTGCCAGCATAATGCTCCTGATCTTTCTGTTTATCGCTGGTATTAGCGCCTATCAATCTATCCCTAAAGAAGCTAACCCCGACGTCGCTATTCCCATGATGTATGTCTCCATGTCATTAGATGGCATTAGCCCAGAAGATGGCGAGCGGTTATTAGTGCGGCCAATGGAGCACGAATTACGCTCGTTAGAAGGCATAAAAAAAATGACGTCAACGTCAAGCGAAGGCCACGCCTCGGTTATGCTTGAATTTGATGCTGGCTTTAATGCCGATAAAGCGCTCGCCGATGTGCGGGTAAAGGTAGATGCTGCACGGGCAAAGCTGCCAAGTGAGGCGGAAGAGCCAACTGTAAACGAAATTAACGTCGGCTTATTTCCGGTGTTATCGGTGGGCTTATCAGGGCCAATCTCTGAGCAACAATTGGTATTTATTGCTCGGCAATTGCAGGAAAATATTGAAGCCATACCTGAAGTATTAGAAGTAGACATTGGCGGTGACCGCGAAGACTTACTTGAAATTGTCGTCGACCCGCAAGCCTTAGAAGGCTACGGCCTTGATTACCAGCAATTATTTCGTTTGGTATCAAATAATAACCGTTTAGTGGCTGCCGGCAGCTTAGATAACGGCGCTGGACGAATGGCAATGAAAGTGCCTGGCGTTATTGAAAATTTAGATGACGTACTGTCAATGCCTATTAAAGTAGACGGCGATACCGTTATTACCTTTGCCGATGTTGCAACCATTAGCCGCAGCTTTAAAGACCCCCAGGGCTTTGCCCGCATTAATGGCCAGCCCGCCGTGGTGTTAGAAGTCAAAAAACGCAGTGGCGCCAATATTATTTCCACTATCGAACAAACTAAAGCCCTCATTGAGCAAGCCAGCAGCCTGTTTCCCAGCGGCATGCAAGTTGACTACATTATGGACCAGTCTAAAGAAGTAAAAAACATGCTGTCAGATTTACTAAACAACGTGTTAACTGCAGTAGTACTGGTACTCATTTTAATTATCGCCAGCATGGGGGTGCGTTCAGCGGTGTTGGTCGGTATTACTATTCCAGGTGCGTTCTTTGCCGGTATTTTAATGATTGCTGCGCTGGGCTACACCATGAATATTATCGTATTATTTGCGCTAATTTTAGTTGCAGGCATGCTAGTTGACGGCGCTATTGTCGTAAGTGAACTGGCTGACCGTAATTTAGCTGAAGGGCAAAAACCGAAACAAGCGTGGGCTAATGCAGCTAGCCGTATGGCTTGGCCCATTATTGCCTCAACCGCCACCACCGTAGTGGTATTTATGCCGTTGTTATTCTGGCCGGGTGTCGTCGGTCAGTTTATGAAGTACTTACCAGCTACCGTTATTTTGTGCTTAATTGCCTCGCTATTTATGGCTCTTATTTTTCTACCAGTGATGGGCGGCTTAAGTAAGGCGCAACCACCACAACATCAAGTAGAGCAGAGTCGAGCAGGTAAAGCGTATCGCGGCTTATTAAGCCGTTTGCTACGCCGTCCTGGGCTTACCTTTACCGGTTTACTGGTAGCGATGGCATTAATTTTTGTTGCCTATGGTAAATATAACTATGGCGTAGAGTTCTTCCCTTCAGTAGAGCCAGAATCAGCCCAAGTATGGGTGCGCGCCCGCGGTGATATGTCTATTTATGAAAAAGACGCCCTGCTAAAAAAAGTAGAGCAGCGTCTGCTGGGTTTATCTGAAGTAAAAGCACTCTACGCTCGCTCATTAGCCAGTAGCAGTGGCGGCGAACTGGCCGCTGACGTGGTTGGCACATTACAGTTTCAGTTTATTGACTGGCACGAACGGCGAAAAGCGGCGCAGATCCTAAATGAAATGCGCACTCTTACCGCCGACATTCCGGGCGTAATACTCGAGTTTCGCCAGCAACAAGAAGGGCCATCGGGAGGCAAACCGATTGAGCTACAAGTTAGCAGCTTAGACCCTGCGGCTACCGAACAGGTTGTTAGTGAGCTCACCAGTAAGATGGCGCAATTAGGCGGCTTTGTTGATATTGAAGACGACCGCAGCTTACCCGGCATTGAATGGCGATTAGAGGTTGACCGCGCCGCTGCAGCCCGTTTTGGTGCCGATGTGTTAAGCGTGGGTAATGCAGTACAAATGGTGAGTAACGGCTTATTGCTGGCAAAATTTCGCCCTGAATATGCCAGAGACGAAGTGGATATTCGGGTACGTTTTCCCCAAAGCTGGCGCTCACTCGATCAACTTGGCCGTTTAACTATTCAAACACCGCGTGGCTTAGTACCGCTAAGTAATTTTGTTACCTTAGTCCCAGCACCAAAAACCAGTGTGGTTAAACGTATCGATGGTAATCGTGCCGTAACCATCAAAGCGGATTTAGCACCGGGTGCACAAGTTACTGAGCGCTTAAAAGCCTTACTAGCCAGTGATATGAAGGTGCCCGATAATGTGCATATAAAAACAGCTGGCGAAAGTGCCGATCAGCAAGAATCTATGGTGTTTCTACTTGGCGCTTTTGCCACTGCTATTTTTATGATGTTGATGATTTTATTAGTGCAGTTTAATAGCTGGTATCAAACAATATTAATTTTATCAGCCATTGTTTTCTCTACTGCCGGCGTGTTACTGGGCTTACTGATTAATGGCCAAAGCTTCGGTATTGTTATGGTGGGTATGGGCATTATTGGCCTAGCCGGTATAGTGGTAAATAATAATATTGTGCTTATTGATACCTATAACCAGCTGCGTGGCACCGGCTTATCTGCGGTGAATGCCGCGCTTGAAACCGGCTGCCTGCGTTTACGCCCAGTATTACTAACTTCGATTACCACGGTGCTAGGTTTACTGCCAATGGTGTTAGCAGTAAACGTTAACCTATTAGAGCCAAGCCTTGGCTTTGGTGCACCGTCTACCCAGTGGTGGACACAGCTATCCAGCGCTATTGCCGGAGGCTTAACCTTTGCTACTGTATTAACGCTGTTTTTAACGCCATGCATGCTAGTGCTAGGTGAAAAGCTACTAAAGCGCGGTGTTAACTAAGTAACAACTTACCCCTAAGGCTAGTTAGCCGTAGGGGTATTTTCCGCAATAACGATACTTTCTTTTTTATTAACAAGTGGCTTAGCACTGCGATATAGCTGCTGCCGGTATAAAAACGACGGCAGTAATACTTGAGCTAAGGTTTTGTTATGCTGCGCGTCACTAACCGGCTGAGCAGTAGCCGTTAAGCGCTTTGTTATTGGGTCATAACTCGCTGCAATTGGCGTTTTTTCTGGGCGCAGTATGGTTAAGTTGTTTTCTTCCATCAGCGCAAAGTACTGATCAAACTGCAACAATGCGCGCCCGGGGCTTGTATCGTCTTTGCTAAAGTCACGACCAATTAGGGGTGTTTCTGCTGATATACCCAAAAGTGAAAGTAATGTTGGCGCCAAATCAATTTGGCTGGCAACTGGCGTTATACGTTTAGGCGTAATACCCGCACCTAAAATTAAACCTGGAATATGAAACTTTTCTACCGGCACTAAATTACTGCCGTACACGCGATTATCATGGTCTGCAACAATCAAAAACACCGTATCTTGCCAGTAAGCGGATTGTTTCGCCTGTGCAATAAACTTCCCCATCGCATAATCGGCATATTTAACCGCGTTATTAACGGTATCTTTGGGTTGCTCGTATAGGCTAATACGGCCATCAGGAAACTCAAAGGGTTCATGATTTGACGAGCTAAACACTAAACTGAAAAATACTTGGCCTTGCTGGTGCATTTTTGTAAAGTGTTGATGCGCGGCGCGAAATAAATCTTCATCACTGGCGCCCCAACTACCAACAAATACTGGGTTATCAATTTTTTGCTGGTCAATAACTTCAGCAAAGCCATTACCGGTAAAAAATGAACGCATATTATCAAAATGAGCTTCGCCACCATAAACAAAGCTAGTCTGGTAGCCCTGCTCTGATAATGTCGAGGCTAAGGTATAAAAGTTCTGCTGCGCTAACGATAATTTCACCACACTTTGCGCTGGGGTTGGCATAAAGCCACTAATTACCGCCTCAATGCCACGCACCGAACGTGTGCCGGTAGCGTACAAGTTTTCAAACCACCACCCCTCCGATTTTAACTGTTCAAGCTCTGGCGTTACTGGTACACCACCTAACGACTTAACAAAGGTAGCACCTAAACTTTCCTCTAAAATAATCACCAAATTTAGCGGTCGCGTTGCCGCTGTACTTGCCTGACGAAAATGCGAGGTAGGATGCTGACGATCAAACTCTGCTTGCTTTAGCCATGGCCAGTCTAGCGCTAACGTTAGCATTTGTTTTTGCTCTAGCTTGCCGTATATTTCACTAGCGCTAGCTTCATGCTTTAAGCTGTATATGGCATAGAGTACTGAGTAAGGCGAACTGATCACCAACGAATTAACCAGTGCATCACCGGTAACGGCAAATAAAGCTGGATTGGCAGGTCGGTGCTCGGTACTTGAACGCACCATGGCAAACACCACAAACACCACTAATGGCCAACTAAGCCATAAGGTTTTGTTGTTATAAGGTGCGACACTACGTTTAGCGTTAAGTAATACTTTATTTGCCAGCCAAAGTAATAGTGCAGTAACGGCAATGCCTGCCAACAACATAGTTCTAAAACCATGCCATAAGGTGCTAAATACTTCTTTAGGGTATTTTAAATATTCAATATATAAGCGGTTGGGGCGAATATCGTATTGCAGAATAAATTGCGGCGTAGATATTTCGATAAAAATTACCGTCAATAAACCGAGCAAGGCCCAAATATGACAAAAGCTACGCCAGCTAACAAAGCTTGCGGCTCTGCCCCAAACTGGCGCTAACAGCACCGGTATAACTAACCACAAGCCCACTAGAATAAGGTCGGCTCGCACACCTTGTAGCAACAGTGGCCATATTGCGCCGGTTGCACTAACTCGGTCAAACTGCCAAATAAACAAGCCAACTCGACTAAAAGTTAACAGTAATACCATCAGTAACAGCATGATAAACAACTGATAATAGGGGCCCAACACACGCGTTAATATTGTTTTAGTCACAGTAATAAATACTTCAGTATAGTTTTTTTTAATATACTAAAAACTTTTACTTAAGCCCATCTTAAGATTACTGATTTACACTATTTTAATACTGTGCACACATAATAACTGCCTGAGTTTATACCATTATGGTAATTCGATCTTTTATCACTGACCGCAAGGTACTGTTAATTTTGTTGCTATATATTTTAGCCTTGTTGCTACTAGATAGTGGCGGTGGCGATATTTGGTTAGCTAACAAACTTTACATCTTGCAAGGGCAGCACTGGGCATTGCAACATCACTGGTTAACCGAAAATGTATTGCATAGAGGTGCGCGTAAACTTAACTATATATTTTGTGCGGTGGTGCTGCTATTAACGCTGTACCACCTTATCAATCGCGTGCCGAGTAATACAAAAACCGTACGTAGTTATATCGCACTAAGCTTGTCGCTTATCGGCTCATTCGCTTTAGTCGCTTATCTAAAAGCCATTACCAATATTGCTTGTCCGTGGGATTTGGCACTGTTCGGTGGCACCGAACCCTATATCCACTTATTTCAGCACCGCCCGAATTATCTTTCATACCAGCAGTGCTTTCCGGCTGGCCATGCCAGTGTAGGCTATGCTTGGGTTGCGTTATTTTTCTTTTTTCAACAACAACTACCGCGTTGGCGCTATTTAGGTTTAGCTGTAGGCTTAGTGTTCGGCTTAATATTAGGTATAGCTCAGCAGTTACGCGGCGCGCATTTTTTATCACACGACATCACTACGTTTATCCTGTGTTTGCTTTGCGCTAAGCTGTGCTTTAAGCTAGTTTGCAGTACACCCAGTGCGGTAATAGGCAAATAACACTAATGCGAATTTTATTGGTTGAAGATGATATAGCCTTAGCCAAGGGCATGATAACCAGTTTAAAGCATATGGGTTATCAACCGGAACATTGTGTCAATGGTAAACAAGCATTGCTGGCCCTTGCAGACAGTAACTTTTCGTTGCTAATTTTAGACTTAGGCTTGCCAGATGGCTTTGCAATAGACGTATTAAAAACGCTGCGCAAAGCTGGACATACTTTGCCAGTATTGGTGCTAACTGCGCAAGACGAAGTAGAAACTAAACTAGCCGCGTTTAACAATGGCGCTGATGACTACGTAGTAAAGCCGGTTGATGTGTTAGAGCTAGAGGCACGAATTAGAGTATTAAGCCGCCGTAACGCGGTGCGCCGAGATGATTTATTAACTGTCGCGGATGTCAGTTTAGACCTTGGCAATTTACAATGTTTACACCGCGGCCAGCATGTTATGTTAACCCGGCGCGAATGTATGTTACTAAAAGATTTTATGCTGCAACCAGACCGAATATTATCTCGCAGGCAGTTAGAAGAGCTATGCCATGGCTGGGATGGTGAAACTGAAAGTAATGCTATAGAAGTGCATATTCATAGTTTGCGCAAAAAGTTAGACCCGCAACTAATAAAAACCATCCGAGGTGTAGGTTACATGCTTAATAGTCATTATGCAGATTAATAGTATTAAAGTTTGGCTAATTATTGTTATTAATCTAATTATGATTAGTAGTCTTAGCTTCACCGCGTTGGTGTCCTATAACGACGCTATGCATGAACTGGATGAAATTTATGATGCTCAGCTAGCGCGCAACGCAAGATTAGTCAGCACCATGTTAACTGCAATGCCTGAGTTTTCAACTGACACGCCACTGATTATTACCGTACCCGAATTTACCGATACCGGTGAGAACCTAACCTCAGCGCAAGAGCGGCGTCAAACCGGCCATAAATATGAACGTAAAATTGCGTTTCAAGTATGGCAAGCTGACCGGCTTATTATGGCATCAGAAAACGTATCGCAGTTTCCCGAACCGCAAACGGAGCAAGGCTACCACGAACTGGTTGAGCAAGGCGTTCATTGGATTAGCTTTAGTTTGTTACAGCAACCCGATTTATGGGTATTTACCGCTCAACGTGAAGATGTGCGCCAAGAAATGAGCGAACATATTGCATTGGCGCAAATTAGACCAATATTGGTGATGATTCTGCCGCTGAGCGTTCTTATCTATCTTGTGGTTAAGCTTATACTTTATCCGTTAAATCGCTTACAACAAAGCGTAGCCGAAAAGCACGCCGAAAAGCTTACTGAAATTACATTAAAGCAGCCGGTAGAACTGCAACCGATCCAACACGCTATCAACCAACTTATCGCACGCGTTAAACACTACATACAACAGGAAAAACATTTTGTTGCTGACGCCGCACACGAGCTAAGAACGCCGCTAAGCATCTTGCAGCTACACGCACAAAATTTGCAAAACGCGGCAACACCTGAGCAGATCACTGAAGCAGCTAGCGCTATTGTCGATGGTAGCAAACGCATGACTCATCTAGTACACCAATTATTAACACTTAGCCGATTAGAACGGATACAAGACATTCATCGCGCGACCACACCACTAATAACATTAGTGCAAGATGCGTTATCACAAATGCGGCTACCGTTACTGGAAAAAGTAAGTTGGCATATTGATATTAAACCCGAGTTAGTCATTAGCGGCGACACCATACTGCTGCAATCGGCACTGCGTAATCTATTTGATAATGCGAGCAAATATTCTGAACACAACGCCAGCGTAGCAATATCAGCAAACATAGCGCTAGCCAACATTTTAGCTATTACCGTAAAAAACCCCTGCTCAGTAGCACCTGATTTACAGAACATGGGCAATCGTTTTTTCCGCCACCAAAGCCATCAACATATCGATGGTTCAGGCCTTGGGCTATCTATTGTAAAACGTATTGTGGAGTTGCATGGTGGCAGTATAGCCTTTGATACTTCACACCAGAGCGAAGTCAGTATTATGCTGCGTCTGCCTATTACGCTCTGTAGTTAGTTACTGAGTTAAGACCCTCTTAAGAAACCGCTTTTACACTACATATATTACAGATTTTATATGCAGTGATCCCATGTCAGCAGATACGCTATCAGTAACCACCACCCCGGCTCGGCCATATAAGAGGCCAGTAGTATCGTCGTTATTAACTAATATCGCTGTTGCTGCGTTACTCACTCTGGCTTTTAATCAAAGTTTTATACACAGCATTTGGCCACTAGGTGATAGCTCGCTCACATTAGTATTGGTAAGCCTGCTGTTTTTCTTAAATCTATTCATTTGCCAATTATTTGGCGTTGGTCGATTACAAAAAACTTGGCTAATCGGCTTACTCTTACTTTCCACTGGCTGCCAGTATTTTATGCTGCAATACGGCATGTTAATGGATAAAAGCATGTTACTAAATGCCTTGGAAACCGATAGCCATGAAGCCTACGGTTTATTTAATTGGGCAATGCTGCCTTATTTTACCAGTTATTTTGTTCTCCCCTCTTTACTCATTATCTGGACTAAGCACCACAAAGTCGGGTCTAAACGCACAGTGCTGCGCTACAGTCTGGCAATGTTAAGTATTGTCGCAATGATTGCTGTTTTAGTAATAACGCAGTATCAAAGCTTTTCTTCATTATTTAGAGAGCACCGTTACCTTAAGCATCAAGCCGTACCCTTTAATATCCTTAATGCGGTTATTGGCACTCTTCATGATAAAACAGCAGTACCAACCAGCCAAAGCTTCGTACACCATGGCGAAGATGCGCAAGTTATTCTCGGCACCGGTAAACCACAGCTAGTTATTATGGTGTTAGGCGAAACAGTACGGGCAGATCATCTAGGCATTAACGGCTACTCACGCAGCACTACACCACGTATTGCTAAACAAAACATTGTCAATTTCGGCGCTATTGATTCCTGCGGTACAGCCACCGCCGTATCTGTGCCTTGTATGTTTAGTTATCTTAACCGCGAAAACTATAACGAAGCATTGGCAAAAAACTCAGACAACTTACTCGACATTCTAAAACGTAGCGGCGTAAAGGTAATGTGGCGTAACAACAATTCCGGCTGCAAAAGCATGTGTGACCGGGTAGAGCAAGATCAAAGCTTTGCCCGTGATGCAAACTGTACGGCTGGCGAATGCTCTGATTTGGTGTTGCTAAATGGCTTAAAACAGAAGTTACTAGCGGAAAAATCAGCGGCTACCCCGATATTTATTGTTCTGCATCAGCAAGGCAACCATGGCCCAGAATACTATAAACGCAGTACAGCAACGCAAAAGCAATTTACACCTGAATGCGAAAGCAACCTACTAAATCAGTGCCAAACCGAGCATATTATTAATGCGTACGACAATGCCATTTTAGCTACCGATGACTTACTAAACGCCACTATTGAGCTACTAAAACAGCTTTCAACTGAGTTTGATACATCTATGCTGTATGTTTCAGATCACGGAGAATCGCTTGGTGAGAACGGTGTTTACTTACACGGCTTACCCTACTGGATGGCACCAGAAGCGCAAACTAAGGTACCGTTACTAATGTGGTTTTCAGCTGAAACAATTAAAAACACGGCGCTAAAAACAGATTGCCTACAACAAAATGCGGCACAAGCAGGCAGCCACGATATGGTATTTGACTCAGTACTTAGCTGGTTGCGCATAGAATCTGGTGCAATAAGACCGACGCAGAATATTTTTCATGGCTGTTATAGTACCGCTTAACATATATTAGACAAAAATTATGCAGAACCGTTGTCAATTGGCAACGGTAAGCTACTATGCTTAATATCTCACAGTATGATAAATAGCTATGCGCATAACACTGATATTACTACTATTACTCGCAAGCTTTACTACTATTGCGGCAGATAATGAAATTCGTATGGGTGTTCATCATTTCCCGCCTTATTTTATTAGCGCTTCAGCCGCTATTTGCAACGGTAGTGCAGTTGACTTAACCCGAGATATTTTACAAAACAAAAATATACAAGTTACTACTGTGTGCGCTACTCCTGCGCGGCTTTATAAAATGCTAGAAACTGGTGAAATAGATTTAACCATCAATATTAAATATACGTTAGCGTTACCGGAAAACGTAAGCTTTATCGAACCACCCTACGCAAGAATGAACTTAGTTTTACTGACACAGGCTGTATCTGTTATGCGTGAGCCACAGCCAACGATAGCGGCAATTCGTAGCTTTGATTACCACGGTCAACGACAAATATTGCAGAATCAGGGGTATAACTTTATTGACTTGCCCGATAGCATTAGCGCTGTAGAAATGTTCTTAAAAGGGCGCAGCAGTGCGCTAATTACCTACGAGGCACCCTTTAATTATTATTTACAGCAACATAATTTAGCATCGACTAAACATTATAAACGTCAATTATTAGAGACTATTAATGGCCACTATGTAGTATCAGACCACTCGCCATATAAAGCCTATATTAGCGAAACTCTGCAACGCTACGCGAGTGACAGACAGCTAAGCTATCTAGCTGATTAAATAGTTTTTAATATTAGAAAAGTGAGTAAAATAAAGTGAAATGGCGGAGCGGACGGGACTCGAACCCGCGACCCCCGGCGTGACAGGCCGGTATTCTAACCGACTGAACTACCGCTCCGCGCTGGAGTGAGCATATGCTCAAGACACTTGTTGATTTGGCGGAGTGGACGGGACTCGAACCCGCGACCCCCGGCGTGACAGGCCGGTATTCTAACCGACTGAACTACCACTCCGCGATCAAACAAAGCTGTAAAGTAATGGCGGAGTGGACGGGACTCGAACCCGCGACCCCCGGCGTGACAGGCCGGTATTCTAACCGACTGAACTACCACTCCGCTGTACACTTTACATATTACACATTACAAATTTGGCGGAGTGGACGGGACTCGAACCCGCGACCCCCGGCGTGACAGGCCGGTATTCTAACCGACTGAACTACCACTCCGCACCAATTACACTGCAGAATTTCATTTGGGTATCCTGCATTGCGGCGGGAATGATACGGATTAGCCGATAGGTCGTCAACTCCTTTTTTGCCGCTTTTGCCTAATCCTTAGTCATCCGGTAGGGTTAGATCTAGAATGTCATCCATATCGTTGTTTTTTTGCACATTATTACTATTTTTCGTTACGTTGCTGTCTTCAGCTTTGTTTGTCGCACTGCTAATCGCAACGTCAACCGGCTTTTTACGCCAAAAGAGTAAATCGGCTATTTTTTTATCTGACATCACAAACCAAATAGCAAAACTGCCACCAACTAAGGTTAATAAATTAACGATAATGACCAAGCCCCAAGGAAACTCGGCTTCCGGTCCGGCTTGCTCGGCCGCGATTTCATCTTTAATTTTTTGCGGTAAATCATCCAATGCAGGCGCTTCAAATACCGGGCGGTTTACCACAAAACTAATTTCCGGCAAGGTGATAGCAAACTCACGGCCATCTTGCATAGTGCCAAACGCCGATACGTCCAAAATATAGCTACCGTGACCGCGGTTACGCAGTTCTAACGTTCTAGGTGTTACGTTAGGTTCATTTAACGCAAACTCCTCTACATCGCCGTTAGGGTAACGTATTCGCCCTTGTAGCAGCACCGTCGCTTTATTTACACTGTCGTCTGTTACACGAAACACAATTTGATGCGGCTTTACTTGTTGTTCTGGCGTCGTTTCATCCGCTGCCACTGCAGCAGTAATATCGGCGGTTATTGGTGCCGCTTTCAATATGACCGGAGTTTGCTCTACTTCACGAGTATACAGTGGTGTACGTACGATATATTTAGGTGTCCATTCACCAGCAATAAAGCGTAGTTGAAACTCACCGGTAAACACACCATCTCTGGCTCGTTCGTCGTAGCCCTTGCCATCATCTCTAAATTGCGCAACCTGCACCACACCACGACCAAAGTTGTCATAATCAGCATTATTAGTGCTGACAAAAATCATTTCTAACGCTAATACATCACGAAAATCTTTAACGTTTATTGGTTGATTAGCATTGGTTAGCCTAGCGGTAATTTTTATGGTTTCACCTACCATTAAATTACTGGGTAAGGGATCGACATTAAGTTTAATGTCAGTTAATACCATAATTCTACTTTCTGGCAACAGCTTACCAACGGCTTGCCAAGGCCCTGGGGTTGGGTTCTTTATTTCAATAAGATCATAACTGCTGGCATCATGCCAACGCACTTTTTGCGCTTCTGCGGTTTGAAAATGAATTTTACTGCCATCAGGACGCACTAATACCGTAGATGCCGAGCCGCGCCGACGAAATAACAATAAAGTAATTTCTTCGACGTTTTCGTCAATGCGAAAGCGATTTTCAAACATCGGGATCTGATTTTTCGTGGGTAAATCGCGCAGCAACTCAAAACCATTACTCAGAGGTTGGTCTAATTCCGACGGTTGTTTATTTTTTTCCTGCAGTAAATCGGCACGTTCGCTAGTTTGCGCTACTAATAACGGACTCAGTAATAAACAGCACAGTATTATTAATCTCGCCACAAGCAACTGCCCCCTTTTTTCTGTACTAAATCAAGCCGCGCATAATGAGCAACTAACTCTGGCTCACTTGCACGTATTACCCTAAGCCCCCCGCTGCGCTTTATTGCTATAGGGTTATCACCGGTATTAGCGCTATCCTGCTCATTTGCTAAGTTTAGGCTAACCTGACCGCCGGTCATTAAAAGATATACGTCGGCTAGTATTTCCGCATCTAATAAGGCGCCGTGCAGTGTCCGGTGGCTATTATTGATATCATAACGGCGACAAAGTGCATCGAGGTTATTTTTTTGCCCTGGGTGCATTTCTCGCGCTAGCAATAAAGTATCAAGAATGGTGCAATATTGCTCTACCGGTGGCAGTTGCGGATGTAATAGCGAAAACTCGTTATTAATAAAACCAACGTCAAACGCGGCATTATGGATGACTAATTCAGCACCTTGAATATAATCATAAAAACTTTTTGCAATAGCTCGAAACTTGGGTTCATCTTTTAATCGCTCATTAGTGATACCGTGTACCGCTACGGCCTCAACATCAATAACGCGCTCAGGGTTAATGTAGACATGAAAGTTGTTGCCAGTAAAACGGCGGTTGATCATCTCAACGCAACCAATTTCAATGATACGATGGCCGTCTTTTGGATTTATACCAGTCGTTTCAGTGTCGAGAATAATTTGTCTTTTAGCCATATTTTTTAACCAGAGTAAGTTTCGTTTTTTCGCATACTTGGGTTAGATTATACGCCGTTTTGCTTTGAGGAAAGGCTTTATGCGTAAAACTGTTGAGATCTACACCGACGGCTCTTGTTTGGGCAACCCAGGACCGGGCGGTTATGGTGTGGTACTGAAGTATAAGCAGCACCTTAAAGAATTAAGTGGTGGCTTTCGTTTAACCACGAATAACCGCATGGAGCTATTGGCGGCTATCATCGGTTTAGAAAGCTTAAAAGATGGCTGCGATGTTGACTTAACAACCGACAGCCAATATGTACGTTTAGGTATTACCCAATGGCTGGCCGGTTGGAAACGCAACAATTGGAAAACCAGCCAGAAACAACCCGTTAAAAATCAGGATTTATGGCAACGGTTAGATCTTGCGACGCAAGCCCACAAAGTTGAATGGCATTGGGTTAAAGGTCATGCTGGACACCCTGAAAACGAACGTTGTGACGTACTAGCGCGCACCGCAGCAGAAGCTAAACCTAGCACGGTTGATACCGAGTTTGAGTTAAAACAGCCTTAACGCAAATACAAACAAGGCTACTGTTTAGGTAGCCTTGTTAAATTTAATTGCCAATATAAAACTTACTATTGGCTTTATTGATCCTTAGTAATACTGATTTTACAAATCAGCTTCAAAGGCTTCAGGTATACTTTCTTCAATTGGCTTCTCACCCGGCTTTAATAATAAACGGCTGCGCAGCTCTTTCTCAATTTCATCCGCTATTTTTGGATTATCAGCTAGATATTTCATAGCGTTGGCTTTACCTTGGCCAATTTTATTACCCTGATAAGCATACCAAGCGCCGGCTTTGTCTACCAAACCTTGTGCGACACCTAAATCAACCAGCTCGCCTAGTTTGTTGATACCAGCACCATATTGAATAATAAATTCGGCTTGTTTAAATGGTGGTGCAACCTTGTTTTTAACTACCTTAACTCGGGTTTCGTTACCAACAATTTCTTCGCCATCTTTAACTGAACCAATACGGCGAATATCTAAGCGCACTGAGGCATAAAACTTAAGTGCGTTACCACCCGTAGTGGTTTCTGGGTTACCAAACATCACACCAATTTTCATACGAATTTGGTTGATAAAAATAACTAGCGTATTAGAACGCTTAATATTACCGGTTAACTTACGTAGCGCCTGTGACATTAAACGCGCTTGCAGGCCCATGTGGCTATCGCCCATATCACCTTCAATTTCTGCTTTTGGCGTTAATGCAGCAACCGAGTCGACAACCACTACATCTACCGCAGCAGATCGTACCAGCATGTCGCAAATCTCTAATGCTTGCTCGCCCGTGTCTGGTTGCGACACCAACAATTGGTCAACATTTACGCCTAACTTCTTAGCATATACCGGGTCTAGCGCGTGCTCAGCGTCAATAAAAGCGCAGGTTTTACCGGCTTTTTGTGCTTCAGCAATAACCTGCAACGTTAAAGTGGTTTTACCTGACGACTCTGGGCCGTAAATTTCTACAATACGGCCATAAGGTAAGCCACCTATACCAAGTGCAATATCTAAACCTAACGAGCCAGTAGAAACTGCAGCTATATCTAGCGCTGTGCTATCGCCCAGACGCATAATAGAGCCTTTACCGAATTGACGTTCAATTTGACTTAAGGCGGCGGTAAGGGCTTTTTGTTTATTATCGTCCATTTTTATATCCAAGGTTGCGCCGGGCATGCCGGACCATTAACACTGTATGCTCGTACAGTACTCTACTGTATAACTGCTGTCAACAGTTCGATACTTTGTTTAAGAGCATAATCTATTGCTTGTTGTCTTACTTGTTGCCGATCACCAGTAAACACTAAACGTTGAGTCGCTAACTGTCCATTAAGGAAAAAGCCAAAACACACTGTGCCTACCGGTTTGTACTCTGAACCCCCATCTGGCCCGGCTATACCCGATACCGCAATAGCTAAATTCGCGTTAGCGGCTTTAGCAGCACCCTCGGCCATTTCACGCACAGTGTCTTCACTTACCGCACCAAACTGCAGCAAGGTTGCACTGCGTACGCCAAGTAATTGCTGCTTGGCTTTATTGCTGTAAGTGATAAAACCTCGATCAATATAGGCCGAACTGCCGGCCACCGCCGTAAGCCAATAACCAATGCCACCACCAGTGCACGATTCTGCAGTGGTTATCGTCCATTTTTTCCGTAATAATAGCTGGCCTAATTCTGTCGCCAGCTGCAGGCTATCTGCTGCGACCGTCATATTTTATCCAACAAGGAATTTAGAACAGCATTATGCCGTCAGACCAGAAAATGGAGCAAGCGTTAAGCGCACATACGCCGATGATGCAGCAGTATTTAGGCATTAAAAGTGAGCACCCCGATATTTTGTTGCTATATCGTATGGGCGATTTTTACGAGCTGTTTTTTGATGATGCCAAACGCGCTGCGGCATTACTAGATATATCGCTGACCAAGCGCGGCCAAAGCGGTGGCTTGCCTATTCCTATGGCTGGCGTACCTTACCATGCCATAGAAGGTTATTTAGCCCGCTTAGTACAATTAGGCGAGTCGGTGGCTATTTGTGAGCAAATTGGTGACCCAGCCACCAGCAAGGGCCCCGTTGAACGCAAAGTAGTGCGTATAGTGACTCCGGGCACGGTAACCGATGAAGCCCTGTTAAATGAACGCCAAGATAACTTGCTCTGTGCTATTAGCCAATTGCGGGGGCAATTCGGTTTGGCCCAATTAGATTTAAGTAGTGGCCGTTTTTTATTAAATCAAGTAGATAATTTTGACGATTTGGCTGCGCTATTACAGCGCTTAAACCCCGCCGAATTATTATATCCAGAAGATTTTTCTCAGCCGTTGTTGCTAGAGAAACGCAAAGGCGCGCGCCGCCGACCCATTTGGGAATTTGAACTGGCTACAGCAAAACGTTTATTATGTCAGCAGTTTGGCACTAAAGATTTACTCAGTTTTGGTGTTGATGAAGCTCCTGTGGCCATTATGGCTGCTGGCTGTGTTATGCAATACGTTAAAGACACCCAGCGCGCCGCACTGCCACATATTCGTGCTATTGCACTTGAACGTGCGCAAGACAATATTGTATTAGATGCCGCTACTCGGCGTAATTTAGAGCTGACACAAAATTTAGCCGGACATTACGAGCATACCTTAGCGGCCGTGTTAGACCACAGCCAAACAGCCATGGGCTCACGCTTATTAAAGCGTTGGATCCATGCTCCACTACGCCAACAAACACAAGTAAATGCGCGGCTTAATGCCGTTGCTGAGTTATTTAAGCATTACGAGCAATTACAGCCGCAATTAAAACATATTGGCGACATTGAACGTGTTATCGCCCGCTTAGCACTACGAAGTGCCCGACCACGTGACTTTGCCCGCTTACGCCAAGCGCTGCAGCAGCTACCCGAGTTAGCACCAAAGCTTAGCCTGTTGCAAAGCCCGTTGTTACAACAAATTAGCCAAGCAGCTAAGCCACTGCCAGCACTATGCGAGTTGTTAGAACGTGCCATTGTTGAAGCGCCGCCGGTGCTTATTCGCGATGGTGGTGTTATTGCCAACGGCTATAACGCCGAGCTAGACCAATGGCGGGCGCTAGCTGAGGGCGCAACCGACTATTTAGACCAACTAGAACTGCGCGAGCGTGAGCGTACCGGTATTGCCTCGTTAAAAGTGGGCTTTAACCGCGTGCACGGTTATTACATTGAAACCGGCCGCAGTGCCGATACTAAAGTACCAGCGGAATACATTCGCCGACAAACACTAAAAAATAATGAACGCTATATTATTCCTGAGTTAAAAGAATACGAAGACAAAGTACTTGGTAGCCAAAGCAAAGCATTAGCACTTGAGAAGCAGTTATACGAGCAGCTATTTTTACTGACTACACCATTTTTAGCACAACTGCAGCAATTAGCACAAACTCTGGCCGAGTTAGATGTGTTGTGTACTTTTGCCGAGCGCGCCGATAACTTAAATTACTGCCAGCCAAAGTTAACCAGCACTACTGGCATTATGCTGCAACAGGCAAGGCATCCAGTGGTAGAGCAAGTATTAACCGAGCCCTTTATTGCCAACCCATTAAATTTACATGCTCAACGGCGTATGCTAATGATTACCGGCCCCAACATGGGTGGTAAATCAACCTATATGCGCCAAACCGCGCTGATTGTTTTAATGGCCTATATTGGTTGTTTTGTGCCCGCAGACCAAGCAGAAATTGGCCCGATCGATCGTATTTTCACTCGAATTGGTGCATCAGATGATCTGGCCTCAGGCCGTTCGACCTTTATGGTTGAGATGACCGAAACTGCAACCATTTTGCATCATGCTACCGAACATAGCTTAGTATTAATGGATGAAATTGGCCGAGGCACCAGCACATATGATGGCCTTAGTTTAGCCTGGGCCTGTGCTGATTATTTGGCAACAACAATAAAATCATTGACCTTATTTGCTACCCACTATTTTGAGTTAACCGTGCTAGCAGATCAATTGCCAGCACTGGCTAATGTGCACTTAGATGCCATAGAGCACGGTGATGATATTGTATTTATGCACCAAGTTCAGGACGGTGCTGCTAGCAAAAGCTTTGGTTTGCAGGTTGCACAATTAGCTGGCGTACCTAAAGCCGTTATCCAGCGGGCACGCCTTAAACTTAGCGAGCTAGAACAGCACAGCAACACTGCGGTAGCAAAAACGACAGCCACACAAACGATAGCTACAACTGTGCAGCCTCAGTTGAGCTTACTAGAAGCCGAACACCCGATAGTAGAGCAATTACGAGATATTAACCCTGATGATTTAAGCGCCCGTCAGGCGTTAGAGTTGCTGTACCAACTAAAAAGTCAACTCTAGCTAGAATAGCTAGAATCGGTTTGTTCAAAGCCGACCGTTGAAGCCCTGGATGGGCGGAAACGAGCCTACATGGACGTATTTACGGCGTGTTGGCGTGAACAAACCGATTCGGCACGCCACACTGCGCTATACGCATTCAACATACACTTACTTACCGTCTACTCTGCCGTATTTAATTTAATATTACTCTGCTTGCTTGCCCCTGTAAAAATGTATACATTTAAAATTAAGTATATTTTTTATAGTGCAAATACCCTATGCCCATTAAAGATCTAAATCTATCTGCGGTAGTCGCCGGTTTTGTCGCCGTGTTGGTCGGCTTTGCCAGCTCAGTTGCTATTGTGCTGCAAGCTGCTGAAGCTGCAGGGGCCACACCGGAAATAATGGCATCGTGGTTACTTGCGCTAGGTATTGGCATGGGCGCTACCTGTATCGGCCTATCTTGGTATTACAAAGCGCCAATTGTCACGGCTTGGTCCACACCGGGTGCGGCATTACTTGCTACCAGCTTGCAAGGTTTGACTATTAACGAAGCTGTCGGCGTATTTATGTTTGCTGCGGTATTAGGCGTAATTATTGGTATTAGCGGTTGGTTTGATAAACTGACTCGACTGATCCCGCTGCCACTAGCCAGCGCCATGCTTGCTGGCATATTGCTGCAATTTGGTTTAAGCATTTTCACCTCATTACAAACCCAGTTATGGTTAGTCGGCATAATGTGTATTAGCTATTTATTAGCTAAACGTTTGGCGCCGCGCTATGCAATTTTATGGGTACTGTTAGCAGGATTAATCACCGTAGTACTACAAGGTCAATTTAACTATCATTCAGTAATACTTAGCTTTACCACGCCAGTATGGGTTACACCGCACTGGTCATTAAGCGCATTGCTGGGTGTAGGTTTACCGCTCTTGCTAGTCACCATGGCATCACAGAACATTCCTGGTGTTGCGGTAATTCGTACCAGTGGTTATCAAACGCCGGTTTCTCCACTTATTACTGTGACCGCAGCTTCTACGCTGCTGCTTGCACCTTGGGGTGCCTTCTCGCTGAACTTAGCCGCCATTACCGCCGCAATTTGTACTGGGCCTGAAGCGCACCCAGACAAAACTAAACGCTATGTTGCCGGCATTGCTGCTGGAGTATTTTATCTGCTAGCGGGCTTGGCAGGTGCGACTGTCGTCGCGTTGTTTGCCGCCTTTCCTAAAGAAATGATTGCCGCACTGGCGGGGCTTGCGCTGCTAGGCACTATAGGCGCTAATTTAGCCGTTGCTACAGCAGAAGGTGAGCACCGCGAAGCGGCCGTAGTTACCTTACTGGTAACAGCTAGTGGCGTGAACTTTTTTGGCATTGCCGCCGCATTCTGGGGCATTATTGCCGGCGGTATTACGTTACTACTGGTTAATGGCTTTCGCCGGAGACTCTAATGCTTAAAAAGCAGCAGCTATACCAACAGTTAAAACGCGATATTCAATTGCAGCACTGGCAACCTAGCGCCGTGCTTACGCAGCAGCAATTAGCAGAATATTATAATGTTAGTCGGATTGTAGTGCGCGATGCCTTGCAACAACTCATAAACGAAGGCTGGCTACAAAGCCATGGTAAAGCCGGTATCAAGGTGTCTAATTTCACGGTAGCTGAAGCCAACGAGTTATGCTTATTGCGTTTACAACTTGAACCCCTGGCGTTACAGCTGGCTGCAGAAAACCTTAATTTCAGCATTTTAGGACAAGCCGAAGATCTGTTGGCTGCTATCGACAATAATACTCAGCTATCGGCTTTTGAGCGTGGTGATTTAAATTGGCAGTTTCATCGACGGCTATATCAAGAATGCCACAAACCGCATTTGCTGCGCTTGCTCGATCAGTTGCACCAACAAGTATCTCGCTATATCGGCTATCAAGAACAAAGCATGTGTTACGCAAACACTAGCGCGACTGAACACCGACAGCTAATTACATTGTTGCGTGCAGGCAGCATAGATGCAGCGTGTACGCTACTACGCGAACATATTACAACCGCTACCGACGCGCTAATTCAGTATCTAACAAAAACATAAAGCGCCGATCGACGCTTTATGTTTTTTATATGATGATTACTCTTGGAACAAGGTTTCAACGTTTAAGCCTTGATGCGTTACTATTTCGCGTAACCGCCGCAGTGCCTCTACTTGAATTTGCCGCACACGCTCACGAGTTAAACCTATTTCATGGCCAACATCTTCTAATGTCGAAGGCTCGTAGCCCAACATGCCAAAACGCCGTGCTAGCACTTC
Source organism: Rheinheimera sp. D18 (assembly GCF_004345025.1). Taxonomy (GTDB): domain Bacteria; phylum Pseudomonadota; class Gammaproteobacteria; order Enterobacterales; family Alteromonadaceae; genus Alishewanella; species Alishewanella metallidurans. Next base: position 890,009 of record NZ_CP037745.1, on the reverse strand, counting down.
ACGCTGCTTGGGATTTAGCTCGTTTAACCAAACCACCAAATGCTGACGAATATCAGCCTCTTGCAATTCAGCTTCAGGCCCTAACTCTTTTTCATCAGCAATAATATCCAGCAGCATCTTTTCAGAAGCACCAGCAATGGGTGTATCTACCGAGGTTATTTTTTCATTTAGCTTTAGCATTTTGCGTACGTCTTCAACCGGACGATCTAATGCTGCAGCAATTTCTTCAGGTGTCGGCTCATGATCCAACTTTTGCGATAACTCACGCGCGGCGCGTAAATAAATATTCAGTTCTTTTACTACATGAATGGGTAAACGAATGGTGCGGGTTTGATTCATAATGGCCCGCTCGATGGTCTGGCGGATCCACCAAGTAGCATAAGTAGAAAATCGGAAACCTCGTTCAGGGTCAAACTTTTCTACCGCGCGAATTAAGCCAAGGTTGCCTTCTTCAATTAAATCTAACAATGCCAAACCACGGTTGATATATCGACGCGCAATTTTAACGACTAAACGTAAATTACTTTCAATCATTCGTTTGCGCGCAGCTTGGTCACCTTTTAATGCTAGGCGCGAAAAGTAGACCTCTTCTTCAGCAGAAAGCAGTGGTGAGAAACCAATTTCCCCCAAATAAATCTGCGTGGCATCCATGGTTTTTTGACTGTCGTCTTTGGCAAAAACTTCATCATTACCAACTTCTTCAGTTGCTAAAGCAGCGGCATCCGGTTCGGCTTCATCGTCGAGTAGCCCCTCATCCTCTATCTCGTCTTCTTTATAATCTAGTACATCATCACTTTTTTGTGTCATGTCCTTTCTCCCACGTATACAGGGTGCTGGGGCTAGCCAGACGCTATCTAATCCTTCTTATGACGCTAGTGTTTTAATCTAATTATTTTGGTAAATATTTTAATGGATCAACCGAACTACCACGATAACGTATCTCAAAATGCAAACGTGCATCAGTTGCATCGGTACTACCTAGTTCGGCAATTTGCTGGCCTGCCATTACCATCTGCTTTTCTGCTACCAGCATCTTTCTGTTGTGAGCGTATGCACTTAGGTAATCATCGTTATGCTTAATTATAATTAAGTTGCCATACCCTCTTAGCGCGTTACCGGCATACACAACCTGCCCACTAGCAGCAGCATTGACCCTATTGCCCTCCGCGCCACTAATATCGACACCTTTATTGCCCTGCTCTTTATGCGAAAACCCAGAAATTATTTTCCCTTTAACTGGCCACTGCCATTGCACCAAGCCAACATTCGGGGTAAGATCCGCGCTTTTTTTGTTTTTTATAGCTACTGTCTGACCATAACTCTTTTGATTTTCTGACGCAACTGGTTTAACCGAACTATTTGATTTTGTTTGGCTTGAACTCTGGTTACTGGTGTTTTTTACAACTTGAACCGGAGCCGGCTTTACACTCGGCGTGGGTTTTATAATGGTCGGTGTTTTTTTGCTAGGAGCTGGCTTGGTGCTTTCTACCTGCGCCACACTTGGTGTCGACTTTTTGTGGTTAAGCGCAACCTTACCACCAAGGCGTAATTTTTGCTGTGGATAAATAGTGTACGGGCTGGCAATGTTATTAATAGCCGCTAGCTCGCGCACGTCTTTACCGGCACGAAACGCGATTGAATACAACGTATCGCCACGCTGAACGGTATAAGTATGTGCGTTTAAACTACCTCGGTTACGCTGCTGATAGAAGTTTTCTCTCAGATCAAGCGTAGTAACAGGCGCAGGTGCGGTACGTGACGAACAAGCCACAACCTGCAGTAAAAGCAACAGCAGCGCACCTTTGTTAATCCAACCAAAGGTTTGCGTTAACGTGAAAGAGTAGTCGTTAAAACAACGGATACTATATTTCCTATTCGTTTGCTGCTGGCTTAGCGTTCACCGAAGCTGGTTTTAACCATTTTTCTAAATTAAGCAATAACAACATTACTATTACTCCGGCTAGCGCGCAAATTAGCGCCAGAAAAGTATCCGCAGGCCCAATACTGTCGGCGTAGTGCCAAGGTAAATAAAGCTGCTGCGCCACCTGCCAAGGCCAAATTCGATACAGTGCACCAATAACGATACCAATTAACAATGCCAAACTCGCGTCATGATAATGTTGCAATAGCCAATTTAATAACCGCGAAAAACTTAACAAGCCAACAATGCAACCGAGCATAAATAACGCTAGCACACCTAATTGTAATTCAGTTACGGCAAGCAGTACTGGCGCATACATGCCAGACATTAACAAAATAAAACTGCCAGAAATACCGGGTAAAATCATCGCGCAAATTGCTACTGCACCAGCAACAAAGAACATCCAACTTTGTGGCTGTAATTCCTGTGGTGTTAACATACCCACCAGTACAGAAAATAGGATACCTAACGCGCAGAGTAATAAGCGCCAAACGCTCCAGCGTAAACTGCGACATAAATGCGGTAACGCGGTAATAATTAATGCAAAAAACAATGCCCACAATGGAATGGGTCTATGTACTAATAAATAAGAAATAATACCTGCCAGTGTAAATACACTAAATAAGATACCGCCAAACAAACACAGTAAAAAAGTGCCATCGACGTACTGCCACATAGCTTTAACGCGCCCCTGCAACAGCAGCTTAACCGCCTGTATATTACAATGGCTAATTGCGCCGAGTAGACGCTCGTAAATACCGAGAATAAACGCTAAGGTGCCGCCAGACACGCCTGGCACAACATCCGCTGCGCCCATCGCCAAGCCTTTTATGATCCACTGCAAAAACTGCATTTACTTTCCTTGTTGATTGCCTTTGTATATAGCACTGTAAATATGGGCGTCAGAATGAAAAATTAACGCTAACCTTAGATGCTAAACGCCTAGGCTAGTTCACCGGGTACTAGAGGTACGAACCGAACAGCTTCAATATCTTGGCTGGTAAACTCACTACCGCTACGTTGATACACACGCAAGACTTGCTCATGCAAACCAACTGGGATAACTAGTCTGCCACCATCGCTTAGTTGTTGTAACAACGCAATAGGCACTTCGCTTGGTGCTGCGGTAACAATAATGCTGTCAAACGGCGCCTTGCTAGGCCAACCTTGCCAGCCATCACCGTGCTTCATTGATACATTATGTAAATCTAATTGTTGGAGGCGGCGCTTTGCCTGAAACTGCAAAGCTTTAATACGCTCAACACTGCACACATGTGAGAATAACCGCGCCAATATTGCCGTTTGGTAGCCTGAGCCAGTACCTATTTCTAATAATTTGCCGGGCGCTTTGTCTTGTAATAGCAACTCAGTCATACGAGCGACAATATAAGGCTGCGAAATAGTTTGGCCTTGGCCAATAGGTAAAGCGGTATTTTCATAAGCTTTATGTGCCAATACAGCTTCGACAAACAGATGACGCGGCGTATTAGCAATTGCCGTTAGCACCTGTTGCTGTGTAATACCTTCGCTTTGAAGTTTTTGCGCCAATACCGCGGCGCTACGAGAATTTGCGACGGCCATGTTACAAATTTATCCCTTCTAACCATTGTTTCAATCGGTCCATACTGCGGTATGCCGACATATCAATTTGCAGTGGCGTAATAGAAGCGTAGTTATTCGCTACTGCATAAAAATCAGTGCCCTCGCCAGCATCTAGCTCAGGGCCAAGTACACCATACCAATATATTTCTCGGCCCCAGGGATCAGTAGTACTGGTCATGGTTTCTGCTTTATGCCGACGCCCTAACCGTGTTACCTGAATGCCTTTTAGCTCTGCAATGGGTATAGCTGGTACATTGATATTAAGAATTTGATCGGCTGGTAATGGATGTGATTTTAACTTTTTAATTACCTGTATAGTGACATGAGCTGCGGTGGCAAAATGTTCATCACCACGACCGGCTAACGATACGGCAATAGCCGGCAAGCCTAAGTAGCGTCCTTCAGTTGCGGCCGCTACCGTACCAGAATACAGCACATCATCGCCCAAGTTGGCACCGTGGTTAATACCTGCCACCACTAAGTCTGGCGTAAACGACAATAGCTTGCTAATGGCAAGGTGTACACAATCACTTGGTGTGCCATTAACTGATAAAAAGCCGTTTTCCATTTTCTGTACCCGCAGCGGATTCATTAGTGTTAACGAACTGCTAGCGCCACTACAGTTACGATCTGGCCCCACAGTGGTAACTTCTGCTATTTGACAAAGCGCTTGTTGCAACACTTGCATGCCCTTGGCATGCACGCCATCGTCATTACTTAATAAAATGCGCATTCGCTACTCCAATGCCGCCGCTTGACGGCCGCAATCACGATAATTCACTAACTCGCGCAGCACGCTAGTCGCAAAGCAACCTGCAGGCAGGGCAAAGCTAAGGTTAATATCTGCGCCCTGCTGCTGTATCGCCAACTGTTGTGGCACTAGCCTAATGGCTCTGCGTTCTACTTTTAAGCGGTAATCTTCTAGCCCTTGCACTAACGAGGCATACTGAGCTAACACTTGCTGCTCAAATTCAGCGGCGGTTGCGCTAACCATAGGTTCGCCAATGCCAGCAAGTACTGCGGTTATATGTAGGTCTTTTTCAGTCAAACGTTGCTGCAACGCACTATCAGTTTGCGCTGCGCGAAATACCGAACCTGAACCATCCAGTTGTAGCACATCACCATCTACTATTTGGTTAAATAACCCATGGTTAATACGCGCCGCCACTTGCTGGTTAAAGATAAAAGATCGGGCTGCCGACAAGGCTAAGCCGCGTAACTTGCGATCGGTAATACTTTGACCACTAAATAGCTGCTCAGCCAGCACTAAATTACCACCATTGATGCCAAAGCGCTGCTCACCATAATAGTTAGGTACACCGTCTAGCAATAGCTCCGCGCGTTTAAGCACATCAGCAGCGTTAGATACCTCGCGCAGGCGAATTTTAAATAGATTCGCTTTTAAAGCGCCCAAACGTAACTTACGATAATGGCGCTGCATATCGAGGATTTTACACCCTTCAAGCTGCCAACTTTGCCAATCGAGTTCTTGTTTAATCGGCCATTTAAAGCAAAACCACTGCCTAGTTACCGCATGTCGATCTTTTAAACCGGCATAGCTAATATCGCGGGCGCGCAGCCCCGTTAACGTTGCCAACTGCTTGGCTACGTATTGGGTATTCTGGCCTATTTTCTCAATTTGCAGCAGCACATGTTCGCCAGCACCACTGGGGCTAAAGTTTAGCTGTTCATCGACAATAAAATCATCAGCTTGCTGGCGTAGTAACGCGGTAGCTGTCGGTTCAGCATATAAATAGGCTAAAGGTTTATTGTTAATCATGCGCTAACCAATAACACTACCGCTTCAACTGCTATGCCCTCTTTGCGCCCGACAAAGCCTAACTTTTCAGTGGTGGTGGCCTTAACGTTAACCTGAGACAACTCACAAGCTAGGTCGTCAGCAATACACTGGCGCATTGCCGTAATATGCGGAGCCATCTTTGGCGCTTGCGCCATGATGGTAATATCTAAATTACCCACGCTATAACCCGCAGTTTGTATATCAGCATACACTTTGCGTAATAAAATACGGCTATCAATACCTTTAAATGCAACATCGGTATCAGGGAAATGATGGCCAATATCACCCATTGCTAAAGCACCGAGTAGCGCATCTGACAAGGCATGCAGCACTACATCACCGTCGGAGTGCGCCAATAGCCCTTGTGGATAATCTATTTTTACACCACCAAGTGTAATTGGCCCATCGCCGCCAAAGGCATGTACATCAAAACCATGGCCTACACGCATTTTCATTAAATTGACTGCTCCAGATAAAACGCAGCCAGCGCTAAATCAGCTGGCTGCGTAATTTTAATATTGTCGCTATGGCCTTCAACTAGCAACACCTTATGCCCTGCCCATTCCATGGCCGAGGCTTCATCAGTAACATTAATACCAGCCAATATCGCGTCATTAAGTGCGGCCTTTAAAATGGCCGTCGGGAATAATTGCGGTGTTAGCGCATGCCATAAATGCTCGCGACTTACTGTTTCACTGACGGTATTTTCGCCGCGCTTCATCGTATCGCGCACTCGACAAGCAAGAATACCGCCTTCACCTGAGCTGATACAGCGCTTAATCAGCTGTTCAATATCACTTTTACGTACCAACGGCCTAGCGGCGTCATGCACTAAAACCCAAGGGTACTGATATTCATCAATAAAGCACAGCGCGTTTAACACCGAGTGCATTCGCTCATCACCACCCTTTACGCGGATAATGTCGTCATTAGCCAATGCTGTGGTATCAAAGTAAGGATCATCAGCGGCCAAGGCTAACCATAGTTGTTGGATAGCCGGCACCGAACGCAGTTTAGCGATACTATGCTCTAAAATAGTTTTGCCATGCAGTTGTAAATATTGTTTGGGTACACTGCTTTGCATACGTGAGCCAATGCCAGCTGCCGGCATTATAGCGGCTATTGCTGGCAAAACGGGGTCAGTCATTGCTGCCACCGTTATCACCATGTTGGCTAATCATACGAAAAAACACTTCATCTTCTTTAATCAGACCAAGTTCGTTTCGCGCTCGCTCTTCAATGGCATCAAGCCCTTGTTGTAAGTCTTTTACATCCGCAAGCAACAATCTATTGCGTTTCGCTAGCTCTAGGTTACTTGCTTGCTGGCTGCGTAGCTCTTCTTGCTGGCGAAAATAGTCGGCAATACTATGTTCGCCAAACCATAAACGGTATTGCAGCAAGCCGAGTAAGACAATAAGTAGTAAGGTGAGTATTCGCATATTACAACTTCGTTAAAAAAGCTTTAGTTATTATGAAGCCTTGGCCGATGAATGCAAAGTAGGAAACCACGATTAGTCCAACAATGCTGGTAATGGCTTAGCAAAGTTTTGCCAGTTTAGTCGACTTGCTAATAGCAGCTCACGCAAACTAAGGCGTCGCGGTGGCTTTTTGTCACCATTTAACCATTGATGACCACAGCAGGCTGCAGTAACAATAGTTTTAACCGGTTTTAATAGAAATTTATCACTATTTTGCGATTCAAGCGGCGTACCAGAAAAACTAAACCAACCGTGTTCATTGCAATGTAACCTAAGACCTTCGCTATCGACCTCATCTACACTATCTAAAACGATTTGCTCTTGCGTAAGCTGGGTAATATACAGGGGTACAATTAAACCCGGTTTGGCGTACTTATTATAAAACGCATCAATAGGATCGGCGTGTTGTTTACGCGCTGGGCATGAACTTGCTTGCTTGTGATACCAAGAGGCATTTTGGCTGTCCAGTTCAAGCTGATTTTTTTGTTGTAAGATATTACTGGCAGCACGACGGATATAAAACGGCAAGCTGGCAAGTCGGTTAGGTAACCTGAGTAATTGCTCTGTGCTTAATTGCGATAGACGTAATAGCTCGCGTTCATACAAAGCGTTACATAGCTCGGTATACGTCTGGTTTTCTCTGGACACCTGCCAGAAATGCGGCTGATTAACACTGGTATCTATCATGGCCAGATGTTAGCTAATTGACTCGACTTTGCAAAGTAAAAACCCTTAGTAATAATAAGTTTTGTCGCTAATAATAAAGCCACCTGAAGGTGGCTTTATTATTTATTGTTCGTTATTACTGACCTTTAATTTCGCTGCGGCCGTTATATGGCACCTTTCCAGCTAATTCTTGTTCAATACGCAATAACTGATTGTACTTTGCTACCCGGTCTGACCGACACAGTGAACCGGTTTTAATTTGCCCAGCTGCAGTACCCACTGCTAAATCAGCAATAAACGCATCTTCGGTCTCACCACTGCGGTGTGAAATTACGGCAGTAAAACCGGCGTCTTTCGCCATTTTAATTGCCGCTAAAGTTTCGCTTAAGGTACCAATTTGGTTAACTTTAATTAAAATAGAGTTACCAATACCCTGCGCGATGCCACGGGCTAAAATTTTGGTGTTAGTAACAAATAAATCGTCGCCAACCAGTTGTATCTCATCACCTAGTTTATTGGTTAAATCTTTCCAACCATCCCAATCGCTTTCATCTAAACCGTCTTCAATTGACACTATAGGGTAACGCTGAGTTAAGCCGGCCAAATAGTCGTTAAAGCCATATGAATCAAAGCTTTTATTCTCGCCGCTTAATACGTATTTACCGTCTTTGTAAAATTCAGTAGCGGCACAGTCTAGGGCTAAGGTTACGTCTTTATTCATCTCGTAACCAGCCGCTTTTACCGCCTCAACGATCACCGTTAATGCTTCTTCATTTGACTTAAGATCAGGGGCAAAACCACCTTCGTCACCTACTGCCGTATTAAGGCCACGTTTTTGTAACTCTTTTTTCAAGCTATGGAAAATTTCGGCCCCCATACGCAGCGCTTCAGCAAAGCTTTTTGCGCCAACCGGCTGCACCATAAACTCTTGAATATCAACGTTGTTATCAGCGTGCTCGCCGCCATTGATAATATTCATCATGGGTACTGGCATGCTATACACACCTGGCGTGCCGTTTAAATCAGCAATATGTTGATACAGTGGAATGTGCTTATCAGCAGCTGCTGCACGCGCTACCGCTAAAGACACCGCCAATATCGCGTTTGCGCCTAGGTTGCTTTTAGTTTCAGTGCCATCTAAATCAATCATGATCTGATCAATGTGTTGCTGCTGATCAGCTTGTTTACCTTTTAGTGCGGTCTGAATAGGGCCAACAATATTAGCCACGGCTTTAGTAACGCCTTTACCTAAATAGCGGGTTTTATCGCCATCACGCAGTTCTAACGCTTCGCGTGAACCCGTTGATGCACCTGATGGCGCACAACCACGGCCCATTGCGCCGCTAGCTAAATAAACATCGGCTTCTACCGTTGGGTTGCCGCGAGAATCCATGATTTCACGAGCGATAATTTTTATAATTTCAGACATGCTTAAATTTCCCTGTTAAAAAAAACAGCCGCGGATATATTCACACGGCTTAGCATAGGTTATACCGATTTCTGTTTTTGCGCTTTGAACACCGCAGCAACAAAGCTTTGAAACAGTGGATGGCCATCACGTGGTGTTGAGTTAAATTCCGGATGAAACTGCGCAGCAACAAAAAATGGATGCGCGGGTATTTCAATCATCTCAACCAGTTGGTTATCAGCAGACAAACCTGACACCACTAAGCCGGCATCTTCTAATTGTGGTCGCAAGTTATTATTAACTTCATACCGATGGCGATGGCGTTCGCTAATCACCGCTTGGCCATATATTTCGCGCGCTTTAGTGTTATCAACTAAATTACACTTTTGACTGCCTAAGCGCATAGTGCCGCCTAAATCTGACTCGTCAGTACGTGTTGCTACCGAACCGTCGGCATCGCGCCATTCGGTAATTAAACCCACTACTGGATAAGGTGTATCTGGGTTAAATTCAGTTGAGTTAGCATGGCTCATACCCACTACGTTACGCGCAAATTCAATTAGCGCCACTTGCATACCTAAACAAATACCTAAATAAGGTATGTTGTTTTCACGGGCATACTGCGCAGTCATAATTTTACCTTCAACACCGCGCTCGCCAAAGCCACCCGGCACTAAAATGCCATCAACACCGGCTAACATGCCCATGCCTTTGGTTTCAACATCTTGCGAGTCAATATACTTAATGTGCACGGTAACACGGTTTTTTAAGCCAGCGTGTGATAATGCTTCGTTGACCGATTTATACGCATCTGGCAGCTCGGTATATTTACCTACCATAGCAATAGTGACTTCACCGGTTGGGTTAGTTTGCTGATACAGCACCTGCTCCCATTCGGCTAGGTTAGCTTCTGGTGCTTCAATATAGAACCGACGACAAACAAGATCGTCTAAGCCTTGAGACTTTAACAAGGCTGGAATTTGATAAATACTTGATACGTCTTTTAACGAGATAACCGCTTTTTCTTCTACGTTAGTAAACAAGGCGATTTTAGAACGCTCGTTGGCTGGAATGGCTCGGTCTGAACGGCAGATCAAAATATCTGGCTGAATACCAATTGAGCGCAGCTCTTTTACTGAATGCTGAGTTGGCTTAGTTTTAATTTCACCGGCAGTACCCAAGTATGGCACTAATGTCAGATGCATATATAAAGTGCGCTCGCGGCCTACTTCAGCACCTAACTGACGAATCGCTTCTAAAAACGGTAAAGACTCAATATCACCAACCGTGCCACCAATTTCTACAATGGCAATGTCGTGGCCTTCAGCGCCTGCAACTACGCGGCTTTTAATTTCATTGGTAATATGCGGAATAACTTGAATTGTCGCGCCCAAGTAATCGCCACGACGCTCGCGGCGTAATACATCGGCGTAGATACGACCTTGGGTAAAGTTGTTTAACTTTGTCATTTTAGTGCGAATGAAACGTTCGTAGTGGCCTAAATCTAGGTCAGTTTCAGCGCCATCTTCGGTAACAAACACCTCACCATGCTGAATTGGGCTCATGGTGCCGGGGTCAACGTTAATGTAGGGGTCGAGCTTAAGAATGGTTACCTTTAGGCCTCGCGCTTCTAAAATAGCAGCCAGCGACGCTGCGGCAATGCCTTTACCGAGCGATGAAACCACGCCACCCGTCACAAAGATATATCTTGTAGTCATAAGACCCCTGAGACAATGTTAATCAATAGATGAATATCAAAAATAACCACGCACCCAGTGTAAACACAGGGACGATAAAGGTTGGCTAATATTTGGTATCAGGACGGGAAGAAAGTATAGCAAAGCGCAGCGACGCACTCAATGTAAAGCTGTCAACTACCGCAATTTATTAAGTAGTTACAAAAACTTTGTCAGCAGGGCCTTGTCGAACGCTTAAGTCGTCACCAGATATGTATTAACAGATGGAATATCATGCGACATAGGCGAGCTAGAAAATTCAACGTCTCGCCACTTAGTCAACAACAGGAGTAGCCTATGCAAATTCAACTACACACAGACCGCCACATTAAATCCGACGAACGGTTGGCCGAGTTTGCCCGTGATATATTACAAAGCAAACTAAATCGTTTTGCTGATAACCTGACCCGTATTGAAGTGCACTTAAGTGATGAGAATGGCCAGCAAAAACACGATGGTCATGATAAGCGCTGTACTATTGAAGCGCGTTTTGATGGTTTAGACCCGCTAGCGATCACTGAACATGCCGCGACGGTTGGCCAAGCCATTACTGGCGCGGCAGAGAAAATGCAGCGTAAGCTCAGTTCTGTTACAGGCAAATTACGTGATAAACATGTAAAAGCCGCCAACCTAGAATTCACTGAACCTGACGAAGTCAATTAATATTAGTTCGCCGGGGCGCGGGTTTATTATCAGCGCCCCTGATTTAAACCTGCTGTTTTATTTGCTGCCATAGTTGTTCCATTTCATCTAAGTTAGATTGCTCAGGCGTTTTGCCATTAAGCACTAACGCTTGCTCAACCGCGCGAAAACGCCGTTCGAACTTGCTATTGGCCGCTCGCAGCACAGCTTCTGGATCTAGTTTGTGTTTACGCACCACGTTTACCAGTGCAAACATTAAATCACCCAACTCTTCGCTAAGTTCTGGGCTGTCAGCTTGTGTTTGCTCAACTTCAAGAATTTCTTCTTTTACTTTATCCCAGCAGCCATCAACACTTGGCCAGTCAAAACCGACGTTAGCGCAGCGTTTTTGCAATTTATAAGCCCGGCTTAGCGCTGGCATGGCCTGTGGAATATTATCCAACACGCTGTTTTGGCCTACGTCTTTGCGTTCTTCAGTTTTTAGCGCTTCCCAGTTTTTTAATACTGCATCAGCGTCGGCTAGGTTTAATTCGCCAAATACATGTGGGTGGCGCCGCTCTAGTTTGTCACATATGGCGGCTACGCAATCATCAAAGGCAAAGCGGCCTTCTTCTTTAGCAATTTGTGCGTAAAAGACCACCTGAAATAGTAAGTCTCCCAGCTCGTCTTTTAGTTCGTCAAAGCTTTGCCGCGCTATGGCATCGGCCACTTCATAGGCTTCTTCTAGGGTGTAGGGCACAATACTGGCATAGCTTTGCTTTAGATCCCATGGGCAGCCGTGTTCCGGGTCGCGCAGCCGGCTCATGATGGCTAACAGGCGGTTAATATTGTCTGGCACAGTTTTCCTTTTACTATTAATGATGCGCGCGTTTAGCTTCGGCTACATCGTCTATCTGGCTAATTTTGCTTAATAATTTATTTAGCGAGTCGAGGTTATACAACTCTAGGGTCATATTAATTACCGCGGTTTGCGCTTTAATATCTGAGCTACTGCTCATTTTCGTTACGTTGGCTTTTTCATTAGCTAATATGCTGGTGATATCACGCAGTAAACCATTACGGTCGTGTGCAACAATGCGAATATCAACCTCATAACCTGATGCATATTTGTCGCCCCAGGTCGCATCTACTACCCGAGCTGGGTTAGTGTCTTGCAAGGTTTTAAATTGATCACAGTCATCGCGGTGAATGGCAATGCCGCGCCCTTGCGTAATGTAGCCAACAATGGCATCACCCGGTAACGGATGACAACAACCGGCCATATGGGTTAGTAAATTACCCACCCCTTGCACGACTACATCGCTTTTAGCTTTCGTTGGTGCTAGCGGCTTGGTAATTAAACGCGGATCAATATCTGGCTGCTCAGCTTTACCGTATTGGCTTTGAATAAAGTGCACCACTTGGGTAACTTTTATTTCGCCGCCGCCAATACCGACTAAGAGCTCCTCCATCGAGTTAACGTTAAATCGGCTAATTACTTTTGCTGGCTGGTTCATCACTAAATTTAACCGAGCCAATTCGGTATCAAGCAGCTCTTTACCCGCGGCAAGGTTTTTATCACGGTCTTGCAGGCGAAACCAATACTGCACTTTTGAGCGCGCGCGGCTGGACTTTAAATAGCCTAAGTTAGGGTTTAGCCAATCACGGCTAGGATTCAACTCACGGCCGGTTAAAATTTCAACCTGATCGCCAGTTTTTAACTGGTAAGTGAAGGGCACTATGCGGCCAGATATTTTTGCGCCAATGCAGCGATGGCCAACATTAGAATGCACATAATAAGCAAAATCGAGGGGCGTAGAGCCCATTGGCAAATCGACAATATCGCCTTTGGGCGTAAACACATAAACCCGATCTTCAATAACCTGATTGCGTAGTTCTTCAGCTAAATCGGTACTGTCGACAACATCTTCTTGCCATTGCAATAATTTACGCAGCCAACCAATTTTTTCATCATTTGCACTGCCTTTACCCGTGGCGTTACCCTCTTTGTAACGCCAATGCGCGGCAACACCTAGTTCTGAGTCTTCATGCATTTGCCGAGTACGTATTTGAATTTCAATCGCGCGCCCTTGTGGGCCAAGTACTACGGTATGAATAGACTGATAGCCATTTTGCTTTGGCGTAGCAATATAGTCATCAAATTCTTTGGGGAGATGCCGCCAGCTGGTATGCACTAAACCCAGTGCCGCATAACAGTCTTGTACTTGTTCAGTTATAATGCGTACTGCACGGATATCATATAGTTGGTCAAATTCCACTTGTTTTTTTTGCATTTTTTTCCAAATGCTAAAAATGTGTTTTGGCCGCCCCTGCACCTCGGCTTTTACATTCGCATCGGCCATTTTTTGCTGCACCGAGCTAACAAAATCTTGCAGGTATTGCTCTCGATCTAAACGCTTTTCTTCTAGTAGGCTGGCAATTTGTTTATATAGCTGTGGGTGCAAATAACGAAATGCTAAATCTTCTAACTCCCACTTTAGTTGACCAATGCCTAATCTATTAGCTAAAGGCCCGAAAATGGCGTTGGTTTCTTTAGCTGCCAACACACGCGTTTCTTCGTCAGCATTTTTCACTTCGCGCAGATAACAAATTTGCGCGGCAAGCTTAATAACTACGGCGCGCACGTCTTCAACCATGGCCAGCAGCATACGCCGCAGATTATCGGCCTGTAGCGGATTAACACTTTGGTTAGGGCCGGTAGGAATAGTACGAATGGCCTCCATTTGCTGTACCGCGCGCAGCATTATCATAACATTGGCTGGAAATTCAGGCTCCAGCTGCTCAGTGGTAACTAAACCCGCATCCAGTAGCGGAAACAACAATGCCGCTAATAACGAATCGCTGTCCATGCGCAGTTCGGCCAGAATTTCGACCATCTCCCAACCAGTGCGCACGGCCAGCTCAGTATCCAGTAACTGGTGTTGCTTTAGCCACTGTTCAGCATTCATTAGGCTAGTAATCTTTTTCTCTGTCAGATCTAACGAACATAACCACGCCAGTGTTTCACCACTGTTGTACTCATTGCTGTGTGACTGACGAACCCTAACCATGTACTGACTCCTTTTTATGTTACAACCGGCTAAACGATGCCATTAACTCTAAATGACTGGTGTGGGCAAACATATCTACGCCACAGATTTTTTCTAAACGATAGCCACTTTGTAGCAAATGTTTGGCATCACGCGCAAAGGTCGCACTATTACACGACACATATAATATTTGCTGCGGTTTTAATTTAGTAATTTGCTCAATAGCGCCCACGGCACCGGCACGGGCTGGGTCCAGCAACACCTTAGTGTATATCGGCTTATTCCAACTGGTTTTAGGCCAAGCTAAATGCAAATCAGCTTGAAACGCCACAACGTTGCTCAGACCGTTTAATTGGGCATTAGTTGCCAGCTGCTGCACCATTTTGCTAACCCCTTCAATGCCGTAAACGGTTTTAGCCTGCTGGGCCAACGCCAAGGTAAAATTGCCAATACCCGCGTATAAATCTAACACGACATCGTTAGCGTTGATATTCAACCAGTTAAGCGCCTGAGTAACCATTTTTTGATTAAGCTCGGCATTAATTTGAATAAAGGCATCAGTAGCAAATTCTAAGCGTAGGTTTTGCTCTGCTAAGTAATAATGCGGTTGCACGTCTGGCTGCCAATAATGAATAACACTAGGCTCTGCCTCGCCTAACCAAACAGCCTCGGGCCAAGCGGCAATAAATAACTGCTGTTCGTCAACAGTTAACGGCTTGGTATGGCGCAAAGTAACAAAAGCCTGCTCGCCCGCCTGCAATACTTCGGCATGGGTTACGGCGGCTGGATCTTTTAATTGCGGAATAATCTTATTTAACACAGTAAAGATTGGTGCTAATAACGGCGACAACACCATGCAGTTTGCGATTGCCACAATGTGTTTATCACCACTTTGGCGAAAACCCACGCTAACACGACGCTGCTTTTTATCATACCAAATGCCAATTCTGGCGCGACGACGATAACCGTGGTCATCATCTACCAACATGGCTTGCCACGGTAACGCGCTTAAACCTGTTTGGTGCCTAATTAACTGATCTATGCCTTGCTGCTTTAAGTCGCGCTGCGCTTGGATACTTAGATGTTGTAGCTGACAACCGCCACATATAGCAGCGTAGTGGCAAGGCGCCGTTACCCGTAATACCGAGGGTTGCAATACTTTTATTGTTGTCGCTTTAATAAAGCCGGCTTTGTCTTCTAGTATTTTTGCTTGTACCCGCTCACCCGGTAAAGCGCCACTAACAAAAGCGATTTTTTGCTGATATTGGCTAATACCTTGCACCTCATAATCAGCGCTATCAATCTGAAAGGTTAGGGTTTTACCCAATAAGCTCGTTTTAGGTTTGGCTTTGTATATGTTAAGCATGGCTTCTCTATCAGATTGTAGGCAACAGCGATGTGTTATGTCATTATCCAAGCAACGATAATTACAGTACAGCCTGCGACAATGAAAAAAATTGGATTACGCACTTGGTTATGGCTTTGCAGCCTACTGCCTGCATTGCTGGTCAGTGTATTCTGTGCAGGCTATTTTAGCTATGTTCGCTATCATGAGTTAGCCTTTTCTTTTAACGAGCGCGCTCGCGATATTGCCTTGCCGCTGGCAATGAGTAGCCAAGATTTGCTCAGCCGACAAAATATGCCCGCCTTACAACAGCTATTAGAAAGTGCGCACCGGTTTAATTCGCCACTGCTAAGCAATATCAGTCTGTTTAATGCCCAGTACCAGCCGGTGTTACATACCAACTCGCAGCAATTTGATAAAAGCTTACGGCTAAACGCTGGCGAAACCTTGCCTGACTTAGGTTTACTCTCGGAAAACAGCAGCAGCTTAATATTTTATCAGCCGCTGCTAACCAGCACCGATAGTGCGCATTCGCAACAGCTAGGCTATCTATTATTACAACTGCCTAAAGCTCAATTGCAATTACAACAGCAAAACATGCTATTACAGACCGCAGCGCTGACATTAGCTTTTATGCTGCTAATAATGTTGCCAACCCTACTGCTATTGCGCAACCTACACCGACCAATAAAACACATTGTACGCAATTTACAACAGCTACTTAATGGCGAAACCGTTGAAGTTGATACCAGCGCCATAATTAATGAACTGATGGTATTACAACAAAATTTAAACCTACTAGGTATGCAACTTCGCGCACAGGAAAATGAATTACAACAACAAATTGAACAGGTTACTTGTGACTTACAGCAAAGTATGGAGCAGCTAGAAGTCCAGAATATTGAACTTGAGTTTGCTAAGCGCAAAGCGCAAGAGGATAACCGGCAAAAATCTGAATTTTTGGCAAAAATGAGCCATGAATTACGTACCCCGCTCAACGGAGTTATCGGCTTTAGCCGCCAGCTGCTTAAAACCCAATTAACTAGTAGTCAGCATGACTATTTAACTATTATTCAAAAATCTGCCAATAGCTTGCTGCATCTAGTAAACGACGTACAAGATTTTTCTAAATTAGAAGAAGGCAGGCTATCCATTAACCTCGAGCCATTTTCTTTACGTGATTTATTAAATGATGCTATTGAGCTTTTAGCAGCAAACGCCTTTGAGAAACAACTCGAACTGGTATTAATGGTTGAACCCTCCTGCCCTGATGATGTGGTGGCCGATCCGGTGCGGATTGTCCAAATTTTAATGAACATTGCCGGGAATGCGATTAAATTTACCGAGCATGGCAGCATAGTTATTCGCGTGTCAGCCACATTGCTAAACGAAGAGCAGCTCATTTTGCATTGCTCAGTGCAAGATACCGGTCAAGGCATAAGCGAAGAGCAGCAAAGCCAGCTATTCCAAGGTTTTAGCCATAGCGACGCGCGCAGCCATCAAAGTGGTTCCGGCTTAGGTTTAATGATTTCACAACGGCTAGTTAAAGCTATGAACGGTAAAATTGGCTTTGAAAGTAAACAAGCTGAAGGCTCTACTTTTTGGTTTACCGTTAAATGTTTACGCCACCAGTTATCCGTTGCCGACAATCTGCCATTAGAGGTGTTAGAAAATAAAAGCTTATTATACTTTGAATCACAGCAGCACTCTCGCGAGGCGACGCTAAGTTTATTGCATAGCTGGGGTTTGCAAGTTACTGCTTGTGCTACTAAAGGCCAGTTGCAGCAAGCGCTGGCACATAACCAACATTATGATATCGGTTTAATTGGCCGCACAGTGGCGCTAAACCAAGTTAATCAAGTACTGGCATTAATGCAGCAAATAAAACCGCACTGCAGTAACACCTATCTACTGGTAAATACGTTATCACCGCATTTACGCGAAACGCTATTAAGCTCGGGTGCAGATGGCTGTTTATCAAAACCGCCGCACTTACGAAAATTAGCCAGCGCATTGGCCAGCCCCTACCTAACGCAGCAAAAAGTAGTCGACGAGCAAACCGTGCGCAGCCAAGCCAGCATTAGAGTGCTTACGGTTGATGACAATGGTGCCAACTTAAAGCTTATTAATACCCTGTTAGCGGAACATGTTGAGCAAATAGAGTCTGCGCAAGATGGCGCTGAAGCGTGGCATAAAGCAACACAGCGCGCCTATAACATTATTTTTATGGATATTAATATGCCCGTTATGGACGGCATTACCGCTTGCCAACGCATTCGTCAAAGTTCGTTAAACGAACATACCCCAATAATTGCCGTTACGGCACATGCGATTGACGGTGAACGCGAGCGTTTACTTAAACTGGGCTTTAATGAGTTTTTAAGTAAGCCTCTAGATGAAAATATATTGCACTGTTGCTTGCAGGAGTTTTGCCCTAGTAGCCGCGTAGCAGAGACAGATCGCAGTTGGCCCATAAGTAAACTTGTCGACTGGCCATTGTCGTTAGAGCGCGCTAGCGGTAAATGCAGTTTAATGAAGGAAATGTTGTTAATGCTAGTTAATAGCATTTCGCCTAGTCGCGTAGCAATACAGCAAGCTTTGGCCTCAGACGATGCGCAGCAGCTACTGCAACAAATACATAAATTGCACGGCGCCTGTTGTTATACCGGTGTACCACGGTTAAAACAATTAGCAGAATTACTTGAAACCCAATTGAAACTGGGTAAAACCGCGACACAACTTGAACCTGAATTACTGGAATTGGACGATGTAATGCAAGCGTTGTGGCACGAAAGCCAACAGTGGATATGGGATTGGTAAAAACAAATACTTAGCAGCGTAGCATTACTGTCGTTCTAAAATCACCGTAGCTGCAGCATAAGCTTGCTCATCGGTAATTGACAACCAGATATGCGTTACACCTTTATTGGCAGCTAGTTCAGCGGCATAGTCAGTTAATGCTAACTGCGGCGCGCCCTCGGCGTTATTACTAACCTGAATATGCTGAAATGACACGCCTCGGCCAATACCGGTGCCAAGCGCTTTGGCCGCAGCTTCTTTGGCCGCAAAGCGTTTAGCAAAATAGCGCGCGGCATTATCAGTATTGCTAATTGTCATCGTGTTGTTGGCGACATGCTTTGTTGCAATGGCATGGTAAATCGCTTGCTCATCAGCGGTTAACACCCGCTTTATTAAGCCAGCACTGCGCGCTAAGCTTTGGCTAATGCGCGCAATTTCAACGATATCGGTACCTAAACCAATAATGGCCACGTTAGCCGCGCGCCTCAACCATTAAGCGTTTCATTTCGCGCACTGCAGCATCTAAACCACTAAATACGGCTCGGGCAACAATAGCATGACCTATATTTAGCTCGTACATTTGCGGTATAGCGGCTATCGGCTGTACGTTATGGTAATGCAAACCGTGGCCAGCATTAACGATAAGGCCAAGTGTGGAGGCAAACGCCGCAGCATCGGCAATACGCTTTAATTCTAAAGCTTGAGCGTTAATATCAGTACAATGCGCATACTTTCCGGTATGAATTTCAATGTAGGGTGCACCGGCTTTAGCTGCCGCTTCAATTTGTTGCTGATCGGCATCAATAAACAATGATACCAACACATTTTGTTCACGCATTTGCGTAACCGCATCGGTAATACGCGCCAGCTGGCCAACCACTTCTAGCCCGCCTTCGGTGGTGAGCTCTTCACGTTTTTCTGGTACAAAACAAGCAAAGTGTGGCTTTAACTCAGTCGCTATCGCTAGCATTTCATCAGTTACCGCCATTTCAAAATTTAATCGAGTAGCAATAGTTTGGCGTAATACAAATACATCACGGTCAATAATATGCCGTCTATCTTCGCGTAAATGCACGGTAATACCGTCGGCGCCAGCCTGCTCGGCAACTAAGGCCGCATGCACCGGTTCTGGATAATAGGTGCCGCGCGCCTGACGCAAAGTGGCAACGTGATCAATATTAACGCCAAGAAAAATAGGGTTATGCATGCCTGACTCCAAATAAAAATAACGTTATAAATTAACTACCGGCAAATAATGCACGGCTTGCCAACGGTTTGCTGCCCAGTAACGGTGCAAGAATTTGCCGGCTAAGTTGCTTGGCGCTGCGCTTCGTTTCATCGCATTGCCATTGCTTAAGGCCAATATTAAGTAATACCTCGCCGCGATATCCTTTAGCCATTTGCACAAAACCTTGTTCGCTGTACCACTGATAATAAGCATGAGCATTTAATGCGCCGCCCGCACTATCATATTGCCAATCTATTGGCTGGCCTAACTCCGTTAATAATGCAAACTCAAATTCCCGCAAGCATGGCTCTAGCTCTACCACGCCTTGTTGCACTGCAGCTAACTGCTGCAAGCATTGCTGGTACAGGTAAAATAGCTGCTCTGCAGCCAAATTATCGGGCCATAACCGACAAACTAATTCATTTAAATACAAACCGCTGTATAGCACCTTACCGGTTAAAACCAGTGCCGGTGCTGCTTCATCAATAGTTGATACGGTTTTAAGCTCACTACGGCCTACCAGCTGCAACATAAACTCTTGAAAGGGTTGCAAGGCCAAGCGCTGCTTGCCCTGCTTCTTTCGCACTACCGCGGATAAACGCCCTTGTTCAGGCAGTAATAGTTGAAGTATTAGCTTACTTTCACCAAGCGGGCGGCTATGCAGAATGTAGGCAGGCCAAAGCTCAGGCTGCATACTTGGTTAATCTTCGCCGTAACCTAAGCTACGCAATGCGCGCTCATCGTCAGCCCAACCTGATTTTACTTTTACCCAAACTTGTAAAAACACCGGCTGTTCTAACATTGATGCCATATCTATTCTGGCTTCAGTAGCAATCGTTTTTATGCGCTCACCTTTATTGCCGATAACCATACGTTTTTGGCCTTCGCGCTCAACTAACACTAATGCGGCGATATGATAGTGTTTCTCTTCCCACTTAAAGCGTTCAATTTCTACGGTTACTGAGTAAGGTAATTCTTCGCCTAAAAAGCGCATAAGTTTTTCACGGACAATTTCAGCGGCCATAAACCGCATTGATCGGTCGGTAACGTAATCTTCAGGGAAAAAGAATTCGCACGGCGGTAAATGCCCTTGCACTGCGGTACGTAATGCTTCAACGTTGTCGCCAGTTTCAGCCGACAACGGCACGACATCAATAAAGTTAAGCTGTGCGCCTAACCATTGTAAATGCGGTAGTAAGGTGTCTTTATCACGATACAAATCTACTTTATTCACCACCAGTATTACTGGCTTGTTTGATGCAATTAGCCGATTAAGTACCATTTGATCATCGTCAGTCCAACGCGTGCCTTCAACGACAAACAGCACAAATTCTACATCCAGAATTGAACTGGCCGCAGCTCGGTTCATTACCCGATTAATGGCGCGCTTTTCTTCGCTATGTAAGCCAGGCGTATCCACATATACTGTTTGGTAATTATCACGCGTGTCTATGCCAACAATACGATGTCTTGTAGTTTGCGGCTTCTTTGAGGTAATACTTACCTTCTGGCCAACCAGCTTATTTAGCAATGTAGATTTACCCACATTAGGTCGGCCTACAATAGCAACTAATGCGGCATAAGTTGGCGTTACGGTGCTATCTGTCATGCTTAATTTTTTCCAGCGCCATATGAGCGGCGTCCTGCTCTGCCTTGCGGCGTGAACTGCCGGTAGCGGTAAAAGGTGCCATACCTGCAATAGTGCAGCGTACGGTAAACGTTTGCTGATGCGCTTCACCTAAAGTGGCAATTACATCATACACTGGCAGCGCTAAGCGCAGCCCTTGCAAATATTCTTGTAGCAATGTTTTAGAATCTTTTTGCTCGCCTGGCGTTATAACCTCTAACCGTGAGCCGAACCAAAACAAAATACGCTCTTTGCACGCGTCCATGCCAGAGTCTAAATAAATAGCACCTAAAATGGCCTCGACTGCGTCAGCTAAAATAGACTCGCGCCGAAAACCGCCACTTTTTAACTCGCCAGGGCCTAAACGTAAGTACTCAGATAAACGTAATTCTTGGGCAATTTCGGCCAAGGTAACCCCCTTTACCAACGCCGCACGCATGCGAGTTAAGTCACCTTCACGCGCTTTAGGAAAATGAGTATAAAGGGTTTCAGCAATCACTAAGCTTAGCACCGCGTCGCCAAGGTATTCTAGCCGTTCATTGTGCTGGCCTTTACAACTGCGGTGAGTAAGTGCTTGCTCTAATAGGTCGGGCTGTTGAAACTGATAGCCTAAACGGGCTATCAGTGGATTTAACGATTTTTGCATGTTTGTCTCTTAAACGGGTGCGCTGGCGCTTAGTGAATACTGCCAAGCCGGTCAAACCGCACGCCTGTAGGTATCCAGCCTGGGATCCAGCTATTTTCATCAGTATTAAATTCGAAGCTCATCCAAATAAATACCGCCTTACCCACCATATTGTCTTCTGGCACAAAACCCCAAAACCTGCCATCACCGCTATTGTCACGGTTATCACCTAAGACGAAATAATGGCCATCGGGTACGACAAACTCGTCAATCGCTGTGCCGTTTTGTTTATAAAATAACTCGGTATACTCGCGACGCGCCGGTGTTTGCAATATATCGTGTGCTACGGTACCAAGCTGTTCGGTGTAACGGCGTTGCGGGTATTGTTGCTGGTAAAACTCGCCTTCGTTTTTCAAGCTAAGCGCTATGCTTTCCAATGCAGGACAGTCGGCTTTAAGCTCTTGAGTACACGCTGGTTGAATAAATAACTGCTTATTTCGATAAATAACGCGGTCGCCAGGCAAACCGATGACTCGTTTAATATAGTCTATCGTAGGCTGTTTCGGGTATTTAAACACGGCAACATCACCACGTTGCGGCTTAGCATTACTATAAAGCGTTTTACGCCACACCGGGTCTTTTACGTCGTATGAGAACTTTTCAACTAAAATAAAATCGCCTACTAACAAAGTTGGCATCATTGAACCTGATGGAATTTGAAACGGTTCATACATAAACGAGCGGAAAATAGTAATTAACGCTATTACCGGAAATATCGACTTAGCGGTTTCGACCCACTGCGGTTCTTTTAGCAACTCGTCACTCAGTGCGGTTGGCACGTCGTTACTGGCAGATTGCACTGCGGTAAGTTTCTGCTGTCGTTTTGGCGCCAATACATAAATATCAAGCAACCAAATTAAACCACTAACCAATGTTGCCAATACCAGTGCAATTGCAAAGTAACCTGCCATGTATAACCCTTAATTAACTACCAACTTTCAAAATGGCCAAGAAGGCTTCTTGTGGTACTTCTACGTTACCCACTTGCTTCATGCGTTTTTTACCGTCTTTCTGCTTTTGCAGCAGCTTTTTCTTACGGCTTATATCGCCACCGTAACATTTTGCTAGTACGTTTTTACGCATTTGCTTAATGGTGGTACGAGCAATAACGTGATTACCAATAGCCGCTTGAATGGCGATATCAAACATCTGGCGAGGAATAAGCTCTCTTAATTTCTCTGCCAACAAACGACCACGGCCTTGAGCAAAATCGATATGACTGATAATAGCTAAAGCATCAACCCGTTCACCATTAATTAAAATATCTACCCGCTGCATATTGGATACTTGAAAACGCTTAAACGCATAATCTAAAGATGCATAACCACGGCTGGTCGACTTTAAACGGTCAAAGAAGTCCATTACCACTTCTGCCATTGGCAGCTCATAAGTTATGGCAACTTGACGGCCGTGATACAACATATTGGTTTGCACGCCACGCTTTTCTATACACAGTGTAATAACACTACCTAAGTATTCTTGTGGCACTAAAATATGCGCTTCCACTATAGGTTCGCGTATTTCTTCAATATCATTTACCGCAGGCAACGCACTTGGGTTATCAACCATTACTACTGTGCCGTCTTTTTTCAGCACTTCATACACTACGGTCGGGGCGGTGGTAATAAGGTCAAGATCGTACTCGCGCTCTAAGCGTTCCTGAATAATTTCCATGTGCAACATGCCAAGGAAACCAATACGGAAGCCAAAGCCTAGCGCGCCAGAACTTTCTGGTTCATAAAATAATGACGAGTCGTTTAGGCTTAATTTTGATAAGGCGTCACGGAAGTCTTCGTAATCATCGCTTGATACCGGAAACACACCAGCATATACCTGCGGCTTTATGCGTTTAAAACCAGGTAGTGGCGTTTGTGCGCTGTTTTTTGCCAGTGTTAACGTATCACCAACCGGTGCACCTTTAACTTCTTTGATGCCAGCGATAATAAAGCCTACTTCACCGGTTTTCAATTCGCCAGTATTGGTCGCTTTAGGGCTAAAGGTACCAATTTTATCTACTTCGTAAGATAGGCCTGTCGACATAACTTTAATTTTGTCTTTTGCCTTAATCGAACCGTGTTTTACTCTTACCAGCGACACAACGCCTTGGTAGGCATCAAACCATGAGTCAATGATCAACGCCTGTGTAGGCTGATCAGGCTCACCTTCTGGAGGTGGTATTTTCTTAACTATGGTTTCAAGCACATCTTTAATGCCTAAGCCAGTTTTAGCAGAACACTGCACCGCACCTATGGCTTCAATACCTATAATGTCTTCAATTTCTTGTGCTACGCGGTCGGGATCGGCCTGAGGTAAGTCAATTTTGTTTAGTACTGGCAGTACTTCTAAATTCATTTCTAGTGCGGTGTAACAGTTTGCTACCGTTTGCGCTTCAACGCCCTGCCCAGCATCAACGACCAATAATGCCCCTTCACAAGCCGCCAACGAGCGGCTAACTTCATAGGTAAAGTCAACGTGGCCAGGTGTATCGATGAAATTTAACTGATAGGTTTCGCCATCATCGGCAGTGTAATTTAAGGTTACACTTTGTGCTTTAATCGTAATGCCGCGCTCGCGCTCAAGATCCATAGAATCCAGCACTTGTTGCTGCATTTCGCGGTCAGACAAACCGCCACAATATTGAATTAGCCGATCAGATAACGTCGATTTACCGTGGTCTATATGGGCGATGATAGAAAAATTTCTGATGTGATTAAGTTTAGGCATTTTGTCCGCAAAACAGTAAGCGTCATGCAAGGCCGCAAACTTTGCTATAGCAAGTTACAACCTCCTGCATTAACGCGGGTTATTTCGATAAATTAGTGCGAATTGTACTCTATCCGTTGCCAGCTGGCTATGTGTTATTAACGGCCAATGTTAAGCTTACGCTATGGCAGCGCTATTTTAACGCGTAAGGTTTAATACCTAACGAAGGCAAAATTTCAAGAATATGAATTTTGGTGGTTTTTTCTTGCTTAACGCCATAATAGCGCGCCAACATAAAGCCAATGGTTGCCCCTAACGCTGCAGCCAACATTATCCAACCTTCACTAAACCCAGCAGCGTTAGCTAATAAGGCCAACACCATCATCAATATTAATGGCAGTAAGTACACCATTAACGCGGCCATCACTAGGCTGTCTTCTTGCAAGCCAATTTTCACTTGCTCGCCAGGTAGTAATTTAAGCTCACTTGGCACAAAAAAATGGATGTTTTTTGGCGTAAGGGTTTTCGCAACTATGCCCGTACCGCAATCATCGCTAACGTTACAAGCATTGCAGCTGGATACGGGCGTAGTGGTTAACCAAATACCGTTATATTCTGTTGATACCACTGTGGCAATTTCTTCTACCATTAGCGCACTGCCGCGGCCAGCTGACGGGCGGTATCAATACTTACTGGGCCAATAACGGTAACCTCTAATTGGTTTGCCGTTTGCACATAAATAGTGGTGGCACCGTCTCGATACGCTTGGGTTGGCAAATGTTGGGGGTTTTGCACAAATACTGACACCTGATGCAAACCGTCACTCAATAGCCAGTAGCTAAGTAAGCTTTTTTCTAACTGCGGAATACTGGCCGGCTCTGCCACCTCGGTATAGCCTTCCGGTAGCCACGTTAATTTTTGATTATTATTTGCCAATGCCTTATTTGTCACTGAAGTGGCTGCGGGTAATTCGGCCTCCATTAACGCGCGTAAACTGTCAGGCATCTCTGGATTAATTTGCATATGAGTAACTAACCAGCGCTCTAATGCATTTTGCTGATCAGATAAGGTATCTATTCTAAGCGGAAAGCCGGATTCATCATCTAACCATAACCAGTAGTTATAGCGCCCAGCATTTTTTGCCGTTAATCGAAGTAGCTGAGCACTGCGACCTGACATTAGCGAGCTGCTACCTGCAACAGCATTATATAATTTACTAATTTCTTGTTTAGATTCAAAAAATAACGCGGGCAATTCTGGAATACTATGGCTCTGCGTAACAAAAGCAGGCCGGTCAGCTAATAAATAATAAACAATAGCGTCGCGGCGTAAAATATCTACGCCACTGGTATCTAAAGGAATAAGGTGTTCAATTTCTTGGTTTTCAGTGCGGCCATGTAACCAACGATAAGTATCTACTTTACCGCCTTTTAACACGACAAAAGAGGTATCAAAATTATATTGCTTAACAGCGTGTTGAACCTTATCGAACAATGCCCAGCCTGCTTGTTCAGCTTGGGCAAGTCCTGACACTACTATCAACACTATGGCACTACATACGCCAGAGAATCGCATCATTATTGCTCGTTTTGTTCAGACCCATTGTGAGGTGTCGCACTTTGCTTCGCCTGCTGCGTTTGCTCCATTACTCGCAATTGTTGGCGATGGGCATTTAACATAGCCTGTAGCCGCTTTTGTTGCTCAAGCATAGCCTGTTGTTCCTGCGCAGCAAAACGATCGGTTACTGTGGTTTGGCTTAAGCTCACTGGCGTAGCAAAACCGGCAATAGGTTGCGTTTGCAATAATGGTTGCGGCGTTAAGTATTCTTCACCCTGTTGATACTGTTGAACACCAAACACGGCAATTAACGCTACTGCAGCGGCAATACCGCCTTGTGCCACCGGTTGTAACCAGCTGCCGTTGGCTGCAACAGCAACATACGCCTTAATACGCTGCATTAAGTTACGGTCAGACTGTAATTGATATACCGGTTCATCAGCCAGTTGTGCCATAAAATTATCAGCAAAGTTAGCAGGTAGTGCACTTGATACTTCACTACGCATGGCCGAGCCTATCAGATGGTAACGCTGTAACTTTTGCTGTAGCTGGGCATCACCAAGCAAGCTATCAAGCTGTACCTTAGTTAGTGCCTTGTTATCACTGGCAGCAGAGAGCCAATCCTGATTTTCTGACGACATAATGTTTCCTGTCCTAATTACTGGTTTTTGCTCTGACTGCTAGCTTATTAACGGCTTAAGCTGCAAATCAATGGCTTCACGCGCTCTGAAAATACGACTGCGAACAGTACCTATTGGGCACCCCATCACTTCCGCGATCTCTTCGTAACTTAACCCTTCAAGTTCACGCAACGTAATTGCTGTGCGTAGCTCGTCTGGTAATTTTTCAATGGTGCCAAACACCACATTACGTATCTCATCAGACAACAATAGCTTTTCTGGTGAGCCTTGTTCTTTTAACGCATCGCTGCCTTCATAGTACTCGGCATCTTCTACGTCAACATCTGTTGCCGGTGGCTTGCGGCCATTGGCAACTAAATAATTCTTAGCACTGTTTACCGCTATACGATACAGCCAAGTATAAAATGCACTTTCACCGCGAAAACCTGGCATAGCTCGGTACGCTTTAATAAAAGCTTCCTGAGCGACATCTGCTACGTCTCCGTGGTTAGAGACGTAACGCGAAATTAAGTTCGCGATCCGGTGCTGATATTTTTTTACTAGTACATTAAACGCAGCTTTATCGCCTTGCTGCACGCGCTGGACAATCTGCCAGTCCAATTCTTGCTCGCTCATGTTCGAGCCTTTCCCCTGTAATACTGTCTGTTATGCTAACTGGCGTTGGTCTAGCTTGCTGGTATGACCGTACAACGCAGAAATAGTTCTGTTAAATATGGCAAAATAGTTACAATGGCCAGACATAAACTGATAGCAAGTGTATCGCATGACGCAAGCAAAAGAATATCTTTGTGACGTTTTAATTATTGGCAGTGGCGCCGCAGGGCTATCGCTGGCTTTGCAGTTGGCCGACAGCGCTAAAGTACTGGTACTAAGTAAAGGCCCATTACGTGAAGGGTCAACCTTTTATGCTCAGGGCGGTATTGCGGCAGTATTTGACGAAAACGACAGCATTGCCTCGCATGTTAACGACACCTTAATCGCTGGTGCCGGTTTATGCGATAAAACTGCCGTGCAGTTTACTGCCGGTAATGCCAAAGCGGCGATGGAGTGGCTTATTGCCCAAGGCGTGCCCTTTGACCAGTATCAAGATGAAGATGGCGGGCTTAAATATCACCTCACCCGTGAAGGTGGCCACAGCCACCGCCGTATTTTGCATGCTGCAGATGCGACCGGGCAAGCTGTACAAATTGCCTTAGTTGATAAAGTAAAAGCACACCCGAATATTCAATTGCTAGAAAACTACAATGCGATAGATCTGATTAACGGCAGTAAAATTAAGCAAAATGTTAAACGTTGCTATGGCGCCTATATTTGGAATAAAAATGCCGCCAAGGTTGAAATAGTTCGCGCGCGCTTTATAGCTTTAGCTACCGGCGGCGCAAGTAAAGTATACCTTTATACGAGTAACCCTGATGTTGCCAGTGGCGACGGCATTGCAATGGCGTGGCGTGCTGGTTGTCGTGTTGCTAATATGGAATTTAACCAGTTTCACCCAACTAGTCTGTATCATCCAGATGCACCCAACTTTTTAATTACTGAAGCCATGCGTGGTGAAGGCGCCTATTTAAAACGGCCTGACGGCAGCCGTTTTATGCCCGAATTTGATGAGCGCGCTGAATTAGCTCCTCGTGATATTGTCGCCCGCGCGATTGATTACGAAATGAAGCGGCTTGGCGCAAACTGCGTGTATTTAGATATTAGCCATAAACCAAAAAACTTTATTATTGAACACTTTCCGACAATTTATGCCAAGTGCTTAAGTGTAGGCATTGATATCACCCGTCAACCGATACCTGTAGTGCCAGCAGCTCACTATACTTGTGGCGGCGTTATGACCAATCTTAATGGTCAAACCGATATTGAAAATTTATATGCAGTGGGCGAAGTCGCTTACACCGGTTTACATGGTGCTAACCGCATGGCAAGTAACTCATTACTTGAGTGTGTCGTATTTGCTAGAGCAGCTGCTAAGCATATTTTGGCACAGCTAGACCCTAGTAGCGATTTACCCTTGTTGCCGCCGTGGGACGACAGCCGCGTTAGCGACTCGGATGAAGAAGTGGTTATTACCCACAACTGGCATGAGCTAAGGTTATTTATGTGGGATTACGTTGGTATAGTCCGCACCAACAAGCGCTTAGAACGCGCATTGCATCGGGTTGAATTATTGCAGCGTGAAATTCGCGAGTACTACCGGCACTTTCGTCTTAGCCATAACTTGCTAGAGTTACGCAATTTGGTGCAAGTTGCCGAGCTGATTATACGTTGTGCCATGCAGCGCAATGAAAGTCGCGGTTTGCATTACAATTTAGATTACCCCGACAAACTAGCTGTTAGCCAGCCGTCAATACTGACACCAAAGGATACAGCGAGCAGCGATAACTAAACGCTGCGGGTAGATAAAGCCGACCAGTTACACTGGTTAATTGCCCGAGCCAGTGCTCTGAACTGCTCATCAGAGCACTGATCGACAAAAACCCAACGCTGATGCAGACGGTGATGTAAATTATCGCGCCAGCACAACTTAAGTGCGTAAGGGCAAATAAGCCCACCTGCGCTTAAGTTGCCACTACCCGCAATTTTACCAAACCACTGTAAACCGCCGTCTAAGTTTAACGCCAACGTAGCAGTTACTGTTAATCGTTGAAACTGCGCGAACCATTGCCAATAATAGGTAAACGACGCCACAGCTACTATATACAGCCAAAATCCAGTTAATGGCGAGAACGCCAACACCAATGCTGGCATAAATGCCAGCAAGATCAGCGCCGCTTTCGCATAACGCGATGGCCGTATAACAATATTATACGCGGACACGATCCAAAATTACCTGGATCAATGCCTGTATCGCCGCGTCTGATGATTTAGCATGTCCCATAAACCAAGAAAATAAATCGGGATCATCAGCAGCAAGTAAACGTTCAAAATCGTACTTCTGCTCTAGCGTCAGTGCGTCATAACCCTCTTCAACAAACGGAGCCAACAATACATCTAGCTCGAGCATACCGCGACGACACGCCCAGCGCAGCCGTGGTTTAATCATTAAGTCAGTCATAATTTTCCTTGAAAAACATTCTGCCACTGCAGACCGAGTAAGATTACTGTTGCCAATTCTAACAAAAATTCCTAAACAGGGTTGAGCTTTTACGCGTTTCCCCCAATCATAGGCTTATACGTTGTCCGCCAGATATAGAGTACAAAATTATTATGCATACATCTTGGTTAACCGCTGAACAATACGCTAGCTTATCTAGTCAAGTTCAAGGCGCATTTATTGCGCCTCTGCCCGCTTTTGAAAGCTTGTTAATAGGTGGCGTTGATAATCGAAAGTATTTGCAAGGCCAAACTACCTGCGACCTTGACCAATTAACCAATGATAACTTTTTACATGGCGCTCACTGTGATGCCAAAGGTAAAATGTGGTCACAGTTTTATTTAGCCACCATAGATGAGCAACTAATTAGTATTGCCTTTCGTGATGAGATGGCCGCCTCTAGCGCGCAGTGGAAAAAGTTTGGTGTATTTTCCAAAGTGAGCTTTAGTAGTGGCCAACAACAATACGCGGTGTTTGGCTTAGGTGGAGACAATATAGCAACACTAATTAGCGAGCTCGGTTTTGCCGTACCGCCAATCGGTAGTGTAAGTCGATATAATGGCGCTCTATTGCTCGCCCTAGCCGAGGGACACTTCTTATTACTTGCGCCATTAGATACAGCTAAGCAGCTAATGGCACAGCCATTGCCATTTGCGGCGCCAAACGTCTGGTTGGCTCAGCATATTCGCTATGGTTATAGCTATTTAGAGCAGCCACTAATTGGCGCACTGGTGCCTCAAATGCTTAATTTACAAGCGCTAGACGCCATTAGCTTTACTAAAGGCTGTTACATTGGCCAAGAAACCGTTGCTAGATTAAAATACCGTGGTGGTAACAAAAGGGCTGCTTATATACTGCAAGCAAATAGCGCCGACTTGCCTGCCGCAGGTACAGATATTGAAATACAACTAGGTGAAAACTGGCGCCGAAGCGGCCAGGTTGTCAACGCAGCGAATATTAACAACCAATTATGGTTAATTGCTGTGTTGCCTAACGATATAACGCCGGCTGACTCATTGCGGCTTAGCAGCGATAGTGCACCAGCGCTTAGCATAGT
Source organism: Rheinheimera sp. D18 (assembly GCF_004345025.1). Lineage (GTDB taxonomy): Bacteria > Pseudomonadota > Gammaproteobacteria > Enterobacterales > Alteromonadaceae > Alishewanella > Alishewanella metallidurans. Next base: position 858,990 of record NZ_CP037745.1, on the reverse strand, counting down.
GCCGTTACCTTACTCGTTAAATTAAAGAGGTTTTCATGACCATTTCTCAGGACAAAGTTGTCGCCATGCATTATACCGTTACCGATCATCAAGGTAACGAATTAGACTCCTCCGCTGGCGGCGAGCCTTTAGTCTTTATATATGGCCACGGTTCACTGATACCAGGTTTAGAACAAGCATTAGTCGGTAAAACTGCAGGTGATAAATTTACCGCTGATATTGCCGCAGTAGAAGCCTACGGTGAGCGCCATGACGCACTAACTCAAGCTGTACCAAAATCAATGTTCGATAATATGGATGTTGCTGTAGGCATGCGTTTTCGCGCTGCCGGCCCTGATGGGCGCGAGCAGTCGGTTATTGTGCTTGAAGTAACCGAAAACGAAGTTGTAGTAGACGGTAACCATCCATTGTCTGGCATAGACTTGCGCTTTGACGTTGAAGTAATACTTGTACGCGATGCCACCGAAGAAGAGCTAGATCACGGCCACGTTCATGGCTTAGATGGTCATGCTGATCATTAAGCTTTTATCATAATGCTGGCCCGTATTGGCCAGCTTGATAGCTTATTATGCCAAACCAACTAACCGAAAATCCTCTGTTCAATTGCTATGGCCAACCACGGTTTGGTCATTTTGCTACACCTATAACCCAGCTTAATATCGACAGCTTTGCCTATTTTAATCTAATGGACAAACCGGCATCGGCCCTGGCGAAATATCTGCATTTTAAACAGTTTCAATTTATTAGTATTAGTCATGCTAACTGGCAAATTGGTATCGCTATCGCTGACATTCGTTATGCAACTACTGCTTTTTGTTATTTTTACGATCGCAACAGCAAAACCTTAGATGAAGTTAGCCTACTTAAACCGCTCAGTTTGGGTGTAGTCATGAGCGCCTCACCCGTATCTGGCACAGCAAGCGTACGCGGTAAGCAGCAAATACGTATTACCCCAACCGGCTACAACTGGCAGCTGTCACTCAAGGGTGAGCTATTAACCGGCGAGCTACAGCTGCAAGGCGGCGTAGCACCTCAGCCGCTAGCCTTATGCACCCCCACTGGATACAACGGCTGGACCTATACGCAAAAACACAATGCGCTTAGGTTACAAGGTGAGCTTAAGTATCGCGGCCAAGCTCTGGATTTAAGCAGCGCCTTAGCCGGTTATGACTTTTCTGCTGGCTATATGCGTCGTGAAACCAGTTGGCGTTGGGGTAGTATTAGCGCACAACTGCCACAAGGCTGTTTTGGTTTAAATTTAGCTAATGGCGTTAACGAAACAGGCACTACAGAAAACTGTTTATGGCTCAATGGTAAAAAGCAGCTATTAGCACCAATAAATATCAATTTTAATCGCCAGTTACCGCAGCGAACCTGGCAATTTAGCAGTTCAGATCAACAGGTAAATTTACAATTTACACCGCAACACTGTAGGCAAGAACGACTAAATTTTGGTTTATTAGCCAGTAATTTTCGTCAATATTGCGGTGTGTTTTGCGGTGAAATACAGTTAGAAAACGGTGAGAAACTTTATTTAGATCAAACGCCTGGTTTAGCTGAAGACCATTTTGCTCGCTGGTAACGTTCTATTAGCAATAGCCAGTAAGTTCTTGACAAAGCCTATAAAGACACTTATTTTCCCCTTCCTATGTATTTATCAACCATTGAGCGAAAGCTACCTAAATGAAAGATCGTATTATCATTTCTGTGTCGACAATCAATGGTACTCGCCATTTTAATGTCAGCAAATTATTTAAGCGCAACGCGATTATCGCAATGTGGCTGCTGCTGTTCAGTCTTATTATCACGGCTGCAGTTATTGATTACTTAGTGCGCACCGTAGATAAAAGTAAAGCGCAACGCGTTCAACTTGCGTCTCAAGCCAATACCTTGCGCAGTGAAATAGACACCTTACAAAACAATAAGTTACAGCTGCAACAAGAGCTGACACTGAAGAAAGATGAAATGCTACAAGTAATAAATCGGGTCGGTGAAATTGAGCTGGCGCTGGGTTTAGAACAACAATATCCACAGAATTTAGAAGGCCGGCTAGATACCGCTAGTATTAACTCAGCAGCTCGCCAAGCTATGTTGCAAGTAGTGCCTAATGGCTCTCCGTTAGAGTTTAACCGACGCTCATCCCGTTTTGGCTTGCGTCAACATCCAATTTTGGGTACACAAAAGCACCACAAAGGTGTCGATTTATCTGCCAGCCGTGGCACGCCGGTTTACGCGCCTGCCGATGGCGTAATTGAGGTTGTACGTACCAGTAAAGAAGGTTATGGCAATCTACTTAAAATGCGCCATGCGTTTGGTTTTTCTACGCTTTACGCCCATCTTGATAGTTTCAAAGTAAAAAGCGGTGACTTTGTGCATCGAGGCGAGCTAATTGCTACCTCGGGTAGTACTGGGTTATCTACCGCGCCACATCTTCATTACGAAGTACATTTCCTTGATCGAACGCTGAACCCACAAAGTTTTATGGATTGGGACTCAGCAAATTTTGATCTGGTGTTTGAGAAGGAAAGGAGCATTAAATGGGATTCTTTAGTAAGCATGCTGGAAACCAAGGTAAGCACGCAGTTACAACTGTCATCGCACAAGGATGTACAGTTAACGGCAATATCCGATTAAGCGGTGATGTGCAGGTTGACGGTTATATTGAAGGCAAAGTGGTCTGTGATCGATCACTCATTATCAGCGCTTCAGGCCGCGTAAAAGGCGAAGTTACTGCTGATAAAATTATTATTAATGGCATATTTGATGGCGAATGCTACGCCAACGCAGTAGAAATTTTACCGCAAGGTAAAGCCCATGGTGTTGTGCACTGTGATGATTTAAGCATCGAGCGCGGTGGTAGCTTCTTAGGTAAAACCTTGGCCACCTCTTCTGATCAGGTTATTAGCCTGCCTAAAGCAGAAAACGAGGACCAAGCTAAACCGTCGCTGGAAAATAAAACGGCTAAAAATTAAACCGCAACCAACGTGTGATTGGTCGCAAACACTGGCGTTTTGTTTCTACCTGCTTTAGGTTAAATGCACTATTTAAACCTAAGGCAGTATAACAATGAAAAAAACGCTTCTTGCCAGTTTAGTGTGTTTTAGCAGTTTTTCGCTCATGGCGGCAAACTCGCTACCCGAACAAATTCAACAAGACTACAAACAGCACCTTGGTGCCCTATTCACTCATTTTCATCAACACCCTGAACTTTCGCATATGGAAACCCAAACTGCTAAGCGTTTAGCTAAAGAGCTACGCGCAGCAGGCTTTGACGTTACCGAAGGTGTGGGTAAAACCGGTGTCGTCGCCATAATGAAAAACGGTGCTGGCCCACTAGTAATGATGCGTGCGGATATGGATGGTCTGCCGTTGGCAGAAAAGTCGGGGCTAGCTTACGCGTCTAAAGTGGTACAAAAAGACTGGGACGGTAATGAGGTAGGCGTAATGCACGCTTGCGGCCATGACGTGCATATTACTAGCTTGGTAGGTACAGCTCGGCGTATGGCCGCAATGAAAGATCAGTGGTCTGGCACGTTAATGCTAGTTGGCCAACCCGCCGAAGAGCGCGTAGGTGGTGCTAAAGGCATGATGGACGACAATATTTGGGGTCGTTTCGGTCAACCCGATTATGCCTTAGCGTTTCACGTGTCGTCTGACATTGAAACTGGCAAAATTGTCGCCGAAGAAGGCTCGCCTTATTCAGGTGTCGACAGTGTTGATATTCTTATTCACGGCGTGGGCGCACACGGCGCCAGCCCGCATCGCGGTAAAGATCCTATCGTGCTAGGTGCACAAATTGTTATGGCACTGCAAACCATTGTAAGCCGTGAAATTGCGCCCAGAGAAGCAGCGCTAATTACCGTAGGTAGCTTTCATAGCGGCACCAAAAATAATATCATTTCTGACCAAGCGCTACTGCAACTTACTGTGCGTAACGATAACTGGGAAACCCGCGAATACTTAATGGCCGCTATTAAGCGCGTAGCAGAAAACCTAGGCCGAGCCGCAGGTTTACCTGAAGACCAACTGCCTGAAGTGACTATTTCTGACGAGCCAACACCACCAACAGTAAATAATATTCCGCTAACGCAGCGGCTTAAAAAAGCGTGGGCCGCCAATATGGGCGACAAAATATTTGATAATAGCTATCAGCGCTTAGGCATGGGCGCAGAAGACTTTCCATTTTTCACTACTAAACCTTACATTCCTAGCACTTACTTTGCCGTAGGTGGCACACCACCTGAAGCCTTTGCAGCAGAGAAAGCCGGTGGCCCAGCAGTACCAAGCCATCACAGCCCATTATTTAAAATTAGCCCTAAACCAGCCATAACCACCGGCGTAGAGGCCACAGTTATCGCTTTATTAGATTTAATGCCAAAGCGCTAAACTAGACGTTAATTCATTGGCAGATAGACGGCAAGGTAGCCTTAGTTACCTTGCCGAAATTTTCAACAACTAGCTGACGCAAAGGCCCAACATTCTGATACAATGCCGCCCCTTTTGCAGGCCAAGGCCCGCAGTTTGTTTTTTTGCGGAGTACCAGCATGAGCAACACCTCTTTTTCTAGCTTAGCCCTACCAACAGCATTGGTCAGTAATTTAACTGACTTAGGCTATACCAGCATGACCGATATTCAAGCTCAAGCTTTACCGGCAATTTTGGCTGGGCAAGATGTTATCGCCCAAGCTAAAACAGGCTCAGGTAAAACCGCAGCCTTTGGTTTAGGCTTATTAGCCAAGTTAGACGTCAAATATTTTCGCGTGCAAACGCTAGTATTATGCCCAACTCGCGAGCTGGCCGACCAAGTTGCCGCCGAGCTGCGTAAACTCGCCCGTAGTATTCATAATATTAAAATACTCACCCTTTGTGGTGGTGTGCCTCTAGGCCCACAAATAGGCTCGCTAGAACATGGCGCGCACATTATTGTTGGCACCCCAGGCCGAGTTATTGATCACTTAGATGCAGGTCGATTAAATTTAGATGACTTAACCACTCTCGTGCTAGACGAAGCAGACCGCATGTTAGACATGGGTTTTCAAGCCGATTTAGATAACGTTATTGCCAAAGCACCAGCCGATCGGCAAACACTGTTATTTAGTGCAACCTACCCAAATGCGATTGCTAAACTGAGCGAACGCTTACTGAAATCGCCAGTGCGCATTACCGTAACTGAGCAGCACAACACCACCAGTATTGAGCAAAAGTTTTTTCAAGTTAGCGGCAACGATGAGCGTTTTGACGCACTACGCACTTTGCTACTGCATTATCAAGGCCAAAGTAGCATTGTGTTTTGTAATACTAAACGCGAAACGCAAGACGTAGCCGACGACCTAAAACAATACGGTTTTAGCGTGCTAGCACTCCATGGTGATATGGAACAAAAAGACCGTGACCAAACCCTAGTTCAGTTTGCCAATGGCAGCGCTTGTGTGTTGGTTGCCACCGATGTTGCTGCCCGTGGTTTGGATATTAGCAGCGTAGACGCGATATTTAATTACCAGCTAGCGCACGACGCCGACACTCACACCCACCGCATTGGTCGTACCGGACGCGCAGGGCAAAGCGGTATGGCGCTAAGCTTATTTACTGCCAGCGACGCGGGAAAATTAGTTAGCCTAGAAGATGGCTTAGGCATGAAAATTGAGCCGGCAGAGCTACCCGAAGTTACTGGGCAGCAATTACCGGCCAAGCCATTAATGGCGACTTTGCAATTAGATGGCGGGAAAAAACATAAAATTCGCGCTGGTGATATTGTTGGTGCGTTAACCGCCAGCAAGCAGCTAAGCAATGACGATTTAGGTAAAATTCAACTGCATGACATTTGGAGCTTTGTTGCGGTAAAACGCAGTGCGCTACGCCTAGCACTACAGCTTATCCAACAGGGTAAAATTAAAGGTAAATCTATTCGCGCCCGCGCACTTAGCTAAGCTTACTATCTAAGTATCGGGTTTACCTTGGCGCAGTGCTTTAGTGGCACCGCGCTGCTTTTTATGCTCTAACCGCCGCTGCTGGCTGCCATAAGTTGCTTTAGTGGCAATACGTTTTTTTGCTACCCGCGCTACCGATTGCACCAACTCGATAAACTGTGCCAGTGCCATTTCACGGTTCATTTCTTGGCTACGGCTTTGTTGGCATTTAATAATTACTTTGCCGCTTTGGGTAATACGATGGTCTGACTTGGCCAACAGCTTATCTTTATAAAACTGCGGCAAACTAGAAGCATTAATATCAAAAATAAGCTGCGCCGCCGTCGATACTTTATTTACATGCTGGCCGCCCGCGCCACTAGCTCGAATAAACTGCCATTCTAGCTCGTTGTCAGCTAACTGAACGCTAGTTGAAATCTCAATTGCCATATCATTTCCTTGTTGCCACGACGATAACCCGATCAGACCATAACCAAGAGTGTCATACAAGTTTATCGCCTGTTATGGCACGGCTAAAGTCTATGCGGCTTAAGTCTAAGTTCGCTTCAGCAAAAAATTAGCTACAGTAGAGCTATTGTCGTTGACCTTCTATCGACGCCGTGAGGACACCATTATGGCTACTACTTCTGCAAACCGTTATCAGCTTGAATATCAGCATTCTGTGCAATCACCTGTCGAGTTTTGGCAACAGCAGGCAGAAAAACTTAGCTGGTATAAAACACCTCGCAACATACTACAGCAATTAGATGGCGCGCATTATCAATGGTTTGCCGATGGCGTGCTTAATACCGCCTACCTAGCACTCGATCATCATATTGAGCAAGGCCGAGGCGACCAAACGGCATTAATTTATGACTCTCCGGTTACCAATACTAAGCAACGTTTCAGTTATAACGAACTGCGCGATGAAGTGGCACGTTTTGCGGGTGTCCTTAAAGCCTTAGACGTAAACCCAGGCGATAGCGTTGTTATTTATATGCCGATGATCCCACAGGCCGCTATTGCTATGCTGGCAGTGGCGCGCTTAGGCGCTATTCACTCAGTGGTATTTGGTGGCTTTTCAGCGCACGAATTGGCAATGCGTATTGATGACGCCCAACCCAAAGTGGTAGTAAGTGCCTCATGTGGTGTTGAAATTAGTAAACTGATTGCCTACAAACCGTTACTTGATGACGCCATCGCTAAAGCCGAACATAAGCCCGAGCGCTGCATTATTTTTCAACGGCCACAGCTACACTCCCAGATGCAAGCTGGCCGTGATATTGATTGGCAACAGGCTATGAGCAAAGCGCAAAGCAACGGTTGCGTGCCGGTAAAGGCTACCGACCCGCTGTACGTGCTATATACCTCAGGTACTACTGGCAAACCTAAAGGCGTAGTGCGCGATAACGGTGGCCATGCTGTGGCGCTTAATTACAGCATGCAAGCGGTGTACGATGCGCGCCCTGGTGACGTATTTTGGGCAGCATCTGATGTCGGCTGGGTTGTGGGCCACTCTTACATTGTATATGGCCCACTTATCGCCGGTTGTACTACCGTATTATACGAAGGTAAGCCAGTTTTCACCCCCAACGCAGGCGCATTCTGGCGGGTATGTGCCGAGTATAAAGTGAATATTTTATTCGCCGCACCCACCGCTTTTCGTGCCATTAGAAAAGAAGACCCAGAGGCGACATTGCAACAATATGATTTAAGCGCACTGCGCAGTATTTTTATGGCTGGCGAGCGTTTAGACCCAGCAACCTATCAATGGGTTAGCGACAAGCTAGGCAAACCGGTAATTGATCACTGGTGGCAAACTGAAACCGGCTGGCCGGTAGCGGCAAACCTAGCAGGTTTAACCTTGCTACCCACCAAACCAGGTTCGTCAACCGTACCCGTACCTGGGTTTAACATACGTATCCTTAATGACAGCGGTATAGCCGTGCGCCCAAACGAACAAGGCTATATTGCCTTACAGTTACCATTGCCACCAGGCTGCTTAACCACCATTTGGCGTAACGACGAGCGTTTCATTGCCGGATATTTAGATACCTTTCCTGGCTATTACGCCAGCGGCGATGGTGGTTACCTTGACGACGATGGCTATTTATTTGTTATGGGCCGCACCGACGACGTTATTAACGTTGCGGGGCATCGTTTATCAACCGGAGAAATGGAGCAAATTGTCGCTAACCACCCTGCTATTGCTGAATGTTGTGTTATTGGCATTAACGAACCAATTAAAGGCCAGCAACCTTTAGCTCTAGTGCTGATAAAAAATGGCATAACGGTAGACGAAACTATTTTAGAAGCTGAGTTGGTGGCTATGGTACGCCAAGAAATAGGCGCGCTGGCCTGCTTTAAAAAAGCGATAATTGTTAAACGTTTACCAAAAACTCGCTCGGGTAAAATTTTACGCAAACTATTACGGCAAATAGCCGATGGCAGCGAGTACGTTGTGCCATCAACTATTGACGACCCAGCCAGTTTGCCAGAAATTGAGCAACTAATGGCAAGCCGTGGTTTAGTTAATGCGCTTTAGTCAGTGTTTAAACGCTAATTTATTGCAGTTAACCTAAAAAAACACCGATAATATACACCGTAAACAGGGCTGGTTAAGCTAATAGCTGTATGCTGTGTTACCGCCCTGCTCAACGCTTATGGAACCTTATCGGGATGAAATCGTTAAAAAGACTGTTATTGCAATTAGTTGAGCAGCTACAGCGCTATCCCGGTTTAATGGCGGTACTGGCATTTACCTCCGGTATCGCCAGCTATATTCTGGTTGAACGCAAAGAGTCATTAGCACAATTTATTGCCGTATTTCTGCTGCTAAGCTGGCTATGGCTGTTATCTGACAACTGGCTGCGTAAACGCATTGAACAACGCTTTGGTGTTGCCATACCGCCAACGTTAGTGCGCTTTACCTTACAAATGGTACACCAAGAAAGTTTGTTTTTTGCGCTACCGTTTTTTCTTGCTGTTACCAGCTGGAACCACGGCCAAGCCGCATTTACCGCATTAATTATGCTTTGCGCTTTAATCTCGTTAATAGACCCGCTGTATTACAAAAAATTAGCACCTCGGCGTACACTATTTGTCGTATTTCATGCGTTTGCCTTATTTGTGGTGTTGTTGGTTATTTTGCCCACCTTGTTTCAACTTACCACTAGCCAAAGCCTTGGCGCCGCACTGGCTATTGCTGGTGTGCTTAGCTTACCCAGTTTAAGCACCTTAATGCCCACCGGTCACTGGTGGCGCTTTCCGCTAGTAATACTGTTATTAGCTGTACTTAGTGCCGGCTTATGGCAGTTACGCAGCTTTGTACCACCCGCCGCGCTGCGCTTAACGGCTATTACCTTGTCTCACGAAATAGATTATGCGCAACGTAAACCCGGCCCAAGCATTCATCGGCTTGACGCCGCAGCGCTGCATCAGCAAGGTTTGTTTAGCTTTACTGCGGTAAAAGCCCCGCGCGGGTTAAACGAAAAAATTTACCATGTGTGGCTACAAAACGGTAAAGAAGTCGATCGCATAGTATTAGATATTACCGGAGGCAGAGAGCAAGGCTACCGCGCGTGGACTCACAAACAAAACTTTCCGGCTAACGCCGAAGGCAAATGGCAAGTACAAGTTGTTACCGAATCAGAACAGCTTATTGGCTTAACCCGCTTTACCGTAACGCCGGCCGTAATAACGCAACCGCAATAACTGGCGGCGGATCTTTTATTGGCAGCTTGCAATGCAGTTGTAACAGCTTTAGCAACTCGCGTTGCTGCTTCTGCAACTGCTTACCCTGCTCAGCCGTATAAGGCTGCCGCAACTGTTTTTGCACCTCCAAGCGCTTAGCATTAAGCTTTTGACACTCCGATTGGCTATATTGCGGCGCAGCTAAAGCCGGAAAAGCCGACATGGCTATTAGCGCTATTAAGGTCAAACGCATTATTGGCTCTCCGTTTAATTATTTGTAGCAAGTAGACTTGCTCGGCTTATTCTATCCTCGGCGCCAGTGTTAAAGAAAGCTATTTAAAATTGCCCCTACTTACTAACTCCGTCGAATTCGACGGGGTTGCAATTAAGAGTGCCAGATCAAGCATTAACACTTGGAGCTGACCCTCGAGGGTATTCAACTGTGAAGCCATGCTCATTTAAACTTATAATTAAATTGTCATTACAGACCGGGACCAGGAAACTGGAGTAGTGATGCCGGAGCAACGTTCCCCCAGCCTGTGAGCGGGATAAAAAGGCCACCCGGATTTATGCCTTTCAAACTAGCCATTTGCCAAACGTGTTTAAGGTAAGCGCATGCAGCACAATCAAGCTTGTTCAAAAGCACAGCTCGAGCAGGAGCTAAATGCCATCTTTGGTAATGACACCGCCAAGATAAATGAGTGGCTGGATACGCCAATACCGAGGCTAGACGGACAAAGTCCTCGCAGCATGCTTGCGTCGGATGATAAGTGTGCGGAGCTTTTTCAGGTGCTGCAAGAAATGCAGTTTGGGGATATGGTTTAATGACTTCTTTGAATAAAAAGCTGGGGTAACGATTACCATAGCTGACATCTGTTGGTTAGCATCGGCAGTCCATAACTATGAATTGTCATGCTTCGTTAGATGTGATTATGAAATAGCTTGTGCAATCCACTCATTTATATCTGTGCCTTCCGGGCGCTGTGACAATCTCTGAATTATCCAGATGTTTAGATAATCCCTGTCTCGCCGCCCTTACCGCCCAGCCCCCTCTGATTTAGCAGTTTCGTTTGCTAACTTTTGAATCATTGTCCAACAGGCTGTGCTAGCTGCAATGCTGATTTGTCGTTCATCATCGAAGAAATGAAGGTATTCCATTGAAGACTCCTTTGTACACGATTAGATTGCTCCTATACATAACATTTAGCAAAACCGACACCTAAGATGCTAGCAGTTGACCCGGAGTGCTGCCCGATTCATGCTGCCCTGACGCCTAAATAAGATCCTAATTGGATCTTCAAAAAATCTGTAAATCGCTCGAATTTTTAGCTTTGACGAAAGTGTCACAAGTAACACAAGTTGCAAATTTAAGTTTATTGAAACGCACGTAATGCTTAAAGACGCCCAAGACTTCGCTTGGGTAATGCACAAAACTTGCTATTCTCACATCTTAGGTCGGTATATTGAACCGTATGTTTGAGAATTACCTATAGAGGATCAGCATGACGGAATCCCGCAAATACGCACCAGAATGCCCTCCAAATAATATTTGGACAGAACTTAAACTGCCAAGTGAAGATGCAAAGGTTCGTGCGATGGTAAGGACAGGTTTTAGTGTTGATTTACTGACCAATATAGCTAACATTATTGGTTTCAGGTTGGCTTTAGTAGCACGATCAATCGGTATTCCCAGTAAGACACTGGCACGCCGACGAAAACATGGACTCTTCAACAGTGAAGAGAGTGGCCGTATCTTTTGTCTTATCCAGGTTACAGACCGCGTAACTAGTCTTTTTGAAGGTGATAGAAAATCTGCGGGTCAATGGATGCAAACATCGATACCAGCGCTCGGACAAAAGAAACCGATTGAAATGCTCGAAACAACCGCAGACACCTTAGCCGTCTTAAATCTAATTACCCGGCTCGAGTTCGGTGTCCATTCATAGCTTAGGGTTAAACATTAATTCCGCTTTGAGCGAAAAGCAGCTATTCAGATCAGGCCGCTCGTGAAAAACGAATCTCTGCTTTGCCTTATTTGCGGACATTCGATTTTTCGTGAACCCAGAGCGTATCCTCTAATCAGGGGGCCAATTTCAGTGTGGCACTACACTTTACTTACTCAATGGATCGCAGACACAGACTGTACAACCTCTTGTGCACCTTTTTCTATATCCAAAATTATGCTGGAAAGGAGAGCAATTTTCTCACCATTTTGACCGCTGAGCCCATCGATAGAATTAATGGCTTGCATAACCTGACTAGTTACTTCCAGATTTCTTGCAACAACACTTGATATCTCATCAGTCGCTGAGCTTGTTCTTGAAGCCAGCGATCGGACTTCATCTGCGACAACAGCAAATCCACGTCCAGCCTCGCCAGCACGAGCTGCTTCGATAGCTGCATTTAGAGCAAGCAAGTTGGTCTGCTCTGCTACGCTACGAATGATATTGACCATACTAGAGATTTCTTTTGCTTGGTCACTTAATCGTTGAATAACTTGATTAGTAGTTAAAACTGTTTCGGATATCTCGCTTGCTAAATCTAAAGAGGATTCAATATGACTCTTCCCTTGTTCAGCGATATTAAAGGTTTGAAGCGCTGTTTCGTGAGCAACCTGGGCAGCTTGTTTTGCCCTCATTGCCTGCATAACACGATCTGTAATTGCAGTCGCAAATTTGATAACTTTGATGACTTTGCCGTCATTATCTTTTACAGGGTTATAACTCGCCTCTAACCATATATCATTACCTCTGGCATCATATCGCTTAAACTTACCAGAGCTGAGTTTACCCACAGCCAGGTCTTTCCAGAACTCTGGATTTTCTCTATAAAAACTGTCATCACAAAACATCTTATGGTGTCTGCCTACGATCTCCGACAGTTGATATCCCATAGCTTGAAGGAAGTTTTTATTTGCATTAACGATCTCACCACCAGGAGTGAATTCAATAATAGCCATAGCTTGATCTAGGGCGTGATATATCGCGTTTTGGTCCGTTAACTTTAATGTCTGCTCAGTTACGTCTGAGGCAATTTTGATCACGCTTGATACTTTCCCTGTGCCACTATGAACGGGAAAATAAGTCGCCTCTAACCAAATAGATTTTCCAAGCTTTGTTTTTCTGTTGAATGAGCCATGCTTCGCTCTACCTGAGGCAAGCTCAGACCAAAAGTTCTTGTACTCATAGCTTGCGGAATATTTGGGATCACAAAAAATTGAATGATGCTTGCCAACAATTTCCGATAGTGAATACCCAACAGTGTGCAGAAATAAATCGTTTGCATCCTGAATATGACCATCAGGGGAGAATTGTATAAATGCAACACTGCCTCTGATTGCGGCAATCACCGAGGTAGCCTCTGACAAAGCTGTACTCAGCCTTTCGTTTTCCTGTTTGATTTTTTTGTTGAACATCGCAGTCTCTGTACGATTGAAAATGTAACAAATTATATCTGAATAGAATGAATTCGAGATGAATTTTCGACAATTACCAAATTTATCAGATATTTGTCTATTTAATGAACGATTTGGCATTTAATGCTGTTTAACTGAGGCATTATCTAAAACACTGCCTGACGTTTTAGAGAAGCACACTAAATTCTCTCTGGATAAGCGCTCATTATTAACTCAATTACAAGAGATTAGAGTAAGTGAGTTCGCTTCAGATTTTGATGAGTTCATTGAAGGACTGTGTACCTTTGCAGTTCCACTTGATACTTATCTTGGAAACTATTCCATTGCCGTGGTTGCACCGTCTACAAGAGGAAGAATAAACGCTGAGTCGATCCGTGTAGCGCTAGACAAGTGCAGAGAAAGTATACAGCGGGAAATTGGCAAGACGCTGGTTAAAAAACAATCTACCGTTGATTTTTCTAGTCGTCAGCAGCCAGCACTTTGCTGGTTGCTGCTTTGAAAAACCATGGCTTAAGCTTAAGAATCGAACTGACTGCAAAATTGATTAACACAACACTCAGAACATTTTGGCTTTCTGGCCGTACAGACTTTCATTCCGTGCTGTATTAGCCATTCATGCGCATGTTTTTTGTAAAATGTTGGCGTGATAAGATTAATCTTTACCGCCGCATCTTCGGCCGAATCAGTCGCAATTATTTTTAAACGGTTCAACACCCTAAGTACATGGGTATCGACGGCTATCGTGTCTTTAGAGAATACAAAATTAAGCATAATATCCGTGACCTTACGGCCCACACCCTGAAGCTTCATCAACTCTTCTCTAGTTTCCGGGATGTTACCATTGTGAAGCTCAATGATCTGTCGAGCCATCAACTTTAGATTCACTGTTTTTCTGTTGTAATGAGCTACAGGCTTTATGATTTGCCTTAATTCTTCATCATCGAGCGCTAGCAGTTCTTCGAAATTCGAAACCCTCTGATATAAGGGAACACAGGCATTTACCACCCGCTTTGTGATGGTCATAGTTGACAGGCACACAGAAACTAAGCTCTTAAATGGGGTACTTGAGAGGCCGTTGGTCATCCAAGGATCATCTGTGTTCTCGAATGTAGGGTAGGTTTGACTCAGTATTTCATAAATTTGAGCAATTTCATTACTTGATGCTAACCCTTGTTGATTCAACTTGTTCACAAAGCCTCCGAATAAATGGACCATTCAGTCCATTTTGTCGTTAGTTGCAGATTTTGTCAATTCAACTTCAGAGACAATTTGTCAGACCTTTTGCATTTAGGAGAATAATTACATCTGACACATGGTCCCGGATATACTCTTTTGGGTTTTCAGGGATACAGCCAAAAGCGGCTTGAAAGCATAAAGGTTGAATTACTAACTCACAAAACCTTATTGCAATTTCTCTGAGACGTTCATCATTGTGGCTTTCTAAGAAAGTTTTGAGTGCTGACGCCACGTAATCTACCGAACCAGCGAGGCTCGATTGGTAGGCCTTTTGAGCCAACAGCGGAAAATTAAGAGCTTCAGCCGCAGTAATTCTAATAAACGCGATACACCGCTCTGCAAGCATACCTAGAGCAAGTCTCTCACCAACGTCTTGAAGACAATCGTTAAGGCTGTCGCATGTGGGGAGCTCACCTAACTCAATGAAAATTGTCCGAATTGATCGTTGAACCACAGCAGAAAATAAACTCTCTTTGTCACCAAACCTCAGGTAGAAAGCAGATTTACCGCAATCTGAAACACTCAGGATCTGACTAATCGAAGTTCCACCGTAGCCCTGTCTCATGAACAGATCTGTGGCACAGGCTAAGAGCTTTTCTTCAAACACTCCCGCATCACTCGCTTTTGGACGTCCTTTTTTCTTTGTCGTCATAACGCTTCACAAACTCTAAGATAATTGGAACAGGCACTTGGACTGCATAATACTAAATTTATGCTGACAGAAAGAGAAATGAACCAAGAAAAGGTTAGCCTTCCTGCATCAGAGTTTTCAAAGTCTAATTCCTTGTTTTTCTGTGACCCAAAAAAAGCACTTCTAACACTTCTCGCTAAACGTCCGCTATCAGTGAAAAGCGCCGATTTTGTCGAATCTCAGTGAATTTCCGCTTTTGGCACAGAGCAGCTATATAACTTCTGTTAAGCAATAAATGAAAAACCCAAGCTTTCGCCTAGGTTACTCGTTCGTCTCTGGTGGTCTGCAGTTGCAGTGATGTTCCAAAGCCCTCGAGAAAATTATACCTGCGGACTGACAACGGCGCTACTCGGTTTTATTACTACGCTTTAGGAAAGAGTGTGCTGCTTTTTAAAGGTCCAGGTCACAATTTAACGACCTTGGCAAAATTTAAAACTGATGATGCCAGTAAGACAATATTACTAATGCTACCGGGCTATGTCTGTAATAAGTGGTATCAGGTTGGCCTGCCATGTGCTGACTTCAAAGATGCAATGTCCCATTTAGGTGGGCTACTTGATATTGTAGTTTTGCACTAATGAAATATTAAGTACTGGTTTTACAGTTTGCTTTTAGGGCATCGGGTAGTGAATATCCTCATACTCCTTAATCAGTTGTACTAAGTCATCAAATTCGTCACCTTCAGGAGTGCCAGGTGTAGCCTCCAGAAGCAACTAATAGCGCTGCGCAATGGCAGTGTTATTTGGGTATTGCTGTTTGGCTTACTATTAACGGCGGCATATGAGTTAACCCAAGGTGCTTGGGCACCTATTACTGTGTTTAGCCTATTTTGCTTAGGCTTAGCCGGCGTAATCGTATTACGTCGCGTATTACTTCGTAAGCTGGCCAACAAGCGCCAATAAGTAATGCCCATGTAGCAGCGTGCTGTAATCTTTCCCAGCCATAGATCTGTGGCCAATTCTGCTGGTCAATTTGTAATAGTGGGCCGTTGAAAGCTAAATACAGCATTATTACTACAAAGCCGATATTCAGCACAATATTCAGCAGTTGCATGCCCTTGTTCCATTGCCTAGCACTTAGCTGCCATAAACTAAGCAATACACCCACAACTAATAGCGGTAAGCCCAATAGCAACACCTGTTGTGTGTGTGCTGTTAGCCATACCGTTTTACCGGCCAAGTCTTCTGGTGACAACAGTAGCAAATAGCTAATAACCGCCAGTAAAAAAGTATCTGTTATTAAATCGGTAACAATATCTTGCAGTGAAATATGCTGTTTGCTGGCCTGCAACGAAGGTAATTGCTCTACCTGCCATTCTTTAGCTTGTTGTAAATACTGTGGTTTAGCTCTGGATATCACGATAAAACCTAGCGTTATAGTGGTAAAAGCAAAGCTCGCATCTTCAATAAAGCCGCTTAGTATACTTTTTACAAATAGCAGCAAACCAAAGTCGTGCTCTAGCCAGTTGGCCGTGCTATTAAATACTTGCAACACCAACAAAATACCCAGCACCATAAACAGCGTATAACGGTAAATTTGCATATGTTCGCTAGCAATTAACGGTGCGATAGGCGCAAACTGCTGTGCAACTTGGCGCGGATGGCCCATAGCTTTTAACACCGAAGCAATAGCATTATCGGTTAATGGCCCGTTTTGCTCCGCTTGTGCATCTAGCTGATCCATAATATTGGCTTCTAATTCGCGGCCAATTTCTTCACGCTTATTGTCTGGCAGTTCGCGCTGTACGGCCGCCACATAACGTTTAACTAAATCCATTATTCTATCTCCCCACTGTTAGCTAATAACAATTTACCTATTGCGTTATTAAGGTTTTGCCATTCATCCGTAAGTTGCGCTAATAGCTGGCTACCGAGCTCAGATAACTGATAATAACGGCGCTCGCGGCCTTCACCTTGTCGCCACTCGCTGGTGAGTAACTCTTGATCGGCCAAACGGCGGATCAGCGGATACAAGGTACCTTCATCTATGTCAACGCCGCCGTCTTGCAGTTGCTTTCGCAGTGAGTAGCCGTAATGCGGCTGCTTTAGCGAGGCTAATACCGCCAGCACTAATACACCTCGGCGCAGCTCAAAGCGCATTTTATCAAGTTGTGCAGTGGTCATTTTTCATTCCTATTGCTTCTCGGCATATACTGTACGCCACATACTGTGCATAACACAGTATAATACTAGGCGACGCACAGTAAAAAAGCAAAACTATTTTTATTGCTACTTATCGGTTAGGTTATAGTTATTGCCGTATGAAGTAAGTTGAACTGAATAAATGCATAACCATAATCACGGCCATAGCCATAACCACAAGCATCATCACTCTAGTGCTGACACTGCATCCAACAGAATTGGTTGGGCGTTCTGCCTAAATTTTTGCTTCACTATTATTGAGTTTATTGGCGGTTGGTTAACCAACAGCACAGCAATTATGGCCGATGCGGTGCACGACTTGGGCGATAGCTTGTCTATTGGTACCGCTTGGGGGCTGAATAAGCTTAGTGATAAAAAATCGAATGCGATTTTCTCTTATGGCTATAAACGTTTTTCATTACTGGGCGCTTTAATTAACGGCATAGTGCTAACTATTGGCTCAATCTGGATTTTATTAGAGTCTATCCCCAGACTATTTAACCCTGTTATGCCTCAAGCTGAGGGTATGCTGCTGCTGGCAATATTTGGTATTGCGGTAAATGGTTTTGCGGCTTACAAGCTTAGCGGCGGCAAATCACTAAACGAGCGCGTGCTTAATTGGCATTTACTGGAAGATGTACTCGGCTGGGTAGCAGTACTAATTGTGTCTATTGTTTTGATGTTTAAACCGTGGCCAATTTTAGACCCTATTTTATCGATTGGTTTTACGCTGTTTATTTTGTTTAATGTTGGCCGTAACCTTAAATGTCAACGGCAATCCAATTTTGACCCACTTACCGCTTAAAACGGTAATCTAAATTTGACCCACCCCAGGCTTTTATCAACTTAACGTACTCTCTGCTGCCGGTATCACACCCGCTGTTCTTTTACCTTTTAACCTGTAGCTATTACCGCTGATCTGCACGATATGAGCATGGTGTAATAACCTGTCTAAGAGTGCCGCAGTTAAGGTTTGATCATCAGTAAACGCCGTTGACCATTGTGAGAATGGCAGGTTGCTGGTCACAATAACACTGCCTTGTTCATAACGTTTCGCTATCACGTTAAAGAACAGGTTGGCTTCATCCCGGCCAAACGGTAAGTAACCTATTTCATCTATTACCAACAGTTTTGGCGATAATACACTGCGTTTTAAGTATGCCTCCAGGCGGCCCTGTTTCTTTGCCGTGGCCAGTTGCAGCATTAAATCTGCCGCAGTGATAAAGCGCACTTTTATGCCACGCATAATGGCGCTGTACGCCAGTGCTATCGCCAGATGACTTTTACCTACGCCACTTGGGCCGAGCAGTACAATATTCTCCTGACGCTCAATAAAGGCCAGGCTGGTGAGCTCCAATAGCTGTTTGCGCGGTGCGCCGGTGGCGAAGCGGAAGTCATAGTCATCAAAGTGTTTTACCGCTGGTAACCCGGCAGTCTTGAGCAACATCTCCCGCGTGCGCTGCAATCTGGCATCCAGTTCTGCTTGCAGCAGGCTTTCGAGGAAGTCGGCGAAGCTTTTACCTTGTGCGGCACTGTGGTCAGCCATGGCCGACCATTCTGTTGCTATTGCCGGCAGTTTCAATACCTCACAGGCATGCTGTATTCGTTGAAGTTGCAGGTTCATGGCCGCACCTCCAACAATTGGTCATACACCGATAAGGGGTGTTGTAAGCTTTCCCTTGGCATCGTATAGCGCGTGATTTGCCGGATGTCAGACTGGCGCGGTTTTATACCGCTGGGTAGCGGTTGTAAGCTCAAGCGCTCTTTAGCTAGTAACACCGCAGGCTTCTCGCCAGTCGTGCCATGGATGCGCTGATTGGCCACATCATGAAGCCAGGGGCCGATATGCGCATTCGCTGTGTCGACATCGAGCACAAGGCCAGCCTGTTTTAAGCTGGCAGCCAGTGGCGTGATAAAGCTGCCTTTTAAATAGCCATTGAAGCGCTCAACCTTGCCCTTGGTTTTTGCCCGGTAAGGGCGGCAGGCTTTAAGTTTAAAGCCATAGTCTTTGGCCATCTCAAGCAGTTTGGCATTCCAGCGATGAGCACCCTCACCATAAGCATCGCGCTCAATCATGATGCATTTGGCATTATCAAACAGCAGCTCTTTAGGGACGCCAGAGAAGTAATCCAGCGCGGCTTCAATACCCAGCAACCAGTCTTCCTGGCGCTCATATTCACTGAACCGGACATAGGTAGCGCGGCTAAAACCCAGCGTGGCAACAAAGCCTTTTAGCTTATAACGCCCGCGGCGAATGGTCGTAAAGTCGATTTGCAGCTGTTGGCCTGGGGCGGTTTCAAAGCGCCTCACCGGTTCATGCTGCTGCGGTTTAAAAGGCCGGATATAGTTCTTCAGAATGCCTTCTTTGCCGGTAAATCCTTTGGCCTGAATTTCACGGAACAGCACCGTTGCCGGTATCCAATCCGGCTTAGCCGCAGCGATCCGCTCCATCAGATATGTCTTGAATGGGTCAAGTTTTGAAGCCCGATCAGCACGTTCGCTATAGGCTGGCGTTTTAGCAATATCCCGCAGATACTTACGAACAGTATTGCGTGATACATGTAATGTTTTGGCGATAGCACGAATGCTTTGGCCTTGTCGGTGCAACACATGGATTTCCACTAATAACTCCTGAGTCAGCATTAAAATTACACCGCCTTAATTCAATTAATGTCGGCGGTAATTTTGCCTCAGGTGGGTCAATTTTAAATTGTCGTTAGTGGGTCAGTTTTACATTACCGGTGACAAAAGAAACCATACTGCTATTTTTACAAGGCACGCCAGATAAAAAGTTGATGAAACAGGTACGTGCCCTATTACTGTCTAAAGGCGAAGTGGCGGAACTGCACCACTTTCATATTTGGTCACTAGACGGTGAGCATAGTGTAATGACGGTGCATTTAGTGCTGAAAACTGAAATAACATTAGTAGCGATAAAAAACCTAAAACAGCAACTGCAACAACAGCTTGCCGAGTTCAATTTTGCCCATACCACGATAGAATTAGAGTTTGCTGACGAAGCGTGTCGAGATAAAGCCAGTGCCACCTAGTAACAATTAGTTTAGGTGGCACTGTTTTGTGGAATGAAGGTATAGGCTTACTTTTTAACGCGAGGTTTAGCTTTAGGTTTATTAGCAGCATCTAGATTAATGGTGGTTTCGCTGGCTTTGTTTGAGCGGCCGGATAACACCTTACGTGAAATACTTTTTAACAATGAGCCACGGTTGCTTACTTCAAAACCTGGTTTAACAATGCGTTTGATATCAGCGCCAATCAGCTTTTGAATGCGCTCTAAGGTTTGCTCTTCTTCACGGCTAACAAATGAAATAGCGTCGCCTTTCGCGCCTGCACGACCGGTGCGGCCGATACGATGCACGTAATCTTCTGGTAAATAAGGCAAGTTAAAGTTAACGACGTAATCAAGGCCTTGAATATCTAAACCACGGGCAGCAACTTCGGTGGCTATTAAAACCTGCAATTTAGCCGATTTAAAATCAGCGATAGCGCGGCGTCTTGCGCCTTGGCTTTTATCACCATGGCAAACATCAGCGTTAATTTTACTTTTTTGTAAGCCAGCTAATAAGCGGTCTGCTTGCTCTTTAGTACTCGTAAACACCAACACCTGAAACCAGTTGTTTTCAGCTAATAGTTGCTCAAACAAGTCAATTTTACGGTTTTCTTCTACCGGATACACCACATGGTTTACGGTATCAGCTGTACTGTTTATTTTAGTTACACGTATTTGCTGATGATTATTTAAAATTTTATGCGATAACTCATTCACCGCCGGTGAGGTTGTTGCCGAAAACAGCAAGGTTTGCCGTGTGGTCGCGGTCATTTGCATCAATTTCAGCACATCAGTACTAAAGCCCATATCTAACATACGGTCGGCTTCATCTAGCACGACAAACTCAACGTCAGTTAATATTACGTTGCCCAAGGTCATATGTTCAATTAAACGCCCTGGTGTACTAATAACAATATCAACACCGGCTTTTAATTTATTCGCCTGCCCACCCATTTTAACGCCACCATATAATGCCGTAACGCTAATAGGCACAAACTGGGCATAGGCAGCAATAGTATTGGCTAACTGCTCAGCTAATTCACGGGTTGGCGTTAAAATTAACGCACGCGGCCGTTTTTCAGCGGTGGCTTTAGGTTTGTCCAGCATGCGCTGTAATATAGGAATAGCAAAAGCCGCTGTTTTACCCGTACCCGTTTGCGCAGTTACTTGTAAATCTTTACCGCGACGCGCAGGCACAATCGCCTGCTCTTGCACTGGTGTCATAGTACTGTAGCCACATTCAACAACGGCGCGTTGTAAATCTGGAGCCAAATCTAAAGATGAAAATTGCATAAGAGATCCTCTGTAGAATTGCTACAGTCAAGAATGGGGTAAAAATTAATCAGCAGTTGTGGTGTTCGGCTTGTGTTTACAGGCTTTGGCAAGAATTTCAATATAGAATCCTGGTAGTTCTTGCGCAACGGAGGTATCAATATGTTTATTGATTTCAGCAGTAAATATTTTTTCAGCAACATCTACCGACGCACCAAAGCGACAATCAAACGTCCAGTAATCCATACCATCAGGCAAGGCCTTGCGACGCTCACGGTTTAGGTATTTTTTAATATCATATTTAATTGAATCCACCAACCGAGCTGGGTTCAGCTTAGGGTGAGTTAAGGCGAATGTTTTTTTCATCGAAATTCCTACAGATCTGCACTAATGAGTAAAAAGCTGAACCAGCTTTTAAAAACGCATTCTACATGGATGAGTAGAATATAACCGCCAATATCTGCTATTTTCTGTCAAAAACTAAGCAAAAAACGCTAACGCATGCGCGTTAGCGTTTTTTATTATACATTTAGCACCGTGGTAGACAACCAAAGCGATAATTCATCATTTTACCTTAATGGCGAAGCATGAGCTGATGCTCTAAAAATAGTATTCAATAACATTACGTTTAAACCATCCAGATAAGCTCTTGCCGTTGGCTCTTGGGTAAAGCCAATTACCATACCCTTGGCCATAGGCTGATGAATTAAATAAGGTTTATACGCAAGCTGCTGTTTGTTTTCTTGCCACAGATAACCGCTGGCTAAAACATTATCGGCACCAGCAAACCATGCTACGTTTTTACCTGACGCCAGCTTTATTGGTGTATAAATATCATTGCCATAAGCTATAGCTACCAAGTTTTTATGTACGCCAGCGGTAAGCCAATGCTCTTGATCAACTTCGATATTAGCCAGTACACCGGCGACAAAATCTGGGCTTTCTTGCAGGTTTTCGCTAGCTTTAATCAAGCTATCTTTTGAGGTTATTAATTGACCATCAACCATAGCCTCATCGTCTGCGTGCTTCGCGGCTTGCGTGTCAGTTGCGGCTGTATTTTTAAACGCGCGTTCTCTTTTAACATCTAGCAAACCCACTTCAGGTTCAGCGGCAAATTTAGTGGCATCGCCTAAGGTAATTAACACACCACCGCGCTCTACCCATTGCTTAATATTGGCGGCGCCACGTTCACCCAGTACCGCTTTGTAGTCACCAGAAGGTAAAATAAGCACCTGATAATTAGCAAGATCAGCCGATTTGAGCATAGCTGTGCGTATCGCCGTAACCGGATAGTTAAATTGGCGCTCGATAACAAAGCGCGAGTTACCGGCGCTAAGCGAACTGGTGGGTTCATCCCACGCCATAGCAATGTTCGGTGCAATCATATTAACGGTATTGTCACTACCAAAACTGGGGCCTTCGGTAACCCAGCTGGTGTTTACACCCACCACTTGCGCACCGGTTTGTTCGGCTATTTTTGCAATTTTCGCTGCCAAGTCAGCATCATTGCTGCGTTTTTCGATAATTAACGAGCCTGCTGCAAATTGTTGCTTGTCATCTAAAACAAAAGCTTTATCGGCACTTTTAATCACTATATTTTGCAACAACGCAGCGGTTAAAAACCGGCCTGCCGCCATATCACCCCAAGGCACAATAAACCCGACCGTAGCGTCGATATTGCTAACATTGCCAAGCAGTTTGTCATCGCTATTCACCACTTCACTGGCAACGGTTACGGGCTTAGCGCATTGCTCTACGTCAACGTCAAACATTAACGGTAATGACCAACCGGTTATGTCATAGATTTCGTCATGTAATTTACGACTACGCCGACGTTCTTGTTCTTTAATAAACTGGCTGTCCATATCAACCTGCTTGCTAAAGGTTGTAGTAACAAACCGGCCTTTAGGCTGAGCTGTATCAATAAAGTAAGCCCCCGCTTGATATTGCTTGCCACAACTTGAGAACGCTTCTGTGGCCTTAAATACATCAACATCATGCTGCGCCATCAAGGTAGCAAGGCGGTGCGATCCGGCTTTGTTTCGCTCATTGGGAATAATAAAAACCCGGCCATTTTTGTTGTTTTTACCAGCTTCAATGGCAGTTACTTGGTATTGGTAATAATCGTTTAATAATTTTTCATGATTATCGGCTACGGCTTCAGCGGTCGACACCGAGGCAACAAAATGGCGTTGCACCGTATTCAAATACGTTAAATTTTCGCCACTGTGCTTTTTAAACAGCTCACCACGAGAAGATGACACTTCATAAGTAGACGCCGACGCGCCGTAAAAGGTTGGCCAGCTATCGCCGTAGCCAGGGTAAAACGCATCAAAAACTTCACGGGTAAAAAAGTCAAAGCCAAAGCGATCGAAGTGCTTACCGTTGTTTTTACCAATGGTATTCATATTGTTAATTTGAGTTTTGGTCATATGCGGGTTAAACGGCTGGGCTGAAGGCGAAAAATAGTAACTTTGATCGCCACCCATTTCATGCAAGTCGATCACGACTAACGGCCGGTAATGGTTCATGGCTTTAATTCTACCCGCCGTTTCTGGCTGAGTTATCGCTAACCAATCTCGATTCATATCAAACAGGTAATGATTAGACCGGCCATTGGGCCAAGGCTCATTATGCTCGGCACTTAACCTATCACCACTATGCTGCAAACCAACTGTGGCGTAATAGCGGCTAATAAAGCGTGAACGGCCGTCGGGGTTTTGTAACGGGTCAATAAAAACGATGGTGTTGTTTAAAATCTTTTGGTTAGTTGCCTCATTAGGCGCAGCAAGTAAATGATAAGCCATCATCATAGCCGCATCGGTACTGCTAATTTCATTACCGTGTACGCTATATTCTAACCATACTGAAGAGGGTAATTGGCCAATGAGTTCTTTAGCTGTATTTTTGTTGGTTTTACGTGGGTCCGATAACTGCTGCATATTTTTGGCAAAACCATCAAGATCGGCAATATGCTTCGCATTACCTATAGCAGCATAAATAAGCTTTCGACCTTCCCATGTGCGGCCATATTCAACCACTTTTATTCGCTGTGGCTCAGCCTGTTGCAAGGCGTCAAAGTAGCGAAGCATATCGCTATGGCTAGTAATACGCTCACCTACGTCGTAGCCTAACACGCTTTTAAACGTGGGAATAGCCGCATTATATTGGCTACCTGGCCACATAGTGGCGGTATTATCAGCATTGATATTTTTATCAGTAACGACTGTCGTTGCGAATAAAGAGGGTGAAAAAGCAAACAAAGCACTAACAACAAATGAACATACTATAGGCTTATATTTAAATGCCATGATCAGATTAATTCCGTAGCGTAATGAGAGCACTAACCTATCGTTAAGTGAGTTGTTTATCAACCCAAAGCTACTTTTGACGGCAAACAACAACAGCCGATATTAATACGTTAAAATTTATGAAAATTGCCCTAGTGATTTAAAAACTCGAGCCGGGCGTGGCTAAAAACTCAATTTCTTCGGCAGTTGAAGTACGGCCTAAAATAGCATTTCTATGTGGATAGCGGCCAAACTGCATAATTATTGCTTGATGTCTTAATTCAATATTTAAACTATTTTTTTTACCCAGCTGCGCAAATAACTCAACGGCGTGTTGGTGAATATACAACGACTCGCTATGCATAAAAGGCATATACATAAAGGCTTTTTGCTCGGTAGTTAATTCTGTATCTAAACCCTTGGCAATCGCGTTTTGTGCCAACGCCAAGGCTAAGGCATCATAACGAAATGCTTCAGCCGTACCTCTAAACATATTTCTAGAAAACTGATCTAAAACGATAATTTCAGCTAGGCTACCTAACGCACTTGAGCGCCAGCTAGCTAACTCGCACTGTACCGCCTGAGCATGAACCGGCGAAAACTTAACGCTAATTTCCCGATCAAAGGTTTTGCTTTTGCGAAACCATTTCGAATTATTTGGTTTTGTAAACCAAAACTCAATAATGTCTTGTTGCATTGCTCACCCTTAGAATTTCTCTAATATAAAACATGATCAATAAACGCTGGTTAATTGATAGCACAGCACAAAACAGCTGTGTGCTAATTATACAAATAGTTGTTAATGTTATAATTTTTACGAAAAGTTGGAGTGTAATTCAGAGTTGTATTGCGGTGGCGGTGCTAGCGTATTAAAACCAGCGTAACCATTGAACCCCAACCAAACGGCGCATGGTTTTAACGGCGCTGTTATGGCGTAGTTGAAATAAGCAGCCAGCGCTAAAGCTGAGCATTAACCCTGGTGGTGTACCAATAAATTCGCTAGCGCGTTGTTTTAGTAACTGGCTTTCTAGCTGAATGCACTGTTGCTGCTTGCGGCTTTTTTCTGCCAGCCGCGCTACCTTAATGCGCCGTCGTACTAGTAGTTTATCAATCAGCATGGCCTGGATCCTTGTCTTTAACCCGCAACATTCTGCGAATATGCCGCCAAGTTTGCTTAAAACCAACCTGTTTTAAGACATAGGCAAGGCTGCGCCAACACCAAAGTAATGCGCCAAATTGCAGGACAAATAGTGCCACCGCAGTTATTGCCAATGACATAGTGGCTTGAAATAGCAAATAACCCAGTAGTAATAGAATACTGCCCCAAAGCAGAATAAGACCGGCACCAAAGAATACAATAAGTGCGGCAGCAATAACTAAACTACGGCTAGATAACTGCCATTCGGCATTGGCTGTTTGGCCGGTAAGCTTTACTTGCTCAGTATAATTAGCCGTAACTGACCAGCTAATGGCGGCCAGTTCAGTAAGTTGTTCAAAGGCTTGCTCAGCCATGTTCTTTGGCTGAGCAGCTTGGTTATCAGCAGCAGGCGCCTGCTCTGGCGCCTCTGCAGAATGTCGGCTTTGCATAAGCTTGGCCTAGCGACGACGTAGTAAAGCAGTAAATAGCACACCCGCGGCAAAGGCAATACCGGCAGTAGCTAATGGGTTTTGTGCTGCAAGTTCACGCGTTTTGCTGTATGAACTTTGCAGTTGTTGCTTAATCGCCTCTTGCTTTTGCGCAATAGCCTCGGCTGATTCAGCGGCAGTTTTACGTAGCGTGTCTTCAGCCGCTGAGGCTTTTGTTGCTACGTTATCTACCGCATGATGCGCAGCTTGGCTGGCACGTTCAGTTACGGGTGCATTTAATGAACTATTACTTTGCGCTAATGTAGGTTGTGAAGTAGCCATAAGATGTCTCCTTGATTAAGGCTAAAAAATTCAGCACTATGCTGTGAAATACATCTTAACTACTGCAATGGCTATACCATTAATTTAAAACATTGCCAAAACAGTAGCTTAACTATAAAAATAACATTTTAGATATTAACGGCGGCTGACTATTAGCGGTAGAAATTACTTACTTACAGTAAGCTTTACCGAGTAAGAAAGCAAAAAAGCCAGACTGTACAGTCTGGCTTTAATTATAGCTCTAGCTTTGGTAGAAATAGTTATTTTTCGTGCTGTAAACGCATATGCGGAAACAGAATAACGTCACGAATTGATGCCGCGTCAGCAAGCAACATAACCAAGCGGTCAATACCTATACCTTGGCCAGCTGTTGGCGGTAAACCGTGCTCTAATGCGGTAACGAAGTCTTCATCATAAAACATCGCTTCATCGTCGCCGGCATCTTTTTGTGCCACCTGCTCGCGAAAACGTTCAGCTTGATCTTCAGCGTCGTTTAATTCGCTAAAACCGTTACCTAGCTCTCGACCACCAATAAAGAACTCAAAGCGGTCGGTAATAGCTGGGTTATGGTCGTTACGCCGCGCCAGCGGTGATACTTCAGCTGGGTATTCGGTAATAAAAGTAGGATGACGTAACTTGGTTTCTACCAATTCATCAAATACTTCCATTAAAATACGACCATGGCCATAGTTAGCTTTAACTTCAATGCCTAAACTTTTTGCCAGCTCAGCTACCGACTCGCGAGTAGCAAGTTGTTCTGCTGTAACTGTTGGGTTGTAGTGCAAAATAGATTCGGTTACCGACATGCGTGCAAAGGGCTTACCAAAGTCGAACACTTCGCCTTGATACGGCACTTCAGTACTACCTAAAACGTGCAGCGCTAAACCACGGAATAACTTTTCAGTTAGGTCCATTAAGTCGTTGTAATCGGCATAGGCCCAGTAAAACTCTAACATGGTAAATTCTGGATTATGTCGAGTAGATACGCCTTCGTTACGGAAATTACGGTTAAGCTCAAACACCTTTTCAAAGCCGCCAACCACTAAACGCTTTAAATACAGCTCAGGAGCAATACGCAAAAACATCTGCATATCTAGCGCGTTGTGGTGGGTTTCAAATGGGCGTGCCGAAGCACCACCAGGAATAGCTTGCAGCATTGGCGTTTCTACTTCTAAAAAGCCTTCGTCAGTAAAGAAACGGCGAATATAGGCTACGGTTTTGCTACGCACTAAAAAGGTATTACGTGATTGCTCATTCGAAATTAAATCGAGGTAACGCTGGCGGTAACGCGCTTCGTTATCGGTTAAGCCATGAAACTTATCGGGTAGTGGCCGCAGCGCTTTGGTTAGCAGGCGAATGTCACTTAACCATACTGTTAGCTCGCCAGTTTGAGTTTTAAATAAATGCCCAGTTGCACCAATAATGTCGCCTAAATCCCACTTTTTAAACTGGTCGTTATATACACCTTCAGGCAGGCTGTCGCGTGCTACATATAACTGAATTTTGCCGCCCATATCGGAGATAGTTGTAAAGCTGGCTTTACCCATAATACGGCGAGTAAGAATACGACCGCCTAGGCTAACCGTTACTTTTTCTTGCTCTAATTCTTCTTTACTTAAGTGATCATATTTGGCAATAAGATCACTTGATATGCTGTCACGGCGAAAATCATTCGGGAACATAAAGCCATCAGCACGCAGCGCAGCCAGCTTATGTTTTCGCTCAGCAATCAGTTTGTTTACGTCCTGTATTTCTTCTTGCTGTTGTGGTTGGTCAGACATAGTGCTTTTCCTGATTGAGATCGAAAGTTTCGATCGTTAACAACTACAAGCCAGCCTTTAAGCTAGCTTCAATAAATTTATCTAAATCGCCATCTAACACCGCTTGGGTGTTACGCGTTTCAATGCCGGTGCGTAAATCTTTAATCCGCGCATCATCTAGTACGTAAGAGCGAATTTGGCTGCCCCAACCGATATCAGACTTGGTATCTTCTAATGCCTGCTTTTCCGCATTTTGCTTTTGCAATTCATACTCATATAGCTTGGCACGCAATTGCTTGTAAGCGTTGTCACGGTTTTTATGCTGAGAACGGTCGTTTTGACACTGCACCACAATATTAGTGGGCACGTGGGTAATACGTACCGCTGAATCGGTTCGGTTTACGTGCTGACCACCGGCACCCGAGGCGCGATAGGTATCGATACGTAAATCTGACGGGTTGATTTCAATTTCAATATCATCGTCAATCTCAGGTGAGACAAATACCGATGCAAACGAGGTATGGCGGCGATTACCGCTGTCAAACGGGCTTTTTCGCACTAAACGGTGTACACCAGTTTCGGTGCGTAACCAGCCATAAGCATACTCGCCAGAAAACTTAATAGTGCAGCCTTTAATGCCGGCTACGTCGCCATCGGTAACTTCATATAACTCGGGTTTAAAGCCTTTATCTTCACCCCAGCGTAAATACATCCGCATCAGTATGCTGGCCCAGTCTTGTGCCTCAGTGCCACCTGAGCCTGACTGAATATCAAGGTAACAGTCATTCTGATCATGGTTGCCGGAAAACATACGGCGAAATTCTAGCAAGCTGAGTTGCTTGTCTAAATCAGCTAATTCAGCTTTGGCTTCTTCAAAGGTTTCTTCATCTTGAGCTTCAACCGCAAGTTCAATTAGGCCTTCCACATCTTCAAGGCCGCGATCTAACGTGTCGATAGTGCCGACAATTTGCTCTAAGCTAGAACGCTCTTTACCTAGCGCTTGGGCTTTATCTGGAGTGTTCCAAATAGCCGAGCTTTCTAACTCGCGAGAAACCTCTTCTAAGCGCTCTTTTTTGCTATCGTAGTCAAAGATACCCCCGAAGCACGTTAGTACGTTCAGTTAGGTCTTTAATGCTGATATATGCCGGATTAACTTCTAACATGCTGTTGTTTGTAACCTTGAATCATGGGATAAAAAATAGGCGGCGATTGTAGCAAATTTATTACTCGCAGTGCACCTACTAAGCATCAATACTCACCATATGTCTTATAATTAATTGCAAGTTTTGTTTGTCGCGATACTCGTTAATGTCTAACTGATAGGCTAGCTGCACTTTTTGCACGTTAACATTCGGCCAAGCTTTGTTATCTGCATTAAACCAAATTGCATCGACTAGCTTGCCATCACCGGTTTGTAGCATCATTTTTAAATGCCTGTCGGCGAGCATTTTTTGACTAACCAGCTGAAACTCACCATCAAATACCGGCTCTGGAAAGGCTTGCCCCCAAGGACCAGAGTTCTGCAATAACTGGGCAAAATCAAGCGCAAAACAGTCAGCCGGCAATTCGCCATCGGTGTAAATAACCGCAGTTAATTGCTCAGGCGTGAGGTGCTTTTTCGCCGTTAAATTTAGCGCTAATTTAAACGTGTCTAGCCGGTCCTCATCAATGGTTAATCCTGCTGCCATAGCATGGCCACCAAACTTTTTAATTAAGCCTGGATACTGAGTAGAAATTTCATCTAATAAGTCACGAATATGTAAGCCATTAATTGACCGCGCCGAGCCTTTTAGCTCGCCGTCATCACCTTGGGCAAACACGATAGTTGGCCGATGAAATTGCTCTTTAATGCGCCCGGCCAAAATACCAATAACCCCTTGGTGCCAATCGTGTCGATATAAACACAAGCATTCCGGTAGTTCTGCCCCATCAAACGACAACTGGCTTAAAAATGCTTGAGCTTCAACTTGCATGCTTTGCTCTATCGCACGCCGCTCGACGTTTAAACTATCTAGCTCGGCAGCATACTGGCGCGCTAGACCTAAATCTTTAGCTAGCAAACAACTTATACCCAACGACATATCATCTAACCGGCCGGCGGCGTTTAAGCGTGGCGCCAGCGCAAAACCAAAATCACTGGCGGTTAACTTTGCCGTATTGCGATTTGCTACGTCTATCAAAGCCTGAATACCTGGGCGACATTTACCGCTGCGAATACGCATTAAACCTTGATACACCAAAATACGATTATTGGTATCCAGCGGCACGACGTCGGCTACGGTGCCCAATGCCACTAAGTCGAGCAGTTCGGCTAAATTAGGTTCAGCTAGGCGGTTTTCAGTAAAATAGTTTTGCTCGCGTAGTTTTGCCCGTAGCGCCATTAATAGATAAAACGCCACGCCGACACCGGCCAACGCTTTACTAGGAAAGGTACAACCTGGCTGATTAGGGTTAACAATGGCATCGGCATTGGGCAACTCGTGCCCCGCTAGGTGATGGTCGGTAACCAACACCTTCACTCCAGCCTTTTTGGCTAGCGCTATGCCATCAATGGCAGAAATACCATTGTCGACGGTAACTATAAGCTCTGCCCCTTGCGCTACCGCTAATTCAGCCATCGGCGGGGTTAAGCCATAGCCATATTCAAAGCGGTTAGGTACTAAGTATTCAACATACTTAAAACCTAATGCGGCTAGGCCACTGAGCAATACTGCAGTGCTGGTTGCGCCATCGGCATCAAAATCACCGACTACCACAATCCGCTGCTGCTGTTGTAAGGCGTCAATTAGCAATTTAACCGCATCATCAATACCTTTTAATGCGCTAAACGGTAACAAAGCGCCAGCACCACGCTCTAACTGTGCCATAGCGCTAATGCCTCGGCTAGCATATAAGCGCGCTAATACTGGATGAGAAACAGCCGCTAACTCTGTAAAAACGCCGGGCAAAACCCGGCGCTGAATAAAACGATTGATCGTTGTCATAACTATTTAAGATTCTGCTTTTAATTGCGCCAATAATGCTTTTACCGGCTGGTAGCCTGGGATTAACCGACCACTGGGTAAAATTATCGCCGGTGTACCACTAACACCAAATGACTGACCCAATTCATACTGCGCCTTTACTGGGTTATTACACATCGCGGGCTTAACTGACTTACCTTCTTTAGCAGCTGACAAAGCACTACGGCTATCTTTAGCGCACCAAATATGTTGCATCTGTAAGTAGGTTTCAGAGTCTAAACCACCGCGTGGAAACGCCAAATAACGCACGGTAATACCCGCGTCATTATATTCTTGCATTTCGTTATGTAGCTTACGGCAGTAACCACAGGTAGGGTCAGTAAATACGTTAATAACATACTTTTCATTTTTAGCGGTATATTCAATAACGTCGTTTTTACTCTCCGCTACCTTTTGCTGAATGTAAGGCCGCATTTGCGCGTCGTTAACCAACACTTTGTTAGTTAAGTCATAAATATTGCCTTCAATAAAATATTGGCCATCTTTTGTCGTGAAAAATAATCCACGGTCAGTAAACACCTGCAACAAACCCGCCATGGGCGCATCAGCAACCGAATTC
Organism: Rheinheimera sp. D18; assembly: GCF_004345025.1. Taxonomy (GTDB): domain Bacteria; phylum Pseudomonadota; class Gammaproteobacteria; order Enterobacterales; family Alteromonadaceae; genus Alishewanella; species Alishewanella metallidurans. Next base: position 827,029 of record NZ_CP037745.1, on the reverse strand, counting down.
ACTTTTAAATTCAGCTGGCTAAATTGTTGACGAACTTGGTCATACTCTGCTGTAGGAGCCTTAACTTGCGCCTGCACTGAGGCCATTAATCCAATACCACACAAGGCTATTACAAACTTATTCATATTATTTCCTATTCAACGCCTAGGGGCGCGGGTGATGTTGCTGATGCAAGCTTTGTAACCTAGCCTGCGCAACATGGGTATAAATTTGTGTTGTTGATAAATCACTATGACCTAGCAACATTTGTACAACGCGTAAATCGGCGCCATGGTTTAATAAATGGGTAGCAAAAGCGTGGCGCAATGTATGCGGTGATAGCTCAGCCTGAATGTGCGCTACTTTGGCATAAAACTTAACCCTGTGCCAGAACGTTTGCCGCGTCATTTGCTGCGCTCGGCTACTAGGAAACACCACATCTAGCTGTTGTCCGCCAAGTAAAACCACCCGTACTTCACGCAAATAACGCATTAACCAGTGCGCAGCCTCTTCGCCCATTGGCACTAACCGCTCTTTCTGCCCTTTACCTAACACTCTTACTAGACCGTGTTGCAGGTTAATTTGTTGCATGCTAAGACCAACTAATTCCGACACCCTAAGGCCACTGGCATATAACAGCTCAAGCATGGCTTTATCGCGAAACTGTATTGGGTCGGTTAAGTCAGGCGCATTTAGCAAGGTATCCACATCTTGCTCAGATAGCGATTTAGGTAAGCTACGGCCTATTTTAGGGTTAAGTAACTGGGTTAGCGGGTTGCTGGTTATTTTACCCGTTTGATGGGCATAGGCATAAAATTGTCGCAAGCTACTTAACGCTCGTGACGTGCTGCGCGGGCTAAAGGCCTTATCTACCCGGTGCGCCAAATACTGATTAACTAATAAACTATCTACATTAATTAAAGTATGCTGCTGTGTGGCAATAAATAGTGCGAATTTCTTTAAATCTGTGCCATAAGCGCTACGTGTATGCTCACTTACACCTTTATCTAACCACAACTGATCAAGAAACTCGGTAATTAGCGAAAGATCGGCCGCTTGGGGTTGTGCTACTTGCTCTGCCATGGTCACCCACCTAAAAAACTGCCGCCATGGTAGCGCAAGCCTAAGCATTGGGCAAAGAGAGGATTTTTCTCAGCCGGCTAATCTGCTACACTGCGCGCCCCTGTACTTGTTTTATCTGCTGTTGCGAGCGCGCTATGAAAATTGGTTTATTCTATGGTTCAACCACCTGTTACACCGAAATAGTGGCAGAAAAAATTCAAGCATTAATTGGTGCTGATACTGTAGAGCTGAACAATATTAAACACATACCGCTAAGCAAAATGGCCGATTACGATACGTTAATTTTCGGCTTATCAACTTGGGATTTTGGCGAAATTCAAGAAGACTGGGAAGCGCATTGGGATGATATCAGCAGCGTTGATCTTAACGGTAAAATTATTGCCATTTATGGTATGGGCGATCAAATTGGCTATGCCGAATGGTTTATCGATGCCGTCGGTATGCTGCACGATGTAATAGCGCCGCAACAATGCAGCCGTATTGGTTTTTGGCCTAGCGCCGGTTACGACTTTATTGCCTCTAAAGCCTTAACCGAGGATGGCGAATTATTTTATGGTTTAGCGCTCGATGATGAAAACCAATACGACCTTACCGATGAGCGACTAAACGACTGGGTTAGCCAAATTTTGCAAGAAATAGCGCAGCAGCTATAGGCGTATTAGAACTTCAAATAAAAATCTTTTAATAACGCTTTATAGTCTTGGCTGTAGCTACCATCGGCGGCGGTAATAATTAGCTGATACTCGGTTTTCGTACTGGGCTGTAAGCGTAAACACAGCAATGCCCGTAGTATCGGTTTATTGGGTGTAGCTTTAACCGCGCAATAGCGCGAAACAAACCAGCCCTGCTGCTGGGCTAACGCACAAAATATTTCAGCACTAACCAGGGGTAGTACTACCGCAAAAACCCCCTCTTCTACTAACAATGCTTTGGCTTTTTCTAGCAAGCGAGCAAAGGGTAAACTATCGGTATGTCTGGCCTGATGTCGTCTGGCATCAGTTGCAGGCAATGCTTGTTGAAAGAACGGCGGATTAGACACAATTAAGCTGTAACGTTTATTGCTCTGATAGGTTAGAATGTCGCCCTTTATCAGTTGCACAGCTGTTGGCCAAGGACTATTGGCTATGTTAGTGGCAGCTTGCAAGGCGGCAGTGTTGTCTAACTCGATAGCATCAATAGCATTTGCACCGCAGCTACGTTGAGCTAACATCAAACTGATTAAGCCAGAACCAGTGCCAATATCCAAAATAGGGCGGCCTGGCTGCGGCAACGGCGCAAAAGCGCCAAGCAATAAACCATCAGTGCCGACTTTCATCGCACATTGGTCATGAGCAACATAGAATTTTTTACATTGAAAACCAGCTGACATTAGCACCTCCTGCCGCTAGTTTACGGCGAAGCAGACGCAGTGTCACCGGTTAGGCAATAATGCTGAGGACAAGATGACAACATTCGCAGATTTTCAACTGGACGACGATATTAACCGCGCAATTAGTGCTCGTGGTTATGTCGAACCCACACTGATCCAGGAAATGGCGATCCCATTAGCGCTAGAAGGCAAAGACATCTTGGCCAGCGCGCCTACCGGTACCGGTAAAACCCTAGCCTTTGTGCTACCTGCTATTCAGTACTTACTGGATTTTGGCCGTAAAGACCCAGGGTTCGCTAGAGTGTTGGTTATGCTACCAACGCGTGAATTGGCCTATCAGGTATATGACGAGTTTAAGTTTTTTAGCCAGCACACCAATTTAAACGTGGGTGTAATTACTGGTGGCATTAACTACGGCAGCCATAAAGACACTTTAGAGAAAAACAACGATATTTTAGTCGCCACCCCCGGCCGTTTAACCGAATATTTAGACGAAGAAAGCTTTCAAGCAGATGAAATCGAAGTGCTTATTTTAGACGAAGCCGACCGCATGCTAGATATGGGCTTTATTGGCGAAATGAACCGTATCGTGCTAGAAGCACGCCGCCGCCGGCAAACATTTTTGTTTTCTGCTACGTTAGAAGGCAATAATTTAGAGCGTTTTGCTGAAAAAGCGCTAAAAGAACCGGAACGAGTCGAAGCTATTCCGTCACGTAAAGAAAAAGCGAAAATTCTGCAGTGGGTGCACTTAGCTGATGATGCCCAGCATAAACTGGCACTTTTAATTCATTTGCTAAAACAAGAAGATGTTACCAAAGCTATTGTGTTTATTAAAACCCGTGAACGTTTAGCCAGCTTAACTGGCCAGCTAGAAACTGCTGGTTTACGCTGCGGTTGGTTGCAAGGCGAAATGCCGCAAGATAAACGCATGCAAGCGGTAGAGCGTTTTAGTTCGGGTCGGGTTAATATTTTATTAGCTACCGACATTGCCGCCCGCGGTTTAGATATTGACGATATTAGCCACGTTATTAACTTTGATATGCCGCGTACCGCCGATGTATACGTACATCGCATTGGTCGTACCGGTCGTGCGGGCAAAAAAGGCACGGCAATTTCGTTAGTAGAAGCACACGATATGGGAATTCTGGCTAAAGTTGAGCGTTATCATGAACAGAAACTGAAACGCCGTAACATAGAAGGTTTAAGAGCAAAAAACAAAGAAGCCAACGTGCCGGTAAAAAAGAAAAAGCCAACTAAAGCAGCGGCCAAAAAATTAGCCAAAAAAACCAAAAAATAAACTCTTATTATTATAACTGCCACCCCTAAAAACTGTGGCAGTTATCGCATTTATGCCAGACACAGTTGGAATTATTTAGTAAAGCTGCTATTGATAAGCTGAATAAATTATTAGCCAACTGGAGTTGCGTAATGGATAAAAGACAATTTATAAAAAACTGCGCCCTTGCTGCTACCTTAATCCCTTTAGCCAGCTGCGCGAGTGTCATTGCTGCCCCTGCCAGCAAATTAACTAATCGTATTTTACCAGTGCAACTTAATCCCGGCGACACCGTTGCCCTGGTTAGCCCGTCTAAAGCTACTGACAACATGCTTGATCTGCAAATTGCTACTGAAGTCATGCAAGCCTTAGGCTTAAAGGTAAAAACCGGTAAACATTTAGCATCACGCCGCGGCCATTTAGCCGGCACCGATGCTGAACGCGCTAGCGACATCAATGCTATGTTTGCCGATAAAGAGGTTAAAGCGATAATTTGCTTACGTGGTGGTTCTGGTGCGGCTCGCGTTTTACCCTTACTCGATTATCCATTAATTCGTAATAACCCGAAAATTTTACTCGGTTACTCTGACATTACCGCGCTGCATAACGCTATTGGTGCACAAACTGGTTTAGTTACCTTTCATGGCCCTAACGGCACGGGAAGCTGGAATAGCTTTAACGCTGACCAATTTAGACGGGTGTTTTTCGAACGTGAGCTAATGCAGTATCAAAACGTGCTCGATGCTAAAGATGAGCTAGCACCCAGGCAAAACCGTACCATTACTATTACCCCAGGCAAAGTTCAAGGCGAACTGGTTGGCGGTAATTTAACCGTACTAACCTCACTAGCGGGCTCGCCGTACTTGCCTGATTTTACTGGTAAAATTTTATTTATTGAAGACGTTGAAGAAGCGCCCTATCGCGTTGATCGCATGTTAAGCACACTAAAACTGATGGGTGCACTAGATAAAATAGCGGGCTTTATTTTTGGTGAATGTACTGATTGTCGGCCAAGCGGTGGCTATGGCTGGTTAACTATGGACCAAATATTTGATGACCATATTAAACCACTTAATATTCCGGCATACCGTGGTGCAATGATTGGCCATATTAAACAGCAATTTATTTTACCGGTTGGCGCTAAGGTTGAACTTGATGCGACTGCTGGTAGTTTCCGTATGCTGGAACAGGCATTCCAGCCAAGCTGATAGCAGCTAAATATGCTAAGGTAAGCGCAAGTATAATTTGTTTGTGGAATTAGTATGCGCTTAACCTTTGCCTTATTTGCCGTGTTTTCATTACTTGCGGTTTATTTACTTAGCTTAATTTGGCCAGCGGCACCGTGGCTGCTCATAATACTCGTACCCATTATTGCTCGTGGTATTGCCGATATTATGCAAAAACGGCATACCTTACTGCGTAATTTTCCAGTAGTGGGTCATGCCCGCTGGACAATGGAATATTTTCGGCCATTTTTACGCCAGTATTTTTTTGAATCGGACACCGACGGCACGCCCATTAACCGGATGCACCGTGACGTTATTTATCAACGCGCTAAAGGCAGCCGCGACTCTACCCCCTATGGCACCAAATTAGACACACAGCGCGTTGGCTATGAATGGATTGGCCATTCAATTGCCGCACTGCATCATAAAGCGAGTGACCCAGAAGCCAGAGTTCGAGTTGGCGGACCGCAATGCACCCAGCCTTATATGGCGAGTATTTTTAATGTCTCAGCCATGAGCTTTGGTGCGCTAAGCAATAATGCGATTAGAGCACTGAATAAAGGTGCTGCAATTGGCGGCTTTTACCATAACACCGGTGAAGGTAGCGTAAGTGATTACCACCTAGAACACGGTGGCGATTTAGTGTGGCAAATTGGTACCGGTTATTTTGGTTGTCGTAATCAACAAGGTAAGTTTGATCCGGTATCTTTTGCCAAAGTTGCCACCCTGCCCAGCATTAAAATGATTGAAATTAAACTATCACAAGGTGCTAAACCCGGCCACGGTGGTATTTTGCCGGCAGATAAAAACACGGCTGAAATTGCCCGCATTCGTTTAGTGGAAGTAGGTACTGAAGTAGATTCACCGCCAGGACATAGCGCTTTTAGTACGCCGCTGGAGATGATGCATTTTATCGCCCAATTGCGCCAGCTAGCAGAGGGCAAACCCGTGGGCTTTAAATTTGCTATTGGCCGCACCAGTGAATTTGTTGCACTATGTAAAGCCATGGTAAATACCGGTATTTACCCTGACTTTATTACCGTTGATGGCGGCGAAGGCGGCACCGGTGCTGCGCCTTTGGAATATTCCAACTCAGTCGGTATGCCACTGCGCGAAGCCTTAGCTTTTGTTTGCGATATATTAGTTGGCTTTGACTTAAAAAAACATATTCGCGTTATTGCTAGCGGCAAGGTATTTAACGGTTTTCATATTGTGAAAAATCTCGCGCTTGGCGCTGACATATGCAATAGCGCGCGCGGCATGATGATCGCCTTAGGGTGCGTGCAATCACTGGTATGTAACACCAACAAATGCCCAACCGGAGTGGCCACGCAAGATCCTAAGCTAAGCAAGGGTTTAGATGTTCCAGATAAGGGCAACCGTGTGGCTCGCTTTCATAAAGGCACCGTACACGCGGCAATGGAAATTATCGCCTCTGCCGGCTTAACCCACACCGCAGAGCTAAATCGCTCGCACATTTACCGTCGGGTTAGTGAAACAGAAGTACGTCGCTTTGATGAAATTTACTCTAATTTACTACCTGGCTGCTTATTGCAGGAAGATAAACCAAGCAAATTTGCTCAGGCTATGCAAGAAGCTAGCGCCGAAAGCTTTATGCCACAGCGCTATATCACAGAAACCGAGCAGGGTTTAAAAGCGGTTATTTAACCGCTTAGCGCTCCCAATATGCCTCTTCTAAAACATCTTCGCGTTCAGGTAAACCTTTAGACAACCTGGACGCATTTTCGACAAGAATTTCATAGCTAACACGGTTTGCATATTTACAAATTTGTGCAAATGAGGAATAAGCTAAATACGGCTGCTCATGTTTGCCCGATAACGGCTGCACTTGCTTGTGAAAATGGTTTGCCGCCATATCATGCAAAATGGCCGATAACGCGCCATCGCCAGCACCATTGGTGTTTTTAATCCGCTCTGGCCCACCTAAGTAGGGGCTAATGTGCGAGAATACTTTTAACGGATTAGTGCATTCACGGCGCAACATCGGCCGACTAAACTCGTACTGATTAAAATCAGCTAAACTGGCTGATTTAATCGGGTTACTGCTTTCACGTTTTGCGCTTTCGTCAGTATGGCCGCATAAATACAGGCCTTCTGGCCCAGCGGTAATAAGTACCATATCGGTGTAATCTAAAATAGCCGCCGCCGATTGCAGCGGGTCAACCAACCCCGTTAGCGCTTCAGCTTCTAGCTCATTCATTGCCACTACGTTTACGTATTTTTTTATTGTCGATAAAATAAGTTCGCGATTTTCTTCTACCAAATGCCGGGTACCCAAGCTCATAACAATAGGCACATTGTGCGCCTTCGCTGTTTCTAATGCCGTTAACATCGCTTGCTGAATAGGTTTATCAGTGGCGCGCAGTGGGTACGCACTAACAACAAAGGCTGCAGCACCGGCGATAATATCGTTTGGAATATAGTCGGGGCAAAGCTCATCCATATCGCTGGGGTCAATAACAAAGGTGCGCTCACCGTCTGGCGTAATCATGGTAATACCACGACCTATATCACCAGATACGCCTTGCAGATGATTCATATCCACTTTAGAGCTGGTATGACGCACATAATGATAGGCTGGTGAGCCTAAAGCGATATTGGCCGACATAACACCAAGTAATACCGATTTGTCATCGGCCAGTACTGAATAATTATGAATAGTATTGCCGATAGTGCCACCAGCAAAGTGATCTGAAATTGCCTGATTGTTGATCAGTTCTTGGTAAATAATATTGGCTTTGTCATGCGCAACCAAATTAGATAAACCTTTAGGAATAGCGTGCTTAGTTAAAAACTCATCACTCACGCTTGCGACAACGTCAACAATAGTTTGGTCTAAACCTACGATATAGGTATCAAGCTCTGGCCGTACTTCAAAGCTTGGTAGCTGAGGTTTTGGCTGAGATACGGGGAAGTAATGTTTAATTTTACGCAGGCCGGGAAATTTCATCTATTACACCAGTGCAAAGCCGCTACGAGCAAAGAGCGGCATTGTAACAAAAAAGCCTGCGCCAGCGCAGCGCTTATTCTGCGCTATGACGTAAAAACACTAACTCTTGTGCACTAGATTGCTCTGCACTATACACGTAGCCGGCACTATCAAAGGTTTTTAGTTGACCGGCACTGGTTATACGTTGCTGAATAATATAGCGAGCCATTAAACCTCGAGCCTTTTTTGCAAAAAAGCTGATAATTTTATATTGGCCATTTTTAAAGTCTTTAAATACCGGCGTGATTAAGCGCGCATTTAATTGCTTAGTTTTTACCGCTTTAAAATATTCTTGTGAAGCCAGGTTAACAACCACATCAGATTTTAATACTGCCAGTTGTTGGTTTAACTGCTCTGTAATACTGCCCTGCCAAAACGCATAGAGATCTTTACCATTATCATTGGCTAATTTAGTGCCCATTTCTAATCGGTACGGCTGCATTAAATCTAGAGGGCGTAATACGCCATAAAGCCCGCTTAAAATACGCAAATGTTGTTGGGCAAAGCTAATATCGTCGTCGTTTAAGCTATTGGCATCAAGCCCTTGATACACGTCGCCATTAAAAGCAAATAGCGCGGCCTTGGCATTATCTTCGGTAAAAGGCGTTTGCCACTGGCTAAACCGAGCAACGTTTAAGCCCGCTAGCTTGTCGCTAATATGCATTAAGGAGGATAAATCAGCAGGTGTCAGTGTTTTACAAATAGCAATCAACTGCTGGCTTTGCGCTAACATATCAGGCTGGGTTACCGCTAATGTCTTGGCGCTAGGTTCAAAATCAAGATCTTTGGCCGGTGATACTAACATCAACATAAATCAGGCGTCCTCATTGGTAATTAATCAAAATACATTTCTGGCAACTGCGGTAATAACTGCTCTAAACGTTGTTGGTTAGCCGCGGTTTTATTACTAAATTCAAGTGCGACCATTGCTAACTTAGCTAGTGCTTTTAGTGTTCTATCGGCCGGAAGCTGGCTTATCGTCTGCAGAAAATTAAGGATCAAAGCCGTATTACAAGGCATAAACATAAAAGCTTGGCGTAATTGGCTAATCGCCTGCGGTATATTACCTGCTTGTGCCTGTTCCATGCCTGCTTGATTCCACTGGCGGATCTCGGTGCGAAGTTGCAGCTCTTGTTTTACCAAAAACTCTGCAGATAAACGTTGATACTCACCCGTTAGATCAGGCTTTTGTGGGGTAAATTGTTTTAATTGGCTAAGGTAGGCTTCTGAATTTTTTATATCACCCAGTGCAAAGGCCAACCTCGCCATATCTAATATTGCCGCCGGCTCTGCCACCACTTTTTCTGCAGACAGCTGTAAAAACTGTTGTTTAGCTTGAGCAATATTACCTTGCAATAACATAAGCCGAGCGCGAAGCACGGCAGTAACTGGCTCAGTCTGTTCGTTAATTAACTTTTGCGGCATCATCGCCAGTGCATCAACCGTTTTTTTAAGCATGGTCAAAAAATCACTTTGTTTGCTACGCAGTGTTTGTTCAAGCTGAATACGAGTTAAGGCAAAATAATAATCGGGCTGATCAAAAGCAGAAAACCGGTATTGTTGAATTAATTTTTGCCAATATTTACTGCTTTCATCAGGCTGGCCCTGCCACAACCAACTGCTTGCTATAACGCTATGCGCAGCTAAATGCGAATTATCTAATTTAAGTAGCTCGACTAACTGTTTTATTGCCAATTCAATGTTATTTTGGCGTAAATACAGACAAGCTAACCACTCTAGCGCTTCTGGGCGAATATCATCTAACTCAAGTAACGGGATCAACAATAACTCGGCAGCGGCAAAATCTTCTATTTGTAAGGTTGCCACGGCTTGACCTAATCTGGCCCAGCTAAAATCGCGCTGTTGTATTACCTGTTCATATAATTTTAATGCCGCACTGTAACTGCCTTCAGCCACGAGCACTTCGGCCATTAAACGCAGCGCCAATAACGAAGTTGAGTTCTTCGCGTTAATAATAGGGTCTAGCTCTAGCTGCGCGGTTTTATAGTTATGCTGGCGTAATGCCTGATAAACCTTACGGAATTTAACGCGGTTACTCCATGCTTTGGCTAAACGTTTTTCTAGCTCTACATAAGAAAAGGGTTTTAGTATAAAGGCGTCAGGCGCGCCGTGAATAACACCCAACACCGGCAAGCGGCGCGGTTCAGCACTGGTTAACAGGACACAACAGCCTATACGTAATAAAGCTTGTTGGCTTAACTCGGTAAAAAATTGCAGAGCGTTCTTACCCGCACCTAAATCAAAATCAGCCAAAATAAAGTCAAAGTTATCTTTATTTGCCAGTTGCATTGCCTGCGCGGCATCACTAACAGTGGTAATATTGTCAAAGCCAATTTGTTGCAACATACCTTTAATTGACGCTCGCACGGGCTCACAATCTTCAATTAACAGAAGATTTTTGCTTTTATAGAAACTGGTTTGAAAAATCATCAAGATCCTGTGTTAATTTATATTACTTACTAAGCAGGGAAATACTCCCAGCACTAACCCGTTGGCATAGTAACGTACTTCCTATGCGCAACGCTATTGTGGTGATATCACGATAAAAATGGTTTTTGCCATTATGCCTGCCACATTAATTGCTTATTAATTTTAGCCTCACTAGAATGTAACCAAAAATAGGGTAATAGAACAATATGAGTGACTTACTTAGCCAGCTTAAAGCCGTTACTACTGTTGTGGTTGATAGTGGCGACATTACCGCCATTGAGCAGTTTCGCCCAGTAGATGCAACAACCAACCCTAGCCTACTGTTGAATGCTAGCCAACTCGACTTTGCTAAGCCTATGTTAAACAGTGCGGTTAGCTATGCTAAAAGCAAAGCGACACAAGCGGCCGAACAACTTAGCCTAGCATCAGTAAAATTTGCGGTGGATGTTGGCACAGCAATTAGTAAGTTAGTGCCTGGGCGGGTATCAACTGAAGTCGATGCTCGCTTATCATTTAACACTGACGCTACGGTTGCCAAAGCGCTGCAAATCATCGCGTTGTATCAAGAAAACGGCGTTAGCAAAGATCGGATCTTAGTAAAAATAGCGTCAACGTGGGAAGGTATCCAAGCCGCTAAATTATTAGAGCAGCAAGGTATTCAATGTAATCTAACGCTGTTATTTCATATGGCACAAGCCCGCGCTTGTGCGGAAGCGGGTGTTTATTTAATTTCACCCTTTGTGGGCCGAATTTTAGACTGGTATAAAGCCAATACTGGGTTAGAGTACAGCGCAGAAACCGACCCAGGCGTACTGTCAGTACAAGAAATTTACCGCTTTTATAAACACCATGGTTTTAAAACTGTGGTTATGGGCGCCAGTTTTCGTAATGCGGAAGAAGTGCTCGCGTTAGCCGGCTGCGATCGCCTAACTATTAGCCCAGCATTGTTAGCCGAGCTTAGCCAACGCCAAGGTAAGCTGGTTGTGCATTTACAAGATAAAGGTGCCGCAGCACCCGCTTTAGCGACACTAACCGAAGCCGAATTTCGTTGGGCATTAAATGAAGATGCCATGGCAACGGAAAAACTTGCTGAAGGCATTCGTAAATTTGCTGTTGACCAGCGCAAATTAGAGCAGATGATCCAGCTCGCACTTTAAATAATACGTTTTATGGAGAAAATAGAGTATGTCAGTTTCGCCATGGCCGGCGTTAAAAACGTTGGCTGCTCAGCAAGACTCATTGCGCCAAGCATTTGATAACGACCCTGTACGTGCCGCTCGTTTTTCTGCGTCAGCCTGCGGTATTACACTAGACTACTCAAAAAACCTCATTAACACGCAAAGTTGGTCAGCTTTACAACAACTGGCCGCACAAAGCCAAATTAAGCCGACACTTAATGCCATGCTTAACGGTGAGTGCATTAATAATACCGAACACCGTGCCGCCTGGCACATGATGCTACGTAAAGCCGATGTTAATGACCTTACACTTGGCGACGAAGATGTGGGTGCCCAGATCCTTGCCTGTCGCGCACAAGTGACCGCGCTCATTAACCAGTTGCACCAAGGCCAATATTTAGGCTACAGCGGCAAGCCAATAACGGATTTAATTTGGGTAGGTATTGGCGGCTCGTTACTTGGCCCACAGATGGCAGTTGAAGCATTAACGCCTTATCATTGCAGCCCAGTGAAATTACATTTTGCTGGCAATATTGATGGTGCAGTAGTGTCTGACATTATCAAGCACCTTAACCCCGAAACTACGCTAACAATAGTTGCTTCAAAATCTTTTGGCACCGAAGAAACCATTCAAAATGCGTTAACTATTCGCCAGTGGTTTAAGCAGTATGGTGCAGATAGCGCAGCTATTGCTCAACATTTTTGGGCTGCCTCATCTAACATTAGTGCTGCCGCTGAGTTTGGTATTATCGAACAACATATCTTACCTATGTGGGACTGGGTTGGTGGCCGATACTCGTTGTGGTCAGCCATCGGCTTACCGGTGGCCTTGATGATTGGTACTGAACAATTTGCCCAGTTATTGGCCGGTGCCGAGGCTATGGATCAGCACTTTATTCACACACCTTTTAGCGAAAACTTACCAGTAACATTGGCATTGCTGGGCGTATGGTATATCAATGCCTATGGCTGTCAGGCGCAGGCTCTGCTGCCGTACAGCCACTACTTGCGGCTGTTACCCTCTTATGTACAACAGCTGGACATGGAATCAAATGGCAAAAGTGTTGACGTAAATGGCCGCATATTAACAGAGGCAACAGCACCTGTTATTTGGGGCGATGCCGGCACAAATGGCCAACATGCTTACCATCAACTGTTGCATCAAAGCCGTTTAGTGGTACCGGCTGATTTTATATTACCCATAAAACCGGCCCATAACTTAGGCGATCAGCAGCAGCGCTTAGCAGCACATTGCTTTGCGCAAACGCAAGCTTTAATGCAGGGTAAAACCTTAGACGAAGCAATGAACGAATGCCTAGCTGACGGTATGACTGACACCGATGCTGCCATGCTGGCACCGCATAAGGTATCGCCAGGCAATAAACCTAGCAATACGTTATTACTGCCAGAATTATCACCGTATTACCTTGGTGCCTTAATCGCTATGTACGAGCACAAAGTATTTTGTCAAGGTGTGCTGTGGCACATTAACTCCTTTGACCAATGGGGAGTTGAGCTAGGTAAGCAGCTATCTGGACCAATTTATCAGGCATTAAGCGGTAACAGAACCGAAACACTAGATAGCTCAACCCAAGCATTAATTAAGCTGTTTTTACACCAAATCAACAATAATAACGCGTAGTTTGTCATATTTGTGTCACTTAGTTGTTTTATTATTAGGCAAATTGTGGTAATTAATTTGTTGATAACAATAATAACAACAATCAGAGAGGCCAAATTATGGAAAGCTTCGAAGACTTACTGAATATGTTGGAACGCCCTGCTGCCAAACCTCGTGCAGTAAAGCGTAAATGGCGCGAAATAGAACAACTTAAAGAACGACACCGCTTAAAAAAAGAGCTTAGCGATATAGACTGGGCGATTGAGCCCGAATTAGAAGATATTGAGTTATAGCAAAACGCCCGTTATTACGGGCGTTTTTTATTATAACTAGGCTAAATTTGCCAATTAATTGGCGGTTTTCCTTGGGCAACTAGCAGCTCGTTGGTTTGTTTAAAATGATTGCAACCAAGAAAACCGCGATGTGCCGACAGCGGCGACGGATGTGGGGCTTCTAATACATAATGCCGTTGCCGGTCAATAATACGGCCTTTTTTCTGCGCATGCGCGCCCCACAATAAAAACACCACACCATGACATTCTGCATTAATTTGCTCAATAACCTTATCGGTAAAGCGCTGCCAACCAAGCTTACTATGTGAATTAGGCAAAGTAGCTACTACCGTTAAAACCGTATTTAATAACAATACACCTTGTTCGGCCCAGCTTGCTAAATGGCCATGCGTTGGCACCTGAAAATCTGGGTATTCTAACGCTAACTCTTTATACATATTTTGTAACGACGGCGGTACTCTTACCCCTTTACGCACTGAAAATGCTAAACCGTGTGCTTGATTCGGCCCATGGTAAGGATCTTGGCCTAAAATAACCACTTTTAGCTTATCAAGCTCGGTTAGTTTAAATGCATTAAACATGTCAGTTTGGGGCGGATATATTACCTGCCCAGCTAATCTTGCTTGCTCTACCTTGGCTAACAGATCAATAAAATATGGCTGTTGCTTTTCGTCTCCTAGCAAGAGCTGCCAAGACATTAAACTTGCTCCAACTTTAATAACTCTTGCTCTAGCGCAAAAAAGTTGGCAGGAATATCTTTGCTTAAACCTTGTTCTGAAGCGCAGCGCGCTAGTGTTTCAGGTAAGCCAATAAGTGTACCGAGGATATTTTCAACCTGTTCTTTAAACTTAGCTGGGTGCGCAGTACCAAGAAAAATACCGTATTCTCCTGGCTGCAAACTGCGTTTTAGTGCCTTATAAGCAACACCGGCATGAGGTTCGCTAAGATAACCCAATTGCGATAACTGGCGAACGCTAAGCACGGTATCATCTTCATCTACTTTCATCGTCTCAATGTCACTACGCGCTATCACGCCTTGTGTTAACAGTGCTTCTACTCGCGGCCAATTATTAGGTGCGGCTACATCCATAGCGTTAGATAGTGTTGCTACAGTAGGCTTTGCTAGCCACTGGCCACTGCGCCAATAGCGCGGTACAGTGTCGTTAGCATTAGTTGCTGCAACCATACGTTTAATCGGCAGGCCAAGTGCTTTGGCAATTAAACCGGCGGTAAGATTACCGAAATTACCACTAGGTACGGCAATAACCACCTGCTCGCGTTTTGCTACAGGCACTTGCGCCATCGCCTCAAAGTAATAGCAAATTTGCGCGAACAACCGACTAATATTAATTGAGTTTGCTGAGGTAATACTCAGTTTTTCCACTAATGCTTTATGATCAAACACCTGTTTTACTAACGCTTGGCATTGATCAAAATCTCCCTCGACCGCCAGCGTAGTAATATTTTCACCTAAGGTAGTAAATAGTTTTTCCTGCAGCGGACTAATTTTTCCTTTAGGAAATAAAATCACCACTTGCACGCCGGGTTGTTTATAAAACGCATGCGCCACCGCAGCACCGGTATCGCCAGAAGTTGCGGTAACAATAGTGGTCTTTTTGCCCGATTGCGCTTTAACCAAAGCTTGCGCCATAAAGCGCGCGCCAAAATCCTTAAAGGCTAAGGTTGGGCCATGAAAAAGTTCTAAACAGCTAATATCATCACTTACCGGTACTAAGGGCGCAATAAAAGTAAACGCCGTAGTTACCATTTGTTTAATTTCAGCTGCAGTTAATTCGTCACCAATAAGCGCGTGTAATATTGCACTGCTGCGTTCTACCAGAGGCATGGCCAACAGGCCATTAATATCTAACTTAGGCCAATGGGTAGGAAAAAACAGCCCTTGCTGTTGGCCTAACCCCTGACGCACTGCTTGTAAAAAATTTACCTGTTCATTCGATACTTTAAGATTGGTTAACTGCATGTCTCGTTCCTACAGCGCTCTAGCGCCGGATAATGACAAGCGACAAATTTGCGTTGTCGCGTCCTGATTCTTTTCATAATGCCGCGATAAATAATGAGCCGCAAATTCGGCTTGGCTGTCGTTTTGACATAGCGCGAACAAAGTAGGCCCTGCACCAGAAATACCCAGATGCAATATACCCTGCGCGCATAAAGCAGCTCGCAATTGCGGCAACTCAGGCAATAAGGCAATACGTGCCTGCTCTGCAACTAAATCTTGTAGTGCGGCTGCGGCATCGGTTTCGTCTTTAATATAAAGTGCACTAACAAAGCGGCTTAACATGCCCGCAAACTCAATACTGTGACTTAAACTTAACTCTGTTGGCAAAACCGCGCGGGCGGCTTTAGTTGAGAGTACTGTGCCGGGATAACTAAGTACCACTCGCCAATGCTCAAACCACGGCAACCTGCGACAAATATGTTCACTTTGTGGCAGCATCAGTTGCAGCCCACCCAAGTATGAGGGCGCAACATTATCATAATGCACACTGCCACTTACACCGCCTTCAGCTTCAGCCATTAGCTGCAGCAATTCAACATTAGACAGTGGTTTATTAAAGTAATCGTTAAACGCGTAACAGGCAACTACAATAGAGCAAGCACTAGAGCCAAGCCCACTGCCTACTGGCAGATTTTTATGCAGCCGCAGCGCTAATCTAGGTAAAGCTTGACCGACTTTGCGTTCAAAGGCATAGAAGCAGCTTAACACCAAATTATCACTGTGATCAGCCGGTAATTGGTGTACATAGCGCCCTACTATAGCTAGCGTCATTTCAGCTTGCTCGGCGCAAATATCCAGTACGTCACCAAACAATTCGCCACTTACTGGCTCAAATGCGGCACCTAGCAGGTCAAAACCTACAGACAAATTACCGGTTGAAGCCGGCGCATAATAACGCTTTATATAGGCCATATTTAAGGTTTGCATTATTACACCTGCTGCTGCCAGCCAAGGGTGCGCATAATATCGCTAAACACCCCAGCTGAAGTGACTGCCGCGCCTGCGCCATAGCCTCGAAGCACAAAAGGAATAGGCTGATAATAACGGCTATGTATTGCCAATGCATTTTCACCGTCTTTTACTTTTGCTAACGGGTGATCTAGCGCCAAAGCCTTAATTGCTACTTTACATTTACCATCGACTATTTCGCCAATGTAACGCAGCACCTTACCTTGTGCATTTGCATCGGCAATACGCTGAGCAAATTTGGCATCTAATTCTGGTAATTTGGCTAAAAATTCCTCGGTGCTAGCACCAGCAGCAAACCCTTGTGGCAATACCGACTCTACCTCTACATCACTTAGCTCTAACTCCAAACCCGCTTCACGCGCTAAAATAAGTAGCTTACGTGCCACGTCCATGCCGGATAAATCATCTCGCGGATCGGGTTCAGTAAAACCTATAGCTTTGGCTTTTTGTGTTACGGTTGATAAAGCAACACCCGCTTCTAATTCACCAAATATATATGATAACGAGCCGGATAAAATGCCTTCAAACGCCAGTAGTTCATCACCCGCATTCAGCAAACCTTGCAAGGTATCAATAACCGGTAAGCCAGCACCAACGGTAGTCTCGTATAAAAATCGGCGCCGATGCCGCTGCGCTAATTGGCGTAGTTGCTGATAATAAGCATACGATGCCGTATTAGCTTTTTTGTTCGGCGTTACGACATGAAAGCCCGCAGCCATAAAATCAACATACTGTGCAGCAACCTGTTCAGAGCTAGTGCAATCAACTAATACCGGATTAGTTAAATTTTGCTGCTGCGCAAACTGGCTAAGCGTTGCTAATGAAAATTCTAAAGAGCTAGCAGCGAGTCGCTGCTGCCATTGTGGTAAAGCTATACCCTCGCCATTGAGCAGTAATTTTTTACTGTTGGCGATACCATATACCGTGACTTTAACCTGCCGGCTGTGTAAAAACGCCTGTTGACGCTGTATTTGCGCTAGCAACTCTGTGCCCACTACGCCGCAACCGACTAAAAACACATCGATACTAGGAATGTGACTAAAGAAGTTTTCGTGGCATACCTTAACCGCGTTTTTGCAGGCAGCTTGTTCAATAACAGCTGAAATAGAGCGCTCATTGCTGTCTTGTGCTATTGCCACTACGTTAACTCTCGCTTGGGCTAAAGAGGCAAAAAACTTCGCTGCAACACCACGATGCTGGCGCATGCCATCACCAACTAAGCTGACAATGGCCATGTCTGACAAAATACACAATGGTCGTAACAAACCTGCTTGTAACTCAAGCTCAAATTCTTGTTGTAGGGCCTTTTTCGCAGCAGACAAATGCAGCTGCGGCACACAAAAACTGATACTAAACTCAGACGATGACTGTGTAATTAAGCTAACCGATATTTGCGCGCGAGCCATAGAAGCAAACACTCGGCTTGCCATACCTACTACGCCTTTTAAACCGGGGCCTGACACCGTAATTAAGGCTAAATGCTCAAGGCTAGAAATACCTTTAACCAACGCATTGCCCTCACCGCTATTATCAATACAGGTGCCGGGAGCTGAAGGATTAGTGGTATTTTTTATATAACAAGGAATGTTGTAACGAGCTAGTGGACCAATAGTTTTAGGGTGCAAAACTTTTGCGCCAAAATACGATAGCTCCATAGCTTCATCATAGGATAATCGGTCAATTAACTTGGCGTTTTTCACCTGACGTGGATCGGCACTATAAACCCCGTCAACGTCAGTCCATATTTCATAGGCTGAGGCGCGAATACTAGCGGCAACAACGGCACCAGAATAGTCAGAACCATTGCGACCAAGTAAGCAAATTTCACCCTGTGCATTACTGGAAACGAAGCCAGCAATAACTAACACTTGCACATTTTCTTGGGTAATTACTGACGAAAGCGTAAGCTCAGACGCAGCAATATCAGCCGTCGCATTCAAATAGTCGCCACTACTTTTTAGTAACTCTATAGCATTTAACGCCAACGCTGAAATGTGATTTGCACTTAGCAAGGCGGTGGTTAATGCGACACTAAACTGCTCACCTAACCCTAAAATCTGCGCTTTAATATGATCAGGGCAATGCAGCAACAGTTGCATACCGCTAAGCTGTCGCTCTAATTGTGCCAGCTGCAACGTTATTACTTGTTGCACTTGCTCTAAATTTATATGCGGATGCAAAGTTACCGCATCGGTGGCCAGTTGCTGATAACGCTGCTGCAGTTGCTGCAATAATGGTTTAAAGTCTGCCCCCAAATAAGCTAAATCGGTTAACTCAACCAAAGTATTGGTAACACCTTGTGGGGCGGATAACACCAAACATAGACGTTCAACGCTAGCCTGCTGTTGCACAATTTTTACCACCTCCGCAAAACGTTGTATCGACGCTAGCGACGACCCGCCAAATTTAAGCACCTTCATGTTTTAACTCCTTGTGCATAACTTACAGTTATTATCAGTTAGCGTGATTGTTGGATTACTTAGCAATAGCCGCTAATAGTTAAGCAAAAAAAGACCCGTGACATTTGAGGTCACGGGTCTTTTTTAAAGACGACACACCGCTGACCTCCTACCCCGAAGGGTTGGTGGTGGTAATAGTGGTGAGTGCTATCGTTGTTATTTTCATCGTCATTAATATGCACAGACTAAAACACTTCTGTCAATAATTAATAGCGACTATATTTTAAGAATTATGAATGCCAGTTTTAATCCGCTGTCCAAACTGCAACTTGGTTACGCCCTAATCGCTTTGCATTATACAGTGCCATATCAGCTTGCTGTATTAACTCATCGGCAGTTTGGTTGGTATAACTGGCAACGCCAATACTGATAGTAACCGCGATAGATTGGCCATTAAACAGTATTTTTTGCGCAGCAACGGCGGCGCAAATTCGATTTGCAACCAATTGCGCGCACGCCAAATTAGTTTCTGGTAAAATAATACCAAACTCTTCACCGCCATAGCGACCCAGCAAATCAGTATCACGTAATAACTCAGTAATCATTGCTGACAGCTCAATAAGCACGGCATCGCCACCTTGATGGCCATAGCGATCATTCAATTGCTTAAACTTATCAAGATCAAATAATAATAAAGATACCGGGTGTTGGTAACGAGCCGCGCGCTGTGTCTCGTATTCTAATTGCGATTGCCAGTAGCTGCGGTTATATACGCCGGTTAAACCGTCAGTACGATTCGCCAGCTCTAGCATAGACATACTTTGCTGCAACTGATGCTGATATACATAAGCATCGGTTGCATCTTCTATTAACAGACACACATACTGCGATACGCCATCAGGCGCAGTTAACGGCAACATACTGCAGTTTTGCGCCATATACTCGCTATCACTACTAACTGGCCGCAGATGAGGTAATTTAATAATATATTGCCGCTGCTCCCAACTACTAAACGCGGGAGCCTGCAACGCCAACACGCCGTCTAATTTGCGCCTTAGCCAAGCTTCAGGTAAACCAGAAAAAACAGTGTAAACCAGTTTGCCTTCAACTTCAGCCAGCTGCAGATCGGCACGCCTAGTGATAAACTGATTTAAAAATACAACGTTATGTTGACTGTCTAAAATCAACACACCGGTATTTAGCTGTGAGAGTAGTGGTTGCAATAACCAATCAAGTTGCACTAGAAATTTGCCAGAATCTTATCCAAAATGACACGCAAGCGTAGCACTGCTTCGCCTGGGATCAGCAAGATCATGTCACAGTTAAAACTATAATCGATCAGTTGATAACGAATATCTACTTGTAATGCTAGCTGCCACTGTTTAGCGGTTGATGCTAGCTTTTCCGCAAAATGTTGATCACGGCTTGATAAAATACGTGGTGCAGCGTACGAGAAATTGTTTTCTAGTTGTTCGGCCAAACCATTTAGAAAGGTTGTCGTTAAAATAGAACTGATATCAGTCAGCATTTCTGCTTCAGAGCTATCGTCATTATTGTAACCAAGCAGCTTAGCTATAGTATCAACATTGGCTAGTTGATACAGCATAATGGTTTCACCACGCAAGCCGTGATCACCAAAAAACCCCAAGCTAATCATAGTCATGCTTTGTTGTGGATAACGGTTAGCAAAATGCGTAGGCAAATAGTCGGTCTTCACCAGCTTGATCGCTGGCACTTGTAAATGCACTAGCGTATTAAGATAGCGAGCAAGCTTATCGCTGGCTAAGCCCATAGCTATATTTACTAGCTCTTGCAAACCATCACGTTGCTCTTCGCTAAAACTAAAATCTGTCATATTAGGCCATACTTATGCATAACATCAGTCAATTTAGCCGCATTTGCTGGTTTTTGAATAAAGGCTAATGCGCCCAAGTCCATTACTCGCTTTTGCATTTCTGGCTGAATATCTGCTGACACGACAATAACTAAACAGTCCATGCCCTCTGACTTTATTGCTTCAAGTACGCCAATACCATCAAGTTCTGGCATGGTTAAATCAAGAAACACGATACCCACTTCTTGAGTACGCAACATAGCCAAGGCTTCCAAGCCATTACTCGCGGTAATAATGTTGGCATCAAAGTCTGCCGGCAAAGATTTTTTTAGCTGATTACGAGCGAGTAAAGAGTCGTCACATATTAACGCGGTTAAAGCCATTTACTACTGCCTATTTTGTCGTCTTAAGATTGGCGCCATTGGTGAAAAAATATATACATTACGCCATCATAAAGCAACATATACGCTATAAATAGCCTATAGCCGTATACGCTATTTGCAAACCACTGGTTATTCGTTATTGTGTACAATAATGCTAATTTTCTTTACCACAAGGTTTTCTCATGCAGCATAAAAGCTTATCTCGTAAGCTGTTAACCAAGGTATTGTCTGTTTATTTTATTTTAACTTTTGTTGTTACATTAGGACAAATTGTTGCGGAGTACTTTAATACTAAAGCACATATCAATGGTGAATTAGAAACGCTGCAGCAAACGTTTTCTGGCAGCCTAACGCGTGCTATTTGGGAGTTAAATACCCAACAGGCGATGATCATCGCCGATGGCTTATTAGCTATTCCAGCAATTGAAGGCATTATTGTGCGTGATGACAGCGGTGCGGTAATTACGCAACTGGGCCGTTATATCAATATACAAGAGCGCTTTAGTACCCAATTAGTCCGTGAAGGCGTTAGGCTTACCGAACAACAATCCGGCATCTTTGGTTATACTTTCCCGCTTATTTTTGAGTTCTCTGGCCGCGCTACTCAAGTAGGCGACGTTACGCTATTTTCAAGCCGCGCAGTGGTTATTGACCGAATAAAAGTAGGCATTTACTTTTTAGTTGGCAATGCCATGTTAAAAACCACATTTTTAATCATTTTATTTTTAATGGCATTTCGTAAACAGCTTACTGTGCCGCTAGCAGAGCTTACCCAGCAGATAGAAGATATAGAATTAGACCAGTTAGATGGCGCTAGAATTGAAATTCAGCACGACGATAGCTCGGAACTTAGTGTTACTGCTGATGCGTTTAACCGTTTAATCAGCCGAGTACAAGATTACAAAACACAACTAGAAACGACACAAAAGCAACTATTACTATCTAATGAAAAACTAGATCAGCAAAATCTGATGTTAGAACAAGATGTTGCTCGCAAAACGTCTGGCTTAAGCCAAGCCATGATGGATTTACAGCAGCAAAAACAAGAGCTTGAAGTAAAACAACAAAGCTTAAAAGAAGAAATTGAACGACGTCGTCATATTGAAGATGCGCTACGTAGCAAGCAAACAGAACTAGAGAAAATTGTTGAAGATTTAAAGCAGGCACAAGACAGGTTAGTGCAATCAGAGAAAATGGCCGCACTAGGTGGTTTAGTGGCGGGTATTACCCATGAAGTAAATACGCCAGTAGGCATTGGCGTTACCGCAACCAGCTTTTTAGACGAAAAGTTACAAGCTTTAGCCATAGCTTATAACGATAAAACCCTAACACCAAAAATGCTGGAAAGCTTTATTGAAGAGGCAGGCCAGAGTACCGAATTGCTGCAATCAAACTTAATGCGTGCCTCTGAGCTAATAGCAAGTTTTAAACAAATTGCGGTAGACCAAGCCAGCGAGGCAATTAGAACCATTAACTTGTTTGACTACCTAAACGAAATTATTCGCTCATTACAGCCTAACTTTAAAAAAACGCATCATCAGATTGAAGTAAACTGCCCTGATAATATTATCTTAAACTGCCCTGCTGGTGCGATCTCGCAAATATTCACTAACTTACTAATGAATTCGTTGATCCACGGTTTTGAAAATATTGAGAATGGTTTAGTACGCATTACCGTATTAGATGAAGACGAAAACGTGGATATTAAATACAGTGATAATGGCCGAGGTCTGCCACCAGAGCAATTAGACAAGCTATTTTATCCATTTTTTACCACTAAACGCGACCAAGGGGGCAGCGGTTTAGGCACTCATATTGCCTACAACTTGGTGCGCCAAACCTTAGGTGGCAGCATTCAGGTAAGTAGCGAACTCGGAAAAGGTTTGCATTACCATATTTGCTTCCCAAAAAATCTAAAAATCTAGGTTGGTTCCGCGCTATACTGCCGGCCATGTTTTTTGATGGATGTTAAGATATGTGGTTTAAAAATGTTCGTGTGTATAAGCTTAGTGCACCACTAAGTACTGATGTTGCGGTATGGGATCAAGCTTTAGCCGAGTTTAAATTTGCGCCGTTAAGCGCGCAAGAATTGGTAAGAAGCGGCTTTAGCTTTCCATTACACCCAAGTATTAAGCACTATAGTCACATTAATGGTCAGATCATATTTTTCGCCGTAAAACGCCAAGAAAAAATTCTTCCGGCGGCGGTAATTAACGAAGAAATGCAGCCCAAGCTAGAAGCTTTAGAGCAAGAAAAAGGCCGGCCGCTGAGTAAAAAAGAAAAACAAAGTTTAAAAGAAGAGCTTCAGCTTAGCTTATTGCCACGAGCATTTAGCCGTTCAAGCCTAACTCAAGGCTATTACGATCCAGAAAATCAGTGGCTAGTGATTAACAGCAGTAGTGCTAGCAAAGCCGAAGATATTTTAGCTTTACTACGTAAAGCTCTAGGCTCTTTGCCCGCGCTACCTTGGCTTGATACCCACAAACTAAACACACATTTACAGCTCTGGTTGCAAGACAAGGCCTTGCCCCAAGGTTTCAGTTTAGGTAGCGAAGCTGAGCTTAAAGCACCGGACGAAGAAGGCGCTAAGGTAAAATTTAGCAATCATTTACTCAGTGCTGATGAAGTACAAAGCCACTTGCAGGATAAATTAGTAACCAGCATCAGCTTAGAGCAAAATGACAACCTATCTTTAGCAATAGCTGACGACGGCGCAATAAAACGGATTAAATTTCACGATTTAATTACCGGCCAAAATGAAGAACTTGGCTGGGAGGATTTAACCGCTCGTCTTGATGCTGATCTATTACTGATGACTGCAGCGCTAAATAATGCCTTACTAAGCATTAGCCAGCAGTTAACCGCTGCAGAGTAATATCACACTAACTAGCTAAAGATTGCGCGCACATCCTGATATACCGTCTGTATATCAGGATGTAGCATAAAGTTTTCCTCGGGCACCATTTGCAAATTTATGTAGTGTTGGAGTAAGCGTTGCTGTAGTTCTTTATCGCTATAACCATCACGGGCAATATTCGCCAAACGAATAAAATCGGTATAATCTGGCCCTGGATTACAAGGTGCTAATGTCTGCCATGTTCTGGCAACTTCGTGAAAGGGTTCCGCAAAGCCCCAGGCAAACAGTATTCGCACACTGACTTCGATCGCTAAGTTGCTGGCTAAAAACAATAAAAACCGTGAATCCCCTAACAGATCTTGCTGCCGCTCTGCCTCACTAATTAACGGCAAAGCCCCTATGTTATGCACTAGCGCCATTAAGGTTAAAATATCTTTGTTTAAACCGGTGCGGCCAACTTTACTATTATAAAAGGTAAGGCAGGCAGCCGCGATGCTGGCTACTTCTATGCTGTTTTGCCATAAGGCATCAAGTTGACGCTGCACTTCTTTGTGTTGTGACACAAAAATTTGCTCTAGTGCCATGGCAATAGCAATGTTACGAATTTGACTTAAGCCAATTCGAGTAACAGCTTGGTTTAGTGTGTTTACTTTAATCGAGCGGCCCATAAATGCACTATTTGCCACTCTGATCATTCTGGCGGCTAATGCAGGGTCTTGGGCAATAACATCGGCCATTTCATTAAGGCTAATATCAGGCTCTGCAGAGCGCTGTCGTACCTTTAATGCAACATCAGGCAATGTCGGCAGTAACAATTGGTCGTGCTGAATTTTATGCTGCAAGATCTGAAGCAGTTGTTGTTGCGCTGTCATACTATCTCCTTCATTAACCGCATTTACCCAATGGGCTGCCGTTATCGCATAATAATCTGCGTCATACTGTTAAGTAGCGTGTCACACATAACATTTTGCTGCTTATTAGCAGATCGTTCAAGTTCACCGGCCAACACAGTTAACTCTGGATAGCCCATGCTGCCTGCACTGCCTTTAAGGCTATGCGCCGCGTAAGCTAATTCGTGCCACTTAGCGTCAGTAAAATAACTCTGCAGCTCTTGTAGCAGCAGGGGTAACTGCGCAGTAAATTGCTGTTTTAACGCCTGCATTTGTGGATCTAAAGCTAATTGTTGCGTCAACTTGTCGGCATTTGATGCCATTCGGTTGCCATATTTGGCTAATATCGCCATTAATTCTGCTTGTATTACTGGCTTAGGTAATAAGCCCTGACAGCCCGACGCTAGATAACGTTCTAGATCCTCTGACATTACATTTGCCGTTACCGCAATAATGGGCGTTAGCACACCCGCAGCTCTAATTAAACGGGTCGCTTCTTCGCCTCCCATTAATGGCATTTGCATATCCATAAAAATCAGATCAAAATTATCTGTTAATGCTCGTTCAACCGCTTTTTGGCCATTATCAACTACTTGGCAACTGACATTAGCTTTTTCTAACATCAGCTGCAACAACAACTGGTTATCAAGGTTGTCTTCTGCAACTAAAATATGCAGCTTATGTGTAGTCTGCGGTTCGGAAAGAATATTAATTTGACTCGTTGCTGCTTTAACATAGTTATCAATTAATGTTAAAGGCATCGCGTTACAATTAAACTGTAATTCAAAACAGCTACCTATGCCTTTAACACTTTCTACATAAATATTGCCGTCCATTTGTAGCATTAATTGCTTTGAAATACATAAGCCAAGCCCAGTTCCGCCATAATGGCGAGTTACGGTAGCATCTGCTTGAACAAAGGGTCTAAATATCCTACTTAATTCTTCTGGCGTCATGCCAATGCCGGTGTCTTTAACTTTAATCGATAACTGCTTCAGCAGTACATCAAAAGATACCTCAATAACAATTTTACCTTTTTGCGTAAATTTCACCGCGTTGCTGGTTAGGTTCAGCAAGACTTGGCGAAAACGCAACGCATCGGTATAGAGCTGCGCGGGTAAAGGAAAATTAAGTTTAAGCTGGCACTGCACACCTTTTGCTTCTGCTTGGCTACGGGTAAGTAAAAACACGTCATCAATTAATGTTAAGCCACTAAATGCTTCATAGTTTAACTCTAGCTTTTCCGCTTCAATTTTTGATAAATCAAGAATATCGTTAATTAATCGCAGTAAATGATCGCCGCTTTTTAGCACGCGCTGTAAATAATTCTGCAATTTGGCGGTATCTGTTTCGCTCTGTGCTTGCTCTGAAAAACCAATAATCGCCGTTAACGGCGTGCGTATTTCATGGCTCATATTAGCTAAAAATACGCTCTTTAACCGGTTAGCTTGCTCAGCAGTTTCACGAGCTAATATTAACTCTTGGTTAGCGGCTTCAAGCTCATCATTAGCACGAGCTAAGTCATGGGTTCGGCGCAGTACTTTATCTTCTAACTGCTGTTTATAAGCGCGCTCACGCTCTCGATATACGCGAAGCTGCCTCACCATTACGTTAAAAGCCGCAAACATGTCACCTAATTCGTCTTGCTTTTTTACTTCAAGCAACGTAGATAAATCACCGCGACCGACAGCCGTTTTTGCTGCAGTTAGCCGCTTAATAGGTTCAAAAACGTTACGGATCAGCAACCAGTAAACTAGCAGTGGCAAAATAATAGATATCGCTAAAGTAAACAAAATTAGCGAAAAAGATAATGCGCGTTGCGGGGCCATCAGTTCAGTTTCATCAATACCGTAAAGTAACTGAAATGCGCCAGGTAAACTTTTACCTAATAAAATCCGTTGTTGTCCTAACAAAATATCGGACGTAAATTCATCAGTATCGATGCTGCGTTGAATGGCTCGAAAGTTACTCGGTGCAAACGCGCTGCCTATTAGTGCTGAATTATTCGCGTAGGTGATAGTTGCTGCCCGATTAATTAGCAAGGTAACACTATTTGGTGTGTGCCGATAACTGACTACTTCGTCAAACAGATCGGGTTTCACCACAACAACCAGATAACCCCAAAGACGACGAGTTTCAGTAACTGAGCTGCCATAAAGCTTGTGAGCAAAAAATAGCTGTAGCCGTTTGCTATCAGCGTCTTCTGCTAAAAAATAGCCAGCCTTGTCTACTTGCGCCTGCAGTGAAGAAAAATATTCGTTACGAAACCGGTTAGGTAACGACGAATACGTGGGTTTTGCCGGTAATTGTAATTCGTAATCACCGTTTAAATTAATCAGCTTGAGCGATAGAATTTGTGGATCTGCGACAACAAACTGACGAAATTGTTTGTCTACTTCACTGAGTGATAGCGCATTGGGTTGCTGAATGTACTGTTGCAGCAGCGGGCTTTGTGCCAGCATGCCAAGTCGAATTTGTTGCTGTTGCAAGAACTGACTAAGCATCTCTTGCTGTGTTGTTATCGCTTTATCTGCATTAAAATAGAGTTGCTGTTGTAAATACTGCTTACTAAAGTGATACGCCATATAGCCGAACAACATCACAGGTAGCACCAGCAACGGCAGCATGTAAGCAACTAAAGTGTCACGTAATTTCATCCCTGCCCTGACGTGGTTAGCACGTGGTGTTACCCTGCACCCTTATACCCAGAGCTACAGCATAACCAGTGCATTAACTTGCGACAAGCACTACATGACTAATAGGCCGTTAAACAATCTTATTTTCCTGCCAAAATTTTTCTTTGGCTAAACGGTTTTTGCGTGCTTCACAGGGATCGGCGCAATCACAGGCTTTGTCTATACCTAGAGCATCTAAGCCACCACAACTGCCGCCAATAGTTTTACGTTGCATTAAATAGCCCAGTGCCATGGCAACGACTACTAGCAAAAATAAACCAAACGTCATTAAAAATAGGGTCATGTCGGCCTCACTACTCAGTTAAAAAAGGTTTAAACGCATCAGATGCTAGCTCTATAAAGCCATCATCAGTTTTAACCACTAACAATGCTGCTATATTATACCGATTTGCGAAAATAATAGCTTCATCTGATGACATAACATTTAGTGCTGTAGCATAGCCATCTGCTGTCATACAAGATGGATGTAACACGGTAGTTGATACCGTATGATGCTGAATAGGTTTACCGCTTCGTGGGTCAATTAAATGCGAATAGCGAACCCCCTCAGCTTCAAAGTAATTACGGTAATCCCCTGACGTAGCCACTCCCATATCACCCGTTTGTAGAACGCGCTGCATAGTTTGTCCAGCATTTACCGGTTTTTCTATCGCAATTTTCCAAGGTTGAGCTGACGGCTTAGTGCCCTTGATGCGCATTTCGCCACCAATTTCGACTAAATAATTAGAGATGCCATTTTGCTCGAGTATTTCTGCAACCCTGTCAACACCATACCCTTTGGCAATGGTCGACAAATCGACAGCTAAACCGGGTACTGCTTTTATAAGCCCGTTATCGGTTAACGTTAATTTTTCATAACCTACTACCGCGCGTGCTTGATCAATATCAGTTTGTGACGGCGCTTTTTCAACACGCCCTTTAGCACCAAAGCCCCATAGTTCAACTAATGGGCCAACGGTGATATCTAACACGCCATCGGTCTGCTGTGCCAGCCTTAATGCTTCAGCTACCACTAGCCTAGTCGGCTTCGATATAGCGAAGGCACTGGCGTCGTTATGATGGTTAAAGCGCATTAGCTCTGATTCAGGTCGGTACGTTGACATTAAATCATTAATTAATTCTAGTTCGGTATCCAGTTGCTGTTGTAAATCGGTGCTATCTATAGGGCTATCGTCATAATACTTAACCACATAATAGGTACCCATGGTATTGCCATTTAGCTGTACCTGCTCGCTCGCTGGCTTTGCAGGGCTGCATCCCGAGATTACCAACAGACAAATAGTAATAAACCAGATTTTTATTAATGAATATGCGTGCATATAATATCCAGAAAGCAGAAGGGGCTGCCTTACGGTCGCCCCTTTTGTTGTTGCGTTGTCTATTAGCCGCCGAAGTCGTCTAATA
Source organism: Rheinheimera sp. D18 (assembly GCF_004345025.1). Taxonomy (GTDB): domain Bacteria; phylum Pseudomonadota; class Gammaproteobacteria; order Enterobacterales; family Alteromonadaceae; genus Alishewanella; species Alishewanella metallidurans. The sequence continues at coordinate 798,091 of NZ_CP037745.1, read as the reverse complement.
GAATATTGTCGTCTTCTACACCAAGGTCTTTAAGCATGCTAATTACTGCTTTATTCATCATTGGTGGGCCGCACATGTAGAACTCACAGTCTTCTGGCGCTTTATGATTTTTCAGGTAGTTTTCATAAATTACGTTATGAATAAACCCTGTGTAACCAGTCCAGTTATCTTCAGGTTGTGGATCTGATAAAGCAACGTGCCATTCAAAGTTCGGGTTTTCAGCCGCAAGCATATCAAAATCTTCAACGTAGAACATTTCACGCTTAGAGCGAGCACCGTACCAGAAGCTAACTTTACGAGTGGTTTTTAAACGACGCATTTGGTCAAAAATATGCGAGCGCATCGGTGCCATACCTGCACCACCACCAATAAACACCATTTCTGCTTCGGTTTGTTTAGCGAAAAACTCACCAAATGGGCCAGAAATAGTGACTTTATCACCTTCTTTTAGGCTCCAAATATAAGATGACATTTTACCGCAAGGTAAGGTCAAGTTATTTGGTGGCGGCGTCGCAATACGCACGTTCAGCATAATAATGCCTTCCTCTTCAGGATAGTTCGCCATTGAGTAAGCGCGAATTGTTTCTTCGTCTACTTTTGACTCTAACGTGAAGAATTTAAAGCGCTCCCAATCACCACGGTATTGCTCTGGAACATCGAAATCTTTGTACCTAATGTGATGCGCTGGTGCTTCAATCTGAATATAACCACCCGCACGGAAAGGCACAGACTCGCCATCTGGGATCCGCAGCTTCAGTTCTTTAATAAACGTAGCCTTGTTATCATTAGAAATGACTTCACATGCCCACTTTTTAATACCGAAGATTTCTTCTTCAACTTCAATTTCCATGTCAGTTTTTACGTTTACCTGACAAGATAAACGACAACCTTCACGGGCTTCACCTTTGGAAATGTGGCCTAATTCTGTTGGTAGTATTTCACCACCGCCAGACTTAATGTGTACTTTGCACTGACCGCAAGAACCGCCGCCACCACAAGCAGACGATAGGAAAATACCTTTGCCTGCTAACACGCTTAATAATTTACCGCCCGCTTGCGCCTTTATGGCTTTTTTCGGGTCGCCGTTAATACCTATGGTAATGTCACCTGTAGCAACTAGCTTAGATTTTGCCGCTAATATAATTAGCACTAATGCTAAAATCATTAGGGTAAACATGCCAACGCCAAGAAATATGTCTAAATTTTCCATCTTGTGTGCCTTTACCCCTTACAGTGAAACACCAGAGAAAGACATAAAGCCTAACCCCATTAAACCAACCATTAAGAAAGTAATACCCAGACCACGTAAACCTTGTGGAATATCTGCATACTTTAATTTCTCACGAATACCTGCCAGCAACGTAATAGCTAACATCCAGCCAATACCGCTACCTAAGCCAAATACTACGCTTTCACCGAAGTTGTAATCACGTTCTACCATAAAGGCTACTGCACCAAAAATAGCACAGTTAACGGTGATTAACGGTAAGAAAATGCCTAAAGCGTTATATAAAGCTGGGAAAAACTTATCTAAGATCATCTCTAGAATTTGTACCAGTGCCGCAATAACACCGATATAGGTTAAAAACCCTAGGAAGCTTAAATCAGCTTCAGGAAAGCCAGCCCAGTCAAGTGAACCTGGAGCTAACAAATTCTGATATACCAAATTATTTACTGGTACTGAAATACCTAATACCACTGTTACCGCAACCCCTAAGCCAAAAGCCGTAGTGATTTTTTTAGAAACAGCAATAAAGGTACACATGCCTAAGAAAAATGATAATGCCAAGTTTTCAATAAAGATGGCACGGATGAATAGACTAATATAATGTTCCATCAATATCTCCTTAGGCCTTCTCTACCTGTTCGGTACGGAAGGTACGTAAAATCCAGATAAAGCCGGCAATGATAATGAATGCACTTGGTGGCATTAACAGTAAGCCCATAGGCTGATACCAACCGCCGTCTTTAACCAATGGCAGTATCTCAAAACCAAATACCGTACCTGAACCGCCCAGTTCACGAATAAAGGCCAGTGCCATAAGCACAACGCTATAACCTAAACCGTTACCAATACCATCTAAAAAGCTGATAACTGGCGGGCTTTTCATGGCATAAGCTTCAGCACGACCCATTACGATACAGTTAGTAATAATTAAGCCAACAAACACCGACAGCTCTTTGGCTACATCGTAAGCAAAGGCTTTCAATAATTGGTCAACAACAATTACTAAAGACGCAATAATAGTCATCTGCACGATAATTCGTACGCTAGATGGAATGTGGTTACGAATTAACGAGATAAAAAAGTTAGAAAATGCGGTTACTAGGGTAAGTGCAATACACATTACCAAGGCTTTATCCATTTTCGTGGTTACCGCTAGCGCAGAACAAATACCAAGTACTTGTAATGCGATAGGGTTATTTGCAAATACCGGCCCAAACAGAACGGTTTTAATTTCTTTTGCGTTAGCCATTGTTTAATGCTCCATCGCGAACTTTAGCCAGAAACGGGGCAAAACCCTTAGCACCAGCCCAGAAATCGAAAGTATATTGCACACCCTTACTGGTTAAGGTTGCGCCCGATAAACCATCTACTTCAAATGCTGAATCAGCACTGGCATTGCCTGGTTTAACCACTTTAATTGCTGGTTTACCTGATGCATCGAGTAATTTTTTACCATCAAATTGCGCCGCCCATTTCGGGTTTTGCACTTCACCACCTAAGCCAGCCGTTTCGCCTTGCTCATAGTAGTTAAGACCTTTAATAGTAGTACCGTCAGCCCCTAATGCTAAGAAAGCGTGCATGGTAGACCACAAGCCATAACCATGAATTGGCAGCACAATGGCTGATAATTCACCTGACTCAATGCCTTTATCATAAGCAAAATATACTGGCGCAATATTGGCACGGCTTTTTATTGAAGCCATGTCATCTTCAGCTGCCAAACGCTCGCTTTTTGCTGGGTCTTTCATTGCTTTTCGATAGTCGTAATCTTTTGGTTTTTCAACCAGCTCACCGCTATCTAAGTCAACAAAACGTTCAGAAATATGCGTGTTGTATAACTCATTAATATTTGAGCCAGACAACAAGCCTACCACTGCAAGGACGTTTTTCTGTGAATCTAGTAGTTTATTCGCTATCTGTTGTGGGCGCAGCTGCACTGCAGCTGTTGATACGATTACCGCACAGATCAGACATAAAGAAATGACTACGATCAGCGTTTTGCTGATGCTATCGTTATTACTAGACATTACGTGCCAGCCTCCGTTTGATATTAGCTTGTGCCACGAAGAAATCGAACAGTGGCGCAAACAGGTTTGCAAACAGTATTGCTAACATCATACCTTCTGGATATGCAGGGTTAGCTACACGGATCATTACCACCATAAAACCAATTAAAATACCGTACGCCCATTTACCTTTGTCAGTAAACGACGCTGATACTGGGTCGGTTGCCATAAAGAACATACCAATGGCAAAACCACCTAATACCAAATGCCAATGCCAAGGCATAGCAAACATGGCATTAGACTCTGAGCCGATGGCATTAAACAGGTAAGCGCTTAGCACCATACCTACCATGACACCCAACACAATGCGCCAAGAAGCAATACGGAAATAAATAAGGGCTAAACCACCGACTAATAAAGCCAATACTGAGGTTTCGCCAACTGAACCTGGAATAAAACCGTAGAATGCATCCCACCACACCTGCATGTTTGCTGAGTAATCTAACTCACCGGCAGCGGCTTTACTTAACCAAGTCGCGCCTGAATAGCCGTCAGCCACTGTCCATACTGCGTCACCAGAAATATTCGCTGGATAGGCAAAGAACAAAAACGCACGGCCAGCTAATGCTGGGTTTAAAAAGTTACGGCCAGTACCACCAAATACTTCTTTAGCGATAACAACACCAAAGGTAATACCCAGCGCAACCTGCCATAATGGAATAGTTGCTGGCAGAATTAACGCAAACAAAATAGAGCTAACAAAGAAACCTTCGTTTACTTCATGTTTACGCACGGTAGCAAATAATACTTCCCAGAAGCCGCCAACAATAAAAGTAACTGCGTAGATAGGTATAAACCATACCGCGCCGTACCACATTTTGCTGATCCAGCCAGAATCGGCCGATAATGCACCACCAAATAATTGATAAAGTGCAACCTGCCACGTATCCGGCGTAGCAAAACCAGCCTGCAAAGCAATTACTGCCTGATGGCCAACGTTGTACATACCGAAAAATAATGCTGGAAATAATGCCAGCCAAACGAAGATCATGATACGTTTCAAATCGATACTATCACGTACGTGGGTACCGTTTTTTGTTACCAGACCTGGGGTATAAAGCACAGTAGCAAAGGCTTCATACAGCGCATACCACTTTTCATATTTACCGCCTTTTTCAAATGACGGTTCAATGCGCTCTAAAAAATGCTTCAAACTCATGATTAGCCTTCCTTCTGAATGGTCGTCAGGCAATTACGTAAAATGATGCCGTAATCGTATTTACCTGGGCACACAAAGGTACACAGCGCCATATCTTCTTCATCTAACTCTAAGCAACCCAGCGTTTGTGCGCCATCGGTATCACCAGAGACCATGTCACGAAGCAGTAACGTGGGCAGAATATCCAAAGGCATTACGCGCTCATAATTACCAATAGGTACCATGGCACGGGCTGAGCCGTTGGTTGTAGTCGTCATCTTGAATAACCGCTTTGGATTCAAATGTGACAAATACGCCCGAGTTACCGAAAACTTGGTTGCACCTGGTGCTATCCAGCCTAAAAACTCTTTTTCAAAGCCTTCAGCTAATACCGATACTTGAGTATGGAACCGGCCAATATAACCGTGCACGCCATGAGCTGTTGCACCAGATAATACTGAACCAGAAATAATACGGTTCTGCCCTTCAACCAGTTCGCCAGCCGTAAGCTGAGCAACTGAAGCGCCAAGTACAGTTTTAACTAAACGCGGGTTCTTAACCGCTGGGCCAGCTAAAGCAATAACACGCTCGCTATGTAATTCACCGGTAGTGAATAACTTACCAATAGCAATAACGTCTTGATAACCAATATGCCAAACCACTTTTTTCGCACTTACTGGATCAAGCGCATGAATATGCGTGCCAACTAAACCTGCTGGATGTGGGCCAGAAAACTCTGCCACTTGCGCCTTGCTTACGCTTGGAACATTAGCACCAGCTTTCTTTGCTAGGTAAAGTTTACCGTCGGTCAAAGTAGCCAGTATGGTTAAACCTTGAGTGAAAGCATCGCTATTTGCAGCAATTATTACGCTTGGGTCAGCAGCAACCGGATTGGTATCCATTGCGTTAACGAAGATTGCCCGAGGCGTGCTGTCAATAGCCGGCGTTTGGCTAAACGGGCGGGTACGCAGAGCAACCCAAAGCCCTGAATCAACCAAATTCTGCGTAACTTGCTCGCGACTTAAGCCACTTAGCTGGTCTGCAGAATATTTAGCAAATTGCACCGCATCATTACCTGCAGCTTCAATAACTACAGATTGCAACACGCGCTTTGCGCCACGGTTAATTTCTTTAACAGTGCCTGCCAACGGAGCAGTAAACTTAACGCCGGGTGTTTTCTTATCTTCGAAAAGTACCTGACCTTTTTTTACTGTATCGCCAACATCAACCGACATGGTCGGACGCATACCAATATACTCTTCGCCTAATACAGCGACAGTGGTAATGGCATTGCCCGTACTGATCTCTTGTTTAGGACTGCCCGCCAGGGGAATGTCCAAGCCTTTCTTGAGTTTTATCATACGTACTTGCACTACTATTTTGGGAAGAAACAGGGCCTTGTTTTTCAGCTGCGCAATGCGCAGCGCATCTGGTTTGGTTTATCAGGGTTTCCCACTGTTTATTTTTATACCAGATACACGTGTTTAAAGTCGCGGATTCTATCATTATTACCACGACCTATCTATGCTAATGCGTAAATTTTCCAGCAAACTACCTACACAATTCCACCATTGGTCTAACCTTGCCGCCTGACTCTTTTAATGGCTTATTGTGACAAGTTTTGGACAATTTTAGCGCATTTCTGTATAAACAAAAGCCGCCATTAGGCGGCTTTTGTCTGTTAAGCACTGATATTTTTTAGCATAACTAAAGGTGATACCTCAGCATCATAATTTATTTGGTTATAACCAAAACCAAATAATCTAAGAAATTCATTATGATAGCCTTTATAGTCAGTCAACGTATCAATAGAGTCGGTTGTTACCTGGCCCCATAAGTCTTTTACCGTTTGCTGAATATGATCACTTAACTCTTTACCATCCATACGTAAACGCCCTACTTCATCTAAAATAGGCTTGTCTGTATATAATCCCTGACGAAATAGTGCATTAATCTGTTCAATACAGCCTTCGTGTGAGCCTTCTTCTTTCATTACGCGATACAGTAAAGAGATATACAGCGGCATAATAGGAATAGCTGAACTAGCTTGTGTCACTAAGGCTTTTAACGATGCAACATAAGCCTTACCTTTTTTAGCACTTAACTTGCTGGTAATGTCAGCGGCGGCGCGGTCTAAATCTTCTTTCGCTTTACCAATGGTGGCTTTGCCATAAATTGGCCAAGTTAATTCTTTACCCGTATAGGTATAGGCAACCGTTTGACAGTTATCTGCCAGCACATTTGCAGCATTTAACTGATCTAACCAGCGCTCCCAATCTTCGCCGCCCATAACTTTAATGGTTTGATAAATTTCATCATCATTAGCCGGCTCAACTGAAATATCTTCAATTTCGCGCTTACTCGTGTTTAGCGTTTTAGCGGTATAGGCTTGGCCAATAGGCTTAAGTACCGAACTAAACACTTCACCTGTTACTGGGTCTTTACGGCGCGGTGCTGCAAGGCTATATACTACTAAATCAATTTTACCCATTTCGCGGCTAATAATATCAATGGTCTGTGCTTTTAACTCATCGGTAAACGCATCACCATTGATATGCTTGTTCCATAAACCTTCAGCTTCTGCTGCTTGTTCAAACGCAGCAGTATTATACCAACCTGCTGAAGCCGTTTTAGTTTCGCTAGGTTCTTTCTCAAAGAAAATGCCCAGTGTTTTTGCGCCAGAGCCAAAAGCGGCAGTAATGCGCGATGCTAAACCATAGCCGGTTGAAGCACCAATTATCAGCACGTTTTTAGGGCCGTTAGCTACCGGGCCTTGCGCTTTTATATAATCTATTTGTTCTTGCACATGCGCGGCACAGCCGACAGGATGGGCGTTAGTACAGATAAAACCACGTATTTTAGGTTGAATAACCATGACAGCTCCTGCTGTTGTCTCGAAAAAATTGACGCTAGTGTAAAACTTTACGCCAGAAAACAGATCTGACCAGATATTTTTTCTTATTTGGCTTAAATTTTGCGCTACAGAAAAAAAGCGTCACACCGACGCTTTATCATTATTTGCAGTTTGACTGCCGCCATAACAGCGTGGCGAAATAGGTGTTTTATCAGCATAATACTCGTGCCATTCTGACGGGGTATAAGTATGCAGCGCCAGCGCATGAATTTTTTCTGCCAACTCTTCTGCTAACTCGGCATTTACGGCACGATGGCGCTGTATTAGACGCAAGCCATTAAATGCTGGCGTAACAATCACAACCTTAAAATGTGACTCTGACCCTTGGGGTACGTTGTGTAGGTGGCTTTCATTTACTACCTCAAGGAATTCAGGATCAAACTTACTCAGTAACTTCTGTTCAATAGCGGTTTGAATCAACATAGTTTTAATCCTTCTTTATTCCCACTAATAACTCTAGATGCCAAGCTTAAACTTACCAGTCAAGAACGCTGTCAAGTTAATTAATTTGCAGTAACGAATTGGCGGCCTTACTAAAAATAAATTTGTCTAAGATACGGCCTCTATATAACGAAACGTCAGGTTTAACCTGCAATGGTTTATTCTACTTTGTTTTGGCAAGCGATGCAGCCAATGCCTCTGACACTGGCCGATCATTAGTAGCAAACTGCCGCTCGGCAAGTCTAAAGTCAACTGCCAAGGTTGAGTGCGATGCTTAAGCTCAAAACGCCTAGCCGCGCCAAGGCTAACCGAAGCAATAACCGGATCATGCCCCAGTTCGGGCTCATTGTCAGCATGCCAGCCCATATGGTGTTGGCCATCAGCATATAGATTAAGCAAAACACAATTAAATGGTTGCTGTAAAAACTGACTAAGATTGTCAGCTAATTGGCGCACTGCTGGGTGCCAAGGTTGTGGTATAAAAGTAGTGCCAGAGTATCGATAACGACAATGACTGTCGCCCATCCATACTTGCTGTCTAGGTATTTTAACGGGTTTACCAAACATTATAATACTATCTTGTGCCCAGCTTAACTGCGACACTAATTGCTGCTGTAAATTATAACTAAATGGCTCAGTTAACCAATTAGGCCACAAACTAATATTGGCATCCGGCAGATTAAACTGCTGCAGGGTAAGTTGCAGGTTGTCGCTATGTGATTGGCGTGTCAAAATGTTCACCTTATTTCACCGATAGTGGCACTATGAATACTACTTTTAGTTATGCGGGTAACAACTTGCAATTATGTCGCTGGCCGTTACAGCAGCCCAATACCAGCCTACAAGCTTGGGATGCGGCAGACGAATTACTGATAGAGCATACGCAGCAAGCGGCGGTTCAGTTTTTTATGCAGCATAATCGCCAACCAAATTTACTGATTATTAATGATAGTTTTGGCGCGTTATCTTGTGCTTTAGCAAAGTATGCTCAGGTACAAATAAACGACTCGGTACTTGCGGCCCGTGGCAGCCTGTATAATAGAGAGCAAAACACTTTAGGCATTGCTAATCTGCAACAACAAAGCAGTATTGAGCCATTGCCAAACTCAGCGGATATTGTGCTACTAAAACTACCGAATAATCATAGTTATCTGCACTATATTTTGCAGCAACTGGCAAAGGTAGTAACCACTGACAGTATTATCTTAGCTAGTGCCAAAGCCAAAGATATTAACCGTAATGTGCTAGCAATGTTTAATAACTGTTTAGGTGAGGCGAGCGCGTCATTAACGGTTAAAAAGTGCCGCCTAATTAGCTGTCAGTTTAACCCTGCACTGCGCGATACAGAAACCCTAGCCTTTCCGCTACGTTGGCCGCTAGAGAATTCACCTTATATACTGATAAACCATGCGAATGTGTTCTCACGAGAAAAATTGGACCAAGGTGCGCGCTTTTTTCTGCAGCATCTACCCTTAGTTAAGCTAAATGATGTGGTTATTGATCTCGGCTGTGGCAATGGTGTATTGAGTTTGCCAATATTGGCTCAGGGCAAAGATATTCAGTTAATTTATTGCGATGAATCATACATGGCTGTAGATTCCGCCAAAATGACAGTAGCGGCCAATTTTCCTGAACAATTAGCATACTGCCAATTTGTGGTCGATGATTGCCTAAGCCTGCAAGCAGATAGAACAGCCGATTACGTTTTATGTAATCCACCGTTTCATCAGAACCAAATAGTTACCAGCCATATTGCATTGCAAATGTTTACTGATGCAAAAAGAGTGCTAAAACAAGGTGGTCACCTGCGTATAGTGGCAAACCGTCATTTAGGTTATAGCGATGTTTTAACACGTTTGTTTGGTAATTGCCGACAACTGGCTGCCGATGCAAAATTTGTTATTTTAGAAGTGGTTAAAAGGAGTTAATAATGCGTTTTATTATACTAGCAGCAATACTATTAGCCGGTTGTAGTAGCACAATACCTAGCTTTATTCTGGCACCCCAAGTATTTCTGTCGCAATCGAATCAACTACAACAAGCTCAATTTGCGTTTGCAGTGACGGATGAGCGTGGTGTTGCATACTCGTTACGGGTGCGTAATGGCAATAAGGTACAACAAATTGCTACTAGCAATGATGTGCGTGCGCAATTAGAACAAACGCTATCTCAAGCGCTTATTGATCAAGGCGCAAGACTTGATGTAAATAGCAGCACGCAAATGACGATAAAAATAGCCCAACTACAAGCCTTGGTTGAGCAACGTACTCTAGAACATGTAGTAACGAATCAGGTGGCACTGACGGTTCAGGTACAAAGTTCTCAGGGTTTATTTAGCAAAACCTATTCTGGCGACAGCAGCTTTACTGCGCCGTTTAAAATGGATATTGCGGCGGTAGAACGTGAGCTACGTGTATTAACCGAACAAGTGTTAGTGCAGCTACTGCAAGATGGCTCTTGGCAACAGGTAATAAAGGAGCAATAGCATGCGCAGCTGTTTTTTTGCTTTATTACTGCTAGTTGGCAACGCAACCGCTTATGCCAATCCGGGCCAGTTTATTCAGCCAAATAACTTATACCCAAAGGTAAAGCTGATTACGTCATATGGCGAGATAATTGTAGAGCTAGATCGCAGCAAAGCACCAATTAGCGTTAATAATTTTCTTAGTTATGTAAAGCAGAAATCCTACGACAATACGCTATTTCATCGGTTAGAGCCTGAGTTTGTGCTGCAAGGCGGCGGCTACGATGCCAACTATAAGCCGATAGAAGAGCTGAAAGCTATTTTTAATGAATCGGGTAACGGCTTGAAAAACCAACTGGGCACTATTGCCATGGCTAGGCTGACCGAACCACACAGTGCCACTAGCCAGTTTTTCTTTAATTTAGCCGATAACAGCCACCTTGATCCTGGTCGCAGTTGGGGTTATGCCGTATTTGGTTATATTACTTCAGGCCTTGACGTTATTGAGAAAATCAGTGCAATTCAAACGGATACTTCCGTTGAACTGGGCTGGCCAAATGTGCCGGTAGAAAAGGTACTGCTAAAAACCGTTATCGTACTGCCAGAGCAATAAAACCGACTATACTTGGCTTAACAGTGTTAATTATTAGGTACTGTTAAGCCCAATATGACTAACCTATTTATCGAGCAGAAATCTAAGCAATTAGTTTTCTACATTTCGCGTTATTTTCTTGGTCGTTTGCAACATAGCGAGCTACACCTGTTTGTCTGGGATACCTTAGAAGAATGGGCTCAGCTTAATCAGGCCCTACAATTACCTTACACTCGTCAAGAACAAGTATTCTGGCACCTGATCCATCAACTTGAATTTTGGCCCGACGTTACCTTACGAGAAAACAAACTGCTTAGGCGCAATATTCAAGATTGTGTTAGTTATTTAAAGGGCTGTGGCATAGCGCCAAATAACTGTATTGGAATAAGACCATAAACACTTGACCACAAGTTGTTGATAGGTAAGCTACTAGAATATTACAGCAGTTTACTGGTAACCCTCTTGCCTTACTATTTAACTTGGCTTAGCAGCCTAAGCATTTATTGCCAACGCCGAGTACTCGCTATTTTTATTCTAGGCTTTTCCAGTGGTTTGCCATTAATGTTGGTCTTTGGTGTACTGTCGTTTTGGCTGCGCGAGGCCGGCGTGTCGCGCACCGACATTGGTTACTTTAGCTGGGTAGCTTTGGCGTACGCCATTAAATGGCTCTGGTCACCACTGGCCGATCATCTACAAATTCCTTTTTTGCACCATAAGTTGGGCCGTCGCCGCAGCTGGCTAGTGTTATCTCAATTTTTGGTTGTCGCAGCTATACTTTGCATGGCGAACATGGACCCGCAACAAGATTTAGCATTAATGGCAATATTTGCGGTAATACTGGCATTCGCTTCAGCCACCCAAGATATTAATGTTGACGCTTTTCGTATTGAAAGTGCACCAGAACAGTTACAAGCTGCGTTAGCGGCGGCCTACCTTACCGGTTACAGGCTAGCGATGATCCTCGCCTCTGCCGGCACGCTTTGGTTAGCGGCAGTGTTTTCTAAAGACAGTAATTATGATTTATCAGGCTGGCAATTTGCTTACGTTGTTATGGCGTTGTGTATGCTGCCCGGCATTATTACTACACTACTTAGCAAAGAACCAGATAGCGAGTTAAAGCAACACCTTAGCATTGAAGGCAATATATTTACTCGCTTCTTGCATTGGTTAAAACAGGCGGTGCTTGCTCCCTTTATTGATTTTTTCAGTCGCTACAAATGGTTAGCCTTAATGATGCTAGCATTAATTGCATGCTACAGATTAACCGACATTGTTATGGGCGTAATGGCTAACGCATTTTACGTTGATATGGGCTATAGCAAAGAAGAAGTTGCCAGCATATCTAAACTGTATGGTGTAGTAATGACGTTAATCGGCGCAGGTCTCGGCGGCGTGCTAATTAACAAGCTTGGCACTATGCGAATTTTGTTTCTTGGCGCGTTATTAAGCGCGCTAACCAACTTATTATTTGCCGCACTAAGCCAAATTGGTTATGACATTACTTGGCTTACTTTGATTATTTCGGCTGACAATCTCAGTGCCGGTATCGCTACCAGTGCGTTTATTGCTTATTTATCGTCGCTGGTGAACCGGGCATTTACCGCTACGCAGTACGCGATGTTTAGCTCATTAATGTTGCTGCTGCCTAAATTTGTTGGCGGTTTTTCTGGGGCTTGGGTAGAACAGGTGGGTTATAACCAATTTTTTATTATTACTGCGCTGCTAGGCGCTCCAGCATTAATTTTAATTATACTACTAGCCAAATACGGTAAACAAAACCACAACACCGCCATTTAGCGGTGTTGTGCTAACAACTATACCGATAGCACTTGGTTTAACCCTTCGCCGGGGTCAACTTCTAGTGCTTGGCAATAACGCACGTATTCTATTACATCTAATCTGCGTTCTTGGTTTTCAACCTTGCCGATAAAGGAATGCGGCGTACCTAATATTTCTGACAAGCTACGCATCGTATGGCCTTTCTCTTGACGTTGACGCTTTAGCCAAACGCATAAACGTTTGTTTTCATCAGAAATAACGCTCTTTGTACCTTTCATGTTGCTCTTCTCCCAGCGTGTAACGCTTTTATATGTATAATACTTCCTGCCATTCCAAACCTTATTGCAAATGCAATAAGCAAGATAAATCGGTTAATTAAACCACAGGATACGACAAGCGTACAGCTACAAGCGTTAAAATTTGTATAAGAACTTTACACTTTAAAAAACTATAATTTACAAGCACCTGAATAACTTGGTGTAACGACATGTTAAAATACTAGGTATTACAGCTAGAGAGAAAGATCATGATAAAACTACTATTTCTTCTACCATTGATTATGTGTGGTGCTTGGTATGCCTATATACGGCAGTATGGCTGGGGCATAAAGCAGGGCTGGAAAGGCTTTAGTTATATTATTGGCTTTAATGTTGTGTTGGCTGCGACATTATGGGTAATCATGCTGCTGACACAGCGCTAAGCTAGATCAACAGCAAGTGTATTTTTTAGTTTACGCTTAAGTACATTTAAACGGAAAACGACGAGCCACAACCACAGGTAGTGGTAGCGTTAGGGTTTTGCACAGTAAAACGGCTACCCTGCAACCCATCAATGTAATCAACCACACCGCCCATTAAATATTGCAAGCTCATGGGGTCAATAACCATAGATACGCCCTGTTTTTCTACTACAAAGTCACCATCATTCACTTTTTCATCGAAGGTAAAACCGTACTGAAAACCTGAACAACCGCCACCTGTAATATAAACCCGTAGCTTAAGCTCTGGATTTTCCTCTTCACTTACCAACAACGCTACTTTTCGCGCTGCGGCTTCAGTAAATTCAATTGGTACAGCGGGCTCTGACATAACAACTCCACAGGTTTAGCTAAGATGCGAATTATCTAATACCTGACTGTTTTATTCAAGTATTAGCCAACACTGTCGCTTAATCATTAACAAAACCTAGATTAGCGCTGCTAACTCAGCAACTTATGTTAAACTATTAGCTAACTAATACGGGTGTTATGGCTTATGCAACGCTGGAAAATCTGGCTTCCGTCTTTACAACGTCAGTTAGCATTACCGCAAACATCGCTACAACTGTGCCTTTTAGGTATGCTCGGTGGCTTAGCGGCGGCTACGCTTATTATCCTGTTTCGTTTAGCTATTATTGGCCTACAAAGTTTCTTTTTGGACCGCGCCGATGATTTCTCTACTGCCAGTGCCGATATTCGCTGGCTACTGCCGATTGGCGGCGCACTACTGATTGCCGTGTTTGCGTGGCTTACCGGTTATAAGCATTATCGCCTAGGCATTCCCTTTGTTATTCACCGTATTAAATTGAAATACGGTATTATGCCTACCCGTAATACGCTCAATCAATTTTTTGGTGGTATTTTAGCCTTGGCCAGTGGTTTTTCTGTAGGCCGAGAAGGCCCATCGGTGCATCTTGGTGCCTATGCCGCTAGCACCTTAGGTAAATATCTACAGCTGCCTTATAACAGCATACGTATTCTCGCTGGCTGCGGTATTGCTGCGGGTATTTCTGCTTCGTTTAATACGCCGTTGGCCGCTGTTATTTTTGTGATGGAAGTAGTACTGCGCGAATATCGCGTGCACGTATTTATTCCTATTATGCTGTCATCTGTAGTTGGCGCATTAGTAACTCAAGGCGTGTTTGATAGCGTCAACGAGCTGTCATTGCTTAATATTATTCCTATTAGTGGCTGGCATCTGCCCTACTTAGTGCTTTGCGGCATCGTGTTTGGTGCGCTGGCTTTTGTGTTTAATAAAAACATGATGCGCTTAATCAAGCTATTTAAAAACTGGCCATTTACGGCACGCTTACTATTAGCTGCATTGCTTACAGCCGCAGTAGGCTATGTTATTCCACAAGCTATGGGTGCTGAAACTGGCGCCATTTTTTATGCCGTTAATGCGCCAGATGATATTACACTGCTGTTAACAATATTTATTGGCAAGATGCTGCTTACGCTATTTGCTTTAGGTTTAGGCGTGCCCGGTGGCGTAATTGGCCCAGTGTTTGGTATAGGAATTGTACTAGGTACGCTATTAGCTATTATTCCATCAGCCGTGATCGGCGATAGCAGCATTGCCGGCACCTACGCCGTTTTAGGTATGGCGGGTTTAATGGCGGCCACTATGCATGCGCCGCTTGCAGCGCTAGTGGCCGTAATGGAGCTAGCTCACAACCCCACTATTATTATTCCCGCCATGCTGGTGATCACCACCGCCTATATTACCGGCGTGCAGTTTTTTAATACTAAGTCAATTTTCTTACTACAACTCGATTTTCTGCAAATGCCCTATAAACTGTCACCGGCTGATGACGTATTGCAAAAAGTAGGCGTATTAGCCCTATTGGATAATCAATATCATTTACTCAACAACCCTGACGAGCAACAAGTACAGCAGGCTTTAGATAAACTAGAACCACCACACCAATTATTGGTGCAGCGCACAAACAATAACGCTACGGAGTACTTTCTCGCCAGTTATGACGTACAGCTATCGCTATCGGGCAATAACGCCATTCAGTATCTGCCGCTACGAGGTGTTAATCATCAAGCGACGATGGCAGAAGTATTTGCTATTCTCGAAGACCGGCGCGAAGGTGCGGTATATATTTATCGCGAGCAAGATATGCCGCAACTAATTGGTATTATTCGCTGGGACCAAGTCCGCAGCTTACTAGTAGAGCAGAATAACTTATTATGACCACTATTCTTGTTTTTAAAGCGTTGCATGTATTTTTTATGGTGGCTTGGTTTGCCGGTATTTTTTATTTACCCCGACTGTTTGTTTATCACGCTAGCACGCAAAGTTCTGATTGCGATGCCGAATTTAAAATTATGGAACGCCGGTTACTGTATTTTGTTACGCCCTTTGCCATCCTAACGCTGGTATTTGGCAGCTTAGTCATTTATCACTACGGCACAGCTTGGTTTGCAGCCAGCCACTGGTTACATATCAAACTAGTGTTAGTCAGCTTGTTGTACGTTTACCATATTTATTGTTTTAAATTGTTGGCCGACTTTAAACATAACCGCAACCAGCGTAGCCCACGTTTTTATCGTATATTTAATGAGCTGCCGGTACTGGTTTTGCTTGCTGTGGTATTACTCGCTTACATTAAACCTATGTGGTAACACATTCGCTTTTACTAGCTAAATTCGCCTATAATACGCCGCAATAATGCCGGTTCCGGCCTCTGTTAATTTTCAGCGAAAAGAGCACTGACTATGAGCTTTAAAGGCGACCACATTCTTTCTGTAAGCCAGTTTGACCGCGACAACATTCAACATGTTTTTCAAATAGCACGCAGCATGCAACCTTATGCCAGTCGGCAAAAACGCACCAAGGTACTTGAAGGTGCGATTCTTGGTAACTTATTTTTTGAACCCAGTACTCGCACCCGTGTCAGTTTTGGTTGTGCGTTTAACCTGCTAGGTGGCGAAGTGCGCGAAACCACCGGTATGGAGTCATCAGCCTTGTCTAAAGGTGAATCGTTATTTGATACCGCTCGGGTTATTAGTAGCTACAGCGATGTTATCGCTATGCGCCATCCGCAATCTGGCTCTGTTGCAGAATTTGCTTTAGGTAGCCGAGTGCCGGTGATCAACGGTGGCGACGGTGCGAATGAGCACCCAACCCAAGCCTTATTAGATTTATTTACTATTGAACGCGAACTTGCCGGTTCCGGCTTGACTATTGATGGCATGCATATCGCGATGGTGGGTGATTTAAAATTTGGCCGTACTGTACATTCGTTATCTAAACTGCTGGCGCTGTACAAAGATGTTCGCTTCACGTTAATTGCACCCAAAGAGCTAGCGATGCCTGATGATATTATCAGTGCCATAGAAAATGCAGGCCACCAGGTGCATATAACCGAGGTGCTTGAAGGTAACGTTAACGCTGATATTGTCTATCAAACTCGTATTCAGGAAGAGCGTTTCCCATCAAAAGATGAAGCCAACTTATACCGTGGTAAATTCCGCCTTAATCAGGAAATTTATACCAAGTACTGCAAATCGAACACCGTCATTATGCATCCGCTACCGCGCGATTCGCGAGCTGAAGCAAATGAGCTAGACAACGACTTAAACCTAAACCCCAATTTAGCTATTTTTCGCCAAGCTGATAACGGTATTTTAGTTCGCATGGCACTATTTGCTTTAACCTTGGGTGTTGAAAATATTCTCACTAACTATGAATGCGCCGTACCTTGGTATAGCAATAAACACAGTGGCTAACAGTGCCGTAATCTTTTTAACCTTACTTACTGGAACCTAATTAATGTCTTTATCTGCAGAATTATTTCAACGTGCTCAGCATACTATTCCTGGCGGCGTAAACTCACCGGTTCGCGCTTTCAAAAGTGTCGGTGGCACGCCAGTATTTATTGACCGTGCTGATGGTGCCTATTTATATGATGTCGATGGTAAACGCTATATCGACTACATTGGCTCTTGGGGCCCAATGTTACTGGGGCATAACCATCCAGATATTCGCAATGCGGTAATCAATGCGGCAGCTAAAGGTTTAAGCTTTGGCGCGCCTTGCCCGGCCGAAGTGACTATGGCTGAATTAGTCAGCCAACTAGTGCCAAGTATGGAAATGCTACGTATGGTGAGCTCTGGTACTGAAGCAACCATGAGCGCTATACGTTTAGCGCGCGGCTACACCGGCCGTAATACCATTGTTAAGTTTGAAGGCTGCTATCATGGCCATGCCGACTCATTATTGGTTAAAGCGGGATCAGGTGCATTAACGTTAGGCGTACCAAACTCACCTGGCGTACCGGCCGATTTTGCTAAATATACGCTCACTAGCGAATTTAATAACTTAGCACAATTGCAGCAACTGTTTGCCGAACAAGGTAGCGACATCGCTTGTATTATTGTTGAGCCAGTAGCCGGCAATATGAACTGTATACCACCAGCACCAGGTTTTCTTGAAGGCTTGCGCCAGTTGTGTGATCAATACGGCGCAGTGCTCATTTTTGATGAAGTTATGACAGGTTTTCGCGTAGCCTTAGGTGGCGCACAAGCGTTTTATAACGTAAAACCAGACCTAACCACGCTGGGTAAAATTATTGGCGGCGGCATGCCAGTGGGCGCTTTTGGTGGTAAACGTGAAATTATGCAGCATATAGCGCCGCTAGGTGCGGTGTATCAGGCGGGCACACTATCTGGTAACCCTATTGCTATGGCAGCTGGCTTAGCGGCGTTAACGGCCATTAGCAAACCTGGCGTGTATGAAGCCCTAACCGCAAAAACCACGACATTAATTCAAGGCATTAGCGCAGCAGCAGCTAAGCACGGCGTTCCCTTTGCCACGAATCAGGTTGGTGGCATGTTCGGTATGTTCTTTAGCAAAGAAACCACTGTTACTAACTTTCAACAAGCGACCCAGTGCGATATCAACGCCTTTAAGCAGTTCTTCCATCTTATGTTAGATCAAGGTATTTATTTAGCGCCGTCAGCGTATGAAGCGGGTTTCTTGTCACTAGCACACAGCGATGACGATCTAGCACAAACTATAGCCGCAGCAGAGCATAGTTTTAAACAATTATAAGCTTACAGCTTTAGCGACGGTTTTTTAACCAAACAATATCGGTATCGTGCAGCCTTGGCTGCACGATATAACCCACCCCTTTCCCCTTACTGTATATCGCCACCGGTGGCTGTGATTGCGGCAAAGCGAAACTTTGAGCCCCGCCTTCTAGCCATGCATAAGCCTGTATTCTATGGTTGGCTTGATCTAGCCAATAAATACCACTGCTATCAACAAACCACTGTTCAGCATTTTGCTGGCGCCAATTAATTTGTACGGGTAACTGCGCAAGGCGGCCATCGTTGTGCCGTAGCATCAAGTTGTTATTTTCAGCAAACTGCAATACTAGCGTTTGTTCTGGTGCACAGCGCACATCAACTACGCCACGATGGACAAGTTGCTTCGTATCATGTGTTTGCGTAAACAACGCCCAACCATCATTAGTCAGTTCGGTCCAATACAACACATCTTCGCAACTGGCGTAACGTCCAGGGCTAGTGGGCTGCGCCAATTGCGGTATCAGTGCAGGCTTAACAATATCTAATGTATATAACTGACTATTGAGCAGCACGAGCAAATTACCTTTATGCCACAACAACTGTTGCACCTGCTGATCATCCGGCAGCCGCGCAAGCTGGATGCTATCTGCGCCTTGGGCTAACCAAATTTCATTATTCCCAGTCCGTTCTGATACAAAGGCGATTTTTTCTGCACTTGCTGCCAGCAAACGCTCACTGCGGTTACTAACATGCCACGGTTTATAAGTTGTAACTTCAGGCAATTGCGGCCGGGTTGAAACCTCAAAGATATCGGTCGTATAGTTAAGGTATTGCACTGCTATTACCTGGCCAGGGTAGCGTATAGCCTGAGTTAGGTTGCGTGATAACGGCCCAAGTTTTTGGCTAGTTAAACTGAGAATGTCAACTATTTCCAGCTCAAGATCTTGTGGCGAAAGAAGCAGCTGAGACTGATCCCACCAAGAAAACTGACTAACAATAAACGGAAAACGTTTAACTAACTCTAACGCGCCATTAGGTAGGTCAAGCTTTAACAAAATACTATTATTTACCGTCTCTTCAGCCAGTAAATATGCACTGTTATTACTAACTAATAGGTGCTCAAGCTTACGCCACGCATTTGGCAGCACACTTAACATCTTTGCAGGTTTATCTGGCGTTCCTTGCCACAGTTGTGCGTTATTGTTGTTATCACTGTCTAACCACAGCAACTGATCTTGCCATGCGGTTAGGCCTTGGGCTAACACCGTGTTACATGGCCATAGCATTTCAGCTGCACCAATACTTGGTAACAATTGCTGACGATAAAAATGACAGTCGGTGTCAGCTTTAATGCCACGGAACACGATATGTTGATCATCTAACCAAATTGCCTGCGATAACTGCTGATAACGCTCTGGCGCATGCCTCACGCGCAAATCAGTAAGATTTTGTATACTCCAATTTAATGCCGTAGTCTCAAGTGCTTTATGCTGATAAATCACATGCGTTTGGTTAGCGTTAAGTGCCGGCCAATATTCTTGCCCGCTTAATGCGCTAATTGGCACTATACTATCTGGTAGTCGAATTAAAGGTGTAGCGGTAAATTTTGCTAGAACAAAAGCCACACTGGCGCAGCCTAAAATCACGGTGAGTGTAGTGGCAACCATAAAGCGCCACGACCACGGTTTAGCGATAACGTCAGCGTTAATTGGCACTGTAGCATGGTCTATTTCAACGTCGGCATTAATTATTGGTGCATCAGCAGGCAGAGAAGCAGCCTGAACCTCAGCAAGCCAGCAATAGCCTTTTTTAGATGCTGTTGCTATATAAACCGGAGTGCGCGCATCATCGCCTAATACCTTACGCAAAGCGCCAACTGCACGCATAACGGCAGCGTCTGTGCCTTCATTTGCTGGCCAAACTTTATCTATTAGGATGTCTTTTGCTAGTAAGGTATTGGGATGTTGTAGAAAAAAATTGAGTAGACTATGCAGCCGCGGTTCAAGCCGAACCATATGTTCACTTGTCATTGGCTGATTAACAGGCCATAACTGACCATATATCACCTGATAGTACCAATCACCAAACTGTACCACAGCGTGAATATTCAACATTAACAACCGCCCTACTGCAAACTATCTGGGCGGAGTATACATTAACTCGACAAAATGTTTAGCGCTTCTGTTTACTAAACCATTCATCAAACAGCTGAAAAACTTCTTATGCTAATTTAGCGTTTTTATCGTTCTTGTTATCTTTGCTGTCTGTTATTGATTTTGAATCTTTAGGTTCTATCATTGGGTTATAGATATCTGGATCACCACACAAGGGAAACCAGCCACAAGCAATAAGCTCTGCCGAGTTATTATTAAATTCAATTACAGTGTCACTGGTTGCTACGGCTAATAAAGCCATTCCGGCTGCCAACCCTAATATACTTACTTTCATATTTTTAGCCCTAAGTAAAATGTTGATAACGTCGAAGTATTTATATATGCATCGTGACCAAGCTAGTATTTTAATCTTATTTAATCTCTACGAAATTATTATAAAGTGGTTATAAAACACTTAGGGCAAATCAATTTGAGCAATATCAAAGTCACCGCGAACCGATTGTAGTATATACACCGACTCCTCATCAGGCGATAAGCTGAAGCGGCTGTGGTATAAATTTGATTCTAAAGCAATGGATAGTTCGCGGGTGGTGAAATCATAATATTGCAGCTGATAGTTAATATCATTCAGTAAATAGGTAAAGTACACACCTTTACTTTTCAACTGAAACTTCAGCCAAAGTTGATTTTCTGGCAGCTGAATCGGCAATTCTTCTACTTTGTTATTGCTATGCCATCGCACGTAAAACTTTTTGCTAATTGCATCACGCCATATACTGTATTTGCCATCATAACTTTCAATATATAGCTCTCGGTTTTCAGCAAATATGCTCGCTGTTTCCTCTTCGCCAGAGATAATTAAACGAATAATATTCCAACGAGCATTTTTTGATTCTGCATAATAGATGGCACTTCCATCGCTACTCCATACTGGTGAGGAAATTAAATTATCGCCGCCGGTAGCAACTTTTCTTGGTGACTGAGTGGCTGACAATAACCATACTTCGTTATTTACCTGCGCTGCTAAAGTTTTACCATCTGGTGAAAATACTAAGCTTCTAAAGCGCTCTCTAGTGTTAAAAAACGTAATTTGTTTTTGACTACCGTCGGGGTAAAATAACCAAACTTGTGGCAAACCCGAGCGTCTAGAGACCACAGCAATAGGATCACCCGCTATTGGGCTTACTTCAACCAAACTTTCGTTTCGGTTAGAGCTAAATACGGTCTGTGTAGACACTTTAGAATTATGCAACATATTGGGTGTTTTAGTAATATTGATATGCGAAAAATTGCCAACACTGGCATAAACCCTACCACTTTTGGCAATTTGAATTTCCGAAGCTGAAGAATCAGTGTAAGCGATAACTTTAACTTCACCGCTATTAACATCTACCTTGCTGAGTGTCGTGGGCCCTGAAGGATAAATAATAGCATTATTAGTAAGATCCCAATCAGCATTTCCCGGCATAGTATCAGTGATGTTAGTCAGCATTTTTGTTTCTCGGCTCGATAAGTTTAATATCCATAACTGAGCCGCTCCAGCTGCATCACGTAAAAAAAGTATCTTGGAACCATTACGTGAAAATCTCGCAGCATAATCACCAAAGCTATTTGGTGGCGGCACAGTAAGCTGTTCAGCAAGCCCGCTATGCACAGGTTTAAGCATAATGACCATTTGCTTTTGTGCACTCATGGTTGGATAAATTAGATAATTACCATCTGGAGACCATGAGATACGAGACGAAATGGAATTAACACCACAAGTTACAACAAGATCATCGCTAGCAACTGTTAGTTTTTCTAAGTTAAGTTTAATAACACGAATCTCACAAGCACCATCCGGATACATCCTGTGATAAGCAATTTGTTTGTTATCTGGGCTAAATGCCGCACCAAAACTGCTGTAGCTAGGTTCTGTAATCCGTGTTTGTTTGTACTCCAGTAAATCCTGTAACATCAGCACAGTCACACTTTCAGCATCCGGACTAGCATAGCTAAAAGCAAGATACCGCTCATCAGCAGAAACGTTATGGTAAAACTCTAAACCATCCATCGAAGTGACAGGTTTGTAGCGCAGCATTGGGATATCCGTTGCCATTTTCTCTACTGCACCTGAATCGGCAGGCCATAGCCACCAAAAAAGTGCTGATACAAGCAGCAGTAGTACTAAGACATACATTACTAAACGCTTTAACTTTTGCGGTTCGTCACTGCTAGTAACAGCGTCTGATGGTTCGCCATTATATATATTTACTGCATTCTGAATTACAGACACCGGCGCAATAAAGCGATAACCGCGCTTAGGAATGGTTTCGATATAACGAGGTTCACGAGTATCATCACCTAAAGCGACACGTAATACCCGGATAACGCGGGTAACGCGACCGTCCGATACGTCGCGAATACCCCATACGTCCTGTAATAACTCGTCTTTGGTAACGAGCCTTCCCGCATTAACAATAAAATAGTTAGCTACCTTTTGTGACAGGTTATCTAAATCTGCGGTAACAGCTATTTTTCCGTCGCTAGCAAACTGCACCAGTTTGTCTTGCTCAGGTAAATACTGCCATTCACCCACTTGCAAGGGGCTTTCAGGTTTTATTGCCATAAGTTCCGATAACCGATGTTATTCTGCGATACATTTAGACATTACTGGCATTTCAACTGAAATCGCTGGTAATAACAATATGTTAAAACAATTAGATCCTTGCGGATAACCTGTTTTTAACGAAAATGCCTGTAAAGAAATCTTGTCAGGTATAACGCGCAGCATCGAATTAACACCATGCTGACGGTAAAACTGGCTAAATACACCTAAGGCTCCGGTTGAGCCGGTAAGCCCTATCGCTTTGTTGTCATCCCGCCCCAACCAAACCGTCGTCAGTGTGTCTTGATCAAAGCCACTAAACCAGCTGTCACGATAATCACTCGATGTCCCCGTTTTACCCGCCAGAATTTGCCCAGGAAACGCTGCTTGCAATGCTTTTGCGGTACCGGTTTTTGCTGCCTGCTTTAATGCATATTGCAACAAATATACTTCTTCTTCTTTGTAACGCCGCGTTAGCGGGGTATCGCGTAAATGTAATACATGCCCACTGCTATCGGTTATCGCCTGAATGGTGGTTAATTGCTGATGCAAGCCATTATTCGCAATGGTTTGATACAGTTGTGTAACCTCAAGTGGGCTTAATTCAATGGCGCCAAGAAGCGCGGCAGGATGTAACTTTACTTTTCGGCGTAAGCCCAACTTTCTTAAACCATCACCTACTGCCGGTAAACCAACCTGTAATCCTAAACGCACTGTGGGTACGTTTAGCGAGTTGGCTAAGGCGTCAATTAGCATTACCGGGCCGCGGTGTTGCTTATCAAAATTTTGTGGCTGCCAATCTTGATCATTGCTGCGCAACCTTATTGGCACATCTTCTAGCATCGATGCTAATGAATAACGCCCTTGTTGTGCTAAGGCTTCTAAATAGATCACCGGCTTAATAATGCTACCTATTTGGCGCTTAGCATCTATAGCTCGATTAAAGCCACCTTGCACAGCATCTTTACTGCCAACCATAGCAATAATTTCGGCCTGCTGATAATTTGCAACAATTACTGCCGCTTGCAGTTCAGGATCAAGCCCTGCCAACTGCGCTTTTGTCGCTTGTTCAGCAGCAAGTTGTGCTTGGGTGTCTAAATAGGTAAATACTTTAATACCCTGATTTTTATCATTGGCATCAATACTTAACTGGCGTAATTCCTTTTTAACCGCATCTATGTACGCTGCATTACCGACATTAAGATATTGGTTGCGCGATATAACTGTTATCGCTTGTTTAACCGCATGTTCGTACTGTTGTCGGTCTAACAAGTGCTGTTCAAACATTAAGCGCAATACCAAATCTCGGCGCTGTTGCGCACGCTCGGGGGAGCGACGAGGATCAAAATAAGACGGGCCTTTTAGTAAACCAATCAGTAAGGCATATTCTGCGGGTTGCAGTTCGCTTAGCGGTTTACCAAAATAAAACCGGCTACCAAGGCCAACACCATGCACAGCATTGGCGTAGTTTTGTCCAACAAACACTTCGTTTAGGTAGGCTTCTAAAATTTGATCTTTGTTAAAACGGTAATCTAATACCAAGGCGATTAGCGCTTCATTAGCTTTACGCCAAATAGTGCGATCACTACTAAGAAACATATTTTTAGCTAACTGCTGAGTAAGTGTTGAGCCGCCCTGTACCGTGCGCCCCGCCACCATATTTACCCATAATGCACGCAGTACTGACAGCGGAGATACGCCATGATGGTGATAAAACTCACGGTCTTCGACTAACAACAGTGTATCTTTGAATAATTCAGGTACCTGTTCTAAGCGCACCAGTTCGCGGTCTTCTTGTTGTGCGGCAACTAAATGTTCAATTAACTGCGGTTCAAGCCGAGCAAAATTAAGCCCTTCTTTTTGTTGGCGCTGCATGATGCGGTTAATGCCACTGCGATTAAACTCGACGCTAAATAACTGTGCGGCTTCGTAGCCGTCGATGTAAGTAAACGGGCGACGATAAATAGTAATATGGTTGCGCGATACGCTATATTGTCCGGGCGCAGATAGTTCAGCATTGCGCTGATACTGTAGGCTTTCTAACTGGGCTATAAGTTGCTGCTGGCTGATTAACTTACCTGGTACTAATTCCATACTATGGGCATAAATTTGTGCCGGCACTTGCCATTTTTGGCCAGCAAATTTTTTGCTGATTTTGCTATCAAGATAAACCAGATAAAATACCATAACCAACAGCGCTAATATTGCCAACTTAAGCAACAACATGGCTATGCGCTGTATATAAATCACCAATTTTGGTCTAGGTTTTGTTGATTTAGCTTTTGGCTTTACTCGGTTAGTTGTGTTGCTTTTACTCACTTTAGCATCGCCTTTTTTGTTTTTGTTGTTGGCATTGCCTGCGCCGGATTTTCTGGCCAATAGTGTTTTGGATAACGCCCGCGCATTTCTTTTCGTACATCTTGCCAAGCGTTTTGCCAAAAACTAGCCAAATTTTGTGTTACCTGTAATGGCTGTCGCGATGGCGATAACAACTCGATAGTAATATTTTGGCTACCTTGCAGTAACGTCGGTGACTGCATTTGACCATACATTTCCTGAACACGCACTGAAAGCCTTGGCCCAGCATCGGGCAAGTAATCAATTTTTATATTGGAACCGGTAGGCGCTTGCCAGTGTGTAGGTAATAGCTGATTTAACAGTTGCTGCTGCGTATAGCTTAAACACTGCATTAATGCTTCATACACCGGCAGTTGCTGCAGTGCTGCACTCTTACTAATATTAGCTAAATATGCGCCCAACCAACTATTTATGCTGCTCAGCAAAGTGCTATCAGAAAAATCTGGCCAACCGACATTGGGCTGCTTTTGCTGCAACAGCAAAACTCGACTACGCAGTTGCAATGCACTATCGCTCCAATTTAAGCAAGTAAGCCCTTTAGATGTAATGTAGTTTAGCCACGCCTGTTGCTTTTGTTCAGCACTTAACTGTAATAGCGCAGGTTTAGCCGCTAGCTGACACTGGCCAAAATTAAGTTGCTGTTCGGTATAAAAACTACCGACTTTATCATCCCAAAAGGTTTGGGTCTGCCAGCATAATTCATCTTGCCAGTCTGCCATCAGCTGCTCAGGCGTAATAGCCACCGCATGATAGATACGATTTTCGCGACCAAACTGTTGTATATATAAAACCACTAACCAAGCTTGCCCGGTTAAGCTGTGATGCGGTTGTAACGTTGCACCAATACCGTTTGATAACTGATAACCCTGGCCGCGATGTTTGGCTAATCGATCGGGAACAGCGCGCAATAAAAGTATCGGCGTTAATTCAGTCGGCATTGCCGCACTAAGCTGACAACCTAAGATCCGAGCAAAGCTCTGTGCTTGTTGCCATTGCTGAGGCAAAGTTTGCTTCATTCTACCCAGCAAGCTGTAGATATCATCTTGTAATACGCGGCTATCTTCCATTAATGCCGCTAACAAACAAGCTAATGCCATAGCACCAGCATGGCCTTGCTGCTCTAACGTTTTTGCATGCAATAACATTGCGGCCAGCCTAGGCTCGGTGCCAAGTTGGTGCGCAGCTCGGCCTTTAGCGGTAATAACGCCTTTGGTATCAATAAAACCTAATTGCTGCAGCAGTTGCTCAGCCACCACTATATGCGCAACCGGTGGCGGTGTAAGCCAATGTAAATCGTTAATCTGACAGCCCCAAGCTGCCACCTCTAAACGCAGTGCAGTTAGATCGCTACTATCAATTTCTGGTGCTTCAAACCGCGCCCGACGTTGCCATTTTTCTGCAGTATCTAGTCGGTAACAATGGCCTGCTAGTAACCGGCCCGCTCGGCCAGCCCTTTGTGTCGCGGCAGCTTGGCTAATAGCAGCGGTTTCTAGCACGCTTAAACCCTGGCGTGGATTAAACCGACTTTGCCGACACAGTCCACTATCAATAACTACGGTAATACCGTCTATGGTTAAACTGGTTTCAGCCAAATTAGTAGATAATACTATTTTGCGTTGCCCTGCCGGTGGTGCGGCAATAGCGGCTTGCTGCTGTGCTAGTGTTAAGCTACCGAGTAATAAGTGCAGCTGAGTATTATCCGGCAAGCCTTGCTTTACTAATAACTGCGCGCACTGCTGAATTTCACTTTGTCCCGGTAAAAATACCAAAACATTACCCGAATGCCGCTGCAGAGCTTGCTGCACCACACGCGCAATTTGCGCCGGTATAGGTTGTTGTTCGGGTAGTACATAATCAATAGTGACCGGATAGCTACGCCCCTCGCTTTGCAAGGTTGGAGCTTGTAGTGCTTGACCTAAATGAGTCATGTCTAATGTTGCTGACATAATAAGCAGCTGTAACTCGGGTCGCAGCTGTTGCACCTCTAAGCACAATGCTAGCGCTAAATCGGCATGTAACGAGCGCTCGTGAAATTCGTCAAACAATAGCAGGTCAACGTCAGATAGCTCAGGATCTTGCTGTAACTTACGCGTTAATATACCTTCAGTAACAATAAGTAACCGTGTTTTAGCACTATGCTTATGTTCTTGGCGAATTTGATAACCAACGGTTTCGCCAACAGCTTCCCCTAACTGTTGAGCTAAATAAGCGGCAATATTTTTCGCCGCTAGTCGGCGCGGTTCTAACATCAACAAGGTTTTTTTGGCATAACTTGGATGCTGTAATAAATACAGCGGTAGGAAGGTCGATTTGCCAGCACCGGGTGGAGCCGACAATACAACTTTATTATGTTGCTGCAATAACAACAGCAATTCTGGCAGCACATCAGCAACAGGTAACAACGGTTAATCCAACTTAAATAGAGTTAGTAAGCCGCACCTTAGTTGCTAAGGTGCGGCAAATTTAATTAGGCTTCAGCTAATAATGTGGCGCTGATGGTACGAATACCTTGCCCAGTAGCGCCAGCGGCCCAATAACCACTATTATTGTTGTTAAAGGCGGCAGCTAAATCAAAATGTAGCCAACCTGCACCGTTGTTCGGTACAAAACGACTTAAAAAACCAGCAGCGTTACTGGCACCGCCGGCACCACCGCCTTTTACCGGTCTACTATTAGCGGTATCAGCATAAGCTGATGGGCACTGCTGCTGATGCCAAAGTTCTAAGGGTAATGGCCAGGTTGGTTCTTGTACCTGTTGCGCATACGCTAGCGCTTTTTGCGCCAGTGGTTTATCTAGTGCGAATAAAGCATTATATTCTGCACCTACCGCAGTTACTGCTGCGCCGGTAAGCGTTGCCGCATCAATAATTAATTTCGCCCCAGTTTCTGCTGCACACATTAAACCATCGGCTAACACTAAACGACCTTCAGCATCGGTATTAACAATCTCAACCGTGGTGCCGTTTTTATAGGTAATAATGTCACCTAATTTGTAGGCATTGCTGCTAATCAGGTTTTCAGCACAACATAAAATAAGTTTTACTCGCTTAGTTAAGCCCTGCAATATGGCCAGTGCTAATGCAGCAGTTACCGTTGCAGCACCACCCATATCACATTTCATAGTTAACATACCTTCGGTAGCTTTAATCGAGTAACCGCCGCTATCAAACGTTATTCCCTTGCCCACTAAAGCTGCACTCACTGGCGTATTAGCATTAGCTGTTGGATTAAAATCTAACACCAACATTGCTGGTTTACGTGCACTACCGCGGCCAACCGCATGCAAGCCATGCCAACCTGATGCTAATAGTTGCTCATCCAGTAATATTTGGCTTTGCACTGTACCAGGTGCAGCAACGTCAGTAATAAAGGCTATCGCGGCTTTTGCAAGCTGTTCAGGGTACAAATCTTCTGGTGCTTGATTAATAACTTTTTTCGCCCAAGCAAAACACTGCACTAAATGCTTAAGTTGCGTTTGTGTCGCGGCATCACCACAAAACGTTACTCCAGCTTGTTTTTTCGCTGAACAAAAACCTTGATAAAACGCCCACTGAAGCTCGACGCTCCAAAGCTCACCCGTTAGCTGTACCTGTGTTAAACCAAAGTTGTCTAAGCTGCGGGCCGCTTTTTGCACACTGCGTAGGGCATCTTGCTGATTAAAATGAATTTGAAAACCATCGGCTACGGGTGTTATTAATGCTTTGCCCCATTTATCTGCCGCATTAGTTGACTGTAATTGAATTTGCACCACGTCTAACATAAGTTGTCCTTGTTGACTAAATATCGCTTATTTATGGTCTAGAGTGTATCACAAGGCTTTGCTGGTAAAACACCGACACGTCATTTTGCAGTTGCAACAAGTTAAGTACAATGCTATACCGTGCCGTTCGAAAAAAGATGACGTTGCTATAGGCTATCTGTATACTGCCGCGTCTTTTAAATCAGATTGCGATGCGTGCAATATTCTGCTATCCATAGCCGCCATTATGTTGGCTTGGCATTTTACAGGAGATGATTATGCCAGAGGGCAATACTAACAAAACTCTTGGCTTACTAGCCCTTGCAGGCGTAGTACCTTATCAAGAAGCTGTCGGGGAAGAGTACATGAACCCGAAGCAATTGGAACATTTCCGTCGTATTCTGGACGCTTGGCGTCAACAGTTACGCGAAGAAGTAGATCGTACCAAAAATCATATGGCTGACGAAGCGGCTAACTTTCCGGATCCAGTAGACCGCGCCGCCCAAGAAGAAGAGTTTAGCTTGGAACTGCGCGCCCGTGATCGTGAGCGTAAGCTACTGAAGAAAATTGAAAAAACGTTACAGCAAATCGAAGATGATGATTTCGGATTCTGTGACACCTGCGGTATTGAAATTGGTATTAAACGGTTAGAGGCTCGCCCTACTGCCGATATGTGTATCGATTGCAAAACCTTAGCTGAAATTAAGGAAAAACAACTGGGCGGCTAAGATGCCCGGTGTTATGCCTACTTATATAGGCCGGTTTGCGCCCTCGCCTTCCGGCCCTCTTCATTTTGGCTCCCTTATTGCTGCAGTTGGTAGTTACTTGCAGGCGAAAAGCCAGCATGGCCAATGGCTAGTGCGCATGGAAGATATTGATACTCCACGCATGGTTGCTGGTATGGACAGCGATATTCTGCGTACTCTAGAGCAATATGGCCTAAACTGGGATAGCACGGTGGTTTATCAAAGCCAACGGCTTGACCGCTACCAAGATATTTTTCAACAATTACAACAACAACAGCTGGTTTATGGTTGCCAGTGTAGCCGTAAGCAAATAAGTGAGCTGGGCGGTATTTATAATAATTATTGTGCCCCACGCCAATTACATTCCGGTAAACTTGCTTGGCGTCTGTGCAGCAACAACGTACAACCCTATTTTACTGATCGTATTTTTGGCGAGCAGCATATAAGTACCGAACTTGCCAACGAAGACTACATAGTTAAACGTCGCGATGGGTTATTTTCATACCAGTTAGTGGTCGTTATTGATGATATTGATCAAGGCATTACTGAGGTTATTCGTGGTGCGGACTTATTACCGATGACACCGCGTCAACAAGCGTTATGCCAATTACTAAAAGCAAAGCCACCCAGCTATGGCCACCTACCACTGGCGGTGTTAGCGCCAGGCTTTAAACTCAGCAAGCAAAACTACGCCACGGCAATTAGCCAATGGTCGGCAAATAGCGTTTTAACTCAGGTTTTAAGCTTCTTAGGGCATACACCGCCCAAAGAGTTAAAGCTAGCACCGGTGACAGAACAGCTACTCTGGGCGAGTAAAAATTGGCGGCTGGAGCAAATCCCAGCACAATTGGAAATAAATATTACAGAATTTCGTTAAGCGTCGGCCGATTAATTCTTTTTTCTGCCTAGCTGCGGTATTATTAGCCCGTTTTTAAAAATGCCGTATAAAACGGTATTGCTCAGGAGAATTACCATTATTTCGCGAGTGTTAGATTTTTGCCGCAGAACCATCAGCGGTAAGTCCAAGGCTAATAAAGCCCAAGAAATTAGCCGAGAAAATACCACACCAACTCCGGTGCGTGCGCCTCGTGCCCCTGCTGCTGCCAGCTTACTGCCAGCGGTGCAACGCATAACCCGTGATCAGCACGCTATATCACGCAAAGATATCAGCCCTAATGCGCTTAAAGTACTCTACCGGCTTAAAGATGCAGGTTTTGATGCTTACTTAGTTGGCGGCTGTATTCGCGACCTACTGTTAGGTATTAAACCAAAAGATTTCGATGTGGTTACTAGTGCCAACCCAGAGCAAGTAAAGCAAGTATTTCGTAATTGCCGTTTGATTGGCCGCCGCTTTCGCTTAGCACATGTGGTTTTTGGCCGCGAGATCATTGAAGTAGCCACCTTTCGTGGTCACCATAGTGGCGCCGACGATGAAACTGATGTTGCTCCTAAGCAGAAAACTGCAAGTTTAAGCGATCATGGCCAAATTTTACGTGACAACGTATATGGCACTATTGAAGAAGATGCCGAACGGCGTGATTTTACTATTAATGCCTTATATTACTCAGTAAGCGATTTTTCGGTATACGATTTTGCCAACGGCATGCAGGCTATAGCAGAACGTAAAATTGAGCTGATTGGCGATCCAGAAACCCGCTACCGTGAAGATCCAGTACGTATTTTACGTGCCATTCGCTTTGCCACTAAATTAAATATGCAAATTGCTCCAGCTACAGCAGAACCTATAGCGCAACTTGCCGTAATGCTGAAAAACATACCGCCAGCACGTTTATTTGACGAACTAGTAAAATTACTGCTAGTTGGTAAAGCCTTTGATAACTTTATGCTAATGCGCGACACCAAGGTATTAAAGCAACTGCTGCCGCAGCTAGATAAGCTGATCAATCAAGATCCGGCCGGTAAAGCTTTTCAATTAGCGACCAAAGCACTACAAAATACCGATGAACGCGTTGATGCGGACAAACCAGTTACACCGGCGTTTATTTTTGCCGCATTACTATGGTATCCAGTAGAACTACGCAGTCAGGCCCTAGTTATTGATGGTTTAAGTGAAATTGATGCCATGAATATTGCTATAACTGAAGTTTTAGACGATATCCAGCGCACTATCGCTATTCCGAAACGCTTTACACTGGCGATGCGAGATATCTGGGCATTGCAAAGTCGTTTAACAAAACGGGCTGGCCGTCGCGCATTTAAACTGCTTGAACAACCCAAATTTCGTGGCGCATATGACTTTTTACAGCTGCGTGCCAAAGCTGAAGCCCAAGACAGCGGCTTGCCAGAATTAGCACTGTGGTGGGAACGTTTCCAATTTGCTGACGAAACAGGCCGCTTACAGCTAATAAATCACTTAGGTAAAGAAGGCATCGATAAAGGTCCACGCCGCAGACGCAGCTATAAACGCAAATCGTCAGAGTCGTAAACATGCAACGCTGTTATCTTGGTTTAGGGGCTAATTTAGAGCAACCTATAGCGCAACTGCAACTAGCGGTAGAAGCATTGCGTAATTTACCACTTTGCAGCCTAATCGCTGTGTCTGATTTTTATGGCTCTAAACCTATGGGGCCACAAGATCAGCCCGACTACGTTAATGCTGTTGTCGCTTTAGATACTAAGCTTGAAGCCGAGCAGTTACTTGATGCACTGCAACAAATAGAGCAACTGCAAGGCCGTAAGCGTAAAGCCGAGCGTTGGGGGCCACGCACGCTAGATTTAGATATTTTGCTGTATGGCGACCACATCATTAACACGGCACGTTTAACTGTGCCGCACTATGGTATGCGTAGCCGCGAGTTTGTGTTGTATCCACTGCATGACATTGCACCGCAGCTGGTGTTGCCCGATGGCACAACGCTAACGTCTATACTTGGGCAGCTGCCGCGTAATGGCCTGCAAAAACTTGATAGCAGTTGCAGCTAATCGCACTTTGTGCGATCTTGCGCCTCCTGCGAATTGGTCGGATGAGATATTATGGCTAAAATCACCACTGCCGTATTACAAAAAATGAAACTGCAAGGTGAAAAAATCACCATGCTTACAGCCTACGATGCCAGCTTTGCTAAGCTATTTGCCGAACAAGGTGTAGAAACACTGCTAATAGGTGATTCATTAGGCATGGTACTGCACGGAAAAAATGACACCCTAGCCGTCACTACTAACGATATTGCCTACCATACCCGCGCTGTACGCGCAGGTGCTCCCGACGCCTTTGTTATTGCCGATATGCCGTTTATGAGCTACACCTCGGTAGAGCAAACTATGCAAAGCGTAGTACCGCTAATGCAAGCGGGTGCCAACATGGTAAAGCTTGAAGGTGGTGAGTTTTTATTAGCTACGGTAAAAGCGCTAACCGAACGTGGTGTGCCGGTATGTGGCCATTTAGGCTTAACGCCACAGTCAGTAAATATTTTTGGTGGCTATAAAGTACAAGGTAAAACCGATGCTGCAGCCGCCGCCATGATAGCTCAGGCTAAAGCCTTGCAGGACGCGGGGGCACAGCTACTAGTGCTAGAATGCATTCCAACAGCGTTGGCCAAGCAAATTACCTACGCATTAACTATACCGGTTATTGGTATTGGTGCCGGTAACGTCACCGACGGCCAAGTATTAGTTATGCACGACTTGTTAGGCATCAGCAGCGGCTATATCCCTAAGTTTTCTAAGAACTATCTTGCGCAAACTGGTGAGATAAGAAGTGCAATCAGTGCTTACGTTAGCGAAGTAAAAAACCAAACTTTCCCTGGTAACGAACATAGTTTTTAAAGCCGATGAATATACTTAACTCGATTGACGCACTACGTGCACAAATTAGTATCTGGCGTAGAAATGGTGAAACCATTGCTTTTGTGCCTACCATGGGCAACCTGCATCAAGGACATTTGCGCTTGGTTGAGGTTGCGAAAACTAAAGCTGATAGAGTTATAGTCAGCATCTTTGTTAACCCAATGCAATTTGGTAAAAACGAAGATTTACATAGCTACCCTCGTACCTTAGAAGCCGATTGCCAAGGGTTAAGCGACTATGGCGCCGACGTCGTATTTACACCCACGCCCGAAATGATGTATCCACGTGGCCTAGATGTACAAACCTATGTTGAAGTGCCAATACTGGGCGACTTACACTGTGGCGCCAGCCGTGCTGGGCATTTTCGCGGTGTATCTACCATTGTGTGTAAGTTGTTTAATATTGTGCAGCCAGATGTTGCCTGCTTTGGTTTAAAAGACTATCAGCAACTCGCCATTATTCGTCAGATGGTTATAGATTTGTCTATGCCGATTGATATCGTTGGCGTGCAAACTGAACGTGCCGAAGATGATCTCGCACTAAGCTCACGTAACGGGTATTTAACTGCAGAACAACGGGCTCAGGCACCAGCTCTATTTAAAATACTAAAGCAGTTACGCACACAAATTTTAGCCGGTAACCATAACTACCGCCAATTAGAACAGCAAGCGAAGCAGCAGTTAATTGATGCCGGTTTTACACCAGACTATATCGATATTTCTGCGCAAAGCGACTTAGCGTTAGCCACCAACAAAGAGCAGAAAAAAGTAGTTTTAGCGGCCGCTTGGCTTGGTAATACGCGAATCATAGACAATATAGTAATAGAAGAAGTATAAGTGTACTGATAGAAATGGCAGCCTACGCTGCCATTTCTATATTTAATGCACGCTACTTAGCCCATAAACAACATTACCGCGTAGCCTATTAAGCCTGCCGCAGCAAACATGCCGTATTCTAAACGTTGTTCAAATTGTTTTTCTGCGCCAACAGTTGCCGGCACAAAGAATGCTGAAAACAGAAAGGTTAACCCTGCCAACAAACACAATATCGTTATAGCAAATATCAGCGCAGAGCCTAACATCATCATATCCCACCCCTATCTGAAGTTGTTGTAAATATTAAAACACACCGCGCTGCGGCAAAAAGTGCTTATATTCTAGCATAAAACTGCTACTAAAAAGCTAGCTACCATTACATGCGTTATATTCTGTTACCAAAAATTCCGCATCTCACCGACCTATCTCGCACGGTCGTGCCTTATACTACCAACTAAGCTGGCAAGCTATTACAGATTGAGGTTGTAATGTACTATTTTTTTCGTGGCTTAAGTTTGATCCACACCAAAGGTTTAAAACGTTTTGTATTAGTACCGCTAAGCATAAATTTAGTGTTGTTTTCATTTGCCTTTTATTTTTTACTGCAGCAAGTCAACCTGCTGATTAGCGCTATACAGCAATATTTGCCAAGCTGGCTACACTGGCTTGAATATCTGTTGATCCCACTTGGTGTAATGACCTTAGTACTGGGCTTAGCTTATAGCTTTACTATGCTGGCTAACTTTATTGCCGCGCCCTTTAATGGTTTGTTAAGTGAAAAAGTAGCAGCGCATTTAAGCGGTAAAACCGTACCCGACATTGGCATAGCGGGCTTTTTAAAAGATGTGCCGCGTTTGTTGGGCCGCGAGTGGCAAAAATTTATTTATGCCGCACCACGGGCTATTGTACTATTTGTTCTATTTTTATTTTTACCGGTTATTGGTCCAATTTTATGGTTTTTATTTACCAGCTGGTTGCTGGCAATTCAGTATGTTGATTACCCTTACGACAACCATAAAATTAGTTTTAGTACTATGCGACAACAACTGCGCAGCCAACCAAGCACCAGCTTTGCCTTTGGCATTACCGTTAATATTGCCTGCATGGTCCCTTTGTTTAACCTATTTGTTATGCCAATAGCCGTTTGCGGCGCTACAGCAATGTGGGTAGACAAGCTGGCTGCACAAAATGATCCAGCACTTAAAGCGCCAGGAGCCAAAGCCTACAACAAACTAGATAAATATTGCTAAACAGCCGAAAAACATTGCTCTAACCACGGTAAAGCTAGCGTTTCTGGCTCTAGGGTTTCACCCGCATCGATACGCAGCATAGGCGCTAACTCGGTGCCTTGTAGCTCTAGCAGCAAGCTTCTAAACTGCTCGCCGGCGCCACAAAATGTATCGTAACTGCTATCTCCCAGTGCAACCACAGCAAACCGCTTACCGGTTAATAATGGGAAGCGGTTTTGTAACTCCAAATAGAATGGAAACAGGTTATCTGGAATATCGCCATCACCCGTAGTTGAGGTAATAACCAGCCAAATATCGGCATCAAATGCTAATACGTTATCGAGTTTGGCGTCATTATAAAAACTAACCTCGTGGTCAAAACTAGCTAATAACGGCAGTGCCTGTTCAGCAACATATTCGGCAGCACCATAAACAGTACCTACCATTAGGGCGATTTTTGCCATTTATCCTCCGAAAAAAACGTAGTGAATTGTTGTTGGTAATAATCATCATCTATTGGCCAGCCAAACTGGCTAAACACAGGCTCTAGCTCATTGAGGCTGGCATTAAGTATTAATAACTCGCCCGTAACCGGGTGCGGTAACCGTAGCTGTTTCGCAATTAGCATTAAGCGGCGACAATTAAAATGGTCTTTGAACAACGCATTATGCTTGCCATCGCCATGGCTAGTATCGCCAACAATGGGGTAGCGTAAATGGGCTAAATGACGACGCAATTGATGCTTACGTCCGGTTATTGGCTGCAGTGCAACTAACGAATAACGCGCGGCTGGGTATTTACTTACCGCAATAGGTAACTCAACTTGTGCTAGCGGTTGATAACGGGTGATAGCCTCTTGCGCGGCCTTGTCATCGCGACTAAATTTGTCAGCAATTTTATCTAATTGTTCTTTGAGCGCATAATTTAGCTCGCCACCTTGCGGCAAAAAACCTCTTACAACAGCAAGGTAATGCTTGCGCCAAAATTTTTTCTCTTGCTGCTCACTGAGGAAGCGCGCTACCTCACTAGATAAAGCAAACAATAGCACGCCGGAAGTCGGCCTATCTAAACGATGCACCGGAAACACATGCTGGCCAATCTGGTTACGCAACGTTTGCATTACAAACACGGTTTCATGTTTATCTAAAAATGAGCGATGCACTAGCATACCGCTAGGCTTATCTACCGCGACAATATGCTCATCTTGATAAATAATCTTAAGCAGTTCGGTTAATGCAAAAGGTACAGCTGAACTCATGTTGCACCACAAAGAGTTTGATCTAGCTTGGCAATAATAGTCAGTAATGGCACCACACGTTTATCTGCAGGGTTAAAGGCTTGCTCTGCTATTGGCGATATACCAATCTTATTCGGTAGAGGATGTTCTGACTCTAGTAGCGCACGCATGCGTGGAATAAACACATGTTGCAACCATTGCTGCAGTGTCATCGTGTCATAACAAAACGGCAGATTGCTGGCCATAGCCTTTGCCGATGGCGGTAACACACTCCAATATTGTAACTGTTTAAGCTCGGTCTCTAACGCTGCTAGTAACGACTCAACTACATCTGACATAACTACCTCATTTAATGCGCTGTAGTTTACCATAAGCAATAGCCGCAGCCAGCCCTTGTAAATTCATCTAACTAACAGCATGATCAGACATTAGCCTATGGAGAGATGTATGGGTTCAGTATTACTATTGCTGATTATCAGCACAATTTGTTATGCTTTTTGGTTACAGCGCAAGCAAGATGAACGCGCCATTGTGGTCGCAAACCAGTTATGCCAGCAACAGCAATTACAAATGCTAGATTGCGGCCGCTCAGGCCATAGCTTTAAAAAAATCAATGGCCGGCTGCGCTTTATTACTTTTTATCAGGTCGATTTTAGCGGTGATGGTGAAAGCCGCTATCAAGCAGAATTACAACTTAATGGTATGCGATTAGCAGCCTTTAATTTGCCTGCTTATCGCATTAACTAATACCCCGCCTATTTAACTGGGTAGCTTATGTTTTAACTGCCCGGTTAAGAAATCTTTTAACATCACCCAATCGGCGGCTAGGCTATAAAACGGATATTTAAAGGTAGCGGGTTTATTGTGTTCAAATACTAAATGTCCCACCCACGCAAAGCCATAACCCATTAGCGGTAATAGCCACCAATAGCGCCACTGCTGGCTTACTAGCATTAATAGCAATGCCCCCAGTACTAAGCTGCTACCAATGTAGTGTAATGCACGACATATAGGGCTGCGGTGTTCGCTAAGGTAATAAGGATAAAATTCAGCGAAACTATTAAATTTTTGCATACCACTTACCTTGCTATCTAGCCAATAATGGCTGTCTTTGCCGAAACATCAGGGTGCCACTTACGGTATTAAATGCTAAGTCAGTGACCGTTTGATATTTATCATCCGCAAAGAAAGCTTTATATTTTTCTAGCGTAACAAACACGCCAATACCCTCTGATGTTTCGTCTTTATCAACAATAGAGTCAACCGCGTGTACCAGGTAATGCCCCAATCCTAATTGCTGTTGTTTCGGTGCCACGGCAATAAATGCCAACATATGGTAGCGCTCAGCGGGAATTGCTGCATGAATTTTTTGTTCTTTTTCTAGTAATTGCTTGGTAGAAACATAGCCTGCGGTTAGCAACATATTTAAACGCCAATGCCAAAGCCGATTAGAGCCGATGCCTGAGTCTGGTGTTATAACACAGGCCACACCATACAATTGCTCACCTTGAAATAGGCCAATAATTGGCTGCTTAGCTTGCCAAAAGGCATTTAGTTCTTCACGAATTGCGGCACGTAAGCGCTGTTCATAGTCTGGCTTTTCTGCGCGAAAAATCTCCATAAACAACGGGTCATCATGATAAGACTGAAACAATAGCGATGCGGCAAGCTTTAGCTCGTCAGCAGTAAGTAATATGGCTTTTAGTCGTTCTAGCTCTACCGTATTTAATTCAGTTAACATAACGATCCCTTGTTCTATTGTCGATATATTATCCACAATAACAGCAAGGTTAGTCGTTGACAAATACAACACCTTACTGCTGTCCCACCACCACTATTCACTGCCGAATTGCTAATCACTTTATAAATATTGATAGGCTTTATCGCCCCAACCTACTAATTTATTTTGTTTAAAAATAAGTGCTGTACATTCATCCTTTGTGGTTTTGCCATCACTTTTTACATGATGGGTACGATAAAACAATACCTGCACCGTCTCACCATCTTTGCTAAACGATTCACTAAAATCAGGGGCGCCCATTAGGTTACGAATATCTTGTAGCGACCTGTCCAGTTCCAACTGATTAACTTGGTCTTGGTTATAACGCTGAGTTTTTTGCCAATTGCTCTCATCATCAAATTCGTGCTTACCACCCACCGCTACTACACACCCTGTTAACGTTATCGCCAAAGTTGCCGCGACTAAAAATTTAGCTAACATAATAATTTTCCTGTTTATTTTAATAAAAACTAAGCCTTTGCGGCTTAATACTATTTGTTAAAATACATACAGCAAAGCGCATGCCAAACATTAATTAATTTGAAAACAGCAACTTATAAAGTTAACTCTACTATTGCTGCGCTAACAATGGTAAATTTCGCTACTTGTTAGTCAATTCGGCAATACTAATGACAGATCCAGTAACATTGCTACAGCAGATAGCCGCGCAACTGCAGTACGAAGGTAAAACACCCAGTTTGGCCTTATTTCGTGCCCGCTTAGCCGGCCGCATTACGCCACAACAATTGTTTAGTGCTTATCAACACTGGCGAGCTAACCCTGTTATTGCCACTGACGTAAACATTGCTGTGCCACAAACTGAAATAACACCTCAAACCTCATCGAGGGAACTAGAGCTAACCTTAGCCAGAATTGAAGCGAAGCTTGATTTATTACTCAGCAAGTTGGACAACTAAATATGTATGTGGCCGAGCTAGAATTTAAAATTATTGCCGATACCAATTTTGCTCAGGCGGAATCAGCCATTCGCCATTATATTGAAAAGCTGATTTTTAACGGCCAAATATTAGGCCGCGAGTTTCCTACTGCCTGGCAGCAAGATCGTTTTTGTAGCCGTATTGTAATCCCCGATGAGCACGCCTTATTAGCTAAGTATCACAGCAAACTAGGTAATACCGCGTTACAGCAGCTTGGCAACGCAGGGCTGGCCTATCCGCAATTGCACGTATTGGGAATGGATTTAATGTCACCTCATACCGATCCCTGCGCTAAAGCCAAAAGTTATATTTTATATACTCGATTTAGCGATACCTGCTCGCCACTGCGCTGCGGCGAACATTTTGCGCCTACAGCCTTGTATCAGTTAAAGACATCGGAGCCAGATCATGAACAGTTGATCCGCTGGCAGCTGCAGTATCAAGCATTAGATGAAATTCAGATGCAGCACACTCGTGTACTAGATAAAACCGCAGAGCGAAGCCTGCAGCAGTTGCATAGCACACTGAATAAGCAAGGTAGAAAGCTGGCAAAGCAACTGGAGCTCACAAACGGCATACCGGTTTTTTATGCGTTGTATAGCGGCACCAGCACTAATTGCTCAGCAGAAGCAGAT
Organism: Rheinheimera sp. D18; assembly: GCF_004345025.1. GTDB lineage: Bacteria > Pseudomonadota > Gammaproteobacteria > Enterobacterales > Alteromonadaceae > Alishewanella > Alishewanella metallidurans. The sequence goes on along the minus strand of NZ_CP037745.1, from coordinate 757,684 downwards.
AAAACCTGCCCTGGATGTGGCAAAAATTGGCGTTTAGTACAACCTATGCATGACATTTTTGATTTTAAATGTGATAGCTGTAGGCTGCTGAGTAATATCGCTTGGGATTGTCAAAGCTCATCGTAATGGCACGGCGTTAACTGGGTAAAAAACTCAGCCAAGTTGTCAGCGAGCTTTTCTGAGACTTCTTGGCCAACATGTTCAACGAACACTTCACCGCTGCTATTTAGTACAGAGAGTAAAACAGCGTCATCTTCTGTGGTGGCAAAGAATACGGTTTCACGCTGTTTTAACCGCCGTTTCATCATAATGTGACCGATAATATTTTCTTGCAGCCGCTTCAAATCATCGTTATTCCACACCATTAGCAAGGCTAACTTACCACGCTGATGTTCAGCCGCTAAGCCAGCACCATAGTGCTGGCTATAGAAGGTTTTAATATCATCATGCAGTGTAAGCTCAAGCGCCTGTTCAACATTAGTGAAATCGGCGCTCGGTTGCTGTAATACTGGCTGCCACGCTACATTGTTATCGATAATATCGCCGTGCTGACATGGCGAAGGGCTTGCCGTATCAACCCAAGTTGTTAGCACGCTTTGTTGCTGTTGATGCCACTGCAACGCTTGATGAATAAACTGAGAGTAATTGCTTGCCAGACTCACGCGACCTTCCGTCATACTTTATGATAAACTAGCGTCATTGTATCGTTAACCTTGCAGTGATAACAGTAACCGACATGAGTCAAAGCCAATCCGATATTCTTGCTGGGCTAAGCTTAGGTAAAGTAACCGCCTATGCTGATAAATATGATGCCAGTTTATTACAAGCGGTACCGCGTAGTTTAGGCCGCGACGATATAGGCATAAACACGACTGTTCTGCCTTTTATTGGTCAGGATATTTGGCACGGTTATGAGCTATCTTGGCTTAATGCCAAAGGTAAACCCATGGTGGCTTTAGCGACCTTTGTGGTGCCGTATGACTCAGAAAACTTAATTGAGTCTAAATCGTTTAAGTTATACCTAAATAGCTTTAACCAAAGCAGATTTACTGATTTAAGTAAGGTTTATAAGCATTTACATACAGATTTATCAGCTTGTGCCGGCAAACCGGTAAAAGTAAGCCTACATAATGTTAATGAAATTATGGCGTTTCAACCAACCTGGATCCCTGGGCGTTGTATCGACGAGCTGGATATTGAAGTTAATCAATACCAATATGACGCAAGTTTGTTGCAGGTACAGCCGGATGCAGATGTTGTAGACGAACGTGTACACTCGCATTTATTAAAATCAAACTGCTTAATTACTTCTCAGCCTGATTGGGCAAGTGTGTATATCCACTATCGTGGTAAAGCCATCGATCATGAAGGCTTGCTACGTTACTTGATCAGCTTTCGTGGCCACAATGAATTTCACGAACAATGCGTTGAGCGTATATTTAGTGATATTTGGACGCGTTGCCAACCAAGCTTTTTGGCCGTTTACGCGCGTTATACTAGGCGTGGCGGTTTAGATATTAACCCATGGCGTGCTAGCGCACCTTATACTCCTCCGGCGATTCGTTTAAGCCGCCAGTAATCTAGATAATTCGCATTATTATACAATGCTAACCCGGTAGGCGTTTTGCCTACCGTAACGTGTTTGCCAGCTCGGTTTTAACAAAAACTTCATTTCTAGACAATCAGATATCGCATTTATAGCGATAGTCGATATACTTATGTTTAAACAACTATTTAATAAACAGCAGGCAGGTGATGCCCTTGCAAGATGACACGAAAAAACAACTAAGCAACGCCCTTAAAGCGCGTAAAGTGCTTGAAGACACTTACGAAGCACAGTTTAAAATACTGGCGCAGTTTGTTGCCCGACTGTCATTAGCGTGTAAAGGTGTCGATGTTGAGCTAGATAACCGTTTGGCTAAATTACGCACTGAGCTAAATCGCGGTACTGACTTAGAAAAACTGCTGCCATTTATAGAAGGCACCAGTGAAACCTTAAAGCAGTTTGAAGCTAAGCACCAAACTGATGTGCAAAAAGTGCAGCAGGGCTTAACTGATGCTGGTAAATTACTGCAAAAACAAAAAGGCTTACCTGATCAGTTACGCCGTGATTTACGCGACTTATTAACTAAGGTGGAAACGCCATCAGCGACAGTTCACGCCTTCTTACCACATATAAATAATCTGACCGAGCTGTATCAGCAGGCTTTACAGGCGAAGCAACAACTCACTGGTGACAACGCAGACGATGATCGCTATAGCCATACTTGCCGCAAAATAAGCATTGAGCTAACCAACTTACTTAGTGAGCTGGCGTTTGCCGATGACTGCGCCACTGAAATGGATAAAATTCGGGTTAGCTTACTTGGCAACCTAACCATTGATGTGTTGCTAGAAGCTTGCCTTAAAACCATTAGCATTATCATTACCAGCATTAACCAAGAGCGGCAGTCAGCGGAGCATTTTTTACTAAAACTAAATGACGCACTCTCTAGTGTGCAACAAGCCGTTGTTTCATCGCTAAACACCTCTTCTGAACTACAAGAAAAAATGCTGGTGCTAAACCAGCAAATAGAGCAGCAAATTACCCATTTAGGTGCAGCTAGCCAACGTGCGACCTCGTTAGAACAATTAAAAGCCTTAGTAAGTGACAAATTGTCGGCTATTGCTAATTCAATGCGCGCAAAAGATAAGCTAGAGCAACAAGATAGACAAAGCTTGCTTAGCACACTGGACAGCATGGAAGCACGGTTAAATGAGCTAGAAGCCGATGCGCTAACCTTTAAAAAACGTATTTCTGATCAAAACTTCCGTAGTTTGCAAGATGCGCTAACCGGCATAGCAAACCGCGCCGCCTTTGACGAGCGCTACCAGTTAGAAATTAAACGGGCTCAGCGCTATAACAAGCCATTGTGTGTGGCATTAGCCGACATTGACCACTTTAAAAGCATTAACGATAACTATGGCCACAGCGCAGGCGATAAAACCTTACAGGTTATCGCCAAGGCATTAAAACTGCATTTGCGTGAAACCGATTTTATTGCCCGCTACGGCGGCGAAGAATTTATTATTCTATTCCCGGAAAGTGAGCTTAGCGAAGTAGAAGCGCCGTTAAATATGCTTCGTGAAAAAATTCGTAAAATTCCGTTTAAATTTAAAAATGTTAGTGTCCCTATTACTATTTCATTTGGTGCGACCCAATTTAGCAGTAACGATACTAGCCGCAGTGCTTTTGACCGCGCCGATGAAGCTTTATATGAAGCGAAAAAATCCGGCCGAGACAAAGTAATACTTAAACCCGCTAAGTAACAGCGGGTGTTGTTAATACATTAAGGAGCACATATGCATGTGCAGCTAAACCCACTAGGGTCAATGGACTTATTATCACAATTAGAAGTCGACCATTTAAAACAAAATACCCAGCGCGAAGCATTTAAATTATTTCGTAATTGCTGCCTAGCGGTACTTAACGTTGGCAGCCATACCGACAGCTCAGCAGAAATTTATGAGCAGTACCAAGACTTTGCGGTTAATTTAATAAGCCGAGAGCGCGGCATTAAAATTGAGTTATTTAATCCGCCAGCAAGTGCCTTTGTTGACGGCGAGATTATTAAAGGTATACATGAACACCTATTTGCCGTTTTGCGCGACATTCTGTTTTATCACAACCGCTTGCAAAGCGACAAAAGCTGGTTAGATTTAAACAACGGTGCCCATATTACCCATACGGTATTTGATATTTTACGCAATGCCCGAGTTATCGACGCCAGCAATGAACCTAATATGATCGTGTGCTGGGGTGGCCACTCCATCAGCGAAGCAGAATATAAATATACCAAAGAAGTGGGCTACGAACTTGGCCTACGCGGCATGGATATTTGTACTGGCTGCGGCCCAGGCGCCATGAAAGGTCCAATGAAAGGCGCGACCATTGGCCATAATAAACAACGCCGCAGCACAGGCCGTTACCTCGGCTTAACCGAACCCGGCATTATTGCGGCTGAACCACCTAACCCCATTGTTAATGAGCTCGTTATTTTGCCAGATATTGAAAAACGGCTTGAAGCCTTTATTCGTGTGGCGCACGGTATTATTATCTTTCCTGGTGGTGCTGGCACAGCAGAAGAATTACTGTACCTGTTAGGCATTATGTTGCACCAAGACAACCGCCAACAAACTCTACCTATCATTTTAACAGGCCCCAAACAAAGCGAAGCTTACTTTAATGATATTTCTAACTTTATTGAAAATACCTTAGGTAAAGAAGCGTTAAGCCTATTTGAAATTATTATTGATAACCCACCAGAGGTAGCGCGTAAGCTGAAACAAGGCACGATAGCGGTGCGACACTACCGTAAATCGGTAGGCGATGCTTATCACTTTAACTGGACGCTGAAAATTGAACCGGGTTTTCAGCAACCTTTTATCCCAAATCATCAGAATATGGCCGCACTCGACTTGCACTTGGATCAAGACAGCGCAACACTGGCTGCTAATCTGCGGCGCGCATTTTCGGGTATTGTCGCCGGCAATGTAAAAGATGACGGCATTAAAGCTATTCGTCAGCAAGGGCCATTTCAAATAAGCGGTGAACCTAAGTTAATGCAAATGATGGATAACTTATTACAAGCTTTTGTTAATCAAGGCAGAATGAAACTACCCGGTAGTAAATATGAACCTTGCTATAAGGTTGTACGTTAAATGGTACACCTGCTACTTATTGATGCGCTTAACTTAATCCGGCGGTTATATGCGGTTCAAGAGCGGCCGTATTTACCATTGCAAGATGACGTAGCAGAAAGCACTAAAATACAAATTGTGCATAATACCGAAAATATGTTGCGCCAAGCCCTAACGCGGCTACAACACGACCTAAAACCCAGCCATGCACTATTGGTGTTTGATGGTCGTGGCAGCCAGTGGCGTAAGGCGCTATATCCTGACTATAAAGCTAACCGCAAACCGATGTCAGCGATATTGGCTGATGCTCTTGTGGGTTTAAAGCATTGCGCCAGTACTATCGGCATTAATAGCGTAGAACAAGACGAATATGAAGCCGATGATATTATTGCCTCTGTCGCGACTAAACTGGCACAACATGGGCAGCAAGTAACTATAGTGTCTACCGACAAAGGTTTTTTACCGCTACTTGCTGACAATATTCATATTTATGACCCGTTTTTACGCCAATTTCATGACGAAGACAGTGTGCAGCAAAAGTTTGGCGTTAGCACAGCACAACTGGTGCGTTATTGGAGTTTAGTCGGCGATAGTACTAACCATATTCCTGGTGTAAACGGTATTGGCCCCAAAGGTGCTCACGATTTACTGGCATTAGGTGCAACCTTAACCGACGCTTTGGAACACCCTGATTGCCATAAAAAACTACGTGAAAAAATTTTACAACACAAAGAGCAAATCAAAATTTTTATGCAGCTTTTAACCTTAAGAACCGATGTACAACTTGGGCTGAACCTGCAAGAAATGCGTATTAACCCGCAGGCTCATTAGATATGCAATGGCTAACCGCTTTAACTCATACTCAACTTCGATTCGGCAAATTTAGCGGCATTATGTTCGGTTTAGTTGTATACGTATTGCTTACTGCGGCGGTGTTGTTGTGGTATCAAGATGATGTTGAGCAAATGAATTGGGCCGATCGTGAAGTGTTTAACCATAAAATAATTAGTAAATATCAGCTTAATGACACTGTTTTACAGCAGCAAGTATTAGCGCGGTTAGGCGCTCCGGATATTACCTTTGCCCAACAACAAGGCAAGGTGCTATATCAGATACTTTATTATCGTACCCATCGCAGTAAAGCTGACGGTATTACCACTGCCGATGAATGCACCGCATTATTATTTAAAAATCGTCGCTTAATTGCGATTGGTGATGCTGCAACTTCGCAGTATCAGGCAGCGACCACCAGTGCAAAACCATAACGTCGACTGGTTGCGCTATCAACGTTTGCTGCAACAAAGTACCGCTCATATCGCTAAGCTTGCCGACACAACCAACCTGCTGAAATTAAGCCAACAACTCACAACGCTGCGCTTAAGCCTCGTTGATAACAGCCTAAGCTTGCTAAAGGAGCATGCTGACCTACCACCTAGCGTAGAGAAAATTGAGCTAACCTTGCTGTTATGCCAGCATTATCAATGGCCTAAGCCAATTTGGCGATTACTATTACAGGCTGCTTTTTGTAGTATCTTGGTGCGGGCTATGCCACAACAGCAACAATGGCCGAGTTTATTGCCTTTTCCTGCCTTAGCGGCTGCGCGCTTGCTACAATTAAATGGTCAAAACACCTCGTTATTAACCGTACTAGCCGGCTGCTACCCAAGCGAGCGTAAACAAGCAAGTTGGTTGCAAAACCCGTTAAGTTTGGTGCTTACCCAGGCAGAATACTTAAGCGATAATCGCAAAGGATCAGAACCGTTGCTGCAACGCATAGGTATACGTATCGCACTAAGTAACAGTGAGTATGAATTGCGTTTGCTGCAGCATATTTTATGCTATTTAACCTTACCAGCCGCGTTAGATAATGCAGTAACTGATGATCATCTAACAGACAATACAGACTTAATTAGTAACGCCAAAATTTATCAGCTATTTGCTGCCGATAATAAAGATATTGAACATTATCTGCGTCAGTCTGCGGCTCTTGGTATCACAGTATTAGCAAGAGCAAGCCAGTTAAACCGGCTTAAGACTCAAGTTGTTGATTTACATTTAGCGCTAAATTTACTTGGCCGAACCCAATTACCGCACATTTTGACCGAAGCTGAGCTACACGCCAATCTAATGCAATTACACCAGCCTAACCAGCTGGTACTACAACAGTTTAGCGCTATTGTGGCGTATGCACTTAGTGTGCTCTTGCCAGCTAAACAACACAGCATTGCCTACTGGCAAGCTTTATCATTGTGCATTAGCGCGCCACTATGGCTGGACAATACAAGTTATGCATCGGCCTTGCTCGTGCGCACTAAAACCGGTTTTCGTATACGTATATCCGATAACCACTACCAAAAACCAGACACTCAGCAACTGGTTTTTGGCTTGCTACGACAGTACAACCTTAGTGAATGGCAGCCGGCAGCACAGCACTGGCTACAAGCAGAAAAAACGCTACCTAATAGCCAACAAAGTTTAGCGCTGCAGCTGGCTTGGTATAGCGGTATAGCCGTGCTAACTAATCAAATACCGCAACAATTGCCACCGCTAATAAGCCGTGCACAACAAAGCCAGCTGCTTAACCATAATTTATCAAACTGGTTACTGCAGTTAGCTAGCCATTGCCAATGTTATTGTCCGCTACAACTTAGCTTATAGCGTTACTACACCATTTATCTTACTTATACAGAGTATAATCGTTACTGCTGTCGCAACAGTACCGTAAACTGGCGTGAATAGCCGAAAAATGCTATATTCTGCGCCGTTTATGGCCCGTTCTGGGCCTTCTGTATCTATGTAGTACGACAGCTAAGGATCCCCATGAGCAAGCAAATTATTACTGTCATTAAAGGCGATGGCATTGGCCCAAGCATCGTTGAAGCCGCCATTCAGGTACTAGACAAAGTTGGCTGTGAATTTGAATACGAATATGTTGACGCGGGTTTAACTGCACTAGAAAAAACCGGCGAATTACTACCACAAGCCACATTAGATGCTATTGCGCGTAATAAGATCACGCTAAAAGGCCCACTAACGACGCCAGTAGGTGATGGTTTTACATCGATTAATGTCACGTTACGGAAAAAATTTAATCTGTATTCCAATGTGCGCCCAGTCATTTCGTTTAAGGGCACTAAAGCTCGCTACGAGAATATTGACATTATTACGATCCGAGAAAATACCGAAGGTATGTACTCTGGCCATGGTCAGGTGGTGTCTGCTGATGGCATGGTAGCGGAAGCCACCAGCATTATTACCCGCGAGGGCGCAGAGCGTATTGCGGTATTTGCTTTTGAAACAGCACGCCGTGAAAAACGTAAAAAAGTAACCATAGTACACAAAGCCAATATCTTAAAATCAACGTCGGGTTTATTCTTAAAAACCGCGCGTGAAGTGGCAACCCGTTATCCCGACATTGAAACCCAAGAAATGATTGTCGATAACGCCTGTATGCAACTAGTGATGAACCCGCAGCAATTTGACGTTATTGTTACCACTAACTTATTCGGCGATATTTTATCTGACTTATGTGCGGGTTTAGTTGGCGGTTTGGGTATGGCACCTGGCGCAAACATTGGCACTGACTGCGCAGTTTTTGAAGCGGTACACGGCAGTGCGCCCGATATTGCTGGCAAGAACTTAGCTAACCCAAGCTCAGTTATTTTAGCTTCTATTCAAATGTTAGAATATTTAGGCCAACAAGATAAGGCAGAGAAAATTCGCGCAGCACTGGCCGATGTTATTGCCACTGGCGATCGCACGACTCGCGATCTAGGCGGTAGCTTTGGCACTACAGACTTTACCGCCGCAGTATTAGAGCGCTTATAAGCATTGGTTTTGTTATAATAGCCATCATTGTATGGCTATTTTTTTGCCTATAAACGAGGAGCTGGGTATGTCGCAACCTAACAACGTATTACATGGCGTAACCTTAGAGCAAATTGTTACTGCACTAGTTACGCATTTTGGCTGGACAGAACTGGCTAAACAGATTGATATTAACTGTTTTAAACTAGACCCTTCGGTTAAAAGCAGTCTAAAATTTTTACGCAGAACACCTTGGGCACGGCAGAAAGTTGAAGAGTTATATATTGCAGAAAAGCTGTATCAGTAGCACTAATACAGCGTCTTAACCGAGCTTACTTATCTACCAGTGGCTTGCTATAGGCAAGCTCCATATCCCAAGGTAGCTGGATCCAGGTATCTTGTTCTATATCAGCAACATAGTAATCAACTAGGGGTTTACCCTGCGGTTTAGCATACACGGTAACAAAGCTCGCTTTGGGGAAATGCTCACGCAAGACCCTGGCAGTTTCACCGGTATCAACCAGATCGTCAACAATCAGCAAACTAGCATCATCTTGCAAACTCGCCGCTTTTAAAATACTTAGCTTACCTTGTTTATCATGCTGGTAGCTGGCAACACAAATACTATCAATAACACGAATATTCAGCTCTCTAGCTAAAATAGCCGCGGGTACTAAACCACCACGGCTTACTGCAACAATAGCGGTATAGTTTTTACCTAGCAGCCGATGTGCCAGCTCTTTAGTGGCATGGTGAAACGACTCCCACGACACGTAAAACATTTTATTTGTTGATAATGACATACCCTGCCCTACACATTGGCTAACGCAAAAATTATAAGCAGCCCAGCGCCACTTCAACCATTTCATTAAAACTGGTTTGGCGCAGCTCAGCACTCAGTGACTCACCGGTACGAATATGATCGCTCACGGTGAAAATGGCTAACGCGTTAATACCATACTCGGCGGCAACACCGTATAAACCGGCAGCTTCCATTTCTATTGCCAACACGCCATATTTTTCTAAGGTGTCAAATAAGGTTGGGTTAGGGTTATAAAATAAGTCAGAGGTAAAAACATTACCTACCTTAACGTCAATCTGCTTGGCTCGGGCGGCAACGACGGCTTTTTCTAGCAGATTAAAGCTAGCAATAGCAGCAAAATCTAAGCCGCCTAAACGGTTGCGGTTCACACTAGAATCGGTGCTGGCGCCCATACCAATGACGACATCTCGTACCTTTACATCTAGCGGCAAACCACCACAAGAACCAATACGAATAATGTTTTTTACACCAAAAAACTTAACCAGCTCAGTTGCATATATAGAGATAGACGGTACGCCCATGCCAGAGCCCAGCACGCTAACTGGTTTACCTTTATAAGTTCCGGTGTAACCCAACATGTTACGCACCGTATTTACGCATACCACGTCAGTTAAATAGGTTTCGGCTATATGTTTTGCCCTAAGTGGATCGCCTGGCATTAATACGGTTGGCGCAAAAGCATCTGCTGCTGCATTAATATGCGGAGTAGCCATAAAAGTCTCTTAATTAATCGAAGTTAAAAATGAATCGCCGTACGCCATAGCGTCCAGCCCAAAATAGTCAGCCAGCGTTTGGCCTATATCAGCAAAGCTCATGCGCTCACCCAAGTTTACTGGCTGCATGCCCGGTTTATACACCAGCACCGGAATATACTCACGCGTATGTTCAGTGCCATGCCAAGTAGGGTCGCAACCGTGATCCGCGCTAAGCAACAACAAGCTATCAGGCGCACAGGCCGCCATCAGTTCAGGTAAACGTTGATCAAAGTATTCTAAAGCTTCGCCATAGCCAATAGGGTCGCGGCGATGACCAAAGTTTTGATCAAAATCCACTAAGTTAGTAAATACAATACTATTGTCTACTTGCTGTGCCATTTGCGTCAAGGTGGTGTCGATTAAATCGGCTAAACCGGTGGCTTTAATACTGCTACTAATGCCTTGGTGCGCATAAATGTCGGCAATTTTACCAATGCTAACTACCTTACCGCCAGCAGCAGTTAACTTATCTAATACTGTAGCTGCAGGTGGCAGTACCGAGTAATCTCGTCGGTTTCCGGTACGAGCATAATTAGTTGCATTGTCGCCTAAAAACGGCCGAGCAATAACACGGCCGATGTTGTAACTATCTAGTAATTCACGCGCTACCAAGCAAAAATCGAGTAAGCGGTCTAAGCCAAAGTGCGTTTCGTGCGCGGCTACCTGAAATACGCTGTCCGCCGAGGTATAGCAAATAGGTTTACCGGTTTTAATATGCTCGTCGCCCAGTTTTACTAAAATATCGGTGCCTGAAGCATGACAGTTACCTAAAATACCTGGCACACCAGTGCGCCGACATAATTCGTCTATCAGTGCGGCAGGAAAACTCTGGGTTTTATCAAGAAAATAGCCCCATTCAAATAACACGGGTACACCAGCCATTTCCCAGTGCCCACTAGGGGTATCTTTACCGCTGCTAAGCTCACGCGCATAACCATAACCACCGAGTAGTTGCTCAGTGTCTGCTATATCAGCCTGTACGCCACCCGAAGCCGCTGTGCCCGCTTTAACTAAGCCTAACCTAGCTAAATTAGGCAAGGCTAACTGCCGGCCTTTTTGCTGATGAAACACCTTAGCAATACTAGCGAAAGTATTCGCACCAACATCACCAAATTTAGCCGCATCGGGTGCATAACCAATACCAAAGCTATCTAGTACTAGGATCACTACTTTTTTTGTCATAGTCCTGCTCCGATGTGGTGTTAACTGGGTGAGTAATTACGTTACGTTAAGCGCAAAACAATAGTGCTACAACGCAGTTTTCAAAAAGGGCAAACAGTGTAAAACTAAGCCAGCGGCAATACAACACTATGGCTATAACCGCACAGCATAAAACCAAGACAAAACCCGCCACAAGGGCGGGGTTTAATTGTAACAACAACTAAAACAACACCTATTTACGGTAGTGGTTTATAGCCCATGTTATATAATGTAAAGCTAAAGATATCGGCCATTTGCTCAATTTGTTTCGATACCGGCGTACCTGCACCGTGGCCAGCATTAGTTTCAATGCGTATTAACTGCGGGTTTGTACCGGCGTCTTTGGCTTGTAACTCTGCAGCAAACTTAAATGAATGTGCCGGTACTACGCGGTCATCGTGATCGGCCGTTGTCACCATAGTTGCAGGGTACGAAACCCCCGCTTTAACATTATGCACCGGTGAATAACCACGTAAGTAATCGAACATTTCTTGGCTTTGCTCGCTAGTACCATAGTCATAGGCCCAGCCAGCGCCTGCGGTAAAGGTATGGTAACGCAGCATATCCATTACGCCTACCGCTGGCAGTGCAACCTTAACAAGGTCTGGCCGTTGGGTCATTACTGCACCAACTAATAAGCCGCCGTTAGAGCCACCACGAATAGCCAATTTGTTGCTTGAGGTATAGCCCTGCTTTTCTAAGTATTCAGCGGCAGCAATAAAGTCATCAAATACGTTTTGCTTTTGCAACTGAGTACCAGCCTGATGCCATGCTTTACCGTATTCGCCACCACCACGTAGATTAGGCACAGCATATACGCCGCCCATATCTAGCCATACTGCATTAGGAATACTAAAGCTTGGCGTTAAACTAACGTTAAAGCCGCCATAACCATACAATATGGTTGGGTTAGTGCCGTCGCGCTTTAAGCCTTTTTTATAGCTAATAATCATAGGCACTTTAGTGCCATCTTTTGAGCTATAAAATACCTGTTCTGACACGTAGTTTTCGCTGTCAAAATTAGCACCTGATTTACTATAAACCTTTGAATCACCTAAAGCCGGGTTAAAGCTATAAATCGTTTGTGCTGTCGTGTAATTGGTAAAGGTATAGTACAGATTAGCATCCTGCTTTTTGCCACTAAAACCACCGACACTACCTACACCTGGCAGCTCTACATCACGCACCAACTTGCCGCTGTAATCGTACTGTTGCACTTTAGCAATGGCATCAACCATATACTCAGCAAAAATAAAACCACTACCGGTAGATGCACTTAACACATGTTCAGTATGCGGGATTAAGTCAACCCAATATTCAGGCTGAGGCTTTACTGCGTCTACCGTTACCACCTTCTTATTAGGTGCGTTTAGGTTGGTAACTAAATACAACTTGCTACCATCGTTATCCAATAAACGGGTATCTGAATCAGTGTGATCTAAAATAGTAACTAGCGCGCTATCTGGCTTAGTTAAATCTTTTAAAAACAGCTTATTACCTGACGTTGAAACCGCTGCTGTAATCAGCAAATATTTGTCATCTTCAGTTACAGAAGCGCCAACATAACGGTGCTTTTCGCTGTCAGTATCGCCAAAAATAACTGGGTCATTTTTCTGTGCTGTGCCCAACTGGTGATAATACAACTTATGTTGATCAGTTTTAGCTGACAACTCACTGCCATCGGGCTTGTCGTAACTCGAGTAATAAAAGCCTTCATTACCAAACCAGCTAATACCACTGAATTTTACATCAACCAGTTCGGTTTCTAATTTCTGTTTAGTTTCAACATCAATAACGATGATCTTGCGCCAGTCACTGCCACCTTCTGAAATAGAATAGGCAAGTTTAGAACCGTCTTTAGAAAAGCTGGTTTCAGCTAATGACGTGGTGCCATCAGCACTAAAGGTGTTCGGGTCTAAAAACACTTCACTGCTACCATCGTCTAATTGGCGATAGAGCACATACTGGTTTTGTAAGCCGTCATTTTTATAGAAATAGGTATATTTGCCTTCTTTAAACGGCGCACTGATTTTCTCATAATTCCATGACGCGGCTAATTTTTGCTTTATTGTTTCACGATAGGGAATAGTAGCTAAGTAATCAAAAGTGACCTTATTTTGTGCTTTAACCCAAGCTTCAGTTTCTTTACTGCGATCATCTTCAAGCCAGCGGTAAGGATCAGCAATTTTATTATCAAAATAGCTATCAACTACTTTACCTTTGGCTGTTTGCGGGTAAGTTAGCGCGTTTTTTGTAGTTTCAGTCATAGTTACATTATTCGGTTCGGTTACAGTAGCCGTGTTTGGCTCACCGCCACAAGCGGCTAGCAAAGATACCGCTAGAATACTAAGTACGTGTTTCATCGAAGAGCTCCCTGTTTCTTGTTGTTTTATCGCGCCTGAGCTTAACAAAGATGTGCCGTTTTGCCTATTTCAGGCAATCGATTTTTATGCGATATAAGATTAAAAAGCAAAAAAGCCAGTCAAATGACTGGCTTTCGCTGTAATGGTGCCCAGACCCGGAATCGAACCAGGGACACGCGGATTTTCAATCCGCTGCTCTACCGACTGAGCTATCTGGGCAAAACTGTGTTACGTAAATGGTGCCGCTTATCCGAGTCGAACGGATGACCTACTGATTACAAGTCAGTTGCTCTACCAACTGAGCTAAAGCGGCAAACTACGTTATAGAAAAAGTTGCTCTAATTTTACACTTAACAACTTTAGCACCTAATTAATGGTGCCCAGACCCGGAATCGAACCAGGGACACGCGGATTTTCAATCCGCTGCTCTACCGACTGAGCTATCTGGGCAACGCGGGTCGTATTAAACGGATTTTACGATATTAAGTCAACAGATATTTTATCAAGCAAGTACTGTTAGCTTATTAGTTATACAATAAGTGCGAATTACACACTAAACCGCCACCGCTATGCCGGTTTAATGTGTATTTTACCTTAATAACGCTGCTTGACGTAATTTACCACATCTTGATATTTTTCTTGGATTACTCGGCTGTATTCTTTAATTACCGACCAGTCACTATTCTCTGCAGCAGTTTCAAGACTGAGAGCTTGCTCTGATAAACTTAGCGCTCCGATACTTTTTGCTACAGATTTTAGTTGATGTGCCACAGCCCTAACTCCGCTGCGATCATTGCTTTCTAAATGCGTCGCTAACGTAGCAAGTAAATCAGCAGCATGCTTAACAAAATAGTTTAAATGCTCTTCGTGCTTACTGGAATCGTTGCCAAGAAAATTAGCTATAGTAGTAAAGCAAATAGGCGAAGCTTGCTGCGCAACCTCACTATTTAGACTAACAAGCTTTTTAATATCGGCCTTGTGCGGCAACCAACGGGTTAACATAATTTCAAGCGTGGCAAGCTCTATTGGCTTAGTTATATAGCCGTCCATACCAATGCTCAGGCATTTTTGCTCTTCACCTTTAAGCGCATTCGCTGTTACAGCAACAATCCGCGTAAATTCGGCACCCTCACTTAAATGCAGGCTTTCTTTACGAATAGCACTGGCTAAATCGTAACCGCTCATATTCGGCATATGCAAGTCGGTTAAAATAAGTGGATAGTGAAATTGGCGCCATTTTTCCAGCGCTATAGCACCGTCGTCCGCAACCTCAACGGCATAACCTAGGGCATTAAGCTGATCAACAATAACGCGCTGATTCATTAAGTTATCTTCAGCCAGTAGTATTAGCTTACGCTGCTTACGAGCCTGCTCGATCGACGGTGCTGCAGTCGCAGTAATTTTTTCACCAGCATATACTGGTTTAGCTTTACGCTTGGCCGCGATAAGCACGGCGTCATAAAGATGACTGCGGCAAATTGGCGAGCTATGTAAATAATAGACACGGTCTGTACTGCGTTCAGATAACTCAACTTGGTTAGTAATAATAACAAACTGCACCTGCCCCATAGTCGGCATTTGTTGTAGCTGATCAATCTGGTTCGCTGAAATTTGCTCGTAAGTTGCATCTAAGACCCAAACAGCTGCCTGTTTTGGCGGTAAGGGCTTGGTATTCTCTGCGCGCTGCAACAAAGCCTCAAAGCTATTGGCGACTTCAAGCTCTGCATCGGCATATTCAAAGTACTCGGTCAAATGCGTTTGGTTGTGCGGGTCGGTAGTAAACAAGCACAAATGAATATCACGTAATAGTTCTTTATCAAGATACTGAATTTCATCAGAGCGACGCATAGGCACGCGAACAATAAACTCCGTACCTTGATCAACCTGGCTTTTAACGTTGATATCGCCATACATTAACGACGTTAAGCGCTGACAAATTGATAAACCTAAACCTGTGCCACCAAACTTGCGCGTTATAGAGCCTTCAGCTTGACTAAACGGTTGGAAAACATAGCTAATTTGACGCTGAGTCATGCCTTTGCCGTTATCAATAATACTGAACTGGATCTGGCTAAAATCCATATTCTCTTCTAGCAAATCAGCTTTAATAATGACTAAACCAATTTTCTCTGGCGTGGTTTGGGTAAACTTTATCGCGTTACCCGCCAAATTATACAAAATCTGTCTTAAGCGCACCGGATCGCCAACTAAACCATAAGGAATACGTGGGTCAATAAATAGCTTTAAATCGATTTGTCGCTGATACGCAACCGACACTAAGATACGGCCCACGGCTTCAATAATTTCGACCAATGACAGCGGTATCGTTTCTAATTGTAACTTACCAGCTTCAATTTTCGAGAAGTCTAAAATATCATCTAAAATGCGCAGTAATGAGAATGATGATTCGCGTATCGTGTCTGTCATGCGAAACTGTGACGTAGATAACTGAGTTTTACGCAGTAAATCTATAGTACCTATAATGCCATTCATTGGCGTTCGGATTTCATGACTCATCGTTGCCAAAAACGTTGACTTAGCTTCATTCGCTTTTTCAGCGGTTAATTTTGCCGTTTCTAAAGCATCGGTGCGCTCTTTAATCCGCGTGTCCACTTCTTGCTTAAGGTTTTTAATATTTTGCTCTGACTCAGCCAGCGCAGCATGACCTTGCTCAATTTTACGAAACAACTGATTAATATGACTGCCAAGCACGCCATAACTATCTTGTGCATGGCTATCGACACTGATATCAAACTGCTCGTTGTCTAAAGCTTGATGTGTGCCAAGCAATAGCGGTTTTATACGGCGGCTAAAAAAGCCTGAAATAATTGACGCAAAAAGCAAACTTAGTATCAAGCCAATCACTAAACTTACGCCAAAAGCTGCGGCATAAGGCCACTGCGGCTTAATATCGAGTTGTTGTACATAAATGAGTAGTGCTTTCTGTTCTGGCTTTAAACTTATAATCTGGTGCACCACCAAATATTCATTATTTTGCTCAGCGCTCTCAGTCCAAAGTGGTTGGGGTACAAAGCCTTGTACGTTATTAGTATTAG
Organism: Rheinheimera sp. D18; assembly: GCF_004345025.1. Classification (GTDB taxonomy): domain Bacteria; phylum Pseudomonadota; class Gammaproteobacteria; order Enterobacterales; family Alteromonadaceae; genus Alishewanella; species Alishewanella metallidurans. Next base: position 741,000 of record NZ_CP037745.1, on the reverse strand, counting down.
CAATAAGTTCAACATCACCACGTTCTGCTTGGCGATATAAATATAAGGCTCTAGTTGGATCGCCATTACGCGTTTGAAATAATACCTGCTCGGTAGCGCTACTATTATTACTTTGCAGCAACGGCGTTATTGCACGTTGTACTAACGTAGCGTCAGCACTAAGGCGAGCTAACTGCTTATCATTGTAATTAGGATCTGGCTGATTTAACGCCATAAACAGGCCAGCTTGCACTAATAGCGTAAATAAACTGAGTAATATAAGGCGCTTAAAGATAGGCCGACTAAAAGAGGTGTTTTTCATTAGCTGTCCAATTTCTCTGCTTTTACTGCACACTACGTAATTTGTTTAGCAGTTTAACAATTTTTAGCCTCTTGCGTAACCGTATAATTGCGCCGCGATTTTGTTGTCACAAAAACGCCAGCTTAATGCTGGCGTTTAACGTTAGATATCGTTGACTGCGCTTTATTTCATAACTAATTTAGAACTGATTCATGGTGTTATCTTTACCGCCCGCTTTTAACGCCGCTTCGCCTGAGAAATATTCTTTATGATCATCGCCTACATCTGAACCCGACATATTCTGATGTTTAACGCAGGCAATACCTTGGCGTATTTCTTTACGTTGCACACCCTCAACATAACCCAACATGCCAGCGGCACCGAAGTATTCTTTAGCTAAATTATCGGTTGATAATGCCGCCGTATGATAAGTAGGCAAGGTGATAAGATGATGGAATATGCCGGCTTCACGTGCCGCATCGGCTTGGAAGGTTCGTATCCGATTATCCGCTTCTAACGCTAATTCGCTGGCATCATATTCCTCCCCCATTAACTGCGCGCGGTTATATGCATTAAGATCCCGACCCGCGGCTTGCCATGCATCAAATACTTGTTGGCGGAAATTGAGTGTCCAGTTAAAGCTTGGGCTATTGTTGTAAACCAGCTTGGCATTAGGTACTACCTCGCGGATACGATTTACCATTTCGGCAATCTGGCCGACGTGCGGTTTTTCGGTTTCAATCCATAACAAGTCGGCACCATGCTGCAATGAGGTAATACAATCAAGTACTACGCGGTCAACGCCACTGCCACTCTTAAATTGAAATAAACCACTGGCTAAACGTTTTGGTTTTAATAACTTACCATTCGCTTTTACTACAACGTCGCCATTGGCAATATCATCGGCACCACTAATAACGTCGCCATCTAAAAAGCTATTGTATAAATCGCCTAAATCACCAGGTTTATTGGTTACCGCGATTTGTTTAGTTAAGCCAGCACCTAATGAGTCTGTGCGAGCGACAATAATACCGTCGTCGACACCAAGTTCTAAAAAGGCATAACGTACTGCATTAATTTTGGCTAAAAAATCGGCATGTGGCACGGTTACCTTTCCATCTTGATGGCCACATTGTTTTTCGTCAGACACTTGGTTTTCAATTTGAATGGCACAAGCACCGGCTTCTATCATTTTCTTCGCTAACAAATAAGTAGCCTCTTCATTACCAAAACCAGCATCAATATCAGCAATAATAGGCACTACGTGAGTTTCGAAGTTATCAATTTTATATTGTATTGCCGCAACCGCAGTTTTATCTGCTTGCGCTTTAGCTGCATCTAGCTCTCGGAACAAACCACCAAGTTCACGCGCATCGGCTTGCTTTAAAAAGGTATAAAGCTCAGTAATTAGTGCGGGCACTGCCGTTTTTTCATGCATTGACTGATCGGGCAATGGCCCGAATTCTGAACGCAGTGCGGCGATCATCCAACCGGATAAATACAGGTATTTGCGTTTGGTGGTGCCAAAGTGTTTTTTAATAGCGATCAGTTTTTGTTGGCCTACGAAACCGTGCCAACAACCGAGTGATTGTGTATATTGGCTACTATCTAAATCATATGCTGCCATATCAGCACGCATAATTTTGGCAGTGTATTTAGCAATATCTAACCCAGTATGAAACTGGTTTTGTGCGCGCATTCTAGCGGCTGATTCAGGATTAATGGCTGCCCATGCCGCACCATTTTGCTGACGTAACTGAGCTATCTGTTGTATTGCATCTTGGTAAGCTGACATCGCGATATCCTTCTTTTGCTTATAGCCCAATAGGCTGGGCGCTATTTTCCTCAAGCTGATAGTCAACCTGACGGCTTCCACTATAGGTTTGATTTCAACAATTCATAAAGATGATTTTTGTTATGCCTATCATTCACGCAACTTATGAAAAAGCGCACTTGACGACTGCCGTATAGCCAGTGCTATGATTCATTACACTTATACAAAGTCAGTCGGTTATTAAATATATGAATATTAAGAAAATGGATTTAAACCTGCTGGTTTATCTAGACGTATTACTGCGGGAAAAAAACGTTACTCGGGCCGCGCACCAACTTAATATTACCCAGCCGGCGATGAGTAATGGCTTAAAACGACTGCGTGATTTACTTAATGATCCCATACTTGTGCGCACATCTGAAGGTATGGTGCCAACCGAACGCGCTCGTGAGTTAGCACCCATTGTACGTGGCGTATTGCTAACTCTAGAAGAAACTCTGCAACCTAACAAAGACTTTGAACCGCTTCTTAGCCAGCGCGTATTTCGTATCATGGCCAGTGATTACGCAGCATCTACCTTGATCCCTGCGCTGCTGAAGAAAATGCGTGTACAAGCACCACACACCAGTTTAGATATCATGACGCCATCAGACGTTACCTTTCACGACGTAGAAAACGGTAAGGTAGATATGGCGATTAACCGCTTTGACCAACTACCGCAATCGTTTCATCAAAAAACCGTTTGGCGTGATAGTTTTTCTTGCCTCATTAATGCACAAAATCCAGTACTAAAAAACTTCAATTTAGACAGCTATTTAAAAGCCCAACATATCTGGGTAAGTAAAACCGGCTTCGGTGTTGGCGTAGGTATGGACCCTAAAGACGTACAGAAATTAGGCTGGGTAGATGAGGCACTCGCTAAGCTGGGTAAACAACGCAACATCTCGGTATTTACCCGTAATTATCATGTCGCAATGCACCTCGCGGTTGGTATAGATTTAATTGCGACCCTACCCAGCCATGCGGCTCGGCTTTATGCCAATGACCCTACTATGGCCATTATGGACCCACCGTTTGCCATTCCTTCGATTGAGCTAAAAATGATTTGGAGCCCTTTGCTGCATCAAGATGCTAGTCATATTTGGTTTCGCCGATTAATAGTAGAAACGGCCGATGAACTAAATTAAAACGCCAAATATACTAAGAGTAACTAACACCATAGCCGCTATATTAAAAGGCTAAGTAACAAACACGAAAAAGGCGCTGTCAGACTGACAGCGCCTTTTGCATTTGGTTTACTCAGCTTAATCTAGTAACTGATAGGCTGGCAGGGTAAGAAAGTCTACTAGCTGTTCAGAAGTAGTAATATCTAGTAATAATTGCTGAGCACGAACAAAATTTTGCTCGGCCCAGTTAGTTTCACCTACTTCTGAGCGCACGATCTTTGCTTCTTGCTCTAGCATCGCGACAAATAGGGCTTTGGTAATCAGCTTGCCATTACTTAAGCTTTTTCCGTGTTTTATCCATTGCCAAATCGAGGTACGAGAAATTTCTGCCGTTGCAGCATCCTCCATTAAGCCGTAAATAGGCACACAACCTTTGCCGCTTAGCCATGCAGCAATATACTGCAGTGCCACACGAATATTAGTCCGCATACCTTCTTCGGTGCGCTCGCCCTCGCAAGGCGCTAATAGCTGCGCTGCGGTAATCTCTGCATCACTTTGGCGGCTAATATCCAACTGGTTTTGCTTATTACCTATTAAATATTTAGCAAACACCGCATTTGCTGTCGCAGCTAACCCAGGGTGCGCAACCCAGGTGCCATCGTGCCCATTACTCGCTTCTAGCTCTTTATCGGCATGCACTTTAGCTAAAATGGCCGCATTTTGTTCCGCATCTTTGGCGGGTATAAATGCAGCCATACCGCCCATGGCTAGCGCCCCTCTTTTATGGCAGGTTTTTATCAGCAAGCGTGAGTAGGCATTTAAAAATGGTTGTTTCATGGTAACCACTTGCCGATCAGGTAGGACGCGATCAGCATGATTTTTTAAGGTTTTAATATAACTAAAGATATAATCCCAGCGGCCACAATTGAGCGCTACAATGTGATCGCGCAGCATATATAGAATTTCATCCATCTCAAATACTGCCGGCAGAGTTTCAATTAACACGGTCGCACGAATAGTACCCGTACTTTGGCTAAACTTTTGTTCGGTATAGCTAAATACGTCAGCCCACCATTTAGCCTCGACATGAGTTTGTAATTTAGGTAGGTAATAATAAACACCGGTATTCTTGGCAAGTCGAACTTGATAGTTGTGTAAAAAATACAGCGCGAAATCAACCAGCGAACCAGGCACTTGCTCGCCATCAACTAGCAGATGCTTTTCAAATAAATGCAAACCACGCACCCGAGCAATCAGCAGCGCTGGGTCAGCGTTTAAGGCGTAATGTTTACCGGTTTGCGCATCGGTATAACTAATTTGACCTAAATTGGCATCACGTAAATTTATTTGCCCTTCGATAACACCGCTCCAGCTCGGTGCTTGCGAATCTTCAAAATCAGCCATAAACACTTTTACATCGGCGTTCAAGGCGTTGATGATCATCTTGCGCTCTACTGGGCCGGTAATTTCAACACGACGGTCTTGTAAATCAGCCGGTATTGCCGCTATCTGCCATTCCGACTGACGAATGTTAGCCGTCTGCGGCAAAAAATCAGGCAGTGCACCAGCGTCATACTGTTGCTGTTTGCTTTGACGTGCTGCTAGTAATTTAGTTAGCTCTGGACGAAATTTACGAGTCAATTCAACCAGCAAGGCACAGGCTTGCTCAGTTAGAATACTGTCATAATCTGCATTTAATGCTGCATTTATAGTTAAACCGGCACGGCTGATGCTTGTAGTCATAAGTCTGTCCTTTTATCGACGGATACCAATATTGGCGCATTAGCGGCTGGGTATCAGATTGAGCACGAACTATAAGCGCTTTTTAACTATAAAATACATTAATGCCAACAATGCTAGCCATTCACTACTGAAATACACAATTTTAGGTTTAAACCAAAAAGATGGCACAACTTGTGCTTAATAATATTTAAGTTATTGGTGTATCTGACACCTTGTCAATTTTCTGTCGGAGGTATGCATGGAATTTGTCCTGCTATTAATATTAATGTTAGTAATAGTGGTCGCGCTGGTGGCTAGCCGCTTTGTCGACAGTGGCAATCCGTTTCCACTACAAAGAAAAACCAGTTTATTTAGCCCAGTTGAACGCTCTTTTATGCAACTGCTAGAAAAAGCCGTAATTAACGAATATAAAATATTAAATCGTGTGCGCCTGTCAGATGTGTTGGATTTAAAAACCGGTATCAGCGATAAAGCGCGCAATAACACGCTATTAAAGCTAAATGCCAAGTATCTTGATTTTGTACTCTGCGATCCGACGGATTTAAGCGTAGTAGCAGTGCTAGATTTGGTAAACAACAGCACTAAAGATGGACACAATGCCGTACCTGACTGGTTTGTAAATGGCGCTTTAGATGCTGCAGGCGTGCCTTATCTGCGCATGAAAATAAAAGTAGGTTACACCGCAGCAGATATTCAAACGGCTATTGCGGCACGGTTAGGTAAAACAGTAGCTAAGCCAGAACCTATGTTTAAAGGTTTAGTGAAGAAAGGCCCAACACGTCCGGTACGCTCGCTAAAACCGGCAGTTAGCGGCAATACTTTGCCAGTGCCCGCTTTATCACACTCTCAAATTAAGGCGCAGCAAACTGCGCTTATACAGGCTTCTTAACGCTTTGGAGAAATGAGTCACTCCGCGCTAAGTTGAAATACCGCCCGCTGCAACGGGCGGTATTTTTTTATGCAAAATTAAGCTAAAGTAATCTTAGTGTCTGCCGCTACAGTCTAGATGAGTTGACAAAGGAGGTACTATGAGTCAATCCGTTGGCGCTGCATCATCAAACCAAGGCTATGAAGTTTTGGCAGCTGTAATGGCTAATAAGCAGCAAAATCAAGAAGCTAAAATGGCAACTATGCTAGTACAAAGTGCTATGCAATCAGTTGAGCAAGTACAAGCTTCTGCCCCAGTTGGTAACTTGGGACAAAATATTAATATTACGGTGTAATTAATATTTTTAAGAAAAAAGGCCAGTATAAAAACTGGCCTTTTGTATTTTATGTGACATGCACCGCTATGCTTAACTTTTATCTTGTTGTGCTAAAAAGTCTTTAAACTCTATGGTGTACAGCCTAATAAGCACTATGGTTAGGGCAAATATTATTGGCCCGTAAATTACACCGATTAAACCGAACAATTGAATACCACCAATCAGCGATAGAAATATAAGTAAAGTACTCATGCCTGAACTGCCCTGCATCAGCAACGGCCTAAGCACGTTATCAATAGAGCCCACTACGACTACACCCCATATCGCTAAAAACAATGCCCATGGCCAATCACCCGTTAGTAATAAATATACACAGGCTGGGATCCAAATTAGTGCCGTGCCTACCGCGGGAATAAACGAGGCAAATGCCATCATCGTCCCCCAAAATAAGCCTGGCAAACCAACAATAGCAATGGCAATACCACCAGCGACACCTTGGGCAATGGCAGTTAAAAACGAACCAATGACTGCCGAACGCGCTACAGTTTTAGCTTCACTTAACAACGCCTCTTCCTGCGAACGTGATAACGGAATTATCCAGTGCAATGAATTTACGATTTTTTCATGGTCGCGTAGTAAAAAAAACAAGATAAACAGCATCAATACGAAACCAAATATCAAACCGGTAATATCACCAACCAATTGGGTACTGAAATTTAATAGTTCTTTGCCAAAGCCAGATGAAAACTCGGTAAGTTGTTTCACAATGCTTTCGCCGCTAATTTCTCCAGCCGGCGATATTTGATTTACATAATCAAGTGTCCGTTGCACCGCGCCATGCTGCATTAGTTGCTCAGCGCCGCCGGTACTTAACCAATGATAACTTTGCTTAGTAAAGACTATACCTTGCTGTACTATTGCTATAAACACCAATGAAGCGGGCACCAAAATTACGACAACCAATAACAAACAAGAAAGGCTGGCGACGAGGTTAGGCTTACCGGGAATTTTTCGTTCAATATACTGATGTACTGGAAAGCATAATAATGACAGCACAAAAGCCAAGACGATGGCACCGACATAGGGTGCCACAAGTAAATAACTGGCATACAGCGCCAGTAATAACGCAATAATTAGCACATAGTGACGCGACTCTGTTTGAAACTTTGTAGCCATCAATATATCCTTTTAATTATGCCTTTATTACGGCGCAACCTGCTGTAAAATTAAACCGCAAATGTAAGCACCGTATGTCCCTAAGCCATAGCCCAGCACCGCTAGCAGCACACCAACTGGTGCGAGTGACGGATGAAACGCCGCTGCAACCACAGGTGCTGACGCAGCACCACCCACATTAGCCTGGCTACCAACTGCCATATAAAACATCGGTGCTTTGATCAGTCTTGCGACAATAATTAATAAACCGGCATGCACTGACATCCAGACAATACCTACTAAAAACATCAGTGGATAATCAAGAATGGCAGTAACATCCATATGCATGCCTATGGTAGCAACCAAAATATATAAAAATGCTGAGCCTACTTTGGATGCCCCCGCAGCTTCAAGGTTACGCACCTTGGTTGCCGACATAATTAAGCCCAAAGTAGTAGCAATAACCACCAACCAAAAAAAGCTACTGGTTAAACTGTATATTGCAAGTTGTGGTGCTACACGCTCAATCCAAGGCGCGATAAGATCGGCCAGTGCATGCGACAATCCGGTTACACCAAAGGCTACTGCAACAATCAACATAATGTCAGTTAATGTAGGAATACGCGCATTTTCAGCTTGGTATTTTTCGATTTTTTCGCGCAGGTGCATAATACCGCTGGTATCCGCACCATTTTTACGGTCAAAAAACTCAGCACGGCTGGCTATAAATAACAGCACCGCCATCCATACGTTTGCCACCAGTACATCTACAGTAATCATTACCGAGAAAATGCTGCCATCAACGTTAAATACTTCTTTCATTGCGGCTTGGTTAGCTCCACCGCCAATCCAACTGCCAGCAATGGTCGTCATACCACGCCATACGTCATCGCCACCTAGCTCTTGTGGGAAAAAATATCCCATAGTAATTAGCGCTATAGGCCCGCCAATAATAATACCGGCGGTACCGGTTAAAAACATAATTAATGCTTTAGGGCCAAGGCCAAGAATAGCTCTAAAATCAACACTAAGCGTCAACAATACTAAACTTGCTGGCAGTAGATAGCGTGACGCCATTTTATATAATGATGAACCTTCACCATCAATAATGCCAAAACTATTAAACAGTGATGGAATAAAGTAACACAGCAGTAATGCTGGTACATATTTATAGAACGCTTTAAAAAAACGATTATCGCTGTGACTGGTATAAAAAACAGCGCCTAAAATAGCCGCCATTAAACCAAGTACTACGGCATCATTAGTGATAAGTACACTGGATTCTTGCATTGGGAACCTTGAAAATTAAGTTATTGTTATGTAGACAAACGGCTGCCAAAATACCACAGCACTCGCCCAGAACAAAGTAGACCAACCTAAGTAGTAGCCAATTTACGTTAATGCTGAGATAAATTAGCCCATTTTCGCAGTTAAAGGTTGGTTATCAAATACTACGCCAGCCCAACCACTACGCATAAAGTTTCGGATATTTTGATGATCGTGCGCTTTAGGTGTTGCCATTACCTGCCGGTAATAATCGCCATACAAATGTAACGTTTGTGGAGCAGATAATTGATGTAGCGCACCAAAGGCTAAGATTTTACACGAACCATTATTTTCGCCAGCGGCGTTAAATAGCTCGCCATTTTTAAATGCACTCGGTGTAAAGTTATACAATTCATCGATCAACGTTATACTTTGTATAAAGCTAATACTTAGCGGTTCTGTACTTAGTTGGATAAAAAAATGTTCTAACATGGCAATTCCTATGCAATACCGTCCATAAAACTCTCCAGCGGTAATACTAAGCGCACCCAGCAAACTTCGCAATACAACCAATAGGAACAGTCACTATTGTCATATAATATGCTTAGACCACGTTATTGCTCGGCAATGCTATAAATTTGGAGGTTACCCAGTGTTTACTCAATATATAGATAGCCCGCTTGGGCCCATTAAAATACAGGCTAACGACAAGGGTATCACTGAAATTGCTTTTGTTAGCAGCACCCTATCGGCTACCAACACCTCAAGCTTAACCAAGCAGGCAGCGCTGCAGTTAAGCGCTTATTTTGCCGGTGAACTTAATCAGTTTAATTTATCACTTGACGCTACAGGTACCGTATTTCAAAAACAAGTTTGGCATGCGCTATGCGACATCCCTTTTGGCACTACCCGTAGCTATGGTGACATTGCACAGCAGATTAATAATATCAAAGCCGTGCGCGCAGTCGGCGGTGCTAATGGCCGCAATCCAATTGCAATAGTGGTACCTTGCCACAGAGTGATTGGCGCGAACGGCACCCTTACCGGTTACAATGGTGGGCTAGATAAAAAAACTTGGTTGCTAAAACACGAACAGCGCCAATAGGCGCTGTGCGTTAAAGCTTAAATCTAAATTAGAATTGGTATGACATACCAAAACGGAATTCATTTTTTGTATCGCCGCTATTTAATGCGATATTGCTACGAATTGCCCAATCTGGGCTTAAATAAAATGCGATACCACCGGCTAAACTACCGTAATTATCGCCAATAGAGTGGTAGGTAGCTTCAGAGTACAACTCAACCTGTGCAGTTAGTGGATGACGCATACCTACACCACCGTAACCACCTGTATCGTCTGCATCGCCAGATGCATTTTCAATACCGGCTAAAACGTAAGTTTGTGTAGTAGGCGAGAAATCTAGTTTAAAACCAGTTAAATACTTTGCGCCCACTTGAACTAGGTTGGCATCAAATTGCCCTTCTGATAAGCGCGTATAACTACCGTCTACTACCCAGTTGTTATCTACACGGAATGAACCTTCAATATAAGGGCCATCAGAACCCATGTCGGTATAACCAGCGCCTACATAATCCCATTTGATATTAGCTTGCGCACCTGCTGCAAACGCTAATGCTACAATACTCGCTAATGCTAATGACTTTTTCATTTTATTGCTCCTTGTTTTCCCCTAGATGAGGGATGTTAGGTACTGCTTTGTTTTAATGACGTTAGCTTAGTGCTCACGAATTAACGCTGGCTGAACTACTCGCAGTGCAACCATTCGCTTTTATAGATAAATTAATGGCAAATTATGCGGTTTTATTTATATTTCCCATGATGTTTAATAGAAAAAACCTTGCGGAGTACATCATGACAAATCGTACCTTAGTGCGTCTAATTCCTTCAATTGCCGCGTCTGACGGTGCCGGTGTAAAAATTAAACGCAGCCTTGGCCAAAACCAGCACACGAGGTTAGATCCATTTTTAATGCTGGATTTTTTTGGTTCAGATCAACCCGGCGATTATATTAAAGGTTTTCCGCCCCACCCTCATCGCGGTTTTGAAACCGTAACCTATATGTTAGATGGCCATATGCTGCATCAAGATCATTTAGGCAACCAAGGGCATTTAAAAAGCGGTGGCGTGCAGTGGATGACGGCCGGTCGTGGTATTATTCATTCTGAAATGCCACAACAGGAAGCGGGTGTAATGCAAGGCTTTCAGCTTTGGCTTAATTTACCAGCCAAAGAAAAAATGAAGGCACCAGCCTATGTCGATATTACGCCCGAGCAGATCCCGACACTTCAGCTGTTGCAGGGCAGTATTAAGGTTGTTGCAGGTACACTACACACGAATAACCAACAGTTAAGTGGGCCAATTCAAGGCTTAACTACCGAACCACAATATTATGACGTGCACTTAAATGCTGGACAAAGCCTTAGCTTGACGCTACCAGCAGAGCACAATGCTTTTATTTACCCTTATATTGGTACTGTTAGCGTACAAACTGAAACCGACACGCAGCAAGTTCCATTGCATCAGGCGGGTATCTTAAGCTTAGGCAACACTCTGCTAATACACGCCGAGCACGCCGCTAAAGTACTAATATTAGCCGCACAACCCATTGGTGAGCCGATAGTGCAATATGGCCCTTTTGTAATGAACACTGCGGCTGAAATTGAACAGGCAATATTTGACTACCAACAGGGTAAACTTGCCGTTGACAGCACAATGCAAAGCATTACCTTACAACAATAAACTGCAGATAACGCATCAGAAACGGGCTTTTCTTTTCATGGCGCTTTATACTAGCGCCTTTGTCACTGAAGAGAATAAAGCATGCACTTAATTGGCATTATCGGCGCAATGGAGCCAGAAGTGGCGTTGCTGCGCCAGCAAATTAACAACGTAACGACCACCACGCTAGGTAGTTATACTTTTTATTGTGGTAGTTTAGCTAATGTTCAAATTGTGTTAGTGCAATCAGGCATTGGTAAAGTAGCGTCAGCGCTGGCTACGGCTTTACTTATCCAACATTTCAAACCTACCGCGGTTATTAACACCGGTTCAGCTGGCGGTTTTGATCCAGATCTTAACGTAGGTGATGTCGTAATAAGCACCGAAGTGCGCCATCATGACGTTGATGTTACCGCTTTTGGTTATGAAATTGGCCAAGTACCACAGATGCCAGCAGCATATAATGCCCACCCGTTATTAATTAATGCGGCTGAACAAAGCATTCGAGCCTTAGGTTTTTGTAAAACAAAAAAAGGTCTCATTGCCACTGGCGACAGCTTTATTTGCGATCCGGCGCGTATTAATGTTATTCGTCAGCAGTTTCCTACTATGTTGGCAGTAGAAATGGAAGGCGCAGCTATTGCTCAAGTTTGCCACATGCTACATACGCCTTTTGTTGTAATTAGAAGTTTAAGCGATATTGCGGGCAAAGAATCACCACAATCATTTGAAGCCTACCTTGAGGTTGCGTCGAAAAACAGTTCTGCGATGGTGCTTGAGTTATTAAGTCGCCTAAGCAGCGTTACGTTATAAGATGCCTTGGTTTAATAGCCTAATCTGGCCTGAAGGTGTTTCAACCTATCCTGCTTTGCTATTAGTTGTGGTGTTGGCAGCGCGTATTTTTCCGCTGCCAGTGTTGTATCATCCACTAACGCTATTTAGTCATCTAGCAACCAGACTAGCGATAAAAGTTAACCCAGATCCTAACCGTTCACCAAAGCAGTTACTGATATCGGGCAGCTTAGCATTGTTGTTGGCGTGGCTACTGCCTATGGCATTAGTATATAGCCTTTATCTGTTTTCTGAGTTGCCATTAATATTGGACGCGTTGTTATTGTATTGCAGTTTAGACTGGCATACTAAGCAGCAACAGGCCTATGCTATACAACAGCGCTTGCAAGCTGGCCAGCTAACGTTAGCGCGTGAGCAGGCGCAAACATTATTATGCCGTCAGACCAGCATGCTAAGCGCAATGGGCATCAGCAAGGCAATATTAGAAAGTTTAACTTTACGCTCGGCAAGCCAATTTATCGGCGTACTGTTTTGGTTTTTACTCGGTGGAGGTCTTGCCGCTCTTGGCTACCGCTTAGTGTTAGAGTTGCAACAGCAATGGAACACAAAGCTCCGCGTTTATCGCTATTTTGCTGCACCAGTGGCTTTTGTTGGTAATACATTAAGTGCAGTACCCAAGTTATGTGCAACATTGTTATTAGCTATTCAGTTTGGCGTTATCCGCTGCTACCGTCAGTGTCGGCAGACAAGATTAAATATAAACCGTTATTCTTTTTATTTGTTGTGCTGCGCCAGCGTTGCAACGCGCCGCAGTTTAGGTGGCCCTGTATACTATGGAGCACAAAAACAACAACGTAGTAAAATAGTGCAGCAACACGAACCGCACGCTGCTGATATCAGCGCACTAGTAAAGCTATTACAGTTTTCTCATTTATGTTTGCTGATTATTATTGCCTGCAGTAGCGTATTACAGCTGGTGTGGCACCGAACTTACTAAATAACAGTTAAAATTAGAATGCTGGACAGCTACACATTATCGTTATATGTTTTGCCAATACGATAACAGTAGCGCAGTGCCATTAATAACGCTATGAGTCAGGAGTTTAAGTGAATTTTTTGCCGCATTTCTTGCGCTGCATAACCGTATTTCTTACTTTAACGGCTTGCAGCCTTTCCGCTGCGCCAATATTGCGGCCACTGACTCCGGATCAAGGCTTATCTCAAGGCTCAGTGCGAGACTTACTAATAGATAACGACGGTTTTCTCTGGATTGCTACTAATGGCGGAATTAATCGCTACGGTAGTACCAAAATAAGTCACATCACCGCGGAAGGCTACCAGCTAAAAGAACTGTCGTTTAGTAAGTTGCTACAAGATTCAAAAGGCAGAATATGGGCCGCCTCTGACAACGCTGGTATTTACTTATTTAACAGTCAATCGTCGGTATTTGAACTCTTTATGCCTCGTCCCAAAGACGCTGTTAATGAGCTGACCCACGAACACAGCATAATTTCATTACAAGAATACGATGACAAAACGCTCTTGTTCATTATGGGCGATGCGTTATATCAATTATCACTGGCTACTGGCATACCCGAGCAAATTTTCAGTTTATCAGCTAACGGCATTAAAGACGGCTGGCTGCGTGATTTACTAGTCAATGACGGTAATATTTTTATTGCCGCATTTAATGGCTTGTACTTTCTTGACTATGCCAGTAAACAGCACACCTTCTTACCCCATCTTACACCCGAGATGGCAAACACTGAATTAGCCAATAATGACGACCAAAAACACGTTAAATACTTAGCGCTAAAACACGACCGCATCTGGGTTGGTGCCGTCGAAGGCTTATATAGTATTGCCTATACCGATGTACAACGTTATTTGCGTGATAACACACCCTATACCCCAATACAGCACATTGCTCACCACAATATATGGCAAATATTATGGCAAGACGATAAAGCCCTTATTGCAACCGAGATGGGTTTGTATCAATTTGATGTTAACAACAACACCACCGCTACAGTATTGCGTTTTACTGAAAGCGGGCTTGATTTATTCGACAACAATATTATGGATATCGCTGCCGATAACTACGGCGGATACTGGTTAGGCTCGCGCGATGATGGCGCATATTATTGGCACCCACGCAGCAAAGCGTTTACTAATATAAACCGACAACCGGGCGAAATTAACAGCCTTAGCAGCGAAAAGGTGTTTGCCTTGGCTTCTGATGGGAAAAATACGCTTTGGGTCGGCACCAGCAATGGTTTAAATAAACTAGATTTAGCTAGTCATAATATTACCCAGTATTTGGTTAGCGAAGATGTAAAATCATACTGGCACGCTGGTTCTATCGTCAATATATACCCAGATACTAAGGGCAAACTATGGATACAGTCGCCAGAGGGTTTAAGATATTTCGACTCTGAACTTGGCAAGCTTAGTTTACCGCCAACCAACAACGATAATGACGCTAGGCGTTTAGCCAAGCCTTTAAGCCTTGTTTACCAGTATAAACAGCACTTTTATTTTGTTAGCGATAACGCTTTTTTTCGTTACACCCCTAGCTCTGGTGAATTAGTTGCATTGCCCGAGCTAGATACGGCTTTTGCTGGTATTGCATTTGGCCGCTTTGTTGGTGCAACTAATAACTCGGGACAATTATTACTCGGTGCTGCCGATCAACTTTGGCTTTATGATAGCCAACAACGCCATGTCAAATTAGTTTATCAGCATCCACATTACCAACCTGAACTTAATCGCCAAGCCGACGCCATGGTTACTGACAAAAACGGTACGCTTTGGGTTGGCTTCGCTGGCCTTGGTTTACTGGGGTTTGATAGTCAGACATTAGCATTACGTCATCGCTTTGACGACAACAAGCTAAGCTCTGATAAAGCTTACGCGTTGCAATATGATGTTGAAGGCAATGTCTGGTTTTCATCTCACAATGGTTTAGCAAGATTAAACCCTAACTCATTACAAATTGAACAATTTACTAAAGCCGATGGTTTACCAACCCACGAGTATAATGGCTCAGCATCAGTAAAATTAGCCGATGGCACTTTAGCCTTTGGCAGTATGCGGGGCGTTACGCTGGTAAATACCGCAGCACTTATCACCGAAGAGAAAGAACCCAATATTATTATCACCGCTATTAGCACACAAACCGGTAATAAATTAAACCTGAACGGTAATCTAAATGAGCGGCACGTCGACTTATCCTATAAAGATTACGGCATCGAACTGAACTTCAGCAGCATGAATTTTCGTGATGCACATAAAATGAAATATCGCCTTTGGTTAGAAGGCGGGCAAGACATTCAGTACCCACTGCAATCATCCGGCAAAGTTGTTTTTCCGCAATTAAACAGTGGTTATTATACTTTTAACGTTACAGCAATATCACCAACCAGTGGGCTTGAAAGTAAACCCGCTAGGTTATATTTACGTATCTCAGCCAACCCGTGGTTGTCTAGCAGGGCTATTGCGGGTTACGCCGCAAGTATATTAATTATTTGCGTTTATCTGTTAAACATAAGACGCCGACAACAACAACTTATTCGCCAAGCCTACCGCAATGTTAAGCAAAGTGAGCAACAACTAAAGCAAGCGTTAGCCTCGGTTGATAGCGGCGCGTGGGAATGGCAAGCCAGTAATAATTTATTTTATGCTTCACGTATTTACAACATGCTTGGCTATCAAGAAAAGATGGATCCGATGACCTTGTCGCAGCATGAAGCATTAATTCATCCTGATGACAAAGCAAATTACCAAGCACAATGGTTGCGCTTTATTCAGCAACCCGAGCAACAATTTGATTGCACTTACCGTATGCAACATCACAACGGACAGTGGTTATGGTTTCGCGATATAGGTAAGGCGACATTACAAGACGACAATGCCAATGTATTACGTGTGCATGGCACCTTTAGTAACATTACAGAAACCAGAGCCAGCCAAGAAAAAGCACGCTTGTTTGGTGAAGCGTTTCAGCAAACTCGTGACTGGGTAGTGATTCTAGATCACCGACAACGCGTCATTGCCGCCAACCAATCGTTCGCTACTGCTTTTGGTAACTTAGAACAATATATTGACCAACCACGTACCCACCATCTTGGTATCAGCCTGGTGCGGCGGCGTTTTTACACCAAATTGTTAAATACATTAAAAAGCGGTGAGCATTGGCAAGGTGAAGAGTTGGTTATTACACCTGATGGCCGAGAACGGCCTACGTTGATTAATATCAGTGCAATTGGCGAGCAGCAACAAAGTTTTTTCGTTTTAGTTTTTACCGATATCACCGCACAAAAACTAGCAGAAGACGAGTTGCGTTATCTTGCTAACTATGACGCATTAACCGGCTTACCTAATAGAGCGCTGTTAATGGATCGAATTTACCACGGTATTGACCAAGCAAAGCGAGACAAGCGTAGCTTGGCGCTGTGTTTTATCGATCTTGATAAGTTTAAACAAATTAACGACTCGCTAGGCCACGATATTGGTGATTTACTGCTAAAAGAAGTAGCACGACGTTTAACGCTGGCGTTACGCGACAGCGACACGGTAGCGAGGCTTGGTGGCGATGAATTTGTGATCCTACTTGAAGGCTATAAAAACCAAGACAATATTAGCCACGTCGCACGTAAAATGCTGACCATAATCAGCGAGCCCATGTTGCTTGGCACACATAACGTTGGTGTATCACCCAGTATTGGTATTGCGGTGTATCCTGAAGATGCCGTAACAGCGGCGGCATTACTAAAACATGCCGACGTTGCTATGTATCATGCTAAAGAAGCGGGTCGTAATAATTTCCAGTTTTTCACTGCAGAAATGAACGAAAAAGCCCATATGCGCCTTGCTCGGGAAACTCGCTTACGCAAAGCACTACAACATGATGAGTTTATTAACTATTATCAACCTATCGTTAATAGCCAAAGCCAAGAAATCGTTGGTGCTGAAGTATTACTGCGCTGGCAGAGCACTGAAGGTATGATCCCACCATCAGACTTTATTCCACTGGCTGAAGAACTACGTTTAATTATTCAAATGACGCAGCAGTTACTCGAGCGCGCGCTGCAAGATTTAAAACACTGGCATGACAACGGCCATAAAATATATTTATCTATTAACTTATCTACCCAGCATTTAGAGCAACCCGCGCTAGCTGAGCATACCCAAGAACTGCTACAAAAATATGATTTACCTGCTAGCTGCTTACGTTATGAAGTTACCGAAAGTGCATTAATGCGCGATCATGAAAGCGCCATAGAAACCATGTTGGCTTTAAGTAAGTTAGGTATACAACTTGCCCTTGACGATTTTGGCACCGGTTACTCATCGTTAAAATACTTAAAAGAACTTCCGATCGATGGCATTAAAATCGATCGTAGCTTTGTCAAAGACATTGGCATTGATAGCAGCGATGAAACCATAATAGAAGCCATACTCAGTATGGCTAACAGCCTAGGTATGTACTGCATTGCTGAGGGCGTTGAAACCGAACAACAACTGGCGTTTTTCAGCCGCCGCCAATGCTACCTTATTCAAGGGTATTTATTTGCCAAACCTATGCCAAGTGCACAAGTAATGGCGTTTTTACAACAGCAAACGTTAGCACCCTAACGCACTGCGTTAGGGTGCTACAGCAACGCGACAATAATTACGCAGCTACTACGGCTAAGGCTAACCGGTCTGATATACTGCGTTATCTTAGTCTGTATTCAGGTTATTTATGCTATCGCCGTTAGTTAAGGGGGCACTACTCCTATTATTGGCAGAAGCCTGCTTTGCCGGCATTGGCGCTATTGTTAAATTCACTAGCGGCACAGCATCAGAAGTTCAAGTAGTCTTTTTTCGTAACTTTTTCGCCTTAATATTGATGCTACCTTTTTTGTATAAGCATGGTTTTAGCTTATTAAAAACAAACCGCTGGTATTTACATCTTAGCCGAGCATTAACCGGCATTATCTCCATGTACTGTTTCTTCTATGTGTTAGCGCGTTTGCCACTAGCTCAAGGCATGCTGGTATTGTTGCTATCACCTTTTATTGTGCCAATAATCGCCCGATTTTGGTTAAAAGAGCGCCCTAGCCGTTTAACTCTATTTAGTATTTTATTAGGTTTTATTGGCGTGGTATTGGCAATGCCAGCCAATTACGGCAATGCCGAGGCTATTTTATTAGTCGGCTTATTATCTGCAGTATTAGTTGCAGTTACTAAAACCACCATCCGCTATATGTCTGATACTGAACCTGCGGTGCGCATCGTATTTTATTTTTCATTACTTACGGCAATATTATCGGCTATTCCGGTGCCATTTTATTGGCAACCGCTTAACAATACCGTATGGTTTGCCTTTGTTGCCATGGGTATATTGGCGGCTATTGGCCAACTTGCCATGACACGTGCCTATGCCATCGCGCCCGCCAGCGATATAGGCATGTGGACCTATAGCAGCGTTATTTTCGCCGGCTTATTTGGTTATTTATTTTGGCAAGAACCTGTAACCTTAGCGTGGCTTAGTGGCGTTTTGGTTATTCTGTATGCGGGCTACATAACCACTAGGCAAAAATTACTCTGACGACTGTTTTACGCAAGCTATGGCAACGAAGGCGCGAACAGGCTAAAATATGCTCCCTTTTTTCCAAGTGACGATACAGGTAATTACACGCAATGGGCAAAAAGCTGCACATTAAAACTTGGGGCTGCCAGATGAACGAATACGATTCATCAAAAATGGCTGACCTGCTAGATGCCACTCATGGCTTTACTCTGACTGAAGAAGCTGCAGAGGCAGATGTTATTCTGCTAAATACCTGCTCTATTCGCGAAAAAGCGCAAGAGAAAGTATTTCACCAACTAGGTCGTTGGCGTCTGCTAAAGGAAAAAAATCCAAGCTTAATTATCGGTGTTGGTGGCTGTGTCGCTTCGCAAGAAGGCGCGGCCATTCGTGAACGTGCGCCCTATGTCGATATCGTCTTTGGCCCACAAACTTTGCACCGCTTACCCGAGATGATCAACTCAGTACGCGGCTCAAAATCGCCAGTAGTTGACGTGTCTTTTCCAGAAATTGAAAAGTTCGACCGTATGCCAGAACCTAGAGCCGATGGCCCTACCGCCTTTGTTTCCATTATGGAAGGCTGTTCTAAATACTGTACCTTTTGCGTAGTGCCGTATACACGTGGCGAAGAAGTTAGCCGACCATTAGACGACGTATTATTTGAAATCGCCCAATTAGCCGAGCAAGGCGTGCGGGAAGTAAACCTATTAGGCCAAAACGTAAATGCGTTTCGTGGCGAAAAACATGACGGCACTATCTGCCATTTCTCTGAGCTATTACGTTTAGTGGCGGCTATTGATGGTATTGACCGCGTTCGCTACACCACGTCACACCCGGTAGAATTTACCGATGACATTATTGAAGTGTACCGCGATGTGCCTGAATTAGTTGACCACTTACATTTACCCGTACAATCGGGTTCAGACCGTATTTTAAACCTAATGAAGCGTGGCCACACCGCATTAGAATACAAATCGCAAATTCGTAAATTAAAACGTGTTCGGCCAAACTTAAGCATGTCGTCAGACTTTATTATTGGTTTTCCTGGTGAGGATGATGCCGATTTTCAAGCGACGATGGATTTGATCCAAGCTATCGATTTTGATATGAGCTTTAGCTTTATTTACAGTGCTCGCCCAGGTACACCGGCTGCCGATTTACCTGACGATGTAAGCGAAGATGCAAAAAAGCAACGGCTATACATTCTGCAAGACCGTATAAACCAGCAAGCACTGCGTATTGCTCGCGGTATGCTGGGCACAGAACAACGCATCTTGGTTGAGGGCCCATCCAAGAAAAACATTATGGAATTAACCGGCCGCACCGAAAACAATCGCGTGGTTAATTTTGAAGGCTCGCCCGAGATGATTGGCCAATTTGTTGACGTGAAAATTACCGATGTATTTAGTAATTCTTTACGTGGCGATTTGCTGCGCACCGAACAAGATATGGGCCTGCGCCGAGAAATTAGCCCACAGCAAATTTTAGCCAGACAAAAAACCGAACCGGTAGCTAATGCTATTGGCGTCGCTACCTTTACACCATAACTTCTGGGGGCTTTAATGCCCCCTTTTTGCACTGAGGCAAGCATTTGACTACAACCTTACATACCGCAGATTTAACGCTTGAGAACGCCGACAGCAGACGTTTAACCCTATTATGTGGCCCGTTTAACGACAATATAAGTCATATTGAACGACGGTTATTGGTAGACATTAGTCATCGCGATGACCAGCTGAAAATCTCAGGGCCTGCGGATAACGTCGCCGCAGCGCTAGATGTATTGCAACAGTTATATGCAGCTACAGCAGCGCCCAATGCTGAGCTAACACCAGAGCAAGTGCATTTATTAATTAGTCAGAACTACGATATTCAATACGAGCAGCAAGATGGCGAACATGCTGACTTTAGCCTTAAAACTAAAAAAGGTCTGATCAAGCCGCGTAACCCAAACCAAGCCGCTTACGTAAGTAACGTGCTGCGTCACGATGTCTGCTTTGGTGTTGGCCCTGCCGGCACAGGCAAAACTTACTTGGCGGTAGCCTGTGCGGTAGATGCGTTAGAGCGTAATTTTGTGCGGCGAATTATTTTAACTCGCCCAGCAGTAGAAGCTGGCGAAAAGCTGGGTTTTTTACCCGGTGACTTAGCACAAAAGGTTGACCCATATTTAAGGCCACTATACGACGCATTATTTGAAATGCTCGGCTTTGAAAAAGTAGAAAAGTATCTTGAACGCGGCGTAATTGAAATTGCGCCATTGGCGTACATGCGCGGTCGTACCTTAAATGATGCCTTTATTATTCTGGACGAAAGCCAAAATACGACGGTAGAACAGATGAAAATGTTTTTAACCCGTATTGGCTTTAGCTCTAAAGCAGTTATTACTGGCGATATTACTCAGGTTGACCTACCACGGGGCCAATATTCTGGGTTAAAACACGCTATTGATGTGCTTAGTGATGTTGAAGAAATTAGTTTTAATCACTTTAATGCCAAGGACGTGGTGCGCCACCCAATAGTGCAACGTATTGTTATGGCTTATGAAGCCCACGAAGCAGCCAAACTTGCCGCTACTGTTGCTATTAAAGGTGAATAATGGCCATTATTCTTGATTTACAATTGGCTAGCACAGCAGACAATCTGCCGTTAGAGACAGAGATCCAGCAATGGTTAGAAGCTGCTATATTGCCGTTTCAAGCAGAGGCTGAAGTTACCGTACGCATTGTCGATAACAATGAAAGCCAACAGCTTAACTTAGCTTATCGCGGTAAAGACAAACCCACTAATGTGTTAAGCTTTCCGTTTCAATGCCCACCAGGTATTGAATTGTCATTATTGGGCGATTTAGTTATTTGTGCCCCCGTAGTCGTGACCGAAGCGAAAGAACAAAGCAAAAGGATAACGGCCCACTGGGCACATATGGTCGTACACGGAAGCTTGCATTTATTAGGTTTTGACCATATAAATGACGATGATGCTGAACAAATGGAAACTGAAGAAGTAACCATATTGCAGCAACTTGGCTTTACTAACCCCTATTTGTTGGATGACGAATAGGTTTTTTTATTTTTTGGAGTAATAGTTCACCCATGAGTGACGATAACCCCCACTCTAGTCGTGGTTCTGCCGGTAAGTCCTGGTTAGAGCGTATCGCCAGTATCTTTAATGCAGAGCCACAAGATATTTCAGATTTACAAGAAATTATAAACGAGGCTGAACTACGTAGCCTGATCGATGCCGATACAAAAAGTATGCTAAAAGGCGTGCTAGAGGTATCGAGTATGCGGGCACGCGATATTATGGTGCCCCGCTCACAAATGGCAACCATCGACATAGATGATTCCGTTGCCGACATGCTGCCCATTTTGATGGAAAATAACCACAGTCGCTATCCCGTGGTGAATGAAGATAAAGACCATATCGAAGGTATACTGCTGGTAAAAGATTTACTGCAACATGCGCTTATGCCAAACGCGGCCGATTTGCATCTGCGTGATGTGCTGCGCCCAGCGGTAATTATTCCTGAAAGCAAACGAGTAGATGCGCTATTAAAAGAGTTTCGGCAAAAACGCTACCACATGGCTATCGTCGTTGACGAATACGGTGGTGTGTCGGGTTTAGTGACCATTGAGGATATTCTCGAACAAATTGTTGGTGAAATTGAAGACGAACACGACGACGAAGAAGAAGACGACATTAAAAAAATGGCCTCTCGCGTATTCCAAGTTAGCGCGCTTACGCCTTTAGACGAGTTTAACGAATCATTTAATACCAAGTTTGACGAAGAGGACGCGGATACCATTGGCGGCATTGTATTGCATGCCTTTGGCCATATGCCGACTAAAGGTGAGAGCATTGAACTACAAGGCTTAACCTTTAAAGTGAATAAAGCTAACAGCCGGCGCTTAGTGCAACTGCAAGTCATCCGCGCTAAAGATCCTGCCATGGCTGAAGAAAGCTAACACTCTTGGCCAACATTAATACTCGATTTAAACTCATGCTGCCTTACCTGCTACTGATACTAGCAGGTGGCGCAACTACGCTAGCATTTGCACCATTTACGCTATGGTGGCTGCCAGTGTTAACCCTGGCACTATTAGTATTTTATTTACAACACGCCACTAATGCAAAGCAAGCTTGGCTGCGGGGTTTTAGTTTTGGTTTAGGCTGGTTTGGCGTTGGTGTTAGCTGGGTGCATGTTAGTATTGACCAGTTTGGCGGCCTACCGCTAATAGGCAGTTTAGCGCTTATGGCGTTGCTGGTTGGTTACCTTGCGTTATTTCCGGCATTGGCCAGCTGGCTTAGTTATAAACTGCGTTCCATTACTTTTACCCCCTTACTGTTTGCCGTGTGCTGGGCACTAGCCGAATGGCTGCGTAGTGTATTACTTACCGGGTTTCCATGGTTGTCCATGGGTTATAGCCAAACGTCAGCCGGCTTAAAAGATTTAGCACCATTAATTGGCGAAACCGGCATTAGCTTTGTGTTAGCGTTTGCCGCGGCTGCCCTTGCACAATTGCTGCAACCGCAGCGTGCTATTAGCCGTTATAGCTATGTTATTATTGCGGGTATTGTTTTTGCCTTTAGCCCATTACTTAAGCCCTTTAGCGGCTGGCAATACAGCGACAAAACGCTATCTGTTCTGCTGGTACAAGGCAACGTTAAACAGGAGCTACGTTGGGCGCCAGAGCAAGAGTGGCCGACCATGCTTAAATACCTTGATTTAACTCGACCACATTTTAAAACCGACTTAGTGATCTGGCCAGAAGCGGCTATTCCTCAATTAGAACCGCAAGCAGAAACCTATCTCAACAATTTAAATCGTGCTGCACTTTATGCCAACACAGCAGTAATAACTGGCATTTTAGATTACAACTTTAAAACCCAGCAGGCGTGGAATAACCTTATTGTGTTAGGTAAGCGCGATTCAGACTCCAGTGATGGCGATTATTTTTATGGCCATGGTAATCGTTATAGCAAACACCATTTACTGCCTATTGGCGAGTTTGTACCCTTTGAAAACTGGCTACGTAAGTTAGCCCCCATCTTTGACTTACCCATGAGTTCATTTACTCGAGGTAGTTATGTGCAACCCAACTTAGTCGCAAATGGCTACCACCTATTACCGGCAATTTGCTTTGAAATTGCCTTTCCAGAGCAAATTGCCGCCAATATGACTGATGATACGCAATTGCTACTAACGGTAAGTAATGATGGCTGGTTTGGTGACAGTATTGGCCCGCATCAACATTTACAAATTGCGCAAATGCGAGCATTAGAATTTGGCCGGCCGTTGCTTCGGGCGACAAACAATGGCGTTACCGCGACTGTAGATGCTGGCGGCAATATCAGTGCACAAGCGCCGCAGTTTAGTGAAGCTGTACTGACAGATCAGTTACGCTTAACCCAAGGCATTACGCCTTACACACACTATGGTGATACGCCTTTACGGATACTGTGCTTAGTGCTGTTAATGCTATTTGCGTTAGGCCATTGGCGCCGCAACAAGCGCAGTATTTAAACCTAGGGTTATGGCATGTTTCACTTGAGAACCCCGCTCAGTGCGGTAGACTAAACACACGCTTTGCTTTGTTGGCATTTGTTATGACCTTGCTGCACAACATCAACCGCGCTTTGCAGCGCCGCCGCAACAGCACTTGGCACGCCATGGGTTATGATACCAGTGTGCGCCTAACCACAGCCGCAGATGCGGATGCGGTAGCTCTGCTTACACAGACGGTGTTTCATAATAATACTAACGTTAACGTAATTAACTCACTGCGCCAGGCCTGCAGCAACTGTATATCTCTAGTAGCAGAGCAGCACGGAAAAATTGTTGGCCATATTTTATTTGCCCCAGCAACACTAGAGCAATCCGGCAATACCCAGCTAATGGCACTAGCCACTATGGCAGTGAGTAATGTGTTACAGCATCATGGAATTGGTTCGGCTCTGGTACGCGCCGGTTTAGAACTCTGCCGCCAGCAAAGCATTACCGCAGTTGTGGTACTAGGCCCAGCGAGCTACTACTCGCGTTTTGGTTTTGTGCCTGCCGTTAATTTTAATATTCACAGCCCAGTGCAGGCGTTAGGCAACACTTTTATGCTGTTACCGCTAGCAGAGGCCGCATTACAGGGTAAAGGCGGCAAGGTATTATATCTTGACGCCTTTACTGCTTTATAACGCCATTACTCTTCTTCTGCTTCACCATTAACAATGTCTGCTATCTCAGCTAAACGCTTTAATGCACGGCCATTAACAGATTTTTTGGGATACTGACCACGGCTATTTTTTTCGCCAGCTTCAACACCCATTAACAAGGTTAGCGCTTCATCTACGTTTTTTACCACATACAAATGAAACTTCTGCTGCGCTACCGCATTAATTACTTCGTCGTTTAATACTAAATTAAGCTGGTTACTCGCGGGAATAATAACGCCTTGTTCACCGGTTAAACCTCGGCTTTGGCATAGACGAAAATAACCTTCTATTTTTTCATTTACACCGCCGATAGATTGCACTTGGCCATGTTGGTTAATTGAGCCTGTAACGGCCAAACTTTGCTTAATTGGCAAATCTGTTATTGCAGACAACAACGCGCACACTTCAGCCAACGCGGCGCTATCACCGTCAATATGACCATAGCTTTGTTCCAGCGCAATATTTGCCGATAACGTAAGCGGAAATTCCCGCGCATATTTGGCGCCTAAATAACCCGTTAATAATAATACGCCTTTAGAGTGAATCGCCTTACCTAGCTCGACTTCACGCTCTATATCTATCACGCCGCTAGAGCCAGCAAACACAGTGGCACTAATTCGCGCCGGTGTGCCAAATGCAGTATCGCCAATTTCAAGTACCGTCAAACCATTAACCTTACCCACAGCTAAACCGTCGGTGTCAATTAATATTTGGCCTTCTTGAATATCCTCTAAAAAGCTCTCACTAATACGGCCGGTACGATACTGTTTACCTTTTAATGCTTGCAGAATATGGGCTTCAGTTAAACTGCTGCACTGTTGCTGCACTGCGTAATAGCAAGCCTCACGCACTAGCTCTAATACATCGGCAAATCGGGCTGACAATTTACGCTGATGCTCTGCTTGGCGAAAACTAAAGTTGAGCAATTGCGTTAAACCACCGGCGCTAAGCTCTTCAATATCCAGTGCCCGCATTTGCTCACGAATTTGCATGGTCATGTAGCTAACAGTTTGCTCGGTATAAGGCAAATAATGCTCAAAGTCTGCCAATACGCGAAATAGCTCATTAAACTCATCATCGACGTCTTGGATCAAGTAGTACAGATCGCGCGACCCTAGCAATACCACCTTAACGTTTAACGGTATGGCTTTGGGCGTAATAATAGTTGAGTTAGTTACCGCATGATCCGACAGAGTATCAATCAATAACTCACCAGATTTTAGCGCTAACTTTAACGCATCCCACAGCGCGGGTTGTGGCAGTAAACGGTCTGCATCAAGAATTAAGTAACCACCATTAGCACGGTGCAACGCACCTGGACGGATCATTCGATAGTTAGTATATTGGTTGCCACTGGCCGAATTATATTCAACACGACCAAATAAATTGCCATAACTGGGGTTGGGTTCAAAAATAATTGGCGCGCCAGACATGGTTTCAAAATGTACCAGCACGTTGGGTACAAATTCTTCAATAAAAATCTCACGATTGTCTGACTCTTCCAGTTTTTCGCTTTCAGAATCATCTGGCATCAGCTCTAGTACGGCTTTTACCAGATGACTACGCATTTCACGAATATAACGTTGCACACCAAGAGTAGAAACATAATCATGCTCTAACTGTTTTAGTAGCGGTTTAATTGCTTGTTCTATCGTATCTTTTCTTAAAGTACGTAGGTTTTCTGACAGCTCGCGCTTCCATTGCGGCAACTCAATAAGTTGCTCGTTTAATATGGTTTCAAGCTCGCTGACTAAGCTATAGAAATACTGGCGCTGTTCTTCAGTTATCTTGGAAAACTCTTGGTCATCCAGCGGTTTACCGTCAATTATTGGCGAAAAGCTTACTGCGCCATTTTCTTCATACAGCACAACATTCTTTTCTAGTGCCTTTTTCTCTACCAGCTCAATGGCCTGTTCATATTTGTCATCAAACGAGCGAGCAATCGCCTTTTTCTTACGCTGATAACCAGGGTTATCAAAAGCGGCAGGAAAGGTATCTAGCAACTCATCAATTAATGCTTCCATTTTTTTAACGAGAACTTTGCCCTCACCGGGGAGTAAGCGCAGCGTATTAGGTACGCGCTCGTCATCAAAATTATTTAGATAACACCATTCCTCTGGCGTTGCCTTTTCGCTAGCCGCTTGCTGCAACACGTCCTGCACCAGCGTAAAACGGCCAAGTGCTGCCTCACCCATTACATACAGGTTATAACCCGGCATATCCATGCCAATGGCAAAAGCCAGCGCCGACTTAGCGCGGTCTTGACCGATAAAAGCAGGGGTTAACTGCTTTATATCTAGTGCCTGTTGAATCAGTTTGCTATCCAGTTGCGGCCCGAGTTGCGGTACCGTCAATGCCAATGGGTGTGGGTGTTGGGTCATGTATTACCTTAGCTAAACCAGCATTTATGGCGGCTATACTAGCAAAAAGTCGTGCTGCTGTGCTGGTCATTTTTTAGTTTAATTAAAGAATCTGCTTATCTGGTCGATACGCTGCTTAACAGAGCAAAGAGAATACGGAGCCAGCCATGAATGAGACTTACCGTTTAGAGAAAATTCGCAACCTAGGTGTGCGTTTACAAGAACTAGAATTGGTATCTATCGCACCGGGTAAATCTTATGCGAGCACAGCGTTAAACTTCTTATTTGCTGATCATGAACTAGAGCGCCCTTGTGGTTTACCATTAGAGCATTCGTTAAAAACATTAGGCCAAGCCATTATGGCTAAACGTAAAGTTCGTTTCAGTAGCCTAGATGCTGATGCCGTTATCGACTTTTTCTGTCGTTTATATCGTGTTCATTAATTTATCATCAAGAAGGATAAATTAATGAACCGCTGAAATATTTCTTTTCATCCTCCGTTCTTATAGCTCAATTAAACGCGTATATAAGTTTAAATCATGGGCAATGTTCATTTTTTGCCAGCACGGCAAAATAACGTTAGGCTAGCAGCTAACTCAGCGGCAAATGACGCTTCATCTATGAGTGAGCAACCTATTAAATCAAGCCAAAGCAAAATACCCACTGCGACTAATAGCGCAGCCGTATTTCAATTAACGGATAATAAGCAGCGGCGCTATGAGCTATTGGTGCAACATTACCATGCAGACATTTTTCGTTATGGCTTTTGGCTAACGAAAGATCGCGAAGTTGCGCAAGATCTTACACAAGAAACCTTCTTACGCGCATGGAAAAACCTCGATAGCCTATTAGACGTCAATGCGGCAAAAGCCTGGTTAATTACTATATTACGCCGTGAAAATGCGCGCCGCTTTGAGCGCAAACAATTTGCTTATGATGATGCCACTGAGCAAGACAGTTTAGCTGACACCGAACAGCTAAGTGCAGAGCAAAATTACGACAACTTAATATTACGCCGTCATATTGCTGCGTTAGCAGAGGAATATAGAGAACCCTTAGTACTGCAAGCGCTTGGCGGTTTTAGCAGTGACGAAATTGCTCAGTTATTGCAGCTAAATGTTAATACCGTTAACACCCGCCTGTTTCGCGCCCGTAACATGCTGCGTGATAACCTTAATGCACAACGGGAGCCTAGTCATGGATAATTTAACCTTACAACAAATATTATTAGTGAACCCGTTTAGTACTGAGCCCAAGGTACTAGCAGCAATAGCTCAAGATCCCGATTTAGCGCAGTTTGCATTTGAATTACAACAGCAACATTTGGCTTTAGATGATGCATTACAGGTGCCAATTCCGCCTATGCTTAGCGAACGTTTACTGCAAATACCGACAGCAAATAACGCACAACTGGCAAAGGCGTCAACTAAAATTCAACGCAGCTGGTTTGTACCACTAACCATGGCAGCCAGTATCGCGCTATTTGCTACGCTTGGCATTCAGCGTTATAACAACAGTACAATAAGCAATATTGGCGAGCATGCGCTGGCGCATGTACACAAAGAAGAAGCGAAATTATTACAACAGGCGAGTACACAATCACTAGCTGACGTAAATTTAAAACTTGCTAGCTTTGATGCGCACTTAGACAATTGGCAAGATGACATTATATACGCGCGTTACTGCACCTTCGAAGGTATACGTTCACTGCATCTCGCCGTAAAAACCGCGACGGGTTACGCCACCATTTTTGTCGTCCCTCAACAGGCAGAACTTGATTTTGTTGCCCAATTTTCAGATCAACAGTATTTAGGGTTGGCCATGGCAATGCCTAAAGCAAATATCGTGATAGTAAGTAGTAATATTGATGATTTACAGCAATTACCGAAAAAACTGAACGAAAAGCTTATTTTTTCTGCTTAAGTTTAATAATTTTTCTACATCAGCGATGGCTATCATCGCTGCCAAGATTATTAATCTTGCTCTTACCAAGTAGTTTTAACAGCAGATTTCGGCATCCGCGCAACATTGGGTAAAGGTACTTTGCCCTAGTTGGCGATTTAAATAGCCAATAATTTAAACGATTAAACCAACCAGATTGACTGCTAATAAGCGCAAGCATATGCATCGCATCGGCTCCGCTGTACCAGCTATCGCCGATTTTAAGCACCATAGCCTGATCAATATTAAAGCCTTTCGCGGTCACTTGCGCCAAAACATCGCTATTCTCGCGCGCATTAATCAGCGTTAGCTCACCCACACTCTGCCGAATACGCACGACTTGACTAAACGCATTGCACACTGGGCAGTCTTTATCATAAATAAGTAATATTTCGACGGGTGTTGGCACATTTAGCTCCAGTTATATTGTTTATTACACCAAGGCTTTTACGTTGTAATAACCTCGGTGTTCAACATTAACCAGTATAGCTAAGCTAACTTAGGTGCATCAAAATTTACCGGCTCGTCGCTGTATATACAAACATTCCAGTCTGCCGCTAAGCCCGCTTCTGCAGTGCAGTAGGTAGCAAAAAACTCGGTAATTTCTTTACGCTGACAGTGAGCTTCAAAGCTAGCGATATCGGCCCAAATTTCGTTAAACGCGATAGGGAAACTTTTACCCTCAGCAAACGGGCTACTGATTTGCCGTGTTACAACATACTGCAAACAACCGTCTTCGCGCGTAGTATTTGGTTCTAAGCCTTGTAATACGTTAAATAGCTCATCAGCCTTACCTTCTTTAGGTAAAAACTGCGCAATACAATAAACTTTTTTCGACATACCTTGTCCTCATTTTGCCCTAATGCACTACAATTAGCAGTACTTTAGGGCTGACACTTATTGCTTAAGGGCGACCAAATATTTCAAATAAGTCGGCGTTTAAATATAAATGTGTTGCCACACTAGCGGCGTAGCCAAGTAATATTACCGGCGCCCACTTTAAATGGCCAACAAAGGTATAATATCCACGGGCTTGGCCCATTAACGCCACGCCTGCAGCAGAGCCAATAGACAGTAAGCTACCACCAACACCTGCCGTTAAAGTAATAAGTAACCATTGGCCGTGTGACATATCAGGCTGCATGGTTAACACTGCAAACATAACAGGAATGTTATCAACCACTGACGACATTAAACCTAAAATAACGTTGGCTGTTGTTGGGTTACCACCACCGTATAAGCTAACCGACAACATTTCTAAATAACCTATGTAACCTAAACCGCCAACACACATTACTACGCCATAGAAAAACAGTAAGGTATCCCACTCGGCGCGCGCAATACGGTTAAACACATCAAAAGGTACAACTTGACCTAATGAACGAATACGCTCCATATCACCGTTACGTTCAGCCATGGCCTTTTTACGCGCCAGTGAACCTGGCAAGGTTTTACGTAAGAAGAAGCCAAAGAACTGTAGCAAGCCTAAACCTGTCATCATGCCTAGTACCGGCGGTAAATCTAACCAAGAATGGTAAAGCACAGCAATGGCAATAGTAATTAGGAATAAAGTCAAAATACGCAGCGCGCCGCGCTTTAACTCTACTTCTTCTTGTAATGCAGCAGGATAACGCCTTTCAACGAAGAAACTCATAATAATTGCCGGCACGATATAGTTAACTACTGCCGGTATAAACAACGTAAAGAATTCGTTAAAAGTAACGATACCCGCTTGCCACACCATTAGGGTGGTTATGTCACCAAAAGGAATAAAGGCACCACCGGCATTGGCGGCAATGACAATATTGACACAGGTAAGGTTAATAAAGCGTTTATCGCCTTCTGCTACTTTCATTAC
Organism: Rheinheimera sp. D18; assembly: GCF_004345025.1. Classification (GTDB taxonomy): domain Bacteria; phylum Pseudomonadota; class Gammaproteobacteria; order Enterobacterales; family Alteromonadaceae; genus Alishewanella; species Alishewanella metallidurans. The sequence continues at coordinate 709,945 of NZ_CP037745.1, read as the reverse complement.
CACAGCACACATCAGCATGGCGGTGGTCATGTTGTTAGCAAAAGAGGAAATAACAAAGGCGAGCACACCGCTTATCCAGAATAATGTACGGTAGCTAAAACCGCGACGGATCATCCAAGCACGTAATGCATCAAATAAACGGCGCTCTTCCAGCGCATTGATATAGGTCATAGCGACTAACAAAAATAGCATCAGCTCAGAAAACTCAAGCAAGGCATGGCGAAACGCGTCCGATGTCACACCTGGGATGCCTTCCTGCATATATTTCCAGGCAATAAGTGCCCAGATAATACCTGCGGCTACCAGTACAGGTTTTGATTTGCGCAAATGAATTTTTTCTTCAGCCATTACCAGCAGGTATGCAAGGCCAAATAACACCAGCGAAATAATGCCGATGGGAGCTAAAGTCAGATTTAATTCGCCGGTAGTGGCAAAAACAGCAGGAGAGAATAACGCGCATATCAACAGGTACAGCACAGACTGCTTCACAATTTTGTCCTCAGTTCTGGAAGAATGGCGCCCAGTGGATACCGGGCGGCGCATTATAAAGCAATTTGCATAAAAAAATTACTCAACCCGCACTAAAAACTGAAAAACTGGTACTATTTATCCAAAAGTGCACCAAAATACTGGCGACATAGCCTAAAAAGATTACTGGGGCCCATTTTAGATGGCCAATAAAGGTGTACGCGCCGCGGGCTGACCCCATAAGTGCGACACCAGCGGCAGAACCAATAGAAAGTAAGCTACCGCCCACCCCCGCCGTTAAGGTAATCAATAACCAATGACCGTGCGACATTTCGGGCTGCATAGTAAGTACGGCAAACATCACGGGAATATTGTCGACTACTGCAGATATTAAGCCCAGCACCACGTTGGCTGATGTTGCATCCCACTGCGTGTATAACACATCAGATAACATGGCTAAGTAGCCAATAAAGCCCAGCCCACCAACACACATTACTACGCCATAGAAAAACAATAAGGTATCCCATTCTGCGCGAGCTACCCGACTAAACACATCAAAGGGCACCACCTGACCTAACGAGCGAATGCGCTCTTCGTCACCAGCGCGCTCAGCCAGTGCCTTCTTGCGCGCCAATGAACCGGGTAAAGATACCCGTAAAAAATAACCAAAAAACTGTAAATAGCCCAAACCAGTCATCATCCCTAGCACTGGCGGCAAGTGCAATACGGCATGACAAGTTACCGCGGTGGCAATAGTTAATAGAAACAGAACTAAGATTCTCAGCGCACCACGTTTAAGCTCAACATCTTCTAATACCGCACTAGGTTTTCGATTTTCAACAAACCAACTCATTACCAGTGCCGGCACTAAAAAGTTAACTAATGACGGGATAAATAGCGCAAAAAACTCAGCAAAGTGTAAGAAGCCAGCCTGCCAAACCATTAATGAGGTAATATCACCAAACGGGCTAAACGCACCACCGGCATTGGCGGCGACAACAATATTGATACAACACAAGTTAATAAATTTCTTATCGCCCTCGGCTACCTTCATTACTACCGCGCACATGAGTAATGCTGTCGTTAAGTTATCGGCGACCGGTGAAATAAAGAAGGCCAAACAGCCTGTTAACCAAAACAACTGACGGTAAGTGAAGCCTTTGCGCACCATCCAGCTGCGTAACGCATCGAATAATCGGCGCTCTTCCAAGGCGTTGATGTAGGTCATAGCGACCAACAAAAACAGCATTAACTCAGAAAACTCTAGCAAGGTATGACGAAATGCGGCTTCTGATTGCGCGGGCATGCCCGCTTGCACATATTGCCAACCGATAAGTACCCAAATAATGCCGGCCGCTACTAATACCGGCTTCGATTTACGCAGATGAATTTTTTCTTCTACCATGACCAATGCATAAGCTAAAACAAAGATCGCAATAGCAGCATAACCGGTAAAGCTATGAGCTAAATCGACGCCTCCTGTTGCAGCAAATACCGGTGGCACAAAAAAACATATCAGTAACGCTAGCCAAAATAGGCTTTTTTGCTGCTTTATCATGGTAACGATGTCCAAGTTGAGTTGCGGGAACAAAAAACGATTTTTAACCGTTTTTTTGGTTTAGCGTAAAATTAATAGAGCGCATTTAACATTGCAGATCATTGCTGTTGTCGTACTACCTAAAATAAATTGGCGAATACGCGAATGGCCATAAGCCCCCATTACCATTAAATCTATTAGGTGGTCTTGCTGATATTGTTGCAATACTGTTTGTGGCTCACCTTCAACTATCGCGGTTTTCAGATCAAAACCCGCCGTTTTTAATAGTTCTGCGGCACTACTTAACTGCATTCTTGTCGCATCATCTTCAGCGCCAGCAATAACTAAATGTATTGGTAAACCATGCACTAACGGACTTGCTGCTAGCATCTCAAGACTTTTTAATGCCGTTGCGCTGCCGTCATATGCGAACATAATACGTTTTGGCTCAGCGTAAGCTTGTTGTGTTAACAAAATCGGTTTTTGTACGTTTCTGATCAGCCGCTCAACATGCTGGCCCATCTGGCCATGCGCATCGGTGCTACTTACTCCGCGCTTACCGATAACAATTAAACGCGTTTGTTCCTCTAGCTCAGTGAGTGTTTCTAATAGAGAGCCATGGCGCAAATGCTCTGCTACTGCACTAACACCAGCATGCTCAACTCGCAACTTGGCAGTATCAAGCAACTGTCGGCCTTGCTCTAACGCCAGCTTGCCGTGCTTTTCATCAAGCTCAGCCAACTGCTGTAATAAGAGTTCTTGTGAGCCCAAACCAATGCTGCCACTTAAGTCTGGGGTTTGGGTATGTTGAGCTTTATCTAATGCATGCACCAACAATACCGCAACATCAAGTTTTGCTGCCGCCCATATCGCGTAGTCTGATACCACGTCGGCGTAGGGTGATGCATCAATACAGGCCAGCACTTTTCTCTTCATTATTCTTATCCTTGGCTAGGTACGCGTATTAGTAGTTAGTGTTCACTTAGCTTATCTATTGCTGTTGGCTGATTATGCAGCGCAAATTTATCAACCAAGGTCGCACTGGCATCATTCAAACCAATTAGCGTTACTGTTGTGCCTTCGCGACGAAACTTTAGCACTACCTTATCTAACGAGCTGATGGCGGTTAAATCCCAAAAGTGCGCACGGCTAACGTCAATCTGTACCTGCTCTATCGCTTCTTTAAAATCAAAGCCCGCAACAAACTGTTCCGCTGAAGTAAAAAATACTTGCCCTATTACCTGATACTGGCGCTGTTGGCCGTGCTCTGTCAACGTAGAGCTAATATATAAAATCTTACCCACTTTATTAGCAAAAAATAACGCACTAAATAGCACACCAACCAACACACCATAAGCTAAGTTATGTGTAAACACTGTCACTAGAACGGTCGCAATCATCACCACGCTTGAGCTTTTTGGGTTACTCGCTAACCCCTTAATAGAACTCCAGTTAAACGTACCAATTGAGACCATAACCATAATGGCTACCAGCGCAGCCATGGGAATAAGCCCAACCCACTGGTCTAAAAACACAATAAAAATTAGCAAAAACACGCCAGCTAATAACGTAGATAACCGAGTTCGGCCGCCCGATTTAACGTTAATCACCGATTGGCCAATCATCGCACACCCCGCCATACCGCCCATTAAACCTGAACCAATATTAGCAATACCTTGGCCTACACATTCACGATTTTTGTTACTGTTCGTATCCGTTAAGTCATCCACAATAGTCGCTGTCATTAATGACTCTAAAATGCCAACCACAGCAAGGGCTAAAGCATACGGAAAAATAATGCTAAGGGTATCCAACGTAAGTGGTACTTCAGGCCAGAGAAATATGGGTAAGCTATCGGGCAACTCGCCCATGTCGGCTACCGTACGAATATCCATACCAAAATACAGTGCCAGCGCAGTAAGCACTAAAATACAAATTAATGGTGACGGAATCGCCTGAGTGATATACGGAAATAAATAGATAATAGCCAAACCTAGTGCGGTCATACCGTAAACTAAGGTAGTGCCGTGCTGGCCGCTAAGCTCAGGTAACTGCGCCAAAAAAATAAGAATAGCTAGCGCGTTAACAAAACCTGTAACCACTGAACGCGAAACAAAACGCATTAAATCGCCCAGTTTAAATACGCCAAACACAATTTGAATAACCCCAGTTAACAACGTAGCGGCCAGTAAGTACTGTAAGCCATGCTCACGCACCAAGGTCACCATGACTAATGCCATTGCACCAGTAGCAGCTGAAATCATTGCTGGGCGACCGCCAGCAAAAGCCGTAATTACCGCAATACAAAATGAGGCATATAAGCCCACTTTAGGGTCAACACCGGCAATTATTGAAAATGCGATAGCTTCAGGAATAAGTGCTAGGGCAACGACTAAAGCAGAAAGCACGTCACCGCGCAGGTTTGAAAACCAGTGTTGTTTTAAATAAATAAGCATGGGTATCATTTTAACTATCGCAATGGGCTGGTACTCTAACAAAAAACCGTACCCCTGCCCATTACAGTTCTCGCAATCGGTTACTAAGCTAATGTCGCACTACACTGGCAAGCCTTCGCGGAAAAACTGCACAGCACCACATTGGCTGCAGGCAAGCAATTCGCTTGGGTGAGTGTAATCAGCACAATTTAAACATTGACTGCAACGATAACGGCCCATGCCAACAATTTCACCTTGGTAGTACACGCCTTGATGTTTAAAGTCCTGTGCTAACTCTTGCCATTCTAGTTGGCTTTTATCAGTAATAGCGCTTAGCTCTTGCCATAAGGCTTCCGGCCATAAAGAAGGTATTGTAGTGCTATCTTGTTCTTCTTGTTGCTTATTATAGCCTTGCCATTGCCGCCTTAAGGTTTCGACAAATAACTGCGTTTCATACGCGCTGAGTTCTTTTCCGGCATGTAAATAAGCCTTTAACTGCTCAGCAAAATCAACCATATTATCAAGCTGTCGGCGCTCTGCCTGTTGCATAATCTGCGTAAACTCATGCAACCACGCGTTATACTTCTTTATAAAATCTGTCATAGCCCCTCCAATGATTTAAAACCAGTATAGACAATGCGCTGCTTGTTGTTGTCAAAACCTGGCTGCGGTATGCTATAGCTACTTTTTTGTCGCTTAAGCGGCAGCTATATTAACCCCACTTTCGGACGACCTTAATGCAAGAACAATATAACCCGCAGCAGATTGAAACCACGCTGCAGCAGCAATGGGAACAAAGCAACGCCTTTAAAGTAGTAGAAGATGAAAATAAAGAAAAATTCTACTGCCTCTCTATGTTTCCTTACCCAAGTGGCCGTCTACATATGGGCCACGTGCGTAATTACACCATAGGCGATGTGGTTAGCCGTTTTCAGCGCATGCAGGGCAAAAATGTTATGCAACCGATGGGCTGGGATGCTTTTGGTTTACCTGCTGAAAACGCGGCAATAAACAATAATACCGCGCCAGCTAAGTGGACCTACGAAAACATTGATTACATGCGCACTCAATTAAAACGCTTAGGCTTTGGTTACGATTGGAGCCGAGAGCTAGCCACCTGTAAACCCGAGTATTACAAATGGGAACAGTGGTTTTTTACCAAGTTGTACGAAAAAGGTTTGGTTTATAAGAAAATGGCTACCGTCAATTGGGATCCAGTTGACCAATGTGTATTAGCAAATGAGCAGGTTATTGATGGTCGGGGTTGGCGTTCAGGTGCTTTAGTTGAGCAACGTGAGTTAGCACAGTGGTTTATTAAAATAACGGCGTACGCTGAAGAGCTATTGCAAGACTTAGATCAACTAGATGGTTGGCCTGAACAAGTTAAAACCATGCAAAAAAACTGGATTGGTCGCTCCGAAGGTGTCGAAATTTGTTTTGACATTAAAGATGATAATAGCCAATTAAGCGTATACACCACTCGCCCAGACACGCTGTATGGGGTTACCTATGTTGCCGTGGCAACCCAGCACCCGCTCGCGCAAAAAGCCGCACAACACAACGCGCAATTAGCCGCTTTTATTGAAGACTGCAAAGGCAGCAAAATGGCTGAAGCCGAATTGGCGACCATGGAGAAAAAAGGCTGCGCTACAGGCATATATGCCATACATCCACTAACCGGCGAACCCATGCCGGTATGGGTAGCTAATTTTGTTTTAATGGATTACGGCTCGGGCGCCGTTATGTCGGTTCCCGCACACGATCAACGCGACTATGAATTTGCCAAAAAATATAACCTACCGATTAAACAGGTTATTACCCCGGCGGTTAACAGCGCACCAACCTGCGATCTAAACGAAGCCGCTTACACAGAAAAAGGTGTACTTATTAACTCGGCCGAGTTTGACGGTTTAGCGTTTGAGCAAGCATTTTCAGCAATTGCCGACAAGCTTGCAAGCATTGGTCGTGGCGAAGTAAAAGTAAACTATCGCCTACGCGATTGGGGCGTGTCACGCCAGCGCTATTGGGGTACACCAATTCCAATACTTAATCTTGCAGATGGCTCGCAAGTGCCGGTACCAGAAGATCAACTACCAGTACGTTTGCCTGAAGATGTAGTTATGGATGGTGTAACATCACCCATTAAAGCCGACCCAGAATGGGCAAAAACCACCTATAATGGCGAAGAAGCGTTTCATGAAACCGATACCTTCGATACCTTTATGGAATCTAGCTGGTATTACGCGCGTTACTGCAGTCCTGATCACGACAAAGCCATGCTTGACCCAGCTAAGGCCAATTACTGGCTCCCAGTCGATCAGTATATAGGTGGTATTGAACACGCCATTTTACATTTATTGTATAGCCGATTCTTCCATAAATTACTGCGTGATGTGGGTTTAGTACAATCTGATGAGCCGTTTAAACGCTTGTTATGCCAAGGTATGGTATTAGCAGAAACCTTTTATCGTGAGGCTGACAACGGTGGCAAACAGTGGTTTTCACCACAAGATGTTAACGTAAGCCGTGATGAGAAAGGCCGCATTTTAACTGCAGTATTAAACACCGATGGCAAGCCGGTTGTAGCATCAGGCATGAGTAAGATGTCGAAATCAAAAAACAACGGCATCGATCCACAAAAAGTTATCGATCTGTACGGCGCAGATACCGTGCGCTTATTTATGATGTTTACTGCACCACCAGAGCAAACGCTAGAATGGTCAGACTCTGCTGTTGAAGGCGCACATCGTTTTATTAAACGTATTTATGCACTGGTTAGTGACTTTATTGCTAGTGGCACCGTAGGTGACTTAAACCTGAGTGCACTAAATAACGAGCAAAAAACCTTGCGTCGTGAGCTACATAAAACCATCGCTAAAGTATCTGACGATATTGGCCGGCGTTATACCTTTAATACCGCCATCGCCGCCGTGATGGAACTAAGCAACAAATTGCAAAAAGCCAGTTTAACCACAGAACTAGACCGCGCAGTAATGCAAGAAGCCGTATTAGCACTGTTGCAAATGCTTAACCCTATTACCCCGCACGTTGCGCAGTATTTATGGGCGCAACTAGGTCAAAACACCGATATAGAACACACGCCATGGCCACAAGCCGATCACGCTGCAATGGTAGAAGATGAAAAACTGGTGGTCGTTCAGGTTAATGGCAAGGTACGCGGTAAGGTAACTGTAGCGGCTAGTGCAGACCAAGATACGGTATTAACAGCAGCTAAGGCTGACGACAATGTTGGCCGTCACCTTGAGGGCGTCAGTGTGCATAAAGTTATTTATGTACCGGGTAAATTATTGAACTTGGTGGTGGGCTAATATGGCCCGCTTTAGCGTTATATGCCTGCTGTTTAGTAGTATATTACTAAGCAGCTGCGGCTTTCATTTGCGCGGCGATTTACCGCTAAGCCACTTTTCGGCAATGTATATTCAAAGCCAACGCCACTCTGAGCTTGCCGCATTGCTCAGCGCAAGGCTCGAGTATAATAAAGTACAATTACTTGAAAGCTATCAAAAGTCGGCGCCAATGCTTCATCTAATTAACGACACATTAGAGCGCCGTACGCTGTCATTGTTTTCAAATGGGCAGGTTGCCGAGTACGAACTGATTTACAAAGTACGCTACGCGCTAACCATGCCTGACGGTGAGCCCTCAGAGTATCAGTTTGAGCTATTTCGCGATTATCAGGACGACCCAAATCAAGCATTGGCTAAAGCTAAAGAGTTAGATCTTATGCTTGACGAGCTACGCCAGCAAGCCGCGAACCGCATTATGCGCCAGCTGGCTCGACTGCACTAATGCAAGAACAGGCTTGCTGATGCAAAAACTGTACGCAAATCAGCTACCGGCGCACTTAAACAGCTCTCTAGCCCCCTGTTACCTGCTATTTGGTGATGAACCACTGCAAAAGCTTGAAGCTATCGACGCAATTCGCGCGGCGGCAAAACAACAAGGCTATGCCGAGCGCATCAGTTTAACAGCCGATGCGCAATTTGATTGGCAAGAGCTAAGTAATGAGCTCCAAGCCATGTCGCTATTTGCCGAGCGTCGTCTGATTGAACTTGAGCTGGCACAGCAAAAGCTGTCACCTGCAGCGAATGAACAACTAAAAGCGCTACCTCAGCAATTACACAGCGATATTATTTTGCTTATTCACGGCGACCGCAGCCACAGTGAAGTCAGTAAGCTAGCGTGGTTTAAACAATTACAAACCAACGCGGTGCAAGTACCTATATACCCACTGGATGAACGCCAAAGTCAGCAATGGCTGCGCGACCGTGCGCGGCTGTTACAATTGCAGCTAAGTAGCGATGCCTTAACCTTATTACAGCAACACTGCGCCGGTAACTTATTAGCTGCGAGGCAAGAGCTAGAAAAACTAGCGCTGGCTAATATGCCTCAGCCATTAGATGCTAATGCATTAAACACATTTTTGGCTGATTATTCTAACTTTACTGTATTTCAACTTGTGGATGTAATTTTGCAAGGTCAAGCAGACGACGCATTGCACCGCTTACATCGATTATGTCAGCAAGATACTGAACCGGTTATTATTGCGTGGCAGTTACAAAAAGAAATATTGCAGTTACGTCAGTTACAGCTGGCCATACAGCTACAACAAAACCCCAATGATCTATACAAAAGCATGGCAATTTGGCCTAAACGCCAACCGCTATACCAAGCGGCACTAAAACGCTTATCATTGAACTGGCTCGACTATTTATTACAAGAGCTAGCAGCATTTGACCGCTTGTATAAAAGTGGCCAGCTAAGTAATGCAGAAGTTGCACTGGCGCATTTAGTTACGTTGTTTATTAAACCTGTGCCTAAGGTATTCTCACTGCAACAACAGGCCAGTTATGATTAAGCATATCGGTATTTTAGGTGGCACCTTTGATCCAGTACACTATGGCCACATAAGTTGTGCCAACTATGTACAACAACACTGTGGGTTAGATGAGGTGCGCTTAATGCCTTGCCATCTGCCCGCACACCGCGAGACACCGGGGGTTAGCGCTGAACAACGCGCAGTCATGGTAAAACTGGCTATTCAGCTTTATCCAAAACTACAACTAGAACGGCTAGAACTAGATAAACATAGCCCCTCTTATACGATCGACAGCTTAAAGCTACTAACGGCAAATGAGCCTAACAGTCAGTTCTACTTTATTATTGGTATGGACTCGTTATGCTATTTTCGGCAATGGAAAGACTGGCAAAACATTCTTCAGTACGCACACCTTCTAGTATGCGAGCGGCCTGGCTATAGCGCGGATGACGGCGACGCACCATTTATGCTTAGTCACTATGGGGTTACAGATATTAAGTTACAGCGCCAAGCTAAAGCTGGCTGTATTTTAGTACTGAAAAATCCGCTAGCCGATATCAGTGCTAGTGAAATCCGCCAGCAGCTTCGTCAGCCATCGCTCAACATTACTAGCCTTTGCACAAAAACTTTAGATCCTGCTGTATTGAACTATATTCAAACACAACAACTCTATCAGGCGTAAGAGCTATCTACTGGCTTAAACTATGCTAAAATGCCGCTTTTTTAACTCGCAGAGGAATTAGGGTGCAAACAACCGAGCTGGTAAGCTTTATTCAGGACAAAATTGACGACATGAAAGGCCGTGATATCATAACCTTAGATGTTCGGGGTAAATCAAGTGTTACTGACTTTATGATTCTGTGCTCAGGCACATCTAACCGTCATACAAGATCTATTGCTGACTATATTGCAGCTGAAGTCAAAAAAGCGGGCATTGAAACGCTAGGTATCGAAGGTCAAGGCTCAGGTGAATGGGTATTACTCGATCTAGATGATGTCGTAGTGCACGTAATGCTAGAAGAGAGCCGCAATTTTTATCAATTGGAAAAACTGTGGAGTGCCTAAGCCAGTATGAAGTTAATACTGATCGCTGTTGGTAGTAAAATGCCAGCGTGGGTGCAAAGCGGCTATGACGAATATGCTCGCCGCTTTCCGCGCGATATGCCACTGGAACTGATAGAAGTTCCGGCCGGAAAACGCGGTAAAAATGCCGACATTAAGCGCATTTTAGAGCAAGAAGGCGAAAAAATGTTGGCTGCCGTACCACGAGGTAGCAAAATAGTGACGCTAGAAGTCACCGGTGAAACGTGGAGCAGCCCCCAGCTATCAACTAAATTAACAGACTGGCTGCGTGACGGTAGAGATGTGTGCTTATTAGTTGGCGGCCCTGAGGGCCTTGCGCCAGCGTGTATTGCGGCAAGTGAGGCTAAGTGGTCATTATCAGCCCTAACATTACCACATCCACTGGTTCGCGTGGTATTGGCAGAAAGCCTCTATCGCGCTTGGAGCATTTGCACTAATCACCCTTATCATCGCGAGTAAAGATGTTAAAAAAGCGCGTAGCCATTCAAGACTTTGCTGCCGAAGCCCGACTGTTTAATCACAGAGCGGTAGTTGCAATGCTAGTCGTGGTACTGCTTTTTTGTATCATTATTTTTAACCAATACCAGCTGCAAATTGTATCTTATCAAGATTATCAAACCCGCTCTGAAGACAACCGTATTAAAGTCGTCCCCATGGCGCCTAATCGCGGCCTTATTTTTGACCGCAGCGGTATTTTACTCGCCGAAAACCGGCCGGTATTTTCACTAGAACTAGTACCCGAACAAATTAAGGATATGCCGTCAACGCTTGCCGCCATCGCAGAGTTGATTGAACTTAATCCGGAGCAAACCGCTTCATTTTTAAAGCAAGTTAAAGCCCAGCGTCGCTTTAATAGCATTGCGTTAAAAGAACAACTTAATGACACCGAAGTTGCCATAATAGCGGCCAACCAACATCGTTTTCCGGGGGTGTCGGTTGAAGCCCGTTTAAGCCGCCACTATCCATTTGGCAACTTATTTACCCACGCACTGGGGTATATTGGCAAAATAAACGTGCGTGAGTTACAACAACTTGAAGCTGACGGCGAAGCACCGAACTACGCCGCTAGCCGGGACATTGGTAAAATTGGCCTAGAGCGTTTTTATCAGCGAGAACTGCACGGCACCATGGGATATCAAGAGGTTGAAGTAAATAACCGCGGTCGCTTAATTAGAGTATTGCGCTCGGTGCCTGCGATATCCGGCAAAAACATTCATTTGGGTTTAGATGTCGGTTTGCAGCTTACTGCGCAGCAAGTACTTAAAACACAACGAGGAGCTATTGTTGCCATGGATCCGCGCGATGGCGCAGTACTGGCGTTTTACAGCAACCCAAGTTATGACCCTAATTTGTTTGTGCTTGGTATCAGCTCAACTAACTATAACGAATTACTCCACTCTCGCGATCGACCGCTGATTAACCGAGTAACCCAAGGTACTTACCCACCAGCATCCACCATTAAGCCGCATCTCGCATTACTTGGTTTAGAAACTAATACCATTACGCCCACAACCAAAATTTGGGATCCAGGTTATTTTATGCTACCCAACGTTGACCATCGTTATCGCGACCACCTACGCTGGGGTCATGGTTGGGTTGATCTTTACCTAGCCATTACGAAAAGTTGTGATACCTTTTTTTATGAGTTAGGGGTTAAGTTAGGCATAGATCGTATTTCTGATTACATGGGTAAAATGGGTTTTGGCGAAAAAACAGGCGTTGATATTCTAGAAGAAAATAGTGGCATTATGCCATCGCGAGGTTGGAAACGCGCTAAACATAATCAGCCATGGTATCAAGGCGATACAGTACCACTAAGTATTGGCCAAAGTTACTGGACTACAACGCCATTGCAACTGGCCGTTGCTACCTCAGTGATATTAAACCACGGCGAGCGGCCAACGCCTCATCTTGTTACCGCCTTTAGTGATGAACAAGCTAAAGTACCAAACTTGCCTGATTTAACCCCAGTTATAGAAGTGGTGAACATAAAAAATTGGCAGGTAATTATGGATACCATGCATCGTACGGTAAAAGAATTAGGTGGCTCAGCCCATAAAGCTTTTATTGGCAGTACCTATGATGCTGCAGGCAAAACCGGTACTGCGCAATTAGCCGCTATTGCCCAAGATGCAAAATACGATGCCAATGCCATTGATGAACGCTTACGAGACAATGCGATGTTTATTGGTTATGCGCCCTTTGATAACCCCACTGTTGTTATCGCGGTTGCCCTAGAAAACGCCGGCGGCGGTGGTAGTAATGCTGCGCCGATTGCTCGTCACATATTAGATTATTATTTTTCTGCTGGAGTAAACAGCAATGACTAAGCTGTTTGATAATTCCACCCGACAAAGCACATTAACGCAATTTCATATTGACGGGCCCCTGGTACTGGGTCTGCTAGCATTAGTGAGTTTTGGTTTAGTTATTCTTTATAGCGCATCTGGTCAAAATATCGCCATGATGCAAGGGCAAATAATTCGACTGGGTATCGCAATGGCGGTAATGATTGCCTTAGCACAAATTAAACCACAAACACTCAGGCGCTGGTCAATGCCGTTATTTCTTGTCGGCTTAGCTTTATTAGTCGCGGTATTAATGGTTGGTCACATTGGTAAAGGCGCACAGCGCTGGTTAGACTTAGGCTTTATGAAGTTTCAGCCGTCAGAAATAATGAAATTAGCCGTGCCTATGGCTGTAGCTTGGTTTATTGCCACACATAGCCTACCACCGAAAATTTGGCACTTAGTCGTTGGCGTTATAATGTGTGCCGCGCCTACACTACTTATTGCCGTTCAGCCCGACCTTGGCACCTCAATCCTTATTGCCACCGCAGGTGTATTTGTCTTGTTTATGTCAGGTATGAGCTGGCGTATTATCATTTTTGTTGCCAGCATTATTTCGGCTTTTTTACCGGTGCTGTGGATCTTTTTGATGCACGATTATCAACGTCAACGCGTACTGACCTTTCTTAATCCAGAGAGTGATCCACTGGGTTCTGGCTATCACATTATTCAGTCAAAAATAGCTATAGGCTCAGGCGGTTTAGACGGTAAAGGTTACTTGCAAGGCACTCAGTCGCAATTAGAGTTTCTACCTGAGCGCCATACCGACTTTATTTTTGCCGTAATTAGTGAAGAGCTTGGTTTACTTGGCGTGTTAGTGTTATTAGCTTTGTATTTATTTATTATTTACCGCTGTATGGTTATTTCTAGCCAAGCTCAAGATAATTACAGTAAATTAGTTGCCGGCAGCTTTACACTAACGTTTTTTGTCTATGTTTTTGTTAACATAGGTATGGTATCGGGTTTATTACCTGTGGTTGGCGTGCCCTTGCCGTTAGTAAGTTATGGCGGCACTTCAATGGTAACGCTAATGGCTGCATTTGGTATCATTATGTCGCTAGGCACTCATAAACGTATATTGGCAGCACCCTAATGAAATATCTTGTTATAACCCTAGTTAGCCTTTTTATACTGACCGCTTGTAGTAGCACGCGCCAACCGTCGGTAACCAGTGCGCCAGAACCTAACGCTGGGCGTTATCAGCAAAATAAAGACAGTATTCCGCAGCGTTTACCCACTTTATTAGAAATGACCGATCCTACACCACTGGCTGAACCATTAAGCCGTGGAGGTAACAAACCATACAATTTGTTTGGCCAAGATTACAGCCCGCTAATTAGCGCCACAGCACATGATGAAGTTGGTATGGCTTCGTGGTATGGCAATAAATTTCATGGTCACCTGACGTCAAATGGTGAAACCTACAACATGTTTGCCATGAGCGCCGCTCACAAAACCTTGCCTCTGCCCTCTTATGTTAAGGTGACTAACTTAGATAATAACAAAACGGCTATTGTCAGAGTTAATGACCGCGGGCCATTTCATCGCGATCGCGTTATTGATTTATCTTACTCAGCAGCAAATAAACTCGGCATGTTACAACTAGGTACAGCCAGAGTTAAGCTTGAACTGTTACAGTCACCGGCTATGTTGGCGCAAGCAACTAAGCCAGAACAATGTTTTATTCAAGTTTTCGCCAGTTCAGACAGTGCCAAATTAAATAAATTACAACAACAGTTGCATCAACAACAGGCATTACCTACAGAGATTAAGCCCGCCAGTGGAATTTTCCGCCTGTTGGTTGGTCCTACTACGGACAAACAGCAAGCTCAGCGTTGGCTTAATCAATTAAGAGCGGGTAGTTTCCCGTCAGCTTATTTTGCTGACAGCACACTGTGCAGTTAATCGCTGTATTAACCATCATTATCAATAAAATATAAGAACAGGTCTCATGAATAGTTATTGCCATATTTTCTCTGCCGCCGCCCTTACTTTTGCTAGTATTAGCCTAACTGCCCAAGCACAAACTATCTTGCCTTCTGCGCCTGAAGTTGCCGCTAAAGGGCACATACTTGTCGATTTTGATACAGGTAAGGTATTAGCAGAAAATAATGCAGATATGTCATTAGCCCCAGCTAGTTTAACTAAAATGATGACTAGCTATGTTATTGGTACAGAGCTGAAAAAGGGCAATATTACTAACGCCGACATGGTTACTATTAGCGAAAATGCGTGGGCGAAGAATTTCCCTGGTTCATCGCTGATGTTTATTGAAGTCGGTACCCAAGTTTCAGTCGCTGATTTAAACAAAGGCATTATCATTCAATCGGGTAACGATGCTTGCGTCGCCATGGCAGAACATATTGCTGGTAGCGAAAGTGCCTTTGTTGACTTAATGAATGCTCATGCTCAACGTTTAGGCATGCACAACAGCCGCTTTGGTAATGCACATGGCTTACCTAGTGCGGAAAACTTTTCTACACCACGCGATATGGCGCTATTATCAGCGGCATTAATCCGTGACGTGCCCGACGAATACGCCATCTATTCAGAAAAAGAGTTTACCTACAATAAAATTAAACAATACAACCGTAACTCACTATTATGGGATCGCAGCCTAGAAGTGGACGGCATTAAAACTGGCCATACTGACGAAGCGGGTTTTAGCTTAATTACCTCGGCCAAACGTGACGGCATGCGTTTAATCTCAGTAGTTATGGGTACCAGCAACGAGCGCGCACGCCAAACCGAAAATAAAAAGTTACTCACTTACGGCTTTCGCTTCTTTGAAACTATTGTGCCTTACGCTGCAGGTAAAGAGTTTGCTGAACAGCAAATTTGGAAAGGGAAGCAAGATAAAATCAAACTAGGTATTTTACAAGACGCACAGGTAACCATAGCCCGCGGTCAGAGCAAAAACTTACAAACAGATTTCACCTTGAATCAACAACTGATTGCCCCCATCAATAAAGGGCAACAGGTTGGCACTGTGTATTTAAAACTTAACGGTGAAGATATTGCTACCTACCCTTTAGTCGCGCTTGAAGATGCAGCTGAAGGCGGCTTTTTCAGCCGAATGATTGATTCGATTAAAATGCAGTTTAATTAGTAAATCTGTAGGTTAACGTATCAAGTCCCGGCAATGTTCGGGACTTTTTGTTACAATAAACGCGGATGTAATAGCCCCGCGATAGTGAGATAGCCATGGCGCATGAAGTAAAAGACACTAAGTTTGATGAATATCTTGAGTTTCCTTGCTCATTTAACTTTAAAATTCTCGGTGTGGCTCACGAAAATCTCGTCGACCACATAATGACGGTTGTGCGTCAGCACACTGATGCGGGTGATTACAGCCCCATCGTTAAACCTAGTAGTAAAGGTAATTATCACTCAGTTACAGTAAATGTTACTGTTACCAGCAAACATCATATTGAACTGCTGTACACTGAGCTTGGCAAAATAGAACTGGTGCGTTACGTACTCTAAGGTAGTACCACCTGCAGTGCCATTCGTATTATCGTGATAAAACGGTATAATACCGCGCATTTTAAATACGCCGGATCCTAGATGAACGCAGTTTCAGACATAGCCGACCAGCTTGTAGTACGAGAGCTTGGCGTACAAGACTACACTACGGTGTGGCAAGCCATGCAGCAGTTTACCGATCAGCGTAACGCTACCACGCTAGATCAGCTCTGGTTATTAGAGCATTATCCAGTGTTTACCCAAGGCCAAGCCGGTAAAGAAGAGCACCTGCTGTTTCCTGGCGATATTCCTGTGGTTAAGGTAGACCGAGGCGGTCAAGTAACCTATCACGGCCCAGGTCAGCTTGTGGTGTATGTATTGCTGGATTTAAAACGTCGTAATTTAGGCGTACGCCAATTAGTCACTATGCTTGAGCAAGTACTAATCCAACTATTATTGCCATACGGTATTCGCGCCTATGCCAAAGCAGACGCCCCAGGCGTATACGTTGATGAGGCTAAAATAGCCTCACTAGGCCTTAGAGTACGCAAAGGCTGTACGTTTCATGGCTTAGCATTAAACGTAAATATGGATTTAACGCCATTTTCTCGCATTAACCCTTGTGGTTATGCCGGTATGCAAATGGTACAGAGTAAAGATTTAGGCGGCCCGCAAAATATTGCCGAGGCCAAACAGCAAATAGTGCAGTGTTTTTTGCAGCAATTGAATGTCGCAACACCGCAGCACACAACAGGGTTAGACTGGCAAAATGACTAAAACTGCACGCATGGAACCTGGCGTTAAACTGCGCGACGCTGAAAAAATGGCGCTTATTCCAATAAAAGTACTGCCAACAGAGCCTGAGCAAATGCTGCGCAAGCCAGAGTGGCTGAAAATTAAACTGCCAAAAAGTTCTGAACGTATTGATCACATCAAGGGTGCATTACGCAAACATGGCCTGCATTCGGTATGCGAAGAAGCGGCCTGCCCAAACCTGACCGAATGTTTTAACCACGGTACGGCCACCTTTATGATTTTGGGTGCTATTTGCACCCGCCGCTGCCCGTTTTGTGACGTTGCTCATGGCCGTCCATTACCGCCTAGCGCAGAAGAGCCAGAAAAACTTGCATTAACTATCCGTGATATGAAGTTAAAATACGTAGTTATTACTTCAGTAGATCGTGACGATCTGCGCGACGGTGGTGCCCAGCATTTTGCTGATTGTATTAGTGAAATTCGCCAACACAGCCCACAGATTAAAATTGAAGTGTTAGTACCCGATTTTCGCGGCCGGATGGATACGGCATTAGACATACTGACGCAAACACCGCCAGACGTGTTTAACCATAACCTAGAAACCGCGCCACGCTTATACAAGCTGGCACGGCCAGGTGCCGACTATAAGTGGTCGCTACAACTATTAAAGCGCTTTAAAGCCGCACACCCGCAAGTGTCTACCAAGTCGGGTTTAATGGTAGGTTTAGGTGAAACTACTGAAGAGCTAATTGAAGTGCTAAAAGACTTGCGTGAGCACGACGTAGACATGCTTACCGTAGGGCAATATCTACAGCCGAGTAAACACCACTTACCCGTTAAGCGTTATATGCCACCGGCAGAGTTTGATGAAATAAAACGTATTGCTTATGAGCTAGGCTTTAAACACGTCGCCAGTGGCCCATTTGTGCGCTCAAGCTACCACGCCGATCGCCAAGCGGCTGGTGAAGATATTAGTTAAGTAACATCAGTTTGCGCTTCCCGTAGCGGCTGTTCTTTTTACTGAAAGCCGCTATTCTTCTTATAGTGTTATAGGAGATGCAATGAACAACAGACGTTTTAGCCGGGTAAATTTTAAGGGCAAGGCTCATCTTGATATCGGTAACCAAAGCTTGGTAACCGATGTATTAGATCTCTCGTTAAAAGGCGCACTTGTTACGAAACCCAGCAACTGGCCAACTGACGTAGCTTCATTGCTCCAGTTACGTATTCAACTTGAAGATTTACCTATAGAGCTAGCCATGACCGTTAGTGTTGCGCATATGTCAGACAGTTTGATTGGCTTGCACTGTGAAAAAATAGATATTGATAGCGTATCGCATTTACGTCGCTTGTTAGAGCTTAATCTTGGTGATGCCGACTTACTAAGTCGCGAATTATCCGAGTTAACCGAGCATCAATAATGGCTTCAGTTAAAGCGCTAAGGCTTGGGTTGCATCGGCATAGCCCATGGCTGAGGCTTGTTGCATAAACTGCTGCCACTGTGGCCAATTTTGTTGCTGCCGTGCCAAATAAGCAAAGTAATACTGCACTGGCATTAATTGCTCAGGCTGAGCAATAGCCTTCTTGGCTAACTGGAAATACAGATCGGGTAGTTCTAGTTCATAAAATCGCATAACATTTGCCTGACTAACCACTCGATACGCCTGTAACGGCGTAACCTGACAACTGTCTACTGCGGTTAACGTAATGTCCTCACGTGTTAGCTGCCATTGCTGTAAATAACCCGTCACGTCATTGCCAATAATAACATTCGGATAAATGACTCCCGGCTGACAGACTTGCTGCGCATTGCGTGCGGCTAGTTGGTACTCATCGACAAAACCTAATATATGCATAAATTCATGGCGTAACAGCGCTAAGCTAGCATTATCGGGTAACTGCACTATACCGTTGTTATAGCCTGCTTTACCACGCCCAGCAATGACCAGTAATTGGCTAAATGTGCCCTTTGCTACTAGTGAATTTAGCACATTATACTGACACTGTATTAGGCTATCGCTATTCTCTGTACACGCAAGTTCTGTACTATTTACCGTATAAACAGATAAAAAACACACCGGTAATTGTGATAACTGTCGATCTTGCTGCCATTGCTGTAACAGCCGCTGCCAGGTATCTGCGCCCAGTTGCTGACTGATTACTGGCTGCAGTGTTAATTGACAGCCTTGTGCATGCTTAAAACCGCTAACTAACGGTTGATGTTCGGCCCACAACCCCAAGATTGCGCGCTGTGCGTCACTTACAGCCGATATGGCAATAGCGTTAGCATCTAATTGCTGCTGCAGCCATTGCGCGCTAGCAAGCCGTCCTTGCACACGCTGTTGCAACTGTAGCGCATGTTCTAGGGCCGCGTTATTACCAAGTAACGCCGCCTGACGAAACCAATACAAAGCCTCATTGTATTGCGCGGTGGCTAAACGCTGATTCGCCAGCTGCATCGCTGCTGCGGGTTCGTGTAATGCGCGTTGTATTAACTCAGCTTGGCTGTCGGTATTTGGCTGACAGCTTGTTAATAATACAAAAGCAAAAAAGCCGATAAATCGGCTTTTTAATACTCTCTTGAACACTAGTTTAGGGTTCATCGTATTCTTGATCAGGACCAACTTCACCGCGTAAACGCGCCATTTCTAACCTAGCATAGCGGTGCTCAACAAACTCGAATACGTTAGTGGCTAACACTCGTTTATAATAACTAAGCGCTTGTTCTGGCCGATTTTGGCTTTCATGCCATTTGGCGAGATAAAAATACACTTCGCACAAACGTTCAGCCAAAACTTGGGCACTGGATAAATCTTGCCGTACCGAATCAAGCAAAGCCTGTTCCGTTATATCACCGTTAAAAAAGCGAACAATTTGAGTTGACCATTCTGCAGGATCCAACGCAGCTAAATTTTCACTTAATCGTGCTTTAGCTCCAACAGTCGATAATTCACTTTGCGCTAAATATAACCAAATAACACGGTATGCATCGCTAGGTTTTAACGCCAGAAAACGCTCAAAGTCGCCTTGTGCCAGTTCTGTTTTATCTGCGTAATACAGCGCAATACCGCGATTTAAGTAAGCAAACTCATGCTCAGGTGCCAGTTCAAGCACCGAGTCAAAAGCTTCAAACGCGGAATTAAATTCGCGATTAACGGTATAGTGTATACCAACGAAATTATAGGCGTCGGCTAAATCAGGTTTTAAACGTAACGCACGCAAAAAATCTAATCTTGCTAAGGTGTTTAAACCAACGCTGTCGTACATAACACCACGGTCATAATACAACTGAGCAGACTGCTCTTCGGTTAATTCAGCTCGATATAAAATTTCACTTAAACGTGCAATAGCAAGTTCAGTGCGAGGCGAGACCATCAGTGGCTCTGGTATAAGCCAAGCAGCTTGTGAAGTCGGCTGTGAAGCACAGCCGCCAAGCATAAGCGTAAGTAGCGCCAAAGGCGCTACCTGACGTAATAGCCGATTAGGCATTATCTTCAACATTTGTAGACTCAGTAGCCGGTTTCGCAGTCGCTTCTTTGATACTTAAGCGGACACGGCCCTGCTTGTCGACTTCAAGAACTTTAACCGCCACTTTCTGGCCAACAGTTAAATGCTCAGATACGTTGTTCACGCGCTCGTCAGAGATTTGTGAAATATGTACCAAACCATCTTTACCTGGCAGTACGTTAACAAAAGCACCGAAATCAACGATACGAACTACTTCGCCTTGATAAATTGTACCAACTTCGATCTCTGCTGTAATAGCGTTGATCTTGTCGATAGCAATTTGTGCGGCTTTAGCCGTAGTAGCGGCAATTTTGATACTACCGTCGTCTTCTAGCTCAATTGTTGTGCCTGATTCTTCTGTGATTTGACGAATAACCGCGCCACCTTTACCGATAACTTCACGGATTTTTTCCGGGTTAATCTTCATGGTGTAAATACGCGGTGCGTATTCTGACATTTCTTCACGGTGACCGCTGATTGCCTGGTCCATCACGTTCAAGATATGCAAACGTGCAGCTTTAGCCTGTTTAAGGGCAGTTTGCATAATCTCTTGGGTAATGCCGTCAATTTTAATGTCCATTTGCAGTGCAGTAATACCTTCGGTAGTACCGGCTACTTTAAAGTCCATATCACCTAAGTGATCTTCATCACCTAAAATGTCTGACAGAATAACGTAATCGTCACCTTCTTTTACTAAGCCCATAGCAATACCGGCTACAGAGGCTTTAATTGGCACACCTGCGTCCATTAACGCTAGTGATGCACCACAAACAGACGCCATAGAGCTTGAACCGTTTGACTCAGTAATTTCTGCAACGATACGTACTGTGTAAGGGAAGTCGTTAAACTCTGGCATTACCGCTTGCACACCACGCTTAGCTAAACGGCCATGACCAATTTCGCGGCGCTTAGGTGAGCCTATCATACCGGTTTCACCAACGGAGTACGGAGGGAAGTTATAATGCAGCATAAAGGTATCAGTTTTTGCACTTAACAGATCATCTACTGTCTGTGCATCACGCGCGGTACCTAAAGTTGCAGTAACTAATGCCTGAGTTTCACCGCGGGTAAACAGTGCTGAACCGTGTGTACGTGGCAGCACGCCGGTCATTACACTTAAACCACGGATCATTTCTGGATCACGCCCGTCAATACGCGGTTCACCTTTAGTAATACGACCGCGCACTACTTTTGATTCTAAATTATGGAAAATCTCACCAACATCTGATGTATTTAAACGCTCATCTTCGGCTAAAGTTTCAGTTAACTTAGCTATCAATGCGGTTTTAATTTCACCAATACGTTCATAACGCTTAGCTTTTTCTGTAATACGATACGCATCACCTAAATCAGCAGTGGCTAAGGCTTCAATTTTTTCAATTAAAGCGGCATTTTTTACCGGAGCTTGCCAATTCCAAGCTGGTTTCGCCGCTTCTGCAGCAAATTCATTAATTACGTTAATTGCAACTTGCATCTGTTCGTGGCCATAAACCACCGCACCTAGCATAATGTCTTCTGATAACACTTCGGCTTCAGATTCAACCATTAATACTGCTGTTGAAGTACCTGCAACCACTAAGTCTAACTTAGACGTTTTTAATTCATCTTCAGATGGGTTTAATACGTACTGGCCATTAATATAACCTACGCGCGCCGCGCCAATAGGGCCGCTAAACGGAATACCCGAAATGGCAAGGGCCGCAGATGCACCAATTAATGCCACGATATCTGGCTGAATTTCTGGCTGCACTGATACTACCGTTGCCACTACCTGAACTTCGTTAATAAAGCCTTCAGGAAACAACGGACGAATTGGTCGGTCGATCAGACGTGCAATTAAGGTTTCGCCTTCAGATGGACGGCCTTCACGTTTGAAGAAGCCACCTGGAATGCGACCTGCTGCATACATTTTTTCTTGATAATTTACCGTTAATGGGAAGAAGTCTTGACCTGGTTTAGGTTCTCTCTTACCCACTACCGTTACTAAAACTGACGTGTCACCCAAGCTAGCTAGCACCGCGGCATCTGCCTGACGAGCAATTACGCCGGTTTCAATAGTGAATGTGTGTTGGCCGAATGGGAATGATTTTACGATAGGAGTCACGTGTTTGTTTCCTTTACTTAATCGCCTAATTGCGATGTCATTTTTGTCGTTTAATACGTTACTAGTATACTCTGTAACCAAAGTGGAAAGATAGTTCAGTCAATCGTTAACTTTGGATAAAAAAATAATCTTATCTATAAAAAAAGGGGCTTAAAGCCCCTTTTTTACTGAATGCGAATTAACGGCGTAAGCCTAAACGCTCAATCAGTGTTGCGTAGCGGTTCTGGTCTTTACCTTTTAAGTAATCCAGTAACTTACGACGCTGGCTAACCATACGCAACAAACCACGACGTGAGTGGAAGTCATGCTTATGTTCAGCAAAGTGGCCTTGTAAATGGTTGATAGATGCAGTTAACAGAGCAACTTGAACTTCTGGAGAACCAGTATCGCCTGGTTTAACAGCATAATCAGCAACAATTTTTGCTTTATCAGCAACGCTTAAAGACATATGAAACTCCAAATCTGAGTGAACTAAAGTAAGGGAATTGCCGATCACTCATCCAGCAAGCCCAAAAATCGCGGATATAATAGCATTATACTCGCTTTTTACAATACGTTTCTATTACCGCCTACAACTTCGCGGCATTACTACTCTGGCTGCTACTATTAACACTAACCGTGTTCAGTAGACGCCTTGAGCTCAGCACGCCCTGCTCTATTTGGCCAATACCAAAAAAACTATCGTCAGGACCATGCAATTTTATTACTGTCACATCCTCAACAGCTAGTTCACAGCTTTGACCATGCTGTAACCGATGTTGCTGCGCAGCACTAAGCTGTAACTTGGGCATAGACACAATACCTGCATCCATCGGCAGCAATAGGTTATCCATAGCTAAAAAATCACCGGTTTGATGGCAAGGTTCGGCTAACGCATCTAATTGCTCTGGGGTAATCATTTGCTTTGCGTGAAAAGGGCCGACCTGAGTACGATGTAATTTAGCCACATGCGCACCACAACCTAAGGCTTCGCCAAGATCGTCAATTAGAGTGCGAATATAGGTACCTTTTGAACAGTGCACGATAAAGTCCGCACTGCTGCCATGCAAAGCCAATAACTCAAAACGAAAAATACTGATGGGACGCGCTTCACGCGGCACTTCAATACCTTGCCTTGCGTAACGGTATAATGGTTGGCCTTGATACTTAAGCGCAGAAAACATGGTTGGCACCTGCATAATGTCACCGCGAAAAGCTTGCATCGCCTGTTCTAAATCATGCAGATTAAAGTTTACTGGTTTTTCACTAATAACTTCGCCTTCACTATCACTAGTGGTGGTGCGCACACCAAATGCCGCCGAAACAAAATAGGTTTTATCGGTATCAAGTAAAAACTGGCTAAATTTTGTCGCCTCACCAAAACATATTGGTAGCAAACCAGATGCCATCGGATCTAGCGCACCAGTATGTCCCGCTTTTTGCGCCTGATATAACCAGCGCACACGCTGCAATATGCCGTTACTACTGACTTCTAACGGCTTATCTAACAACAAAATACCGTTGACCACTCGGGCATTTTTACGTGCCATTAGTTTTTAGGCTCTTCGCTATCAGTAGTTGTATCAGTATCCTGCTCAGTAACGTCATCTGCATCACTTACTACAGCATCTAGTTCTTGGCCAGAATCTAAACGGCGACGGTCATCATCACGGCGCGCCTCAGCAACTAAGCTAGCCATGCGAATGCCTTCATTTAACGATGCATCATGGGCAAAACGAATATTTGGCACAATACGAGCCTGAATACGTTTACCAATTAACTTTCGCACAAAACCGGACGCTTCATTTAATAGCTTAAGGTTATCTTCAACCATATCATCGGCTAAGCCTAAAAAAGTAACAAATACTTTGGCATGCGATAAATCGCGTGATACTTCAACGTCAGATACCGTGATCATGCTATGCAAGCGCGGATCTTTAATTTCACGTTGTAGGATCACCGCCATTTCTTTTTTCATTTGTTGCGACAGTCTATCGACCCGCGAAAACTCTTTACCCATATCATTTACTTCCATTATCTTTGTCAGACGAAACAGGGGCGCTAGGCCCCTGTTTTATTGTTACTTGCCTGTACTTACAGTGTTCGCTCAACCTGAATAACTTCAAACACTTCGATCTGGTCGCCAGCGCGCACGTCATTGTAGTTCTTCACACCGATACCACATTCAAAACCGTTACGCACTTCACTAACGTCATCTTTAAAACGACGCAGTGATTCTAGCTCACCTTCGTATATCACTACGTTGTCACGCAGTACACGAATTGGTGCGTTACGCTTAATCAAACCTTCAGTAACCATACAACCTGCTACTGCGCCAAACTTAGGTGACTTAAATACGTCACGTACCTGAGCTAAACCTATGATCTGTTGTTTAAATTCAGGTGCCAACATGCCGGTCATAGCCGCTCGCACTTCATCTAACAGCTCATAAATGATGCCGTAATAGCGTAAATCTAAGCCTTCCTCGTCTATCATCTTACGAGCTGAGGCGTCCGCACGAACGTTAAAGCCGATTACGATAGCTGATGATGCGGCTGCCAGTGTTACGTCAGTTTCAGTAATACCACCTACGCCACTACCAACAATTTTCACTTTTACTTCATCAGTAGACAGTGTCATTAATGATTCAATAATAGCTTCTACTGAACCCTGCACGTCTGCTTTAAGTACGATATTAAGTTCTGATACATCACCTTCAGTCATATTGGCAAACATATTTTCCAATTTAGACTTCTGTTGACGGGCCAGTTTAACATCGCGGAATTTACCCTGACGATACAGTGCTACTTCACGGGCTTTACGCTCGTCTTTTACTACCGTAACTTCATCACCCGCTTGCGGACAACCTGATAAACCCAAAATTTCTACTGGAATAGACGGGCCTGCCGTTTTAACTTCTTTACCGTTTTCATCGCGCATTGCACGAACACGGCCATACTCGAAACCACACAGAACGATTTCGCCCTGCTTTAATGTGCCTTCTTGGATCAGAATAGAAGCAACTGGACCACGGCCTTTATCTAGACGCGATTCAATAACGACACCACGTGCTAAACCTTCTTTAACCGCCGTTAACTCTAACAACTCAGCTTGGTTTAGAATTGCTTCTAACAGCTCATCAATACCCTCGCCTGTTCTGGCTGATACCGGCACAAACTGCGTGTCGCCACCCCATTCTTCAGAGATAACTCCGTATTGAGATAACTCATTACGAACCCGATCTGGATCGGCTTCTGGCTTATCCATTTTGGTTACTGCAACGACTAAAGCAACACCGGCCGCTTTAGCATGCTGAATAGCTTCTTTAGTTTGTGGCATTACACCATCGTCAGATGCCACAACCAGAATAACGATATCCGTTGCCTTGGCACCACGAGCTCGCATTGAGGTAAACGCAGCGTGACCTGGTGTATCAAGGAAGGTAACCATACCGCGTTCAGTTTCTACGTGGTAGGCACCAATATGCTGGGTAATACCACCGGCTTCGCCTGCGGCTACTTTTGCTTTACGAATGTAGTCAAGTAACGAGGTTTTACCATGGTCAACGTGACCCATTACGGTAACTACTGGTGCACGTGGCTCTAACGCGCCTTCACCTTCACGAGCTGACATTACTGCCTCTTCTAGCTCGTTTTCTTTAGTTAACGTAACTTTATGGCCCATCTCTTCACAAACAATGGCCGCGGTTTCTTGGTCAATAACTTGGTTAATAGTCGCCATGGCGCCCATTTTCATCATTACTTTAATTACTTCAGACGCTTTAACCGCCATTTTCGACGCTAGCTCAGCAACCGTAATGGTTTCACCAATTTTCACTTCGCGCTCAACCGGTTGCGCTGGCTTGTTAAAGCCATGCTGCATACTGGTAGGTGTTTTCTTTTTCTTTACATGACGATTAGCGCGGTTAAAGGCTTCTTTGTCATTGGCATCATCTTTCTTTTTGCCTTTAACAACTGGGGCTTTTTTACCTGCTCCACGACGACCTGCACGCTCTTCTTTGGCGTCAACTTCGTCTTCTGCCTGTTTAGCAAATTCGTTACTGGTTAAATGATAATCATCAGTATCAGCAGGTTTGGCTTTTTCTTCTTGCGCCCAACGCTCACCGTTTTCTTCAGCTAATTTACGTGCTGCTTCAGCTTGCTTAGCTGCTTCTTCTTCTAGCTTACGCAATGCTTCGGCTTCTTGCTGTTGGCGAATGTAATCGGCTTCTTTACGTGCTTCTTCTTTCGCTGCACGGCGTGCTGCTTCTTCAGGATCGTCTTTTAACAACTGAGCCTGTTTTGCTTCTTCACGACGCTTCGCTTCAACTGCTTTACGTTCAGCTTCTTCTTTGGCTTTTGTTGCAGCAATTTCTTTAGCTTTACGATCAGTTTCTTGACGTGCATGATCAGCTTCAGCTTGCGCTTTTTCTTCGGCTAAACGCGCTTCTTCTTGCGCTTTTAGCGTAGCTTCATCAACCATTGGTTTTTTCACGTAAGTTTTTTGCTTACGCACTTCTACCTGAATTTCACGATTACGACCTGCGCCGCTAGATACACTTAACGTGGTTTTTTCTTTACGCTGCAATGTTAAACGCGCTGGCTCTGCAGTAGTTCCGCCATGTTGCGCACTTAAATGCTCAAGCAACGATTTTTTCTCGCCTTCACTGACCATTTGTCCGGCTGCTTTACTGATACCGGCATCAGCAAATTGCTGTACTAACCGTTCAACAGTAGTACCGACATCACTGGCTAGCTTTTCTATAGTGACTTCTGCCATTTGTGTTGTTACCTCCGTTGACTACTTATTTTCTTCGCTAAACCAGACAATGTTACGGGCAGCCATAATCAAGTCGGCGGCTTGTTGTTCCGACATAGTGGCAATTTCCAGTAAATCATCTACACCCAGCTCAGCTAGGTCGTCTAACGTTGTTACCCCTTTACTGGCTAATACATAGGCCATATGGGTATCTAATTCTTCTAGCGCTAATAGCGCTTCACTTGGTTTCGCATTGCCTAATGATTCTTCACTGGCAAGTGCACGCGTCGTTAATACCGCTTTGGCACGACTACGCAACAGCTCTACGGTTGCTTCGTCCAGACCGTCGATGCTTAATAGCTCGCTAATCGGCACATATGCAACCTCTTCTAACGAAGAGAAACCTTCATCTACTAATACATCAGCAAAATCTTCATCAATTTCTAAGCCGTCCATAAAGATCTGACGAACGCGATCTGATTCTTCCTGATGTTTTTGTTTCATGGCTGATAACGACATAACGTTAAGTTCCCAGCCGGTTAACTGGCTAGCTAAACGCACGTTTTGGCCATTACGACCAATTGCCATGGCAAGGTTTGAGTCTTCGACTGCGATATCCATTGAATGCGCATCTTCATCAACAATGATTGATGCGACTTCAGCTGGGGCCATCGCGTTTATTACATATTGCGCATCGTTATCGTCGTATAACACGATATCAACACGTTCGCCGGCTAACTCATTTGATACAGCCTGTACCCGCGAGCCACGCATACCAACACACGCACCAACTGGGTCAATGCGACGATCGTTACTTTTCACCGCTACTTTCGCCCGCGCACCCGGATCACGTGCAGCGCCACGCAACTCGATCATTTCTTCGCCAATTTCTGGCACTTCAATGCGAAATAACTCAAGCAGCATTTCAGGGCGTGAGCGGCTTAAAAATAGCTGTGCACCACGTGCTTCTGGTTTTACTTCGTACAACAACGCACGAATACGGTCACCTGGACGGTACGTTTCACGCGGTAACATTTCTTCGCGGCCTAACATCGCTTCAGCATTGTTGCCTAAATCGACAATGATACTGTCCCGGTTTACTTTTTTAACCACGCCAATAACGAGCTCACCAACTTGATCAATATAGGCTTCTACTACTTGTGAACGCTCGGCTTCACGTACTTTTTGTACGATAACTTGCTTTGCCATTTGCGTAGTAATACGGTCGAACTCTATTGAGTCAATTGGCTCTTCGTAATAATCACCAATTTTTACTGTAGGGTCATCATACTGCGCTGCCGATAAGGTCATTTCGCGGTATGGGTGCTCTTGCACCTGATCGTCAGGAATAATCTGCCAACGACGGAAGGTTTCATAAGAGCCAGTTTTACGATCAATGTTAACCCGGACTTCAATGTCGCCTTCATTTTTTTTCTTTGTGGCCGCTGCTAATGCATATTCCAAAGCCTGAAAAATTTTCTCCCTAGGGACTGACTTTTCGTTTGAAACTGCATCAACAACTAATAATATTTCTTTTGCCATTGTGTGTTGCCTCGCTTTGCCCCGATACCTTAAAAAACGGGTACCACGTTTGCTTTGTCTACGTTATCCATCAGCAAACGATAGGGTTTGCCATCTACTTCCACTATCAACATATCGTCTTCAATAGCTGTTAGTACACCTTTAAACTTGCGCCGACCATCCTGCGGAATAGCCAGTTTTACTTCTATCTTCTGCCCTACCACTGCAACAAAATGTGCAGGAGTGAACAAAGGTCGATCCAAACCTGGTGATGACACTTCCAGCAGGTATTCGTTGGTAATAGGATCTTCAACATCTAAAATCGCGCTAACTTCGCGGCTTACCCGTGCACAATCATCCACGTTTACGCCATCAGCATGATCAATGTACAGCCGTAATGTTGAATGACGGCCAGCCTGAACCAGCTCTAGCCCCAATAACTCAAAGCCTACCGCTTCAATTGTTGGCAACAATAGCTCTGTCAAATTCTGTTCTTGCTTGTTCAACATGACCTCCAAAACATTTACTTTACTCAGACTTTGGCTGCAGCAAAGCAAATAAAAAAAGGGCCCGTAGCCCATTACTGCGTAAAACTGAGTCTGCAGATACGAAAACGCCCCGAACTAGCGGGGCGAATGGGCATCTAATCAGTTAACATATCGCCAATGTTAGCTGAAAACTTAATACTTACTAAGGTACTACTAGTAAATTGGTTGCGGGAGCCGGATTTGAACCGACGACCTTCGGGTTATGAGCCCGACGAGCTACCAGGCTGCTCCATCCCGCGTCCGTAATTCGCGCTTATTATATAGCGCTGACTGGTTAATCGCAAGCTTTGCCGGAGCTAACTGCTGATTATATTTGGTGCCGAGAGCGGGACTTGAACCCGCACGTCCTAGGACACTACCCCCTCAAGATAGCGTGTCTACCAATTTCACCACCTCGGCTGAATTTAGTTAACTTAGTTTCCTACAGGGATATCGCTAGCGTCATCTTTCTTCTGCTCAATCTGCTCGGTTACCGGTGCAGACATATCATCCCATGTGCTAACGCCTTTGCTATGGCTAGTACTGTAGTTGCCAAGCACAATACTTAACACAAAGAAAATAGTGGCCAAAATAGTAGTGGTTTTAGTTAAAAAGTTACCAGTACCTGATGAGCCAAATACGGTAGCTGATGCACCTGCACCAAAAGCTGCACCCATATCAGCACCTTTACCGTGCTGAATTAAAATGAGGCCAACTAACGCCATTGCAACTAACAAATAAACTACTATAAAAATTTCGTACATGCTTATTCCTTTGCACCTTGTGTAACTGCAAGGCAAATTTGCGCAAATTCTGCCGGTTTTAGGCTAGCGCCACCAACCAGAGCACCGTCTATGTCGGCTTGCTGAAATAGTGCTGCACAGTTTCCTGCATTAACACTACCGCCGTATAATATTTTAGCCCTTACTGCAGACTGTGTATCGTATTGCGCCAGATGTTGCCTAATAAAAGCGTGGGTAGCCTGTGCCTGTTCTGGCGTGGCCGACTCTCCTGTGCCTATGGCCCATACTGGCTCGTACGCAATCACTGATTTTGCCAGTAATTCGGGCTGCGAAGCATACACTGCATCTAATTGCTGTGCAAGAACCTGCTCAGTTTTTTCTTGTTGGCGCTGCGCTAAGGTTTCACCGATACAAAGTATGGGTATTAAGCCCGCCGCAACCGCCCGTTCTAGCTTCGCGGCAACTAATGCGTCATCTTCGTTGTTCAGGGTGCGGCGTTCTGAGTGACCCACAATAACATAGTGTGCGCCGGCTTCTTGCAGCAATTCAGCGCTGAGTTCACCGGTATATGCGCCACTAACTTCGTGGCTTAATGTTTGGCCACCTAAGGCAAAAGAAGATACTTGAGAAAAGCGTGGTAACAGCGTTGCCGGCGGGCACACAACGATAGTTAAATTAGTCGGTGGCAGTTCAGACAGTGCTGCGCTCATCTGTTGAACTAACGCCGTTGAACCGTGCATTTTCCAATTAGCAGCAATCAGTGGTGTACGTTGCATGAAAACTATCCCCATTATTTAACGGGCGCGATAGTAACGAACCGCGCCAAGTCAAACAAGCCTTATTGGCTTAATTAGCCATTTAACTGGCTATTTTCACCGCGGCAGCAATCTGCTCGGCATACTCTCGCACCAACACAGCGTCCTCACCTTCAACCATAACTCGGATCAGTGGTTCGGTGCCGCTTTTACGAATTAATACTCGGCCACCGCCATTTAACTTGGCTTCTACATCAGCAATTACCTGTTTTACATGCTGCTTCTCTAAGGGCGCGGTGCCCTTTTCAAACTTCACGTTTACCAGTACCTGCGGCATTTTATGCATGCCTTGGCTAAACTCGGCCAGCGACATATTAGCTTCGATCATCGCAGTTAGTACCTGCAATGACGCAATAATACCGTCGCCGGTGCACGTGTGGTCTAAATTCAACACGTGCCCTGAATTTTCACCGCCGATACGCCAATTGTTCTCACGCAACAATTCCATAACATAGCGATCGCCAACGGCACTGCGGGCAAAGGGAATGCCTAACTGCTTAAGCGCAACCTCTAAGCCAAGGTTGCTCATTAGCGTACCGACTACGCCGCCCTGCAGCTTATTTTGCGCTTGCGCTGCGCGGGCAATAATATAAACAATTTCATCGCCATCAATAAGTCGCCCTGTATGATCAACCATCATTACTCGGTCGCCATCACCATCGTAAGCAATACCTAAGTTAGCACCTTGTTCAACCACGGTTTTTTCTAGTAACGCGGTATGAGTAGCACCACAATCAGCATTAATATTAATGCCATTTGGGCTAGCGCCTATCAATACAACATCAGCGCCCAGCTCTCTAAATACGGCAGGTGCAATGTGATAAGTAGCGCCATGAGCACAATCAATAACAATTTTCATACCACTTAACGATAAATGGTTTGGCAAGTGGCTTTTACAAAACTCGATATAACGGCCAGCGGCATCTTCAATACGCTCAGCTTTACCAAGCTTTTCTGAAGGCTCACACACCATAGGTTGCTCTAGCTCATATTCAATAGCCAACTCAACTTCGTC
Source organism: Rheinheimera sp. D18 (assembly GCF_004345025.1). Taxonomy (GTDB): domain Bacteria; phylum Pseudomonadota; class Gammaproteobacteria; order Enterobacterales; family Alteromonadaceae; genus Alishewanella; species Alishewanella metallidurans. Next base: position 678,044 of record NZ_CP037745.1, on the reverse strand, counting down.
CGGTAATTTGGTACCGTCAGCCGAGAAAAACTTAATACCGTTGTCATAATAAGGATTATGCGACGCACTAATGACGATACCCGCTTCAGCGCGAAAGGTGCGCGTTAAATAAGCCACGGCTGGCGTTGGCATAGGGCCAAGCAAGCGCACGTTAATACCTGCTGCAATTAGGCCGGCTTCTAGCGCGGTTTCCAGCAAATAACCAGAAATACGCGTATCTTTACCGATCAACACTTTACGTGTTCCCAGCTGCGATAGCACCCGACCTGCGGCCCACCCTAATTTCATGGCAAATTCTGGTGTGATCGGAAAATCACCCACTTTGCCGCGTACACCATCGGTGCCAAAATATTTTCTGCTCATCCTTTATGCTCCATACTGCATTGCAGTCACAACCCTGACCACTTGCACGGTTTCTTTTACGTCGTGTACACGAATTATCTGTGCACCATTTAATGCTGCAATAGTAGCGCAGGCAAGGCTGCCTGCCAAACGCTCATTAATCGGTATATTTAATAATTGGCCAATCATCGATTTACGCGACATGCCAGCCAGTACTGGATATCCCGTGTCAACAAATTGTGACAATTGCTGCAACAACGCATAGTTATGCGTTAGGTTTTTACCAAAACCAAAACCGGGGTCGAGTAAAATATTCGCTTTTTTTACACCCGCTTGTTCACAGCTGGCGGCCCGTGTTAATAAAAACTGCTTAACTTCGGCTACCACATCATGGTATTGCGGTTGGTGCTGCATACTGCGTGGCGCGCCCTGCATATGCATTAAGCACACTGGCACTTGGCTGGTCACTGCCACATCCAATGCCCCAGGCTCAAGCAAAGCGCGAACATCATTGATCATATCGGCGCCAGCCTGAATCGCCGCTGACATTACCGCCGCTTTACTGGTATCAATAGAAATTACACAATCAAAACGTTGACGAATAGCACTGATGATTGGCACCACACGCGCTAGCTCATCTTGCTCGTTAACACCGTTAGCGCCTGGGCGAGTAGACTCACCGCCAATATCGAGAATTAGTGCACCGTCGTTAAGCATTTGTTCCGCTTGGCGCAGCGCAGCATCTAATTGCTGGTGTTTACCACCGTCAGAAAAAGAGTCTGGCGTAATATTTAAAATACCCATCACGACCGGGCGAGTTAAATTAAGTTGACGCTGACGCGGAAGAGACAACAACATAAATACTCCAGCTACTCAATAAAACCGTTTGCTAGTAAAGGCAAACCCCGGAAGAACCGGGGCTTGTATGCTTAGCAGGATAGCAATTTAGTGCAGGTTGCCCTCTGAAGGCTTCGCTGATACGACGGTATCATCATCACTACTCGCTTTCGTGTCTGGCGTATCGTCAGAACCGCTTTTTTCGCGCGGCTCCCAGTTTTCTGGTTGACGCACTTCGCGTCTTGCCATCAAATCGTCAATTTGTTTAGCATCAATAGTTTCGTACTTCATTAGCGCATCTTTCATTGAATGCAATACATCCATATTTTCTTCAATTAGCGCTTTTGCTCTATCGTAGTTACGGTCAATGAAATCACGTATTTCTGCATCAATCGCTTTAACGGTGTCTTCAGACATATGCTTATTTTTTGACACTGAACGACCTAAAAACACTTCGCCTTCTTCATCAGCGTACAGTAACGGACCCAATTTCTCTGAGAAGCCCCACTGCGTTACCATTTTACGGGCTAAGTCAGTAGCGCGTTCAATATCATTAGATGCGCCAGTAGTAACATGCTCAAAACCATAGATCACTTCTTCAGCAATACGACCGCCAAACAACGAGCTAATCATACTTTCCAAATGTCGCTTGCTGTGCGATACCCTATCACGCTCAGGTAAATACATAGTGACACCCAACGCACGGCCACGTGGAATAATACTCACCTTGTACACCGGATCGTGATCTGGCACTAAACGACCAACAATAGCGTGTCCAGCTTCATGGTACGCCGTCATTTCTTTTTCTTTCTCAGTCATCACCATAGAGCGACGTTCTGAACCCATCATAATTTTATCTTTGGCTTTTTCAAACTCATCCATTGATACCACACGACGGTTAGTGCGAGCAGCAAATAACGCGGCTTCGTTAACTAAGTTAGCTAAGTCGGCACCTGAGAAACCCGGTGTACCACGGGCAATAACCGATGGCTCAACGCCTTCGGCTAATGGTACTTTACGCATATGCACTTTTAAAATTTGTTCGCGGCCTTTAACGTCAGGTAAACCAACTACCACTTGACGGTCAAAACGACCTGGACGCAGCAATGCTGGGTCTAATACGTCAGGACGGTTAGTTGCAGCAATAATGATGATACCTTCATTGCCATCAAACCCATCCATTTCTACTAGCATTTGGTTTAATGTTTGCTCACGCTCATCATGACCACCACCTAAACCGGCACCACGTTGACGGCCTACTGCGTCAATTTCGTCGATAAAGATGATACAAGGCGAGGCTTTTTTCGCCTGTTCAAACATGTCACGTACACGTGAAGCACCAACACCAACAAACATTTCAACGAAGTCTGAACCTGAAATAGTAAAAAACGGCACCTTAGCTTCACCAGCAATGGCTTTAGCTAATAGAGTTTTACCCGTACCAGGTGGACCAACCAATAAGATACCTTTAGGAATACGGCCACCGAGCTTTTGAAACCGAGAGGGATCTTTTAAGTAATCCACTAGCTCTGACACTTCTTCTTTGGCTTCGTCGCACCCGGCAACATCAGCAAAAGTCGTTTTAATTTGGTCTTCGCCCATTAAGCGCGCTTTACTTTTACCAAACGACATTGCGCCTTTACCACCACCGCCTTGCATTTGACGCATAAAGAAAATCCATACGCCGATAAGCAGTAACATCGGGAACCAAGAAATAAAGATAGTTGCCAACCAGCTACTTTCTTCTGGCTTACTACCAAAAGAATCAACGCCGTTTTTAATCAGGTCGTCGTTTAACTTAGCGTCGTAACCGGTTGGGATCACGGTTTCAAAGCGCTCGCCACTGCGTTTCACACCAGTTATTACACCAGTGCGGTCTACTTTGACTTCGCGGATCTGCCCCTGGTTTACCTCTTTGATAAACTGGGTGTAGCTGGTTTGCCGCTCGCTGCTATCACCAGGACCAAAGCTATTGAATACCGACATTAGTACGACGGCGATCACTAACCAGACAATCAAATTCTTTGCCATGTCACTCAAGGTTATAACCTCTTCTTAACGAAAATCATAAAATTACCCAGCTACTTTACTAGAGTTTAAAGCCGGTCGCCACGATATATGTCTCACGTGAACGCGCACGGGACGAATCGGGCTTACGAATTTTTACTGTGGTAAAAGCGGCGCGCACATCTTTTACAAATTGCTCGAAGCCTTCACCATGAAATACTTTGACCACAAAACTACCATTTTGCTTCAATACTTTGCTACACATATCTAAAGCTAGCTCGACCAGATAGTATGAGCGAGCCTGATCTATAGTGTCATTTCCGCTCATATTGGGTGCCATATCAGACAATACCACATCTACGTTCTGGCCGTTAATTCGGTTTAGCAATGCATTTAATACATCACCTTCACGAAAATCACCCTGCAAAAAACTCACACCGTTTATCGGGTCCATCGGCAAAATATCACAAGCAATAATAGTGCCTTTATCTCCCACTAAGCCAACACAAAATTTTGACCAACTGCCCGGCGCAGAGCCTAAATCAACTACCGTCATGCCCGTTCTAATCAACTTGTCTTGCTGATTAATTTCTTCTAACTTAAAAGCGGCACGCGATCTTAAACCTAGCTTTTGTGCTTTGTGCACAAAGTGGTCACTTAAATGCTCTTGTAACCAGCGGGTTGAACTACCAGAGCGTTTTTTCTTGCTCATGCTATCACTCTTAATTAGTCTTATGGGTTAGATGGCGTTACAATAACGAAAATTCAAGCGTTATCTGCGGAAATAGTCATTTTATGAGCTTAACCAATAAACAAAAACAGTTTTTAAAAGCCAAAGCGCACGAACTTAAGCCAGTTATTCTACTTGGTAATAACGGTTTAACGGAAGGTGTTATTGCCGAAATAGAAGTTGCTCTTAATTTTCATGAGCTAATTAAAATTAAAGTACCTACTGAAGATCGCGAAGAAAAAGTGTTAATTATGGACGCTATCATTCGTGAAACTAAAGCGCACAAGGTACAAGTTATCGGTAAAACCTTGGTATTGTTCCGCCCGTCTGAACACAAGAAAATTCATATACCACGCGGTTAACCCGTATTTAGTATTAAAAAAGCGCCTGAAGGCGCTTTTTTAATATCCGAGCTCGTTAGATATATTGCACTGCGACAATTTCAAACTCTACCACACCTTTTGGTGTGGTAATGTTTGCAACATCGTCAGCCATTTTACCTATTAAGCCCCGTGCTATTGGTGAATTAATCGATATTAAGTTGCTTTTAATATCGGCTTCATCGTCGCCAACAATGCGATAGGTTACTTCTTCTTCGCTATCAAGATTCAGAATAGTTACCGTAGAGCCAAAAATAACTTTGCCAGTATTAGCTAACTTACTGATATCAATAATCTGCGCGTTAGATAACTTGGCTTCAATATCTTGGATCCGCCCTTCGCAAAACCCTTGCTGCTCACGCGCAGCGTGATACTCGGCGTTCTCTTTTAAGTCGCCGTGCTCACGTGCGGTAGCAATAGCCTGAATAATAATTGGCCGTTTAACCGATTTAAGTTCATGCAGTTCAGCACGCAATCGCTCTGCGCCTTGAACTGTCATCGGAATTTGACTCATCCGTTTACTCTCTTATGTAGTTCCTGCACCGAAACAACACTTTCAAATGCACTGGCTGCACTGGATTCTACAGTAGCAAAGGCGGCATTTAGGGTTGTGGTGTAATTGGCTTTATGCTGCAACGTACCGCGGCGAATCACTTTAGAGTCTTCTATTGCTTTACGACCATCGGTAGTATTCACAATATAGCTGTATTCACCGTTTTTAATTCTATCGAGAATATGCGGCCGGCCTTCAAATACTTTGTTTACCGTACGACATTCGATACCTGCAGCTTGTAATGCTTTAGCTGTACCACCGGTAGCATCAAGCTCAAAACCTTTGCTTACCATTAATTTAGCTAATTCAACTACGCGCACTTTATCGCTGTCTCGTACCGAAAGCAAGGCTCTACCGCCAGTAGGAATGTAAGTACTTGCACCTAGCTGGCCTTTTGAGAACGCCGAGCTAAAGGTTTCGCCCACACCCATTACTTCGCCAGTAGAACGCATTTCAGGGCCAAGAATAGGGTCAACACCTGGGAACTTGTTAAACGGAATAACCACTTCTTTAACTGAGTAGTAAGGTGGGATCACTTCTTTGGTTACACCTTGTGATGCTAAAGACTGGCCAACCATACAACGCGCACCGATTTTCGCCACGGCAACACCGGTTGCTTTCGACACAAAGGGCACAGTACGTGCAGCGCGTGGGTTAACTTCGATTAAATACACTTCGTTATCTTTAACCGCAAACTGCGTATTCATTAAGCCTACAACGCCCAGCTCTAACGCTAATTTACGCACTTGGTCGCGCATCACGTCTTGTATTTCAGCTGATAACGAATGCGGTGGTAACGAACAGGCCGAGTCGCCAGAATGCACACCGGCTTGTTCGATATGCTCCATAATGCCGCCAATAACCACTTCTGTGCCGTCACAAATAGCGTCAACATCGACTTCAATAGCATCGTCTAAGAAGTTATCTAACAGTACCGGAGAGTCATTCGACACACTTACGGCTTCAGTCATATAACGACGTAAATCTGGTTCGTCATAGACAATTTCCATGGCGCGACCACCTAGTACATAAGACGGGCGCACTACCATTGGAAAACCAATATCAGCCGCTTTACTTAAGGCTTCTTCAACACTAGTAACGGTGGCGTTTTTCGGCTGCTTTAAGCCTAAGCGCACTACCGCTTGCTGGAAACGCTCGCGGTCTTCAGCACGGTCTATCGCATCAGGCGAAGTACCAATAATTGGCACGCCGTTAGCTTCTAAGGCACGGGCTAATTTTAGTGGCGTTTGGCCGCCGTATTGCACGATCACACCTTTGGGCTGCTCTTTACGCACTATTTCTAATACGTCTTCTAAAGTAATTGGCTCGAAGTACAAGCGATCTGAGGTGTCATAATCGGTTGATACGGTTTCTGGGTTACAGTTGATCATAATGGTTTCATAACCATCTTCACGCAGCGCTAATGCCGCGTGCACACAACAGTAATCAAACTCGATACCTTGACCGATACGGTTTGGTCCACCGCCAATAATCATGATTTTATCGCGATTAGTGGTTGCGGCTTCACATTCTTCATCGTAAGTGGAGTACATATAAGCGGTATCTGAAGCAAATTCAGCGGCACAGGTGTCAACCCGTTTGTATACTGGGTGAATAGCAAAACTGTGCCGTTTTTTACGCACTTCGTTTTCGCTAACACCTAATACATCGGCAATACGTTTATCGGCGAAACCTTTCCGTTTTACCCGAGCTATAGCGGCTTTATCTAAACCAGCAAAACCAGCCGCGGCCAAGGTGGCTTCTTCTTTAATTAAATCTTCAATTTGTATTAAAAACCAAGGGTCAATATTGGTGAGGGCAAAAATATCGTCAATTGACATACCAAAGCGGAATGCATCACCGATGTACCAAATACGATCGGCACCCGGTTCTTTTAGTTCACGAATAATAATGTCTTTGGCATCGGTTCTGGTTAAGTCAATAATAGGGTCTAAGCCCGACATGCCCGTTTCTAAGCTACGTAACGCTTTTTGTAATGATTCTTGTTGGTTGCGACCAATTGCCATCACTTCGCCAACCGATTTCATCTGTGTGGTTAAGCGGTCATTAGCACCAGCAAATTTTTCAAAGTTAAAGCGTGGTACTTTCGTTACTACATAGTCGATACTTGGCTCAAACGACGCTGGGGTTTTACCACCGGTAATATCGTTAGCCAGTTCATCTAGCGTGTAACCCACCGCCAGCTTTGCCGCTACTCTAGCAATCGGGAAGCCGGTTGCTTTAGACGCTAATGCAGATGAACGAGATACCCGCGGGTTCATCTCAATAACCACCATCCGGCCATCTTTAGGGTCAATACCAAACTGTACGTTTGAACCACCCGTTTCAACGCCTATTTCACGCAGTATCGCTAACGAGGCGCTACGCATAATTTGATATTCTTTGTCGCTCAAGGTTTGTGCTGGCGCTACGGTAATTGAGTCGCCCGTATGCACACCCATTGGATCGAAGTTTTCGATAGAACAAACGATAATGCAGTTATCGTTTTTATCGCGTACTACTTCCATCTCATATTCTTTCCAGCCAATTAATGATTCATCAATCAATAATTCTTTGGTCGGCGATAAATCTAAACCATTAGCACAAATTTCTTCAAATTCTTCGCGGTTATAAGCAATACCACCGCCTGAACCACCCATAGTAAATGACGGACGAATAATACAAGGAAAGCCAATGTCTTCTAGTACCGCAAAAGCTTCTTCCATTGAATGAGCAAAACCGGCACGTGGGCAAGCTAAACCAATAGAACGCATCGCTTGATCAAAACGGTTACGATCTTCAGCTTTATCAATAGCATCAGCTGTTGCGCCAATCATTTCAACATTGTACTTAGCCAGTACACCGTGACGTTCTAAATCTAACGCACAGTTAAGTGCGGTTTGACCGCCCATAGTTGGCAATACGGCACATGGCCGCTCTTTTTCAATAATTTTCTCTACTACTTGCCAATGAATTGGCTCGATATAGGTAGCATCAGCCATCTCTGGATCAGTCATAATAGTAGCGGGGTTTGAGTTAACTAAAATAACTCGATACCCCTCTTCTCTTAGCGCTTTACAGGCTTGGGCGCCTGAATAGTCAAACTCACAAGCTTGACCGATAACGATAGGGCCAGCGCCTAAGATAAGAATACTTTTTAAGTCGGTACGTTTTGGCATTGCGTCTGAGTCTCCGTAATTCGTGTTTGCTTAGGCTGAATGTTTACGCATCAGCGCAATAAAATGGTCGAATAGCTCAGCGGCTTCAAACGGTCCAGGGCTAGCCTCAGGGTGTCCTTGAAAACTAAACGCAGGTTTATCTGTGCGCTCTAAGCCTTGCAAAGTACCATCAAATAACGATTTATGAGTAGCGCGCAAGGTTTCTGGCAAGCTGGTTTCATCTACCGCAAAACCGTGATTCTGAGCCGTAATCATCACTCGCTTCGTAGTTAAAATTTGCACCGGATGGTTAGCACCATGATGACCAAATTTCATTTTCAGCGTGCGTGCACCACTAGCTAGAGCCAATAACTGGTGGCCTAAACAGATACCAAACAGCGGTATATCAGTAGTTAAAAAAGTTTTAATCGCTTCAATGGCGTAATCGCAAGGTGCTGGGTCGCCAGGGCCGTTTGATAAAAATATCCCATCGGGCTTCATCGCTAGCACTTCAGCCGCAGAAGTTTGCGCAGGTACTACCGTTAAGCGGCAACCACGCTCAGCCAAAGAACGTAAAATATTACGCTTTACACCAAAATCGTAGGCAACCACATGAAACTCACCTGAGGTATTCTGGTTATAACCTTCACCCAGACGCCAAACCCCTTCAGTCCAAGGATACGGCTGCTTTGTTGTAACCTGCTTTGCTAAATCCATACCAGCCAAACCAGGAAAATCTTTGGCTAACTGCAAGGCTTTAGCTGCATCAAGGTTATCACCGGCAATAATACAGCCGTTTTGTGTGCCTTTTTCGCGCAGAATTCGGGTTAGCTTACGGGTGTCAATATCAGCAATACCCACAACATTGTGTGCAGAGAGGTAGTCGGTTAAAGATTGTTGATTACGGAAGTTACTTGAAAGAAGTGGTAAATCTCTGATTATTAAACCTTTAGCCCAAACCTGATTTGATTCTTCATCTTCAGCGTTTGTGCCGGTGTTACCAATATGCGGATAAGTAAGAGTGACGATTTGTTCTGCGTATGAGGGATCTGTTAATATTTCTTGATACCCGGTCATCGAAGTGTTGAACACCACTTCACCTACAGAAACTCCTTTAGCGCCAATGGCTGTACCGTGAAATACGGTGCCGTCTTCCAGTACGAGCAGGGCGGACTTAGACAAAATAACCTCCAAACAGCAAAAAACGGGCAAAAACCGCAACTGTTTTACAACCCGTTTTGACCCAAAATGTGATAGCAAATTTGCCTTGGGCAAACCTGACTATTCTATGCGATTGCAGGATAATTAGCTATAAATTTTTCTGTTTTATTATAAATATCGACTTGCGTTGCTTTGTTGCCCAAGCTCGGTATAAAACTAGCTTAAGTTAGCTAAACCTAGCACTTGTTGCATGGTATAAAGCCCAGGCTGCTTATTTTGCAACCAGTGCGCAGCGCGCAGTGCGCCTTGTGCGAAGGTGTTTCGACTAGACGCTTTATGGGTTATTTCGAGTCTTTCGCCTAAATCTGCAAATAGTGCAGTATGATCGCCAATAACGTCGCCCGCACGTATAGTAGAAAACCCTATAGTTTGTTGCTCACGCTCACCGGTTATACCTTCACGCCCATATACCGCAACGTCATTTAGATCACGTCCTAGTACCTTAGCAATACTATTGCCTATTGCCATAGCCGTACCAGAGGGCGCATCTTTCTTATAGCGATGATGCGCCTCTATAATTTCTATATCTGCAGTTTGCCCCATCACTTTGGCTGCGGTTTGCACCAAATGTAGCAACAAGTTAACACCAACACTCATATTAGGTGCCCAAATAATAGGAATATGCTGGCTGGCTTGTTGCACTTGCTGGTATTGCTGATCCGTTAACCCTGTCACGCCGATGACCATAGCTTTTTGCGCTGCTACCGCTAACGTTAAATGCTGCAGCATTGGCTCTGGCATTGTAAAATCAAGCCAAATATCCGCTTGGTTAATGCTGCAAGTATTAGCAGCACTAAGTAATAGCCCAAGTTTGCCACAACCTGCTAGCTCGCCAGCATCAAGCCCAATAAATGGCGAATCTTGACGTACCGTTGCGCCGGTAAGTTTTAGCTGCTGCTCGTGAGCAACATTAATTAACGTGCGCCCCATCCGGCCATTAGCACCAAAAATTCCGATAGTTGGCATCATAAAACTCTGTTCATCAATAACTAAGGCGGCTATTAAAACAAAAACAACCAATAGTAGAAAGCAAAATAGCCATCTTAATGGCTATTTTTTAATGCTTTAACCTGTAGTTATATTGCGCTGCGCAAAATTTGCTTGGTGATCTCTGGCGTAATGTCGCCATGCTCGCCTAACTTAACCATGCCATTAACCTCTAATTTGGCTACCAAGATATCCACCGCATCGGCTGTAATACCGTAGTCAGCTAAGCGTGTTGGCACCCCCATTTGCTCGAAAAAAGCGCGAGTGTGGTTAATGGCTTCATCAATTAAACGCTCTTCATCGCTATGCTGCAGTTGCCATACGCGACGACCATATTGCAGCAGTTTCTCGCGTTTTTGTTGCCGTTGCTGTTGCAGTAACGCTGGCAACACAATAGCTAAGGTTTGTGCATGATCTAAGCCATACACTGCAGTAATTTCATGACCTATCATATGCGTTGCCCAATCTTGCGGCACACCCTGGCCAATCAAACCATTAAGTGCCATCGTTGCTGCCCACATAATATTGGCGCGCACATCATAGTTATCTGGATCGCGTAATGCTTTAGGCCCCTCTTCAATAAGGGTTTGCAGTAAACCTTCAGCAAAACGGTCTTGCACTGGCGCATTAACCGGATAGGTTAAATATTGCTCTATCACGTGTATAAAAGCATCAACCACACCATTAGCTACTTGTTTAGGCGGTAAGCTAAAGGTTACGCTTGGGTCAAGAATCGCAAATTTTGGATAAACTAAAGGGCTTGAAAACGACAACTTCTGTTGAGTGTCATAGCGAGTAACCACCGAGTTACCGTTACTTTCTGAGCCGGTTGCTGGTAGTGTTAGCACACAGCCTAAAGGCACAGCAGAAGTTACGCGAGCACCATTGGCTAGAATATCCCAAGCGTCACCGTGAAACATCGCCGCTGCGGCAATAAATTTACTACCATCAATTACACTACCACCACCTACTGGCAGCAAAAAATCAATTTTTTCACGGCGCACAATATCTGCCGCACGCATTAGTGTTTCAAAGCTTGGGTTAGGCTCTATACCACTAAACTCTTGCCAATCAAAACCTGATAAGGCTTTAACTACTTGATCGTAAACACCATTACTTTTAATTGAACCACCGCCATATAGCAGCAATACCTTACTACCAGTAGGAATTAAGGTACTTAGCTTTGCCAACTGAGCTTGGCCAAAAACAATACGGGTTGGGTTTTGAAATGAAAAATTGAGCATAAAGCTCTCCGTGCGCATTTATAATTAACTTAGTTAATGAGGGCAGCACAGTGTTAGAACAAGTATCTGTTAACAAATTAAGTAAACAGCACGCATATTTTTGCGTGCTGTTTGCTATTTTCTATTTAATGAAAACGCTTGCGTCTTGCGATGTAGCCAACGCCTAAAAGAAATAATACTAAGGTTGCAGGCTCAGGAACTTGCTGATAAACGGTAATACCGCTTGCCAATAAAGCATAGGCTTCACGTCCTAAAATACCATGAGCCCGGCTGGTCGGATGAATTTCATCCCAAAACACATATTGTGAAACGTTAGCACAGGTACGTTCACTAGCGAAAAGCCCACCAGTAACGGATCTACATTGGTCGGTAGTATTACTAAAACCTTCAGATAAAGGATCGGCTAAAATACCGTCAAATATACTACGTACATCTAACATGTAAATTTGTGCATCGGAATTTTTTGCCAAATTAATTAGCATATCTTCCAGCATGCTATTCCATAACATGCTTACTTCATGTCCGGAAAAGCTTTCTGCCGTTGCAGCAAACTCAGGAATACTGCCAAGATCCGGCAAATTGGGCACCAACAATGTCATTGCCCCTCGTGCAATCATGTCGGTCAGCATCATTTGAAAGTTACCAATAATAGACGTCACCATCATCAGTGGGCTAGTCACACCCACTAAATCACGCATATCATTGCCGCCAGCCCAAGCAATATACAATGCATCAGCGTCAAAAGCGCTACCTGACAAACGGTTTAAATACTGGTCATACTGATTTAATACGCCTGTCGACACACCTGACGTGTTATCAATGCGAGCACCACCGTAAGCGAAATTATTACCGCCAGAGGTAGAGCGTGTCGTAGATAACGCTAAATCACTCGCTAGGTATTCATGCCAAACATTACCATTAGAGAAACGGCCGTTTGGACCATAACCAGCCAATGCAGCTACAGGCCCAAGACTACCTAGAGGCACAGTAGCTTTGGTGTTACCTGTGTCAGACAAGCTATCACCAAAAATATAAATGTCAGAAAAAATTATCGACGCAGATACAGGTAAAGTGAGCAAAGTTAAACTGATACTGAGCACAAAACACTTCAACCAAAGAAATGATGGTATTGTTTTCATTCGTTATCCCTTTATTTTTATTAGCGGCCTAGACAGGCCTGCACGTTGCTACAGCAACTTACATGCCTACAAGTGAAAAACCACAATTAATAGTAAATAGAAGAGGTAACATTGAGCTTGGTGCGCTAACACACCAACAGCGCTATAGCGATAACCGCAGTAAAACTTAACTACTGTATAATATATGAACAGCTATATCTAAAATAAACACGATAGACCGTTTAAAAGCTATACCACATACAAGATGATGGTACAGCCATAATGTCAATTAACCTGACAGTTACACTTAACGTCCCGCGCCTCTTAAGCGCTTGACCTGTTGTTCCAGCTCTGCTGCCGATGCTTGTTCTGCTGGAATTTCAGCGCTAGCTATCAAATTAACCTTTGACCAAAATCGACCTTTAAATTTAAATGCGCCATTACCATGATGACTAAAAAATGAGCCCCATAAGCCTTGTAGCGCCATAGGGATAACGGGTACTGGCGTTTCGGCGACAATACGCTCGATACCGGGACGAAAGCTGTCAATTTCTCCGGTTTTAGTTAAGCGTCCTTCCGGAAAAATACATACTAAGTTACCTTGCGCTAATTCGTGTTTAATCGCGGCAAATGCAGCTTCATACACCGCTTCATCTTTTTGCTTGGCACAAATTGGAATGGTTCTAGCGGCTTTAAATAACCAATTGGCAACAGGTAAATCATAAATTGCCTTTTCCATCACAAAGCTTACCGGACGGCGCACCGCACCGCCAATCAGCAATGCATCTACATAGCTTACGTGATTTGCCACCAGTATAGCGGCGCCGTCGTTTGGGATATGCTCAAGCCCGTGACTTTTCACGCGGTATATAGTATGGCCGAGCAAATAAATAACAAAGCGCACGGCAAACTCTGGTACTTGGCTATAAACATAAATAGCAATAACTGCATTCATTACGGCCAGTATTAAAAAGTATTCTGGTATCGCTAAATTAAACACGGTTAAAAAGACAATACCGGCAATTGCGCTGGCTACCATAAACAAGGCATTAAAAATATTATTAGCCGCGATCACTCGCGCTCGCTGCTGCGGTTCTGCGCGCTGCTGTAATAATGCATATAGCGGCACAATAAATAGACCACCCGATATACCAATAAAAATAAGATCGATCAGTACTTTCCAACCAAAACCGGTTGCTAAAAACTGTTGCAAATTTAATAGCTCTACGGATAATTGCGCTGGGCTACTAAAAAATAAACTAACACCAAACACCGTTAAGCCTACCGAGCCTATCGGCACTAAACCTAACTCTACTCTATCGCCAGATAGCCGCTCACAAAGCATAGACCCTATACCAACGCCCACTGAAAATGCCACTAGCAGCGCGGTCACAACGGTGTTATCACCACCGAGTATGGTTTTAGTAAAATTAGGAAACTGGGTTAGATAACTAGCGCCTAAAAACCAAAACCAGCTAATCGCCATAATAGCTAAGTACAGCGTTCTGTTGCTGTAACTAATGCTAATTGCCGCTTTAGTTTGCTGCCAAGGGGCAAAGCGAAAGTGCTCAGCACCAGCCATTTTATCTACCAAGGGTATTTTTCGACTAATCAGATAACCCAACACAGAAAATGCGATAACAATTAACGCGATCCATATTGGCGCACCAGCCAAGCCAACCAATACACCTCCGGTAATAGTGCCCAGTAATATAGCGATAAAAGTGCCCATTTCTACCCAAGCATTACCCGCTAATAATTCTTTCTCAGTCAGTAATTGCGGCAAAATAGCGTACTTAACGGGGCCAAAAAATGCAGATTGGCTACCCATTAAAAATAGTAGCGCAAGCAACAACATATATTGTTCAAAGTAAAATGCAGCACCGGCTAATAACATTAAACCGATTTCAAGCAACTTTAATGCACGAATTAACCTAGTTTTACACACCGCATCAGCTAAAGCGCCTGCGGTAGCTGAAAATAGTAAAAACGGCAAAATAAACAAGCCGGCCGCCAAATTCATGGTTAAATCAATGTCCCATGGCAGGGCATTTGCTGCGGCAAAGGTAAGCATTAGCATTAACGCATTTTTAAATACATTGTCGTTAAACGCGCCGCTAGCTTGAGTAAGAAAAAAGGGCAAAAAACGCTTAGAAACAATTAGCTTACCTGCTGACATCCGAGCTCCAATAAAAGCAATGTAATAAATAAGTTGCCAGCATAATCAACTCAGGTAATTTATACCAGTAGCTGATTATGCCTTCACAATTGACAGGCCATCTAGCCATCTATATATTGCACGCCATTGCAGCCAGAACCAGATGGTTTTTTATAAGGTAACACTATGAATCGAAATATTATTGCAACACTAGGGGCTAAACGCTCTTTGTTGCCACTGCTGCTTTTTATCATACTTTTTCTTGGTACTGGCTTATATTTGCAAAGCCAAGGTGTGGCGTATGCTTTTTATCAATTACCCGGCCACGTGGCCATTATTCCGGCATTAATATTGGCAGTCTGGTTACATAAGGCACCACTGCAGCAATCTATTGATGTGATGATTAAAGGCGCAGGTAATAGCAATATCATCACTATGTGTATTATTTATTTACTGGCTGGCGCGTTTGCTAGCGTTGCCGCAGCCACCGGTGGTGTTGATGCGGCCGTAAATGCAGGCTTGAGTTTGGTACCGGCACCGTGGTTATTACCAGGATTATTTGTTATAGCTGCGCTTATTTCTACTGCTATGGGTACATCGATGGGTACCATTGGTGCATTAGCGCCGGTTGCTACTGGCTTGTCTAACCAAGCCGATATGGCCCCAGCCTTAGTCGCTGGCGTATTGCTAAGTGGCGCTATGTTTGGTGACAACTTATCTATCATTTCTGACACCACCATTGCCGCCACCCGCACTCAGGGCGCAAAAATGTCAGACAAGTTTCGCGAAAATATTAAAATAGCACTGCCAGCGGCGTTACTTACGCTGCTGCTATATATCGCACTAGCCAGTGACGGTGTAGTAATAACAACAGAGAATATTAACTGGAGTGCAGTATTACCTTACGCGGCTATTTTGTTGCTTGCTGTACTTGGCTTAAACGTATTTGTCGTATTGCTGCTAGGGATAGTTCTGGCTGCGTTGCAGGGTGCGTTTTTGGGTGATTATATGTTGGCTAACTTGGGTAAAGATATTGCTAGTGGCTT
Organism: Rheinheimera sp. D18; assembly: GCF_004345025.1. Classification (GTDB taxonomy): domain Bacteria; phylum Pseudomonadota; class Gammaproteobacteria; order Enterobacterales; family Alteromonadaceae; genus Alishewanella; species Alishewanella metallidurans. The sequence continues at coordinate 662,263 of NZ_CP037745.1, read as the reverse complement.
TGCCAGCATGCAAGAAATATTCATTTTAGCGATGCTGGTCAGTGCGTTAAGTGAATTTATTAAACAACAGGGCGGGTTAAGCTGGATTGCTAGCAAAATTCAACACGCAGCAAACGGCTTAAAACTCTCTGGTAATAAAGCGCAGCAACTGGCGATCTCAGCATTAGTCTTTATTAGTAACCTGTGTATTGCCAATAACACGGTAGCTATCGTGTTAACCGGTGACGTTGCTAAAACACTCGCGCAGCAACACCAGATATCGCCACGTCGCAGCGCCAGCTTATTGGATATTTTTGCCTGTATTAGTCAAGGTTTGGTGCCTTATGGTGCACAGGCGCTATTGTTAGGGGCTAGTTTTGGTATTTCGCCGTGGCAAGTGGTGACACAAAGTTACTACTGTTTAATCCTACTTGTTGTCGCCATGTTTACCATACTATTGAGAAAAAGTACGGCGGCTTAACTAGTGCAGATAGAAAAATTGCATAGCAATATAATGCCCGCTGCGAGTATGTTGGGCATTATATTCGCTAATTAGCTCAGTATTATAATGAACATTTTGGTAAAGACGCAGCGGCTTTACGTTCGTTATAGGTTTTCATTGCTTCGGGTAATTTGTCGCGTAAATCTTTAATTCTGGTTTCTGGTGCAGGGTGAGTTGACATAAACTCTGGCGTACCGCCACTGCCTGCTGCAGCCATATTTTGCCATAAATTAACGGCTTGGCGTGGTTCAAAACCGGCTTTAGCCATTAAATCTAGGCCGATAATATCTGACTCCGATTCGTGGGCACGGCTAAAGGGTAACGTTACGCCAAGTTGTGCGCCTAAACCAAATGCGGTCATTAATTCTTGCTGATACTTTACGCCGTAAGCTTTCATACCGGCATCACCTAACGACAGTACCGTTTGCACCGCTTGGTTCGTTGATAAGCGTTCGTTACTATGACCTGCAATAACGTGACCTATTTCGTGGCCAATAACAGCAGCTAGCTGATCTTTGTTTTCTGCAACTTTCAGCAGCCCGGTGTAGACACCAATTTTACCACCGGGTAAGGCGAAGGCGTTCACTTGCTCCGAGTCAAACACCACGATTTCCCAGCTTTTTGCCCGTAAGTTTTCTGGCGTTACCGCCAACAAGGCATTAGCTACGCATTGCACATACTTATTAACTTTTACATCTTTCGCAATAGGTGTTTCGGCCTTCATAGTGTCAAAGGTTTGCGCGCCCATTTTGCTAAGCTCGGTGTCATTAAAGAGCATGATTTGCCGACGGCCAGTGGGTGACTGGGCACAAGCTGCGATGACTAAAACACAGGTTGCAGTAATAAATAACTTTTTAAACATAAAAACTTCCTTATTTGTGACAACAGCGTTAGTAAGCTGAACTGACGTTTATTGTATATATGAAATAGTAAAAAACCACCCGAAGGTGGTTCTTTAACAAAGATTAGCTGGTTAGATCATCAAAAAATTTCTTCACTCCATCAAAGAAACCTTTCGATTTAGGACGATGTTTTGCCTCACCATCACCCGCCATGCTGTCATCTAACTGTCGTAACAACTCTTTTTGTTTGTCACTTAGGTTTACCGGTGTTTCGATAACCACCTTACACACTAAATCACCAACGCCACCGCCGCGTACAGACTGCACACCTTTACCACGTAAACGGAACATTTTTTCTGTTTGCGTTTCGGCAGGAATTTTCAGTTTTAATCGGCCATCGAGTGTTGGTACTTCAATTTCACCACCCAATGCGGCAATAGTGAAACTTAGCGGCACATCACAATATAAATTATTACCTTCACGCACAAAGATTGGGTGCTCTTTAACATGCACTTGTACATACAAGTCACCCGCAGGCGCGCCATGCATACCAGCTTCGCCTTCGCCGGTTAAACGAATGCGATCACCGGTATCAACGCCAGCTGGAATTTTAACTGACAGCGTTTTAGTTTTTTCTATCCGACCATCACCATGACACTTAGTACAAGGTTCTGGGATAATTTTACCGCGGCCACTACAGGTTGGGCAGGTTTGCTGCACGGCAAAAAAGCCCTGACGCATAGTAACCTGGCCGGCACCATGACATGTTGGACAGCTTTTAGCAGCAGTGCCTTTTTTCGCACCTGAACCATCACAACTATCACAACCCACCATGGTAGGTACTTTAATGTCTACCGATTTGCCACGAACAGCTTCTTCTAGGCTTAGCTCTAGGTTGTAGCGTAAGTCAGACCCACGTTGAGCGCGGGACTGACCACGACGGCCACCACCACCAAAAATATCGCCGAACACATCACCGAAAATATCACCGAAATCGCCACCACCGGCGCCACCACCGAAACCTCCGGCACCACGGTTCGGATCGACACCGGCATGGCCATGACGGTCATAGGCTGCGCGCTTTTGCTCGTCCGATAATACTTCATAGGCTTCTTGGACTTCTTTAAACTTCTCTTCCAGAGCTTTATCACCCTGAGTACGATCGGGGTGAAGTTTCATGGCGAGGCGTTTATAAGCCTTTTTGATGTCTTTATCGTCGGCGCCTTTAGCGACACCTAATACTTCATAATAGTCACGCTTGGACATACTTCTCGCTCAGTGCTTCTTAATTTAAAAGGCTGCAGTATACTGCAGCCTAGTTTAGATCTAACTTACTTTTTGTCGTCTTTAACTTCTTCAAACTCAGCATCAACTACGTCATCGTCGCCGGCCTGTTGGCCTGCTTCGTCACCGCCTTGTTGTGCACCTGCTTGAGACGCTTCCATCAATTTTTGTGCAGCCTGCATCAGCGCCTGAGATTTCTCATCAATTGCTGCCTTATCGCTACCTTGTAATACGGCCTCTAACTCTTTAATGGCCGATTCAATTGCAGCTTTATCATTTGCGGCTAGCTTGTCACCCACTTCGTCCAACTGTTTACGCGTAGCATGCACCATGGCATCAGCTTGGTTACGGGTTTGCACCAACTCTTCAAACTTCTTATCTTCTTCAGCGTTAACTTCGGCGTCACGTACCATGGCTTGAATTTCTTCATCGCTCAAACCAGAGTTGGCTTTGATGGTAATTTTTTGCTCTTTACCAGTTTCTTTATCTTTAGCTGATACGTGCAAAATACCATCCGCGTCTAAGTCAAAGGTGACTTCAATTTGCGGTTCGCCACGACGACCACCACGAATACCTTCCAAATTAAACTGACCTAACGATTTGTTATCCGTCGCACGCTTACGCTCACCCTGCAGCACGTGAATCGTTACGGCAGACTGATTATCTTCCGCGGTTGAGAATACCTGCGATTTCTTGGTAGGAATCGTGGTGTTTTTCTCAATTAGCGCAGTCATTACGCTACCCATGGTTTCAATGCCTAAAGACAATGGTGTAACGTCTAATAACAAGACGTCTTTAACATCACCCGATAACACCGCACCTTGGATCGCAGCACCAACGGCTACCGCTTCATCGGCGTTAACGTCTTTACGTGGCTCTTTGCCAAAGAAAGCAGTTACTGCTTCCTGTACTTTTGGCATACGTGTTTGGCCACCGACCAAAATAATGTCGTTAATTTCGCCAACACTTAAGCCGGCGTCTTTTAACGCTTGTTTTAGCGGTTCCATAGTGCGTTGTACTAAATCTTCAACCAATGACTCTAACTTAGCGCGCGTTACCTTGATATTCAGGTGTTTAGGGCCTGAGGCATCGGCCGTAATATACGGCAGGTTAACTTCGGTTTGCGAAGCTGAAGACAATTCAATTTTTGCCTTTTCCGCAGACTCTTTTAAACGCTGCATTGCTAGTGGATCATTGCGCAGGTCTATGCCCTGCTCTTTTTTGAATTCTTCTACTAAGTAGTTGATTAAACGGTTATCGAAGTCTTCACCACCTAAGTGCGTATCACCGTTGGTTGCTAATACTTCAAACGTTTGTTCACCATCTACGTCATCAATTTCAATGATAGAAATATCGAAAGTACCACCACCCAAGTCATACACTGCAATCTTGGTGTCGCCTTTCTTTTTGTCCATACCATAAGCCAGTGCTGCAGCTGTTGGTTCGTTAATAATACGTTTTACGTCTAAGCCTGCAATGCGGCCAGCGTCTTTAGTTGCTTGGCGCTGTGCATCATTAAAATAGGCCGGAACAGTAATTACTGCTGCCGTTACCGCTTCACCTAAAAAGTCTTCAGCGGTTTTTTTCATTTTCTTCAAAATTTCAGCTGAAATTTGTGGTGCAGCTAATTTTTTACCTTTAACTTCAACCCACGCATCACCATTATCAGCCTTAACAATTGCGTAAGGCATAATTTTAATGTCGCGCTGAACTTCTTCGTCTTCAAAACGACGACCAATTAAACGCTTAATTGCGAATAAGGTATTTTTAGGGTTAGTAACTGCCTGACGTTTTGCTGGCTGGCCAACTAATACTTCGCCATCTTCAGCATACGCAATAATAGATGGCGTAGTGCGAGTACCTTCCGCGTTTTCTAATACGCGAGGTTTATCGCCGTCTAATACCGCCACACATGAGTTAGTTGTACCTAAGTCAATACCAATGATTCTGCCCATAACTGCTCTCCATTTATAATCTGAACAATTAAAAATTGTGTTGAAGACTTAATGGGGATTAGCCCTAATCCATTCAAGGTTATTATTATAAAATTTTTTCATTTAAGACCTAATTCTATGGTCTTAGCTTGCGTTTAACGCGTTAAATTACAAAAGCAGTTAACTTATGCCGCTTGAACTGCCTATAATAGCGGCCATTAACGTAAGCGTATTAAGGATTGTTACCATGCCATTATTAGACAGCTTTACCGTAGACCATACCATTATGAAAGCGCCGGCTGTGCGAGTGGCGAAGAAAATGAATACGCCTAAAGGTGATGCTATTACCGTATTCGATTTACGCTTTTGTGTACCAAATGAAGAAATACTGTCTGAGAAAGGTATTCATACACTAGAGCACTTATTTGCTGGCTTTATGCGTGACCATTTAAACGGTAATGATGTTGAAATTATTGATATTTCGCCGATGGGCTGTCGTACCGGTTTTTATATGAGCTTAATTGGCACACCAGACGAGCAACGTGTAGCCAAAGCATGGCAAGCGGCGATGGATGACGTATTGCACGTTGCCAACCAGAACGATATTCCCGAGTTAAACATTTACCAGTGCGGCACGGCGCAAATGCACTCATTAGATGAAGCCAAACAAATTGCGAAAAACATCTTAGACCGCGGTGTTGGTGTTAATCAAAACGACGAGTTAGCTTTACCAGCAGAAATTTTAAATAAGCTTTAATTGCTATCGTGGCGCCGCCTTAGTTACTTGCTGGCGGCTGCCAGTGCAACACTCGGTTGCGGCCACTTTCTTTAGCCTGATACATCGCCTTATCTGCAGCCGCGATCATTTGCGCGGCGTTAGCAAAATTATCATCACCACTTGACACTACACCGGCAGAAAATGTGCAATTAAATTGCTGATCTTTGGCATTAAAATAGAGCCCACTAAATGCTGCTAAAATTTGCTCAGTTAGCAATTTTGCTTGTTCGGTATTGCAATCTGGTAACACTAATAGAAACTCTTCACCGCCGTAACGCCCTGCACGATCAGTTTTACGAATACGTTTGCGTAATAGCGTCGCCAAAGACGCAATAACTAAATCGCCGGTAGCATGGCCATAGGTATCATTTACGGTTTTAAAACGGTCAATATCTAGCATGACAATACCCAACGGCTTACCGGTACGCTCAACCCGCAAAAACTCCATTTCTGCTGCATCTTTAATTGCCGCGTGCCTTACCAGCGAGGTTAAGCCATCTTTTTCAATCAGGTTTTTTAGCTGTAAACTGCGGGCTAAACGCACCTTAATAGCTTGCGCTAATTGAATATCGTCAATTGGCTTGGTAATAAAGTCATCTGCGCCGTGCGACATAGCACGAATTTGCAGTGCCTTATTCATTTCTGACGATAGAAACACAATCGGCAAACGCTTTAAACTACGATACTGCCGCAACAAACCAGCAATTTCTGCGCCGGAGTAATCTGGCATGTACATATCCATCAAGATTAGGTCAGGCTGAAAACTCATAATCTCTTCAATAATGTGCTCAACATTGGCATTTATTCGCGTTTCTATACCTATTTCGGCCAATACTAAAGCGTGATGTTCGGCCAGCAATTTATCGTCATCAACAATAAACACTCGGCCAGCATTAGTAATGCTGTAATCGAGTAACTCACTAATTTGCGTAATTATTTCAGGTACATCTAAAGGCAAGCAAAAGAAGGCTTCTGCTCGTAATTGTGCAGCTTGAATACGTGTGGCAAAACTATCAGTCTTAGCGAGCACCATTAAACGAACTTGTTGCTTTACCAGCATATTTAACAGTAACTTTTGCTCGAACAATGACTCGCCATTGGCTAAGGTGACCGCAGAAAACAAAATAAGTGGCGTATCCTTAGTTAAACGTTTAACACAGCTGGTAAAATTGGTAAAAAACTCAACTTGCATACCAAACCCGTGTAACTGCTCGGTAATTTCATCAGTTAGTGCAACGTTATCTAATAACAACCAAATACTATTTTTAGTGACCAACAGCTGTTCTGACGACGCGGTGTTCTGCAATATTGCAGCCGTAACTTGTGCCGCTTCAATATCAAATTCTTGCACTAAATGAATCAGCTCGGGTATTGCTTGCTCCTGCTCTTGCTCAGCCTTTGCTTTTATTGCTTGGGCAAGCTGTTCAATTTGCCTTGCCATGGCACCAAGCAAAGCATAGCCAAAGGTGCCACAGGCACCTGATAATTTATGCGACTCAGCAATAATCTCACGCAACATTGCGTCACTAGATTTTTGCTGCACGGTCGCCAACATTGCTGCAGCTCGTTGCGGTAAACCCTCGGCAAAGCGTTGCCTTACACTATTAAAAGCCTGCGAGATATCCGCTTTATTGCTATTTGATGTTTTCATTATTTACACGACTTAGCACGTTGCTAGTATTGTTTTGCTTATTCAATGGCAAAATAATATAAAAGGTTGAGCCTTCACCAAAAACCGAATCAAAACCTATTTGCCCACCCATTTTTTCGACTAATTCTTTGCAAATGGCCAAACCCAAACCGGTACCACCTGTTTGGCGGTTATTAGAGCTATCTGCTTGCGCAAAGCGCTCAAACACCCGAGTATGAAACTCTGGCGCAATACCAACCCCGGTGTCTGTAATGTCAATGCGCACAGAGTCTGTTGTCGGCGTGGCGTTTAATGTTACCACTGCATCTTTAGCCGAAAACTTTATAGCATTAGATACCAGGTTAGTCAGTATTTGCTGCAAGCGTGAGGTATCAACCGTAATTTGTATTGCCGACGCGATAGGCTCTAAACGCAACTGCACAGTAAACTGATGAGCATAAGGCTGTAAATTCATTACCGTATGTTCTAGCTCAGCAAAAAGACTGACGGTTTGCAGCTCAAAGTTCATTTTACCCGCTGCAAGTTTTTCTATATCCAGTAGATCGTTAATAAGCTGAGATAAGCGATCACTATTGCTGTAGGCGACATTAATTAAGCGGCTAATAGTTTCTGGCAACTGGCCAAGGGTGCCTGAATTCAACAGGCTTAGCGCCCCTTTAATCGAAGTAAGAGGTGTTCTTAGCTCATGGCTTACCGTAGAAATAAACTCATTCTTCAGCTGCTGTAGCTGCATGCGCTCAGTTACGTCTTGCACTGAGCCAATTAGAAACTGCTCTTCGTTATCCGCATTCGTCAGCACCCGTGCTAATTCATGCACCCAACGAATACTGCCATCAGAACGAATAATACGATGCACTACATCTTGCGTACCCGTTTCTAAGGCTGCGTTGTCACTTTCGGCTACAAGCTGACGATCATCCGGGTGCACTACACTTCTTAATAATGCCACGCTAGGTACGGTATTGGCCTGCTCAAAACCTAAAATATGGTAAATAATCGGCGACCACCACACTTCATCGTGAGTTAAGGACTCCTGCCAAAAGCCAATTAGCGCGTTTTCACTCGCGGTATCTAAGCGCTGCTGCGCCAAGTGTAGCTGCTGATTCACTTGCTCTAACTGTAAATAGTGCTGTTTTGTTTCTGTGATATCCTGAATATAGCCGTGCCAGAGTGTACTGCCATCAAGCATTCGCTCTGGGTTTGCCTTACCTAGTATCCAAGCTATTGCTCCATCGTCGCGACGTAGCCGATATTCACACTGCCAAACCGTTAACTGCTGGCGCGACCGTTCTATACTGTGGGCTAATGCAGGCAAATCTTCGCTACAAATTTTACTAAAGACAACACTGGCATCATCTTTAACTTGCGCTGGTGTAAGGCCATAAATAGACCTAATAGCCGCGCTAGCGTAAGGAAACGCGACCCGACCATCTGGCCACTGTTGGTACTGATACACCGCGCCCGGCAACTGTGAAGTTAACGTAATAAGTTGATGTTTTAGCTTTTTCTCTTCACTGATATCCAGAATAAAACCATCTAGATAGCGCACGTTGTTATTGCTGTCATAGCCAGCTTTACCGCGCTCTTCTACCCATATCACACGGCCATCTTTGTGTATCACTCGATACTGAAGTATCCAACCGTGCCGGTGCAACACCGCGTCGGCTACTACCGTTTCTACACGTGCCGTGTCATCGGGGTGTATGACACTGCTATAGCTGCGCACCGAGTTAGCAATAAAGTCACTGGCTGGATAACCCGATAACGGGTCAATGCTGCTACTCATGTAGCGCATAGTCCAATGTTCATCGGCGTCACAGCGATAAGTAATTCCGGGTATGTTAGCCACTAAACTTTCAAATTGATCGCGACTGGCGTTTAGCGCTACTTCGGCATATTCTTGTTGGCGGTCGATAATTTCTTGCTCTACCGCATCCGCAAACTTACGTAAAATTTGGCGCTCTTTGGCATTTAGCTGACGTGGCTTAGCATCGATAATACATAGTGTGCCAATACGCTCACCTTGCACAGTAAGTGGTGCACCGGCATAAAAACGGATAAAGGGCGCATCGGTTACTAGCGGATTGTCGGTAAAGCGCGGATCAAGACTGGCATCAGTAACTTCAAAAATATCGTCTGCAAGCACCGCATGGCCGCAAAAAGAAATATCGCGATGCGTTTCACAAACGGCTACGCCCTGCTTTGATTTAAACCATTGCCGTGCTGTATCTATTAACGACACTAAAACAATGTCGCTGCCTAAACACAGCTGAACCAGTTGGGTTAAGCGATCAAAACGTAACTCACTTGGTGTATCAAGCAAACCTGTCGCATAAAGTGCCTCAAGGCGATCACTTTCATTTATGGGTGTTAGCGGCGGTTGCATGCGACTCCTAAGTTGCACTAAATAGTTGCGATAAATAATTGCAATCAACAATACTGGGACAAGTAACCCAATATAGCTTTAACCTTAGCTAAAATATTGCAGTAAATATACTTAACTACTGCATCTATCAAGCAAATACACAATATGCTGATACTCGACACCGCTATGGTGTGATAAACCAATTTCGCAGGTACGGCTAGTTGATACGCCTTGCGCGCATTGTTGGACTTGCGCTTTTAAGCCAGATAATGCCGATGCGTTAAGCTTAGGTAAGTTAAAACCTTTATCGCCCGCAAAGCCACAACAACTAATACCCTCTGGCACGACAATATTATTACTACAGGCACTAAGTAACGCTTGCAGCGCATCCTGCTGTCCCAACTGGCTTGCACTACAGCTAACATGCAGTGCAACCGCGTCGTTAAGCGGTGTAACATTAAGCTTAGGTAACACCTTGCTTAATAAAAAATCAACACTATCAATAATTTGTAACCGACCATCTAACTTACCTTTAAGCGTTAAACTGCATGGGCTGGTATCCGAAAACACCAGTAACTCACCGTTATTGGTTGCTTGCAACAGCCACTGCTCTAGTTGCAGCTGTTTTTGGCTAGCTGCAGCAAACTGACCTTTCGACTGAAACGGCATACCACAGCACTGACTATTAATGCCCTCAGGTACAATAAGCTGATAACCGGCTTTAGCTAATAAATCGGTACTAACCTGCAATAAGCTGCGGCTATCTTTGCTGTTTGCTTGTGGCGCCATTACCCGGCCAGAGCAACCCGCAAGGTAAATAACGGGCTGTAAGCCATTATCGCGAGTGCGTAATTTAGCATAATTAGCCTGCGGCATAGCCGAGTGCCAAAATGGCAGTAGTGGGCTAAATAGCTTACCTAGCGTTAGCCCCAACTTAGCTAACCTAGATACAGTAGCAAAATGCCGAGCTAAAAAAGTGGCCGTACCCTGCCAGCGCCGATTATTGGCGGCGCGCAGTTGTCGGGTTAAGTCGCCGGTATTAATACCCACAGGGCATGCAGTACTGCACATACCGCAGCCAGCACAAGTATCGTTGCCTTGATATTGGTAGGCCTGCTGCAAAGCAGCTAAACGTTTAGGGTCATCACCACTGCGATTTAAACGTGATATTTCACGCTGCGTTACGATGCGCTGGCGCGGCGTTAAGCTAAGTTTTTTCGATGGACACACTGGTTCACAAAAACCACACTCTATGCACTTATCAACTAAAAAATGCGTCGGGGGGAGCGGCTTCAAGTTTTGCAAATGCAACCTAGGATTATGACTTAACACCACTTCAGGGTTTAAAATATGTTTCGGGTCTAGTAAATGCTTTATCTGCCACATTAGCTGATAAGCGTCACTACCCCACTCTAGTTCAACAAAGGGCGCCATATTACGACCCGTGCCATGCTCAGCTTTTAACGAGCCGCCAAACTCAGTAGCTACCAAACTGGTTACTTCCTGCATAAAGGCTTCATACCGCGCAACCTGCGTACCGTCGTCAAACCCCTGAGTAAAAACAAAATGCAAATTACCTTCTAAAGCATGACCAAAAATAATCGCTTCAGTGTAATAATATTTATCAAATAATTGCTGCAGCCTAGACACGCCTTCGGCCAGTTTTTCTAGTGGAAAGGTCACATCTTCAATAATTACCGTAGTGCCCGTTTTGCGCACCGCACCAACCGCAGGAAAGGTACCTTTACGAATAGCCCACAACTGGTTATATACTGCCGGATCTGTACTAAAGCTTACTTGCTGCTCTAGTGTAAACTGTTGAATTACTATATTTAATTGAGCTAACTGTTGTTGCAATAAGCTAGCACTAGCTGCGGTGGTTTCAATTAGCAAAGCGCACGCATTCGCAGATAAGGTTTTCACCCAGCTTGGCATACCCTCTTTGTGTTCAACTGAGCGTAGGCTGCGCCTATCTAGCAATTCAACCGCTGACACCTTAGCCGTTTTTAAGATCCTAACCGCCTGACAACAACTTTCTACTGACTCAAATACCAGTAAAGCGCTGGCTTTATGCGGATAATCCGGCACGGTGTTATAGGTAACGGCACTAATAAAACCAAGGCAACCCTCAGAACCCACCATTAAATGCATTAAAATATCTATCGGGTCGTTAAACTCTGTTAGCGCATTTAATGAAAAGCCCGTGGTGTTTTTTAATCGATATTTATGTTGAATTTTTTCACGCAGTACTGTGTTAGCGCGAGTTTGTGCGCCTAGCAATGCCAAATCATTTAATAGCTGGGCATGGCTTTGCTTAAATGCAGTCACGCTGAGCGCATCTTCGGTATCCAAAACCGTGCCGTCAAACAGCACTATGCGCATTGCCGCGATAGTATTAAAACTATTTTGCGCCGTGCCGCAGCACATACCGCTGGCATTATTAGCAACAATACCGCCAACTTTACAGCTGTTGATTGATGCGGGATCTGGGCCAATTTTGCGCTGAAATTTGCTAAGCGCACTATTGGCCTGCGCACCTATAACTCCGGGTTGTAAACGAATTTGCTCACCTAAACCGCGCACTTCGCGCTGTTGCCAGTTTTCACCTAGCACCAACAACACCGAATCGGTTACCGCTTGGCCGGATAAGCTGGTGCCTGCGGCACGAAAAGTAATAGCAACCTGATATTGATTAGCAAGCTTTAACAGCGCGACAACTTCAGACTCGCTTTCAATGCGTAGCACTAATTTAGGTATTAAACGATAAAAACTGGCATCAGTACCAAAGGCTAGTGTCGCGATCGGATCGTCAAAGTAGCGTTCTGCTGGAATAAGTTGTTTTACAGCCCGAATAAACTGCGGTGGCATACAAACCTCTGGAATTTGTTGTATATATTGTCGCTTAAGCACGCTATCAGCCACTTTTTACACGGTATAGTAATACGTTAGTTTTAACATAAAAAAACCGGCAAGATGCCGGTTTTATCAAAATATTAGTGGTGACACCGCAGCCTATTCGGGAGCTTTAGAAACACCAACCATAGCCGGACGTAACAAGCGACCATTTAACTCATAGCCTTTTTGCATAACAAAGGTAACGGTATTTGGCGCCACGTCTGCCGATGGCTGAATACTCATAGCTTCGTGTAAGTCAGGGTTAAACGGCTGACCTAACGGGCTAACTTGGTTAACACCAAATTTAGCGATGGTATCTAAGAAACCTTTTAGTGTTAAATCAACACCTTCAGCTAAACCTCTTACCGCTTCGTCTTCACGGTTAATAAATTCTAACGCCCGCTCTAAATTATCGGCTACGGATAATAGCTCACCGGCAAATTTTTCTAGCGCAAATTTATGCGCCTTTTCTACGTCCATACTGGCGCGGCGACGCACGTTTTCTGATTCAGCTTTAATACGCAACATCAGATCTTGCTGCTCAGTTAACTGCGCTTTGGCATCGGCTAACTCGGCTTCAAGTTTGGCTATAACAGCCTGCTCACCTGATAACTCTACAGTGTCGGCGTGCTCGTTTGCTTGCTCAGTGGTATTTTCGTTTGGCTGTTGTTGCTCAGTCATGCATTACTACTCCCAAATTAAGTAGATGTATTATGGGGATGCTTGGCGCCGATTCAAGTTTAAATTTAACTGGCGAGCACAAGCGTCAACTAATGGAATTAAACGGGCGTAATTCATTCGCCTTGGGCCTAATAACGCAATCAAGCGTTTTGGCTGAGTTTGATAGCGCCGCACAATAACGCTAACATTACTTAGCTCAACAAAACCTGACTCTTTACCCAACAACAATTTGGGCTGGTCATCATGTGTCACGGTATCTAACAACTGCATTAAACCATCTGGCCGCTCTAGCATTTGCATAACCTGCTGCAAAGCAGAATTTTGCTGGTATTCTGGCGTCAATAATAACTGATGTTGGCCATAAACTAACGGCTGATGTTGCTGTAACTCATCTAAACTTAGTTGCCCCAGCACTTTTTGTAACAACTGCTGACACAACGCTGTTTCGCTACGCATTATAGTGCCGAGCCGCTCAATGCCATCCTGCCACTGGCCGCCACCACCTAATGCCGCATTAAGCAAACACAATACTTTACTTAATGTACTGTTATCAATTGCCATTTCACAGTGCAACACACGGTGCAAAATATCACCGTCTTCATCTATTACAACTAATAATAATCTATCGGCTGCAAGACGCACTAAATCAATTTGCCGCACAATACGACCATCGGCCTTTGGTGCACTAACAATAGCGACAAACCCAGTTAAGTTAGTTAACAGTTGCCCCGCCTGTTGGCATAGCAACGATACCGGCAACTGCGGCACTAATTTGCGCTGAAGCTCATTGTTCCAAAAGCTAGTTAAAGGTTGCAGTTGCAACATTTTGTCGATAAATAATCGAATACCGGCAGAGGTAGGAATTCGCCCTGCCGAAGTATGTGGCGAGCGAATTAAGCCCTGTTGCTCAAGTGCCATCATAGTATTTCGAACCGTAGCCGAGCTCACTGCTAGTTGAGTATTATCTGCCAATAACTTAGATGACACTGGCTGGCCGTCTAACAGATACTGCTCTACGATCAACTTTAAAATTAGCTCAGGCCTACTAAGGGTTAACGTCATTTACCGCTCTCACTGCTTTACTGAGTTTTGATATGGGGGCATCGGCTTATAATTCAAGCGACATTCACCGCTAGTCTGTTACGCTTGCTGCCGTTATACTGCGATAACGCATTGAAAGGACACCACTATGCAACACGCCTTTAACACCGTCGGCCTAATTGGCAAACCCCACCACGCGGGTGCTAACAACACCCTAATGGCACTGTATACCTTTTTACAGCAGCAAGGCTTAAAGGTGTATGTTGAAGAGCGCGTAGCAGAATCGCTAACCATTCCCAATGTCGATGTATTAGATTTAGTGGCGCTTGGCGAAAAATGTGATTTGGCAATCGTGGTCGGTGGCGACGGCAATATGCTAGGCGCAGCCAGAGTGCTCGCGCGGTTTGATGTATCCGTACTGGGTGTTAACCGAGGTAATTTAGGCTTTTTAACTGATCTCGCTCCCGAAAATTTTGAACAACCGCTAAGCGAAGTGCTGGCAGGTAACTTTGTTACCGAAAAGCGTAACCTGCTAGAAATATCAGTGCATCGCCATGGCGTAATCAAAAGCAGTAACAGCGCAGTAAACGAAGCAGTGTTGCACGCCGACAAGGTGGCACACATGATTGAATTTGAAGCCTATATTAACGACGACTTTGTTTATAGTCAGCGCTCTGACGGTTTAATTATTAGCACACCAACCGGCTCTACGGCTTATTCTTTATCTGGTGGCGGCCCTATCCTTACCCCGGATTTAGACGCGGTAACCTTAGTGCCAATGTTCCCCCATACACTAAGCAGCAGGCCATTAGTGGTATCAGGCAGCAGTGAAATTCGGCTTAAGGTTGCCAGTACCAATGATGCTCATTTACAAATAAGCTGCGACAGCCACGTTATTCTTGCCGTTATGCCCGGTGATGATATTTATATTCGCAAATACCCCACGCCACTTAGGCTAGTGCACCCGCCGGGTTACAGCTATTTTCACGTGCTACGTAACAAACTCGGTTGGGGCAGCAAACTTTATTAACTCCCCACTTGCCAGCGCGTAAATTACTGTATAAAGTTACTGTATAAATAACCACTGTTATTTTTCACA
Organism: Rheinheimera sp. D18; assembly: GCF_004345025.1. GTDB lineage: Bacteria > Pseudomonadota > Gammaproteobacteria > Enterobacterales > Alteromonadaceae > Alishewanella > Alishewanella metallidurans. Next base: position 647,212 of record NZ_CP037745.1, on the reverse strand, counting down.
GTAACAATTTCCAGAACCGGAGCATCCTATGCTATGTCATCTGCATATCAGTAATTTTGCCATTGTCCGTGCGCTAGAAATAGATTGGGCCAGCGGTATGTCTACCATTACTGGTGAAACCGGTGCTGGTAAATCAATTGCCATTGACGCCCTATCATTATGTTTAGGTGAACGCGCCGATGCCGGTGTAGTTCGCCCAGGTGCGGACAAAGCCGACATTGTTGCCAGTTTTGATATTAGTAAACTTAGTGCTGCACAACAGTGGTTAGCCGAACAAGACCTCGCTATGGGCAATGAATGTATAGTGCGCCGTGTGGTTAGCAGTGAAGGCCGCTCACGTGGTTATATAAATGGCGTGCAAGTGCCGGCACAGCAGCTTAAAGCCTTGGGCCAGCATTTATTAAGCATTCACGGTCAGCATGCGCATCAGCAACTGCTAAAACAAGATTACCAACGTCAATTAGTTGATGCATTTGCCACTAACAGCAATGCACGTGAAGCAACCCGCAATACTTGGCGCCACTGGCAACAACTGCAGCGCGAATATAGCGAATTAGAGCAATCACAACATCAACGCGACGCACAACGCCAGCTGTTGGAATATCAAGTTGCAGAACTGGATAATTTTGCTGCCTTAGAAAGCGAATACCCAGAACTTGAAGCCGAACATAGCCGGTTAAGCCATGGCAATACATTACTAAGCCAAAGCCAACAATGTTTACAGCTACTCTACGATGATGAACAACAAAATATTTATCAGGCGTTATCCGTCGCCACCGCACAGCTTGAGCAACTCAGTAGTTTAGACCCTGCGTTAAACAATATCAGCCAAATGCTCAATGATGCCCTACTGCAAACCGAAGAAGCCAGCCGTGAACTGCGCCGCTATGCCGATAAAGTTGAGTTAGACCCTGAGCGTTTAGCTCAAATTGACGAGCGACTTGGTCAATGGTTAAACCTAGCGCGCAAACATCAAGTTGCTAACGAAGAGCTACCAATACTACACCAGCAGCTAGCAGCACAATTAGCCACGTTAACTGGCAATGATCAACGGCTACAGCAACTCAACGAAGATATTATACAAGCACAACAGCACTATATGGTGCAGGCCGAACAGCTAAGCGACTTACGTCAGCAAGCTGCCGCAACGCTAAGTGAAAAAATTAGCCGTAGCATGCACGAATTAAGTATGGCTAACGCACGTTTTAGCATAGAAATGCAAAAGTTAACGCCAGAGCAAGCCAGCGCAAACGGTATAGATGCAATAGAGTTTCAGGTTTCAACTAACCCTGGGCAACCACTGCAAGCACTACACAAGGTGGCATCAGGCGGTGAGTTATCCCGTATCAGCTTAGCCATACAAGTTATTTTGGCCGATAAAATTACTACACCAACACTTATATTCGATGAAGTAGATGTAGGCATCAGTGGCCCTGTAGCCGCCGGCGTTGGCCGTTTATTACGCCAGTTAGGTGAATCAACACAAATTATTTGTGTTACCCACTTGCCACAGGTAGCAAGTCAGGGGCATCAACAATTATTTGTCGAAAAATATACCGACGGTCAAGCTACAGAAACCCGTATGCGCCAACTCAGTGATGAAGACAGGATCAGTGAAATTGCCCGCTTACTGGCCGGTGAAAATATTAGTGCCAGTGCGCTTGCCAATGCACGCGAACTTTTATGTGCCCCCGTAGTCTGAAAGAAGATTTTTCAGCGGGCTTGTCATGAGGTATGATAAGCCCATTCAGATAAAGTAGATGTGACAAATGAAAGCAGTAATAGCAACCTTAGTATTGGTAATCGGTTTATTAAGCCTAAATGGCTGTAGTAGCTGGGTATATCGCATTGATGTACCACAGGGTAACTTTTTAGAGCAAAAAGATATCGATAAACTGCGCATTGCCATGACTAAAGAACAAGTAAAGTATGTACTAGGTACGCCAGTGGCCAGTAATGCTTTTGACAATGATACCTGGCATTATTTTTACGCATTAAAAGGCGGTAACGGCAGCCAGTTTAAGAAACAGCTTATTGTTGAGTTTAAAGACGACAAGCTAGTTGATTTAAAAGGTGATTTTGAAAAATCAGCAGACTTTAACACGCCACTCGATATTTAAAAAAACCGCAACATAAAAAGCCAGCGTTAAGCTGGTTTTTTATTCGCTAACTGGTTTAGCATCATGTACTCGGCCGCCGGTAGTTTTATCTGCTCGCCCTTCTTCTTTAGCTTTTTCAGCTCTGCGTCGACGTAAATCTTTTGGATCGGCAATTAACGCTCGGTAAATTTCTACGCGGTCACCCGCTTTTACCACATCATCTAGTTTAACCGGACGGCTCCAAATACCTACTTTTTGCCGGGTTAAATCTATATCGACAAATTGCTGCAAAATACCACTTTGTTCAATTGCTTGCTGCACTGTACATAAGCGCCCTACAGTTAAGGTAAGTAAGCTTTGTCGTTCAGGTAAGGCGTACGTTACTTCTACAGTAATTTGCTCAGTCATGCTGCACCCCGTATACCTGTTTTGCCCGTTGTGTAAATGCATTAATCATTGACGCGGTAAGCTCAGTAAATATTTTACCAAAGGCGAATTGAATTAATCTGTTAGAAAACTCAAACTCTAGTTTCAGTATCACCTTACACGCCGTCGCGCTTAATGGCTGAAACTCCCAACCACCCTGTAATTGTTTAAACGGGCCATCAACTAATTGCATAGCAATGCGCTGTGCGGGATACAACGTATTACGCGTAGTAAAAGTATGACCAATACCGGCCTTGGAAACAGTAAGCGCCGCCACCATCTCTGTATCAGACCGACTAACAATACGGGCAGAGGTACAGCCAGGCAGAAACTGCGGATAGTCAGGTACAGCATTGACTAAATCAAACATCTGCTGTGCACTATAAAAAACCAGCGCACTGCGCTCAATTTGTGGCATACTCACTCCCCTATAAACTCGCCGCCGATTGTAACAGATTGACGCGCTGCAACAAGGCTTGAGCCATCGCCGACACCCAAAATAGAGCTGCGAAAATAACAAATTATGAGCACTAAAAAAACCAGTAAAAATAAAAATGGTACTATCGCGCAAAACAGAAAAGCGCGACACGAGTACTTTTTAGAAGACCGCTATGAAGCCGGTATGGTCTTGCAAGGATGGGAATTAAAAAGCATTCGTGAAGGTAAAGTTAACCTATCCGATTCCTACGTTATTTTACATCAGGGCGAAGCCTACTTATTAGGTGCGCAAATTCAGCCACTAAATAGTGCTTCAAGCCACGTTGTTTGCGACCCTGAACGTAACCGTAAACTGTTACTGCACAAACGCGAACTCGATAAACTGATTGGTTTAAAAGATCGTGAGGGTTTTACGCTAATTGCCACCGCGATGTACTGGAAAGCGTGCTGGGTGAAACTAGAGTTTCATTTAGCGAAAGGTAAGAAAACGTTTGATAAACGTGACGATATAAAAGATCGAGATTGGTCACGTGAAAAAGAACGTATGATGAAACATTCAAAACGTTAATACAGCCCTTGAAACTTTTATTGGTTAACCCCATCTAAGGTTTGAGGTAGAAAAACGGTAAAGGTACATTAGCTACTTGTGTAACATCTAGCAGCTGCGTACAATAGCCAAACACTGATGTAGTAAGTGTAACACCACAGAATTCGGGGCTGATTCTGGATTCGACGGGATTCACGAACTCTTAGGTGCATGCCGAGGTGCGGTAGGCCTCGTAAAAAAACCGCAAAAAACTAGTCGCAAACGACGAAACATACGCAATCGCTGCTTAATAGGCAGTAGATAGCTCTTCCCCTCACGCATGCCTGTAAGCTGAGACTCTGGAAGATCACCCCTAACAGGATCGCGTCGCGTCTTCGCCTGGAGACAAAACGTTAAAACCAATCAGGCTCGCCCGACGATAGCCTGCCATTCGGCGCTCAGAGGGTTAACTAAATGAATGTGCTAAGCATGTAGTACCGACGATCTAGGTTTTTCGGACGCGGGTTCAACTCCCGCCAGCTCCACCAAATGACAAAGGCCAGCAGAAATGCTGGCCTTTTTCTTTGTTCTTTTTTAAACGCCAATTATCCAGCAGTTAGCCTGCTCTAATGCTAAATTAGTTTAACAAAACAAAAGTAGATACTTTGAGTATCTACCAATCAAGGTATATACTTCTACTATCTAGTTAGTGGAGGTAATTATGAGTACAGGTACAGTGTTTAAAAACAATAATACTCAAGCAGTTCGCTTGCCAATTGACGCCCGCTTTCCTGATGATGTTAAAAAGGTCGCGGTTCGTATAGTCGGTAAAGACCGCATATTAACCCCTGTGACTAACAGCTGGGATTCGTTTTTCTTGCAAGGTACAACTGTTACTGATGACTTTATGACTGAACGGGCATCGCAAGAACAGCAAGAACGGGAAGCCTTTTAATGCTGAAATACATGCTTGATACCAATATATGCATTTACGTGATAAAACGCCGCCCAATTGAAGTACTAGAAACTTTTAACAAGTACGCAGGGTTAATGTGCATTAGCTCAATAACATACGCAGAGCTTTGTCATGGTGTAGAAAAAAGTACTAAGCCTGAACAAAACCGGCAAGCAGTAGAAGATTTTGTTTCTAGATTAACTATTTTACAATATGGTGAAAAAGCAGCACAGCACTATGGTGAAGTCAGAGCTGAGCTAGAAAAAGCAGGCACTCCGATTGGTGTTAACGACTTGCATATTAGTGCGCACGCTAGAAGCGAAAGTTTGACTTTAGTTACAAATAACATGAAAGAGTTTGAACGTGTACAAGGTCTACGATTAGAAAATTGGATAAGTTAAATAGAACTCGCTGCTCATTCCACTTCCCGCTAAATGAGCCAACAGATGTTAAAAGTACTTCATCGTACAAAATATTAACACTTAAGTTAGAAGCGCAGATTGTGCCTTCCCCGCACCTCGTAGCGCAAAAAAAATGATACGTGAACGCTTCTAGACACCTGCATTAAAACAAGCACAAGTTAAATATCGCCGCCCCTATAAATGCCGCCATACCTACGCATCGACCATGCTAACCGCGGGGAAAGATCCAACATGGTTAGCCAAACAAATGGGGCATAAAGACTGGGGTATGATTCGATTGATTTACGGGCGCTGGATAGATTAAAAATAATTTAAACAAATTACCTTTAGCCAAGTATTTCAATCTCTTTTTATACTAAGTTGATATTATCTAATATTTAAGGGCTTGATGCTTGAACTTACTAACTAATTATTCCAAGATATGTAATTAAAATTGTTAAAAAAAGGATTTATAAATTATGCAAAACTTCTTAAAATTTTCAATTGTTTTCCTTTGTGCTTTTATTTTGTCAGCTTGTGCTGCAACTTCACAACCACCTATTCCTAGTGGACAAAGAATCAATTTGGAAAAAAATTCTGATGGCTTTCAATATAGTGAGATTGTTAATCAGACTGGTACAGCAAAGGAATTGTATGACAGTGCCTTAGTTTGGGTCACTCGAAATTATGTCTCTGCAAATGATGTGATTCAACTAAACGATAGGGAGAACAATCAGTTAATTGTAAAGGGCTCTTTCACAGGAAGCTATATAACTAGTAAAATTTGGATACCACACACACTTGAGATACGTACAAAAGATGGGAGATATCAGATTCGATATAATAATTTTCGTTACACTAATACTCCAATTGATAATGGAATTAGTTTTCTAGATGCGTTTAATAACTCTGGCATTAGCGAAAAATCAATCGTTTCTCAAGCAGAAGACTCGATCTCTCGCTCTTTAATTGATCTTAAGTCATATATGGCAAGTGCAAAAGAAGAAGCTAACTGGTAAATTTTGAAAGGATTGCCAAAATACTCTATAAGGGATATAAACATGGCAATGCCATTTTCACTATAAGTATCTAATATGTTTGATTTTATACATAATTCAACTCCCGCCAGCTCCACCAAATGACAAAGGCCAGCAGAAATGCTGGCCTTTTTCTTTATCTGTCATTTAAACACTAACGTGCAAACGCACTTCAATGTTGCCGCGAGTGGCATTTGAATATGGGCATACTTGGTGCGCTTGGTTCACTAAATCTTCAGCGGCGCCGTTATCCATTCCTGGCAAGCTAACAAATAAATCAACATCTAGGCCAAAACCGCCTTCAATTTTACCAATACCAACTTCAGCACGTAGGCTTAAATCATTAGGCAATGACAGCTTAGTCTGAGTTGCGACAAACTTCATTGCGCCAATAAAGCAGGCTGAATAACCCGCGGCGAACAATTGTTCTGGGTTAGTTGCGCCACCGTTACCACCAAGTTCTTTTGGTGGGGCAAGTTTTACATCAAGTAAACCATCGTTCGATTTTGCACTGCCATCACGACCACCGGTTGATGTCACTACAGCTTTATATAAAATATCCATTATAACCTCGTAAATACGTTTAGTTGCCATTTGCTAACCTGGTTATACTAGCAACAAATAATCTTGCGCGCAAGATTATTTTGCGAAAGGTATATTCCGTAGTTATATTCGCGACATCGGGTATTTTTGCTACACTAGCGTAAATTTTCTGGATAATTGCCAATGACTAAAACCGTGCCTTTAGAGCAACAAATCTGCTTTGCGTTATATAGCGCGTCTAATGCCGTTATCAGGCTATATCGGCCATTATTGCAGCCCTTCGATCTTACCTACCCGCAGTATGTGGTGATGCTGGCTTTATGGCAGCAAGACAACATCAGTTTAGGTGATTTAGGTAGCCAAACCCTGTTTGACTCTGGAACCTTAACGCCGTTAGTTAAAAAGCTAGAGCAAAAAGGTTGGTTAAAGCGCGAGAGTGCCACGCACGATGAACGAGTAAAGCAAGTCGTGCTAACCGACGCTGGCAGAGCATTAGAGCAGCACATTGCCGGGGTGATGCCAGCATTACGTTGTCAAATTTCGCTGGATGACGACCGCTTAGTCATGCTACGCACCTTGGCGCGTCAAGTGCAATTAACAATTCAGAACCTTGAACAAGGCCGACGTAAATAGCTTAAGGTTAAAAATTAGTGTTTTCGTGAATTTAAACTGAATAAAACACACTAATTATCATTAAAAGGTTAATTTTTTAACTTTGTTAAAATCAAAGCTTTAGTAAAAAACTGCTGTTTTTTACACATTATTTCTTCTGCAGGGTTTGACCTGCGTCATTTTCAGCAGCATAGTGCTTTTCGCCCAAAATTCACTTGTGAATACTAGGCAGCCTACCCAAGGATTGGTTTTGTCAGGTTTAACTTAGATCTTAAAAAATAATAACGTGCAATTAAACCATAGCGCGTATCTTTGGGGCAAAAAATGAGCTTAGGGTTTGCAGCCAATAATGCTGCGGTGCTAACAGAGCAAGAACAGGCTGTTGATGTAAATAAGCCGTGGCACCATTTTCTACACTACTTTCAGGCAACGCAAGCGAACTCAGCGCAGCAAAAAAAGCGCGTTTATCGCTTACGCCACAAAGTGTACTGTGAAGAGTTACAGTTTGAGCCAACCCGAGTTGGCCGGCTAGAGCAAGACAATTTTGATCAGAGATCGGTACACATTGCGGTAAATCATTTAGCAAGTAACACTATTGCCGGTACGGTACGTATCGTTACTAGCAGCGACAACCACGAATTATTGCCAATAGAGCAGCATTTTGACAATGAATGGATTGATACCTCATTTGCGCCGCAAAACTTTGACCGTCAACATATTTGTGAGATTTCTCGGCTTGCGGTGCCAGCAGAAATTCGTTGCGCAACATCGTTAACGCCAAACGCGCTAAGTGCTGAGCGTAGCTGCAGTAAATTAGTGGCTATTTCATTATATTTAATTGCCCAAATAACGTGTTTACGCGCAGGTCGTGTGCATGCTTACGTTATGATAGAGCCCGCACTGGCCAGAGCACTGCGTCGCGTTGGTATTCACTTTATACAAATAGGCAAACCCATCGCTTTTAATGGTATTCGAGCGCCCTACTATTTAGATGCGCGTACTATTTCATCTACGTTAAATGCGGATTATCTGCAATTGCATACTATGCTAGAAGCTCAGCTATCTGACACCTTATCTAATGCAAGGCCGCAACTGGCGCTGTGCTATAGCGCATCACAAGTGTGAATAGCTGGTCGCGGTTTGCACGCTAGGCAGTTTGTGTAAAACGCTATGTTACCAAGACAATGAAAATACTCAGAAAAGTTTCGTATTCACCTAATGTAAATGCTATACCTTGTTGGTATACAAACAATGGGTTCTCTCTGTAAAATACGATTATGCGGAGTATTAATTGTCGTTATGCTAACTAATTTACACGATATTTTATTTAACATTAGCCGTAACCCGGATGTCGATAAAGGCGATTTAACGGCAAGTAGCCGCTTGCTGTTAAGTAGTATTGCGCAAGGGCTAGAAATTGATCGTGCGAGCGTTTGGTTGTTATCAGACGATCGGATGCAAATGCGCTGTATTTACTTGCTTGATTGCGCCGAACACCATCCTGAACCTAATATGGCGTTAGCACGCGCTGATTTCCCACGTTACTTTGCGGCTTTAGATGGCGAACGAAATATCGTGGCGAGTGATGCACACCAGCATCCACAAACCAGCGAGTTTTCGGCTTGTTACCTTACGCCGTTACAGATTTGTTCAATGCTAGATACTCCAATACATCATCATGGTGCTATGGTTGGCATTATTTGCCTTGAACATCGCCAAGCGAAATTATGGAATAACGATGAAATTACCTTCGCCAGTTTTCTCGCGGATATTTATGGCCGCGCGCTTAGTGCATCGGAGCGCGTTCGCTACCAAAACGAATTAGAGCAACTAAATAGCGGGCTAGAGCAAATAGTTAGCCAACGTACTCAGCAGTTAACTCAGTCTTTAGAGCAACTACAGCAGACTCAACATCGTTTAATTGAAGTAGAAAAAATGGCCAGTTTGGGCCGTTTAGTGGCGGGTATTGCTCACGAAATTAATACGCCATTAGGTATTGCCGTAACCGCTAATAGCCACGCGGAAGCTACCTTGCTAGAGTTAGAACAATTGTTTCACGCCAACCAACTTACGCGCCAGCGTTTTGCCCATAACGGTAATGCCATTAAAAACTGCATAGCAATGGTAAATGCCAACCTGCAGCGCAGCGTCGATTTAGTTAATAGCTTTAAACAAACGGCTGCTGCAAGTTCAGAGCAGAAAAAAGCAGAAAACTTACAGTTAAATCGATTTATTCCCGACGTATTATCTAGCATCGAATCGATACTAAAACAGCACCATGTTGAAGTGCAAATACATATTCCAGAGCGTATGCAAGTGCAAAGCTTTGCCAGCCCTCTGGCGCTCATTTTAACGCGCCTAATTGAAAACGCCTGCGTTCATGCTTTTAATACCGAACAAAAACGGCAAGTTATTATTCGTACTAGCCAGAATAAACACAGTTGGCAGCTTGAGGTTAGAGATAATGGTCGAGGTATGGATAAGCACGAACTCGCCAGAGCCTTTGAGCCCTTTTTTACCACGCGACGCAGCGCGGGCGCAAAAGGCCTAGGTTTAACCTTAGTGTTCAACCTAGTTTCACACTTGTTACAAGGTGAAATTAGCCTGCATAACGCAGATACAGGCTGTGTTGTTACGCTAAACTGCCCATTGCAGTTAACTACAAACGAACCGTAAGGCCGTCGGCTAAGGTATTTCGATAGGCTAACATGCCAGGAATAGTGGCTAACACACTAGATAATGCCAGAATACCGACCGCCCAATACAACGTAGCTTGGTTAAGAATGTTTAAGCTAATAAATAAGCCAAAATCAGCCGCTAATTTGTCTTGTAACAACACCAAACTCATAAATAGTAATACACATGCCGATAGCATCGACGCTAGGGTTACTAATAATACTTCAAGCTGAATTAGCACAAACAAATACCAAGGATGCGCACCTGCAGCACGTAAAATGGCCATTTCACGCTGCCGTTCTTTCATTGAAGCCAGTAGTGTTGTAATCATACCAACCAGAGCCGCCAGCAAAACTAATAAGCTAATCAACAATAGTAGGCCCTCAACCATACCTAACATTTGCCACAGTTCAGCTAACGCAACGCCGGGTAAAATTGCGGTTAAGGGTTCGGTTTTAAATTCATTAATTTGTCGCTGCACGGTAAAGGTTGCCATTCGTGACGTTAATCCCAGCATAAAAGCGGTAATTGCTTTAGGGGTTAAGTCGTGTGCTAACGCTTGCTCGCGGGTTACCTGCGTTGGCTTGGGTGCGCCTTGTTGCAAATCTAAATGTATTGCCTCAATAGCTTCAAGATTAACATGCACCGTTTGATCAACCGGAGTGCCGGTGCGCGCCAAGATACCAACGACAGTAAAGGGCTTATTTTTATGCTGGCTAAAACTTACCGCACCAACGCCATGTGACAACTCTATTTGTTGCCCCAATTTATAGCCTAGCTTTTGCGCTACTTCGGCGCCTAATACCGTATCGAAAACACTTGCGAATGGCTGGCCCTGACGCAACACTAATGGCTGATTATTCGCATAACGATAATAGGTAAAATAATCACTATTAGTGCCCATTACTCGATAGCCTCGATGCGAGTCGCCCAACGAAATAGGAATACTCCAGGCAATTTGCGGATGTTTAATAATGCGCTGATAGCTGGGCCAGCTAATATTCGCGGTGGCATTACCAATGCGAAATACCGAGTACAGTAATAAATTAAGTTGGCCAGAGCGCGCACCAACAATCAGGTCGGTACCTGACACTGTGCTGGTAAAGCTGGTTTTTGCTTCAATGCGTAAATGATTAATACCAATTAGCAATGCAATACTAATAGTTAACGATAACCAGGTCATTAGCACAGTGCCACGACGGTTCCATAAACTTAACCTTGCTAGCTTCATTAACATGGTTGCACCCCAAGCGCCAAATTCTGCATCGTTAATTGGTAAGCAAAGTACTGAGCTAAGCTTTGATCATGGCTAACAAATATCACCGTGCAGCCATTGCTATCCGCTTCTGCTAGCATTACCTTCATAAACGCATCACGGTTGTCGCTATCCAACGCCGATGTAGGTTCATCGGCAATTAATAAAGTAGGCTTTGGTAGCAACGCCCGAGCAATAGCCACACGTTGCTGTTGGCCAACGCTAATAGCTGCGGCTTTTTGATGCCATATCGTTGACTCTAAGCCAAGCCGCTGCAGTAGTACTTTTGCCCGCACCGTGGCATCAGCTTTATTCTGGCCGGCAAAATGACTGCTTAATAAGGTGTTGTCCAGTACCGATAAATAGGGGATCAGGTTTAGTTGCTGAAATACTACACCAATATGCTTTGCTCTTAAGCTATCTCGCGCACTGCTTGACAACCTATGCAAGGCTTGGCCACTGACATAAAGTTCGCCGCTAACAGGTTTTGTAATACCACAAAGTAAGTTTAATAATGTGGTTTTACCACTACCAGACGCACCACGAACAAATAAGTGCTGGCCTACACGCAAGCTAAGCTCTGGTACGTTAAGTTGCCAGCCGTTAGCAAGGTAATAAAATTGTAATTGTTTGAGTTCAATCGCGGGAATTTTCGGCTTGTCGGTCACAGGCGCCCTTAGTGTCATGTTATGATGTTGGCGTTTTTACCATTATGCCAACTTAGAGGGGCGAGCTCCAATGCTACGAACGTTATCTATTGCGTTATATTTGACACTGGTCGCATGTCTGCTTTGTGTCACGGCCAGCGCTAATGATGTTACCACGCTTGAGTGGACAGATTTAATGCCTGAAGAAGACTTAAAAGCATTACAACAATTACCAGAAGTAGAACACGATTATACTAAGCCATCGCCGTTTGATGAGAACTATCAAGGCGATGACCCTGCAGCAAAACAGTGGCAGCAAATACTTAGCTCGGCCAAGGTTGTAGAAAAATATAACAACACTAAGGTACGGATCCCGGGCTTTGTGGTGCCGCTAGAGTTCGATAACGCGCAAAACGTTACCAGCTTCTTTTTAGTGCCCTATTTCGGTGCTTGTATTCACGTGCCGCCGCCGCCGCCAAACCAAATGATTTTTGTCAGCGGAGCAAAAAAATTAAATGCCGACATGATTTATTCGCCGTTTTGGATCACCGGTACGCTAACAACGGAAGTGATGTCGCATGATTTAGGCCAAGCAGCCTATAGCTTAAAAGTTGATAGCATAGAAGAGTATTCGTACTAGCACAGAGAACATGTTCTTACTTACGCCAGTAGAAATAAAAATGCCGGTCAGCTTAACTGACCGGCATTAACCAAACCGAAAATTGTTTGCGTTACTAACTCAGTACAGCCTGTAATTTTTTCATCGCATTTTTTTCTAACTGACGCACGCGTTCCGCAGAAACACTATAACGGTCAGCCAACTCTTGCAGGGTTAACTTGTTATTGTCTAACCAACGCGCTCGCACAATATCCTGACTACGCTCATCAAGCGTGCGCATTGCGGCTTGCAGACGGTCAACTGCTGCGGTATCCCACTGGTCTTCTTCAATACGGTTTGCTAAGTCTGATGCTTTATCTTCCAAATAATACACTGGCGCAGTGTAAGCCGCTTCTTCGTTTTCATCTGGAGCATCAAACGGCATGTCGTAGTTGCTCATACGTGCTTCCATCTCACGCACTTCATGCTCCGCAACACCTAACGACTCAGCAACGTTTTTCACTTCTTCTTGATTAAACCAGCCTAAATGCTTTTTCGCTTTACGCAGGTTAAAAAACAATTTGCGTTGCGCTTTAGTGGTCGCAATTTTAACTATGCGCCAGTTTTTCAGCACGTACTCATGGATCTCGGCTTTTATCCAGTGCACAGCAAATGATACTAAGCGCACGCCAACATTTGGATCAAAGCGTTTTACCGCTTTCATCAGACCAATATTACCTTCTTGAATTAAATCACTTACCGGTAAACCATAACCTGAATAGCTGCGAGCAATATGCACTACAAAGCGCAAGTGCGACATAATTAGCTGACGTGCAGCTTCTAAATCACCGTTTTGGTGTAAGCGTTCAGCCAAGCTGCGCTCTGCATCTGCAGTTAACATGGCAATGGAACTGACAGCATGAGTGTACGCTTCCAAGCTGCTGCTGGTTGCTACGGGTAAGGAGATCATTTCTGCTGTATCGCTCATTTTTGCGTCCTGTCCTAAACTAATTGCATCGATATTAGCACTCTTTGACATAGAGTGCTAATTTAAGTTTCATCAAACTTTAGAACTGCTTAATCTAAAAAATAGAATGTAATAATGAAATGCTATTAAGGGCCGGTAGGTTCAATAGCGCTTATATGACGGCGCACCGATAAATAAGAGCCACTTAGGCCAAGCAGTATTGCAAGTAACATCAGACTTAAAAATTCAGCCATACTCAGCGCCATTAAGTGAAATTCACTTTCATATAACGACGTAACACTAACAATAGCACCTTGCAGCCACCACAACATGGTTTCGACGATTAAAAAAGCTAATAAACCGCCAAATACGCCATACCATATGCCGCTATACAAGAATGGCCGCTGAATAAAGGCGTCGGTTGCGCCAACCAGCTTCATTACTTCAATTTCGTCTTTTTTACTCATAATAGACAGACGGATGGTATTACCTATAATCAGCAATACTGCACCGAGCAATAACACCGCAATAATAAGTACAGCTTGGCGCAATAGGCTAACAATAGCATCAAGCCGAGTTAGCCAATCAATGTCCAGCTTGCCAAATTCGACAATACGTTCTTTAGACAATCGCGCCATCAACTGCCGAGCACTATCGGCACTGGTGTTTTTTGGTAGTATTAGCAGCACATCAGGCAGCGGGTTATCGGTTAGGTAATTTAACGCCGAGCCAAAACCGCTTACTTGAGCAAATTCAGCTAAGGCCTGTTGTTTACTAATGTGTGTAACCCGAGCAATATCTTGATCTGCCTGCAGGATTTTATGCAGGCTACTGATTTGTGTGTCGCTAACCCCCTCTCGAATAAATAAACTTATTTCAGCCGCTTGAGTAAAGCTGTCACTGACCTGTTGTACGTTTTTAACCAGCAGATGCAGTGTTGCCGGTAAAGTAAGGCTAACGCCAAGTACACCAATGGTAAGAATAGACGCCGAGGGCGTACGCCACAGCTCACCAAGGCTAAATAATGCTTGGCGCACATGGTTAACCCAAAACATGAAAAAACGCCGACCAACACCGACTTTGCGGGTTGTTGCGCCACTACTTACTCGACCCGAAAATAAAATACTCATAGTGGGTCCTCTTGATATTGCAGCAAGCCGTCATTAATCATCTTGCCTTGTTTCAAGGTTAGCGTGCGATATTTCATACGCGCGACTAAACCTAAGTCGTGCGTAGCAACCAACACTGACACTCCAACCTGATTAAAGGCTTCAAATACCCGCATAATGTCTTTTGATAAGTCAGGGTCAAGGTTACCGGTAGGTTCGTCAGCTAGTAATAGTGGTGGTTTATTCACCACGGCACGGGCAATACCTACGCGCTGCTGTTCACCGCCAGATAACGTTTGCGGCAAACAACGCACTTTATCTAGCAAGCCGACTTTATCTAGCGCAGCATGTACCCGCTTTACCATGTCTTTACCACTAAAGCCCTCTATCACTAATGGCAGAGCAACATTATCAAATACGGTATGGTTCATCAGTAAGCGATGGTTTTGAAAAATAATACCGATATCACGACGCACGTATGGAATAAGTGGCCGGCGAATCCGGCTTAAATCAACATCGTTAATTAGCACGCGGCCAACACTCGGACGTTCAATCAAGCTAATAAGTTTTAATAGCGTACTTTTGCCAGCGCCTGAATGCCCAGTCAAAAATGCCATTTCACCTTTTTCTAGTTTAAAGCTCACCCGGTCTAACGCAACAAAACCGCCGGCGTAACTTTTACTAACTTGATCAAACTCCAGCATGGTTATACTTCCCGGTTGAATAAGGCGCGAATAAAGTCTTGGCTATTAAATACCCGCAAGTCGTCAATGCCCTCACCTACACCGATATAACGCAGTGGCACTTTAAACTGATCAGCAATGGCAAAAATTACTCCACCTTTGGCCGTACCGTCTAATTTAGTTAAGCTGATACCGGTTAACGGTATGGCTTCATTAAATACCTTAGCTTGGTTCAGTGCGTTCTGTCCGGTTCCCGCATCTAGCGTCAGCATTACCTCATGTGGCGCAGCTACGTCTATTTTTTGCAGTACTCGGACAATTTTCTTTAACTCTTCCATTAAATGCGCTTTATTCTGCAACCGACCGGCGGTGTCGGCAATAAGCACATCTACTTTACGTGCTTTTGCTGCCTGATACGCATCAAAAATGACTGATGCGCTATCGGCGCCGGTATGCTGAGCGATAACAGGTATATGGTTACGTTCACCCCACACCTGTAACTGCTCGACCGCAGCAGCACGAAAGGTATCACCGGCAGCTAACATCACACTTTTACCCTGTTGCCTAAACTGCTGCGCCATCTTGCCAATGGTGGTGGTTTTACCGACACCATTAACTCCAACCATTAAAATAACAAACGGCCCAGTTTCATTGACTGGCTGCAGTGGTTTTTCCACATCATGTAACAAAGCTGCCATATCTGATTGCAGCTTATCAAATAACAGAGTCGAGTCTTTTAGTGCTTTACGGCTAGCATGCTGCTCAAGTTGACTAATCAGCTTTTGCGTGGTGTCTACACCTACATCAGCCATTAACAGCTGGGTTTCTAGCTCTTCGTATAGCTCTTCGTCGATCTTACGCCCGCTAAATAAATCAGCTAAGCCTGAACCTAAATTTTGGCTGGTTTTAGATAAACCCTGTTTAAGTCGGGCAAAAAAGCCTACTTTTTTTGTTGGCTCAACTATAATGCTAGGCTCTGTCGCCACGTCAGGTTCAGTAACTTTTTCGCTAATAACAGGCTGACCAACTATGGCTTTAACCAGCGTGGTTTCAGGCAATATGGGTTCAGCCGGCTCAGTGCTATGCACCGCCGTGTCTGATGGTTCAGTGTGTGACGTAGTGGTTTCTGCTTGACGGTCTTCTTTACCAAACCCCAGCCAAGAGAAGAGTTTATTTTTTTTGCTCATAAGCGTAAGTGTATGCAGTTAAAAACTAAGGTAAACTTGACAGATATACTAACACCTTTGTGTTAAAGGCAAAACGGATTAGATGAAACAGGTAAAAAGCAGAGCAAAAAACTCGCCCAACAAAGCTAATAAACTAGCTGCCGTTAGCGGTGCACCTGGCGAAGTAAGAGTTATTAGCGGTAAATGGCGTGGTCGTAAATTAGCGGTCTTAGATGCTGACGGCTTACGGCCCACTAGCGATAGAGTTAAAGAGACGCTATTTAACTGGTTAATGCATGATATAGACGGTGCTAATGTGCTTGATTGCTTTTCTGGTAGCGGCAGTTTAGCGATAGAAGCGTTGTCACGTTATGCCAGCCACGCCACCTTAATTGAGCGCGAGCTGCCGCTAGCGAAAAACCTGACTAAAAACTTAACCTTGCTAAAATGCGATAACGCCCATGTCGTAAATAAAGACTGCTTAAGCTGGTTAGCAAGCACAGCAACCCAACAATACAACCTAGTGTTTATTGACCCGCCATTTCGCAAAGATCTAGCCATTAACTGCTGCCAAGCATTAGAAAAAAATCATTGGTTAACAGAAAACGCGCTAATTTATTTAGAAACCGAGAAAGAGCTTAAAGTAGCAGAACTGCCGGTAAACTGGCGTTTACTAAAAGAAAAAATTGCTGGTCAACTAGCGTATCGCCTGTACCAGCGCAGCTAACCATCATGCGTAAATTGATAGGTTAGCCTAGGTTCTAATCCGCACTTATTAACTAGAGCTAAGTTCCATACCTAAATTGGTTAGTCCTTGCTCTTTTACCCAGTTTTGCAACTGCTGACGTTCTTCACGACCAAATTGCTTTAACGGTGTTACCAGCGCAATTAACTCAGCAAAACAGTCCATTTCATATTGCATTAATGGATGATCGCGCACAATTTTTTTCAACTCAGCTTCAGTAGTAATATCATCATCAATACTCTCGTGCTCTATTAAACGCGCGACTGTTGCTTGAGAAATTTTCGCCACATTAATAAATTCACTGGCGTCTTGCTGCGCTATACCACTTAACATCATGTCCAATGCTGTAGCACAGTCAACTGCGGGGTACACACCAAAGATATCAAAATTAGTTACTTCTGGTGTTACTTGATCCAACTCATCAGATAATTTTTCAAAGTTAATTTTAACTTTTTTTACCGTTAGCCACTCCCATACCAAGGTAAGAATATGGCGCGTTAATTGGGCATCACCCGTTTGCGTTACTTCGGCAAACAACTCGTAATTTGGCAACATCCGCTCTAGCAAGGTTGCAGCGATAGCGGCTTGCTGATAAAAACTCAGTTCGCGCATTACTTGAAAATTATTGGCTTTTTGTTTCATTTTTGTCCTGAAGGCATAGGCTGTAACGATGAAAACAGTTACAGCCTTAATGCGCTACAGTAGTAATACTGCTGCGTGCACTAAGGCTGTAATTATTACGAATGGGTAGCAAGTACCTATTAAATTTAGCTGATTACTTTCAGCTGTTTTTGCGCATATTCAAACTTAAGTTTGAATTCCATCAAGCGCTCTTCCATATCTTGAATTTGCAACTGATGCGCTTCCTGCTGCTGTTGTAGTTCAATACGCAGGGTACGGATCAGCTCGCGGCTACTATCGGCTTCTTGTTGTTGCTTTTGCTCAGCGGCATATTGACGGTTCTGCGCATGTTCAAGTTGGCCTTCTAGTTTTTGCTGTTTATTCTGACTATTTTGGCTTTGTTCAGTTAAATTAACATAGTCAGCTTGCAGACGAGTAAGCTCAGAGCCTAAATTACTTGCCTCATTTTGCGTTAGCGCTAATTGCTGATCCGCTGCATCAAGTTGCTGCTGCGCTTCTGCAACTTGCTGCTGTAACTGCTCGACTTGTGCTTGATGCTGCTCAGATACCGACGCAACCTGTTGCTGTAATTGCTGAATTTTTTGTTGCTGTAGTTCATGCGTTTTTTTACGGTCATACACTTCTTGCTGCAACTGCACCATCGCCTGCTGCCGTTCCTGCTGTGCAAGCTCTACTTGTGCAAAATGCTGCTGCTCTTCAGCAAAAGCTTTGGTTTGTTCTACTAATTGCTGTTGCAGGTGCTCAAGCTGTTGTTCATATTTGGCTTGTAGAGCATTAATTTGCTGTACTTGGCTTTGTTGCTGCTCAACGGCAAGCTTAAGCTCTGTTTTACTTTGTTGCACCACCAGTTTCATTTCATGCAGGGCAGCTTTAGCTTGCTCGGCGTCGGCCTCGGCGCCAGCTATTTGCTGCTGAAGTTGGCTAACACGCTGCTCAGCTTGTTGCAGTTTGTGTTCTGTATCAGCATTACTACTTCCAGACTGTTGCACTTGCTTTAAATGTTGCTGCAAATGTTCAAGCTGCATAGCGTGTTCAGAACGGTCTTGTAGTGAATCTGTCAATTTTTGTTTGACGGTTTCTAACTCTTCGCTAGCGCTTTGATATTGCTGACGTAACTTGATTAGCTCTTGATTATCGACGCCATTAACAGATGCTGTCGAATCTAGCTGCAGCTTAGTTTGCTGCCAATCTTTAAATAATTTTTGATAGGCCTGCTCTTGTTCAAGCAAGCGCTGTTGCCACTGCTTTTGGCTATCAGCAATTACCGTAGTAGCAAAATGTTGCAACTGTTGTTGCTGCGCATTTAATAGCTGGCTAGAAAAATCGACTAAACTGGCCTCTAACTGCTGCTGTGCAGTTTGCGTCAAGTCGGCAATAACCTGTTGTTCATTTTTATTGTTGTTTTGGTTCACTGCATTCATTATCAGCTCTCGCTATACTCCAGTAGTATTTGTATTTTTAATCAACAAACACAACATCATCAGTTTGGTATATCAACAGCCTTTACCTTAGCAGTATTTCAGGTTGTCGCATACTATGCTGTTATCTAGTTTAATATGAGTTGCAAGCTATAGCTAACGCTATTTATATCAAGATAGGGGTTAGGCTTATATAGTTAATTTTCAATTTAAATCATAAGCTTAATTTATTTAGCACGGTTTGGGTCAGCTAATTTATCGTCTCAACTGGGCCGTTAGCCAAGGCAAAACGTACTCTGTATTATCTATATTGCAACTTAGTTATATTTAACATTAGAGAACTTATTAGCTAAATAAGCTGTCCAAATGTTAAGCTGGCTTTAAGCAATACATGGCTAAACTCATCTGGTTGTACTATTTATTGGCAAAGATGCCGTTACCAGATCACGCATAGGAATATCTATATGCTACGCAAAAACATTAAATATCTACTCATTGCATGTACTGCCGCAACAAGTTTGCTGCTTGCTAGTTGTGCAAGTGGACCAAGTGTACGCACAGATACCGCCGCTAATACTAATTTTTCCGGCTATAAAACCTTTAGTTTTATGGCTGAACCGGCAACCGACAGTGCTGGCTATACCTCTTTGATAACACAGCACTTTAAAGATGCTATTAATAACGAAATGACAGCGTTGGGTTATAAATATAGTGAAACTAACGCTGATTTGATCATTAACTTTAACTCCAATGTCGAAAACCGTACTGAGGTGCGCTCTACGCCATCGGCAAGCATTAACTATGGCTATTATAATTATCGCCGCGGTATCTATGCTGGTTTTCCAATTTTTGCTAACGACGTTGACACTATTCACTATAAGCACGGTACGGTAAATATTGATGTTATAGACTCGGTGAAAAAGCAGCTCGTTTGGGAAGGCATTTCAGAAGGCACATTGAAAAACTCTGATTTAAAACAGCCTAAACAAGCTATTGCCAAAGTAGTCGGTTTAATATTTCAACAGTACCCTACTCAACCGACGGCTAAGCCGTAAAACTCAAGCCATTTATTCGGCTTGAGTACGTACCAGTTGAACAATTTTTTCCTGTAACGCCGCACAGTCGGCGTTTTTATTTTGCTGCTGAATAGATAACGTGAGTTCACCGACATTCAAACCAAACTTATGCAAGGTACTCCGGTTAATTAAATTTTCATTATCAATAAGATACATCCAGTCTTTAACCTTTACATCTAAGGTGTCGCCGTTATAAGGAATGCGCAATGTGTATTGCCAATACAAGGCGTTACCCGCTAGTTGCCCAGTCGCTTTACCCACAACATCGCCAGCAGTGCCCGTTACTGTGCCATCCGCGGCTTGTTGCAACTGCCAGTGTCGTTGCTCAACGCGCCCGTCACTAAAATGAAATAGCTCGTACAAGTTGCCGTTGTTTTCTTGCCAGCTTCCGCACAGTTCCGCGCTAAATCGCACGCTTTGTTTGCCCTGCCAGTTGTGTAATACACCCCAAGCTTTACTTTCACCTTGAAAAAATTCGCTTAACTTCAATACTGGCGTTTCGTTGTTATAGTCAGATACTGACTGACTACATCCGGTCAGTAGCGCTAATAACATTGTGGTATAAAGATATTTTTGCTGCATAAATCCTCCGTTAGTAAATAGGATTACGTAACTTCGCTAACTTTAGTCTAGAAGTAAGCGAAATAAACTATTATCACAACATAATAAAATCCGCTTTGTTACCATGAGTTTTTCAGCGACAATAGCGCTGTTTACTTTATTGAGCACGGCTATGCACTCTGCGGTTTTACTCAACGACCAGCTTAATTTCGATGCAATTATTGCCGCGTTTTATCAGCACGGTTGGGTTTGGTTACCTAACTTTTTACAGCCACAATTAAATGCCGACTTGTTGCATGAAGCTCAATTTGATGCAGAGCTAACGCCGGCGGGTATTGGCCGAAAAAACGACCATCAACTTAACAAGCAAATTCGCCGCGATGCAACCCAGTGGTTTAATGGGCGTAGCGCAGCACAACAAGCCTATTTGCAATTAATGGCACAACTACAACAAGCATTTAATCGACGCTGCTTTTTAGGCTTATTTGATTTTGAATGTCATTTCGCTCGTTATCGTCAAGGCGATTATTACCAAAAGCATATTGATGCCTTTAGCGGTCGCTCTAACCGAGTGCTTACTACAGTCAGTTATCTAAACTCGGTGACAGCAGGTGGTGAACTGGCACTATACAATGAACATAACGTGTTAATAGATAAGTTATTACCCACCGCAGGCAGCCTAGTGTTATTTGAAAGCGAGCGTTTTCCACATGAAGTTTTGCCAGCTATAGACACCCGCTACAGTATTGCCGGTTGGTTTCGTAAAAACACGAGTATTAACGGCATAGTAGATCCGGCAAGCTAAAGCGTTTATTATGATCAGCATGCGCACCCTACTCAGTTATGTATTGCTATTTGCCTTAACGCTATCCGGTCTTACCGGCACGGCGCAACTAGCCCATGCTCATAACTCGGTAAATACGGTACTTGAACAGCAACCACACACCATCAGTGTAGCCAGTGCAGGGCATTGTCATAACGACCCAGTAGTGGTAACTGCTGACACCGACCACAGTTGTTGCAATCAAGATCAGCATCAATGCAAGGGTGATTGCTGCGCTAAGCATTGTGCGTCATCAGGTGCTTTGCTTGGTACTGAGCTTTTTTGTTATCTACGCCCGACCAATGTTATTACGCAATACTCACCCAGCCTACCCTTAATGCTATTTGCGGATGATCCGCCACCACCTATAAATGTCTAAATTAGTTAAATTTACGTTACTTGTGCTTTAGCACAGCGTTTTTTTTATTTAATTTGAGGCATTTTATGCGCATCTATTTTTTGATGGGCCTGTTATTACAGGTAGCTTTTTCGTTATCCGCGCAACAGCATAATGAACACGAGCATCAACACCAAAGTCATACGTCAGCAGTAACCGCGCCTGCGGTTAACCACAGCAAGGCACAAAGCCTTTATGTCTGCCCTATGCACCCAGAAGTACAACAAGATAAGCCGGGTAGCTGCCCGATTTGCGGTATGCACTTAGTCGAAAAAACCAGTCATACCGAGCATGACGCTAGTCATACGAAACATGAAGCGACTCCCACCGACGCAAAAACTATTTTTGCTTGCCCTATGCACCCGCAAATTCAACAAGATAAACCGGGTAGCTGCCCGATTTGCGGTATGCACTTAGTTGAAAAGCAACGGCAAAGTGAGCCGAGTGTTAATGTCTCTGGCGCAATACAACAAGCACTAGCGATACGAGTTGCAACCGTGAAAACCCGCACCTTGGAGCGCATTATTGATAGCTTTGCTCAGGTACAATATCCAGAAGATGCTATTTATCATAGCCATATACGTGCGGAAGGTTGGATAGAGCAACTTTATGTTCGTACACTTGGCCAACAAGTTAAAGCGGGCGATAAGTTATTTAGCTATTACGCGCCCGATCTCTTGGTTGCTCAAGATGACTACCTGCAAGCATTGTCCGTTAGCGCGCAAAATGGCGAGCGTAGCGCTAGTTTAGTGAAACGTGCACAAACCCGTTTGCGTTTACTGGGGTTAGCCGAAAAAGATATTCAGCAATTACAACAAACTAAACAAAGCCAATACCATATCACAGCCTATGCACAGCAAGACGGCGTAATTACCATGTTAAACGTGCGTGACGGCATGTTTATTCGCCCCAGCGACACGCTAATGGAAATAACTCAGCTCGACCGAGTTTGGCTTGTTGCCGATGTACCAGAAGCACAACAACGCATGTTAGCAACAGGTATGGCGGCCGAAGTCGATATACCTGCGCAGCACCAAAACGCAATTAAAACTAAGGTAGATTTTATTTATCCTGCACTCGATGTACAAAGTCGCAGTAGCAAAGTACGCATGAGCGCAAATAACCGCGCCAAACTATTTCAACCCAATATGCTGTTGCCAGTAAGGCTATACGGTACGCCCTTAACCGACGTATTAACCGTACCGCGCGAAGCGGTGTTGTTATCAGACAAAGCAAGTCGCGTTATTATTAAGCACGACGACAACTTTAGCGTACGCACCATTACCACCGGCTATCATGCCCAAGATTACGTTGAGGTATTGTCTGGTTTAATGCCCGATGAGCAAATTGTGGTATCAGGCCAATTCTTACTCGATGCAGAAGCCAGCTTAAGCCAGTTACCTGTTAGCAGCGCCAGCGCGCATCAGCATTAGGAGCGCTTAAATGATAAAGGCTATTATTCGTTGGTCGGTGCAAAACCCGTTATTAGTGCTACTTTCTACCCTCGCTTTGGCGCTGTTCGGTTACCAAGCCAGCCAGCAAATAAAGCTTGATGCCCTACCCGATTTATCTGATGTACAGGTAATTATAAAAGCCAGTTATCCTGGGCAAACGCCAGAAACGATTGAGCAACAACTAAGTTACCCACTATCTAGTGCACTGTTAGCCGTACCGAAAGCCAAAGCGGTACGCAGCTTTTCTATGCCAAACGATAGCTATCTCTACGTTATTTTTGAAGATGGCACCGACCCATACTGGGCAAGATCTCGGGTGCTAGAATATCTACAAACCGTTAATTTACCCAGCGGTGCTAAGGTATCACTTGGCCCAGATGCCAGCGGTGTAGGCTGGATTTTTCAATATGCATTACAAGATAAAACTGGCAAACAATCGCTAGAACAACTTACTAGTTTGCAGCAGTTTTATTTACAACCTGAACTACAAAGTGTTGCCGGTGTGGCCGAAGTGGCCAGTATTGGTGGCATGAAAAAAACCTATCAGTTGCAATTAGAGCCTCGTTTAATGCGTGCGTTTAATGTCACCTTAGCGCAAATTATTAATGCCATCAGTCAACACAACCAGCAACAGGGCGGTGGCATTATTGAAGTGGCCGAAACCGAAATTTTAGTGCAGGCCGGTGGCTATATTCAGACGTTAGCGGATCTGGCAGCCGTGCCTCTGGGCGTGCGAAATAGTGCAGATTACCCATTAACACTAGCCGATGTAGGTACAGTACAAAGCGTGCCGGCAGCACGGCGCGGCATTGCTGAGCTTAACGGTGAAGGTGAAGTTATTGGCGGCGTTATTGTGATGCGTCATGGCGAAAATGCGCTAACCACGATTAATGCAGTAAAGGACAAAATAACTCAGCTGCAAGCCGGCTTACCGCAGGGCGTTGAGTTTGTTGTGGTGTATGACCGCTCTGAGCTTATTCATCATACCGTAGATAATCTGAGCTCTAAGCTGCTAGAAGAAATGGCGGTCGTTGCACTTATTTGCTTGGTATTTTTACTACATGCGCGCTCAGCGCTAGTTGCCGTAATTAGCCTACCATTGGCATTGTTAGCCAGCATTTTGTTAATGCAGTTATTAGGCGTTAGCGCCAACGTAATGAGCTTAGGCGGCATTGCTATTGCTATTGGCGCTTTAGTCGATGCCGCTATTGTTATGGTTGAACATGGCCATAAAAAGCTCGAGCAAGCTAGAGAGCAAGGCCAAACGCTAACCAAGCTACAGTTTCGGCAAACCATTACTAGCGCTTGCACTGATGTAGGCCCAGCGCTGTTCTTTTCGCTGTTAATTATTACCGTTAGTTTTATGCCAGTATTTTTGCTAGAGGCGCAAGAAGGCCGATTATTTGCGCCATTGGCTTATACTAAAACCTTTGCCATGGCCGCCGCAGCCGTGTTAGCTATAACCTTAATTCCGGTGTTAATGTTGTATCTATTACGCGGCAAGATACCGTCCGAGCGCAGTAACCCGCTAAGCCGCAGCTTAATTGCGCTATACCGCCCGTTGCTAAGTATAAGCCTACGCTTTCCTAAGCTACTTATTTTATTATCGCTTATTGCACTTGCGTCAAGCGCGCTACCTTGGCAGCGCTTGTCTAGCGAATTTATGCCAGCCTTTGCTGAGGGCGATTTACTCTATATGCCAACAACGTTACCGGGATTAAGCCCAGCAACGGCTGCGCGCTTACTACAACAAACCGATAGACTAATTAAAACCGTGCCAGAAGTCGCGGCAGTATTGGGCAAAAGCGGCCGCGCCGACACCGCGACCGATCCGGCGCCGCTTACTATGTTTGAAACCAGTATTAAGCTAAAACCACAAAGCGAATGGCGTGAGGGTTACAGCCTAAACGATATTATTGCCGACCTCGATCACGCCGTGCAAATACCTGGGCTGACCAACGCTTGGCTTCCGCCGATAAAAACCCGTATTGATATGCTATCTACCGGCATTCGTACACCCGTGGGGGTAAGAGTTAGTGGCCCAGATTTAACGACAATTTCTGCTGTTGCTCAACAGTTAGAAGCCGCAATAAAGCCTCTTGCAGGCAGCCGTTCAGTGTTTGCCGAACGCCCTGATGCTGGTTTGTATTTAACCATCACACCAAAACTCGATCAGCTAGGGCGCTATAATTTAACCCTAACCGAGCTACAACAATATGTTGCCTTTGCTATTGGTGGCGCACCCGTTGCGCAAAGTATTCAAGGCCGTGAACGTTATGACATTAGCCTGCGCTTTCCTCGTGATAGCCGCAGCCATCCGGATGACATCGCAAAGTTGCCGCTGCAAACCTCTGATGGGGCCTATATCTTACTCGAGCAGGTTGCTACGGTTAAAGTGGAAACTGGCCCAGTAATGATCCGCTCTGAAAATGCACGTTTAACCACTTGGCTATATATTGATTTACTGCCTGATACCGAACTTGGCCACTACCTTAACGAACTTGAAACTCTGTTGGCACAACAGCAGTTTCCAACCCAAGTCAGTGTTAGCTTAGGTGGTCAATATGAATACATGCAGCGAGTTACAGCGCGTTTGCAACATTTAGTGCCATTTGCCTTACTCCTTATCGTATTTTTGCTTTACCTCACCTTTCGCCGTTTTAGCGACGTGATACTGGTGCTTATTTCACTACCCTTCGCGCTAAGTGGCAGCCTATGGTTACTCTATTTGCTCGATTATCAACTCTCGGTAGCGGTAGCGGTAGGGTTAATTGCTCTAGGCGGCGTGGCTGCTGAATTTGCCGTCGTTATGCTACTGTACTTAAAACGCGCGGTAGAAGAGCTTAAGCCACAAAATAGGCAGCAACTCTGGCAGGCGATTATGCAAGGAGCCGTGCAGCGGGTAAGGCCAAAAGCCATGACCGTATTAACGATAATAGTCAGCCTATTACCCATCATGTTTGGTAGTGGCGCCGGTAATGAGGTTATGCAGCGAATTGCCGCGCCTATGCTCGGCGGGATGTTAGCCGCACCTTTAGTCTCAATGTTATTAATGCCGGTGTTGTATTATCTGCTGTTACAACGCAAATTAACAAAGTAAAATTATAGCCTTGACCCGAGCTAGAATTGTAACTCGGGTCAAGGCTTAAGCGTAAAACGCCACGCTAAGGATTAGGATTAGGATTAAAACGTACTTTGTGTCCCAGCATTACCCCGTGTTTGGCAAACCAGCCACGCGGCATTTCTAATGCAGCAATAATGGCGCCAGGCGATGGCACTGGTGTTTCATCATAGGGGTCCAGTTGCACGAGCTGCACAATACTCCAGTCTGGGCCAATGTAAGCTACATCTAGTGCTAGCGCCGTATTAGCCATCCACAACGAAATAGCTCTTGGCTTTGGATATAACAAAAACATGCCCGGTTCAGCAGTTTGTTGAAACATAAGGCCTTGAGCACGTTTTTCATCAGTATCGGCCAGCTGTACCTGTATATGTTGTGTGCCTATTTGTAGCGGCACTACGCTAAATTCGGCTAATTGCTGTTCACTTACGGCACAGGCAAACAATGGCAGCAATAAAACTAAACTGGTTAAAAATCGCGTCATCTTTACTTATCCTTGAACGAGATAGCTTAGCGCTATGCCAGCAAAAATTAGCATACCCACATAGTGGTTATGTAAAAAGGCAGCAAAGGCGCCCTGCCGGCTTTTTTTGGCTAAGCGATGCTGATAAACAAAACAGCCCAGCGCCGCAACTAGGCTTAAATAATATAGCCAATGCAACTGTGCCAAATAACCTGCAGCAAGCAATAACAACAAACTACTGAATTGCAGTAACGCAATAATAGGTAACACATAACGGCCAAATAAAATGGCCGTAGATTTAATACCTACTTTAACATCGTCCGGCAGGTCAACTAACGCGTAATAGGTATCATACGCCACTGTCCACAGTAAGTTGGCGAAATAAAGCAACCATAACACAGGAGGCAAGTGTAACTGAATCGCCATAAAGGCCATGGGCATCCCCCAGCTAAAAGCTGCTCCTAGCACTACTTGCGGTAACTGGGTATAACGTTTCATAAAAGGGTACGCTGCAGCAAGCAGCACCGCGACCAAAGATAACAGTACCGTTTGCCAGTTAAGAAACACCAACAAACTGGCACTTAATAACAGTAGTAAGGTGAATAGCTGCAAGGCTTCAGTTGTACTTACCACACCGCTGGCTAACGGTCGATGCTGGGTACGCTCTACGGCACCATCCCAATGTCGATCAGCATAATCATTAATCACACAGCCGGCAGCGCGCATTAGCACTACGCCTAGTGTAAACACTAATAAGAAATGTAACTGTGGTGCGCCTTCTGACGCAAACCACAAGGCCCACCAGGTTGGCCACAATAATAAATAAGTGCCAATCGGTTTTTCTAAGCGCATTAGCTGCAAATAGTAACGCCAGTGTGACGCAGTTAGTGCTAATTTCATCGTACTAACCTAGCCAAATTCGCCATTGCCGGCAAAAAGGCTTCTGCTACTAGTAAGGGCTGATTTTCTAACTGAAACACCGAACGTCTTACATAACAGGTACTTGCTAAATTTAATTGTGCGAATTCAATCGCTAATGTGGTTGCTTCTATTGGCCCACGACGGAGGCTTTGATGTTGGAAAATATATTCACCCAACGGCCGTTCACCTAAACTGGCTAGTGGCCGCAGTGTATTAATAGTTTGCTCAGGTAGCCAACTTTGAGCGTAGACACAAGGCTGGTTATCGCACCACAAAATAACCTCACGTACCTGTGCTTGCTTGGTATTAGGTAACAGCGGCTGTAAAAAATTAGGCAACGCTACCGGCCGCTCTTGCAATACCTGCACACGAAACTCGCTACAATGCTGCTTTAACCGTGCGGTCAACGAGGCCGGTTCTAAAACCCAAGCCGCTAAGGTTGCTGGTAACACAGCTTTGTTAGCGTCCTGCCAACTACTATCAAGTGAAATAAAGGGTATGCTCACAACAATAATTCTGTGCAAAAAAATCTAGCGCCATCATAACAACTTCAGCAAGTTTTTTCAGCTATAGCAAACGCAGAAAAACCCCTTACCGCAGCCAAGCTTAACTGGTAAAATACTTGGCTTAGCGCTATGGTTAGCGTGCTGCCTACCCTTTTTTACCAACTAAAAGTGATACTTATGATAAAACGTTTGCTGCTTTCACTGCTGTTATCAGCGCCGTTATTACTGGTGTCTTTGCCGTCAGCTGGGCAAGAAACGCCCAAAGAAATTGTTTATTACGGCTTCGACCCAGACATCGTTACTAACTATATATCGGGTAATCGTCGCAGCTTGGGTTATATTCGCGTTACGGTAGAATTAATGCTTGAAGACAAAGCGTTTTTACCAGCGATAGAACATCATGAACCACTAATCTTAGATATTATTATTGGCATGTTCACCAAACAGCCGGAGGATAAAATTAAATCACTTACCGGCCGTGAAGAAATACGCATGGCTATGCTACAAAAGCTGCAAGAAACCATGAAAAAAGAAGCGGGTGAACCCATGATCAGAGATATTTTATTTACTAAATACCTCTATCAATAATTCAGCCTGACAACTTATATCACTTTACGCCCTGGCTGATTGCGCAATAGCCAGGCCCAAGCCACGCCTGCAAGTAAGCCACCTAAATGTGCCCAGTTTGCCATGCTAACCCAAAGTATGTCGAAAAAGCCTAGCACTAACCACAACAGCATAAAGCCGGCTAAGCCTGAACTAATATTAATGCCCTGCGCAGGGTTAAGCCGCCCTGTCAGCCAAAAGTAACCAAATAGCCCGTATACCACTCCCGACAGACCACCAAAATGCGGACCCACCATAAAATACTGTGCCGCGTTTGACACCAGCGCAACCGATAGAGCGATGTTCAACAACATCAGACCGCCTAAGCGTGACTCTAATTGCCGGCCTAAATATAACCACCAGGCTAAATTAAACACTAAATGGGTAGGATCAAAATGCAATAACATTGGTGTAAACCAACGCCATAGCTGGCTGGGTTTGTCTAATTGCAATAACGCACTAACACTAGGCCAGTCTATCTGTTGCCAGATATAAACCAGTACACATAGCGCTATCACGAACAAGGTTATTGGCGCTTGTTGCCAAACGTTAAGTAAATTAAACGCTGGCAGCGCCTTGCCCTGCACCACTTTAGGCTGGCTTAATTGCCAAGCGGCTGCTTGATAGCGCGCATCGGAAGGCTGCGCTATAAAACGTTGAAACTCTATTTCAACCTGAGCAAGCTGTTCGGGTGCGACATAAAGCTCGGCAAAATTAGGCTGCTTTACAACCGCACTCACATCTAGCCCATTGGCGTTGCAATAATCAGCAAACAATTGTGCGGCCTGCGCAGAATTTAACTCAGCAAATTTATGCACGGTCATCACTCACAAAAGGTTGCTGTGTGCGCCAACTTTCAAAGCCCCCGTCTAGGCTAAATACCTGCTCAAAGCCTTGCTGCACTAAATACTGCGCCGCCCCTTGGCTAGAGTTACCGTGATAACATACCACGACCACAGGTTGGTCAAACTCAAACTGCTGCATAAAGCTATTAAGGCTGCCATTAGTAAGATGATAAGCCCCCTCGATATGGCCTGTGTTATAACTTTGTTCATCACGAATATCGGCAACCACTACCTTACCTGCAGCCAATAACTCTGCTGTTTGCATTACCGAAATATGTTGAAACTCGCTCATATAAACCCCTTAATTCATTGCCTTTATAATACCGCAGCCAACCTGAATTACCAACGCTAGGACAGCAAACACTAATTATCATACTTTAGTGCTGTTTCACCGAATAAAGACTAGACAGAGTTTAAACTATTGTTAACAATGATTAGCAATATTACCCCATTTATCGGAGTCATCATGACCGGCTTAATTATCCTCGTTATCCTCGTTGCACTAGTGTTCTGGGTTATTAGCATTTTTAACGCATTAGTAAAATTAAAAAATCGTTTTCAAAATGCCTTTGCGCAAATTGAAGTACAACTTAAGCGCCGCTATGACCTGATCCCTAATTTAGTTGAAACTGCCAAAGCCTATATGGCACATGAGCGCGACACGTTAGAAGCGGTAATTAATGCACGTAATGCGGCATTAGCCGGCTTGAAAGTTGCCGCAAATAACCCTGGTGATGCAGGTGCTATATCGCAGTTAGCCAGTGCCGAAGGAGCATTACAAGGCGCAATGAGCCGCTTAAACGTGGTAATGGAAGCCTATCCAGATTTAAAAGCTAATCAAAATATGATGCAGCTATCGGAAGAGTTAACCAGCACAGAAAACCGCGTGGCTTTTGCACGCCAAGCCTTTAACGATGCGGTTACCGAATACAATAGCTACAAACAGAGTTTTCCGCCGGTTATTTTTGCCGCCAGCTTTGGCCATGCCGCCGATGCGAAATTACTTGAGTTTGCTGACAGCGCCGCTATTCAAGCTGCGCCAAAAGTTAGCTTTTAATCGCTAACGCCGGTTAATAAATGAGCAGTAACTTTTTTGCCCAACAAGACTTAGCGCGGCGCAATACGCGCATTCTTATTGCGCTGTTTTCGCTAGCTGTATTGCTGCTGATACTGCTAACTAATGTTATTGCTGTGATAGCGCTAGGCTTTGTTGATACAGAACACTTTTCCGACAGCCGTAATTGGCAGCATTTACCTTGGGACTTATTCCTGCTAATAACCACTGTGGTCATTGCTGGTGTCAGCGTGGCGGTGCTAGTGAAGTGGCTACAGCTAAAAGCCGGCGGCAAGGTCGTTGCCGAATCCTTAGGTGGCGTTAGGTTAGCCCCCGACAGCCAAGATCCCTTGCAGCGACGTTTATTAAATATTGTTGAAGAAGTTGCACTAGCCGCGAACACGCCCGTGCCACTAGTGTATGTATTACCGGAGCAAGGCATAAATGCGTTTGCCGCAGGCTATAGCCCTGCCGATGCGGTAATTGGCGTTACTCAAGGTTGTTTGCAACAGCTAAATCGCGATGAATTACAGGGGGTAATTGCCCATGAATTCAGCCATATTTTAAATGGCGATATGCGGATGAACATTCGCCTTATCGCTATTTTAAATGGCATTTTATTTGTTGGTCATATTGGCTATTACATTTTACGTGGCAGCAGCCATAACCGGGTAATGCGCAGCAGTAGCCGTTCTGGTAACAATAAAAATGGCGCGGGTGGTATCGTACTTTTAGCCGTTGGCTTGGTGGCCGTTGGCTACCTTGGCTCATTTTTTGGCAATCTAATTAAAGCAGCCGTCAGCCGACAACGCGAGTATTTAGCTGACGCTAGCGCAGTGCAATTTACTCGCAACCCGCGCGGCATTGCTGGCGCGCTAAAAATTATTGGCAGCTCTAGTAATGGTAGTAAAATTACCAATCAAAATGCTGATGAAAACAGCCACTTATTTTTTGGTAATGCGGTTAGCCACTGGCTATCACTATTTGCGACCCACCCGCCATTAGCTACCCGGATTAAACGCTTAGAACCACAATGGAATGGTAAGTTTCCGACACCGCGCCCGGCACAAACAGGCACTGAACCTAATTTAGTTGACGAGCAAACAACCGACAATAGTGGTCAGAAAAAGAGTAATGCCGAACGGTTACAGCAAGCCTTGCCGTTGTTATTGCTGCATAGCAGTCGGCAACCCGAACCAGCTCAAGCGCTCGTTTGCTGCCTAATACTGCACAACGACGATACTGTCCGTGCGACACAGTTACAGCAGATTAAACAACTCGGTTCTATTGAATTATTACAACAGGTCGACCAACTGTGCGACAGCGTTGATGCCTTAGACACCTTACAACAAGTTCAACTGCTGCAACGCGTGATCCCCGCACTTAAAATGTTGTCAAAAACCCAGTTTAGCCAATTTAATGCTTTGTTAGAGGCGCTTTTAACAGCTAGCAGCCAACCAACCTTAGCGGCGTGGCTGAGCAGCCAGTTTATAAAACACAGTGTTGCGGTGTACTTTGACAACGAAAAAATAGCTCGTCGTTATTCTAACCAAGATTTAGCGCAACACAGTGACAGCGTATTAGCCTTACTAAGCTTAGTTAGTAGTACCGCCGGTGATACCGACAAACAACAACAAGCTTGGCAAGCCGCGATTGCCAGCTTACCTTTTAGCGTTACAGCGTCACGCCCAACCGACATATTTGCCTGCTTAAACACACAGCTGCCAGCACTATTGGCATTAGCACCACAGCAAAAGCAACAATTATGGCAAGCCATTGATGCCTGCGTCCGTGCCGATGGCTTGTTAGAAATGCAAGAACAAGCTTTATTATTGGCTTTGGCTTTATTGCTAGAAATACCCTATCAAGCACAAACCTAACTTTAAGCACTAATAGCGCCCATTTACCAACAACTTAGTAGCATTTACCGTTGCAGCTTTAGCATTGGCGCAAATTCAGGTAGAATTAGCGGCCACTTTTTCAGCAGGAGCCAGTCATGACCGAAGATCGCTTTTTTTTGTTGTACGATACCTCATTCGACGACATGGACGCTGAGGGCAGCCCTGGTTTTGGCTATGTGTTACTGTTTAGCAGCGAAGATGTTGAACAATATCAGATGGGCGAAAACCCAGCTTGCGCTGCGGTATCTATGCTGTTTACCGATCATTCAGATGGCAGCATTAGCGGTGACTTATTAGGCTGGGCACATTTAGATGCAGAAATTTTTCAAGAATTTCCGCTTGGCCACTTTTTATTGCTCATGGAACAAGCCGCTCAAGTTGCAATTAATGCTTATCGTCAAGTTGGCCATGTACCTGATCGTTTAGTTGCCCAGCATTTAGATGATGAAGAACTGATCCAGTTTGATGTGCAGTTTAATGACTTACAATTAAACGAGCAGCAAAGTGAGCAACAATTTGCGCAACAGCTCATGTCAGGTCGCCCCTACCTCGACTCTTAAGCACATAGCCGTCATAATGACGCAGAATTATTTACCATGCCGGCTTTTGCTAGCGTGTTGTTATGCGGTTTATTACGGAGAGCTTCATGGCACAGGCCATTGACATGTCAGCAATTGAACAGGCGCTAAATGGTTTTACCATACCGCCACAGCCAGAAATATTGCTGCATATTCAGCAGCAACTCGACGCTCCAGAACCCAACATTAAGCGTATTGCTACACTAATTAATCTAGATATCGGCATCGCTGGCTTTACGTTAAAAGTGGTAAATTCCGCGTTTTTTGGCTTACGTCAAAAAATCACATCGGTTGAGCACGCCTGTAAATTTTTAGGTGTCAGCCGCGTGTTAAAGTTGGTGCGCAGTGTACTGATACGCTTTACGTTATCCGACGGTAAAGACGATAAATTTAGCCTAAAGCTCTGGGCAACAGCATTGCAAACCGGTAATACTGCCATGACGCTGGCAAAGCATTTCAACTTCTCGCAGGCTATACAGGACGATTGTTATAGCTTAGGGTTATTCCACAATGCCGGTATTGCACTAATTCAGCAACAGGCTGCTAATTATGAGCAACTGATGCAGCAGGGCTTAGTTGCCCAGTATGGTTACAGCGAAATAGAAGAACAGCATTTTCACACCTGCCATGAAGTACTCGGCTATTTAATTGCAGAGTCTTGGGGCTTAACCACAGAGCTATGCAATGTGATTGCCTACCATCATAGCCCAGCGTTAATCCTTGAATCAGACAGTCTGATCGAACGACAATTATTTGCTTTGTTAAAGCTGGCAGAACACTTTACTGGCGAAAGCCGACAACTATTTAATTTAAACTTAGACCCTGAATGGGAGCAGCACAACAGCACCATACTTGAGGTGTTAGAAATTGAACTGCTGCAGTTGCCCGAGCTTGCTGAGTTACTGCATCGGCAGCAAATCAATACCATTTATAAAGTTTAAGCCTTGCCTGTTCAGTTAGCTCGCATCCATTATATTACCCGTCGTCGATGAATATTATTCTAGCGCCAATGGAAGGTGTGGTCGATCACCTAATGCGTGACATGCTAACGCGGATTGGTGGATACGATTTATGTATTACCGAATTTATTCGTATCGTCGATCAAAAGTTGCCTGCGCGGGTATTTACACGAATATGTCCAGAGTTATTAACTGCTGGCAAAACCGCTGCTGGCACACCCGTGCGTATTCAGTTACTTGGCCAAGAACCACACTGGCTAGCAGAAAATGCGGTGCGGGCAGTGGAATTAGGCTCGCCCGGTGTCGATTTAAATTTTGGCTGCCCCGCCAAAGCCGTCAATAAAAGCCGCGGCGGCGCCGTATTATTAAAGGAAACCGAGCAGTTATACCAGATTGTTAAAGCCGTACGTGATGCCGTGCCAGCACAATTTCCAGTTAGCGCCAAAATTCGCCTTGGCTATGATGATACAAGCCTAACCTTAGATAACGCATCAGCGATAGCCGCTGCGGGCGCCAGCATGCTGACCGTACACGCCAGAACTAAAAGCGATGGCTATCGGCCGCCGGCCTACTGGCCTTGGATCGCGAAAATAAAACAACAGGTTGCTATCCCGCTAATTGCCAACGGTGAAATTTGGACCGCCAGCGATGCCAAGTTGTGCCAGCAACAATCTAATTGCCAAGATATTATGCTCGGCCGTGGCGCCTTAGCGATGCCGAATTTAGCGCAAACGATCCGCAATAACACTGCCGCTATGCCTTGGCCGCAAGTATTAACCCTGTTGATGCAATATTCTGAATTTGAAATTGCTGGCGATAAAGGCCAATACTATGCCAATCGCATTAAACAATGGTTTAGTTATTTAAAACTGCAGTATCCGGCAGCAGCAGAGTTATTTTGGCAATTACGGGTGCTGCGTAAAAGCTCGGATATTTTAGCCGCGCTACAACACGCTTTAGACAACCTTACCAGTCCGCATTAACCCGCTATTTTTTGTCACGAAACTTTGCCATATCAGCGACAAAAATAGTTGATATCATTTTCGCTACAGTAACAAGTCTGTCAATAAAGACTATACTCCTCAAACAGTTATATTAAGGAGTATAAAATATGCCCATTAAGGTCGCCGTGCTATTGGAGCGCAGGCCAGACGAGAAACGCGTTGCCATGGTGCCGGCTGTAGCAGAAAAGCTCAGCAAGCTTGGCTGTGATATTTGTATTTTTAGTGGCGCAGGTCTTAATAGTAAATTACCAGACAGCGCTTATAGCACAGTTAGCTTTGCCCACAGCGACAGCGAACTACTCAGCGATGCCGCCATTGTGCTTGCCGTGCAGCCACCTACGCTAGAACAAGTTAACTTACTGCAACCCGGCACCATTTTACTCAGTTTTATTTATGCCCATAAAGAGCCTGAACTCACCCGTTTACTGCGCGATAAAAACATCACCTGCTTTGCCATGGAGCAGGTACCTCGCATTAGCCGAGCCCAAGCCATGGACGCCCTGTCTTCTCAAGCGGCATTAGCCGGCTATTATGCTGCATTACTCGGCGCCACTAAGCTCGCGCGTATTTTACCCATGATGACCACAGCAGTCGGCTCTATTCGTCCGGCACGCTGTTTAGTTATGGGGCTAGGTGTCGCTGGCTTACAAGCTCTAGCTACCGCTAGACGCTTAGGCGCTATCACAGAAGGGTACGACGTACGCCCTGAAACTAAAGAACAAGCCGAATCACTTGGGGCAAAATTTGTTGATACCGGCGTCGATGCTCGTGGCGAAGGCGGTTATGCTCGCGAGCTAACTGCTGACGAAAAAGAAAAAATTGCCAGCGTGGTAACTCGGCATATTCAACAGGCCGATATTGTTATTACCACTGCAGCTATTCCTGGTCGGCCATCGCCCAAGCTAATTAGTAAAGCACAGGTAGACGGCATGAAACTCGGTGCCGTAATTATTGATCTTGCCGCCGAAGGCGGTGGAAATTGTGAATACAGCCAACCTGGCAAAACTATTGAGCAAGGCCAAATAACTATAGCTGCACCGTTTAACGTGCCGTCAATGCTGGCCGAGCATGCTTCAGAACTCTACGCCAAAAACCTGCTTAACTTACTACAACTGATGATTATCAATAACGCCATTAATTTAAATTGGGACGATGAAGTTTTAGCAAAAACCGTACTTACCCATAACGGCGAGATTAAACCTGCAGCGGTAAAAACCGCTTTAGAACAACAGTAATGCACCAGCTATTTAGGAAATAATCATGGATTACACCACTACGGTTTTATCCGGCTTTGTCGCGCTGTATATTTTTATGCTCGCTGCTTTTGCTGGTTTTGAGATTATCGGCCGTGTGCCAGCTATCTTACACACCCCGCTAATGTCGGGTTCTAACTTTATTCACGGCATTGTCGTAGTCGGCGCACTATGGGCGCTGCTTAATGCTACCAGCTTACCCGAACAAATAATTGGTTTTGTTGGCGTATTGTTGGGCGCTGGCAATGCTGCTGGCGGCTATGTGGTAACAGAGCGCATGCTACAAATGTTTAAGCCATCTGGCAAAAAGGTGAAGGAGTAAGCAATGAATGCAGCGTTGTTAATTGATGCAAGTTACTTTATTGCCGCATTTCTATTTATTTACGGCCTAAAACGCATGTCATCACCGGTTACGGCTCGTTCAGGCATTGTGGTTGCCGGTAGCGGCATGGTGTTAGCTGTGCTGGCAAGTTTTCTTTATACCCTAGATGTTAATCCAGCGGCACAACCCCATTTAACTACCAATATTAGCCTTGCTGTTATCGCCCTAGTATTAGGCTTAGGTTGGGCTTGGCGCAGCGGTAAAAAAGTGGCTATGACCGAAATGCCTCAAATGGTGGCATTATATAACGGAATGGGTGGCGGCGCGGCAGCGGCCATTGCTGCCATCGAACTTATTGGCTACAAAACTCACGGCAGCATTTCCTTAACTTTGGCCATACTGGGTGGCGTTATTGGTGCAGTGTCGTTATCAGGTTCGCTAATCGCTTGGGCAAAACTAGATGGGCGCATTAGTAAAACCCTGCGTTTTTCTGGCTTACAAGCGGTTAACGGCAGCCTATTGCTTATATTATTAGCGCTAGGCGCATATATGGTATCGCAAGGTGGCGCAGTGGCAATGACGGTATTTATTGCTTTTTTTGTCGTCGCACTTATTTATGGCGTAATGATGACCATGCCCATTGGCGGCGCTGATATGCCGGTGGTAATTTCGTTATACAATGCCTTTACTGGTTTGGCGGTGGGCTTTGAAGGCTATGTGCTTAACAACCCCGCACTGATGATCGCCGGTATGGTCGTTGGCTCCGCCGGTTCGCTATTAACCTTATTAATGGCAAAAGCCATGAACCGCTCGGTTGCCAATGTGTTGTTTTCTAACTT
Source organism: Rheinheimera sp. D18 (assembly GCF_004345025.1). Taxonomy (GTDB): domain Bacteria; phylum Pseudomonadota; class Gammaproteobacteria; order Enterobacterales; family Alteromonadaceae; genus Alishewanella; species Alishewanella metallidurans. The sequence goes on along the minus strand of NZ_CP037745.1, from coordinate 609,586 downwards.
TGGCGCCAACGGTGATGAGGAACAAGGCGAAATAGCGGGTAGCCAAAAACCCGTTGATGCCGCAGATGCGGGTATCAATATGCGCTATGCCAGCAAGGTAATTATTGCGCCGGGTTACGGTTTGGCGGTAGCACAAGCCCAACATAAACTTTATGAACTGGTAAAGCTGCTGCAAGACGCGGGCGTAGACGTAAAATTTGCTATTCACCCGGTAGCTGGCCGTATGCCGGGCCATATGAACGTATTATTGGCTGAAGCCGGCGTGCCTTACGATATTATTTTTGACATGGAAGACATTAACGCCGAGTTTAAAGAAGCCGATGTCGCTATTGTTATTGGCGCTAACGACACCGTAAACCCAGCCGCGCGCAGTAATAAAAGCTCGCCTATTTACGGCATGCCCATTTTAAACGTAGATCAAGCAAAGCAAGTTTACGTGGTTAAACGCGGCCAAGGTAAAGGCTATTCTGGCGTAGAAAACGCACTGTTTTATGCCGACAACACCCAGATGGTGTATGGCGATGCGCAAAAAGTAATGGTTGCCATGGTGCAAGCCATTAAATCGTTAGGCGAGTCTCACTAAACTTTCTAACAAAAAAATATTTACTTAGCGTGCTAATCAATTACAATTGTTAGCATGCTAAGTAAAATAGTTAATTGTATGGCCCACCTCACTACTGAATTATCACTTGCCGAACGCTTAGGGCGTTTACATCGCCTATGGCGCACAGTGGCCGACGCCGAATTAATTCCGCTGGGTTTAACCCATCCGCGCTGGACAGCGCTGTGGAAAATTAGCCAACTAGGCGATGGCGTAAGCCAAAAGGTATTAGCTGATGCGCTAGAAATTGAGCTAGCTTCGTTAATGCGTACTTTAAACCAGTTAGAACAGCAGCAGTTTATTATTCGCCGCAGCTGTACTAACGACAAACGCGCGCGGGTAGTTAGCCTAACCGATGCCGGCGTAGAGATATTAAAACAAATGGAAACTCATATAGTCAGGGTACGCGGCGAATTATTAGCCAGCGTTAACGAGCAGGAACTAACAGAATTTAGCCGCGTACTCGCGGTTATTACCGACAACGCATTAACTAAACTCGCCAACAACACGGTACGCTGTAATGAAAAACGCTAGAACTCCCGATCAACAATTTGCCAGATTAGTGAAATTATCTAGCCTGTTATTTGTGCTGCTATTTGGTTACTTTATGTTTGCCGATGCCACTATTCCACTAACACCGCAAGCTATGGTTACCAGAACGGTTACCAAGGTAACGCCTCAGATCAGCGGTAAAGTTAGCCTTGTCGCGGTAAAAAACAACCAAAGGGTACAGCAAGGAGAGCTGCTATTTGTTATTGATGCTGCGCCTTATCAACTTGCCGTTGCTCAAGCCAAATTAGCGCTAGAACAAGCAAAACAAGATAACACCGAACTTGATGCCGCTTTACATGCCGCCGCCGCAGAAGTTGAGGCCAGTAGTGCCATGGCTGAGCAACAACAGATTATTGCTAAACGCCTAAATACTTTATATCTAACCCGCGGAGTGTCACAGCAACTAACTGACCAAGCGAATAGTGATGCCTTAGCCGCTGAGGCAAATTTACTGGCAGCTAAAGCGCGTTTAGAGAAACTTAAGGTTAATCGCGGCACCTTAGGTGATGACAATTTAAAACTACGCCAAGCACAAAATCATTTGCAGCAGGCTGAGCTGAATCTTGCTTATACCCGCATTAGTGCCGATCACCAGGGTATTGTCACCAACTTACAGCTAGACGCCGGTAGTTTTGCTGCTACAGGCCAGCCATTATTAGCTTTAGTATCCGATGAGATTGATATTATTGCTGACTTTAGAGAGAAAAGTTTACGCGGCATTAACCCAGGCTATCAGGCAATGATTAGCTTTGATGCCGAACCCGGCAAACTATATGCTGCAACCGTTACCTCTATTGACGCCGGTGTAAGTGCGGGGCAATTTGATGCTAACGCACGTTTGGCCGCACCACAAGAGTCAGAGCGCTGGGTGCGCGATGCTCAACGCCTGCGCTTACATCTGCAGCTGCAACACACGCCCAGTGACACCTTAGCCGCCGGTGCTCGCGCCACCGTGCAGCTAGTGCCAGATAACCCGGTACTAGGCTTTTTTGCCAAGCTACAAATTAAAGCCATTAGCATTTTACATTATATTTATTAAACCATAGCCCCCCTTTATGCATAGGCCAAGTTAGATGTTATTACGCCATAGCCCATTAAGCGCCAACGACTTACGCCAATGCTTGCGCATTGCTACCGGCGCCAGTATTGGTTTTATGATTTGTAAATTATTAAATTTACCCTATGGTGTATTTTTCACCGTAACACCCATGTTACTCCTTGGCTTAGTACCCGTAATGAACGGCCATGCTATGCGGCAATTATTAGCATCAGCCGCGATGACCGGAGTTGAGGTTGGCATTATCGGTGGGCTATTTGGTGGCCACCCGGCATTAATGCTACCGATAGTGTTTGGCCTATTCTTATACCGCTTTATCGCTATGTCTAAAGGTAGCTTATTTTTATTTGGCGCCAATGGCGTAATCAGCCTAAGTATTATGCTGCACTTTGCTAGCTACCCTGGCTCGGATATCAATGCGCTTATTTTTAGTAACTTCTGGGCTACGATACTAGCAGGCGTTATCGCCTATGTAATGACCGCAATTTGGCCTGATGTCGCACCACGGCAATCGCCAGAAAAAGTCGACAAATCCGCTAATCGTATGCGCCATGAAGCGCTATTAGGTACTCTAATTGCCACGGCGTCTTTCATTTTCTTCCAAGTTTTTGATTTACGGGATTCGATGTCAGCGCAGGCCACCACCCTACTGTTGCTGTTCCCAATGCACTGGAATGGTGCACTAGGCTACGCGCGTAAACGGGCCATTGGCACCTTATTAGGGGTAACCTTTGGCGTGCTAATACAAGTGGTTTTATATAATTGGTATGGCTTGTTAATACTGATCGCACCCTTGTTTTGGTTGGGCGTATTACTGTTTGCTCAGGTGCATGTAAAAGAAGCCAGTGGCTCGGGGGTCGGGTTTGGTGCTATGACAACCTTAGGTATTTTATTTGGCCAATACTTAACGCCAACCAATGATCTTATTTACAGTGCGCTATACCGTTTTAGCAGCATAGCTGTTGCCATTATCGCAACATTATTAATGTGTTACATCGTACACCGCTTATTAAATCGTTTTGCTGCAACTCGTTTTGGTAGCTAAAAGTAAGTTAAGCCATTATTTTTTTATCAATAGACGCGACATTTTTTATTCATTTACGACTTTACCCAGCGCTGAAACAGCGTTTTGATATTCAGCTGATATATTGCTGATTTTTATTTCTCATCTCAGTTATTTGTTTGGCATTCCGCTACAGTTGCTGTGAATGCAAAGCTAAAGAATTAAACAAATAATTAACCTTATTAAGGAAACACGAGATGCGTAATCCGATATTATCAGCTACCGCTATCGCGGTGCTGCTCGCTTGCAGCCAATCGGCTGTTGCTGCTGACGTTACCCCCGCAACTACTGCCGATATAAAATTATTATCTAGTCAAAGCCAGCAGCAAACCATGAATGCCGATGAACCGGCGTTTGCAGTTAGCCGTAGCATTGTGCGTGCTGATGGCCAAAACAAGGTTCGTTTACAGCAGTTGTACCAAGGTGTTCCGGTGTGGGGCCATAGTGTGGTGGCATTAGAGTCAGCAGCAGGTTTTAGCGATGTTAGTGGCGAAGTAGTTAATGCCATTAGCCATGATTTAGCTTCTGCGACACCCGCGCTTACAGCAAGTAAAGCTTTCTTGCCTGTGGCAAAGCAGTTGGGTGGTGCACTTAAGGTTGATCTACAAGCATTAAAACAACTTAGCGAAAAAGCGAAATTGTGGGTGTATCTCGATGACAACCAGCAAGCGCGTTTAGTGTATATCAGTGATTATGTTACCGAGGTAAATGGCGAGCCAAGCCGCCCATTCTATATTATTGACGCTAATAGCGCAGAAGTACTGCAGCAATGGGAAGGTATTGCGCATAAAGATGCACAAGGCCCAGGCGGTAACCAGAAAACCGGCCAGTACTATTACGGTGTAGATTACGGTTATTTAAACGTCGACAACAATTGCCGTATGACTAATAACAATGTTGAAACTATTAATATGAATGGCTCAACTTCTGGTGGCAGCATTCATCAGTTCACCTGCCCAACCAATACCGTAAAGCAAATTAATGGCGCTTACTCACCCCTTAACGACGCTCACTATTATGGTGGTGTAGTATTTGATATGTATCAAGCGTGGATTGGCGTTAACCCGTTACAGCGCAAACTGCGGATGCGCGTGCATTACGGTAATAACTATGAAAATGCGTTTTGGGATGGCAGCCAAATGACCTTTGGCGACGGTGGTTCGACGTTCTATCCATTAGTAAGCCTAGACGTATCTGCGCACGAAGTAAGCCACGGCTTTACCGAATTTAATTCAGGCTTAGTGTATAGCGGCCAATCAGGTGGTATTAACGAAGCGTTCTCCGATATGGCTGGTGAAGCGGCAGAAAACTTTATGCACGGCAGCAATGACTGGAAAGTAGGTGCTGATATTTTCAAAAGTAATGGTGCGCTACGCTACATGGCTAACCCGCCGCAAGATGGCAGCTCAATAGGCCACGCCAGTGATTTTAGATCGGGCATGGACGTTCACCACAGTTCTGGTGTATTTAACAAAGCCTTTTACAAACTCGCCACCACTAGCGGCTGGACTACACGTAAAGCCTTTGAAGTATTTACCCTTGCCAACCAAATTTACTGGAACGCCAACAGTAATTATGTCAACGCGGCCTGTGGTGTGTATAAAGCTACCGCAGATAAAGGTTACAGCCAAGCCGATGTAACCGCGGCCTTTTCCGTGGTAGGTGTTAATGCCGCTTGTGGCGGCACTACGCCTCCAGGTGACAGTAATTCAGGCACCTTAACTAACTTAAGCGCGACTAGCGGTAACTGGGCACGCAACGAAATTACGGTGCCAGCCGGCGCTAAAAGCTTAAAAGTAAACATTAGCGGTGGCAGCGGCGATGCTGACTTATATCTGCGTTTTGGCAGCGCACCTACCACCTCATCCTATACTTGCCGTCCATATAAAAACGGTAGCACAGAGTCTTGTACCATCACTAACCCACAAGCCGGTAAGTGGCACGTTGGCATTCGTGCTTATCAAAGCTTTAGTGGCTTAACACAAACGTGGAGTTACCAGTAAGCTTCTGATAAAGCGACGCTTATCAATCAGGCGTCGCTTTTTCTTACCTGCAAGCGCATGAACTACATACTGGATAGTAACAAACTGGTTTCACTATTAAGAATGCCGTCTACTTCCCTTACCTGGCGCAATACTCGGTCAAACTCAGCTAAACTGGTGGTTTGTATTTCTGCAACGAGATCCCACGCGCCATTCGTGGTGTGCAATTTAACCAGCTCTGGTATGCCACGTATTTTTTGCACGACCTGAGACGTCGATTTACCCGTCACCTCAATCATCATAATGGCGCGCACTACCTGCTGCTCTACCTCGGCCCGCACTCGCACGGTAAAACCTAAAATAGCGCCGGATGACACCAGTCGATCTAAGCGGTTTTGTACTGTCGCCCGCGACACCTTTAGTGCTTGAGCCAAATAAGAAATAGACGCCCGCCCATCTTTACGCAATTCGCCAATTAGCGCGCTATCTAATGAGTCATATATATAAGCTTTCATTGGTTTTACTTCAGTTAACGGCCAGACATAGCAAAGTGCAAGTTAACAATTAGCAATTTGCCTAAAAACAACTCACTTAGTATATATTTTTGACATTTTAAATAACAGCGACATCTTCTAACATTAGCGACACAGATAAACGATTCACAACACAACGACGTAACAAGGTAAAACATGGATAATTTTATAATCGCGCCCAAGCAAGGAGTGCCCTTTGTTAGCGTGGCAAACATGAAAAAGCTCATTAATACGCTTGGTATAGAGGCCTGCATTAGCGCGTTAGTTAAGTGTGTGGAAGCCGACTATAAGCGCTGGCACTTATTTGAAAAATCAGCCCGCTACGCCAGCCATTCTAAAGATGGTGTTATTGAGTTAATGCCAGTAAGTGATGGCAATATGTTTGCCTGTAAGTACGTAAATGGCCACCCGATTAATACCAAGCAAGACTTACAAACCGTGGCTGCGTTTGGTTTATTAGCCGACGTGGCTACCGGTTACCCTATCCTATTATCTGAAATGTGTGTGTTAACCGCATTAAGAACGGCTGCTACTTCAGCTATGGTGGCCAAATACTGCGCACCAACTAATGCGACCACCTTAGCTTTAATAGGTAATGGTGCCCAATCTGAATTCCAAGCTTTAGCAATGAAAACCGTGTTAGGTATTCGCCAATTTAGGCTGTATGACATTGACCGCAGCGCCAGCGAAAAAACCTACAACAACTTGCAGGGTTTTAATATTGACGTGGTTATATGCTCATCTGCCGCTGAAGCCGTTACTGGTGCACACATTATTACTACCTGCACTGCTGATAAGAAAAACGCCATCGTATTGCACAATGATATGATAACAAACGGCGTATTTATTAATGCTATTGGCGGCGACTGCCCGGGTAAAACCGAGCTGGACAGTAAAATTTTACAACGTGCCGATAAAGTATTTGTCGAGTTTGAGCCACAAACGCGTATTGAGGGTGAAATTCAACACTTACCAGCTAACTTTGCCGTTACCGAGTTTCATCAGGTGGTAAACCAGCAGGTAACAGCGCGCGATAATGATCAGCAATTAATTGTGTTTGATGGCGTGGGTTTTGCCAGTGAAGATTTTTCTGCGCTGGTGTTTATCCGTGATTTATTGCTGCAACAGCCGGAATATCAAATTTTAGATTTAATTACCCAGCAAGCCGATCCGCGTAATTTATTTTCGGTCATTCGTGAGAGCTAAACCTTGAATACAACAGTAAATATACAAGCACCTAACGCTATTGTTATGGTGCGCCCACATCAGTTTGTGTCTAACCCGCAAACCATGGCCGATAACGCCTTTCAACGGCCACTTGATGCGAAGCAATCAGCACAGGCAGCTTATGCTGAAGTGACTAATGCTATAGCAACATTGCAAAATAACGGCATACAAGTGCATGTTTTTGAAGATACAGGCACCAGCACACCCGACTCGGTATTCCCAAACAACTGGTTTTCCACTCATCACAATGGCTTAGTTATTAGCTACCCCATGTATGCCGACAACCGGCGCTTAGAATATCGCCAAGATATTATCGATTTTTTACAAGCCAACTATCAGTACCAGCAATACGTTGATTTTCGCCACTTTGCCAACGAAGATACGTTTTTAGAAGGCACGGGCTCTATTGTATTTGATCACCAGCATAAACTGGCCTACGCCGTAGAATCTAAACGCACTGATGCTGAACTATTGCGCCAAGTATGTCAGCTGCTTGGTTATCAAGACGTGCTATTTAATGCGGCTGATGAGCATAATATGCCCATTTATCACACCAATGTTTTAATGTGCGTGGCAACACAGTTTGTCATGATTGGCATGAACATGGTGGCCACAGCCGATAAGCCGCGTTTATATAACTTATTTAAACAAAGTGGCCTTAGTGTAATTGAGCTAAGCAACCAGCAAATTCATCAGTTTTGCGGCAATGCTTTAGAATTGCAAGCTGCAGACGGCTCAGTGTTAGCATTATCTGAAACGGCATTTAACGCGCTAAGCGAAGCACAAAAAACCACGCTTGGCCAATATACCCGCCTACTGCCGCTAGCAGTGCCAACAATAGAAGCCGCCGGCGGTTCAGTGCGCTGTATGATTGCGGGTGTGCATCCAACAGTGCAAAAAGCGTAGCGTTCTTAGTTAGCTGCTATTTTCAACATGCTTACCCACGCCAACACGTCGTAAACCCATCCATGGGGACTCGTTTTCGCCCGTCTAGGGCTTCAACGGTTGGTTTGTTAGGGTAATCCTGTTTCAGCTGCACATTACGCGCTAATACCTTGAAATACCTCAGAATCAGATCATGAGGCTTATAGAGAGACGACTACACGCAAAAGAATCTGACATGTGCTATCACAAAATTGTTCCCTGTCAGCTCTATGAAGAGCTAGTCCATCATTACTCAATTCCAATGTGCTCATTGGGCAATAGCTCCCGCTCTGAAGACCGAGCCCACGCCCCAGAAAAATTATTGTACATAAATGTTTGGACTGTTTGCCGCTCAATAAAAACCACCTCAAATTCTTGATATTGGCTTATTCCTCTAGTTCCGGCTAACTCAGCTAAACCAATTCCCATCATTATTGAGCCATATCCTCCCCAAGAGAATAATAATTGTCCATTAACCGTTATACGTTCAATTTCCTCATCATCTTCCGCGGATGAGTATAAGTCTTTATTTTTAGATTGTTCTATCTGATGCAACGACTCCTGCAGTTCAGCGAAATCCAAATATTTATTCATCAGCGGAAGTAAATCTTTAACTGTCACACCAAGCAAATCTGCTAACTCTCGTTGCCTTTGATTGACGACTACACTTAATTCTGATTTTTCTTCTGAGCCAAGCGTTTGATAATTATCATTTAACGCCTTTTTAACTTGAGGTAAAGCCCAAATATCTACTTCAGACCTTAATTGTTGACTTCTTAGTTTCTCCATTGATTGAGCAAATTTCATATATGCTTCAGTATCAGAAAAACCAAAAAAATTCGCATAAGGTTCATACGAGGCAAAAGGCTTTTCCTTTACTGTTAGTGTCTGAGCTTGCAATGTAAACACCATGCCGAGGTATAAAGCAAAAACAGAAAATTTTCTTAGATTCACTGTAAACACTCCCTGTTTAATTAAAGAAACATTTAAGCAAAAAAACTAGCACGGAAACTTTAACAAGGCAACTACGTCATGTCGAAAACATAGTTCTTTTGATGTAGGTACAGCTACTGCTGCAGCCAGTTTTCAGTTTTGGCGCTCATTACAACCTAAACACAATATGCTGTTAACTAAGTTAATAGGCGCTGAGCACAGTTGAAAAATTAGAATGACTGATACTAAAGCCGCTGTTTCAAAGGCAAGCAAGTCGTAATCAGCACACTGGCATGTTGTTAGCTCAGGTTAATGGCCATGCGGCAGCTGAACCAACTTGGTACAGCTGGCTATACAATCCGGTAGGAAAGGTACTGAACAGCATGACTGTAAACTATGTTAGCTACCATGCACGGCTGGCACAGCTGGAAACGTTGCGCCAGCAAGCTATATTGTAGAGCGAACGCATGCGCTAATCAGCAAAGCTAATTTTACCCATAGTAACGCCGGGTATGCCTTCACGCGCATTACTAAACGGCTGTTTACCACCCACCGTTACGGCCCTTATGGCGAGCCGATTAACCAAAGCGTTTCTCGCTTTAGATACACCGGCCAGATCCTGCTACCGGGCACCGAGCTTTACCATTACAAAGCTCGGGTATATCATCCAAAGCTAGGCCGCTTCTTACAGACTGACCCTATTGGCTACGAAGACGGCATGAACTGGTATGCTTATGTGGGCAATGATCCGGTTAATATGACTGACCCAAATGGTTTATGTGGCCGATTTAAGGGCAGCAGAGGCTGCGGTGAGTATCAATTTGATGGAGATGTGTCTGATCTGACAGGGGGATTTTCACAAAAGAAGCGGACGTTAGGAAGCTATTTACCGGGTACCGAAGCGGGTGACAATGCAGCTCAATATTGGGCTGAACGAGTTGTAAGTTCAGATTGGCACGAAGATCCTACTGCAAGAGCTGGTTTGTTTTTAGCTGTTTTATGGACATCCGAAACAGCTGTTAATACATCTCTTACGCTTGGAACTGCTGGTGTTGGTGCTCTTGGCGCTAGATTAACTAAGACAGGTTGGCTTAAGTTCGGCCATCATGATAAATATGGTGGATTTTCAATAGGTATTGGACAAAATAATGCTCGCCTAGATGTAGGCCGTCTTCCTAATCAAGGTAAAGCTGCGAGCCGCTTACCTAAATGGGCAAGAGGTAAAGTATTGCCTCACTATCATAGAAGGGGTCCAGGAGGGATTGGGCGGCACAGACCTTGGCAAGAAACGCCAGGCGTACCGAAGTGGGAATTTTGGGAGAGACTTTAATGGATACAAATTGTGAGCGATTGGTTCTCCTTGCTGAAATCATCAAATTATGTGTTACTGCTGTGAATGAAAACAGGTCTTATGATGCAGAACCTTGGATTATGCTAGAAGAAGTCATCGGTTATGACGCTGTAAAAGAGCTTTATTCTAATCCAACATATGGGGAAATAGTAAGTATGCTGGATTTATTTTGCCACTCGGCACAGCATGATTCTAAATATATTAAAGGTATCTTAATTAAAGATGTTGGAAATATGCTTTTAAAGTCTGCTGAGATATTACCCGTGGTAGATCGAGCCTTATTGTTATAACGAACTACTTATAAATAGGGTCAGGTCCTGCCACGAATTTGGCTTACGACGCCATAGGCCGGCTTAATAGCAGTACCCTAAATGGCAGTAAAACCAGCTTTTTATACGACGGTGACGAGCTAGTAGCCGAATACAACGCCAGTGGCACCTTGCTCAACCGCTATATTCATGGTGCTGGCAACGACGACCCGCTGGTGTGGTATATCGGCGCTGGCACTGGCAATAAGCGCTACCTATTAGCCGACGAGCGCGGCTCTATTGTCAGTGAAACCAACGCCACAGGCGGTGTAGTAACCACCCACCGCTACGGCCCCTATGGCGAGCCGATAAACCAAAGTGCTTCACGTTTTAGGTACACCGGGCAAATTCTTATCCCCGGCACCGAGCTTTACCACTACAAAGCGCGGGTATATCATCCAAAGCTCGGCCGCTTTATGCAAACCGACCCGATAGGCTACCAGGATGGCATGAACTGGTATGCCTATGGCGGGAATGATCCGGTTAATAAGGTTGACCCAAGTGGTTTATGCGGAAAGTATAAAACCGACAGAGGCTGTGGTGGGTATAAAATTGACGGAGATGTGTCTGATCTTAACGATTCAGGACGCATGCGTGACAGGTATTCGTCGCGGCAAGCTAATGGTAAAGTATACCCAACCAAAATGCGTGCTTGCAATCAGCCACAATGTTTGATGCGTGGTTTACAAAATGAAGAAAACCACGCCTATGCTGAAGCTAAAGCTATTAATGTAGTTTCTGATATTGGCAATGTTGTAGGTAAAGTTGCAATCATGGCACCAACTAACAGAGTAATGTTCATTGCAGGTGTGAGTGCTACTGGCTTCCTTACCTACCGTGGAGAATACGGCCCGTTAACGGGATTCACTGTAGGTGCCTTAGTAACATTCCAACTTTATCGCATTACAGTCCCTCAGCCTGTAAGAGGCGCAATAGGTAATTTAGTAGCTGATCAGGTATCTTCGTATGAAGGAAAATAAAAAAACCTTAGCGTTTGCATGGTTAATTGTTGTGCTTGTTCATTTTGTCTTTTTGTTGTTCTTAGTTGATTACTCGGGTGAGCTCGTCACTGATTTAGTCTTGTTTGTCGCAATAATTTTTCTGTTGAGAAATATTATTTACTTTTTAGGAGGCGGAGAGGTTTATGTTGCCTTGGGCGACAAGGTAGATGCAGGAAAAGAGAATTTGCCTATACGTACAACAGCTTTCATCGTCTATATCTTTGCTTATGTTGGGATACTGCTTAAGTATATGTGAGCAAGAATCAATAGGGTCATTGAATCTACGCCATTAGCGGGCTAGTTTTTTCAGGTACTTCAAGGAGGAAACCTGATGGCCCGATTGCCCCGCCTTTATTTGCCGGGTAGCACACAGCATGTTATGTAGCGCAGGAAACCTCAGGGTCGCGTCTTGACTTTTGCCTCTGCTGAGTAGCAAAAGCCAAGATTTGATCCCAAGTATGGCTTAACAATCAAAAGGGTCAGGTTCATTGAATCACCCCATTGATTCTAAAGCTCCGGGACCTCTCGCAGAGCATGTTGGTAACCGAGTTGAATCAGTTTCATGGAGCCTTGGGGTCGGAGCCTTGGGGTCGGGTCTTGACTTTTGCCTCTGCTGTGGAGCCTTGGGGTCGTGGAGCCTTGGGGTCGGGTCTTGACTTTTGCCTCTGCTGAATAGCAAAGCCAAGATTTGATCCCAGGCGGCGCCTAGCCGGCACTACCTTAAGCCATAGGCCGGCTGAACAGCAGTACGTTAAACGGCAGTAAAACCACCTTTTTATACGACGGCGACGAGCTGGTGGCCGAATACAACGCCAGCGGCGCTTTGCTAAACCGCTACATACATGGCGCCGGCACCGACGACCCGCTAGTGTGGTACACCGGCACTGGCACCAGCAATAAGCGTTACCTGCTAGCTGATGAGCGCGGCTCTATTGTCAGTGAAACCAACGCCACAGGCGGTGTAGTAACTACCCACCGCTACGGCCCCTATGGCGAGCCGATTAACCAAAGCGCTTCACGCTTTAGATACACCGGCCAAATCCTGATACCCGGCACCGAGCTTTACCATTACAAAGCTCGGGTATATCATCCAAAGCTAGGCCGCTTTATGCAAACCGACCCCATTAGCTACCAAGACGCCATGAACTGGTATGCTTATTTGGGTAATGAACATTCGTGGTGTATCATTAACCGGTTTTTTGGGTAATAGATTTGAAGTATACAGTTGAATTATTTTATAAGGCTAACGGAATGGCGCTGTTATTAAAACTGGTTAAAGGGTTGGGTAAATTTTTAGCAGCATTGGTGTCGCTGTTTGTCATATTGTATTTGCTACTGGTGCTGATTAACTGGCAAGACGAAGCGCCATCAGAGGCCGCAATCACGCTGCAGCAACTGCAACAAAGCGTAGCGCCAGACGTTGAACAAAGCGCTGACAATAATGGCTACTTGTTTTTGCAGCAATATGAGCTGCAGGGTGAATATCAGTTGTCAGAACCCCTTGCTCAGTTGTTGCGCCAGTGCAATATAACCGAGTGCAACGCGGTATTAATGGCCCAACCAGAGCTGGCGCTATGGATAGCACAGCATCAAGATACAATCGATTTTTATCAGCAGGTGCGCAGCTTTACTGCCTGGTATGAACTTATTCCTGCCGATGCCGCTGCAACCTTGCCGTCTTTTCGCAGCCTGTTAAACGGCCAACGGCTGCTTCTGGTTCAAGCCTGGCTGGCAGCACAACAACAAGACACCGAAAAGGTACAGCTACTGTTGCAGCAAGATATGCAGTTTTGGCGCTCACTACAGCCTAAGCACAATATGCTGTTAACTAAGTTAATAGGCGCTGAGGCTATAAAACGGCATTTTAATTTTGCCCAGGCTATTAGGCAGCAACTCAGTGCACAGCAGTACGCTGCTATACGACCGCAAAGCTGGCTAAGCCCTTTTACTGAGCAAGAGCTAAGCCTGCTTCAAGCAATGTCTGGCGAATGGGCTTTTAGCAACAACGTAACAGAAACATTGCTACTAAGTGATACAGCAACAAATGATCTGAGCGCAGTTGATAAATTAGAATGGCTGATACTAAAGCCGCTGTTTCAAAGTCAAGCAAGTCGTAATCAGCTCGCTGGCATGTTGTTAGCTCAGGTTAATGGCCATGCGGCAACTGAACCAACTTGGTACAGCTGGCTATACAATCCGGTAGGAAAGGTACTGAACAGCATGACTGTAAACTATGTTAGCTACCATGCACGGCTGGCACAGCTGGAAACGTTGCGCCAGCAAGCTATATTGTAGAGCGAACGCATGTACTAATCAGCAAAGCTAATTTTACCCATAGTTACGCCAGGTATGCCTTCACGCGCATTACTAAACTGCTGTTTACCACCAACTAAACATTCATTTGCCAGTACGGCAAATAACACCGCTTCTTTAGCATCTGGGTTTATACCTAAATCGGCAGTAGTTTTTATAGCTACTTCAGGTAATGCGTGTTGAATTTGGCTCATTAATACGGGGTTATGAATGCCACCACCACTGGCATAAATAACAAAGTTATCTAGCTGCGCGGTGGTTTGCTTAATAGCCGCAATAATCATCTGTGCGGAAAAACAGTTTAACGTTGCCATAATATCGGCATGGCTTAAACTTTGCGTGCCAGACTGCTGTTGGGCGTTAGCTAAATAGGCTAAATTAAATACCTCTGGCCCCGTCGTTTTAGGAAAGTTAAGGGTAAAAAATTCATCTTGCATCAAGGCCCCCAGTAAAGGCTCACTTACCTTACCGGCCCTTGCTAGCTTAGCATCGGCATCAAAGTATTGAGCGGGATAATGCCGCTGGATAAACGCATCCATCATGGTATTGCCGGGGCCAATATCACTACTAAACACCGCATTAGCATCAAGAGTTTGTGGCAGCCAAGTAAAATTAGCGATACCGCCAATGTTCAGCATTATGCGATTTTCGTCACGGCTACTAAACAATAGATAATCACCATACACCGCTAAAGGCGCACCCTCGCCACCCGCAGCAATATGCTTTTGGCGAAAATCGCTAATCGTAGTTATGCCAGTTGTTACTGCAAGATGGTCGCCATCGCCAATTTGCAGCGTCGCATTTCCATATTCGGCAAGGTTATGTTTGCGTTTAGGGCAATGAAAAATAGTTTGGCCGTGGCTGGCTATCACATCAACATCCGCCGCAGTTAACTGCCATTTGGCTAAACACTGGTTAATCATTTTGCCATGCTCTAGGCCAATCCACGGGTTAAGTAAGGTGACACTTTGTAAATCAACCTCGCGCTTAGCAAACACCGCTTTTACCCGCTGCTTATAGTCAGCGTCATAATCAACGGTCATAAACTGCAATACGCTAATGTTAGTGTCTAAACCGTCGCCACTCAGCTCACACAATGCCACATCTAAACCATCAAGCGAGGTGCCGCTCATTAGGCCAATTATTTTACGACTGGGTTTAGCGGCAATATCAAATAGCTGCTGTATATGGCTGTGCATTATTATTTCCTTGAGCATGACGTTCGGGCACGAAGCTTAACTTTACCATGAATAATTTATCCAACAATATATGTATTCTCACTAAATAAAATTGCAAAAGCAAAACAGCTGGCGTATAAATTCAGCATAAATAGCGAACAACGTATAAAAAATCCATTAATCTGAACGAATATCATTGCGCTAGCAACAGGGAGTATATAAAGATGACAACCTATCTCAGCAATAAACATAACAGCTTTAATCTACGCAACGCATCCAAACTGGCGCTAGCAGTTAATTTAGCACTGTTTAGCCATCTAGCATTAGCTCAGCAACAAGACAGTACTAACAGTGCTGAAAAGCCGGAAGTTATTACTATTACCGGTTCGCGTATTGCGCGTACTGAGTTAGTTGCATCAAGCCCTGTTGCCTCAGTAGATGAAGTGCAAATTCAGCTAGACCGCGCGGTAAACGTAGAAGATATTACCGCAAAACTGCCACAAGCAGCCGCTGGTGCAAATGCGACCGGCGCTACAGTAGGTGACTCTTTAGGTTCTTCAACCATTGACCTGCGCAGCCTTGGCCAAAACCGTACACTGGTATTAATTAATGGCACTCGGGCGGTGCCTTTTAGTTTTCGTAACTCGGTTGACGTTAATATTATCCCTGCTGGTTTAATTAAGCGGGTTGACGTATTAACTGGCGGCGCTGCTGCTGTTTATGGTGCCGATGCCGTTGCTGGTGTGGTGAACTTTATTATGGACGACCAGTTCGACGGCGTTGAGCTATCAGCGAGCTATGAAACCGCGCAAGATGGTGCAGAAAAGCTAAACACTGAAGCTGTGTTTGGTGGTGATATTGCTAATGGTCGTGGTCATCTTACCGGTTATGTTGGTTATTCTGAGCGTAAAGCGTTGCTGGCGGGTGATCGTAGTTGGGCCATGCAAAACAGTAACAGCATGATTAACACCGGTGGTTTTTATACTGATGTAGCCAGCGGTAATAGCTTTGGTATTAGTGATAGTGGCGCAGTTACGGCTACTGCCAATAACACTAACATCAATGGTGAGCGTAACTTAATTCAGCCTATGGACCGTTTATCAGCGGGCTTATTTTTTGATACAGAATTTAGCGATTATGCTCAGCTATATGGCCGGGTTATGTATGCCAAAGTTAAGGTAAACGGTGCTGGCGCTAGTGGTCAAACTCCGGTTAGCGTTAACGAGAAGGTAACATTAACCATCGATAATCCGTTTATTCCAGCTGAAGCACGAAATTTAATTAGTTTTGATAGCAATGGACAAGCCGTAGTTAACGTGGCACGGAATTTAGGTTTAGGTTTACAGCATACCGATGCCGTGCGTGAGTCTAGTCAGTATCAGTTTGGCTTAAAAGGCGATATCACCGATAGCTTACGCTATGACATGTACGCGCAGTTTGGCCGTACCGACGAAACCTCAACTATTTATAACAATGCCTATAAGATCAACAATACAGGTGGCAGCAGGTTTGCTGCAATTGCCAATAGCGTCGACTTATTTGACCCTAATTTAGACCTAAGCTCCTTTAGCACACCATTACTCTATTCAAACCGTGAGCGTACGCAAAACGTGCTTGCCGCAACACTTTCTGGCGACTCAACTCCCCTATTTGAACTACCAGCCGGCGCAGTAAGCTATGCGTTAGGTTATGAATATCGTAAAGAGTCTGGCAAACAAATACCTGGCGATGCTTTTCGTAATGGCACCAGTTATGCGGCTGTTAGCGTATTTGATATGAACGCTGGCTTTGATAGTAAAGAAGTTTATGCCGAAGTTTTAGTTCCGTTGTTATTTGATATGCCGTTTTTTGATCAATTAGATTTTGAAGGCGCTTATCGTATTTCGGAGTACTCTAATACCGATGCTAAAAACACTTATAAGTTAGGTTTAAACTGGGCGATTAATAGCGATGTCCGTATTCGCGCTAGCCACCAAACCGCGTTTCGTGCGCCTAACCTAGGCGAATTTGCTAGCCCTATTACCGCGCTATCACTGGCGTTGTTTGATCAAACCGACGCCCAATTTGTACCGCGCTTTGCTGGTCGTTTTAACGGTGATCCGTGTTTATTAGGCACGGGTAATGCTGAGCAGTGTGCGCGCTATGGCGCAGCAGCTGTTGGCACGCCGTTTGATGCATCAACGGCAAGCTATACCTATGGTGGTAACCCCAATATTAAACCAGAGCAAGCCGAATCATCGACCCTAGGCTTGGTGTTCACACCGTCTTATATCGACGGCTTCGATGCAACTTTGGATTACTACAATATTGAAATTACGGACGCGGTAAGCCAAATACAGCCCGCTGCCGCTCTGAAAAACTGCTATATCGACAACCCTGTCGCCGGCAACCCATTATGTGATGCAGTACCACGTAACCCACAAACGGGGTTAATTAGCACCGCCATAGTGAACGACTTTAACTTAGCGGCAATGAAACAAAGTGGCTTTGATTTAGCATTAAATTACCGCTTTGCAGCACCTGCCTTTATGGGCGGCAGCATGAAAGCGGGATACCAAGGTACAATTATTACTAAACAAACTCGGCAAAATAATGCCACAGTTGCCGCAATAGATTGTAAAGGTACCTTTGGCAGTGCGTGTTCAGGCGACTTTGCTAGCGTGTTACAAGCCGACTACAAACACCGCATGACACTAGACTGGAATATTGACACAGTAGGCGTACAACTGGGCTGGCGCCGTATTGGCTCGGTTGAAAATGATGCTAACCGCAGTATCAGTATTGCCGCGCAAAACTATATTGACTTATCAGCATCATGGCAAGCAACTGATGAGGTGCGCGTTACAGCCGGTGTTGATAACTTGTTAGATAAAGCACCACCGTTACCCCTATCTGGCGCTAACCATTTTAATACTGTTAGCGATTACTCAGTTTTAGGTCGTACTTTAGGCGTTTCACTGCGTTACACACCCGCGTTTTAAGCTAAGACTCGGTGTTTCCCAGCCTGTATTACAGGCTGGGCTTTTCAATTGGTTTCTATCGTAATAAGCTGCTGGTTAAAGCCGTTTTACCCTACTGTGCCTAGCTGCCAAGTAAACAGGACCACCAGATGTCTGTACTCGATAAAATTAATGCCCTACGTGAAAAGCTTCCTCGCGCTGAACAGCAACTGGCAGACTACATTTTAGCTAACCCTGATCATATTCGTGATATGCCCTCACAACTGCTGGCTAAAGCAGTCGGCATAAGCCAAGCAAGCGTGGTGCGTTTTACCCAAAAACTAGGCTATAAAGGTTACCCTGATTTCAAATTTGCCATTAACGACAGCCTACATCGTCAAGCTCCGATACTAAGCACTGATAAATTGCATGGTGAAATTTCGTTAGACGATACGTTTAGCGCCATGACGCAAAAATTACTTGCGAGCAAAATTAATGTGCTGCAAAAAACCCATGCTATTAACTCGCAAACTCATTTTGAACAGGCGGCATTATGGTTACGTAATGCTAAACGAGTATTGTTATGTGGCAAAGGCGGCTCGGCATTAGTAGCAAAAGATTTCTCTTTTAAGCTACAAAAATTAGGTATTGCCGCATTAGCCGAAACCGATACCCACGTTCAGCTCGCTAATATTGCTAATTACACCTTAGAAGACGTATTGGTGGTGTTAAGTGAATCTGGCGAAACACCTGATAGTGTAAAAATAACCGAACAAGCCGCAGCCAATAGTGTACAGATAATCACTATTACCTCTTATGGCAATAATAGCGTGGCTAAGCTAGCTGGGGTAAACTTGTACACGGTGGCAGACGAAGGTTCAGCACGGTTATCATCAATACTGGCGCGCAACGCCCAAGAGTTAGTTATAGATACCTTATTTATTTTGTTAACCCAAACCTGCCCCCAAGGTCGAAAAAAACTTGCAGCATCAAATAAAGCTGTCGATACCTTTTTAGCGCGCAAACGGTAAAATATTCAATTTCGCTAATATAAAGTTTTGAAAACTTGATCTAACACATAGGTGTTAGCTGCCTATGCTTGTATAGTGTCAAAACTGTACCACTTTGTGAGTACAGCTCCTTTTAACCTGCGCACGCGGAGTATGCAGATGGATATTGTAGACCTATCACGGCTTCAGTTCGCCTTTACGGCAATGATCCACTTCCTGTTTGTTCCTCTTACTATCGGTTTGGCATTTTTACTGGCAATTATGGAATCGGTTTATGTGATGACCGGCAAAACCATTTATCGTGATATGACCAAATTCTGGGGTAAGTTATTCGGTATTAACTTTGCAATCGGCGTAACTACCGGTATCGCGATGGAATTTCAGTTTGGTACAAACTGGTCCTACTATTCGCACTATGTGGGTGATGTTTTTGGCGCGCCACTGGCTATTGAAGCCTTAATGGCTTTCTTCCTTGAATCAACATTATTTGGTTTGTTTTTCTTTGGCTGGGATCGACTCAGTAAAGAAAAACACCTATTAGTTACTTGGTTAATGGCCATAGCGACCAACTTATCCGCACTGTGGATCTTAGTTGCCAATGGCTGGATGCAGCATCCGGTTGGCTCAGTATTTAATATTGATACCATGCGCATGGAGCTAACCAGCTTTAGCGAGGTTATTTTTAACCCCGTCGCTCAGGTCAAATTTGTGCATACCGTATCAGCCGGTTATGTCACTGGTGCCATTTTCGTGTTAGCAATTTCTAGCTGGTATTTACTTAAAGGCCGCGACCTCGCCTTTGCAAGGCGCAGCTTTGCTATCGCGTCAGCCTTTGGTTTAGCCAGCGCATTATCCGTTATTGTACTGGGTGATGAATCAGGTTATGAACTAGGTGACGTGCAAAAAGTGAAACTGGCCGCAGTAGAGGCCGAATGGCACACCCACCCTGCACCAGCACCCTTTACCTTATTTGGTTTACCCAATAGTGAAACACAAACTACCGACTACGCGTTAAAAATTCCAGCGGTATTAGGGCTTATTGCCACACGTTCGCTGGATAAAGAAGTGCCGGGTTTGCACGAGCTAAAACAGCAACATTTAGAACGTATAATTCGTGGTCAAGAAGCCTATGTGTTAATGCAGCAATACCGCGCTGGCGATAAATCTGCCGTTACCGTAAACCGTTTCAACGAAGTTAGCGCCGATTTAGGTTACGGTATGTTATTAAGCGGCTACACCGACGATGTGGCTAATGCCAGCCCCGAGCAAATAGCCGCTGCGGTAGAAGGCTCAATTCCTAAAGTGTGGCCGTTATTTTGGGCGTTTCGTGTCATGGTCGCCTGCGGCATGTTAATGCTACTGCTATTTGCGTTGTCATTTTGGCACAGCGCCAAACGCACGGTAAACAAACCCAAATGGCTGCTTAGGTTTGCCGTCATTAGCTTACCTTTACCTTGGTTAGCGTGTGAAACCGGCTGGTTTGTTGCTGAATATGGCCGTCAGCCATGGGCAATTGGTGAAATTTTGCCAACCCATATGGCGGTATCACAACTTAGCGTTAGCGACATTTGGTTTAGCTTGGGTAGCATAGTGGTGCTGTATACCATCTTCGTTATTATCGAAATGTGGCTAATGATTAAATACACCAAAATTGGCCCATCTACCTTACATACCGGTAAATATGATTTAGAAAGCCCTGCTGTAACGAAGGAGGCATAACATGGATTACGAAGCACTAAGATTTATCTGGTGGTTGCTCATTGGCGTATTACTGATTGGCTTTGCCGTTACCGATGGTTTTGATATGGGCGTAGCAGCCTTGTTAAAAGTTATTGGTAAAACCAATAACGAACGCCGCGTTATGATTAACACCATTGCCCCACACTGGGACGGTAATCAGGTGTGGCTAGTGTCTGCCGGCGGTGCCTTATTCGCCGCTTGGCCCACGGTGTATGCTGCGTCGTTCAGTGGTTTTTATATCGCGCTAATGCTGACATTATTTGCCTTATTTTTACGGCCAATCGGTTTTGAATACCGCTCTAAAATTGACAACGATGCTTGGCGTAACCGCTGGGACTGGGCGTTAACCGCAGGCTCGGCTATTCCAGCGCTTATTTTTGGTGTCGCCTTTGGTAACCTACTACAAGGTGTACCGTTTTACTTTGATGACATTCTACGCTTGCATTACACCGGTAGTTTTTGGGCGCTATTAAACCCCTTTGCGCTACTTGCTGGTGTGCTTAGCTTGCTGATGTTTGTTAATCATGGTGCGGCTTACCTGCAACTAAAAACCGATGGGGTACTAAAAGCCCGCAGTGAAAAACTCTCTACTGCAATTGCAGCAATGTGCGCCGTTATTTTTGTTCTCGCTGGCGTGTGGCTATATTTTGGCGTTGACGGTTACAGCGTTACTAGCATTATTGATACTAACGGAGCTAACCGCACTACAGAAAAAAGCGTAGTCATAGCAGCAGGTGCATGGTTCTCAAACTATGGTAAATGGCCGCTATTATGGCTAGTGCCGGTGCTGGGCGTGGTAGGCTTTTTAGTTTGCGCCTTAGCCAGCAAAGCTCAGAGGCATATTACGGCTTTTGTCAGCTCGGCTACAGCAATAGCGATGGTTATTCTTACTGCTGGCATTAGTATGTTCCCGTTTGTTATGCCCTCCAGCAGTACGCCTGCGCATAGCTTAACTATGTGGGACGCTACCGCAAGTGAAACCTCGCTGATGATTATGTTTGTCGTCGCCTGTATCTTTGTGCCGTTAATATTAATGTACACGGCGTGGAGCTATTTTGTGATGCGTGGCCGGGTTACTGAGCAGCATATTCGCGATAACAGTAATTCGCTGTACTAAACCAAGGAGAATAAATCATGTGGTATTTTGCCTGGATTTTAGGCGTATTAATGGCCTGCTCGTTTGGCATTATCAACGCAATGTGGCTGGAATTTAACGGTTACGAAGACGAGGAAACTCAAGCTGACTAGTTCGGTTACCGCGGTGGCGCAGCTAAAGCAGTTATTGCGGCCACAGCGTAAACCTTTGCACTTAGCGTTACTGTTGGCGGTTGCTAGTAGCCTGCTGTTTATTTTGCAAAGCTACCTACTGGCAATGCTGTTTGCTGATTGGCTAATAACCAGTCAGCAACAGCAGCCACTTACCAACACGCTATTAATCTCAGTTTTACCTTGGCTAGTGTTATGTTTGCTTGGTCGGCCACTGTTGCAATATGGCCGTGAGCAATTAAGCCTTAATGCCAGTTTAATCGTGCGAAAAAATTTACGCAGTAGCTTGCTCGACAAACTGGCTGCGGCCGGCCCGGGCAAAAGCCAGTATGGCAGCGATGGTAGCTTAAGCAGTAAATTGCTGGATCAAGTTGATGCACTAGATGGCTTTATTAGCCGTTACTATGTGCAGCGTTATCTGGTGTTAATTACACCAATATTGTTAGTCATTGCCATCCTGAGCTACAGCACTTTAGCCGGCATTATCTTATTAGTTACCGCACCCTTAGTACCCATATTTATGGTGCTGCTAGGCAATGCTGCCGCAGCGGCCAGCCAGCGCCAAATGCAGTTACTTAGCCGGATGAGTGGCAGGTTTTTAGACTTAGTTCGCGGTATGAATACGCTACAACAATTACAAGCAACCGAGCGTGCCGAGCAGTCAGTGGCAAACGCTGCTGAGCGCTACCGTGACAGCACTATGGCGGTGCTTAAACTGGCTTTTTTATCTAGCGCGGTGCTGGAGTTTTTCTCTGCCCTAGCTATCGCCTTATTAGCTGTATATTTGGGCTTAGGTTTACTGGGTATTTTACCCTGGGCTAAAGGCGAAATACCGGTGCCTTATCAAGGGGCGTTGTTTATTTTATTACTCGCGCCTGAATTTTATGCACCACTGCGCCAACTAGGCAGTGATTACCATGCCAAAGCGCAAGCCGAAGCAGCTATAGCTGAACTTACGCCAATATTGCAAAGCCATGCCTGGCAACACCCAGGTACACAACAACTTAAGTTAACCCAAGCGCCAAGCATTGAGTTTCAGCAGCTACATATTCTTGCTAGCGATGGCCGACAACGCTTAGCGCCGGTAAACCTAAGTATTCAAGCTGGCGAACGTATAGCATTACAAGGGCCAAGTGGTTGCGGCAAATCCAGTTTATTACATGCGCTGCTTGGCTTCTTGCCCTATCAAGGTGCTATTGCCGTTAATCAACTACCGCTGCTGCAACTTGAGCGTCTGCACTGGCAACAGCAACTGGGTTATATGGCACAACACAGCAGTATTGCCGCCGCCAGCATTGCCGACAATTTACGTTTGGCCGCACCACAAGCCAGCGAGCAACAACTGATCCAAAGCTTGCAACAAGTAGAGCTTTGGCCATTAGTTCAGCAGTTACCGCTGCAGTTAAATACCTTGTTGGGTGAACGCGGGTTAGGTTTATCAGGCGGGCAATTACAACGTTTGGCGCTAGCGCAATTGCTGCTGCGTGATAGCCAGCTTTGGCTATTAGACGAACCAACTGCGCATTTAGACCCCGACACAGCTTATCGACTACATCAGCTTATTGCCGAGTTAAGCGTGGGCAAGACAGTGATTATTGTTAGCCATCAGCTTGACGGTTTAGCTTGGCTCGATAAGGTAATAAATCTTGCCGATAGCACTAAGCCGACCACAGGAGCAACGTTTAACCATGTTAGCTAATCAGCCAATTAAGTTGCGCAACTTATTACATAGCCGCAGCAAAGCTTGGCTATTAGCACTGTTGCTGGGGTTTATTACGCTATTGTCTGCCGTTACCTTATTGGCCTTATCAGGCTGGTTTATTAGCGCCGCAGCCTTAGCCGGCATGGCCAGCATTGGTGCAATAAGTTTTGATTACTTTCGCCCCGCCGCCATTATTCGCTTATGCGCTATTGGCCGCACTGCTGGGCGTTATGCCGAACGCCTAACTTCGCACTATGCTGCGTTGGGCTTACTAAAAGATTTACGCGTACAGAGCTTTGCTACGTTGGCGCGCAGCAAGCAGCATAACCGCCACTCAGCCGATACCTTACAGCGCTTAGTTACTGATATTGATTTACTTGACCAGCTGCCACTCAAAGTCGTTACACCGTGGTTTTGGGCCTGCAGCCTTAGCGCACTGGTATTATTATTTTGGTACCTGCTAGCGCCAGCACTATTTTATAGCGCAGGCCTACCATTAGTATTAGCACTGATAATACCGCTGCTTACATTACGCCCAGGCATTGCGCTGGCCAAACAAGACACCCAAGCCGCAGCGACACGACGCACCGTATTATTAGAGCAGTTAGCAATGCTAACCTCATTATTACTTTGGCAGCGTTGGCAAGACAAAACTCGATATTTTAGCCAGCACGACCATGCTTACATGAGCCTACAATTACGTCAGCAGCAGCTTGCTAGTCGGGTTAGCTTAATTCAGCAAAGCTTGTTGGCACTTAGCCTACTGGCATTATTGTGGCAAGGCAGTGTCTTGGTGAACCATGCTGCGCTAAGCGTACCCTTATTGCTATCTGCACTGTTGGCACTTTGGGCATTAAATGAAGCGCTACTGCCGCTATGCCAGAGCTTTATGGCGCTAGGTTTAAGTATGTCAGCACGAGATCGGTTAAATCAGTTAGCTGACGGCTATGCTGTTGTAGCTGACGTCAAGCAGGCCATACCTAATGCACCCTTTAGTTTAAATGTCAGTAAACTGTCTGCTCGACAAGGCCAAGCCTTGCACGGCCCCGATAACGTCAGTTTCAGCCTGCGCAGCGGCGATGTTCTATTAATTAGTGGTGCATCTGGCAGTGGCAAAACCACACTACTAATGACTCTGGCTAATCAATTATCCTGCACCGGTGCACTTGAATTAAATAACCACGCTTATGCGCACTGGCAGTTAGACGAAACTTTAGGTTACCTCACTCAGCAACCAGATATTTTCGATCTCACGCTAGCACAAAACCTGCGTTTAGCAGCACCAGATGCTAGCGATGACAAACTGTGGCAGGTGCTTGTTGACGTCGCCTTAGCGGATTGGGCTAAGCAACAGCCCGCTGGCTTAGATACGGTGATGGGCGAATATGGCGCGGCAGTGTCAGGCGGGCAAGCCAGGCGCATTGCGCTAGCGCGGTTATTATTAGCAGAAAGGCCGATATTATTACTCGATGAACCCTTCGCCGGGCTAGACCCCGCCAGCACCGAACAGGTATTAGCCGCACTGCTGAAACGCCAACGCGATGGCCTACTGATTATTGTTAGTCATCAGCGGGTTAGCATTGCCCATGCTAAACACCTACAGTTAGAACCGTGTTAAACTAGCCATATTTAGGGTGTTAAGTTAAAAGGATTATAAGCAGCCGTGCTAACGCATTACCAACAGCTAATTGAACAAGGTCAGTTGCATTACGATGAACAACAATACCAACTGCTGGCGCAATTACATGCTTTAGCGCAGCAGCTTAATGCTGATATCAACGCCAGCATTAACGGCTTATATATTTATGGCCCGGTTGGCCGGGGTAAAACCTTATTGATGGATCAATTTTACCAGCAGGTGCAAACACCGCGCAAAATCAGACTGCATTTTCATCACTTTATGGCACGGGTGCACAAAGAACTACACGCCATCAGTGGCACCGCCGAACCACTACAGCATATCGCCACTAATTGGGCCAAACAGTACAAGCTGCTGTGTTTTGATGAGTTTTTTGTCTCAGACATTGGCGACGCCATGCTACTTGGCACCCTTTGGCGCTATTTATTTGAACTAGGCGTAGTGCTAGTAACCACATCCAATGCGCCACCAACCGATCTGTACTATAACGGCTTGCAACGACAGCGATTTTTGCCCACTATTGCCTTGCTACAACAATATTGTCAGGTTATCGCATTGGATAACGGCATCGACTATCGGCGCCAAATAACCACGGCACAGCCTTATTATTTACAGCACGCCAGCATGTTGCAATTACAGAAATTAGCCGAACAAACGTTTGGTAGTGTTACGCCCTGCTCAGCAATAACTATCGCGAACCGAGATATTGCTGTGTTGTGGCGCAACGATAAGGTTATTGGCTTTGACTTTATGGCACTGTGCTCCGGCCCACGCAGTCAGCTCGATTATATGGCGCTGGCTAGCGATTATCAGGCTATTGCGCTGTATCAAGTACCGCAATTTAGTTATCAGGCAGCAAAAGCGATAGTGCATGGCGTTGAAGATCAGTATCAGCGCGAAAATAAAGAGTACTTTGTTAGCAAATTAGACGACGAAGCCAGGCGGTTTATTGCTTTAGTAGATGAATGTTATGAGCAAAAGTGCTTACTACTGATTAGTGCCGAAGTGGATATTTTACAGCTATACCAAGCCAAGCAACTAAGCTTTGCCTTTGAGCGTTGCAGCTCACGGCTATTTGAAATGCAAAGCTGGCAGCCTTAACTTATTTACCGGCTAAAAACTGCTGCCATGCCTGCAGCAATTGCAGTAAATCTTCTAAGCCACACTGGCTAATCATACCCTGCTCATCTAGCTGCAAATCATCATAGGCTAATTGTTGCTGCTCAGCTAGCGTGGTGTGGGCACTACCTAGCAACGTATTATGGCGCACTGTCACTTCACTGCGCTCAACTTCTAACAGAAACTCCCGCCCCTGATATTGCATGCTCTGCTGCGGTTTCAGCGCATTAAGCTGTTGCAGCAGCGGCAAATAAGCTTCAACTTGCTGGCCAAACTCATCTAATAAAAACCGGCCTAACACTTCATGCTCAGTACCCAGCCGCATACTATAATTGCGGCTATTACGGTCATAAATAAAATCGTATTCCACTTAACTACTCCAAGCTTAAAATGCAGAATTAAAACAGCGCTTAAACACTAAGTTTTCTGTAATCGGCCAGCTTAACCTGATCTCGACCCGCCTGTTTGGCTAAATATAACGCTTTATCTGCTGCTGCAATAAATTCAGTGCCCGATAGTAACTGCTGATTACAGGCTAAGCCTATAGATACCGACACCGATAAACCCGGCTTGGGCATCATCGTTTCTAACTCACGCGTTTTCGCACATAGGCGTTTGGCTAGTTGCTCTGCCGCAGCAAGATCGGTGCATGGAAAAATAACGATAAACTCCTCTCCACCAATACGGCCAATCAGATCACTTTTTCGCAACTGCTGCTTACATAATGAGGCAAAACGCCATAATACTTCGTCACCCGTTTGATGGCCAAATTGGTCATTTATCTGTTTAAACCAATCTAAATCTAATATCGCTATGCTTAATGCTTGGTCACTACGCTGCGCCAGTTCAAACTGCTGCTGAAATAGCTCCATAATTTTACGTCTATTATACACCCCAGTTAGGCCGTCGGTTTCTGCCAATAACTCAAGATATCGTTTATTTTTTCGCGCGCGAAGAAACAACATAAGCAATAAGAAAATTAACGCTGAACTTAACACCAATAATAAAATGAGTGACCATTTTTGCTGATTTTGCGCGGCATTTTGGATCTGCTGTAACGTATTTTGTTGCGCCAGCAACTTATTTTCGGCTTGCTGGGCTTCAACATCATATTTAACTCGTAACTGATGCAACTGCTCTGCACTTTGTTGGTTGTCTAAGCGTTGTTTGCGCTGCTGGTTAGCTGACAACAGTTGATATGCTTGCTTGTATTCGCCATTTAGCGCCAAAAGCTCTGCCTTAGTGCTTTCAATGGCTAAGGCTTGAATTGGCATCGTCTCAGGGTTAACAAAGTGTTCGGCTTGCTGCAAATGCTGTGCAGCTTGCTTGGCATCTTGTTCTAACAAGGCTATTTTGGCCAAACTAAGATTAGTATCAAGCTGCATATAGCGGTTGTCGCCCTGATTAAATATCTGCAGTGCGCTTTGAAAAAGCTGTTTTGCGTTGGCGTTTTGCCCTTGTATTAATTCAATGCCGGCAATTTCTTTTTCCGCATAAGCAATACCTTGAAAGTCATCAACTTGGCGCGCTATGGTTGCCGACTCAGTTAGCAGGGCTAAACCCTGTTTGAGATCGCCGGTGTTTTTGATGGCTCGGCCCAAGCCATATAGAGCGACACTTAGCTCTAACCAATTTTTCTCAGCACGCTGATAAGCCACGGCTTCGGTAAAATACGGTATGGCTAAAGCATCTTCACGTCGATATTCATATACCAACGCAATCATGCCAGCAACTTCTGCTTTATGCGTGTCAAGATCCGGCTGCTGCTCAGCCAACTGATATGCGAGGTTTAGATCGCGTAAGGCATCAAGATAATTAACTAAACTGATATACAACGCACCGCGGCTAAATAATGCACCAACTAAGACACCGGTTTGCTGGTTATTTTGTGCCCAAGTAATAGCATTACTAGCATCAACTAGGCCTTTTGCCGGTGTTCCTGCTAGATCATAGGCAACCGCCCGTGCTAGCTTAAGCTGATGAAAAACAATAGGGTTTTGTTGCTGCAATGCACTATCAGCTAAGCCTGCTTCAGCGTATTCAATAGCAGGTTGAGCTTGCGATAAGGCGTAATACGCAGTACTTAACAACAACGCGTTATCAGCGGCACTTAACACGCTAGGTACGGTATTGGCGTTGGTTAATAATTCTATTAGTACCTGTGGATCGGTTTTAGCCAACTTACTATATTCAGGTAAGCTTAGCTCATTGGCCAATACTGTACTAAAGACAAAACTGAAAATACTTCCGAGTATTAAACATCTGATAACATGCAATTTTGTCTCACTTAATATCCGTTTTAGGCCAGCAGTGTCTCAACTTAGCGTAGAAAGATCAATATTCAGTAGGTTTAGCAACAAAAAAGGCCTGTCGTAACAGGCCTTTTGATTAACGTTAGCGCTTATACCGCTTGTTGAATAATCACGTTATCCGCTTTTTTGGTGTATTGCGGCATATGGTGGAAATTCAAATAACGGTAAGTATCAGCTGCCGTAGCATCAATTTGCTTAGCGTATTCCAGATATTCGGCTACTGTTGGTAATTTACCAATAATAGACGCCACTGCCGCTAACTCCGCTGATGCCAAATACACATTAGCGCCCTGACCTAAACGGTTCGGGAAGTTACGCGTAGAAGTAGATACTACGGTTGAATTTTCAGCAACCCGTGCTTGGTTACCCATACACAGTGAACAGCCTGGCATTTCAGTACGTGCACCGACTTTACCAAAAATACTGTAGTAACCTTCTTCAGTTAACTGTGCTTGGTCCATCTTGGTAGGCGGTGCTATCCATAAACGGGTTGGTAACTGGCCTTTAAACTTGTCGAGTAATTTACCTGCAGCACGGAAGTGACCAATGTTGGTCATACATGAACCGATAAATACTTCGTCAATCTTATCGCCAGCCACTTCAGATAATAAACGCGCATCATCCGGATCGTTTGGCGCACACAATACCGGCTCTTTAATGTCAGCTAAGTCAATTTCAATGATTTCGTTATACTCGGCATCAGCATCAGCAGACATTAACTGCGGATCTTTTAACCAAGCTTGCATGGCTTGAACGCGGCGCTCAATAGTACGCACATCACCGTAACCTTCAGCAATCATCCACTTCAACATAACAATGTTTGATTCTAAGTATTCCGCGATTGATTCTTTTGACAGCTTAATAGTACAACCCGCTGCTGAACGCTCTGCAGAAGCGTCTGACAATTCAAAAGCTTGCTCAACGGTTAAGTTAGGTAAGCCTTCAATTTCTAAGATACGGCCAGAGAACACGTTCTTCTTGCCTTTCTTATCCACGGTTAATAAACCTTTTTGAATAGCTACGTACGGAATAGCGTGCACTAAATCGCGCAGCGTAATACCGGGCTGCATTTCACCTTTAAAGCGCACCAATACCGATTCCGGCATATCCAGTGGCATAACACCGGTTGCCGCGGCAAAGGCCACTAAACCAGAACCCGCAGGGAATGAAATACCAATTGGGAAACGCGTATGCGAATCACCACCCGTACCTACGGTATCAGGCAGTAACATGCGGTTTAACCAGCTGTGAATAATACCGTCGCCTGGGCGCAGTGATACACCGCCACGGTTCATAATAAAATCTGGCAGCGTATGGTGGGTATCAACGTCTACCGGTTTTGGATAAGCGGCAGTGTGGCAGAATGACTGCATAGTTAAGTCAGCAGAGAAACCTAAACAGGCTAAGTCTTTTAACTCGTCACGTGTCATTGGGCCGGTAGTATCTTGCGAACCTACAGTGGTCATTTTTGGTTCACAGTACACACCTGGGCGAACACCTTTCACACCACAGGCTTTACCCACCATTTTCTGCGCCAGAGTATAACCTTTGCCTGAGTCAACTTTAGCTTGTGGCCGACGGAATTTATCTGAATGACCAAAGCCTAAAAACTCACGGGCGCGGTCAGTTAAACCACGACCAATGATTAACGGAATACGGCCACCGGCGCGCACTTCGTCAATTAATACGTCGGTTGCTAAGGTAAACTCAGCTAATACTTCATCAGTACCGTGACGCACAATTTTGCCAGCAAACGGTAGAATGTCGATCACATCGCCCATTTCTAGCTTGTTCACGTCAACTTCAATTGGTAGTGCACCTGAGTCTTCCATGGTGTTGAAGAAAATAGGCGCAATTTTACCACCTAAAACAAAACCACCACCGCGCTTGTTCGGCACGTAGGGAATATCGTCACCCATAAACCACAGCACTGAGTTAGTCGCAGATTTACGTGATGAACCAGTACCTACTACGTCGCCAACATAGGCCAGTGGGAAGCCTTTTTTATTCAGCTCGTCTAGCTGTTTAATTGGGCCTACCGTGCCAGCTTGATCGGGGTTAATACCTTCACGGGCGTTTTTCAGCATTGCTAACGCGTGCAGAGGAATGTCTGGGCGTGACCATGCATCTGGCGCTGGTGATAAATCATCAGTGTTAGTTTCGCCCGATACTTTAAATACCGTTACGGTAATTTTTTCTGCTAATGCTGGTTTAGCTTCAAACCACTCGGCATCAGCCCAGCTTTGTACAACTTGTTTTGCATGCACGTTGCCGGCATCGGCTTTGTCTGTCACATCGTGAAATGCATCAAAAATAAGTAAGGTGTGTGACAAGGCTTTAGCAGCAATAGGTGCTAATTTTTCGTTATCTAACAGGCTGATCAATGGCTCAATATTGTAACCACCCATCATAGTACCTAATAGTTCAGTAGCACGTTCGGCGCTAATTAAACTGCAGCTTACTTCGCCTTTAGTTAGCGCAGCTAAAAAGCCAGCTTTAACATAAGCCGCTTCGTCTACACCCGGCGGTACGCGATTTATTAATAAATCTAATAGGGTTTCTTCTTCGCCCTTTGGCGGATTTTTTAACAGTTCAACTAATGCTGCTACCTGCTCGGCATTGAGCGGCTTTGGCGGAATGCCTTGCGCTGCGCGCTCGGCCACATGTTCGCGATATTGTTGTAGCACAGTATGATCCTCTTGGTCGTTGGCTGCAGTCTTGCCACTGCAACGTCATTCAACGGAATGAATGGGGTCAATTATATGAAAATTCAGGCCAAATTGACATCGGGCCGTTAACAACGCCACTTATAGTGGATATAAATACCGTGAATACAAGAGCAAACTCTACATATCCACGAGTTATAATGGTCAGACCTCGTTACTTAAAAATGAGGAAACGAGGTTGGAATCCCGAATTGGGCAGCTTAGCTAAGTAGACTGCCGGTTACAACCCCGCCCTGGCTCGCCACAGCAACTACTTCGGGCATCCTGCCCTTCGCAAGCCAGCAAAGCTGTTCAAATTCGTTCCCGACGAATTTGTCGCCCTAATGCCTACGGCAGGGCTCAAACACTCTGTGTCGACCAGAGCGGAATTCTAACCTGCACCTAGGATGAGCTTAATAAAATATAAAAAAGGCCGAACACTTGCGTGCTCAGCCTGTGTAGTATAACAGAATTAACTTACCAAATCTTAACGCGCTGCTCTGGTGGTAAGTACATCGCATCGCCTTCTTTGATATCAAAAGCGGTATAGAACTGCGGGATATTCGGCAGCACACCAATAACGCGATAATGCGCCGGTGAGTGCGGGCCAGTGCTTAACTGACGACGCAGCGCTTCTTCACGGAACTTAGTACGCCAAACTTGCGCCCAGCTGATAAAGAACCGTTGCTCGCCGGTAAAGCCGTCCATTACCGGCGCTGCTTTGCCATCCAGTGATAACTGGTAAGCTTTAAGCGCTACTGTCATACCGCCTAAGTCACCGATGTTTTCACCCAGTGCCACGGCACCGTTAACGTTAACACCTGGCAACGGTTCAAACTTGTTGTACTGGCCAATTAACTTAGCGCCGCGGGCCTGGAACTGGCCTTTGTCTTGCTCGGTCCACCAGTTACGCAGGTTGCCGTCACCATCGTATTTCGCGCCTTGATCGTCAAAACCGTGGCCAATTTCGTGGCCGATAACACCACCAATACCGCCGTAGTTTACCGCGTCGTCAGCGTCCATATTGAAGAACGGAGGCTGTAAAATAGCGGCCGGGAACACGATTTCGTTATTCACCGGGTTGTAATAGGCATTCACCGTTTGTGGCGTCATAAACCATTCGCTCTTGTCGATTGGCTTACCTAATTTGGCCACCATTTCGTCGTAGCCCCAGTGACTGGAGCGCACGAAGTTACCGACTAAGTCATCGGCTTTGATTTCCAGCGCAGAGTAATCTTTCCACTTGTCCGGGTAACCAATTTTCGGCGTAAATTTGCTCAGTTTTTCCTGCGCGGCTACCTTGGTTTCTGCCGTCATCCATTCCAGTTCGTTAATGGACAGCTCATAGGCTTTAATCAGGTTAGCTACTAAGGTTTCCATCCGCGCTTTGGCTTCAGGTTTAAAGTGGCGCTCAACATACAGCTTGCCCGTCAGCTCACCTAACACCTGATCCGAGGCATCAACCGCACGTTTCCAGCGTGGTTGTTGCTCCTGGATACCGCTTAGTGTAGTGCCGTAGAAAGCAAAGCGGCGGTCAGCAAAGTTGCTGCTTAATTTGTCAGCGTAGCCATGAATGGTTTTCAGGCTCAGGTAATCCTGCCAGCTTTGCACGTCTGTTGCGTCGAGCACTTTGGCAAAGCCTTCAAAATAACTTGGCTGACGCACAATAATATCCGCTACGCCATCCAGTTTTACGCCCTGCGCAAATGCTGCCCAGTCAAAACTGCCCATGCTGCTGTTTAAATCGGCCGCTGACATTTTGTTGTAGGTTTTATCGGCGTTACGGCTTTCCAGGCGCGTCCAGTGGTGCTCGGCCAGCGCTTTTTCTAGCGCAAATACACGCTGTGCCGCCGCTTTGGCATCAGCGTAACCGGCCAGGCTGAACATGTCGGTTAAATATTGCTGATACGCGGTAAGAATTTTCTGTGACGCTTCATCATCTTTAAAGTAGTAATCACGGTCTGGCAGGCCTAAACCGCCCTGACCTAAATACACCGCATATTCGGTCGAGTTTTTCGCGTCGTTGTTTACAAACCAGCCAAATGGAATAGCCACGCCATCGCGCTGCAAACGGGCAAATAACGCTGGCAACTGAGCTTTATCAGTCACGGCTTTAATCGCATCCAGCTGCGGGCTCAGCGGGCTTAAGCCCAGCTTTTCAATAGTGGCTTCATCCATAAAACTGTTATAGAAGCTGCCCAGTTTCTGCTCGTCTGAGCCTGGTTTTAAATCGGTACGGGCAGAGACCTCATCAATAATGGCTTTAACGGCTTTTTGTGAGTTGTCGGCCAGCACATGGAAAGAGCCATAAGAGGCTTTATCGGCTGGGATCTCGGTTTCTGCCAGCCATTTGCCGTTAATCGCCATAAAGAAATCTTCAGAGAATTTTACGGCCGGATCAAAGTACTGGGTATCAACACCAGATACAAGCGGCGCTTTTACTTCTGAGACTACCTGAATTTTATTACGTGAATTGTCTTGAATGCTACACGCCGTTAGGCCAAGTGCTAACGCAACTGAGGCGGCGGCTAAGGTAAGCTTTTTCATTCTTGTTTTCCTAAATTAGGTTACAAATTTTAACGCGCCTACATACTAACCTGAGCCTAGGCACCAGCACAAATTCAATGTTAGTAGAAGTTGTAACAAGTTATAAAAACGCTATGATGCTAATAACTTACCCGTACTTAAGACGGCATACATGGATAGATTAGAGAACGCCAACCAGCTATTTAGCTGGGCAGAGCAACAAAAACTTAACAGTTTACAGTTACAACAAGCGTCTGAACATGTGCCATTACAGCCGACTATTGATGATTGGCTAGCCCATGCTAACCGAGTTTTACTCTTTGGCAGTGTATTACTACTAAGCAGTGCGGTTATCTTCTTTTTTGCCTACAACTGGCCATTAATGCACTATTTCAGCAAGCTTAGTTTAGCCGCAGCAGCAGTAGTAGTTAGTGGTACTGTGGCGATATTTTGTCCGGTGCATAGCCAGTGGCAACGCGCGGCTTTACTCGGCTGCAGCCTATTTACTGGAGCCTTGCTGGCATTAATTGGCCAAACTTATCAAACTGGTGCCGATGTTTGGCAATTATTCGCTAGCTGGGCGGTGTTAATAACCCCTTTGGTATTATTGTCGAAAAGCCGCGGCAGCTATTTATTATGGTTTTGTTTACTTGAATTAGCCTTGTGGTTATACGTTGAAACAAATCAAATGTTTTGGCTGCTAGAGCGCGCAGAACCCCTGCTACAAATGGCTTTAGCAAATTTACTATTACACTTATTTTGCCTGCTTGCTTTACCTAAAATGTTGCCTAGCAACACTAAGCCACTACTCTGGCTTAGCGCAGTTGCGCTACTAATACCGCTTACTTTTGGTGCTATGGTCGGTGTTTGGGACAACCAATACCAAGCTAACTTGGTCTGTTATTTGTTTATCGCAGCCGCACTCGCATTTTGGTACTTTCGCATGCAACGCGATTTGTTTATTTTTGCCCTGCTGTTATTCAGTGCTATTGGATTAGCAACCGCCGCCTTAGCAAGATTGCTTGAAACTGATGACTTCTTTTTTATCGCTAACTTACTGGCTGTATTTGTTATTGGCAGTAGCGCTAGCGCCGCCGTTTGGTTAAAAAAATTAATGCAGGAGCCAAACCATGCCGCGTAATTTAAGTTTAGCGTCAGCATTAAAGCAGGCCGGTATTATTGATCAAGCCCAAGCCCTAAAACTGCAGCAAAACGATACCCCTTGGTGGTTACAAGTAATACTTGGCATTGCCGCTTGGATTGCCTCAATTTTAATTCTTATCGCCTTTATCGGCCCTATTATTGCTTTAGCAGAAAACGATAGCGTGTGTTTTGTTGTCGGTGCGTTATTGCTGGGCGCGGCGTGCTGGCTGGCAATGCAACGCCAAGATTTTTTACAGCAAATGTCGACTGCGGTGGCGTTAGCTGGCCAAGGTCTATTAGTTTACGCCATATACAGCGCATTTAATTCTGACGACGAACTAGCCCGTTATGGCTGTGCCTTAATTAGCGCGGTATTGTTATTTAGCCCACTAACTCAGCTGCATCAACGTGTAAGTTTAAGCATTGGTTTAGTGTGTTTAATTTCACTGCTTAACTCTTCATTGTGGTTAGCGCTAGGTAGCAATTTACTGGCATTAGGCTGCTTGGTACTGTGGTGTAGCCGCCCAAAGTGGGCAACACTGGCCATGGCAAGCCGCATAAAAAGCGTACTTGAAGTTGTAACACTGGCAACACTTTGGCTGGCGTTGCATGGCCAAGGTATATTTTATGTCGATGATTACTATTGGCCCGCAGACCATCTATACATGGCAAGCACGCTATACAGCGCATTGGGTGCGATCTTGCTGCTTAGCACGGTATTTTGGCTTAGCCGCTTTGCCACAGTACCTAGCCGCTTATTACTACTTAGCGTAACAGCAGCACTATGCGTGCTACTGTATCCTGCATCTGGTTTACTGATTAGTGCTGCTTTTATGCTGGCCTGCTTTTATGCCTGCAGCATACGCTGGTACGCATTAAGCCTACTAAGCGTGCTAGTAGCCCTTAGTCAGTTCTATTACAGCATGCACCTCAGCTTATTTTATAAATCGGGCCTACTCGCATTAAGCGGTGGCGTATTGCTAGTGGGTTTAGCCTTATTACAGCGCTATCAGAAGAGGTTATTATGACGCAACGCCTGCAACGCTTCGCCATCGCTAGCGCAATTGCATTAATACTTATTGTCACCAGCTATACCATTTGGCAGTTTGAACGCACATTAGCCGATGGCCAAATTGTTAATATTGAGCTAGCACCGGTTGATCCGCGCTCGTTAATGCAGGGTGATTATATGGCGCTGGCCTTTGCTATTGATCGCGACCTACCCGACGACGCTGCGCAGTATAAATTCGCTTGGCTAAGCCTAGATAACCAGCAGCGGGCCAGCCTGCACAGTGTCGCCAACGATTTACCAACCGACCCTGCGCTGGTTGCAGTATTACTGCGCCAACGCGATAACATCATTAGCATAGGACCCAATGCGTTCTTTTTTGCTGAAGGTACAGCTGATGTTTATGAGCAAGCGCGCTATGGCCAGTTTCGTATTGCTGGCAACGGTAAAGCGCTACTAACCGTAATGCTAGACGCTGAATTAAACCTGTTGGGTGATAACCTGCGCTAAGTAGTGTAAACGGCCGTTTATCGTATTAAATGGCCGTACTATTAAAATAACGACAAACCTAATTCTTCAGCAAATAAACTAATTAGTTGCATACCAACTACTGAATTGCCAAATTTGTTCAGTGCGGGGCTCCATGCGGTAATTACACCAAACTGCGGTACAATGGCAACAATAGCACCACCGACGCCGCTTTTGGCTGGCAACCCCACTTTAAACGCAAACTCACCCGACTGGTCATACATACCACTGGTAGATAAAATGGCATTAACCCGATGGGCATCACGTCGGCTACATACCTGTTCATTATTATGTGGTTGCACACCGCGATTAGCTAAAAACAATAATGATGTAGCGAGTTGCTGACAATTCATTGAAGTAGCGCACTGGTGAAAATAATGCGCTAACACTTGCGGCACTTCAGCTTCAATATTACCAAAGCTTTTCATCAAGTAAGCTAGCGCGGCGTTTCTATTGCCGTGTTCAAGCTCAGATAAATACACAGCTTGATCAGCGTAAATATGCTCGTTATTGGCTAAGCGACGAATAAAGGTTAAAAACGCATTTTTGCTCGCGGAGTAATGACTAACCAAAACATCAGACACCACAATAGCGCCGGCATTAATTACTGGATTTCGCGGAATACCCTTTTCCCACTCTAATTGCACAATTGAGTTAAAGGGCAAGCCAGATGGTTCCATATTCACCCGATGCCATAAATCATCGCCAAGACGATTCATCGCCATAACTAAACCAAATACTTTAGACACACTTTGCAATGAAAACGCGGTATCAGCTGCACCTGCTGTATGCAGTTGACCATCAATAGTCGCTACCGCGATAGCTGCCTGCTCAGGTGCTACGTTAGCTAAAGCGGGAATATAATTGGCCACTTTACCCTCACGGTATAGCGGTTGGCTTTGCTGCAACAATTGCTGCAATATCGAGGTAATGGCATGCGGTTGTTTCATAAACACCTATAACAAATTTAGGTTCATTATTTGCTGCGCAGTATGCACTATTTTAAGCTTAAATTCAGGTAGCTACCGTCACACAATTAGCGACAAGCATAAGAAATCCAACAAAAACGTAGGCTGCGGCTACTTTTTGTACTTAAACGCGCATCCAAACTTAACTTTACGGCAATCTCAACCTAATTTACTACCTAACACAATATAATTACAAGTTAACTGCTTGGTTTATTGCTTTTAAACACGAGTTTAGCTATGGTATTAGCAACAGTGACTCAGTAGCAACACAACGAGACGCAGCCTATAGTGAATTAGCTTTAACTCCTCTAGATGTCTCACAGTACTATACCGAACGGTGAAAACCGTATTCGCGCCTATTTAGCCACACTGTTATCTAACCATGTTCCAATTACGCATGCTCTGGAGGCTATATGTTATTAAATCAAATTTCAGCTTTTTTTAGCTCACTAAGCACCAAAACCCGACGTTGTTTATTAATGTCTGCTTTGGTGCCACTAACACCATTAATGTTGCACAATACGATGCAGCAACTAGAAGATCGCAAACTGCGTAAACAAAATTGTGCCACGCCACTAAAAGTAAGCTTAGGCTGTGCAGTATATTTAGAATCGCCATACGATAATAGCTACAGTTGGCTAACCTTAGTGGCAACGCCGGATGCTAATCTGCAACAAGGCGAGTTGTCCATTTTGTCACCGCTGGGGCAAGCATTGTTAGGTAAAGATGTAGGCGATGAAGTGCAGGTAAAGGTTTTAGGCACCGCCATGCGCTTTGTCGTTGCTGAAATTACTAAAACACAAGCAGCGAATAATATTGAAGCGTCACCGTTATTCACCAAGCAAATTGTTTCTTAAATTGTTATAACCTAAAGCGGCTTGTTAATTTAACCTGCCGCTTTGCCATTCCAGCAACAAACACACGATATTCTAGCCAGCACATCGGTAACACTCTGGGCTACGTGGGCAACTATTGCCCCGCGCGCAAATTAGCTGCGCCGGCTTTTGTACACTGCGCGCTACCCAATTAATATTTAAAATATTTGCGACACTACTTAATGCCGCTTTAATTGTTGCTGGAATTTTTGCACCACCGGCACTGCTCACACATAACTGTTTTAACTCACCGGCCATGCTATCGGCGTCTACACCTTGCGCTAACAAAGCTGGATTTAAATCTATACCGGCACAAAGCACATGCGTATTACCCGCTAGATCTTTTACCTTAGTTGATTCACAACAATAAATTCGTGGCATACCATTAACGTCAAGCAGTGACAATTGCGCCGAGCTGGCTACATCGTCAACATCAAACATACGAAACACCGCCCAGTGCTGACAAGGATCTTGCACTTGGCGCATATTGCCCCACGGCAGGGGTATACCATTACCACGGTATACTGCTTTTAATTTTCCAGGGGTATAGGCATCAAAATAATGCCAATGTGTATAAGGCGATACGGCTGTCATACGACGCATGGCGACAGAAGCTGACACGCCAGCTTGTAAGTGCGAGCTTATTTCATAACCCTGCCGGTCAAGCAATTGGCGAAACGGTAGTTTAGGGCAAAGTAACGCGCCAGCAAAAAAACTCGACTCAAAATCGCGCCAGGCATGCAAAATATCTTGTGGTTGCACACTACTCGATTGTGATGGCTCGTTGTCGTGCGCGCCACCTATCGACATACTGCTTTTAACGCCATCCTTGTTATGCAGCACCGCATGGCCAATGTGTACCGCCAATTCATATTTAAGCCTTGTTGGTACAGCTTTAAGTAAGCTGTTTAAATACAGTGTACCAGGTGGCGTAAAATAAGAAGTTGACACATTTTTTGATAATACGCCCAACTCGTCTAATAACTCTTTTGGTGCCTCGTTAAACCAACGCACGGTTAAGCCAAGTTGTTTAGTAATGCGCATTAGATCATCAACACTCAATGGCATACGTTTTTGGCCGACATCTTCCGCGGCACGCTCTAACTCAGGAAAGTGGTTTTGGTTGTGTTCTTGATGAGCACGGATCAGTAACTGCGCAAACTGCTTACCGCTGGTGCCAGTTTGTGACAGCATTTCTGGTATAGCAATTTGTAAAATATCGTTCGAAAATAAAAAACCTGGCTCTAAGGCAATACCGCTAATACCACCTTTATTGCCCTTTTCCGGCCTTAAATCTGGCACAGCATCGTCACCATCTAAAAACCAGTCCAAGTCTTTTTGAAAAACAGTAGCTATGACTTCCAGCATGCCAACACTAGGCGTGCGCTTACCGCGCTCAATCATCGACAGATAAGATACCGACGGTGCCTGTTCCGGGTTAATCCGAATACAGCGCGTCGATAAATCTTCCATCGTTAAGTTGTTGCGCTTTCTCAAGTTGCGGATTTTAGTACCAAGAAAATGCGACTTTCTAATTAGGCTTTTATTCGTTTTCATTTTGTAAAATTTACACTGTAAAATTTCTATTGTGAAATTACTCAATATTTTAGACTAGACTAGTTTTTAACCGATAGCAACAGCAGTACCTTTTGTTAAACATGTTAACAACAGCAAAAATAACGAGGACTTCATCATGACAACACTGGCCCAACATTACAGCACGACCACGCCAAACCAGACCGCTTGGATGGCGACTGAGCTAAGCGTAATTAACGAGCTTAATCAACGCCATGTCCGACAAGTCATGGATTATTCAAAAGGTTTTTTAGATAAAACCTTTCCACTGCAACAAGGTTCGCATAAAGAGGTATGCAGTTACGTAGTGTACTATCAGCAGTTACTTGCGTTTTTTGCTGATGGCAGCACCAGCGGCTTAGAAAACCCAGCCCAGTTTGTTGCCTTAAGCGGCCACCGCGAAGCGCCCAGCTCCATAGTGTTAAAAAACAACGGCCGCCATATCGAGCTAGTTTTAAATCGCAGTGGTACAACCGGTTGCCAAGACCAAGCCTGCATTGATGATATTCAATTACAAACTGCAGCACCGGATAACATTTGGTTCAGCATGGTTACCGGGCGCCAAGTTAATAGCATACATAAAGGCGATAAGCGCTTTACCTGCAAAGGTGGATTAAGTTACTCGCTAAGCTAGGTACGAATTAACCACGTTAAAAAAATAAAATTATAAAAACATTGCTCCATTTTGACCGGCGTAGCGTATAACGCCTGTAGTTTATTAAACTGAATAATTTTGGAGCTTTAAATATGATTAATTACGTAACCTTAGGTGTCAGCGATTTAGCCTCAGCAAAAGCATTTTATAGCGAGTTATTTGCGGAGTTAGGTGCAAAAATATTGCTAGATATGGACCGTATTAGTTTTTTTGGTAAAACCATGAAAGAACCCATGTTAGCGATATGTGTGCCGTTTAATAAGGAACCCGCACAGCCGGGTAATGGCAATATGGTATCGTTTGCACCCGGTAGCAAAGCAGCAGTAGACACGCTATATCATAAAGCTATCGCTCTTGGCGCCAGCTGCGACGGCGCACCGGGCCAGCGCATTGCAAACACTTTTTACGGCGCTTATGTTAAAGACGCCGACGGCAATAAACTGTGTTTTAGCTATTTTGGCTAGGCCGTAGCCAAATATGCAGATTAACAGCAACTTTAGCCAGCGTGTGGTGATACAACCTGAGCACTACCAGTTTATTGATTCACCGCTTGCTGGCGTCAGCCGCATGATGTTAGACCGAGCCGGCGCTGAAGTTGCTCGCGCCACCAGTATAGTGCGTTATGCACCTGGTAGTGGCTACAGTGCGCACACTCATAATGGCGGCGAAGAAATCCTAGTGCTCGACGGTATATTTTCTGACGAGCATGGCGACTACCCTGCGGGCAGCTATTTACGCAACCCACCGGGGAGTTCTCATCAACCGTTCTCAATTAACGGCTGCACACTTTTAGTTAAGTTATGGCAATTTGCTGCTGAAGATACGACGCAGCTCGTACTCAACACAAAGCAAGCCAACTGGCGACAAGGTTTAGTTGCCGGTTTATCTGTGTTACCACTGCATGAGCACAACGCTGTAAGCACGGCATTAGTGCGCTGGGCGCCAAATACGCAGTTTAGTCAGCATATTCATGCCGGTGGTGAAGAAATACTGGTGTTAGAGGGGCTGTTTTGTGATGAGTACGGCCAATACCCTGCCGGTAGCTGGTTAAGAAACCCTAGATACAGTAAACACACGCCGTTTACGCTAGCAGAGGGCGCTTTAATTTACGTTAAAGTTGGCCATCTTGATGCTGGTTTAATGGGTGATCGCTTTATTAACCCGCCACCGATGACAACATAATTATGCAACAATTTGATGCTGCCAGTTTAGCGCGAATTATTGAAATGGCGTGGGAAGATCGCACGCCATTTGAAGCCATAGAACAGCTTTACGGTTTAAATGAAAGCGCACTAATTACATTGATGCGGCAACAACTTAAGGCCTCATCATTTCGCTTATGGCGAACACGCGTACACGGCCGCAAAACTAAGCACTTAAAGCTACGTCACCCCGACATTAGCCGCGCATACTGCCCCAGCCAGTATAAAACCAGATAGCTTATTCCACCCGATATTTGTCACTCTAGCCTAGTGTCATTATTTACATAACGAAAATTTAACTAATATATTAAGAATACCGTCATTACTAATGATAAAATAGCTCCAACATAAATTTGGTATTCAGCACATGAGCAAAAAACTGGTGTTTTTATTCATCGTTACGCTGCTATTAGGT
Organism: Rheinheimera sp. D18; assembly: GCF_004345025.1. Lineage (GTDB taxonomy): Bacteria > Pseudomonadota > Gammaproteobacteria > Enterobacterales > Alteromonadaceae > Alishewanella > Alishewanella metallidurans. The sequence goes on along the minus strand of NZ_CP037745.1, from coordinate 567,235 downwards.
TATACCTGGGGCGCACTTAGCATTACTCACAATATTTTTCCTAAACCGCAACTGCGCGAAATCTTAGCATTAGTAACCGAAACGCCAGCGCAAGAAAAACATAACGACGAATGGCAAACGCAAGTTAATTTACATCAGCAGTCAAAACACGATGCCACTATAGCTATCGTCGGCGATTCGATCTCACATCGGGGTGACTGGGTTGATCTGTTAGACAGAAGCGACGTAGATAATCGCGGTATTAATGGTGACACTTCAACGTTAATATTGCAGCGCATTGACTCCGTTTATAAAAAGCACTATGCGGTATATCTGCTGATGTTTGGCATTAATGACTTTTTTCGTGAGGCCAGCGTTGATGACGTGTTTACGAATTACCAAAGCATTATTAGCAAATTAACACACAACAACGCCAAGGTTATTGTGCAATCGACACTGTATTGCGCACCAGAAAAAGCGCCATTTGGTTGCCACGATATCAATATAAAAATTGCTAAGCTTAACCAAAAATTGCAACAGCTCAATATGGCAAACGTCAGCTATATCGACATAAACGCCGTGTTATCACCAAGTGGCACATTAAACACCGAGTTTACTAATGACGGTATCCACTTAAACCTAACTGGCTACGAAAAATGGGCCGAGTTTATTAACCAAACAATGCTAAAGCGCCATAATTAACAATTTATTATTACCAATAAAAAAAGCCGCTATTGCGGCCTTTTTCGTTACTGGCTATTCATTGCTAGCAAAAAATTACTTTTTCTTCGCTTTCGGGTTTGGTAAGTCAGTGATTGAACCTTCGTACATTTCGGCAGCTAAACCAATAGACTCGTTCAATGTTGGGTGAGCGTGAATGGTTAACGCGATGTCTTCTGCGTCGGCACCCATTTCAACGGCTAAACAAATTTCACCTAACATTTCACCGGCGTTAATACCCACAATAGCGCCACCTAAAATACGGTGGGTTTCTTTGTCGAATATTAACTTAGTGAAGCCTTCTGTGCGGGCAGAAGCAATAGCACGGCCTGATGCAGCCCATGGGAAGGTTGCCGTTTCTATTTTTAAACCCTGCTCTTTGGCTTCTTTTTCAGTTATGCCAGTCCACGCCATTTCTGGGTCGGTATAGGCAACTGATGGAATGCAACGTGGGTCGAAGTAGTGTTTCATACCGGCAATAACTTCGGCAGCTACGTGGCCTTCATGTACCGCTTTGTGCGCTAACATTGGCTGGCCTACTACGTCGCCGATGGCATAAATGTGCGGCACGTTAGTGCGTAGTTGCTTGTCTACGTTAATAAAGCCACGCTCATCTACGTTAACACCGGCTTTAGCCGCGTCCATTAAGTTACCATTTGGCTTACGGCCAACAGCAACTAAAATTTTGTCATAACGTACGGCTTTTTCTGGTGCGTTTTTACCTTCAAAAGTAACGTATAAGCCGTCTTTCTTCGCTTCTACGCCGACAACTTTAGTTGACAACATAATGTTGTAATTGGCTTTGTTGTATTTGGTATAAGCTTTAACTAAGTCAGCGTCAGCGGCTGGTACTAACTGATCAGCAAATTCTACTACTGATACGTTAGAACCTAGCGCACGGTACACCGTACCCATTTCTAGGCCGATAATACCGCCGCCTAATACTAGCATTTCACCTGGAATATCTTTTAATTCCAGAGCGCCGGTTGAATCGATAACACGGTCATCATCTTTTGGAATAAACGGCAGTGATACTGGCTCTGAACCCGCAGCAATAATAGCGTGTTCGAAAGTAATAGTGGTATCGCCTACTTGTAAGGTATTAGCACCGGTAAATTTACCGTAACCGTTAACTACCTTAACTTTACGCATTTTTGACATGCCAGATAAACCAGTAGTTAACTGGCTAATAACTTTGTCTTTCCAGCTGCGTATTTTGTCTAAATCAATTTGCGGTGCGCTAAAAGTAACACCGTGTGCCGCCATATCACGCGCGTCATCAATAACTTTAGCAACGTGTAATAACGCTTTAGATGGAATACAGCCTACGTTTAAGCACACACCACCTAAGGTGCTGCGGGCTTCAACTAGGGTAACTTCTAAGCCTAAATCTGCTGCGCGAAATGCTGCAGAGTAACCGCCAGGGCCAGCGCCCAGCACCACAACTTGGGTTTTGATTTCGTTGCTCATCTTATTACCTTTCATTATCGGGTCGGTTTACTGACGGCTTAACTTAAGCTACAGCCATCAGGCGAAAAAAGTGGCAGAATTTTAACACCCTGCCTGAACGATGTCCCGTAACTTTTCTGTACGGGACACAATTTGCCTAGTTACATTATAATTTGGCGGATATCGGCCAAGTAGCTTGCCAACGTTGCGGTAAAGCGAGCAGCTAATGCACCGTCGATCACCCGGTGATCATACGACATACTTAGCGGCAGCATAAGTTTAGGTTCAAACTCTTTACCATTCCATTTTGGCTTAATATCCGACTTAGACACACCTAATATGGCCACTTCTGGTGCGTTAACAATAGGCGTAAACGCTGTACCGCCAATACCGCCTAAGCTAGATATGGTAAAACAGCCACCTTGCATATCGCTGGCGGTAAGCTTGCCATCACGCGCTTTTACCGAAATATCTTGCAGTTCGCGCGATAGCTCAATAATGCCTTTTTTGTTTACATCTTTTACCACTGGCACAACTAAGCCGTTTGGTGTGTCTACAGCAATACCTATATGCACATATTTTTTCAAGATTAAGCTAGCGCCATCATCTGACAGCGAGCTGCAAAATGTGGGGTAATCTTCCAGTGCTTTGGCGACCGCTTTCATAATAAACACCAGCGGTGTGTATTTAACACCCAGTTTTTTCTTTTCGGCAAGGGCGTTTTGCTCTTTGCGGAAGTCTTCTAAACCGGTGATATCGGCTTCATCAAACTGGGTAACATGTGGAATGCGTACCCAGTTACGATGTAAATTAGCGCCCGATAACTTTTGAATACGCGATAAAGCTTTAGTTTCAACCTCGCCAAACTTAGCAAAATCAACTTTTGGCCAAGGAATAAGATCAAAGCCCATGCTGCTGCCAGCGCCCGAACTTATTGCACCTGAGCTAACCTGTTGCACTAGCTGCTTCACGTATTGTTGTACGTCTTCTTTAACTACACGGCCTTTACGCGCTGAACCTGTAACCTTGGCTAAGTCAATGCCAAACTCGCGGGCTAGGCGGCGCACTACTGGTGAGGCATGCGCATAGGCGCTATTAGCAACAAAGCTGTCATTGCTTACGCTAACGGCAGTGTCTACTTTAGCTGCAGCGGCAACTGGTGCGGCTTCAGTTTTAACTTCAGCTTTAGCTACCGGAGCCTCTACCGTCGCTTCAACTGCGCCACCTGTAGTTTCAAACACCATAATTAGGCTGCCGGTAGAAACCTTATCGCCAATCTTAATTTTTATTTCTGTTACTTTACCAGCAAACGGTGCCGGTAATTCCATTGCCGCTTTGTCGCCTTCAACACTAAGTAGTGACTGATCTTCAGTAACGGTGTCACCCACTTTTACCATTATTTCAGTAACTTCAACCGCGTCACCGCCAATATCTGGCACTTTTACCTGTTGTAACGCCGTTGTCGCTTGCGCGGCGGCTACAGGCTTAGTTTCAGCTGCCGTTTCCGGTTTTGCTTCAGCTTTTTCCGCTGTAGCGGGTGCTGCACTTTCACCTTCAAAGGTCATCATTAGGCTACCGGTTTTCACCTTGTCGCCTACTTTTACATTAATACTTTTTACCACACCGGCTTCTGCTGCTGGCAGTTCCATTGCGGCTTTGTCACCTTCAACACTTAATAGTGACTGATCGGCAACCACTTTGTCGCCAACCTTAACCAGAATCTCGGTCACTTCAACTTCGTCAGCACCAATATCCGGAACATGAATTTCAATGGTCATGGCTAATCCTCTTATGCGTACAGCGGGTTGATTTTATTGGTGTCGATGCCAAATTTCTTAATCGCATCAATTACCACGTCTTTTTTCAACTCGCCTTGCTTAACTAGCTCGCTCAGTGCTGCAACCACAATGTAGCTGGCGTTTACTTCAAAGTGCCGACGTAAGTTAGCACGGCTATCTGAACGACCGTAGCCATCAGTGCCTAGCACCTTGTAAGATACTGCTGGAACAAAAGCACGCACTTGGTCAGCATAGTTTTTCATATAGTCGGTAGCGGCAATAGCGGGTGCACTGTTCATTACTGTCGCAATGTAAGGCGTTTTCGCTTCTGCATCTGGGTGCAGCATGTTAAAACGATCGACATCTTGGCCGTCACGCGCTAATTCGTTAAACGAGGTAACTGAATACACATCTGACGCTACGTTGTAATCTTTGCTTAATATCTCTGCGGCTTTGCGTACTTCTTTTAAAATGGTACCCGAACCTAATAGCTGTACTTTACCGCGATCGCCATTTAACGACTCAAGCTTATAAATACCTCGACGAATACCTTCTTCCGCGCCTTTTGGCATAGCTGGGTGATGGTAGTTCTCGTTCATTACCGTAATATAGTAATAAATGTTTTCTTGCGCTTCGCCATACATCCGACGGATACCGTCTTGTATAATCACGGCTAGCTCATACGCATAGGTTGGATCGTACGATACACAGTTTGGCACTGTGCTAGCTAATACATGGCTGTGACCATCTTCGTGCTGTAAGCCTTCACCGTTAAGTGTAGTACGCCCTGCAGTAGCACCTAAAAGGAAACCACGCGCTTGCTGATCACCGGCTAACCACGCCATATCGCCAACCCGTTGGAAACCAAACATCGAGTAGTAAATATAAAACGGGATCATCGGTAAATCGCTAGTGCTATACGAGGTAGCAGCGGCAACCCAAGATGACATGGCGCCTAGCTCGTTAATACCTTCTTGCAGTACTTGGCCACCCACGTCTTCTTTGTAATAGCTTACTACCGAGTGATCTTCTGGCTTATAATTTTGACCGCCTGGGTTATAAATACCAATTTGGCGGAATAAACCTTCCATACCAAAGGTACGCGCTTCATCGGCAACAATAGGCACTATTTGCTTACCAATATGCTCGTCTTTTAGCAGAATATTTAGCATACGCACAAACGCCATAGTTGAAGAAATATCGCGTTTTTGCTCTTCTAATAGGCCATCAAATGCACTTAACTCTGGCAGCGTTAATGGCTTAGTAAATTTCGGCAAACGTACCGGCGTATAACCATGCAACGCTTGACGACGGTCGTGCAAGTACTTCAGCTCTGGCGAGCCTTCTGGCAACTTAATATAAGGTAAGTCGGCAACTTGCTCTTCGGTAATGTAATCTTCAAGGCCTAAACGCTTACGCAGCAACAGCACGTGCGTCATGTCCATTTTTTTCACTTGGTGCGCAATGTTTTTACCTTCAGCCGCATCACCCATGCCGTAGCCTTTTACGGTTTTGGCTAAAATAACAGTAGGCTTGTCGGTACACTCTTGCGCCGCTTTAAACGCCGCATACAGTTTTGATGGTTCGTGGCCGCCACGTTTTAAGGCAAAAACTTCTTCATCGGTCATGTCGGCTACTAAAGCCAGAGTTTCTGGATAACGACCAAAGAAGTTTTTCCGCACATAGGCGCCATCGTTGGCTTTATAGCGCTGATAGTCACCATCAATGGTTTCGTTCATTAGCTGCAACAGCTTACCCGTGGTGTCTTTGGCTAACAGTTTGTCCCAACCACGACCCCACACAACTTTAATTACGTTCCAGCCAGCGCCACGGAATAGGCCTTCTAGCTCTTGAATAATTTTACCGTTACCCATTACTGGGCCGTCTAAGCGCTGCAAGTTACAGTTAATTAGAAAACACAGGTTGCCAAGCTTTTCACGGGCAGCAAAGGAAATAGCGCCGCGTGATTCTGGCTCGTCCATCTCGCCATCACCTAAAAAGGCGTATACGCGTTGTGCACTGGTGTCTTTTAAACCACGGCCGTGTAAATATTTTAAAAACCGAGCTTGGTAAATAGAGGCTATTGGGCCTAAGCCCATCGACACTGTTGGAAACTGCCAAAATTCAGGCATTAATTTCGGATGTGGGTAGCTAGGCAAACCGTTACCGTCCGTTTCTTGGCGGAAACTGTTTAACTGCTCTTCTGTTAAGCGGCCTTCAACAAAGGCACGGGCATAAATACCCGGAGAAATATGGCCTTGATAGTAAACTAGGTCGCCACCGTCTTTCTCGTTTGGCGCACGGAAAAAGTGGTTAAAACAGGTTTCATAAAATGCGGCGGCAGATTGATAAGACGCCATATGGCCGCCTAAATCTAGCTCTTTTTTCGAGCCGCGCAGCACTATCATTATAGAGTTCCAGCGGATCACCGAACGAATGCGGCGTTCAAGGTTAGCATCGCCCGGATAAGCCGGTTCTTGCTGCGGCGGAATAGTATTAATGTAGTTAGTCGTAATGCCGGTAGGCATGCTTACGCCTTCTAGCTTGGCTTCTTCTAATACTTTTTCAAGCAGAAACTGCGCCCGCTCTACCCCTTCAGTGCGAACAACTGATTCCAGCGCTTCAAGCCACTCTTTCGTTTCTAGAGCGTCAATGTCAACTTTACTGACTTCAGACATATCGAGGTTCCTTTGGTTATGCGCGCCGGTGCTACACCTGCCTATGCGCGTTAAAAATGATGATTATCCCTGTTGGGTGCGACGCAACGCTCGTTCAATACGTGAACGTTCTTTGCCTACTTCCAACAGTGCTTCTTCTATATAGGCCAGATGACCATTGCTAGCTTGGCGTGCCTGCTCGGGCTCACCATTAATGACCGCCTGCATCAACCGTTGCCGATGCGAATTCAGCTGGCTGACAATGCCTTCTTTTTGCTGCAGCGTTTCCAAATTTAATTGAATATTCTGCTCTACCAGCGGCATTAAACCGCGCACTAGGTGTAATAACACCACGTTGTGCGACGCTTCGGCCACTGTTAAGTAAAAACCGCCCACGGCTTTGGCTTGGGCTTCTAAATCATTTAACTGTTGCGCTTGGCAAATGGCGTTGTATTGCGCGGTAATTTGCGCAAAATCTGCCTCTGTACCACGCAGTGCCGCGTAGTAGGCACAAATGCCTTCTAACGCATGACGAAACTCTAGTAAATCAAATTGCGATTCAGGATGCCGAGCAATTAGCTCAAACAACGGATCAGTAAGGCCAACTGCCAAATTATCGCAAACATAAGTACCGCCACCTTGGCGTCGCGTAATTAAGCCTTTAGCTTCCAGCTTTTGAATTGCCTCGCGTAGCGATGGCCGCGACACCGCAAACATCTCGGCAAGATCACGTTCTGGCGGCAGTTTTTGTCCAGGCGTAAAGCTCCCCTCAAGCAACATATTTTCTAGTTGCTCGACTATGCGATCAGAGAGTTTTGCTGGTTTAATTTTCAAATCTGCCATGCTGCTTTAGGCGTTTCCTGTAGTAGGGCTTAAACTGCCAATGTAAATTGGTCTTACCAATAATATTTAAGTGGCGATAAGGTAGCAGTTTCTGCTTAGTAAGTAAATAAAGCAGAGAATATTGGCGAAAGCAAAAGCGGAATATAGTTAGAGCAATAGCTCAAAATTAATGACAGTTAGCTGAAGTTGTAAAAATTGGTATGACCGGATAGTAGTAAACAGGTATTACTAAGTTTCATTACCGGTTGCAACGCCTTCTGTGCTCGCGCCAGCAACTCGCCCTATTGCCTTCGGCAGGGCTCAGACACTCTGTCGCTGCGCGCTGAAGGGTTCTAACCGATAGCGAATAACTTCTAAGAAGTGAGAACTTGCTTAGGCTAAGCTAACCGTTGCAGCCCTGGACGGGCGAAAACGAGCCCCCAGGGATGGGTTTACGGCGTGTTAGCGTGACTAAGCAAGTTAGAAAAAACTACTATACCAGTTTACCCCAACCAACCCGTTAAGGTAAGAATTGCCGCAAAAGCTAAAAAGAACAACATATTACGTTTTGCCAGCTGCAACATAGTGCTGCTATCTTCTAATGTATTTAAGCTTTCCGCGGGTATAGGCTCGGCGGCCATTGCCACTTCAGCCAATACTTCTTCGTTGTCGGCGGTAAAATCTAAAAAGTAACCCAGCAAACTTGCCGAGGCACGAGAAAAATTACCCACCAAAGCAAAGCCTAAGGCAAATAACCGAGTAGGAAACCAATTAGCCCAGTGCGCAATACAAGGTACAGCATTGTGCTCAGTACGCAGGCAAGCGGCGTACGCTGCGGTGTCATCTTCAGCTACCGCTTCTTGTAAATGACGCACTAGCACATAGGTAATAACGCCAAACGCACCTAAGATTAAAAACCAAAACACCACTGCAGCGTAATAGCGGAAATTTAACCATACCAATATTTGGCCATAGCTACTTTGCTCGCGGTTACTGCCCATATCAGTGCGAATTTGCTGCATAGCAATAAAACCGGCTTCTTCATCACCACGGTCCATCGCATTTAAATATTGCTTATATAACTGACGATAATGCCAACAACCAATGCCGACTAACAGCACTAGTGTGTTTACCACTAAATACAATAAATGGCTGCCAGCCAGATATAACGGCAGCGCTACTACGGCGCCCGGTAGTAATAACCAAATATACTGCCCCAAACGATGGTGCGCTAATTTAGCTAAACCTGAATTTGCCGTAAAACGCACATAAGCACGGCAATAGCCACTAGCTTGCCATGTGTCGCTGCGTACTGCCAAACGTTCAATAATTAACGCTAGCAACATACTAATTAATGTCATAGAAAAAACTCCCTTACCGCACTTCGGTAGCGCATCCAATCAAACGCGATGCCAGGGTCAGTTTTCCGCCCCGGCGCAATATCACAGTGCCCAACTATACGTTCTGGCGTAATCGCTGGATGTTGCTGCACAATAAAATAAGTGAGCGCAACCAAGCTTTGATATTGCTGCTCAGTATACGGCAAATTGTCGGTGCCTTCTAATTCAATACCAATAGAAAAATCGTTGCAACGCTCGCGTCCAGCAAATTGGCTTACGCCAGCATGCCAAGCCCGATGCGAAAATGGCACATAATTGAAAATGCGACCATCACGCCAAATTACGCAATGTGCCGACACCCTTAAACCTTGCAAACAGGCGAAGCTGGCATCAGCATTCGTATCTAATGTGCCCATAAATAATGCATCAACATGGCTCTGCTCGGGCACTGAGGCAAATTGCCCTGCCGGCAAGCTAATATTGTGGATCACTAGCAGGCTAACGGCTTCACCTTCAGGGCGAGCATCACAATGTGGGCTTTGGCGAATAAACATCTCAGGTAGCGTCAGGAACTTCAGCGTAGTCATCAGAAATTTTGCCTTTATCTGGCGGTGTCAGTAAGCTATGACGCTATTGTCTGTGCTGAGGATTATTAATGCAAGCACCTGAACCCGCCAACAAGTATGGTAAGACCTTTGCCATTATTGCTTGGCTTATTTTAATGCTGCTACTGTTTTTATTTTTTCAAGACACCATTACTAAGCAACTTAATCCGAACCGCCAGCTGCATAGTGTCCGCGGCAGCCATGGTGAAACCCGTACAGTGTTAACGCGGAATAAAAGTGGCCACTATGTTGGCACCGCTTTAGTTAACAATACGCCGGTTAATTTTATGCTCGACACCGGCGCAACCACGCTGGCAATTGATCATAAAACCGCGCAACAACTTAACTTAGCATTTGGCAAAGCGATATTAGTTAACACCGCCAACGGCACAACCCAAGCTTATCAAAGCCGTGTACAGAGCCTGCAACTGGGCGATATTATTTTGTACGACATTGCAGCAGTAATAGTGCCAAATTTGGGTAGCAGCGAGATATTACTGGGCATGAGCGCCCTAAAACAGTTAGAATTCCACCAACAAGATAATCAACTTACGCTGATCCAGCACAATTAATTATGCACACTAACTATACTACGCACTTACAACAAGAAACTACTCGCGCTGTTAGCAGTGCGTTAGCCGAAGATCTTGGCTTTATGCCGTTAGATACCGGCGATATTACCGCGTCGCTTATTCCGCCACTACAGCAAGCTACCGCCACTATAATTACTCGCGAAGATTGCGTGATCTGCGGCACTGCTTTTGTTGACGAAGTATTTCGGCAATTAGGTAACGAAGTAAGCATTACCTGGCACGTAAAAGATGGCGATAAAATAAAAGCCAATGCAGTGCTGTGCCAACTTAGCGGCCCAGCGCGCATTTTGTTAACTGGCGAGCGCACCGCGCTAAACTTTATGCAGCTATTAAGCGGCACCGCAACCACCACCGCTTACTACGTGCAGTTTTTAGCCGGTTCTAATACCAAGTTGTTAGATACGCGTAAAACCATTCCTGGCCTGCGCTTTGCACAAAAATACGCCGTTACCATGGGTGGCGGTAAAAACCACCGTATTGGTTTATACGATGCCTTTTTAATAAAAGAAAACCACATTGCCGCCGCAGGTTCTATTGCTAATGCAGTTGCAACAGCAAAACATAACTTTCCCGGTAAACCGGTCGAAGTAGAAACCGAAAACATGCAGGAGTTTAACCAAGCCCTTGCTGCCGGCGCCGATATTATTATGTTAGACAACTTCAGCTTGGCCGATATTATCGCAGCTGTAGCGCTTAACGCCGGCAAGGCTAAACTTGAAGTGTCAGGCAACATAACTAGTGAGCGTTTAAGCGAGCTAGCAGCAACGCAGGTAGACTATATTTCTAGTGGCGCGCTAACCAAGCATGTACAAGCGGTAGATTTATCTATGCGCTTAAATGTTAACTTCTAACCTGTAGCTAGGCCGCGCGCTTTAAGCCAAATAGTAACGGCGTTATCGTGGCCAATTAAACTTTTACTCGCACCACGAGTCATAGCGCCATAACCGTTTTACAGGACACCCGAATGCAACTCAGTGGCACAGTAGTATATTGGCATGACGACAAAGGCTACGGCTTTGTCGTCTGCGACCAAACTACTGAGAAACTGTTTTTTCACATTCGTGATAATACACAGCGCAACCTACGGCCACAAAACGGCGACCGGCTACAATTTAGCCTGCAACAAGACCACAAAGGCCGCAACATCGCCGCACCGTGGCAGCTTATTAGCGCTAACGCCAAGACAAACACCAACCAAATCGCGGCAACACGCTCTAAGCTTAAATTGGCAGGCGAGCGAGACATTGCCCACACCAACTACATTGCCTTAATATTTCGTATCATCGTATTGGTTGCCGTTATACTCGGCTTATTATTTGGCAAGCTGTTATATGTGCTACCCCTACTTTATATAGAAGCCAGCTTGTTTACCTATTGGCTATATAAGGCCGACAAAGACGCCGCCATCGCCCGTCACGGCAGCCGCTTAACAGAAGAAAGCCTGCAACTATTTAGCTTAATTGGCGGCTGGCCAGGTGCGTATATCGCCCAGCAAAAATTAGCGCATAAACGCAGTAAACGCTCATTTCGCCGCGAGTTTGCTTTAGTTATTTTAGGTAACAGCCTGTTAATTATTTGCCTGCTTTCACCATGGGGGCAGCAATTTTTAGCCCGTATGGCGATATGGGCCTAACCTAGGGTTAGAGCCAATAATTAACGCTGGTTCATACTTAGAGGGTCAGCTCCAACTGTTATTTACTTGTTAATTCTGGATCTGACCCTCTAAGTAATTAACGCTGGCAACAAGGCTTCGGGTAGCGGTAAATGGTTTAATAGTAGCGACAGAATGCAAAAACCGCCTAAAAACTGCTTTAATAGGTACATATATTAGACTACAAAACTAATCCTTTAGTACTATTAAAAAGTTATTTTTTTGCGCAATTAATTAATAATCTTGTTATATAGCAATAACTTATTAAAAACGCACCAAAACTTTTATAAATAGCTTGCGCCGTTAGCAAAAACGGCCAAAATATATAACAGCCCAACGGCGATTTAAACTCAGGAGATACACATGAACAACATGAAACGCGTACAACAAGGTTTTACCTTAATTGAATTAATGATCGTGGTAGCGATTATAGGTATTTTAGCAGCTATCGCGTTACCGCAGTACCAAACTTACACCAAAAAATCTCGTTTTACCGAAGTAGTTTTAGCTGCTCAGTCTGTTAAAAGCGCTGTAGACGTATGCTTCCAAACCCGAGGTGCTGGTGATTTAGCAAAATGCGATACCGCTGCTGAAATTGGTTCAGATTTAACTGGCGCCGCAGCTGGTACTAACGTTACTTCGGTAGCTATTGCAGCCACTACGGCAGCGATTACCGCCACTGGTGCAGCTACTGTTAACAACGCAACATTTATTTTAACGCCAACTCCAGTTGACGGAACCTTAACGTGGGTTCAAACAGGATCTTGTATTCAAGACGGTATCTGTTAATAGTGCGTTTCTTAAACAAAGGAAGGCTATCGCCTTCCTTTTATCTATCATCAGGTTTCACTTTAATAGAGCTGATGATTGTAGTAGCGATTATCGGTATACTCGCTTCTTTAGCCATTCCGCAATACCAAACCTACGCTAAAAGAACAAAATTTACCGAAGTTGTGCTACAAGCATCTACATTAAAAAATGCTATTGATGTTTGTTATCAAACCAGAGGCCAAGGGCAGTTGGTTAACTGCGATACTGAAGCGGAACTCGGTGTAACATTCAGCACTATAACTTCAAACCCCAGAGTAGCTTTGGCTGCAATTACGACAAGCACTGGTGTTATAACACTGACAGCAGCTGCAGAGTTAGATTCAGAAACCTACATTTTAACGCCAGCTCCAACTAGTGGCGCTTTGGTTTGGCAGCAGTCGGGGTCTTGTATAGCGGCAGGTATTTGCTGAACCGTCAAGACCTTCGGGGTCAGATCCAATTGTTAATTATCTTGTTTCGGCGATTTACAAAACCTTCGAACCTTCGGGGTCAGATCCAATTGTTAATTAGTCATCGTCCTGCTGCTACTGCTGCACTGTCTTGCGGGGTGACACCGGCCTGCTGAGTTGCGCCGCTATCTGTTGTTTAAACAGCCTTCGGGGTCAGATCCAAGTGTTAAATTGTTATAATCAGAATCAGCATTTTTTTCGAATTGACGACGGTATTTCTTTACCGCATAATGACATCAAGTACGCCATTGGCGCAGCGTCTGAGAATGTTTGTGATATTTGTTGAAACAACCATTTTCACCAAACACCTTAAAGCCTTGATACCTGACGATGAATATCGTAAATTTCAACAATTTTTGGTAAATCAGCCAGAAGCTGGAAAAGTAATAAAAGGCAGCGGAGGTTTACGTAAAGTTCGCTGGGGCTCTGAAAGTCAGGGCAAAAGCGGTGGAGTCCGAGTAATTTACTATTACGTACAGCCCAACAGTCATATACGACTATTGTTAATATACCCAAAGAGCGAACAAACTACTTTAACCGATAAACAGCTGAAATTATTAAAAGATATAATCGAGAGGTGGTAGCATGAACGACAACTTGTTTAATGAGCTTCTAGAAAGTGTGCAGCAAATGGATGAAATTGTTCGTGGTGAACGCCAGCCTTGTCGTGAAACCTTTATTGCCGCTATTAAAGTTAAAGAAATACGTCAGCGTACGAATCTAAGTCAAGCTGCTTTTGCTGACCTAATTGATGTTCAGTTGGGTACTTTACGTAATTGGGAACAAGGCCGTAGAGAACCAACCGGCCCAGCAAAAGCATTGTTGCGAGCCATTGAGCGTGACCCTAAACATGTACTTGCAGCACTCAATTAACCTTCAACCTTCGCAACCTTCGAACCTTCGGGGTCAGGGTCAGATCCAGTTGTTCAGTTGTTTGTTCAGTTGTTTGTTCAGTTGTTAACTACTCACTACTCGCTGCGCGTTTTTCTACTGGGCGACACAGGCAGCTTTGGCCGTTTAAAGTGCGCGCTACCAAGCAGCCAAGCTTTATACGTGGCGTAACGTATTTCGGCGCGGGCTTGGTCCAAGGGTAAATAAGCCCGCTAACGGTGTTATTCTGACTTTTCTTGTATTGCTTAATTAAATTAGCCTTGCGTAAATACAAACTGCTTTTTTTACTTACTAACTGTTAAGCTGCAACACTCGGGTTAAAACTTGAATAACCGGCATTTACTGGCATAATCAACTGACTATACTCAGTGTAATTAGCACTAATTAGGATGTGTTTATTTAATGGCCGTAACCACTACATCTACGTTATTTAGGCGCTTAGTACAGCTACGAATTATTGATGGCGATAAAGCCACGAAAATTGTCAACGAAAAAGGCAGCCAGTTTAAAAATCTGCCTGAATTACTAATTAACGAAAAGCTGATTAGCGCAGAAGAGTTAGCCAGCGCCGCTAGTGGTATTGGCCACGCCATTAGCCTAGATTTAGACCATTTTGATATGGCCTACGTGCCAGAAGATTTACGTAACGAAAAGCTAATTCGCAAAACCAATATGCTGCCATTGGGTAAACGTGGCCGCAGTATGTATTTAGCGGTGGTTGACCCAACCGACATTCAAACCATTGAAGATTTTGAATTTAACACCGGTTTAAATGCTGAAGTTATTGTGGTTGATTTTAAAAAACTGCAAGCGCTAATAGACAAGCTGTTTGACGGCAATTTAGGCGGCGACTTTACCGATGCCGATTGGGATTTAGGCTCGTTAGGTATTGAGCAAATAGAGGAAGACGACGGCGCGCAGCCAGATAAAGACGACCAGCCGATTGTCGCCTTTATTAATAAAATGCTGTTAGACGCTATTCGTAAGGGCGCGTCAGATTTACACTTTGAACCCTACGAAAAAACCTACCGTATTCGCTTTCGTATCGACGGCATTTTGCATGAAATAGCCAGCCCACCGGTATTGTTGTCTACTCGCTTATCGGCGCGGTTAAAAGTAATGGCGCGCTTAGATATTGCGGAAAAACGGGTACCGCAAGATGGCCGAATTAAGCTAAAACTATCGGCAAAGAAGTCTATCGACTTTCGTGTCAGTAGCTTACCCACCTTGTGGGGCGAAAAAATAGTAATGCGTATTCTCGACTCTGACAGCGCCATGCTAGGCATTGATGTGTTGGGCTATGAAGAACACCAGAAAAAACTGTACCTAGACGCGCTAGCCCAACCGCAAGGTATGATTTTAGTAACCGGCCCTACCGGTTCAGGTAAAACCGTATCGCTGTATACCGGCTTAGCCATTTTAAATACCAGCGAAACCAATATTTCTACTGCGGAAGACCCGGTAGAAATTAACTTAGCCGGCGTTAACCAAGTGCAGGTAAACCCGCGTGCTGGCTTAACCTTTGCTACGGCCTTAAAAGCGTTTTTGCGCCAAGACCCTGACGTGGTAATGGTGGGTGAAATTCGAGATTTAGAAACCGCCGAAATAGCAATTAAAGCGGCACAAACCGGCCACTTGGTATTATCAACCTTGCACACTAACTCGGCACCGGAAACCCTAACTCGCTTACTTAACATGGGTGTACCCTCGTATAACGTAGCCAGCTCGGTATCGCTTATTATTGCCCAGCGCCTAGCGCGGCGTTTATGTAGCCAATGCAAACAGCAAGAAGTGCTACCAGAGGCAGAGTTATTAAAACAAGGTTTTACTGCCCAGCAGTTGCCCAGCGTAAAAATATTTAAGCCGGTAGGCTGCGAATATTGCACCAATGGCTATAAAGGCCGGGTGGGTATATATGAAGTAATGCCCATTAGCCCGAAAATGGCGGATATTATTATGCAAGGCGGTAACTCGTTAGATATTGCCGCGCAGGCCCAAACCGATGGGGTTAATAATTTGCGCCAATCGGGCTTAATTAAAGCCGCGGCTGGCCTAACCAGCTTGGCAGAGATTAATCGCGTAACCAAAGGCTAAACATAGTTACACCTAGCTTACATAAAATGATATAAATAAATAAACTAGGTGCTAACAAGGCACAGTAACAGGAAACCACTATGGCTCAGGCACAACAACTTAAAATAAAAGAGCTGGAAGTATTTAAATATAAAGGTGTAAACCGCCGCGGCAGCAAAGTTGATGGTGAAATAAAAGGCACTAGCATAGCGGAAGCTAAGGCATTGCTGCGCCAGCAAGGTATTACGCCATCGGGCGTAAAGCGCAAACCTAAATCACTGTTTGGCGACGGTAAAAAAATTACCGCTTTAGATATCGCAATTTTTACTCGGCAGTTAGCCACCATGCTAGGTGCTGGGGTGCCATTAGTGCAGTCGATAGATCTTATTGCTAATGGCGCAGATAATAAAAGTTTACGTACCTTAATGCAGAAAATCTCGGTAAAAGTGCAAGCCGGTTTACCATTATCAGAAACATTGCGCGAACACCCTAAGTATTTTGATGATTTATATTGCGACCTAGTAAAGTCGGGCGAAGCATCAGGCTCGTTAGACCAAATTTTTGACCGACTGGCTATTTATAAAGAAAAAGCCGAAGCACTTAAATCGAAAATTAAAAAAGCTATGTTTTACCCTATTGCGGTACTCGTAGTATCGGCCATAGTCACCTCTATTTTGCTTATTTTTGTCGTGCCGCAATTTGCCGAAATTTTTGCTGGTTTTGGCGCAGAACTGCCTGCCTTTACTTTATTTGTGTTGGGCATATCAGAGTTTATGCAAGAGTATTGGTGGCTAGTATTAGCTGCAATATTTGCTTTTGGTTATATCGTAAAAAAAACTTACGCTAATAATTTAACGTTTAGAACTTGGGCAGATGGCCGCATTATTAAACTACCGGTTATTGGTAGTATTTTAAATAAAGCCGCGGTAGCACGTTATGCGCGTACCCTTTCCACCACCTTTGCTGCCGGTGTGCCGCTAATTGAAGCGCTGGAATCTGCTGCTGGCGCAGCGGGTAATGAAGTGTATAAAAATGCCATTTTGTTTATTCGCGAAGAGGTCTCAGTAGGTAACCAGATGCATTTGGCTATGAAGCAAACCGACCAGTTTCCAGAAATGGTGGTGCAAATGGTATCAATTGGTGAAGAGTCCGGTGCGCTTGATAGCATGCTGGCTAAGGTCGCTAATATTTATGAGCAAGAAGTTGACGATGCAGTTGACGGTTTAACGGCGTTGTTAGAGCCACTAATTATGGCGGTATTGGGTGTATTAATAGGCGGTTTAATTATTGCCATGTACCTACCCATTTTCCAGATGGGATCTATTATATAATGTCGTCAGTTACCGAAGCGTTAGTTGCTTTTCCAGTATTATTTATTGTTATTGCCGTAATTTTAGGTTTAATCATTGGCAGCTTTTTAAATGTCGTTATTTATCGCCTACCAAAAATGATGGAAAACGACTGGCGGCAGGAATATCAGGCGTACTTTAGCCCTGATGGCACAGCACAAGCACCGGCAAAATTTAACCTAGCAACGCCACGCTCGGCTTGCCCAAGCTGTAATGCTATGGTTCAGGCGCGTGATAATATACCTGTGCTTAGCTGGTTGCTATTAAAAGGCAAATGCCGTAATTGCCGCACCAGCATTAGCGCACGTTACCCGTTAGTAGAATTATTAACGGCGGTAATGTCGGCCGTAGTAGCCTGGCAGCTAGGCTTTGGTATTGCCGCTATAGTATTTATTGTTATTACCTGGGCGTTAATTACGCTGACTTTTATCGACATTGATAAGATGTTGCTACCCGATCAAATTACCCTACCCTTACTCTGGTTTGCGTTGTTATTTAGCCTTAGCGATTCAGCTTTTGTTAATCCAGCACAAGCTATGGTCGGCGCCGCTGCGGGCTACCTTAGCTTATGGTCGGTGTATTGGTTATTTAAGTTATTAACCGGCAAAGAAGGCATGGGTTATGGCGACTTTAAATTACTGGCCATATTTGGCGCCTTACTGGGCTGGCAGCAGTTGCCGCTGATTATTTTACTGTCGTCTTTAGTGGGTGCGGTGGTTGGTATTACGCTGCTTAGTGTGCAAGACAAGGATAGAAGCACACCTATTCCGTTTGGGCCTTATATTGCAGCGGCAGGCTGGATAGCCATGTTATGGGGCGAGCAATTAACCAATGCCTACTTACGCTATTTAAATTTGTAGTGTCGGGGGGCTTGTAGTGTCTGGTTTTATTGTTGGTCTTACTGGTGGCATTGGTTGTGGCAAAACGACGATAACCGAGTTGTTTTCTGCGTTAGGCGTACAACATGTTGATGCCGATATCGTAGCCCGAGAAGTTGTTATGCCTGGCACGCTCTGCTTGCAGGCTATAACGCAATACTTTGGCGAAGGTATATTACTTACTAGCGGTGAACTTAATAGAGCCGAGCTGCGTCAGAGGGTGTTTAGCTGTGCCAGCGATAAAATGTGGCTTGAACAATTATTACACCCAGCAATACGGCAAACATTGCTATTACAATTAAAGAAACTAACATCTCCTTATGCGTTATTAGTTGCACCGTTACTGTTAGAAAATAAGCTTAACCAGTATGTACAACGGGTATTAGTAATAGATTTACCCGAAAGCTTGCAGTTAAGCCGTGCCATGGCTAGGGATAAAGCCGACGAGCAGCAAATAAAGGCGATAATGGCAGCGCAGATATCGCGTAGCGAACGGCTAAAACTGGCCGACGATATAATTACCAATGACAGCAGTATCTCTGATTTAGTCGCCAAAGTTAGTCGCTTGCATCAGCAATATTTGCAGCAGGCGGCAGCAATACCGTAACTAAGTATGCAGTGAGCTGTCACAACAGGCGTAAACGACAGACACATGACTGAACTTATTTACGAACATCCGTTAAATGAAAAGCTTCGTACCTATCTGCGTTTAGAGTATTTGTTAACGCAACTTCATAACCTGATGCCGTTAGACAGCGAATGGCAGCAGCAGGCATTTTTTAATACGCTATTTGATTTAATAGAAGTAATTGATCGCAATGATATTCGCCCCGATCTGATTAAAGATTGCGAGCGCTGTGAAAATGCGCTGGTAGCTTGGGCGAACCACCCTTCGGTTTCTGACGACAAGCTAAAATTGGTATTACAACAAGCTGTAAGACTACAAAGTGAACTGCTACGCAGCGGTAAATTTGTTGGCACCTTAAAAGAAGATAAATTTCTCGCGCCGCTGCGGCAACGCTTTTCTATTCCAGGTGGCGCTTGTTATTTTGACGTGCCGCAATTGCATTACTGGTCTAATTTACCTTTGGCAGAACGCAAACAAATGGCGACGAGCTGGTATAATGAGTTTGCCTTATTGCAGCAAACGGTAGAATTTGTTTTAGGCTTTTGCCGCGAAAAAGGCCAGTTTGCCGATGCTGTAGCCAATAATGGTTTTTATCAAAGTAACACTGAACAGACCGAATTATTGCGTATTCGCTATCCGTTAGCTGCTGGCGTTTACCCAACAGTAAGTGGTAACAAGTATCGGTATGCTATTCGTTTTATGCAGTTATGTGACGAAACCGGCCGCTGCAACAGCGATAAGAGCATCAACTTTGCATTAGCTTGTTGTTAAGGCTTGTAGTACGTATTTGGAGTAGCTAAATGAAAGTTAAATGCCCGACCTGTAATATTGATGTAGTATGGTCTGCTGACGCCGCTTTTCGGCCATTTTGCTCGGAGCGCTGTAAGTTAATAGACTTAGGCGATTGGGCAGCGGAAAACCATCGCATTGCCGATAAAACAGCGATAGATAACCAGCTATCAGAAGAATATTTGGCTGAGCTTGAGCAAGAGTTTATGGCTCAAGATAACGAATTTTTTCAACACTAAACGCCAAACTGCTGCACAAGGCGTTGCACTATTGGCTGATTGGCATCGGGAAATTCGATACTACTAAGCTCTGCCACCGTTACCCAGCGCAGTGGCTGACCTTCACGGCCTTGTGGCTCGCCAGTAAATTCGCTTACTAACCATACATCTAACAGCACGGTTTTTTCTGGGTAGTTATACTTAAGCTGCATTAATGCGCAGCTTGCGGTTACGTTAATGCCGATCTCTTCGTGTAGCTCGCGTAACAACGCCTGTTGCACGCTCTCGCTTGGCTCTACTTTGCCACCAGGAAACTCCCACTTACCACCCTGGTGCTGTTTAGCGCTACGTAACGCAAGCAAAATTTGCTTATCGCGCATAATTACGCCAACGGCAACGTGTATGACTTTATATTGAGGGGTATTTTGCATTGTTTCTGCACGTGCTCGCCAGTTAGTAACGCGAAAGATCCGGCTTGCTCACACCAACACGCCGTGAACCCTTCCTTGGGGGCTCGCTTCAGGCATCCTTGCCTTCAACGGTTGGCTTAGAGCAAGCCGGATCTTGCTTAAATGAACAGTATGCAGCCGAAGCCGACTTTATGTACCCTATGGCGAGTTTGGCTTATACCAACTTACCGTGACACTGCTTATACTTTTTGCCCGAACCACAGGGGCAAGCATCATTACGGCCTATTTTGTCGTGCTCACGAAATGTTGGCGTAGCTGCTGACATATCAGCGGGTAGGTCGCTACCAATACTTTCTGCTTCGTCATGTTGATAATCATGCGGCACGGCATCTGCTTTACGGCGCTGCTCATCAACGGCTTCTACATCTTCTGCGGCGCGCACTTGCACGCGGCCTAATACACCCACTACGTCAATTTTCAGGTTTTCTAACATGGCAGAAAACAATTCAAAGGCTTCGCGTTTATATTCTTGCTTCGGGTTTTTCTGCGCATAACCGCGTAAATTAATACCTTGGCGTAGGTGGTCCATTGCGGCTAAATGTTCTTTCCAGTGCGTGTCTAAGCTTTGAAGCATGATAGCTTTTTCAAACTGACGCAGTACTTCTGGGCCAACCATTTGCTCTTTAAGTGCGTAAGCTTGCTCAACTTCTTGTTGAATGCGTTCACGCAGCTTTTCTTCAAACAGCTTTTTATCGTCTGCCAGCCACTGGCTTATTGGCAAGTCGAGTAAGTAATCTGCTTTTAAGCGCTGTTCTAAGCCTGGTATATCCCACATTTCATCTAACGACTGTGGCGGAATATATTGACTAAGTACGCCATCAACTACGTCGGTGCGAATAGCACTAATGGTTTCGCTAATATCGGTCGCGTCTAGTAATTCGTTACGTTGTTCGTATACGACTTTACGTTGGTCGTTAGCTACGTCGTCAAACTCAAGTAATTGTTTACGAATATCAAAGTTGCGCGCTTCTACTTTACGCTGGGCATTTTCAATGGCACGACTTACCCAAGGGTGTTCAATAGCTTCGCCTTTTTCCATGCCTAAACGACGCATCATGCCAGCCATACGGTCTGAAGCAAAAATACGCATTAAGGCATCGTCTAACGACAAGTAGAACCGGCTTGAACCTGGATCGCCCTGCCGGCCAGAACGACCACGTAACTGGTTGTCGATACGACGTGACTCATGACGCTCAGTACCAATAATATGCAAACCGCCAGCGGCAATTACCGCATCGTGACGAGCTTGCCAATCGGCTTTTACTTTGGCTTTTTCTGCATCTGTGGCATCAGCACCTAAGGCCGCCAGTTCTGACTGTAAACTACCGCCAAGTACGATATCTGTACCACGACCTGCCATGTTGGTAGCAATGGTAACCGTACCTGGTTGGCCAGCATTGGCAATAATTTGCGCTTCGTTAGCGTGGAATTTGGCGTTTAATACTTGGTGCTTAATTTTTGCCTTGTTAAGCAAGTTAGACAGATACTCTGAACTTTCAATAGAGGCTGTACCTACCAGCACTGGGCGGTTGGCATCACGCGTTTGAATAATATCAGCAATAATGGCTTGGTATTTATCTTCAGCATTTAAATACACCAGATCAGCCATATCTTTACGCACCATGGGCCGATTGGTTGGCACTACGATGGTTTCAAGGCCGTAAATCTGTTGAAATTCAAATGCTTCAGTATCTGCCGTACCCGTCATACCAGATAACTTATCGTATAATCTGAAGTAATTCTGGAATGTAATAGAGGCTAAGGTTTGGTTTTCATTTTGAATTTTTACGCCTTCTTTGGCTTCAACCGCTTGGTGTAAGCCTTCTGACCAACGACGGCCTTCCATAGTACGGCCAGTGTGTTCGTCAACAATAACTATTTCACCGTCTTTTACGACGTAATCTACGTCACGCTTAAATAACTGGTGCGCACGCAATGCGGCATATACGTGGTGCAACAATGTAATATTGGCGGCGGAGAATAAGGTGTCATGCTCTTGAATTAAGCCATGCTCGCGCAGCATGTCTTCAACTTTAATTTGACCTTGCTCGGTTAAGTAAACCTGACGCGCTTTTTCGTCTAAAGTGAAATGGCCGTCACCATGTGCGCCTTCTTCATCTTCTTTTTCTTGCCGCACCAGCTGAGGCACTAATAAGTTAATTTGTTTATAAAGCTCTGAACTGTCTTCAGCTGGACCAGAAATAATTAACGGCGTACGCGCTTCGTCAATTAAAATTGAGTCAACTTCATCGATAATAGCAAAGGCTTGATCGCGCTGAACACGCTCTTGTGGCGAAAACGCCATGTTGTCGCGCAGATAGTCAAAACCAAACTCGTTATTAGTACCATAGGTAATATCAGCGGCGTAGGCTTGCTGTTTATCTGGGTGCGCCATGCCTGGCACGTTTACGCCAACGGTTAAGCCAAGAAAAGAAAATAACGGTTCGTTAGTTTGTGCATCACGACGGGCAAGGTAGTCGTTTACGGTAATAACATGTACGCCACCGCCATTCAGTGAGTTAAGGTAAGCCGGTAACGTAGCCGTTAGGGTTTTACCTTCACCGGTGCGCATTTCAGAGATTTTCCCCTGATGCAGCACCATACCGCCCATTAGCTGCACGTCAAAGTGGCGCATACCAAATACACGCTTACTGGCTTCACGCACGGTAGCAAACGCTTGCGGCAGAATATCATCTAGCGTGCTGCCATCGGCAAGTAGTTGCTTAAACTCTTGCGTTTTGCTCTTCAGCTGGTCGTCGGATAAGGCTTCGAACTCTGCCTCTAACGCATTGATCTGCTGTACTTGTTTTTCTAATTTTTTTAAGAAGCGGTCGTTGCGGCTACCAAATAATTTGGTAAAAAGTTTTCCAAACATTATCCAAATACCATTTTAAGTTAAAATATTAAAACATCAGCATATTACGCTAGATATGGTGCCCGATGCTAACGCTTTCAAGGTGTAACATTCTCTGTGTTAGTAGAAGCTGTTACACTGCTTAGGTGTATCCCTTGTTGCAGGTGCTTTAGGCTATGGCCCGTTACACCCAAAAACCGCTGGATGTGAGTAAAGTGCTGTCGCACAGTACGCTGGCATCGCAGCAACAGCAAGTCAGTCTAGTGCAGCAGCTAAACAAGGTGTTGGCTGAGGTGTTACAACTAGAGCAACTTAGCTTTTGCCAAGTTAGCTGCATTCGTGATGGCCGGGCTGTTATTTTATCAGCGTCAGCGCCGTGGTTAACCCGGTTAAAATTGCAGCGCGACGCTATTCTAGACAATTTTCGTAAAAAAATCTTGCCTGATTTAGCCGGAATTGACATTGAGGCGTCACCGAACGGCCAAATTAATCACTACAGCTTGCCCATTCCTCAAAAAACCAGCTATCAGCTATCAGAACAAGCGGCACAAAGCCTGCGTGCTGCCGCAGAATCAAGCGATGGCCCATTAAAGCAAGCGCTGTTAAAATTGGCACAAAACGCTGAGGCCAAAAACAACAAAACCCGGTAAAACCGGGTTTCTGCTATTACTTATTCTTAGGCTAGCTGCGGTGCTAAATATGAAATTGGCATTTGTGCTTTATCTTCAAAGGTAACAAATTCCCAATTTTCTTGATTAGCTAATACTGCACAAAGCAATTGGTTATTCAAAGCATGTCCAGTTTTAAACGACTTAAACTCACCTAAAATGCTGTAGCCGGCCATATAGAGATCGCCAACTGCATCTAAAATTTTGTGTTTAATAAACTCGTCTTCATAACGCAAGCCATCTTGATTAAGCACACGGTATTCATCTAATACCACGGCATTATCGAAGCTACCACCTAAGGCCAGGTTATTGGCTCGCAGGTACTCTACCTCATGCAAGAAACCGAAAGTGCGCGCACGGCTAATATCTTTAATAAAACCAGCGGCAGAGAAATCAAGCTGCATATGCTGCACAGTTTCGGCAATAACAGGGTGATCAAATTGAATAGCAAAGTCGATTTTAAAGCCATGGTGGGGTTTAAACTCGGCCCATTTATCACCGTCTTCTACCCGTACTGCTTTTTTAATACGAATAAATTTCTTCGCTAAGCGCTGCTCGGCGACACCGGCTTCAAGCAGCAGATAAACGAAAGGGCTAGCACTGCCGTCCATAATTGGAATTTCAGCAGAGTCTACTTCAACAATTAGGTTATCGATGCCCATTCCGGCAATGGCTGCCATCAGGTGTTCAGTAGTAGACAAACGCACGCCATTTTCATTGATTAAACAGGTACACATCACGGTATCACCCACTAACTCAGGCGCTACTTTGAAGTCGACTACCGGATCAAGGTCAACACGACGAAACACGATACCCGTGTTGTCTGGCGCAGGTCGGAGAGTAAGCGTAACCTTTTCGCCTTTGTGTAACCCCACCCCGATAGAGGTGACTATTTTGTCGATAGTACGTTGTTTAATCATAATTTATTCCTGCTCAAATATAAGCAATCACAAAATGGCGGCGAAGCTTAGCATAAATGTGGCAATTATGCCAAATTTCACTGAACCGCAGCTTAATTATGCTGCCAGCCTTGCCAGCGACTAACCGGCTACTAACCAATTACTCAATATAGACCTAGTCGGCTTGTTTGCGTAGAAACGCTGGAATATCAAATATATCAATATTCGCTTTGCTTTCCGGCTGTGCTTTTGTTGCTATTGCAGGCGCTTCATCACGCATGGTCTGCGGCGCAGATTTTTGCATAGTGTTACCCTGTTGCACATACACTGGCATTGGCTCTGGGCGGCTATTCTGCACTAGGCTGATATCAGGGCGACGATCGGCACCAATACCGGTTGCTACTACAGTTACACGCAGTTCGTCGTGCATATTAGGATCAATTACCGCACCAACTACTACCGTCGCATTTTCAGAAGCAAAAGCTTTTACCGCATTACCTACGATTTCAAACTCTTCAATACTGATATCTAAACCAGCAGTAATGTTAACTAAAATACCTTTAGCACCGGACAAATCAATGTCTTCTAACAGTGGGCTAGAGATAGCTTGCTCTGCTGCTTCCTCTGCACGATCTGGGCCTGAAGCTGTGCCGCTACCCATCATAGCTGTACCCATTTCAGACATAACCGTACGTACGTCAGCGAAGTCGACGTTGATTAAGCCCGGACGAGTGATTAGCTCAGCAATACCCTGCACTGCACCAAGTAATACGTTATTTGCTGCTTTAAACGCATCTAATAAAGTCGTACCTTTACCTAACACTTTTAACAGTTTGTCGTTAGGGATAGTAATTAACGAGTCAACATACTTACTTAACTCTAAAATGCCTTCTTCAGCATAAGCTGTGCGTTTTTTGCCTTCGAACGGGAAAGGTTTAGTAACCACCGCTACCGTTAAAATACCTAACTCACGCGCCACTTCAGCAACCACAGGCGCTGCTCCTGTACCGGTACCACCGCCCATACCAGCTGCGATAAACACCATATCGGCACCTTGAATGGTTTTTTTGATGGTTTCGCGATCTTCTTCAGCTGAACGTCGGCCTATTTCAGGATTTGCACCGGCACCTAAGCCTTTAGTTACACCTGCGCCTAACTGCAGCGTGATGTTAGCTGAAGAATTACGCAGCGCTTGGGCATCAGTATTTGCTACCACAAACTCTACGCCTTCAATATTGCTGGCGACCATATATTCAACTGCGTTACCGCCGCCGCCGCCAACACCAATTACTTTAATTACAGCTTCTTGGCTGTGGTTTTCCATTAATTCAAACATAGCTCTCTCTCCGTTTCTACGCTTACTTTAAAATTCACCTTTAAACCAGCTGCTGATCCGCTTAACGAAACTGCTCACTGAATCTCGCACATCGACAGACTTTTTCTGCTGATGGCGTGCATCTTTACCGTACAGTAATAGCCCTACCACGCTGGCATAAGCTGGGTCCTGTACGTATTCTTTTAAACCCGTAACATGCATAGGTTGACCTACGCGTACCGGCATTTGAAAAATATCTTCGGCAAACTCTACCGCACCTTCCATCTTAGATGTGCCACCGGTTAGTACCACTCCGGCGGCTATTTGCTCTTCAAGGCCGCTGCTTCTTATTTCTTCTAGCACCAGTTCAAATAGCTCTTGATAACGTGGTTCTACTACTTCAGCTAGTGTATGACGCGACATTGACCGAGCGGGCCTGCCACCAACACTGGGTACTTCGATACTTTCTTCTTTACCTACCATGCTGCGCAGC
The DNA here is from genome assembly GCF_004345025.1 of Rheinheimera sp. D18. Taxonomy (GTDB): domain Bacteria; phylum Pseudomonadota; class Gammaproteobacteria; order Enterobacterales; family Alteromonadaceae; genus Alishewanella; species Alishewanella metallidurans. The sequence goes on along the minus strand of NZ_CP037745.1, from coordinate 540,836 downwards.
GCACAGGCGTACTGCACCTTTATGTCTTCAGCATGGCTAAGCGGGGTACGGAAAATTTTTGCAATATCGCTAGTTACCTGATTACCCGCCACCGGAATAACCGCAGTGTGTCGCAGTGCGCCATTGGTATAGATAGAAATATCGATGGTGCCACCGCCCATATCAACCACACACACGCCAAGCTCTTTTTCATCATCGGTTAGTACCGCAAAGCTAGACGCTAGTGAGCTGAAAATAAGCTGATCGACTTGCAAGCCGCAGCGTTCAACACACTTTTCAATATTTTTTGCCATGTCATTAGCACAGGTAATAATATGCGCACGCGCTTCCATTCTTACCCCTGACATACCAATTGGGCTTTTAATACCCTCTTGCATGTCTACTGAGAACTCTTGCGGCAACACATGTAGCATGCGGCGTTCAGCTGAGATAGGCACTGATTTAGCCGCATGAATAACGTTAGAGACATCTTCAGCAGTGACTTCAGTATCATTAATCGGCACCATGCCACTTTCGTTTTGACAGCGAATATGTTTGCCAGTAATACCCAAGTACACCGATGAAATGCGGCAATCGGCCATCAGTTCAGCTTCATCTATTGCGCGTTGCACCGCTTGCACTACTAGGTTTAAATCGTTAACACCGCCTTTATCCATACCGCGGGATACATGAGTACCTACACCGACAATACTTAGCTTGTCGTCGGCAGTTATTTCGCCCACCACTGCTTTTATCTGCGCAGTGCCGATATCCAGGCCAACAATTAGATCTCTCTCTAACGACTTTGTCATGCTTTTCTCTTTTGTTCAGTACTGTAACGCACTGCTATGCCAGTGTCGTAACGTAGGTCCACTTCGGCTACGGCGTCGGCTTTATGTTTACTAATTACTGGGTAGAGCTCAATAAAGCGCTGCACCCGTTTTAAGGTATCTTCGCGGCCAAGCTTTAAGGCTACGCCGTTACTTAAGCTTAATTGCCAAGAAAAACGCTCGGTTAATCCCAGCGCTACAGCGTTAAATTTATGCAGGGCCAATAAGCCCTGCATATGGCGGAACATGGTTAGTGCGTCCTGCTGGCTGCCTTCTGGGCCGGTTAACATTGGAAGTTCCGTTTTCAGCTGCTGTAAGGGTGCTTGAAATACGTCACCCTGTTCATTTAATAATTGCTGCTGATTCCAAATTGCTACCGGCTGTTGTTCTGTCACAACCACAACCAAAGCGTCAGGCCATTGTTTGCGCACGGCTGCCTGATAAACCCAAGGTTGCTGTAACAGGAACTGCTGCACTTGATCCACGTTCACGCTAAAAAAGTTACCTACATACTGCTGTTGCAATTTATGGTGCAGGGTTCCTATATCGATATGCTGAAAATCACCATATAACTTTACTTGTTTTACTGGCGCGCTCTGCTGGCTTTGTGTCCAGTCGGCTATTTTTACGCCTGCCCACGCTAGCGCAGCCATAGCGACAATAAAAAACACCACTCCCGCATAAAATGCGGGTTGTTGTTTAAATTGCAGCTTAGGTAAACGCCAGTTCATGGTTATTAGGCCTTTTGCGCTTGGGTTAATATCGCCAGCACCAACTGCTGGAAACTCATGCCAGCCGCTTTAGCCGCCATTGGCACTAATGACTTTTCCGTCATGCCCGGCACAGTATTCACTTCTAGCAAATAATGCTGCCCATCTTGGTCAAGCATAATATCTACTCGGCCCCAGCCGGTTGCGCCTACCGCATTAAACGCGTTAAGTGCGGTGTTTTGCATCATGGCGGTGTGCTCTGCCGATAACGGCGCAGGGCATAAATACTCTGTACTGTTAGCCTGATATTTTGCTTCGTAATCATAAAACGCGCGCGGTGTGCGCATTTCTACTATCGGTAACACCTGACCATTTAAAATAGCAACAGTAAATTCACGACCGTTGATCCAACGTTCTACCAAAATTTCGCTATCGTACTTTAATGCTGCGGCAATAGCCTGCTCTAGCTCGGCAGCACTATTAGCTGCACTCATACCAATGCTTGAACCTTCATTGGCGGGCTTAACCATAACCTTGCCACCTAAGCTGGCTAATAAACCGGCAAAATCGGTGTCTTGACTATGCACTACCGCAAAAGCCGCCGTAGGCAATTTTTGCGCTTGAAATAACCACTTGCAGCGAATTTTGTCCATTGCCAGTGCTGAGCCTAGTACTCCGCTGCCAGTATAAGGTAAACCTTGTTGCGCCAGTGCGCCTTGCATAGTACCGTCTTCGCCACCACGGCCGTGTAATACGATAAATACACGTTGCGCACCGCTCGTAGTTAATTCAGTTAACGCCTGATATTTTGGGTCAAAACCATAAGCGTCTACCCCAGCATTGGTTAGTGCTTGTAATACCGCGTTACCAGAGCGCAGCGACACCTCGCGCTCGGCCGAATTACCGCCAAACATTACCGCTACCTTGCCAAAAGCATTAACACCACTACTCATGCTTTTTCTCCTGCACTGGCTTTAAGTTGATTAATATTCAATTGCATAGCGGCCAACTGCTTTACTAAGCTGCCGATATTACCTGCACCTTGGGTTAGCAATACATCGCCATCTTGTAACACTGTGGCTAAACTTGGCGCTAAATCTGTGGGTTCAGCAATATAAATGGGGTCTAATGCACCGCGCGCCCGAATTGAGCGACATAAGCTGCGACTATCAGCGCCGGCAATGGCTGGCTCGCCAGCACTATACACTTCAAGCAACAGCAACATATCAACAGTTGAAAGTACCTTGGCAAAGTCTTCGTATAGATCACGGGTACGGCTATAGCGGTGCGGTTGATAAGCCATAACTAAACGTCTATTGGGCCAAGCTGCACGAGCAGCGGCAATGGTTGCAGCGACTTCAGTTGGATGATGGCCGTAATCGTCTACCAGCACCACCTTGCCTTTACCGGTGTCAAATTCACCGTATTGCTGAAAGCGCCGACCAATGCCTTCAAATTTTCTTAACGCCGCCAAAATAGCCTGCTCGCTAATGCCTTCATCCGCCGCTAAAGCAAACGCGGCTGTGGCATTTAATGCGTTATGTTTACCAGGTAAATTAAGTGCTACCTCACGCTGATTGCCGCTGCCATCAGTAATAGTAAACTGGCTTTGTGTGCCGGTTTGACTAAATTCACTGATTACATAGTCAGCGTCATCGCTAAAGCCGTAGGTTATAACCGTGCGACTAATTTGCACAATTAAACTGCGCAGTACCGGATCGTCAATACAAACTACAACAACGCCGTAAAACGGCAGGTTGTGGCAAAACTCTAAATAGGTGGCTTTAAGCTTTTCAAAGTCACCTTGATAGGTATCCATATGGTCAGCTTCAATATTGGTAACTACGGTTGCTAATGGCTGCAAATGCAAAAACGATGCATCGCTTTCATCAGCTTCAGCAATTAGATAACGCCCTGCACCCAACCTAGCATTGGCACCGGCCGAGTTAAGTAAACCACCGATAACAAATGTGGGATCAGTGCCCGCTTCGGCAAATATTGACGCCAACAAACTGGTTGTTGTAGTTTTACCATGCGTACCGGCCACCGCAATACCATGACGAAACCGCATTAATTCGCCTAACATTTCCGCACGACGCACTATTGGTATACGAAACTCACGCGCGGCGGCAACCTCTGGGTTTGCGCTATTAATGGCGCTAGATACCACGACTACGCTAGCACCCGTTACGTTTTCTGCAGCATGGCCAAAACTAATACGGGCGCCAATAGAAATAAGGCGTTCAGTTACGGCATTTGGCGCAATGTCTGAACCAGAAATATTGTAGCCTTCGTTAACGAGTACCTCGGCAATACCGCCCATACCGGCGCCGCCAATACCAACAAAGTGAATACGCTCGACCCGGCGCATAGCTAATTTTTTCTGTTGTGGAGTAGTAATCATATCTGTTGTCCTGTTACTTGCTGACCAACGGCTTGCTGACATAACGCCACTACCTGTGCTGTTGCATGATCTAAGGCACAGGCACGCGCTTTGGCGGCCATTTGCTGTAACGATGTTTTATTGTCTAACCATTGCTGCAATAACGGCAGCAAATGCTGCTCGTCCAAATTACGCTGCAACACTAACTGGGCTGCACCTTGCTCACTAAGCCAGCGCGCATTTGCAGTTTGATGATCATCAATTGCCGTAGGTAGCGGCACAAAGACTGCGGCAATACCGGCGCAAGCGACTTCGCTTACGGTTAACGCGCCTGCACGACAAATTACGACATCAGCCCACGCATAGGCCTTGGCCATATCGTCAATAAAAGCACTCACTTCTGCCGTTAGCTGACCCGCGCCGCCTTGCCAATAGGCTTGTTGCGTTTGTTGTTGCGATGCTTTGCCAGTTTGATGCCGCACGGCAATTGCACCCTGTTTAGCCGCTTTGGCAAAGATAGTTGGTAAGGTGTCGTTCAATACTTTGGCGCCAAGACTTCCACCCATAACTAATACTTTAAGGCTACCGCTATAGTCATGATCTGCGCCAATGCTAAGCAGCTCTGTCCGTACCGGATTACCCACCACTTGCTGTTTAGCATGGCCCGCAAATGCAGCGGGGAATGCCACCAATACTTTGCTAGCTAGTTTTGCCAGTAAACGATTAGTACTACCGGCTATAGCATTTTGTTCATGAATTAATAACGGTAAGCGCTTCAACCATGCCGCTACACCACCTGGGCCGCTGGCATAACCGCCAAAACCCAATACGATATCCGGTTGCACACTATTGATAACCTTACGCGCTTGCCACACCGACTTTAGTAACATCCATGGCGCTTTTAGCAGTGATAGCAGGCCTTTACCGCGCAAACCTTCAACGTTGATAGTGTGAAATGCCCAGCCAAACTGTGGCACTAAGGTCGCTTCCATACGGGTTGGCGTGCCTAACCAATGCACTTGCCAGCCTGCGGCATTAAGCGCGGTTGCTACCGCATGTGCGGGGAAGATATGGCCACCGGTGCCACCGGCCATAATTAGAATACGCGGTTTAGTCATTGCGACCTCCGCTAATGGCATGCTTACCCTTTAACCGCACTTCAAAATCAATACGCAATAATAACGCGGCAGCGGCCAGCATAATAACTAAACTACTACCACCTGAGCTAACAAAGGGTAAAGTTAAACCTTTAGTTGGCAACGCGCCGGTAGCTACACCAATATTTACCGCAGATTGAAAACCAATCCAAATTGCTAAGGCGTAAGCAAGAAAACCATGGAAGCTCATTTGTTTTTCTAACGCACGCTGGCCAATCCACAACGCGCGATATACCAGCATAAATAACAGGCTCAATAATATCGTTACACCGATAAAACCAGTTTCTTCGGCGATAACCGCCAGAATAAAGTCGGTATGTGCTTCGGGTAAATATTCTAATTTTTGAATGCTATTACCCAAGCCTTGGCCAAACCAGCCACCACGACCAAATGCCATTAACGACTGAGTAAGCTGGTAACCGCTACCAAAAGGATCAGCCCAAGGGTCAAGAAAGGCCGTAACGCGTTTCCAGCGGTATTCGCTATAAACAATCAATACGCCAATGGCCAGTAGCCCAGTAAAAATCAAGCAGAAGAACTGCCACAACTTGGCGCCAGCTAAAAACAACAGCGCAACAGCAGTAGCAAACATAACAATAACCGTGCCTAAGTCAGGCTGCATTAGTAGTAATACCGCAAAAGCGAATAGCACTAACAATGGCTTAATAAAGCCTTTAATATTTTCACGCACTTCTTCATGGCGTCGTACTAGGTAGCTGGCTAAATAGACAAAGAAAAACAACTTAGCGGGTTCAGCCGCTTGTAAACCGATAGGGCCGATAGATAACCACCGCGTACTACCGTTAACATTATGGCCAACCAATAATACAGCAATAAGTAATGCTAACGCGGCAAATAACAACAGCATATTACTGTTATGCCACCATTGCACTGGAATATTAATCACCAGTAAAGCCACACCAAAACCTATGCCCAAATACAGTAAATGGCGAATAGTAAAGTGCAATTCGTTATCGTATAGCCGCGTTGCTACAGGCACAGATGCGCTGGTAATCATTACCACGCCAAGCGCGACAATAAGCATTAGTAGGGTTAAAAACAGCTTGTCGTAAGGTGCTGTGTCGTCGGCACTCCACCAATTAGTAATACCTTGTATTGGGTTAAACCAAGATGCTTTAAACAACGTTAGCGCAAGCTGCTTCATAGCACCTCCGCCTTAACCGCGGAGGCAAACTGCTCACCACGATCACTGTAACTTTTAAACATATCTAGGCTAGCGCAAGCTGGCGACAGCAACACCATATCGCCAGGTTTGGCTAAGCGCGCAGCTACTTTAACGGCGTCTTGTAGCGTTTTAACTGGAATGCTATTCGCTTTTAATTCAGCAATAGCTGGGCCGTCTTGGCCAAGAGTAATAAGCTGCTGTACATCCGCATCCAGTACCGGCTTTAGCTCGCGCATATCCGCGCCCTTGCCGTCACCGCCAGCAATTAAAATTAAGTTGCCACTAACACTGGGCCGTAAACCGGCAATGGCTGCTAATGTCGCGCCAATATTGGTTGCTTTAGAGTCGTTAACCCAGCGCACGTTATTGCTATTAGTTACTAAAACACACCGATGTGGTAGCGATTCAAATTGCTGTAGTGCTTGCACAACACCGGCACGGCTAGCGCCAGCAGCCAGCGCTAAGCTAGCAGCAACCAGCGCATTAAATTCATTATGTGCACCAAATATGGTCATTTGACTAACGTTTAGTAGCGGCTCACTGGCCAACATTAAACAACGCTGCCCCTCGCACTCGGCAACGCCGTATGCCGCATCGGCTAACTTAATACCCAGTGTTTGCGCGGTTTGTTCTGGGGTGGTAGCGCTGTCATCTAAATTAAACACTGCCAATTGCGTATGCTGGTATACCCGCTGTTTAGACTCGGTATAGGCTGACATAGTGTGATAGCGATCTAGATGATCGGCACTGACATTTAAAATAGTGCTGGCTACGCTTTGTAAGCTAAACGTGGTGTCTAACTGAAAACTTGATAACTCCAGCACAAATACATCAACACTAGGCTGAGCAATAGCCTCTAGTACTGGCAAACCGATATTACCCGCCGCTAACGCATTAACGCCGCTGCATTTAAGCATGGCTTCAACCAGTTTAGTTACCGTAGATTTACCATTAGAGCCGGTAATAGCGATAACCGGTTTTTGATTGAAACGAGCGAACAGCTCAACATCGCCTATTAATTCAGCGCCTTGAGCAACGGCAAAACGAAGCGCAGGATGCGTTGGCGATAAACCCGGACTTAGAATAATCATGTCCATTTTCGCTAAGCGATTCGCATCTAGTTCGCCTAAGTAAATACCGTCTACTTTTTCTGCTGCTATTTGCTCAATACCGGCAGGTTTAATACGGCTGTCCATTAACACGGGTTTCACGCCCAAGCTTAGTAAAAAACGCACCGTAGCCAGCCCAGACAAACCTAGGCCTACAACGGCGATGCGTTTTTTTGCTAAACGTTGCGTGATGGCAACCTGTGTTATCGTCGGCATCATTGTTATCTCAGCTTTAAGGTGGCTAGGCCAACCAGCACAAAAATGATCGACAAGATCCAAAACCGCACAATAACCCGCGGTTCTGGCCAGCCTTTTAGTTCGTAATGATGATGAATAGGTGCCATTCGGAAAATGCGCTGACCACGTAGCTTATAAGAGCCTACTTGCAAAATGACCGAGACCGTTTCCATAACAAAGATGCCGCCCATAATAAACAGCACGATTTCTTGTCTTACTAAAATGGCAATGACACCTAGCACGGCACCTAAAGCTAATGAACCCACATCACCCATAAATACTTGGGCTGGATAGGTGTTAAACCACAAAAAGCCTAAACCAGCGCCGACCAAGGAGGCACAAACCACCACCAGTTCGCTGGCGTGAGGCAAATAAGGGATATGCAAATAACTAGAAAAATTAACGTTGCCACTTAAGTACGCAATAATGGCAAATGCGGCAGCTACCATAATGGTTGGCACAATGGCTAAGCCGTCTAGGCCGTCAGTAAGATTTACGGCATTGCTAGTACCAACAATAACAAAATAGCTTAGCGCTAAAAACAATAAGCCTAACTGCGGCATAACGTCTTTAACAAAAGGCACTAATAATGCGGTTTCGGCTGGACGTTCGGCGGTAAAATACAAAAACGCAGCCACCGCAATAGCAAATAAGGATTGCCAAAAATACTTCCAGCGCGCAATTAGGCCTTTAGGGTCTTTACGCACCACTTTGCGATAGTCGTCGACAAAGCCAATCCAGCCAAAGCTGACTAAAACAAAAAGTACTACCCAGACATATTTATTTTCTAAATTAGCCCATAGTAAGGTACTTATTAACACCGCGCCCAAAATTAGCAAGCCGCCCATCGTAGGCGTGCCTTTTTTCGAGAAATGACTTTCTGGGCCGTCACCACGCACAACCTGACCAATTTGCATGCGTTGTAAGCGGGCAATGAGTTTAGGCCCTAAATATAAACTTAAAAATAACGAGGTTAAAATACCCAAAATGGCGCGAAACGTTAGATAACTAAACACGTTAAACGCATTAAAATACTGGGTTAAGTACTCGGCTAACCAAACTAGCATGGGTGACTCTCCTGCTGACATCTTTCTAGCAAGTCTTGTACGACTAATTCCATTTTCGCACTACGCGAGCCTTTCACTAGCAGGGTGACTTCCTGTTGTTCTAATACTATTGGCATTAAGCGCTGAATAAGCGCTTGGCGCGAACTAAAATGAGCGCCTTGTCCAGCAAACAAATCGCTGGCGCTCTGTGATAACACGCCAAGGGTGAACAACAGATTAACACCTGCTTTTTGTGCGTATAAACCTATCTCTTCATGGTATAAACGGGCGTCAGTACCCAATTCCGCCATGTCGCCTAGCACTAATATGCGATAGCCAACAAACGCCGTTAACAAATCAATCGCGGCCTTAACTGACTCAACATTGGCATTGTAGGTATCGTCAATCAGACGTAATTGCGGTGACAGCATGTTAATATTGGCACGGCCTTTAACGGCGGGCATTTGCGCTAAACCTAATTGCACGTCGAGTAAGCTTGCGCCAACAGCAATGCTCGCGGCGGCAGCAGCTAAGGCATTAGAAACATTATGCTTACCAGGCAGTGTTAACTGTACAAACTGCTTACCTTGTGGGCAAACCAATTCAAAACCGGCACAACCGTGGTCGTCTAGAACTATTGCCTGTGCGCAGTAATCCGTCGTTTTAGTGGCAGAAAACTGCACTACCTGCTTACCGGCTAAACGCTGTAGCCAATAATCGCAATACTGGCTGTCGGCTGGAATAATGGCTAAACCTTGCTCAGTAATAGCATTAAAAATTTCACCTTTTGCCCGCGCCACCCCATCTACGTCGCCAAAACCCTCTAGGTGCGAAGCGGCAACGTTGGTAATAATGGCAACATCGGGTTTTGCCAGCGCAGTGGTATAGGCTATTTCACCTTGATGATTAGCACCCAGTTCAAGCACGGCATAGTCATGCTTTTCGCTAAGACGCAACATAGTAAGCGGTACGCCAATATCATTATTAAAATTGCCCTGCGTAGCTAACACACGGCCACGTCGGCTTAAGATAGCCGCGATCATTTCTTTGACTGTAGTTTTACCCGCACTGCCAGTTACTGCTACCGTTTTTACCGCTAAGCGGGCTTTTACCGCAGCCGCTAACTGGCCTAATGCCAGATGAGTGTCGTGCACAATAATTTGTGGAATATCGACATTTACCGCTTGCTCTACAACAACCGCTGCCGCACCTTTAGCCTTTACCTCTGCAATAAATGCTGACCCATCAAAATTAGGGCCTTTTAAGGCGATAAACAAATCGTCGTTCGCAATAGTTCGGCTGTCTGTACTGACATTTAAAATACTGACGTTGTGGCCGACTAAGCTACCATCGAGCATTAACGCAATTTCTGCACAATTTAATTTTATCATGCTGGCATCTCCGCAATAAGCTGGCGAAGATAAGCACGTTCATCATATTGCCGCTGCTCAGTACCAATAATTTGAATAGTTTCATGCCCTTTACCAGCGATAAGCACGATGTCATGTGCTTGTGCGCTGATCAGCGCTAGCTTAATGGCACTTTGTCGATCAGGCTCAATGGTATAGCTGCCGTCAGGGCTCATACCTGCGGCAATATCTTCGCAAATAGCAACAACATCTTCGCTGCGCGGATTATCAGCAGTAACAATTACATGGTCGGCATAAAGCTCGGCAATTTGGCCCATTATTGGCCGTTTGCCGCGGTCACGGTCACCACCGCAGCCAAACACACACCATAAGCGGCCTTTACAATGTAAACGTAATGACTGTAGCGCTTGCTGTAATGCATCTGGGGTATGAGCGTAATCGACAACGGCGGTAAAATTTTGTGGAAACTTAAACTGTTCCATTCTGCCTGGCACCGGTTGTAGCTGGCTGCAAGCAGTAATAATTGCAGCGAAGTCATAGCCAAGCACCAATAAACTCGCTATTGCAGCCAGTGTATTTTGAATATTAAATTCGCCTAACAGCGGTAAATAAAACCGTTGTTCAGATAAGTGGCTGCTTAGTTTAAGCTGATAACCTTCGGTGGTCACAACAACGTTAGAATAACCAAGATACTGGCTAAAACCGGCACAGTCTTCAGCTTTACCATAAGCAAATACCGGAACTTGGCTTTGCGCGGCCAGCTTACGGCCAAATTCATCAGATACATTAATTACCGCAGCACGGCTTAACTGTGGCGTAAATAACGTCGCTTTTGCTGCGGCGTATTCGGCCATAGAGCCGTGATAATCTAGATGATCGCGGGTTAGGTTAGTAAAAACCGAGACATCAAACAATAAACCCGCAACCCGATGCTGCGCTAACGCATGCGACGACACTTCCATAGCAACTAACTTGGCATTATTAACCACGCTAAGTGATAAAATACGTTGTATATCAACATAATGCGGTGTGGTATTTGGCAACGGCGTTAGGTTGCTGCACGAACCATAGCCTAGCGTGCCAATAACTGCAGCGGGCAGAGCTAATTGCTCAGCTAAACGACTAATAAAAAATGCCGTGCTGGATTTACCATTAGTGCCGGTTATACCAACTAATTGCAGTTGTCGCGCCGGTTGCTGATAAAAATTTGCGGCCAGTGCCGGCAGTAGTTGCACCAGTTCTGGCAATACCACCACACGTTTGTCGTTGTAGCTACCTTCGTTGGTTAGCACCAAACCCGCGCCTTGCGCTAAAGCTTGGCTAATAAACTGTTTACCATGTTGTTGCACACCAGGAATAGCTAAAAATACGTCATTAACGCCAACGTTACGGCTATCTAGCTGTAACTGCTCTAGCTCAACATCTGGTACATCATTGGCATACAAGGCCAACCACTGCTTAGAATTAACCGGCATTGCTACCCCCTGTTATTGCAGAAAGCTTGGGTTGGTTTAGTGCATCTGGTGTTAAATTTAACAGCTGCATACTTGCACCCATGATATTGGCAAAAACCGGCGCCGCTATTTCACCACCGTGATAAAAATCACCTGCGGGCTCATTAATAACCACGACACAAGCTAAGCGAGGATTAGACACAGGGCCGACACCGGCGAACGAGGCGATATAATCTTCGCCATAACCACCAGCGATGGCTTTACGCGCGGTACCTGTTTTGCCACCCACGCGATAACCTTTAACCTGAGCTCGGGTGGCAGTACCACCGGGCATAATATTCGCTTCCATCATTTCCAACATCGCGGCCGCATTTCTGCTATCTAGCACTTGCTCACCCGGCTGCTGATTTTCACTTTTCAAAATAGTCAGCGGACGACTAATACCACCATTGGCCATAGTGGCATAAGCTCTGGCTAACTGTGCTGCAGTAACTGACAAACCATAGCCAAAGGCTAAAGTAGCACGTTCAAAATCCGACCAACGCCGACGATGGCTTAACATGCCACTACTTTCGCCATTTAAGCCAAGGCCGGTATCAATACCCAACCCCATATTGCTATACAAACCAAGTACGTGCTCATGCGGCATAGACAGCACTAGCTTGCTTACACCCACGTTGCTCGATTTTTGAATAATGCCGGTTAGGCTAAGTGTTTTATAGTTATTAGCATCACGCACCCAGCTGCCGCCAATGCGCATATAACCTGGGCTGGTATCAACAGTAGCGCCTAGCTTAGTCGCACCAAACTCAAGCGCACTTAATACCGCTAGAGGCTTCATGGTTGAACCGGGTTCAAAGGTGTCAGTAATGGCGCGATTGCGAAACAAATAGGCCGGAGCATTACCACGATTATTGGGATTAAATGATGGGCTGTTAACCATGGCAAGCACTTCGCCAGTTTGCACATCCACCACAATAGCTGAGCCTGAGGTAGCGCCATGTGATAACACCGCTTTTTTTAGTTCGCGGTAAGTAACAGTTTGAATACGCTGATCAATACTAAGATGCAAATTACCCGGCTGCTGCGCCTTGGCTCGCTCTATTACTTCTATTTCACGACCTTTGGCATCTTTACGAAATACTTTACGTCCAGCAGCGCCCGTTAAAAACTCGTCGTAACGTTTTTCTATGCCTTCAACGCCAATATCATCAACGTTGGTAAAGCCAATTAGCTGAGCAGTAACTTCACCCGCAGGGTAATAGCGACGCGACTCTTGGCGAAAATAAATGCCCGGCACTTTTAGCTTTTTAACGTAATCGACTACGGCAGGATTAACCTGACGCTGTAAATAAACAAACCGCCGCTGCGGGTTGTCGCCAATTTTAGTTAGTAGCTGTGCTGAACTCATTTGTAAAATGTCAGCCAGTGCGTGCCAGCGCCGCTCGTCAGCTGAAGCATGACGCTCGATGACTACTTTGGGGTCGGCCCAAATAGCCTCAACCGGTATGCTCATCGCCAGCTCTTCGCCGTTGCGATCAAAGATCATACCGCGTAATACCGTGTCAGCCTCAACCCTTAGGCTGCGCATATCACCTTGGCTTACTAACATTTCTGGTTCAACCACTTGTAACCAAGCGGCACGCACTACTAAAGCGCTAAACACACCGGCCAAGGTCATTAAAACAAAAGCAAAACGCCAGCCAAGTACCGATGGTACCGAACGACCTTTAGCTTGAGACATCTTCTTAGCCCGACTCATGGCACAGTTACCGCAATATCTTGCGCGCCGGCAGGGCGATGCATATTTAAGCGATTACGAGCGATATCTTCAACCCGGCTATGTTCCGACAACGCACGCTGTTCCAACACTAAATTACGCCATTCGATATCCAGCTGGTCGCGCTGCTGATAAAGGTCATCTTGGGCAATAGTTAACTGACGATTGAGGTGGGCAAAATGCACTACAACTAACGCCGAAATTATGCAGGCCAATAACAACAAAACCAGCTTCTTTTGCTGGTGCCAGTCGTTAACAATAAGCCAATGCAATTTAATATTAGTCATGCGTTTGCTTCTGTGCGATACGAAGCACGGCACTGCGCGCTCGCGGGTTTAACTCTAGCTCTTGCTCAGAAGGCATTATGGCTTTGCCAACTAAGGTTAGCTCGGTGCGCTGATTCATTTGCGCTGCAGTTAGCGGAATGCCGCGCGGTATTGGCTCACCTTTAGCAAAGCGACGCATAAACTGCTTTACTAGGCGGTCTTCTAACGAGTGAAAACTAATAACGACTAAGCGGCCGCCAGGTTTTAATACCTGCATAGCCGCATGCAATGCCTGATTAACCTGCTCCAGCTCGCTGTTAATATAAATACGAATGGCTTGAAAGCTGCGGGTTGCAGGGTGTTTTTTCTCTTTATTGCTTTTTGGCACGCTGTCGCTAATTAATTTAGCTAACTGTGCAGTGCGGGTAATAGCGGCTTCACTACGCGCGGCAACGATGGCTTGCGCAATACGCCAAGCAAATTTTTCTTCGCCATATTCCCGTAACACAAAGCTAATATCTTCTACGTCAGCCTGCGCTAACCAATTAGCCGCACTAATACCAGAACTTGGGTCCATACGCATATCTAATGGGCCATCACGCATAAAGCTAAAACCGCGGTCGGCATCGTCTAGCTGTGGTGAAGACACACCAAGATCAAGCAAAATACCATCTATAGCGCCAACAATGCTTAACTGTTCGGCAATAGTTGCTAAAGCAGCAAACGGGCTATGGGTTATATGAAAACGTGGGTCAGCGGTTAGCTGCTCAGCCGAGGCTATTGCAGTAGGGTCGCGATCTATAGCGAACAAGCGGCCGTTTGGCCCTAACTTAGCTAAAATTGCGCGGCTATGCCCACCACGACCGAAGGTGCCATCAAGGTAGCAACCATCGTTTTTCAGTGCTAAGCCGTCTATTGCTTCTTGCAATAATACGGAAATGTGGGCTGATGCATTCATTCTACAGTGCAAAGTCCTGTAATCTTTCTGACAATTCAACCTCACCCGCTTGAGCCTGCTCTAGTGCAATATCAGCAGCTAGACGGTCATGCCAGGCAGTTTCATCCCAGATTTCAAATTTATTGAGTTGACCAACTAGACGGATATTTTTGCTTAAACCGGCATGCTCACGTAGTGATGCCGGCACTAAAATACGGCCATTTTTATCCATTTCACAGTCGGTCGCATTACCCAACAATACGCGCTGTAAGCGGCGTTCTTGCGGGTTTAAGCTAGACAAGCGTTTTAGCTTTTCTTCAATTTCTTCCCACTCGGCAAGCGGGTACAATAGTAAGCAGGGGTCATGTAAATCTATGGTACAAATGAGGTGGCCCTTTGCATCAGACAGCAGAAAATCGCGGTAGCGCGTAGGTATCGCTAACCGTCCTTTCTCGTCTAATGTCAGTGTAAATGAGCCACGAAACATAAGCTTCCTGTGCAATTATTTATTAATTTTATTTGCGAGTAAGCTTTTTGATCCACTTTTACCCACAAAACCCCACAACAACACAGTTTAGGGTGCAGGTTTGACCATTGTCAAGGTAAAAACAAAGTGATTGATCGATTGTGATCACACTGGATATAAGTGCTACAGCGAAGATGATGATTTTGGTCAGAAAAATAAAATATAGTGAAAAATCTATAGCGGCATCGCCCATCAATACAAGCTGGCGACTAAATTGATGTTTTTTACCGCGTTGCTTGCTAATTTAGAATAAATTATTCAATACTTAGTCACATAGTTAATAACAAATTCCTAAAAATCAGACGTGGTATAAAACTGCGCAAGAGGATAACAACTTTATGATGTGTTTACTTAAGATCCGCGGCATGCTTGAACAGATGTCAGTGATCGAACGCAAACTAGCAGATTTTATTCTCGATAATGCGAATTTGTTACGTGACTATTCATCGCAACAGTTAGCAGATGCCGTAGGTACTAGTCAGTCTAGCGTGGTTAAGTTTTGTCAGAAGTTAGGCTATAAAGGTTATCCTGATTTAAAACTCGCTGTCAGTGAAGCGGTAATAACCGCCTCAACGTTAAACCGTGACAGCCCAGAATTAAACCCAGTACAAAGTGATTTGTTTACCTTAGTGGAGCAGTTGCAGTTTAGTTTGCACAGCCATTTACGCGGTATTTTAGACGTTAATGACGAAAAGCTATTATTAGATGCCGCCAACAGCGTAAACCAGGCCGATAAAATACTTATTTCAGGGTTTGGCGCGTCAAACATTGTGGCGCAAGATCTACAATTTCGCTTATTACAGTTAGGTAAATTAGCCATACTGCATAGCGACCCCAGTTTAGTTGTGCAAATGGCTAGTACTCTTAATAGCAACAGTGTGATGTTACTGATATCAGAATCAGGGCAAGAACCCGATTTACTTAAACTAGCGCGTTACGCCACACATAAAAATATTCCGCTCATTAGCTTAACCAGTTATAAAACTAACGCGTTAAGTATGGCAGCAACTACAGCGTTATATGCGCTAAGCGGCGACGAGAATGAACGGATTAATCCTATACTTGTGCAGCTAGCGCAACAACATCTGTGCCATATTTTGTATTTACTATTATGCCAACGTCACAATGTTGAGCATCAGCTAAAAACCCCCGCCGAGATAGATGATTTACTCTAGCGGCCTTTCGCCGCTAGCTTAAGTTAGTGGTTAGGTAACAGCTCTAAATTTTCGATTGCGGTAATACCCAAACCCGGCGCATCACCAATAGTAATATCAGCATCATTAAATTTCACACTGCTAGTTACCGGGTCAAACAACGATAACGATGGCCCGTCTAGGTCAATTTTAGTGATGATATCAGACTTAGCCACAGCCACGTGTACTGCTGCAGCCACGCTAATACTACCTTCAAGCATACAGCCAATCATGCATTGCATATCGTAGAACGAGCAAATGTCGGCGATTTTAATGGCATTGGCAATGCCGCCCGTTTTCATCAACTTAATGTTGATGATGTCAGCCGCGCGCATTTTAATTAGGTCAATAACCTCGCGGGGGCCAAAACTGCTTTCATCCGCCATAACCGGTGTATGCACACGTTCGGTAATAAATTTTAGCCCCTCTAAATCATAGGCTTTTACCGGTTGCTCAACTAATTCTAAACGAACACCCGCATCTTCAAGCTTATGTAGCGCGTATACCGCTTCTTTAGCTGTCCAGCCTTGGTTGGCATCTAAACGAATTAATGCTTTGCCTTCAACCGCAGCATAAATGGCTTTAACTCGTTCAATATCAACACCAATATCTTTGCCCACTTTGACTTTAAGCGTTTCAAAGCCGCGCTCAATTGCATCTAATGAGTCAGCGACCATTTTGTCGATGTAATCAACACTGATCGTAATGTCGGTGGTAATTTTTGGCACACCGCCACCCAACACTTTATATAACGGCGCCTTAAACATCTGGGCGAATAAGTCATAAACAGCTATTTCTACTGCAGCTTTAGCGCTGAAGTTTTTCATTATGCAATTTTGTATCAGCCGGACTATATGGTTCAAATCGGCAATATCTTGCCCAATGAGTTTTGGCTTAATTACGGTACGAATTGCCGCAATAATAGAGCCATGAATATCGCCGGTAATTACCGCTGTAGCAGGCGCTGCACCATAGCCAACGTGGCCAGTGTCGGTTTCTACCATAACCACAATATCTTCAATGGTGTTTACCGTACGCAGCGCTGTTTTAAAGGGTGTTTTTAAAGGTACACGCAGCATACCTAATCTAATATCTGTTATTTTCATTATTGCCCTTATTAACGCAGTGATTTAACAGCATAGAGCGCATCTAAATAAGACTGCTCGACATTGGCATTAAGTGGTAATAGCGGCGTAACGACTACGCCGTTAAGTGTGCCTTGATATAGCTCGCCATTTTGTTGCGGATAAATAAGTGTATTAACATCGTGGATCATAAACGGTTGTGTACCCAGCATGCCTAAATACAATGACACATGCCCTGGGAAATACAGTAAGTCGCCTGGCTGCGCTTTGCTTATAGCGCTTAGCTTATCCTCAGCACTACTGGCGTTAGTAAAACGAGTGTTCTCAGCATATTGACCATTGCCTTGTTGTCCTGAATTTCGTGGCATTAAAAAACCAAAACTACGGAAAATTTCAGAAGTAAAACCGGTGCAGTCACGACCATTATAATCGTGGCCCCAACCATAGCGTTCGCCAAGAAACTTAAACGCCTGGCCAATAATATTATTAGCGGTAAACGGCAAATAGCCCTGATGTACATCAGCACTTAATGGCAACAATGCACTGGTAAAGCTTAAATTGCCATTGGCATCACGTAGCGGTAATTGCACAATGTAGCTCGCCGCGGGGTTTTGTCCGTGCACAATAAAGCCGACATCCGCTGCGCTTTGCAGGGGCAACCTAATACCCATGTCTAACTGCAATTCAGACACTGCCGCTATTTCTGGGTTAAACGCAGTGCGTACAGTTGCGCCGGTTACTACGACAAAGGGTTGCTGCTCAGCATAAGCTAGCACCTGCTGTTTGCTACCCATAGCAACATCAGCCGTTTTTACCCAGCCGGTATAGTTAAAGCTTTGCACTAACAGCCATTTTTTGTCAGCACTAGTGTGCAAAACCGCCACGGCATCAGTTGGAAATAATGCCGTTTCAGAGAAGCGGTCTAAGTCTTTGTTTGCTTCTGCATTAAATACTCGATCATCGGTTGGAAAACTACGTAATGCAGTGCGCTTTACCACTAAACCGAACCGCACAGTATTCTGTGGTTTAAGTTGCGGTAACGCTAATAACTGCTGATAGGCTGCCCAATGCATTGCGCTTAGCTTAATACCATTGGCATAAAACCTCGCATCAGTAGCGACCTTGCTTACCCGATTAATAATCTGCGCCAATTCGGCGTCAGTGAACTGCGCTGGCAAATCTTGCAACAATTGCATTTCACTTTGTAACGCAAAGGTTTGTTGATTTCGCCCCATAATCTGCTCAGGTGTCAGTATCACAACATCGGCATTATTTAATTTTGCCTGCCAAAACTGGGGTTTTAAATGTTCAACTTGCAGCAAAGGTACGTCAGAGCTGAAAGCGTTAGCTGATATTGAAGTAAGCGCAAATATCCACCCCATACAGACTAAGCTCACTATTTTCTTCATATTTACTTCCTCTGCCACAGATTCATTTGACGAATTTCTTTTTGGCTATTAGCGTCAATTTAACGTTAAGGAATGAAATATTCCAATATATTTAAAAATTAAGCATAAATTATTTTCAAAAGGAAAGAAATGTTGCTATGTTCATTTTGTGCAGAAAATAAACATTATGCATTTTAGCTAAAACGGGCGTGCAGACCCGGGTAACGAATAGCAATAAAAATAACGCAACTCCCAGGAGAAATAACGATGAAGTTGAATAAACTCATTCAAGCCCTTGCCCTAGCAGGCTTGAGCACACAAGTGTTTGCCCAGGATGCCGCTCAGCAAGATGCAGCAACTGACCCTAATGCCAAAGTTGAACGAATTCGCGTAACCGGTTCAAGTATCAAACGTACAACTATCGAAGGTGACTTGCCAATAACGGTATTTAGCAGAGCTGATATCAATGCGGCAGGTATTACCTCAGCAGAGCAATTATTATTACAAATGAATATTGCTGGTAACTCGTCAGATAACTTAGCCAGTAATGGCGGTATCGTAAATGAGGATCAACGCGGTAATAATGGCGTGTCTGGCGCTAACTTGCGCGGTCAGGGTTCAGATGCAACATTAGTTTTACTAAATGGTCGCAGGGTCGCAACCCATGGCCTAAAAGGCCGTGCAGTAGATTTAAACTCAATTCCTTTTGCTGCATTGGAACGCGTGGAAGTGCTGCGTGACGGCGCTTCTGCCGTATATGGTACCGATGCTATTGGCGGCGTAATTAACTTTATTACCAAAAGTGATTACACCGGTGCTGAAGCCTCAGCCTTTGTTGACCATACCGAAGCCGGTGGCGGTAATATCTATCGTACTAATATTTTATTTGGTACGGGCGACATTAATAAAGATGGCTGGAACGTATTTGGTACCGTGTCATACAAGAAAAATGAAGTGCTTGGCGGTGACGACCGTAAGTTCTCTAGCTCGTTTCAAGCCGATCGGGGTTTATCACCAGATAGCCGAGGCACGCCATTTGCAACCGTATTTAACCGTGGCGCTGCCGATGCAAATTTAATTGGCACCGGTTTACTTGACCCGTTAGATGGCAAATCTATGACGGCGATTAATATCTTAGATTTACCCGGTGGCGCAGGTTGTGCGTCAGGTGGTGACTTGATGGGGCCTTACGATGAGAAGCTTTGGAATTCAACCTCATCACGTTACGCCTGTGCCTATGACTATCCGGCAGCGGCACGTATTCAGCAACCACAGGAAAGTGTAGACTTTATTGGCCGTGCCAGCTTTAAACTGGCCGAAGATCACATGGCAACACTTGAATTTGTTGCATCACAAATTGACGTAAGTAAAGCGTT
Organism: Rheinheimera sp. D18; assembly: GCF_004345025.1. Classification (GTDB taxonomy): domain Bacteria; phylum Pseudomonadota; class Gammaproteobacteria; order Enterobacterales; family Alteromonadaceae; genus Alishewanella; species Alishewanella metallidurans. Next base: position 520,824 of record NZ_CP037745.1, on the reverse strand, counting down.
TGAGCCAAATCAAATTTCTCCAGGCTCTACTTTTACGCCTGAGACCTGGTACCCAAGCACCGGCGCATCCTACGATGCCGTTTATAATGCATTAGCCGATTATTTTGGCGCCGCTCAACTGAACTATGGCGAGCGTATTGCCTATCGTTGGCGCTGTGTAGCCTGCGGCCCGCGTGAAATTGATACCACAACTAAATCATACCGTTTATTAGCCGCTTTTGAAGGTGTAATAGCTGACTGGGATTACAACGTGGGTGTGTCACGTGCGTCTAGTGAATCAAGCTCGACATTAGGTTCAGGTTTCCATTACACCGCTGAGTTAAAAGACGTTCTGGGTAGTGGTTTAATCAATCCATTTTTACTGCCCGGCCAAAGTCAAACCACAGAGGGCATGGCCGCACTAAACGCCGCGTCAGCTAGTGGCGTTGAGCTGTATGGTGGCGAGTCAATTATGACGCAAATTGACGCAACATTTTCTGGCGAGGTAGGTTTTGATTTGCCTGGTGGCACTATTATGATGGCCACCGGTGTTGATTTACGTCGTGAAGAGTTTAAATTTAATGGTGATGAGCGTGCAGAAATGCGGCCGATATTTAACGCGCCATTTGATAATGCCAACGTGTTAGATAAAGTAAGCCGCGACATTAAAGCAGTATTTGCTGAGGTGTATTTACCGGTACTGGATAACTTAGATATCACACTTGCTGCTCGTTATGACAAATACGATGGCTTTGGTAGTACGACCAACCCGAAAGTATCATTTAGTTATCGACCAATCGAAGAGCTGATGTTCCGCGGTGCATACAGCACCGGCTTTAAAGTACCCTCGTTCAACCAATTGTTTAACGGCGTAACCGAGTCACAATATACTGGCCTTGATCTAGCCGACCCAGCAACCTGCCCTGGTGGCATAGCAAATGAAAATATCGTCGGCTGTGAAAGTATTCGCCCTGACGAAATTTTTGGTGGTAAAGAAAACTTATTACCAGAAGAATCTAAGCAAAAGAGCTTGGGTTTTGTTGTCGTACCAGTTGATTACTTCAACATGAGCGTCGACTGGTGGGAAATTGAACGTACCGACACTATTCGTTCGGCACCACGTGATGTACTTATCGAAAATTACAGCCAGTTTACCGCTAACTGGATCCGTAACGCACAAGGTGAAGTTATCGCCATTGACCGTCGTTATGTTAACTCGGGCGGCACCTTAACCCGCGGTATTGAGCTTGATGCCAACTTAACTGGTGAACTCGCTGGTGGTATGTGGCGCGTTAATTTAAACGGTAGCTATATTGATACCTTTAAATCTAAAGGCCTTGAAAGCTTGCCATATAGCGAAAATTTAGTGGGTGAGTATGTGCGTTATTACAACCTACCGATTAAATGGAAGCACACACTTAATTTAAGTTACGTACATGGCGATTGGAGCCACAGCTTTACGCAAATGTATCGCGATGGTTATAAAGACGAACTACCGGTAAGTATGGCCAATGGCAGTTATACCCCAGCTAATTGGAACCCGAACGTTGATAGCTATGTTACTTATAACTATAGCGTTACCTATAAGGGTGTAGATGATTTAAGTCTGACCTTTGGCATCAAAAACCTATTTGACCAAGACCCACCATTTACTGCGCATCAGGGCGACTTTGCTGCCGGTGCTGGTTGGGAAACGCGTATCGCCGACCCTCGTGGCCGCGCTTACACGCTACTAGTCGAATATAAGTTTATGTAGTTAATTAATTTACCACCGTCTACTCCTGGTGATGCTTAGCCCACTTTATTGTGGGCTTTTTTTCACCAATAAAAAAACCGCAGCGGGTTAAAGCTGCGGTTTTCTATTTTATTAGATGTGAGCCAGCCATTAAGCCGGGTTCTGTGCTCTGTTGCCAGAGTAGCAATCATTCCTCTAGGACTTAGGTCGCCCTAAGCCTCAAGCAATCTACCCGCTCTCAACGCGGGCCGCGCCAAAGAGAGCCTATTTGATCTTGCTCCGAGTGGAGTTTACCGTGCCACGAACTGTTGCCAGCCGCGCGGTGCGCTCTTACCGCACCCTTTCACCCTTACCTGATCCTAACCTTTGCTAGCAAAGGCTAAGCCATCGGCGGTATACTCTCTGTTGCACTAGTCGTAGGCTCGCGCCCCCCAGGCGTTACCTGGCACTCTGCCCTATGGAGCCCGGACTTTCCTCCCCTTGCTTACGCAAGCAGCGATTGCCTTGGCCAACTCACGGCGCGATTATACGCTATTTATTCGCTTTCACCAGCCCATTGCAGTGCCAATTTATACAAGGCATTTTTCTTCTCGCCATGTATTTCTGCGGCTAGGGCTGCCGCCTTTTTCACTGGTAGTTCGGCTAAAAGTAATTTCAGTGTCGTTTGCGCGCTGTCACTTATTTCGCTATCCGCTTTGGGTGTAGGTGCGATCATTAACACCATTTCTCCCTGACAACGCTGTGGGTCCTGCTCTAACCAAGCAGTAATTTGTGCCGCAGTACCGTATTCTAAATGCTCAAAGGTTTTAGTTAGCTCTTTTGCTAACACTAGCTCACGTTCTGCACCAAATACCGCCACCACATCTAGTAAAGTATCTTTAATGCGCCGTGCGGTGTCATAACAAATAATAGTGCCAACGCCATTGGGTATGTCGGCTAGCTGGTTTTGTCGCTGCTGGCTTTTCGGTAACAGAAAACCAATAAAATGAAATTTGTCAGTCGGTAAACCCGCTGCACATAAGGCGGTAATTAACGCACAAGGCCCAGGAATAGGAATTACCCGCACGCCAGCGTCTCGACACTGCCGAACTAGGCTGTAACCGGGATCACTAATCAGCGGTGTGCCAGCATCAGAGACTAACGCAACATGCTCACCGGCTAAACATTTTTGAATAATGCTGGCCGCGCGCTGTTTTTCATTATGATCATGCAGCGCAATGGTTTTTGCCGAGATCCCTAAATGCTGCAATAACTTGCCGGTATGCCGAGTATCTTCAGCGGCTATCCAATCTACCTGCTGCAAAGTACTAATAGCACGCTGGCTAATATCATCTAAATTGCCAATCGGTGTCGCCACTACATATAAAAAACCGTTATCTTTTGCCATTTTGTGATTAATGTACGCTATTTAATTGAGCTTAACCGGCAGTCTCAGTAAGATAAGACCATTGTTTAGCTATGGTACTGCGCATTGTGACTTCCAGCAAATTAAAGACCGTGTTATTTTTCTGCCTAAGTGGTGCAATTATCAGTTGTACCCAAGGGCCAATAAAAACATCACCAACCAAGCCTGAAACCGTTAAAGCCAGTGAGAAAGGCGCTAAGCAACTGTCGGCTCGCCAGCTATATAAGTTAGCGGCTAATTATCAGGCGGAGCCACAGCAGTACCATTTACTTAAAGCCGCAAAACAAGCGATTGCTGAGCAAGACTATTTACTGGCTTTAGCCATTGTCGAAAATCTAAAAGCCAGCCCTTATGCCCTGATCCGCCAGCAAAGCGTGCTACCGCGATTACAGGCCTATTTGGCAACACATCAACAACAAAGTCTAACTCAACTTATTGATACTACAGATATCAACACGGTAGCCTCTGTCGACCGCACCGAGTTCTTATGGCTAAGTAGCCAGTATTTTAGTCAGCAACAACGCCATCTCTCGGCTGTTCGAAGCTTGTTACAATTAGAACGCCAAACTGATGCAATAAATACCTACCCAGATTATGCAGACTTACTCTGGCAAAATTTATCAGCACTCACTGATTCGCAGCTAGAAAGCTTACGCACAGGTGCGCAAGGAAATGCGGTAAGCTGGTTAAATTTAGCGTTATTAAGCCGACGTTTTATTGGCCAACCTGAAGCGTTACAGCAAGCCTTTTACAATTGGTTGCATCAAAACAATGACTTTCCGGCATTAAAAAATATGCCCGAAGCGGTTCAGAAGCTAGTTACACTTAAACCCTATCAACCAAAACGTATTGCCGTGCTTTTACCCTTAGAAGGCCAATTTCGCCAACACGCGCAGGCCGTTCAATATGGTATTTTAGCGGCAGCAACAACGAATACCGCCACAAGTATTGTGTTTATTGACAGTCAGCAGCCAATCGAGGTTATTCAGCAGCAGGTAACACAAGCTCAGGTAGATTTCGTTATCGGCCCTTTACTTAAAGATCAGGTAGATAACATTAGCCTCATCGAAAACTGGCGTTGGCCAACATTGTTTTTAAATAGTAAAGACAACAATATTGCCGCAAAACCAGAGCAATTTTACTTTGCTTTGAGTATGGAAGATGAAGCCGCACAGATGGCACGACTGTTTGCGCAAAAAAATTATAAACACCCAGCAATTATCAGCTCGGCCAATAATATTAGCTTACGCATGCAACAAAGCTTTGCAGCTAACTGGCAAAGTTTAGGCCACAGTGCGCCAAACTTATATCAGTTTAATAATAAAGATGAATTAGAACAGCTAATTAACCGCTTATTAGAAACCGACCGCAGTAAAGAGCGTATTAAACAAATCAGCAACCTGATACCGCAAAAGCTAGAGTCTGATCCACATAGCCGATTAGATATTGATGCTATTTACTTAATTGCCGATCCGGTGCAAACCCGTTTATTTAAGCCTTTTGTTGATGTTTCATTAAGCGAGACGGCGCCTAAGCTACCGATATTTGCCAGCTCTCGCAGCCACAGTACCAGTTTAGACAGCACTGATTTACGTGATCTAAACGGCTTAATTTTTACCGAAATTCCTTGGATGTTAGGGGAAAAAAGTAGTGCGCCGTTAAGGCAGCAATATCAACAGCTATTTGCCGAGCAAGATGAAGCGCTACAGCGCTTATTTGCTATGGGGTATGATGCCTATCAACTGATAGGTAGCCTGCGGCAACAGCAACAGCTTCCGTCTACGGTGTTCTCAGGTTTAACTGGGCAACTACGGCTAAATAACAACGGCAGCATAGTGCGCCAGCTTAGCTGGGCTAACTATCGCAACAACCGGTTACGCACCGTGCAGGAGCCCTAATTCAGCATGAATAAACTTGGCCAGCTGTATGAGCAATTAGCGCTCGATTATCTGCAAAATCAGGGATTACAGCTGGTGCAACGAAACTTTCAATGCAAACTGGGCGAAATTGATTTAGTTATGCGTGAAGGTAGCTGTTTAGTGTTTGTTGAAGTTAAGTATCGTGCTAGCAACGCGTTTGGCGGTGCAGCAGCTGCGGTTACGCGTAGTAAGCAGCAAAAGCTCTTGCGCACTAGCCGCTGGTATTTACAACAGCATCGCTTAACAGAACATGCTTGCCGGCTTGATGTTATGGCAATAGAAGGCCAAGCACCCTATCAATATCAATGGATAAAAAATGCCTTTACTCAGTAGTACAACCAGCAGGATCTTCTGATGCAAGAACATATTCGTCAGCTATTTAGCGAAAACATTCAAACTATGATTGCCACCGGCGAAAGCCTAGCGGCACCGCTGGAGAATGCCGCCTGTGTTATTGTGAACAACCTAGTCAGTGGCGGTAAGGTAATTTGCTGCGGTGATGGTGCAACTCAAGCATTAGCCCATCACGTTGCACAGCTATTACTCGACCAATTTGAAACAGAGCGTCCATGTTTACCTGCTGTGGCGTTGCAAGCACAAAATAGTAGCTTGCAACATAACCATCAGCTTGATTATTTAGCTCGGCAAATTAAAGCCTTAGGCACGAGTAATGATGTGTTATTGGTGATATCTCTTACTGGCAGCGAACCCTGCTTGATAAAAGCGGTCGAAGCTGCACTGACCAGTGACATGAAAATTATAGCGTTAACAGTAGAAGGCAGTGGCGAACTGTCAGGTTTACTTAACCAACAAGACGTTGAATTAAAAGTGCCATCACAACGCCGCGCGCGTATCTTCGAATGTTATACTTTTTTACTGCACAGCTTATGCGAACTTATTGATATAACGTTGTTTCCACAACAAGAGGATTTATGAACAAATTAAACATTATTTGCGCTTTTACTATACTCGCATTGCTACAAGGTTGCGCTGCTGCAATTGTTGCTGGCGGCGCTACTGCGGTTACATCCGCGAACGATCGTCGCACGCTGGGTGCACAAATTGATGACAAAAACGTGGTATTAAAAGCACAACGTGCGCTTGCAGACGACCCGACAACCGCAGAAGGGAGCAATATTAATATTGCCAGTTACAACGGCGTTATTCTTTTAACCGGACAAACCACTAATGAACAAATCCGCCAACAAGCCCAAGCATTAGTTACACAAATTGATGGCGTGCGCGATGTGCAAAACCAAATTCGTCTTGGCAATGTTACTGCCATGACCACACGCACTCGCGACGGTTGGATTTCAACTAAAGTGAAAAGTAAATTACTTGCCGACGAACAAGTAAGTGGCTTAAATATTAAAGTTATTACCGAAAACGCAGAAGTGTTTTTAATGGGTATAGTAACCCAAGTAGAAGCAGATAAAGCCGTGGATATTGCCCGCCATGTTGATGGCGTATCTCGGGTAGTAAAAGCCTTTGAGGTTCGCTAAGTATCCGTAACAATAACGGCAGCCTTTGCTGCCGTTATCTTATTAGTTACGCCGTAATTAACACTCGCGTAGCGCTTTTAATACTGCAGAATGAAATTCTCGTTGTTTTAATACCACCACCACTAATACCGTGGCAAAAATTAACAACAACGGATGAATAAACCAACTTAACCCCGCTAATGAAAAATAGATCGCTCTTAAACCGTAGTTAAACGAGTGGCTAGCCTGATCTAGCACCTTAGCGGTGCGATTAGCATAAAGTTGCTTATCATCATCGGTCATATCACGGCCATCTGGTGCCGCACCAACTAATACCCCACAAAAGCCATATTGACGCAGCGACCAAGTAAACTGAAAGAAGGCAAACACATAAATACCGGTCAATAACAGTAACTTTAGCTGCACACCACTAGCGGTAGAGGTCGACCAAGGCATTAACTGAGTTAGCATGGCATTAACTTGCTCTGCCGAACTCATTGCCGTTATTAAACCCGCCATAATTAGCAAGCAACTCGAGGCAAAAAATGCCACGTTACGCTCTAGCGTCGAAATTAAACCCACATCGGGCATATTGTTTTCACGCGACAGCATTTTTCGCATCCAGTCTGTGCGCTTGCGCCTTAGCTCAAACGACAAACAACTCACTAATTTAGCGCGTTTTTTGGCAAATAGCGTGTAGCCAATCCACAAACTGAAAAACCAAGCAAGGGCAATTAAATCAATACTGCTGATCACGTTATTACTCCATTGGCACCGGGTTAAGGTTATACAAACAACTAGGCTAATTTTTTGCTTTGTCGGTTACGTCGTATATTAAAACGTAAAGCATCTACCGAGTACACTAGTAAAGCCAACCAAATTAAGCCAAACGTAAATAGTCGTTCTACCGCTAGCGGCTCATGATAAATCCAGACGCCAAACACAAACATACAACTTGGCCCGATATATTGAAAAAAGCCCATGGTAGAAAGCTGCAAACGTTGGGCACCAGCAATAAAACATAACAATGGCACTGTGGTTACCAAACCTGCGGCAATAAGGTAGCTATTTAACTGCCAACTATTGTTTAATAAGTTTGCGGCGCTACTATCGGCATATTGCCACCAATAGCCTAACGCTATGGGCAGTAATAATAATGACTCGTAAAATAAGCCGGTAACGGCATCTACCGCTAATTTTTTACGAATTAAGCCATAGATAGCAAACGAGCTGGCAAGCGTTAGCGCAATCCAAGGGAATGAACCAAAGGTGATAACCTGAATAACCACACCAGTACAAGCCAAGGTTACTGCGACCCATTGTAATTTACGCAAACGCTCACTTAGAAATAACATGCCCAGCAACACATTAAGCAAGGGGTTGATGTAATAACCTAGGCTAGCATCCAGCATGTGATTATTATTAACCGCCCAAATAAACAGCCCCCAGTTACCACCGAGTAATATTGCCGCAATAAATAGCCAAGCTAACGTTTTGGGTTTGCGTAACACCGCCAATACCTTATCGCTTTGCTTTAATGCCAGTAAGATAAAAAACAGTAACAGAAAAGACCAAATAATGCGGTGCAGCAGAATTTCTGCAGCCGGTATGTAATCAATGTGTTTAAAATATAATGGGGCGACACCCCATAAGCTATAGGCGCTGGCAGCAAAGATACCACCAAGCTTTTGTTCACGACTTAACGACATTCAGGCAAGCTCCAGACAATAAGCCGCCATTATACGCGCAGCACAACAATATACGCATAACACTTACCGATAAAAATGGGTTAGCCGACTAAATAAGTGCCTGTACCTAATGCAATATGCTTGCCTTGCTCGTTGTGCAGTTCCATGCGACATACTGCAACCTTATTACCCGAACGAATAACTCGCGCCGAGGCAATAAAACGCTCACCACGTCCTGGCCTTAAGTAATCGGTGCGAATATCTATAGTGCTCATTTTACCTAACCGCGCAAATAACTGCTCTGGTGCAACATCAGTTAAGCGCCCTAGTGCACTAGATACCGCCATAATGCCGCCAGCGACATCTAATACCGAAGAAATAACGCCACCATGTAGAATTTGTTGTAACGGGTTACCAATCAGCTGCTCAGACCAATTAAAGCAAACTTCAACGCTGTCTTCGGCAAAACGGGTCACTTTTAAACCCAGTAAACGGTTGAAAGGCATCTGATCAAATACTTGGGCAATCAGAGGTAATAACGGATTATCTGGCATAAAACTCCTAACTGGTAAGACCTTAACAAATGACGTTTCAGTCTACCGAAGCAGAAATCATAGGCAAGACTTTACAGACAATTTGTTGTTTCGCCGCCGTGCCATTATCATAAGCGCCGCAATGCACTTTATTAACTATGGGCGTTAAGTGATACAAAATTTGTTGTCGTTGTTAAAACAAGCATTTGGCTATAGCGAATTTCGTGACGGCCAGCTAGACGTGATCCAAACGGCATTGCAAGGCCAAGACAGCTTTGTATTAATGCCTACTGGCGGCGGTAAATCGTTATGCTATCAATTGCCGGCATTAATGCTACCTCAGGTAACTATTGTGGTGTCGCCGCTAATGTCACTGATGAAAGATCAGGTAGATGCACTTAAAGCTAATGGTATAGCCGCAGAATTCGTCAACAGCAGCTTAAACCGCGATGAAGTATTGCAGGTGTTTTCTCGGTTGCGCCGTGGTGAACTTAAGCTACTTTACGTTGCGCCTGAACGCTTATTACAACCGCACTTTTTAGAGCGCATAGTCGACGTTGGCGTTAGCTTATTTGCCATTGATGAAGCACACTGTATTTCACAGTGGGGCCACGATTTTCGTCCAGACTACATGGCATTGGCCCTGCTAAAGCAACGTTTCCCGTCGGTGCCGGTAATGGCGCTTACCGCCACTGCCGATGCTGCAACTCGCCATGATATTATACAGCAGCTCAACTTACAGCAGCCTTTGGTGCATGTGGGCAGCTTTGACCGGCCTAACATTCGCTACACCGTACAAGAAAAATTTCGCCCTCTTGAGCAGGTAATAAATTATTTACAGCAGCAAGACGGCGCCAGTGGCATTATTTATTGTGGCTCGCGGCGCAAAGTAGATGAGCTAACAGAACAGCTTAAACAACGTGGCTTTAATGCCGCGGCGTATCATGCCGGCATGAGCAATGACGAGCGTAATACCGTGCAAGATGCGTTTAAGCGTGACGACTATCAGTTAATTGTCGCCACAGTTGCCTTTGGCATGGGCGTAAATAAATCGAACATTCGTTTTGTTTTACACTACGAACTGCCTCGAACCATTGAGGCCTATTATCAAGAAACAGGCCGAGCTGGCCGCGATAGCCTAGCCGCCGAAGCCATGTTGCTATTTGATCCTGCTGATATCGGTAAAATGAAACGCTGGTTAGACGCAGAAGAAAACACCCAGCGTGCTGAAGTAACCTGGCAGCGATTTTTAGCCATGGCGGCTTTTGCCGAAGCGCAAACCTGCCGACGTCTCGTGCTGTTAAATTACTTTGGCGAAGCCAGACAAACCCCCTGTGGCAACTGTGATACCTGCTTGCAACCGCCACAACAGTTTGACGGTACAGAGTTGGCACAAAAAGCACTATCTTGCGTATATCGGGTAGGTCAAAGCTTTGGCATGCATCATGTTATCGATGTACTGCGTGGCGGCCAAAATCAAAAAATTACCGAACTAAAGCACGACCAATTATCAACTTGGGGTATTGGCAAAGAATTAAGCCATGACTATTGGCTAAGTATATTGCGTCAACTTATTCACTTTGGCCTGCTACAGCAGGATATTACCGCGCACTCAGTACTAAAACTACAACCAGCTGCACGCCCTGTGTTACGTGGCGAAACACCGCTTTCGCTAGCCGTTCCTAGGTTACAAAGCGTAAAACGCGAGCCTGATCGCCTCAGTAAGCAACAATACGATCGTGCCTTGTTTGCTCGGTTAAAAAACCTGCGTAAAAACATTGCTAAGCGCGACGATGTGCCACCTTTTGTGGTATTTAGTGATGCCAGCTTAATTGACATGTGCCAACAACTGCCAACCGACAACCGCAGTATGTTAGCAATATCAGGTGTAGGCCAAACTAAGTTAGCCCGCTATGGTGCCGACTTTATTGATGAGATTAGCGACTATTTAGCAGCAGATAATCAACCGCCAGCAGGCAAGCTGGCAAAGTAAGCGGCTAGGTTGGCGACATCAGCTTCTGTTAGCCCAGTTGCCATAGGTGACATAATGGCATTTTTACGCTCACCATCGCGATAAGCTTTAATCGCGCTTTCTAAGTACTTTACTTTTTGTCCGGCTAAATTGGGGTAATCAGGAATAATAGAAATGCCATTACTGCCGTGGCAAGCCGCGCATACACCTGCTTTTGCCTTACCAGCCTGCGCATCCGCACCGGCCGCTGCCGAAGTAACAAGCAGTATACTAATAGCTAATATAGGTCGTATCATAATTTCCCCTCTGGTAGTTTTTGCTTAGTGTAGTTATAACCTAAGTTACGAAATGCTCAAACTCTAGATGTATTTATTCGCCTCTAACTTAGCTTAGTTATTATTCACCGTTTTATACTGACACTCTATATTGCTGTATGTTACTGTTTGAAAAGTAAATAATGAGTTACCATACTGGTATATGTAGGAGCTTATAGCGTGCCAACCGTTCTGCCCTGGGTTTTATTACTCTTGTGTCTATTTAGCCCTAGAGCTTTAGCGTTTCATGCCGGAACAAACCAGCTACAAAGTGCGCCTACCGAGCGGCTAATTTTAAGCCAAGTGTATTTTCAAGCTACGCCAAGCAACTTCAATTTAGACGATTTACTCTCAGATCCAGAACATCACCATAACTTTAAATTAGTAAACGAAGCACCCCGTTTGCTATTTAGTGAGCGAGAGGCTATTTGGTTTTTTGCCCGTATAAAAAATACCAGTAACAGAGTTATCGAATCGATATTGGAATATAACTTTCCATTAGCTGACAAAATTGAAATTTATCAAGTAAATCGACAAAACCAAGATATTCGCTTATTAAGCCGCTCTGGTACCGATTACCCCTATCGCGAACGTGCCATGCCATTTCGCAGTTTTGCTGTAAGCCTAAAACTGCCGGTAGCTGAAGAAATTGATATTTTTATTAAAATACAAGATGCGGCAATTATTCCCAACGTATTACAGTTATGGCCGCTCGAACAATTTACTGCAGCCAAACAACGCCAAGCAATGTTAGATGGTTTATTACAAGGCTTTTTATTATTACTGGCGTTATATAACCTCATTTTATTGGCGCAGCATAAAGCCAAACACTATGTCTATTTTGCTGGCTTTTTTATTAGTTTTGCCCTCACCATTGGCATTCTCAACGGCATGGCATTTGCCCTATTATGGCCTAGCTACCCAGAAATAAATCAGGCGATTTTATATATAGTAGTAGGTGCTAACCTATTTTGTTTTAATATGTTTATTCGTTACGCCATGCGCGGCTTAACAAGTTTTTGGTGGCAACTAACTAATTATCTTAGCTGTTTTTTAGCATTATCATTGTTGTTTAGCCCGCTCTTTGCTGGCGGTCAAACTCGGTTATATTTGTTATTTGCAGCGCTTGGTTGGGCGTTGTTCAGCAGTATCTTGCTGGCTCTGCGTTTAAGCATCAAAGGCCCAGCGCAAACACGCAGCTTTGTTTGGGCCTGTGTTTTTACCTTAATTAGTGCGTTGCTGTTAACACTAGGTCAAGCCGGTTACTTACATGCCAATTTTAATTGGTCGTATATTCCGATTTCATTAGTGTTGCTCAGCCTGGCACTCACTAGCTTTAATCTGCATCAATTACAAATTAGCCCGCTAATATCTAACATAACAGCAGCCGAGCATGCTCAATATCAAGCTGCTTTTCATCAAGCTGCTGAAGCCATGTTCAGCACCACCACAGCGGGTAAAGTGCTTAATGCCAACAGTGTATTACTAGATATGTTTGGCTACCCAAACATAGAGCAATTAAAACGCGCTACTGCCGGCACGAGTATAGCGACCACCTTAGAGCAGCAAATACTAGCGTTACATGCGCAGCCGCTGGGCACAATTAGCCGTTTTGACGCTCGCTGTTTACACGCTGATAATCACCAATTTTGGGCACGAATATCGTTGCGGGCTGGCGTAGTAGATGCCAGCACTAACGCGATTGTTCACGGCTCAATTATTGATATTACTGAACAAAAATCAGCGGATGAACAGCTAGTATATTTAGCTAACCATGACCATTTAACCACGCTGTATAACCGCTACTACTTTGAGCAACAACTAAATACATTGTGTAGCCAAGAGGGAGTAGGCAAAGGCTGCGTATTGTATATCGATGTAGATCAGTACCGCACCATTAGTAATAATTGCAACCGCGTTGCAGCTGATATGTTTTTGCAGCAGTTAAGTGACACCTTAAAACAAGTTACGCATCATAACGGCCCATTAGCACGGCTAGACAGCGACGAATTTGCAATTTTGCTAACAGGTAAAAGTGCCAATGAAGCCTTTGCTTTAGCCTATAAGTTGCTGGATGTTGTGCGAGAGTTTAGCTTTACATGGCAGGATACTATTCATCATGTCAGTGCCTGTATCGGCATTACGGAGATTCAACCAGAAGATAACAGTGCAAAGATAATTTTAGAAAAGGCCTATATAGTCTGTAGCATCGCCAAAGAAAAAGGCGCAAATCGCATACAACTATTCGATAGCAATGATGCAGATGTGCAGCGCCATCAGGCTAAAAAATAGTGCCGTGTTCAATTGGCTATGACTAAGCAACTAATACGAATTATTTTGCATTTATTTTCATTTCCCTATTGCTGATAGTTTTATTCACTAGGTAAAATGTTCGCTCGACATCTCGTCGATCCTTAATAGGCAAACCTAAATTTACAGTTATTTCGTTAGAGGTCTTTATGCAACGATTGCGTGAGTTATCGCGTCGTGTTGAGGCTGTGTATGGCGAAATAGCGACAACATTTTCAGTCTACCAACAACAGCGCGGTTTAAGTTGCCGCACTGGCTGCGGTGAATGCTGCTTGCAACCGACGATAGAAGCGACGGTGCTTGAAATGTTGCCGCTGGCATTATACTTGTTTGATCAAGGTAAAGCGGAACAGACACTGACACAACTCGAAACCTTAACCGACCCTCAAGGCTGCTTTTTTTATCAAAAATTGTCATTTGACGGCAAACAAGGGCAATGTAGCGTATATCAACAACGTCCAAGCATCTGCCGTTTATTTGGTGCGGCCGGTTATCGTGACAAAAACGGCAAAACCGCACTATCTACTTGTAAAATTATTAAACTAGACCAAGCCCATGCTTATCAAGAATCGTTGATTGCACTAGAGTCCGATCCGCCGCCGTTGATGATTATGGCTAAAGAGCAAGTCAATGAACTTGACTATGAACTTGGCAAACAGCACTTACCGATTAACCAAGCGCTGCAGCAGGCCATAGAAAAAGTACTGTTTAAAGCCTGGTTTAGTGGCGGCAGTGATGAGCAGCAAAGCGCATAATCTCTAGCGCAGCTAGTAGTAATTAACCTATGGAAGCACTATGCTAAAACAATAGATACGGTTTAGCTGTTAACTCGGCACTCTGGCAGGGCAATATAAAGTGACATTGGTAAATTATGACCGATTTAACGCTGTACTATTGATGTCAAAACAGCATCAGGCACAGTTGGTGCAAATGATTAATAGTATGCTCGCCGATACTGAGACGAATATAGCGCTAATACAGCAGTATGTGTTGCACAACAATACGAATGAGCTACAACACCTGCTACACAAACTACGCGGCGGTTATGCCACCTTAGGCGCAGAACAACTCGCTAACTTAAGTAAAACGTTAGAACTCACCATCGAAACTGGCAATAACGGTCAGCAACTAGCTATCAGTCCATTTATTCACGTATACCGACAAACTGGTGTGGCAATTCGCGCAGCATTAAGCCAGTTTCAAGCTAATGCCATAACGACTGACATATCTTTAGCACTCGCTGATATACAAACCACTTCCACTATCTCACAATTATTCACATTATTACAGCAACAAGATATGCACGCTGTTGCATTATGGCATGCCAACCAAGCCGCATTAGCGCATCTCTTAACGCCGTTAGCTGCCGTTAAGTTTAATCGCTTTATTTCAGAGCTAAATTTTGCAGAGGCGGCCACTCTGTTACAGCCCTTTGTCGCAACTGGGCCTAAGGCGAAAACCGATGACTGAGCGTAACTTCAGCTCCCGCGTTAGCAAGCTGTTGCTTTCGCTTTGGTTACCACTGTGTATTTTGCTACTCGGTTATAGTACCGCTAACCATTTCGTTTCACTAAAGCAAGCTGAGCAGCAGCAGCGCATAAAACAGGAAGTAATGCAGCGGTTAAACCTAATAGCCGACGGCGTGCGTGATAATATCGCGCTGTATGAGTATGGTTTACGCGGCGCGCGTGCAGCGGTCATGACAGTAACACCAGAACAGTTGAGTTATCAGCTGATTTTAAGCTACTCACAAAACCGTGATTATAGCCATGAGTTTCCCGGTGCTCGTGGTTTTGGTATTATTCGTTATCTAAACCCTAATGAAAAAGCCATATTCTTAGCGAAAATGGCTAAAGAGCGCCCAGGTTTTAACTTTACTATTGAACAATTTCAACCACATAACGACAGCCTATTTGTTATTCAATATATTGAGCCAGAACAGCGTAATTTAGAAGCGATAGGTTTTGACATTGGTTCAGAACCTATGCGTCGCAAGGCAGCGCTCGATGCCGCACTTACCAATGAATCGCGTTTAACCGCGCCGGTTACCTTAGTGCAAGCCAACGAAAAAACCCAACAAGGTTTTCTTATTTTATTGCCAATTTATTACACATCAAGCATACCTACCGCGCCAGAAGCACGCTTAGCACAGTTATATGGCTTGAGCTATGCGCCCATTTTAATTGATGAGGTGCTAAGCACAGTAAGTGGTTTACAAAGCGACGTAACCTTAGCTATTGCCGATGTTACCGACACTACGCCCTTAACGTTTTTTCAGCGCGGCCAAGCGGCAGAGCACCTCATTGCACATCAACAACAACTCAACATGAACTTATTAGGCCGGCACTGGCAATTAACACTGACTCCGAGCCAAGTTTTTATAAATAAACTACAGCTCCCCTCTAAAGGCGTATTATTTCGCGAAATTTTAGGGGCTAGCTTAGTTATTGCTTTAATCGTATTTTTAGTTCAATTACTGATTATGCGTCGTACACAAAAAATGCGACATAAAGCCGAGCTTTCGCATATTACTGAAAACACGCTTAAGCAAGCTAATATCGAATTAGAACAGTTGGTTGATGCTCGTACTAACGAAATATCACGAGTAAATGCGCTGCAGCGTAGTATATTAAGCGGCGCGGGCTATGCCATTATAGCCACCGATACCAGTGGCTTTATTACCGCATTTAACCCAGCAGCAGAACGCTTACTGGGTTATCAAGCCAGCGAAGTGCTGCAAAAATGCACGCCGGCTATTTTTCATTTACCTGATGAGTTGCAACGTCATGCGGTTAAACTTAGGGCTGAGCTGGGTAAAGATATTCATGAAGACTTTGAAAGCCTTATTGCCAAAGCTCGGGAAGGCTGGGTAGAGTCAAAGCGCTGGACCTACGTTACTAAGCAAGGTGCTAGCGTGCAGGTAAAGCTAAATGTTAGTGCCCTAACCGACGAGTATAATCAACGTGTCGGTTATCTTGGTATTGCCTTTGACCTTACCGAGCAGTTACAACGTGAGTCAGAATTAGCCCAAGCCAAAGAACAAGCTGAAATTGCCAACCAAGCGAAATCTGACTTTCTAGCGAATATGAGCCATGAAATTCGTACACCGATGAATGCTATCTTAGGCTTGTTACAACTTACCGCGAATACGCAACTCGATAATCGTCAAGCAGATTACATTGAAAAAACGCAGCGAGCGGCCACGTCATTACTTGCCTTACTAAACGATATTCTCGATTTTTCTAAAGTTGAAGCCGGCAAACTTGAACTCGACCCGCATCCGTTTAGCCTGCCAAACTTGCTGCAAGATATTAGTATTTTATTATCCTCAGGCGCGCAAGAAAAAGAACTAGAGCTGCTCTACCATATTGCTGCAGACGTACCCCAGCAATTACTCGGTGATAGTTTACGCATTAAACAAATCCTACTTAATTTAGCCGGAAATGCCATTAAGTTTACCGAACATGGCGAAGTTATTATTTCAATTCGCGCTCAACGACTGCCACAAAACCAGCTTAAGTTACTCTTTAGTGTACGAGATACCGGCATTGGCATGAGTCCAGAGCAGCAAAAATCCATCTTTAGTGGCTTTCATCAAGCAGAGTCCTCTATTAGTCGACGCTACGGCGGAACAGGTTTGGGCCTAAGTATTAGTAAGCGCTTAATTAACCTAATGGATGGCACTATAGCTGTGCAAAGCGAGCTTGGCTTAGGCAGTGAATTTACTTTTGATCTCACCTTGCATCAGGCGGCTGAAGATAACCCAAGCCAAACCCATTTACTTAAGCATTTACCAGCCGATTTAAAAGTGCTGATTGTTGATGATAACGATAACGCGCGGCTAATTTTACAAGAAATGGCTGGCGCTTTTGGTTGGCAAGTCGATATCGCACAGAGCGCTGAGCAAGCGATAACGTTAGTTGAGCAAGCCAGTAAGCAGCAGCTGGGCTATGCGCTGATTTTTGTCGACTGGCAAATGCCAACGATGGATGGCTTGGCGTTTGCAGAGTATGTAAAACTTAACAACGCTAATAAGCCCGCACCAAAGGTCGTAATGATTAGTGCCTATGGTAAAGAAATTTTAACCAAGCACACCGAGCGTACCGATCAGTTACTCGATGGCTTTTTAATTAAACCTATAACCCATGACATGATGCTTACTGCAGTCTATTCAGCAATACATGAAAACCCGATTACTGCACCAACAGCGCCCAAGCTTAATCACGATATTCCGCTTAGCAATATTACCCTATTACTAGTCGAGGACAACGCCACTAATCAACTGGTTGCCAGTGAACTACTGGCAACCCAAGGTGCAATAGTTGATATTGCCAGCAGTGGCGAACAAGCGCTTGCCATGTTAGCGCAGCAACCGACACGTTATGATGTTGTGCTAATGGACATTCAAATGCCAGAAATGGATGGCTATCAAACAACGCAGTATATTCGTCAGCAACCGCAGCTTGCTAATTTGCCCATTATTGCTATGACCGCCAATGCCCTGCCCAGTGACAAAGCTGCCTGTCTTGCTGCGGGTATGCAAGACCATATCGCCAAACCGTTTTCGCTAGATGAAGTCGTAACTAAAACCCTCAAACACTGCCAGCGTGCGGCAAGCACTACCCTGCCTAGCCGAGCTAGCGTTTTTAACCCGCAGGTTTTAAGCTTTTGCCAACAACAACATATCAGTTTACAACAAGCCTATGCGCGTTTGGGCTATTCAGCTGAGCTATATACTAAAGTACTACGCCAATTTAGTGCCGATTTACAGCACTGCACTGAACAATTACGCCAAGAAAACATCAGCGTAAAAACCGCAATGCTACTGTTTCATAGCCTTAACGGAGCAGCTAGCACAGTTGGTTTTACGGTTATAAGCCAACTCGCCGCGGCGCAAGAGCAGCGCCTGAAAGAAAACAACAACATCAGTACGCTTAATCTAGATACAACCTTAGCGAGCATTAGCGCTTATCAAGCCATTGCAATAACCCTACTTAAACTACTTGATGACGAAACCGCTTCCGAGAAAAACAACACGGCGAGCTTAGAAATGCTGTCTGATCAGGATATACAAGCACAGTTACAGCAGTTAATGCTTTATCTTAACTCGGCAAATATGGCAGCACTGCCGTTATTTAGGCAGTTATCTCATACCCTGCAGGCTAGCTACCCCACATTAGTGCACAATTTAAACCAAGAGATTTCAGCCTTGGCATTTGATGCCGCAGCTGCGATACTTAAACCACTGTTAAATGAAAAGTAATGTGCATTTATGTCTAATTTAGCACCATTCGACTTAACCGCTTTTTCTAATAAAGCGGTAATTTTAGTGGTTGATGATCAGCCAATTAATATTCAAATTATCTACCAAATATTGGGTGACGATTACAAAGTTTTAATGGCAACCTCAGGCGAGCAAGCTATTAAAGTTTGCTTAGACAGCATGCCAGATTTAATCTTGATGGATGTCGTTATGCCCATACAAGATGGCTTAGAAACCTGCCGCTTAATGAAAGCTCAAGATACCATTGCCAACATTCCGGTAATTTTTGTTACTGCTGGGCAACAACAACAGGACGAAGATGCCTGTTGGCAAGCCGGTGCGGTCGATTTTTTACAAAAGCCGGTTAATGCTAATACCTTACGAAACCGAGTTAAAGCCCACTTAACATTAAAAAAGCAAGCCGATTTACTGCGTTCACTGGCGTTTATGGATGGTTTAACCGGCGTGTATAATCGTCGTTATTTTGACCAGTTTTTAAATAAACAGCTGGCGGTCTGCAAACGGCAAAGCGCGCCTTTAGCACTACTATTAATTGATATTGATCATTTTAAACTTTACAACGACCACTTAGGCCACCTAGCTGGCGACGATGCGCTGCGCCGAGTCGCTCAGGCCATGAGCAGCTGTTGTTTACGCCCTAATGATTTAGTGGCTCGGTATGGTGGCGAAGAGTTTGTTGTGGTGCTACCCGACACCGACAGCCAAGGTGCTGTCGTTCTTGCGCAAAAAATACTCGCAGCCATTAACAAATTAAAGATCCCACACCCAGCAACACCGCTAGGCCTTGTTAGTATCAGCATAGGTATTGCCATGGCAACACCGCATAACGGTTATAGTGTTGAAATAACCGCTCGCGCCGATCAACAAATGTATGTCACCAAGAAAAATGGCCGTAATGGCTTTAGCATAGAACACGACATTAGCTAAATCGCGCGTTTAACAGAAAAAAGCCACGTTTTATCGCAATTATTACCTGCTATGCCTTGCATAAATAAGCAAGCGCCAGCATAGTTAATTGACGTTAGTTTACTAAATAAAGGTTATCGTTGTTGCGCTGGCTAAGTAGTTTTGCCTTATTACTGTATTTAAGCTTACTGTGTACACCACAGGCTTTTGCCGTACATGACGCGCGCTTATCGCCATTAGCCGATACCCAATTTCACGCCCTTACAGCTCAAACTCAGCAGTGCTTTGTTGAATGTGACGTCAACAATACTGACGACCCACAACCGGCATTGCCAGAGCCTACTGAGCTAACGTTAGCCTCTGTTCAGTATTTTATTATTGAAACCTTAACGGCTAGTAACGCGAATGCGTATCTAACAACACCTCAGGCTCGTGCTCCACCTGGTTTATCCTCCACCGCTGTTTAATCCTAAATAGATAATTTATTTAAATTAATTTGCTAATTCGCCGACTAAACCTTAATGGTCGGTTTGTGAGGATACAATGAAAACCTTAGCTTTATATGATGTTGAAGCGATTGATCACTTAGTACAACCGTCTGACTTTAATGATAAAACATTAAACTCGCCGGCAATGTCAGTAGTAACTGATTTTAAGCACAGCCTGCCAAACATGATTAACGCTTCTAGTTTTGCTCGTGATGCCTTAGATATGATGCAGCAAGAACAAACCAAACTAAAATTAGTGGTAGATAACGATGGCCATTTAGTTGGTTTGTTGCATATAGATCAACTTTCAGATCAAGCCATTATGCGCCGTATCGCGTTTGGTGACAGCCGTGGTGATATTTTGGTAGCCGATTTAATGCGGCCACGCGAGCGCATTAAAGCGCTGGCTTACCAACAATTACAACAGTGTAATATTGCCGATGTCGTTAACACACTGCAATCTAGTGGTGAATTGCACTGCGTAGTTATTGATCGAGAAAGCCATCAAATACGCGGTATTATTAGTGGCCAAGATATAGCTAGACGGTTGCGCGTAAATTTGCATATTCAGCAAACACCCACCTTTTTAAATATTTTCGATAGCCTAAACGTGTAATAACAAATCACCCCAACTGATAACATAAATCAGTTGGGGCTTTAATACCTGCTTTAGCCCAACCCAATTGGGCTATGCCGCTTAAAATGCACACTCTACCGCGAACAGGTTTGTACTTAATTACAGATCAGGATAGCTTGAAGCTAAGCCTATTCTAATTTGCACTATTCGGGGAGCCTATGCCAATTTTTAGCCAATGTGCACTTGCTGTTGCTGCTAGTTTATTATTCAGCAGCAACGCTTTATTTGCACAAACACCAACGTCTACTAGCACTAGCATCACTAGCAGCCAATATTTTGAAGCAGAAGATATTTTCGATTTAGAATACGCCGCTGACGTACAAATTTCGCCCGATGGCAGCAAAATAGTTTATGTGCGCGCCAGCAATGACATTATGACCGACAGCACCCACACTACACTGTGGTTACTTGATGTTAAAACCGGTAAGCAGCTGCCGCTATTTGCCGATAAATTTAACTACAGCCAG
Source organism: Rheinheimera sp. D18 (assembly GCF_004345025.1). Lineage (GTDB taxonomy): Bacteria > Pseudomonadota > Gammaproteobacteria > Enterobacterales > Alteromonadaceae > Alishewanella > Alishewanella metallidurans. Next base: position 499,706 of record NZ_CP037745.1, on the reverse strand, counting down.
CCGCGTTGGTCTGCCGATAGTAAACAGCTAGCGTTTATTTCTGATGTTAGTGGTAAGCGGCAAATTCATCTACATTGGTTGGCAGAAAACAAAACTGCGCAGTTGTCTACGCTACAAGCTAGCCCAGGCAACCTCACCTGGTCACCCGATGGCAAACAATTAGCTTTTACCATGAACGTGGCGGCCCAAGAAGCTGCAGTAAAGCAAACTGTTAAAAAGGTTAAAAAGCCCAAAGGGGCAAACTGGTCAGAATCAGCCATTGTTATTGACCGCGTACGTTATCAAGCTGATGGCCAAGGCTTTTTAAAACCAGAATTTCGGCAAATTTTTGTCTTACCTAGCGCTGGTGGCACTGAGCGCCAGCTAACTAAAGGCGATTTTAATTACGGTAGCGATCTTAGCTTTACACCCGATAGTAGCGCCTTAGTATTTTCAGCTAACTTAAGCCCTGAATGGGAATTTCAGCCGCGCGATAGCAATTTATATCGTTTAGATTTAGCGACAGAACAACTTACCGCACTCACCGAAATGGCAGGCGATGAGTCCTCGCCGGTATTTTCTGCTGACGGTAAACAGCTGGCGTTCTTATGGCAAAGTAACGATTTAGTGCCTTATACCAACAGCAAGTTAAAAATACTGTCGTTAAAAAACAACGAAATTAGCGATGTAGCAGCAAACTTAGACCTAAGCATAGAAAGCCCAAATTGGCAGAGCAATTCTAGCTTTATCGTACAATACGACCAGCGCGGCATGCGTAAGTTAGGCACACTTACCACTAACGGCAAGCTAACAGAGCTTACGGCAAATTTAAGCGGCGTGTCGCAGCCTCAGCCGTATTTAAGTGGCCAATATAGCGTATCGGCTAACGGTGTTATTGCCTATACCCACGGTACTAGCCAGCGTCCAAGCGAAGTGGCCGTTTTACAAAAAGGTAAAGCCACGGTACTTACCGCACTTAATGAAGACTTATTAGCGCATAAAAAGCTCGCGCAAACCCATGAGGTTATTTATAAATCGTCGTTTGATGGCGAAGAAATGCAAGGCTGGTATATGACGCCGCCCGACTTTGACCCAACAAAAAAATATCCATTAATACTGGAAATTCATGGCGGGCCACATCTAGCCTATGGTCCGCACTGGAGCGCAGAAATGCAGCGTTATGCCAAAGAAGGTTACGTAGTATTTTTCGATAACCACCGCGGTAGCTCATCTTATGGTGAACGTTTTGCCATGTTGTTACACAACAAATATAGCTCGCCAGAAGATTACGCCGATCATGATAGCGGTGTAAACGCGATGATTAAGTTAGGCTTTGTTGATGAAAATAATCTGTTTATTGGTGGTGGTTCAGCCGGCGGTATTGCTACTGCCTATGCTATTGGCTTAACCAACCGCTATAAAGCCGCAGCCGTTGTCAAACCGATAATTAACTGGTTAAGCAAGGTGCTTACTGGCGACTCTTACACCTACCAAACCTTCCACCAATTTCCAGGCGTGCCTTGGGAAAACGTTGAACATTACTGGCAGCGTTCACCGTTAAGTTTAGTTGGCAATGTGCAAACACCAACAATTTTAATTACCGGTGAAAGTGACCGTCGTACGCCAATCTCGGAATCAGAACAGTTTTATCAAGCGCTAAAATTACGCCGCATTGATACTACTATGGTACGGGTGCCGGGTTCGCCTCACGGCATATCTAACCGACCAAGCCGCATGATTGAAAAAGTAGAATACATGCTTGCTTGGTTTGAAAAGTACCGCACGCCATCGAACTAGCGCGTAAAATAGCGTTGTAAAATAGCCAGCGTATCGTGAATATAAGCGATACGCTGCTTTACTGTTGCATCCTGTGGTCGAATACCAATTTTAGCGCCCAGTATCAGTAACTGCTCAGGATCAGTGCAAGCCGCTAAACAATCGTGCATTGTCTGTTCTGTCATCCACGAGACTGGTGAACCGTGTTGAATCAACGCACTGCTTTTAGGCGGTTGATGGCTATCACGCCATGCGCCATACTCACTGTCTTGATCTGACACACCAGAAAACATTACACCCGCTAACACGCCAGCCGCCAGCGCTTCCTGAATATGTGCCACCGCACCATTAATTTCACGCGCTTCAAATACCGAACGACCCCAGTTAATTACTATGCCAAGCGGCGCAGCAGTATATTGATTTACTTCACAAAGTACCGCTATTTCATCGGCTAACGACAAAAAACCTTTTGACGGTACATGGCTATCAACATAAGCATCGCAATGCTCAATAACAATGCGCGCGCCTTGCCAATCCCAGCTGGCCAGCGTATTTAACGATTTAACTAACGCTGCGGTTGATGACGACGCACGGTGGCGTGCCGGTGCAGTATGAATTTGAATCGCCGTAACCGCTTGCCTACCTACGTGCTGATTCAACTTAGCAACCGCTGCGCAAGCTTGCTGCATAAACTGCAGAGCTGCCGCACGACCTGCCTCGTCATTTGACGCCAAACCAAACTGTGGGTTAGTTGCCAACGCATTCATAGTGCCGGGAATACAGGTAAATACGTAATTCCAAGCCGGCGCTATATTTGCCAAAAACCACGCATCGTCATATTGATGCAAACTGCCATAAAATGGATGCTCTAAGCCTTTTAATCTATCCAGTTTTTTTAGTTCGGTGTAGTACGCCGTTTCTAGTGCGGCATTCCAAGTACTGTGATTTGGTGACGCCGCATAAGCGCCAAGATAATATTTCACTATAAATAGCCTTCTAGTCGTCGGGGCTAAGGGTGGTAAACACTAAATGCTTACGCATATCTTTTAAAATGACGCCACGCTTTAGCATTAAACCGCTAAAACGTTTTTGCCACAGCGCTAACTGCGGCTGCGCCGCATCAAGTGCCGCCTGTTCAGCAAATTGCACCCGTGCTAATAAGCTAATTGGAAAAGCTTCATAATCAAAACTAAACCAACACTGCACCACGCCCGCTAATTCTGTTAACGCTTGTTGCTCTAACGCAGTTACTGCACTCATTACATATTGCTGCTGCTTTTTTTGTACTATAGAAAGTTTTTTCATATCTATTCACTTAGTAATTAACACTAACAATACTGCCCTGCTACCCAGCCGCTGGCCCAGGCCCATTGGAAGTTATATCCCCCTAGCCAGCCGGTAACGTCTACTACTTCGCCAATAAAGAATAGGTTATCGTGCTGTTTAGCGGCCATGGTTTTTGACGATAAATCATTGGTGTCTACACCACCTAAGGTGACCTCTGCGGTTCGATAACCCTCAGTGCCGTTGGGTTTAAAAATATAACTGTGTAGGCTATTAGCAATGTTTTGTATGGTTTTATTGTGTAAAGCTTTTAGTGGCTGGTTGGTAACAAGCTGCATGTCTAACAGTTTTTCAACTAAGCGCTTTGGTAGTAATTTGCTTAAAGCGGTTTTTAATTCTTGCTCTGGGTGGCTTTGCTGTTGGTTGGTTAAAAATTCGTTTATGTCAGTTTCTGGTGACAGGTTTACTGTTATATCGTCACCCGGTTGCCAATAGCTAGAAATTTGTAATATGGCAGGCCCACTTAAACCGCGATGTGTAAAGAGCATATCTTCAGGAAATAGAGTGCCATTTGCTTCGACAGTTACCGGTAATGATACGCCGCTAATTTCTTCAAATACGGCTTTGTCTGCCGGCTGCCACGTTACTGGCACTAATGCCGCACGAAGCGGTAGTACGTTAAGACCAAACTGCTCGGCAAGTTGAAAACCAAAGGCTGTAGCGCCTAAATTGGGCAAGCTTAAGCCACCACTAGCGACCACTAAACTGTGACAGGCTCGGCTAACGTCTGGTGTATCGACAATAAAACCCGCCTCCGTTTTGCTCACTTGCTGGATCTGTTGTTGCAGTGCAATTTGTACACCCGCCGTTTTGGCTTCAGTTAGCAGCATATCAACAATATCTTTAGCGCTATTATCGCAAAATAGCTGACCTAAGGTTTTTTCGTGGTAAGCAATATTGTGCTTTTGCACTAGGGCGATAAAATCCCATTGGCTATAACGGCTTAACGCCGATTTACAAAAATGCTTATTGTGCGATAGGAAGTTCTCAGGGCTGGAATACATATTGGTAAAATTACAGCGACCACCACCGGACATAATAATTTTACGGCCAACGCGTTTGCCGTTATCCAGTATTAATACTTTACGGCCTCGTTTGCCGGCTTCTATTGCGCACATTAAACCGGCAGCGCCAGCACCAATTACAATAACATCCCACTGCTGTATCACGGCTATATACCTGCCCATTCGCTAAAGGCGGCTATTGTCGGTGACTATGTTGCCAGATGCAATTAGCGCGAGTGCTAAGACAGAAAAATCTCACGCCTGCCAACACCGCCCTAAGCAACCTATAGGTTTAGTAAACGATTTAATTGTGCCTGTGCTAGGGGTTCATTTTGTTCGGCTGCAAGTTGGTAAAAATCTCGGGCTTTAACTAAATCTTTCTTTACCCCTCGGCCATACTCGTACATCCACGCCAAATTATATTGTGCATTTGCATGGCCCTGCTCGGCGGCTAGGCGAAAGAGTTCTACGGCTTTTTCATCACTCGCTTTTACTTGCCGGCCATTTTTGTAAAATAGGCCAAGTGCGGTTAATGCCCTTGGCACTTGCTCTGATAACGACTGCTGATATAACTCAAAGGCTTTACGCTCATCTAAGTTAACGCCATAGCCTTTTTCGTACATATAACCGAGGTTGGCCACCGCACGTAAATGATTTTGTGCTGCGGATTTTTGATACCAATGTACCGCTTGATTATCGTCTTGGCGCACGCCGCGGCCGGTTTCGTAGCGCAAGCCCAAATTAAACTGCGCATCGGCATCGCCTTGCTGCGCAACCTTAGTGTACCAATACAAAGCTTTTTCATCATTTTGCGCAACACCACGGCCTGCGCCATACATATACCCTAGGTTGTACTGCGCAAATAACACGCCTTGCTCTGCCGCAAGCTGATACCACTTTACCGCCGCAGTATCATTTTTTGCAGTACCATTGCCGTCGGCATAACGTATTGCCGTTAAGTATTGCGCCTGAGCATGCCCTTGCTCGGCCGCTTTAAGAAACCAATTAAATACCTCAACGTCATCAATGTTTTGCTCCGTTGCTTGGCTAAGCATGGCAGCTAAACGAAACTGTGCGTCAACATTACCGGCGGTAGCTGCATGCCGAAACAATGGCATCGCACGACTCGCATCCGCCTTTACACCTAAGCCCTCATCAAAATGCACGGCCAGCTGATAACACGCTTGGCTATCCTTTTGTGCACAAGCGCTTTCAAGAAAGCCAAGCGCTTTATCATAGTTATTACGCACACCTCGGCCTAGTGAATAACTAATGCCGACTTCGCGCTGAGCTTCAACAATGCCTTTAGCCGCCGCTAAGTTAAATAAGTCAAAAGCGCGAGATTCATTTTTACTCACGCCAATACCCTGCAAATAGTATTGCGCTAACTGATACATAGCTCGACTATGCGCTTGCTCAACAGCTCGTTGATACCAACCTATCGCTTTATTGATATCCGCATTCGTACCTCTGCCTGTGCGGTATCGCTCTGCAACAAGATATTGCGCGTCAACATCGCCCTGTACGGCGGCGCGCTCATACCATAATAAAGCACTCACATCATCTTGGGTTACGCCGCGCCCGTTGGCATACATAAACCCAAGGTTATACTGCGCTAACCTATATTGTTGCTCTGCGGCTTTGCGATACCAATATACGGCTAAGGCGTCATCTTGCGCGACACCGTTGCCATTGGCGTTAGCGAGGGCAAGCTGATACTGCGCTTGTGCAGAACCTTGTTCTGCGGCGGCAGTAAACCATCGCACGGCTTTTGCGTCACTCTTGCTCAAACCATCACCGTTGGCATACATAGCGGCTAAATTTAACTGCGCATCAAGTACGCCAGACAGAGCCAACGGATACCAATGGCTGTAAGCTGCCGCATAGTTTTTTTGCTGAAACAAGCGCATACCATTAGCAAAATTGGCTTCGCTAAGCGCTAACACAGGTAAATCGGCCACTTCGTTGCGGTCAGCGGTTAGCGCGGTAATGTCTGGCTGTTTTATCGAATTTTTATCGCTGGTTGCGGTTTTCGATGCCGCCTTTTCCAACCAGTACGCCGCTTGCAGTGCATCTTGCTCAACACCCTGCCCCAGCGAATATAACTTGGCTAACTCAAACTGAGCCGTAGTGTTGCCTTGTTCTGCCAAAGCAAGCCATAGTTGCGCTGCCTTAGCGTGATCGCCTTGCTCATAAGCCGCTTTAGCTGCGGCAATGTCTTGCGATTCTGCCACTAACATAAAGCTGGTTAGCATCAAGCCTATTATTATTTTATTTAGCCGCATCGATGTTACCCTCCATTTCACCTTGTTATATCAAACAAATGCGCCAGCACCAAGCCGGAACGAGAGATAAAAAGTGAATGTCGGGTGAATAAATTAGGGCTTGTTGATCTTTCGTGATGGATTATTAGACAGCATGATGGGCTGGTATAATTACTTTCGCCAAAAACTAACCATGACAACCCATCATGCCAAGAACAATGTTAACAGACGAGTACTGGTCAAAGCTAATCAGATTGATGCTTAAAACGGGCCGCGTATATGACAAGCCGGAACACAGAAATACTTTCGAAGGCATTTTGTATCGGATGCGGGTCGGTTGCCCTTGGCGCGATGTGCCAGAAGCTTTTGGAGATTGGAGCGCCATCTACCGGCGTTTTAACCTGTGGTCTAAGAAAGGCATTCTAATGCAGCTATTCGCAGAGTTAAGGCAATTGGCTGATTTAGAGTGGGAATTTATAGACGGCAGCATCGTCAAAGCGCATCAGCATGCGACAGGTGCTCGCTCAGAAGATAAAGAAGCGATTGGGAAAAGTCGTGGTGGTAACACGACGAAAATCCATATGGCAGTGGATAGTTGCGGCTTGCCAATAGATTTTATTGTGACAGGCGGTGAGGTTCATGACAGTAAAGCAGCCATAGAATTACTAAAACAACTGCCTGATGCCGAACACGTTATCGCTGACCGGGGCTATGATAGCGAGAAGATACGAGAGCAGATCCGAGAAAAAAAGGGCGTCCCTAACATACCGCGCAAGCGTAATTCGAAGATTGGTAATGGCGATATTGACTGGTGTCTGTACAAATATCGCCATCTGGTTGAGAACGTGTTTGCCAGGCTAAAACATTACCGCTCAGTAGCAACAAGGTATGATAAATTAGCCCGGAATTATGCAAGTACACTGGCCTTGGCTTGCTGCCTTATATGGCTGCCAATGTGGGTTGGCTAAATTATAAACAGCAAAGATCAACAGGCCCTAGAAAATTACCGAGTTTAATTGGCCTTATTTGTAAACTGTGCATTATAACCGGCAACTAACCAGCGCCATTGTGCTATATCCCAGTTAAATGCAGGCTGTAAACTACGTTCTTTTAACAAAGAGCGTTGTAAGCGAGCTAGGTTTTGTTGACACCATCCGCCCTGCGGTCTTATCTCGCACTTATCAAAATCAATCAGCCAAAACTGGCCTGTGTTATCTAATAAAATATTGTGGCAATTAAGATCAGAATGGTGCACACCATATTGATGAAACCTCGCGATCAATACCCCTAGGTCATGCCATTCCGCTTTGTTTAATGCTCGTGTTACTAATAGCTGCGCAAGCTCTGTTGATGAGCTAATGCGCTCAATCAAAATGTCAGCACGGTAACCAAAGCGATCTGCTTGGTATAACGCCGCACAGGGGCGAGGCACGGGTAACTGCCATAAGCGCATCTGTTGCAATAAGCGAAACTCAACCATAGCGCGGCTCTTTAACACTGGGCTAGGCCAAAATGTGTCCTTATTTATTTTACCGACTAAACCGCCGCGATAATAATGGCGCAATACCGCCTGTTTATTATCTTGCTGCACAAACCACACGGTATTTCGCCCGGTTGACTGCCCCGTTACTAAACCTCGACGTTGCCAAAATTCAGGTTGAAAGTACGCTAGCTCAAATTCAGGGTAAAAATCGGGGTCAAACCACGCCACATTCGCGCCCTGACACCAGGTTTTAATACCAGCCATAGGTAATAATATCGCAACCTTGGCCATAACTTGCGCCACGGCCCCTTGTTGCTGTTGGTATAATGCAAACGCTTTATGCCCAGTGCGTACGGCCAGATCAGGCTGCGTAATAAGCTGCTGCACCCGCGACACAATGGAGGCGGTATCTGATACCGAAAAATAGGCATCTTGCTTTTGTAGTAGTTGAAATACCTGTTGAAAATTAAATATATAGGGGCCAGACAACACTGTTTTAGCAAACGCCATTGCTTCTAATGGGTTATGGCCACCCCGTGCAATTAAACTGCCGCCAATAAACACAAAATCTGCAAGCTGATACCATGTTAATAGCTCGCCCATACTATCAATCAGCCATACCTCAGTGCCACTACTGGGTGCTTGGCCGCTACTGCGTTGTACGTAAGCTATTTTTTGTTGTTGCAACAACTCAGCAACGGCCGTAAATCGCTCTGGATGCCGTGGCGCTAGCACTAATAGTAGTTCTGGGTGGTCTATTTTTAATTGTTGATACGCTTGTAGTAATATTTCATCTTCGCCGGCATGCGTGCTGCCAGCAACCCAAACTCGCCGCCCTTGTATTAAAGGTTTAATCCGTTGCGCCAGCGCAATGCTGGTTTCGGGGATCGATAATTCGTATTTTATATTGCCCGCAACCTGTACTTGCTTAGCACCTAAAGCTTGAAACCGGCGCGCACTCGCACGATCTTGGGCTAGAATTTGGCTAATGTCCGCCAGCATGGCTTTAGTAAAGCAGCTGAAACGCCGATATCCCTTGGCTGAACGCGCCGATAGCCGAGCATTAATCACTAAAGTAGGTATCGTAAAAGCTTTGCAATTGGCCAATAAATTGGGCCATAACTCAGTTTCTAAAATAATAAACAGTTGTGGCTGCATAAACTTAAGCCAACGACGCACAAGGATCGGATAGTCAAACGGCAGATAACAGTGCTGAATTGTTGGCTGTTCAGCTTGTAGCTGCAAAATAGCAGCAGACGCAGTAGGCGTAGTACAGGTTAACGTTAAAGGCAGTTGTGGGTATTGTTGTAGCAATTGTTTAATAATCGGTTTTGCCGCATTAAACTCCCCCACCGACACCGCGTGCAGCACTATGCCGTTTTTTGCCCGGTTTGATGGCAACTTAACAGCAAAACGCTCAGCAAAGCGCTGACGATACGCAGGATCTTTAACTGAGCGCCACAACAAGTAAGCAATAACCAGCGGCCAGCACAACAATAAAATCAAAGAGTAAAACAGCCGGTTTATCATCAGTACCTTGAACATTAAAATAAAAGACGCCGCTATTATCACAGAATAGCTTGTTACACTGCAATTTGTTAAACTTGTCACACCCAAATCGCTTGTTGTTTATAATGGCCAACGCATTGAAAATTCTGTTTATACCCGTATCTTCCGCTCAAGGCACGGGCGAATACATGCGCTCACTTATTATCGCCCAAGCCATAAAGCAGCACTGGCCTGCAGCAGAAATCAGCTTTATTTTAAGTAAAGATGCGCCCTATGCTACCAGTTGCCCATTTCCATATTTCTTATTAAACAACAGCCCAACTAAAGAAGTTACGGCGGTTAATCAACTGGTAACGCAAATACGCCCCGATGTTACAGTATTTGATTGCTCGGGCCGCGCATCACAAGTGCGTCATGCCAAAACCTGTGGTAGTAAAGTTGTGTTTATTAGTCAACATAAGAAAAAGCGTAAGCGTGGCTTTTCATTCAGTCGTTTGCCGTATTTAGATGCGCACTGGATCACCCAGTTTAAATTTGTTGATGGCGATTTTACTTGGCTAGAAAAACTTAAATTAGCCCTATGCAAGGCAAAGCAACCGCAGTTTATTGGCCCAGTGTTTAGCCAGCCAGCTGCTAATCTACCCGCAGAGTTTGCCAATTTAACTGGCAAAGACTTTGTACTTTGGGCCGCAGGTGGGGGTGGCCACACCTACAAAGGTGTGCCAGCTACTGAAGTATTTTACCAAGCGGCTAAACTACTTAAGCAACCACAACTGCAACATATAGTAGTAACCGGCGCTAACTATCAAGGCACGTTGGCGGAAACGGGGCAAATTCAACTGGTAAAAAGCATTCCCAACGCCGAGTTAATGACCTTAGTGCAGCACGCTAAACTTATTGTTAGTGGTGGCGGTGATATTATGGGACAAGCCATTGCATTGCAGAAAAATATCGTAGCAATTCCGGTAGCAAAAGATCAGCCAACGCGTATTGCTAAATGCCTAGAGCAAGGATTGATCTATACCAGCGCATTAGCACAAGCAGAAATAGCGAATCAAGCTAAACTAGCACTGGCGCAGCCGTTACAACAAAAGCTCAATATTATTCCGGGCTTAACCTATGTACTCGATTATTTTAAAGCAATTTTTGAACCGTCACAGTCATAATCAGCGAACTCTCCCGTTACACTAGCTTTTGGGATAAGCTGTAAAAAGTACTTCTGCAACAGTAAAGATCCGTTAAAATACGTTTACTGATGCCGCAACGCAGGGCCCTAATATGTCAAATTTAAAGCAAAGTTTCTTAGATAGTTTACAGCGCCACCGTGACGCTTTTGCCACTGTAGAAGCCTACCATGACGATGCGATGCAATTGTTTAATGCGGTGCAACATGGCCTAGCCCAAGGTGGCAAAGTGGTGTGGATGGGTAACGGTGGCAGCGCCGCCGATAGCCAGCATTTAGCCGCAGAATTTATGGTGCGTTATAAAGCCGAGCGCGGCCCACTGGCCTCTATTGCCTTAACCACCGACACCTCCATTTTAACTGCTCATGCTAACGACTACCATTTTGACAGCGTGTTTGAGCGCCAAGTTAAAGGTTTAGTGCGCGCCGAAGATGTGGTTATTGGTTTAACCACATCAGGCAAAAGCCCCAATATTAATTTGGCCTTACAAGCCGCTAACGAGCTTGGCGCTTATACTGTGGCTCTAACCGGTCGAGATGGCGGTTTAGTAAAAGACATTGCTAAACTGGCTATTATCGTTAACAACGACGAAACTGCGCGTATTCAAGAAGTGCATATGTTTATTGGCCATTGGCTGTGTGAAGCACTCGACTTTGCCATCACAGGTAGCCATTAATGATTGATTTAAGCCTGCTACAGAACCTATCATCGGCATCAGTATTGGTGGTTGGCGATGTTATGCTTGACCGCTATTTTAACGGCGACTCACAACGCATTTCACCTGAAGCGCCCGTGCCAGTAGTGAAAATCAGTAAAATAGAAGATAAAGCCGGTGGTGCCGCCAACGTAGCGCGTAATATTGCCCACTTAGATGGTAAAACCGGCCTGCTGGGCATTATTGGCAACGACAGTGCTGGTGAATCGTTGCAGCAGCTATTAGTGGGTGAACATATTCATTCTGAGTTATTTAGCCAGAACACTAAACCGACCATTGCAAAAATGCGCGTGGTGTCGCGCCAGCAACAAATAGTGCGCTTAGACCAAGAAGAAATGTTTAGCCTTGCCGACGCCACACTGCTGGCAGAGCGCTTTGCCGGCATTTATCAAACTTACGACGTTATTGTGTTTAGCGATTACAATAAAGGCTCGCTGCAACAAATAAGCAAAATGATTCAACTAGCTAAAATGGCTGGAAAAACGGTATTAGTTGACCCCAAACAAGCCGACTTATCGGTTTATGCCGGTGCTGATGTTATTACGCCTAATTTGGGTGAATTTAAAGCCGCTGGTGGTAAAACAGATTCTCTAGAGCTGATATTAAGTTCGGCGCGCATGCTGATACAGCGCGCACAAGTTAAGGCTATTTTATTAACCCGTAGCGAACAAGGTATGAGTTTAATTACCGCCAACGAGCATCATCATTTTCCAGCTCAAGTACTAGAAGTCAGTGATGTTACCGGTGCCGGCGATACCGTTATTGCTACCTTAGCGGTAATGTTAAGTGCCGGTTTGTCACTTAGTGATGCTACCCAGTTAGCTAACTTAGCCGCGGGTATAGTTGTAGGTAAAGTTGGCGCGGCTACAGTGTCACCCAAAGAGCTGGCGATAAAGCTAAATAAAGACTTATTCCGCCAGGGCGATTTCTACCAAACGCCATTTGATAAAGTGCTGCAGCATATTCAATTTGCCCAGCAAAATAATGAGCGCATTGTCTTTACTAATGGCTGTTTCGATATTTTGCATGCCGGCCATGTGCGCTACCTAGCCCAAGCCAAAGCCTTAGGCGACCGCTTAGTGGTAGGCTTAAATTCAGATGCCTCAGTACGGCGGCTAAAAGGCGAACAGCGACCAATTAATACCCTTGAAGACCGCGCAACGGTATTAGCCAGCTTAGCCAGTGTTGATTGGGTTGTGCCCTTTGGTGATGATGCCAGCGAAAACGACACGCCACTGCAGCTAATTAGCCAAATTTTGCCCGATGTATTGGTAAAAGGCGGTGATTACAGCCTAGATACTATCATTGGTGCGGATGTGGTTATTGCGCATGGTGGCGAAGTACAGGTACTTACCTTTGTTGATGGCCGCTCTACCAGTAAAGTGATCCGCAAAATTCAAGATCTAAAAGGAAATAGCTAATTTGTCTGTGCAGCAACTTAACTCCATTTGCATTTTGCGCTTATCAGCCATTGGCGATGTGTGTAATGCCGTTTCTGTCGTGCAGAGTATTCAGCGTCAGTATCCAAAGGCAAATATAACTTGGGTAATTGGCAAGGTTGAAGCGCGCTTACTCGAAGGCCTGCCAGGTGTTCAGCTGGTAGTATTTGATAAAAAACAAGGCAAAGCCGCTTACGGGCAGTTAAAACAGCAATTAAAAAATGAACATTTCGATGTGCTATTGCATATGCAGGTAGCGTTTCGCGCTAACTTAGCTTCGCTATTTATTAAAGCGCGTAAAAAAATTGGTTTTGATTGGCATACCGCAAAAGAGCTACACGCGTTATTTATGCACCATCGTGTACAAGCCGCACCGCGCAGTCATGTACTAGATGGTTTTCGCCAGTTTGCCAAAGCTATTGGCGTACCAGAACAAGCACCAACCTGGCAGTTACCTATAACAGACGAAGACGAAGCTTGGGCCAAACAGCAGCTTGCCGCCACCGGTAATAGCCGCGTACTTGTTATTAGCCCTGCAGCATCCAAAGCCGAACGTAATTGGTTGCCAGAGCGCTACGCGGCCTTAGCCGATTACGCCATGAGCAAGGGCTTTGCCGTTATGTTATGCGGTGGGCCAACCGAGCTAGAGCGCAATTTAAGCCAAGCTATTATAGCTTCAGCCAGCTGCACTATTACCGATCTAACCGGTAAAACCACGTTAAAACAGTTACTAGCCGTACTTAAGCATGCCAGTGTTGTGCTAGCGCCTGACACTGGGCCAACTCATATGGCCGTAGCCGTAGGCACGCCCGTTATCGGTTTATATGGCCATAGTAACCCCGACCGCACCGGCCCGTATTTATTTCGTCAGTATGTGGTTGAGGTTTACCACCAAAGCTTGCTGGAGCAAAAAGGCAAAACGGCCTCTGAGTTAAAATGGGGCACCAGAGTAAAAGGCAGCAATATTATGCAAAAAATCTCGGTAGCTGCGGTTGCTTCAATGTTTGATAAAGTTGTAACGGAGCAGAAATTATAATGGTGCGCTTATAATGTCATTACGCAAAGCCGCTTTTTTAGATCGAGACGGCGTAATTAACGTTGACCATGGTTATGTTAGCTCGCCAGAGCAATTTGAGTTTATTGACGGTGTATTTGCTGCCTGTCGGCATTTACAACAACAAGGTTATTTATTAATTGTGGTGACTAACCAATCTGGTATTGGCCGTGGCTATTACGACGAAGCCAAGTTTTGGCAACTTACCGCTTGGATGAAAGCCCAGTTTGAAGCGCATCAGGTTAAATTAACCGATGTGTATTTTTGCCCACATCACCCGATTAATGCGAAACCGCCCTATCAAGCCGAATGTGACTGCCGTAAACCTGCGCCTGGTATGTTATTGCAAGCGATAAAGAAATATCAGATAGACCCAGCGCAAAGCTTAATGCTAGGTGATAAAAAAGCCGATATGCAAGCGGCTAAAGCTGCCGGTATTGCGCGTAAAGTTTTAGTATTGTCTGGACAAAACCTAACTGAAGCAGATAAAGCCAGTGCCGATGAAGTATGGCCGTCAATAAAAACGGCGCTGACTGCGCTCTAGTAATCGCAGTCAGGCCTGATGTTTACAGTGCAGCTAATACCACTTCGGCTTTGCTCACTTCAAAGGTTTTTGGTGCTTCTACGTTTAATAAGGTTACTACGCCGTTATCGACGATCATGGCGTAACGCTGTGAACGCACACCACCAAAGTCAGCGGTGTCCATCGTTAAGCCAGTCGCCTTATGAAATGCTGCGCCGCCGTCGGCTAAAAATACAATTTCTTCTGCATTTTGGCTTTTTGCCCATGCGCTCATCACAAAGGCATCACTCACCGCAGTACAAATAATGGTATCAATACCTTTGGCTTTAATTTGGTCAGCTAGCGTAATATAACCAGGTAAGTGTGCCGCCGAGCAGGTTGGTGTAAATGGGCCAGGCACTGCAAATAATACCACTTTTTTATTCGCAAAAATTTGACTGGTGGTCGGGTTCATTACACCTTCTTTAGTCAGTTGTGAAAAACTTACTTCTGGTAACTTATCGCCTACTTTAATCATTATTGTTTCCTTCTTAAGTTAATAGCTACAAATCGAAGTTCATTAAATTGCTGCGTTAATGTACACATCAAAACGGTTATTTTTACTGGTTACCGACATGGTTGGTGCTAACTCAGCAAGAAAGCTAGCATAACTTGGCCGCTTTACTACCACACGCTTTTGCGCCAGCTTAAGTGCCGGTGCCAATAACGCATCGGCATCGGTGTCGCTGCCCACCACATCATGAAATGCGCGCATTTCTTTTTTCACTAATGCGGTTTTATCTCGCGCTGGAAACATCGGGTCTAAATAGACTACATCGACCGAGCTATGTTGCTGTAATGCGTCAAGCGCTGAGCTATGCAGTAGTTTCATACGCTCAGGCAGCCAACTTAGCTCAGCTATTTCTGCACCACGGCGCAAACCATCAAACAGTAAGGCAACAATAGCGGGGTTGCGTTCAACTAAAGTAATACTCGCGCCTAAACTTGCCAACACAAAGGCATCACGGCCTAAACCCGCAGTGGCATCAAGCACGGTCAAATTGCGTTTTTTATTTAACCCACAGGCTTTAGCAATAGCTTCATCTTTGCCACCGCCGTGCATACGTCGATAACTAGCAGCACCGCTGGCAAAATCAACTAAGATAGCGCCTTGCTTAGGTAAATCAGTATGTAACAGCACTAGCGCGTTATCTTGCCAAGCGAGATACCAGCCAGTAGGCGTGGCTATTGGCTGCAAGCCAAATCGCTGTAACTGAATAGCAAGCTCAGCCGGCAGTTCAGTGTTACTAACATAATAAGTACTGTGCATATTTTCACTTAAAAAACTGTGTCAGATTATTATTTTACTGCAACATGCCGACATAGTTATCGCCAACACTAAAGGCAATAATTTGGCTAATCTGCTGCAAGCTACGGTTTGACTGTTGCTGCCACACGTTAAATTGCTGCTGAATT
Organism: Rheinheimera sp. D18; assembly: GCF_004345025.1. GTDB lineage: Bacteria > Pseudomonadota > Gammaproteobacteria > Enterobacterales > Alteromonadaceae > Alishewanella > Alishewanella metallidurans. The sequence goes on along the minus strand of NZ_CP037745.1, from coordinate 483,977 downwards.
TGTGCCAAACTACGCTTGCTAGTAATACCGCCGTCAAACACCTTGCTTGCACGCAAATAGGCCTCAACATCGGTACTTAAAATAAAGGTGTCTTTACCTATAGCCCTTAGTGCATAAGGCCCAGTATTACCGCCTAAACGTGCACCGTGCTGTTTTAAGTATGCCCACAAGCCAATAATGTTTTCCGTTGGCCAGTTGGCAATAAAACGGGCAAAGCTACCGTGCTCTAAGGCAAGATCGTGAATCATCAAAGCGTTATGGCGAACCGTAAATACTTTATTAGCATTACGAATAATACGCACATCACGCGCTTTTTCTTCCAGCATTTCATCGCTCATTAACAGTATTTTTTCGATATTAAAATCAAAAAACACGTCACAAAAACCAGGCCACTTTTGCCGTACTACTCGCCAGACAAAGCCTGATTGAAATACTTTTTTTGTCAATTCACCCAACAAAAGATTATCAGGTATTACGGCAATATCTTCGGCACTCGCGCAGTTACTAAGTAACGCCTCTAACGCCAGAGCGCCAGCTTTACGCTCACAAGCGCGCTGATATATACGTGTAAAAGGTTCTACTGTTTGCATGTTATTCATCTTTAAAAGCCAATGCAGGTAGCGGCCTTAACCACTACCTTAAATGCGGGTTGCACCTTAGGTGCTTTAGAATGTTGCGCGGTCAGTTGCCGAGGTTAACACGCACACCCCGTTTTCTAACGTTACCGCAGGTTTAGGCACCACAGCACAGTCTGACATTAAACCTAAACGATCATTCTCTGATTTTACCGCAGCGTTATATTGGCTAATCAAAGCCATTATGCTGTTTTCGTTGCCGTCTTTAGTGGATATAGCAATATAGCTAGCTGGGCCACCGCAGGGTTTGCTGCCAAAACCAACAACACGACACTGCTGCACATCATCGGCTTTTGCTTCACCTATCATGGCCATCACTTCTGCACGCATTGCCGGTAAGTTTATTTGCTCTGCCATTTGTTGCTTCCTCGCTTTAACCGCACCAATCGGGTTTGTCGCGGGATCAATTGGCTCTACTACCGGGTTAGGTGGTAAACGCTCTACTGAGCTATCACTGCCAGCTTGACCCTGCTGACAGGCGGTCAATGTTAAGGTTGTTATGATAAGTATTAATAACTTAGTGCGCATTCTATTATCCTCCACGGTCTGACATTTAGCTTGGCAGAGCCGGTGTGAATTGGCAATGAATCATTAATTAAACCTAGCAAGTTAAACCCATATGTCGCAGCAGTGCGGCATTGCTCGGTTCACGGCCACGAAAACCTTTAAACAGTTCCATAGGTTCAGCGCTACCGCCACGCTCTAAAATCCAGGTTAAAAAATCGTAGCCAGTATTAGCATTAAAAATACCTTCTTCTTCAAACCGGCTAAACGCATCGGCTGATAACACTTCGGCCCACAGATAACTGTAATAACCTGCAGCATAACCGCCGGCAAAAATATGGCTAAAGCCATGCTGAAAGCGGTTAAAACGTGGCGGAACTATAACCGACACCTCGGCACGTACTTCGTCTAGCATTTGCTGTACCCTGCCGCCCTGCTCTGGGTCGTACTCGGCGTGTAGCCTAAAATCAAATAAAGCAAATTCTAACTGACGCACTAAAAATAGGCCTGAATGAAAGTTCTTGGCCGCTAACATTTTATCTAACAAATCTTGAGGTAAGGGCTCACCCGTTTTATAATGACCGGAAATAATCGCTAGCGCTTCGCTTTGCCAACACCAGTTTTCTAAAAACTGGCTAGGTAGTTCCACCGCATCCCACGCCACACCATTAATACCGGCAACAGCGGCTGCATCTACCTTAGTTAGCATATGGTGAATACCGTGGCCAAACTCATGAAATAATGTCACTACTTCGTCATGGGTAAACAACGCTGGTTTGCCACCTATTGGCTTATTAAAGTTACAGGTTAAATAAGCGATAGGCGCTTGCACCGTGCCATCGGGTAAAATTCTGCGCCCTTGGCAGTCATCCATCCACGCACCGCCACGCTTGTGCGGTCGAGCATAGAGGTCTAAATAAAAACTACCGCGCAGCTCATTATTACCATCAAAAATATCGTAAAACTTAACGTCGCTATGCCATACATCAACACCCGTGCGCAGTTTTACCGTAACACCAAACAGTTTATTTAATACCGTAAATAAACCAGCAACCACTTTATGTTCTGGAAAATACGGCCGTAACAGTTCATCAGAAATCGCGTAGCGGGCCTGTTTTAACTTTTCGGCGTAATAAGTAATATCCCACGCCGCAAGTTGACTGATGCCAAATTCCTCTTTTGCAAACGCGGCTAAATCTGCTAAATCTTGCTCAGCTTGAGGTTTAGCTCGCGTGGCTAAATCATGTAAAAATGCTAAAACTTGGTCGGGGCTTTGTGCCATTTTGGTAGCTAAAGACTCTTCTGCCGCATTATTAAAATCAAGCAGCTGCGCTAACTCATGCTTTAATGCTAAGGTTTCTTCAATAATAGCTGTGTTATCAAACTGCCCTGCCGTAGGGCCTTGATCAGAGGCACGCGTGCAATAGGCGCTGTAAAGCTCTTCGCGGAGCTGGCGATTGTCCGCATAGGTCATTACGGCAATATAACTGGGGAATTCTAGCGTAAATACCCAACCGCCAAGCTCTCGGCTGGCTGCCTCTTCTGCCGCAGCTAATTTGGCATCATCAGGTATGCCGGCAAGTTCAGCTTCATCCGTTACTTGCTTAAACCAGGCTTGAGTTGCATCTAAGGTATTATTAGAAAATTGCGAGCTTAAATCAGATAGTCGGCTTTGTATTTCGCCATAACGCTGTTTTTTATCTGTCGACAAACCAATGCCAGACAGTTTGAAGTCGCGCAACGCGTTTTGAATCACTTTTTGTTGCGCTGGGGTTAAATTAGCATAGTCAGCACTTTGTGCCAGTTGCTGATACTTTTGATATAAACCTTCGTGCTGCCCCAACCAGGTGCTGTAATCGGATAACAACGGTAAGCAGCTTTCGTAAGCTTCACGTAGCTCTGCACTGTTTAATACCGAATTTAAATGTGACACCGGTGACCACAGTTTGCTTAAGCGCTCGCTATCTTGCTCTAGCTGCTCGACTAAGCTGTGCCAACTTACGTCAGAAGCCGCAACAACCCGCTCTACCGCCGCTCTAGACTGCGCAATAGCCTGCTCGACTGCGGGCTTAACTAACTGAGGCGTAATATGCGAAAAAGGCGGTAAGCCGGTAAAAGATAGCAACACGTTGTCAGAAGCAGTCATAATAAACCTTTTATAAAAATGTAACTGATTAAGCCTAATGTTGGGGCACACTGTGCCATTATCAACACAGTTTTAGCCTATTGGCAGAATAGCTTTTGCCTGTCTATAATGTGCACAGTTTGTTAATCAAGGGAATAGATTCACATGAAAACATTACATAAAACACTGCTTATTAGCGGCTTAACGGCACTGTTAAGTATGCCCGCAAGTGCAGATGATATTGATGAGGCCATAACAACAGCAACTAAACATTATAAAGCCGGTGAGCTGTCGCAAGCTATTGCCCAGCTTGATTATGCCAGCACGCTAATCCGCCAAGAAAAAGGTGAGCAAGTAAAAAAGGTTTTTCCTGCGCCGCCGTCTGGCTGGAAGGCTGACGAAGCCAGCAGCGACGTGGCCGGTGCGGCAATGTTTGGCGGCGGTATTAACGCATCAAGGGCCTACTACAACGACAACAGTCGCATAGAAATTCAACTGATGATGGATTCACCTATGCTACAAGCTTTTTCAATGATGCTAAGCAACCCATCAATGATTGCTATGTCGGGTGGTAAACTAACAAAAATTCAAGGTATTCAAGCGGTACAAAAAATTGATGGCGATAGCGTGGAAATTCAGTTTGTAACGCCAAGCGGTGCCATGGTTACGCTAAGTGGTGATAAAGCCGCGCAAAGCACCCTATTAGAATTGGCCAATGCCATAGATCTGAAAAAGCTCTAGTTTTAAGCCTCTACACCCAGCACTATTTAGTGCTGGGCTTGTAAAATCTCGTTTGACCCCATATAAACTGTTGATACTTAGTGATCACGGAACAGTGTTATGACGCGTCATTTTAATTTTCTTACTATAGGTGCCGGCAGCGGCGGTATTGCCAGCGCCAACCGCGCCGCAATGCGTGGGGCAACAGCAGCGGTAATAGAAGCTAAAGTTGTCGGCGGCACTTGCGTTAATGTGGGTTGCGTACCAAAAAAAGTGATGTGGTACGGCGCGCATATTGCTGAAGCATTAAAATACAGCGCAGCCTACGGCTTTGACGTCACGCAAAACAATTTCACTTGGGCTACCTTAGTGCAAAACCGTGAAGCTTATATTCAACGCATTCATGGTAGTTACCAACGCGGCTTTGACAGCAACGGCGTTAGCTATATTCAAGGCTTTGCCCGCTTTATCAATGCCAACACGGTTGAAGTTAATGGCGAGCAGATCACGGCGGATCATATTACTATTGCCGTTGGCGGCCGACCGTCTATTCCGGCCATTCCAGGCGCAGAACATGGCATAGATTCCGACGGTTTTTTTGCCCTCACTACTCAACCGAAAAAAGCTTTAGTTATTGGCGCTGGCTATATCGCAGTAGAAATTGCTGGCGTACTGCATGCTCTAGGCAGCGACACCCATTTACTGGTGCGCAAAGATCGACCACTGCGTTATTTTGATCACGACATTACTGACATGCTATTAGAACGCATGGCACAAGATAAACTAAACCTACATACCCATATTAACGTGACTAAAGTTGAAAAAGTAAGCGACACTAATTTAACTGTGCATTGTGATAATGGCACTGTATTTACAGATGTTGACTGCTTAATTTGGGCCATTGGCCGCGAACCTGCAACCGACCAACTAAACTTAGCTGCAGCCGGTGTCACTGTTGATAAACACGGTTTTATTCGCACCGATAAATACCAAAATACTAATGTTAAAGGCATCTACGCGGTAGGTGATATTACCGGCGAAGCTCAGCTGACACCGGTAGCAGTAAAAGCAGGCCGTATGTTAGCTGAGCGACTATTTAATAAAGAGATGAGCGATGCACATATGGATTATCGCTTAATTCCAACCATTGTATTTAGCCACCCGCCAATCGGTACTATTGGTTTAACTGAAGACGAAGCCAAACAACAATATGGCAATGAAAACATAAAAGTTTATCGCTCAAACTTTGCCGCAATGTATAACGCTATTACGCCACACCGTGCGCTAAGCCGGTTTAAATTGGTTTGTGCTGGTAGCGATGAAAAAGTAGTAGGTTTACATGGTATTGGCGAAGGCATGGACGAAGTACTACAAGGCTTCGCTGTAGCCATTAAAATGGGCGCAACTAAAGCCGATTTTGATGCCACGGTAGCGTTACATCCTACCAGTGCCGAAGAGTTTGTTACCTTACGTTAAATTATCATCTCTGTAGACTTAGCTCAGGTTAACGCATCCTGAGCTATTTTTTTGTGTAAAAACCAGACAAACCTTGATCTGTCGATGCATTGCTTTAAAATGCAACAAACCCATAACTTAAAATTAGCCTATTTTGCACTTTCGTAGCGACATCAACGGATTAAGAGCCATAGCGGTTATTGCTGTGCTACTTTTTCATTTTCAGCCAACTTGGCTACCCGGTGGCTTTGCTGGTGTTGATGTATTTTTTGTTATTTCTGGTTATTTAATGACAGCCATTATCTTTAATGGCTTGCAGCAACAAAAATTCTCGTTAATTGGCTTCTATGTTGCTCGCGCAAACCGAATTATCCCAGCGCTAGCGGCGTTATGCAGTGTATTACTGCTATTGGGTTATCTTTATTTGACGCCGATTGAGTTTCGTACTTTAGGCAAGCACGTTGCCAGCAGTATTGGCTTTATTTCAAATATCACTTACTGGCTAGAATCTGGTTACTTTGCTTCCGCATCAAAAGAAAAATGGTTATTGCATACTTGGTCATTATCGGTTGAATGGCAGTTTTATCTTATTTATCCGTTAGTGCTTAGCCTATTGGCCTACGTTTTTTCACTAAAAATACTGAAACGTTTAGTTATCGCCGCTACCTTACTTGGTTTAGCTTATAGCATTATTACCACGCGTTTATGGCCTGAAGCTGCCTATTTCCTCTTCCCCGCCCGCGCTTGGGAAATGCTAATTGGTGGCGTCGCGTTTCTATATCCATTTACACTTAAAGCTCAACATAAATTGCCGGTAGAATGGCTAGGCTTATTACTGATATTAAGCAGCTACCTACTATTTTCAGAACACAACCCTTGGCCGGGTTACTTAGCCTTAGCTCCTGTTGTTGGTACATTTCTCGTTATTCAGGCCCAGCGCGAAAACAGCGTTGTAACTAACAATATCGTATTGCAAAAAATTGGCTCTAGTTCTTATTCTATTTATCTCTGGCATTGGCCGTTAGTGGTGCTGGGGTATTTGTTTTTGCCGCATTACTGGTTCGCTATTGGCGTGCCGTTATCCTTTATTTTTGGTTGGCTTAGTTATCAATATATTGAATCGTTTCGCTTTAAAAAATTAGTCCGGGTTTTTGACCTCTACAAGGCAGTACCGCTGTACTTTGCGGTTTCAGTTGCACTATTAGGTGCGGTAGTTTTTGTTACTAATGGGAAAAACTATTGGTTACAACGGCAAAGCGATATTATTAAACAGACCTATCAGGTTATCAGCCAAAATGTGGCGGCACAAAAGCAACAAGCCATAGAAGAAGACGGCTTACAACAGTTAACGGCCTGCCGTTTTAATATTGATAAACTCACCGCCCCTTATCGCGCTAAGCTTAAACAGTGCTTTAACCAGTATGGTAAAGGCATACTTATTATTGGCGATAGCCATGCCATTGACCTATTTAGCACTGTAACGACAAAGTTTAATGATGCTTTTATTGTTGGTATTACCAGTGTTGGTTGCCGCCCACATAAGTACGACCCAAACTGCCAATATAACGATGTAAAGCGCTTGATTACTGAGCAACCCTTATTCAAACACATTATTTTTGAACAGGGTGGTTTTTACTTACTGCGCGATAAACAAGGCGATAGTGGCAGTAGAGCAATGTTTAGCCGTTTAGCCTTGTCAGAACCGGTTACGGGCATTAGTGTTAACACCGATAACGTAGATAAGGTGATGCAGTATCTTACTGAGCTTAGTAACTTTACCCCTGTTACCTGGTTTGGTAGTCGACTTGAACCGCATATCAGCACGCGGCAAATTCTACAACGGGGCTGTAACTACGCCTTCACGTTACGAGACGGCCAACAACAACCGTTTGATGAACTAGATCAGTATATTAGCCGCCATCTGCCAGCCGATAAAAAGCTACGCTTTATTTCCCAAAATGCCTTAATGCAATTTGATTTCTCGCGAGATTTACTGTCATGCCAGGAAAAATTTTGGGATGATGGCGATCACTTTTCTCAGCTTGGCAAAGTGCGTTTTAGTCAAAGGCTACCCAATGAATTACTTCGCTTTGCTAACTGAATAAAGGTTTGAATATGCCGGTTACTTCGCTCCTGTTTGCGATAACCGATATAAATATGCTTATAAATACCGCTACGACCTAGGCGAATAATATGTAGCGGCAGTGTTTTCGCATAGTCCAACGCTAGCCATTTAGGTAAGCTTGCTACACCACGATTCGCTGCCACCATCTGTAAAATAATATCGGTAGACTCCAGCGTTTTATGCTGTTTTGGCATACATTGCGCTGGTAATAAAAACTGCTGAAAAATATCTAGGCGCGCGGTTTCAACCGGATAAGTTAGCAAGGTTTGATCACAAAGCTGTTGCGGCGTAATGTGTTGCTGTTGTTTTAGTGCAGCGAGCTTGTTGTCTACGCTAACCACTAATACCTGCTCATACGGAAACACCGGTTCAAACACAATACTATCTTTATTTATTGGATCAGGTGTGATCAGTAAATCAATCTCGTAATTAAACAGTGCCGCCATACCACCAAACTGAAATTTCTGTTTTACATCAATATCTACCCCTGGCGATTGGGCTAAAAATGGCTGCACAACCTTTAACAACCACTGATAACAGGGGTGGCATTCCATGCCAATACGTAAACTGCCGGTTTCATGGTTAGCAAACTGTTTTAATGTATCGTCCATCCGCTCAAACTGCGGTAATAATCTATTGGCCTGCTCTAACAAATATTGCCCTGCTTCAGTTAGCCTAATACTGCGGCCATCTTTCAGCCATAGGCTCACATTAATCTGCCGTTCTAGTTTTTTTATGGTATGGCTAAGCGCCGACTGCGTTAGGTGCAATCTATTCGCCGCTGCCGTTAATGAACCATTGCGAGATATTTCGCGCAGTACACTTAAGTGAATTTTTTCAATCATGTTGTTCTCGCGCCTGCCACTGATGAGCCATATTCATTTATCTATGAAAACATACCATTTCAAGTCATACATATTACACGATAAGATTTAGACGTCTAGATGGTTAAATTGAATTATAAATAGGATGTGACTATGGCTACTGCACACGACGTTTCGTTACAACGAGTAAAATTACATAACTTAGGCTTTCCGCGTATTGGCAATAAGCGCGAATTAAAATTTGCGTTAGAAAGCTTTTGGAAAAACGACAGCACAGCAACCGAGTTGCTGGCTACCGCGGGGCAAATCCGCAGTAAAAACTGGACGTTACAACAAAGCTTAGATCTTGTACCTGTTGGTGATTTCTCACTATACGACCAGGTGCTCGATATGAGCTTCACCTTAGGCAATCTCCCTAAGCGGGTAGCGCATTTAAACGATAGCGAGCTGGACAATTATTTTCGTATTGCGCGCGGCCGCTCGGCTAACGATAGCCCATGCCAGTGCATACACGCTGGCGAAATGACTAAATGGTTTGATACGAACTACCATTACATTGTGCCTGAAGTAACAACCGATACCGTATTTACGCTTAATAGTGCGCGTATTTTGGCGCAAGTAGCTGAAGCAAAAACCCAAGGCGTTAAGTTTAAGCCGGTACTTATTGGTCCAGTCACTTACTTGTGGCTAAGCAAAGAGAAAGACGGCTCTAACAAACTCGACCTGTTAGATAAACTACTACCAGTTTACCAACAGTTGTTAATCGAGCTAGCCGAAGCCGGTGCCGACTGGGTGCAACTTGACGAACCCGCGTTAGTAACCGAGTTGGATCAGGCATGGCAAGAGGCGGTAACTCAGGCTTATCAGGCGTTAAAATTTAGCCCTGTTAAACTATTACTCGCCACCTACTTTGGTACCCTGGGCGATAATTTAACGTTAACATTAAACCTACCCGTTGCCGGCATTCACTTTGATGCAGTGCGCGGTAAAGCCGAACTTGAGCAAGTTGTGGCAAGCTTACCCAGCGATAAGGTGCTGTCACTGGGTGTTATTGACGGCCGGAATATCTGGAAAACCGACTTAAACATCACACTAGCTTACCTGCAACCTATAGCCGCTAAACTGGCTGAGCGCTTATGGTTAGCGCCTTCGTGCTCGCTATTACATGTGCCGGTAAACTTGGATAATGAAACAAAACTTGATACCGATATTCTTAGCTGGCTGGCTTTTGCTGAGCAAAAACTAATCGAATTAACTGTACTAGGTAAAGCCCTAAACGACGGGCCAAATGCGGTAGGCCGTGAACTAGCCGATAACCTTGCTGCGATTAACAGCCGCCATACATCGCCTCGCGTGCATAACCCGGCAGTAAAAGCGGCAGTAAGTAACATTAGCGCACAGCTAGGCAAACGCCAAAGTAGTTATAGCGTGCGCGCAGCGAAACAAGCTAAGCATTTGCCATTGCCACTGTATCCCACCACCACGATTGGCTCATTTCCGCAAACTAAAGAAATTCGCCAAGCAAGGCTTGCCTTTAAAAAGCACAGCATTAGTGCCAGCGAATATGAAGTAAAAATGAAAGCCGAAATTGAATACGCGGTACGCGAACAAGAAAAGCTGGGGCTAGATGTATTGGTGCACGGCGAAGCTGAACGTAACGACATGGTCGAATATTTTGGCGAACAGCTGCAAGGTTATGCTTTTAGCCAGTTTGGCTGGGTGCAGTCTTATGGCTCGCGCTGTGTAAAACCACCCATTTTATTCGGTGATATTAGCCGGCCGCAGCCCATGACAGTGGCCTGGACTAAATACGCCCAGTCACTAACCGACAAACCGATGAAAGGCATGTTAACCGGCCCGGTGACTATTTTAAATTGGTCTTTTGTGCGTGACGATCAAAGCCGCCGCGATAGCTGCTTGCAACTTGCGTTAGCAGTGCGCCAAGAAGTACAAGATTTAGAAGCAGCCGGTGTTAACGTAATTCAAATTGACGAAGCAGCGCTGCGCGAAGGCTTACCGCTGCGCCGAGCACAATGGCAGAGCTATTTAGACTGGGCGGTAGAAGCCTTTCGTATTAGCGCTAACGGCGTAAAAGACGAAACGCAAATTCACACTCATATGTGTTATTCAGAATTTAATGACATTATTGCTGCCATTGCCCACATGGACGCCGATGTTATCACTATAGAAACCTCACGCTCTGATATGGAATTACTCGATGTATTTGAACAGTTTGCCTACCCGAACCAGATAGGGCCAGGCGTGTACGATATTCACTCGCCAAATATTCCTGCAGCTGAACAGGTTACTAAGCTAATGCAAAAAGCCGCCGAGCGTATTCCAGCGCAACGCTTGTGGGTAAACCCAGACTGCGGCCTAAAAACTCGGCAATGGGATGAGGTAATACCTGCTCTACAAAACATGGTCGACGCAGCTAAAGCCCTGCGCGCTGCAGCCGCAGAACAAGTAGCCTAAAACGAGTTACGTCGCCAAGAGCCAATTAGAAATTGGCTCTTGTTAAACCGTAAAATATTTTATTTAGCTTAAATGCTGCTGGAAAAAGGCCAATGTACGCTGCCAAGCTAAGTCGGCCATTTCTTTATTATAACGCGCAGTAGAGTCATTATGAAACCCATGGTGAGACGCCGGGTAAATTTCAATTTTGTAATTCAACTTATGCTGCTTAAATAACACTTCTGCAGCAGGCCATTGCTGGTTTACCCGCTCATCAAGTTCAGCCAACTGTATTAACATTGGCGCTTTAATATCCACAATGCTATCGGCCGCCGGTGGTGCGCCATAAAAAGGCACGGCAGCGTTTACTGCTTCGGGCAATTCAGCGGCTAAACGGCCGGTCATAGAGCCGCCAAAACAAAAACCAACGACGCCAAGCTTGCCATTACCACCATCTAACTGTTTCAGCCAGGTTGCGGCAGCTTTTAAATCGGCAACAATTTTTTCTGGCTGCAGGCTACTTTGCATAGTACGGCCTTCATCATCGTTGCCCGGATAACCGCCCAGCGGCCATAAGGCATCCGGTGCAAAGGCAATAAAGCCGGCTTTAGCTAAGCGGCGAGCAACATCTTCTATATAAGGATTTAAACCGCGGTTTTCATGGATCACTAATACCGTTGATGTCGCAGCAGTTAGATGTTTTGGCTTAACTAAATATCCTCGTCCTTCGCCATATCCCTGCGGAGAAGTAAATTTCTGATAGCTAGCAGTAATATCATCATCGTTAAACGATACCTGCTGCGCTAACGCATAGTTGGGCAACATGCTATTAATAAAGGTAGCCGCCAATGCCGCATTAACGGCTAAACCTGCCATAGCACTAAAGAAATCGCGCCGACTTAGCATGCCGTGAGCGTATTTATCGTATAACTTATAAGCTTGAGCTGGTAACTGTGGTTTTTGCTCTGATTCTGGCTTAAATTCTGTTTTAAGTAGCTGACGCACTGTATTTTTCATCGATGTTGCTCCGTGTTCTGTTCATTTAGCACTACGGTTCATTTTGAAAAATCGATCCGTGTTTAGTTATTCAACGTGTCACTTTCAATACGGCCATCAACTAGGTTAATGGTACGCTCGCAAGATGCTGATAAGCGTGGATCGTGTGTTACCAACAACACCGCACAGCCGCGCTCACGATTAACCTTACGAAATAAGTCGAACACGTCTGCCGCTGTACGCGTATCTAAATTACCCGTGGGTTCATCGGCTAATAGCAACGCAGGCTCGGTGATCAGTGCCCGAGCAATAGCCACGCGTTGTTGTTGCCCTCCCGATAGCTGATTAGGCTTACTATTGGCAAACGTTGCTAAACCCACTGCAGCTAATAACTCATGCGCTTGCTGCAGTGCCAACTTATCAGGTTTACCTCGGGTAAGCATTAACGGCATCAGCACATTCTCTAGCGCTGTAAAAGCTTGAATAAGATGATGAAACTGAAACACAAAGCCAATACTGCTTCCACGTAGCGCTGTACGTGTGGCATCATCCATGCCGCTGGTAGCTTGGCCTAGTAGATACAGCTCGCCGCTTGTGGGCTTATCTAGCAAGCCGAGAATATTTAGCAGCGTACTCTTACCAGACCCTGACGGGCCAACTAAGGCCGCAAAGTCATTACGGCCAATATTAAAATTAATACCATGCAGCACTTCAATTTCGTTCGGCTGACCAAGGTTATAAGACTTGCGTAAGTTGTCGAGGCGCAGCACCTCGCGCGTATTATCAGACATAACGGATCGCTACTACCGGGTCTAGCGCTGCCGCACGGCGCGATGGCACAGCCGCGGCCAACACTCCGGTTAGCGTCGCTAATAACATGGTAACTAAAATGAGTGTGCTAGATACCGGAATATAAAATAAACCAGGGCCAAAGCGATTAAACACCCACACTAGCGCATAGCTAACGCCGGTGCCAATCAGCGAGCCTAACAAGCCAAACACCGCGCCTTGAATTAAAAATATGCGTAAAATTTGCTGTCGTGTGGCACCTGTTGCTCGCAAAATACCAATTTCACGCGTGCGTTGCACTACGCTAACTGACAACACGCTAGCAATACCAAAGGCCACAGAAATAGCAACAAACACAATAATCATATTGGTCGACAGGCTTTGCGCGGTAAGCGCATTCATAAGTTGCGCGTTAGTTTTTATCCAGCTTTCGGCTTGTAACGAGGTTAAACGCCCAACTTGGCCGGCTATGGTTTCGGCGGCAAAGATATCAGCAACCCTAAGATCGATTACCGTAACCCCGCCAGGCAAACCCAGTAGCGACTGCGCCTGCTTTAAATCTAAATACACATAACGCGCATCTAGCTCGCGCACACCCAATTCAAAAATACCGGCAATATTAACCACCGCACTATTTTGCTGCCCAGTATCTAAGCGTAGCTTACTGCCCACTTGCACACCCAGATCTTTGGCTAATTGACTACCAATAAGCGCATCGCCCGCCCCTACTCGTAGTTGGCCACCAATCAGATAGTTTTTTAATGGAATAATTTTTTGGTAACGCGCAAGATCTATCCCGACCAAAGCGACAGAGCCAACGGCCTCACCACGCCGAGCAAAGGCAGGGCCAGATACCACCGGTGACACAGCGGTAAGTAGCGGTAATTGGTCTAAGCTAGCACTAATTTGCTGCCAGTTATTAATTGAACGCAAACGCTGGGCACGTTTATCTTCTTGTATTAATTGCAAGGTACCCTTTGCTGTGGGCAGCACAATGTTTACTTCATCGGGCGAAATTAAACGAATATGTGCTTGCGTGCCAAGGGTGCGTTCAATAATGTTCGACTGTAACCCCTGAATTAACGCGGTAACAAACACAATTACTGCCACGCCAACGGCCACACCAACACTAATCATTACCGATTGCGCTCGCCCCTCACGCAAAAAGCCGAGTGCAATTGTCCACTCTATCCATAGCCGTGCAAAAAAGCGCGTCAATTAAGCTTTACCGGTAGTTCGTTGCGGGTATTTGCACTATTAGTACCGCTATTGGGTAGCATGTTTTGCTCAACAAAACGCACCCGCGTACCCTCTTCTAATGTAGAAGCGGCATCGGCAAGCACCTGATCACCGGCGTGTAAACCCGTTAGCACTTCGGTTCTAACTAAACCCCGTAAGCCTAAGCCCACGGTTTGTCGTTGTATTTTGCCACTGCGCACTAGCAACACCTGCGCATGGTCGGCCTGCACTGCACTTAGCGCATCATTGGCAATGGTTAATGCCTGCTCGCGTCGCCCGGTTTCAATATTCACAGATACTGTCATATCTTGGCGTAAAAACGCTGGCTCTGGCACCACACTTAAGCGCACATCTACCGTACCGCGCTGCGGGTCGATACTGGGCGCAATAAAGTTAACGTGTGCGGCAAACGGCTGATTAGGGTAGGCATCAGCAATAGCAAAAGCCGGTTGCTGCAAGGCTAGTCGCGATAAATTACGCTCATCTAAGGGTACTAAAATTTCAGTATGGCCAGCTAATGCAATAGTAAACAGCACCTTGCCTGGCTGTACTAAGTCGCCAGGCTCGGCATTACGTGTTAGCACGGTGCCAGCTACCTGGCTGCGCACTATCGTTTTGGCTAGCTGCGCTTGCAGCGCGGCAAGACGCTGTTGCGCCTGCTGCTCTTCAACACCATTGCCGGCTAACGCGGCTGCGTTTAGCCGTGCCGTTTCATAAGCATTACTCGCTAAACGCTGCGCTTGCTCTGCTTGCTCTAGTGCTTCTGCTGGTAATAATGCGCGTTGAGTCAGATCGCGCCGCCGCGCTAATTCGCGATTAGCCTGAGCTAACTGGGTTTCAGCATTATTCATGGCTACTGCTGCTTGGGGCCGTGTGCTTGTCGTCAATTCCATTAGTGCAGCTTCAGCCTGTCGCACTTGCGCAGCAATATCGTCAGCGCGTAACACTAATAGCACATCACCTGGGGCAACCTGGTCACCCTCTTTTACATGGCGTTCTAGCACAACACCGGTAATTTCACTGCCTACTTGCGCCCGCGACACGGTAACTACCCGCCCGGTTGCTACCACGGTTTGTACCAGCGGCGTTGACGCAACAACATAGCCAGCAAGCTTAGGCCCCTGCCACCAACGCAGCACAGCAAAGCCCACGGTAAAGAGCAACAGCGAGATAATAATTAACGGCTTATAACGGCTAGCGTGCAATCGATCTCTCCAATATGGTTTAGATTAGAAGAATAGCATGTACGAGGTACGATTTCGCAATGTGCTAGGCGGTTTGTATTATGGGCTAATAAACACATGTTTAAACGAGAATATTATTGTTAGATTATAAATCGGCTAATAATCTAAAAATTTAATTAACCAGCCACTCAGTCAGCACATACGAAATTTTTTAAATGCCTTGCTGATGACACGCGATTAAACAAAATATTACCTTAACTAATATAGATATTGCCTCTTTTGAAGTACCTAGCATCGTTAACATGACAATGGCATCTACGCCAGATAGTCTGATTTATGTAGACACATCTCATAGAATAGTAATCTTTAAAATCACACCTACTTAATTCGATTTTCAAATATCAGAATAAATCTAGGTATTACATAAAGAATAAATAGTGCCAACAAAGTACTGAGAATAGCTGTTGCCTCACGACCTAATCCAGCTGCCATGCCGATTGCTGCAGTTAACCAGATCCCAGCTGCGGTAGTTAATCCTTTGACATCCTCGCCCCCAGCACTTTTAATGATTGTCCCCGCACCAAGAAAACCAACACCTGTGATTAAACCTTGTAATACTCGCATTAGGTCAGCATCCGACACGCCCGCTTGTTGTGGAATGAGCACAAAAAGCGCAGCGCCAAGCGCAACGAGCATATGCGTTCTCAACCCTGCCGATTTACCTTTTTGCTCTCGCTCAAACCCAAGTAGGCCGCCAAGTATCGCCGCCAACAACAATCTGACGGTTATCCTTGTTACACCCGCTATATCCGGCAGATCAGAAAATTCATCTCTAATAGTGTTTACTATCTCATCTAGCCAAACTTCCATAGTTACCTCTTATGTTTTCGTACTGTTGTCAAATGTATACTTGGAAACGTTACGATGATGCGAGTCGGCGTGTCTGACTGAGACTGAATTCACTAATGTTTTTTTGTATCGCCCGCAACTTTATCCATTATGGCAAAGAGTACGCCAGACACTACAAACGCCATATGAATGATGACTTTCCACTTTAAACTATTCTCATTTGCATCACTCATATCGGCAGATATATCCATAAATGACTTTAAAAGATCAATAGCAGAAATGGCAACGATAGCGCCAATAACTTTTAATTTTAAGCCAGAAAAATCAACTTTACCCATCCAATCTGGACGGTCTTTGTGATCACCAATATCGATTTTTGATATAAATATTTCATACCCACTGAATATAATCATTAGTAACAAACTGGCTACCAAAGACATATCAACTAACGCCAGCATACCAACGATAACGTCTGCTTCAGTCGCGCTAAAAACTCCCGTGATCAAATGCCATAACTCTTGAGCAAATTTAATAAATAATATAAATACACTAAGAATTAAACCGACATAAAACGGCGCTAATATCCAGCGACTTCTAAAAATAGTCGTTTCCAAACTTTGTTCAATTTTTTCTAACATACAGCTCTCATACTTTTAAGAAGGAGTAAATTATATATGAGTCTGTTACATTTCGGAAACAGTAGTTGCTTATCGCCGTTACCATTTCATGATCCGGCTCATGTATTATTGCTGCATTACACTGTGTTAGGTAAAGACGGCACTAAATACGATCAAAAAGCGAATAGAAATGGTATTGAAGCAGTTAATGCGAATACTACGATGCCGCAAGAGTTAGGATATTCAGCAACGCCAACCAGTTTTTATAATGATGAAAATGGAGAAATAATGATAACGGTTAACATTGGCTCTTTGGCTTTACCGGTGTCGCCATTACTGGTGTTAATTAGTGTCATTATTGGTTTTACCGTCAGCTCATTAGCCGCAAAAAAGGGCGACACAGAAAAGAAAGAAAAGGCGTCAAACGCGTTAATGCTGATTTTGTTGGCCGGGTTAGTGATAGGTAGATTGGTGTTTGTGCTGCGCTTTGCTGATAGTTACGACAGCGTTTGGCAGATGTTTGATATACGAGATCGTGGTATCGATTATACGGCTGCCTTATTTAGCTTTGTCGTGGTGTTGTTTTTACAGTTACGCCAACGACACTTACGTAAGGCCTTGCTGTCTGGTGTATTAACAATGGCAGGTTTATATGTGGTTTTTAGCTTAGTAATTAGCGCAGGGCGCGAGCAATTGGTGTTACCGCACAGCAGCTTTATGCAGCTAGACGGTCAAACTGTAACGCTGCCAGAAATTAGTCAACAACAGCCAACGGTGGTTAATTTATGGGCTACTTGGTGCCCGCCTTGTCGGCGTGAAATGCCAGTGTTACAGCAGGCGGAACAACGCCATAACGATGTGAAATTTATTCTGCTTAATCAGCAAGAACCCAGTCATACCGTTGAGCATTTTTTACAGCAGAAAGGCTTGAGCTTTAAGCATGTGCTGTTAGATAGTAAAGGTGATATGGCAACCAGTATGGGCGCGTTTGGTTTACCCGTTACCTTGTATTTTGATGCTAACGGTCAATTGGTACATAGCCATATGGGCGAGCTATCGGCAGCCAGTTTACAGCAAAGTATTGAGCAGTATTTTTGATTGGTTAATAACTTGGGTTGCGCAACCAGTTAGTGCATAGCAACGGCTTTAGCTAGTGCATATAACTGCTTATTAGCCGCAGCATCTCCTGCGTTTATGTTACGAAGAAATTATACTTTTGGCGTCAGTTATTTTTCGCGTGTACTGCCAAACAGCAGAATATTGAATATATGGTGCCTAGGGTCGGACTCGAACCGACACGGAGTTTCCCCCGGCGGATTTTGAACGCTCATTGCGCTTTGCATACTACTGTTTTTTATGATTTTGCTATAAACTTTGCAAAAACTTCGCATGAGAACGTTATGGCAAAGCAAACTGAGCGTCACCAAATTAGTGACGATGCACACATCTTCAAGCAGTCAAATAGCAAGTGGTGGTATGCGCGTTTTCAGGTTGAGGGCAAGTGGTACTCTCGTGCAACCAAACAACTAGACAAGCTTAAAGCAATCGATATCGCTTACAGGATGATGGTCGAGTATCAGATACGCCATCAAACAGGCACATTGATTAGCTCAAAACAATTCAAAGATGTTGCGGAAAAGGCTATTCAGACTATGGAGGCCGAACTTTACCGTGGCACAGGCAAGGTTATTTATAAAGACTACATACTTGTTCTGCGTAAATACCACATTCCATTTTTCGACCGTACGCCGATAACCAGCATCGACAGCGATATACTGCGAGAATTTGATAAGTGGCGTATCGAGAAAATTGGTCGTGAACCAGCTAAGTCAACCATCCTAAATCACAACGCAGCGATGCAAATGGTGTTTAAAGAAGCGGTCGAGAATAAGTGGATGCTTCACAATCAAATTCCGGGGCTGTCAGTCAAAGGGACAAATACAGTAAGACGAGCTTCACTAACACCTGCCGACTTTGAGCAAGTGATGGATCACCTCTATGAACTGGAAACAAACGGTCGGAAAGAGATCACTCGACAAATCCGCGAACTTACTCAGGACTACGCAGAATTTGTTATTTATACGGGCATGCGCCCAGGAACTGAAGTAGACAATCTGACATGGAGCGACCTGCACATTGAACGCCATGGTGATAAGGCTACTTTTTTTATCAGTATCCGCAAAGGTAAAACGACGATTCACACAGGAACAAGGGAAGTTGTTTGCAAACGCGCTATTCAAAATACCATTTTAAGGTTAACTGAACGCTTTCCAAATCGTAAGCCACAAGACGCAATCTTCTGTTTGCCCGACGGCTCTGTTACCAATGAGATTGGCCGCACCTTCAATAATGCACTTAAAGATCTTGGATTAGACAAATCACCATACGGTAAACGAACACTATATTCACTACGCCACTCATTTATCACTTGGGAGCTAATTGCACAAAGCGTAACGATAGACGTACTAGCCCGCCAGTGTGGCACCAGTATCGAAATGATTGAAAAACACTACAGCCATGTAATACCACGCATGTTTAGCCAGCAGTTGTCAGGAGTGGATATGCCCAAAAAAGAAGAAATTGAACAAAAATGGAAAAATGGGGAAAAGCTGAGCCGCTTGTGGGAAAAACGATTTACTCTCTGGGAAAAGAACTACAAGAGCCGAGGTAGTATTTAGCTCATTAACCGCAAATATAAGATCGTTAAGGGATGGTGTTATAAAAAAATATTGATAGAACAAATAAATTTATTGCACAAAAAAAGCTTGCCATACTGTACACCTTTTAAACACATATGTTAACCAGTTAGTAATTACTAACCGACCCAAATAACTGTTTAAAAATACAGTTTCCCACCTTGCAATATCTACATAGCCGCACTATCTTGATATGACACCACTATATGTTGTGTTGGTGAGAGTTGATGTGATCTCTAACCGAGTGCGAATCGGTCAGAGATCTTAGTATCAACCAGAGCGGTTGCTACCCCTTTAGCAGGATCTGAATTGTAGCAGCCAGACATTAACTTTCAAGCCAGGAGTTTTTAGCATGGCTAAGACGCAAAGCGGCAAGAAGAAAGTTCACGTTCCACCGTATACCAAGAAAGATGGTACGAAGGTCCCTGAACACTACAGATCTACACCCAATTGATCTATGTCGAAAGCCCCTTAATTACTGGGGCTTTAACTTACTACAATTTAGGAGCCGTTTATGGCTAGATACATCGTCAATAAAAACGCTCAACCAACAGGCGAGCATGAAGTTCACAATGCAAATACATGTCAGTATTTACCTAATGCGGAAAATCAGATTTCCCTTGGTGAGCATGACACCTGCCAATCAGCTGTAAAGGAAGCATATCGCCAGTATCCAAATAATAAATTTGACGGCTGCTACTACTGCAGCCCAAATTGCCATACCAAATAAATAATGTGGACACGGATGTCCCATATTTTACGGTGAAGCAGCTTGTACCTTAAAGTAAGTGAGCGCAGTCAAATCTGACAGTCGACACTTTACCCAGGCTGTGTATAAGCTCATATTTTCCGCTCTTTCAGTAGTTCGCTAGCATGCAAAGCGTTTTCCTGCCCGTACCCGCGTAAAGCAGAAGACAAAATTTTCCTGCTACCAAATGGTAAAGAAGCTAAAGTAATAGGCCGCACTTTTACGTGGCATTGAAAGATCTTGGGCTAGACAATTCACCTCATGGCAAAAGAACACTTTACTCTTTACGCCACTCGTTTATAACATGGGAACTTATTGCCCAAAAAGTGACTATTGATGTGCTAGCTCGTCAGTGTGGTACGAGTATAGAGATGATAGAGCGCCACTATAGCCATGTGATCCCACGCATGTTCAGCCAACAGCTGTCAGGTGTCAAATTGCCCGATAAGAAAGAAATTGAAAAGAAGTGGGAACGCGAGGAGTTGGCGGCAAAGCTTTGGGAGCGTAGATATATAGCTTGGGAAGGCAGCTACAAACGAAGAGGCTGTATATAGGGCCACAACTGAAATTGTTATTATTGCAAGGATGAATTTACAACATGTACATATCAAAACTGTCGCTTGTAAACTATCGTAATTTCGCCAGAACGAGTTTTCTATTTAATAAAGGCGTGAACACGATTATTGGCGAAAATGGTTCAGGGAAATCTAACGCGTTTAGAGCAATACGGCTGCTACTTGACGATAACATGCTCCGTTTAGCATTTAAGTTAGAGGAACAAGATTTCAATAGAAAAATAGGGGACTGGCGAGGCCACTGGATTGTTATCAGCGCTGAGTTCAGTGATATTGGACCAGACGAGGCAATACAGGCTTTGTTTTTGCACGGCACGGCACAACTTCAAACACCAGTTGTCAAAAAAGCTACTTATAATCTGATTTTTAGACCGAAAAAGGATGTTCGCTTAAAATTTTCCGCTTTAAAAGCTCTTGATACTGTTGGAATGAACGCTATCCGAGAACAAATAACAATAGATGATTATGAAACGCTTTTTACAGGAAGAAGCACAGCAGATTTTACTAATGAAGTTATTTATAAATCATTGGTAGGTGACTTTGAAAAATGTATTTTCAACAACGAGATAGATTCGCCGACTATTGGAGCACGTTTACCAACTTTTCTATCTGTCAGTAAAGAAATATCACTTTCATTTGTCCAAGCCCTAAGAGATGTTGTTGCAGAGTTCCATAACAACAGAACGAACCCTCTGCTAAAACTGCTAAAGAGTAAAAGTGGAGAAATACCGAACGCAGTTATGCTTCCTATTGTTACTAAGGTACAAGAACTTAATCAGTCCATAGAGAAACTAGACGATGTTCAGACAATTAGAGTAGATATAAAAAATACTATAAAAGATACTGTAGGTGAAACATACGCTCCAAACTCACTATCAATTCGTTCTGATTTGCCTGAAGAGGCAGATAAATTATTTCAGTCGTTAAAGTTATTTATAGGAGAGTCAGACGAGAGCTATGAAGGCGCCATTCATGAATTGAGTCTAGGTGGTGCTAATCTCATTTTTCTTACATTAAAATTACTGGAATTCAAATATCAGAAAGAAAAGAATTCAATAGCAAACTTTTTACTGATAGAGGAGCCAGAGGCTCATATCCATACTCATATCCAGAAAAGTCTCTTCGACAAGCTCAATTACATTGATACACAGATTATTTACTCAACTCATTCTACTCATATATCTGAAGTGAGTAATGTTGAAAATATCAACGTAATTGGTTTTTCTGATGGCGTATCTGAAGCATTTCAACCTAGTACAGACTTATCACCTAACGAAATTGAACGTATTCAACGTTACTTAGACGCTGTACGTAACAATCTTCTCTTCGCTAAAAGCGTTGTGCTAATTGAAGGTGATGCGGAAGAAATACTTATACCTATTCTTTTCAAAAAAGTACTAGGGCTTAGTCTAGATGAACTTGGTATAAGCCTTATTAATATTCGTAGCACCGGATTCAAAAATGTTGCCCAGCTTTTTCACGACACAAGAATTAGAAAAAACTGTGCCATAATTACTGATCTTGATTCATCTTTCATCAACACCATACCAGAACCTTTAGACACCCCAGTGATCAGCGAATTTAAGAAAAAGTGTGCATCATCTGAAGCATCAGGAAAACTTCGAAAATCGGATCTGGATTCATATACCCTTAATAATATTTGGTTATCTGTCCATTATGCAGAACACACATTTGAAGTGGACTTCATAAAATCAGGTAACGGAGTCGTTGTTTCTAACGTAGTAGATCAGGTCTATGTTGACCCAAAAACGATATCACTGGCAAAGACGGAACTCACGTCAGGAGTAATTAGTGACTATGGTAAAAGAGTGCTTACTATGGCTTCTAACTGCGGCAAAGGCTGGTTTGCAATTCTATTAGGAAAACATGTTACAACGGATACGATAATTCCAAAATATATTTACGAAGCCATTTTCACCGCTAAAAAAGAGCTTGGTATTGCACTCATCAATAGTATTTATAGACATCGGCTTATTAGTGCATTTACAAATGGCAATATTGATAAAGGTTCCAAAATTGCTGCAGAAGACCTTTTAGATAGTTATTTGTCCGGAAATCTCAACTTACAAAACTTAAAAATATCTATTCAGCTGTTACTGCCAAATGACCAAGTCCACAACTTATTGCAGGACGTGACGTAATGTTCACTTGGCAGCCTACTGAGTTAACGCCGGAGCAAACTGCTGCAGTTCTCCATCCAGAGAGCGTATTCCTAGTTGCCTGCCCTGGCAGCGGCAAAACCCGCACTTTGACTTATAAAATTGCTTATGAACTATCTATGATTCAATCAAGGAGGAAGTTTGTAATAGCAATAACATATACGAATAGGGCTGCTGACGAAATAAAAGAAAGAGTAGAGTCATTAGGAATTAGAACGGAGCAACTTTGGATTGGAACTATCCATTCTTTCTGTCTTGAGTGGATAGTCAAGCCATACCATATTTATGAGGAAAGCATTGCATCTGGATTCAGAATAATCGACTCTCATGAAAAAGAAAAATTATTAGAATCACTTTGCAAACCTTACCAAAAGGACAAGATTACACATTATGATTGCGATTATTATGTTAATGATAATGGCTATCATTTAATTTGCCCTGACAACAAAAAACATGCATTCATCCATGAAATACTTAGAGAATACTTCAATCAATTAGCAATGCAAAAACAAATTGATTTTGAGCTTCTTCTTTGGTCCGCAAGATCGCTATGTAAAGAAAATCCTGAAATTAATCTTACTTTATCTTTACTTTTCTCAGTAATACTGGTGGATGAATACCAAGATACTAAAAAAATTCAATATGGAATACTTGCTGGAATTTTAAAGGCTGGCAACGGTAACACCAGATTATTTATGGTTGGAGATCCAAATCAGGCGATTTTCGGTTCTTTAGGTGGTTACCCTATTCTACTCCCCGAACTGATCAATATAACAAATTTGTCGATAAAGAATTTTGCACTTACAGAAAATTTTAGGTCATCTGAAAATATAATTAAATATTTTAATAACTATAACTTGTATAAGACTAATATAGTCGCCGCAGGCAAGGACAGATCATACCCTAGTATAATTTGCTACGACGATTTAATTCATCGCGATTCTCTAGTGCATGAAATAATTAAAATAATCCGATTTAATATAGATATTCTCAATATTAAGCCAGATGAAATTTGTGTAGTTGCTCCTCAATGGGTTCATCTAGCGTCAATGACAAGACAGTTAGTAGTGAATATGCCTGAACAGTCATTTGACGGTCCAGGAATGGTGCCATTCGCGAGAGATATCGAGAATTATTGGTACAAAGTTTCGAAACTAGCTTTAACACTTCCATCACCGGAGAATTATGTTCGTCGATTGCGGTGGGCCGCAGAGATTATCAAAGATTTTAATGATATTGGGATTTATTTGCCAAAGCTTTCATCAAGAGAATTACTGAGGCTATGCAACTCAATTCAACCTATAGAGCAAGATGGACTAAATTTTCTGAAGAGATTTTTCATTGAATTATTAGATCATCTTGGAATTGAATTGATCTTTTTCAAGCAACTAAACGAACACTTTGACGCATTTTTTGATAGTTCAACCTCGAGAATTGAAAGGTTAGAGAAAGAAGGTATTACTGGTATAAGAGATATAAATTTTTTTAGAAAAGTTTTTCAAAATAGAACGGGCATAACTGTCTCAACTATTCATGGCGTTAAAGGTGCTGAATTTGATGTTGTTATTTCTTACGCTTTACTAGAAGGAATGGTTCCTCATTTTAATGATCCAGATGGCAGCGACTCAGCAAAGAAATTACTTTATGTCATTGGCTCAAGAGCGAGAAAAAATCTTTATCTATTTTCGGAGACTGGCCGTAGTAGAGGGCGATACAATATGTACACACCAACTGAAGTACTGAACAGTTGTGTATTCTTCTATAGCCAAAAGCCTATTTAGTAAGGAAAGCCATATGAGGGGGGGGTTGTTATTAATCTTTACTAGCTCAGACTTGAGCTAACAGTTGCCAGTTTTTCACTGGCAACTGTTAGATTTGAGTCAAATTTTTCTGCACCTAAACCTAATTTCCATCCAATAGAGTGCCTTGGACTTTATAGTGTTTTTATTCTATGGCGACGAAAAGTCATATACTTTGTGAACGATGGTCTAATCAGTGCTTGTTTGCCGTCAAATCCAAGAGGACCAATAACTAAAACGTCAGCACCACTGAGTTCCGTTAAATCTTCGATTTTAAAATTTCTCTTTATATCGTTAATTAGAGCTTTTCTTACGATAATTGAAGGCTCAAATCTAGAACCAGAATTAAGCCAAAGCTCCCCATTCTTACGCAAGTATATATTGTTTATCGTTCCCCAAAATAACCAAGTATGTTGAGAGTGATTCTGGCTGATCTCGTCGAAATGAATAGCCTTGTCCATCAGTTGCCCTTCGATAACTACTCTGCCAGAGTCAGCTACAACTTTTATGTCTCTTTCTTGATTAAGGTATTCTTTGTTCGTACATAGGTTCGTTAATAATTGCCTTAATGACTTATTTAACGGAAAATTTCCTGTGTTGCCTATAGCTTTCTGTTTCTGTGGAGATGTTCTTTGTGACTCTTCTGTGCCGTGCTTATCGTTATCTTCGGCAACATATAAGGATTGTGATTTAGACTTATCTAAATCAACATAGATGTCAGACGACTGAATCTCATTATTTGCACCATCTTCGGATTCCACATCGTCTGCAACTAGTTGTATAGTAGAGGCAAAACACCCCTCGATGTGATGCGCAGCGAAGCACGCCATGCGTGACAGCTTTTCCGTGTTATATCCCTTTATAAACCAGGCTTTTCTCTTGCATTCGATACAAACGATATTACCTCTGAATTTCTCAGAATTTGAAGAGTACTGCTCTGTGTCGCATACACTATTGTCAACTGTGAATAAAACTTCAATCATTTGAATATGCCCATTTTTACTTCCTTGTATAAACTGAATCGTCGCCAGTTTCTCAAACGCGACTTAGCTAAGAAACTCATGATTACATATCACTTTTTGCACGTTACCAAGCATTAAAGTACTTTTTTGGCTTGTCAGCACTTTCGACATCAATTGCAATTCGGGAAGCCCAAATATCGTAGTCATAACATTGAATGCGCTCAGGTTTTACGCCGCAGTCAATTAAACTTTGAATAAAATCACTTTCTTGCACATCAGAGTAATAGACCACTGTCCACGTAGCATCAGAAGCAACTTGGTTGATCCTTCTGAAATATGGATGATCGATTTTATTCATTGAGTGCCCAATAACAATTACGTCTCCAATATCACGGAGCTTATCAAAGTAACCCTCGTGCCTGGCGAGGACATCATCTACAGGCTTCTTAAGAGCATAAAGTGGGTATCTAGCGTTTTCTCTAGCATCCGAAAACATGTCACCAGTTGGCTCACCATCTTCGTCAAACGCATGGATCTCATGAATGTCTTCACCATGGCCAAAAATAAGTTCATCGTTGTTCTCTGAATTGCCATGAATATGCAATATACAATTGCTATCGACTCCGTAAACGGTCTGCAAAGTCGATGTGTAATTAAACGATAAAAACAATGAATGTTCGGGAAATGTCAATTTCACAACAGCTTTGCTAACATCAATCTGATTGATCCATTCAGAAAAAGTGTCCCGAATAGCATCAACATGTGTGTTGGTTTGTTCAGTCAATTCATCTTCCAGACCATAGACAAAGCTAGGTCTAAAGTCATCTGCACTGGCATCTATCTCATTATAATTATCTAAAAAAGTATCTGAGTCGAAATCACCAAGTGCATTTTCGAAATCATGCCAAGGGTTGTACTGATTAAAATCCAGAGCATAATAATTCTCAATTTCAGAGAGCAAACTGTATGCATATTCAGAAAAGTGCCCATAGCTCGTTGGCAACCCATGCCATAAATCAAAACCATTCCCGATTATGTATAGTTTTCTATTCACTACCAGATCCAATCTACAAATTGAACTAACTGCTCACGCTGTGTGGACTTCTCCAGTTCCAATAGACGTTAGCCATGATTAGCTTAATATTTTGCACTTTAATACTCATTAAAGTGCAGAATTTGCACTGACTTAGAGACAAAGTTCTTCTCGCGTATCTAACTTAGTTAATTTTGTGCAGGCTGTCACTATATTAGTTAAAGTTTACATGATTGCAACTTTAGGTAGTGCTGTGTATTAATCTTACTAAGATTGCAGGGTGTCCCAATGACTGCGTAATTGCGCTGGTGAATAAGAACCATATCCGTTTTCTCTGAGCCACTTCAAACTAACGCTCTTTGTCTTGATATCTTCAGCAGCTACGAGATAAAACTCCCACTTTGAAATATCCATTGCATTCCATGCTTTGTAGTTCTTTTCAGTGTGAAAACAGAAACAGTAATAATCGGACTTCAATGAGCCAAATTCTTGTTTGCTGTTATCAATCGTATCTCTTGCTACTAATCCACCAAACCTAATTTTATTGTCAGGTTGGATGATGACTTTTGATAAGTCTTTTAGGCTCCCATCGGGATTAAGTGCCTTCCAGGACTGCCAATATGCGCTGGCTTTAACTTCGATTCGAACACCGCTACTTGTTTCCAAATCACTATTTGCCCATAAATAGCGTCTGGGACTTTTTATACCTAAAATTTTTGCTACCAACCACTCAGCAAAAATACCTTTATTAACGTCGTCGCATAAATCTGAATAAGCCCATGACAGAAAATCTAGTAGTTTTCCGTCAAGCTTCAGGTCGGAGTTTAGCAACTCATCATCAATGCTATTTATTATGCTCATTCAACCGCCTGTATGCTTGGAAGGCCTCTTAGTAAATTGTCCTTTTCTCTGATTGGCCAAATAGCACCCTTTACACCTTTGATTGTGCATGGACGGTCAGATAGCATTACTGATGTTGAATATGGCAGTAAATCACTGATCTTCTGGCCTCTGTAATCGAGTGTTATCTCTACATCACTGACCATTAACCTCATTGTTCCTTGTACTGAGCGACTGCACTCTGTATCCAGACTCACTTCCGAATCGTGTAAATATAGCGCGGCCTTTTCCACAAGCTCACTCGACAATCCAGCTTTCATCAGACTGTTTATGAAAACGTCTTGAAACAGAATGGGTAAGCGGTTCAGATCACTTTTGATCACACAGGGTATAAACACCGCGTACCGGGTAGCATCGTTTATAAACACCAAGTTTTGTTTACGCTGAATGGTAACTATATTGGCATGCCAATTAAGCAAAGGATTCGCCTGGGTCGAGGCACTCGTTTCGCCCGCCTCAAAACGTGAAATGCTCAGTTGTTCAAAAAGCTTTTTGGTGCAATGTAAATTCACTAACACTACCGCCTATTTGCATTAACTTCTTTTAATATAAAATTCAATGACTTGTGAAATTTAAAAAAATCCCGCCAACTACACTGCCGTAATCTAGTAAGCAAGATTGTATTTTTGGTTATGCCCAATTCAGGGCTTAACTGAGGAAAAAGCAATGAGTAAACAAGGTTCATCTCGCCCAGTATCAAACCAACCTGGCAATGGCGGCAATTGGCCAAGCACTACCGGCAATCCATCTGGTAAAGGTCGTGGCATTGCAGTTCCAGTACCGGCAAAGCGTTAGTGCATATCAGCGGGGGAACTTTCCCCCGCTTCAGGGTTAGACTATGAAAAAATTTACCTCAAATAAAGACTTTAATGTGTATATTAAGCAACTTTGCAAAGCGGGCTGTACTTTTATCCACGGAAAGAAGCATTCAAAGCTTTTAGCCCCTTCAGGTAAAAGAGTTGTAGTACCAAGCTCACCAAGTGACAAGAGAGCCTTGGATAACTTTAAACGCGATATTAGACGTTACTGCGCCACGGAGGCTGTATGACAAAGGGATTCATTCTACCAACACCCGTTGAAATCATTCGAGAAACAGCTGGCTGTTTTGGCATTCGAAATACTAAATCAACAAAGTCCTTGGATGATAAAGTTAGAGAAGCAGTTCTTCACCCCGTTCAAATCAGTGAACTAATAAATAGCGTATTTTATGAAGGCTTAGCCCAAAGCGATCTGAATGGTTTTGCTGAATTTACTAAACACACGATAAATTCAGTTATCAGTACATACTGTCAAAAAATGGCGGGTTGTGGATTTTTCATTGGCTCTAGCCGTGAAAGAGCGCTTGTTACTATCAACCGGTATTTTTTCGCTATACAGCTAGAGCCCTTACTAACAAAAGTGTTCTACCCGTTTAGACGTTATCATGCGCCTTCGGCTCTGGATTTATTGAGTTCCCATTCAGCCTTTGACCAGGTTTGGCAGTGGTGCAGTGATACGTTTTTGGACTGGAAAAAATTTGAAGAGGCAACCAAAGAAGACAAAGATAAAATCAGAAATTGGCGCACAGGAAAGCATCTTCCTGATAACCAAAGTCTGAGAGCGATAATCCCTCCGGACAGTCAATCTTATACATTGCCACTATTGTTTACAGCCAAATTCATTGACGCACTTAAGAAAAAAAGTTGGGGCAAACGACTTATTAAAGGCGCCATCGACATACACGTTTCTGGCAGCTTCGATTTGCAAGCAAAGATGAATAGACAGCCAAATCGTTATTTCTCGGCATTTGTTAGTTTTCGAAAAGTGCTATCAGCTTTAGAGAAAATTCTGGTCAAACGGCAGAAAACATTAGATGACTTTGAATCTGCCGCCAAACAACTACAAGTCTGTAAAAACATCCCTACATCCCTAATTCCAAAGGGCGGCGAGGGATTGCTCAAGTGGTTTGAAGCAAGATTTTTAGTTCTGTCAGGTCACTTAGAACCTGCAAAAGAGCTCTATGAAAAAGCATTTGATGCTTTGCTATGCTGCGGCGGGGCGTACATTGAGCAAGTAGTAAATGAGAGCTTGTTGGTTACAAGTGCCGCAGAGAATCCCGATAACGTATTTCTTAAAAAGCTTAAAGCAGCTCAGGTGCTGTTCGGCTATGACATTACCTCAGCTGAGGTCGAATCCGGGCAAAAACAATTACGCTTTAAAGACACTGTGGAAAAGTGGGAAGTTGATATGTGGCGAAAAGGGTTTGCTCAGATGTTCTTACCTCGCACTTTGTTTCCAGGCGTCTCTTATTCATTCACAGCAAACTATGGTCCATTGATGCTAGACCTTAATAGCGAGCTTAAGCCTGATTTAAGGTATCCAGACAAGAAAATCAACGTTGGCAGTACATGGCAGCGAAGAATGCCTCAAATTAATTATTTCATCATGATGGATGATTTATCTTCAGTTAACCAACTTCTTCAGCAAGGTACTGACGTAAATGTCTGCTCCAAGGTTGGCGATACACCATTACTGCTGTCACTCCATAAACTCGATTTACTCGAAGTACCCTATATGTCTCTTGATAGGCGCTATTACGACGCGATAATCAAAAATCCGATGACTCCAGGCACAGTAAATCAAAAAACGGAAAAGCAAAAGCACCTCGCACTAATACAAGCTGTCAGAACGGGCAAGTTCGAAATAGTAAGTAAGATTTTAGAGTTAGGTGCGGATGTTAGTAGGCGTGGTTTAGCGGATAACCAAACTGCACTAAATGAGATTGTTAAACTGGTCGGCATTAAAAAAAATCCGAAGAGATTTCGGGAAATCATGTTGCAACACCCGATAACGCCAGAACTCATAGACGTGGGTAGGAGGTTGTCAGCTGGAGATTTTGGCTTTAGCCTCTCGGAGTTACAGGCACAATTATCTGAACATAGAAAAACGCAGTTCTACAAAGAAATATCAGAATTGATGGCCGATTTGATGATTGAGCGAGTATGCAAGCATACCAACATCGAAGAACTTAGAGACATTGCAAGACTACTAATAAGACAAGGCTCAGATGTCAATGCAGAGCACAACAGCCCGGCCAAAGGTTATACCCCGTTAATGTTAGCCGCAGAGTTAGATGAGGGAGAACTATATTCGCTAATGCTTGAGCATGGTGGTAAACCACATAAAACCTTTATTGACCCTAACACTAAAACAGCTAACAATTCATGGCAGATTGCCGCCTTCTGGCGCTCCCGCTCAATTTTGGCTTTGAGGCACTAAGGAACAGTTTTGTACGAAAAAGAACTAGAAGCACTGCTGCCGCGCTGCTTTGAAATGTATGATTATATGGCCGAGCATGTTGAGCAGTTACAACATCTTGGAGCGATGCCGGACCTTAAATGGCAAATGGCCTTTCAGTCTGGCATTTTATCATTTGAACATGGTCTCTCTTCTCTTAAGTTAATTGCTGACGGCTTTACATCATCGGGCTTTGCATTGATGCGCCCTCAATACGAAAGCCTGATACGTGGATTTTGGCTCA
This sequence comes from Rheinheimera sp. D18, assembly GCF_004345025.1. Lineage (GTDB taxonomy): Bacteria > Pseudomonadota > Gammaproteobacteria > Enterobacterales > Alteromonadaceae > Alishewanella > Alishewanella metallidurans. The sequence continues at coordinate 453,048 of NZ_CP037745.1, read as the reverse complement.
TGTACGCTAATACTGAGGCTTGGTTTAATAAACTTGCAACTGCAGGTAAAGTTGGTCCAGACCAAATCAAGAAGCTAGAAACGCCACTAATAGCAGATATGCTTAAAGCGCTTGATAATTCAGAAGCACCAAAGCATATCCTCGGTCAGTTGAATGACTTTAGAGGCATTAACAATTCTGCGTTTAATAGCTTTACACACAGTGGTCTTGCAGCTCTTGTCAGCAATGGCGTAGGTTATGAACCCAAGGTTATCTATGATTCTCTTCGAAACTGCAACGCCGTTGCTGCTATAAATATGCAAATGCTGTCAATTCTTGCAGGATATGAGGAAGCCATGGAGCCTATCAGAGAGATGCATCATCACTTCGTCGATTGCTTGCCAATTATTCATGGATAGCAGTAGTTACCGGTCATGATTATTCGCCAGATGTTGCTCTATTAACTCACCCAGCTTATCTAAAATCGGTGACATCTCATTAAGGAAATCAGCTTCATTTACTGAGAAGGCTACTACAGGACGCTTGTATAGATAAAAAGAAATCTTTACGAGAGTAAGTATTCCTGACGATCTTGCGATTTTGCTAATTAAACCGTCAAGTAGACGAACACTTTCGATAAGACTTTTATCCTCATCTTCAGTCAACGTTTTCTCTAAAAACTGCTTAAAAGATGTTGCACCTTGCATTTCATCTAGATTGCTGAATGTATTAGCATAATTCTGTTTAATCTGAAGGTAGGTCTGCTCCTTTTCCCAGCCTTTCAATTGAAAAGCGAGAAGTGGTTCTTCTTTTCGAAATTCTCTAAGCGTTGAATTAAACTCAGCTAGAAATGCATCATCAAAGCTTGGTCGCATACCGCATACTGTATCATTGAACATTTTATAAGCAATTGGCCTTAGTTTTCCCAATGCTTCATCTATAATTGGTTCATCATCAACTTGGCGATACTTTGCAAAAATTTTCTCCAAAGCACTATCGAAGCCTTTTGATAATTTATCGGCAGTCAAACTAGTACACATCAACGTATGTCTGATTTCTAACAGGTAAGACAAAATTAACCTGCGGCAAGCTAATGATTCAGTTCTCACCTTTGCCCAATAACCTAAACTCGCGGGCAGTACCGCTAGCAAAACGGCTAGAATTTCTTGCTGCAAAATAATTCCTTAATAACTGTGAACGAGCGAAATACTGATGATTCTTTGAGCTCATATTTTTGAAATGAATTAGAGCATTTTGCACTTTAATAGTGATTAAAGTGCAGCTTTTTAACTGAAATAGTAACAATGTCAACGGCAATCCAATTTTGACCCACTTACCGCTTAAAACGGTAATCTAAATTTGACCCACCCCAGGCTTTTATCAACTTAACGTACTCTCTGCTGCCGGTATCACACCCGCTGTTCTTTTACCTTTTAACCTGTAGCTATTACCGCTGATCTGCACGATATGAGCATGGTGTAATAACCTGTCTAAGAGTGCCGCAGTTAAGGTTTGATCATCAGTAAACGCCGTTGACCATTGTGAGAATGGCAGGTTGCTGGTCACAATAACACTGCCTTGTTCATAACGTTTCGCTATCACGTTAAAGAACAGGTTGGCTTCATCCCGGCCAAACGGTAAGTAACCTATTTCATCTATTACCAACAGTTTTGGCGATAATACACTGCGTTTTAAGTATGCCTCCAGGCGGCCCTGTTTCTTTGCCGTGGCCAGTTGCAGCATTAAATCTGCCGCAGTGATAAAGCGCACTTTTATGCCACGCATAATGGCGCTGTACGCCAGTGCTATCGCCAGATGACTTTTACCTACGCCACTTGGGCCGAGCAGTACAATATTCTCCTGACGCTCAATAAAGGCCAGGCTGGTGAGCTCCAATAGCTGTTTGCGCGGTGCGCCGGTGGCGAAGCGGAAGTCATAGTCATCAAAGTGTTTTACCGCTGGTAACCCGGCAGTCTTGAGCAACATCTCCCGCGTGCGCTGCAATCTGGCATCCAGTTCTGCTTGCAGCAGGCTTTCGAGGAAGTCGGCGAAGCTTTTACCTTGTGCGGCACTGTGGTCAGCCATGGCCGACCATTCTGTTGCTATTGCCGGCAGTTTCAATACCTCACAGGCATGCTGTATTCGTTGAAGTTGCAGGTTCATGGCCGCACCTCCAACAATTGGTCATACACCGATAAGGGGTGTTGTAAGCTTTCCCTTGGCATCGTATAGCGCGTGATTTGCCGGATGTCAGACTGGCGCGGTTTTATACCGCTGGGTAGCGGTTGTAAGCTCAAGCGCTCTTTAGCTAGTAACACCGCAGGCTTCTCGCCAGTCGTGCCATGGATGCGCTGATTGGCCACATCATGAAGCCAGGGGCCGATATGCGCATTCGCTGTGTCGACATCGAGCACAAGGCCAGCCTGTTTTAAGCTGGCAGCCAGTGGCGTGATAAAGCTGCCTTTTAAATAGCCATTGAAGCGCTCAACCTTGCCCTTGGTTTTTGCCCGGTAAGGGCGGCAGGCTTTAAGTTTAAAGCCATAGTCTTTGGCCATCTCAAGCAGTTTGGCATTCCAGCGATGAGCACCCTCACCATAAGCATCGCGCTCAATCATGATGCATTTGGCATTATCAAACAGCAGCTCTTTAGGGACGCCAGAGAAGTAATCCAGCGCGGCTTCAATACCCAGCAACCAGTCTTCCTGGCGCTCATATTCACTGAACCGGACATAGGTAGCGCGGCTAAAACCCAGCGTGGCAACAAAGCCTTTTAGCTTATAACGCCCGCGGCGAATGGTCGTAAAGTCGATTTGCAGCTGTTGGCCTGGGGCGGTTTCAAAGCGCCTCACCGGTTCATGCTGCTGCGGTTTAAAAGGCCGGATATAGTTCTTCAGAATGCCTTCTTTGCCGGTAAATCCTTTGGCCTGAATTTCACGGAACAGCACCGTTGCCGGTATCCAATCCGGCTTAGCCGCAGCGATCCGCTCCATCAGATATGTCTTGAATGGGTCAAGTTTTGAAGCCCGATCAGCACGTTCGCTATAGGCTGGCGTTTTAGCAATATCCCGCAGATACTTACGAACAGTATTGCGTGATACATGTAATGTTTTGGCGATAGCACGAATGCTTTGGCCTTGTCGGTGCAACACATGGATTTCCACTAATAACTCCTGAGTCAGCATTAAAATTACACCGCCTTAATTCAATTAATGTCGGCGGTAATTTTGCCTCAGGTGGGTCAATTTTAAATTGTCGTTAGTGGGTCAGTTTTACATTACCGGTGACACAAAGCGTACACCTTGTAAAAAAATAGGTAAATCAGGCACTGCTGTAACCATTTTTGTGGGCGACTAACATTTGATACACAATGTATTCTGAAAAATTCTTAATCAAGAACAGAAAAACCATTGCTATAAATGATAAAAGTACCTAAGTCTTTCTTTTCGTAATACCGTGCTCAAAACAAATTGTTTATCTCGGCGCAAACATTATCACTGCCATGCCTGCGAGCATTAGCCCGACGCCAGCCAGATCCCAGCGGTGTGGTTGAATGCCATCTACTCCCCACAACCAGACTATTGCTATTGTTACGTATACTCCGCCATAAGCCGCGTAAACACGTCCAGCAGCCGTTGGGTGAAGCGTTAACAACCAGGCAAATAATGCCAGACTGATTGCAGCAGGTAACAGCACCCAGGCTGAAGCTCCTTTTTTCAGCCACAAGTAAGGCAAATAGCAACCGACAATTTCTGCTATTGCAGTAATGATAAATAAACCTAACGTTGTAATGACGGTCACTTCACTGCACCTTATCCGGGACTTCATCCCGACAATGTTCTTGTGTTAACTCCAGTTCTATCGTGGTATGTGCTAAATCAAACTGCTCCAATGCGTTAGCAATACGCAGCTTAATATCGGCATAATGGTTTGCAGTAAATGCCTTGCTGGCATTGGTTACCACATGTGCGGTGAGTACATGATGTTCACCATCAAGCGACCAGAGATGCAGGTGATGAATGCTGTCTAACTCATCAATTTTCAGCAAAGTATCTTGGATTTCATTTTGCAATTTGCTATCTGGCGCGGCTTGCAGAAATAAACGCGCAGTTGTGCTGAGGTTTCGTAAAACATTAACCAAAATAAATAAGGTGAAACCAATAGAAAGCAAAGGGTCAAGGATAGGCCAATCCACAAATTGCAACACAATAGCCACAACCAAAACTGCAACCCACCCAAGAACGTCTTCAAGCAAATGCCAATTCAGCACTTTTTCATTCAGTGTATTTCCTTTGCTCAAGCGGTAAGCGGCAAAGCCATTGACTGCAACACCCAGCACAGCTAAAGCCAGCATTCCCTCTGTCACTGGCATTACCGGGTTAGCCAGCCGCGGTATTGCCTCAGTCAGTACCCAAACCGATCCGGCAATCAATACCAAGCCGTTAATTAAGGCGCCAAACAATGACAATCTGCGGTAGCCGTAAGTAAATTGTCGGTTTGCAGACTTTCGGCCAAGCCGGTTCAACAGCCATGCACTGCCAATAGATAAGCTATCACCCAGGTCATGCACTGCATCTGCCATAATTGCTGTGCTGTTGGTTAACCAACCGCCGATAAACTCAATTATGGTGAAACCCACATTAAGAAAAAAAGCCATAGCGATCCGGTTGTCGCTGTCGTCTTTGATATGTGAATGGTTGTGCTGGTGCATTAAGACTCACCTATTTATTGCTGATAACAACTTAGTTGGTTTGACTAACGGCTTCATTCAGTTGTTTTAAAATACCACAGTGCTCTACCGTGCGCTTCAAGTTGCAGCTAAGACGTAAAGCCTTTAGTTGTTTATTAAGCTGCGTTAAATCCGCTATGCGACGTTCTACCTGTTCGATATGCTGTTCAATCATCTGATTGACATCATCACACTGCGACATTGGCGAGTCATTCAAACTCAGTAACTGACGAATTTCTGCCAAACTCAGATCTAAACTCCGGCAGTGTTTAATAAATAGCAACCGCTCGATATCAGCGTGATCGTAGAGGCGGAAATTACCATCGCTACGTAATTTCGCCGCAAGAAGCTGCTCCTTTTCATAGTGACGGATGGTTTGCACAGAACAGCCAGAGATTTTTGCCAGCTCTCCAATCTTGATCATCTCGATACTGCCTATTGACTCTATAGTAACTACAGAGTTTAAACTAGGTTTCATATCAACCCAAGGTTTATCGGTTATGAATGCAAAATGCTGTTCCAATGATAAGTGTAGCGAAACGGGCAACAGTGAAAATAGCGCCGTTGATGCACCTGATAAGCATGCAAAATATGCCTACCTTAGTGAATTTAGGGTGCCTAAAATGGACTGCCCTGCCGAAGAGCGTTTGATCCGTATGGCGCTGGAAACAGTTGAGCCCGGTGTTCTGTTACAGTTTGATATCCGACAAAGGCAGGTTCGCGTTTTTCACACGGTGAATGCCAATGAAATTACAACAAAAATGCACAGCTTAGGGCTGGGCGCATCGCTGACAAAGACCGGGCCGGTGAAACCCGAAGAGGTAACGCAGGCCAGACAATCCACAGCATCAGGTTCGCTGCGTGAGGAGTTAATTTTAAAATGGTTGCTGGGCATTAACGCGGTGATGTTTGCAGTAGAGTTTGTGACCGGTTGGCTGGCTCAATCAACCGGGTTAATAGCCGACTCTCTGGATATGTTTGCCGATGCAGCGGTATACGGGGTTGCGCTATACGCAGTCGGGCGTAGTAGCAAGGTTCAATTAAACGCCGCACAGCTTGCCGGCTGGCTGCAATTAATTTTAGCTTTTGGGGTGATCAGTGAGGTGATACGGCGCTACCTGTTTGGTAACGAGCCAGTGTCGACGTTGATGTTAATTATGGGCGCTATTGCTTTGGTTGCTAATGTGATCTGTCTTTCGTTAATTCATCAACAAAAAGAAAGCGGCGCGCATATGAAAGCCAGTTGGATTTTTTCTGCAAATGACGTTATCGCAAATGCTGGGGTGATTTTGGCCGGATTATTAGTCACCTGGACCGGGTCACGCTATCCGGATCTGGTAATAGGGTTCATCATTGGATTAGTTGTACTCAATGGTGCGCGCAGGATTTTACAGCTAAAAGCGTAGCTTGTTGTTAAGTCGCAATAGTGCTACCATAGCGCTAACTTACTGAGGGATTTATGTTAGGTCGTACATCAGGCTTATTATTACTGTTGCTGATTATGCTGGATCATGCCGTGATGGCCTGTGATGCGTTAGTTATGCATTTGCCTGATCATGCCCATGCCTACACTGACCTGCAACATGAACACTGCCACTCAGATACCCTTTTCGACGTAAGCAGTGAGCAAGTCACTGCACATAACGTTGCACATAACTCTGAGCATGATACCGACGAACACAGTAATCATGCTCATGTGACCTGCTATATCGCTTTTTTTCAGGGCATGGAACTGCTTAACTTCCGTGACAGTGTTATAGCCGCTACCCAACCAGGGTTAAACCTCATTAGCTATCGCCCACCGGTGCCGCCGCCAAATATCTGATCCTGCTTGTTTATCTTTTTTTATTAACGATTAACTTTCAGGAGCATACCCATGCGTATGAGACTAATGCTGCCAGCAATACTGGCGGCGGTATTTTGCGCGCTTCCGCTACGTGCAGAGCCGCAAGCACTGACATTACAACAGGCAATAGATAAAACACTGCAACACAACCCGCAGCTGCATCAGTTTAAATTTACCCAACAGCGACTGCTGGCAGAGCGTGATGTGCAAAGCCTTAAACCCGGTTATCAACTCGGTGTAGAGCTTGAGAACGTTGCGGGCACCGGAGAGGCCAGAGGGCTGGCCGGTGCTGAGCTGACAGTCGCCTTATCTTCCGTGATAGAGCTGGATAACAAAGCTCAGTGGCGCGCTGCGGTAGTAGACGCCAGGCTCAATACTCTTGATTGGCAGCAACAAGCGCAAACCCTCGATGTGCTGGCCGAACTTACCCGCAACTACATTAATCTGCTAGCCAGCCAGCAGGAATTGACACTGACAGAAGAGGCAGTAGAGCTCTCAGAAGCCCTGCTGCAAAGCGCTGAAAAACGTGCCGCCAGCGGTGCCTTGTCAGATGCTGAAATCATGAGGGCAAAGGCGCAACTGGCTCAGGTTCAGATCGGGCGGGACGCCCTGTTGCAGCGCATTGAGCGGCAAAAGATAGCCATAGCACGTTTTTGGGGTGATACCAGCGCCAACTTTAACGTTGTGGCAGGTAATTTGTTTGCTTTTGGTCAAAGCCGCCCTTTTGCCGAGCTGTATCAGCGGCTGCAACAATCGCCGGCGTTAACCATTTTTGCCTCTGAACGTCGGTTAAAAGACGCTGAAGTGCGACTGGCGCAAAGCCAAAACCGCGCAGATCTGAGTTGGCAAGTAGGGGTAAGACGCTATCAGGCCAGTGACGATACAGGCCTTACCTTTGGTATCTCAGTGCCATTATTTGCTGAACGTCGCAATAGTGCAGCCATCGAAGCTGCGCTGGCAGAGCGAAACAATGTCGAGTATCGGCAGCAGGATAGCTTACTGATCCTGCATGAACGCTTGTTTGATGCCTACTCGCAACGACAGCAATTTATTACCAGTCACCAACAGTTGGCGCAGTACGTGATCCCCAACCTGGAACAAGCGCTGGATCTTACGCGTGATGCATACCAGCGCGGGCGCTCAAATTATCAAGATTGGCTTAATGCCCAGCAAGAATTGTTGCAGGCAAAAAGACAAATACTGGAAACCGCCACTGCGGTGCTATTGAGCCAGGCGACGATTGAACAGCTTACCGCCGAGCCGGTAACGCAGTAACTGACAAGATTATTGCCCCGCTGCCGCACTTCATTAACTGTGCGACGTGGCAAACAGAACATACAGGAAGATAGCATTATGAAACCACATGTAACACTGGCAATGTTTATTGCAGCCTGGCTGATGCCGATGCAAGTAATGGCTGCCAATGAGCAAGAACAAGCTCACGTCCATGCCAAAGAACAAGCGGTAAAGCCGCAATCTGACACTAAGAAAAATGAAGAGCACGAAGAACATGAAGAACACAATGAGCATGAAGGGCACGACGAAAACGACGAGCATGAACACAACGAAACCCTAAGCAGCCGCATTAGTGATGATATGGCTACGGCGGTTAATATTGTCACAGACCGTGCTGACAGCCAGCGATTACGCCAACATCAGGTTGTTTATGGCAAGCTTAGCGCTGATCCAAACCGCATCATCCATGTTAATGCCCGTTTTCCCGGTATTCTTACCTCGGTGAAATTCTCGCTGGGTGACAGCGTAAAAGCAGGCGATGTGCTGGCCGTTGTTGAGTCAAATGAGAGCTTAAATACCTATGCCATTAAAGCACCAATTGACGGCGTTATTATTCAGCGCAGCGCCAATGTTGGTGAGGTCGCACAGCAGCAGACGCTATTCAGCATTGCTGATTTTGGCAGCCTGTGGGCAGATTTTCGCCTGTACCCGTCACAACAAGTTGCTGTCGCGACAGGACAAAACGTGGTCATTCTGGCCGCTGACACTGAGATTAACGGCGTAATTGCACATATCATCCCGTCATTAACCCAGCCCTATCAACTGGCCAGAGTTAAGCTGGATAACCGTGACGGTAAACTGTCGTCCGGGCAATTAATCGAGGGTGCTGTAATAAGCGGTGAATTCAACGTTGAGCTTGCCGTTAAAAAATCGGCCATTCAAATACTGGACAATCAAAGCGGTGTCTTCGTGAAAAACAATACCGAATATGTCTTTACCCCATTGCAGCTTGGCCGTAGCGACATGGATTATGTCGAAGTGATTGCCGGTTTAAAGCCCGGCCAGTGGTATGTCACGACAAATAGCTATCTGTTAAAAGCGGATATTGAGAAATCTGAAGCCGAGCACGCGCATTAAGGGGGCACTATGATTGAATCCATGTTGCGCCTGGCTATTGCGAGGCGGTATCTATTTTTAACGCTGACACTGTTGATTATTGCCATTGGTAGCTGGAGCTACCAACAGTTACCGATTGATGCAGTGCCGGATATTACTAACGTTCAGGTACAAATAAACACCGCAGCACCGGGTTATTCGCCACTTGAGGCCGAGCAGCGTATTACCTATCCGGTAGAAACTGCCCTGTATGGCTTACCCAATTTAAGTTATACCCGTTCTTTGTCTCGTTATGGCTTGTCACAGGTAACGGTGGTATTTGAAGAAGGCACGGACATCTACTTTGCCCGCAATTTAATCAACACCCGGTTGGGCGCTATCAAGGATATGTTGCCTGAGGGCATAGAGCCTGAAATGGGCCCTATTTCAACCGGGCTTGGTGAAATCTTTATGTATACCGTGCAGGCCAAACCGGGTGCACTGCAACAAAATGGTTCACCTTACGATGCCATGGCACTGCGGGAAATTCAGGACTGGATAATAAAACCTCAGCTGGCACAAGTTAAAGGTGTGGTGGAAGTAAACAGTATTGGCGGCTATAACAAGCAATACCATGTGTTACCCGACCCACTGAAACTGCTTAATTATGGCCTGAGTATTAAGGATATTGAGCTGGCCCTGCAAGCCAACAATGACAACAGAGGCGCTGGTTATATTGAACGTGAAGGCATGCAACTGCTGGTACGCTCGCCCGGTCAGTTAACCTCACTGGATGACATTGCTAATGTCATTATTACGCAATACGACGCTATACCGGTAAAGCTGAGTGACGTTGCCGACGTTGCCATTGGCAAAGAGCTGCGAACCGGTGCGGCAACTCAGGATGGCAAAGAAGCGGTGCTGGGTATAGCCATGATGTTAATTGGTGAAAACTCACGCACAGTGGCACGGGATGTGGCGCAAAAGCTGGAGCAGATCAAAAGCTCTCTGCCAGAGGGTGTTATTGCTGAAGCAGTATATGACCGTACCACCTTAGTGGATAAAGCCATTGCAACCGTCAGTAAAAACCTGCTGGAAGGCGCATTACTGGTGATCGTAGTGTTGTTTATCCTGCTGGGTAACCTGCGGGCAGCGTTAATCACTGCGGCGGTGATCCCGCTATCAATGCTGATGACCATTACCGGCATGGTACAAGCTGGCGTTTCTGCCAACCTGATGAGCCTGGGTGCGCTGGATTTTGGCTTAATTGTTGATGGTACGGTGATTATTGTCGAAAATGCGGTTCGACGCTTGGCGCAGGCACAACACAACGGCAGTATCCAACCGCTAAAAGAGCGCTTAAATACAGTGTATCTGGCAACAGCAGAGGTTATCCGGCCTAGTTTGTTCGGTGTGGCCATCATTACCATAGTGTATATCCCTATTTTTTCACTGACCGGTGTCGAAGGTAAAATGTTTCATCCTATGGCAGCGACTGTCGTTATTGCGCTGTTATCCGCCATGGTGTTGTCGCTGACCATTGTGCCTGCCGCTGTGGCGGTGTTCTTAAATGGTAAAATCAGTGAAAAAGAAAGTGCGGTCATAAGAGGCGCTAAAACCCTGTACGCACCGCTATTAGCGCTGGCACTGAAATTTCGCTGGCTGGTGATTGGTTTGGCCAGTGCTCTGGTTGGTGTGTGTCTGTGGTTGGCGACCACGTTGGGGGCAGAGTTTGTGCCTCAGCTTGATGAGGGCGATATCGCTTTACATGCCATGCGTATTCCGGGCACCGGCTTAGAACAAGCCGTTGCAATGCAGGAAATTCTGGAGCAGAAGATCAAAACCTTTGCTGAGGTTGATAAAGTGTTTGCCAGAATTGGTACGGCAGAAGTGGCGACCGATCCGATGCCACCCAATGTGGCTGACAACTTTGTGATATTAAAGCCGCGCAGTGAATGGCCCAATCCGGATAAAACCAAAGCCCAATTGGTCACTGAAATGGAAGCTGCTTTGGCGACATTGCCTGGCAATAACTATGAATTTACCCAACCTATTCAGATGCGTTTTAATGAACTGATTTCCGGTGTACGGGCAGATCTGGGTATTAAGGTATTTGGTGATGATTTAGATCAGCTGGTTACAAGCGCTAATCAAATTCTGCAAGCAGTCAACAAGGTGCAAGGTGCTGCGGATATTAAAGTCGAACAAGTCACTGGCTTGCCAACCTTGTCGGTGATCCCCAACCGAACCGCGCTTGCCCGTTACGGCTTAAACGTGGTTGAACTACAGGACTGGGTATCAGCAGCAATTGGTGGTACGTCGGCCGGTATTCTGTATGAAGGTGACAGACGCTTTGAGCTGATAGTGCGCCTGCCGGAAACCCTGCGTCGCGATCTGGACAAACTGGCAGTGTTGCCGGTGCCATTGCCAAATGGGGACTTTGTGCCGTTACAGGAAGTGGCTACCTTAGATTTGTCGCCTGCGCCGGCGCAAATTAGTCGTGAAAACGGCAAACGCCGGGTAGTGGTAACCGCGAATGTGCGCGGGCGAGACCTTGGCAGTTTTGTAGAAGAGGTAAAGGCCCAAATCAACCGCGACGTTGCATTACCAGCCGGTTACTGGCTGGATTATGGCGGTACTTTTGAGCAGCTGGAGTCCGCCAGTCAGCGCCTTAGCATAGTGGTGCCTGTTACGTTGCTGCTGATTTTAGGTATTCTGGTGATGGCTTTTGCGTCATTTAAAGATGCGTTGATTATCTTCAGCGGTGTGCCGTTGGCGCTCACCGGTGGTGTGTTGGCCTTGTATTTGAGGGGTATGCCTTTATCAATCTCTGCTGGCATTGGCTTTATCGCCTTATCAGGCGTAGCGGTGTTGAACGGTCTGGTGATGCTGAGCTTTATTCGCGATCTCTGGCGTGAGAAAGGTGACTTGCTGTTAGCGATAACGGAAGGCGCGCTTACCCGGTTGCGCCCTGTGCTAATGACCGCTTTGGTCGCGAGCCTCGGTTTTGTGCCGATGGCGATTAATATTGGCACCGGTGCGGAAGTCCAGCGCCCCTTGGCCACAGTGGTTATCGGCGGGATTATTTCCTCGACGCTGCTGACGTTGTTTGTGTTACCCGTTTTATATCACTGGCTTCATAGCAAATTTAGCGCGACCAAGCCAAAGAATTAGTTTTCTTCGGAGGCTCAGAGTTTGGCGCTAATTGCGCCGATTAGATGGAAGCCGATGGCCGGGCTACAGATTGCCCGGTCATCAACCGGTTTTTTCACAGGAGCATTGACTATGACTACTTTTAAAAAATTAATTATTTTGCTATCGATTGGGATGTTACTGACTGCCTGCCAATCATCGTCAGTGATTTTGCCTGAAGTCGCGTTTGAGGATGGGGAACTTCGGCAGCATCACTTGAGCCTTGTGAAAGCGGCGGCCAAATTTGATAAGGGAACCCTGACCTTGAGCGGTGGTGTTTGGCCCGAACACAAGCAAGTGCATGTGAAGTGCGGTCAAATACAATTTCAGGTATTCGACACTCAAGGCGTGTTATTAAAAACCATCGTCACTGATTATTCTCCCTGCCATCTTCACTTCAAGCCCAATACCCGTCGTACAGGATCTTTTTCAGTCGTGATCAATGACATACATCCGCAGGCATTAATTATTAAAGCGAGTTACCAAAAAATGCCGCATGAGGCTCACTGATTTTTTGTGATATGAACCTTCATTTTCTATCACTATTTTCAAGTAAAGGAAACGCTATGGAACATACACACGAATATGATGAACAGGGCAAACAACTATGTTGCACAGAAGAAGAAAAAATAAATAACAAAGCAGATGTGCTAATAAAAAATAGCCCTTCGAAAAGCTGTTGTTGTGCCAGTGACGATCAAGATCAGCATGTCGATGATGATAGCCATGACCACGATCATGCCAGTGATGGCGGTAGCAATATAAAGCTATTTCTGCCTGCCGCAATGAGTTTGGTTGCACTGCTCATTGCGATAGTACTGGATAATTATTTTCCACAAACCTGGTTTACTGGCTGGTTGCGTATTGGCTGGTACGTTGCCGCCTATTTACCTGTAGGCCTGCCAGTGTTGAAAGAGGCCGTTGAAAGCATTGCGAAAGGTGAAGTATTTTCTGAATTTTTATTGATGAGCATTGCTACTATCGGTGCTTTTGCTATCGGTGAATATCCGGAAGGTGTTGCCGTGATGTTGTTTTATTCTATCGGTGAAGTGTTCCAGACCCTCGCCGTGAAACGCGCAAAAACCAACATTAAAACCCTGCTCGATCAACGCCCCGACGAAGTAACCGTGTTACGCAATAATCAAGCGATAACCCTGAAGGCAGAGACCGTTAGCATTGGCGATATTATACAACTCAAAGCAGGTGAAAAATTAGGATTGGATGGTGAACTCCTATCCGAGACCGCCTCATTTAATACCGCCGCCTTGACCGGCGAGAGCAAACCTGACACAAAAACCAAAGGTGATAGTGTGTTGGCGGGCATGATTAATCTCAATGCAGTGTCACAAGTCAAAGTAACCACTGCCTATACCGACAGCAAACTGTCCCGAATTTTAGAATTAGTGCAAAACGCTTCTGCACAGAAAGCGCCTACCGAATTATTTATCCGAAAATTCGCCAAAATATACACACCTATTGTGGTTACTTTGGCCGTTGCGATTTGTGTGGTCCCATATGTATTTGTGGAGACTTATGTATTCAGTGAGTGGTTGTACCGTGCGTTGATTTTCCTGGTGATCTCCTGTCCCTGTGCATTGGTCATTAGTATTCCACTGGGCTATTTCGGCGGCATAGGCGCAGCCAGTCGAAACGGTATTTTATTCAAAGGCAGTAACTTTTTGGACACCATTTCTACCATTCAAAACGTGGTGATGGATAAAACCGGCACCATGACGGAAGGTGTCTTTAAAGTACAGGAGGTCAACCTCAACCCTGAGTTCAATCGCGATGAAATCCTGAAAATGGTCAACGCACTAGAAAGCCAAAGTACGCATCCGGTAGCAACCGCCATTCATCAATTTGTAGGTGGTATCGACAGCAGCATTACATTGAACAATGTTGAAGAAATATCGGGTCATGGATTGAAAGCCGACGTGAATGGCAAAGCGTTACTGGTAGGTAATTTCAGGTTGCTCGATAAATTCGCCGTCGCCTACGATCTTGATCCGGCCACCATTGTGTATACCGTCATCGCTATTGCTTACGATCAAAAATTCGCAGGCTACATTACTATCGCCGACAGCATTAAAGAGGACGCGCAATTAACGATAGATACACTAAAAAAATTGGGCATCAACATTACCATGCTTAGCGGTGACAAAAGTTCAGTAGTGCAATTTGTCGCACAGAAATTAGGTATCGCGAATGCCTTTGGTGATTTACTACCAGAAGATAAAGTTAACAAAGTAAAAGAAATCAAAGCGCGAAATGAAACTGTTGCGTTCGTCGGTGATGGTGTTAATGACGCACCGGTCGTTGCCCTGAGCGATGTCGGTATAGCGATGGGCGGCCTTGGCAGCGATGCAACAATCGAAACAGCCGACGTTGTTATTCAAGATGATAAACCCAGCAAAATTCCCACCGCCATCGCCATCGGTAAACAAACCAAACGCATTGTTTGGCAAAATATTTCCCTCGCTTTCGGTGTAAAAGCCATCGTATTAATACTGGGGGCCGGTGGTTTGGCCACGATGTGGGAAGCGGTTTTTGCTGATGTCGGTGTAGCGCTGCTAGCGATTATGAATGCCGTGCGAATTCAGCGCATGAAGTTTTAAAATAAAGAGTGGCATCTCGGCGAGCTGATATAAATTCGCCATCGCCCCCCTAAACGTAGAGGCAAAAAATAAACGTGAATAATCAAAAAAGTTTCCTTAAACGCATTGCCAGCATTGGCGCAGTATTATTTCTGATTACAGGTTCTGTGTTTGCACAAACCACTACTTCGGGAGATGCAAAGCAGTTATGGCAACTGCTTGATTATGTTGCGGTCGATTACAGTGGAGCTGTCGCCGATGGTGTCATCATCAGCGAGGCGGAATACGCTGAAATGCTGGATTTTACAGAGAATGCAGGCACCTTTTTACAATCTCTCCCGGAACATGCTTCCAAACCCTGGCCCAAAACCGGTGGTGTGGTGGATTTAACTGATAAAGTGCGCCAGCGTAAGTTATTGGCCTTGTTACCGGTAGATGAAGTATGGGGTATCGGTGGCAAGCTGACTAAGCGGTTACAGCAACTTGGTATTAATACTGCACTGCAACTTGCCGACGCTGACCCTGAGTATATTCGTCAGCAATTTTCAAACCACTACTTCGGGAGATGCAAAGCAGTTATGGCAACTGCTTGATTATGTTGCGGTCGATTACAGTGGAGCTGTCGCCGATGGTGTCATCATCAGCGAGGCGGAATACGCTGAAATGCTGGATTTTACAGAGAATGCAGGCACCTTTTTACAATCTCTCCCGGAACATGCTTCCAAACCCTGGCCCAAAACCGGTGGTGTGGTGGATTTAACTGATAAAGTGCGCCAGCGTAAGTTATTGGCCTTGTTACCGGTAGATGAAGTATGGGGTATCGGTGGCAAGCTGACTAAGCGGTTACAGCAACTTGGTATTAATACTGCACTGCAACTTGCCGACGCTGACCCTGAGTATATTCGTCAGCAATTTTCTGTAGTGGTTGAACGCACCGTACGAGAACTTAACGGCGAAAGCTGTATCGCACTGGAAGAAGTTGTACCGACTAAAAAGCAGATTGTCAGCAGCCGCGCCTTTGGTGAACGCATAACCGATAAGCAGCAAATGGGTGAGGCAATAAGCGAATACATCAGCCGTGCTTGCAAGAAGCTACGCCAAGAGCAGCAGACAGCTAAACATTTAACTGTGTTCTTACGCACCAGCCCGTTTAGCGATAAAGATGCGCCCTACAGCGCCAGCAGAAGTGTCGAACTTGATACACCAAGTAGCGACACACGTATATTTCTAAACAAGGCAATGCAGCTATTGGACGGACTATGGGTTAACGGTTACAGGTATGCCAAGGCCGGTGTTATGTTAGCTGATTTTTTCGATATTGGAGTTTATCAACCAAGCCTGTTTGATGATCCGTTAGCTGTAAAAGAGTCAGACCAAAAGCTCATGCAGCTAATAGATCAATTAAACACTAAGCACACTAAAACCATCTGGTTTGCTAGCCAAGGCAATAAGCAGGAATGGAGTATGAAGCGAGAGCTACTCTCACCAGCTTACACGACAAACTGGCGAGAACTTCCGGTGGCTAGGTAATAGTTGTTACAAGCTAACTACAGACCGCATAATTAATCTGAAGTCATTAACCGTGGTTTATATCAATCGATATCGATTTTGTCTCATTTCGTCTGTTGATTATTAGGCGTGTTCAATAGGATGCGATCCATTGCATTTGATAGTAAAAAATTACCCACCATGCAAGGCATTGATTTAAATAACAAAAAAACATAGTTCGTAATTTATCCGTGTCAAAAATAGTGCTGGAAATCAAACAAACGTTTTGGTAACCTCAATTTTGCATACCAAGTTTTACCATGTCTGTATGCACTTTAACTTTCCTAAAGTTCTGTAAATACATTGCCAAGTGAATTAGAACTTGAGCAAGCTCGATAGCCCATTCTCAAATTGAAATCGTTTTGTCGAAATAGATAGGTGAAACGCATTGGCACCATATCGCGGCACTATATTTTCAGTTTGCACTAATCAGCACTTCGAGCATTTCTCGGAAAAATTCTGATCTTAATCGTCAGATAAATTACCGTAAAAACAGATTACTTGATCTGTATCAGCTGCAAACTTGCAGCTACAAAAACACCTTTAAATTTCTAAATTAACTCAACCCCCAACAAAGCCTGAAGACTTAGTCTTCAGGCTTTTTGCTTTAATTAAATAGGAAGTTTCTAATGGAAAAATCAAGCCAAAAAACCATCAAAAATAATCCAGCAACTAATCCGAAAGAACTAAAACACAAACAGTTTACGGAGGCTTGCCGGATTCTAGATATTCCAAATAACGAAATGTCTGAAGAATCAGTAGTAAAAGTTCTCAAAAGTAATACAAAACATGATGTAGCTGCTATGCATTTGCTAACAGTAGAGAAACTCTGGGATAAATTCGGATATAACGATTTAAAGGCATTTATCCAGACGCACTATGATTGTCATTACACAACAACTCTCCGTAAATGCCATCATTATGAAATCACTTACTCGCTGCGTTTTGAACCGGTCGACTATAAGAGTTTTACTCCACACTCTCTAAATTTACTGCGGGATCTAAAGATCAAGGCTCGCCGACATATTATTTCAGAACTGACTGACAATTATGATGAAACAAAATTTTGCACTGTAACGTCTTCAAGCGTAAAAAAGAAAGCAATTGAATTAGGTTATATCGATGCACCCGTTGAGAAAACAAAATTGGACAAAATGTCGTCTCAACTAATTGCAGAGTTCGTCAACAACGGTACACCAAAAAAACTTGCTACGTTCTTAAAAGAGACATTAAAGGAGAAAAAACTCAAGAAACTCATAGCTGCGATCAACAGCATTATCGCTGAAGACAGCCTCCCAAATTAGTCTCTCTGTAAATCAAAAATCTCATTCAAACGAGTACGGACTGCAAGCTAAAAATCTAGCGTTTCTTACTCAATTTAAATCTGTAAATCCCAAAGAGCTCCCAGTTATGAGGAGCTCTTTTTTTATTTTTGGAGATACTCATGAACAACGCTTGTGCAAGAAAACTAATTACGGAAGTTACTAATAACTTCGAGCTACTGCACCAATACATCACGGTGCACTCTGCTTCCAGCTTTAATCCGCTGGATACAATTTGTTTAAACCACTGCCCTGAAATGTATCCACTTCTAGCTGAAAAGCAAAAATGCTATGAAATTCTTAAATCATTTTCAGACGACATTGCAGTATTCGGGAAGTTTAAAACTACCACTATTCTCGCACTGGAGTTTTACCCTCCCCTAACCCGAGAAATTATTTTGCTAAATATTGCAGATCAAATTGGCATGAAAAATCCCGAACGCGTTAATGCAAAACATGTTCATGATCATGCCAAATCTTTGGGATTTAAATGTCCTCAACATATCACATCTTAGGGAAGGAGCTAAGAGGTAGTTGGTAACACTGACTACCTCTCTAAGCAGCCTAACTACTTGATAATTTTCTCTTAAACGTCGTGCAAATTTAATTAATTACTGTTTTTAAGGAAGTGATATTCCATGCTAATTAAACCACCAATAGATGAGCCAAATCGCGCTTTTGCGCTGACCTCACTTTTTAACAATGAATTTTTGAATGATTTTTTCAAAAAAAATAAGTTAACGAATGCTATTAAAACAGCGCATCAGCGCAAAATTAATGCATGTACTACCGTGCCACAGTTCCAACATGTCAATAACACTGCACAAGTTATAGATGTCATAACCAACCATGATATTGCAATAGAACAGGAACAGCTTTTAGCTAACTACGTTCAGAATATCAGTGCTGAATTGGTTGATATCGACTATCTAACCCTCGCAGTGGATCTGACAGAGAAAGACATCTGCTCATTCCTATCTAAAGAAGATGGGATCTTTAAAGTAAAAACTAAGAACAGAAATAGCCACCTGACTGTTACCAGTCTCGCCGCTAAGAATAAAAATAAGGGTTTTAAAGAGGGTGATACCAAGCCTTTTTTCACTAGGTGCTTCGAACTTAAAGTTGATGGTGATGCGTATAAATATGTGAACATATATTTCGCAGACAAATCGCATCCAAGAAATTTGGGCCGCCCCCTACCTCACAATCTAGAAATTGAGTTTATTCCCTCACGTTTCGCGCCGGGGATGATAGATCTTGTGTTTTCACATCTAAAGTCTGTGTTAAAAGCCAATCGTTATCCCCAGCTGATGAACAACTCACGGGTGCTTCGAGTTGATTTAGGCATGAACATGTTTGGCGTGTCACAGCTATTTTGCTTTATCGATACCACTAATAAAAAAGTCAGCGCAGGCTTATGTTATCCCGAAGATCAAAACTGCCTGGCCATGACAACAAACCTAGGAAGTGAAGATGGTTCACGTGCGTCCGTGTATGACAAACTGGCAAAAGAACTGACCAAACAATTTGAAGAAGTTGTGGTAGGACTTCAAGAAAACATTAACGACTTACTAGAGGAAATCGGTGGGTATGATAAAGCATACAGCGAACTACGTCCTGTAGCTCGTTATGAGTTCAAACATGAAAATGAATTCTACTTAATTGGTAACGGAAAGTCAGACAAACGAAAAAAGGTAACACTGCGCCTTAATCAGCTGAAACAGCTCAAGCCTGAATTTGGTAATACAGTATTTGTTAAACCATTAGCGTTAAAACTTGTATCTCGTGGTTCGCTAAAAAAACTAGTTCGTAACAAGTCGGTTGACGAAATGAAAAAGCTTAGGGAGCTATTTAACTCGGAAGACGCATATCTGAAGTTTGATGAAGAGAAAGTACTGGCTGCATTTTTACCGCATTTAACTCAACTGCAGTCGAGCATATTGACGCCACAGAAAGTTGGTTTTATATCGAACTTCAACTACACACAGGTAGTTAATGAAGCGCGAGATTCACTTGTGCCATTTCAGGAAATACTGCATGAACGCTGCTCAGATCAGGATGAAATAATCACATCTGATGTGCAGAATATTTATGTTGAGGGTACGCCTGGCTCTGGCAAAACAACGACAATGATCAAGCGTGTCTGTTACCTCATAGAGCAAAAAAAAGCAGAACCAGAAGAAATCTGTGTGCTTGCCTTCACTAAAAAAGCAGCGAATCACTTTAAAAAGCAACTGCTAAAAAAGTGCCCTGATGCAGAACGAGTATCAGTAAGCACATTCAGTCGTTGGTGTAATCAGACAGTCACGAAGTTCAATTTTCTAACTGTACTCAGCGCTGATGATTCAGAAGCATTAATTAATCGCTTCATTAATCGCGTAGGTAATCAGGAGATCTGTAGTAGTGCTTCATTACGCAAAAAGGTGGTGCGTGTAATCAATCACAGTACGAACTTTGTCAAACCACATATTCCAACTTCAATTAAGAAACTCGCGCCGGAACTCGTGGATTATGAGAAATCGGTTTGTAGGGTTTTTCGGCTGTATCGCAAACATAAGGAGGATAGGCGTCTGCAAGATTTCAATGACATCTTGCTAAACATGAAAACGATGCTGGACGACACCGGGAACGCGAAATTTCTCGCGCAACAACTGAAATATATATTCGTTGATGAAGCACAAGACTCAAGTGAAGTGCAGTGGGAAATTCTAAAATCATTGAGCCGACAGAAAGCCAATATCTTCTGCGTCGGAGATCCAGCACAGTCGATATATGGCTTTCGTGGCGCAAAGGTTGCAGCGTTAGAAAATTTCACAATGATGTTTCACAACGCGAAGAAGTTCGCACTGCGGAAGTGTTATCGATCCAATCACGGCATCGTTAATTTTTGTAATGCTATTCGTCAAGGTATTAGCGGTACGTTGACGTTAGCAATATCACAAGATAAAAGTCAGTATCTGCCTCGATTAAAACCTTTCGCTGACTTTACGCAAGCTAAAGCAGAGCTGCTTCGAGATCTAAAAAAGATTAAAGCACTCAACTCTAATCCAAGCGTTCTTGTTTTATCAAATTATAAAAAAATCATCACTGAACTTAAGGAGGCCGCAGATGAAATATCTAGCGGAATGGCAATTATCTTTACAAACACTCACCAAGGTAAAGGGTTGGAAGCCGACATTACGCTTATTTTTGACACGTCACTTGGCAACGGCAAACTTTCTACACGAAAGCAAGAAATGTGTAATCTTTATGTGGCTTGTTCGCGAGCAAAACGCAGCCTAAAAGTGTTCTACAACCCAAATCGTTTGCCTTACTACGATACATCAAAGGGTCAAAGTAAAAAGGCAAGCGTGATTAACATTTTGCACGACATTCATCACTCACTGTACAAGTAATTTGCGCCTACCCATCCCCGATTAACCGTGTCAAAAATACCACTCGCCATTCCACCAGATCCAGCGTTACCATAGTGTAGCGCTATCCCCTTCTGCGCTCATTAATCCCCCCAATTACTTGAAATTCAGAGGTGCTCTATGAGTACAGCTTGCCCCTGCGCGCTGTATTTGGGCCGTCTATCGCCTACCAGTCGAAGCTCTATTGCGTCACAGCTTAACAGTGTCGCTAAGCTTATGAACTGGCCTGATGATTACGGCTCTTACTTCGCCAAGATTGACTATCAACAGGCATTAGTTATTCGTGCTGTACTGACGAATGCTGGCTGGAAGCCCCGCTCTGTTAACAGGGCGATGATTGCTATTCGTTGCATCATTAAAGTCGCGGTAATGATGGGCCAGGCAGATCAGAAAGAAGCCGCCCATATCGCTACTATTGATCGCCTGAAACACCCCGAGCACCAAGGCACGCCTCTTAGCGCAAAGCAGGTCAATCAGTTGTTTACGATGCTCGAGCGTGGCCGCTGTGCTGTGGCTAAACGTAATGTTGCTATCTTTGCTCTGCTACTTGGCACCGGGCTTCGTCGCAGTGAACTAGTGGCGTTGCTACTGAGTGACTACAACCGGCGCGACCACACCCTGCTAGTGCGTAACGGCAAGGGTAATAAAAGCAGGCTGCTTTTCTTGCCCAAATGGTGCCAAGAGCATATAGCCGTGTGGCTGCATGAACGTAGGTTAGAAGATGGCTTCTTGCTATGTAAAACCTACACTAGCGGCAAAGTGGTGCCTGATGTTGGCATGACGGTATCGTCGGTATATAGGTTAATAAAACAAAAACTGACGGCGATAGGTGTGCCTAATGTGTCGCCGCATGACATGCGCCGGACCTTTATCACCCGATTGTTAGAGCAGAATGTCGATATCAATACGGTGCGTCAGATGGCAGGCCATGCTGATATACGCACTACTACTGTTTATGACAAGCGCGACCACCAGTTTATGAAGCAGGCCGCGCAGACGCTGAGCTATACATCAGCCGGGGGTGAGCATGATAGTGCCACCTAAATCACCGATGCCTTGCCACTATCTTGCCTCCCAGTATGCCAAGCGGGTGATAGCACTGATAGACGATGATATCTGTAGCACCAATATTAATCGCAACATGCTACGACGGGTAACAGGCAGAAGCCTAGATGAAGATAATAAGCTGGTTACGGCCACTGTGCTGGGTTATTTGGATTTTGAAGATGATACGCCGGTACTAACAGCCCGAGTGCGGCAGAACATGCTAACGCTATGTTCGCTATTTGATGTTAAGTGCGAGTTTGCCCCCGCCCTGGGGTTTCTATCGCTGATGAATATTAATCAGGGTCTGAACCACCTGATTGATTTCTTAGGTGGCCATTTAGAAGAACATGCGCTGGAGCGGTTATTAAGTGAATTATCGGGCCTCAGTTCAGATGAAGTGGCTAACTGCTTAATCCGACTGCAGCAAAACGGGGTGTTACTGATAGACCGGTGGCTAAATGAACCGCAGGACATCACCATGCCGAGCAGCATGCTGTATGTACTAACCACCGAGGTGGTGGTGAGCAAAGAGCAGTTGCTAAAGCATGCCCTGTGCGCCAGCACTCCTACCACACTAAAGCCCGATGACTTCAGCTATGTCGATATCGACCTGCTACAGGGTTATCTGAGCCAGGCTATTGAGCAGAAGCATATAGGTATCAACATACTGCTGTATGGTGAGGCCGGTAGCGGTAAGACCGAACTGGCAAAGGTGCTGGCTCACAGTTTGTCATTAACCCTATTTGAAGCCCGGAATCTGCGTATTGATGAGGGTTTTCTATCGGGTGAGTTTGGTGCTAAAAGTTCGGACACCCAGCGCCTGCAGTACATTACTTTGGTGCAAAGCTTAATGGCTGGCAGTGACATGATATTACTGGTCGATGAATGTGAAAGCCTGTTCTACAGTGCCGATACGCATTACTCGAAAGAATCCGTACATAGGCTATTGGAAGCTAACGCTGTGCCAACCATCTGGATAACCAACCATGTGCAGCAGTTGGAGCACAGCTATATCCGCCGCTTTAAGTTGGTGATGGCCGTTAACTCCCCCAACGATGCGGTGCTTGAGAAAATGAGCCGGGCCGAGTTTAAGGGTTTAGGCGTGGCCGGTGAGTTTCATACCAGTATCAGTAAAACACCCAATCTAACACCGGCGCTACTGGCTAATGCTGGCCATGTGGTCAAAACACTGGGTTTTAAGCGAACACTGGCACAAGGTGTTATTGAAGATGTGATTGAAAACGCTTTAACCGCCTGTGACTTGTGGGATGACACCATGCGTTACCAGCCAGAGCTTAGCTTTGATATGGCGATGCTAAACATCAAACAACCGGCTTCGGTGCTAAAACAGATAAATCATGCAGTCGCGAATAATGCCCCCGTAAGGGTGCTGATTAGCGGCCCGCCAGGTACTGGAAAGACAGCCTTGGCACACCATATGGCCGAGTTTCACAAGCGGGAGATTAAGCGGGTACTGAGCTCAGATGTCCTTAGTAAGTATGTCGGTGACTCAGAAAAGCAAATAGCACGGTTATTTCAGCAGGCACATAGAGATAATCAAATGGTGCTGCTGGATGAGGTAGACAGCCTGCTAACCAGCCGGGAGCGGCTAAACGCGCACCACGAACGGCAAGTGGTCAACGAGCTACTGGCACAGCTGGAATGCTTTACTCAGCCACTGTTCGCTGCAACTAACTTCGAAACAGCATTGGATAGCGCTGTGCTGCGCCGCTTTGATTTCAAGCTTGAATGTGACTACTTGACTGTGCCGCAAGTTTTAACGCTGTACAAGCGCACTGTGAGCGTCCAACAGCTAACAAAGAACGAGACTGAGCAGCTAAGTCGCTTAAGCAGACTTACACCCGGCGATTTTGCACTTTTAACACGTCGGCTGCGCTTTAGTGCAGCACACGAACACCGACTGCTGGCGCTTACTGTGCTGGCAGACGAGAACAACCGCAAGCAACCAACACCAACCATCGGCTTTGTGCGTTAGCCCTGACTAACCGCATTGCCAGCTTAACAACAAAAGGAAATACCCATGACATCATTATTGAGTTCTCTCAAGGTTATCGCTCGCCCACAAATTGAGGCCAAGCCACCTATTCTGGGCAAGCGTATGCGCTTAATTGAAAAGCTGGATGAGCAGCAGGCTATGGCTCAGGCCATGTTAGATGGTCAGCCCTACGAGGCTTTCAAAGACAAAAAAGTAAAAGACCCCGAAACCGGTGAGAGCAAAACCGTGCGTAAACGCAAAGCTGTTCGGCCATGGTACTTTGATGACAAAGAGCACTACTTCTTTGAAATTAAGGTAGGCCTTAAAACGCTGGAGCTGGACAAAGGCAAAGCGGCTATCGATGTCGGTAAAAAGGAAGACCTACCGGCTGTTATCAGCACCCTGATTAAAGCCGTGGAGGCGGGTGAACTGGATACCCAGATATTGCAGCTATCACCTGCAAAACCCTCGAAACCACCTAAGCAGGCTAAAGCCGCTGACAAGAAGTAATTCAGATTGGCCGGCACACCACCGGCCAAAGCTTTTGAGGGGTTTAGGAGGTAACAAATGCCAATCCTACGCGAAATAGATGTGAAGTACCGCTTTAAAGAAATCGACTGTGACATTACCGGTATGCCGGTACACCAACCCGCAGCCATAGCCAGGCTGTTTGACTACTTAAAGTATGAAACCAAGGAAGTGTTCATCGTAGTTAACCTGACCAAACAACACGACATTAACTGTTTTGAGGTAGTGGCAACCGGCAGTGTTGATGCCGTTAGCCTGCGACCCGCTGAAGTGCTCAGAACAGCCGTGATACTTAACCTAAAGGTGGTGATGCTTATTCATAACCATCCATCGGGTAAAACAGAGCCGAGCCGGGCAGACATCAACATCACCCGGCACATTGTAGAGGCAGCCAAAACACTGGATATCACAGTGCTGGACCACATCATCATCGGCCTGAACCAGTACACCAGTTTACAAGAAACCCACCCAGACATTTTTTAATAATTTAGAAACAAACACATTGGAGACTTAACTATGCGAATTCTGTATGGCGATTTAACCCTGCCTGTTAGTCAGCGGCTGGGCGATAACTTATCAAGGTTATTGCTGCAACGTGAGAACAAAGAACCCCGTGAAGCGGTAATTAACTTTCGGGACCCAAAATACAGCGCCGAACGCGGCGGCTACCACCCGGTTGAAATCAGGCTTGAGCGCAGCGGCCACAACTGGCGGATTTGCTACATCACCGACTTTTGCTATGTCGGTCAAGGCCAAGATGTCGAGCTGGCTAAATCGTTAGACTTCGATTTTCAGGCTGGCATGTTTCAGGACATCAGCGGCTACTACCCCATCGAAACCGCACTGCAAATCTACCCTATCTGGGAAGAAAACTTCATAACCTACTGGCTGGAAATGCAAGTGTTCGATGTGGAGGTAAGCTAATGGCCAAGTACATAACTCAACGCAGTAAGTCAGATTTAAACGGCAGCCCAAAACGGATAGCACTGGGTAACTGGCTACGTGAACAACGAGAAGCAAAAGGCCTAACCATGCGCGATCTCAGCGCCGTTAGCGGCAAGCCGCATAGTTACTTTGGCAAAATTGAGCAGGCGCAACGTGGGCTGGATGTACTGGAGTTCATTGAGTTGTGTCAGTGGCTGGATCTAAATCTCGTAAAATCGCTGAAGGATATACAAAGCAAGACTAAACTAAATAAGCCTGAATAACATTACTAGGCGTTGCAAGAGGCAGCGCCTCTTTAAACTAACCAATCGCTGCGTCTAGCTGTTCAAGATAGCCAATAATCATTTGTACAATGTATCGATCAAACTCTGCTCGGTCAGTTTCCTCATGGGTCCCTTTATTAAGGTATCTCCATTCTCGGCAATCTCCATTAATCCCTAGCAAAGAATTAATTGGTTCATAAATTAAATTTTTATTTGGGTCACTAAACTCAGGCCTATTAATTTTACTACGAAGCTGTTCAGTCAAATTTCGCAACTCAATCGAAGCTGAAGAAGCACGTAACTTAATGCTTAAATTGCCATCGCCATATTTGCTGACATAGCTCCAAATTTTCCCTTTTGTAAGTGCTTCCATTGCTTTGCGGGCTTTGGATAAAGCTTCTCTTACTTCATTTCGTCGAATATGGTTTGTTGCTGCCAAGATGTAGTTTCTGGGTGCGCAATTGAAATCTACACTTATATGCTGCTCACCTAACCTCGGTAGAAAACTAAACAGTTTAGCATTCCGCACATCTTCTGCTGATAGTAAATTCTGAATATCCTTAAAGAACTCTTCACCATGACAAGTAAGAAGGATTTGCTTATCCGCAAAATAATCATCTTCAAATAATGTACGACGAATAGACTCACGGTGATCTTCGTCAATTGCGTTAACGGGGTCATCAAAGATTAAAACGGGGGCTTGCTCTTTCAAATTCTTCGCAAGCAATATGGCTAAGCCCAAACAACGAACGTGCCCTTCACTTAAAATATGTAATGCGTCATATAGCTGCTCAGGTTGATTCTGAAAGGCTACCCGTAATCTTTGGTTAGGTGCCAGTGGCAGTTTTACGTTTGCCAACAGTTCTGATTGAGCATCATTCCGATTGAAAGAGTTATACAACTGAACAACCAATTCACCTAGATCAGCTACTAACTGCGCTGGCAATCTTTCACTGTAGTTTGATAACTTTTGAACAAAGATTTTGTATGCCGCAACTATTTCTTGGTTCTTCGCGACAATAGTTTTTTCAGCTTCGACGCTTGCAATAAGTTGCGAATTTTCGTTTTGAAAACTATCAATCAGTTTCTGGGCGTTAATCTGGTTAGCTAAAGCTGTTTGCTTCTGAGTTGCCAGTACTGTTATTTGCTGTGCTATATCGCAGAGACGCTTTAGTTCGGCCTGTTTATTGGCCCTATTTTGTATGACTTCTTCCGCTTGCTTATCATTTGTCTCAAGTTGCTGGATTTGACTGATTAAGTGCTGCCATGCCGTAAAAGTATCTGGCAACGGCACGAATAGTGAATCCCACCACTGTAGCCCAGGCTGTATGTTATCCAGTCCAAATGGTTTTAATGGGTTATTCAGCGAGAAAAATTGCAAACAGGTATTTAGCGATTGCCCTACTTTAAAGATTGCTTGCAATGCGCTTTGTTCAAGTTGTGCCACTTGTTGCTGAAGTTCATCTAACTGCTGCAACTTGGTTAATTCTTGCCCGGCATTCAGATATGGATTTACCTGAACGTGTTGCAACGGCGTCTTACATGCCGGACACGCATCAGGGCTGCTCTGTTGAACCTGCACTACAGCTTCATAAAGCTGCTTAAATGACACTTCTTGGCTCGCGCCTGCCAGCTTCTGCTGGCTTTCCCTTAACTTAATTACAAACTGGTATGCATCGTTCCCCATCGCCTCAAACATCGCAGAACTGAGATTACTTTTTAGTGGTGCTGGCTGCTGCAATTCGGCATCTAACTGCGCAATACGACCAAGAGTCTGATCATCACCGTTCAGTTCAACGATCATTTGGTCAAAGCTGATGCCTTGCCTGTAGCTACTGGTTAGAGCTAACTCATCGGCGGCTATTCTTTGTAGCTCGGTGACGCTTGCTTGTATCTGCTGATGCGCCCCTTGCAACCCTTGTTGCTTTTGAGCAAGACGCAATGCCTGTTGACCTTGCAAATCGATATACTGGGAACCAATCTCTGACGTGAAGTTACGAACAAATTCGGTAAATGCTTCAAGACCAAATAGTGTTGCTATAAGCTCGGTTTGCTTCGCTGGAGCTTGTGCTGCAATACGAGAAAAGCTATCAATACGGTTCTTTTCAACAAAACAGAAACGAAAGGCTGACTCATTCGGAACGATAGCAATATCGTTTCCCTGTGCATCGCACGCCACCAATGAAGGGGCTACCAACTCATTTACAAATGCATTCCTTAGGTATTCGTTTTGATCGCGAAATCGTTTGCTATCTGCTTCCGCAACGTTCCCTAATAGCGTATATTCAAGGGCTTCACAAAAGCTTGATTTTCCCGTTCCATTTGGACCATAAATCAATACCAGTCGGCTATTAAGATCAAACACTTCCTGCCGCGCAAATCCTCTAAATGGCCCTACAGTCAAAGATTTTAACCGCGATAGTGGCATTTCCTGTGTCACTTCTTGCTCTACGAGTGGAGGAATGCTGGTTGCCGTGCTGCCCCAATAGGTTTGGCACAGCTCAACCATCTTTCTAATAGGGGTTTTGCGCCCATCCCCTCGAAATTAACCTTAGTCTAAATTTTTAAGCTTTTTTCTAACTCTAATTACCGTACTTCGACTAACTCCAACTGCTTCAGCCGTTTTATTAATACTAAATCCAGCTTCAGTAAACGAGGCAATCCTATCATGAGCCTCTAAATCAGGCTGACGACCGTGATAAAGTCCCTTTTGCTGTGCTTTTACAATACCTTCTTTTTGCTTACGTTCACGTTCTCGATATTCTTTATATGCACTGGCCGCTAATATTTCTAACAGCATATTATTAATAGCACTAAGTATTGATCTCATAAAATCATCACTTGGAAAACTGCCAAATGTTAAATGACTGGTTGGTAGATCTAAATGTTGTGGTTTAATATTGTTGTAACAACGGTAACTTTACTTATTTAATAGAAGAAAAAACAAAATCAATTAGCGATGTTTAAACTGGTATTCATTGATGGTCACTTTAATTAGATATAAAGTAAGTAAACAAAAAGTCAGTAAGGTAATTGATAACGTGTCTAAACGAACCATAAGTATGTTGGCTAAAGAACTGAGTGTAAATGTCGAAACAATTCGCTTTTATGAACGCAAAGGCTTAATTAAACAACCACCAAAGCCTATGCAGGGCTATAGACATTACCCGAAAGAAACGGTAAATAGAATACATTTTATCAAGCGTTCTCAAGAATTAGGTTTTACGCTAAATGAGATTGAAGGGTTACTTGCGTTAAACGATAGTCCATGTAGTAAAGTACAAGAATTAGCTAATAAAAAACTGATCGCAGTACAAAAAAAGATGGCTGACTTGTTGTTGTTAGAACACGCTTTGGAAGAACATTTAGGACAATGCCAAAATAATGATGACGATAGCCACTGCCCAATAATTGATTCGTTGCAACCGAAGTAAATGATTTACTTAACTACCATTTCCCACTAAAACAGCATATCCAATTTTACTTCTGCGCCTTAATTCAAGTTAGCTTATTCCCCGTATCTGTCGTAGCAGATTATCAAAGATAAATTTTTTATAAATCACCCTTGACTCCGTACTTAGGTACATGCAATACACTTGCATTATCACTTAATGAGGTATCTATATGAATCAAAAAGAATCAAACCTTCCAATGATAGGAGGCATCATAGCAGCATTAGGCGCAGGCGTATGCTGTGTAGGTCCTTTGCTCCTGTTATTACTTGGGGTAAGTGGCTCATGGATTGGTAATTTAACTGCATTTGAACCCTATAGGCCATTATTTATCGCATTTGTAGTGTTGTTGTTTGGTTACTCAGGTTGGAAAATTTACCGTCCTGTAGAAGAGTGTGAGCCGGGAACGGCCTGTGCAATTCCTAAGAAACAGCAACAACGAAAAGTCATTTTCTGGCTGAGCGCTATAGTTGCTACAATTTTAGTGACCAGTAATTATTGGATACTTTTGTTTGCTTAATATACAGATCAAGAAATTTATAACATTTTAAAATTTGGAGCTAATTATGAAAAAATTATTATTAACCGCACTGCTTTCACTTTCTAGTATTGGTGCTTTTGCTGAAGTAAAAACAGTTACACTGGAAGTGCCAACGATGAACTGTGCGACATGTCCAATCACAGTTAAAAAGTCATTAGAAAATGTTGATGGCGTTGAAAATGCGAAAGTTACCTACAAGCCTAAGCTAGCTGTTGTTTCTTTTGATGACACTAAAACCAACATCAATGCATTAATTGCAGCGACTAACAACGCTGGCTACCCTTCAAATTTAAAAAGTGAAAATAAGTAATGTTTAGCCCCTTAGAACTAGTTACGCGTATCGGAGATAAAGCAGGCTCTATAGGTGCACTTGTTTCGGCAATGGGATGCGCCATGTGTTTTCCCGCGATAGCTAGTCTTGGTGCGGCAATTGGGATGGGATTTCTTAGTCAGTGGGAAGGGGTATTTATCAATACGTTGTTACCACTGTTTGCAGTATTAGCGCTGGCAATGAATATCTTAGGCTGGTTTAGCCATCGTTAATGGCACCGTAGTTTTATC
Source organism: Rheinheimera sp. D18 (assembly GCF_004345025.1). Classification (GTDB taxonomy): domain Bacteria; phylum Pseudomonadota; class Gammaproteobacteria; order Enterobacterales; family Alteromonadaceae; genus Alishewanella; species Alishewanella metallidurans. The sequence goes on along the minus strand of NZ_CP037745.1, from coordinate 422,764 downwards.
GGTTCAATTGGCCCCATTTTGGTTTTACTCTCTTTATACCCTTGGTTCCAGTACGGGTGGAGTTCATACGTTACTTATACGGGGCTAGGACTAATGGTTGCTGTATCAATTTGGGACATGGTTTCTCCTGCGAATAAACGCTGTGATGATGAAACTTGTACCGCTTAACTTTTTAAGAGGAATAAAATATGTCAACGAATAGTTGTTGCTCGTCAAATGACATCCAGCCAGAACAATTACATGTAGCCATTATTGGTAGTGGTTCAGGGGCCTTTGCCAGTGCGATTAAAGCAGCAGAAGGCGGAGCAAGAGTTACTATCATTGAAGGAGCCGATGTAATCGGAGGTTGCTGTGTAAATGTCGGCTGTGTTCCTTCAAAAATATTGATCCGTGCTGCGCAATTAGCGCATCAGCAACGTACTAACCCGTTTGATGGTTTAGAAAATATTCAGCCACAACTTAGCCGCTCCTTATTAGCACATCAGCAAAACGCTCGCGTCGAAGAACTACGCGATGCTAAATATCAACGTATTTTAGAGAGTAATCCCGCGCTATCTTTACTTAAAGGTTATGCACGTTTTAAAAATCAAAATACCTTGCTAGTTCACAAGTCTGATGGTAGTGAAGAAGAGCTGGTTGCAGATCGCATTTTAATTGCAACAGGCTCTACACCAAGCATTCCGCCAATTAAGGGTTTAGTTGATACACCTTATTGGACATCAACAGAAGCCTTATTTGCAGAAGAGTTACCGAGTAGTCTAGTTGTCATCGGCTCCTCCGTTGTTGCTCTGGAAATTGCGCAAGCTTATGCCCGTTTAGGTAGCCGTGTGACAATTCTAGCCAGACATACCCTTTTATATGCTGAAGATCCGTTATTAGGTGAAAAACTGGCAGAGTGCTTTGAAAAAGAAGGTATTAGGGTACTTAATAATACGCAAGCAAGTCATGTTTCTTATGATAGCAATGGTTTTTCATTGGAAACTAACGAAGGAACATTAATCGCTGAAAAATTGCTTATCTCTACGGGTCGCCATGCAAATACTGGAAAGCTTGGTTTAGAAAATGTTGGTGTTGAAACAGATAAAAGTGGTGCCATTGTTGTTAATAGTATGATGGAAACATCAACAGCTAACATTTATGCCGCTGGAGATTGCTCCAATATGCCACAATTTGTTTATGTTGCTGCTGCTGCCGGAAGTAGGGCTGGAATTAATATGACAGGTGGAAATGCGCAACTCGACTTATCTACCATGCCTGCTGTTATATTCACCGACCCACAAGTTGCTACGGTAGGTCTAACCGAAGTACAAGCTTCAGCGGTAGGAATAAATACGATAAGTCGTGTACTTGATATGGAAAACGTACCAAGAGCTTTAGCAAATTTTGAAACGGATGGTTTTATCAAGTTGGTAGCTGAAGAATCCACGGGAAAACTGATAGGCGCACAAATTTTAGCCCATGAAGGCGGAGAACTGATTCAAAGTGCGGCTCTTGCTATTCATAATAAAATGACAGTCGAAGAATTGGCAGGTCAACTATTTCCGTATTTGACGATGGTTGAAGGATTGAAGTTATGCGCTCAAACCTTTAGCAAAGACGTTAAAGAGCTATCTTGCTGCGCAGGGTAATCATTTAACGGTAATGTACTTACAGAAATGTTAATGGAGTGCCAATTGATTGAATGTAATCAAGATATCTTAAGGCATTCCATTAACAACACAAATTGGAAGCATGCTAAATCATGATTAAATCTAAGGTTGAAAACATTCCTGTTGGTGAAGTCAGTTTTTTGACAGAGATACCTGACATCAATAAGTTCATTAGTAGTGATGATGCGTTGGATTTTCCTTTGAGTATTTCTCAACTGGCTCTAGCTGCACAAACATCTGTCCATACGGTAAGAAATTATGTTCTTGAGAACTTAGTACACTGCGAAGAAAAAACTAAGTCAGGCCATTCACTTTACGGCTTATGTGCATTAAAGAGATTAAATTTCATGCTGTTCCTTCGCAATACGTCTGAATCTTCGAAACATTACCAAAGAAATAGGATATCTAACAGATAAAACTTAAAGAGATAAAGCTTGGTGCCTAGGGCCGGACTCGAACCGGCACGTTATTTCTAACGGTGGATTTTGAATCCACTGCGTCTACCAATTTCGCCACCCAGGCATTGAGAGGTCTTTTTTCCTGTAACTAGTCTAGTTACAGACCTTTGCAAAACTTTGCAAGGCTTTGGAGCTTTTAATAACAGTTGAATCGTAGACTATTCAACAAGTTATGTCTACCACATTCGAAGACGCATTGCATTTTGAATCCGCTGCGTCTACCGATTTCGCCACCCAGGCATTGAGAGGTATTTTGAAGTAAACGCCTGCATTATACGGTGCCAATCTGACAGCGCAAGCGAATTTATCGCTATGACGTGCAGTTGCACAAAATTACAGCAGCTTCGAAAAAACTAGACTGCATGCTACACTTGCGCGGTTTTTATTACCGGATATTGCTATGTTTGCTAATGCACCCCGCGCGGGCCTGATACGTCGTTTAGCGGCGATGATTTACGATTGGTTAGTGTTAGTGGCGCTATGGATGGCGGCTATGGTATTAGCTTTGCTGTTGGTGGCGCTATTAAACAGCCTAGATATTATTTCGTTAGCGAATTATACCGACCACGCCGATTTTATTACCCAGCATAAAATCTGGTTTCAGCTTTATTCTGCGCTCTGTTTAATTTGGTTTTATTTATACTTTTGGTGTCATGGCGGCCAAACCTTAGGTATGCGCGCTTGGCGTTTAATACTGGTGCAGCAAAATGGCCAGCCGCTTACGCTAAAGCAAGCTGCATTTCGTGCACTAACAGCATTGTTCGGCTTAGGTAATTTATGGCTGTGGTTACGTTGGGGAAAAGGCTTAGCCTTACAAGATCAGCTAACTAACACGCAGATGGTGACACTTACTAAAGAGCAAAGTAATTTGCGCAATTTACATAAGGCCGCACGCTAAAACTCGGTTAGGCTTTTTTGCGCATAAAATATACTGACAACATAATAAAAATGGTACTGGGTATTATTGCCCCTAATAGCGGCGGCAATTGATATACCAAGGCTACTGGGCCAAATACTTCGTTTGCCATATGAAAAGCAAAACCCGTTAATATGCCCATTAATACCCGAGCAGCCATAGTAACGCTGCGTAGTGGGCCAAAGATAAACGACAATGCCATGAGTAGCATGGCTATTATAGTCAGCGGTTGCAACGCCTTGCGCCAAAACGCCAATTCATAACGGCGTGAGTCTTGCGAGTTTTGTTGTAAATAATCAACGTAATCATTAAGCCCCGTTAGTGACAGCATTTCAGGCTTTATAGTAACAACACCTAACTTATCTGGCGTTAACGACGAGCGCCAACTTTGTGTTGCCACTTGCTGTTTTATTACCCGATCGGCAGTAAATTGTAGCTGATTGACTTGCTGCAATTGCCACGCATCGCTTTTATATACTGCTTTGTCGGCACTAACAATGGACGTAAGCTGCAGTTGCTCATCAAACTGATACACCACCACCTGCTGCAAGTTACCAAAGTCGTCTACTTTTTGAATATTAACAAAGCTATCGCCATCTTTAGCCCAAACGCCTTGCTGCGCAGCAAACAAATTGCCGTCAGATACCGCTTTAGTGCGCAGCTCCATTGCCGCTCTATCACTTAATGGTGCGCCCCACTCGGCTACTGCCATAACCACTAACATCATTAGTACTGCGGTTTTCATTACCGAACTAATAATATTAAATCTTGATAAACCAGCGGCTTGCATTACCACTAGCTCACTACCGCTGGCTAATAAACCTAAACCAATTAAGCCGCCAATTAGTGCCGCCATTGGGAAGAACAGCACCAGATCGCCCGGCACACTGTACAGCGTATACAAAGCAGCATGCACAATATCGTAATAACCACGACCTACTGAACGCATCTGGTCGATAAACTTAAACATGGCTGAAATAGCTAGCAACACGCTTAGCGTCAACGCGGAGGTCGTAATGATAGTTCGGCCAATATAAACATCTAAAATTTTCAGCATCTTAACTTCTTCTTACCAGCCAAGCTTGAAAACGCAGCGCGCTACGCCGGTTCCGCAGCAGCAATATACTACCCATAATTAGCGCAGAGCCATGCAACCACCACATACCCCAAGCCGCAGGTATTTTGCCATCTTCAAGCGCTGAGCGGGCGATAATAAGTAACGAGTAATAGCCAAGATATAATAGCAACGCTGGCAACAACCGGCCAAACTTGCCTTGACGCGGATTAACCCTGCTTAATGGCACGGCAATTAAAGTAAGTAGAGGAATAGTCAGAGGTATAGCAATACGCCAGTGCCACTCGGCTATCGCTTCGTTGCTGTCCATAGTAAGTAATTCAGTGGTTGCTACGCTGCCTAGCTTGCGCCGGCGCTGCTCTACCTCTTGTTCGCGAATTTGAATTTGATAACTTTCAAACTCGGTAATTTCAAAGGCTGGCGATGCCACGTCACCGGCGTAACGCCGACCTTGCTCTAGCTGCAGCGTTTGGCCACCTTGAACATCCTCTTTTACGCGGCCACTTTGCGCATAAACTATCGACTCACTACCGCGCTCATCGCGAGCATTATTTTGTGCCACAAACACCCGAGATAACTCACCGCTATTGCTACCTTGGCCAACATCGTGGACAAAAATAACGGCTTTTTCATTTGAGGTATGCTGAAATCGTCCCGGCACTACAGACAACAAACCGGCGTTAGCGTCGGCCTTTTCTAACAGGCGGTACTCTTGCTCGGTTGCCCAAGGGCTAAGGTATAAGGTGACATAACCCGCCATTAGCGCAATCACTACTGACAACAATAACGTAAGCCGTGTAACGTACCACTCGCTAACACCCGTAGCATGCAGTATCGTCATTTCACTATCGGCATACACACGACCATAAGCCACCAAAATGCCGACAAAAGCACTTAAGGGTAGAATAATTACCGCTAATTGCGGCAATTTAAGCGCCACAATGCTAACAACCAATTGCCCAGGTATTTCACCTTCAGATGCATCGGCCAGAATTTTCACAAACCGCTGACTAATGATAATGGTCATTAAAATGATAAATACCGCTAGCTGAGACTTAAACACCTCGGCCAACAAGTAACGAAAAATGATCAAAACGCCCCCTAATAACTGGCCTTTTTGCTGGAACCCTGGCGATTTTGCAGTAAACTTGATATTTATAACGATTATTATCGTCCAAATAGCATAGAAAACCGAGCTTTTTTATAAATTCGCGGTAGAATTTGGCTATTAATGTGCAGGCTATGCTAGCACAGTCTATTAGAATCAGGAGTTGGTATGGAGTTCAGCGTAAAAAGCGGAAGTCCGGAAAAACAACGCAGTGCATGCATTGTGGTGGGCGTATATGAACCGCGCCGTCTTTCCGCCGTGGCAGAACAACTGGATAAAATCAGTGAAGGTTATATTAGTAATTTACTGCGCCGAGGCGATTTAGAAGGAAAATCGGGGCAAACCTTACTGTTACACCATGTACCTAACGTATTAAGCGAACGCGTACTATTAGTTGGCTGTGGCAAAGAGCGTGAACTAGACGAACGTCAATATCGGCAAATTCTTAGTAAAACCATCAGCACGTTAAACGACACAGGTTCGATGGAAGCGGTATGCTTTTTATCTGAGCTACACGTAAAAGGCCGCGATACCTACTGGAAAGTACGTCACGCCGTAGAAACCACACTAGATTGCCTGTATGTATTTGACCGCTTAAAAAGTAAAAAAGACGAAGCCCGGCGCCCACTGCGCAAAATGGTATTTAACGTACCCACTAGGCGCGACCTAAGCATTGGCGAAAAAGCCGTAGAGCACGGTTTAGCCATTGCTGCAGGCATTAAACAGTGTAAAGACGTTAGCAATATGCCACCCAATATCTGCACTCCGCAGTATCTGGCCGAGCAAGCACAGCTGCTGGCGGAGCACTCAAGCAAAGTTAGCGTTGAAATTCTTGGCCCAGAAGAGCTAGCTGCACATGGCATGAATTCTTACTTGGCCGTAGGTCGTGGTTCTATCAACGGCCCTCGTATGGCAGTCATCAAATATAGCGGCGCCGATAACGACAGCGCACCTATAGTACTGGTTGGCAAAGGCCTAACCTTCGACTCCGGCGGCATTAGTTTAAAGCCCGGCGAAGCCATGGACGAAATGAAATACGATATGTGCGGGGCAGCCTCAGTATTTGGCACTATGCACGCGGTGGTTAACTTAAATTTACCGCTTAATATTGTTGCCGTATTAGCCGCAGCAGAAAATATGCCCGATGCTAATGCTTATCGCCCAGGTGACATTTTAACTACTATGTCAGGCCAAACAGTAGAAGTGCTAAACACTGACGCAGAAGGTCGCTTAGTGCTGTGCGACGCACTAACCTATGTTGAACGCTTTGACCCCGAACTGGTGATTGACGTTGCTACCTTAACTGGTGCTTGCGTGGTGGCCTTAGGCAAACATGCTACTGGCTTGCTAAGTAACCATAATCCATTGGCGCATGAAATTTTAAATGCGTCAGAACAAAGTGGCGACCGCGCGTGGCGCTTGCCATTGTGGGATGACTATCAAGATCAATTAGAAAGCCCATTCGCCGACTTTAGTAACTTAGGCGGCCGTGCTGCCGGTACTATCACTGCAGCGTGCTTTTTATCCCGCTTCACCCGTAAATATAACTGGGCACACTTAGACATTGCTGGTACAGCATGGCGTAGTGGCAAAGATAAGGGCGCTACTGGCCGCCCGGTGCCAATGCTTACCCAGTTTTTAATTAATCGGGTTGCGCAGCAACAGGATAATTAATGCAGGTTAGCTTTTATGTCTTAGACAACAGCGCCGAGCAAAATGAGCTGAGCCCAACGCCAGCTCATTTTGCTTTAGCCTGCCAGCTTTGTGCTGACTTGTACCGCGCTAAGCAACGCATTTTCGTTTATACTGCCGACCAACAACAGGCCGAAGCATTTGACGAATTACTCTGGCAATTTGATGCCGAGCGTTTTGTGCCGCATAACCTAAGCGGTGAAGGCCCAAAGTACGGCGCACCAGTAGAAATTAGCTGGCAAGCCCCGAGGCAAAACCGCAATGTGCTAATCAATTTAGCCGACACTGTTCCGGCCTTTGCTAACCGTTTTTCACACATTATCGAATTTGTTCCCGCCGCTGAGCACCTAAAAGTGCAAGCGCGAGAGCGTTTTAAGCAATATCGGCAGCTTGGTATTAATCCGCAAACCATTACCCAGCGCTGAGTACAGGTATAATCATGGAAAAGACGTTTAACCCCAGTGAAATAGAACAAGCCATGTACAACGCATGGGAAGCCAAAGGCTACTTTAAGCCAAGCGGCGATGAAAGCCACGGCAACTACTGCATTATGATCCCGCCGCCAAACGTAACCGGCAGCTTACACATGGGCCACGCTTTTCAGCAAACCATTATGGATGCCCTAACCCGTTACCAGCGCATGCAGGGCAAAAATACGCTATGGCAAGTAGGCACCGACCACGCTGGCATTGCCACGCAAATGGTAGTTGAGCGTAAGCTAGCAGCTGAAGGATTACCTGGGCGGCACCAATTAGGCCGCGCCGCCTTTATTGAAAAAGTCTGGGATTGGAAGGCCGAATCTGGCGGCACTATTACCTCGCAAATGCGCCGTTTAGGTAACTCGGTAGACTGGGAACGCGAACGTTTTACCATGGACGACGGCTTATCTAATGCCGTACAAGAAGTGTTTGTACGCTTATTTGATGACGACCTTATTTACCGTGGTAAGCGCTTAGTAAACTGGGACCCTAAACTGCATACCGCTATTTCCGATTTAGAAGTAGAAAACAAAGAACAAAAAGGCCAGATGTGGCACTTACGCTACCCATTGGCAGATGGCGCAACAACCGCAGATGGCAAAGATTATTTAGTGGTCGCCACCACGCGCCCAGAAACCATGCTTGGTGACACCGGCGTAGCGGTAAATTCAGAAGACGAGCGCTATAAAGCCTTAATTGGCAAAGAAATACTGCTACCGTTAGTAAATCGCCGTATTCCTATTGTGGCTGACGAACACGCCGATATGGAAAAAGGCACTGGCTGCGTAAAAATTACCCCAGCTCATGATTTTAACGATTATGAAGTCGGTAAACGTAACCAACTGCCAATGATTAACATTTTAACGCCCGACGCCACTATTCGCAGCGAAGGCGAGTGTTTTCACCCTAATGGTGAAGCTAATCCAGCATTAACAGCAGCTATCCCTGCCGAATACCAAGGCTTAGACCGTTACGCTGCGCGTAAAGCCATTGTTGCGGCATTTGACGCAGCCGGTTTGTTAGAAAAAGTAGAGGATCATAACAATACGCTGCCGTATGGCGACAGAAGCGGAGTGGTGATTGAACCGCTATTAACCGACCAATGGTATGTACGAGTTGCACCATTGGCTAAAACTGCCACTGAAGCGGTTGAAACTGGTCAAATTGAATTTGTACCCAAGCAATACGAAAACATGTATTACAGTTGGATGCGCGATATTCAAGATTGGTGTATTTCTCGCCAGCTGTGGTGGGGCCATCGCATTCCCGCTTGGTATGACGAAACAGGTAAAGTCTACGTTGGTCGCAGCGAAGCCGAAGTTCGTGCCAAGCATCAACTGGCTGATAGCGTTAACTTACGGCAAGACAACGACGTACTAGACACTTGGTTTAGCTCGGCGCTATGGACCTTTTCTACCTTAGGCTGGCCAGAAAACACCGATGCTCTGCGCACTTTCCACCCGACTAACGTACTAGTAACCGGTTTTGACATTATTTTCTTCTGGGTAGCCCGGATGATTATGATGACCATGCACTTTGTTAAAGACGAAAACGGTAAACCGCAAGTTCCGTTTAAAACCGTGTATGTCACTGGCCTTATTCGCGATGAAAATGGCGATAAAATGTCAAAATCTAAGGGTAACGTGGTTGATCCATTAGACATGATTGACGGTATTACGCTGCCAGACCTACTGGAAAAACGTACCAGCAATATGATGCAGCCACACTTAGCGGAAAAAATTGCTAAGGCAACAGAAAAGCAATTTCCAGACGGTATTACCGCCTGTGGCACTGACGCTTTGCGTTTTACTTTAGCCGCATTAGCCTCTACCGGTCGCGACATTAACTGGGATATGAAACGCTTAGATGGTTACCGTAATTTCTGCAATAAATTATGGAATGCCAGTCGCTATGTATTAATGAATACCGAACAGCAAGATTGTGGTTTTGCCGGTGGTGCCATGCAGTTATCCCTTGCCGACAAATGGATACTAGCCCAGTACCAAGGCACGGTGACGCAAGTAAGGCAATATATTGACAGCTACCGCTTTGATTTGGCTGCAACCGCTTTGTACGAGTTTACCTGGAACCAATTCTGTGACTGGTATTTAGAACTAACAAAACCGGTATTATTTAAAGGCAACGAAGCCCAGCAACGCGCTACGCGCCATACGCTGGTTACGGTATTGGAAAGCTTATTGCGCTTAATGCACCCAATAATACCCTTTATTACCGAAAGTATTTGGCAGTCGGTTAAACCACTTGCCAATATCGACGCCGATAGCATTATGCTGCAAAGTTACCCAGAGGCTGACAGCTCGCTGGTTAACGCTACCGCGACTGCCGATCTAGAATGGCTAAAAGCGGTAATCACCGCTATTCGTAACGTGCGTGGCGAAATGAACATCCCACCAAGCAAGCCGCTAAGTATCTTGCTTCGCAATTTAAATAGCGAAGAGCAGCGCCGCTTAGCCGAAAACGAAAGCTTTTTAATGAACCTAGCCAAGCTAGAGAGCATTACGATATTAACGACATCAGAACAGGCGCCAACCAGTGCAACACAATTAATTGGTAGCATGGATTTACTGATCCCGATGGCCGGTTTAATTGATAAAGATGCCGAACTTAGCCGTATTGCAAAACAGTTAGAGAAAACTCAGCAGGAGTTAGCTCGTGTTGCTGGCAAGCTAGGTAACGAAGGCTTTGTTGCTAAAGCCCCAGAAGCCGTGCTAGAAAAAGAGCGTGCTAAGCAGGCCGAATTAGAGCAAGCGGTGGCAAAACTTCAGGCGCAACAGGCTGAAATAGCCGCGCTATAACTAAGTTAAACCTCTAAAAGAAGCGGGTAGCAAGCCTACCCGCTTCTTAATAATTACCGCTGTTAGTTTTAACTGCAATAGCAATACCTCTTCAGACCAAATCTAAGTTGTAGAAAACAAAAACTTTGCTATTATTGCGCGGTATTTCAGCACTAGGCTAACAATACGCTTGCACTGCACATTTAGGCAGTTTCATCTAACCTCTATCCGGCATTCCGGAAACTTAATGAGAATAAAAAATGATGTCAGCAGATACCTTGGTTGAGAGCCTCGTCGATCCTGTTGTGACTGCGGCCGAAGCGGCCGCTATTGTACCCAGTGCCATCAGTTTAATTCCGCCAGTTGTTGTACTGGCGATCGCTATTTGGTTGAAACGGCCAATATTGGCGTTAGTAGCAGGCGCTATTGCTGGCCTATTATTACTTTCACCTAGCGGCGCGTTAGATAACTTTGCTGAAACCTCGTTGCGCGTAATGCAAGACGAAACCATCGGCTGGTTAATTTTAGTTTGTGGTGGCTTCGGTGCTGTTATTGCCCTACTTGTGCATACCGGTGGTGCTTTTGCCTTTGGCCGTGTAGCTCAGCGTGTAGCAACCGGCCGTAAATCATCATTAATGATGACCTGTTTTCTTGGTGTGGTTATTTTTGTCGACGACTACCTAAATGCGCTAACCGTGGGCGAAACCATGAAGCGTATTACCGATAAGTACAAAGTATCGCGCGAAATGCTGGCCTATGTAGTTGACTCTACCGCTGCCCCTATTTGTGTGCTTATTCCTATTTCTACTTGGGCGGTATTTTTTGGTGGCTTGCTGGTGTCAAACGGCGTAGCACCCGTGGGTGACACTACCGGCATTGCCACCTATATATCGGCTATACCTTATATGCTGTATGCCTGGTTAGCCATGATCATGGTTATTTTGGTTATCCTAGGTGTAGTGCCTTTAGTCGGCCCGATGAAAAAAGCTGAATTAGCCGCACAAAATGCCACGCTAGCACCACAAGATGCGCCTAATTCGTCCACTGCAGCACAAGATACGCATTCTGCCGACGATTTTGCTGTGCAATCCTTTGATCAAGAGTTTGAGCAAGCCGATCGTAAAGGCGGCAAGCTGTATAACTTCTTATTACCGATGATCATGCTAGTGGGTTTTACCGTGTGGTTCGACATCGACGTGTGGAAAGGTTTACTGGTTACGTTATTGCTAACCTTGCCGTTGTATATGGTACAGCGGTTAATGACCATTTCTGAAATGATGGATGTGATGATCCACGGCTTTAAAACCATGCTACCGGCCATTTGTACCGTTATTGCTGCGTTTATCTTTAAAGACGTTTGCGATCAACTTGGCTTACCGCAGTTTATTATTGATAACCTAGCACCTTATATGAGCGCGCAATTACTGCCAGCCTTGGTGTTTTTGTCAATGGCGATACTAGCTTTTGCTACCGGTTCATCTTGGGGTATTTTTGCTGTATCTATCCCCATTGTTATGCCGTTAGCCTTTGCTGTAGAAGCGAATATACCGCTGGTAATAGGCGCACTACTGTCTGCTAGTTCATTCGGTAGTCAGGCCTGTTTTTACAGTGACTCTACCGTATTAGCGGCCCAGGGTTCAGGATGTAATTTAATGAGCCATGCGTTAACGCAGTTTCCTTATGCGTTTGCCGCAGCGGTAATTGCCTTCTTCGGCTTCTTGGCATTAGCCTAAAACTATACCATCATAAAAAGGCGCGCTATGCGCCTTTTTTGTTTCTGACAAAACTACGCTAAGCTGTTACCTTATATAGCATTATTATGTAGCAGCTACAGCGGAGTGTTTATGCTGACCTTACTCGCTAAAGTTTTAAAAGTGCTCAACTCACAAGCCTCACCGTGGCAAATTGGTTTTGCCATCGCATTAGGGCTATTTGCCGGTATTTTGCCGTTTGGCCTACTTACCTTAATTATAATATTAGTGGTTTGTCTACTAACGATTAACTTAACTACATTTATTGTTACCTGGGGTTTAAGCAGCGGCTTAATGTTGTTATTTGCCTCGCCGTTAGAGCGCCTTACTTGGCAATACGCGCAAAATGATGGGCTACTCAACTTCCTGGCCAATACTGAAAGCCTGCAATTACTGCACTTACACCACACACTAACCTTAGGTGCCTTTGTGCTTGGTGTCGTGTTATTGCTGCCTGTGGCGTGGCTAGGTAAAACACTGGTACAACAATATCGTAGCCATATTATGACCAGCGTTGAGAAATGGAAACTTACCCAGATGCTTAAAGCCAGTAAGCTATTTGCACTGTACGAAAAACTGAATTAAGGAGCGCCGCATGATCCGTAAATCCGGCTGGTTAGTGTTTATTGTTTTTATCGCCGCGTTACTAGCATTAGTGTATGTTTTTGCTGGCCCCGCCATTCGTCTTGGTATGATTTACAGCTTAGAAAAAGCCGTAGGTGCCGAAGTCAATATTGATAAGGTAGCGCTAGAGCTAGCGCCGTTAGCCATTAGAATAAACCATTTACAAATTACCGATGCCGCCAACCCCAGCCATAACAGTTTAAGCTTTGGCCATGCCCACGCAGCGCTAGAAGTATGGCCAGCGCTACTTGGTTATTATGTGGTGAACGATCTTAGCGTTGACGGCCTAGAATACGGCGCTGAGCGAAAAAACTTTGGTAAGGTATACCGCATACCGGGTGAAGATGGCGAAAAGGTCGATATTGCCAAGCTACTACAAGTAGACTTACCCGATGCTAATGAACTCATTGCCCGTGCCAACTTGCAAACGCCAGCCAAAGCCGAAGCGTTAAAACAACTGGCCACAGCGGAGCAACAGCAGTTAAAAGCGCTAAAAGATAACCTGCCAACTAAAGAGCATTTAGCGCAGTATCAAACCGAGATAAAAGCCTTAACTGAAAGCAAAATTAGTAACGCTGCCGATTTAGCAACTAAAGCTGGGCAATTACAACAGTTAAAAGATCAGTTAAAAGCAGAGCAAGACAAACTAGCCAGTGCCAAACAGCAACTTGAACAGAGTAAAACAGCCCTAAGCCAAGCGGTTGACGAATTAAAAGCAGCCAGCAAAGCTGACTACGCTAAAGTACAGCAATTAGCCAACATAAAAGAGGGTGGCCTTGCTGGTATTAGCCAAATTTTGTTAGGTGATGTTTGGGGCGAACGTATTGCGCAATTAGAAAGTTTATACCTACTGGTTAAACCTTATATACCAGAGCAGCTTAATTTGCCCTCTGGCGAGGCGACTGAACCAGAGCCGGTATTACCTAACCGGATATTACCGTTACCCCACGCGCCCTATCCCGACTTTTGGATCAAAAGCGCGAAGGTTAATTGGCTAATTGGCGGTGGCCAAGCCACTATTGCGCTACAAGATATTACCGCGCAGCATGCACTAATTAATGCCGCAACTAAGTTTTCACTTGACGTAAAACAACTACCGCAGCTAGCCGCGTTTAAATTAGATGGCGACTTTGCCATTTTGCAAAAAATGGTTACTAACGTTAACTGGCAACTAGATGGTTTAAATTTACAACCGATGCACTTAGGCAAGGGTGACAACGCATTAGATTTAGCTACCGGTTTAATTAACTCAAGCGGTAAATTAAACCTAACCAACAACCAAATTGCCCAACAAGCTAGCGTAATTTTAAAAGCAGCCGACTTTAGCAGCAGCGGTAATAAGTACCTGCAACAGCTAACAGGCTTGCTAAATCAGCAGCAACAAATTCCACTTAATATTGCCACCACTGGGCTGATTAGCCAGCCAGAGATAAGCATTCGCTCGTCGTTAGATCAGCTGTTAGGTGACGCCTTATTGGGTGAAGCCAAACAAAAAATTGCCGCCTATCAAAGCGAGCTGCAAACTAAGTTAAATAGCCAATTACAAACTGGCTTAGCCGGCCAGCAAGATTGGGCTGCATTGCTAACACAGCAAGATAGCGATTTAAGTGAGGTAAGCAGCCGCATTGAAGAAATGCTCAGCGCCAAGCTAGCTGACGCCAAAGATCAGGTTAAAGACCGACTAAAAGATAAGTTGATGAAAAAGTCTGACGATAACTAAAATTAGGCTGCATAACAGAAAAAACCGCTAAATTAGCGGTTTTTTTAATTTAGAAATACAGTGAAATAATAACTAGGCTTCGTCGCCGTCTTCGTCATCATCTTCATATTCTTCGTCGTCTTCATCACCCTCAAAATAGGTGCCCCAGCCGTCGTACTCTACTTTATTTTTATGCGCTAAAGCTTCTAGCTTGATGGCATCGGCAATTATGCTAGCCGCGTCTAACGGTTGCTCACGTATAGCATCAAATACCCAAGCACTATCACCATCTTCAAATTCAACTTCTTCAGCGTCAGTAACTTCATAACCGAGTTTAAATAATTCGACCGCCAGCTTTTCCAGCTTAGCAAAATCTTTATCATAAAAATGGTGCTCTATGGTATACAGCGCATCTGGATCGCTACCATCTTCCAATAAAGCAGCAATAGTATCGTTAGTAAATTCTTGCCAGTTTTCCATAAAATTACTCTTTAGCTTTAATATTATCGGCAGTGTAATCGTTGCCAAGCTCGGCATCAAGCTGTTGAATTTGGCTTTGCATTTGCTGGTGAATATTTTGCGCAAACTCACGAATATTTTGCTGTTCGCGCAAGAAGGTTTGTGGTGGCAGTATTTGCACAATAACTTTACCATTATTCCAGCGGTTTAATTTAATTTTACCGTGGGTGCTGCTCATACATACTGGCACTACTGGCACGTTGGCTTCTAGCGCAATATGAAAGGCACCCATTTTAAAGGGTAATAAGCCACGGCCATAACTGCGGGTGCCTTCAGGGAACATCCACACTGAAATATTATCGCGGCCAATGCGCTCGGCCGCGCCTAGCATAGTGCCTAGCGCACGGTTTTTATTTTGCCGGTCAATCAAAATATTACCACTTAGCCAATATAGCTGACCAAAAAACGGAATAAATTTTAGGCTTTTTTTACCAATAGTTACCGTGCGTGGTTCAACAGCGCCGCTAATGGTAAATAGGTCGAGATTATTTTGGTGATTAGCAATAAACACACAAGGCTGACCAATAAACTCGCCGTTATGACGGCGCACTTCTATTTCAAGGCCAAAAATCCACGATACCTTACCGTACCACTTAGAAAATATGGCGACGTTATTAGGGTGAAATGGCCGAACCAAACAAATTAATAACCCAGCAATGGTGCTAAAAATAAAAAACAATACTAATAAAATTAATCGTACGACCGCTATCACCAAACTCTCCAATTTACCGCTTTACTCGCTAAGACACTGAGGTTTTTTTTAAAAAAAAGTATTAATAATGGCTTAAGAGAAACTACGTTACTTTAAGCCAACCGTTGTAGCCCCAGATGGGCGAAAACCAGTCCCCACGGATGGGTTTACCACATGTTGGTGTAAGTAATGCGGTAGCGCATTTGCGCTACTTTAAACCTGTGCATTATTATACTGAGTTTATTCTGTGTCGCTAGGTTGATCGTTGTTCGTTTCAGCTTGCTGATTAACAATAACATCATCTATGCGTTGTAAACCACGCGGTAGTTTATTACCTCGGCGGCCACGTTCGCCATGATAATGCGCCAAATCGTCAGCTTTTAGCCCTAGTTTACGTTTACCCGCCACCAACGTTACGCTGCCTGTTACTGGCACTATAGCTAACTGCGTAACAAATTCCTCTCGGCTAGCGGCACGCGCTGAGGGTATCGACATCAGCTTGTTACCCTTACCTTTGCTTAACTTAGGTAAATCGGCCACCGGAAACACCAGCATGCGGCCTTCGTTAGAAATACATAAAACTAAGTCAGTATCAGGCTGTTTAACCACCATCGGCGCCAGCACTTTAGCGCCTACCGGTAAGCTTAATAGTGCTTTACCAGCTTTATTGCGGCTTAATAAATCGCTGTATTCAGCGACAAAGCCATAGCCTGCATCGCTGGCGAGCAATAGCGCCTGTTTTTCATCGCCTAATAATACGTGCTCAAAACTCTCGCCAGCAACTACAGCAAAACGACCACTTAGCGGCTCGCCTTGGCCACGCGCTGAGGGTAACTCGTGTGCTTCGGTAGCAAAACTGCGACCTGACGAGTCAATAAATACCGCAAGTTGGTTAGAACGGCCACTAGCCATGGCTTTATAGGCATCACCGGCTTTATAACTTAGTGCGTTACCATCCACATCATGGCCTTTGGCACAGCGCACCCAGCCTTTTTCGGATAACACTATTGTTACCGGCTCGCTAGGTAATAGCTCTTTTTCACTTAAGGCTTTGGCTTCACCACGCACCACAATTGGGCTTCTGCGCTCATCGCCGTATTTTTCTGCGTCGGCCATTAGCTCGTCACGAATAAGTTTGGTTAGCTTTTTCTCTGAGCCTAAAATGCCTTGAAGCTTGTCTCGCTCTTTGGCTAGCGCATCTTGCTCGCCACGAATTTTCATTTCTTCTAGCTTAGCTAAATGGCGTAGCTTTAGCTCTAAAATAGATTCGGCTTGGCGCTCGGTAACACCAAAAAAAGCAATTAACTCGGCTTTGGGTTCATCAAAGGTGCGAATAATACGGATCACGTCGTCAATATTTAAAAAGGCAATTAATAAACCTTCTAACACATGCAAACGGTCTAATACTTTATCTAAACGAAACTGCAAACGACGACGCACTATGTCGCGACGAAACACTAACCATTCGCTAAGTATTTCTAATAGGTTTTTAACCCGTGGTCGATTGTCTAAACCGAGAATATTAATATTAACCCGATAGCTGCGTTCTAAGTCAGTAGTGGCAAATAAGTGCTGCATTAATTGCTCAATATCAATGCGGTTTGAACGCGGCACTATAACAATACGTGTGGGGTTTTCGTGATCAGACTCGTCGCGTAAATCGCTAACCATTGGCAGTTTTTTTGCCTGCATTTGGCCAGCAATTTGTTCTAATATTTTTGCCCCAGACGTTTGATGCGGTAGCGCGGTAATAACAATGTCGCCGTCTTCTTGCTGATAAAGAGCGCGCATTTTTACGCTACCACGGCCAGTTTCATAAATAGCCGCTAGCTCGTGTGCTGGGCTAATAATTTCGGCATCGGTGGGGTAATCCGGCCCTTTTACAAACTGCATTAAATCGCTAACGCTGCTTTGCGGGTTATCAAGTAGTGCCGCACAGGCATAGGCAACTTCGCGGGCGTTATGTGGCGGAATATCCGTCGCCATACCCACAGCAATACCAGTAATGCCGTTAAGCATAATATGCGGTAACCGCGCCGGCAGTACTTTGGGCTCTTCTAAGGTACCGTCAAAATTAGGTAGCCAATCGGTAGTGCCTGCGCCAAGTTCAGATAATAGCACCTCGGCAAAACGCGATAATTTAGCCTCGGTATAACGCATAGCGGCAAACGATTTTGGATCATCCGGCGCACCCCAGTTACCTTGCCCGTCAACCAGCGGATAACGATAAGAAAACGGCTGCGCCATTAATACCATAGCTTCGTAACAGGCGAAGTCACCATGCGGGTGAAACTTACCGAGCACGTCACCGACAGTACGGGCAGATTTTTTAAATTTAGCCAGATGCGATAAGCCCAATTCAGACATCGCATAAATAATGCGCCGTTGCACCGGTTTTAAACCATCACCAATATGCGGCAAGGCACGGTCCATAATGACGTACATGGAATAGTTTAAGTAAGCTTCTTCAGTAAAACGACGCAGCGGTAACTGCTCTACGCCATCATATGAGATTACGGTTTCTGTCATAACTTATCCTGTCTGTCCGGGTGCATTGTCGCTAATGGCCGTATTTTTTGTTTTGCTAATGCGTATTTGCCACAGTAATAACAGCATTAATATTACGCAGCTACAACTTAAAATGGCTAACCAGATTAGTTGCAACTGACTACTGCGCTCTACTTGTGTTAATTGTTTGGCTTGTTGTTCATTTTCTTGTTGTAGCAAGCGTTTTTTTTCGAGCTGATGTTCAATATCAAACTCGGTTTTAAGCTGCTGTAATGCTAAGTCACTTTCATGGTTTTGTACGCTTTTAACTACGCTGATATAGGGTATTAGCTGCTGATAGGCCTGTTGATATTCGCCTTGTTGTGCCAGTAGCTCCGCTTTTAGATACCACACGTTAAGCCGTGCTGGGCTATCTTCAGCCACACCCTCTGCGGTCATATTTTGCTCTGCCAGCATAACTTGCTGCAATGCCAACGAGGTTTGCTTTAATGTGTTTAAAATTAACGCTTTCTCATAATGATGTGTAAAAACATGGGCGGTTGATTGCTGTAAGGCTAAATACTGCTCAGCTTTATCAACATAAGCTAACGCCGCCTCGCTGCTACCCATATTGCTACTGGTAATAGCTAGGCCTAAGTACGCATGGTATAAATTTACGCTATCGTTTATCTGCAAACATTTTTGGAGCATTTTATTATATGTGTTTAGCGCTTGTTGATGCTGGCCCTGATAACCATAAGTACGGGCCAAATTAAATAGTACAGTTATTTGTTTGGCATGCCAGCCTAGCTGTTCAAATAGCTCTAGGCCTTTATTTAGTAAGTCTATCGCTTCGTTATCGTAAGCGAGTGACGCATACAGCAGCCCAAGCTCAGCATTCACTTCAGCCAATAACGGAACATCATTTAACCGCTGCGCTTGCTGATAAGTGGCTTGTAACAGCGCTAGCGCGCGTTGCTCTTGGTTTTGATTATTAAACGTGGCCGCTAAATTCACTTGCCCATACAACACTTGAACTTCGTCATCTAATAAGGTGGCTAGGCTAATACCTTGCTGATAATACTGCTGCGCAGCTTGATAATTAGTTTGCATTTCAAAAGCGAAACCAAGCTGATACCACAGCTGCACTTTAAGCACGGATTGCTGATCACCAAGTATCTTTAGCCCTTGTTCCGCCGCTTGCTGCTGATCTTGATGCCGCGCTAACACATTAAATAACTCGGCTTGTTGATAATACCAATTTGCTTGCTGTTGTAGTGGCAAGTTAGCAATATCGGCCTGATGCTGTTGCAATAGCGCCAGCATAGCTTCAGGCTGCTGACGCTTTTGCGCCGCTACCTGCGCTAACCAAGCAGGTAATTCAGACGAGTTCGCCGCTGCGGGGCTTAACCACAGAGCATAGCTGAGCACTAGCACAGAAAAATACTTAATCACGGCATTAGCACCCTAAATTCACTATTATTACACCGTAATTGCGGCTTTATCGCCTTTTTGTTCTAGCCATTCGCGCCGATCAGTAGCGCGTTTTTTCGCTAGCAGCATGTCCATAATTTCCATCGTTTGCGCCACATCATCTATAGTTAGCTGCACTAAACGTCGGGTATTAGGATCCATCGTAGTTTCACGTAGTTGTAATGGGTTCATTTCACCCAAGCCTTTAAAGCGCTGTACGTTTACTTTACCGCGTTTTTTCTCGGCTTCAATTCGGTCGATAATGCCGTTTTTCTCGCTTTCATCCAGTGCGTAATACACCTCTTTACCAATATCAATCCGGTACAATGGCGGCATGGCGACATAAACGTGCCCGGCTTCAACTAGGCTGCGAAAATGGCGCATAAACAGCGCGCATAATAAGGTAGCTATATGCAAACCGTCAGAGTCGGCATCGGCTAAAATACAGACTTTACCGTAACGCAGCGTGGTTAAATCGGCGCTATCTGGGTCAATACCAATGGCGACAGAAATATCGTGCACTTCTTGTGAGGCCAGAATTTGCCCTGAATCTACCTCCCAGGTATTGAGTATTTTTCCGCGCAGCGGCATAACCGCTTGAAATTGCCGGTCACGTGCTTGTTTAGCACTGCCACCTGCCGAGTCACCTTCGACTAAAAACAGTTCTGTTTGATTAAGATCTTGCATTGAACAGTCGGCTAATTTGCCGGGTAACGCTGGGCCCGAGGTGATTTTTTTGCGAATAACTTTTTTCGCTGCTTTAAGCCGTTTAGTTGCATTATTAATACAAAAATCAGCCAGCGTTTCGGCAATATCGGTATGTTCGTTTAACCACAAGCTAAAGGCATCTTTTACTGTGCCGGAAACAAAGGCTGCAGACTGACGTGACGACAAACGCTCTTTAGTTTGCCCAGCAAACTGCGGGTCTTGCATTTTTAACGACAGGATATACGCGCAGCGATCCCAAATGTCTTCCGCCGACAATTTAATGCCGCGTGGTAGTAAATTTCTAAATTCACAAAATTCGCGTAGTGCATCTAACAAGCCTTGGCGTAAACCATTAACATGCGTACCACCTTGCGCGGTGGGTATCAGGTTAACATAGCTTTCCGTTACTAACTCGCCGCCTTCAGGTAGCCATAACAGCGCCCATTCTACTGTTTCAGTAACCGCGCTATAGCTGCCAACAAACGGCTGTTCAGGTAAGCAAATATAGTCTTTTACCGACTCGGCCAAATAATCTTTAATACCTGCCTGATAGCACCATTGGTATTGCTGTTGGTTTATTTTGTCATCAAAGCTAACCGTTAAACCTGGGCATAATACGGCTTTGGCTTTTAATACATGCAATAAGCGGCTGACAGAAAATTTTGGTGAGTCAAAATAAGACGCGGTAGGCCAAAACCGCACGCGGGTGCCGGTGTTACGTTTACCTACAGCGCCGGTAATACTTAACTCAGACACTTTTTGTCCGTGTTCAAACGCCATTTCGTAAATATTGCCATCGCGACGTATGGTAACGTCTACTCGATTAGACAAGGCGTTAACGACCGATATGCCCACACCATGCAAACCACCAGAGAACTGATAGCTTTTGTTGGAAAACTTACCACCAGCATGCAAGCGACAAAAAATAAGCTCAACGCCACTTACACCCTCTTCTGGGTGAATATCTACCGGCATACCACGGCCGTTATCAATAACTTCGAGCGACTGATCGTCATGCAAAATAACCTGTACCGTATCAGCATGGCCGGCTAAGGCTTCATCCACGCTGTTATCAATAACCTCTTGACCCATATGGTTAGGCCTTGTGGTATCGGTATACATTCCGGGGCGTCGCTGCACGGGTTCAAGCCCGGTCAGCACTTCAATCGAATCGGCATTATACTGTTGTGATGTCATAGTCTCGGTCACTGGCGGATAGGATTAAGCGCGTTTTACGCAAGTTGGCAAAAGTGGGCAATAGCGTCTAGCTCTGCGGCATAGCCGACATAGCTGTGATCGCCCCCTTCAGTCAGTTTTATCTGTGCGCCTTTATAGTAATCTAGCGCAAGTCGGTAATTTAACACTTCATCACCGCTTTGCAACAGCACCAAATAATTCTCTGGCTGGTGCAGCTGTAATGGCATTATTTGTTGTAACACCTGCATATGTTCAGCCGTAACATCAAAATGCTGCTGTAACACCGGATGATAATAGCGGCCAAGATGCTGACTTAGCACCTGATGCGGCATAACGGCAGGGTTAATTAAACAAGCACGACACTGTATTTGCTCGGCAATACAGGTTGCTAAAAAGCCGCCTAACGAACTGCCAATTAAGGCTACGTCACGTCGATTACCTATATTCTGCTGAATTAATGCCAAGGCTGCAGCCGGATCATAAGGGTAATCTAAGGCAGTAAATTCAATGTGTGGATAATGTTTAGCAAAATACTCAGCGGTTAATCTGGCTTTATCTGAACCAGAAGAGCTACCAAAACCATGTAAATACACTACTTTGTTATTCATTAATCGATCTTTTCAGTTAAAGCTAAGCGGCGAAATTGCCAGTTTACGCTGGCATCAGCGTTAAATGTCCAGTCACACCACTGCGGCCCGTTATCAACGGTTTGCCAATCAGAAGTAGGTAAAAACTGCACCGAACTGGCCGGACAGCCTACCACATTTACCCCTTGCACGTATTGCTGATGCGCATAATGGGCATGACCATGTGCAATACCGCGAATACGCGGTTCGGCGTTGATTAACTGCCAAAGCTCGGCTTGCTGTTGTTGGCCGTGTTTATCTATAAATTGGTTAAGCGGTATTGGGTGATGATGACAAAATAACCACAGCGCGTTAGCCGCACTGCGCTGACATTGACTAGCTAACCAGTGCTGCTGTGTCACGCCAAACACACCGGCTGGGGTGTCGCCTTTGGTATTAAGCAGCAATAATTGCCAACCAGCCAGTTGCACACTGCGTTCAGGCCGAAATGGCGCGTGCTGGCATAACCACTCTAGCTCGGCAATATCGTCATGATTACCTGGCAGGCAAAATACTGGGCAGTTCAGCGGCGCCATGATGTCGCTTAGTAACTGATACGACGCACGGCTATGGTCTTGAGTAACATCACCGGTTAGCAATACGGCATCGGGCTGTTCAATCATAAGCTGTGCTACAATAGCGGCAAGATGTTGCGCCGGCTGCACCTGTTTATAAAAATCCTGCGCCGTGGCCATTAAATGGCAATCAGTAATTTGCGCTAGTCGATACTGGGCTTTAGTTGCGAAAACATACTGCATTAACCGAACGCCAACTCGCGATTAATATAACCCTGCTGCGCACAAAGCTTTAGCCAGTCGCGCAGCAACAAGTTTATTTGTCGTTTTTCATCGGGTAATAGCATATCAACATTAGGATAGTCATAACGGGCTTTAAACTGACTAATCTGCTGACACGCTAACACTTCAGCTAACTTGGCATCATGATACAAGCGCACGACAAAATGCGGGCGAAAAAACTGCTGCTGATTATCGACTAGTTCAATTTGCAATGTGGTAGTAAAGCGCGCTACGTCAGTAACGCTAATACGGTATTGATGCTGCTCAGACACCTGAATAAGCGTTGACTGGCCATCTTCAGCATCATTTGCCAAATAGCGGTTTAGCTGAGCATAATTACGTTCGCACAGTGCCAAAAAATCGGGTAATTTTGGTACATACTTCTGGCGCTTAAACCACACTTCCTGCTCCCCAACTACGTTTTACTTTAGCTACATTTAACGCTAACCATTGTAAGGCAATAACTGTCGCTGCATTATCTATTTTTTGCTCTGCCAATAGTTGTATGGCATCGGCAAGTGACACCAAATGCACTTTAATATCTTCATGCTCTTCAGCCAAACCAAAAATTCCTTGCTGTACCGGTTGTGTTAAACGGCCTAAATACAGTTGAATACGCTCGGTAGTGCCACCGGGGCTGGATAGGTAGCTAAGCATAGGCCATAGCTCAGTAATTGTTAGCCCGGCTTCCTCTTCTGCCTCGCGTGCCGCCACCTGCTCGGCACTTTCACCCGCTTCAACCATACCGGCAATCGCTTCTAACAACCATGGGCTGGCGCTAGTGGCTGCGGCGCCAATGCGAAACTGCTCAATTAACACTAATTCATCAGTTTGTGGATTATATGGCAGCACCACCACCGCATGGCCTCGCTCAAACACCTCACGCTGCATTGGCGTGCTCCAGCCGCCATTAAATAATTTATGTCGCAAGGTATAGCGCTCTAAGCGAAAGAAACCCTGAAAAACAGTGCTTTTGTCGATAATTTCCAGATCTTGCTGGCCAAATGAGGGATACTGGGCAAAGTTGAATTTAGACATAACGGCACTCACATTCTGTTACACTATTGCGCATAACTTTACGGTTTAAAGATTACGTAGTTTACTGTAACAGAGTATTATTTGTGCAGTTTCCTTTTATATGGCCAGGATTGGTAGAAATGAAAAAAACCTTATTAAGCACCCTATTAATTTCTTCGTTTGGCTTGTTCAGCCAGCAAGCTTTTGCCGCAGATTTACAAGATATTTATCAGTTGGCAGTGCAAAAAGATCCTCAACTACTAAAAGCGGTTGCTACTCGTAATGCATCGCGTGAAGCAATTGATATTAGTAAAGCCAGCTTACTGCCGCAAGTAAATTTAACTGGCAGTTACAACCGTCGCTGGGCGGATAACACTACCTTTATCAATGATAATCTAGCTATTGTCGATAGCGAGTCTAAAGGCTGGGGAGCAGAAATAGCACTGCAGCAATCATTGTTTGACTGGAATAACTGGAAAAACCTAGATACCGCTGAGAAACGCGCATTACAAAGTCAAACTAACTTAGACGCCACCTCACAAGCGTTAATAGTTCGGGTAGCACAAGCCTATTTTAACGTACTGAAAGCCGGTGATGACCTAGGTTTTGCTGAAGCAGAAAAGCGCTCAATTGAGCGCCAGCTAGAACAAACTAAGCAGCGCTTTGCTGTAGGCTTAACGGCGATTACTGACGTGCATGAAGCTCAAGCCCAGTTTGATAGCGCCGTCGCGCGTGAAATCACCTCACAAAACGCACTAGAAACGGCGCGTGAAGCATTGCGCGAAATTACTGGCCAATACCACGCCGAGCTTGCAACACTAAATACCGACAAATTTTCTACTCAAGCACCCTCTCCTGCCTCTGCTGATGAATGGGTGAAACTAGCCGAAGAAAAGAACTTAAGCCTTAAAGCGAATAAACTAGCATTAGAAATTGCCGACAATGCTATAGATATTGCCAGTGCTGGCCATTACCCAACACTAAGCCTTAACGGCGCACTAGGTACTAATGATAATGAATCTAAAAATACTATTGCTGGTGTTACTAGCACCTCTAACTTGCCTAGGCTTGATAGTAAATCGGTAGGTATTAACTTACGCGTACCTATATATAGTGGTGGTGCAACAACGGCGCAAACTGAAGTCGCCCGTGCTAATTATGTTGCCGCTAGCCAAGATTTAGAGATGAGTTACCGTACCGCAGTACGCCAAGTACGTAGCTCATTTAATGACATTAACGCGAACATCGCGACTATTCGCGCATTAGAGCAAGCGGTTATTTCTGCAGAAAGCGCGTTAAATGCTACGGAAGCAGGTTTTGAAGTGGGTACACGTACCATAGTAGACGTATTGCTAAGTACGCGTAACTTGTTTGAAGCACGCCGTAATTTATCAGGCGCTCGTTACAATTACGTTATTGCCATACTGGCATTAAAGCAAGCTGCAGGTAACTTGTCTGAGCAAGACTTACAAAGCATTAATCAGGCACTTACCAGTTAACCTAAGTTTAGGTTCACCGCGCCAGCGGTGAACCTGTTAACTCTTTTCACTGTTCCCGCCGGTATTTTTCGTTACAATAGTACATATTTTTTTGCTGAGGATATCGCGTGGTTAAAGCTCCGCAGTTTAGTTGGCGTTTTTTGCTGCCCAAGTATTGGTTGTTATGGTTAGGTGTCGCACTACTTGGGTTAGTTAGCTGGCTACCGTATTCAGCATTAATGGCCTTAGGCACGGGTTTTGGCCGTTTACTATTTAAAACACTAACCTCGCGGCGTAAAGTTGCGCTGCGCAATATTGAATTGTGCTTTCCGGATATGCCTAAAGCAGAGCAACAGGCACTAGTAAAACGTAACTTCGAAGAAACCGGCCGTGCGTTATTTGATACGGTAATTGGTTGGTGGTGGCCAAATTGGCGCTTTAAAAATTTAGGCATAGTTAACGGCTACGAGCATATTCAAGCTGCAACAGCACAAGGCAAAGGCGTATTATTACTCGCTGCACATTTTTTACATTTAGAAGCGGCGTGTCGCGTGTTTGGTTTAACTCACCCTAGCGTCGGCTTTTATCGGCCCCATAACAATGCGTTAATGGATTACCTGCAATACCATGGCCGTAACAAAGCTAATAAATATATGGTTGGCAAGCGTGATGTTAAAGGCTTAATTACCGCATTAAACCAGCAAGAAGTCTGCTTTTACTTGCCAGATCAAGATTATGGTCGTAATCGCGCAGAATTTGTGCCCTTTTTTGCTGTAAAAGATACCGCTACTACCACGGGTACTCTATTATTTGCTAACGCGGCTAATTGTGTGGTTATTCCGGTGATTACGGGTCGTTTAGCAGGAAATAAAGGCTACCAGATAGATATACTTGAACCACTAAGTCCGTTTCCTACTGGCGATGATAAAGCCGACGTGACCAGAGTAAACCAATGGGTAGAACAAGCTGTGTTGCGTTACCCAGAACAATACATGTGGTTACATCGTCGGTTTAAAACTCGTCCCGATGTTAGTGCGCCATCTTTATATAAAGGAAAGTAACTATGTGGTTCTGGATCCGCAACCTAACCTTATTCGTTATACTGGCTGCACTGGCTTATGGTATTTTCACTAAGCCCGACTTTTTAATCCGTAAAAATTCAGCCAACGTTGCTGCTGAAGGTTTTAGTGATTTTTATAGTAAAGTTCGCAGCTCTATTAGCGTTGGTGTAAAAGAGCTGTCCAAGTTTAAAATAGCCCTGCCCGATACCAGCGACAAACTGACGCAGCTATTGCAACAACGCAGTAGAGTCGTGGTGCCTGGCGATGTGAATTGGCGAGGTACCGTAGTTGATCGTCGTTTTCGCGATGGTGAAACGGTAAAAAATAAGCTTACTGAATTTGCTCAGGCAGAAGGCATTGCACTGTTTTGGACCTTGCCAAGAGACTACGTGGTAAAACAATATTTTCAAACTGAAACCACGTTAATAGAAACTATCCACGAAATTGCTGTTGCTATAGCACCCGACTTTCAGTCTCCAGTGCTAGCATTTTATTGCCCGCGTGAACGTGCAGCAGTAATTACCGACAAAATTAATGCACACTTACAACAATATTGTATGCCAGCCAACACACCACCTATGCGGGATTAAATAACTGCTGCCATACTTGCTCTACCTGCTGCCTTGCGTCTAACAAGCTATCTAATGATGGCAAGGTAACCGGCGCCAGCGTTTGCCGATGCCCAGCACCGCGCAGTAATTGATAAGCCTGCTGTAACTGTTCAACCTGTGTTAGGTTTAATAACCCCTCCACAGCAGCGGCGTCTAAAATGCGGATATTGTCGCTATACTGATAAAGATTACTATAGCTTGCGCCATACCCCAGCACTAAGTACTGGCTGATAAATTCTAAATCAATAATGCCACCAACACTGTGTTTGGGGTCGTCTAAATTAGCGCCATGATGCTGACGCAACTTATCACGCATATCGATCACGTCTTGGCGCAATTTAGATAAATCTCGCGGTAAGCTTAAAATTTGCTGACGAATTTGGCCAAAGCGATACTGCAATTCTCTACTACCGTAAATGGCTCTAGCGCGCACTAAAGCTTGATGCTCCCACGTCCAAGCTTCTTGTTGTAAATACTGACCGTAAGTGTCGATATGCACAGCTAATAAGCCAGAGTTACCCGATGGCCGAAGTCGTGTATCTATATCGTATAACACCCCACTGTTCGTACGAGTCGTGCATAGATGTACCACTCGCTGCACCAACTTTAAATAAAACTGTTTGGAATCAATAGCTCGGCCGCCGTTAGTAGGTTGTTCACTCGCGCAATTATGCACAAAAACTAAATCGAGATCTGAACCATAACCCAGTTCAAGCCCGCCTAGTTTGCCGTAAGCCAACACCGCCAGCCCTTTGTCCTCTATACTTGCATTAGCCGGCATGCCGTAGCGCGTCACCATTTGCTGCCAAGCTAGTTCTACTACTTGTTCCATAATAACTTCAGCCAACCAGGTAAGGTGATCACTTACTTTCATTAATGGTAAAGCGCCACTGATATCCGCTGCCGCAATCCGTAGTTGTTGTGCTTGTTTGTACTGACGCAGCGTTTCCATCAGTAACTCTAAGTCATCTGAGGGCACTCGCAGTAAATACTGGCGCAACCGATCACGAAAATCGGCAGCAGTGGCCACTTGATATAACTGTGCGGGATCGATTAGCTCGTCTAACAACATTGGGTAACGCGCTAGCTGTTCAGCTAGCCAACCACTTTGATTACACAACAGCACTAATTGTTGCAGTGCTGGGCTATTTTCAAACAGTAATTCTAAATAAGCGGTACGGGTAACTACTTGTCGAAACACGCCTAATACCCGCGCCAGCACACTAGGTTGCGCGTGCTGCTGTTGTAACATATATAGCAATAGCGGCATAAGCTTGGCTAACAAGTCTCGGCCGCGCGGGCCAACACTGCGCTTTTGACAGTCGTGCTTAAATTGTTGTAATTGTTCAATAAGCTCTATTGCTTGCTCTGGGCCTAGCCAATCTATCTGGCTAGCTAACTCTTGTGCCGGTTGTTCGCTATCCCATATCAGTTTGCCTAAGGTTAGTTCTTGCGGTTCGGCTTCGTCGCCGGTATCAATAACTAATTTAAACTGCTGATGTACACTAGCCATAACAGCGTCTACTTGCTGCTGTAGTTGCGACCAATGTTCAAACTTTAGTGCCACTAATAATTGCTGTTGTAACAGCGCGTTCTGAGGTAAGGTTTGGGTTTGCTGATCATCTATACCCTGCAGCGCTTGTTCAACTTGGCGTAAAAATAGGTAGTCTTCGCGTAATTGGCCGGCATGTTCGGCGCTTAATATATCTTCTGCTGCAAGCACCTGTAACGCTTTAAGCAACGACGGCTGCTGCATTGCTGGAATACGCCCGCCGCGAATAAGTTGTAAAGTTTGCACGATAAATTCAACTTCACGAATACCACCCTCACCTAATTTAATATTATCTCTACGGTTTAAACGGCGGTTCTCTTGCTCTATTTGCTGCTTCATGCGGCGCAATGATTCAATTGCTGAAAAGTCGATATAGCGCCGGTAAATAAAGGGTTTAAGCAGCTGGGTTAACTCAGTACTGTGCACCCCATCAGGGTTAAGTATGCGGGCTTTTAGCATCGCGTAACGTTCCCACTCACGGCCTTGTTCTTGATAGTAATCTTCCATTGCGGCAAAGCTCAGTACCAACGGGCCGCTGTCGCCAAACGGACGCAAGCGCATATCTACTCGATAAACAAAACCGTCCGCGGTTACCTGATGCAGCGCAGCAATAAGTTTTTGCCCTAGTTTGGTAAAAAACTGCTGATGTTCAATGCTACGCCGCCCACCTTGTGTATCGCCATTAGCTGGATAGGTAAAAATAAGATCGATATCAGATGAAAAGTTTAGTTCGCCACCGCCTAGCTTACCCATTCCCAAAATAAGTAATGGCATTGCATTGCCTTGGTCGTCTACTGGCGTGCCCCACTGCTCTATAAGCTGCTGATATACCCAATTATACGCCGCGTTAATGGTCAGATCAGCCAGTTGCGAAACCCGTTGCAGGCTATCGGTAATGGTTTGCAACTGCAAAATATCAGCCGCAAAGATACGGCATAGTTGAGCATTGCGAAAACGGCGTAACAGCGCAAACACGCCAGCTTCATCTTGCGTATTAAGGTTATCGTGTAAGTCGGTATTATATTGCAGCGCGGTTATTAAAGTATGCGGATCATAAAACTCAGGCAATAAATGCGGTTGTTGCTGCAAAGTGCGACCGATAAAACTACTAGCGCTGATTAAGCTAGCCAGCTGTTGTTGCTGCGCAACTGACAATAAGGTTAGCTCAAAGCTGCTTAGCTGCTGAGTAAGATAGTTGGCTAGTGCATTACTTGATGTGCATTTATTATCAGTTTTGCTCATCGGCAACTCCCGCTTAGGCATTTTTAAATAAGTATTCAGAAAGCGTAAGCAAGAGTAAATTATATTCTTGCCCAGCAAATAGTTCAGCGTTGTTAGGCAACGCCTGTGCAAGCCGAATGGCTGATACGCTAAAAGACTGCAATACCGGAATATTTTGCATTAAGTTTGCCAACGCAAATAGTGCATTTGCCGACATAGTTAGCGCAACTCTGCCGCCTTGCTGCATGTAACAAGCTTCTGCCTGCTGCAAAGTAGATATTTGTGCTAGCAATGTATTTTCTCCCACTAACGGCAGCGCTACATCTTGTGTTGCCGCTAACCTATAACCGCGCGCGGCTTTACTTTGCCAGCCGGTACGCAGCGGTATTAGCTGTAGCAACTGGCGAGCGAGTATAAACAGCTGCTCGGCATTACCACTTATTAGCTCTAACTCCAGCTCTGCAATAGCTTGTTGTTGCTGGTTAGCAATAACCTGGCCTTGGTCATAGGCCAATTCAATAACGGTGCCATCAGTACATTTAAGCAGCCAGCTTTGTCGGTTAAAATCGGTGCGAAATAACTCGATAAGCTGAGCTTGTAATACACTAATATCGGTTTTTTGCGGCCAAATATGCGCTGGAAAATTTAACAATTGCGGTAACACTGTACTGCAGGCTACGTTATATTCTGGGCGCATTTGCATTGCACCATGTTGCGCACCGGATAGTTTAATTGTTTGCTCGTAACTGCCGCGCTTTAGTCGGCTACGCAGCCCCATATCATGGCCGCGAAACCAATGCTCTGCGGTATCAAAGTAGGCATTAAGCAGTGTTGTAGTATCACTGCTTTGTATTTGCGCCAACTGTGGTAATGTCGTCACTAGCTGCGCTAAGTGTG
Source organism: Rheinheimera sp. D18 (assembly GCF_004345025.1). Classification (GTDB taxonomy): domain Bacteria; phylum Pseudomonadota; class Gammaproteobacteria; order Enterobacterales; family Alteromonadaceae; genus Alishewanella; species Alishewanella metallidurans. Next base: position 392,183 of record NZ_CP037745.1, on the reverse strand, counting down.
ATGGTGACATTAAAAACTTCAGTTCAAGTTCATTACTCATCTGCTACTCTGTTTATTAAAGTGGGTGTGCAACAGTGTTAACCGTTTTAAACCTTGTCAATTGCTATGCAACTCCCTATCATCCAAGGTGTTGGCTGCAAGGCGGTTTTTAGAAAAATAAGCTTAGGATCACTATGTTCAAATTAATTAAAAGCTCCATGCTCGTATTGTTTTCAGCATGCTGTTTAACTTTTTCCTTTATCAATGACGCTCAAGCACAAAGCAAACCGGCCTACATTAGCGATTCGCTGTTTGTTTATTTGCATTCAGGCCCAAGCAATCAATTCCGTATTGTTGGTACCGTTAATGCCGGGCAAAGTGTGACTTACTTGGCGCAAGATGCCGATACCGGTTATGTACAAATTCAGGTGGATGATAAAACCGGCTGGCTGCCGAAAGAGCATGTTACCTACACACCAGGTTTGGCATCACAGCTTGAACAGTTAAAAGCCAAATATGCCAATCATAATGAAGCAACATTGGCATTGGAACAACAGCGTGATGAGTTAAATAGCCAATTAAATAAAGCAGTTGCCGAGCGTCAAACTGCGCAAGAGCAACTTGAGCAGGCTAACCGTGCTTATGAACAGCTAAAAGTGCAATTGGAAAATACCCAAGGTTCTATTTGGGAAAAACCGATGGTACTTGGCTCACTTATCTTGTTAGCTGGCCTTATTTTTGGCCTTATTTTACCACTATTGTTACCGAAAAACCGTGATAGCGAGCGTTGGATGTAATATAGATTAGCCCGCTACCTGCGGGCTATCTGTTGCTTTAAGTGGTAAACCTCGATCGTTTTTCACTTGCTCAATCACCACATAAGTGTGTGTTTGCGCTACCCCTGGCAAATCAACAATCACCGCTAAAATACTGCGATAAGCATCCATATTAGGCAGCCTTAATTTTAGCAAGTAGTCAAAACCACCGGCCACCATATGACATTCTGCTACCTGTGGAATATTTACTACCGCATCACGAAACTTATCAAATACTTCGCTGGTAGTTCTGTCTAAGGTAACCTGAATAAAGGCCGCAGTGCCATAACCCAGTTTGGCGGCATTTAAACGGGCACCAAAACCGTCGATATAGCCTTCTTTTTCTAAGCGTTTTACTCTGTCAATACAGGGGCTTGCACTTAAATTAACCTTTTTAGCTAAATCGACATTCGCTATACGGCCATCGCGCTGCAAGGTATCCAGAATACTGAGATCAATTCGGTCCAGCGTTTTATTTTTCACAGGAATATTCATAACAGTAATTTTTCCGGTTTCTTATGGTTTTGTCAGAATTATATAGGGTTAAATGACAAAAATAACCACCCTATGCTGCGGAGTTTTCACTAAAATGCCGCATTCTTATCTTTGTCAGGAAGCTAACTGCCATGTTGTATAACGGTTCCCTGGTTGCCACCCAACCGCTGCGTCAAACTATTCGTGATTTCTATCGTGCTGATGAAGATCAGGTATTGGAATACCTATTACCACTGGCTGATATCGGTGTCAACGCCCGCAGCCGAGCTTGGGAGCGTGCGCGCCAGTTAGTGCTGACCATTCGCCAAGCGCAGGTGGGTAAAGGTGGTGTTGATGCACTGCTGAATGAATTCTCTTTATCTACTGAAGAAGGCTTGGTGCTGATGTGCCTAGCTGAGGCTTTATTGCGTGTACCAGATAAAACGACGGCCGACCGCCTGATCCGCGATAAATTATCGCAAGGCGATTGGAGCTCACACCTTGGTAATAGCAGCTCTCTTTTTGTTAACGCGTCAGCCTGGGGCTTATTACTTACCGGCAAGTTAGTTAACTATTCTGATGATCAGAAAAAACACCAATTCGGTTTATTAAAACGCACCTGTGGTCGTTTAGGTGAACCTGTAATTCGCCAAGCCGTGCGTTATGCCATGCAAATTATGGGCGCGCAATTTGTAATGGGTACGACCATTGGCGCAGCGCTTGACCGTGCTAATGAGATGGAAAGTAAAGGCTTTAGATACTCTTACGATATGCTGGGCGAAGGTGCCCGCACCATGGCTGATGCCGATCGCTATTTTGATAGCTATATGCGCGCAATTGACACCATCGGCAAGGCAGCTAAAGGCCGAGGCCCTTATAATAGCCCGGGTATTTCGGTGAAATTATCGGCTATTCATCCGCGCTATGAATTTAGCCATCGCGATCGGGTGATAACAGAATTAGTGCCTCGAGTTAAACAACTGGCATTAGCGGCAAAGGTTCACGACATTGGTTTTACTATTGATGCCGAAGAAGCGGACCGCTTGGATATTTCGCTTGATATTATTGCTGCTGTATTTAGCGATCCTGAACTAGATGGCTGGGAAGGCTTTGGTTTAGCGGTGCAAGCCTACCAAAAGCGCGGCCTGCATGTTATTGAATGGCTTCGCGATTTAACGGTTAAAGTTGGCCGTAAAATGATGGTACGTTTAGTAAAAGGCGCCTATTGGGATACCGAAATTAAGCTTAGCCAAGTTGAAGGCTTCACTGACTTTCCCGTGTTTAGTCGCAAGCCTTCTACCGATGTGTCATATCAAGCTTGTGCGAAAAAAATGCTGAGTTACCGCGACAGCATTTATCCCCAGTTTGCGACGCACAATGCGTACACCGTCGCTACGATTATGGAAATGACCAACGACTACACCGGCTTTGAATTTCAGCGCCTGCACGGTATGGGCGATGCCTTATACGATGAAATTGTTATTAAAGACAAAATTCCATGTCGGATCTATGCGCCAGTAGGCGAACATTCGGATTTATTAGCGTATTTAGTCCGTCGTTTATTAGAAAATGGCGCTAATAGTTCATTTGTAAATAATATTGTTGATGAAACTATACCAGTAGAATCATTACTGACCGATCCGGTTGAAATGGTTCGTGGTTGGAGCAAAAAGCGCAATCAACATATTCCACTGCCGGCTAACTTATATGGCACCGAGCGGAAAAACTCTAATGGCCTCGATTTAACCGATATCGATTTAATCGAGCCCGTAAAAGCGGCGATGGATAGCTGGTTTCAGCTAGTGCAACAAGCGCAAGCGCCGGCTGATAGCAAAGCAGTAACCAACCCAGCTAATTTAGATGAAGTTGTCGGCCACCTAAAGTTTGCTGATAAAGCACAGATGCAACTGATATTAAGCCAAGCAGAAACGGCCTTTACCAGTTGGTCAGTTACTGACGTTGCCGAACGCGCTGCACTGCTACGTCGTGTTGGTGATGCCTTAGAAACACACCGTAACGAACTACTTGCACTGTGTGTAAAAGAAGCCGGTAAAACCTTAGGTGATAGCGTAGCCGAAGTACGTGAAGCAATAGACTTTTGTCGTTACTATGCCGCCCGTGCTGAAGCACTGTATGCGCAACCACAGCAAGCGCGGGGCGTATTTTTATGTATTAGCCCATGGAACTTCCCACTGGCGATATTCTTAGGCCAAGTTGCGGCCGCCATAGTAGTAGGTAATACCGTAGTAGCAAAACCAGCTGAACAAACCAGCTTAATTGCAGTGCGTACGCTAGAAATTATGCGCGAATGTGGCATGCCAGAAAACGTCGTGCAGTTAGTTATTGCCCCAGGTAGCAAAGTGGGCGAGCACATAGTACCCGACAGCCGTATTCAAGGCGTTATGTTTACCGGCTCTACCGAAACCGGTTGTTGGATTGCCCGTAAACTTGCTGAGCGCGGCGGTGAACCAGTGCCGCTTATTGCTGAAACTGGTGGTCAAAACTGTATGATTGTTGACTCGACAGCTCTACCTGAACAAGTGGTCGACGATGTTATTTCATCCGGTTTTCAAAGCGCTGGTCAGCGCTGCTCTGCACTGCGTGTGTTGTTTTTACAAGAAGACGTTGCCGACAAAATTATCACTATGTTAAAAGGCGCCATGGCAGAACTGCATGTTGGCGACCCAACGTGGTTAAGCACCGATCTAGGCCCAGTTATTGACGCCAAAGCGCATGAGCGCTTAACCAGCCACGTACAGTATTTAAGTGATAAAGCCACGTTACATTACGAATGCAAAATACCTGCTGGCGACAAGCATTACTTTTTTGCGCCACGGTTATATGAAATTAGTGATCTGACGGTATTAGAGCGCGAAGTATTTGGCCCAGTAGTACACATTATTCGCTTTAAAGCTGATGAGCTAGATAACATTATTAACCAAATTAACGCCACCGGTTATGGCTTAACTATGGGTGTGCATAGCCGTATTGAGCAGTTTACTAACCGTATTGCTCGCGAAATTAAAGCCGGCAATATTTATGTAAACCGCAATATGATTGGTGCCGTGGTTGGTGTGCAGCCATTTGGTGGTCGTGGGTTATCGGGTACTGGCCCTAAAGCCGGCGGCCCGTTATATTTAACCCGTTTAGTAAAAGATAATCTGGACGTTAGCTGCGCTGAACTTAGTGAACAAAAGCGCAATAGTTTACTAAGCGAGACAACCAGCAATGCGGTTGCTTATGCCATGCCAACCGCTTTGCTAGCGCAACAGCAGTGGGCGCAACAGAGCATAAGCCAGCGTATATCAGTACTACGGCAATTTCTTGCGTCGCTTGCATCAAGCACGGTAGTTAATAAGCAAGAGCCTGACTTAGAGCAAGTGCTAACACTAGCGCAACAAAAATTACAACGGGTAGAGCGAGAGCTGCAAAAACCAACCACGTTGCCAGGCCCTACCGGTGAGAGTAATACTTTAGTACTCGATCCGCGCGGTATTTTGGCGCTGGTACGTGATGAGTCTAGTTCGTTCCAATACTGGTTAGTGGCCATTATTACCGCATTAGCGGCAGGTAATGCGGTAATAACTGCAGTAGAAGAAACCGATATAGTAGAAGCAGAAGCCTGTATTAAAGCTTTGCAACTTGCCGGTATGCCACAAAATTTGCTAGCCGTAGTGCGTTTAGACTGTTTAACAACGCTGTTGGCCCATCAAGATTTAGCGGGCGCAATGGTCGAAGTAAGCAGTGCAGTAAAACCGTTATGCGCCGAGTTACTGGCTGCACGCGAAGGCGCAATACTGCCGCTGATTACCTCGCCAGCTGGCCCGCGCTTATTACAGCGGTTAGTTACGGAAAAGACCGTTACTATTAATACTACTGCCGCGGGCGGCAATGCGTCGCTAATGACGATGGCTGACAATTAAGCTAACACTTTACAACTAGGCTTCAATACTCAAGCCCGCAATAGCGGGCTTTTTTTGGTATATACTTCTCTCTATCGCAAAGTTGTCACAAATCAACTCATTGTTAACTTATAGTTAAGCAAAATCTGTTATGTTATGTTGCTTGGTTATATATGGAGAAAGTAAGGCGCAAAATGGCGTATCAGGAAGTTAGTATTACTGATTTGCAACCTGGAAGTTATGTCGTCCAAGTGTTGAAGCAAACTGGTGAAGTTATCGTCAAACATGCCGGCTGGGTTCGCACCAGCGATGCTATAGCTATGCTGCGTAATAAAGGCGTGCAAATACTCCTGATCGACCCAGATAAAAAACTACCAATAGCACAAATAGAGACTCCGCTAACCACAATTGATGCGCCTGAAGACCCAGCAATACCGACGATAAAAGTAGCCTTTAGTAACGAATGGCCAAAAGCTGAACGCGCATTGTTGCAAACGCAAAAAGTACAACGTCAGTTACTCGACGCCGTGCGCCACGACAGCAATATTGACCTTACTTTAGTGCACGAAGTTAGCGCAGGGTTAGCCGATTCTATTAGTCGCAACCAAGACGTATTGTTATGTTTAAACCGTATTGCAGAGCAAAGCGATAACTTACTGCAGCATAGCATTAGCTGTGCCGTCTATATGGCAGCCTTTGCTCGATATCTTAATAAGCCAACCCATAAAATACAGGCGCTGATTACGGCCGCATTATTGCACGATATAGGCAAAGCAATAAATACCGATAATTTAAGCGCTGAAGATTATGTCGCTATTCCAGCCAGCTTAAATACACTACAAAAAACGAACGATCTGGCTGGCGAAATCTCACTATGGATCAGTCAGCACTGTGCCCATCTTGATGGTAGTGGCTCACCAAAAATTAGTGCGCCACAAATAGCTAAAGGCAGCCGCATGTTAGCTATAGTGAATAGTTATGAAAAACTCACCTCGCCTTTAACTAGCAAAATTGGCCCACTAGCAGCATCGCGTTTATTACTAGAGCGCACACCACACAAACTTGATCCCGAACTACTGCAATTATTTATTAAATGTATTGGCATTTACCCACCAGGCTCGGTAGTAAAATTAACAAGTGGTAAGCTAGCGTTAGTGCTAGAAAATAACGCGAAAAAACCGCTTCTGCCTAAAGTGAAGGTGTTTTATCACAGCGTACATCAGCACCATTTGCCGCCTAAAATACTCGACTTATCACGCCAACAAGAAGAACAGATTGACAGCTGTATCGATTTAAAAAAATATGGGCTCGATGTACGCAACTATATTTAGCCAGCATAAACACGAATAGATAGACTTGTTTAAGTTATGTGCGACAACTAATATTGCTAAAATTGCCTTCATTAAATGAGCCGTATTTGAAAACAATTTCCATAGAACAACTAATTTGTGGCATGTATGTGGTTAGTGCAAAAACCTCTGATGCAAAATCGCTTCGGGTTCAGGGCTTAATCTCTAGCACAGCACAAATTGAACTACTGCGTAGCAAAAACGTAGTGCAGTTAACTATCGACTCTAGCAAGCAACAAGTAACTGAATTAGCTGCCCCTGATGACAGCGCATTTAATATGGCATCAGCCACACCTGACTCTGTGAAACTTTCACCTAGGCAAAGCCTTAAGAAACATAGCGTAGCGCAGGAAATTAAACAGGCGCAGTCTCTTTATTCACAAGCAAAATCGCTACAAAAACGTGCTTTTGCCGATATCACTAACGGCAAAGCCATTAGCGTGGCCGATTTTAAACGTTGTGCTGAAGGCTTTATTGATTCGGTATTTCGTAATCAAGATGCACTACTGTGCATTAGCCGTATGCGTGACAAAGACGCGTACTTATTAGAACACTCGGTAAACGTGTCTATTCTAATGAGTATATTTGCCAAATATTTGAAGTTAGATGAAAACATTATTGTGGAATTAGCTACCGGCGCGCTGCTACACGATATTGGCAAAATTCAGGTACCAAACGAAATATTAAATAAGCCGGGCCGACTAACTGACGACGAATTTGTGATTATGCGTAAGCACGTTGAATATAGTCGCGATATTCTAATGCAAACTGAGGGCATTTCAGCAATTAGCTTAGATGTAGCGGCAAACCACCATGAGCGCTTAGACGGTAGAGGTTACCCTGCTGGACTAACGCAAGCGCAAATTTCGATGCACGCTCGTATGATCGCCATTGTTGATACTTATGACGCTATTACCGCGCAAAGAGTGTATAAAAGTGGCCAAACTTGCATAAAAGCACTAAAGATTTTACGCGCTGACAGCCCCGCACACTTTGATCTTGAATTGGTAAAACAATTTATTACTGCTATTGGTATGTACCCGCCAGGCACCTTAGTATTAATGGAAAGCGAAAAATTAGCGATGGTGCTAGAAAATAATCCCACGCGCTTAACCTGCCCAATAGTTAAAGTGTTTTATAACGCGAAACAACGTCATTATTTACCCGCTATTACTGTAAACCTTGCTGATGCTAAATGTGATGACGCGATTAAATCAGCCGTAAATGCCGAAGATTACGGCATTGATATTAAAAAGTTTTTTAATCAGTTTATTATGCCTGCATAACGGGCAACCTTAACTTAATTAGGCCAAGCAGACAAAGCTGCCATACTAAATAGCTGATTACCTAATGTCATTAACACGTACTGCGGGGTAATTTCTTTAATACGAATATCAGCAGTAACCCACTGCCCTTCTTGTAAGGTTTTACCATTTACCTTTACCCAGCGTTGATTAGCAGCGGTTGCGTACACGTGGGCTTCAAAGCGTAACTCTGGAATTTGCCGCTGCAACTGCGTATCAAGGCTATTAATATCCGTTGCTGGGGCACTAATACTATTGCGCTCTGTTGTATTGTTATTACCTCGTTCTGTCGCTTTTAATGCCGACGCAAACTTATCTCGCAACTCAGACGATACCGCTGTTTCTGGTTCTGCTGTCGGTTTTTCCGCAACCTGTATCTCTGCTTGCGGTTCTGCCGCTAAGCTACCGGCAGTAACAGTTTTTACTGGCGGCGATGAAGTAAATGGTTCAGTTATCGGCTCTGGTGCGGGTGATATCAACTTATTCAGTGCCACATCAATATTGTTTGGTGATACTGGATCTACGGGTTTTTGCTCAATATTTAATGCCGCCATTATGGTTTCAGGCGCTGCGGGTGTAACCGGCTCTATTGTTGCTCCAGACCGCTCAAACTGCGTTGTTTGCATAAATACGTAAGCTGCTGCAGCACCTATTAATAAAGCCAATAGCAATGCGAGTACTACAGCAACGCCACGCCAATATGTAGTGCCATCAGCTGCTTGCATCGGTGTTTTATTTTGTTGCTTTAGTGCAGCCATTAAAATTGACATGATACTCTCTATACAAAATGCTCGAAAAAAAGATGCTCAATAAAAAACGCACGACGAAACTGTTAAGGTAAAAAGAACCTTTGAGCTAGCGATTTTGCAGCCAAGGCATTAATAATATCGCTAAACTAAAGCCTAGCACTATAGCGCAAAGCCCCAACACAGGCCACAGCCAACGCGGTAACCTAGGACTATTTACCTGTACAGAAAGTGGTAAAATTTCAGCTGCGGCTTGCTTAACTAACTTTTCATTTACCATCGCTTGCTGCTGACTATAAGCCGCCAACAATGCGCGATCTGCCATTAGGTTTAGCAACCTCGGTATGCCGCCGCTCAACTGATATAAACGTTTTATTGCGCTATCGCTAAATACCGGGCGGCTACAACCTGCTACCTGTAAACGATACTGCAGATATTGTTTTACCTCAGCTAAATCTAACGGCAATAAATGATACCTTGCGGTAATGCGCTGCGCTAACTGGCGTAAGTCGTTGCGTTTTAATAGCTGCTGCAATTCTGGTTGGCCAATTAAAATAACCTGTAATAACTTACGAGTATTGGTTTCTAAATTAGTTAGTAACCGCAGTTGTTCAAGTACCGCTGGTTGCAAATGCTGTGCTTCATCAATAATTAATAGCGTTTGCTTGCCACTAGCGTGATTTTTTAACAATCTGGCTTTAATTTTATCACCGAGCAACTTTAAGCTCGCATCGGCTTTTTTATAACGGATCTTTAATTCGTCACAAATAGCAGCCAGTAATTCTAGCTCTGACAAAGTCGGGTTTAAAATAAAAGCCACTTCGACGTTAGCATCAAGCTCTTGTAATAGACAGCGCGACACCGTGGTTTTACCCGTACCTACTTCGCCGGTTAACAGTACAAAACCGCCAGCATCACCTAAACCAAAGCGTAAGTGTGCTAATGCCTCGGCATGCCGTGGGCTTAAATACATAAATTCCGGATTGGGCGCAATTGAAAAAGGTGCACTGGTTAGGCCGAAAAATCCGCTATACATTCTGCTTCCTGCTGGTTATGACGCTGCAATTGGTTGCGGCCGTGCATTTACAAAGACGACGGGTATAATGGCAAAAAAACAGCTAACAGGAAAGCCGGTGCAACGATATCTAGTAGGTGGCGCAGTTCGCGATAGTCTTTTAAATTACCCATTTCATGAGCGTGATTGGGTAGTTGTTGGTGCTACGCCACAGCAAATGCTCGATCTAGGTTACCAGCAAGTAGGTAGAGATTTTCCCGTTTTTTTACATCCAAAGACCAAAGAAGAACATGCACTGGCGCGTACCGAGCGTAAAAGCGGTACCGGCTATACCGGTTTTAGTGTTTATGCCGCCCCTGATGTCACTCTAGAGCAAGACTTATTGCGTCGTGATTTAACAATTAACGCCATAGCACAGGCTGATGATGGCAGTTTAACTGACCCTTTTGGTGGCATTAACGACATTAAACATAAGGTGCTACGCCATGTTTCTGATGCCTTTGCTGAAGATCCATTACGCGTATTACGCGTAGCACGTTTTTATGCCCGCTACGCCCATTTAGGTTTTACGGTTGCACCCGAAACTCAGGCTTTAATGCGTAAGCTAAGCCTCAGTGGCGAATTGCAAAGTTTAACACCCGAACGGGTATGGCAAGAAACAGCCAAAGCCATAACTGAGCGCACACCACAAGCATTTATTCAGTTATTGCGCACTACCGGTGCGTTAGAGGCGCTAATGCCGGAGTTAAACGCGTTATGGGGTGTGCCGCAGCCAGAAAAATGGCATCCCGAAATAGATACCGGCGTGCACACGCTGCTGGTACTAGAGCAAGCAACCAAGTTGTCATCGCGATTAGACGTGCGCTTTGCCGCCTTAGTACATGATTTAGGTAAAGGCATTACCAAGCCGGAACTTTGGCCAGCGCACCACGGCCACGAACATAGCGGCTTAGCGTTAATTAATCAGTTATGTTTGCGCATGCGTGTGCCTAACGATTGTCGCGATTTAGCACTGTTAGTGTGTGAATACCATCAGTTGGTGCATCGTGCCTATGAACTGAAAAGTAGCACCATCTTAAAACTATTTAATGCCATAGACCTGTGGCGCAAGCCCGAGCGCCTAGAGGCAATATTGCTATGCTGCACTGCCGATTTACGCGGTCGTACCGGCTTTGAACAAGATGAATATACACAAGCGAGTTATTTACAGACCTTGGCTAAGGCCGCATTGCAGGTGAATGCGAAAGATTTTGTTAGCCAAGGGCTAAAAGGTGAAGCTATTAAGCAGGCGATACAACAAGCTAGATTAGAAGCAATTCAAAAGGCTAAGCAACATCAGAGCGCGGCTATAGATAAAAGTTAGCTAAAAAATAAGCAGCCATAACCGGCTGCTTACTGTAGTAATTATAAATATTAAACGACAATGTTAAGGCACAGTCCACTCAACCATGCCGGTTGCCCATGTCAGTAAAATAATGCCGCCAAAAATCACGCGGTACCAGGCAAACGGTACGTAGTTATGATTCGCTAAAAATTTTAATAACGCACGCACCGCAAATAAACCACTTATAAAAGCGGCGATAAAACCAACGGCAATAGTTGCTATATCATCAACACTAAAAAGATCACGATATTTCAGTATTTGATAGCCGGTTGCGGCAAACATAATAGGCACGGCTAAAAAGAACGAGAATTCAGTTGCTACTTTACGTTCTAAACCACTAAACATACCGCCAATAATCGTGCTGCCTGAACGCGATGTGCCAGGAATTAGCGCTAATATTTGCGCACAGCCCACCACTAATGCATCTTTTGCTGTCATATCATCAACATTTAACACTCTTGGTTGTACTGTTTTTTGTCTATGCTCCGCCCAAAACATAATTAATCCGCCAACAACCAAAGCGGTGGCTACGGTGATAGGGTTAAACAAAAACTCTTTAATTTTAGAGGAAAACAATAGCCCAACGACTGCCGCTGGTATAAAGGCAATTGCTATATTTACGACAAAACGGTTTACCTTAGCATCCCTACCGACATGCGTTAGGATATGACTAAAACGCTGGCGATATTCGTAAACCACCGCTAAGACAGCGCCTAATTGAATCGCTATTTCAAAAACCTTTTCCGTACTGTGAAAATTAAGCAGATCAGCACTAACAATTAAATGGCCAGTACTTGAAATGGGTAAAAACTCTGTAATGCCTTCTACAATGCCTAGCAGTAGGGCCTTTAATAATAAAATTATATCCATAGCAACTTATTTAATTAAAATTAAAATTAAAAAACATCTTAAGTTAAACCAGCTTGTGTTTTAGCAGCTTAACAAAAGCCATCAACTCCATTGAAATGGCACCGGCCATAATTTTTGTTGTTTTGTATACTGCAGCCATAGGCTAGCATAACTTTGCCCTGTTATTGGGTGTATAACCTCGGGCGCAATCTCAGATAAAGGCCATAATACAAAGGCATTTTCAGTAATTTCAGCTCGGGGTAATTCTACAGGTTGCTGACACACAGCATCGTCATAGGTTAGCAAATCTAGATCTAGAGTACGACCGCTAAACTTTGCCGCACTGCGATCGCGGCCATAAGCGTCTTCTATTTGCTTAAATAACGCCACGCATTGCGCAACAGATAAGCTCGTATCGGCTGCTACCACCATGTTATAAAACGCTTTGCCTTTAAAGCCAACCGCTTCGCTTTCATATACCGATGACAACGTTAACTGGCCGAAATGTTGGCCTAATGCACTGACTGCAGCCTGAATATGGTAGCTGCGGTTAGTATTAGTGCCAATGCTAATATAAATACGCGCCATTAATTTCGGCTCCGCACAATGTGCACGCCCACCGTCTGCGCTTTAGGTACGGCCCCGGGTTTAGTTACCGTAACTTCAACTTTATTAGTGGCAAATTCAGCAAGCAGCATTTGTGCTACGCGCTCGGCTACCGTTTCTATTAGCTCTATCGGTTGCGCAGTAATAAGCTGGGTCACTTTTTCTGCTATTACCGCATAATCAAGCGTTAATTTAATATCATCGGCTGCTGCAGCGCTACGCTGATCATTTGTTAATGACAGATCCAGAAACAAAGGTTGCTGAATGGTCTTTTCCCAGTCGTAAACCCCTATTACAGTGTCTACTTGTAGCTGTTTTATAAAAACTATGTCCATTCAGTTACATCCGCATTGCGTTATTTCTGGTTTCAGGTAGGCTGGTCGGATAGGTAAAACGGCAAAAAGCCTATAATCTGCTTCCCCTAAATTAGGCAGTAATATTACCGTAAAAACTGGTGCTGAGGAACCGCCTTAATGACCCCGCTGATTGGAATTATGATGCTAGCAGCCTATCTTTTAGGCTCCATTTCATCAGCAGTGCTGGTCAGCAAGCTGTTTCGCTTACCTGATCCCCGTTCACACGGCTCTGGCAACCCAGGTGCCACCAACGTTTTACGTCTCGGTGGAAAATTCCCCGCAGTATTAGTACTGCTATTCGACATTCTTAAGGGCACTATTCCGGTCTGGGGTTCCTATTTTTTAAAAATAGAACCGCTCTTCCTTGGCCTAATTGCAATTTCAGCCTGTGTTGGTCATATTTTTCCATTATTTTTTGGCTTTAAAGGCGGCAAAGCGGTTGCTACCGCATTTGGCGCCATGATGCCCATTGGCCTAGATTTAGCCGGTTTATTAATTGTAAGCTGGTTAATAATAGTCATTTTTACTGGCTACTCTTCACTAGCGGCTATTTTAACCGTTAGCCTAGCGCCGTTATTTACTTGGTTTATTAAGCCGCTCTATACGTTGCCGGTACTGATGCTAAGCATCCTGATTATTGTGCGTCATCGTGAAAACATCTTACGATTGTGGCAGGGCAAAGAAAGTAAAATTTGGGATAAAACCAAACGCATTCGAGAATGAAGACTAGTTCAATCATGACTAGAGTGTGGTTACTGCGTTTTCGGTTGCAACTCCCGCTTTGGCTCGCCACAGCAACTCACTACCGCTAACGCGTCCGTTCAAACACTCTGTGACGCCCAAATCGGGATTCCAACCTTCAACCTTTAACCTTTAACTCAAACACATAGTAAATTTTAAACTGCCGGCAAATCTTGCATTGGCCAACGTGGTGTTACGCCAATAGTTAAGTCTTGTTGTTGCCCCGCTGCTAAACGAAAATAACCGGCTAGCGCAATCATTGCGCCATTGTCAGTACAAAACTCTTTACGTGGATAAAACACCTCACCGCCATAACGTTTTAATAATACGGCAAGTTGCTCACGTAACGACGTATTGGCACTAACACCACCAGCAATAACTAAACGCTTATAACCGGTTTGTAGCAAAGCGCGCTCGCTTTTAATTACTAGCGTATCAACCACCGCTTGCTGAAATGACGCGGCAATATCAGCTTGCACCTGTGGGCTATTGCCTTCTTTAGCAATAACATTTGCTGCAGAGGTTTTTAAACCACTAAAACTAAAATCTAAACCGGGCCGATCGGTCATTGGCCGCGGAAATTTATATTTTTTCGCATTACCTTGCAGTGCAAGTTTGGCCAGTAACGGCCCACCAGGGTAGTCTAAGCCCATTAATTTAGCTGTTTTATCGAAGGCTTCGCCAGCAGCATCGTCTATCGACTCGCCCAACAGTTGATACTGGCCAATACCTTCTACCGCTACCAACTGCGTATGCCCGCCCGATACTAATAAAGCTAAAAACGGAAACTCTGGCGAATGCTCTTCCAGCATTGGTGCCAATAAATGGCCTTCCATATGGTGCACGGCCAACGCCGGCTTTTGCCATGCCATTGCCAGTGAGCGACCAATCGATGCACCAACTAACAAGGCTCCCGCTAACCCGGGGCCTGCGGTATAGGCTACGCCATCAATTTCAGCAGCAGTAATACCAGCATCAGCTAAGGCTTGCTTGATCAGTGGAATAGTTTTGCGAATATGATCGCGCGACGCCAATTCTGGCACTACGCCGCCGTAATCAGCATGGATTGGAATTTGACTATATAGCACATGGCTTAACAAACCCTGCTCGCTATCATAAATAGCAATACCGGTTTCATCACAAGAAGTTTCGATACCTAAAACTCGCATCCGCGTCTCAATTCAGCTAAAATGGCGGCTATTGTAACGGCTCAGCACTGTCAGAGCTAGAGGATCGGATTTAGATCGCGGAATAGCTTTACATCGTCTTAGCTTTTTGCGTAAAATGCCGCACCATTTTTAATCGTATTGGTTCACAGATAACCAATTTGGCCCTGAGGTGAGAATTTAATGCCTGTTGTTAAAGTAAAAGAAAACGAACCGTTTGACGTAGCATTACGTCGTTTCAAGCGCTCATGCGAAAAAGCTGGTATTTTAGCTGACGTACGCGCTAAAGAATTCTACGAAAAACCAACTTGGATCCGTAAGCGTAAGAAAGCAGCAGCTGTTAAGCGTCATGCTAAGAAGCTGTCTCGCGAAAACGCACGTCGTATCAAGCTGTACTAAGAGTACCCGCTTCGCGATATTGGTGCCGGTTACTGACATAGTTTAACGTCCGTTTTAAGCCACCAATACAACATCGCAAGTCGACATCTGCATACCGTGCTCGCAAGGCACGGTTTGTCTTTTTCTGCAAAAAGCCAAAAGGAAAAAGGTGTCAGGACAAATTCCAAGACAGTTTATCGACGACTTGTTGGCTCGCACCGACATCGTTGAGCTTATCGACCAACGTGTACCGCTAAAAAAGGCAGGTAGAAATTACGCTGCCTGCTGCCCTTTCCACAGTGAAAAATCGCCATCTTTTACCGTAAGCCCAGATAAGCAGTTTTATCATTGTTTTGGCTGTGGTGCGCACGGCAATGCCATCAGTTTTATGATGGAATTTGAGCAGCTTGAATTTGTTGAAGCTATTGAAGAACTTGCACAACAGCATCATGTAGAAGTACCTCGTGAGCAAGGCGTTGGCCGCGCGAGACCAGCAGTGCAGGCTGACGATTACAACTTAATGCAGCAAGCTAGTGAGTTTTATCAACAGCAGTTGCAACAGCACCCTAACGCCGGTTCAGTGCAACAATACGTTAGCCAGCGTGGATTAAGTGCAAAAACGCTAAACGACTTTGGTATTGGTTATGCGCCCGATGGCTGGGATAACTTACTAAAACGCTTAAGCCCAACCAATAATCGGCAATTACGTGATCAGCTCGTAGAGCTGCGCTTAATAAACCGTAATGATAATGGCCGTGAATACGATTTTTTCCGCGAACGCTTAATGTTCCCTATCCGCGATAAACGCGGCCGGGTTATCGCATTTGGCGGTCGAGTATTAGGCGATGGCACACCAAAGTACTTAAATTCACCAGAAAGTCGCCTGTTTCAAAAAGGCAGAGAGTTATATGGCTTATATGAAGCTCGCCAACAGCCTGGCCATTTAGAGCAGGTTTTAGTGGTTGAAGGCTATATGGACGTTGTTGCCTTAGCCGAGCAAGATATTCGTTTTGCCGTAGCTTGCCTAGGCACTGCCACCACCTCTGACCATATGCACGCACTATTTCGCTTTACCCCTAAAGTGGTGTGCTGTTACGACGGTGACCGAGCAGGCCGCGATGCCGCTTGGCGTGCACTACAAAGCGCCCTGCCCCAATTAAAAGATGGCGTTGAGTTAAACTTTGTATTTTTACCCGATGGTGAAGATCCCGACTCTTTAGTGCAAAAAGAAGGTAAAGCCGCATTTTTACAACGAATCAGTGCTGCAACACCATTAAATCAGTATTTTTTTGAGCATTTAATTCAAGAGTTTGATCCCAGCACTGATGGCGGGAAATCTGCATTATCGGTAAAGGCTAGCGAGCTTATTAAACAAATTCCTAGTGAGTTTTACCGTGAAAGTTTAACCGACAAACTAGCAAACTTGCTTGGTAAGCCGCGTGAACGCACTAAAGCCACGGTTAGTCGAGCCAGTAATCGCGTTAAGTCAAGCGCAATGAAAATAACACCAATGCGTCGCGCTATTGGTTTATTGCTGCAGAACCCCAATATAGTGAAAGTAATGCCTAATGCCCCAGAACTTGCTGATGCAAATATTCCCGGTATCGGCCTACTATTAACGCTGCAGCAACGACTGCAACAAGAACCTAGTTTAACTACTGCACAGCTATTGGAGCAATGGCGTGATTTACCAGAGCACAGCATCTTAATGACACTCGCTGCTTGGGATCACCAAATTGACCCAGAGCAACTATGCCAAGAGTTTGTTGATACTTTTCACTCAATTGAAGATCAGTATTTACAGCAACGCTTAGAGGCGCTTGAACGAAAAGATAAGCTACAACAGTTAAGTAAAGCCGAATGGCATGAATACAAATTGTTATTACAGGCCCTGAAAAGCAAAAAACCGAGGCTTGCGAACTAATGCGGCTGGCTAGAAAAGCCGCGCTTTGTTATAATCACTAGTTCGCAATTTTACATTAATCAACATTGGTGGAAGATCAGTCTCTATGGAGCAAAATCCTCAGTCGCAGTTAAAACTCTTGATCATCAAAGGTAAAGAGCAAGGTTATCTAACCTTCGCCGAGGTGAATGACCACCTACCGCAAGATATTATCGATTCTGATCAGATAGAAGACATTGTCCGCATGATCAATGACATGGGGATCCAGGTATTTGAAAGTGCCCCGGATGCCGATGATCTAATCATGGCTGATGCTACCACGGATGAAGATGCCGTTGAAGAAGCAGCTCAGGCATTAGTTAGCGTAGATAAAGAACTAGGCCGTACTACTGACCCTGTGCGTATGTACATGCGCGAAATGGGCACAGTAGAGCTACTAACTCGTGAGGGCGAAATTGTTATCGCCAAACGTATCGAAGAAGGTATTAATACCGTTCAAAGCTCGGTAGCTGAATATCCAGAAGCCATTACTTACCTGCTAGAGCAGTGGGACAAGTATGAAGCTGAAGAAATTCGTTTAAGCGACATTGTTACCGCATTTATCGATCCGAACGAAGTTGAAGAAGCGCCTGTAATTGGTAGTAATATCGGTTCTGAAGTGCCTGAAGACAAAATGGACGATAACGACTCAGAAGACGACGACGACGCAGACAGTGATGCGGATGACGGCGACACCGGCCCAGATCCAGAAATGGCACGTGAAAAATTCGGTGAGCTACGTACTCAGTACGATGTTACCCGTAATTCTATTGTCAAAAATGGCCGTGAACATGCCACCACCAAAGCTGAAATTGAAAAGCTAAGTGAAGTGTTCCGTTGTTTCCGTTTAGTGCCAAAGCAATTCGATCGCTTAGTTAAAAACATGCGTGAAATGATGGATCGCGTGCGCATTCAAGAGCGCATCATCATGAAACATTGTGTTGATTACGCAAAAATGCCGAAAAAGCACTTTGTGAAAACCTTTACCGGTTTTGAAACATCAACTGCATGGGTTAATGTAGAAATTGCAGCAAACAAACCTTACTCAGCTAAATTGCAGGATATGCAAGAAGAGCTAGTGCGCAGTATCGAAAAACTGAAAAAGGTAGAAGAAGAAACCGGCCTAAGTATCTTTAAAATTAAAGATATCAACCGTCGCATGTCAATCGGTGAAGCAAAAGCCCGCCGTGCGAAAAAAGAAATGGTTGAAGCTAACTTACGTCTGGTTATCTCTATCGCGAAAAAATACACCAACCGCGGTTTACAGTTCCTTGATTTAATTCAGGAAGGTAATATCGGCTTGATGAAAGCAGTAGATAAGTTTGAATATCGTCGTGGTTATAAGTTTTCAACTTACGCTACTTGGTGGATCCGTCAAGCTATTACACGCTCAATCGCTGACCAAGCCCGTACTATCCGTATTCCAGTACACATGATTGAAACCATCAACAAGCTAAACCGTATTTCACGGCAAATGCTGCAAGAGATGGGGCGCGAACCAACACCAGAAGAATTGTCAGAACGCATGCTAATGCCAGAAGACAAAATTCGCAAAGTGTTAAAAATTGCTAAAGAACCTATTTCAATGGAAACGCCTATTGGCGACGATGAAGATTCGCACTTAGGTGACTTTATCGAAGATGCGACCGGTGAATCACCGCTCGATTCTGCGACCATAGAAAGCCTGAAAAACGCTACCAATGAAGTGTTAGCCGGTTTAACCGCGCGTGAAGCAAAAGTTCTTCGTATGCGTTTTGGTATCGATATGAATACCGACCACACGTTAGAAGAAGTAGGTAAACAATTTGACGTAACTCGTGAGCGTATTCGTCAAATTGAAGCAAAAGCACTGCGTAAGCTACGTCATCCATCACGTTCAGAAGTATTAAAGAGCTTTCTTGACGAGTAAATAAGGCCGATGTACTCCTAATACAAAGGCGCTATTTTAGCGCCTTTGTTACTTTTAACGCTATAAGCTTAAAAAAACAGCAGTTGCCACACTTAATGTCACAAGCTGGATGACAAAGCAGCCAAAAGTTTTTATACTGCCTGCCGCTACTTATTGAGCTCTCAATATAAAAGTTGCACATGGCCCCATAGCTCAGTTGGTTAGAGCGCTCGACTCATAATCGATCGGTCGCTGGTTCGAGTCCAGCTGGGGCCACCATTTTTAAAGCCTTTATCAGTTAATCCTTACTAACAGACTTAGAATTTCTTCACTGAGGATCAGTAGAGGATCGTAAATCTGTATTTACAACCTATCCTTTGCCACAGTAATACTCATTTGAACATAAAGTAACCTAGAACAATCTTTAGCAGTTATATAGCTATTATTATTCTGTGGTACCGATTAAAAGCCCCATTAAGGGGCTTTGGTTACAAAACTCTTTTAATTATATTGCCGATCACGATCGTGTGGGGCGTCGAAGTGTTGAGCGGCGCCTAGTGGCACTATTTGGGTTGGGTTAATGCTGGTATGGCTGGCGTAGTAATGAATTTTGCTGTATTCCAAATCCACGGTTTCTTTAATGCCAGGCACTTGGTATAGCTCGTTTACATAGTTGCTTAAGTTATGAAACTCGCTAAGTTTTTGTCTATTACATTTAAAATGACCATGATAAACAGCATCGAAGCGAATAAGAGTGGTAAATAAGCGCCAATCGGCTTCTGTAATTTGCTCACCAACTAAATAACGTTGCTTAGATAAGCGCTGCTCTAACCAATCTAAGCTATCGAACAAGGCTAGGTAGGCTTCATTATAGGCACTTTGTAAGGTGGCGAAACCGGCTTTATATACGCCATTATTTACCGTATCGTAAATACGTGCATTCACCTGGTCAATTTCAGCTTGCAGTGCAGCTGGATAATAATCGTCGTTATTGCCGGTTAATTCATTAAAGGCGCTATTAAACATGCGAATAATATCAACAGATTCGTTATTCACGATAGTTTGTGTTTTTTTATCCCACAAAATAGGCACTGTCACTCGCCCCTCGTAGCTAGGGTCGGCTTTTAAATACAATTGATAAGCATAATCTAAATGATAGAGAGGATCGCCATCAGCGCCAAATTCCCAGCCCTTATCTAACATCTCTGGCTTTACTACACTATAAGAAATGACGTCTTCAAGTTGCTTTAGCTTGCGAAATATCATAGTACGATGCGCCCAAGGACAAGCTAAAGATATATACAGATGGTAACGCCCCGCTTCTGGCGTAAACTTGCTATTAGCTTCTGCTGAAATTTGATTTTTAAATACACTAGCTTGGCGTACAAACTTACCGTCGCTCTTTTTGGTGTCATACCATTCGTTAACCCATTTACCGTTTACTATTAAGCCCATTACAACCTCCTTAGCATAGAAAAATGGCCATTCATTGATGGCCCTTTAATAAGTTAGACGTGAATTATTTACTTGTATTTAAAGCATGCTGAATTTGGTTATCTACAGAGAATTTACCACCACCTTGCACTAATAAAGCAACAGTAATAGCTAATAGTGATAAACCAAACTCATAACCGTTGTTGCTCATAAATAAGCCATTATTAATATGCACCGTAAAGATAGCAACAATCATGGTAATGGTAAGGCCACTACAGATTGTTCAGTTTTTGTGATTGTATTGATAATGTTCTTCATAGTCATTTTGTTCACCTTAGTTTGTGATTAATTAAGTATGTAGCCATTGTAAGCATTACTTAGCTATTTAATAACCCCTAAAATTTGCGTAATTTGCTCAAATAATTTGAACAGTTGTTTTAGGTGACCAGTAATGACTCAAAACCTTATTAGTATAGAAGCCTTAGTGATTTTAGACGCTATTGAGTATCGTGGTAGTTATGCTGCAGCCGCAGAGCAATTAAACAAAGTGCCGTCAGCGCTATCTTATGTGGTGCAAAAGTTAGAAGAGCAGCTGCAAGTCACCTTATTTCAACGCCAAGGTCGCCGTGCCGTGCTCACCCCTGCTGGCAAACATTTATTGGCCGAAGGCCGAGAAATTCTGTATGCCATTAACGCCCTGTCTGAACAAACCCAAACCATTGCTAATGGTTGGGAGCCACGAATTCGCATTGCCTGCGATGCCATAATTGATATACAGTCGGTGTTGCAACAGATAAACCAGTTTTTAACTGAGCATCAAAACGTAGAGATAGATATTCAAGAACAAGTAATTAGTGGAACTTGGGAGGTGTTAATAGAAGATAAGGTAGATTTAGTTATCGGCGCCCCAGGGCCTGTGCCTAACCAAAAAGGCATAAGGGCCGTTAAATTAACCGAGCTTGCTAATGTTTTAGTTGCTCATAAATCGCACCCGCTGACTAGCATCAACAAAACTATGCAACCAAGCGAGTTAAGCTGCTATAGAAGCATCATAGTGCATGACTCTGCTAAAAATGAAATTCTCTGGTCGGCTAATATTATCGAAGGCAGCCAGCATTTTTTTGTTAGCTCTGTCAGCCAGAAAGTTGCCGCTATTAGCGCCGGTATTGGTATTGGCTATCTACCAAAGTATTTAATTCAAAATCAGCTAAGCTCAGGCGAGCTGGTGATAATAGAACTCACTGAGCCAAGACCAACGGAAGATCTATATCTCGCTTGGAAGCTAACCAATAAAGGCAAGGGTTTAAAACGATTAACCTCGCTATTATTAGATAAAGCAGCTAAGCCTACCTACACTTTGTTTTAGCATAACTATTTCATCTAAGTCATAGCTAAAGCGTATTGTCTTAAATTTTCGCTAAGCGCTAGAGTATCCTGCTCCCTAGTTATTTTGATGAGGATACTATGCCAGTTACAGCGTCAGTTGCTGCATATTTTATGTTAGCGATTTTTGTTGGCTTATTGTTCGCGATCTATCTTTTCTCGCAAAAAAATAAAAATTTATCACGCAGCGTTTTATTAGGCTTAATTCTGGGTAGTGTATTTGGTTTAGTTTTGCAGTTTCTATTTGCCGAGCAGCCGCAGGTTATAAAAGATGTATTAGGTTGGGTTGCCATAGTGGGCCAAGGTTATGTTGGGCTATTAAAAATGCTCATTATGCCTTTAGTGCTGATCTTTATGATTGCTGCGGTAGTTAAGCTTGAAAACCAAGGCTCGTTAGGTAAAATTTCTTTTATTAGCATCTCTATCTTATTATTTACGACTGCCATTGCTGCGCTGGTGGGTATTGCGGTTACCTATGGCTTTGATCTTAGTATCGAAGGCTTAGTAGCAGGTAGCCGTGAGGCGACGCAAATGACAGCTTTGCAAAGCAAAGCAGCGAATATAGCCGATTTAACAGTACCGCAAATGCTGTTAAATTTTATTCCACAAAACCCGTTTGCCGATTTAAGCAACCTGCGCTCTAGCTCAATTATAGCGGTGGTTATTTTTGGCGTATTAGTAGGTATTGCTGCCCGTAAGGTAATGCTAGAGCGAAATGAACTTGCTGTTCCTATTCGCAGCGGTGTTAACGCCTTGCAAGCCATTGTTATGAGTTTAGTTAAGATGGTTATTGCCTTAACGCCCTATGGTGTTGCTGGGCTTATGGCGAGTGTTGTTGCCAACTCAAGTAGTAACGATATTCTTAACTTGTTGGCGTTTATTATTGCTTCTTATATCGCCATTTTAATAATGTTTGTTATACACGGTTTCTTAATCGGTTTAGTTGGCGTTAGCCCTAAGCAATATTTTATAAAGATTTGGCCAGTATTAACCTTCGCTTTTAGCTCACGCAGCTCAGCCGCCTCAATACCAATGAATATTGATGTTCAAGTTAACCAGCTTAACGTGCCACCCGCTATTGCTAATTTATCTGCCTCTTTTGGTGCGACAATTGGCCAAAATGGTTGTGCCGGTATTTACCCTGCCATGCTGGCGATGATGGTAGCACCAAGCGTCGGTATTGATCCTATGACATTCGAATTTATCGCGTCATTAGTGGGTATTGTTGTTATTAGCTCTTTTGGTATTGCTGGAGTCGGCGGTGGTGCAACTTTTGCCGCGTTAGTGGTATTACCTACTATGGGGTTGCCTATAGAAATAGTCGCTTTACTCATTTCTATAGAGCCGTTAATTGATATGGCTCGCACGGCATTGAATGTATCAGGTGCAATGGTATCTGGCGTAGTTACTAGCAAAGTGCTCAAGCTGTCTGAAAAACAATCACTACAGACAATTTCCTAGGCCAAGCGTAATGTATTAACAGTATCTAGCCAATCTTTGGCCCAGGTTGCCTTTGAGCATGCGTGTTCAATCGATTTCAGACCATTCAACGCCATAGTTTTACTTTGCTGATAATTACTTAAGCTGGCGGTTAACGCTTGAGTAAATTCTAGTGTATTAGGTATAACAAGCCGACCGTTAAAACCGTTAATAATAATATTAGATAAGCCACCAACGTCACTACTAATAACCATGCAGCCAGCGGCCATAGCTTCAATCATAGACAAAGATGTGCCTTCTGAGCCTAAGGTAGGAATAATCGCAATATGCTGGTTTTTATGCACGTTAAAGCTTTCGTTTGGCCCATATTGCATCAACGTTACTTTTGCTTCATTAGCAAATAACGCTTCTAAATAAGGTTTTAGCGGGCCATCACCAGCAAAGCTTACTTGCACATTATATTGTGGCAAAAGTTGTTTAATAATGGGGGCGATAAGTTTAATGCCGCGATAATCGACAAAGCGGCGGGCTATAATAATATTTAGTTTTGAATTTTCAGACGACCACTTTTCAGCAAACTCTTTTTCGCCAATCTTTTCATTATAAAAATTATAAATAACCTTTATATGCTGTTTATCGATATTAAACCAAGTGCGATACCAATTAACAAAATTATGGTCTACACAAACTAAGCTGCACTTAGGTTTAATATAAGACAAATATTTATACTGATTTAGCAGCGATGAAAAAAACTGTATTATTGACTGTTTGCTTGCTCTTGGCTTATCCCACGAGATCCCGTGTTGAATGGCAAGGGTTTTAAACCCTTGCATGGTTACCGCATAAGAGTCCGTAGCAAAAATTACAATATCATTCTGTTTATCTGCCTGTTTACGCACCCAATTGGCTAGTGCATACTTTTTAAAGTTACCGCGATACAGGCCAGTATTGACGCCATGAATAGTATAATTTTGTTGCTGTAACGAGAACCCCTGCTTGGCTGGTTGTACGATATGACATTGCCAACCTTGCTGTGTAAAAACATCACAAAGGCTTAAAATGTAATTTTCGATACCACCTATGGTATGCATAATGCCATCGGTAGAGAACATGGCGCGGTAAACAATATAGATATTAGGCATAATGCTGCAGTTAACTCGGTATTTTGTTGCGTTGATGTGCAATGAATAGCACAGCATTCTAGCATATTTACCGACTCTACATTTACAACATAATTACATAAATTGTAATTTTCTGTATTCAGCTAAGCAGCTAAACAAAGTGCCTTTCGTCTCAGCTGTCAGTTTTTTTTACGTCTCATTGCAAATTTCATTGCCGTTCAATATCCATTTTTTTAACGCCCTAGACGCCACTAAGGCTACAGCAGAGACTGTAAAATTGGCTCGATTAATGCATAACTAAAATTAGTCATTTATAAACAATACGTTACGTTAAAAAATATGGAGTTTTACATGAATAAATTGTTATTTTCTGCAGTCTTACTGTTTAGCAGCAGCAGCTTTGCTGGTCTAATTGGTAATATTGAACATAACTATGGCACCACAAGCTATATCCCAAGTTCAATGGGCACAAAATCTTGTGATACCAAAAATGCCAATAGCATAACGATTAA
Source organism: Rheinheimera sp. D18 (assembly GCF_004345025.1). GTDB lineage: Bacteria > Pseudomonadota > Gammaproteobacteria > Enterobacterales > Alteromonadaceae > Alishewanella > Alishewanella metallidurans. The sequence goes on along the minus strand of NZ_CP037745.1, from coordinate 367,399 downwards.
AGACACCTCAAGTGGCTGTCAACGTTTTGCTGACGTGTTTGACTTTTCAGCATTAGATTTTGCTACGATTAGCCATTTTGAGCTTGATTTAACTTTCTCTGGCACTAATAACCGCTATTGTTTTATTTTTTGTTTTAACGAAGATTGGCGCATATTGCCTGCAAGCAATGGCCAACGTGCTACCTTGGCCGAGCAAACAAAACTGACTCGCGCAAGCGGTATCACTCAGCAAACGTTTGTGTTTGATGCGAACACGTTATCATCGTTATTTAACGATATTGTCGATAGCAAAAAATTCAGTCTTTGGTTTTCTGAAGAAGCTTTCGGTGCAAATAACTTCAACTTATACAGCGCTAACTTAAGCGTATACGGCACAGCAGCATCACAGCCAGTGGCTGATGAGCCAGCTAAAGTGCCAGCACCAGCTAGCATTGCCTTATTAGGCTTAGGCTTGTTGATGTTACGTCGCTTTAAAAAGTAAGCTTAATTAGCTAAACGAAAAAGCCCCTGACAGCAATGTACAAGGGCTTTTTTATTGGCTAGGTTTGCTTAACTAGCTTCGGTTTTGTAGTGGTACGCGTAGTACACCACGGGTATTACTAGCAGTGTTAGCAATGTTGATATGAGCAAACCAAAAATAAGCGAAACTGCTAAGCCACCAAATATCGGGTCGTCAAGAATAAAGAAGCCGCCCATCATGGCTGCTACTGCGGTTAACGCAATGGGCACTGAGCGCACTGCTGCGGCTTCTATCGTAGCTTGCTGTAAGTTTTTACCTGCCGCAACCTGTTGCTGAATAAAGTCGACCAGCAAGATAGAGTTTCTAACTATGATACCCGCGAGGGCGATCATGCCGATCATCGACGGTGCAGTGAACTGCTGCCCCAATAACGCATGGCCGGGCATAATACCAATAATGGTTAAAGGAATGGGTGCCATGATAATTAGCGGTATTGAATACGATTTAAACTGCGCGACTACTAGCAGGTAAATCATAATTAGCCCGATAGAATAAGCGATGCCCATATCGCGGAAGGTTTCATAAGTAACCTGCCACTCGCCATCCCATTTTATGCTCCACTGATAAGGGCTTTCTGGCTGACTGGTAAAGTATTGCTCAATTATTTTGTCTTCTGCGGATACTGGTGTACGTTCAAGCATTGCCGACATGGCGGCTAAACCATATAGCGGACTGTCGGTGTCACCCGCGGCATCGCCAGTAACATACACAACCGGTAATAAGTTTTTACGGTGAATAGTTTGCTCGCGCTGCTGCTTAACCAGTTGGGTTAATTCAGATAACGCTATTAATTCACCCGACATAGAGCGTACACGTAAATTTTGTATTGTTAGCAAATCACTTTTCGCGCCACTAGGCAAAGTTAAGCGGATAGGAATAGCCACTGCCGTATAATCATCGTGTAAAAACGACGCATCTTCACCAGCAACCGCGGCATTAATATCGGCAACAATAGTCGCTTGATTAACACCTAGCTTTGCTGCTTTGGCGCGGTCGACCACTAATATCCACTTTTGCTGCGATGCTTCTACCGTATCGTCAACATCAACCACGTTTTCTGTGGCCATAAATACGGCTTTTACATTAGCCGCAACCTCTAGTTGGCGCTGATAATCTAAGCCATATATTTCTGCGACTAATGGCGCCAGCACAGGAGGGCCCGGCGGTAATTCAACAATTTTCACATTAGCATTATATTGCTGGGCAGTTTGTGCGATAAGCTGCCGTGCCTCTAAAGCAATAGCGTGGCTTTTACGAGTACGCTTATCTTTATGGCTAAGATTTACCTGAATTTCACCCATAAATGGCTGATTACGCAAATAATATTGCCGTACCAAGCCATTAAAGCTAATAGGCGCCGCGGTGCCTGCATACAGCTGATAGTTATCCAGTTCAGGCAAGGCTTGTAAATCGTTAGCTAATGCCTGCAAGGTGGCATAAGTTTGTTCTAGGCTAGTGCCTTCTGGCATATCGACTACTAGCTCAAATTCACTTTTATTATCAAACGGCAGCATTTTCATCACCACATGCTGACTAGCTACTAACGCCATAGAAACAGCGATTAATAACACAATACCAGCCAACAGCATTACCCGCTTACCGCGGCCACTTCGTGCATTAAGAAAGGGCGTAAGTAATTGTGCAAAGAAATTATGTAATCGGCTAGCTTGTTGCTCTGGTGCGTGTGCCGTTATAGCGTCTTTGTTAAATAACTTTAAAAATAACCAAGGTGTAAGAATAAAGGCCACTGCTAGGCTTATTAGCATGCCTATAGACGCATTAATTGGAATAGGCCGCATATACGGGCCCATTAAACCGGTAACAAAAGCCATTGGTAACAATGCAGCAATAACGGTAAAGGTAGCCAAAATAGTTGGCCCGCCCACTTCATCTACTGCTAGTGGAATAGACTGTTTTAACGACATACCGCCAAGCGTCATATGGCGATGAATATTTTCTACTACCACGATGGCGTCATCGACCAAAATACCAATGGAGAAGATCAGTGCAAACAGTGACACACGATTTAGCGTAAAGCCCCACGCCCAAGAAGCGAATAAGGTAATAGCCAGCGTAACAATTACCGCCACACCCACTACAACCGCTTCACGCCGGCCCAGTACAAAAAATATTAAGACAATGACCGATAAGGTAGCAAAAATCAGTTTTTTAATTAGCGCTTGGGCTTTTTCTTCTGCAGTAACGCCGTAGTTGCGGGTAAAAGTAACCTCAACACTATCTGGTAAATAAATGCCCTGCATTTGCTCAAAGCGTGTCAGTACACCATTAGCAACTTCGACTGCATTTTCACCCGGCTTTTTTGCTACCGTTATGGTAACAGCGGAATAATTACCTGCGGCATCAATATTACTGGCAGCGCCAACACCAAAGGCCACATAGCTACTAGGTGTGTCTGCACCCAAGGATACGCTAGCGACATCACGCAAAAATATTGGCGCGTTATTAAATACCCCCACTACTAACTGACCAATATCCTCTATTGACGTTAAAAACGTGCCTACTTGTAGCTGAATGTCGGTGTTTTGACTAACAAGATTACCGGCAGCGGCAGACGTATTCGCCGCGAATAACGCGTTGCGTATGTCGGTAAGTGATAACTGATACGATGCCAAACGCGCAGGCTCAAAATGCACTAGGGCAACAGCAGGCGCGCCACCAATAGTTTTAATTTCTCGGGTGCCAGGCACTCGCTGCAACTCCGCTTCCATACCATGGGCAATATTAAGTAATTCGGCACTGCCGATCTCAGGGTTATGGCTCCACAAGGTGGCAGTAACAATGGGCACATCATCAATACCCTTCGGCTGAATTAACGGTTGCGATACGCCAAGGTTATAGGGCAAAGCATTTTTATTAGAGTAAAACGCATTATACAAACGCACAATGGCATCGGTGCGTGGCTCACCCACTTCAAAACGTACGGTAAGCACCACCATGCCGGGTGACGACATAGAATAAACATGTTGCACACCGGCAATTTCAGACACTATTTTTTCTGCCGGCACGGTTACCAGAGACTCAACCTCTTTGGTGCTAGCGCCGGGAAAGGCAATAATAACGTTGGCAAAAGTGACGTTAATTTGTGGCTCTTCTTCGCGCGGTGTTATTGCTAAGGCAAATAGTCCTAGTAATAAGCCCACTAAGGCTAACAGTGGGGTAATTTCAGACAGCAAAAAAACGTTAGCTATGCGCCCAGCAATACCAAGGGGTTTAGTCGACATAATTTCCCCTATTTATCTTGCGCAGCAAAACGTTGCGTTTTATATACGCTGGCCGCGGCAACGGTGTCTAAAGCAACTTGCTCGCCATGCTGTAAGCCCGACAAAATAACAACCTTGTCGTCTGCTAAGATTTTACCTGTTCGTACATAGCGAAACTCAAGCTGTTGCGCACCGTTAAACACGTACACTGCACTAATTTCAGCCCGCTTTGCGATAGCGCTATTCGGTAATAGAATTTGCTCGCTGTTGCCAATGGCAAATGCCACCTTGACTAGAGTGCCCGGAAATAATGGTTGTTCATGCTCAGCTTCAGGTTGTTCATGCTCAGCTTCAGGTAGTTCAAGCAAGGTGCGAAAACTGTGAGTTGCGGCATTTGCTGATGGCGGGATCCGCAAGCTTTTCGCAGTAATAGAGGCGCCGTTATTCAGAATAATACGCGCTTTATTATGCTGACGTAGCGCGACTATGTAGTGCTCGGGAATATCTACTTCCACCCGTAAATCTTTAAGCGACACCCCTTCAAGCAATGGTGTGCCCGGTGCCACCGTAGCGCCAACATCAACTAGACGCTGCACTAAAATGCCGCTATAAGGCGCGCGAATTTGCGTATAAACCAAGCCTTGCTCGGCATTGTTAATCGCTGCCTTACCCGACTCAACTCTGGCCGCCGCAGTTTTTTGCGCGGCTTTAGCCTGATCAAACTCGGCTTTTGATACCACTCCGCGCTCAAACACATCTTTAATACGCTTTAGCTGCTGATCAGCTTCCATAAAGCGCGCTTGCGCTTCAGCAAGTTGGGCTTTGGCATTACTTAAAGCAGCCTGCTGTTCAGTATCGGTAATACCGGCAATAACTTCGCCTTCAAGCACAACGTCACCAACATCAAACGGCAATGCCAGCACTCGACCGCTGGTTTGGGCTGATACTACGGCACGATTAACCGCCTCAATAATGCCGTCCAATTCAATTTCGTCATTAATTTGTGCGTGCTCCGCATTTACTCGCTGCAAATTCTCAATACCCGCAGCTGCTGTCTTTTGTCGTGGTGCCGGTGCCTCACCGCAACCACTAAGCACTAGTGGCAGGGTGATAATTGCTGCAATAATCAGTTTATTCATGATTAGCCTTGTCTTATTTCTCTACCGTTTTAAGCGGGAATGCACAACCTGATTTAACACCTAACTTACGCAACATAATGACTAACGGACAAAAACCAGTAAACGACGCCTGTAATAAATTTGCTCCAACAAAAGCGGTAAACCATAGCCAATTGGCCGAATGAAAGTGCGCTAATAATACGCTTAGCAGGATAAAAGTACCGGCAAAGCGAAATACTAATGTTTCAATATTAGTTGTTGCTGTTGATTGCGACATAATTAACCTCGGTTAAGTTAGCTGAATATTAGTAAAAGGCAATATACAAGCATTATATTAGCAGATTCTAAATTAAAGTATAGCAGGATATAACAGCGCTATTAGCACTAACAAATAAGCTAAGGGTTTAAATAAGACAAGGTAGGCAGAGCAAAACTAGCCTAATAACATCCACAGCGCGACGGCAAACATTAAACTAGCAGCAATACGGTTTAACCACTGTACTTTGTTTTGTTGCTGGAAAAATGCGCCCAACGCTTTACCACCACTGGCGTAAGCCAGCATGGATAAAAACTCAAGCAGTAGAATAATGGCCACCAGTACCAATAATTGCGGCCAAAAGGTAAGCTGGCTATCAATAAACGGCGGTAACAATGCCATATGAAAAGCCCACCCTTTTGGGTTAGATACAGCAGTAATAAAACCTTGATTAAATAACGTACGCCGCGGCATTAATTGCGCCGTCTGATCAGCCTTAGGCAAAGCAAGCTTGCCTTTTGCTCGCCACATTTGTACGCCAATGTAGCTAAGATAAGCCGCACCCACTACTTTAAAACCCTGAAACACTTCTGGAAATTGCAGCATCATGGCAGCAACACCACACACGGCCAAAATTGCCACCAATGCCACACCCAGCATTTCGCCCCACATCATCCAGAATGTGCGCCGCACGCCTTGGCTCATGCCTAACGTCATGGCTAATGTCATACACATGCCAGGGGTGATTGAAACAAACAAAAAGGTAGGAATGAAAGCCCCTAACAACGCCAAATTAACCATAGGTTTCTCATAAAAGAAAAGGCGGGATAACCCGCCTCAATTTATCTCACTATTTGCATTTCATCTAGCAGATTTTGGGCGCCATCAACATATTGCATTAGCCACAATACATAGCGAATATCGACATGAATGGCACGGGTAATTTCTGGGTTGAAATACCAGTCTTTAGTGATCGACTCATACGTCGAATCAAAGTTTAAGCCTACTAGTTCACCTTTGCCGTTCATTACCGCTGAACCTGAGTTACCGCCGGTAGTATCGGCACTGGTTAAAAAGTTAACGGGCACCGAGTTAAAAGCTTTTATCTCAGGCTGTGGGCAACTAAATATACGGCACAGCCAAGGCTGAGATTGCTTAGCAGCTAAGTCAGCATAAAAATACCCTTCGGTGTTACCTGCTTGATAAGCTGTAACCAGGTTTTCTGGCACGATAAATGGTGCTTCCATTTTGCGTTTAGCAATTAGCCCCTGTACCGAGGTAAACGGTGTTTTATATACGCCATCTTGTGCTGGGTAACCATCTACCGAGCCATAAGAAATGCGCAAGGTGCTGTTAGCATCAGGATAGACTGGCTTACCTTGAGTTTTATTGTAAGCAATAAGCGCTTGCATATACGCTGGACGAACTGCCGATAGCTGACCATTTAATTCTTTTTCTTGCTGTTGCAAAGCTTTATTTTTGTCATAAATAGCCACTGCAATACGAATAAAAGGGTCATCGCTTTGCACAAAGTCAGCTGGCGCTTTACCTAGCCAGCTGGTGCGGCCTGCGATACTACCTAATTTACTTTGGCTATATAAAGTTATTAACTTGGCACTGACTTCTGCTTGGCTCATACCTGCATTTAGGCCTAATACCGTATCTAGCTCGGTTACACGCACGCTATCAGGCTGCGCTAAATACTCAGCTAATTGCTCTGACCAAATGGCTAAATCCATCGTCGGGTGAAAGCTTTTTTCCATCCGCGCTAAACGCCCTTCAATCATGCTTAAATCGCGCTGCTGAAAGCCCATTTCACGTTCGGCATCAGGTTTTTGGCTTTCTTGGGCCAGACGATATAACAGTATGGCAGTTTGCAGTAGATCGCTGCGCTTAGCGGTTTCAAAATAATAGGTTTGTTGAGTAAAAGCTTGGTCAGCATCAATAACCTGCTGTAACGCAGTAATGCTTTGCTGATATTGACTACGGGCTTTATCGGCATTAATCCACCCCGTTAACGCCTGCTCTTGCTGCTGTTTAATGGCATGAATATCGGTAACTTTAAAACCATCAAGTAAACCACGCAGTTTCTTCATGCGGTTGTTTAAGCTTTTAACCGTGGACGCATATTTCACTTGAATATCGGCATCTGACGCACTTAAACGGTCAATGGTATCAATAATTTGCTGATAGGTTTTCACCTGCGCTGGGTATTGCCAGTTTGCAGCAAAGGCTATTTCGTCGGCTAAGCGATAGCGACTGGTGCTACCCGGGTAACCCGCTAATAAAATACCATCGCCTTGGCGCACGCCACTGGCACTTACTTTTAAGAAATGCTTACTTTGATAGGGTACGTTATCAACCGAATAAGGCGCTGGTTTACCGTCTTTACCAACATAGGCGCGAATAAAGGTGTAATCACCGCTATGGCGCGGATATTCAAAGTTATCGATATCACCACCAAAGCCACCGACCGCATCAGACGGTGCATACACTAAGCGCACATCTTGTAACATTAACTGTTTAATTTGAAAATATTCTAAACCATGATGAAAGCTTACTACCGAGCAGCGATAGTTAGGATCGGCTTCACAGCTTTTTATCAGTGCTTTACGGTTTGCTTCAATGGCGTTATAACGCGCCTCCCCCGACAAACCTGCCGCCAAGCTACCCGAAACCTGTGCGGTAACATCAGTTACCGCTTCAGTAATATATAAACGCTCTTGTGGGCCAGCTGATAACTCTTCAGCCATTGTTTTGGCTAAAAAGCCTTTTTCAATTAGGTTGTTTTCTTTACTCGAGTTATTTTGAATAGCGTTGTAAGCGCAGTGATGGTTAGTTACCACTAAGCCGTTAGGTGAGACAAAAGAAGCCGAGCAATAGCCCATACTAACAATAGCGCTCATTGGATATTGGCTTAAATCTGCCAGCTGCTTACCCGGAATGGCAATGCCCTTAGCGGTTAACTCTGCTTGTAACTCAGCTAATTGATGTGGCTGCCACTGCCCTTCATCAGCAGAAACGCATAAGCTTGCGCCTAAGGCGACAGCGCTTAATAAATAAATTGCTTTCATAATGCTCTCAAGATTTTAGTTGTATTTGTAATGCTGGCTAAATTATCCACGTTAAAGGTTAGGGTGCAACCCAGATCGGCTCAGCAGGGAAAATTTAGGCTTAAATAATTATTTGCTTAGGCATTAGGTATAAACTTAATCGACTTTTAGCCCAATAAGGTAATGTTATGAAAATTCGTACCCTAATTTACAGTGTTATATTTGTTGGCGTTAACTGGTGTAGCCAAGCCAGCGCTGTCGAACCTAATACTAGCCACCACCTAACCTTAGCCGAAGCTAATAAACTTATAGCACTGCCACTACACTGTGTAGAAACGCCCTACCCGTATAAAACAGGGCAGGTATTATCTAGTGCGGCCGACTTAAAAGAACCGTCAGTGCTACACCCGATATTTTATGGCTGTTTTGACTGGCACAGCGCAGCTCATGGTTACTGGTCTATGGTTAGCTTACTGCGGCAATTTCCAGAATTAGCAGAAGCAGAACAAGTAAAAGCCGTGCTAAAACGCAATTTAACTGTTGAAAAAGTAGCGCAAGAAGTTGAGTTTTTCGGTAAAGATATTAATGCCTCGTTCGAGCGCACTTATGGTTGGGCGTGGTTATTAAAGCTATCGGCGGAACTGCGGACATGGCAAGACCCTCTGGCCGTTGAATTAGCGGAAAACTTACAACCGCTGGCCGATCTTATTGTCACTCGCTACCAAGCTTTTTTGCCGCGGCTTTTATACCCAGTTCGCGTAGGTGAGCACCCAAATACCGCTTTTGGTTTAAGTTTCGCTTACGACTATGCTGTTATTAATAAACACATCCAACTACAACAACTTATCGCCGAGCGCGCTAAACACTACTTTATGCAGGATAAAAACTGCCCAATAAGTTGGGAGCCAAGTGGCTACGATTTTATCTCACCTTGTTTAGAGGAAATGGGCTTAATGCAGCGCGTACTGCCAGCAGCGCAGTTTTTAACTTGGCTAAATAATTTTATGCCGCAGCTGGCTGACAAAGATTATCAACTGGCAGTAGGTGAAGTAAGTGACAGAACCGATGGCAAGTTAGTACATCTAGATGGGTTGAATTTTAGCCGTGCTTGGAATTTATACGCCTTAGCAAAACAATACCCACAATATGCGCATTTACGGAAACTAGCCGATAAACATGTCGCGTACTCTTATCCAAACCTAATTGGCGACAGCTACGAAGGTGGCCATTGGCTAGGCAGTTTTGCCATTCATGCCCTAAATAGCGCTAAATAATAGCGCTATTTAGGTGGTTACACCGCCATTTTGACAGTGCTAGACAATAATTGTGCTGATTAAATAACCGGTGTAACCAACAAATATCGTTAATAAAATTGCGCCCTCAAGCCGGTTTATTCGGCCCTGCTTCTTATAACCGTAACCCATCACAAATACGGCTGCGGTTAGCACGGCCATTAAAGTCCAGTCACGGGTTAATACTACGGCATCTACTGCCATCGGATTAATTGCTGCAGCTATGCCCACCACGGCTAGGGTATTAAATAAGTTAGAGCCAATAATATTGCCCAGCGCAATATCGTGCTCGCCCTTTTTAATCGCAATAAGTGACGACGCTAATTCAGGTAACGACGTACCTACTGCGACCACGGTTAAACCAATAATTAAATCACTAACGCCTAGGCTTTGCGCAATAAATACGGCGCCGTAAACCAACAAGCGTGACGCAGCAATTAACAGTACCAAGCCAACAACTAACCACATAATGGCTTGTTTTAACGTCATACTGCTGCTCTGCGCAAGCTCACCTTGCATATCGATAGCCATGGTATCTTGAGGGTTTCGCATACCCTGCCATATCGACCAGCTAACTAACGCAAAAAACACCGCTAATAAACACCAAGCATCAAGACGACTAAGCTGATGGTCGAACAGTTGCCAACCGGCAAATAATGTTACCAGCATCAGTATCGGCAATTCTTTGCGCAATACCTGTGAGTTCACCGCAATAGGACTCAGCAGTGCAACTAAGCCCAAAATAAGCGCAATATTAGTAATGTTAGAACCATACGCGTTACCTAGCGCTAAGGCTGGGTTCCCGTCAGCGGAGGCCATAGCCGATACCACCATTTCGGGTGCCGAGGTGCCAAAGCCAACAATTAACATACCAATTAATAATGGCGGCATACCGGCATAACGCGCGGTTGCAGCAGCGCCACCAACAAACCGATCAGCACTCCACACTAACAAAACTAGCCCTGCAATTAACGCCACCACTGCCAGTAACATCACTCATTTCCTTAACATTAATGTATTACGCACAGCATAACATGCCGCCTAGATCGCCGCACAGATGGCCTATATGTTTTTTTGAAACTCGAGTTTAAACCAGTTAAGCTTTGCCATAGTTTACTTTGGAGCAAATCATGACCACCTTAATTATTATTTTAGCATTACTCTTTGCCGCGTTATTTATTGTGGTTACTTTGACAGAAAAATACGGCAGCCGCGACGAAGAAAAAAATGCCAAGCTAAGCCGTTATATTATTCCGTTAATGGTTATTTTGGTGGGTGCTCAGATCATTAAATACGTGTTTTTTCGGGATGGCTTTTAACACCAACTTAATGGATTAAGCCGATAAAATTGGCTTAATAGCTGATATAGCTGTGGGTGAAGCGCAGATAGTTGCTGCGGTTGTTCAAAAAACACTTCGCTTATTACCGCAAAAAACTCCGCGGGGTTAGTTGCACCATAGTGATCAAATAAGCTTTGCTGCCCTGTTTGGGCTTGTTGCTGTAACTGGCTAAACTCTGTTGCCATGACACCTGACCATTGCTGATAATCGCCGCTACGCTGCAATAGCGGTGCGCCATTGGCGACACCTTTTTCTTGATCTAACTGATGCGCAAACTCATGAATAACCACATTACGACCATCGGTAGGGTTAGCCGCGCCATCTAATGTTGCAGCCCAACTTAAAATTACTTTACCTAAGCCCCAGGATTCGCCCGATAATACCCGACGCTGCTCATGCATTACGCCGGCATGATCCGCTTGCTTAGCGTTAACGATAAACGCCGCAGGATAAATTAAAATTTGCCGTAACTTGGGATAGTAATAATCAGGGCGATTAAGCAATAGCAAGCAAGCCTGTGCGGCAATAACCACTTTCATGTCGTCAGTAACTGTTAAGCCTTCACAACCAATAAACTGTTTTTCTGCCACAAACACCTGAATATGCTTTTTTAACTGCAACTGTAAATCTGCCGGTAATGCCCGAAAATAGGGGAAGTGACGTTTTAATATCTCGCGCCACGGCGCAGGAAAAGGTTTTGCCATTAGCTGGCTACGCTGATAATGGCGCCAGCTTGGTATCAATAATATTGACGCGACTATTGCTGCACCTAACAACAGGGTAATAAATACAGCCACAGAACACCTCAAATTAATACTGCAATATGCTGTAAGCTTAATGCGGGGTAGTTTACGGCTTTTCAAGTTGTGTATAATGAAGCGCGCGCAGATTGACCTAACACTCGAACTTTAGCCTAATTTTTGGCTCTAATTCGCGCATTTATTACAAATTAGGACTAACGATGTTTCAACTGTTTAAAACGCTATTTGATAAAGTTAACGACAACCTAACGACCAGTAGCGGCAACCTAACTTATGGTTTAACTGATGCGCAATTAGCCTGTGTTTCATTAATGTTGATGGTTGCCTACGCCGACTTTAATAGCGACGAAACCGAACTTGCCTTAGCGCAGCATTATGTTAAGCAAGAATTTGCTCTGTCAGATACCGATGCTAACGCCGCAGTTACTTTAGCCAAGCAACAAGCTAAAGACGCAATTTCACTGCATCAGTTTACTAGCCAATTAAAACAATTAAGTTATGACTCGCGCTTAGCTTTGTTAGATAACCTATGGCAGCAGGCTTACGCTGATAAGGTTCTAGACCCAAATGAAGAAGCGATGTTACGTAAAATTGCCGATTTATTGTTTATTCGCCATAGCGATTACATTCAAGCCAAACTGGCTGTTTGTGACAACAGCCAGTAGCCTAATTTAATCTTCACGCTTGTTAATCACTTCGCCTTCAATCACAGTATGGCCCTGCTGCGCTGACGCTTGCTCAGCTGCGGCCTGTTGCTGTTTTTGCCAAGCATTAATCTTGGCCCGCTGACGAAACAGAAAAATAGGAATTAAAATCCAGCTTAATAACAGCATAAAGATTAAAATAGCTGCGCCAGCGAGTAACATAACACCTAAAATAAACCAAGCTAGCAACCGCTGCAGCGGCCCTGCACTTTGGCGACGGGCAAACATTTGCTGCCATTGGCCGCTTTGTTGTTTAAACGAAGAAAACATATTTACCTCAATTCACCAAGCTCTACCGCGTTAGTTTGGGCGAACGACTATAAGTTCAATAGACGCTCGCCATAAACGCGACAGTCTACTCGGTTTTATTGCTCAGCGCCCAGCGCACTATATCAGCCCAAGATGGCTCTTTACCGTACATTTGCATGCCACGCAAAAACACCCGCCCGGCAACACGACGCATCCAGTAAACAGTTGCGACCAGCAGCGCTAATGATAACACTGGCTGCCACCAAGGCACGGTCATCATGGCCATTTTCACTGGCATGGCTGCAAACGAGGTAAAAGGTATAAAACTAAGCAGTGTCATGCCAAGGCCTGACGGGCTATCTATTACCATAAAGGTAAATACCATTGGCAACCAAGTAAGCAACATTACTGCACTTTTCCCGCTATTATTGGGGTCATCAATAGACGCGGCAATAGCGCCCATAAAGCTAGCACAAAGCAACACTCCCGCCAGCGCAAACGGTATCAACCAGAGTATTACACCAACATTTAGCCAGCTTAAATCTACCGGTTTTGACGAAAACAAACTGACTACCGCCAAACCTATTAGCATAACCAATGCCGACGTTAGCATAGCTTTCATTGCACTAAAGCTATGGCCTAATACCTTACCATCCATCCATTGTTGCGGTGTAACTATGGCATATAATTGTTCGGTAACCCGTTGTTGCTTTTCGCCAGTAATACTCATTAGCACCTGACCAAACGCGGTACTTAACCCCACCAGCAGCAAGATTAACGTGCCCATGGCAATCATTTTTTCCGGTGTATCTTTACCCTTATAAGCTTGGTCTAAATAACGCATAGCTATAACTTTGGGCTGCTCTAGTGTTGCTAATTGCTCTGCTGACAACCCTATATTCAGCGCAGCTTGCTGTCGGTAATGTTGCTGCAACACCTTCTCTAACTGTTGTAACCATTTTTTACCGGTAAGCGTATATAAGCTAATCTCACCCTCTTGTTCGGTAACAACGGCCTGCCAAGACTGATCACTTTTCATTTGCTCAAGCTGTGTATTTAAGTCGATACTGGGCCGCTGAAACTGAAATAGTTTAGTATTTTCAATGCTAAAGTTAGCCGGTACCGCAATATTATATTGCTTTTTAGTTTCATCATTAAAAAAGCCCCACAATGAAATGGCTGCGACCACGGCTAACATCATTAAATAAGATACCAACTGCTGCTTCCACTTGAAAAACCGCAAAAACTCCCAGCGGGCAACAATTAAACTTTGACGCGAAATCATACTGTCACCTGCAAATTATGTTTTGTCATTGCCGCCAAATAGAGCTGGTGTAAGTCCGCGGTTTGCATTTCTACCTGAGTTAACTCAGCCAAGGCTAACAATTGCTTTAAGCATTCGGATACACCAACATCGTTAACCAAGGTAAGCATATAGTGATTAGCCTGCAACGGTTGTGCTAATAACAATGCCGGCAGCTGCTGTAACTGCTCTAAACTTACAGCACTATTAAAACCTACTTTCATCTCGCGCGGCCCTTGCCCCTGTTGCTGTATTTGTTGCAAGGTACCGGCTAAAACCACCTGACCTTGCGCCATTAACAGCATGTGATCGGCTAGCTTTTCTACCATCGCCATTTGATGCGCACTAAGGATCACTGTCATACCGCGTTGTTTTAATTGCTGCAGAAACAACACTACCTTTTCTTGATTAATCGGGTCTAAGCCTGAAAATGGTTCATCAAGAATTACCAGCGCCGGCTTGTGCAACACTGCCGCTATTAACTGTACCTTTTGTTGATTACCTTTTGATAGCTGCTTAAGCTCATCGTGGCGCCGCTCAAGAAGTTCAAACTCGCCAAGCCAATAGTCCATTTCTTGTAACGCAACGCTTTTACTTAAGCCGTGTAATTGCGCTAAATACAGCAGATTTTTTTCAATACTTTTATCTGGATATAAACCGCGGTCTTCAGGCAAGTATCCTAATAACCGGCGCGGTACATGATCAAACTGCTGATCTTGATAACTAATCATAATGCTGCCGCTATCAGGCTTAGTCATGCCCACTAACATACGAATAATAGAGGATTTTCCAGCGCCATTTGGCCCAAGCAGTGCGAATATTTCGCCACTGTCAATCTGAAAACTTACTTGCTTTACCGCCTGCACCGAGGCGTACGCTTTACTAATAGCCGTAACAATAAGTTGCATAAAAAACCCTATTAGCAGGTTAACCATGGCTAACCTGTATTTATGTACTAATAATGTAAGCTTACCACTACCGAACACACTGCGACCAATAGCAATTTGTTAGTAAATATGTAACAACAGCAATAAAACCGATAAGGTTGTAGGGTTTTAATGCTTAGTACGATATAACATAAAGTGGATCTGAGCTTATTCTGCGCTATCACTAAAGTTAAGGAAATTTTTATGCTGTCGGCATTATTATGAATTCGGACTTATATAAAACTCTAATTCTTGCCACCACACTCTTCTGCTGCAATGCCGCTGCCAATACGCTGCAAATTAAGGTGCAAGATCAGGCTGCAAGCCCGTTAGCTAATGCGGTTATTGAGCTGATAGCAGAGCAGCCGATACCGCAGCTGAACCAACCTCAGATCAGCATTGCGCAACAAGGTTTAATGTTTGTACCCTTTGTTACTGCTGCACCAATAAATAGCGCCATTGAATTTCCAAATAAAGACAAAACTCGGCATCATATTTATTCATTTTCAGACGCCAAAACCTTTGAAATACAATTATATGCAGATACGCCTGAACAACCTGTCATCTTTGATCGACAAGGTATCGTGGTATTAGGCTGTAATATTCATGACTATATGCAAGCGTATATTTATATTGGCGCAAGCCCTTTGCTTGCGGTAACTGATGGAGCAGGAACCGCTGCTTTTTCTGATCTACCAGCAGGTAATTATCAACTTAAACTGTGGCATCCTTGGCAAAAGCAACCACAACAGATTACCAGCATCACACTGACAACGAACACCGAACAGCAGCTGACACTGCCGGTAGAACAAAAAGCCTTACCAACCGCGCCCAAACGCGGCTTTGGCCATTAGTAGCGCTAAGCTAATGATATTTAGATCTTTGCGCACCAAATTTATCTTAGTGATGTTGCTGTTACTTAGCTTACTAGCTACAGCAACCGGCTTAGCAACGCTAAATACGATAAAGCGTGATAGCGAAACTCAAGCTCGCCAAATACTTAACGTTGCAAGTAAAGTACTAAAACAAGCACTAAATAACCGCGCCAGCCAATTGAGCAACAGTGTGCAGATCCTTGCTACCGATTTTGGTTTTCGTCGCGCAGTGGCAACAAAAGAGCAAGAAACCATAGCATCAGCACTGGCTAACCATGGCAGCCGCGTTAATGCCAGCCTAATGCTATTAATTGATACCAGCGGCGATTTACTGGTTAGTTCAGAGCCAAGCATTACGGCAGTAGATATAACGCCTTTATTTAGCCAAACCCAAACTGAAAATAGCATACCTGTTACCGATATTATTCATTTAGCAGGTCAAGCATATCAATTAGTACTCGCGCCAGTTAAAGCACCCAATCTTATTGCTTGGGTGGGCATGGGGTTTCCTTTAGACAGTACACTGGCAGAACAAATATCCGGTATTACTGGTTTAGATATTAGCTTTATTGCCGCCAAGAATAATAATTTCACGTTATTTACCTCAACTCTAGATCTGGATAACCAGCAACGCTTGCCTCGCGTTATGCCAGTGCTTATTGCACAAGCTGGTACGGCACAAAATAACACCGAACAAGACTACACCTCTTTGGCAACGGCGCTTGATGCACAGCAGCAACTATGGGCAGTGCAGCACTTACCTAATGCGCGTTGGTTAGATAGCTATCAACAGTTTCGCCAACAGCTGTTACTTATTTTTAGTGCATCGCTTGCGTTGGCTTTGCTGGTTGCCATTATTTTTGCTCGAAGTATTACCGGGCCACTAAATGCGCTAAGCCTTTTTGCTAAGCGGATCGGCCAAGGCTTTGACGCTACACCACCTGCAGAAGGCAACGACGAAGTAGGTTTGCTTAGCCGTACACTGGTCACTATGCAGCAAGATATTCGCCAACGAGAACAGCAGCTTATTTTTAGTACGGAGCATGACAGCTTAACCGGCTGCTATAACCGTTTAGCAACCGAGCGCTTGCTGCAACCTTGGTTAACCAAGCCAAACAGCTGCCTGTTACAGCTTAATATTCAGCGGTTTAAACATATTAACGATATATTAGGCTTTAGTAACGGCGACTTACTTTTGCAGCAACTTGCTGAACGCTTAAAGCAAATTGCACCAACACCAAAACTATTAGCACGACTAGGTGGTGATGAGTTTTTACTGCTCTACGATAGTCATGTATCAATTGAACAAGTACAGCTTTTGCTCAAGCCATTACTGGATGGTTATATGCTGCAACGTTCAACCATTAACTTAAAGCTAACAGTCGGCATTTATCATTTTAGTGTCAGCGAGACGGGTATAAATGACGTATTACGCCGTGTCGACATTGCCCTGGGCAATGCACGAGGCGCAGCAAACCATATTGCGTTTTATACACCAGGCCAAGACGAAAGCCATCAGCGCGAACTAACGCTAATTCGTGATTTACCTAATGCATTAAAAAACGGCCAGTTTTTTGCTGTGTATCAACCTAAAGTCGATATTCCACAGCAAACATGCAGTAGCGCCGAAGCCCTAATTCGTTGGCAACACCCCGAATTTGGTTTCATCCCACCGGATCAGTTTATTAAGCTAGCTGAGCATTCAGGTAATATTGGCCTGATTAGTAATTGGATGCTAGCTGAAGTAATAAAACAAGCCGCTTACTGGTGGCAGCATGCTATGCCGGTGCAATTGGCTGTAAACCTATCGGTATCCGATTTACTAAACCCAAAGTTAGCTGATGACATTTACGCCCTGCTAACGACACATAACTTACCCGCAGCAGCACTAGCGCTAGAAGTAACCGAAAGCGCGGTCATGGCAGATGCCAGCACAGTTATACAACAATTACAGCGCTTACGGGGGCTTGGTATTACACTGTCAATCGATGACTTTGGCACCGGCCAGTCATCTCTAGCTTATTTAAAACAACTGCCCGTACACGAAGTTAAAATTGATCGCGCCTTTATTAAAGACATTGAACACAACACAAACGACGCGCTTATTGTGGCGGCAACCACCAAACTAGCGCATAGCTTAGGCTTTACAGTAACGGCCGAGGGCTTAGAAAATAAAGCGGGGTTAGAACATCTAATCCAGTGTGGTTGTGACAAAGTTCAAGGATACTACTTTGCTAAACCGTTGGTTGCCGAGCAGTTTTCAGCATGGTTAATGCAATTCACGCAACAACAGCGCAACACCGAGACAGAAGGCTCTAAATGAAAATAATGATATTACTGGCGGCAGTTATCTTAGTGTTTAGCCCGAAAAGCATGGCTAATAGTAAAATTATTGCTACCGGCGGCACTAGCTCAATTGAGGGTAGCGCTGGCGGCGGTATTGTACCTTGGGCTGTTATTAACGGTTATGCCAGTAGTGACGAATGGGCAGTGACGTCGTTTATTAGTGTGGTTGGTGTTGATGATTTTACGCTTAACACCTTTGGCGCTAGCCTTACGTATGATAACAATTGGGAATGGTCCATCGCCAGGCAAACCTTAAAGCTTGATAGCTTAGGTGGTGAACTGGGCCAAGATATCTTTGGCGTAAAATACCACATTGCGGGCGAACTATTGTATACCGCCCTGCCACAAATAAGCCTGGGAATTCAGTACAAAAAGCATCGTGACTTCGCGCTGCCAAAAGCAGTTGGCGCACGTGATGATAGCGGCGTCGATTTCTACTTATCTGCAACCAAGCTACTCTTTAACCAGATTGCCGGTCGTAATTTACTGCTTAATGCAACAGCGCGGGCGACTAAAGCAAATCAAACGGGTTTACTGGGGTTTGGTAGCGAAACCAATAACAACTACCAACTAATGCTCGAAGGTTCAGCTGCTCTACTGTTAAATTATAATGTTGCCATAGGCGTAGAATTTAAACAAAAGCCTAACAAATTAAGCTTTGCCGATGAACAACATTGGCGCGATGTGTTTATTGCTTGGTTTATTAATAAACATGTTTCTGTAACCGCAGGCTACGTAGACCTTGGCAGTATCGCCGGTTTTAACAATCAGCAAGGTTATTATTTGTCTATTGAAGGAGCGTGGTAAATGAAATGGATACTAATTACAACGCTATTATTTCTCAGCGCATGCAGCCAACATACAAGACCAAGCCTATACCAGCAGTTAGGCGGTGACGCCGGAATTAGTTTAATAACCGACGCATTATTAAACGAAATTGCTAATGACGAACGTATCGTGCACCATTTTGCGGACACTGACATTGAACGTTTTAGACGTTTATTAGCCGAGCAATTGTGCCAGCTAACTGGTGGCCCTTGTATTTATAGCGGCGGCACCATGCAAGATAGTCATAAAGGCTTTAATATTACGCTAGCTAACTACGATGCGTTAGTTGAAAATTTAACTAAGGTAATGCAGCGCCAGAACATTAGCATCAGTGCCCAGAATCAATTATTGGCACTGTTGGCGCCAATGTATAAAGATATTAGTTACCGCTAAGCCGTTTCATAATTAAACCTGCTAAAGCATAGTTAACTTTAATAAGTGAAGTG
Organism: Rheinheimera sp. D18; assembly: GCF_004345025.1. Lineage (GTDB taxonomy): Bacteria > Pseudomonadota > Gammaproteobacteria > Enterobacterales > Alteromonadaceae > Alishewanella > Alishewanella metallidurans. Next base: position 348,161 of record NZ_CP037745.1, on the reverse strand, counting down.
CGCCGCTAGCTATGGTTGCTATCATCAATTCAGGCTAAACTGCTGAAAAAATTACAGTGCTGACTATGCGATTAATTATCTTATCGTTTTTATTAATACTATTGCCTGCAACATACGCTGCAGAACCGCTATTAGTTCGTTTAGCCGAAGCAAAAACCAATTCTGAGCAAGTGAGTGAGCAGCTATTAGCAATGCCAGTAGCCAGCAGAAGCACTGAAGACTGGCTAGTGTTAACCGAAACTCAAATGCGACTGCTTAATAAAGACTCAGCGATGGACGCGGTAAATCGCGCAATAGAATCTGCACAGTCTGCCTACCTTAAAGCCTACGGTTACTTATTAAAAGCGCAGGTTTATGGCATTTTATACCGCGATACTACTATTGCCATTACCCAATTAGAAAGCGCTGAACAGTTATTACAACATACTGACGATAACGACAGCATGGCGTTATACAGTGATGTGTTGCAAAGCTTTGCCCAAGCCTATAACCAATTAGGCAATATTCCACTGGCAATCCCTTACGCCCAACGCAGCCTAGAGCTAGCATTAAAACAATTGCAACCTGATGCTGAGCTTAAGGCGCATATTACGCTGGGCAGGTTAATGCTGCAAAACAACGCCTATAGCCAAGCATACCAGCACTTAAACGAAGCGTTAGAATTAGCAACCCGCTTGCAAGATACCGACGCACTTGCGTCTATTCATCTTCGGCTTGGCATGGCCTATCGAAAAATTCAATATCACACACAAGCACTCGACCATTTACAGCAAGCTAGCGCCTTGTACAAACAACTCAAGCGCACTGCCAACTACACTTACAGCTTAATTTATATTGCTGATACCTATTTAGAGGACATAACTACCGCAGACCAAGCGATGAATTATTTAAATGAAGCTCTAGAGCATGCACGTAAGATGGACGACGTACTGCGCATTGGCGTTGTTACATTATCTTTAGGCCGGTTAGCGGCATTGCAAAATAATGCAGACTTAGCATTAACGCACTTTAATCATGCATTACAGTTGTTTAGCCAACAACAAATATCATCGTACTCGCACGAAACCTTACTAGCATTAATAGAGCTATTACTAAAACAGCAGCAATACCAGCAAGCTAATCACCACCTGCAAGAGCTTGCCCCACAAATGCCGCAAGCTGCTTCTTATTTAAGGTACCGTTTCCATGATGTTTCAGCCAAAATGGCAGCACATGATCGCCAGTGGGCTAACGCTTACAACCATAGCATACAAGCCAGCGCACTACGTTTTGAACAACTTTCTGAACAAAGCAAACTGCAGTTAGACTTAATTAATCAGGGGCTATACCAAGTAACGGCAAGTAAAACACTACAAGCCGAATTAAAGCAAACACAACAAATAAATGTTGAACAAAAACAAAGAATTAAGCTATATATCGTTGCTATAGCATTATTAGTCTTAATATTAGCAGTGGTTTTTATTTGGGTATGGCGACGTAAGGTATTAGCAAAAAAAACGCTAACACTGTCTACACCTAATTGGACAAATTTTTGTCAGCGTATACAGCTTCATTCAGTAACAAGTGATGTCAGCATACTAGCTTACGCCTTAACCAATAGCCCAGAGTTAAAGCGCCAGCATGGCGAACAGCAGCTACAGCATTTATGGCAAAACTTTTTACACCAACAACCAAGTAATACACTGCTCGCAAGCTGTATTTATGACGACGTGTTATGGTTAGCCGCAAGCGGTGACGAAGCATCAGTTAGTACCTTACAAACTAGTTTACTACAGCAACTCAAACCTAGATTAAAAGAGATCTCTGCTGAACAATCTTTACTTAGCTTGCATCTTCCTTTAGCGCAGCTGCTTGAAAAACCGTGGCGTACGCTAGAAATTACTGCACTACGTGAGGCTCTATGGTCAAGCTGGGCACTGTGTACTAACAATCATAACGACGCCAGCGAATATGTAATGTCCATAAGCAGTACACAACCAAGAGCCTGTGAATGGCGCGGTAATATGGTTCGGCAGGATCTATTAAATGCAATACGCTTAGGTAGTATGGTGCTGCGATACAATAACAGGGTATTACCGGCGACTAGCGCCGATAACTTAAACTAACTAAGCACTAACGGCTAAAAGACGAAGACGCTCAGGTAAAGTGTAGCTGACGCTGTGACGAGCTTTCGGGCAAACAAAGCTTAAACTAACCGCTTGCAATGCCAATCCTGTGCTATTTTTATTATTTTCACCGTACTCTGGATCGCCCATAACCGGGTGACCCAGTGCGGCAAAATGACGACGAATTTGGTGTTTACGCCCACTGATTAAATCTACTTCTAACCAGCTTTGCTGAGCTTCAAAGTCAACCTGGTATAAAGAAAACTGGGTTAAACAAGCTTTTCCATCTAGCGCTAATTCTATTTTGCCCGGCTGCAATACATTATCTGCCAACACACCTTTTACTTTTATTAAGTAGCGCTTACTTATTTTATGCTCGGCAATTAATTTACTAAACGCTGCAGCTGAAGGTTTACTATGCGCAATTAACACCAAACCACTGGCTTCACGGTCCAGTCGATGTAATAAAAACACCGGCCGCTTAGCGGAGAAATGTTGCTCAACACTACGTAATAGCGATACATGATCGCCCCACTCATTGCCCTGCGACAACATGCCAGCAGGTTTAAACCACACACTATACTGTTGCTGATCACTTATCAGTGTTGGTGCGGTGCAACTACGCTGCAAAATATCGTCATCATAATGAATTTGTAACTGCTGTCCGGCTTGCAGGTTAGTTTGGGCTCGGCGTAAGCGCTTTTGCGGCTTGCTATTTAATAACACCGCACCTTTAGCCATCGCATCCTTCAACCGCCCTTTAGACAGCTCAGGCACTTGCTGTACGAGTAAATCAATTGCATTAACGCTGCTTGGTGCAACAACAGTGCGTATCAGTTTCATTGCTTTACACATCCTTTACGTTGAAGTTCAGCCAAAATTCATCGGCGCAGCCTGTAATAGTAACAAAGCAAAAGGAGATTTGGTTATGAAAAATATCAACCTACAGTTATTAAGTTGTTTGCTGCTAGCTTTAGCTCTACCGGTTAATGCGACTGAAACGTTGAGTAGCAGCAGCGAACGCCACAGCACGGCAAAATCAAGCTCGTCACCAAAAAAACTTGCCATTACCACGCAGTCTTATCAAAGCCATGTTTGGTTTAATAGTGTTGATATATTGATCAGCGGCGATATTAATAACAACGGCTATTTTCATCAGCTAGAAGTGGAGTTTGATGCAGATACCTCTATGCCTTACCAACAAGTATTCGCCGAATTTTCGTTACTGCCGACCTACGGTGGTGAAAAAATATATTATACCAGTAGCGTTTTTGAGCTATTTCGCCAAAGCAATAATGATTGGTTAGCCGTAGATACGGTTTTAGAACGTCGTTTTCCAGCCGATGAATATCTACTAACCATTCGCTTGTTCGATGCGAACACCGGCTATCTGCTAGCCGAAATTTCAGGCTTTGACGATAGCAACCTCGATTATCTTCCGTTAGAAGATTACGACCGCGACAGCTATATAACTGACACCACAGTTGTAGTATCTGGCGGCACAACTGGTATCTTTTCACTGCTAGTATTATGCTTAATGTTCTATTCGAGAGTAGGCTTTAAGAGGTGTCAGCGTTAAATGAAACAACTTTTACTGTGCATGTTGCTTGCGGCGCCATTAACTATAGCGGCGCCAATGCAATTGAATATGCAACAATTGCCTGAACACACGCAGTTTACTTACCGCTATGCCAGCATGGGGCAAGCACAGCAGTTACGTTTTGCTATTGAAAACAAGAATCTAACTAATCACTTTCGGCAGTTTCGCGCGTTTAAACCGGTTATGCTGCAGCACTATCTCTGGCGCGATTTACGCGCCCATGTTGCGCAATATCCGGGCGCAAAGCTGCGTAAACTCCCCCCTGCCGACCTATTGAATTACCAGCTACAAACTGCTGACACCACATTACGGCAGCAGTTGAATGCCGAACTGGCGCAACTGACAAAGGAACGCACCGCATTTTATTTGCATCAACAATACTATCACCAACTAGAACTGCCGTGGGGCGAGCTGGTTATTATTCCGGATCATCAACGATTGATGCAGGATAGCCTGCAAGATCTACTGCCGTTAGCTACCGCTTGGCACGATACGTTAGTTAACATGCCCACTCGCCAATCCTTAGCTATGCTAACCAGCTGGATACAGCAAATTCCCTATCAGGATTTATCTAATAGAGCACAGTCGTCTGGCGAGAGCTTTAACCCACCCTTAAAGTTACTAAAAGAAAACCGTGGCGATTGTGACAGTAAAGCCGTTTTATTGGCGGCATTACTACGGATGCTTTTGCCTGATGTGCGTCTGGCCATGGTTTATTTGCCTGAACACGCACTTCTAGCTGTGCAGTTAACCCCCACTACCGATGATATGAGTGTGCGTATCGAAGGACGAGATTACCTGCTAGTCGATGCAACTGGCCCGGCACAATTAGCGCCCGGACAGATTGCACCACAGTATGAAATATATACCCGAAATGACCATTTCGGATACCAGCTATTATGACGGCGGATTTTGCCTTAACCGACTAATACGTTCAAATATGTCATGCCAACCATAAGGTATACGCTGCACGCCTTGGCTGCTGCCTTTAGATAGACGCTCTATATGCACCAGCAAACGCTTAGATGGCGATAAAATACGCAGCCGATAACGATACTGTAGTGCGTATAAGAAAACGCCGAATAACACCGCATAGCTCAACCAATGCCAGACAAACTCTTTAACTCCGGCGGCAAATACATTAGCTTTATGTTCTAACAAACCTAATGACCATGGCATAGAACTTAGACGCTGCACTTGCAACATATGTTGATCAATATTCTGCACAGGCATCGTCATTGAATTACTTATTAGCTGACCAAACTGATCTAACAGCATAAACTCAGCATCCTTGTGCTGCTGATAAATTGGCGCTAATAGCGGCGCCAATTCAATGGCAAATACAAATCGACCAAGTTTTTTATCGTCAGCGTAAAGTGGCAACATAACTGCGGCCTGTTGCTGCAAAAAACTAGAAAAAAATATCTGCCCACGTTCATAGTTCGGCTCAGGTTTACTATCTTTTTGCCATTGCACCAAATAATCGGCAATATAATCGGACCATTTAAGCTGGCCATTGTAAGCAAAGCCTTGCTCTGATAAGTAGTACATACCAACCAGATAGGGTTGAGTTTCTTTCGCTAATTCAAAGTAAGGTTGTAACCGCTGTAACATCATTAATTCAGCGTTTACAGTGCCATCCAGTTGCATCAGCGACGCTTGCTCAGTTACACCACTGTCTAGTTGCAGCAAAGGCAACATATCCTCTGTTGGCTCTGCAGGTATAGATAGCTTTAATAATGAAGCCCGCCGTACCGCTTCCATAAACGCCAGTATAGGTACAAATTCGCTATCAACCTGATTACTAGCTGCAGCTAAACGTAACTTGGTTTGTAATACCTTATCGTCAACACTGCGAAAGTAATGCACTAAAGCACCAAAAGTGGACAATAGCAGTAATAGTATGATGCCGAGCTTAGTGCTACGACGATATTCGATGTAGACAGGGTTTTTCATGCAGCTTCCTTGCATTGTTAGACCTAATTTCGCGGCTATTATAACCATAACCAGCTCAGTTGAACGGCATCATTAGTTAACTAGGCTAGCATTTCAACTTATTTGCTTATAAATTTACTTCCGCAAAAGACGCTAAGCGGCTACGCACCACGCCATTTAAATTAATAGTTGCACTGCCTTCAAAGTTTTTAAATCGCTCTACAATATAGGTTAACCCTGACGTAACCGCAGTTAAATAGTTACTATCAATCTGCGACAAATTACCCGAGCAAATGAGTTTAGTGCCCTCGCCGCAGCGCGTAATAATAGTTTTCAACTGTGCGGCGCTTAAATTTTGGCACTCATCTAAAATTACAATCGCATTTTGAATACTTCTACCACGCATAAAATTAACCGATTTAAATTGAATGTTCGCTTTTTCCATAATGTAATTCACGCTAGCGTGCGGATGCTCATCAGTTTTATGAAGTACCTCTAATGAGTCGGTAATCGCCGCCAACCAAGGCGCCATTTTTTCTGCTTCTGTACCAGGTAAAAAGCCAATAGATTCAGCAATTTCTGGCGTATTTCTAGTAACAATTACTTTGTCGTACATGCCTTTTTCAATTACCAGTTCAAGCGCAGCTGCCAACGCAATAAGTGTTTTACCACAACCTGCAGGGCCAGTTAGAATAACTAAGTCTAAGTGAGGATCTAACAAAGCCTGCATCGCCATTGCCTGATAAATATTTTTCGGCCTGATACCCCAAGCTTGACGATGCATTAACTGTTCGTAGCCAAAATCCTGAATACAAATTTCTGTCTCAGTAATTGATACCACTTTGCCGGCAAAGCTTTCAGCCTCATCAATTAGGTATTCATTAACATAAGCATTGGGTAACAAGCTGCAACTCACATAATGATAGGTGCTTCTGCCGGCATTTTCACTGCGACACTCACCAACCTGGCGCCAAAATTCGCCAGAAAAAACGTAATAACCTTTATACAAAAAACGAACATCGTCAATTAACTGGTCAGTGCGATAATCTTCAACCAGCTTAAGCCCAGCGCCCTTGGCTTTTAGCCGCATATTAATATCTTTGGTTACAAGAATAACTTTAGTTGGGCTTTTCTCCCGCTGCAGATAAAGTGCAGTATTAATGATGAGATGATCATTTTCTCCACCGGGCAGACCGGGTATTTCATCAGAAATATGATGGTCATTAATAATAAACAAGTGACCACCTTGGTTTTGTTCACTTTGCCTAGGTATGGCGACACCTTGTAGCATTTGATCGGGCGAAGCATCTTTTAACACATCTTCTAGTGCGCGTATTGCTACTCTGGCATCGCGGCTAACGTCTTTGTTACGATCTTTAATATGATCCAATTCCTCTAATACGGTCATTGGAATGATAACGTCATGCTCTTGAAAGTTTAGGAAGGCAAAGGGTTCATGTAGCAGAATATTAGTGTCGAGAACGTAGATTTTTTTTTCATTATCTTTTTTTCGCGCCATACGGCTATCCCCTTAACTGAAACAAGTTTATGAGTTGTGCCATAAAACAAGCATAGTGCAACACGCGTTTTTTTGCCTGAGCAAAAGCAAAATCTAACGTAATTTCATACACTCATAGCACTATTAAACATTTTTCATAAAAAACTAAAAATCAGCAGTGTTATTAATTGCAAATTCAGATGCAGCCCAACCTGATTCCTAGTACCATAGCGCGCCATTTTAACTGATTGAGTACAGAATGAAGTTTGCTCTGGGACAACGCTGGATTAGCGATACAGAATCCGATTTAGGTTTAGGCACTATAGTTGCGCTGGAAGGCCGTCATTTAACACTTTTATTTCCAGCCAGTGGCGAAACCCGCCTTTACGCCCAAGCAGAAGCCCCATTAACTCGGGTACAATTTAACGTTGGCGACGAAGTGGCAAGCGCTGATGATTTTAAAATACTCGTCAGTGCCATTAAAGAACAACACGACACCTTAGTATATTGCGGTACGCGTTTAGACGATGGCAGCTATATTGAGCTAAGAGAAACATTTCTTGATCACTTTATTAGCTTTAATCAGCCACAAGATCGTTTATTTGCCGGCCAAATAGACCGCTTTGATTGGTTTAGCTTACGTTATCAAGCTTGGCAGCATGTGCATCAACAACAACAAAACCCACTACGGGGTTTATCTGGGCCTCGTGTTAGCTTAATTCCACATCAGTTGCATATTGCTAACGAAGTGGCACAGCGCCATGCGCCGCGTGTATTGCTTGCCGATGAAGTAGGCTTAGGCAAGACTATTGAAGCTGGTTTTATTATACATCAGCAACTGATTAGCGGCCTTGCTAGCCGAGTAATGATTGTGGTACCCGATTCATTGCAACATCAGTGGCTAGTAGAAATGCTACGCCGTTTTAACTTGCACTTTTCGGTATTTGATCAAGAACGCTGTGAACAGTCAGCCTTGGATAACCCCAATCCGTTTGATACTGAACAGCTGGTATTATGTAGTTTATCATTCTTAAAAAACCAACCTCGTTGGCACCAATTAGCAACACAAAGCCAGTGGGACTTATTGGTTGTGGATGAAGCGCACCACTTACAGTGGAGCGAGGATAACCCAAGTGAAGAATATCAACGCATTAGCGACTTAGCGCAAAATACGGCAGGGCTTATTCTGTTAACGGCCACACCCGATCAGTTAGGCCATGAAAGCCATTTTGCCAGATTAAAGCTGCTAGACCCTGCTCGTTTTCATAGCTACGACGCATTTTTGCAGGAGGAGCAGCGCTACCAGCATATTGCTACTGTAGCTATTCCGCTATTAGAGCAGCGTATTTTAACTACTGCAGAAGCTGCCGCACTGCGTCAAGCGTTAACTGAAAGCGATATTAGTAGTGAGCTTAAACAAATAAACGATGTGGATGCTAGCGCAGAACTGCAAGCTCAAGCTCGTCAACGATTATTGTCTCAGCTGTTAGATCATCACGGCACTGGCCGTATACTATTTCGTAATAGTCGTGCCAGTGTGAAAGGTTTTCCTCAGCGTCATGCTCATCTGACCCCGCTTGTATTACCAGAACAATATCAAAACGCATTAAAAGTGCACTTTAGCCTTAATCCGTCACTGACAGAAGCCCAGCGAATTCGGGCCAACTTATTTCCTGAGCAAGTATTACAACAGCTTGATACCAACAGTAATTGGTGGCAATTCGACCCACGTGTTGACTACTTATTAAACCTATTGAAACAACACAAGCATGATAAGTTTTTACTTATCTGCGCTCATGCCGAAACCGCAATTGCGTTAGAAGAAGCCGTGCGCGTGCGTGAAGGTATTCGTGCCGCTGTGTTTCACGAAGGGATGACAATACTGGAACGCGATAAAGCCGCCGCTTATTTTGCTCAAGAAGAATATAGTGCACAGTTATTAGTCTGCTCGGAAATAGGTAGTGAAGGCCGTAATTTCCAGTTTGCGCATCATTTAGTATTATTTGATTTGCCGCTCAATCCAGATTTATTAGAGCAGCGAATTGGCCGTCTTGACCGAATTGGCCAACGTGAAGATATTCAAATTCATTTACCGTATTTTACTAATCATAGTCAGCAGGTATTGTTGGAATGGTATCAGCACGGGTTAAATGCCATAGAACATACGTGCCAAACTGGCCGTGTCGTATTTGAACATTTTTCCCCCCAATTATTGTCGCTATTAACTCAACCAAATATCGACACACAACTACTTGCCAATATTATTGAGCAAACTCAGCAACTCAACGCTGCATTAAAACAAAAATTAGAGCAAGGCCGAGATCAACTGCTGGAAATAAACTCTGGTGGTGGCGCCGCAGCAAAAGCATTGGCAGAACAGCTGGCAACACAAGATAATGACACCGCTCTGCCTATGTTAATGTTTAAAGCCTGGGATATGCTGGGTATTAATCAAGATGACCGCAATGATACTAGCATCATTCTTTCACACTCTGAACACATGCACTGCACCAGCTATCCTGGGTTAGGTGATGATGGTGTAACTGTTACTTTTGATAGAGCAACCGCACTAGCAGAAGAAGATATTCAATTATTAAGCTGGGACCATCCAATGGTTCGCGGTACGTTAGATATTTTGACCACCGAGCCCCATGGCAGTAGCTCTGTTGCTATTCTAGTAAACAAAGCGCTACCCGTTGGCAGTTATTTATTAGAATTAAACTTTATTGTTGAAGCCAGTGCTCCAGCTACGTTACAACTGAATCGTTACTTACCTGCAACCCCACTACGCTTACTGCTAGATAAAAATGGCAATAATCTTTCTGAAAACGTTAGCTTTGAGCAATTAAATAAGCAGCTAAAGCCAATTGGCCGACAAAATGCGAGCAAGCTAGCCAGCGCATTACAAACTACAGTGCACCCCTTAATTGCCAAGGCAACCAGCTTAGCGCAAACCAAGTTAGATACTATTGTCGGTAAAGCACAACAACACGCGCAGCAAACATTGTATGAGCAACAACAGCGTTTAGTTACGCTAAAAAAATTTAATCCATCAGTGCGCCAAGATGAAATTAACGCATTACACAATCAACAACTACAAATAGCCGATTACATTAGCAAAGCACGGTTAAAGCTAGATGCTATTCGGCTAATTGTTGTAAGCCACGATTAATTATGTTGCTGCATTATGCACCACCAATGTCGCCTTATTTAGATATTTTATATCAGGATGATGTGCTGGTGGTGTTTAATAAACCCAGTGGCTTACTTACTGTGCCTGGCAAAGCGCCCGAACATAAAGACAGTCTAGAATATCGTGCTCGGTTAGTTTGGCCTGGCATTCGTATTGTTCATCGGTTAGATATGGCCACCTCAGGCGTAGTATTAATGGCGTTAACCGCTGCTAGCCAGCGCGAACTTAATCGCCAATTTCAGCAACGCGAAACCGAAAAGCATTATATAGCTCGAGTAAAAGGTAGCGTAGAAGCAGATACAGGCAGTATTGATTTGCCATTAATTTGTGATTGGCCAAATAGACCAAAACAAAAAATATGCTATCAATATGGCAAGCCTTCATTAACGCATTATCAGGTACTGCAGCGTGATCAAAGTTCAACACGACTTAAATTAACGCCAGTTACTGGGCGCTCACATCAACTAAGAGTGCATTTGCAGTGGTTAGGTCACGCAATCCTCGGTGATAAATTTTACGCCGATGACATCTCTTATCAAGCCGCCAGTCGCTTATTGTTGCATGCTGAAAAGTTGACATTTTACCACCCAGATACGGGACAGCCCTTAATATGTTTTGCTGCTTGCCCTTTTTAATTTAAAAAAGTACTACAACATTAACCCACCGTTCATATAATCGATGTATAATAAGTTCAATAATGTTTTTAAATTATTTAAATGATATGTACGAAGCGCATTTGATAATGCACTTTAGTGCAAGATGAGCCTAAGGAGAAATGGATGAAACTTAATAAAACGTTTTTAGCAGTAGCGGCAGCAGTGCCATTATTTAGTAGTGCAGTAATGGCCGACGCTGTAAGTTCTGCAGATTTAAAAGAACGCGTATTTGGTTCAATTTTCGCAGAATACTACATGCCAGATACAGATAAAACTGAATCTGCTGCGTGGAATTACATGGAAAAAGACTGGGGCTACGGTTTAGAGTTAGGTTACTACCTAACGGAACAGTGGGCATTACGTGCTGAGTATGCCAAGTTAGACTTAAGCTCAAAGTTAGATGGTTCAGATGCTGATGGTAAACGTCTGGGTATCGCCGCAATGTACCATTTAGCTCAACTGCCGTCAGTTTATATCGTAGGTGGTTTAAATCGCATTGATGCAGTAAGAAACACAACGGCATTAAACCTAGGTGTTGGTTACAAGCATTTCTTTAATCAAAACTTCGCACTGTTTGCTGAAGCTAATCGTTTCCAAGGTATCGATAAGTCTTATGCTGACGCGGGAATAAAATTGGGTATGACTTATGTGTTTGGTACGGCAGCAGCCGCTCCAGCACCAGCACCAGCGCCTACTCCAGTTGCTCCAGCACCAGTTGCACAACTAGATTCAGACGCTGACGGCGTATTAGATAACGTAGATAAATGTGCTAATACACCGGCGAACCATAAAGTAGACGCAACAGGCTGTACTATTTACCAAGAGAAGATGGCATCAGTAGGCGATATTGATATTGAAGTTCGTTTCCCATTCGACTCAGCAGTAGTACCACAAAGCCAGCGCGTTGATGTTGAAAACTTAGGTGCGTTTATGCAGCGCTTCCCTGAATCAACAGTAAAAATTGAAGGTCACGCGTCAAACATTGGTAATCCAGCATATAACATGCGTTTATCAGAGCGTCGTGCTAATGCAGTTGCAGACATGCTGAAGAAAAACTTCAACATCGACTCATCACGTATCAGCGCAGTAGGCTACGGTGTTACACGTCCTCGCGTTGAAGGTTCGACTCGTGCAGCACACGCAGCTAACCAGCGCATTGAAGCTAAAGTAACGGCTAAAATTAAAGAGCCAGTATTACGCTAAGCAATTGTTTTAACTCAAAGCCGCTGTCAAACAGCGGCTTTTTTTTAGCCTAAATTAATGGTAATTAATATTTTTGCTAACTCTGCATAATCTAATTATGCTAGCATCATCGCTCGCCGCTAACCTTATGTAGTATTACAATAATGTAGTTTGATCTAATAGCGTGCTTGGAGTTTACAATGTCTAAATGCCATTATCTGCTAAATGTAGCAAGTTTATTTGCGCTTTTTTCGGTATCAGCTGAGCAAACACCACTGGTGTCGTTGAGCGCAAACTCTCATGTTTGCAATGCCGAATCAGAAGTAGCGCGTTTAGCTGAAAATGAACATTTACAGGAAATGGCTAAAGCACTAGTTGAATTTAAACCTACCAAATTTTGTTTTATTCTGCCCGACTCAGCTGATGTAACAATTCTCGAGCAGCAGCCAAACTATATTAAATTTGACTATAAATCCCAAGTTCTATACACCTTTCGAAAATACATTATCACAACAACCGTAGCTGCTAATAACAGTTAAAGTAAACCGCTGCGCTGCCGATAGCCTGTTAAGCCGAGCTATGGATCATCAGTATGCGACAAAACGTTATTAGCTATTTACTCATAATGTATTGTTTGACAATGTCATCAATCATTTTAGCGGTACCGTCTACTGAACAAAACTATGCTGCAGACATAATACGTCAGTTGCCAGCAGATGAAGTTGTAGCATTAAACATAGATGAGCAACAAACCTTTATGTCGCTGCAGCGTGAAACCTTAACCAGCTATACTAAGGGCACTGCAATTTTATTACCTGATGGTAATGAGCATGCAGCAAGCCCCAAGCACATAGATCTACTGCGCCAGCAGCTAAACAGTTACGGCTGGTACACGCTAGCAATAATGCCGCCTACATTACCCGTTGAATTAAATGAAAAAAGCCTAGATAGCTACCAACAAGCGCTATTACAACGATTGAATGCAGCTCAAAAACAAGCTCAATTGCATAGTGGTGTTACCATTATTATTGCCCAAGGCACTAGCGCAGCGCTACTCAACCAACTTTTTTCCACAAATCAGCTAGCTGAACCCGCCGCCTTTATTATGCTTGGCGCTTTTCTTCCTGAGGCAACATTAAATCGTAACATCGCTAAAGCACTAGCAACACATCAGGTGCCCACACTAGATATTAGCAGCCAACAAGATAACGTTATGGTAACAAGCCAATTAAAGCTTAGGCGTCAGTTAGCAAATAAACATTTAAAAGCATTATACCGACAGCGTTTAGTTAATGGCTCTGGCTATAATGCGGATGTGCAACAATGGGTGTTTCAAGAAATATACGGCTGGCTTGGCTCAGTCGGTTTGTAGTTTATCTATTATGTCGCTGCTGTTTAATAAGTTCATAGGCAGACTGAATGTCCTGAGTTTTGCGTTTAGCAACATCTAACATTTCTGCAGGTACCCCTTTGGCCATCAACTTGTCAGGATGATGCTGAATCATCAATTTACGGTATGCTTTCTTTAATACGCTATCGCTAACATCCGCGGATACACCCAATAGCTGATAGGCATCTGCCAACGTATCTTTCGCGGTTTGGCCACGGCTAAAATTAGTACGTGAAGAAAAACGGCTTTGTGCCTGATGTGCCTGCAATAATCGCTCTAACTGCGCAGCACTGTAGTTAAGGTAACCCGCAACCTGTTGCAGTAAGCCATATTGGCTGGCCGTCATATTACCGTCAATACAAGCAATACTTAATTGAATTTCAAGAAATAACTGCAGCACATCCTTATGTCGTCGATAAGCATAATAAAACTGCTGTAGCTGTTGCCTTAGCGGAAAACTTGCCGCTTTACCATCACGAAACGCAGCTTGAGCCTCTTTTTGTTGAAGGTTATTTAAACCTAACTGGTTCATATAGGCGGTTGCATGTTGAATATGCACCGAGGTTACCGTACCTGTGGCCTTAGCAATGTGCCCCATTGTAGAAAATGTAGTGTAATGAAATAATCCTTGTTCATCAGCACTGTCTCTAAATAAACCGCTAAAGCCGCCACCTTGCTCAAACTGCTGCCGAAACGCCTTATCAAACCAGTGCCCGAGCAAAAGGCCAATAATTAATCCTGGTAGCCTCAGTAACGCCAAACCGAATAATGCACCAAGAATTTTACCCCACACATCACACCCTTATTTTTAAACCAACAACCAATACAAACGCAATAATAACGCCGCTACATGCCGCTAATACTATATCGGATTAGCAGGATTTCTAAAATTGATTTATCATAGCAAGCTCGCAATACAATGACGCTATTTAAATACAAGTAAGGCAAGAGTAACTGCATGAAACATGGGTTAGCGGTGGTTTTTTTTCTATTGGTTTTCAAAACCTTATCTGTAGCGCATGCTGACACCGTTTCTTCTGAGGTATGTTATCTGCCAGTTGAGCAACCGAAAATTCTTGCCCAGTTAAATGCCGCCGACCCAACGATCAGTATTTCATCAGATAACGTTACCCTTACAGATAATCAGCAGGCGCATTTTATTGGCAATGTTGAAATAACCTATCGTGATACTTTGTTGTTAGCACCTCGAGCTAATTTTAGTAGCACCGCACAGAATATGACTGCTGATGGCGGTTTAACTTATTTCAATAAAGTACTGCAGGTCAGTGCCAGCCGTTTTACTGCCGACTTAGCGCACAACCAAGCTAGTTTAGACGACGCAAATTATCAATTTGCCGCCCAGGCTGGCCGAGGTTATGCAAAACAATTAACCGCATCTGAAGACCAGCTAGTACTTGAGCAGGCTTTATTTACTACTTGTCCCAGCAACGATAATAGTTGGGCACTACACGCCAAAGAAATTAACATTGAAGCTGATGAAGGCTGGGGGGAAGCTCACCACGCCATATTTAGAATTAAAGATATTCCTGTTTTATATCTGCCCTATATTACATTTCCAGTAAACGAACAGCGACGTAGCGGCCTATTATTGCCGAAGATTGGCAGCTCACAAAAATTAGGCGTTGATTTTGAACTGCCATATTATCTAAATTTGGCACCTAATTATGACCTAACGTTAACACCGCGCTACATGAGTAAACGCGGCGCACAGCTAAAATCTGAGTTTCGTTACCTAACTGAAGCCCATCAAGGCAGTTTGCAACTTGAGTACTTGAACTCTGACAACGAGAAAGATAATGATTTTGGCGCGCGTTATCTTAGCCACTTTAGCCACTTAAGTGATCTAACGCCAAGGCTCCGGGCTTTTATTGATGTTACCGACGTAAGTGATGATGCTTATATTAGTGAGCTGGGCTCAGATTATAGCAACCAAAGTGACACACAACTTTTACGCGAAGCAGCATTAAACTATTACGGCGAACAAGTACATTCGCAGCTTAGAGTACAAAGCTTCGAGATCTTGGGTAATTACAACAAGGCTTACAGCTCATTACCAGAGCTAAGTCTCACCTCGGCAAAACCAGTAGCCCTGTTTCCTGGTATTAATTTTGCTTGGCAAGCGCAGTATGCGCATTTTTACAATGACGAAGCTGCCATAGATCGTGCTAATCGTCTGCACCTTGAACCTAGTATCAGCCTACCCTTTGTGACTCCGGCATTCGAGTTTACTGCCGAAGCGAGTCTGCTTTATACCTATTATCAGCAGCATACTAGCGACAATAGCTTAGAGATTGATCCATCAGTGACACGTACAGTACCTAAAATTCGTTTACACTCTCGATTAAATTTTGAGCGTGAATATGATTGGTTTGGTGCACCGGCCTTACAAACATTCGAGCCACAAATTCAATATCTATATATTCCGTATCGTGAACAAAGCCCGATTGGCTTGTACGATACCACCCGCTTGCAAGACGATTATTATGGCCTGTTTCGTATCAACCGGTATTCTGGTTTAGATCGAATTAACGAAGCCAACCAGCTAACTGTTGGCTGGACCAGCCGATTTTATGATAATGTTGATAACGAGTTATTTCGCTTTAGTTTAGGCCAAATCTTCTTTTTAAAACAACCGAGCATGTCCGCAGACCTGCTGGAAGATTTTAGCTCATCTGAATCTATGCTGGCAGCAGAGCTTATTTGGCATTGGTATCGTAAATGGTACTTTAGCTCAGCAGTACAGTATGATGTTGATAGCAACGAAGTGATGAAAAGCAGTGCGTCGCTAGACTACCGAGCAAGTGATAAAAGTCTTTTCCAGTTGAACCATAGGTTCAGCCGTGCAGTCTCAGGAGTGGAAATTCGACAACTCGGTGTGCTTGGCACGATGCCAGTAACCGATAACTGGCAGCTGGTCGGTAGTTACTATCGTGATCTGACAAATCGTCGTATGATAGATCTGAGCTTTGGTATGCAGTATGAATCCTGTTGCTGGGCCGTGCGACTGGTTGCAAAGCGGCAGGTTATGACCGATCTTAATCTGCCAGTTGGTAATTTTGCCCAAGCAAGCCAACTGGACAGTAGTGTAGGCATACAGTTTGTTCTCAAAGGTTTTGGCGACAGCGCCGGTTTTGGTGTGACAGATATGCTTTCAAACGGCATTTTTAATTATCGCCGACCGTACTTACTAACTAATTGATGTAGGAATTTATGAAGTTATTTCGACTTATCACTGCAACACTGCTGTGTTGTGTCAGTATTAGCAGTTTCGCTACTGAACGTGAAATAGACAGCGTTGCCGCCATAGTGGATAACAGTGTGGTGTTAGAAAGTGATATTGCAGACATTGTTGAGCGGGTTAAACGCAATGCCGCCGCACAAAACCAAACGTTACCGTCTGACGCTGCTCTGCGCACTCAGGCAACCGAACGTTTAATTCTTACCAGCTTACAATTGCAAATGGCTCAGCGTATGGGCATGCAAATAAGTGATGCACAGTTGGACGATACTATCCGTAATATCGCCCAAAATGAAAAGTTATCGTTAGATGCTTTTCGTCAACAAGTTATTAACGAAGAAGGTAATTACGAGCGGTTTCGTGAGCGGCTTCGCGATGAAATGATTACCGGCGAAGTGGTGCGTGCTAACGTGCAACGGCGTATTTATATTAGCCCTCAAGAAATCGATAGCTTAATAAAGCTGATGGAAGATCAGGGCGCGAGTAACGAGCAGTACAATATCGGTCATATTCTTATTGCTATTCCAAGCCAAGCAACCGCAGAAGATATTACTGAGACCAAAGATCGTGCAGATAAAGTTATGCAACTTTTACGCGACGGCAGTGACTTTAAGCGCATTGCAATAGCATCGTCTTCAGGTTCTAACGCCCTCGAAGGTGGTGACCTTGGTTGGATGAATATTAACGAAATGCCAACCTTGTTCTCTGAAGCTATTCGCGGCCGTAAAAAAACTGATATTATTGGGCCACTGCGTTCTGGTGCTGGTTTTCACATCCTCACAATTTTTGATATTCGCGGTGAAAACGTAGCCGACATCAACGAAATAAAATCTCGTCATATACTTATTAAGCCGTCAATTATCGTTAGCGAAGACCGTGCCCGCAGCATGTTGGCAGAGTTTGCCGCAAAAGTTCGCTCTGGCGAGGCAGATTTTGCAGAGTTAGCAAAGCAGCACTCTGAAGACCCGGGTTCTAAATTAAACGGCGGTGATTTAGGCTGGAGTGAGCCCAGTATTTTTGTACCAGCATTTCGAGACACTCTAAACAGATTAGCAATAAATGAGATTAGTGAGCCATTTCGCACTGAACATGGTTGGCATATCGCCCAAGTATTAGATAAACGCACCGTAGACGCTACAGCTGATAAAAAGCGCGAACAAGTGTACCGAATGATTTTTAATCGCCGCTACAACGAAGAAGCGAGTAACTGGCTACGCGAATTACGTGCTGAAGCGCATATTGAAGTCATGTCGGAGAAATAAATGACACTACGCATTGGCATTACTCCGGGAGAACCTGCAGGCATAGGCCCTGATCTGGTAATAAAACTGGCGCAGCAAGATTGGCCGGTTGAACTGGTGGTTTGTGCCAATGCCGAACTTTTAATTGAGCGCGCTGCGCAGCTACAACTGCCGTTACGGTTGCTACCTTACAATGCAACAATCAGCCCTAAAGCACAGCAAGCAGGTAGCCTAACGATAGTTGATTTCGCACTAGAAGAACCAGTGATCACTGGGCAGCTTAATGCGGCCAACGGTGGCTACGTCATACAAACCCTAACCTTTGCCGGCGAAAAAGCTATAAGTGGTGAATTTGACGCTATTGTCACTGGCCCAGTACACAAAGGTATTATCAATAAGGCGGGAATTCCCTTTAGCGGCCATACTGAATTCTTCGCGTTACAGTCTAATACCCCCTATGTTGTAATGATGTTGGCTACAGAAGGACTACGAGTAGCTTTGGCAACAACCCATATTCCTCTAGCTTATGTGGCCAAAGCTATTACCGCTGAACGCCTAACCAAGGTTATTGGTATTTTGCATCATGATTTACAACAGAAATTTGCTATAGCGCAACCAAAAATTTATGTTTGCGGTTTAAACCCACATGCGGGTGAAGATGGCCATCTTGGCCGTGAAGAACTCGATATTATTATTCCTACCCTAGATAAGCTGCGCGCGACAGGTATGAATTTAATTGGTCCTCTACCCGCCGATACCTTGTTTCAACCCAAATACTTGAACGACGCCGACGCCGTACTTGCTATGTACCATGATCAAGGCTTACCCGTACTAAAACACATGGGTTTTGGTCGTTCAGTAAATATTAGTTTAGGCCTGCCCTTACTAAGAACGTCTGTAGATCATGGTACTGCTCTGGACTTAGCGGGGACAGGCAAAGCCGACGCCGGTAGCTTATTTCATGCTGTGAACCAAGCAATTATAATGGCCACTAAAACGATGACGATAAATGACTGATAACGTACACCAAGGGCACCGCGCCCGTAAGCGCTTTGGCCAAAACTTTTTACATGACCCTCAGGTTATAGGCCGTATTGTTAAAGCCATAGCGCCTAAACCTAACGATGTTTTAGTTGAAATTGGCCCAGGCCTTGGCGCGCTAACAGAGCCTGTCGCCGAAATAGCTAGGCACTTAACTGTAGTTGAACTGGATAGAGATTTAGCCGAGCGGTTACAACAACACCCACAATTAGCAGACAAACTGACGATTTACCAAGCTGACGCAATGAAGTTTGATTTCACCAGCTTGGTAAAAAATGGCCAAAAAATGAAAGTGTTTGGCAATCTGCCTTACAATATCTCCACTCCTTTATTGTTCCACCTTTTTCAATATGCTGATTTAATTGAAAATATGCATTTTATGTTACAAAAGGAAGTTGTGCAGCGCATGACCGCCACTCATGGTAGTAAAGCTTTTGGGCGCTTAAGTGTAATGACACAGTACTACTGTGAGGCTATCCCCGTAGTTCAAGTCGGCCCCGGCGCCTTTAAACCTGCGCCAAAAGTAGATTCTGCAGTCGTACGCTTAATTCCTAGGGCCATTGCAAGCCGAGCTCCAGTGGCGGCAGAAGTATTAAACCGTGTTTGCCTAGAAGCGTTTAATCAACGCCGTAAAACACTGCGCAATTGTTTTAGCAACTTTGCGACGGCGGAGCAGATAGAGCAGCTTGGCTTAAACCCCGGATTACGACCTGAACAACTAAGCGTGAATGATTTTATACACATTGCACAATGGCTGCAGCAACAAGAGTCTGGTTTATGACGTCTCATTTTAATGTGCCAGTAGAAGTAGAAACATTATATATTGCTGCGCAATCTGATCCGGCAGCAGAGCGTTTTGTTTTTGCCTACACAATTACCATTCGTAATCATAGCGACCAGCCTCTTCAGCTGTTGCGCCGCTACTGGCTTATTACCGATGCCAATGGCAAGCAAACTGAAGTAGAAGGCGACGGCGTTGTTGGTGAACAACCTAACTTAGCACCAGGTAGCAGCTACCGTTATACCAGCGGCGCAATACTAGAAACACCGGTTGGCACCATGCAAGGGCATTATGAAATGGCCACCGAACAAATGGAGCGGTTTCATGCCGCCATACCCTTGTTTAGACTAGCCATGCCTAATATTCTTAATTAATGGCTACCTACGTCATTGGCGATTTGCAAGGTTGCTATGATGCCCTTCAACGGTTGCTACAGCATATTAATTACCAGCCACAGCAAGATAAACTTTGGTTTTGTGGTGATTTAGTAGCAAGAGGTCCGCAATCCTTAGAATGTCTACAGTTTGTTAAAAGTCTCGGCAGCTCTGCTGTTACTGTATTAGGCAATCATGATCTCCATCTAATTGCTTGTTACTATGGTGTCGGTGAAGTAAAAGCACAGGACTTACTCCAGCCAGTATTTGCTAGCCCAGAACTGGACGATCTGATTCACTGGCTATGCCAACAGCCGCTGCTTCACATCAGTGAAGATCAGCGTTATATGCTAGTGCATGCCGGCTTATCACCGCAATGGTCAGTTAAACAGGCCATTGAAATGACACAGGAAGTACAGCATCAACTTCGTACTGCACCTTTGCTTCTATTGCAGCATATGTATGGAAATAAACCTAATAGCCTTGCAGATATCACAACGGAGCAAGAGCGTTGGCGATTCACTATTAATAGCTGCACCCGAATGCGTTTTTGCCGACCCAACGGTTCGTTACAGTTAAAAGAAAAGGGCCATCCGCGAAATCAGTTAAAGTTAATACCTTGGTATGAATTCTGGCGCAGTAAACTGCAACCTGAGCTATTTTTTGGCCACTGGGCGTCGTTAAATGGTTATAGTCCCGTTACTAATATACATGCACTGGATACTGGCTGTGTTTGGGGAAATACTCTCACCGCATATTGTATTGAAACCCAACAACGTTATAGTGTCGTAGGTTTTAAACCGACACAGTATAATTAATTGCGTTGTGCAAACTTGTTCAGCTTAGCATCTTAAATTAAGGTGCATTACTAATGCAAAAAGTGGGAGTTGTTATGAAGTTAACCGTTGCATTAAAAGTTAAAGGCGGATTTGGTATTATCTCGCTACTGCTATTACTTATTGGTATAACTGCTTACGGCAGTTTAAGCAGTATCAGTACCTCAACCGCTGAAGTAAATAAAGTATCTATCCCTGCATTAGAGAACAGTGCCGCAATGCAAAGTGAGTTTGTAGTAATGAGCAAACTTAACTTACAAGCCTTTAACGCCACTACACTATCTGAAATTGAGCAGCTACGGCGCCAATTTGATGCCGAACAAGAACGCTATCAGCAAGCGGCTAAACGACTAGCAACAGCAGTGCAAGATGAAGCAACACTGAAATCAGCCGCAGCTGCAGTCAATGAGTCATATAGCAACTTTACGCCAGCAGCAACACGTTTATTTGAGCAACTAAATAATAGCCTTCGCTTACGTGATGACATTGATAATAAGTTGGTAGACTTAGAAACACACGCCGATGATATGGCTTCACTTATTCTAGATTTCACCGACACCCGGGATGTACAAAAACGTTTTCCTCGCTCTTATCAAGCCGCTACCAGTATTGAAACCGGTATTAATACCCTGATCAGTAACGTAGTTGATTTAAACCGTACGGCATCTGATGCCACCGCGAATACCATCAACAATGAAATTGCTTTTCGTTTAAAAGAATTAAATGAGCAATTTGCAGTAATACAAACCGAGACTAACGGTAAGGTTAATCTAGTAAATGAATTACAAGAAAAAATAAGCCAAATAAACACACTATTAAATGAAAATAATGGCATCCCCAATATTAAGCTTAAGCGTTTGCAAAGCACTGCCGATGCAACCGCTTTACTGGCCTCTGCTGAAGAGCAAGCCACCAATGGTATGGCAAGCCTTGCTCGGCTATTAAATCAAGCCAGTAAAGCTGCAGAAATGATTCAAAACGATTCTGCCACTGGCGTATCAAATGCTATTACTACTATATTCATAGTGGTACTACTTTCAATTATATTTTCTATTATTATTGCTACATTAACGGTGCGCAGCATTTCAATACCGTTGACCAAAGTTAACCAGATTTTAAGCGTGGTGGCATCGGGCGATATGACACAAAAACTCGATGATAGCGCACAAGACGAGTTTGGTGACTTAGCACGTAACTGCAATACCGTAATTGGCAATTTGCAACAGCTAATACAAGGTATTATTTCTCGCTCAACTCAGCTTGCTGCAGCATCAGAGCAGACATCAGCCATTACCGTGCAAACAACTCAAGCCATTCGCGAACAGAAATCTCAGGTTACCCAAGCGGCAACTGCAACCACCGAAATGAGCAGTACCTCTCAAGGCGTGCTGCAAAGTTCTAACGACGCATTGGCTGAAATTAAAAATGCCGACAACGAAGCTGAACGTGTTAGAGGTATTTCTCTTGAGAACAAAGCAATTATTATTCAACTATCACGCGAAGTTGACCAAGCCTCAGTGGTGATCAATAAACTGCATAAAGATAGTGCATCAATTGGTAGCATTTTAGACGTTATTCGTGGCATAGCAGAGCAAACTAACTTACTGGCATTAAACGCAGCAATTGAAGCTGCGCGCGCAGGCGAACAAGGCCGAGGCTTTGCGGTAGTTGCAGATGAAGTCCGTTCATTAGCCAGTAAAACTCAGGCCTCTACCCAAGAAATTCAAGCAATGATCCAAGTATTGCAAAGTGGCGCTCAGGCGGCAGTAGAAGCAATGAATAAAGGTAAAAAACAAGCAGAAGAGTGCGTAGATAAAACTGAAGTAGCAACGTTGGCACTTGACTCAATTACTCAAGCGGTACATTTAGCCCACGATATGAGTGAGCAAATATCTGATGCTGCTAAAGAGCAAAACCATGTATCGCATGAGATCAGTAAACTATTGGAATCTATTGTATCTATCGCTGAAGAAACTGCATCAGGCGCAGAACAAACCTCTGAATCTAGTCATGAAGTAGCACGTTTAGCAGAAGAGCTGCGCGTATCAGTTGAGCAATTTAAAGTATAATGTAATTTGTAACAGCAATAAAAAACCGCGAATACGCGGTTTTTTTATTGCTCAGTTAAAATGAGGTTGTCAGTAATATAAACGTCTAACTTAATCACCTTCACCGGCGCGAGCTTTTAATACCGCTAACAATGGCGACGCAGAATACCCATTGGCTTCGGCCCAAGCTATATCTCCAGCGTTTGCGATAGCCGTACCTGGTAACTGCTTAGCAATAAACTCACCAACGTCTACTGCGTTACTTTTAAACGCATGACGCAGCAAGCTATCGCCATTGCACAGCACACCATCATAAATATTGCGTAGCCGCAGTCGATAATCACTCAGTACCTTACGTAAACGGTTTTTATCATCTGCAGTTACATAGTCACACATTGACACAGCTAACTGATCATCGGCTACTGCAACCGGTGCAATTAATAACGACAGTGTTACCGCAGCACCACAAACTATAGTTGGCAATAATCTCATTCACTACTCCTCGCTGAACATCACATGAATTATATTAACAACATGTTTGTGCTGGTGCAAATTAAGCCAAAATCAAATTACTCGTTGTAACGTAACAAAACGACATGCATAAGGGTTAGCAGAATCAGCAGGCTGCTCATATTCATCTATTACTTGCCAAGCCCCTGCACTACTCGATTGATAATCCGGAAAAAATGCATCGCCGCTTACATTTAAATCAATCTTAGTCAGGTATAAAATCTGTGCTACTGGTAAGCATTGCTTATAAATTTCGGCACCACCGATAACCACTACCTCAGCTTGCCCTGCTAATAATTCGAACGCTTGCGCCAAACTGGTTACCCACTCGGCGCCACGATTATCCAATGGCGCAGTACGGCTGATGACAACGTTTCGTCGACCTGGCAAGGGCTTACCTATAGATTCAAAAGTTTTCCGCCCCATTACCACAGGCTTACCTAGAGTAAGGCGCTTAAAATGCTTTAAATCTGCGGGCAGATGCCACGGCATTTGGTTATCTTTACCAATTACCCGGTTGTCTGCCATAGCTGCTATCATCGAAATTATCATTTACAGATACCTTAACGTTGATAAATTACTTCTACATCGTAGTCGTCTTCATCAAAGTCATCATCGTCGTCGTCTTCATCTTCGGCAACAGGCTGAATATCAACTGGACTATCATCCCATTTAAATGTTACAGGATCAGCTATTGGGTCTGCTGGCTCTTCTACAGGTAATAGTTCTATATAATTAAGAATATCTGCAGCTAGCCTATCGGTGTTTGTCCGCCCTGCGGCAGCAATTTTAAATACTGGCCCGTCCCACTCAAGCGCAGACGTCACCTTGGCAATAATTTCTTCTAGCTCATCAGCCATCACGAGATCAAGTTTATTAAAAACTAACCAACGCGGTTTTCCGGCTAACTTTTGACTATATTTTGCCAACTCATGCACTATTGTAACTGCATTTTCTGCAGGATCTGAACCATCCGCAGGTAGTACGTCAACTACATGTAACAATAAACGGCATCTTTCGAGATGTTTTAAAAACTGTATACCTAAACCTGCGCCCTCAGCCGCACCTTCAATTAAACCAGGTATGTCAGCGATAACGAAAGAACGGTGCGCTTCAACACGAACCACACCCAAATTAGGCACCAAAGTAGTAAACGGGTAATCAGCAACTTTGGGTTTTGCCGATGAGACAGCGCGAATAAGTGTCGATTTACCAGCATTAGGTAAACCGAGCAAGCCTACATCAGCTAATAACAATAATTCTAAACGTAAATTACGAATTTCACCGGGCGTACCATTGGTTTTTTTCCGCGGCGCTCGGTTAGTACTGCTAGCAAAACGGGTATTACCCAAACCATGCCAACCACCTTTTGCCACCAACAGGCGTTGACCAATATGGGTTAAATCACCTAATATTTCGTCGGTATCAACGTCTACTGCGCGAGTACCTACAGGTACACGTAAGGTTAAATCTTTGCCGCGCTTCCCCGTACAGTTAACACTAGCGCCATTTTCACCGCGCTCGGCGCGATGAAATTTTTCAAATTGAAAATCAACTAGGGTATTCAGGTTCTCGTCTGCAACCAGATAGACATCGCCGCCGTCGCCGCCGTCGCCGCCGTTAGGACCACCCTTTGATACAAATTTTTCACGTAAAAAACTGATAATGCCATTGCCACCATCACCGGCTTCAACTCGAATTATCGCTTCATCTACAAACTTCATTGGGTGCGTCCTGATTAATCAGTTTAATTCTAGCCAATTGCTAACTAGAACAAGTATAACTTAGGTTATTAAAACATGCCGAAAAACACATTTCGACACCTATATCACAGTTTATTTAATAAAAAACCCCGCACGAGGCGGGGTTTCTTTGAAGATTTTCAGCTTATTCGCTGACGATGCTCACAAACTTGCGATTGTGCTCACCTTTAACTTCAAATTTCACTTTACCTTCGGTTAAAGCGAATAAAGTATGGTCTTTACCGATACCAACGTTAGTGCCAGCGTGGAATTTAGTACCACGTTGACGCACGATGATGCTACCAGCTAATACAGACTCACCGCCAAAACGTTTAACACCTAAGCGTTTAGCTTCTGAATCACGACCGTTACGAGTGCTACCTACACCTTTTTTGCTTGCCATGTGTCGATACTCCTGTTACGCGCTGATACTGGTAATTTTCACTTCAGTAAACCACTGACGGTGGCCCATCTGATTACGTGAATGCTTACGACGACGGAATTTAACGATTTTAATTTTATCGCCACGGCCATGAGTGACCACTTCCGCTACTACTTTACCACCTTCAACTAAAGGTGCACCGATGCTGATTTGTTCGCCATTAGCGACCATCATTGGTGTAAATTCGATTGTTGCGCCGGTTTCTAAGTCTAATTTTTCAAGACGTAGAGTCTGACCTTCCGTCACACGGTGCTGTTTGCCACCACTTTGGAAAACCGCGTACATAGTTAACTCCGTACAAAGCACGCCATCGCTTTTTTAAGGGGCGTGTTAATTCAATTCACAGGGCGCGAATTGTACGCAATTTCCTATACCCCCGCAAGTAGTAATATAAAAAAGATCACTGATGTTAGAAAAGGATCTAGTTTTGAGTTGGGACTCTGTGCCTGATGGTGTAGAATTGCAGCCATTCTTTGGCTTAAGCAGTTGTTTTTCATGACGCTCGAACAGATCCAGCAGTTATCATCTGCCGATATGGCTGCGGTTAATAAACATATTTTTTCACAACTAAACTCCGATGTTGCCTTGATCAATCAATTAGGCATCTACATCGTTAATAGTGGTGGTAAACGCTTACGGCCATTACTTGCGGTATTAGCGGCTAGAGCTCTTGGCTATGAAGGCAGCGCCCACATTACCGTTGCGGCCATTATTGAGTTTATTCATACCTCAACTTTACTGCATGACGATGTCGTAGATGAATCTACGCTGCGAAGAGGTAAACAAACAGCTAACGCAGTGTTTGGTAACCAAGCTAGCGTACTAGTTGGTGACTTTCTGTATAGCCGTTCATTCCAAATGATGGTGTCATTAAATGACATGCGTATTATGCATGTGCTAGCTGACGCAACTAACATCATCGCTGAAGGCGAAGTGCTACAGCTGATGAACGTTAACGATCCAGATACCACTGAACAAAGCTATATGCAGGTTATTTACTGCAAAACAGCAAAACTGTTTGAAGCTGCTACGCAATTAGCCGCCATTATTACACAGCAACCTGAAGCTGTAGTGAACAGTATGAAATTATACGGTATGCACCTTGGTACTGCTTTTCAGTTAATTGATGACGTTTTAGATTATCAAGCTGACGCCTTAGAGCTAGGTAAAAATATCGGTGATGATCTAGCTGAAGGCAAACCTACCTTACCGCTTATTCATGCACTAAAACACGGCACGGCACAGCAAAAAGCGCTAATTAGTGAAGCGATAGAGCAAGGTAATGGCATGCTGCATCTTGATGCCATTATGACAGCACTGCACGACACCAAAGCGTTTCACTACACGCGCAACCTTGCTGAACAAGAAGCAGAGAAAGCGCGTCAAGCGCTGGCAACGCTGCCGGAATCTGCTTACAAACAAGCTCTACTGGCACTAGCCGATATTGCCGTATCCAGAACGCACTAATCGCAGTTAAGTGTATATAATAGAAAAGGCGCATCAGCGCCTTTTTTTATGCAAAAACCAACTTAATTATTTTTTACATATTCTTCGCCAAGCGTAATATCTGCTTGCAAGGTACCTAGCATATCGTTCATCGCTTTTTGCTCAAAAGCACTTAATGTGCCTATCGGCAACAACGCTTCCACACCATTTTTACCTAAGGTTATTGGCTGAGCAAAGAAACGAGCGTGTTCGCCGTTGCCTTCAACATAAGCATACTCAGTTACTTTTTCGCCTTGTAAACCTTTCACTAAAGATAGACAAAAACGCGCTGCAGCTTGGCCCATTGATAACGTCGCTGAACCGCCACCCGCTTTAGCTTCTACCACTTCAGTACCGGCATTTTGAATACGATGCGTTAATGACGCAACTTCGTCATCGCTAAAGCTTACGCCTGCAACCTGAGATAACAGAGGTAAAATAGTAGTACCGCTATGGCCACCAATTACTGGCACAGCTATTTCAGTTGGGTTTTTAGCTTTTAACTCACCAACAAAGGTTTCAGCACGAATAACATCAAGCGTGGTTACACCAAATAAGCGACGCGCATCATAAGTACCCGCTTTTTTAAATACATCAGCAGCAATTGCTACCGTAGTATTTACTGGGTTGGTAATTACACCCACTAGTGCTTTAGGGCATTGCTGTACAATAGCTTCAGCAAGCGTTTTTACTACACCGGCGTTAATATTAAATAAATCTGAACGGTCCATGCCAGGCTTACGTGGCATACCAGCAGGGATCATAACAATATCTGCACCGGCTAACGCCGTGTTTAAATCTTCTTTACCATAACCAGTTACTTTAACCGCGGTAGGGATATGACTTAAATCAACCGCAACACCCGGTGTTACTGGCGCTAGATCGTACAATGCGAGATCTGTACCTGCTGGCAAGTCTAGCTTCAGTAATAATGATAATGCCTGACCAATACCACCGGCGGCACCTAAAACGGCTACTTTCATGATTATTTCCCTCGATAACGATTGAATGAAAAACGCGCCAACAATACTGAAACCGCGTAAAAAACACAAATAGCTTAAGCTTAAAGTTTAGGCATTTTAGCGAATTTTAATCTAGTTTACTTCACAAAGTGTCGCCAGCGACGAACTTTGTTAAGATAGTGGCAATAAATTACAAAAATGAGCACGGTATGACTAAACAAGCTAAGCAAGAAGCGTTAATTCAGGCTTTTAAATCAATATTAAAAACTGAAAGCTTTGGTTCTCAAGGTGAAATTGTTGACGCGTTAAAAAACGATGGCTTTGACAATATTAGCCAGTCAAAAGTATCACGCATGTTAAGTAAATACGGTGCCGTTCGCACGCGTAACGCCAGACAAGATATGGTTTACACCCTGCCATCAGAATTAGGCGTACCAACCACTAAAAGCCCATTGCGACAGCTAGTATTAGATATTGAGCATAACGACGTGATGATCATTATTCGTACTAGCCCTGGTGCAGCACAGCTTATTGCACGATTACTTGACTCGGTAGGCAAAGCGGAAGGCGTACTGGGAACTATCGCGGGTGATGATACGATTTTCATTGCTCCTATAAGCGTAAAAAATATAGATTTTACGCTTACTAAGGTTACTGAATTATTTGAGAAAGTGTAATTAAAGCTTAAATTTAATCTGTGGCTGATAACTCAAGAAAACTGATAGAGGGTGCGAAGAACGCTGCACTCAATTCAATATGATGATAAGCCAGCAGTAAGTCTGCCCCCACCGCATGCTCTGCTATACCTAAACGTTGATATAGTTGCTCATTCAATGCTTCAGGACTAGCGGCAAAACTCATTTGAATTAAGCCCTGACGTTTTAGCTGATAAAACGGCATATTTTGTTGTAGTACCATGGTATTTTGTTCGCCGTGTTTTTGCATAACGGCAAAATGGCTATCTGCAAGCAACAATTCTGCCGGTAAGGGCTTACCAGATACTTTATAACAGCCCATAATTTCTTCTTGGTCTACTACCGCTAATTGTTGCCATGCTTGCTGATCAAAACATAAATATTGTAGGTATAAATAACTACCTGCAGCAAAAACAGGTTGTTGCTCAGTATTTATTAACGCAACCGGCCGTCTAGTTCGTGTTCCAGGATTATAAGGTGCATCAATAAAACCAGTAAGGTTACGGCCATCTAAATAACGAAAACCTTGCAGCTGTTCTTGCACTTCAACGTGGCTTTGCAATAGCTGTAATACTTGCTGACAAGCAATAATATTAACATCAAGCCGGTCTGAACGAATTTGGATCAATAGATCTATAGGTACTGGCGCCATACCAATATCATTCGCATCTATCTCTGGAAAGGTTTTTAAGGCGGCGGGCCTGGCATCAGGATAAAGCACATCCCAATAATTACTGCCTACAGCAACCATGCCCGTTAACATCGCCTCAGAAAAATGCCCCGCCAAACGATCAAACAACTGCGAGATACGTGCTAACTTATAACGCAATACCTTTTCATGGCCCTCAAAAGCATTTAATAGCAGATAAGTACCATGTAAATTTGCTTCAGCACATATTCCCAACTGTTCTCTTGCCACATCTATTCCTTTAAATCACTAAGTCCAATTCTTCTGTAAGATAAAACAACCTTTAAGCCTGCCACTTTGTGAGATATATCTCACAAATGACTGAGTTTAAGCGCTATTCACATTAAGATGAAATAGCAGTAAACACCGTAACATAATGAAATTAAACAATTAAAAATTAAATTTCACAAATTACATTATTCTTACAGCAAGTTAATTCAAAAAAACCACTGCTTTAACAAAGCTGAAAAGTTGATAATAGCTTTGTCAACGGATAGACCCAACAGGATGTAGGGTACAGCTGCAGGATGCAGTAGATTGCTAGGATAGCACAAGGATGAATAACAGGACACGCTCAGGAAGAGTATGCTTTTTTCAGTTTCATCACTGGCGCTGGAAGTAGCGAGAAAGATAAAGGAACTCTTAGGATGAGAGCGCATTGTCAGGATGACGATGCTTAAGGATAGCAGGACAAGCAAGACGCTTTAGGAACACCCTAGGATGGGGCCAAGGAAGAGCTACTACGGACAGTATCGTCAGGATGACGAAAGAATATTAGAGAGGCCGCGCAGTTTGCGGCCAACTCCTTCAGCACACTAACTTCAATATTTTTCGGTAATTCACGTCAATAACTAACTTAACTTGTACGAGTTACATTTTATGCTCGGTTTAAGTTACTTGCTAAAAAAAGCCCCGCATAGCAGGGCAAAACAACCAAGGTCCACGTGTAACACCGTTATTGGCATAGCAGCTTTGCTATACTTGCTAGGCTACTAACCACTTCATTCATCACTCTATTGCTGCAGCTCGACGATACGCTTCATAGCAGTCATATAACCTCGCAATTTTTTACCTACAACTTCAACAGGATGCTGCCTAATTGCCTCATTTACTGCAATCAACTTTAGGTTATCAACACCGTATCGGCCGACTAAACCTTGGCCTATGTAGTCGCTAGTTAAGTTATTAATCGTATCTTTTAATAATGGCACTGCCGCATGCGAAAATAAGTAGTTACCATATTCTGCGGTATCCGAAATAACAACATTCATCTCATACAACCGCTTACGCGCAATGGTATTAGCAATCAAAGGTGTTTCATGCAACGATTCGTAGTAGGCGGATTCAGCTACAATACCGGCATCAACCATAATTTCAAATGCCAACTCAACGCCGGCTTTCACCATGGCAACAAGCAAGGTGCCATGATCAAAATATTCTTGCTCAGCAATAGTTTCTGCAGACACCGGCGCTTGCTCAAAACCGCTACTTCGGGTTTGCTCTCGCCATGTTAATAGGTTTTTATCGTCATTAGCCCAATCGATCATCATGGTACGCGAAAATTCGCCGCTAATAATATCGTCCATATGTTTTTCAAATAACGGCCGCAATGTCTGCTTAAGTTGTTCTGCTAACTCAAAGGCTTTAACTTTTGCGGGGTTACTTAAACGGTCCATCATGTTAGTAATACCGCCGTGCTTTAATGCTTCGGTTACTGTTTCCCAACCGTATTGTATAAGTTTGGCCGCGTAACCGGCTTCAATGCCATCAGCAATCATTTTATCAAAGGCTAAAATTGCCCCCGTTTGCAACATGCCGCATAAAATCGTTTGCTCGCCCATTAAGTCTGACTTAACTTCAGCGATAAATGACGACTGTAATACACCGGCACGGTCGCCGCCTGTAGCAGAAGCATAAGCCTTAGCAATAGCCAATCCCTGCCCATTGGGGTCATTTTCTGGATGCACGGCTATTAATGTTGGTACGCCAAAGCCGCGTTTATATTCTTCGCGCACTTCGGTACCTGGGCACTTAGGTGCTACCATTATTACCGTGATATCCGGTCGAATTTGCTTACCCTCCTCCACTATATTAAAACCATGTGAATAGGCTAGCGTCGCGCCCTGCTTCATTAATGGCATAATGGCTTCAACTACTGCGCTATGTTGCTTATCTGGTGTTAAGTTCAGGACTAAATCTGCGCTAGGAATTAACTGCTCGTAGGTACCCACAGCAAAATTATTGCTCGTCGCTTTAATAAAGGATGCACGCTGTTCGGTAATCGCTTCAGCCCGCAGCGCATAGCGAATTGTTAAGCCGGAATCACGCATATTTAAACCTTGGTTTAAGCCTTGAGCACCGCAACCAACAATGACGATATTCCAACCTTTTATTAGTTCGCAGCCTTCTATAAACTCAGCTTTATCCATAAAACGGCATTGGCCCAGTTGAGCCAACTGTTGGCGTAAATTCAGTGTATTAAAGTAATTAGCCATACAACTTATCCTAAAATGGGTATTAACAGCTGCCAGCTAAGGCTTGCTTGAATAGGTTGATACTACCTACTGGTTTTAATTGCGTGAAGTGATATATTAACAAGTCTATATTTCACTTTTTGCAATACACTTATTATGGATACACGCAGCGCTCAGCTATTTCTGCACCTTGCTAGCAGTTTAAATTTTAGTAAAACCAGCGAACAAATGTATGTTAGCCCACCGACATTAACTCGCGTGATCCAGCGGTTAGAGGCAGAGTTAGCAACCGAATTATTTTTTCGTGATAAACGCTCGGTAAAATTGACGGCTGCTGGCCTGCGTTTTCAACAGTTCGTAAGATTATGGTTAGATGAATGGCATCAGTTACAGGTAGATTTACAACTGGCCAGTGCCGAGCTTACTGGTGAAATTCGGCTATTTTGCACCGTTACCGCAAGTTATAGTCACTTACCAACGATCTTAGATCGTTTCAGGTTAATATGCCCAAAGGCAGAACTAAAACTAACAACAGGTGACGCAGCATCGGCTATTGAAAAAGTGCGCTTAGGCGAAGTTGATATTGCGCTAGCTGCTCACCCATTGCAGTTACCCACTAATTTAGCCTTTCGCAGTATTGCTAGCCTTCCGGTGCAGCTAATCGCACCTAACATTCCCTGCAAAGTGAATGATTTACTACAACAAACGCCCGTTCCTTGGCAGAAAATCCCAATGATTTTGCCTGAGCATGGCCCTGCACGTAGTCGCTTTGACAACTGGCTACAGCAAATGGCGGTTGTACCTCAAGTTGTTGCCAAAGTAGATGGCCACGAAGCTATGGTATCAATGGTAGCGTTGGGAACGGGCATTGCATTAGTTGCAGATGCGGTAGTAGTTAACAGCCCTGTAAAAGATAGAGTACGGAATATAGAATTGGATTATCGGTTTGAGCCATTTGATCTTGGCGTTTGTATGCTAAACAAGCGACTGCATGAGCCACTTATTCAAGCATTTTGGCAAGTTGCTACCGCTAAAAATTAAGTTAGCGGTAGCTAATGTTACTTAACTACTTTCAGGTGCGAAGCGCGTTTAGGTTTGGTTGGTTCTGGCGGTTCTGGTTCATGATTCAGATCTTCATCAAAAATCTCTGCTTCATCTTCCTCTTCTTCCAGTGTAAATACGGTGCCAGCGCCATTTTCGCGAGCATAAATAGCTAAAACGGCGGTTACCGGAATATACAACGCAAACGGTTGTCCACCAAACCGAGCGCTAAAGGTAACAGCATCGTTACCTAACTGCAGATTACCCACGGCTGACGGTGCGGTGTTTAGCACAATTTGTCCGTTCTGGATAAATTGGGTTGGTACTTTCACGTCATCTACGGTCGCGTCTACCACTAAATATGGCGTACAGTTGTTATCTACAATCCACTCGTAAAACGCCCTAAGCAAATAGGGGCGGTTTGGTGTCATCTTCATTACAGCTTCGTTCCTCTGCGCATCTCGCGCTCAACATCAGTTAAAGATGCCTGAAATGCGTCACGTTCAAAAATACGTGTCATATAGTTTTTCAGTTCTTTGCTACCTGGGCCAATTAGCTCAATACCTAATGCTGGTAAGCGCCAAAGTAGAGCTGACATATAACAGTCAACTAAACCAAATTCTTCACTCATAAAATACGGCGTTTCATTAAACAACGGAGCAATTGACAATAAACCTTCTTTTAGTTCTTGTCTGGCAGTTGCTGCGTTCTCATCGCCATTTAAAACTGAAGCGGCTAAACGATACCAATCTTTTTCAATACGGTACATCATTAACCGTGCTTGGCCACGTGCAACTGGATACACAGGCATCAACGGAGGATGAGGAAAACGCTCGTCCAGATATTCCATAATGATATTGGCTTGATACAAAGCCAATTCACGGTCAAGCAATGTCGGCAGGCTGCCGTAAGGATTTACTTCATATAAATCTTCCGGCAAATTATCTTGTGCGACCTGAAGAATATCGACAGTTACGCCTTTTTCAGCAAGTACAATACGTACTTGATGGCTGAACATATCATCAGCTGCTGAGAACAACGTCATTACAGGGCGTTTATTGGCAGTGATAGCCATGTCTTCCTCCAGTAAAATAAAAAACAGCAAAGGGGCGCTAAGGCCCCCATAAACATATCTAGTTGATTTAACTAGTTAATGTACATCTTTCCAATATTCTTTCTTCAGTAGGTAAGCAACGACAAAGAAGATAAGCAGAAATACCATTACTTTAATTCCAAGTGCTTTTGCTTCTAATTTTGACGGCTCGCCAACATATTCTAAGTAGTTTACCAGATCTGCGACGGCTCTATCATACTCTTCAGTAGTAAGTTCGCCTTTGCCGTCAGTTTTAATGCCAGCATAAACGTCCTTTGACTCACCATCAACTAAGCGTGTTTCGTATGCTTTATAAGGTGTGCCTTGTAACTCTTGCAGTACGTGCGGCATACCTACCAATGGAAATACTTCATTATTCACGCCAAACGGACGTGATGGGTCAGCATAAAAACTGCGTAAGTAGGTATATAGCCAATCTGGCCCACGTACCCTAGCAACGTTAGTTAGGTCAGGTGGCGCTGCACCAAACCATTTTTCTGCGTCCTTAGTTGCCATATTGTTTTTTATATGGTCACCCACTTTTTTACCAGTAAACATCAGGTTTTCCATACCAACGTCTTCTGGAATATCCAAATCGCGGAAGGTTCTGGCATAGCGCTGATATTGCATCTGGTGACAACCCAAGCAATAG
The DNA here is from genome assembly GCF_004345025.1 of Rheinheimera sp. D18. Lineage (GTDB taxonomy): Bacteria > Pseudomonadota > Gammaproteobacteria > Enterobacterales > Alteromonadaceae > Alishewanella > Alishewanella metallidurans. Next base: position 313,238 of record NZ_CP037745.1, on the reverse strand, counting down.
TTTTGGAACATACGAGCGCCGTTTTGCAGCGACGCTTTATCGGTCAGGTCAATCGGTGCTTTATCTAAATGTACGCCGCCACCAGAGGCAAACACGCTAGCTGATATGCATAGTAAGGCTGCTGAGAAAATATGCTTAATCATTAACTTAACCTCACTGGTAACGGTTTGGTTGTCTCATTTTTACTGTATATCCACAGTAAAATAAAGTAAGCAAAATATGTAAACGAGAAGATGCGGGCCAATATGGTGTACGTAGGTGTTGCCGGTAGCACACCTAATACCATTAGTGCGATAAAGCTAATACAAAACAAGATTAAGTTAGCTTTATGTAAACCGCTACGATAGCGCACTGAGCGCACCGAACCACGGTCTATCCACGGTAATAATGCCAATGCAATAATGGCTAAGAACATAAAAATTGCGCCAAATAATTGATCAGGCACCGCACGCAAAATTGCATAAAATGGAGTGAAATACCAAACTGGTGCAATATGCTCTGGTGTTTTCATTGGGTTTGCTGCTTCAAAGTTTGGTGGTTCAAGGAAGAAACCGCCGCCTTCTGGCATAAAGAAAATTATCCAAGCAAATATTAATAAGAAGCCAGCTACACCGACTAAATCTTTAACCGTGTAATATGGGTGGAATGGAATAGCATCAACAATGATTTTCTTGCCACCTTTGGTGAAGTACTCGTGGAAAGTAAACTTCTTGTCTGCTTCAGTTTGTTCAACTGAACCATCGTTATCACGTTTTACGTCTATACCGTCTGGGTTATTCGAGCCCACTTCGTGTAATGCCATAATGTGTAAAAACACCAATATAACCAACACCAATGGTAACGCAATAACGTGTAAGGCGAAGAAACGGTTTAGGGTTGCGCCAGAGATAACATAATCGCCGCGGATCCATAATGTCAGGTCGTCACCTATACCCGGTATTACACCGAATATGGAGATAATAACCTGAGCGCCCCAGAAAGACATTTGTCCCCATGGTAGCAAGTAACCCATAAAGGCTTCAGCCATTAATACTAAGAAAATTAGCATACCGAAAATCCACAGCAGTTCGCGTGGTTTCTGGTAAGAGCCGTACATCATACCGCGCAACATGTGCAGATAAACCACAACAAAGAACGCTGACGCGCCAGTAGAATGCATATAGCGTAACAACCAGCCGTAATCCACATCACGCATAATGTACTCAACGGATGCAAAAGCGCCTTCAGCACTGGGTTCATAGTTCATGGTTAACCAAACACCGGTCAGAATTTGGTTAACTAATACCAGCATGGCTAATGAGCCAAAGAAGTACCAGAAGTTAAAGTTTTTTGGTGCTGGATACTGCATAACATGCAGGTTCATCTTTTCCATAAATGGCAGACGGTATTCAATCCAGTTCATCAGATTTTTAAACATCAGACTGTCCCCTCATCTTCGCCAATTACTAAAGTATTGTCGTCAATAAACATATAAGGTGGAATTTGTAGATTTTTCGGCGCTGGTACACCAGAGAACACGCGGCCCGCTAAGTCATAAGTAGAACCATGACATGGACAGAAGAAACCAGAGTGTACACCCTCAACGTGGGCGTCAAAGTCGGTAGGGATATAGGTTGGTGAACAACCAAGGTGAGTACAAATACCTACAGCAACAAAAATCTCCGGCTTTTTCGAACGATAAATATTTTGCGCGTAAGCAGGTTGTTGCTCATCTGCTGATTCAGGATCACGTAACATGCTATTTAGCTGAGGTAATTGATCTAGTGATACTTGGCTGCGTTTTACTAACCAAACTGGCTTACCGCGCCATTCAACACGTATTAGCTGGCCTTCTTCTAATTTGCTGATATCAGCAGTTACTGCTGCACCAGCTTGCTTAGCTCTCTCACTTGGGTTCCACGAAGCTATAAAAGGTACAGCAGCTCCGACAGCACCTACACCCCCTACGACCGAGGTTGCAATGGTAAGGAAGCGGCGGCGACCTTGATCTACGGGCGCGTTGCTCATCCACTCGTCTCCACGTTAACACTTAAACAAAATTTAAGCGGCTGAATTTCAGCAATTATTATAACTGTAAAATGAGGTAGATCATAATGAAAAGCCTTGCTTTACACAAGGATTAAGGCAATGTGAATAGCTATTATCTTAACTGTTTGCGTTGTATAACAGGGTATAACCGTTAGTTTACTCGCTGTTTAGCTCTGGTGCTGCAAATAAAAAACCCGGCAACATGTGCCGGGTTTCTGTACTGTAATAAAACGATTAACGTTTTGAGTACTGTGGACGCTTACGTGCTTTACGCAGACCCACTTTCTTACGTTCAACTTTACGTGCATCACGCGTTACAAAGCCTGCTTTACGCAGTGCAGGACGCAATGATTCGTCAAACTCCATCAGTGCACGAGTAATACCGTGACGGATAGCGCCAGCTTGACCGCTGATACCACCACCTTTAACAGTGATGTATAAGTCAAACTTTTCAACCATTTCAACTAGCTCTAATGGCTGTTTAACAATCATACAAGCTGTCTCGCGACCGAAATACTCGGCTAATTCGCGTTGGTTAACAGTAATCTTACCAGTACCAGCTTTAATGAATACACGGGCCGTTGAGCTTTTACGACGACCAGTTCCGTAATATTGATTCTGTGCCATGATATGCTCCGATTAAATATCTAATACTTGCGGTTGCTGAGCAGCATGCTGATGCTCGGCGCCTGCGTAAACTTTCAACTTACGGAACATAGCGCGGCCCAGTGGGCCTTTTGGTAACATGCCTTTAACAGCAAGTTCCAGAACCATTTCTGGTTTCTTCGCGATCAATTTCTCAAAGCTGATTTCCTTGATGCCGCCTGGGAAGCCAGTGTGAGAGTAATACATTTTGTTCTGCGCTTTAGCACCTGTAACAGCTACTTTCTCTGCGTTTACAACGATGATGTAATCACCGGTATCAACGTGCGGAGTGTACTCTGGCTTGTGCTTGCCACGTAAACGGGAAGCGATTTCTGTTGCGATACGGCCCAGTGTTTTGTCTGTCGCATCAACAACGTACCAGTCGCGTGTTACGCTTTCTGGCTTAGCGGTAAAAGTTTTCATTCATTTATCCAAAAATAACTTAGTTACACCTGACACAGTGCAGGGCTGTTGCAACTTGTGTCGTTAGCGTACCCCTTCGAGTACAAAAACCACCGGGCTAACGGCAGTATTAGGCTGTAACGTAGGCCGGGCGCGGATTATATATTAACCAACTTTAAAAATCAGCACCCTACGCATAAAATTTGTCTTATTTAGCAAATAATTATGGCAAATGTGCTTTCGCCAAATATTCACGCGACTGCATTTCTTGTAACCTACTGATACAACGCTTAAATTCAAAACTTAAAATGCCATCTGTGTATAAAGCTTCTAACGCAACTTGCGCAGAAATAATCAGTGTTACATTACGCTCATAAAACTCATCAACCAACGCAATAAAACGCCTAGCGACGTCGTCGTTAGTGCGGCCCATTACTTTAACTCCCGATAGCAAAACCGTGTGGTAACAGCGACTTAGCTCCATGTAATCATATTGGCTACGTGCCGTCTCACAAAGCTCAGCAAAGTTAAACCAAACAATACCATCGGCATCATAACGTGCGTTTAGCTTTCTGTTGGCAACATCTATCTGCACATCTTGTCGGCGCGGCTCGGCCGATAATGCATTAAAGTATTGGCTTAAATTAGTTTCTGCTTGTGCATCTAGCGGGAAATGATAAATCTCGGCTTTTTCTAATGTTCGTAACCGATAGTCAATACCGCTGTCGACGTTAACGACCTGCGTATGTTTTTTAATTAAGGCTATTGCCGGTAAAAATCGAGCGCGCTGTAAGCCATTACGATATAAGCCATCAGGTTCAATGTTTGAGGTTGCTACCAACGTAATACCACGAGCAAACAAAGCCTGCATCAAGGTGCCTAAGATCATTGCATCAGTAATATCTGAGACAAAAAACTCATCAAAACACAGAATGTCGGCCTCTTGTTTAAAAGAGTCGGCCACTTTTTCTAACGGATCACTGATTCCCTTTAATTGCTTTAGCTCTTCATGCACCCGATGCATAAAACGATGAAAGTGAATTCTTAATTTTCTTGTTGTAGGCAAGCAATCATAAAAAGTGTCAACCAAATAGGTTTTACCTCTGCCTACCCCACCCCAAAAATATAGCCCCGTTAATGGTCGCGAAGTATCAGCATTACCGAGCAATTTCTGCCACAGAGTTGGTTTACTAGGTTGGTTTGCAACAAAATCGTCAAACAAACGCTGTAACTGCTTAACGGCAAATTCTTGTGCAACGTCGTACTGAAAATCATCTCTGGTTAAATCTTGTTGATACTTTTGTAATGGCGTCATTTGCATCTTACTTGAAAGGGGGTTAATTAAAGCTTTAATATCGGTAATAATAGTAACATGCCTTACCACTCTGGATAAGAAGTTAGGTTACACTATCAACAGATATTACCCTCAGGAGTTGTTATGGACTATATGTATGCCGCCGCCTGGCTGGGCGCTGGTTTAGTTATTGGTGCTGTTGTTGCTCGCCTAATAACCTTAAAGCAGCTAAACCAGCACAAGCTGCAGCTTGAGTTAAACGAAAGCAAAGCGCAGTTGGTTCAGTATCGGCAAGACGTTTCTAGCCATCTTGAAACAACAAACCACCTTATGACGCAGTTACAAGATAACTATGCCCGTATTGCTCGCCATATTTCTGATTCTAAAATGCAACTAGTCGAGCGACCAACAGAATCAGTTCGGCCTGACATTAACTATTTAACTGGCGATGCTGCGGCTTATATTCGACAGTCTATTCACCAAATAGATGAAAAACGTCGAGTGCACTCGGCAACAGAACAACAGCCTCGTGATTACTCAGACGGAGCTAGCGGCCTAATCAAAGCCAGTAAGCCAATAAAAGAAACTGAATAATTTGGTTAATTAACTGAACAAAAGTACTGAACTTTTTTTTTAATCTACGACTCTTAAGCGCAACTTGTAACAGGAGACTTAGATGCTATGAACAAAAGGTTATCATTGCTTGCTACTGCTGTTGCTGCGGGTTTATTGCTAGCTCAACCCGCTCCAGCAGAGGCTCGAATCCCATTCTTTTCCAATACCCAAGAAATACCTACTCTAGCACCTATGCTGGAGCAAACCACACCAGCGGTAGTGCACATTTCAGTAGCAGGTAGCCGCGAGGTTCGCCAGCGCCTACCTGACGCGTTTCGTCAGTTTTTTGGCCAACGCGGTCAACCTGAATACCGTGAAGAAAGGCCGTTTAAAGGTTTAGGCTCGGGCGTAATAATTGACGCTGATAAAGGCTATATCGTCACCAATAACCACGTTATCCAGGATGCAACCGACATTGAAGTTCGCTTAAAAGATGGCCGCACGTTTAAAGCGACCAAGCTTGGTGCCGATCCAGAAACTGATATTGCATTACTAAGAATTGAAGCGAAAAAACTAACTCAGATCCAACTTGCCGACTCAGATAAAACCCGTGTTGGCGACTTTGCCGTAGCAATTGGTAACCCCTTTGGCTTAGAGCAAACCGTTACCTCAGGCATTATCAGCGCTTTAGGTCGTGGCGGCCTTGGTATCGAAGGCTTTGAAGACTTTATTCAAACCGACGCAGCCATTAACAGTGGTAACTCTGGTGGTGCTTTGGTCAATCTTCACGGCGAGCTGATAGGTATTAACACGGCCATTTTGGGCCCAAATGGCGGCAATATCGGTATTGGCTTTGCTATTCCAGCCAATATGATGAAAAACCTAGTTGACCAAATTATTGAGCATGGTGAAGTTCGCCGTGGCAGTTTGGGTATTCGCGGCCAAGATGTTACTTCCGACCTAACCGAAGCTATGCACTTAAATGTGAGTCGTGGTGCCTTTGTTAACGAAGTTATTGCCGACAGCGCGGCGGCTGAAGGAGGCTTAGAGTCGGGTGACGTTATTATCAGTATGAATGGTAATAAAATCAGCTCGTTTCAAGAGCTTCGTGCAAAGGTTGGTACACTAGGCGCAGGCCGAGAAGCTAAGTTTGGTATATTACGTGACGGCAAGGAACGTACGCTAACCATCAAACTTAAAGAGCTATCAACAACTCAGGTTGCTGCCAGCCAAATGCATCCAATGCTTGATGGTGCAGAGCTGTCTAACGCCGAGGGCGGTGGGGTTAAAATTGAGTCTGTTGCTAACAATTCTGCTGCAGCGCAAATTGGCTTAATGCCTGACGATATTATTATCGGCATTAATCGGCAGCGGGTAACCAATTTGGCAGAGCTGCGCAAAATGCTGGAAAACCGCGAGGGTGTTGCTGCATTAAATATCCGCCGCGGTAATGCAAGTTTATACGTACTAATTCGTTAATAACACTAAGCTAAGCAGTGCCCTAGCGCTACTGCTTAGCTTATATTAGTGCTATGCTTGCACAATCCGTATTTTGTAGACCTTTCAAAACCCGTGGCTAAATTTCTGTATTTCCTACTTAAAAGTATTATCTACGGCTTGGCATTAGCTTTTATGCTAATGTTCTTTTTTCCTTCGATAAGTCATCTATCTGCTCCGCTGTTTAGTAGTGCTGAAGCAGGTAATGAGCATCAACCTGTAAGTTACGCCAAAGCCGTGCGACGTGCAGCACCAGCAGTAGTCAATGTGTATACACGCAGTACCTTGGTTGACCCGCGTTCACTTCGCCCGCGCACTATTGAAAGACAAGAGCTCGGCTCCGGCGTTATTATGAGCGCACACGGCTACATTTTAACTAATTTTCATGTTGTGTATGGTGCTGACTATATCGAAGTCGCTCTGCAAGATGGTCGTACCTTAGAAGCGCTGTTAATCGGCCAAGATGAACTAACTGATCTTGCGGTATTGTATGTGCAAGCCGACAATTTACCGGTGATCCCACAAGATCCGCAGTTAGAACCTCAAGTGGGTGATGTTGTACTTGCCATAGGTAACCCTCTTAACTTAGGCCAAACTATCACTCAAGGTATTATTAGCGCTAACGGTAACACTGGGCTAAGTTCACGGGGCTATATTGATTTTATGCGGATGGACGCTGCTATAAACCAAGGTAATTCTGGCGGTGCACTGGTTAACAGTAATGGCACACTGGTTGGCATTAACGCCGCAGCATTCCAACTAGAGAACCAAGATATTCAAGGGATATTTTTTGCCATACCTTATCAGCTAGCGCTTAACGTAATGCAAAAACTCATTAAGCATGGCAAGGTTACCCGCAGTCATCTTGGTGTTGCTGGAGATGCGGTAGTTAATGCGGCTGGTGAGCGATTAATCTCAACGGGCCAACCACTGTATGGCCTAAGCATAAGTGCAGTAAATGCTAATGGCCCAGCTGCAGATGCAGGCTTAAAAGTAGGTGATATCTTACTTGAAATAAACGGTAAGCATTTTGATAGCATACAACAAGCACTAAATATGATTGCAGAAACAGAACCCAATAGTACGTTAGCTCTTACGATTAACCGCAATGGGCAACAGCTAATCGTAGATGCAATAACTAAAGAACTAAGACGATAAAAAACGCGGCTTACACCGCGTCAATACGTTCTATATTTGCACCAAGCCGTTTCAGCTTATCTTCTATACGTTCATAACCACGATCAATATGGTATATACGGTCTACTACTGTAACACCCGTTGCCACAAGCCCAGCAATAACCAAACTTGCCGATGCGCGCAAATCTGTAGCCATTACCTGTGCAGCCATAAGCTGTTCAGTGTGTTGGCATACGGCGGTGTTGCCTTCTAAACTTATTTTTGCCCCCATACGCTGTAGCTCTGGTACGTGCATAAAACGGTTTTCGAAAATGGTTTCAGTAACAAAACCCACACCTTCAGCTACCACGTTTAATACCGTGAACTGAGCTTGCATGTCCGTTGGAAAACCCGGATGTGGCACTGTTTTTACTTTTACCGCTTTTAGCTGGCGGCCTACCATGTTCGCTCGGATCCAATCTGGACCAGTAGTAACATCAACACCCGCTTCACGTAACTTTTCTAGCACAGCTTCAAGCTCAGCCGGATCCGTATTACGGCAAGTTACATCACCGCCACTCACTGCGGCGGCTACTAAAAACGTACCCGTTTCTATTCTGTCGGGTAGAACGTTATGATTACCACCTTTCAGCGCCAATACACCTTCAATAACAATACTGTCGGTACCAGCACCAGTAATGTTCGCGCCCATGGTATTAAGATAAATAGCTAAGTCGACCACTTCAGGTTCACGAGCAGCATTGTCGATAGTGGTAATGCCATCGGCTAGCACTGCCGCCATCATCAAATTTTCTGTGCCGGTTACACTTACCATATCCATAATGATATGTGCGCCTTTAAGCCGTGAGGCTTTGGCTTTAATGTAGCCATTTTCGACAACTATTTCTGCGCCCATTTTGCGCAAACCATCAATATGTAAATTAACTGGCCGAGCACCAATAGCACAACCACCAGGCAACGATACCTCAGCCTGACCAAACCGGCTTAATAACGGGCCTAACGCCAAAATAGAAGCGCGCATAGTTTTTACTAGTTCGTAGGGCGCAAACTGGTTAGATACCTTACCTGCATCCACCTGCACTACGTTATCCGTAAAACTTACTTGCGCACCAAACAGCTCTAACAGCTTAAGTGTGGTTTCTATGTCTTTTAATTGCGGAACATTGCTAATTACGGTCGGCTTTTCCGACAGCAAACTAGCAAATAATATAGGAAGAGCAGCATTTTTAGCCCCGGAGATAATTACATCACCATGTAACGGCTTGCCACCTGTAACAAGAAATTGCTGCATAAAATACTACATCGGAGGATTAAAAAGTTTTTCTCTACGCCATTGTTCAGGCGTAAAGGTCTTAATGCTGACGGCATGAATTGAGCCATCGGCAATAGCGCTCATAAGTGGCGCATAAATCATTTGTTGTTGCTTAACTCGGCTAGCACCGGCAAAACAGTCACCAACCGCTGTAACAGCGTAGTGCGTACCGTCCATACCAACTCTAACTTCTGTTAATTGCAATTGCTCTAACAGCAGCTGCTCTATTTGCTTGATATCCAAAATGAAACCTTAATTACTAATTGGCAATAGCGGCCGCACCGCCGTAACTTCGGCTAATGATAACAGTTGCTTTGGCACATTACATAATGCTATCGACAACCCGCGCTCTTTAGCCCTAGTTAACTGCTGTAGTAACCACGCTAAACCCGCAGTATCTATATTCTCCAGTGCTGTAAAATCAAAATTTATCGCACCAGAAACGTTATTTAATAACTTAAACGGTGAATACAGCATTAACGTATCACGATTTAACATACCGGTAAAATGTAAAGTGTCACCGCGTAGCTCGATACTTAGTATCACTTCGCCTCCGGCAAGGTGATTGGCGCTTTGGCTTTTTCTCGCAACAGATTAGTTACACTAACTAAGCCCTGCTGGCGGATCAGGTTACCTAACTCTGCCCTTTTACTATCAAGAAGAGAAATGCCTTCAGCTACCATATCAAACACCAACCAAGTCTCTGAATCTTTGCCTCGACGTAATTTAAAATCAATTTTTATATCTGGCTTGCCAGGGTCAATAACTCGCGTTCTGACCGTAATAATTTTCTGTTCTTCTAAACCGCCAGCGCCAGGCTCTATAATCACTTTTTGGTCACGATACTGCGTAAAAACACCAGCGTAGGTGGCCACCATGTAATTTTGGAATGCGTCAACAAAGGCGAGTATATCTTCACGAGGAACTTTTTTCAGATCGGCGCTATTACCAATAACGCGCAGCGCGGCATAACGACTGTCAATGTAAGGCACTAATTCATCGTTAACAATAACTCGCAACACCTCTGGGTCTGCAGCAATATTGCTCTGCTCTTTGGCAATACGGCTAAACGTATTATCAGCCAGTACTTCCATCATTTTATACGGGTCAGTATAGGTTGCAGTTTCAGTAGCCGCTTTTAGCGAAAAACTGAATATTAATAAGGCGGCTAGAAGAAAAGTAGATAATTTCATAATTAATTCCCGCGGTTAAATAAAAACTGACCAATCAATTCTTCTAACACCAAAGCTGATTTGGTATCTTCGATATAGTCGCCGTTACCTAAAATTTCAACAGTTTCATCAACAAAACCTGGCTGTAACCCTAAGTATTGCTCACCTAACAAACCTGAGGTTAGAATTGCCAAACTGCTGGTTTCTGGAAAATTATTGTAGCTAGCGTTAATGGCCAAGCTGACAACTGGCGTGTAATACGTTGTGTCTAATTCAATCGCAGTAACCCGACCAACAACCACACCACCTACCTTCACTGGCGATCGCACTTTTAAACCACCAACGTTTTCAAATTTAGCTTTTAGAGTATAGGTTTCACTACTTACCCCAACGCCACTATTCGCTACCTTTAACGCCAACATTAAAAATGCTGCTAAGGCTAATACGATAAAACCACCAACTAGAATTTCAATTTTGCGCCCTGGCATGCTATCCACCAAACATTATTGCAGTTAAAATAAAGTCAAACCCTAGTACAGCTAAAGATGCAGTTACTACAGTTTGCGTTGTTGCTGTGCTAATACCCTCAGAGGTTGGCACGGCGTCATAGCCTTTGTGTAAAGCAATCCAAATCACAATAAAAGCAAATACCACACTTTTAATCATACCGTTAAATACATCTTCATATAAATCAACGTTGGCTTGCATTGCCGCCCAAAAACCACCGCCATCGACACCTAGCCAATCAACACCTACTAAGTGACCACCTAAAATACCCACCGCAGTAAAAATAAGTGCCAGTAAGGGCAAGCTAATTACACCAGCCCAAAAGCGCGGTGCGATAATGCGGCGTAAAGGGTCAACCGCCATCATCTCTAAGCTAGACAACTGCTCAGTCGCTTTCATCAAGCCAATTTCAGCAGTAAGCGCACTACCGGCTCTACCGGCAAACAGCAGCGCCGCAACTACTGGCCCAAGTTCGCGTAACAAGCTTAAAGCCACTAAAGGGCCAAGCATTTGTTCAGCGCCAAATTTAATTAATACCGTGTAGCCTTGCAACGATAGCACCATGCCGATAAACAGCCCTGATACCAAAATAATTAACAATGACAAAACACCAATAACATATAGTTGTTTAATCAGTAGCGGAAAACCTTTACGAAAATTAGGTTTACCAACCAAGGCACCAAACAACATAATGCCGGCCCGACCAAACCCTGTAATGCTTTTAAATGTTGCCGCCCCTAGTTGCTGTAATTTATCTGCTATCACCGGGCCAACTCCAATAACTCTTGCTCATAAGGTGCAGCTTTATAATGAAACGGTACCGGACCATCTGCCTCGCCTTTTAAAAACTGTTGCACTAATGCCGAAGCGCTTTCACGTAATTGCTGCGGTGTTCCATGGCCAATTACGGTTTTTTCGGCGATCACATAAACGTAATCAGCAATGCTCATTATTTCATTAACATCGTGCGATACCACAATCGAGGTTAAGCCAAGCGCATCATTTAAAGAGCGTATTAGCCGTACAATTACCCCCATGGATATGGGGTCTTGCCCGGCAAACGGCTCGTCGTACAGAATTAATTCTGGGTCTAACGCAATGGCTCTGGCTAATGCGGCTCGTCGTGCCATACCGCCAGACAATTCGGCTGGCATCATATCTCGTGCACCACGCAAACCAACGGCTTCTAATTTCATTAAAACAATAAGTCGAATAAGAGATTCCGGTAGGCGCGTGTGCTCTCGGATTGGAAAGGCAATATTATCAAATACCGTCATATCAGTGAACAGTGCACCACTTTGAAACAGCATACTCATGCGTTTACGTTCTTGGTACAGCGCACTGCGTGATAGTGTAGGTATATTGGCGCCATCAAATAATATTTTACCGCTATCGGGTTTTAACTGGCCACCAATTAAGCGCAACAGCGTAGTTTTACCAATGCCGCTTGGCCCCATAATGGCGGTAACCTTGCCGCGGGCAAACTGCATATTCATATCATGATAAATAACACGTTCACCGCGACTGAAACTCAGCTGCTGTATGTCTATTAATATCTCTGACAAATTAGCTCTCTTTGCCCACCTAAAGGCATTACTGAAACCGGTTCGCAATATACATACATATTTGTATGTTTTCAATTATACTGCGTATAAAGTTGTATTATTGTAAACGGCTTTACCATTAAAGTCGTTAGCAAAAACCCTAACTAACTGTGCGAAAAAATAGATACTTTGCCAAAGTGGCAGCTTTTTTTTGCATTTGTTGCCAATAAGCTGGAAAATAATTGCTGTTATCTATTTTCTGCTAAGGAAAAATTTTGTCACCGTTGTTATTAGCCATTTTTTTCGTTCTGGTTGGCCTCGTGTTATTGATCTGGAGCGCAGACCGTTTTGTTTTCGGCGCGTCGTCCGTCGCACGTTCCGCTGGCATTTCGCCAATGATTATTGGCCTAACTATTGTTGCAATGGGCTCGTCGGCGCCAGAAATGCTCGTTTCAGCCAGCGCAGCTTGGCAGGGTATGCTTGATACCTCCGTAGGCAATGCGCTTGGCTCTAATATTACTAATATTTTGCTTGTTATTGGTGTCGCCGCATTGTTAAAACCTATTGCCGTATCATCAACCACATTAAAACGCGAATACCCACTGTTATTAGCATGCCTGTTATTGGGCTATTACTTTATTAGCGATAGCGACTTAACGCGCACCGAAGGTGTAATTTTACTCGTCGCTTTTATCGGATTTTTAGCTTTATTAGTTTATTGGGGTAAAAATGCAAAAACTGACGACCCTCTTATTGCAGAAATTAATAATGACGCAGCTGAACATGAACCCGTTTCATTAGTTCGGGCGTTAGTGTGGGTTGGCGTTGGCCTGATACTGTTACTCGCTAGCTCACAGCTATTAGTACACGGGGCAGTGACTATTGCCCGCTATGCTGGTTTAAGCGATTTAGTTATTGGTTTAACTATTATCGCTGTGGGCACCAGCTTGCCTGAGCTTGCGGCTAGTGTAATTGCTATTTTAAAAGGTGAAGATGATTTAGCACTGGGTAATATTATTGGTTCAAATATCTTTAATATTCTAGCCGTATTGGGGCTTGGTGCCGTAATTGGCCCAGGCACCTTAGATCCAATGGCCGGCAGCCGAGACAGCTACGTCATGATCGGTGCTACGGTTGTAATGCTGTTAATGTCGTTACGATTAGGAAAAGTGCAACGTATTAACCGAATTGAAGGTGTATTGTTACTGTGCGGGTTTATTGCCTATCAATATATGCTTTTTACCTCACCCACACTCTGACTGTTAGGATATAGATATGAGCATTGATTTTCGTACGCGCGCAGCCGAAGTAATTAGAATTGAAGCTGCAGCAATAGAGCAATTAAGCCAATACTTAGACACTAACTTTAACTTGGCGTGCCAGCTTATTTTCGACAGCAAGGGTAAAATCATTGTCACCGGTATGGGAAAATCTGGCCATATTGGCAGTAAAATTGCGGCGACCTTGGCCTCTACAGGAACACCCGCTTTTTTTGTTCACCCAGGGGAAGCTAGCCATGGTGATCTGGGTATGTTGTCTAAAGACGATATCGTCATTGCTATTTCAAACTCTGGCGAAACTGGCGAAGTATTAACCATCATTCCTGTAATCAAACGGCTAGGCATTAAGCTTATTGCCATGACCGGCAACCCCAACTCAACGTTGGCAAAGCTAGCTGATGCGCATCTTTGTGTAAAAGTAGAGCAAGAGGCTTGCCCGCTGGGTTTAGCGCCTACCGCGAGCACTACCGCAACCTTAGTTATGGGCGATGCGCTTGCTGTTGCCTTGCTTGATGCCAGAGGTTTTTCCGCTGACGATTTTGCGCTATCGCATCCCGGCGGTAGTTTGGGCCGTAAGTTACTGCTGCGTTTAGAAGACATTATGCACAGCGGCGAGCTAATGCCGGTAGTGGCGAAAACAGCAACGATAAAAGACGCATTACTGGAAATATCGAAAAAAGGTCTGGGTATGACCGCCATTATTGACGAGCACGGGAAAATGGCTGGCGTGTTTACGGATGGTGACTTGCGTCGCATTCTGGACCAACGCTACGACATTCATAGCAGCTTAATAGCCGAAGTAATGACAGCTCGCTGCATTACCGCCACCGCGCAGCAGCTCGCCGCTGAAGCACTACAAATTATGCAACAAAAGAAAGTGAACGGCTTAATTATTGTTGATGCCGATGGCAAACCGGTTGGCGCCATGAATATGCACGACTTACTGCGTGCCGGAGTGCTATAAATGAGTTTATTTAGCCAGCTCTACCAGCCTGTTTCCGCAGATATATTAACCAAGGCAAGCGCAATTAAACTGCTTATTTGTGACGTCGACGGGGTTTTCTCTGATGGTCGCATTTACCTTGGCAATAACGGCGAAGAGCTAAAAGCGTTTCATACCCGCGACGGTTATGGCATTAAAGCACTGCGCCAAGCAGGTATTGAAGTGGCCGTTATTACTGGCCGTAATTCAATCATAGTGCAACAGCGTATGACCTCATTAACTGTGCCCTACATTTATCAAGGCCAAGAAAATAAACTCGCCGCATTTACTCAATTACAACAACAACTGCAACTTATACCAACGCAAATTGCCTACATCGGAGACGACTTAGCAGATTGGATGGTAATGCAACACTGTGGCTTAGCGGTATCAGTAAAAGATGCACACCCGTACTTAGTGCAACAATCACATTTTGTTACCAGCCTTAATGGTGGTTACGGTGCAGTGCGTGAGTTATGCGATCTATTACTTATTAGTCAGCACAAATTTGGCCTGTTTGATGGTAGCAGCGCATGAGAAAGTTATTTACTTTACTAATTATTATACTCACAGGTACCGCAGCCTATTTATGGTTTGAGCCTGCTGACAACAACAATGCGTTACAAACGGATCAGGAATTACTACCCGATTACGTAGCACAAAATGTTACTCGGCGTATTTTTAACAGCGACGGTTATTTGGTTGATAGTATTAGTGCAAAGCGCTTAGAGCATTTTGAGCTACTAGGTTTCACCCAATTTGAAAAGCCAGTATATACCCTGTATAACGAACAACATCAGCCAATATGGCAAGGCAGTAGCCAGTATGCAGTGTGGTTCCCTCAGGATAAAATCATTTTAGAACAACAAGTAAAAATTGACAGCCTACAGCACGATGAATTAATCGAGCATATCGAAACCGAGAGCTTAGAAATGCTGTTTCCTGATAATCGATTACAAAATAATCAGCCAGTATTAATTAGTGGTAAGGGTTTCTATATCAAAGGCAGCGGCATTAAAGCTGACTTAACAACAAAAACATTCCAATTGGTACAACATGAGCAAACGGTATATGACAATGAAGACTAATTTTATGTTTGTTTTACTGCTATGCAGCTCAAGCTTAATGGCCGCCGCACCCGATTACACACAAAAAATTCAAATAGACGCAGATAACCTGGTATCAGTTGAAGAAAACGTACTTACCTATCGTAGTAACGTTGTTATTACTCAAGGTTCGATGCAGATGAAGGCCGACCAGCTAGAAATTAATGCCCGAGCCGGTAAAGGTAAGGAAATTTATCTGGCCACAGGTAAACCGGTAACTTATTCACAGATGCTGGCAGATGGGAAAACCGTAACCGCACAAGCTCTTGAAATGCGCTATGAACCCTTAAGCCGCACACTAACGCTAACCGGAGACGCCGAGCTGACACAAAGCGGCAGCGTTGTTAAAGCCTCTAGTATTAAATATAACGTCGAAAAACAGCAATTAAGCGCAGAAAGTGATAAGACTAAGCGTGTTACCACTATTTTTACCCCTGAGGAAAAAAATAACCCATGAAGTTAGTTGCATCACATCTAGCCAAAAGCTACAAGGGTCGACAGGTCGTAAAAGATGTTAGCTTAGAAGTAAGTGCGGGCCAAATTGTTGGTTTATTGGGGCCAAATGGTGCAGGTAAAACCACAACATTTTATATGATTGTTGGTCTGGTGCCATCAGATAAAGGCCATATTATCCTAAACGATAAGGACATAACCTTTGACCCTATGCATGCTCGTGCTCGCCAAGGTATTGGTTATTTACCCCAAGAAAGTTCTATTTTTCGCAAACTATCGGTGTATGACAACTTACTGGCAATTCTACAAACCCGAAAAGAGCTAAATAATGCTAAAAGAGCGGAAATCGCAGACGATTTATTAGAAGAATTTCACATTGGCCATATTAAACATAGCCTAGGTATGAGCTTGTCTGGCGGTGAACGCCGACGGGTAGAAATTGCCAGAGCACTTGCTGCTAACCCAGCATTTATTTTACTTGACGAGCCCTTTGCTGGTGTTGACCCAATATCCGTGTTAGATATCAAAAAGATTATTCAGCATCTTGGCCAACGCGGTATCGGAGTACTTATCACCGACCATAATGTTCGCGAAACCCTTGATGTCTGTGAAATTGCCTATATTGTTAGTCATGGAGAACTGATAGCGTCAGGCTCACCACAAGACGTACTAGCAAATCAGAAGGTACGCGATGTATACCTCGGCGAGCAATTCAGGCTATAGTAAATAAAAAACCATTGCAGCGGATCATTCAGGATAACGGTAGAAGTAGATGAAGCCCTCTTTGCAACTTCGCTTAGGACAGCAACTCACCATGACGCCGCAGCTACAGCAAGCTATACGCTTGTTACAGTTGTCGACCATTGAGTTGCAACAAGAAATTCAGGAAGCGCTGGATGCTAACCCACTGCTAGAAGCAGAAGACGAGTACGACAGTTTTTCTGCCGATCCCAAAGACGCATCAGACACCTCAGAGCAAAGTAACTACGAAGCTGAGCACGCGTCTGATGAAAACTATGAGCCATCAGAGCCCGACAGCAGCGAATCAATGACTGAACAAAATATTCAGGAAGATTTACCGCTCGACAATAATTGGGATGACCTAGTAAGTGCTGCGCCAGTTACGGCAGGTAACAATAGTGGTGAAGAAGACCTAGCTTATCAAGGCGAAACCACTGAAACACTGCAAGACTATCTGCGCTGGCAAATGCAGTTAACCCCATTTTCCGCGACCGATCGCATTATTGCCGAAGTTATTATTGAAGCTATCGATGGCAATGGCTTATTAACCATTAGTTGTGACGACATTCTTGAGTCGCTTGGCTTAGACTACGTTGAAGCTGACGAAGTTGAAGCGGTGATAAAACGTATTCAGTTATTTGACCCTATCGGTGTTGGCGCACGCTCAGTGCAAGAATGTTTACTGGTGCAACTGCGCCAATTTTCAGCAGACACGCCCTATTTAGCCGAAGCGCAAAGTATGATTCGAGAGCATACTGAGTTTTTAGCCAATCGCGACTTTCGTTCTTTAATGCGAGTGACTAAACTCAAAGAGGACGAATTAAAAGAGGTTATGCAGCTGATACAAAGTTTAAACCCTAGGCCAGGTGCTGATGTCATTCGTGAAGAACAACAGTATGTTATTCCTGATGTTAGCGTAACTAAGGTTAAAGGCCGCTGGCAAGTTGAACTTAATCCAGATGCAATGCCCAAAGTACGTATCAATCAACAATATGCGTCAATGTCGCGTACTGCAAAAAATAGCGCCGATACTCAATTTATTCGCTCGCATTTACAAGAAGCCAAGTGGTTTTTAAAAAGTTTAGAAAGTCGTAACGAAACCTTATTAAAGGTATCAAACTGTATTGTACAGCAGCAACAAGCGTTTTTTGAGCACGGCGAAGAGGCAATGAAACCTATGGTGTTAAATGATGTTGCTGAAATGGTAGGTATGCATGAATCAACAATTTCGCGCGTAACCACCCAAAAGTATATGCACACACCTAGAGGCATTTTTGAACTAAAATTCTTTTTTTCTAGCCATGTAAGCACAGAAACGGGAGGTGAATGTTCATCTACAGCCATTCGAGCCTTTATCAAAAAGTTAGTCGCTGCAGAAAACCCAACTAAGCCACTTAGCGATAGCAAAATGGCGGACATTCTGTTAGAACAGGGTATTAATGTGGCCCGCCGTACAATTGCAAAGTACCGCGAATCACTGTATATACCTCCATCAAATCAACGCAAAACGTTGCTGTAAATTAAGCCCAAAAGAAGGAACATGTCTATGCAAATCACGTTAACTGGTCGTCATGTTGAAATTACAACAGCTATAAAACAATACGTTGATACTAAATTTGCAAAGCTAGAACGGCATTTTGACCAGATAAACAATGTACACGTGACTCTAAACGTGGAAAAATTGAAACATATCGCCGAATCTAAGTTACTGCTAAATGGCGCTGAAGTATTTGCAGTAGCAGAAGACGAGAATATGTATGCTGCAATTGACCTGTTGATCGACAAATTAGATCGCCAGGTAATTAAGCATAAAGAAAAGACTGCACGACATTAATTAGAAGATGATGAACTTAACTTCAATGCTTACCGAGAACTGCACTAAAAGTGCAGTTCTTTTTAACAGCAAAAAACGTATTCTTGAATACATCGCCGAGCTGGCACATCAGCAGTTACCTGATATATCAGAATACAGCATTCTTGAAGCGCTAATGACACGAGAAAAGCTCGGCTCTACGGGTATAGGCGGCGGCATTGCCATTCCACACGGCAAACTAAAAGTAGTCACTAAGCCCATTTTAGTGTTTGTCGTAAGCAAAGAAGCCATCGCGTTTGACGCTATTGATAATCAACCGGTAGATATATTTTGCGCCATGCTAATACCAGAAGATCAATGCCAAGCGCACCTAAGTACGCTAGCTAGCATGGCAAAAATGTTTAGCCAAAAAGACTTTACCCGCAAAATACGGCATGCAGAAACTAATCAGCAGCTGTATCAATTATTACTCGATTATAGTGCAACGGAAATAGCGAAATGAAATTACTAGTTGTCAGCGGTCGTTCCGGTTCAGGGAAGTCAGTTGCACTGCGCGTAATGGAAGACTTAGGCTACTACTGTGTTGATAATATTCCGGTAAATTTATTACCAACATTAGCTACCACAGTAATGGGGCAATATGAGCGCGTTGCCGTAAGTATTGACGTGCGTAACCTACCAGAAGACCCAGATGAATTAGCCGAAATACTGTCATATTTACCGCGTAAACTTGATCTAACGATTTTATATTTAGACGCCGATCATTCCAGCCTAATTAAACGCTTTAGCGAAACGCGTCGCTTGCATCCACTGTCGCATCAAGCAATGTCGTTAGATGAAGCCATTTCTCGTGAACAGCATTTACTCGACCCTATTTCTAGCCGCGCTGATTTATATATAGATACCACAGAGCTAAATATCCATCAGTTGGCGGAGCAGCTACGAGAGCGAATTTTAGGCCAAAAAACCGGTAGATTAGTTATTTTGTTTGAATCTTTTGGTTTTAAATACGGCATACCCAAAGACGCCGATTTTATGTTTGATGCTCGGTTTTTACCTAACCCACACTGGGAGCCCAATTTAAAACCCTTAACCGGACAAGACCAGCCAGTAAAGGATTACCTTTCCGCGCAGCCCATCGTTGGTAAATATATCTGGCAAATTAATAGCTTTATTAGCACATGGTTACCGCACCTAGAGCGCAATAATCGTAGCTACCTTACTATTGCTATTGGTTGCACCGGTGGCCAACATCGCTCTGTGTATATGGTTGAATGTTTGGCCGAGAGCTTCCGTAGTTTACGAGACGATGTGCAACTGCGGCACCGTGAATTAGTAAGGCACCATAACAAAAACGGTAATTCATGAAATGCAGCCAAACCGTTACCATTGTTAATCAGTTAGGCTTACACGCTCGAGCTGCGACAAAGCTAGTACAGCTTTGCCAGCAATTTGTATCAAGTATTGAGTTGGTGCAAGACGATAAAACTGCCAATGCCAGCAGTGTGCTGGCATTGCTAATGCTGGCAAGCAGCAAAGGTAAAACCCTAGAAGTACACACAGAAGGTAAAGATGCCGCGCAAGCACTTTGCGCGGTGGTTGATCTGATTAACAACGGCTTTGACGAAAACTAAGCTATTACTGAGAATTACGGTCGTGAGTTTTAGTTTGCGCCGGTGGAATATTGTTCATTCCTTGAGTTTTTTCAATCGCCGCTAACTTGTGATGTAATGCTGCCTTAATTAGCATGTGTGCGCTAATAGGCGCCGTAATTAGCAAAAATATTGTTATTAATAGCTCGTGCAAGCTTACTACGCCAGTTAAGCTAAAAAACAATATCGAGCCAAGTAAAATCCCCCCCATCCCCAAAGTTGTGGCTTTAGTAGGCCCATGCAGGCGCATAAAAAAATCAGGCATCCGCGCTAAACCAATAGAGCCAATTAAAACAAAGCTACCACCTAATAATAAAAAAAACGCAATAACCCACTCAAGCCAATGCTGCATAGTTGCCCCTACTCTATAATATCGCCGCGCAATAAAAATTTACACACAGCAACCGTGCTAACAAAACCTAGCATGGCAATTAACAACGCCGCCTCAAAATATAACGGCGACGCCATCAGCAAACCATATAAAATGATTAGCGCAATGCTATTAATATACATGGTGTCTAACGCTAGAATGCGGTCGGGTAAGCTTGGTCCTCGTAGTAAACTCCACACGTTTAATAGCAGCGCGATACTGATCATAACAAACACCAGCATAATCACGTTATCTAGCATTGAAAAATCTCCTTTAGCGGTGCTTCATAGCGTTGTTTTATTGATGCTATAAGCTCAGCTTCATCAGTCATGTTCAGCACATGGATTAGCAGCCAGCGCTGCGGCATCGGCGCTCCCGACTCAATTAGCGTAATATCTGGATAAATCTCCGCACTTACCGTACCGGGCGTCATCGACACCGTGCTTGCCAAAATAGTAATCGGCAAATCATGTTTCAAGTCTAGCGGTACTCTTACAAATGCCGGATTTAAACGCCGTTTCGGTCCCAAAATAAGTACTGCAACTTGCGCGTTAGCAGTAATAATATCGGCCAGTACCAACAACATATAACGTATCGCTAATACCGGTTTTAAAATTAATGGCTGCGGTTCACGAAACCGTGACGTTAATAATGGCAGTAGTATTGCTAACACCAAAGCGAAACAGAGTTGCGCAACTTCCACACTTTGGTTTAATAGCAACCAAACAATAAATAAGGTTACGCTACGATAAGGTGCTGGCAGCCAGCGATATTTGGGTTTAAATCTCATGGCACTACCTCCAACTCAGGAGCAAGCGCGTGCCTGGACACCGCGTTGGCACCGCTAGGGTATAACTGTGCCGCAGCGTGCTGTGATAGCTCAGTAAAAGGTCCCGCAAATATCACTAGCAATGGGCTAGCTATTAGCAGCCAACACACGGCAAACACTTGTAACGGCGCCGCCTTACCCTCACCAGCATCACTGCCACTTACTCGCCAAAATAAGGTGCTTCCTGCGCGCGACAAGCCAACAATAACCAGTAAACTACATACTAGTACTATGCTCCAGAGCAGCAATTTACTGCTTGGTTCGGCCACCGCTTGTAACAACATTAGCTTGCCAATAAAACCCGAAAATGGTGGCAAGCCGGCAACGGTCATCGCGCCCACCATAAACATAATACCCAATAACACCGGCTGAGAAACTCGACGCCCAGATACCAAACGGTCGCCCGCCTTACCGCGTTGATTGGCAATTAAATCGGCAATTAAAAACAGTGCCGCTGCAACTAAGGTTGAATGCACTGTGTAATAAATTGCGGCGGCGGCGGTCAGCTCAGTTTGTAGCGCCACTAAACTTACCAAAGTACCAACCGATACCAACACTAAGTTGGCCACGAGTTTACGAAAATCGTTACTGGCGATCACACCTATCGACCCCAGAACTATGGTAGCCAAGCCGACTGGCAACAACCAACTACCGGCCATACCACTTAAGGCACCAGCCTCAGCACCAAATATAGTGGTATAAACTCGCAACAGTGCATATACCCCTATCTTGGTCATTACCGCAAATAATGCAGCCACTGGCGCAGAAGCTGATGAATAGGTTGCAGGCAGCCAAAATTGTAGCGGCAACACCGCGGCTTTAAGCGCAAAGACAATAATTAGCATTAAGCCGCCTGACTTGACCAGCATCACATCTGCTGCTGGCAATAACGCCACCTTAGCGGCCATATCAACAATATTTAGCGTACCCAGCGTGCCGTACAATACTGCTAAGGCAAATAAAAATATTGCTGAGCCGGTTAAATTTAATATGACGTAGTGCAGCGCTGCTTTAGTTTTATTTTTACCACCGGCGTGAATAAGTAAGGCATAGGAAGCAATAAGCAATACCTCAAAAAACACAAACATATTGAAGAGGTCGCCGGTTAAAAACGCGCCATTAATACCCATTACTTGAAACTGAAATAACGGATGAAAAAACGAACCTTTTTCGTCATCGCCAGCGCTACCATAGCAAATAGCCCCGAACGCCAAAAATGACGTTAAGCACACCATTACCATAGACAAGGTATCAGCTACTAAAATAATACCAAACGGCGCCTGCCAGTTACCAACAGCGTAATGTACTGCGCCATCTTGTTGTACTTTTAGTAATAAAGTTGCTACCAAAACCAGCTGTATTGCACTGGAAATAATACTTAGCCAACGTCGCCGTACCGGTGAGTAATGTATTGGCGGCAGCATAATAAGCAAAGCCGTAAGCATTGGCAGCAGTATAGGCGCCGTAATTAAATGCCACATCAACGACTCTCCCTTTTCATACCATCTGCATCGGGTAATTTACCATCTACGTGGTCGTTGCCTAAATCAGCTCGGGCGCGAATCGCGAGGATCACTAAAAACGCGGTCATAGCAAAACCTATTACAATCGCGGTTAATACCAGCGCTTGTGGTAGCGGGTCAGCATAGTGCTCTGTAGTGCCAAGCACCACAGCACCGCGCAGTGTTAAGCGGCCAGAAGCAAAAATAAACAGATTTACTGCGTAAGACAGCATGGTTAATCCCAACATTACTGGGAAAGTCCGGCCGCGTAGCATTAAAAAAACGCCACAAAAAGTAAGAAAACCAATACAACTGGCGAACAGGGTTTCCATTAAATAGCTTCCTTATGCACTGGACGATGCGATGTGGTCATCTTGCCTAAATTAGCCAAGATAAGCAGTGTTGAGCCAACAACCGTAATATAAACCCCCAAATCAAAGGCTATAGCACTGGCTAACTCAATGTCACCCAGTAAAGGCACATTAAAATGTGCAAACCACGAGGTTAAAAACGGCCGATTAAACAGCCAACTACCGGCCCCGGTAAGTAGCGCAATCATTAAACCAATGGCAACAACACGCTGATATTCAACGTTCATCCGTTCTTTTACCCAATCTACACCCTGAGCAATGTATTGCAGAATAATCGCCACCGCAGTTATCAAGCCGGCAATAAAGCCACCGCCAGGCATATTATGGCCACGGAAGAAAATATAAATTGACACCATAATAGCTAGTGGCAGCAAACTCTGTGCAACCGTTGACAGCAATAATGAATTACGCTGCAGCGCCCAAGGCCGGCCTTCACCGTCACTACTGGGTTTAAATAACGGAATGCGAGTTAACAACTTAAAGATCCCCAATGATGCTATACCCAACACCGTAATTTCGCCTAAGGTATCAAAACCACGAAAATCGACCAAAATAACGTTAACGACGTTAGTACCACCACCGCCCGTTTTGGCATTAGCAATAAAGAAATCTGAAATGCTGGTAAATGGTCGCGTCATTAACGCATAACTTAAACTACCAACAACGACGCCGACCATGCTAGCTATACTCAGATCACGCACCACCCTCGACGATTCTGACTGTTTAGGTGTTTTATGCGGCAGAAAGAATAGCGCCAGCATAAGCAGAATAATAGTCACAACCTCTACGGATAACTGAGTAAGTGCTAAATCCGGGGCTGAAAACCGAGTAAAGGCAATAGATACCATTAGCCCCACTACCGAAATCATCAACAGCGCAATTAACCGTTTACGATGCCACAATACGGTAGCAAAAGCGGCAATTAACAGCATAGCGGCGCCAGTAGCGTTTACCGCATCTATCGGTAATTCTTGTCGCCCCCCCCATAGGGTTGCCAAATCAAGTAGCGGCAAACCAGCTAATACCACAAAACTAAGTAATACCAAGGTCATATAACGTTGTAACGAGCCATTATCTAGCCATTGATAAAACCGATGGCAGCGCGCTGCAAATTGTTTTACACCTCGTTCAAAGCTATTTAGTGCGTCCACATCTGGCAGCGTGTTTTGAAATTCAAACAAATGCTTACGGTATACATAAATCAGTGTACCGCCCAATAGCGCCAGTGCACTCATCAGTAACGGTAAATTAAAGCCATGCCAAATAGCTAAACTGTACTCGGGCACGTCACCGGCAAGCACAGCTAAAGCGGCCGCGTCGAGTAAATCACCAATTAGGTATACTGGAAAAATACCCACTAAAATACAGAGCGCCACTAAAAACTCTACTGGCACGCGCATATAACGTGGTGGCTCTTTCGGCGTTTTGCTTAAACCTTTGGGTTGACCATTAAAAAACACATCATGAATAAAGCGCAACGAGTAGGCTACTGAAAACACGCCCGCTAAGGTTGCCAACACCGGAATAACCCAGGATAACGACCCTAATAACTGTTGATTTAGTGTTTCACCAAAAAACATTTCTTTGGATAGAAAACCATTGAGTAAAGGCACACCCGCCATTGCCGCAGCAGCTACCATCGCTAAGGTGGCGGTAATCGGCATAAATTGCCATAAACCATTTAATTTACGCATATCTCGCGAGCCAGACTCGTGGTCAATGATACCCGCGGCCATAAACAACGAGGCTTTAAACGTGGCGTGGTTAATAATGTGAAAGATACCTGCAACCGCAGCTAGGTCGGTACCCATGCCAAATAGCAGGGTAATTAAGCCCAAATGGCTAATAGTAGAATAAGCAAGTAAGCCTTTTAAATCATGCTTAAATAATGCTAGGTATGCGCCAACGAGTAAGGTTATTAAGCCGGTAACACTTACCAATACAAACCATAATTCGCTACCCGACAGCACTGGATAAAACCGTGCTAATAAAAAGATACCGGCCTTTACCATAGTAGCCGAGTGTAAGTAAGCACTTACCGGTGTTGGTGCTGTCATGGCATTAGGCAGCCAAAAGTGAAACGGAAACTGTGCAGATTTCGTAAAACAACCTAATAAAAACAACACTAACAATATTGGGTACCAACTATGCTGCTTAATCAAATCAACACTCAATAGCACCTGTTGTAAATCGTAACTACCAACTATTTCGCCTATCAGTAAAAATGCCGCCAATAACGCCAAACCACCTGCTGCAGTTACCGTTAGCGCCATGCGCGCACCACGCCGCGCTTCGGGTTTATGCCACCAAAAACTAATCAGTAAAAACGAACTTATACTGGTTAGCTCCCAAAACAACCAAAGTTGTAATAGATTGCCCGATAGCACTATCCCTAACATCGCAGTCATAAATAGCATTAGGTAGGCATAAAAACGTGGCATTGAATCGCGCTCGGACAAATAATACCGCGCATATAAAATAATGAGTAAACCAATGCCTAAAATCAATAACGAGAATAAAAACGCCAAACCATCTAAGTGAATAGTAATATCCAGCCCCAACAACGGCACCCAGGCATAAAAGAAACGCAGCGTTTCACCAGCAAATATTGGCTTTGCATTCAGCACCAACAACACCAAAGCTACCGCTGGTGCTACCGCTGTTGCTAACGCACAGGCACTACGCTGCCGTTTAGCTGTTATTATTGGTATTAAGCTTCCTAACATCGGCAGAAGTAAGATCCACAGTAGTGTCATGGCTGGCACGCGTCCTTCATAAAGTGAACCGTATTTTCGCTATTAATGGCATTGTTTATACCGTTATATGTGCGAAAAGTCTATAAATGACAATCGGTAATGCTGTGATTACATTGCGTTTTTGCCGCAGGAAAACCAAGTTCTATCGCAAGATATTAGACTAATTTTTTAGCCACCGCGTTTAGCGTCTAAACTAAACACAGCAAGCGACTACCAACAATTTATTGGAGAGCACATGGCAACACGTACCGAACGCGACAGTATGGGCGAATTACAAGTACCCCTTAAAGCGCTATATCAAGCACAAACACAGCGTGCCGTGCAAAATTTTCAGCTAAGCGGTCTCACCTTACCCGCTAATTTTATACGTGCGTTGTTACAGATTAAAAAAGCCGCTGCACAAACTAATCAGCAGCTAAACTTGCTTGATGCAAGTATTAGCCAAGCTATTTGTCAGGCCGCAGATAGCCAACTTGCCAATACCGATATGCAGCAATATCCGCTTGATATTTTTCAAACCGGCTCAGGCACTAGCACCAATATGAATGTAAATGAAGTGCTGGCGACTTTAGCAAGTCGTACCCTAAAGCAAAGCGTTAACCCTAACGACCATGTTAATTTAGGCCAAAGCAGTAATGACACTATTCCCAGCGCTATTCATGTTAGTGCCGCCCTAGCTTTACAACAGCAACTACTACCGGCACTACAACAATTGCAACAACAGCTAGCCACCAAAGCAGAACAAATCGGTCACTTGGTCAAAACCGGGCGCACTCATTTAATGGACGCCATGCCAGTGAGTTTTGGCCAAGTATTAGGCGGTTGGCAAGCTCAGTTTAATTTAGCTGAGCAGCAACTACAGATGCAGCTACATCATTTACAAGCGCTAGCCCAAGGCGGTACAGCAGTTGGCACTGGCATTAATGCCGCCCCCGCCTTTGCACACAAGTTTTGCCAACAGTTAAATCAAAATACCGGTTTGGTGTTTCGCCCCGCCGCTAACTTTTTTAGTGTTATAGGCTCGCAAGATACTGCGGTTGCCGCATCGGGCGCCTTGAAAATGTTAGCCGTTAGCTTAATGAAAATCAGCAATGACCTACGCTGGATGAACTCAGGCCCGCTAGCGGGTTTAGGTGAAATTGAATTACCCGCATTACAACCCGGTTCATCTATTATGCCAGGCAAGGTTAATCCGGTGATCCCAGAAGCTGTTGCCATGATCTGCGCTCAGGTAATAGGTAACGATGCCAGTATTACCCTAGCTGGGCAGTCAGGTAACTTCGAACTTAATGTAATGCTGCCGTTAATAGCGCATAACTTACTACAAAGCATTAGCCTACTAAGCAATGCTTGCAACACCTTGGCTCAAAACGCTATTACCGGTTTTACTGTGCGCGAAGACAATATTAGTAAAGCCTTAGCATTAAACCCAATACTAGTGACAGCGCTTAATCCACTAATTGGCTACACTAAAGCAGCTGAAATAGCCAAACAGGCGTATCACGAAAAGCGACCAATACTCGACATTGCATTAGAGCAAACTAACTACAGCCAAGCCGAACTTGAACAACTGCTAAACCCTGCCCGCTTGTGTAAGGGCGGTAATATTAGCGACTAATTACATTAGAGCGCCAGATTCCTCTGGCACTATTTTGTTGTTATAGTGGCCGACAACATCACACTAGGACCCTACTCTATGTTTCGTTTAACCAGCCTTGTTTCGGCTTTATTCGTAACCAGCCTCAGTGCCGCACCAGTGGTTTTATCTAATGTGCAAGGTTATGGTTTTGACAACAATCGTCAGTTGCAACAATTTAACGTTCTAGTGTTTGACGACAGCAGTGGCAAAGTACTGGCTCGTGGCGACGCTTCAGTTAGCACACAATATCCAGAAGCCAGCAAACTAGACGGTAAAGGTAAAACCCTATTACCGGGTTTAATTGATGGCCACGGCCATGTACTAGGCTTAGGCCAAAATTTATCGCTAATAGAACTGCGTGGTAGCAGTAGCGAGCTAGACGCCGTGCAACGTGTCGCTGAGTTTTCAAAACAACACCCCGATTTACCATGGCTACGCGGCCGCGGCTGGAACCAAGTGTTATGGCCAGAAAAAAACTTCCCCACGACGGCGCTTTTAGATGAAGCCGTTAATAATAAGCCGGTATGGTTAACTCGGGTAGACGGCCATGCTGGCTGGGCAAACAGTAAAGCCCTCGCTTTGGCTGGCATTACCCGTGAAACTCTAGACCCAGCAGGCGGCGAAATTATTCGCGATGCCAAAGGCAATCCTACTGGCGTTTTAGTTGATAACGCGATGGGGTTGGTGCAGCAACATATTCCATCCGCCACCGATGCCGACCAACTACATGCACTAAATGCTGCTTTTGAGCACTTATTAGCGCTAGGCATTACCAGCGTGCATGACGCTGGCGTGGACACAAGCACAGTTAAGCTTTACCAACAATTGGCAGCAGAGCACAAACTGCCTATGCGTGTGTACCCGATGTTATCGGCCGATGATTCACAATTACCGAAATGGCTGGCAGCGGGCATTATTGATGACCCAACTGATTATTTAGATATTCGTTCGGTAAAAATATATGGCGATGGTGCCTTGGGTAGCCGCGGCGCAGCGTTAATAGAACCGTATAGCGACCAACCAAGCCAAAGCGGCTTATTGGTTACGCAACCGGATCTATTAAGCCAAATTATGAAAATGACCATTGATGCGGGTTTTCAAACCAACGTGCACGCTATTGGTGATCTCGCTAATCGCTTAGTGCTTGACCGGTTTGAGAAATTTGTTCCCAAAGATAAACGTGAATCAAGCCGCCATCGTATTGAACATGCGCAAATTGTTTCACCAAAAGATATTCCACGTTTTGCTAGTTTGCATGTTATACCCGCCATGCAAGCGTTGCATGCTACTTCAGATAAAAATATGGCCGGCGATCGCTTAGGCGTTGCTAGATTGCGTGGTGCTTATGCTTGGCGCAGCTTTATTGACCAAGGCAGCATTATTGTTGGCGGCTCTGACTTTCCGGTAGAACTGGCCGAGCCGTTTCATGGTATTCACGCGTCAGTTACTCGACAAGATCATGAGAATCAACCTAAAGGCGGGTGGCTACCGGAGCAACGTTTAACACTAACCGAAGCACTGCGCTCGTTTACAATAGATGCGGCTTATGGTGCCTTTCAAGAAAACAGCATGGGTACATTAGCGCCGGGTAGCTGGGCCGACTTTATTCTGGTAGACCGCGACATTTATCAAATTCCACCAGAGCAGTTATGGCAAGTTACGGTAGAAAAAACCTTTGTAAATGGTAAACAGGCCTTTAGTAAATGATTAGCCAAAAATGGGGTAAGCTAATTCGCTCACTCCAGCAAAAAAAATATCGCAAAGTCGAACAACTATTTATTGTTGAAGGCGAAAAAGCCGTACTAGAAGTATTAGCCTCTAACTGGCAGGTAACAGCCGTATTTGCTACCGAGCCTTTTTTACAGCGTTATGTTAATGATGTAAAAAAGGCCGATTTAATACAGCAATGCAGCAGCGACGAGCTAGTAAAAGTAGGTACTTTTGCCAGTAACGATGCCGCATTAGCCGTAGTGAAAATACCGGAGCAACAGCTATTTTCAGTAGGTTTGGCTTCGCAGCAACTGCCTGCGCTTTGGGTATTAGTGCTGGACCAAATTAACGACCCTGGCAATCTTGGCACTATTATTCGTATCGCCGACTGGTACGGTATTACTGATATTGTTTGCTCGCCAGATACTGCTGATTGCTTTAACCCCAAAGTTATTGCCGCCGCTAAAGGTTCCTTTTTACGCGTTAATTTACATTACCAAAGCTTACCCGAGCTATTTAAGCACAGCCCGCTTCCGGTGTACGGCGCTTATCTTGGTGGTGAGTCGGTGCATCAACTGCAGCTTAAACAGCCAGGCGGTTTTATTGTGCTAGGTAATGAAGCCAATGGCATTAGTGCAGAGCTTAGTGCATATATCAACCGCAAAATTACCATACCCGCCTTTGGCAACGCCGAATCATTAAACGTTGGCATAGCCGCAGCCATAATTTGTGATAATTTACTGCGGTTAAGTAATAGCTAATTGGATTAACCGCTAGCTTGCTGTTACTCCGGCACAGTATATACTGCCTGTTTTCGTCCTTGCAGAACGTACCTTGTCATACGAATATCTCGCCCTGGCCGCAGCCGCATGCTGGGCTATTGGCAGTTTATTATCGGCTCAAGCCTCTACTCACTTAGGTGCCTTTAGCTTTACCCGTTGGCGCATGCTGTGTGCCGCTGTAATGCTTTGGCTCATAGTGTTTATAACCGGTGGCTGGCATAGTTTGGCACTAGCGAGCAGCACTGTTTTAGTACTATCGGGTGTTATTGGCATCTTTATTGGCGATACTGCATTATTTGCCGCGATGAACCGGCTTGGCCCACGTCGAGCAGGAGTATTATTTGCTACACATGCGTCATTTTCTGTAATACTAGCGTATTTTTTTCTCGGTGAAACCCAGTGGGGCTGGACTTTAATCGGCAGCAGTTTACTCATAAGCGGCGTAATGATTGCCATCTTATTTGGTAAACGCAAAACTGAATTGCACGCATGGGAAACTAACCAAACTCAATTACGCAGCGGCATTGCCTTAGGTTTGCTGGCAGCACTATGCCAAGCAATATCTACTTTGATGTTAAAACCGGTAATGACAACCAACATTGACCCCGTTGCCGCTTCTGCGGTGCGTATGACTAGCGCTTTTGTACTGCACCAGCTTATTTTTATGCTTGGCTTTAAAGTGGCTAAAGCCTATCGGCCATTAACAGCTAAAGTATTTATGCTGGTGTTAGTTAATGCGGCGTTATCTATGGTGTTAGGTATGACGTTAATACTGCAAGCATTAAAATATGGCGATGCCGGAATAGTGGCTATTTTGTCATCCGTGAGTCCAGTAATGATCTTGCCGTTATTGTGGCTGGTATATAAGCGCAGCCCTGCCGTTGGTGCTTGGCTTGGTGCGCTACTTACGCTATTAGGAACTATATTAATCTTGCTAAAAGACTGACAGCACAAGCTTTATCATTAATACTGGCTTCAGCTAAACAAGCGATGCTGTTCTGTGGAGGCTGCAATGAAACAACGTACCAAGCTACAACTTGTCAAACTTAGCCCAATAAAACGTCTGTTGGTGTTATTACTTTGTGTTATTGCACTAGCAACAGGTATATACAGCGGGTTATTGCAGCAGCGCATAGTTAACCCAGCACTGGCACCACTAGATGATAAAGCGCACTCAGCCCTGCAACATAGCCTACTACTCAGTAGTGCATCGTTTGCAACCGCACGCTTAATTGACCGTGGCATTGCCTTTGTTTCCGAAGCCGAAGTCGGTGTTGGCGTGGCTAGTGTTAAACCGGGGCAATTACTAAAGCCACTACAAGATATGGCGGTGCGCTATTCAGATTTGATGGTTATTGCTATGACGTCAATTGGTTTACAGCTATTTTTACTCGAGTTCGGCAAACTGGCTGCACTACCTCTATTTGGTACAGGTATTGTGCTATCCGCTATTATACTGCTCGTCGGCCCTGTCAGCTGGCGCACTAATAGCACCTATGTATTGCGCGCTTTTGTTGCTTTGTTATTGGTAATCCGTATTGGTGTGCCGCTTGCGGCGTTTGGTGTTGCCGAGCTATCTGACTGGGTACTAGAGCCGCAACGCATAGCAGCAGAGGCCGCGTTAAGTGGCGAAACTCAGGCGCTGCAGCTGGTTGATCAGCCGCTGCAAAGTGCCGATGAAGGCTCATTTGCCTGGCTGCGCCAGCTGGCAGGAAAAGCTAACGATATGTTTGCTGCTGTAAAAAGCTTCTCCGATACGATGGTAGAAAAGCTAATCCAACTTATTGTGGTATACAGCCTGCAAACATTGGTTTTTCCTCTGCTATCACTTTGGCTAT
Organism: Rheinheimera sp. D18; assembly: GCF_004345025.1. Taxonomy (GTDB): domain Bacteria; phylum Pseudomonadota; class Gammaproteobacteria; order Enterobacterales; family Alteromonadaceae; genus Alishewanella; species Alishewanella metallidurans. The sequence goes on along the minus strand of NZ_CP037745.1, from coordinate 281,321 downwards.
TGTGGCACTTAGGCCGTTGGTTTGTCCGTCGGCCATTGTCGGTTTTACCCAATACGCCTATAGCTGCGCCTTAAACTCTAAAGCGCTGCACTAATGCACTAAGCCGGCGCTCTAGCTCGGTTAACCCGTTAGTGGAAGACGCTAATTCAGCCGCATTATTTGCGGCTTGGTCTGCCAAATGCGCTATTTCATGAATACTGCGACTAATATCGGCGGCTACTGCCGTTTGTTGCTCGGCGGCGGTCGCTATTTGAATATTCATTTGGGTAATAGTACTTACGGATTTAGTAATAGTTTGCAAAGACTCACTGGCGCGGTCGGCCTGGGCTACCGTTTGTATTGACTGCTCACGTCCGCGTTGCATGACTTGCACCGCATCATTGGTACCCTGTTGAAATAGGTTAATCATTTGCTGAATTTCATTGGTACTTTGCTGAGTACGGGTAGCTAAAGTACGCACCTCGTCAGCAACCACAGCAAAACCACGGCCTTGTTCGCCGGCTCTTGCCGCCTCTATCGCCGCGTTTAACGCCAGTAAATTGGTTTGCTCAGCAATTCCACGAATAACGTTGACCACTTGGCCTATTTGGTCGGCGTCGGCACCTAGTTTTTCAATAGTATCGCCTGCCGTGTTTACTTCTTCAGCCAGTTTGTTTATTGAGTTTATGGTTTGCGCCACACTTTGCTGGCCGCCTACCGCCTCTTTATCTGCCTCTTGCGCGGCGCTAGCGGCTAAGCCTGCGCTACTTGCTACTTCTTGCACCGCAGCCGACATTTGGTATACCGCTGCCGCTACCTGAGTCGTTTCAGCCTTTTGCGTATTAGCATCTTGGTCAGTTAGGTTAACTATTTTTTGCATCGCGCTAGCGCTATGGCTAAGGGCTTGTACAGCTTGCTTTACTTCAGTCACAAGCTGTTGTATTTTCTGGGCAAATTCGTTAAAACCTCGCGCAACTTCACCTACTTCATCCGCGGTTTCTACTTGTAATCGTTGGGTTAAATCGCCTTCCCCCTGTCCTATATTAATTAGTGCTGCTGAGGCTTTTTGTAGTGGCTGAACCACTAAGTTAGCAACAAACAATGCCAGTAAAACCACGATTACCAACATTAGCACCGCACCGCCTAGGACCAGCAATAAGGTGTTAAGAATAAGCCCATCAATTTGCAGTTGTTTTTGCGCTACGCGCCGGTCAATGTCGTCAATATAGAAACCCGAACCTATAACCCAGCGGTTGCTGTTCATCGTTGCGGCATAGCTTAGTTTGGGTGTTAAGCCGCCACGCGTTTTTTCATCCCACATATAGGTAACAAAACCACTGCCTTTTTTAGCCGCGTCAATTAACTCACGGATCAGTGGCACACCGTTAGGATCTTTTAAATCAATTAGGTTACGACCTTCTAAGCTAGAATTAGAGCCATGTACTATATTTACGCCGTCTAAATCATAAACAAACATGTAGCCATCATCACCGAAGCGCATCGCGCGAATCATTGCTTTTGCGGCATTTAACTGCTCAACACTAGGATTATTCGTCGTAAAATAAGGTGCGATTGCACTGGCGGCAATAGCAACGTGATTCTTTAAGGCATCTTGCTTTTCTTGCAGCATATCAACACGAAACTGATTAATTTGTTCTGTGCCCATGGCGCGCATCTGGCTGTAAATCAGTAACATTAATGCCAATACTATTGCCATCATAGGTAATACGGCTAGTAGTAACATTTTATTTTTAAGCGACAACTTGAACATAACGACACTCCAGATGACAACATAAACAATGTTGATATTGTTACATCATAGTGCAGCCACTAATAAAAGAAAGCGCTATAAGGCCATAATTTATAACTCCAAATGCCTGTGCGGCTCGCAAATTATAGTTAAAAGAAGGCGCAATAATAGTATTTATGCCAAAGCACGGTTTTACATTACAATAAGCAAGTTAAAGTGCACTAATGGGAAGCGGGTGTGTATAGCGGTGATTTTACCCAAAAACGAAAGTTTATTGTTAAGCTTGGCAAAATGCTACATAAGTACGGCACGCCAGCGTCTCGATTAGAGGCTCACCTTAGTCAACTATCAAGGCATTTGGGCTTGAATGCTTCATTTATTATTTCGCCAACGGCAATGACCTTTGTTATTTGGAGCGAAGGCCATGAACAAGAATATACCCACGCTGCCCGCGTTGACCCCGGCGGTATGGATTTAGGTGCGCTATCGCGTACCGATGAGTTGGCAGATCAAGTACTGCAAGGCCAAGTTAGCCTAAACGAAGCTGATGCCTTATTAGATGCTATCGATATGCGACCTAGCTCGTACAGTAAGTTAGCTTGTGGTGTTGCCATGATGCTATCGGGTGGCGCTTTTGCCATGTTAATGGCAACCAGCTGGAATGACGTGCTTTGGTCGTGCTTGTTATCGCTACTGGTATACCTATTTATGTTATGGGCAGCACGTTCTGCCCGTATCGCTTATATGCTCGAGCCCTTAGTCGCGCTAGTGGCTGCCGTGGCTGCCTGTGCCATTAGTCGCTATATTGACCCGGGCATTAACATTCGTCTAGCCGTGTTATCTGCCATTATTGCCTTTATACCCGGCTTAGCATTAACGCTAGGCCTAGCCGAGCTGGCGGCGCGCCATTTAGTATCGGGTAATGCCAGAATTATGGACGCCATGATGCTGTTGTTTAAGCTGTATTTTGGTGCATTTTTAGGTATCGCAGTAGGGTTTCGTTTATTCGGCACTGTCGACTTCATCAAACCTCCGCCTATTCCTCAAAGTTTCGCTTGGCTAGCCGTAGGTATTTTAGGTGTATCGCTAATTATTCTATTTAATAGCCGAGGTAAATACACACTGTGGTCACTGGCTTCAGGTTTTATTGCCTATGGCGTCAGTATTGCTGGCGCAAACTTATTTGATTATACATTAGGCGCTTTTCTTGGTGCCTTTGCCGTGGGTATATACAGTAACCTCTTTACTCGGTTAGCTAAGGCACCAGCGGTTATTGTTGCTATGCATGGGCTTATTGTATTAGTGCCCGGCAGTAAAACCTATATTGGCTTAAATTCGCTAATCTCAGGTCAAGAATTTGTCGTGTCTACCGGTATTGGTCAACAAACTTTTTTAATTTTTATGTCATTAATTGCTGGGCTTATTTTTGCTAACGTTGCTTTACCGCCAACGAAAAGCTTATAAAGTAATAGTATGCTCAGTTTGCTAAACTAACGGCTATATTTTGCCAAAGTGAGGTTAACGTGCCAGACCGTGCCCATCTGTTTTCTTTACGCCTAGGCCACGCCCTGCGTGAAGTATTGGCCGAAGGCTATAACCGCAAAAAATTTGGCAAAGATATACTGGCCGGTATTACCGTAGGCATTATTGCTATACCGCTAGCCATGGCGTTGGCAATAGCCAGTGGTGTTGCACCGCAATATGGGCTTTATACCGCCATTATTGCTGGTTTTGTTATTGCGCTTACTGGCGGCTCTCGTTATAGCATTTCTGGCCCCACCGCAGCCTTTGTCGTTATCTTATATCCAGTTGCCATTAAATATGGTTTAAGCGGCTTGCTTATTGCCACTGCACTATCTGGTGTACTGCTAATATTCATGGCAATAATGCGCCTTGGTCGATTAATTGAGTATATTCCTGAGTCAGTAACCCTAGGTTTTACTGGTGGCATTGCCGTAGTTATTGCTACCTTGCAACTAAAAGATTTTTTTGGCCTACCCATTAATGATCTACCCGAGCATTACATCGATAAAATTGCGGTTCTGGCACAACATCTGCCGCAATTAACTTGGCCAAGTTTATTGGTAGCCTCAGTTACCTTAGCGGTAATGCTGGTTTGGCCGAAGTTTAAAACCATTATTCCGGCGCATTTGCCGGCGCTGTTTGTCGGTACTGCATTGGCCTTAGTACTGCTGCAACAAGGTATTGAAGTTGACACTATCGGTTCACGTTTTAGTTATCTTGATCACGATGGCAGCTTGGGCAATGGCATTCCGCCCTATTTACCCTACTTTGATTGGCCATGGCTGCGCCCTGGTCCGGATGGTGAGCTACTCAATTTTAGCTGGCAACTGGTCAAAGACTTACTAACCGCCGCCTTTGCCATGGCCATGCTCGGAGCTATCGAATCGTTACTTTGCGCAGTAGTATTAGATGGTATGTCTGGCCGGCGTCACAGTGCAAATAGTGAATTAATGGGTCAGGGTATTGGTAACATTATTACACCATTTTTTGGCGGCATTACCGCAACGGCGGCGCTGGCGCGTTCCGCGGCTAACCTTAAAGCCGGCGCACAATCACCTATCGCCTCAATTATCCACGCTATAGTGTTGCTGCTCGGCTTGGTACTGCTAGCACCGCTGCTATCTTATGTACCCATGGCAGCGTTAGCATCACTACTGATTATTGTCGCTTGGAATATGAGCGAAGCCCACAAAGCAGTACTGCTGTTAAAAACTGCACCGCGCAGCGATATATGGGTATTTATTACCTGCTTTTCACTTACTGTGCTGTTCGATATGGTTATTGCCATTACTGCTGGCATTTTGTTAGCGGCGTTGCTGTTTGTTAAAGAAATTGCCGCAATGAGCAAGGTAACCGACATTAGTAGCAACCGTAAACAAGTTGAGCACCCCGTACCCAACGGCTGGCAAGTATTAAAAATTAGTGGCCCATTATTTTTTGCTGCTGCCGATCGTATTTTTTCTGATATTGCCCGTTTGAGCGAACATAGCAAAGGCATTATTTTGTATATGGATGGCGTGCCGTTACTGGATGCGGGTGGTTTATCGGCACTTAATAAACTAATTAGTAAATGTGCCAAAAGCAAAACCAGCTTAATGATTGCCGAATTGCAGTTTCAGCCACTAAGAACGCTAGCCAAAGCGGGCGTGCAACCGATAGAAGGCCAACTTAGCTTTTATCCAACCTTGCGTGAAGCTTTAGAACTATTACAACAGCCCGCTCTTAACAGTGACTAACACTTAGTAACTTTTATTTGCTCTTGAATAGCTAAGGGCTGCGCAACGCGAGGAAACACCACCAGCATCCATGGTTGGCGCACTACTGCTGGTGCTGGGCAATTCGCGCCAGCGTATTCACTACTGAGTATAATATGTACTTGGTCTGGCTGGCCGCTAAACTTTTCTACTTCCAGTTTTAGTGTGTTCTGCTGTGCTCCCGCCATTACTAGCAGTACTTGGTATTCAGAAAAGTTAATGGTTTCTGGTGTGCTGCTGCGATTAAGTAGCTGATAAAACACCTGATCAAAACTACTCTGATTACTAATAATTTGAATTAATTTATCATCATTCTGCGCAGTATCACCCCGGGCCAGGTAGCGATATGCTGCAGCATCATCGGCGGTCAGGTTTTCTACACAGCCAATTAACAAACAAAGCGATGTTACTATGACTATTTTGGCGCTAAATTTCATAAGCTACCCCATGCTATTTTTGTTAGTCTAGCGGCAGCATTCTAGGCTTACTGTTATTAATCGCAGTAAATTGTGAAACATTGTTATGCCACCTTATGCGTAGCACAGCAACTTGTTAGACTAATGTAGTCTGACTCTATCAAAAATAAAGGTGTAACTTGCGATACGGCCTACTGCTAATTTTTTTGCTTAACATAGCAGCGAATGCTGAAGCCGCGTTATCCTGTGCCGATGAAACGTCCTGCATTACCGAGCAAAAATTTCATTTAAGCCTTGCCATAGGCTACGGTCAGCGCAGTAATCCATTATACGACGGTGAAAAACTGCCGTTAGTGCTGCTGCCTGATATTTACTATTACGGCGAAAATTGGTTTTTTGATAACGGCAAGCTAGGTAGTAGCTGGCAGCTAAATGACCAGTGGCAGCTAAGTCTCATTAGTCGGCTAAACCCCGAAAAAGGCTATTTTCAAAAATGGTTTGGCGGTAATGTTTTTCAGCTTAATCAAAGCTATAGCCACTCCTCAATTTTTAACGATCTTAACTCACCACGGCAGTTATCACTTGGTGAAGTTAGCAAACGCCCCACTGCGGTTGATCTGGGCTTGCAGCTAGACTGGTTTGATAACGACTGGCACCTACAAACGCTATTCTGGCAAGACATCAGTAACGCCTATAACGGACAGCACGCCAGCATCAGCGCAGGTCGCCATTGGCAAACGTCCTTTGGTAACTGGCAATTAAATACTACGTTGTATTGGAAAAGCGCCAAACTTATTGATACTTATTACGGTATTGATAATAATGAGCCGTTTTATATAAGCCGTTATAATGGTAAAGCAAGTTGGCAACCGGAACTGCGCCTAGGCTGGCAGCAGCCGTTGTCAGAAGACTTCGCGTTACTGGCATTCTTGCGTTACTTACATCTGGATGATGCAATGACTAACAGCCCTCTGGTGCGAACCGACAATATTGTAACCTGGTTCTTTGGCGTAAGTTATCGGCTATTTTAATGCATGAGCTCTGGCTATTACTGGCTTTAAATACGCTAGTTGCACAACCAAACCTGCCCGAACACTGTGCAGCACAGCTGTGCTGGGACGTCAGCCCAAAAATTTGCGTTACCGAGCAACAAAACCAACATTGCCAAGCCAAGCTAAAATTACATTGGCGTAGTAACACCACGCAAAATACCTGCTTATTTATTGCTGAAGAAAAGCTGTATTGTTGGCAAGACGCCAATCAGGGCCACTGGCAACAACAACTTAGCTGGCAAAATACCGATTTGACGTTGCGCAGCAGCGATAATACTATTTTATTGCAAACCGAGTTACAGGTACAAAGCCGAAAACCGGCTAGACGCCGTTTAAACAGTGCATGGAGTATATTCTGATGGCTAAAATATTACTGGTCGAAGATGATATTCGTCTAGCGACTCTGGTGCAGAGTTATCTCGCGCAACACGGCTTTATTGTGCAGCTGCAAAGCCATGGTGACGCTGTAGCTGAGCATTGTCGCCAGTTTCAACCCGATCTTATCGTGCTCGATTTAATGCTGCCTGGCTTAGATGGCTTTGGCGTCTGTCGGCAAATTCGCCCTTGGTACAAAGGCCCAGTGTTAATATTAACGGCCAAACAAAGCGATATTGACCAAGTATTAGGGCTTGAACTGGGTGCCGATGACTACGTAGTAAAACCAGTAGAGCCAAGAGTGCTAGTTGCCCGCATTAATGCGCTATTACGCCGCACCCAAAGCAACACTAAAACCGACCAACAAGAACTACAGTTTAATCGCTTACTACTAAAGCAACGCTCACGTGAGGCGTGGTTAGATCATGAGCGGGTAGATTTAACGAGCTACGAATTTGACTTAATTTGGATGCTAGCCAAGCACGCTGGGCAAACGGTAAAACGCGAAGCTATTCACCAACAAATAATTGGTCGGGAATACGATGGTCTCGACCGTACGGTAGATGTACGCATTTCACATTTACGCCGTAAGTTAAATGATAATGCAGAAACACCGTTTCGCATTAAAACCGTGTGGGGCAAAGGCTACTTGTTTGTCGCTGATGCTTGGTAAGATCAGCTAATTATGCAGCGCCTATTCTGGCATTTTTATCTATTTATTTTTATCGTGCTGCTGGCAGCGGGTTGGGCCGTAGAACAACTGTGGCAACAATGGCAACCTGCAGCCGAGCCGCCTTGGTTAACAAGCTATACCTCGCTATTGCAGCAGCAGTTACAGCAACCGGTTGCTACTTGGCCAAGCACAGTTTCGCTAAATATCATCGCATTGCCAACTGACAGTATTAGCTGGCTACCAGCAGAGTTAAGCCTATTACAACAGGGTAAAGTAGTGAGCTTGTTTGAAGAAGAACAAGTGTATTTTTATTATCTTGCTAATAATCAGTTATGGCGGCTTGGCCCATTGCCGCTGATACAAAACGATGGTGCTACCTGGTTTACTCTACTATTTTTTATACTACTTGCCGTCGCTATAGCACTGTGGCTATGGCCGGTAGCACGCGATATTCGGCGCTTACAGCATAGCCTACAGCAATTTAGCACTAACACTGATACCAACTTATATTTACCGGCACGGTCTTTTATTGCGCCCATTGCCGATAGTTTTCAGTATATGAGTGGGCAAATTCGCGACTTATTAAAACTACAACGAGAAATGACACAAGCGGTGTCACATGAGCTTAGAACACCGATTGCACGGTTAAGCTTTGCACTAGAAATGGCACAGCAGTTACCCGCACAAGAAAAGCAGCTCATGCTGCAAGATGTTAAAGAGTTACAACATTTAGTCGATGAGATCTTAGACTATGCGCGTTTAGAAACCGGACAGTTACCGCTACAGATGCAACAAATTAATTTAACCGAATTAATTACTAACGTGCAAGAAAAGCTCACCCCATTACCCGGCGCACCCATTTATTTAACGCTGCCAGCCCAAGCTATGTTGCATGGTGATGGTCATTATATTGAGCGCGCGTTGCAAAATCTGCTAGTTAATGCCAAAAAATATGCTGTGCAGCACATTAGTTTAACACTAAGCCAACATAAGCAGTATTGGCAAATTGAAGTAGAAGACGACGGCCCAGGAATACCCGAGCAACTGCGCCAAGATATTCTTAAACCATTTTTTCGTATTGATGCTAGTCGTAATAAACAAGCGGGTGGTTTTGGTTTAGGCTTAGCCATAGTTGCGCGAGTAACGCAGTGGCATCTGGGTAAAATTAGCATTACCAACTCGACACTGGGCGGCGCACGTTTTGTGTTACTGCTGCCGCAGCGCCATATTAGTCATTAATTATAAACCTAAGGTTTTAAGAAAATCATCATCCACTTCAGCATCCGCCGTCACCGTATTTGCTGGGGTATATTGCTGCGCATTCGCCAAAATATCATCGGGATGTTCTTGTTCAACTTTGTCGAATTCATGTAACTGAATAAACTCAGTTTTATCCATAGCAAGTTCTAAATAAAAAATATTGTGCTCGGGCGTACTAAAGGTTACTCGTCTTGCCTGTGGCTGATCGAGCTGAGTATTAATTAAAATTTGTACCTGCTTATTAATCGCCATCATTTTGGGCTGACTTTGATTAATAGACGTTTGCAATTCGTAACGAACGGTATTAGTAAAATCACCAACAATCTGGTTCATCAACTCACCCATCACGTTGCCAACTTCGTCCGATGTATGAAACTGGGCTAGCTCATGTTCTGGCATACCCATGCTCATTAGGTATTTTTTATAAATTTCCATCGCGGCTTGTGCCGTAAAATTGATAATGACTAAGCCTGAAAAGCCGCCATCAAATAATACGAAGCAACCCAGATCAGGCCGTAAACAAGTTTTTTGTATTTTCTGAACCATTGGCGAGTAAGCAACGTTACTATTACCGGCTCCAGACAGCACCCTACTTACCGACTGACACAGCGTAAGCAATATTTCGTCGGTGGTTATAACTTTGGTTTTTTTCATGATCGGTTTCCAACTTCCTGATTAAGCTTAGTATACGCGCAATCCGCATGTTAACGCTATTTTGCCTACATTTTACCGCTACTAGTTAGCAGCGATAGATAAAACCGCGTATCATGACGCGCCAGCAACTCAAGAGACTATGACAATGCCCAACAAACCCGCTGGCTGGATTATTATATTATTAGCCGCCGTTGTTGCTACCACGCCGCTAGCAATAGACATGTACCTACCTGCTATGCCAATTATGGCCGAACAGTTAAATACCAACATCGGTATGGTGCAGCAGTCGCTCAGCATTTTTCTCGCGTTTTTTGGTGTTAGCATGCTGGTGTGCGGCCCGCTGGCAGATAGCTTAGGCCGTCGGCCTCTGGCTATATTCGGCCTAACCGGCTTTGTATTAGCCAGTATCGCACTAAGTTTAGTCAATTCTATCGAATGGTTTTTAGCCTTACGTGCGGTGCAAGCTTTATGCGGCGCAGCAGCAACCGTGGTTGTGCCCGGCATAGTTCGGCATATCTACCAAGAACATACCGCCAAAGGTATGTCCTACGTGTCGATGATTATGATGTTAGCACCACTATTAGCACCGGCCATAGGTAGCGGTATACTATGGGTGGCAAACTGGCAGATGATTTTTGTCACACTTGCCGGTTATGGTGTAATAGTATTGCTAATGAGCTGGCGTTATTTGCCAGAAATTCCGCGCGACAAAACGGTGGCAAAGCCGACCTTTTTGTCTGGTTATAAAGTAGTATTTTCCAATAAATCTGCACGGCCAGACATTGCCACTTCTATGTTTGCGTCATTCTCATTTTTTTGCTTTCTTACCGCTGTACCCTTTGTTTACATCAAATTTTTTGGCGTAAACGAACAAGAGTTTAGCCTACTTTTTGGCTTTAACGTGGCCATGCTAATGTTAGCTAATTTCATTAACAGCAGGCTAGTTACTCGGCGCGGGCCACAACATATGCTGCGTATTGGCCTAGTGATAGCCATTATTAGTGCAAGCGCTTTAACCTTGTTTAATTTTTGGCAATTCTCGCTGGTTTATACTGTGCTATCAATCGCGCCACTGATGGCAAGCTTAAGCTTAATTGCCACTAATGCTGATGCGATGATCATCATGAAATTCCCGCAAAATAGCGGCACGGCTACTGCAGTTATTGGCACCTTACGCTTTGGTATTGGCGCCTTAGCAGGACCACTGTTGGCGTTATTTGACAACGGTACAGCACTACCTTTTTCATTACTTATGCTAGTAGGCGTGCTATGCATTGCGGTAAGTCAGTTCTGGCAAAAAGCTATCGTAAAAGCACAAGCCAACGCCGCGAGCTAAATTTTACAAGCACCGCCACTACACTCGTCGTCTTCGTCACCAAACTGTGGTGCGTCGACGCGTTCAAATTCGGCTTGTTGTTGGCGTTCTACATTTTGCTCGGCGGCGGCAAAATCTAAATGCTCAAGGTCAAAATCGAAATCGCTCATCTTACACTCCTAAGTTGTATGCTTTTAATTAGTCGCTACACAGTGTAGCAAAACTCACGAATACATCACGCGCCAATTTCGCCCGCTGCAGTTAATTGCTACAATACGTTTGTTTATTAACTTTATTTTTAATAGCCCGCAGGAGCCTATGCATGACCAGCCTAACCCTTCAGACTCCAGACGATTGGCACTTACATTTTCGTGATGGCAATATGCTATTAGAAACCGTGCCGGCCACTGCTCGCCAGTTTGCCCGGGCTATTGTTATGCCCAATTTAGTACCGCCAGTAACTAATGCAGCTATGGCCGTGGCTTACCGCGAGCGAATTTTAGCCGCGCGCCCAGCCAACAGCCAATTTCAGCCGTTAATTACACTATTTTTAACCGACAAAACCAGTGAAGCCGATATTATTGCCGCCAAAACGGCAGGCGTAGTTGCCGCTAAGTTATATCCTGCAGGCGCTACTACCAATTCTAACGACGCAGTCAGTGCGTTAGACAGCTTGTATCCGGTGTTTGAGGCAATGGCAGAACACGGCATGTTGCTGTTAGTGCACGGCGAAGTAACCGATCACGATATCGATATATTTGATCGCGAAAAAATATTTATCGACCGTTATTTACAGCATATCGTCTCGCGCTTACCTACACTAAAGGTCGTGTTTGAACATATTACTACCGCTGATGCCGCTAGTTTTGTTGCTAGTAGTTCAGGCAATGTCGCCGCCACCATTACGCCACAGCATTTATTACTTAATCGCAATGATTTGTTAGTGGGTGGAATTAGACCACACAACTATTGCTTACCGGTATTAAAGCGTCGCAGCCATCAAGAAGCCTTGCGCGCTGCAGTAGCGTCTGGCTCAACTAAGTTTTTCTTAGGCACCGACTCTGCACCCCATGAGCAACATCGTAAAGAATCAGCCTGTGGCTGTGCGGGTTGTTACAGTGCCCATAGTGCAATTGAGCTGTACGCGCAGGTATTTGATGACTTAGGTTGTCTAGATAAGCTAGAAGGCTTCGCTAGCCACTACGGCGCTGACTTTTACGGTTTACCACGCAACACAGGCACTATCACGCTGCAAAAACAACAATGGCAGGTACCAACTGACATTACGCTACCTAACGGTAAACCCATAGTACCGTTTTATGCTGGCGAAACCTTAAACTGGAAACTCGTTTAGTTTTTCAAATAACTCAGCAGCCGTTCTAAGGCGCGGTAGCTGAGTGCCTCCATTAAATGCGCGCGGCTGATCTGCCGCTGTTGCTGCAGATCAGCAATGCTGCGTGCTACCTTAATAATTTTATGATAGGTTCGTGCCGACAGTTTAAAGCGATGGATGGTATCTTCTAAAAACTGCGCATCCGCTTGCTGCAAGGGGCAAAACTCAGCTAGCTCTGAACCGGTTAAACGCGCATTGGCTTTGCCTTGACGCGCCAACTGCAGCTGTCTTGCTGCTAGCACTCGCTCTCGCACAATGGCACTGCTTTCTTCTTGGGTGGGCTGGCTTAACATGCCTTTGGGTAGTAACGGCACTTCAATTTGTAGCTCTATACGGTCAATAAACGGCCCTGATAAGCGGTTTAAATAGCGCATAACTTGCTCTGGTGTAGCGCGACCATCTTGATGATGACCAGTCGGACTGGGGTTTAATGCCGCCACCAGCTGAAATTGCGCTGGAAATTCGGCTTGCCTGGCGGCACGAGAAATATGCACCACACCAGTTTCTAAAGGCTCTCTTAACACGTCTAGCACTTTTCGCGGAAACTCTGGCAACTCGTCCAAGAATAAAATGCCGTGATGCGACAGGGAAATTTCACCCGGCCGTGGAACTGAGCCGCCGCCCACTAATGCCACGGCGGAGCTGGTATGGTGCGGGCTACGAAACGGCCGTTGCTGCCAATCGGTTAAATTACGTTGTAAACCGGCGATAGAATAAATAGCCGCTGTAGCTAAGGCTTCTTGCTCGGTTAATGGCGGCATAATACCTTGCAAGCGTTGCGCTAACATCGACTTGCCGGTACCCGCAGGGCCCAGCATTAATAAATTGTGCTCGCCGGCAGCAGCAATTTCTAATACTCGTTTGGCATGCGCTTGGCCTTTTACATCGGCCAAATCAGGTTGTTGTTTAACTTCGCGTTGCGGTAAAGGCGGTATAGCGGGTAACGCTTGTTGCGCCAGTAAAAAGCTGTGCACTTGCAATAAGTGATCAGCGCCATGCACTGCTACATTAGGTACTTGCTGGGCCTGCTGCGCATTAAGCATAGGTAGTACCATCTCGCGGCCGGCGTCACGACAAGCAATGGCCACCGGTATTTCACCTACTATCACGCGAATTTCACCCGACAGTGCCAGCTCGCCACAAAACTCATAACCCTGCAGACTTTTTTCCGCCAACTGCCCCGATGCGACAATAATGCCTAGCGCTATGGGTAAATCAAACCGGCCACCTTCTTTAGGTAAATCGGCAGGCGCTAAATTTACGGTTATTTTTCGATCGGGAAAAGCAAAGCCGCTGTTAACCATGGCACTACGCACACGGTCACGCGATTCTTTAACCGAGGTTTCTGGTAAGCCCACTAACTGAAACGCCGGCAAACCATTGCTAATATGTACCTCAACAGTAACTAAAGGTGCCTCTAAACCATGCCGGGCACGGCTAAACACAACAGCTAATGACATCCTGCCTCCGGTAAAGATGAAAAATAATAACTAATGTTTAGCATAATGTTAATTATTGGCAAGGTTAGATAATTGTTTTATCGACTATTAAATAGATAGACTACACTGGATAACACAGTATATGGTTGCCGTTAGCTTAAGCTAAGCTACTGGTCTGGCTAATGAAAATAAGTTTTGGAGTAACCTATGCGAGAACGTTGGTTAGGCTTGGTGCTAAAGCACCCGTGGTGGGTATTACTTAGCACGCTATTACTCGTCGTGCTAATGAGCAGCGGTATAAGCCAACTGTATTTTCGCGGTGACTTTCGCATATTTTTTGCCGACGATAACCCGCAGCTGTTGGCTTTTGAGCGGATGCAAGACGAGTTTAATAAAACTGACAACATCCTAATAGGCATCGCACCTGCTGAAGGTTCGATGTTTAATAAAGAGGTGTTAACTCTCATCAAACAAATGACCGATGCAGCATGGCAAACCCCCTATTCTATTCGTGTTGACTCCATAACTAATTTTCAACACACCCAAGCAGATGAAGACGACTTACTAGTAGAAGATTTGCTACTAAACACCAACCAGCTCGATGCTGCTAAAATCGCCACTATTCGCCACGTTGCCTTAAACGAAATTACTTTAGTTAACCGCCTAATTGCCAAAGATGGCCAGCTTGCGGCAATTAACATTACCGTGCAGCTACCAGAGTTAGACAAAAATAAAGAAGTATTTGATACCTATAAGTTTGCCGAGCAGCTAAAGGCTGACTTTAGTGCGCGCTATCCACAGATAAACTTTCACTTATCTGGCGTTATTGCCATGAATTATGCCTTTGCCCATGAAGCTGAGCATGATGCCAAAACGCTAATTCCCATTATGTTTATTGTTATTGTTATTATGCTGGCAGCGTTACTGCGTTCGGCGTTAGGCGCGCTGGCTACCGTTATTGTTATTGTTATCGCCATTACCAGCACCTTGGGCTTAGCCGGTTGGGCGGGTATATTTTTAAGTACGGCAACCGTTAACGTACCTACTATTTTAATGACCTTGGCGGTGGCCGATTGTGTACACGTTATTGCCTCAATGCAGTTTGCACTTGGTCGTGGTGACAGTAAAAAAGACGCCATTAGCTTTAGCATGCAGCGTAATTTAGGGCCGGTTTTTATTACTAGCGCGACTACCGCTATTGGTTTTTTAACGCTAAATTTTTCTGAAGTGCCAATACTGGCCGACCTTGGCAACATGACCGCGGTTGGTGTGATGCTGGCTTGCTTATTTAGTATTGTGACATTACCGGCACTGCTATACGTACTACCAATTAAAGCCGGAAAAATAACAGTACAGCAAGACACTGTCATGAACGCTTTAGCCAGCTTTGTTATTCGTCGAAAAAATGTACTTTTCCCCGGCATGTTGCTAATAATGGCCGGTTTTGCCAGCCTAATTAGCCTAAATACCGTAAATGACGAAGCCGTAAAGTACTTTTCTACACGAACTGAATTTCGTCAGTCCATCGACTTTCTTGATCAGCACCTCGCGGCGTCTATGCCAATCGATTTTGTGATCAATAGCGGGCAAAGCAGCGGCGTTAATCAGCCCGAATTTATTAACGCAATAGACCAATTTGGCCAGTGGTTAATGCAACAACCGGAAGTGGCGCACGTTAATAGTATTAGCGATACTTTTAAACGCTTAAATCAAAATATGCATGGCGGCGACCCCGCCTATTATAGGGTGCCAACCGCCCAAGACGAAGCCGCGCAATACCTGCTTATGTATGAAATGTCGCTACCGTATGGGCTAGATTTAAACAACCAGCTGAATGTGGATAAAAGCGCCACTCGCATTACGGTGGCATTAAAAAATATCGGTAGTAAAGAAATTACTGCCTTTGAGCAGCATGCACTCACCTACCTAGCAGAGCATTATCCAGCATATTCAGCTAGCGCCGCCAGTACCGCACTGATATTTGGTCATATTGGCGAGCGCAATATGGCCTCAATGCTGCAAACCCTGCCGCTGGCATTAGTGCTTATTTCGTTGTTGCTCGTATTTAGTATGCGCTCTTGGCGTATGGGCTTTATTAGTTTACTGCCGAATATTGCGCCTGCCGCTATTGGTTTTGGTATTTGGGGTTGGTATTCCGGTGAGGTTAACTTAGGCTTATCTATCGTCGCCAGCTTAAGCTTGGGTATTGTAGTTGACGATACCGTACATTTTCTTGCCAAGTACCAATATGCGCGCAAAGAAGGTCAAAACGCAGAACAAGCGGTGCGTTATGCCTTTAACACCGTCGGCCGCGCACTGTGGATCACCACCGCTGTGCTGGTAATCGGCTTTAGTGTGCTAATGTTATCTAGCTTTCATCTAAATTCCGATATGGGCTTATTAACGGCCATTATTATTTTTGCTGCGCTGGTAGTCGACTTCTTATTTCTGCCGGCCTTTTTACTCAAATTTGATACTAAGGAAAGTAAAAACTATGCGTAATGCCATTATTACACCTCTGGTGCTACTAAGTTTAGCGCTAAGTTTACTCACGCCGTTGGCTAGCGCCGACGATGGTAAAGGACTCGCTATTGCCAAAGAGCGCAAAAGCCGCGACGCCGGTTGGGGCGACAGTGAAAGCCTTACTACTATGGTGCTACGCAATGCCGCCGGTGCAGAAAGTAAGCGAGAAATGCGCACTGCGGCGTTAGAAATGCCAGACGATGGTGATAAAGGCTTAACTATTTTTGATGAGCCGCGCGATGTGCGCGGTACGGCATTTTTAAACCATTCACATCCCTCAAGCGAAGATGATCAATGGTTATACTTACCCGCATTAAAACGAGTAAAACGCATTGCGTCACGCAATAAATCTGGCCCCTTTATGGGCAGTGAGTTTGCTTATGAAGATTTAAGCTCGTTTGAAATAGCTAAGTTTCATTTTAACTATTTGCGTGACGAAGCGTGCGGCGATAGTACCTGCCTTGTCATCGAACAAACGCCCGCTGACGAATACTCGGGCTATAGCAAAAGTGTAGTATGGCTAAATCAGCAATATTATCAGCCGGAAAAAATTGAATTTTATGATAAAAAGCATAGCCTGCTAAAAACCCTAACGCTACAAGATTACCAACTCTATCTAGATAAATACTGGCGGCCGCATAAACTGAGAATGGTTAATCATCAAACCGCTAAAAGTACTGATTTAATCATTCATAAAATCAGCTTTAACACAGGCCGCACCGCTGCCGATTTTGATACTAACGCACTGCAGCGGGCACGCTAGTTTCGGGACGATTAACTTATGCGTTTACTCATTTCTAGTCTGGCTTTTATTACCGCGCTAACTAATGCCGCACCGCAACAGTTAGCACCAGTGCAAACTGCAGACACGTTGTGGAAGCTTGCCACTCAAGCCAGGCCCGATGAGCAAGTGGCTATGGTGCAGGTAGTGTATGCACTGTGGCAGGCTAACCCCGACGCTTTTACTGATAAAAATATTAATGCACTGCGCCTTGGTAACCAGCTAACAGTGCCAGAGCGCAGCCAAATGCTGGCAATATCTGAGGCTAAAGCTAGGCAGTGGTACCATCAAGCCATTGCTGCTAAACCAGGCAGAAGCATTAAAACATTAGCTCAGGCAAATAACTACACAACAAAAAATCCTGATACCGCAGCAATTTTGCCGGCACCAGCTCACGAGCAAACAACCGCTACAGCCGCGACTTCATCAACAAAACCCCAAACTGAAAGCTTAGCTAACAAGATATACCCTATCTCGCCAGTCTTAAACACACCAGAGACTAAACCTGCACCAGAGCATTGGCTTAGCGCATTAAACCAAGCTTACACGCTAAGCCTAGAACAGCGCTTTTACCCCACATCAGGCGAACAAGGGCAACGTAACACGAATACCAGCGTGGCCCTAAGTGCAGAATGGGTTTGGCAAAGTAATGACCGCGCGCATCAGCTAGTACTAGAGCCTTTTTTGCGCTGGGATCAAACTGACAATAAGCGCAATTTAATTGATGTACGCCAAGCTTATTGGCAATACGCTGGCGACGGTTTCGATGTTAAAGCCGGTGTCGATATTGTGTTTTGGGGTGTCACGGAATCTCAGCATCTAGTTGATGTTATTAACCAAACTGACCTAGTCGCGACTATTGATGGCGAAACCAAGCTAGGTCAGCCGATGCTAAATTGGAACCTATATGGTGACGCTGGCACGCTGTCGTTCTACCTATTGCCTTATTTTCGTGAGCGCACCTTAGCCGGTGTTGACGGTCGCCTAAGGCCGCCGTTGCCTTTTGCTACTGAGCATACAGAATACGAGTCAGCGCAAGCCGAGAAAAATCTCGATTTTGCCCTGCGCTGGACCAGACAATTTGACGAGTTAGATATTGCGTTAAGTTACTTTGAGGGCAATAACCGCGAGCCCTTATTTACACCCACAGCGCAAGGCCAGCTGCAGCCTTTATACTTGCAAATGCAACAGTTAGGGCTGGAAACTCAGCTGATTAGCGGTAGCTGGATTTGGAAGCTTGAAGCTATATACCGTAAAACACGACAGCAAGATTTTATCGCCAGTACGCTTGGCTTTGAATACACACAAGTTGGTTTATTTGAGAGTAGCTGGGATGTTGGCTGGATAGCTGAATACCAATATGACAGCCGAAATACACTGTCACCGGTATTGGGACAAAACGATCTGTTTTTAGGTGCCCGCCTTGCTGCAAACGACGTAGCGGGTAGCGAAATTCTACTTGGCTTAGTACAAGACTTAGATAATAGCGACAGTAGAAGTGCGAAAATTGAAGCTGCAATGCGTCTAACTAGCAACCTTAGACTAAGGTTTGATGCTTGGCTATTTCAAAGCCAACAGCCCACAGAGGCACTTTACTTTATTCGGCACGACGACTACCTGCAGCTTAGTATCGACTATTATTTTTAATTACCGCGAGTAAGAGTCGATCCGTCAATTAATTACAGAAAATCAGCTTATTTTAGCGCTGTGCATATAGCTTAAGGCAAAACTACGGTAGCATTACGCCTTTGTGTTTAGCATCTAGGCGTTATGACTATCGATACTGCGTTTCCACTTAGCCAGCAACAGCTTGAACATTGGTTTGACGCTGTAACCTTTCATCGTGCACAGGCTTATTTACAAGCCGGCAAAGTGGTTAAGTTAGAATATAACAGTGATTTATCTGAGATCAGTGCTCAAGTTTGGGGCGCTGCTTTTACGCCATACCGCCAGTTTATTAGCCTTAAACCCAGCAATGATGGTTGGCAGCTACAAAATCGCTGCACCTGCCCAGTTGGCGCGCTATGTAAACACGTACTCGCCGTATTATTGCGCCTGCAGCGCGACTATCAGCAAAATAAACTACAACTAGAACAACAACCCGTGCGGCAGTTAAACCAATGGTTTGATCAAGTTCAGCAAGCCATGACACCAGAACAGGACGAAAAAGATGTCGTACTCTATCTGCTGTCTTATGGTCAGGCAGGCTTACAACTTAGCCCTCGCCGAGTACGAAATAGCAAAAAAGGCGGCTACACCAAGGGCGTTAGTATCGGCAAATACGACTTAGTATCGCCGGTTATTCCGCACTGGATAGAACAACAAGACTACCGCTTACTCAGCTATTTTCGCGCACAAAGCTTACGCGATTTGCCACTATTAGAGGGTGATTGGGGCCATCAATTACTGCAACAATTACTCGCTAGCGGGCGCTGCTTTTTTTCTGAAGCGCGCTATCCGGTAAAGCAGGGGCCCAAACGAGCCCTGCAATTTGCTTGGCAAGAAAGCAAAGCAGGCCAACAGTTAATTTGGCAACTAGATGATAGCGAGCGCGAGTTTGAGCTGGTGTATACCGACCCGCCATATTATCTAGATACCAGTTATTACGAACTCGGCGAGCTAGACACCAACCTTAGCAGCAAACAGCTTAAGCTATTGAATAAAATGCCGCCAATACCACAGCAAGCATTAATGCCAAGTATTAGCCGTTTACAACAGCTGTTTAACCAAACTAGTCTGCCATTGCCAGCAGCCGCTGGCTTAAAGCAAGTTAAAACCAAGCCGAGACCAGTTCTACAGTTAAAAATGCTCCCGCATAAAGTGCGTGGGCGCAGCGAGCCCACCGCTATCTTGCAGTTTCAATATGAAAGTTATTTGCTGCCGCTAAATTTAACCGCAGCACAAACCGAACTGCAGCAAGACGGTATTACGGTATTTGTAAAACGTAACCGCACCACTGAAGTAACGGCATTAGAGCACCTATTAGCATTGCAGCTAATACAGTTGCCGCAATTAGCCCCACCTTATAGCGAGCATAGTGGTTTTGGCGTAGGAGAAGGCCCAGATAACCCAACCCTGTGGCAGCCGCTGCTAGACGCTTTACCAACTTTAGAGCAGCAAGGCTGGCATATTGCGAAAGATGACAACTTTAACCTCGATATTCTTAGCCATAACCCGTACTTGCAAGTACAAGACAACGCGGTTGGTGGCTTTGCCCTAGCAATACAAGTAGATATTGATGGCACTCAGGTACCGTTGTTGCCACTGATCAGCCAATGGCTGCGCCAGCATGGCCTACCGGATGCAAACAAGCCTATTTGGCTATCTTTGCCACAGGGCAAACTTGCGTTACCGCTAAAACTTATTCAACCGTTTATTGATACCATTGTTGAGCTATTAAACCCGAACAAACCACAATTCAGTTTAGATTTGCCGGCATTTAAAGCCGCTTTATTACCGCCAGAATCAGCAAAAGATATTCAATATTTAAATGCTCAACGGGTGCAGCGTTTAAGTGCTTCATTACATAACTTTAACGGCATTACGCCATGTAATGTGCCCGATGGTTTACAAGCATCGTTACGTGATTATCAGCTACAAGGTTTAAGTTGGCTTAGCTTTTTGCGTGAATTTGGTCTTGGAGGCATTCTGGCCGACGATATGGGGCTGGGCAAGACGCTACAAACATTAAGTTTATTGTTGTCATTAAAGCAACGCGGCGAGCTCACGCAACCCGCCTTAATTATTTGCCCAACCAGTGTACTAGGTAACTGGTTAGTAGAAGCGGCACGCTTTACGCCACAGCTACGAGTATTGCAAGTACATGGCAATAAACGCCAGCCGCTGTTTAATCAACTTGGTGATTACGACGTTATTGTTACCAGTTATCCACTAGTAGTCCGCGATCAAAAGTATTATCAAAGTCAGCCACTTAGCGCGATTATTCTTGATGAAGCTCAGCATATTAAAAATGCCGGTAGCTTAGCGGCCAAAGCGGTGCGCCAATTAAAAGCCCAATTTAAACTGGCGTTATCAGGCACACCACTAGAAAACCATTTAGGCGAACTAAAATCGATTTTTGATTTCGTATTACCAGGTTTGCTCGGCAACGATACCCACTTTAATCAGGTATATCGCAAACCGATAGAAAAACACGGCGACACCGAACGAGCAAACGCGCTAAAAGCAAGAATAGCGCCGTTCATGCTTCGCCGCACTAAAGCCCAAGTTGCAGCTGAATTACCAGATAAAACCGAAATTATTCAGCTATTAGAACTAGAAAGCGATCAGCGTAACCTGTATGAAAGCATCCGCTTAGTTATGGAAACTAAAGTACGCGAATTATTTATTCAAAAAGGTGTTGCCGCTAGCCAAATTCTGTTTCTTGACGCCTTATTAAAGCTACGCCAAGCGTGCTGCGATGCCCGCCTAGTGCCAGTTGAACATGCACGTTCAGTACGCAGCAATGCCAAGCTGCAATGGCTACGCGACACCTTGCCAGAAATGCTAGAAGAAGGTCGCAACATACTATTATTTAGCCAGTTTGCTAGCATGCTAACGTTAATAGAAGACGAGTTAAACGCACTGGGTATTTCCTACAGCAAACTAACCGGCCAAACTAAACACCGCCAGCAGCAGATTGATGCCTTTCAAAATGGTGAGACTCGGGTATTTTTAATTAGCTTAAAAGCCGGTGGAACAGGTTTAAACCTCACCGCCGCCGACACGGTTATTCATTATGATCCGTGGTGGAACCCAGCAGCAGAAGCGCAAGCTACCGACCGCGCACATCGTATTGGCCAACAGAAAAATGTGTTTGTTTACAAATTAATTGCCAGCAATACTGTAGAACAAAAAGTGCAATTACTACAGCAACATAAGCAACAACTGGCCGATCAGCTGTTTGCTGGAGGCCAAGGCCAACCATGGCAGGGTAAAGCAGAAGATCTACTGGCATTATTTAGCGCAGAATAAGCTACATTTTATATACACCAGCAACAAAGTGTCTCATTGACCGCCAGCCACACACACCTTAGGCTCTATATTATGCTTAATTGGGCTAACGTTGCAGGTGGTAATTGATGAAAAATTTAACTGAACATTTAGGCCAATATGCGCGTTATCATCGCGATAAGCGCAACCTACTTACCCACTATATTGGTATTCCCTTAATTGTGGTGGCGATTTACAGCTTTATTAGTATCCCGTTACTAACTCTCGCTAGCGTTGTTATTACACCGGCATTACTTTTATATCTAGCCACTAGTTTATTTTATTTTCGCCTCGATTTGCGCTTTGGCCTCGCCATGTTGCTATTTAATAGCCTCTGTTTAGCCATCGCGTATTATATTTCAGCTCAGCCGTTTAATAGTTGGCTTATCAGTGCCATTAGCCTGTTTGCCATTGGCTGGATATTGCAATTTATTGGTCATTACTATGAAGGCAAAAAGCCTGCTTTTGTAGATGACGCCGTTGGCCTTATTGTTGGCCCATTATTTATCGTAGCAGAGCTAGGCTTCGAACTCGGTTTACGTAAAGCATTGCAGCAAGATATTGAAAACATAGCCGGAAAAATGCATTAAATCAGCGTTTGTTCAGCGTTAGCCTGTACATTATCGAAAGGTATTTTCACTGACGTAAGTGGTAGTGAATGAAATTATTATCGTTGTTATTTAGCAGCTTAATGCTGTTTTTTGTTAGCGCCAGCATTGGTGCGCCAATAAATTTTGCTCAGGCCAAGAAATTAGCCTCATTAATTTACTCCCCTACCACCAAAAGCTTTTATTGCGGCTGTGATATTAGCTGGCAGAGTAAAAAGGCGGTGCTCGATTTAACCAGTTGTGGTTA
This sequence comes from Rheinheimera sp. D18, assembly GCF_004345025.1. GTDB lineage: Bacteria > Pseudomonadota > Gammaproteobacteria > Enterobacterales > Alteromonadaceae > Alishewanella > Alishewanella metallidurans. The sequence continues at coordinate 258,586 of NZ_CP037745.1, read as the reverse complement.
TCAAGTACGTAAAAATACTGACCGTGCAAATCGGGTTGAATGGGAGCATGTGATGCCCGCTTACCACTTTGGCCACCAGCGCCAATGCTGGCAAAATGGTGGCCGTAAAAATTGCGTGAAAACGGATAGCGTATTTCGCGCGATGGAAGCCGACTTATATAACCTAAAACCAGCAATTGGCGAAGTAAATGGCGACCGCAGCAACTACCGCTTTAGCATGTTACCTAGCGCGGCGGCACAGCACGGCGCTTGCCCTATTAAAGTTGATTTTAAGCAAAAAGTGTTTGAGCCCAGTGCCAATATTCGCGGTGATATTGCCCGCATCTATTTTTATATGGCCGATAAATATAACTTATCGTTATCACATAGCCAGCAAAAACTAATGTTAGCCTGGCATAAACTAGACCCAGTAACTGCTGAAGAATCCCAATTAAACCAACGCATTGCTAAAGATATGCAGCATAACAATCCCTTTGTTAGCGGCGAGAAAGAATGGTATCTAGGTTATCAAAATAGCGGTTATGGTGTAGTCATTGCCGATTAACATCGGCAATGACTAGTATTAAGATTTACTCTGCAGCGCCGTGCAGCTTACACCAGTTAATACTACCCTTTTTTCACTGCTATCGTGTTGCAACCAACAGCCGTCAGCATCTAACCACAAGCTAAAGCGGTTAGACAGCTGGTGATGCCGTCCCATAATGGGCAAACCAGCATTATCGCGCAGTACGGCTTGCTCAATAATTAATATGTTATTACGCGTTAGTACGGTATCAGACAACTTAACCGGTGCGCCGCCAATTAGCTCAATAATGCGTTGCTGTAATTGCAATTTCACATCAGCATTCACCGCACTTAGCACCGCAGGCTCTGCCTGTAAGCTCAGATGCTGACAGCCTAGTATTACCATAGCACCACTGACTAATGCGATTTTTTTCATCATTACTCCAAAGGCTTAATTGGCATGTTAATACGATTATCTAATAATTGATTACGCGGCTTTAATTTAAATTCGACCACGGGCTCTGCACTTGATGTGGCTAACAGACGATAAGCGCCACTGCGGTTCAGCTGGGTAACTGACGCAACGACGGGACACTTTTCATGTTTAGCATAATACAGCGCTGTATTTAAACGCGCTTCGCTTTGCGAGCCTAAGTCATGGCTAAAATCATCAGCTACCGCGCAGCCTTTAATATCCGACTCGTACAAGGGAGTTTCAGTTGGTGTAAAGCCATCAGCGTAGTCACCAAAGCCTTTGGCATTAATACCAGAAAACTGTACGGTAAAAAATGTTGTGCCGCAGTTATCTACTGGGTAAAAGCCATAGGGTTTACCACAGGTATTTTCACCAATTTGAATAACCTCTAAATCGACGCCGCGTAACGCATTCATAAAGGCTTCGCTGGCAGAACAGGTGCCGTCACCAGTAATAACAAATACTCGACTTAAACCTAACGTTGGCAGTGCTTGAGGCGTAGTTACACCTCGGTCATAGTCAATAACTACGTCGTAAAACGGTACTGGCTGTAATCTTGCCCCCGTAATAGGATCAGTATTTGGGTATTTATCATTAAATTGCATTGTTTCAAAAAACCGGTTTTGAATAACGTTATCACCGGCAACCATATAGCCAAGCTGCGAGGCGAGCGCTAACAAACCTCCGCCGTTGTAGCGTAAATCTATAACTAACTCGGCAATGTTCTCTTCACTAAATTGCTTAACCGCACTAATCAATTGTTGTTGGGCTAAGGCAATATGGCTATTAAATACCAAATAGCCCACCTTACCTATATCGGTATTTAATACAGAAACATTTCGTACCGGCATAATTTCAACATCAGCCGACACCATATTGTACGTAACATTGGCACCATTAACTTTTTCCATGACGAATTGATGTGGCTCACCGGCAGACATAGGGTATAAGCCCGCAATCAACTTATTGAGTGCGTCTGTCGAATTTTCATTAACAAAGCTCACGCCATCAATAAAGCGCACTTCATCACCACGGCTTACGCCTGCAACCGCTGCTGGCGAATTGGGCTCAATATAGGCGACTGTCAGTTTACGTGGCGGTACGTTACTGGTTAAAGACCAACTAATACCATAACCTGATTCCACCCCGCTTTCAGTTTGTTGTAAGTAGTCAGCCGTATTTTCTGCAAAGTGAAATTTATCTTTTTGTGCGCCAGAGTCGGTTAAACCGCTGGTTTTTAATTGAGCAAAGTATTCAATAACGCCATAACCCGCAGGGTTAACATCGCTCAACTCCCGGTACCACAAATAGGTGCGATTACTCCATGAGCGCAGCCATAACTGCTCGTGTAACTTAGAGCCGGCTTTATCTGGGTATGCCGCATTGGTATAGGGATCTATACCTTTTCTTGGTATCGCACAAAAATTCTTAAAATCAGCTTCTGGGCCATACACTCCGGGGACATAAGTAACTTTACCCGTACTACCAGAACCGTTGTTAATATCATTATTGAGCCCACCACCGCCACCACATCCAGCAAGTAGCAGGCTCAGTATTGCCGCAGTTAATATGGCTTTATTTGCTAAAAACACCTTCGCCACTCCAAATTGCAAATAAGAAATTAATATAATAATTATTTGTTAAGTTTTAATTCGACGGCAAATTTAGCAGAAAGCCATTACTGCAGCAATAGCATTGGTTAGAGCTGAATATAATAGATATAAAACAATGGCATAACTAATTTACCGCACCGCCAGGGCCTGAAACTCTAGTTATATCTAACATATCGGCTCGAATAGCTCCGCCTAAATCGCTACTTAACAAGGCTTCGGCTTGGCTAAAGCTCACCTTTAAACCATTTATCATGCACACCTGATTACGGCCATTCGCCTTGCTCAAGTAAAGTGCCATATCAACAATCTGCATTACCTTTTCCCAACCCAGCTGCTCTTCACTTACCCCAGCAAAGGGTAAATGAATAAAACCACCACTAGCGGTCACACTAATACTGTGCTGTTCAAATATTACTGGCTGCGCTGTGATTATTTGTAAGATACGCTCAATAAAACTCGATAATTGATCAGGTACTAAGTGTTCTAATACCAGTAAAATCTCTTCACCACCCCAGCGCACAACGAGATCATGCTCTCGGCATATTTTTAGCAAGCGCTGGCTTAACTCAATTAACACTGCATCGCCAACACTATGACCATAATGGTCATTGATACGCTTAAAAAAATCGATATCCAGTAACAGCAAGCCTGTTAAGCTAGCATCTTGGTCTCGCCGCTTTTGGCTGCGCAGCTGCATGTGCTGCTGCAACGCACGCCGATTATATAGCCCAGTAAGCGGGTCGCGCTGCGACTGAAATGCCAACTGCTTATTGGTTTCATATAATTTTTGATTTGACCGGCGCACCTTGCGATACAACATCAATAGCGCAACCGCAGCAAAGAGAATTAGCAGCACCAATAGAAACATGAGTTTTTGCTGTAACTGCTTATTTTCAATCAGTTGCGCTTTTAAGCTATTTTCTTGTTCTAAAATGGTTATTTGCTGGCTTTTGGCTTTAGTATCATAACGATTTTGCAGTTCGTTCAGGCGAGCTTCTCTATCGGTTGAACGGATCTCTTCACGCAACGCCATTTGCTCAACCAGTGTTTCAGCTTGCTGTTGATATAAGCCCGCGGCAGCGTAAGCTCTGGCCAATACCGTATAATTGGGCTCGTATTCTACTTTTGCTGCATGCTTACTAAAATAAAGCATGCTAGCCTGCATCTGCTCTAATCCCAACTTATGCTGTCCTTCCATGACAAGAATAAAGCCCAAATTTAATTTAATAAGCTGTTGGCTAGATTCATCCTTTAATTTAACCGCGCGTTGCTGTGCTTGCAGTAAAACCACTTTCGCTTCGTCGTATCTCTTAAGCTCGATATAACCGGCGCCCATATTATTTTCAAATGTTAGAGCCGTTCCTTCACGACCAATTTCTAACGCAGCGGCTAAGCCTCTTTTGTTAATGCTAATGGCATCGTCATATTTGCCCGCTGAACCAGCAATATAACCCTGTAATAAATAGAGTTCTGGAAGAAAGTTAACATTTTGATATTTAATCGCATCATTTACTAACTCTTCAGCTAACTGCGCAGCCTGCGGCCAGTTTTTTAGCTCGGCGTGTACGAGTGTGATGTTGAAATTAAGAAAAGCTCGGCGACGCAGCGTAAAACTATCGTCAGTTTGTGCCACAATATCCATAGCACTAATAAAATGCTGCAAGGCTTGTTCATATTGACTATCAGCTTTGTATAACCGACCTAATACATTATGGCCGTAGTAACGCTGGCGCAAATCTGTTGCACTTAGCAGTACGCGCTCAAGCAAATCCGCTTTAATAATGGCATCATCAAGCTTATTCTGCAGTAATAATAACTCCAGCTCCGTAGCATAAATTTCTGCTAAAGCGTTTGCGTTTTCGGTTACTTCACTCAGCTGTAACAACTGTTGCAACAATACGTTTATCTTTGTATTGTCATTAAGATCAAAGGCCTCAGTAAGTAAATAGCTTAATAGTCTTACACGGCTTTTTATTGCCGGGGTATCACTATTAGTTTCAGCTAACTGCTGTAATAAGGTATGTGCAGCTTTTTCATCATCTTTATCAGTAAGTTGAATATAACGATCCAGTGCTTGTTCTAGCTTAGTATCAACGTCAGTCGCAGTTACGGGCAAGCACAGTAAAATACTGGTAAAAATGACGCTATAGAACCAAGCTAGACGAAAATAAGCCATGTAGCGTTATACCTAATTTTGCATTTAATATTTTTTTACCAACATACCTGACAAGTACCGATATTGCACACTTTTTCGGCAAAACACAGTATTTCTTGTCTTACGGCTGCATTTGCAGATTATTTTCATTCTGTACGAACTTACAGCTATTTATAACCGCCGCCAACTAAGGTATAACGGCGCAATGAAAACACCAAAACGTATTCAGCCACTGGTCGATGAGGGCTTAGTGGATGAAGTCATGCGCTCGCTAATGAGCGGTAAAGAAGCCTCTGTTTATATCGTGCGCTGCGGCGAGGACATTCGCTGCGCCAAAGTATATAAAGAAGCCGATAAACGCAGCTTTAAGCAAGCGGTGCTATACCAAGAAGGCAGAAAAGTGCGCAGTACTCGACGTGCGCGCGCTATGGAAAAAGGCTCTAAATTCGGCCGTAAACAACAAGAAGAAAGTTGGCAAAATGCGGAAGTAGACGCCTTATTTAAGTTGGCCAAAGCCGGTGTGCGCGTACCACAACCTTTTGGTTGTTACGAAGGCGTATTACTGATGGAGCTCATTTGCGATGACGAGGGCATGGTTGCGCCACGTTTAGCCGATGTAGCAATGGACGCTGAGCTTGCCATAGCCGATCACTCTACTATGCTGCACTACATTGTGCTTATGCTATGTGAGGGTTTGGTGCATGGCGATTTATCAGAGTTTAATGTTTTAGTCGACGATCACGGCCCGGTAATTATTGATTTACCACAAGCCGTAGACGCTGCGGCGAACAATAATGCCAAATGGATGTTTGAGCGCGATGTAAATAATATGCGTGATTACTACGGCCAATACGCGCCAGAATTGCTCAGCACACAATACGCCGCCGAAATATGGGCACTCTACGAAGCTGGCGAGTTAACCCCAGATTCAGAATTAACCGGCGAGTTTGTTGCCGATACCCATGAAGCCGACGTAGATTCAGTATTAGAGCAGATTAAAGCCGCATTTGCTGAAGCTGAAGCACGAAAAGAGCGCGCGGCAGAACAAGACGATTAAAGCCCGTCAATAGTAAAACAAACGACTTAGTTTGTTGGTACAGAAAATTGTTATCCAGAAATCACGCAAGCCTAACCATTGTTGGTTAATTAAACGGCTGGATTCTCAGCGGACGTTGCGGTAAAACTAAGCTAACCTTAACAAATGCTTGCCCGGCGTTGCCTGCCTTTGATGACGGCAATATTGGAGATACATTATGTTAGTAGCTCAGTTATTACGTCATATATTGCTAACTAGCTTTGCATTACTACTGAATAGCTATAGCTTCGCCCATGCAACGCCAACCACTCAAAACGAGCCATTAACCGAGCTGAAAATTAGCGCTGGCGAATGGCCACCCTTTCTCAGTGCCGAGCTACCCAAGCAAGGCGTAATAGCGCATCTTATTCATGATATTTTTCTTGAGGCAGGTTACAAAGTTAACTTTACTTTTTTACCTTGGGGCCGAGCATACAGAGACACCGCACATGGCAAATATGACGCTACCGCGGTTTGGATGTTCAGCGACGATAGAATTGCTGATTTCATATTTAGCGAGCCAGTGCTAGATGAGAAGTTTGTATTTTTTCATCAAAAAAAGCGCACATTTAACTGGCAACAACTCAGTGATTTACGCGGCCTAGTTATAGGCGCTGGTGTTGGTTATAGCTACGGCCCAGCATTTGACAACGCGCTAAAAAGCGGCCTATTTAAAGTATCGCGCGCCGTTACCACCGAGGATAACTTCCGCTTGCTGGCGGCTGGGCGTATTGACGTGTTCGCTGAAGAAATAAGCGTTGGCTATTATACGTTACGGCAACATCTACCTGAGCTTACCGACAAAGTAACTCATCACCCCACACCATTATTAATTAATAAAAGTTTTTTAATGCTACCAAAACACAGCGCAAACAGCGCGCAATTAATGGCGGCATTTAATAAGCACTTGTTACGGTTTAAACGAAGCGGTCGTTATAAACGCTATTTTGATAGCTTAGCAAATGGTGAATATCAGCAGAAAGTTTTAAAGTAGACCCAAATTCTCATTTAACAGCGCTTGCATTAATTGGTTATTATAATCTTGAATAATAATTTGTGAACGAAATAAACCGGCCATTTCAAATATCGCAATGATCACTAACAAGATTACACCAAGCAACCAGCTCGATGTAAATAGTATACTAATGCCAACTATAGCCACGGCAATATTTAGCAAGCCACGTAACCACTGTTTTAAATAGAAGTGATGAAAGCCGATTAGAAAGCACCAGTTCAATACGGCATAAGTGTCGGGATCTTTCAACTCTCGGGTTAATTTCTGGTAAAAAATTACTCTAGCCGCATCAGGTAGCTCGGCGACACATGCCCGTATGCGTTCCTCTTCAGCATCAACGTGTTCTTGTTTTAACATTCTCACTCCGAGCTAACACGGGATCAATGCACTTACAAATAGCATCCGGCTGATTACAAGCTCGAATCCGTTTCCAACCCATCCCACAGCCTTTAGTTACACCATATTGGCGAATTGCTTCTGCCGTATACATCGAGCACGTTGGTTCAAAATTGCATTCAATACCAAACCAACGTTTACTGCCACCAGCTGCACGATATAATTCAATCATATACAGCAGAAAACGCTGCATATTAACGCCCTAAAGTGACAATCATCGCTTCACGCTGCCAAAATAAAAAGAAACGTTTTTGTTCAATAACCTGAAAAACTACTTGCCACCCTTGCGCAGCTTGGCTGTTAAGCTCTGCTTCTATTTTTTTCAATGGCAACCCTGATGAACCAAGAAAAATAGTGCCACAGCCACCTTCAACAATATGCAAAACTTTGTACTCTTTAAATTGATTACTCATACTGATTCGCCTATGAAAACTGTTATATGAAAAATAAACCTATGGCTTATATTATTTGAATATCAAGTGTTACGTAATTAACTGGCAAAAGAAATTTAGCTAATAAATGTAACATTAAGCTGCCTGCAAGCTAATACTAATATCCTGTATTAGCAGTAAGCTATTCATTGCACTAGCTGGGGCTTCGTCGCGTAGCATAACAAACATCTGCTTTTCATCTACCGGCAGCGCTTGGTATTCCGCGATAATTTGATACAGCCAAATTTCCCCATCCCACGCGAGTTGCTGCTGCGCTAAATAATCAAGTGCGCTTAGGCTGCTGCCGTGATCAATTACGCGCAAGTAAAAATTTTCTACATCAAGTTGTAATGCTTGTTGCCTTGCGGCTACTGCATCATCTACAAACGGTGCAGCAAAACTGGCGCTGTGTTGATCAGGCAAACTACTATTTACCGATCGCGGCAAACTTAGCACTAATTCCGCTAATAGCTGCCGTTCGCTGCTGCGATCTAGCGCTATAGCCGCTTGCGGCACTATAGCCACAGCTTGGTTAAGTAAGTTTGGCACCTCAGAGCGGTTGGCATAATCTGCTGGGTGATACTTTGGGTGCTGACGTAAAAAAGCCGCCATATTGGCAATTAACATTGAGCGTGATTGCTGCTGACGAAACTTAGCTAATAACTCAATTAAACGCTTTTGCACTTCTAGCAAGCTGCTATGGTGCGAGCTAAGTTGGCTTTGCAACTGGCTAACCAACAGCTTGCGTAAATGGCTATTACCCTCGGCTAGTTCAATTAGCTCGGTAAAATCGAGTAAATCTAAGCCATCAAGTAAACGCCGTAATTGCTTTTGTGCGCGCTCATTTTCACGAATTTTATCGTCTAAGCTGCTCACAAAACCAAAATCGCTATTTAATCGATGCCACAGGCTATCAATCGCCTCTTCAAACTGGCCGCTTAAATCATGCACATGCTCAGTAAGGCGCTGCAATTGCAGTTCAGCTACGCTGTAATCACCTTTAAACTGTGAATCACGGTAGGCCTGTACGCGATTACGAATTTGCTCGAGCTTTTCGGCTACGTCAGCATTAATTTGCCGACGATTTTCATCGGCAACCATACTAGCAATTAATTCGCTGACTAGCGGCCTTAGTGCTAATGGTTGCTGCTCGTCTGGTCGCCATAAAATGCGCGCGTTAATCAGTTTTTTTAACGCAATATCACTGAACGCAGTTTCATCAACAAAGCCATCCAGGTAGCCTTGCATTAGCGCTTTATGGTGCTTACCGAGTAAGGCAAGCCGCTCGCTACCAATACTAAATAAGTTAGACCCAGTTTTGCTATCAAACGCCGCCATTAAATTAGCTCATCCTGCATTGGCGTATCTTCTACTGGCAAGTGTTCTTCATCACGAATAAAGCGGATCACGTCAATTAGGTGGTCAATTTTGCCAGTAACAATATAGTACTGCCGATCGGTGTGTGGTTGCAGTAAATAACCATGCTCTTTTAAACGGCGAAAAATCAGCTTTACCTGATTATCTAACGCATCGCTTTGGCTATTAAAAAACCTGTCTGCCGCTAGTTGGTTTAAACGCTGACGTAGGCTTTGGTTATCTTCAGTGCGCAGTACAAATTCTTGTAACTTAATGGTGTCACCCGCAGTTAGCGCACTGTCACGACCCAGCGTTTCTTGCACTAATTGCAACCATTCTAGTAGCGGCAATAACGACTGTGCCGTTAGCGTAAACTGACTGCTTAAGTGCTCGCGCGCAGTTTTGTTTAGCTCGTGATACGCCAAGAAATACACGCTGTTATCATCATTACACACCAAACGCCGGTTTAACGGCCGTAAGTAATGGTTAATATCTTGCTGGGTTTGTTCATTACTTAAATGCCGAAAACCGTCTTCATCGGTAATTTGGCAAATAAAGCTGCCGGCTAATAGCCGTTCTAGTAAGGCGCCGTGTTGCAACATTAGCTTACCTCCTGCTGACGTTGTGCTAGCCGTTCGGCGAGTCGGCTTACTTTAGGTTGAATGCGTTTTAACTGGCGCTGGTTCGGGTGTTGTTGGCTGGCTTCAATTAAATAACGATGTTTAAACAGCATTAATACATCAGATTCTGGGTTAGGAAAGGCACCAACAACAATAATATTATTGGCACTACAGGCAGCAAACAGTTTTTCAACGTTGTGATAGGCTAAAGTGCCAATTTCATCTATTGGCCAGTGAATAGCTACCTTAGCATCGCCGCGCAATAATCGGGTGAACGCCAGTAAGTATTTACATAAAATAAGGTAAGCCATGCCGTGACTAGACGACTCTAATAACTGACGGTCATTTTTAATCACTAGCTCCGAGCCGCCTTCACTTAAATGCAGCTCTAAACGCAGCAATGATTCAATACTGTATTGTTCATCAGCACGCAGCAGCTCTACCACATCAGCTAACGCATTAAGATAGTGCTCTGATGGCAACGCCTTACCCGATGCGCGCCAATCATCGTATAACTTGGCAAATTGCTTTAACGGCAACCAAAAGCCTAGCTCATCAATGGTTGATAAAATACGCACTTCTGATTTACTAATGCCATCTAGCACCAGATCATCTGCCACCGCTTCGCTTAAACGTTTGCTTTGCGCGGCAATACGGCGGTTTATATCGCTAAACACGGTAAAGAATTTCTTTAAATCGCCGCCGATATTTTCGCCCATTTCCAATAACTGTTGTTGCTGGTCATGCAAAATATGCAGTAAATCTACTAAAATAGGCAGTTGCTGCCGTTTGCCTGCATAGTCTGGCAACTTACGCTTTTCATGTTCTAAGCGATCCAGAAACTCCGTGCCAGCATCTTTACTTAAGCTGGCTTCAAACTGCTCTAACTGCTGTTTTAATTGCTGATCTAGCTTACTGCGCTGCTCTAGTGCTTCATGGCTACGCGCTAAACGTTCGGTTAAATCTGCCGAGCCACTTAGCACTGTCGGCGTTACTGTGGCTAAATGTATATCAGCCAGTTTACTTAACGCCTGTTTTAACTGACTTAGCGCCTGCTCGGCTTGCTGCATACTGTCTTGCCACTGTCGCCTTTGCTCATCTAACTGTTTTTGTTTGCTATTAAAGTCGGTTTTTAATTGGCTAAGCTGTTGCGTCAATTCACGCTGTTGCTGCTTTAGTGCGGTTTCTTGCTCAAGCAACTGCGGACGGCGCTGTTGCCAATCGAGCTGCATAAAACGCTGCCATTGCGTTAATTCATCTTGACGATTTTCTACTGCTTTAATTTCAGTTTTCAGCTGCTCTTGGCGCTGTTTTAAATCGGTTAAACGCCGTGGATCAATGCCCTTGGCTGATAGCTCGTCATTAAACGCTTGCTGTAATTCTTTAATCTGATTTTTATTATCGTCACGTTTGTGTTCAAGTTGCCGGTCTAGCTCATCTATTTGCTCATCAAATATTTGTAGCTCAGCTTGCCAGTCAGCTTTTAGCTCTAGTTTCTGCGCTTGATGATCGGCGGTTAACGCCTGTACATCTTGCGTTTGTTGCTGATTTAATAACTCTAACTGCTGCTGTTGCAAACTAAGCTCAGCACGCGCACTGGCTTGGCGCTGTTGCGTTAGTTCGCGCTGCGCAGCCTCTAAACGGCTACTTGCATCACGGGCGTAATCAATATTTTGTTCTAGTTGGGTATATTGCCACTGTGCTTGCTCTAGCCGCGCACGCACTAGTTCAGCTTGCTGATGCGCATCTTGCAGCTGCCTCTCTGCCTGCAGCTTATGCTGTGTTGCTTGCTCTAACTGCTGCTCACTACTGTGAATATTATGGCGAATAGCGGCTTCGTCTTGCGCGTAATAAGGCGTGTCTATCGCCGCGAGATCTAGCTGTAGGCCATATAAATTCTGCGTTAAATCGCTAATATGCGGCTGTAAATCATGGCGCTCTAACAAGCGTTCATCTAGTACCTTGCCTAGCTTTTGCTCCCAACCGCTGTAATGCAAGCGTAAATAATGGCGCAGGCTGCCTTGTTCTGGCGTAAGTTGGCGGTGTAGCTGTTGCAAATGCTGTTCGGCTTGGTGCTGTGCTTTACGTGCCTGTTCTAGCTGGCTATCGGCTTGCTCGCGTTGCTGCCTAGCTTGTTGCCATTCCTGCTGCACTTGCTGAACTTGTTTTGCTTGTTGTTGCGCCTGTTGCTGCGCTTGCTCTAACCTAAGCGTAGCTTGGCGCATTTCATCATGCTCACCATCGGTTAACGCCGACGCATTAATTTGGCTTTGTAATACTGCAATAGTGCTGCTGCCTAAGGTTAGCTGCTCGGCAAATCGCTGCTGTTGTTGCTGCAAACGCTGCTGAAACGCAGTTTCTAACGCAGCCAGTTTGTTATCTTGCTGCTCGCGGGTGCTGTCTTTTTGCTGCTGTAGTTGCTTAGCCTTAACCCGCTGCTGCTCGCTTAAGCGGTTAAAGGCTTCGGCCAGTTTAATTTTGCGCTGTTCAAGTTGGCGCTCCATGTCGCCATGCTGTTCTACCATTAACTGGTACTGCTCAACCACGTCTTGTAGCGTATCGCGCCATAATGGCAAAGCATCTGAATCGCGCTGTAGCTTGCTTAAATCACGGCTTTCAAAGCTATCGTATTGTTGCTGTAACTGATCTAGCCTAGCGCTGGTTTCGTTTAAATCGGCTTCAGTTTTACTTAACGTACTATTGTGCTGCATTTGTTGTTGTTCAAACTGCTGCTTAAGCTGTTGCAACTGGCCGCGTAGCGCATGCACTTGCTGTTCGCTATCGGCCTTTTTCTGGCTTTGCTGCTGCTCATCTTGTTGTAACAAAGGTAACAGCGCGGCTAATGTTGCTTCGCTGCCATCAAGCTGCACTGCCAATTGTTTTAGACGGTCAAAATCTTGTTGCAGTTTATCTAAGCGCATTGACTGGCGCATTTGCTGGATCCATTCGCGCGCTTTGGTATTTTTAACTTTGGTGGTAGGTAAAGTAACGCCGTCTTCTTCAAAAATAGCTGCCAGCATAGCCTTTAGCGTATCCATTTTGCCTTCTTTGGCATGCACGGCACTAACCAGCTTTTCTATATGTCGTAATTTATGGCCACTGCCTACCAAGCTAAAACCAGCCGCTAACCGACGTAGCTTAACGTTGTCCGCGCTGTTACCGCGCAGTGCGCCAGCATCGTTTTGAATAATACTGCGATACTCGCTAGTGGCACCAATTTTAGCTGATACCTGCACTTCGGGTATGCTACGCATAGCAGCGGCCCAGTCATGGTAGCTATAGGCTTTAACGCCCTCTTCGGTATGCTGTAAATAGTGCTCGCTGACATAGGGTGCGCTAATAAAACGGTAATCTACCCCGCCCTCGCTTTTGCGAGTTAACACGACTTGGCACAGCTCACCGCTGTCACGCTGATATTCATAAATAATATAACTATTAGAAAACGGTAGGTAAAACTCATCAAACTTTTTACGGGTTTTAGGTACTACACGATTGGGCTGCTCACCAAAAAATACTGGCACTAAACGCTGCAATGTAGTTTTGCCTGAAGCATTGGTGCCACAAATATTAGTATGCTGATCTAACTGTAGCTCTACCACACCCGGCAAATGAGTATGTATTAACACAATACGAAGAAGTTGTGACATAGCGTGTCCTGTCTTAAGGCTCATTTAATTCATTATGGTGTTTTACAAATACCGGCACGGTAATTTGCCATTTAAGTGCCGCAAGGCGCATCAGTAGCAACGACACCATGCCACAAAGCATAGCCACCAGCTGGCTAACGCCAAACGCTAATAAACTGGTATACACTACACCACCAACAATGCAGGTTACCGCGTACAGTTCACCACGAAACACCATCGGTATTTCTCGGCACAGCACGTCACGGATCATACCACCGCACACACCACTCATTGTACCTAACAATATCGCTACCATAGTGGATGTGCCGTGATCTAATGCCTTTTGTGTGCCCATTATGACAAAAAAGGCTAAGCCCAGTGCATCAAAAAACTGCAAGGTATTATGCGGAATAGTTAAGCGGTTGCGCACCAATAAAATAGTTGCAACTGCGGCCACCACAATGGCATAAAAATACGAGTTATCATTTATCCAGATAACCGGTAGGTCTAAAATAACATCGCGCAAAGTGCCGCCACCAATGGCAGTTACACTGGCCAGTACAATAACGCCAAACCCGTCCATTTGATTACGCCATGCCGCGAGGGTGCCTGAAACGGCAAACACCGCAATACCTAGTAAATCAAACCAATGAAAATACAGTTCCATATTATGTGCACCCACACTTACAACAGCGGTTAAAAATCAGCGTAGTTTACTGTTACCTTTAGGCCGCTTATGTTAACATTTAGCGTTTTTTTTAACAGTTACCGATAAAGGATTAGTATGAATAAGTCAGTGATAGCATTGGTCGTAATAGCCGCAGTTGCCGCGGGTGGCGTATATTATGCCAATACTCAGGCCGAAAATGCCATTAAACAACAATTAGAACAAGCAAATCAAAGCTATCGCAATATGGCTGCTAATGGCGAAATGCCATTAATTTCTATGTCTTATCAAGCTGTTTCAGCTAACGTGCTTACGTCCACCTATAGCATTAGCGGTTTAGATGTCTCAGTAGCAGAACTAGGCAGTGTTGCTACGATCGAGCTTATAACCGCCAAAGATGTTAACCCGCGCAAACTGTCTGACAAAGGCAGTATGCACTTTAGTGGCGCAAAAGCGACAGACGCAGCACTGCAAATGTTACCACCAGATGCGAGTGAATTTGTAAAAAGTTTAGCGTTGCACGGCGACTACAGCTACGAATATAAAGATAACGGCACGTTATTGTTTAAGCAACAAACCCGCATTAACGATGAGTTTAGTCTTGGCTACGACTTTACTTTTGCTCAAATGCAGCAATTTTGGCAGTACATGCGCGAGTTCTCTGCATTGTCGCCAGAACAACAACAGGCAATAGTAAACGACGAAGGTTATGCCGAACAAATTATGGCTAAACTCATTACTGCGGCACTAAGTAATGGCGAGCTATCGATTGAAAACAATGGTTTTATAGAACGCACCTTAGCCATGACCGCTAAACAAGGCCAAACGCCTGATTTAGAAGCAATAAAAGGCATGGCACTGCTGAATATTTCAATGTTAGAACCCTTACCTCAGCAGATGAAAGATGCCTTGGCTGAGTTTGTCACCAAACCAGAAAAACTAAAATTAAGCTTTAGCTTTGAAAAGCCGCTAGAGTTTGCCAAAGTGCAAAACGGTGAGTTAATGTTGCAGTTAAGCTCGCCAGAAGCCTTTATTGAATTTGCTAACTTACAACTTAAAGCAAACTAACGAACTAATTGGTTCGTTATAAGCTTTAGGCAGTTTTAGTTTTTGCTACTCAAGACTGCTGCAACCCTCGCTTGCAGCTTCGGCAGTAACTCTTGTTCAAACCAAGGGTTACGCCGTAACCAAATATTATTCCGTGGGCTTGGGTGTGGTAATGGCACTATTTCTGGCCAACTCTCTTGCCACGCTTCTACCCGTTCAGTCACCGTCTTTGCCGCATTAGGTAAATGATAGGCCTGTGCATACCCACCAATCACTAAGGTTAACTTTAATTGCGTTAGTGGCTGTAATAACTGTTCACGCCATGCCGGCGCGCATTCTGGCCGTGGCGGTAAGTCACCCGATTTTCCCGTGCCAGGAAAGCAAAAACCCATAGGTAAAATAGCCACGCATTGGGGGTTATAAAACACCTCTGCCGATATACCTAACCAAGCTCGTAACCTAGCACCGCTTGCATCATGAAATGGCACGCCAGCATCATGCGCTTTACGCCCTGGCGCTTGCCCAGCAATTAAAATACGCGCTTGTGGCTGCCACTGTAAAATAGGTTTTGGCTCAAGCGGTAAAAATTTGGCGCATAGTGTGCAATCGCGTACCTCGTTAAGTAGCTTAGTAGCCTGCGTCATCGTGCCCTCTATTTAACTGATGTTGTTCAGTGCTAATACTAGCAGCCGTACCAAACACGGCGAAAACATTGCTACCTAGCATTAATTGCCACGAAACATAAAATACACTGCACCACACAAGCAAATACCTGCCCACAAATAATCGAGTTTTAATGGTTCTTTAAGGTACATAACCGAAAATGGGATAAACACCGATAGTGTAATAACCTCTTGAATAATCTTTAATTGTCCAACCGATAGTACGGTAAAGCCAATACGATTGGCCGGCACTTGGAACAGGTATTCCAACAGCGCAATACCCCAGCTAACAAAGGCAGCAATAATCCAGGGTTTATTATTCAGCTCTTTTAAATGCGCATACCAAGCAAAGGTCATAAACACATTGCTGATAATAAGTAGCCCAATAGAAATTAAAATCGGGTGCATAAATACGCCTCACCTACAGTTAAGCCCTTCACTTCAGTCATACTATTTGCGCCTAACAATGCCTAAACGGCTTAGCAGATCTAAAATAAACCCCTAGAGGATTATCCATTTACTCAACACCATCTTAAACCGTCAGCAATACTTTGTGCCGCAACAATCAACTCGGCATCCCGTTCTGCAGATTCCGCATTTACCGCTGTAAGGCATCTCGGTTTCTAATACGTTAAGTTGGTTAACGTAAAAACATTAGTATTAATAACATGCTAAGCCTAGTTTTTCGCGGTGTGTTGATCACAGTGTGCTTTTATATTCTGCACAGCTTAGTGTAACTAGACCAACGCTACCGCTCGCAACATTAACTATTTACCACTAAGGGTTTTGCTGGGTTGCCAACTGCAACGCAATTTGCCGGAATACTTTTAACCACAACTGCACCGGCGCCTATTGTTGCATTATCGCCAATGGTTACATCACCAAGAATGATAGAACCGGTTGATAGTCGCACGTTATTGCCAATAACCGGGCTTTTAACATCGCCGCTAGCACCGCCTTTGGCACCAACGGTTACGCCGTGATAAATCGTTAAAAATTCACCATACACGGCTTTTTTATTTAGCACTATCATACCGAAATGAGGTAAAAACAGGCCCTTACCAATAATCGTGCCGCGAGGAATTTGTACACCCGATATAATTCGCACAATTTTATACACAGGAATAGATAAATATCTGACTAGACTTACGTTATGATGCGCAAGCCGATAAAACAGTACAATTGGAAATGTCGTTTTAGTTAACAGCCAAACCAGTTTTTTAATTTTTGAAAATGCGCTTAATTCATGTTCTTTCACATAAACTAAATAATCATCATGCAATGCCGACACTAAAACGTCCTTTTAAAGTGAAATAAAACCTGCAACCTACTGGCTATACTCGGCGACTATTGCCTAAGCCTAACTTGGCAAAAAACATAATTAGGAGCAACGTTAAAAAGTATTGGCCACTTGAACCACCACTATAACCGTCACGTTGCTCTACTTTGGCAATATTTTCTTCTTTTACTCTTCGCTTAAATTGCGCCAGTTCAGCATCTAAATTTGTGGTCATATCAGCAACAGCCAAACTAAAGCCCTCCAGCGACTTTTCCGACAACACACTATCAATACTTACTGCGGTTGTTCTTTTTTCAAGCTTACTAATACCCGGAGCCCTAAACAGCAGCTTTTTACTTTTTATATCAAACACCGCAGTATCAACAAAGGTTTGCACCGAGTTGTCGTTACCCGGAATAAGATACATGCCCACGATGGTCCAATAAAGTAACGCGGCATTATTTTCCAGCGATTGGCTTACTTGGTCATACGACACCAACGCCATAATATCAACATCATACAACCGCCCTACTTGCTCTAACGTTGCAAAACCATCGCCACCAGCTAAATAAGTGCTGGGTATTATTTCAATACGGTCAATATAATCATACTTAACAAATGCTTTCTTCACCTTTTCCAGCAATTCAAGCTGATCTTTGTTGTTAATGCCGGTGTTATATTTATTATTATTCGGCACAAAGGCCACGCCAACTTTAACCGGCAAGGTTAATAACGGTATTTCAGGCTTATGCTCAGCACGGCTTTGTGAATTAGGGTAGAGAAAATCGATAAGGCTACTAGATTGCGTTCTCTTGCCGGTATTATCACTGATTAACGCGCTACACGACGCCAGAAACACCAAACCTAACAGCACAAAAACGGTTCTGAAATTCATTATTATTCCTATTTTTCGCATTAAATTCTTATACTAGAGTAACAAGGCTATATTACCAGCGAAACATCTAACCAATAAATTAAGCCAAGCTATCCTCAGCTTATATCTCTTGGTTAGGTACTTTTCACATCGTCAAATACCGCGACATAACCAGCATTATTTTCTGAAAACTTAACTTCCATATTTGAGCTGTCAAGCTTACCAACTGAGCTTATGAATATACTGGGATAGTGACTTGCAGGATTTAAATGTAAGTGTGAAACCAAATATTCAGCACCTTGCTGAATGCTGGCGTTCGACATCTCATGCATGCCCAGGCCAACCAATAGTGCCAGCACGCCTTTTAATGCCTCAAATATTGCGATTGGCCTTAAACCTTTCTGATCCATTATATCTGCCTAACGCTTAGCAACCGAGCGAACAATTCGTGCATGCCGGCTATCGGTCTGGGGTGCGCACGATATTATCTTGTTTTGAATCTTTTAAATCATTTTCTGAAGAAACTTTCAGGATCCCCAATTTTGGTACGCTGGTGGTGCGCACATGCCATAAGAGTATTCATAAAAAGTAGTGAAACCATGGGTAGAAACGAAATTCTCATCTTTCTAATCATAGGCCTGCATGTTGCCCTCATAAAAGCATCCTAAATAACAACAATTTGCAGCACAAGCTGCGCGTCATAGCCAACGTCTCACTCTCTTTGAATAGCTGACGTATTCTTCACCGAACAAAGCCAACATTACCTTTTCTTCTGGGATCACTTGAAATTGGTTAATAAAAATAACAAAACCAATAACACCCAACAGCGCCCACACTACCCCTAAATATATAGACCATGCTAACAAAATAAAGGTTATACCTACATACATAGGGTTGCGTGACACGCTGAATATCCCGGACACTACCAATGTTGTAGCAAGATTAGGTTTTAAGGGATTAACCGTTGTCTTGGCTTTGCGAAATGAAGCAATGCCAGCCAATGAAAAAAATGCGCCTACAAGCAAACACACAGCAACGCCAAAAATTCTCGTCGTACTAACTGAATCTGGTATGCCAGCGGATATAAGCCACATCACCACGCCAAAAAATAACGCGACAGCAGGTGGGGGAATTTTATTTTTTATGTTCATGCTACTCGCCTAATATGGATAACACAGGCCCTGAATAACGCGGTGAAACTCTACCATCCAAAAATGTTGATCATCCCCTAACAGGTAACTGGCACAGCTATCGCGCACTTTCAAGCTCATGCCATACTCGAAGAACAATGACTGCACTGGTGTGAATAGAGTAGCGAACAACGTATTTTCCAAAAACCATATCACGGATGACATCTGGAACAGGAGCCATCTGAACCGGCGTGCCCAGCCTTGGAAATTCTGGCAACAACTCCATTTTTGCGATCAATTCTGCTGCTATTCTTCTAGCTGCGGTTGGATTATGAACTGCAATAAACTCTCGCAAACGCTTTAAATCTTCGATTGCATCATTGGTATACACTAGCTTCACTTACCAGACCTCGGAGCATCCTGCTCTTTTTCTGCACCCCAACTGTTTAACCAGTTGTGCACTTCACTAGCGTCAACCACTTTTCCTTGAGCAGCTGACTCCATCGCATCCAAGGTTTGTTTCCAGCGCTCTTGCTGTAAATGCTGTTTTTCAATATATTCCGATAAGGCTTGATTGATCACCCATCCTTTGCTCCGTTCAAGCCTGCTCGCAATAGCTTCTAACTGTTGCTCAACCTCTGCCTGTAAGCGAACTGTGGTAACACTCATGATGACACCCCTCTCAAACAAAAACAATGTAATACATTGTAGTTAACAAGGGCTCGCAAAGCAATTTAACGCCCGCCACAAACGCGAGCAACTTGTTATAGTTTTGCTTGTTTCTTTGGAAATACCGTATGCCACAACGGCCAGCATGCCAGCCAAATTAAAAGAACCCAAAAAATATAGCTTAACCACTCACTAAGCTGAGCGGTTCTCACTGAGTTTCCAACGTATAGTATGGCTGCATAAAGCAAAAAAGATGATATGACACCAGCCAAAACAGCCTTTAACCATTGGCGCCACTCGTAAAGGGCGTGATCCCAGCCATAACGTTCGACGTCCACAACCCTTTCCGTATTGTTAAATCTTTGAGCTGCTAAACGGTCTAGCCATTTAATTACTTCTGGGCCATAAACAACGGTGAAACCCAAATACACGGCAGCGAGTCCATGTGCAAATTCAGCTACAGCTCCATTATGAAGATCAATTGCAGTTGCGAGTAGAAGAGTAAGATCAAGCAAAGGAACACACAATAGAACTACTTTTCCAGTTTTAGGCGAGCCAAGGATATAGCGAACGAATAAACCCAAAAAGAGAAATAGCCAGAAGCCAATTTCACAACCTATGATTAACCATAAAAGCATATATTTTTCCCTGCGCTCTTAATCTATAACGCCCCGCGCATGCGCGCGAACTTGTGAGCGTCGCAGGGGTCGAAGACCCCGAATGACGCGGATTGTTAGCTGTTTCCAAGCATGAACGCACGAAGTTGCCGCTCCTCTCGCATGACATAGAGGACGAGAACCCGCTGCTCATCCTCACGATAAAAAATGCGACACGGTGGAACCACTACCTCCCTGTATACCGAATCCGGGAGCTCTGGAGGAATTCGCCCCGATTTGGGGAAATTTTCCAAACGCTCTGCCTTACCGAAAACTTCCTTAACGAGATCGCTTGCGGCAGCAGGATTGTCCAAAGCAATATACTCAGCAATAGCATCAAGTTCTTGGAGGGCTGGCTCTGTCCAGATTACTTCAGCCATTTACTCATTTTCTCTCTGGCCTCACTTTGGCTATACGTTCTTCCCTCAAGTACAGCACGCTCTCCCCGAGAGAGCCCCTCAAGCAGCTCAAGCCGACGCTGCATGAATTCATAATCTTGCACATCAACAAGGTATGCAGATGGCTGGCCATGCTCCGTAATCAATACGGGCTCTTTCGACAAGTGCAGATCTGCGAGAATCTTTGTAGCTTGGCGCTTGAGGTTCGTAACTAGCTCAACTTTCATGGGTTCACCCTGTTCTAAATTTCAAGTGACACTATAGTATCACTTTGCAGGTAAGGCAATTCCAGCTAACGCAAAGCACACGGGCGGAAAAACGCGTTAGCGTTTGACGTCACAGTGGCCGCAGGCCACGAGTGATGCGACTTGTTATACATTTACTGCACCGCTGAATTAAACACAATTGAAAGGCTACTCAGAATAACCGTAGCAAATGCGACAAACCGCATACGCCTTTGAAATTTAGTTGGCTCCATCGCAAAACGCTGTGTCCGCTGCGCGCTTAACATAAATAGTATTACTGACATCACAAGTAGCGCCGGAGCAATAAAAGGCCCGTTACCCATTAGCGCTGCAATTGCAGCAGAAACAACAGCAAGCCCGAGTACAAGCCAAATAACTGCAAGAGCTGGATTCTGAGCGGGTGCTATATTGCTCACGCTAAACTCTCCAAAATGTATAACGCCCAAAGCAAGCGCGGAAAGCCGCGCAGCGGGTTGACGTCGCAGCTAGCGCTTTTTGCTGGCGATAAAATTTTTTTGTTATATTTCAAATCTACGGAGCTCAAACTCAAAATTATCGTCAACCTTGATACGCTTAACCAGATTTGCTCTATCAGGCCGATATTTTCTCCAATCCCATTCGCCATCTAAGAGTACGATATTAGTAAGTCCAAATTTCTGCAAGTCAGCCAACGAGTAGTCATACCCAACCGCTCCCTTGCCCAAAAAATTCTGAATATAATCCCAGAAATTAAATTTGGTCTGACCATAGATGGTAACTAGATTATCAATGCCGATATCTGAATAAAATTTAGTTTCCTGCTTCCGCATTAAAGTTATGTGAGTATTAAACATGTCGACAAATTCTTCTTCAACATCCCAATCGGATTGCCAAGCGCTCCCATGCCATACCAAAACCGAGTCTTTTCTTAAGTACTTTGTATGAGCAGCTGGAAATACGTAGTTTGCACAAGATGATGCACATACGCCATTAACTTCAACATCCAACTTGTTATCTTTGACCCAACGCCCTAAATCCATCCCCGCACCTATCTCACCGCCATTGCTGGTTATAACAAGACGACTTGGTTTTAATTCAGCATCATTAAGTAATGAAAAAATTGCGTTATTTGAAGCCTCAGTTATTTTGCCCTGATAAATGAGATTTCCGTTTTTGATACCAACATAAATTTCAGCATTTTGGCTACTTTCACCAGCATTATTTAAACTAGTACAACCAACGACCAGAAAAGAAAAAACTAAAACTAAATGCTTCACCAATCCTCCTTGAAATATAACGCCCAAAGCAAGCGCGCGGTAAGCGTCGCCGTGCCTTTGTTTGTTAGCAGCCTACACCAAAACTTGCGCGGCTTGCCGCACTAGCAAACCTTAACAACGTCAGACTGCTTTAATTAAAACTAAACCAGTTAACTGCGAAACAGCGCGCCAACCGGAACTTGTAAAACTGTTTAAACGAAGCCACAAAGAACAACGTCACTGTGCCAACAAAGATTGCACTAAACCCACAAACTGGCGTACTTT
This sequence comes from Rheinheimera sp. D18, assembly GCF_004345025.1. Taxonomy (GTDB): domain Bacteria; phylum Pseudomonadota; class Gammaproteobacteria; order Enterobacterales; family Alteromonadaceae; genus Alishewanella; species Alishewanella metallidurans. The sequence continues at coordinate 236,173 of NZ_CP037745.1, read as the reverse complement.
AATGGCTTGGTTTTGCTGCTATAGAAAACGAAACACGAGCAAAGCCAAAATAAAACTACAAACTGAATCCGTTAAAACCCGAAAACCTGCTAACGCAAAGCTTTGGGGCGGCTGGAGCGCAGCGTAAGCCGTCCCAGCCATGATAGTGGCGACAACAGCGTATTGTTATGTGCCTTAACCATTGTCGTAATTTAATATGCCTTTACTTGCTGAATTGACGGAGTTGGATATGGTTACCATCACGATCAGCGATGTTTGACACTTTAAATATTGGATTACTCCACTCACCCTTGAATGATTGGCCACCTAATTTAACAGCTTCTTCTCTCGACATGGCCATATCTTCTACCGTAAGGAAAAGTTTAATAGGACTGAACGCTTTGGTCGGCATATCGAATGGTGGAACATGAATGATTAAATTGAAACCATTCGTTTCCAAACTAATAAAATCATTGGTCTTACGAACAACTCGCATCCCGAAAAGTTTTTCATAAAACTCTGATAAGTTGCTCAAATCGCCAGAGTAGATAAGAACACCATTTTGCGCTGGCCCTGACATGTGCTTTTCCTTGCCGTGTGCTGTGGATTGAAATAATGCAGATAAAACAAATAATACAAAAGCAAAATAACTAAACTTGTTGCGCATAGATGCCTCCAAGCACATAACGCCCGCCACAAACGCGAGCAACTTGTTGCGAGTCGAGCGCCCAACGGGCGCGTTTTTGATGGCGATTGTTATATGACGGTTTAAACCTCATCGCTCAATCTCGCAGAGCCATAGCCAACTCTTCTACTTTATTCTCTATTTCATTCTTCGCGGCAAAGCTCAATTCTGCTTTTACTAAGTTTTCCAGCACCGTGAAATATGCGAGATTAAAAGCGTCTTCTTTCGATGAAATTAAGTCAGGTTTTACACCAACCCATTCCCAATTTGTTTTAGTTACCGGATTGATTGCTTTTCCGTATGGGATACCTGCAACAAAACCATTGCCAAAGTCTAAAAAGCGCATAGGGTGAGCACCGCCGCCAGTAACTTCACCAACAACTACAGCTCGTTTTAAGCTCTGTAGACTATAAGCAAAATCTTCAGCGGCGGAAAACGTCTTGTTGCTTGTTAAAATGTATATGGGAACATCGACAAGCTTTTTTCCTTTAACCTTTCTGAAGGTCCAAAACTCATCAACTTCACCAGAATAACGCCAATAAATACTGTTCAGATGAGTCCTATTTTTAAATAGATAACTACTAATTAGCTGTGACATCTCTGGATGTCCGCCACCGTTATTCCTGAGATCGAAAATAACAGCGCTAGCATCAGAAACCATCGCCATTACATTGGCTACACGCTCTGTTGAATTACTGTTTACTTTATCAAAACCCCAAAAATCAATATAACCAACATTACCTGCCAGTATTTCAACTTTACTAAATCCAGAGTTTTTACGCTCAAGTTTTTCCCAATAACTTTCTGACGATTGATTGGTGCCTGTTTTTTCATTAGCTTTCCATGAAAAGCTAAAGTGCTTATCAAACTTTTTTAGATTACTATCAATTACTTCTGCAAATTCTTTATCACCCGAAACAAGCTGTAGCTCTTCAGATGAAGATAATATTTTTAATGAATCTAATATCGCAGGGTTTTTGTCCTCGAGGACATATTGTTTAGCAATTTCTTGCTTCAGGTTACTGATAATTTCCAGCCTATCTGGGCTTACTGTCGTGTCAGCAAAAGTTACATAAGGTATAAACAAAACACCTGCTAAGAATTTAAGCACTAGGTTCTTCCTGAGTCATATAACGCTGAGCACAGGGGGCAGTTTGTAAGTTGTGGCTTTGCGGATTACTTTTGCGTAGCAAAACCGCAAAGACGCGACTTACAAACTGTCCAGCACGCGAAGCGTGCGAACCTGCTGCGATTTGTTATAAATGCACGAAATGAATTTACTAAGAATACAAATGCTATTCCGTTGCACCCGTTTAAATTACTGCTGCCGATGATGGCAACGACCTTTCTTATTAGCAACCCACAATGCGAAGTGGGTTTTTACAAAACTTCCTAACGGCACCGGAACAACGCTACGGGCTTTTGAAAGCTAGCACATAATTCAAAAGTAAATACCGCAATCTATCCGAAGCTGACGTTTAACCTTTAAACATTTATAACGCCCGCCACAAACGCGAGCAACTTGTTGCGAGTCGAGCGCCCAACGGGCGCGTTTTTGATGGCGATTGTTAGGCACTTTTCTGATATTTATCCAAGATAGAAAATAGCTCTTCAGAATTCTCAATATGAATAGGTATATAAATATCCCCGTTCTTACCAGCATCAACTACTACAACAGGCATGCCATTACTCGAAAAAAGAAAAGATTTTTCAATATCTTCCAATTTGAATTCTTTTTTAAAAAGCCAGTAGTTTCTACCCGAAATAGTTTCATTACTAATGGTAACTCGAGCGCATCGCAATAAGGCACTTATTAAGAAAGCAAACGTGAGACTAAAAAGGAAAATACCTAAAAATACGAAAGGTATGTGATTCAAATGTATGTGCTCAAATGTTGTTTCGATGCTAAAACCCGTAGATACGTACCTGATAAGCATTAGAACGACAAAACCAACCGCCAAAGTAATAGACAATTGACGCGTCATATACTTTGCTAATTCTTTCCACTTAACTTCATAAACTGCCAATGAACTCTCCAAAATGCCTAACGCCAAGCTAAGCGGCGCAATAGCGGAGCACCGGTTGTGCATAAAATGGCGAAGCCATGCGCAACCGGCGCGGAGTCTATTGCGTCCGTCTTGAGCGCCTTGTTAGGCGTTTTGCCAACCAAGCGCATAATCTCCCTCATTGAACGCCTGGCCGGCTTAACAAATAATTGAGTTGTGCGCGAACCTCAGGCCATTCGCCCTTGTGCAGACTGTACATCACCGTGTCCCGAATGGTGCCGTCGCGGCGAAGTACGTTGCCCCGTATCACACCGTCCTTCTTCGCGCCTAGACGCTCGATCGCACGCTGGCTGACGTAGTTGAAGTTGTCGGTTCGCCAGCCGACCACGTTACAGCCCAACGTGTCGAAAGCGTGTGTCAAGAGCAATAGCTTGCAGGTGGTATTGACATGGGTGCGCTGAACACGCTTTGCATACCAAGTGTAGCCAATTTCCACTCGTTTTACGGCAGGCAGAATATCGTGGTAGCTCGTGGATCCAAGCACCGCACCGCTAGCCTCTTCGATAACAGCGAATGCCATACGATGGCCCTCCTCTCTGGCTTGCAGGGCAGTATCAATGTATCCGCGTGTCTCATCGGGGGCTGGCACCGATGTGATGCGTAGGTTCCACAACTCTCCATCCGCGGCGGCGGATCGCAGGCCGGCTTCATGATTGAGTTCGAGCGGCACGAGCCTTAAGCCGCGCGCAGTGAGAGTGACAGGTTCGACAAAGATCATGGTGTACTCGAATATCTTTATATGGTTAGCACGGAGGACGCCTAACGCCCCAATAAGGGGCTAAAAATTGTTTGCTAAAATGTGTAGCGAAGCGAAACCGAGCAAACTGTTTTTAGTCCCGCTTAATTGGCTTGTTAGGCATATTATACACTTTCTGCTTTTCTTTAATGGCTGCAAGTAAAGGAGCTGTAGCTCTTAAATCTAATTGCGAAAGTAAGCCATACATAAGATCATTTGTTTCTTTAGCGTCAAAGAAATATGTTTCAAATAATAATAAACCTTCAAATTTTGGCGTGATTTCCTCACCTATACTCATCTCATTTAACACTTTTAATGAGAAAAAATACTCTTGAAAAATTTTATGCTTTGAAGTGATTGAATGATCAAAACGTGAATTATAAAAAGAATACCCCCTAAAGTCTTTTTCGAGACTCAAGTTTTCAAAAAGCTGATCGATGGTGAATACTTGTAAGGCTTTAGAAAGATGATTGTAGTGCATATCTTGCCACCTCATCCTAACCATCGCTTTATGAATATCATCAGTCAAAGCCTCATAAAGAGCCATAAAATCAGTACCTAAGTTCGACATTAAAGCTATGAAATCGTTGATATCTTCAATTGTGTATTTTGTGTTTTCTTTAGATTTGTCAGCTACCGTTGCCATTCTTGTTGTGAGTAATTTTGCTTCAGCCGCAATAATATTTTGACGCTCTTTATCCCCATTTTTTCTGTATTGGTATACGGCAAAAATGAATGCAGCCGCAGTTGCTATTTGCGCTAAAGAATTTAAAACATCTATACCTTTAATTTTATCACCAGTTATCGAAGCTATTGCTGTTAAAGCTAAAGAGAACAATATAATAAAAATAAGAGCAATATACCCGTAAGCAAAAAAATCAAATACGAGTTCATACCTTTTTTTCTTATTTTTTGATGATTTTTCGAATAACACTCAGAAACCTTTTTATATGCCTAACGCCCGGGTAATAGGCGAGAGCTTGCGAGCGTCCTAATTGACGCGTTTGTTAGCATTTTATGACCAGATGTACATGCTCGATTTTTTATTTAGAATCTTTAGCTCAAACGACTTAGTGCAAACACTATTAGCTATTCCATAGCAAACGTGCAACGGCAATAAATGCTCTTCTCTTGGGTGACAGTAACGAGCACCGGGGGCTTTTTCCCATTGGATAAATCTTTGTTCTCTTTCTTCTTCAGTAATACTACTGTTAGTGCAAGTCTCTAGCAGCCACGCTTCAAAAGATTCATTTAAAGTTTTTGATTCACTGGTTTCAGATGAAAAAAATGCTTTCATATTATGAAAGGAGAAACCAGAACCAATTATAAGTAAATTTTCATACTCCAAGTCTTGGATTGCTCGCCCTATCCCGACATGAGCTGCTGGACTGAGATTATCGACAAGAGAGAGCTGAATGCACGGAATATCTGCCTCCGGGTACATGATTTTCAGAGGAATAAATAGACCGTGGTCAAAACCGCGCTGCTCATCAAGTTTTGCGGAAATACCTGAATGCTCCAGCCGCTTATAGGTCTGCTCCGCCAGTGATGGCTCTCCCTGACAAGGATAGGTAATACTATAAGACTTTTCTGGAAATCCATAGTAATCGTAAATAAGGGAAGGGTTGGCGCCCGAAGTAATGGTTGGGATTTTTTCTTCCCAGTGCGCACTTACCACTAAAATGGCTGATGGCTTACGCAAAATAGATGAGATTTTTTGCAAGCAATCAATCATTTCTTTATGCCCAACATCACCTAGAAGTGGCATCGGCCCGCCGCCATGAGACAAAAATAATATTTGAGGTTTAGTGTTCATCACGATCCTCTTAATAGGAGAATGCTAACGCAAAGCACACGGGTGACGACCGCGTAGCGGTTGGCATCCCAGCGGACGCAGGCCGCGAGTGATGCGCCTTGTTAAGACCCGCGCGGCACTGCCGCACTGGCGAAGCTGAACAAGTGCACCACTGTGCAAATTTAAAGCTACACCGGCCAGCTGCGATACGGCGAGCCAACCGGAACCTGTAAAACTGTTAAGCGAAGCCCGGAAGAACAACGCTACCGCCACAACCGTTTGCAGTGAACCCACAAACTGGCGAACTAAACCTTTTGGCTTTGCTGCTAAGAAAACCAAGCGCGAGCAATGCCCGAACAAAACCACTGACTAAAACTGTTAAAACCCCGAATGCCTGCTAACGCCTGCCACAAACGCGAGCAACTTGTTGCGAGTCGAGCGCCCAAGGGGCGCGTTTTTGATGGCGCTTGTTAGGCATAATTACTACCCGATTGCTGCTTAACCATTTGCCAAAACCAGTTTATTGCCAGAATAAGCCAAACAAATACAGCTTTATAAGCAAAGGTTTTTACATAAATATCAGGTAGCGCCGCACCTAAAATTAAAGCGAAACAGAAGCTTACCAATAAGAGCGCTACAGCAAGTCCAGCAGCAACAGAAAATGCGGAAAGATATGAAGTACGCTGCCTGATTAAGCGACACTTTTTCACCAGCAAATACGCTGAAACAAAGAAAAATACGGTGATTACATTAGCCAGAAATAAATCCATTACTTTCTAAATACTCCATTAAGCCTAACGCCCGCCACACACGCGAGCAACTTGTTGCGAGTCGAGCGCCGCAGGCGCGTTGTGCTGGCGATTGTTAGAGCTCACAGCTTGATTATTGCCAACATATCTTCACCATCTTCATCCAAACCCACTTCCTGAAAGCCAAAACTTGAGTAAAAATCTTTGGCCACTGGGTTTTCAGGGTCATAGCAAATTTCTATTTCTTTTACTTTGTCGCAAGCTTTGATTTCATTTAAAGCCAAATTTAAAGCCGCTCTACCAATCCCTGCTTTTTGATAGCGCTGATCAACCATAAAACGCCAGATAGATACTTTCTCAGGCGTTTCAGATACCCACATAAAAAAACCTACAGGGATGTCGTTCTGGTATATTGCTCTGCAGGTATGGCCTTGGCAATAATGTGATTCAACTAGCGACCACATATTGCTGGCAACATACTCCTGCTGCTCATCTGTGACATCCAAGTCGCAAACCGCTTCATAATTTGAACTAGTAACTTCTTCCAGTGTGATACTCATGACTTTCCTTAGCTCTAACGCCCGCCACAAACGCGAGCAACTTGTTGCGAGTCGAGCGCCCAACGGGCGCGCTTTTGATGGCGATTGTTATATGCAAATTTACCTAACAAGATTTAGAACCTTGTCGCCCTGATAAACAACATTTAACTGATTACAGTCTTTCGAAGTTATTTGAACATCAACAAATGAATCGTCTTCTGCACTATACATCTGCGCATCCCATAACGAAGCATGTGATGCTGGCTTTACAGCTTTCAAAACAACTAATCCAACGGCTTTCATATGGTTGTCATGGGAATAGACTGTGGCTTCAGCTTTGTTTAAGTCGATTAATAGTTTTGCAGGCTTATCTGAATGATTCCAAATACCCGAAATATCGCAGTCACCTTTGGCCTGAGCGGAAAAAATTGAGGCCACCAGAATAAAACTAGAAACTAAGAACCTGAGCATGAACATCCTTTGCATATAACGCAAAGCACACGGGTGACGACCGCGTAGCGGTTGGCATCCCAGCGGCCGCAGGCCGCGAGTGATGCGCCTTGTTAGCAGCTTAAATTAAAACCCGCGCGGCACTGCCGCACTGGCGAAGCTGAACAAATGCACCACTGTGCAAATTTAAAAACTTAACCAGCCAACTGCGATACGGCGAGCCAACCGGAACCTGTAAAACTGATTTAAGCGAAGCCACAAAGAGCAACGCTACCGCCACCACCGTTTGCAGCAAACCCATAAACTGGCGAGCTAAACCTTTTGGCGCTGCCGCTAAGAAAACCAAACGAGAGCAAAGCCGGAATAAAACTACTGACTAAAACCGTTAAAACCCGAACACCTGCTAACGCCCCGCGCATGCGCGCGAACTTGTGAGCGTCGCAAGGGCCACAGGCCCTGAATGACGCGGATTGTTATGTTGCACTGAACTCTGAACGGAGCAAACCGAAACATTTGAGATCATGAAACTTATTCTTCCAATAACCACACTCACGCCGAAGCCCTTCTTCTTTAAATCCAAGCCGACGCAGCAATGATTCAGAGGCACGATTGCCTGGAACTGTATCAGCTTGGACTCGATGCAATTCACCACAGGGAAGAATCCCTGCAAATCCAGCACTAATAATGGCGCGAACAGCTTCTGAGGAATACCCTTTCCGCCAAAACTCAGGCAGCAGATCATAACCAATAACGGCATTACTCATTTTGCTGCTCCACGAATTAAAGCCGCAGGTGCCTATCAATCGACCTGATGACTTTAACCGGATAGCCCACCTGATACCTTGCTGCTCCTCATATCTTGATTTAAAAAGACTAATCAAATTTGCTGCTTGGCTATGTTCGCGAAACACATCTAAATCGTAGTATTCGACCACAGATGGGTTGGAAAACAAATTGAATAGATCAGCTTCATCATCAACACAAAGTTCTGTAAGTAATAGCCGATCAGTTTCTAGTGATGGAAATACCATCTAAATTCCTTTTTCAACATAACGCCGGAGTTAAGCCGCAGCGCGGAGCGCTGTCGGCTTGAACGACTTGTTATGCCTTGAAATACACGGCTTTATCTAGCTGCCTAAACAAAAAAGACAAAAAGCCCAATAGGTCAAGACAATCTTGCTTGCTTACAGGCCAGTCAATGGCTGGCTCATGTGCAGTAGGATTTCGAATTGCCTGCATTAGACCAGCAGATAAAAACTTTATACCATTTTGAGTGTTTTTGTCTGTGTCGGTTTGACAAGGAGTAATTTTAAGAACGCCATTATCGGCACCCCAAACTTCAAGCATTAATGCTTGCCCGTCCTTATGGGAAAGTGATTTTGACTGAACAAGCTTGTTATATACCTTGCACGCCTCGAACACTGCATGAAAATAATGTGACTGTAGGAATAGCGTCTTGCAGTGCTTAGTTATCTCAGAATGATAAGACCGCCCCATGAATTCTGCTAATGCCTCTTTGTTTACAGAAGCCGAGTTTATGCCTGCTTTATCAAGAATATTTTCAATTTCGCGGGAGAACTGATCAGGACATATTTGCCTGCAGAATGTCACAAGAAGATCATTCCTCTTGTCGTTCTCCATTTGCTGCTTAGCAAGCGAAAGAATCCAATCGTGGATAGCTTGAGCCCTTACAGAAGTAATCGAATCATTCGGAAAGTTCTCCCGCTGAAACCGAAATAGAGCCTGCCCAATTCGATTAATCTGATTCACAGACGTATCGTATTTAAGCAAGTCCCCCACTTCCACTGCGACCAATCTGTAATTCATTGCTCGAATATACCCTTATTTGGCATAACGCCAAAAGCAGCCGCGCCGCTGTTTGGTGTCGGCTGGCTTTTTTTGTTATGTGAATTATTCACTGTACCGACGGATAACAGAAACTTTGCCATTTTCAAGTTCAAGAACATCCAGAGCGACTTTGCTGTAGCTAAAGTCTGAACCATCTGACCGCTTACCTTTTGCTGAGAATTTGTGCTTGATAGAAACTGCATTGTAACCATATTGATAGTCGATGAGTTCCGATTTGTATTCTGTGTGAACACCAAGGTAGTAGCTCATGCCTTTACGCATCATGGCTTTGCCATCTGGTTCACGCGAATCATCAGGTGCATTGGGAAAATGCTGATATCCAATATCCTCCGTCAGAAAAGACAAATAGTGTTCAAGGTCTTCCTTTGTTGCGCTCGGTTGCTGAGTCATCACTTCTGCATGGTAATACGCTTTAACGAAGGCATCATAGTCAAAATCATCAGCTAAAGTACTTGCACTGAAAAACGTAAAACCAGCCAAACAGATAAATAATTTTTTCACAAAAACTCCTTTCTTAAAGATTCACATAACGCAAAGCACACGGGTGACGACCGCGTAGCGGTTGGCATCCCAGCGGCCGAAGGCCGCGAGTGATGCGCCTTGTTAGCAGTGCGTGTGCTGCCACAAATATTTAACTGGAATGCTTTTTAACTAAAAAAGTAAATTTTTGATCGTTAAAATTAAATTCTGTTGGTTGGTCAAGCTCTAAGACAACCTCTGCTTCGCTTTTGTAAGCCCCACCTGCAAAATCAAAGTTAACTAGAACCTGACTATCTGTTTTTTTACTCACTACAACCGCAAAACTCTGCACTTGCTCGTTTGAAAAAGATGCACTTTTGCCTTCATCAACACGGAAAACTAGCTCGCCGGAGTATTCTGTACCGGCACTGTAAGAAGCGGAAACGTCATAGGTTTCCGCTGAAACAGCTAGACTCATTCCTAAAACAACTGCACTGAGTAGTAATTTCTTCATTTTTTACTTCCTTTTAAGGTTGAGGTTAATTGCACTGCTAACGCCCAAAGCAAGCGCGCGGTACGCGTCGCCGTGCCTTTGTTTGTTAGCAGCCTACACCGAACTTGCGCGGCTTGCCGCACTGGCAAACCCAAACAACGGCAAGGCTGCTTTTATTAAAAACTTAACCAGCCAACTGCGATACGGCGAGCCAACCGGAACCTGTAAAACTGATTTAAGCGAAGCCACAAAGAACAACGCCACCGCCACCACCGTTTGCAGCAAACCCACAAACTGGCGAACTTAACCTTTTGGCGCTGCCGCTAAGAAGACCAAACGCGAGCAATGCCCGAACAAAACTACTGACTAAAACCGTTAAAAGCCGAACACCTGCTAACGTCGCATTCAGCGGCTTGTCCGCTGCAATGTTTTGTTATCATGGCTACCTCTATCTTTTATATCGCTCAACACCCACCTCAACTGCCTGTCGTATGCATTTTTGTAATCTTCAATTGATGTTTCGATGTGGACATCAGGGTACAGCGCGTCTCGTTGAGTGTCTTTGAAGCTATACAGCCGCTTCGAAAAGGTGACTTCAAGTCCAGAATTCGGAAGTGTAAACTGCCCCATGTCTTGATACCCAGAGGGTCTGGCACCCGTTGGTGATCCCACCAGCTTGCTGTTTAAAATTTGTGAAAATTGAGCCGCATTGCTCATTGCTGCGGAAAATGTAACATTGTCGATTAGTGTGTAAACTCCCGATTTCCAGTTGATGGTATCTGCGAGTACCAGCTGTTGTGCTAATTTCAGGCCTACGAAGAAATCTCCACCATAATTGTCTCTAAGGTCGATAACGAGGTTCTCAGATTTGTTTTTGTTAATAAAGCCAAGCAGCTCCCTCGAAAAATGTTCCATTTTGGGAATGGATGTGTATCTTCTAAATTTAACGTATACGGTTTTATTATCTGATGAAGATCCATACCAAAGATTATTATCCACCTTCTCATCAGCAGAGAATATTGCGTCGTTGAAGTGTGATATTCGAGCATTAAGCTTTGGTGAACGGCTGGATTCAAGGTTAGTCTCCCTTTTTTCTCCTTGAACATCGAATACGAATTTTACATCGTCTTCATTCTCAACTATTCCAAGCCCACTTAGAATGGCAGCATTGGGGAAATAGCTAGCAGATCTTACGGCAGTGGAGAATTCGTTTTCAGAGAAAGGCGTTATTTCTGACAAGAGACGGATAACATCGAGAGAAGGCACGCCGTTGATGGAGACAAGCTTCGATCCCAGAAGGTCTTTATGTTGGCTTGTTGTGCTTAGTACATATAAGTCATTGCCAAATAATTTCAGCTCTAGAGGGAAGCTGTCATACTCCAGCCCCCATAGCGGAAAAGAGGTGTGCCCATCGTTAATTTTCCGGGTTAGCCTCATGAGCTCTATCAGTATTTCGTTTTCTGTTTTATGAGGTATGTTTTCGCTAATCCTTACGATCTCATCATCAAAGCGTTCTTGTGAAAGTGTGTGAAAAGGATCTATATGCCCTTCGATCAGTTTTTTTGCGTAAACGTCAACATCCTCTTGCCAACGTGTCGTATCGTCTTGCGCATACCCGCACGAAGATAGCAATAGAGCCACCCATACTGCCGCCACTTTTACCATAATATTTCGCATTCCCTATGATTGCTAACGCCCAAAGCATGCGCGCGGTACGCGTCGCCGTGCCTTTGTTTGTTAGCAGCCTGCACCAAACTTGCGCGGCTTGCCGCACTAGCAAACCTAAACAATGGCAGGCTGCTTTTAATTAAAACTAAGCCAGTTAACTGCGAAACAACGCGCCAACTGGAACTTGTAAAACTGTTTAAGCGAAGCCACAAAGAGCAACGCCATTGTGCCAACAAAGATTGCACCAAACCAACAAACTGGCGCACGTTAACTTTTGGCGCTGCCGCTAAGAAAACCAAACGTGAGCAATGCCGCAACAAAACGATAAACTAAAACCGATAACACCGGAAACCTGCTAACGCAAAGCTTTGGGGCGGCTGAAGCGCAGCGTAAGCCGTCCCAGCCGCGATAGCGGCGACAACAGCGCATTGTTATGTGCTTTAACCATTACTATTGCCAATAACGTACTTTTTATCATTTATTAAATTGACGAAGTTGAATGTGGTTACCATCACGATCTGCGATGTTTGATACTTTAAATATTGGATTGCTCCACTCGCCCTCAAATGCTTGACCACCTAATTTAACAGCCTCCTCACGCGACATAGCCATATCATCTACCGTGAGGAAAAGCTTAATGGAGCTGAAGGCTTTAGTCGGAATATCGAATGGTGGCACATGAATGATTAAGTTGAAGCCATTCGTTTCTAAGCTAATAAAATCATTGGTTTTGCGAACAACTCGCATACCAAAAAGTTTTTCATAAAACTCTGATAGGTTGCTCAAATCGCCAGAGTAGATAAGAACACCGTTTTGCGCTGGCCCTGACATGCGCTCTTCCTTGCCGTGTACTGTGGATTGGAATAATGCAGATAAAATAAAGAATGCAAAAGTAAAATATTTAATTTTGTTGCGCAAAAATGCCTCCCAGCACATAACGCCCAAAGCAAGCGCGCGGTACGCGTCGCCGTGCCTTTGTTTGTTAGCAGCCTGCACCATACTTGCGCGGCTTGCCGCACTGGCAAACCTAAACAACGGCAGACTGCTTTTAATTAAAACTAAACCAGTTAACTGCGAAACAACGCACTAACCGGAACTTAAAAATATGTAAAGCGAAGCCACAAAGAACAACGCCACTGTGCCAACAAAGATTGCACCAAACCAACAAACTGGCGAACTTTAATGGCTTGGTTTTGCTGCTATAGAAAACGAAACACGAGCAAAGCCGCAACAAAACGATAAACTAAAGCCATTAACACTCGAAAACCTGCTAACGCCCAAATTTAGCGCGGAAAGCCGCGCAGCGGGTTGACGTCGCAGCCAGCGCTTTTTGCTGGCGTTAATATTTGTTTGTTATGTGACGATTGCAAAAACAACCACCACTACTAAACAGACGAATAAAGCCCACGGAAACGGAGACGCCCACCAACTTAAGCTTTTTGAACTTTCAACTTTGGCACTCTGCCGCCAACGCTCTTTTGTTTCTTCAGTTTGTTTGTATTTTTCTCTGAGTTGAGGCCCAGGAAAAAGAAAAAAGCCTACACCAAAAAGTATCGCATACCAGCCGGATGTTACAAACGCTGGAAAGAAACTCAGCGTCAGAACACCAACGGATATAAATATAAACCCTACAATGACTTCACTCTTTGTTGGTAATTTCATCTTATCGAGTCATATAACGCTGCCAGCAAGCGCGACGCTGTTTGGCGTCGCTTGACTGGCCTTGTTAGCAGCCTACACCGGACTTGCGCGGCTTGCCGCACTGGCAAACCTGAACAACGGCAAGCTGCTATTAATTAAAAACTAAACCAGCCAGCTGCGATGCAGCGAGCCAACCGGAACCTGTAAAACTGTTAAGCGAAGCCACGAAGAACAACGCAAACTTACTAACCTTTTGCAGCCAACCCACAAACGGGCGAGCTTTGACTATTTGCCAGTGCCGTTTGGTAAGCCAAACGCGAGCAATGCCCGAACAAAACCACTGACTAAAACCGTTAAAACCCGAACACCTGCTAACGCTAAGCACACGGGCGGCGAGCCGCGAAGCGGGTTGGCATCCCAGCGGCCATAGGCCGCGAGTGATGCGTATTGTTAGCCATTATTTGCACCAGCGATGTACTCTTTATTTATTTTGGAGTAAGCATCTAAATCTATCAGACTTACTAAGACGTTATCGATTACAGCTGTTCCATTGCGGTCAATATTGATTGCTTCATCGTCAACATAGACCTTTACGATTGGCATCTTGGTCTTGTCATCAATTGATGTACTAAATTTGACATCAACCTCTTTCCCATCTGAAAGCTGATATGTCCTTGCGGCACTTTCGTTAAAACTTTCAAAATCCTCAGATAGCTGAGACTTTATTTCGTAGACATAAAAGGAAATATCCTTTTGCTCTAAACTGTTTAATTTAGAGCCACTATCGCCAATGTAATTAAGGGCATAGCCTATGGAAATTCCTGTTATCAATACCACTGAATGTAAAATGAACTTCTTCATTGCATTTCTCCTTGTGAATGGCTAACGCTTTGCTAATTGGCTGCCGCAGCGCAGCGTAGGCAGTCCAGTGGAGGCCACGCTTTTCGTGGCCGGAACGAAATTAAGCAACTTGTTATGTGGTTGTACATATTATTTTCTAGTCATCATCCAAGTTGGCACAATAAATATACATGCCATATGCACTAATACAAACGCCGCTGTAAATTTTGTATAAAGCTCTTTATCTGAGCCGTTATAAAGCGGAAATAAGCTTAAAACCCAAATTGCGCTTCCCAGAATTAGCAATGCCGATAATGCAGCAAAAAAATACTTATGGTCATAATAGTTTCGTGGTGTGTTATACAAGTTGGTTATAAAGTTCCACCACGTACCACCAATCAAAACTGATATTGCAAGACCTATGAAGGTCTTTAAGTTATTAGTTTCTTCAGGTTCAATTTGCTTAAAAAGAAATAAATAAACTGTCAAATAAAGTGACCATAGAAATATTGCTAATCCTTTCGACCAATATTTTAAGTCTCTCAAATGTTGCATATTTCGCTACTCTCTCTAACAACATAACGCCCGCCACAAACGCGAGCAACTTGTTGCGAGTCGAGCCGCGAAGCGGCGTTTTGGTGGCGTTTGTTATGCGCTACCTACATTAAACTTAGGCCACCTGTTATAGCCAATCTCAGGGTTGTTTGACTGGTACAGTCTTATGAATTCAATTTCTTTCTCAGCTAGCTCTGCATCTGTGCAGCTATCAGATTCCCATAATATTTGCTTTCTAACGGTGTAATCTTTTTGTTGTTCTATTGGCAATTTACTGAAGTCCTCATTTACGACTTCAATATCCGGGCTACCAAAATAACGAAAGCTTTCGTAAGCAACTTTGCCGATATAAATCTTATTCGTAGCTAAGTAAGTGATTTTATAGATTTGCTTCATAATTACTTACGCATAACGCTTAGCTCAACGGCGCGGCTTGGCGCGTCCGTTGTAGCGTCTTGTTCTGTGTTAATTCGTTTCGGAACAACATACTGCAACTTTCCTTGTTGTTTTGCGAATAGATCGTTCTCTTGGGAACGACTCGCCGGGGACGTGACAGTTTGAACCTTACTTGAAGCTGGCTGGCTTTGTCCGACTGCATGCTAGCATCAGCTGCGACGCAAGCGCTTCAAGCGTTGCATAAAAGTACAAACTCTTCAATCCGATTTCGTTATTAACAATTAACCTTTAAATTACATTTGAATCTAACCGTGCTTCCGGCGAGACAGAACGCTTTGCTAATTGGCTGCCGCAGCGCAGCGTAGGCAGTCCAGTGGAGGCCACGCTGTTTGTGGCCGGAACGAAATTAAGCAACTTGTTAAGTGTCATTGCCAAAATCTTTCCGCGGAAACTGTTTTAAATGAATGCCCCACATGTCTTCTTTTGGGCCAGTCGAAAGGTATATTTTTTTGTGGGCACTACAGATAAAACGAGCGCGGTCTTCTGTAATGTTATTCCAACTGGCAATTGTTCTAGTAGACCTAAATTCTTTCCCTAGTTCCAATGTTGTGTGCTCCGCCAACCACTTATGGACTCGACGACATTCAACGAAGAAAACTATTTTCTGATGAAAATATTGGACAGCATAAACAACAACTCCTGCTGCTGCGCCGCCAAAAGCGCCGACAATAATACCGTCGATTACTTTCATATCCATCTCATGTTCTCCATGACACTTAACGCAAAGCTTTGGGGCGGCTGGAGCGCAGCGTAAGCCGTCCCAGCCACGTCAGTGGCGACAACAGCGCCTTGTTATGCATGACTTAACTCTCCGTACCTTAAATACATAAGATTGTCACCGCCACCTATTTTCCATCGCTTTTTACTATCTCGTTCAATAATTTCATTGAGAACTACATTACGTGGACAACTAGCAATTATTTCCGTTAACACGCAACTTGCTGATTCAAGATGATCGTCTGTTGCATCATCAGTAAAAACCGCATGGAAACTCAACTTGTTATCAATTAGCGACACGTAAAGAAAGCGAAGTGTATGAGGAACCTCGCCTAGCATTGCGATCTGTACTCTTCTAGCTATATCCATTGATGCCACGGTCTTACTCATGCATAACGCTCAAAGCAGCTGCGCGGTACGCGTCGGCTGGCTTTGCTTGTTATATTTTTTTGAAATTACAGCTGCAAGTGAATAAAACACACCTGACAACGCCAGCCAAAATAGCACTTGCATGGTTAGTGAATCTAAAAGCTCAATCGAAAGCACAAACCAATGTGCTGCTCCGAGTAGCAGTGTTACCAGCACAGCTAGTCCGTTGAGCATGTTTACTTTGGATACCAACTGAACCGTGATTAGTGCAACTAAAGATATAAAACCGTACGCTGAGCCAATTAACAAGCTAAGTTCGAAGGTGCCCCAACAGCCAAATTTTGGATCACAGCTACCAATAAGCAATATTTTGTATGCCTGATAAGCGGTTATCGGCAACATAAATAAAAGTAGTGACGTTGATACAGTTCTAATTATCGTGCTCATGACTACTCAAAAAATATAACGCCCAAAGCAAGCGCGCGGTACGCGTCGCCGTGCCTTTGTTTGTTAGCAGCCTGCACCAAACTTGCGCGGCTTGCCGCACTGGCAAACCTAAACAATGGCAAACTGCTTTTAATTAAAACTAAACCAGTAAGCTGCGAAACGGTGCGCCAACTGGAACCTGTAAAACAATTTAAGCGAAGCCACAAAGAACAACGCCGCTGTGCCAACAAAGATTGCACCAAACCAACAAACTGGCGCACGTTAACTTTTGGCGCTGCCGCTAAGAAAACTAAACACGAGCAAAGCCAAAATAGAACTACAAACTAAAACCGTTAAAACCCGAAAACCTGCTAACGCATTACTAATGGGCTGCCGCAGCGCAGCGTAGGCAGTCCCGTGGAGGCCACGCTTTTTGTGGCCGGAACGCAATTTAGTAATTTGTTATGTGACATTTAATGTTTAGCAATTGTTGAATGGTGCATAACCCAATAAGCTAAAGCAACAAATACACCACCAACTAAAACAGCCAAAGACCACAACCAAGAATTTACAAATGCTAGAGATCCATGCTCTCTTTGTAATTTGTTGGCGTCGTTAAATACTGCAGCACTGAAAGCAAGATGAACTAAGATAGCACCTATAATTGGCAATATATTCCACATAAAGCCAAACGCCATTACTTGGCCTGAGTTTAAACTATTAAAATATAAATCCATTTAGATACCCTTTTTTAAAGATCAGCTTGATGCTGAGAGTCACATAACGCCCCACTTAGGGGCAAATACACGTAGGCTAAAATGGGAGCGAAGCGACTGAGCCTACGTGTATTTGTCCCAGCCCGCTTGCGGGCGACTACAGTGGTTTGTTAGGTGCACTATTCACCTGTTGCAATAATAAGCTAGATCTACGTTTTGTTTAACAAAAAATTCATTACCAGAAACAACAAGCAATTGATTATTAAAGTACAACTTGATAATAACTTTAGACTTGGATTCGTTTATGTAGCCAAATTTGCAGTACTTATTTTTACCAAAAGAATGCGTTGTGAATCTTATTGATTTGTCTAAACCATCAAACACCGACTTAATTGTTTGCGCGGAAGGTAAAGAAATACTAAAGCCATATGTTGTAACTTGATCTAGTGATGAGTCAAACAGAGAATCATTTACAACCCAATATACCTCAGAATTAAAGGGGTGATGATAAAGGCTGAATTCTTTATTTTCAGAGAGTTCAAGAGGGCGTACTGTAATCTTTGGCAGTTTTTCTGAAAGATTAACCAACCCATGCTTATCTTCAGCTTTAACTACAAATAAACACAAGAATGAAAATATAAATATAATCGATAATTTCACCTAAGCTCCCATGTGCACCTAACGCAAAGCTTTGGGGCGGCTGGAGCGTAGCGTAAGCCGTCCCAGCCACGACAGTGGCGACAACAGCGCCTTGTTATGCCTTACTTTTTGCAATCGAAGTGCTGTGTTGACCATGCACCACCACCATCAAGACACGAATCGATTAAAAGCTGCTCCCTTGCATAGGGATACAGCATACCCAAAATTACAATTGCTGTTATTAATTTGGCTAACCAACTGGAGCGTAAGCTGTGCCATTTAAACTGCAAAAATATACCGAAAACCAGTAACGCTAACCCACGCCAGCCCCAAATGATGCCGTTTTGATACCAAGCATTTGGAAAGTCGGTTGGCGGCCCGCCCGCAACCCAAAACGAGGCCATACTTTGATTCAGGCAAAGCAGCCCCGCTGCAACGAATATTAACGTTAAGACGACTCTGAAAATCCTTTCTCGACGATTCAACTGACTTCCTTAGGCATAACGCCCCGCGCATGCGCGCGAACGTGTGAGCGTCGCAGGGGACGCAGGCCCCGAATGACGCGGATTGTTATGTTTTACCACACCGATACCTTTGTCTCGATGTAGATTGAATGCTCATCCAGCTCACCAGTAGGCAGCAAAGTGACTGACTCAATCTGAACAAACTTACCTTCACGAACACTATCAGAAAGCCAATAATCTTCTCTTGCCAAAGAAAACTCAGGTTGTCCGATAGCGCCAGGTTGAGCCCCATTTAGATCGTCATCCAAAGGCTCGATTGAAACAATGTCGTAAAGCTGGCCATCTTCGACGAATGGGCCAACATGCGTAATTTTGCCCTTTGAGATATCCGGCGACAATGAAGCCCACCATTCAGAGGTGCCAATGTGAGGGTGTTCCGTAAAAAATTCAGGGAATGACGATTGAAGCTCGTTGTTTATTTCAGAAGCCCAATCAGCATTTTCTTTTTCTAAGTCGAAGATTACATCCATGTCATTTCCTTTAAAACATAACGCCCAAATTTAGCGCGGAAAGCCGCGCAGCGGGTTGACGTCGCAGCCAGCGCTTTTTGCTGGCGATAAAATTTGTTTGTTAGGGCAATTTAAATTTTGCATGCTGCATAGGCCTCAGCATGATTAACTGACTTTTGAGTAGTGAAGTCTAATTGTATCGTTGTCAGAACTGGCTGCTTTTGAGTATTGCTAGCAGCGGGTGTCCACTGCCATTTTCTCATTGCTTCATAGGCCTTTTTGTTGAAGGTTGAACCAGGGAAACTTTTAATTACCGTCAAATTTTGAGGCTTACCGTCACCATCAATTAAAAGCTTAAATTCCACGCAACCCGATATACCATTTTTGCCAGCCGCCAGCGGATATTCTGGAGCAACTTTACGCTCAACTACCCAATACTTTTCAACGGCTTCTTTGTTACCAACTAAATCTAGAGATTCCGTTACAACTGTTTGATTTACTGTTGAACAGGCACTTAGCGCAAAGAGCGCCGAAACTACTAGTAGATTTGATTTATTCACTGAACGTCCTTATTGCCCTAACGCTTATTGGGCGGAAATATCCGTATTTAAACACGGACTTTTCCGTTTTTGTAAATTTATTGTGTGGAACATTACGTAATAATTTACGAATTTACAATAGATTAAATGCTTAGAATAACTTTGTTTGGTGTGAAATACGGAAATTTCCATCTAACAAGGCACAAGTAACACTTTCAACTATACTGTTTATTTAAACAGTATATCTTAGGAGGGAAGTTATGCCTGCGTCGTCACCATTCTTACAATATATTGCAGAAGAAATGCATACTCGTCGTTATGCGAAACGCACTATAGAAACTTACTTGTATTGGATTAAATTTTTTATTTTATTCCATAAAAAGCAGCACCCCAAAGATCTGTCTAATGAGCATGTAGAGCAATTTTTAACTCATTTGACCGTAACGCGACACGTTGCGGTGCAAACTCAAGCTTTAGCACTTAATGCGTTAAGTTTTCTTTATAAAGAGATATTGAAACGGCCGCTGGCGTTGAACCTTAATTTTAATCAGTCTACCAAAGCCCGAAAATTACCCGTGGTGTTAACCCAAACCGAAGTTAAGCGGTTATTGGCTACTATTGATCCGCAGTATTTGCTATTAACGCAGCTACTATACGGCAGTGGCTTGCGGTTAATGGAGGCTATTAGATTGCGAGTAAATGCCATTGATTTTGACTATTTATCGTTAATGGTATGGCATGGTAAAGGCGGTAAACACCGCAGGGTTACGCTAGCGCCAGAATTAATAGAACCGCTACGCCGGCAAATTAGTCTGGTCGACGCCTTTTATCAACAGGATATGCAAACGGATAGCTTTGCAGGGGTATGGTTACCGTTTGCGTTGGCGCGTAAGTACCCCGCCGCACCAAAAGAATTAGGCTGGCAATACTTGTTTCCGTCAGCGCGCTTAAGTATTGAACCGCAATCAACCTGTTTGCGGCGGCATCATATTGATGAGTCAGGTTTACAAAAGGCCGTACGCACTGCTGCGAAAAAAGCTGCCATAGCCAAAAACGTAACCTGCCACACTTTGCGCCATAGCTTTGCCACGCATCTTTTAGAAGCAGGTATGGATATTCGCACTGTGCAAGAGCAGCTTGGCCATTCTGATGTTAAAACCACACAAATTTATACTCATGTACTAAAGCAAGGCGGCAATGCGGTGAAAAGCCCGTTGTCGCAATTAACGCTTTAACATGTAAGCAGTAAGAAATAAAACCAACTAGCATTTACACCAGCTGGTTTTTGTATATAAGAAAAAACGTTAAAAAGTAGGTATTAGCCTAACCACGGCTGATTGGCTTTACGCTGTTGCTCGTAACTGGCTATTTGTGGGTTTAACTGCTCGCTGCTGCCGATAAAATCTAGCCCTGATAACAAGCGCTGTTTAATATCGGGGTCGATATTAAAGCCCATAGCGGCATTGTTACCGAACAGTATTTCTTGGTTTTCTAAGTCAACTTGCCACTGTTGTGGCCCTTGTTCGCAGCGGTTAAATAGCAGTTCAATATCGGCTTTACTTAATTGAATTAATAACATGCCGTTGTTTACGCAGTTATTAAAGAAAATATCGGCAAAGCTTTGTGCAATAATAACGTTAAAGCCAAATTGCTGAATAGCCCACGGCGCGTGTTCTCGGCTAGAACCACAGCCGAAATTAGCACGAGTTAGCAAAATAGAGGCCGCGTTATATTCGGGTTGGTTAACAACAAAGCTAGGGTTGGCGCTGCCGTCGGCTAGGTAGCGCCAGTCATAGAATAGCGCCTTGGCAAAGCCGTCGCGGCTGACACTAGTTAAAAACTGCTTAGGTATAATTTGGTCGGTGTCGACGTTGTTTTTATCTAATGGGCAGACTAAGCCTTGGGCGAAAAAGTGGCTCATGCTGGCTCTCCTTGTGGTTGTTCAATGGCGGCAATGTTGACAAACTTACCGGCAATAGCGGCAGCGGCGGCCATAGCTGGGCTAACTAAATGCGTGCGTGAACCCCGCCCTTGGCGGCCTTCAAAGTTACGGTTGCTTGTAGAAGCGCAGCGCTGGCCTGCGCCAACGCGATCGTCATTCATACCCAAGCACATGCTGCAACCGGGTTCGCGCCATTCAAAACCCGCCTGTTGAAAAATGCGGGCTAAGCCTTCTTGCTCAGCTTGGCGCTTTACTACGCCAGAACCCGGCACCACTAATGCCCGCACCCCGGCGGCAACGGTTTTGCCCTGCACTACGCTGGCGGCAGCGCGTAAGTCTTCAATGCGGCTATTAGTACAACTACCGATAAACACCACATCGACCTGGCAGTCGGTTAATTTTTGTCCTGCCTTTAGCCCCATATAAGCTAACGCGCGTTCGGCCGCGTCGCGCTTGCTGGCGTCGGCAAAGCTGCTTGGTGCTGGCACGGCTTGGTCTACGGCAATAACCTGCTCGGGGTTAGTGCCCCAAGTAATTTGTGGCGAAACGCTAGCAGCGTCTAAGGTGATAGCTTTATCAAACACGGCGTTGTCGTCTGAATACAGGCTTTGCCAATACTGCACTGCACTTGGCCAGTGTTCGGCTTTGGGCGCATGTGGTTTACCTTTTAGATAAGTAAAGGTTATTTGATCCGGGGCAATTAAACCGGCTTTGGCGCCCATTTCTATGCTCATATTGCACAGTGTCATGCGCCCTTCCATGCTCATGCTGCTAATGGCTGTGCCACAAAACTCGGCAACATAACCATTACCGCCAGCGGTGCCTAGCTTACCAATAACCGCTAAAATAATGTCTTTCGGCGTAACATGGGCGCTTAATTTGCCGTTAATTTCAATTTTTAGCGTTTTTGCCTGTTGTTGCGGCAAAGTTTGCGTAGCTAATACATGCTCAACTTCTGAGGTGCCAATACCAAAGGCTAAGGCACCAAAAGCGCCGTGAGTTGAGGTATGTGAATCGCCACACACAATAATCATACCCGGTTGAGTTAAGCCTTGCTCTGGGCCAATAACGTGCACTATGCCTTGATCTGGGTGAGTAAGGTCGAACAGTTCAATTAGGTTTTCATCACAGTTTTTTGCTAACGCTTCTAGTTGCTGCCGGGCAATGTCGCCTGCGGCTTCTAAAGTGCGTATTTGCGTAGAAACATTGTGGTCCATAGTGGCGAAGGTTAAGTCGGGCCGGCGCACGTTGCGCTTAGCCAGCTTTAAACCCGAAAATGCCTGTGGTGAGGTAACCTCATGAATTAAATGCCGGTCAACATACAGTAAGTCGGTACTGGGGTTTATTTTGCCTACTATGTGGCTGGCATAAATTTTTTGAAACAACGTTTTACCCATGTTAGCTTGACTCATATTAGTGTGATCCTACGGTTGGCACTGGCATGTTGTTTACTGACAAATAGTGTATGGCGGCAACTACCGCATCACCTACGGCGACGGTGCTGTAGCTAGAATTTGGCTCTATATCTGGTGTTACAATGCGCTGGTTTAGGCACTGCTGCACTGCTTGTTCAATTAATTGTGCGGCCTGTTCTTGGCCAAAACTAAAGCGCAACATTAACGCTGCGCTTAATATTTGCGCTATCGGGTTAGCAATGCCTTTACCGGCAATATCGGGTGCACTGCCACCGGCGGGCTCATACAAACCAAAACCACTGTCGTTTAAGCTGGCAGAAGGTAATAAACCTAACGAGCCGGCAATGGCGGCAATTTCGTCAGATAAAATGTCGCCAAATAAGTTATCGCACAGCAATACGTCAAACTGTTGCGGGCTACGAATTAGCTGCATTGCTGCATTATCAATATACATGTGCTCTAAGGTTACGCTAGGGTAGTGCTGAGCCACGCGCTGCACCGTTTCGCGCCATAGCACGCTGGTTTGCAACACATTAGCTTTGTCGATTGAGGTAACCTTGTTATTACGTTTTATTGCCGCTTCAAACGCAACTCGGGCAATGCGTTCAATTTCGGTTACGCTGTAACGCTGAGTATCAAAGGCATCAGTGCTAGTGCGGCCTTTTTCACCAAAATATATGCCGCCCGTTAGCTCGCGCACGCACAAGATATTCATGCCTTTGCTGCTAATGCGCGGGTGCAATGGCGATAATTCGGCAAACTCTGGGTAAATATGCCCGGGGCGTAAATTACAAAATAAGTCGAAGGTTTTACGCAGCGGCAACAATGAACCGCGCTCAGGTTGCTGATCAGGCGCTAAGCCGGTCCATTTTGGCCCGCCAACCGAACCAAACAAAATGGCATCACTGGTTTTACACAGTGCTAAGGTGGTTGCGGGCAATGGCTCACCGCTCGCATCTATTGCTGCACCACCCACTAAGGCCGTGTTTAGGTTTAAGCTAAAACCACATTTTTCGGCTACCGCCGTTAATATCTTTACGGCTTCGGCCATTACTTCTGGGCCAATACCATCGCCCGCTAACACGGCAATATTGTAGTGTTTAGTCATTACACGCCTCCTGCTGCGCTAGTTAATGGTGCCGGCGAAGCGGGTTGCTGCTGTTGTTTATGTACTTGTTTATGCGCTTGCTTATGAACAAAGATGCGCTGTGCCCGCTGAATCATATTTAGCACATGCACATAAGCCAGTACCGAGCTACGTACTATATCGGTAGCTAAACCCGCGCCATGAAAACGCTGGCCTTCATGCTCGGCGGTAATGTCTACTTGGCCTAAGGCGTCTTCACCACTGCCTTTGGCTTGTAAGTTAAAATCGACCATTTTTATCTGTAACTTGCTAATACGGGTTATGGCATTAAATGCCGCTTCAACGGGGCCATTGCCGGTTGCCGCCTCGGTTAGCAATTCGCCGTTACACATTAAGCCGACAGTGGCGCTGGCAACATGGCCGGTATGGGTAGATGAGCTTAAAAACTCTAGCTGATAATAATCGTCAGCTTCTTTTAAGTTTTGAAAAAATACCAAGGCTTCTAAGTCGTAATCAAATACGCGGCCTTTTTCATCGGCCAGCGCAACAAAGCTTTTGTATACCGCTTCTAAATCGTAATCGTGCTGGCTATAGCCCAGCTCGGCCAAGCGATGTTGAATAACATGCCGGCCTGAGCGCGAAGTTAAATTCAGCTCACTTTGGCGAATACCCACTTGTTCTGGCGACATAATTTCATAGGTATTTTGCGCTTTTAACATGCCGTCTTGGTGAATGCCTGAGCTATGAGCAAAGGCGTTTTCACCGACAATAGCTTTATTCGGCTGAATAGGCATATTGCAAATTTGGCTAACCAAGTGAGAGCTGCGGTATATTTCGCTGGTTTTTATGTCGGTAAACAACGGCGCCATAACATCTTTTCGCGTATTAATAATCATCGCTACTTCTTCTAACGAGCAGTTACCGGCACGCTCGCCAATGCCGTTTACGGTGCATTCTATTTGCCGTGCACCGGCCTGAATGGCACTAATGCTATTGGCCACGGCTAAGCCTAAATCGTTATGGCAATGCACACTTAAGCGCGCCTTGTCGATATTGGGCACCTTAAGCCGTAACGCAGTAATAATGGCGGCAAACTCATTAGGAATGGTGTAACCGACCGTATCGGGAATATTTATTGTGGTGGCACCCGCGGCTATGACGCGCTCGACAATCCAGCACAAATCATCAATCGAGGTGCGCCCAGCGTCTTCACAAGAAAACTCAATATCATCGGTATAACGGCTGGCTAATTTAATAGCCGCAACCGCTTGCTCTGTGGCCTGGGCCAGCGTTTTACGTAACTTATACTGTAAATGCAGAGGTGAAGTGGCAATAAAGGTATGAATACGCCGCCGCTCGGCCGCTTTTAAGGCTTCGCCACAGGCTTCAATATCTGCGGCAACTGCGCGGGCTAAGCCACAAATAATTGGCCCTTTAACTTCGCGAGCTATACGCTGCACTGAATCGAAATCACCCGGGCTAGATACCGGAAAACCCACTTCCATAACGTCAACATTAAGCCTAGCTATGGCCTGTGCCAGCTGGATTTTTTCCTTCTGGCTTAAACTGGCACGCAATGCCTGCTCGCCGTCGCGTAAGGTGGTATCGAAAATCCAAATTCTATTATCGCCGCTCATCTTGTGTATCCTGTTCCGTTAATTCGGTGTGGTTGCAGCTGACAATGGTGGCGGGGCTTAAATGCAAAAAACCCCGGCCAATGGCACGGGGTTTTGCTGTATCGGTTTGGTTACATTTTTACCAATAAGCACAGCCCCGCGCACCGCTTTGGAGCACGAGGAGGTTAATAGTAAAAATGCGACGCGTTAAATTCATTTATTGCTCTTATGGTTTAATGCTGCAAATAGGTTTGATCAATTGCAGCCGAGTTAGCAAAGCGCTAATAGTAATAACATGGCTAATTTTTATCTGCAACAGTACAGATGGCTAAAACACTAAAAATGACCCTTTAGCAATAAATTCACATTTGACTCGTTGGTACGAAACCCTGGGGTGTCGGCAATACCGTATTTATTCAGCCAATACACGTACTCAACACCAAGATAGAGTTTATTTTTTAAACCTAAAACCGGGTGCAGCGCCCACTTTAGCTGTGAGGTAAAGTTAAGATTTGCCCGTTGGTCAACGCTGCTGCTAGCCCAATCAATAAAGCCGTCGTAAACAAATTGCTGGGTACCAATAGCAAAAGGCAACGCCCAAGTGGTAGTAAGTTGCCAGTTATCGGCCACGCCGTCATTATTACGCCGATAAAAATTTAGGTTTAAATAACTAAAACCCGGTAGGTTGAGATCGGTGGCAATACCATACAAAACATTAGTTTGCAGTGCCGACATCTCTATAGTGCTGGTAAACAGCACATCTTTTATCAGGCCAAATTGCCAGTCGTTGCTACTAAATTTGCTAAAACTTAGCCGCGGCGACCATTCTGCATAGTTGGTACGCTCACCGTTTTTACCGCGTAAATGATCAAGAAAGAAGAAGCTATCACCCCAACTCGCACCAGCGGCATGTTCAAATGTAAGCACCTGCTGCTTGGCACCGTCTACGCGATAGTTACTGCCATTTAAATAGGTTAGGCTAGCGTCTTGCCATAACATATCCGCTTGCGCTTGCGCCGACACCAACAGCATTGTGCTTATAACTAACAATGACCGCATGGCTTATACCTTAAATTGAGTAACAAGCCGACGCAGTTGCTCTGCGCGTTGCTGCAACACACTAATCGCCTTAAGCTGTTGTTCTGCATTACTATGAATGCTAGATGCGCTGTCAGAAATTAAATGTGCCGATTCATTAATGTGCTCTACTACTGTGCCCTGCTCTTCTGTGGCTGCCGCAACCTGATGGTTACCTGCACTAATGGCTTCAAACTTCTGCTTAATATTAATTAGCGCCGCGACCGAGAGCTCGGTGCTATCGGCAACTTGCCGGCTACTGGCCGTGCCCTGTTGTATTGCTGCCGTAGATTGATTCGCAGTTTGTTGTAAGCGGGTAATTTGGTCGCGTATTTCTAAGGTAGACTCCTGCGTGCGTTTTGCTAGGTTTCGTACTTCATCAGCAACTACGGCAAAACCACGCCCTTGTTCACCCGCTCTAGCCGCTTCAATCGCAGCATTAAGCGCCAGTAAGTTAGTTTGTTCAGAAATAGCGTTTATCACTTCAACTACCGAGTTAATCGACGACGCCTGATTAGCGAAATCAACAATAGTGCGCTCTATATCACCCATAATACTGGTTAACTGCTGCATAGTACGCGACGTTAACGCCATGTTATCGTTAGTTTTATGCGTATCTTGTACCGCAAGTTCAGTGTCTTCGGCGGTGTTATGCGCAATACCCGATACTTCTGAAATAGTTTGGCCCATTTCAGTAATAGCAGTGGCAACCTGATCCGTTTGTGCGCGCTGTAATTCAGTAGATTTAAAGGTGTCATTTGCCAGCTGTACAAGCTGTTCTATCTGCACCTTAATGGCTACTTCGGTTTGTTGAATTTCAGCAACCATTTCGCGAATTTTACCAATAATGGCATTAAAACCTTTAGCCAAGTGTCCCAGCTCGTTGTCGTGGCTTTGATCTAAACGCTTAGTTAGGTCACCACCGTCGCCCGACATCTCAAGTAAATTATCGCCCACTTGGCGAATAGAATTACTCAGCGAATTAGCAAACACTACCGTTAAGCCTATAAAGACTAACGTAAGTAAAAGGCTGGCAATGACAGAAAATAAAATAACGCTATTAATGGCACCACTTATTTCCGCCGACGGCAACACGGCGACTAACTTAAGCCCAGTATCGCGAATATCTTGAATACCAATATACATATCTTGGCCTGACACCTCGGTCTGCTGTAAGCTAAAACCGGTGCTGTGCTTTTGCATTTGCTGCGCCACAGCTTGATACTGCGGTAACTGCTGAATATTTTTTTCTGCTAGTGATAAATCGCGATGCACAACAATCATGCCGTTAGCATCAACTAAAAATAAAAAGCCATTTTCACCCAATTTATAGCTAGTAATAAGGCTAGCCATGGTGGATACGTCATAGCCTAAACCGGCTACGGCAACGGCTTTACCATCAACAATAACTTTCACGTTAACAAACAAAGTTAACTTACCGCTACGCTCGTCGGGGTCTAAACTTAATGAGCGTTTAGTATTGCCTTTTAGCATCGAGAAAAACCAATCATCACGCGGTTCAGTAGCAGACACCGTTTTAAATAAGCCGGCATCGGTATAGTAGTTTTTACTGAAATCTGATACCCAAAATAAGGTTGATGCGCCAGAATCTTGCTGTAACTGTCTAAAATATGCCATAACCTGAGCATGATTTGCCGCGGTGGTTTCACCCTCTTTCATCCAATTATGTAGCATACTATTTGCCGCTAAATTTTCAGATAGGTTTATTGATGGCATCAGCTCAGCACGAGTTTGCTCAGCAATACGGCCTACGCTGTTGGGTAAATATTCGTTGGCGGTTTGCTCGTAATACAAGCCAGAAAATTGGTTAATATTAATTAAGGTTGAAACCAAGGTAAGTAACACCAGTGCCAAACCAACAAAAGCAATAAATACGGTACGTAGCTTAAACTTTTGCATTACAGCTCCATTTTATGCAGACAGCAAAATTAAGTTGTAGCATTACGCGCAGATTAAGCAATGGTTACAGTAAAAAATAACGAATAACACCTTGATACATTGCAACAAAATAAACAGCACCAGAACAAAAACTGCAGCTTTTGACGAAAAGTGCTTGCATAATATGAAAAGGTTGCATAAGATGCGCGCCGTCTTACCAAGCGTATTTACGCGACAGCGACTCTGCCCGGGTGGTGAAATCGGTAGACACAAGGGATTTAAAATCCCTCGCTCGAAAGGGCATGCCGGTTCAAGTCCGGCCCCGGGCACCATTTATCTTCCATGTAACAACAAATCAAACTCTTTATAAATCAGTACTACCTAGAATGGCTAAGCGCGAGCTTGGGATCTGTTCCCATACCGCCTGAACCTGTGCTGTGGTTAGCTTATTTTGCTTACGATTTATAGCGAAAAATATTGGCTGACTGTAGAACATAATATCTAACTTCTTTATATTTGCCTGACTTTGCTGCGCGAGCATTTTATCACCGACTTCTTCGGCTAACACCACACCGTCTACTCTACCACTGCCAAGTAACGATACGCTGGCATTAACACCATCTTGTATCGGTTGTAATACCCCTAACGTCTTTAGTTTGCTTTCTATGACAAAACCTTTGGGTGCGGCCAAGCCATATTTTACATTGTCAAACTTAACGCCGTCCCAGGTCAAAGCGCTGGTTCTCAGGGTATAAATTGGATAATTGACAAAATACAGCCTTAAAGACGCATTGACGCTATTGTCATCTGCGGTTGGAAAAATGAGGTTTTGACTACGCTCTTCGTCCCAGCCCATACCAATTACGCCATCGTATTCGCCATTCATTGTCGCCGACACACACCGACGCCAAGGTAAACGAACAAGAGAAAACGAGATGCCCTGCTGTTGTAACGCGTGTGCTGTTATCGCTGAATGCTGGCCAAAATAAGATTGGTTATCTACTTTGAACTCGGCAAGAAAGGGGTCTTCTGCGGCAGATTCTTGGCATAACTTTAATAGCTCTGCTTGGGCTGGCAAACACACTAAAAAAGTGAGTAGCATGATTCTTAAGTTCATCTGCTGGTTATTACCTTTAACCTAGGCCGCGTTAACAAATTAAAGCTAACGCCAATTGTACAATTAAGCAACACATTGTCGATTTTTGTCCTCATTATTAGCACTACAGAGTAGGTAAGGCTACTTATTTTGCAGTATTGCCCAGCGGCAAAGCGATACGGCAAAATAGACCAGCTGTAAGCTGAATTGCGCCACCCCACTGTAGGAGCCCCGATGACCGACCATATGCCTGATGATTTATCTATTATGGGCCGTGACTTACGCGCCTATACCGATGAATTGCGCCCTAAACATCCCGTGGTGCGAAATGCGTATGGCGAGTGGGTGCTGCTGCGGCATGCCGACGTCGTTACTGCGGCGTTAGATCATCAGCGCTTTTCTAGCAATGCGTCGCGTTTTCTCCAAATACCTAATGGTTTAGATGGCGACAAGCATACCCAATATAGAGCCATAATTGACCGCCATCTAAGTCATGAGGCTTTAGCCCCCTTTATACCCGTGTTTAAACAGGTGGCCGCCACATTAGTTTCAGAACTGCCTAAAGGTGTAGTGCTAGATGCAGTACAAGATATTGGCGCGGTATTTGCGGTGCGTGCGCAATGTGCGTGGTTGGGTTGGCCAGCAGAGCTAGAACCGCAATTATTGGGCTGGATGGCGAAAAACCATGCCGCTACCCGCTCAGCCGATCACAATAAGATGGCTGATGTTGCCCATGAGTTTGATAATATTATTCGCTCAGTCATTATGCCAAGGCGTGAGCTAGCGAACCACCAGCACGACGACGTAACCAGCAAACTATGTCAAGAACGCATTGATGGCCGCCTATTAAGCGAGCCTGAACTAGTGTCTATTTTACGCAATTGGACCGGTGGCGATCTGGGCTCTATTGCGCTGTGTGTTGGGGTTATTGTCGCGCATATTGCTCAGAACCCCGAATGCATTCCTACTCTTCGCACAGCAACAAATAGCCAGATAGATGCGTTTATTGATGAAATATTACGCCTTGACGACCCCTTTGTCTCAAACCGACGCATTACTACCTGCCCCGTTGATATTGGCGGTCAAACTATTCCCAGTGGTGCTAAGGTTAAATTAAATTGGACGTCAGCCAATCGCGATGAGTCTATTTTTAATAACAACAAATTTGATCCGTCTGGCAATGCCGACGCCAACCTTGTTTACGGTATAGGCAAACACGTTTGCCCAGGGCGACTACTTGCTACTTGGGAGCTGCGCATTGCGCTACAAGCACTACTGGATAGCACGCAAAGTATTAGCTTTGCGCTTAACCAGCCAGTAGAGCGAGAAACTGCGCCTGTAGGTGGCTTTCATAAGGTGCCTGTAGTGTTGGGCTAATAGCTGTGCCTGTTAACGTATAAACGCAGCACGACTAACCGTTAGCGCACTAAATGCCAGCCAACGATTACCGGTAGCTAAAGCATCACGTAAGCCTTTTGGTGCCTCTGTTTCAGTATTTTTTAACACATAAGCCACTTACTAGGTGATTATTATTTTTAGCCGACGAAAGCCAGCATATTTGCGATACACTATTCACTGCACAACGAAAAAGGAGCGCTTATGCCACATTATTCTGCTGAATTTATCAAAGACATGCCTAAGTCGGATTTACATCTGCACTTAGATGGCAGTTTGCGCTTAGAAAGCCTTATTGAAATGGCAAAACGCAGTGGTGTGCAATTACCTGCCGATACTGTCGCCGGTTTAAAAAAATTGGTATTTAAAGATAAATATCAAAACCTTGGCGAATACTTACATTGCTTCCAATATACCTGCGCGGTGCTGCGCGATATGGATAATTTAGAGCGTGCCGCTTACGAGCTCGCTATTGATAACCAGCTAGAAGGCGTTAACTATATTGAAGTGCGCTTTGCACCACAGCTGCTGATTGACCTTGCCAAGGGTATTAACTTAGACAAGGTAATGCATGCGGTAAATAATGGCTTAAAACGCGCAATGCAAGAATATAACCAAAGCGCTGACGTTAAAAACGGCCACAAGCCGCCATTTGCTTATGGCATTATTAACTGCGCTATGCGCATGTTTGCTGATAAAGGCTTTTCACCTTATTACACTAATTTGTTTCAATTAATGCATGACTTTGCGCCTATGGACGTGATTAAGCTAGCGGCCATGGAATTAGTACGTGCCAGTGTACGCTTACGCGACACTGAGGGTATTCCAATTGTTGGCTTAGACTTAGCTGGACAAGAATCGGGCTATCCCGCTAGCAAATTTAAAGAAGTTTATGAATATGCTCATCAACACTTTTTACTAAAAACCCTGCATGCCGGTGAGGCTTACGGTGCAGAAAGCGTATTTGAAGCGCTGACTGAATGCTACGCCGATCGCATTGGCCATGGTTATTCTATGTTTATTCCAGAGATGATTACCGAGCCAAGTATTACCGATAAAGCAGCGTATATCCGTAACCTAGCGTCCTATCTTGCCGACAAGCGTATCGCGGTTGAGGTGTGCTTAACCAGTAACCTACAAACCAACCCCGCGCTTGACGATATCAAAAAGCATAAATTTAAAGATATGCTTGAGCATCGCATTGCCACCGTTATTTGTACCGACAACCGACTAGTCTCGAATACTACAGTTTGCAAAGAATACCAACTGGCGTTAGATAACTTTGATATTCCACTTAAGCGTCTAAAAGATATTGTTGCTTACGGTTTTAAAAAAAGCTTTTTCCCTGGCAGCTATGTAGAAAAGCGTGAATATGCTAAACGCTGTTTAGAATATTTTGATCTCGTTGCAAAGCGACACAATCTTACCTAATAAAAACAACAACTTAAACACAGTGTCGCAAAAAGCATACACTGTAACCATCTGAAATATATAGCATATATTTACAAGCCAGATTAACTGTCGCAAATCAGCAACAGTTAATCTGCTTATCTTAACCCAGCCTAGCAACAACAAAACATAACCCAATGTAATTAAACAACTTAAAAATAAATTTCAGAGTTGGCCTGCGCTTTGCATTAGTAAAGATAAGCGACGTTACAGGAGAATGTCGCAAGTGCAAGTCTCAGAGTTTTAAGCTCAGGTGCCTTTGCCACATTCTCCTTTGAACTGTCTTAACGCAGCGCATTAAAGTAAGCAGGCTGCACTTATCGGAGGTTGTTATGGACTTTTTCTTACTGGGTACAATGCTGTTTTTGCTAGCCAACGTTGCTGTTGTAGTTAGCATGTTACGCCGGGTAAACCTGAACAACGATAGCGTATTAGCTTGGGAGCACGCTCAGTTTGCCGTTACTGCTCAACCAGTAACTATCGAGCTAGCAGCACACGCTTATCAAGCCACTTATTTAGCTAAGGCTGCTTAGCACTCGTTACATATTCCCGTTAACTCAGCCTTTGTGCTGATTTTATAGGCCAGTACCCCACTGGCCTTTTTTTTTAATCAGCAAAATGGGTTATGCTTACTGGCCCAGTGTTTACGACAGATATTTATGCGCTTTTCAATACAAACTGCATCGTTGCGTCAATTGGTTTTATTAAGCTTTTTTCTGGCACTGATCCCAGTGGCGGTATTAATGTGGCAAAGCCACCGCGCGTTAAACGGTGTCAGCCAAAATGCCGTAACCGAGGCAGAATCGTCTATTGCCGCAGTGCGTCGTGCAGAAAACATGCAAAATCTCGTGGTCGATATTGAACGTGCAGTGCGCCAGCACGCCGTTGTCAAAACTGATGCGCTGGCCCGAGTAGCGCGTTCGCATCTAAATAACTACCAAGCCTTACTACAGCAAGTGTGTGACAACGTCGGCCAACCACAATTATGCCAACAGCAGCAATATCAATTAAGTATTTTACTCGACACCTTTAGTGCGCTTAACAGCAAAGAACTCGAGCCGATAATGCAGCAGTTTCGTTTACAGCAGCAGCAATTAACCCAGCAAATTTGGTTAAGGCTAGAACAAAATTTACAGCATCAGCAGCAGTTTGTGGTTGAAAGCCAGCAGCTATTAGCTTGGCAAACGGTTGTGTTAGTGGTTTTAACTTTGCTATTAGTATTGTGGGCATCGGGCCGCATTACCGCGCCAGTGCGCAAACTTGATAAAATGATCCGGGCTATAGGTCAGCAGCATCAGTTTCCTGATGAAAAGCTTACTGGCCCGCGCGAGCTTACAGAACTTGGTGAACAATTACGCTGGCTTAGCTCGCGCTTACAGCAATTAGAGGCCCTAAGGCTTATTTTGCTGCGCCATGCTTCGCATGAATTAAAAACACCGTTATCCAGCATTCGTGAAGGTTGTTCGCTATTAAGCGAGCAGTTAGTTGGCCCGCTTAATGCGCAGCAGCTCGAAGTGGTCGGTTTATTAAATGGCAGTGCCGATCGCCTAAGCGTGCTAACCGAGCAGTTACTCGATTACAACCGACTGTTACAGCAAGCTAAGCCTGAGCCTGACTGGCATTCGCCACAGCAGATGTTAAGCGATTGCTTTAACGACCACGCCCTGTCGTTACAGCAACGTGGTCAGGCTATTGAGCTAAATTGCCCACTAAGCACAATTTACACCGACGCGACGCTATTCCGGCGTATACTAGATAACCTGATAAACAATGCCCAAGCCTACGGTAGCCAAGGCAGCCCGGTATGGGTTAAGTTGTATCAGCAAGAACACCAATTAATTTTGGATGTTGCTAATAATGGTAACCCGATACCTACCGCGTTGCGGGAAAAGCTATTTGAGCCATTTCAACGTGGCACCACACCTAGGTTTGACGCAGTGCAAGGCTCAGGCTTAGGTTTATCTATTGTCGCCGACTGCGCCCGCTTACTAGGTGGCCATGCCGACATTGTTGATGTAATTTATGCCGACGTTTGTATTCGGGTAAAATTACCGCTGTTAGAGGAAAAATCAGCATGAAAACCGGACTCATCATCCTGTTCAGCCTAACGTTAGCCGGCTGTCAGCTAACTCCACCCTTGGCACCTGAAACAGCACCACAAGCTCTGCCACAAATAGAACCAACCGTAAGCCATCCACCAGAACTCGTGCCGGTTGATACGCCGCTTAGCTTGCACGACGACGCTTTGACACTACAAGCTTGGATAAATTACCGCGCCAGCATACTAAACCAAATGAACGAAGAGCGAGAACTGCTGGCAAATGACAGCGTGCAAGACGACGTATGGCAGTTAAAGCGCACTATATTGCAACTACACCCTGATACGCCCTACTTAACTCGGTTACGCATACAAATGCAATTGGCCGAACAACTAGCCGCCTTGCCCGCACCTTTAGCCGCATTACTAAGCTGGGATCTGGCTTTTAACCAAAAGCTGCTAGAAGCAGAGTCTGCCGTTAGTGCTCTTACTCGGCTAAATGCGCAGCAGCACGACAATATTGAACGCTTACAAAAAACCAATAAAGAGCTACAAAAGAAAATAGATGCGCTAACGCAAATTGAAGCCCAGCTAAACCAGTCAACC
Source organism: Rheinheimera sp. D18 (assembly GCF_004345025.1). Lineage (GTDB taxonomy): Bacteria > Pseudomonadota > Gammaproteobacteria > Enterobacterales > Alteromonadaceae > Alishewanella > Alishewanella metallidurans. The sequence continues at coordinate 201,194 of NZ_CP037745.1, read as the reverse complement.
AAACTGCAAGAGGACCATAATGGCCAGCCCTAAGCCCCGCTTATTGCTTGTAGACGACGACCCCAGCCTGCTGCGGTTGTTAACATTGCGCCTAGAAGGCGAAGGTTATCAGGTAATTAGCGCCGACAGTGCTGAAGCGGCCTTGCCGCTGCTGACTAAGCACAGTGTAGATGTGGTGCTAAGCGATTTACGCATGCCTGGGTTAGACGGCATGAGCCTATTTGATGAAATTGCCAAGCGTTACCCCGGTTTACCTGTGGTATTAATGACGGCACACGGCTCGATACCAGAGGCTGTTGCCGCAACCCAACGCGGCGTATTTGGCTTCTTAACTAAGCCACTTAATACCGCAGAGCTGCGCGACATTTTGCAAAATGCGGTGCACTTATCGGTGCCAGAACAAGCCGAGTGGCGTGCAGAAATTATTACGCGCTCGCGCTTAATGGAAGAGGTATTAGAGCAAAGCTACCGCGTAGCTCAACGCGACGTTAGCATATTGATCACCGGTGCCAGCGGTACCGGTAAAGAATTGCTCGCTAAGGCCATTCATAAAGCTAGCCCGCGTGCGGCTAATGCTTTTGTTGCGATAAATTGCGGCGCCTTACCAGAGCATTTACTCGAGTCTGAACTGTTTGGTCATACCAAGGGCGCTTTTACCGGTGCCGTTACCGAGCATGGCGGGTTATTTCGTGAAGCCGATGGCGGCACACTGTTTTTAGATGAAATTGGCGACATGCCGGTATCATTACAAGTTAAATTATTACGCGCCTTGCAAGAGCGACAAATTCGGCCGGTTGGCAGCGCAAAAACCATTCCTATTAACGTGCGTGTGCTGTCGGCCACCCACCGCGATTTACAACAAGCTATGCAAGATGGCAGCTTTCGTGAAGACTTATACTACCGCTTAAATGTGGTTAATTTACAGCTACCGTCATTAGAAAAACGACCAGAAGACATTCCACTGCTGGCGCGCCACGTATTACAGCAAAGCGTACGCCGGCATAAGGTCGATGTTACCCGTTTTTCCGACGATGCCATGCAATTGCTTGCCACTGCAAAATGGCCAGGTAATGTGCGCCAACTGGTCAACGTCGTCGAACAATGTGTGGCCTTAACCCATAGCCCCGTTATTGCAGCGGCGCAGGTAGAACAAGCGTTATCGCAAAACAGTAGCTTTTGGCCTACGCTAACCGAAGCGCGTGACCAATTTGAACGCCAATATCTAGTTCGGGTTTTGCAGATGACCGAAGGTAACGTAACCCGGGCCGCAGAACTGGCTGGGCGCAACCGTACCGATTTTTATAAGTTATTGAAAAAGCATGAGCTTAGTGCCGCGCAAATAACTGAACAAAACGATGAAGCTGAGTAATATTGATGACTGCTATTACCCCATCTGACGCACATCTAATTGATGACGAACACAACCCAGAGCTAATAAAAGCGAAAATTATTAGCGAAACCGCACGCATTAACTGGCGAGAACTGCAAAAGTTTTATGCTGCAGGTTCGGTTATTACCGTAGCGCCAAACTTAGATTTAGTTGAAGTGGCTTTTGCCTTTAACCGTGATGATAAAAATGCCGTGGCGAATTGGTTAGCAAGCGGTTTAGTCGAGCGCACTTCAGAGCAACATGCCAATATGTGGTATCAACAACAAACCGAGCTATGGGCTGCTGTGGTATCACCGTGGATATTAGTGCAAGATAAGCCGTTAGCTAACACCTTAAATTAACGCCTAGCAGAGCAGTATAACAACATGAGCGATATCTATAAAAAAAGCAGTAGTTCGCGGGTTACCTTGTCGCAGTTAATGCTGCCATCACACTCTAATTTTAGCGGTAAAATTCATGGTGGCTATTTGCTGTCGCTAATGGACCAAATTGCCTTTGCTTGTGGCTCTAAATATAGTGGTAAATACTGCGTTACTGCCTCAGTTGATCGGGTAGATTTTCTTAACCCCATTGAAGTGGGTGAACTGGTCACGCTAAAAGCCATGGTTATTTTTGTCGGTAATAGCTCTATGGTGGTGGGTATTCGCGTAGAAGCGCAAAATATTCAAACCGGCAAGGTAAAGCATTGTAACTCCTCATATTTCACCATGATCGCCAAAGACGAACAGGGCAACAATGCGCGAGTGCCCCGGCTAATTTTAAACAGCAAAGAAGAAGTGCTGCGCTTTGTAAAAACCACGCAGCGTTTAAAACTACGTCAAAGCTATGCTGAACTTTGCACCGATTTTGATGGCGACATGCAACAAGCCATAGACAAAATTACCCAAGATTTTGGCGCTCAGGTGCAGCTGCCTTAATAGCTACCCGCAAAATTAACCCTAAAACAGCACGGGGCGGCCACTATCCGTGCTGTTTTGCCTACTTACTGTTAGTAACCGGCTGCTTGACCATCTTTACGTGATTCTGATGCACCTAGCCATACGCCATTTTTATGATCGCGCATAATGGCCTGATAACCACCATAACCGCCTAAACCGTAGCGAACATCATGGCCTTTTTGCATTAGGCCGCGCACTGCTTCATAGGGCACACCGCGCTCCACTTCAATATAACCGCCATTGTCTAAGTACATATCGGCGTTATCGGTTGGCTCGGTATTACCCAAATGTTGCCAACGTGCAGCGTCTCCGGCCTCTTGTAAGTTCATGCCATAATCGGCCATATTCACTAAAATTTGCACATGGCCTTGCGGCTGCATTGCGCCACCCATTACGCCAAAGCTGATAAGGGGTTTGTTATCTTTAGTCACAAAGGCCGGAATAATAGTTTGAAATGGCCGCTTACCCGGTTGGTATACGTTGGCGTGCTTTTTATCCATCGAGAACATTTCACCGCGGTCTTGAAAGACAAAACCTAAGCCCGGCACTACTACACCTGAACCCATACCACGGTAGTTACTTTGAATGAGCGACACCATATTGCCGTGTTTATCGGCGGTGGTCATATAAATAGTATCACCTTGATACAACGCAGGGTTACCGGCGTCTACTCGTTTTGCGGCTTTGTCGCCAATTAATTTTGCGCGTTCGCGGCCATATTCTGCAGAAATTAAGCCGGCTATAGGCGCTTTATTAAAGTCTTGATCGGCATAAAACTTGGCGCGGTCTTCAAACGCCAGTTTTTTTGCTTCAACTAATAAATGTAAACTTTCTACGGTATTAAAGCCTGCCGCCTTTAAATCAAAATTCTTTAATATTTGTAGCATTTGCAGCGCAGCAATGCCTTGGCCATTAGGCGGCAATTCCCATAACGTATAACCTTTGTAGTCAACACCCACGGGCTCTACCCAATCGGAGTGGTGGTTAGCAAAATCGGCAAAGCGTAAATAACCGCCGTTAGCGCGCATAAAGCGGTCTATTTCTACCGCAATATCGCCTTTGTAAAACGCATCACGGCCCTCTTTTGCTAATTTTTTTAACGTACTGGCTAGCGCAGGGTTTTTAAACATTTCGCCTTTAGCCGGTGCTTTACCATTAATGGTAAAAGTGCCGCTAAAGTCACCCGGTTGTTTACTAAGCACTGGCACACTGCGATCCCAGTAATAGGCAATGAGCTCACTCACCGGAAAACCTTGCTCAGCATAGCTAATAGCCGGTTGTAAAATATCGCTCATTGGCAGGCTGCCAAACTTTTTATGCAGCGCAAACCAACCATCTACCGCACCCGGCACACTAATAGGTAACATACCATGTGGCGGCAAGCTGGTACGGTTTAGCGTTTTAAGCTCATGTGCCAGCATGTCGTAACTTAAACTAAGTGGCGAGCGGCCAGACGCATTTAAGCCGTGTAATTTTTGCGTTTTAGCATCCCAAACAATGGCGTATAGGTCGCCACCAATGCCGTTACCTGTGGGTTCCATTAAGCCTAATGCCGCGTTGGCAGCAATAGCGGCATCAATAGCATTACCGCCACGTTTCATTACGTCTAAGGCAATTTGTGTCGCAAGTGGCTGGCTGGTTGCCGCCATGGCAGTAGGGGCGATAACTTCAGAGCGGCTAGCAAAATCAGCACCGGTTATTCGGTCATAACCGTGCGCTTGGCCAGCAACAGCCAAGCCAACACTGGCAGCAACAGCAACAATAAGGCTTTTCATAGCAGGGTTCCTAACATGAGTGTGTTAATGACACTACGTGGCAAGTGGCAAAGCCGCCATCACTTTACGACCAAATAATGGCTAATTGCGGTAGTTATACCGACAGTAAATGCTGATTAAGTAAACGTTTTTGCTCAACTGAGAGCGGTTTTGCTGTATTGGCAACATAATCGAACTGCACCATCACTGCTGTACCCGATACGGTTTTTACCCCGTCTTGCCAGGCTTCTTGGTACACATCGAACGAGCTGCCGCCAATACGGCTAATATAGGTGCGTACTTCAACCTCCTCGCCGTATTGGGTTTGGGCGTGATAATCAAGCTTAATACTGGCAATAATAAGCGGCCATTGCTGCAGGTTTAGCTCTGGCGTAAAAATTTTAAATACGCCTTGGCGCGCACCTTCAAACCACACGGCAAATACCGTGTTATTAATATGGCCTAAGGCATCGGTATCAGAAAAACGTGGCTGTAGTACTTCACTAAACATAATATCGTCCTATAAATCGCTAGATATAAATTCGACGATTATCATGCGCCAGCATTAAACTCGATACAAGTAACCCGGTTAGACAAATAATATTGCTAGGTTTGAGCCCACTGCCGCAGCAAGTTATGGTAAACACCGGTAAGCTGCACTATTTCTTGGCTATCGGCTACTTGTTGGCGTAACGACTGAATGGCCATATCCATATCAAATAACAAGCTACGCTTTTCATCACTGGCTACCATACTTTGTAACCAAAAAAACGAGGCTAAACGTCGCCCTCGCGTTACCGGTGTCACCTTGTGTAAGCTGGTTGACGGGTACAACACCATATCACCGGCGGCCAGTTTTACTTTGTGCGCGCCAAAGGTATCTTCAATAACTAATTCACCACCGTCGTACTCATCCGGTTCAGAGAAAAACAACGTCATTGATAAATCGGTGCGTACTTTTACCGGTGTGCCCAGCACTTGCCGAATAGCATTATCAACATGCACGCCAAACGACTGGCCACCTTGGTAACAGTTAAACAATGGCGGAAATATTTTTAGCGGTAATGCGGCGGACATAAATAGTTTATTTACCGCCAGCGCCTGAAGCACCATATCGCCTAATTGCTTAGCTTCACGGCTACTTTCTGGCAGTTGTAAGTTATGTTTGGCCTGCGCCGACTGATAACCGGCAGTAACATTACCATCAGCCCAATCAGCTGCTAGCAATAACTCTTTGCCAGCAGCTACCTGCGCTTTATTTAATACCTGTGGAATTTTTAACAGCATTTCAACTCCGGTGAAAATTAACGTGGTATTTAACGGAGAAAACCCCGCACACATTGCTGCTAGCGGGGCTTAACACTCGCGTGTATTTAGAAACTGTAACTTGCGGTTACACTAACATAACGCCCAGCACCAGGAATAAAGTGCCCGCCACCTAACTGCTCGATATAACGTTTATCGGTTAAGTTAACACCGTTTAGCTGTAGGCCTAACTTTTCTGTGGCTTGGTACGACAACATAATATCGTAGCTGGTGTAACCTGGGGCAACTTTGCGCGTTGCGGTAGAACCGTTATAACGCTCGCCCACGTATTGCGCACCACCACCAAATGCCAGTTGGTCGTTAAAGTCGTAACGGCTCCAAACACTTAACGAATGTTTAGGCGTGCGAGCCAACTCCATTCCCACTTGGTTGGCAGCACTGCCTTCTGCGCTAATTACTTCGCTGTCTTGATAGGTGTAAGAACCAATAACTGTCCAGTTAGGCTGTAAATAACCTACTGCACTTAGCTCAAGGCCTTGCACTCGCTGCTCGCCATTTAGCGTATATTCACCGCTAAAGTCTGGATCTGGTGTGCGCGCATGGTTTTTATCGGTTCTAAATAGGGCCACGCTAGTTAATAGGCGTCCATCTAGCAAGTCCCATTTAGTACCAAGTTCAATACTACGGGTTTCCTCTGGGTCTAATTCCGACATATTGCCAGTAGCTGATACCGTTAAGCCTTCAGCCGATGGGTTAAACGAATTACCGTAGGCAAAGTAAATGCTGCCGTTAGCTGCAGGTTTGTACACTACGCCGGCGTTCCAACTTAAAATAGAATCTTTCGTATCAACCGTTAACGTAGGATCTGCGTAGTTATACTGATAATCAGTTTTAAAGTTGTCCCAACGCGCACCTAAGGTCAGCTCCCATTGCGGATCTAGTGTCATGGTATCGAACACATATAATGCCGTACTTTTGCCTTTAGCTTTGGTACTAGTGCCGTCACGGCCATAAACGCCGGTGTAGGCTTTACGTGGGTCTGGGTTATATAAATCGACTAATACCGGTGTGCTATCTAAATTGTCGTCCACTAAATCAACCATATTCCAGCGCTTAAAGGTTTCACTAGCCCACTCGACACCAGTGACTAGGTTATGTTTTACGCTGCCGGTTTGGTATTCACCAATTAGATCAAACTGCACTGCCGATAATGAATTTTTCGTATCACGAGTTTTTTCATCGCTTTGCCGCACGTCAGTACTGGTTTTCTGATTAATAAAACGCGGTGCGGTAACAATGCTTTCACGCGCGACTGAGCCTACCCGTGCTTGAACCCGCAAGGTTGTTGTATTGCTTATATCTTGTTCAAACCGCGCGGTTAGCGATTGCCCTTTTATATCTTCGTAATCACGAAATACGTTACCGTAAAAATTATCAAAACTTACCGGTGGTGCTTTATTAATATAGGGCGCCAACGCAGGTATTGCTGCCGCATCCGACACCCAAGGTAAGCCATAGTCAGATAAGTTATCTTGTTTTTGATATTCAGCATTAATACTAAAACGCTGCTCGGTACCAATACCGGTTGCCAATGACAATGCCGCAGCATTTTTACTATTAAACACTTCGTTGCGACCAGCAACGTCAATATCGTCCGATAATAAGTTAAGCCGCAGGGCCGTGGTTTCGCCCACAGCAATATTACTATCAAGCATCGCGCGATAATCAGACTCTGTGCCTAAACGCAGGCTAACATCGGTAAATTGGTCTAATTTAGCAGTTTTTGATTGTAAGTTGATGCTACCGCCTGTCGCGCCACGGCCAGACACCGCAGAACCTGGGCCTTTTGCTACTTCAATGCTTTCTAAGTTGTAGGTGTCACGGCTATAACCGGCAATATCACGAATACCATCAACAAAAATATCGGTGCTAGCACTAAAACCACGAATTGACATGCTATCGCCGCTTGGCGCGCCACCTTCACCAGCCGCTAGTGAAATACCCGACACGTTACGCAGCGCATCACGCAAGCTATCAACTGAACGATCTTTCATAACCGCTTGAGGTATAACGGTAATGGTTTTTGCAGTGTCTAGTAATGGCTGAGTAAGTTTGAAATTAGCCGAACGTTCAACTTTTACGTCGCCTTCAGTACTGGTTTTTGCTTCAGCTACGGCCAGCTCTTGTACCGGTTCGGTTTGTTGCGCATGAGCTTGCGCAGCTAGTACAGCACAGGCTAGCGTAACGGCTAGGGCCAGAGGCGCCTTATTAAACTTGGTACCGTTATTGGCAGAATCAGCCTTTAATGTCATGTTTTGCTCCATGTTTTTGTCGTTCTAGCGCTCGAATAGCGCATCAATCCGGACGGTTGTATGCCGGCATTTATTTATCGGCGAATATGCTAGCACTGCGATAATGCAATGTAAATGAGAAAGATTATCAGTTGCATTCAATGCACGGTTTTGACATAATGCACCATCTGTTAACCTTGTGGTCACGACCCAAACGCTGGCAAAACATGCAAAAACTTTATCAAAACTCGAAAAATATCGCCTTAAAGCATTGTTTATTAGCTATTTTTCTTATATATCCACTCTCTAGCGCCGCGACTACACCGCAAGCTGTTCAGCAATTAGATGCGTTGGTGCAGCAATGGTTAGCCTTAGAGCAGCAACAGCTACAAATTCAACAAGACGGCCAGCAGCGTAAGCAAAGCCTGCAACAGGGCATCAGTTTACTGCAGGCAGAACAAAAGCAGTTGCAACAAGTACTTGAGCGTAACAACAAGCAAAACAATGCCGTTGACGAAAAGCGCAACGAACTGCTCGCCCAGCAGCAGCAACTAGAACAGCAGCAACAGCAAGGCACAAAAAAAATTGCGGCGTTATTACAACAAGTACAAGTAATGCAACCGCAATTACCGCCACCGTTACAACAGTTATGGCAGCAAGAGCTAGATAGCTTGTCAGATAGCGCTGACAGCTCAATTAAATTACAACGGGCATTATTTTTACTGGGTAAGCTAGCCGAGTTTCAACAGCGGCTTAGCCTAGATGATATGACGCTAACTACCGCAGAGGGCCAACAAGTACGGGTGCGCCAGCTGTATTTAGGCGCCAGCCAAGCTTGGTTTAGTAGCGCTGATGGCAGCTACACCGGCATAGGTTTCCCAGCCAGCACCGGCTGGACCTGGCAGTTTGATAACAGCATAGATAGCGCACCAATACTTAGTGCCATTGCCATACTAGAAAAGCGTGCCCAAGCTGAGCTTATTAGCCTACCTATTCAGCTTTCTGGCGAAACATCTGCTCCTACCAGCGCGGCCGAACAGGAGAAAACGCCATGAAACCAAGCCGTTTTCTGCTTAGTATAAAACAGATTATTACCCTTACCGGTATGGCGTTACTGGCAACAACAACGCTAACTGCAGCGGCAGCCGATGTGAATGCCTCAGTACTAGCCGATATTCAAAAAGCCCAACAAACATTAAGCAGCACAGAAAAACAAATTAGTCAGCAACAACAGCAGCTCACTACGCAATATCAAGCGTTGCAGCAGCAAGTGCAGCAACTTAGAGAAAAAACCGCAGTGGCGCGACGGGCTGAAGATGAAAGCACGTTAGGCTTAAACCAGCTAACTGAGCGCTTAAAAGGTTGGCAAGATCAGCAGCAGTATCAGAAAAATCAGCTGGCCAGCTTTATTCGTCAGCATCATTTAGCCGTTACCGATACTAATCTGAATAACCAGTTACAAGCTGCCAGCGCTTATGCGGCACAGTTACAACATAGCCTTTATCCACAATGGCAAAGCCGCGATATTATTCAGCCAAATGGTGAATTAATTAATGCCAAGGTGCTTAGCGCTGGGCCCATTAGTTGGTACTGGTTAGCACAACAACAGCAGGGCGGTTTATTAGCTCATCGCAGTAATGATGCAGAAGTACCTACCGTTGCGCTGCCATTTAGCGATAACTCGGCGCTAGCGCAATTACAACAGCAATCACGCGCCGAGCTGATGTTTGATCCCAGTTTAAACAAGGCGTTACTGAAAAGCACTCAGCATGAATCAGCGGTTAGTCATATTAGTAAAGGCGGCGTTTGGGCGCTGCCTATTTTAGCTTTTGCCTTGGTGGCCTTAGTTATTGCGCTGCATAAAGCGTGGCAACTTTGGCGCTTACCACCTGTACAAAGCGCAAGCCTACCTAATGCTCGCGTACAGCACAGCAGTGGTTTTGCCCAGCAATTAGCCAGTTGTAGCGAAAAACATGCGATTGGCCAGCAACGTGACGACGCGCTATTTGCCGTGTTGCAACACAGCCGGTTAACGTTAGATGCGAGGTTGGGTGCTATTGCCGTAACCGCGGCTGTGGCACCGTTATTAGGCTTACTCGGTACGGTTAGCGGCATGATTGAAACCTTTAATATGATGACGTTGTTTGGCTCTGGCGACCCGCAAGTAGTATCGGGTGGTATTGCCCAAGCGCTTATTACTACCGAACTCGGCTTAGTAGTAGCCATACCGGCGCTGGTATTACATGCGCTGCTGTCACGCAAAGCCCGCAGCTATTACCACCAGCTTGAAGCTTTAGCCTTAAGCCTATCGCAACAGCCGTTACCTCAGTCCGCCATTACTCAGGAGCACGCAGCATGATCTCAATGTTATTCGACAACCTTGTTTGTTGGCTAATTTTAGCCGCAGCGCTAGGCAGCTATCAGCTGTTATTACAAGAATGGCTATTGCTGCGCCAAGGTAACTGGCAACAGTGCGGGCAATGGCAACAATTTAATACCGTACTTATTGCGAGTATGCCGTTATGCGGTTTGCTTGGCACCATTGTTGGTTTGCTAAGTGTATTTGCTGGTATGGCATCGGGTGGCAGCGGTGCCGCTGATTTAAGTGCAGGCATTGGCGAGGCACTATTTACCACGCAACTGGGTTTAACTTGCGCCATTCCAGCTTGGCTATTGCAGTCATCGGTTAATAGCAAATTAAACCGCGCGCGCATTAATCATCTGTGCCTGCAGGAGGCCTAATGCAGCAGCGATTAGGCCAGCGTTTAGAGCAACAGCAGCAGGGCATTGATATGTCGCCGTTGCTGGATGTGGTGTTTATTCTGCTTATTTTCTTTATTGTTACTACGGTGTTTGTGCGTGAAACCGGTGTAGACGTTGATAAGCCACAAGCCGTATCAGCCAGTCAACTTGAGCAATTGGTCATACTGATCGCCATTACCGATCAGGGCGCAGTATATTATGACGGCAGCAATATTGGTGTAGACGGCGTACAACCTACCGTTGAGCAGCTGTTACGTGAACGTACCCGCCCCGTAGTGCTGCAAGTAGACAAAACCGTACCCGCTGACTTATTAGTGAAAGTACTTGATGCCGCCAAACTTGCCGGTGCCAGCCAAGTAAGCCTAGCCACGGTAGCCGAGTAAGATGCACTCGCGTATACGTTTAATCGCCTTTGGTTTAAGTATTTTATTACTAACAGCCGCGCTCGGCATGATGTGGTATTCCCGCCAATTTCAGCCATTAGCCGAACAAAAGTTACTGGTGCGGCCAATTGATCTTGCTAGCCTACCGGTACCACCACCACCGCCGCCACCCAGCCCGCCACAACCGGTTACCACTTCGCCAGTACTGGATGTGCAAGTAAATACCCATAGCGCCGTGCAAATACCCACACCGGATATTACGCTAACGAAACCGCAATTAGAGCTCAACGCACCCAAACCACAGGTGCAGCAGCTGCAATGGCAATCGTTACAGATGGAAATAAATGCCTTTAGCCTTGATCAACTAGATGCACTGCCTGTGCTACAAACGCCGCTTAATGCCGTATTTCCACGTAGTTTAAGCCGACAGGGCGTAAAAAACGCTCGCGTAAAACTAGATATACTGATTGATGAGCACGGCAAGATCACCCTGCTTGATATTGTCGAAAACCCGTACCCTGAACTTAAACCTGAAATTGAACGCATTGTACGCAATAGCCGTTTTAGTATGCCAACTAAAGCTAACGAAGCGGTAAGCGCTCGGTTTATTTGGCCAGTAGAATTTAAACCTTAACTGCGGAATGGTTAAACGATGACATCTTTTTATAAAATCGCCGTATTCAATACAAAAGTATTAAAAACAGCAGTAGTGGGTTTGGTTATATTTGCCAGTTCAAGCTGGGCTAACACTTTACAAGTGAAACTGGCCGAGCCGGTTTGGCAGCTTATGCTAAATAATACCGCTATTGCTCAACGCACTGCCGCAGTTAGCCCAGTGGAACTTGGTTTTTCGCGCCAACTACAACCGTTATTACAGCAAAAAGATTATAAAGCCATTGCCGAGCTATTTAACCAGCGCCCGCTACAAACTGATAGCGCCGCACTGCAAGTGCTTCGTGGCCAAGTACTGCTGTCGCTACAGCGTTATGACGACGCCGTAACGGCCCTGCAAGCCGCACTAAAGCAGCAGCCAGATTTAGCGCTAGCACATCAAGCCATTAGCTTAGTGTTTATGCAACAGCAGCAATATACCCAAGCCCGACCACATTTAGTCGCGGCCATTAATTTAGGCGTTGCCGATGCCCAAGTGTATGGCCAGTTGGCGTTTATTAACCTACAAACCGCCCAGCCGGCCAGCGCCGTCGCGGGCTATCAACAAGCACTAATGCTTGAACCCGATAACAACCAATGGCAGCAAGGTTTACTGTATGCGCTAATTCAAAGCCAAGCGTGGCCACAAGCACAAGCGATGCTTGAACAACTCTTGCAGCAACAGCCTGACAATAAAACGCTATGGTTGCAGCGTAGCCAACTGGCGCTCAGCCAGGGTAATTCAAACCAAGCTTTAAGCAGTATTGAAGTGGCGCTGCGTTTAGGTGAAAACAGCGCAGAAAACCTGCTATTAGCGGCGCAACTACACCTTGCCCACGGTAGCGCCGAGCATGGTGTTAGCTTATTACAACGCGCCATTATCGCTGGTGGTAACAAAAGCGATGCGTGGCATACGCCATTATTGCAGGCCGTACAGTATCTAGCTTACCAACAACAATGGCCTGCCCTACGGCGCTTGCTACAAAAACCAGCGTTACCTGCTGAACGCTTAACGGTAAAACAACAGTCACAATTAGCCTTGGTACAAGCACAGCTAGCAACGGCAGATAAACAACCTAAACAAGCGCTAAAGGCCTTACAGCAAGCGGTAGCGTTAGACCCACTAGCCGGTGATGCCATATTGGCTTTAGCCCAGTGGTACGAAACTCAGGGCAATATTGAATTAGCCAGCATTAACTACAGCCGTGCCGCTACCATTAGCGAAGTAAAATTGTCAGCATTACAACGGCAAGCGCAACTGGAAATTAATCGGCAACAATATCAAATTGCGCTGCGCTTATTACAACAGGTACGACAATTAGCCCCACAACGCCAAGACATTGCTGACAACATTCGTAGTTTGCAGCAACTGGTGCGGCAACAAAGTTAAAACGAGATTAAATAGCAAGTTAGGCCACTTTCACCCAAGCGCAGAATGCAGTATGGTAACAGGCCATTAACGCACACTGCGCTTTATACTTTTATGTTATTCTGCGCTCTAGCTTGCTAAAAATCAGTCCTGAGTAACTGCAATGACCGACTTTATTGAAATTTATGACAACGCCCTATCAACTGATTTTTGTCAGCAACTGATCAACACCTTTGATACCAGCCCACATACCACCCAAGGTCGTACCGGTGGCGGTGTAGATTTAACAAAAAAAAACAGCACCGACTTATACCTGTTTCAGCATGCCGAATATCAGTCATTACTACAGATTGTTTTGCAGGCCACTACCCATTACGCCGCTGAATATTTCAAGAAATACCATTTTGCCTTAATAGGCCCGGTCGGCTTAACCATTAGTCATCCGCAAACCGGAAAACCAGTGGCTATTACTCAAGATAATTATGCAGAGCTGGGGGCAAATAAAGCGGTTGATTTTATGCGCGCACTGTATCGGTTAGGGCCAATACAGGCACAAAAATACCAAGCCGGTGTTGGCAACTATGGTTACTGGCACAGCGAAGTTTACCCGCAACAAGGCAGCACCGAGCCATTGCATCGTGCCCTATTGTTTATGTTTTATTTAAACGACGTGGCCGAAGGTGGCGAAACCGAATTTTATTACCAGCAAAAGTCGATTAAGCCTAAAGCAGGCCGCATGGTAATTGCGCCGGCCTACTTCACCCACACCCACCGTGGCTGCATTCCCATATCAAACGATAAGTACATTCTTACCAGCTGGATTCTATTTAACCACGCCGAGCAAATTTACGGCGCAGCAACAGCCTAAAGCGGCGGCTGGCCACTTAACAGCCAGCCTTTTAATTCCTACCTATTTTTCAGTAAATTAACTACCCACTGTAATTCACTACTTATTCAACGATTAATTCCAATTGTTGTTGCTTTACTCAATGGTAATAATTATCATTCGCCACATTGTTTACATAGCGATTTATTTCAGCTTTAAGCTAAACCTTTCCCTCAAGGAGTTTCCATGTTGTTTCGTTTAACCACAGTTGCTTGTGCCATTGCTGCAGCTTTTTCGTTACCCTTTGCCCAAGCAGAAAGCGTAACTGCAGCCAGCGCGGCAGCAGCGGATCACAATATAGAAGTTATTGTAGTAACAGCGTCAGGTTATGAACAAAAGTTGGTTGATGCCCCTGCCAGTGTGTCAGTAGTAACACGTGAAGATTTACAAAATAAATCCTTTACCAGCTTAGCTGATGCGCTACGCGATATTGAAGGGATAGACGTCGGCAGTGGCCAAGATAAAAACGGCAACATTAGTATTACTATGCGCGGTTTACCGTCTGATTATACGCTGGTATTAATTGATGGCCGCCGGCAAAGCGACGTAGGTGATATTGGGCCAAATAACTTTGGCAACAGTCAGTTTATGTATATGCCACCGCTTGAAGCAATTGAACGTATTGAAGTAGTACGTGGGCCAATGTCTACACTGTATGGTGCTGATGCTATTGGTGGCGTTATTAATATTATTACGCGTAAACAGCTAGATAGCACCCACGGCAGTATTACCGTTAGTAGCAACCTACAGCAAGATAGCCAATACGGTGATGACAAAAAAGCTGACCTTTATCTAACTGGCCCAACTGGCGCGAGCAGCTTAACCTATGCACTGCGTGGTAGTATTTACGACCGCGATGAAAGTGCGCCAACCTATAGTGCAAACTTGCCTTTGCCTGATGGCTCTACTTGGGTAGATGAAGGTAGCTTTGGCGATAAAAAAATTGTTGCAGCAAAAAACTGGAACCTAGGCGGCACGTTAAACTACGCCCTTAGCGAACAACAATTTATTAGCCTTGAATACGATATTGCCAAACAACGTTACGATAACACTGAAGGTCAAACCGGCACCTTAGACAGTGCAACTAGTTTATGGCGTGCTAGCGGTGCAGGTGTGATCCAACCTCGGGTGGGCTACACGCCATACCAGCGCGTAGAGCGAGAGCAATGGATACTGGCACACGTTGGCCGGTTTGATTTTGGTACACTAACCAGCAGCATTACACAAAGCCGCAGTGAAAACTTTGGCCGCTCTTTACCGCTTACCGTAGAAGAGCGCGGTGAGCTGCAAACAATATGGAACCAGCAAGTTATTGCTCAAGGTAAGAGTAAACCCGCTTTAACGCCAGCATTAGCCGAGCAATTACAGACGCAATTTTTACCGCGCCCTACCCGTACCCTGCAAATTGATAACTTAATTATTGATACCAAACTGGAGTCGCAATACCAAGATCATTACTTTGTGCTAGGCGCGCAGTACTTTAACGCCGAAATGGAAGATGGTGTATTTGGTATGTATGGCGACGGTTTTCGCGATGGTACCAGCCAAACCCATCGTCAAGTAGCCGTTTTTGCTGAAGATAGCTGGGAGTTTGATCCTGAGTTTACCGCTACCCTAGGTGCTCGCTTTGATAACCATAATATCTTTGGTGATCAATTTAGCCCGCGTGCTTACTTAAACTACCGACCAACTGAACAATGGACGGTTAAAGGTGGCGTAAGTACCGGTTATAAAGCACCTAAGCCTAACCAGCTATTCTCTGGTATTACCGGTTTTGGTGGCCAAGGCGTTAGCCCTTTTGTTGGTACGCCCGATTTACAACCTGAAACCAGCGTAAACTATGAGCTAGCCGCTTACTACAGCAATGATATGTTTAGCGGTAATATTACGCTGTTCTATAACGATTTTAGCGACAAAATTATTAATCAAGACAACCTGCCAAACTGCGAAACGGCCGCAGCAGGTACACCTTGCGTGGATATAGGCCCAGGCTGGGCAGAGCTTGGTTACAACAGCTTTACTCAAGCGGCTAACGTGGACAAAGCAGAAACGCGCGGCGTTGAGCTATCAGGTAAGCTTAACGTTACCGACAGTATTAGCCTAACGGCCAATTACACCTACACCGACAGTGAAGTTAAAAGTGGCCGTGATGCTGGCTTGCCCTTAGTTAGCACACCAAAAAACATGCTTAACGCTACAGTTAACTGGCAGTTGCTGGACGAGTTCAGCATGCAACTGATTGCTGAAGTGCGTGGTGAGCGTTTTCGCGGCACCGCTAATATCAGCGGCCCTACTGGCCCTGAAACCATAAGCCTGTATTACAAATCTTATGAATTACTGCACCTAGGTGCTAAGTATCAGTATTCAGATCAGTTAAGCTTTAGCGCGCGTATTAATAATCTGTTAGACGATGATTTATCTAGCCGTACCTGTTTATTGGCCGACACCCAAGACACTTATAACTGCACCGCCGATTACAATACAACAGAAAAAGCACGCAGCCTGTGGTTAGCATTAAGTTATAAGTTTTAATTCAGAAATAGCAGCACAACAAAACCGGTTAGCTAATGTTAACCGGTTTTATCATTTTTAAATGCGGAATATCGTCTTCTAAATAAGGCTCGCCGGCAGGCTTAAAGCCCAATTCTTGGTAAAACTGTTGCAGGTAACACTGCGCAGAAATATGAATATCGGTATTGGGCCATAAAGAATTTACCACCTTTAGGCTTTCACTCATTAGCACTTGGCCCAAACCTAAACGACGCGCGGTTTGCGCAACACAGACACGGCCGATAGCAGGAAAATCAGCAAAACCAATATCGGGTGCTAATACGCGAGAATAGGCGAGAACTTTATCGCCTTTTTGCAAAATAATATGCTGGGTTTGTGGATGTACGTCTTTGTCATCCAGCTCGGGGTAAGGGCAATTTTGCTCTACCACAAACACATCTACCCGTAGTTGCAATAAGCTATATAGCGTGTAAATGTTTAATTCGTTAAAGGTTAATACCTGCAACTGCATTAATACTGGCTCCTTGGCTGCGTAAAATATTACTATACCAGAGCCAGCTAACCGATGCTGTATGTGTATTAGCTTGAACGTGCCAGCGGCCGCTGTCCGTCGCGATGGCCCGGTTTGGCTACCTTGGGTTTCTTCGGTTTATACGGCTTGGTATTAAGCTTTATTTCAGGCACGGTATTTACCGGCGCAAAACCTTCTAACAGCGCGCGTGGAATATGTTGCTTAATTAAGCGCTCGATACCTACCAGCTCTTTGGTTTCATCGGCGCACACTAGCGAAATAGCATGCCCGGCTGCACCAGCACGACCAGTGCGACCAATACGATGTACATAGTCTTCTGCCACGTTAGGTAATTCATAATTTACAACCTGCGGCAGCTGATCAATATCTAAGCCGCGCGCAGCAATATCAGTCGCAACCAAGGCACGCACTTTCCCAGCTTTAAAATCAGCTAAGGCTTTGGTGCGCGCATTCTGGCTTTTATTGCCATGAATAGGCGCAGCATTAATGCCGGCAGTTTCTAAATGCAGGCTAAGTTTATTCGCCATATGCTTAGTTTTGGTAAAAATAAGCACCTGTTGCCAGTTATTATCCAGAATTAACTTGGTTACTAATGCCGCTTTACGGTTTTTATCAACCGGATAAATAAGCTGCTCTACGCGCTCCGCCGTGGTGTTTTCTGGGCTAACTGATACTTCCAGCGGATCATTTACTAAACCTTTGGCTAATTTACGAATGTCCGCAGAGAACGTGGCCGAAAACAGCAGGTTTTGTCGCTTCTTTGGTAACAAAGCCAGCACTTTTTTAATATCATTAATAAAGCCCATATCTAACATACGGTCGGCTTCATCTAATACCAGCACTTCCAGTTGCGTAAAACGCACTGCATTTTGCTGATACAAGTCTAATAAACGGCCTGGTGTTGCCACTAAAATATCAACGCCACGGCGCAGCGCCATCATTTGCGGGTTAATTTTTACACCACCAAATACTACCGTACTTTTTAACGGCATATATTTACCGTATACAGCGACACTTTCTGCAACCTGCGCGGCAAGCTCACGCGTTGGCGTTAAAATTAATGCCCGTACTTGGTTCGGCTGCACTTTAGGGCCGTCATTTAATAAGTGTAATAATGGCAATGTAAAGCCAGCAGTTTTGCCAGTACCGGTTTGCGCGGCAGCCATTAAGTCTCGGCCAGCTAACACCGCAGGAATAGCCTGCTGCTGAATAGGAGAAGGTGTAGTGTAGCCTTTTTCAGCAATGGCCTTTAACAGTGCTGGTGCTAGGTTTAAATCAGTAAATTGCATGCGATATCCCGCAGTTATTGCTGCGAAATATATCTGCCGCAGCTGCAGTTGTCTCTAAAACAGAGGGCGCGTATCTTACAGTAAATGTGCGAACACTGCGAGTAACCATTACGCCAGCACCAACTTTACACTGTCGACTTTGTTTACAATTGTATTTAAATGTAAGGCACGAAAGTTAAGCAAAACCAGAAAATACAGCCAGTTAAAACTCTGGCATTAATTATGCTCTATCACGCTTAGAATACACAACGCATCACAATTTATACCGAGGTTTATATGAAAAGCTTTAAACGGATTTTACTAACAACAGCTGCCTTAGCCTGCTTTTCATCGCAAGCCACATTAATGGTTACCTACGGTGGCCAAGCCGCTACTGATGGCTCTGGCTTAACCAGCAACTATATCGACCCAAGTAATTTATTAGATCCTGCTAATGGCTTCTTTATTGAAACCTTTGACAGCGCTACGCAAATGGTAGGTTTTGGTGCAGGCAGCACCGCCTATAATGACGTTAAACAAAGCGGCCAAAGCGGCTGTGCGGTCAACTCATTATTTGCTGGCTCAGCAATTCAAGTGTCAATGTCGGGTTCAGATGCCTTTAACACTCGCCAGGGTTCTGCCGGTTATGCTGCTGCACCAGCTAACGACAACACCTGTTTTGGCTATACACCAGCCGAAGGTGGCAGCTTACCGTCATCAATTACTATTGATTACAGCAGCATTCTTGCCTCTGGCGCAGGTATTAATTACCTAGGCGTGTACTTTGGTTCTATCGACGTTTATAACTATTTAGAATTTTTTGATGGTAATGGCGATTTAATGGATACGCTGACTGGCCCACAAATTTTAGGCAATAACGGTGGTGTCAGTGGTAATCAGATCGCACCGGGTTCAAACGTGTATGTAAATATCGATTTTACCGGCACGGGTTTTACCAGTTTCCGTTTCACTTCAACCGGCGTCGCTGCTGAATTTGATAACATTGTAGTTGGCACGTCTAATCGCCCAACTCAAGTGCCAGCACCGGCGAGTTTATTATTATTAGGTGCAGGTTTATTAGGCCTTAGCCGTCGTAAAATTTTCGGCTAATCTAATTAGCTCAAAAAAAGCCAGCTTGCTGGCTTTTTTTGTTATTGCCCCGACAATAATGCGCAACGACAGCCACCGCTTAGCTAAAACACAGGTCGCTTTATTCAACTACTAAGATCAGGTATTGTAAGCACCTAACTTATCGCGGAGACGCCTGCTTGCGTTCATCAACTTTGTCTGCTGACAGCAGTTTTATGCGCGAATTAAAACGCTTGCTACAGGCACTTACTTCGGTAGCTGACGCGGATAGCTTAGTCAGCCTAATTAATGATATGCATCACTTTATTCGCATGACTAATAATATGCCGGTTAGTGATGCCGTGATCGCAAAACCAGAACTAATGCCGCAATTAACTTTTTTAGCTGAAAAGGTGTTGCGCTTAAGCGAAGGTAATAACCAAGCTGACACCTTAGTGCGCTCGGCACGTTTATTAGGTAGTCTGCAATTAACCGCTCCAGACTCACCGAGACGTTGGCGCGAACTGCAATTTGGTTACAAACTACTATACCGTGCGGCGCTAACACTGCGTTTACTTGAGCATGCGCTTGAGCATAAACTACTAACCGATAACACGTTATTGCACCATTATACTGCTCGCCGCTTTGCCGACGATACCTGCCCCTTTCGTGTAAACGTGCAGCTACCACTAATAATAGCGGTGATGCTACTAGATTGTGGCCAACTGGATATTGATGCTATTACGCTACTTACTGGCTATGCTGGACAATATGACGCTAACCGCAGCATGCAACACCAAGAACGACAGCGCTACCTTGCAACGAGTAAGGTGGCAATGGCTCGATTACTGGATGAGGCTTTACAACTTGTGCCCTATCGCGGTAACAGTAAGCGAGAACAACAACTGCATCAGCTGCAACAACAAAATAATATAAAATTTATTAAACAGTTATTAAGCCAGAGCATTAACTCGGATGGCCCACTAGCCCCTTTACTTAGTCTCCCTCAGGTGTACAGCTCTATTGTGCTGCCAGGTAGAGACCGCTACCAATATGAAGCGCTACCTAAAGCCAGCTTATTATTAAAAGATGGGGTCAATCGTGGCCAATTTCCAGCTAACTGGGTTCAGCAGCTGATTAATATCGTCGGTATCTTTCCGCAAGGTTATGGTATTGCTTTTATACCTACTCAGCATGACAGCGGCTACGCAGAAAAATACGAGCTAGCAATAGTAAACCAGCTATACCCAGCCAAATTAGCTGAACCCTTATGCCGCATTGTCAGCCGCAACTTACAATATCGCCGCGGCGGCCATAATTGTCAGGTTAGCCTTGCGCATAATTTATATTTTAAACCCGCACGTGATCGGCTATCAGTTATTCCCACTGCGCGTTTAAAAGAAATTTTAATGCAGCTTAGCGCCGACTGGGAGCCCGGCCAGATTCGACGGTTTTTACCGCGCTGCTGGCAACCACAGCAGTTTTTTAGCCAAAGCACACATCAAAATTTATGGAACCAAGCACCAAACCCAATAACTTACGCCAAAACAAAGTATTAAATAAACTCCATAATATTGCACTAATTCACTTGTATTACTGTCGCCTTTTGCGCAGGATCCCACCAAGCTATTAAGGAGTCTTTGATGAGCAACATATTTAAACGCAGTAAAGCAGCCCGCTTAATTATGATGGTACCGGCAGCCGGTTTAGTATTAGCCGGTTGCAGTGAAAAGCAGGTAGAAGTGCAGGTATTTAATAGCCCTGACGAATGTGCAGCCTATTATAATCCGCCGGCAGAATGTAAAGCCGCTTTTGACGAAGCACAAACTCTGCACCCGCAGGTCGCACCGCGTTACGCCAGCCAGCAAGAATGCGAAACAGATTTTGGCACTGGCCAATGTGAAAATGCCCCCGTACTGGCGGCAAACAATACTGAGCAGCGGTCACAAAGTCAGCAAAGCAGCGGTTTCTTTATGCCGATGATGATGGGCTTTATGGCTGGGCAAATGTTAAGCCGTGGCGGAATGGCAAGCGCACCAGCGCAACCAACAGCCAGTGCAGCACGCAGCGCTGTCGCAACACAGCCGCTATATAAATCTCGTGACGACCGCAATACCTTTCGCACCGCAAGTAATACTGCTGTAGCGTCAAAACCCGGTGCCACTAGTGTGCGCCCATCTGCGGTACAACCTAAACCGGCAACACTGGCAAAACGTGGTGGTTTTGGCTCTCAAGCAGCCAAGCGCAGTGCTAGTAGCACAGGTGGTTAATTAGCGATGAAACGAGTAAACAGCACCCCACGCCCTGGCTGGCAGGCGTTTGCCGAAAGTGTTGGCTTTAATTTCCATACTTTTGACGGTGAGCCATACTGGGATGAAAGTGCTTACTATCAGTTTAGTTTGCAACAAATAGAGCACGATTTAGAACAGCCAACTGAAGAGCTACATCAGATGGCGCTTGATCTGGTTGCCGACATTGTTACTAGCGAGCAACAGCTACAACAGCTCGCTATACCTGAACAATTTTGGCAGGCAGTGCGTGACAGTTGGCAAAATCAGCAACCGCATTTATACGGCCGCATGGACCTTAGCTACAATGGCAACGGCCCAGCTAAGTTGCTAGAGCTAAACTACGACACGCCAACATCGTTATACGAAACGGGCTTTTTTCAGTGGGTATGGCTAGAAGATCAATTAATGCGCGGCGCGCTACCTCAGGGTGCAGATCAGTTTAATTCATTACAAGACAAGCTACAGCAGGCCTTTGCCGAGCTTAATCTGGCACAACCCTTTTACTTTGCTAGCGTCGCCGACAGTACCGAAGATAGAGGCACTGTTGATTACTTAATGGATATTGCGCTACAAGCTGGCGTAAATTGCCGCTACATTCAGCTGGAACAACTAGGCGACATTGACGGCCAATTGGTCGATTTAGACGGCTTTCCTATTCAAGGTTTGTTTAAGCTGTACCCATGGGAATTTATGCTGCAAGAAGAGTTTGCCAGCACGGTTATCAGCAGCCAAACCCAGTTTATAGAACCGCTATGGAAATGCTTGTTGTCAAATAAAGGCATACTGCCAATGTTGTGGCAAAAGTATCAAGGCCACCCTAATTTATTACCAACATTTTTCGATGACGGCAGCACATTAAAACATGGCTGGGTGCGCAAGCCTTTGTTCTCACGCGAAGGGGCCAATATCGAATTAGTAACCAACAGTGGAAAATTATTCAAACAAGACGGGCCTTATACCGATAGCGGCTATATTCGCCAAGAGTTAGCGCCTTTACCAAAGTTTGCTGATAGTTATGCGCTAATTGGCAGCTGGGTAGTTGGCGACAGTGCCGCCGGCATTTGCATTCGCGAAGATAACAGCTTAATTACCAAAGACAGTTCGCGGTTTTTACCACATATTATTCTCGATTAACCTTAACTATCTGAGACAGCAGGTTGTTTTAACCTGCTGTTTACGGCTAACCACGATAACTTTTCTTATTTCCCTACAACTTAAAACAGCATATTTATGCGAAAAGCATGGATATAAAACCAACCGTATTTTAAAATGCAAAAACTATACTGGTGTTAACGTTGGCGTTTTTGCTTCAAGCTGCCATCTTTATATCTTACAAACCAACTCTCTTTGCTAAAAGGACACCTGCTACCCGTGCGAACTACTGAACTTGTTTCCGGTTTTCGGCAATCCGCCCCCTATGTTAACGCGCATCGCGGCAAAACCTTCGTCGTTATGTTGGGTGGTGAAGCCATTACTCAACCTGGCTTTCGCAGCATTATTAACGACATTGCCCTACTAAACAGTTTAGGTATAAAAATAGTCCTGGTTTACGGCGCAAGGCCACAAATTAATGCCGCGTTACTACAAGCGGGGCTTGAGCCGGCTTACCATAATCGGATACGAATTACTGATGACGACTCGTTTAAGCTAATAAAACAGGTTGCCGGCGCTTTGCAGCTTGATATAACCGCACGGCTATCTATGAGTTTAAGCAACACACCGATGCAGGGCGCACAAATAAACGTGGTTAGCGGCAACTTTGTCATTGCCCAGCCGTTAGGAGTAGATGAAGGGGTAGATTACTATCATAGCGGCAAGGTACGCCGGATTGATGCGGCAGGTATTCGCCGCCAGCTGGACAATAACGGCATAGTGTTAATGGGGCCAATAGTAGCGTCCGTAACCGGCGAAAGCTTTAACCTTACAGCCGAAGATATTGCCACCCATGTCGCAATAAAACTAAAAGCCGAGAAGATGATTGGCTTTAGTGAAATTGGCGGTATTTTAGATGAAAATGAAAAAATAACGGCTGAACTAATGCCAAATGCCGCTGAGCGTATATTACAAAATATGCAGCAGCAACCGATTGATTGCCCTAGCACTATGGCATTTTTACATGCCGCTATTACCGCTTGCCGCGCTGGTGTGCCGCGCTGTCACTTAGTAAGTTACGACGAAGATGGTGCCTTACTGCAAGAACTATTTTCTCGCGACGGTATCGGCACACAAATTGTCACTGAGTCGGCAGAAAAGTTACGCGCCGCTACTATTTCCGATATTGGCGGTATTTTAGATTTAATTCGCCCTCTAGAGCAGCAAGGCCTGTTAGTGCGCCGCTCTCGTGAGCAACTAGAAATGGAGATTGATCAATTTACCTTGATTGAACGTGATGGCTTAGTTATTGGTTGTGCCGCACTGTATCCCTTTACAGATGATAATGTCGGCGAATTTGCCTGCTTAGCCGTGCACCCAGATTACCGTGATGCCGATCGTGGTAGTTTGTTACTAAAAAGCATTATTCAGCAAGCGCGCCAACGCAAGTATGAGAAATTATTTGCTCTTACCACGCGCAGTATTCACTGGTTTTTAGAGCAGGGTTTTGAATTGCTAACAGTAGAAGATTTACCCGCACAAAAAAAGCAGCTGTATAACTATCAACGCCGTTCAAAAATTTTAGCAATTACCCTGTAGTTATTTAGTCAGCGTTTTAGCTACCTGCACGGCGACATTTTTACCCAGTGCCCGTGCTGTAGTCCATTTGCCACCCGATACGGTTAATAATTGGCCTTGCCAGTTTAGTTGGTATTCACGGCTGGCTCTGCTTGCGTCGGCACTACCACCAAGTAAAGGCCGCACACCAGCAAAATCGTCCAATACCGCTTCAGTCTGTTGCTGGGGTTGAAAGTAGTGGTTATATACCTTCAGTAAGTAATCTCGCTCTGCTGCAGAGCACTGTATCGGCTCATTTAGCTGTTGACGCACTTCAGTAGTACCTAATAAGGTTTTACCTTGATAAGGTAACACAAACACAATGCGCGCCTCTCCTGGCACTTCAAGCATATGGCCGTAACGGCTTATTGCGGGTAGTAGCAGATGACTGCCGCGCACCAAGTCTAAAGGCTGTTGCGGTAACGAAGATTGCTGTAATAACTGCTGGCTCCAAGGGCCAGCCACATTTACTACGCGATCAAACTGCTGCCAGCCGGTTGCTAGCAGAATTTTTGCCTCTGTTGTTACCTGCAGTACTGGGCTATGTTCAAATAACATTGCGCCCGCTTTAGTGCATTGTTCCGCCATCCACAAACCTAGCTTGGCGTCATCCATCTGACCATCAAAAAATAAGTAGGCACCCTTCAACCCCTCAGGCTGTAACTGCGGTGAACAGCGCAGTGCTTGTTGCGGCGTTAACCAACGATGCCGACCAATACCTTTGCGCCCAGCAAAACTGTCGTATAACCATAAACCTATTTTTAGTTGCCAACGGGCACGACGAGAATCTTGATATAACGGATATAAGATTGGCAGCCTGCGGGTAAGCTGTGGCGCTTTTTTTAGCCACCAGCGCCGCTCTTGCAGCGCTTCACGCACTAAACGAAACTCTCCCTGCTCTAAATAGCGCAAACCGCCGTGCAATAATTTAGA
Source organism: Rheinheimera sp. D18 (assembly GCF_004345025.1). Classification (GTDB taxonomy): domain Bacteria; phylum Pseudomonadota; class Gammaproteobacteria; order Enterobacterales; family Alteromonadaceae; genus Alishewanella; species Alishewanella metallidurans. Next base: position 176,191 of record NZ_CP037745.1, on the reverse strand, counting down.
CGAGGCTCGGCTAGTGGCCTGCATTAACTTGTCTCGTTCAAATAGGCTAACGTCATGCCCTGCCAAAGCCAGTTGCCACGCACTGCTTAAACCATTGATACCGCCACCTACAACTGCAATTTTCATTGGCAACCCACCTTAATTAGCTAACGCGATATCATCTCGATGCACCACGGCTTCGCTGGGACAAAAACCTAAAACGTCTGCAATTCTTTGGCTGTGCAGACCTTTAATTAACTGCAGTTCAGTGGCGCTATATTGGCTGATGCCTTTGGCTAATTGCTTACCGGCATTGTCGCATAACCAAATTGCATCACCCTTATCAAACTGCCCATCAATGCTCACTACGCCTTTAGCCAGCAATGAGGCACCTTTATGCAATAGTGCTTGGGTTGCGCCAGTATCAAGCATAATACTGCCTTGGCTTTTAAGGCTGTGTAATAGCCAGTGTTTTTTCGCGCTTAGCCGGTCCTGTTGTCGCATAAACAAGGTGCCGGCTGGTTTGCCATGCAACAACGCATCAAAACTATCTGCCTTTTGCCCGTTTACTATTAACGTATCGATACCCTGGCGCGTCGCTTTGTCGGCCGCTTGAATTTTTGTTAGCATGCCGCCAGTGCCAATAGCATGGTGGCTACCTCCTGCCATGGCATATATATCGGCATTAATTTGGGCTACTTGGGCGATAAAACGTGCATCTGGCGTGGTACGCGGGTTTGCCGAATATAGGCCGTCAATATCAGAACAAATAATCAATGCATCAGCATCAACAACTATCGCTACCATCGCAGCCAAATTATCGTTATCACCCACTTTTAGTTCAGCCGTTGCCACGCTGTCGTTTTCATTAACAATCGGCAGCACTTCGTTAGCAAGCAAAGTACGCAAGGTATTATCAATATTTAGGTAACGTCGACGGTTAGCAAGATCATCATGGGTAAGCAAAATTTGCGCGCAGCGAAAATCAAATAAATGGCTCCAAGTTGCCATCATTTCTGTTTGGCCAACCGCGGCCATAGCTTGCTTAATATTAATCGGCAACGGTTGATGTGGAAATGCTATTGCGCCCCGACCAGCGGCAACACTACCTGATGACACCAGCACTACTTCGATGCCTTGCTGGCGGCATTCACTAATAAAGCGAGCAATAGCTAATAAATAACGAGTCGAACAGCCTTTTGCGGTAGGAGAAATTAGCGCACTGCCAACTTTAATAACAATACGCCGCCAGCCAGAATTTAACATAACACACCTAAATGCTACCCTTGTAGCAGCAGCTTAGAGCGTAGTTTTAGGTGTGTCTATTTAATTCGTTGTACTTGCCATAGCAATTTCACAATTGCCCGCGGTTAAATGAGTAAAACCACCATAAGCGGCAATAACTAGCTTATCTTCGGTTAATTTTTTCACCTGCCAACTTACTTGGCCACTACCAAAAGCCGGATGATCAATAACAAAAGAGCCGGGTGATTGCCTGATTTGATATTTAAAGGTATCTAAACGCTGACCTTGGGTAATATGCTGCACCATCTGTCGATCGCTAAAAATCCAGGTTTTACGTAGGGCATTGTCTTGTTGCACTAGTCCATCTGCAACGTTGGACGTGCCTACTTCGCACCAACTTCCTGAAATCAAGTTATCGACAGCGCCTTTCGAGTTCTCAGCAAAACGGATATCTAGTTTTACTTCGTCACCTTCGCGGCACGGCTCACCTTGAAACACAACCTCGCCAGCTGCGTCGGTACACTTATAGACGTCGGCCAAAACTGGCTTGGTCATAAAAATTACACTTAAGGCGATGCCTAAGCCTAAAAACTTGTTCATTGCTAAATCCTTTTCCCACCTTGGCAGCACTGACAGATAACTAAACTCATGTACAATACTGAAAAACCGTTAAAAAGTGAACGAAAGCATTAGAAATAAACAAAGATTAACAGCGACAAAGTCACTTGCTGATATAGTTCAGCGCAAATTCAGTAGACTTTACTAAAGTAGTGTCTAAATATTGCTAGGAGTTACATATATGCGCAGCTCAATTTTACTCGTTTCATTAGTTTCAGCAGGCCTTGTTCTTTCGGGTTGTGCCTCAACCGAATACTCAAATACCAGTAAGGGTGCAGCCATTGGTGCTGTTGCCGGTGCGGTAGCAGGTAAGGCTACAGGCAATCATAAAAACAAGCGCTTAGCTATTGGTGCCGCAGTAGGTGCTTTAGCCGGGGCCGCTGTCGGTAGCTATATGGATAAGCAAGAAAAAGCCTTAAATGATGAGCTTAGCGGCACTGGTGTTAAAGTTGTTCGTGACGGTGATAAATTACGTTTAGACATTCCTGCACAGCTAACGTTTGATATTAATCGTTCAGATATTCGCTCTAACCTGTTCCCCGTACTTAACGATATTGCCAAAGTATTGCGCGATTACGAAAAAACCATGCTGGTTATAGCCGGTCACACAGATGATACCGGCGCCTATCAGTACAATATGAATTTATCGCAGGCTCGTGCCAATAGCGTAAAACAGTATTTACTGGCGCAAGGTGTGCAAGAAGTCCGGGTCGAAACTCAAGGCTACGGCCCTAATTACCCAATAGTGCCGAATACATCAGAGGGCAACCGTGCATTAAACCGCCGCGTAGAAATTCATATTGAGCCTGTTGTTAACTAAAGTTGTGACTGCAAAGCTCAAACAAAAACAGCGCCTTTAGGCGCTGTTTTTTATCGGCTAGCGATTAGAAACGGTAAGTTACTTTACCGTAAATATATTGACCGCGGGTATTATGCACTTTTGACGCATAACCGTACAAATCGGCATCACCATCACCAATAACAAACGGTGGGTCTTCATCCAATGCGTTGTTCATACCCAATACTAATTGTAGTTTTTCACTGACATTGTAACGTCCTTGAATATCTAACAATACTTGTGCATCAATGCTACGCGTTTTAGTTGACTCAACCTCGCTAGGCGGAGCATAGTCTTCGAACTGTCCAACATAACTCAAACTTGTCGTAACGCCCCAATCCCCGTAACTCCAATCAGCTGATGCTAACCAACGGTTTTTCGGATAGTTATACTCACCAGCGTAGTCTATGCCATTTTTTTCAAATTTATTGATATAAGACCAGTCTAAGCTAAACCGAACCAAGCCCATATCTTGCAGCGTTAAGCGATACGATGTCGATAAGTCTAAGCCGGTCGCTTCTTGCGAGCTAATGTTCACATAGCTGTTGTACAAACGCGACAAATCGCCTAAAGCTTGGCCAGGCAGTGCAGGTAAGCGCACACAAATCGTGCTATTTTGGTTATTACACTCTGCGTTATAGACATTTTGATAATCGTTTTTATCGATTTTATTATCTTGGGTGATGCTCCAGATATCCGCAGTAATGTCAAAATCTTCGGTTACTTGCCACACCGCGCCTAAGTTATAGGTTTCAGATTCTTCTGGCTGTAAGCCTTCGCCGCCGACAAACACTATGGTGTAGTCAGTAGAGGCACAACCTGGATTAGTTGCATCCGGAGTTGGACAACGATAAGTGTCAACAAAGAACAACGACTCTTGTGATGGGCCTAAGCCAATTTGCGCCAACGACGGAGCGCGGAAACCCTGGCCAAATGACGCGCGTAGCGTAAAGTTATCTAGCGGACGCCACTGCATCGTTAATTGCGGGTTAAGTGTTGAGCCAAAATCACTGTAATGGTCATAACGACCGGCCACTGTGAATTCAAGCGCATCTGATATGGGCACCAAGAACTCAACATAAGCGGCATACTGATCGCGCTCCGCCTGCGCTGATACTGATTCAGTACCAAAAATTAAGCCGCGTTGAAATTGGTCATCGGGTTGGTCGAAAGCATCTTCTTTTCGGTATTCCACACCCGCAGCCATCGATACCATCTGACTACCTAGTGCAAAGGCTTCGCCACTAATGCTCGCATCATATGAGGTTAAATGCGACGCGCCCCGACGCACTAACGACGTCGTAATTGCATCAATCACCTCCGGAGAGTTATAAGCGCCACCAAAGGGGTTATAATTACCTAGGTTAATTTGTTCTTGCAGAAAATCTGTCCGCACCCAGCCTTGCTGCTTGCTACCCGTTTGCATTGATTCACTGCGGCCTTTTTGCGCAGAAATGTCCCAATCCCAATCATTGACTGTACCACGCAAGCCAACTACCAGTCGCAAGGTGTCAGACTCAATACTCCATTGTCGCGCTCCAGCATCAACGGTACGGAAACGATTAATACCAACGTCGACACCAAACGGATTATTAGGGTGTGCCGCAGGCACAGTGAGACCGGCATCAGCATCTAGAGGTGTGGGTGCGCCCATAGCTTCAGAACGGTTATGCTGCACCGCCAACTCGATATAACCTTGCATATCATTGCTAAAATTCTGGCTAGCTTGCAACATTGCGCCTAAACGTTCTGCTGCCGGAACGGCATAACCGTAAGGTCCATAATCAAACAAACAGTTAATGCCGGCTGCGCTACCGGCAGGGCAACCTGGATCTATCGTTGTTACACCGTTAACCACAAAGTTACCCGGAAACCCGCGTGATGAACGGTTGTCATCACCACCATAGGGTTCTTGGTTCGCCGTGCCAAAACGGCCCATCTCACCTGCCGTTATTGAGGTGTTTTTAAAATAATCCAAAATTAGAGTAACATTCGAATCTTTACCCTGGGTGCCCCAAACAAAGCTACCTGCGGTTTCATCATAGCTTGGTCCTGTGGTGCCACCATGACTTAGGCTAACTTCTGCGCCCTCGAAGTCTTTACGCATAATAATATTAACAACACCAGCTACAGCATCAGAACCATACACTGCCGACGCGCCGTCTTTTAAAATTTCAATGCGCTCAATAGCCGCAACCGGAATCGAGTTAATATCAACAAAGGAATTAGCGATATTTTCCGCAAACGCACTTACCGCAACACGGCGGCCGTTAATTAGCACTAACGTTGCGTCTGAACCAAAACCACGCAGACTGATCGCCGCACCACCGTTAGCGGTTGAGTCTTGATTATTACCTCGTGTAGAAAATGTGCCTGTACCTGCAACCGGAGTGCGCTCTAATAACTGCTGTAAATTAGAAAAGCCTGACTTAGCGATGTCTTCACGACTAATAACATCAATAGGCGCAGCGCCTTCTAAATCGTTACGCTTAATACGCGAGCCGGTAACTTCAATTCGTTCAACTTGCTGTGCTTTTGCCTGGTCATCACTTTGCTGAGCCAATGTTAGTTGGCTGTAACACAGCGAGCTTACTGCTAGCGCACAAAGAGAATATTTAAATGACTTATTCATAATCATCCTTTCTTGTTATGTATTTGCTACTCACTGTTTTCTACAGTGTATCTGTAGCACCATTTCTTATTTTTAACATGTTCGGTTTTAAAGTTATCACAACGATAACCTAAAAGTTACTTTAAACTGAATTAAACAAAAAAGCCCCGCTATGCGGGGCTTTTTTTTATACAAATTTATTAATTTTGCGCGTATTGGCGCTCAAGCGTAACAGCTTTTGATTTTAGGCTCGCCAAACTTAACCGTTCAGCACCAATTTTCTCATCATAGTGTTCCGTTAACCGATCGATTTTTTGCTGCAGTGCAACCAACTCTTCAGATTTGGGAAAGCTGCGACGCAGTTTATACAAATCTACTTTAAGCTCTTCTAATCGTTCTTGTTTTTCTTGTTCAAGCTTAGTTATTTGAAACTCAACGAAGCGGCTTTGGCGTTTAATGGCGTCAACTTGTTGCTTAAATTCACCGCGCGTACCACTCATCGCGGTGCCAATTGGGCGCATATCTACCTGCTCAGCTTCATCGGCACAAGGAAACTGGCTAAATTCGACTACGCCATTTTGTTCACACTTATACACCGCTGCTTGAGCCGAAAACACACCAAATAACAATAAGTAACTAAATTTCATCATTTACTACCCCACTAATGAACAGTAAATGTACAGAAAGCTTGCCGGCTTCGCAAGCCAACCATCGCACTTATTTTGAACTTTAGCTTAATCTTATTGCTTTACCGGCTATTTATGTAAAGCCGTTTTCATAAAGTTAGGCCAGGCTGACGCGGCCTTGTGTATATCTACGTTGTAATATTCGGTGCTAAATGGCGCGTCGGCAGCATCCGCTTCGCGAAACCCAGTAAATTCACCATCTTTACGCGCTAAAGTGCACGTCCACCAACCCGATGGATACACCATTTGCGGAAACAGTAAGGTTTGTAAGGCTGCAAAACCAGCGTCTTGCATGGCATCGCGCATCGCTTTAAGCAGTGGCATATGAATAAGCGGTGACTCACTTTGCTGCACTAAAATACCACCCTGACGCAAGGCTTTACGGCAGCTATCATAAAATGCGCAGTTAAATAGACCTTCGCCGGGGCCAATAGGATCAGTAGAGTCAACAATAATGACATCGATAGATTCAGGCGCAGCTTCACGCATAAACTTAATGCCGTCAGCAAAAGCCAAGGTTGCACGTGGGTCGTTATTAGATTGGCATAGCTCAGGAAAATACTTTTCTGCCATGCGCGTAACTTGCTCATCAATATCAATTTGCGTTACTTGTTCGATGTCTGGGTGTTTTAACACTTCGCGCAAGGTGCCGCAGTCACCACCACCAATAATAACCACATTTTTTGGCTTGGCGTGGGTAAACAACACAGGGTGGCTAAGCATTTCGTGGTATAAAAAATTATCTCGGCTACTTAACATTATTACGTCATCAATAACCATAAGATTACCGAAATGTGTGGTTTCATACATTTCAATTTTTTGAAATGGTGACTGCACTTCATCAAGCTTTTTAGTGACTTGCAGGCCAAAAGCACTGCCACTGGCAGCAAAAATTTCAGTGTACCAATTGTTATTAAAACCAGACATATTTCTTACCCCTACGGTTACAGGGCGCGTATTGTGCCTTTTACTGCGGTGACACTCAAATATTTCGTGTTTTTTGCTGTATCTTAGCTATATAAACTTTAAACTATACCCATATTAATTTTTAAGGAACAACAATGGCTGACTGGGGTACTGAAAAAGCACGCTCTATCTATAACGTAGCGGTATGGAGTGAAGGGTATTTTGACGTCAACACCGATGGTGATTTGGTTGCTTATCCAGATATGGATCATAGCAAAAAAGGCATCAGCTTTCCTGAGCTTACCGCGCGCTTTAAAGAAGAAGGCTTAACTCTGCCGGTGCTAGTACGCTTTACTGATATTCTGCAGCACCGTGTAGATACATTAATTAAGTCTTTTCAACTGGCGAAAGCCGAAAAAGAGTATCAAGGCGAGTATACGGCGGTTTACCCCATTAAAGTTAACCAACAGTTTTCTGTAGTAAAACGTTTAATTAGCCACGAGAGCGGCAAAGTAGGCCTTGAAGCTGGCAGTAAACCGGAACTAATGGCTATTTTGGGCGTGACCGAAACCCCACTACAAATTGTTTGTAACGGCTATAAAGACAGTGAGTTTTTACGCTTAGCAACCATTGGTCAAATGATGGGGCACACTGTCTATGTGGTAGTAGAAAAACTGTCAGAACTAAAAACTTTACTACGCGAAATTGATAACCTAGGCACTGCACCACGCATTGGTATTCGTATTCGCCTCAATTCAGTTGGTAAAGGTAAATGGCAAAATACCGGTGGTGAAAAAGGTAAATTTGGTTTAACTGCCACGCAAGTACTGCAAGCTATTGATATACTGCGCGATGCCAATAAGTTGGATTTATTGCAGTTAGTGCATTTTCATATTGGCTCACAAATTGCCAATATCCGCGATATTCATAATGCTATTCGTGAGTGCGCTCGCCATTATGCCGAATTGCGTACCTTAGGCGTGCCTATTACAACGGTGGACGTTGGTGGTGGTTTAGGTGTTGATTACGAAGGGTCGAAATCGCGTTCAGCTTGTTCAATGAACTACACGATGTACGAATATGCTCGTAACGTAGTGAATGGTTTAAAAGAAGTGTGCGACGAGTACGACTTACCACACCCGAATATTATTACTGAGTCTGGCCGCGCCATGACAGCACACCATGCCGTATTAGTAACGGATGCGATTGATATTGAACGTGCACCCGGCTTAGTAAATTTACCTGAGCCAAGCGAAGACTCGCCAATGGTAATTTTAGGTTTGTGGGAAGCTTACCAAAATGTAACACCGCGCACCGCGATAGAAGCTTATCATGATGCAGTGCATTACTTTACCGACGCCCATGCGCAGTATGTACATGGTTTACTTACGTTAAAAGATTGGTCGCTACTAGAGCAAATTTACTTTGCCACTATTAACAAAGTAAAAGCTAACCTAGATATGACCGCACGGTCACATCGCTCAATTCATGATGAACTGAATGAAAAGTTAGCGGACAAGTTGTTCGTTAACTTCTCACTATTTCAGTCAATGCCAGATGCGTGGGGTATTGATCAGCTGTTTCCAGTCATGCCATTAGAGCGCATGAACGAGCCGCTTGATCATCGCGCCATTATTCAAGACATTACTTGTGACTCAGACGGGCAGCTTAAAAGTTATGCCGATGGCAACGGTATAGAACCTAGTTTGCCACTACCACTATATAAAGAAGACGAGCAATATTTGCTTGGTATGTTTATGGTGGGCGCGTACCAAGAAATTTTAGGTGATCTACATAACTTATTTGGCGACACTGACTCAGTGCACGTTGAACTAACCGAAGACGGTGGCTATAAGCTTACTAATAGTATTAAAGGTGATACCGTAGCAGATGTACTGCGCTATGTGCAATTTGACGCTTTAAAACTGATTGCATCGTACACTAACCAGCTAGCTAAGTTAGATATGGCCGACAGCAAAAAAGATGAACTGTTAGATGAATTAAAAGCTGGCGTTTATGGTTACACCTATTTTGAAGATTAAGGTAAACTAATTACTGATCCGATGTGTTAACAGCAGGCTTGCCTGCTGTTATTATTTTTACGGTACCGTAATTTATAGCGGTTACACATATCAGGTATTATTATGCTGAATTTCTTACCCCACCCTGTTACGGGTACGCTGTCATTACTGCTTTACATTGCTAATACTTTATTTTGGTTTGTACCAATTATGCTGTTAGCTCTATTAAAATTGCCACCTATTACTCGCTGGCAAAGCTGGATGACCTATCTATTAGATGCCTGTGCAGTCGCGTGGATCAGTGTTAATAACTTTACTACTCGCCTATTTACACGAATTCATTGGCAGGTATCTGGGCTAGAAAAACTGTCACGAAAAGACTGGTATTTGGTGTTGGCAAACCATCAATCATGGGCTGACATTTTAGTATTACAAAATGTGTTTAATCGTAAAATTCCATTTATTAAATTTTTTTTGAAAAAAGAATTAATTTACGTGCCTTTCTTAGGCCTGTGCTGGTGGGCGTTAGATTTCCCATTTATGAAACGCTACAGCAAAGCCTTTTTACAGCGTAACCCCCATTTGCATGGCAAAGATATTGAAACTACTCGTAACGCTTGTCGTAAATTTGCCTTTAAGCCTGCAGCGATTATGAATTTTGTCGAAGGTACTCGCTACACGCCACAAAAGCATCAACAGCAACAATCACCTTATACAAATTTACTAAAACCTAAGGCCGGCGGAGCAGCCTTTGTGCTGGGTGCAATGGGTGAGCAATTGCATAAAATTCTTGATATTACTATTTGTTATCCTAAAGGTACGCCCAGTTTTTGGGATTACATCTCCGGCAAAGTTCGCGATATCACTGTCCAAATTAATATTATTCCCATTACTCCAGAGCTATTAGGTGATTACAATGACAGCCAGTACCGAGAACGGTTTCAGCAGTGGATCAACCAACTATGGCAGCGTAAAGATCAGCAACTACAAGAATTAAAACCGGGAGTTAAGCGGTAATGTTAAGTTTTTTACCTAGTTGGTTATTACTACCTTTTAGCTTAAGTTTATTCGCTTTAAATTTAGCCTTATGGGGACTGTTAGTTACACCTCTGGGTATTATTAAACTCGTGCTACCATTTAAAATAGTGCGCCGCCTAACTGCGTTTGGTGGCAAAGGCTGCTACCGCGGCTGGACGCTATTTAACACTGCTTTAATTAATGTATTTAACAACGTTAGTTGGCAAATACAGGGCGCTCAAGCCTTAGATCAGCACAGCTGGTATTTGCTTATTTCTAATCATAAAAGTTGGTTAGATATTCCAGTAGTGAGTCGCGTTGCACATCGACGGATCCCTGAACCAAAATTCTTTTTAAAAGACGAGCTTAAATGGTTGCCCTTTTTAGGCACAGGCTGTTGGGCGCTCGATATGCCATTTATGAAACGCTACAGCGCAGCGCAATTGGCAAAAAAACCGCAGTTAAAAGGTAAAGACATAGAAACCACGCGACGGTCGTGTCAAAAATTTAAAACAGTACCTACAACTATTATCAACTTTGTTGAAGGCACCCGTTTTACCGAGCATAAGAAATTACACAAACGCAGCCCGTTTCAATTTTTACTGCCGCCTAAAGCTGGCGGTATTGCTTTTACCTTGGCAAGTATGGGCGAACAGTTCGATGCTCTGTTAGATTTCACTATCCTTTACCCCGATAATCAGCAGCACGCTGCACTGGACATGCTAATGGGCAAGCTAAAACGCATTGTGGTGCATGTAGATACGTTACCAATAGATGAAAATGTTATTGGTGACTATTTTAACGACGAATCGTTTCGTCAACGTTTTCAACTCTGGCTTAATCAGCGCTGGCAGCGCAAAGAGCTGTGGATCACGCATTATTATCAAGCTAATAGCACAAGGGAACCTTCGGAGCAATTACCATGTTAAACGATTTCTTAATTACACTAGCACAGCTGCTTATGCTGCCTGAGCAGTGGCATAACACCTTTATTTTTAGCTGTAATATTATTATTGCCATTACTGTCGTTTTTCTTAGTTTTATACTCGGCCGTATGTGGATAAAACCGATACTGGCACACGTTTTAGATAAACTAGACGGTCGTTTAACGCATGAAACCGCAGAAGAGCGACGCAAGCTATCCAGTTATATCGCACACTTGCTGCCACCATTGGTATTGCAAATGCTAATGCCGTTACTCTTTACCCAGTATCCACAATTATCTGCTGGGCTAAGTGTACTAATCTGGTTGTACTTGTATGTGTTTATTGGTTTAGTAGTTGCTGCTGTAATCGACTTTATTGCCAAAACCTACTCATTATTAGCAACTAATCCCACTATTCCTTATCAAGGCATCGCCCAGTTATTAAAATTATTAAGCGTTATGCTGTTTGGTATCTTAATTGTTAGTACCGCCTTAAATAAGTCGCCTACTTTATTGTTAAGCGGTTTAGGCGCGTTAACTGCAGTGCTGTTATTGGTATTTAAAGACGCCATTCTCGGCTTTGTAGCCAGTATTCAAATTGCGGTTAATAACATGGTAAATGTGGGCGACTGGATTGAAATGCCTAAATACGGTGCCGACGGTGACGTAGTGGAAATTGCCTTAACCACTGTAAAAATTAGAAACTGGGATAAAACCATCACTACCGTGCCTACTTATGCACTTATTTCTGACTCGTTCAAAAACTGGCGCGGCATGCAACAATCAGGTGGCCGACGGATTAAGCGAGCAATTAACATTGATATTAATACCATTCGCTTTATTAATGCCGAAGAGCTAGAAAAACTAGGCCAACAGCAACAACTGAAAGATTTTTTTCAGCTGCCCGATATTAAAACTTTGCTACACAGCAACGACGTAACTAACATTGCCTTATTCCGGCATTATGTGCGTTGGCGTTTAACCTTAAATAAAAACATTAACCAAGAAATGACTTTAATAGTACGCCAGTTACAACCAACAGAAGTAGGCTTGCCGGTAGAGATATATTGTTTTAGTGCTGATAAGCAATGGGCAAACTATGAGGGCATTCAAGCCGATATCTTTGATCGGTTATTTGCTATTTTGCCGGTATTTGATTTAGCGGTATTCCAACGCATTAGCTCACGGCAAGAAATGGTAGTAAGGCATTAACGCTGCTTTGTAGCGCTAAGCAGCAAGTTACGCGGCGTGATCTGGTAGTTACATAACTGGGTCACGCTGACATCATAGCCATGTTGCTGCAAATATAAGGCTCTATCTAATACCAGCCAAAGTTCTAATGGGCGGCGAAACAAATGCCTTACTAATTCTATGCGCAGCACCAACGCAGCGCGTTTTGTGCCACGCTGTAAATATAGTGCCCAATCAACCTCTGCTGGCAACCGCAATTGATGCTGCTGCGCCGCCCATGCGGCAAAATTGGCAAACTCGCCACTAAACCAATGCTTAGCCACTGACGCTAGCGGGCGATACTTTTTATCAGCGCTAATATCGGCGCGTAACTCGTCATAAGCTAGGCGCCACAGCACCTCGGTAAACCTTAACTTTTCAATCCGTTCACCCGCCGTTACTTGGCCTTGTACTACCAGCTTTAAATCATCTTTACTTAGCTGCAAATTAAGCTGCGTACCAATATTGGACATTGGCTGGTACTGCACTTCGCTAATCAAGTGATAACAACAAGGTACTAATTGCAGTTGTTGGCAACCATGCTGTACTGCTTGTTGCAGCATGGAAATATGTAACTGGCCACAAGCATGCAGCGCAACAATGTGCTGCTGGCTATGTAGTACGTTATTCAGCGGCGCTGTTAGTACATCCGCACAAACAAATTGCTGCGCTATGTGGTGTTTTTCTGCCAGCGCGGCACCGTCATCACAGAGCTGTTGTTGCCACTCAATGCTAGTAACTGCTTGGCCAAAGCGATGTGCCAGCATACGGCCTAAATGCCCTTTACCTGCGCACCACTCCAGCACAGGTAATTGGCTAGGACGCCATTGCCGACACACGGCATCAATTTGCTCTAGCTTGCGCCCAGCAATACCATTTTCTAACCAAAAAGGCATTGCGCTTAGTGCAGTATCATTACTTGGTAAGCTAGGCAACTTAGCTAACTGATACAACTGTGGAAAGAGATCAGCAAAGTATTGCTGTTGTAATTGGCTACTTTGATCAATTGCGTTAACTTGCTCGGCATTAAGTGACAACAAGCGCTGTATTAAGTCTGGCTGCTGCCATGGTAAGACGTCACAAGTAAAAGGTAGCAGCTGCCAATAAGGCTTATATTGTTGTAGCACAGCGCTTAATTGCTGAAACTGCTGCACTAAAGAATTAGCCATAAATAACTGTCACCATTTTGTTAACGCCAAGCTTGAGTTTTATAGTAAGGCCGTTTGTAACAGTGCTATGATAGTTTATACCGCCAGCCACACCAGCAATTTATTACCGCTGCTCGTACTCAGGAATACACATGACAAAATTAGAACGTATTATGCACGTAGAGGACGACCTTTCCATTCAGCAGGTAGCAAAAATTGCTTTAGAAGCCGTTGGCGGCTTTACCGTTTTTACTTGTAGCAGCGGCCAGCAAGCATTAGCCGAATATCCATTAATCACGCCACAACTTCTTTTGCTAGACGTAATGATGCCTGGCATGGATGGCCCTACTACCTTACAAAAATTGCAACAGCAATATGATTTAAGCAAAGTACCAGCAATATTTATGACGGCAAAAGTGCAAGACGCTGAAATAGCATCGTATAAAATGCTTGGAGCGGTAGCTGTGCTAGTAAAACCATTTGACCCAATGACATTGTCAGACCAAATTCGCCAGATTTGGGCCGACTTTCACCACTAACTCGGTTAATACAACAAACTGTATAACTTACGACGATATTGGCTAGCTACAGCATCCCCTTTGGGCAACGCCGCTAAAATATCTAAATACAGTTTTTTACTGGCACCAAAATTAAGGTCCTGTAGCAATATACTCAGCAATAATGCCAGCGCCTCTTCACTACGCTGCACCGCCTGATACTGCACGGCTAATTGTTCTTTTACTTCATTACTATCTGGCGTGGCCGCCAACGCTGCTTCTAACGCTTGAATTTCTGGCGTATCTGCCGCTTCTTTTGCTAGCTCTAACTTGGCAACAACCGACTTATATAAGCTATCTTGCTGGGCTAATTTAATTTCACCTAATAAGTTTTCAGCTTGCGTTAGTTGACCCAAACTAATTGAGGTGTCAGCTAGCCACAGCTTTATTTCAACCCGTTCTGGTGCCAGAGCTAATGCTTCTTTTAGTAACGGATAAGCGCCAGCATAATCTTGAGCCGCCAATAGCTGCTCAGCTTGAGCCAGCAAGTTATCTTCTGGTTTGGGTAAATACGCGGCCAACTTAGCACGAATAGCTTGCTCAGTTTCTACGCCAGCAAAGCCATCAACTGGTTTGCCGTCTTTAATCATCATTACTGTTGGTAACGATTGCACGCCAAACTGCATGGCTAAATCAGGCTCTTTATCACAGTCGACTCTGGCTAATAACAGCTGTTGCGGATACTGCTGCACTATTCGCTCTAGTACTGGGCTTAGCTGCAAGCAGCCCTCACTACGCGTTGACCAAAACTGAAATAACACCAACTTTTGCATAGAAATATCTAGCACTTCGCGAGCATTATTAAGCGACACATCAACAATAAATTGTGACATAAAACAAATCCTGTACTGAGTAGCTAATAAACCTATTACTTAGCAATATGTGGGCTTAAGTGCACCTTTGCAACCCTTATTAAACCTGATGTAAAGTCGTGGTAACTCTGCCTCTGGTATTACTCGGGGTGAGAAAACGCTAGCGCTTTAGTTCAGCATATTGGCTAGCTAAATTACACCGCTAAACCACAGTAAAAATAGCAGCGCAAAGCCACTTAGGTACAATAAGCCCGCCCAGCTGAGCAACCTAAGTGGCCAGCTCAGCGTTATTGCGCCGTTGCCACGCATTAAACTGTAATTTAGCCAGGCAAATATCGGCGTGGTTAAAAAAGCTAAAGTCATAGCAAAGGTTAGCATTGGTGCCAGCGCAGCTTTAAAAAATAGTATCACCGCCATACCACAAGCCGCCTGTGCCAGTAACCAATAGTGTAATGCTGCCTTATGCGTTATCCAACCTAGCTGCGAAAACGACGCATGTAAGGTGCGCGCATAACCATCTAATACGGTAATAGTAGTACCAAACATACATAAGAAAGCGATCAACGCAACTAATGGCCGTGCCCAGTCACCAATGGTACTGGCATACATATCTATAAGTTGCTGGGCAAAAGCACCACCCGCCAAGGCAATACTTTGCTCGTTACCATATTGCACCAGCGCACCCAGCGATAAAAATACCAACGCCAATCCAGCGGTAAGCCAATAGCCTAAGTTAAAGTCGAGCAACCCCTGTTTACGGCTAATAGGCATATCTCGTTGTTTGGCTTGTAACCATAACGAGCTAATAGCAGAAATCTCGATTGGCGCAGGCATCCACCCCATTAGTGCAACTAAGAAGCCTAAACCAGCTAATGTCCATGGCGACGGGCCAATATAACCAACCGGTGCTTGCGCGCCATTTAATACCGCAATAATGGCAGCAATAACGGTGCTAACCGTTAACAGCAGCATAATAACCTTGGCCACGTTATCTAGTGCTTTGTAATGGCCCAGCAGCAAAATAAATAAGCAACTGCCTAAGATTAACCAGCATAATAAAACCACTGATAAATTACCCGGCAGCGCATATTGCAACAAGCTCGCGGTAAGCAGTAACACGCCGGCAGTATTAACCACCGCGGCAATAATATTTAACACAATAAAACTATAAAAATAGCCCCGGCCTTTGCGCTGATAACCCATTAATAGGCTTTCTTGCCGCGTTAGCGTGTATTCAACACCAAAGCGAAAAAACGGGTATTTAAGCACATTAACTAATAAAATTAGCCACGCCAACTGCCAGCCAAACAACGCGCCAGCTTGAGTAGATGCCACTAAATGCGAGCCACCAATAGCGGCGGTTGCCATTAAAATGCCAGGGCCAAGTGCTTGAATGCGGCTGCGCCAAACTGGTATTGCTGCTTGCATCGGGTTATCACTAAAAGAGTATTTCTATTGTGCCCCAGCTTAGCGAAAGCCTTAGCTAAATACTATCCAGCGCCGGTTTTTTCTGTTCAGCATTGGCAAGTTCAGCCAGATATTCCATACTGGTGCACGCACTATAATTAGGAGGCTCGCATGAGCGAAGAGCTACTCGACCAAGCAATGCTATTTGAAGTGGTAGAAAACCAATTAGCCGACAATTACCCAAAACAAGTAACTGAAACACTAATGCGGTTAAGAATGAAAAGCCACAGCAGAGAGCAAGCCATAGAGCTAATTGCCTGCGCTTTGGCGCCAGAAATGATTGATGTAATAGAGCACCAACAAGACTTTAACCTAGAGCGCTATGTTGCTCATTTAGCATTACTACCAGAAACCCCATGGCTTGGAGATGACGCATGACCGATCTTACAATTAGCCACCAGCCGGAACAACAACGCTTTGTGCTAACCCAAGGCAACGCTGAAGCCGTGCTGGACTACACACTAAATGGCAGCAGTATTAATTTTCATCACACCTTTGTACCACCCGAATTTCGTGGCAAAGGCTTAGCCGAAAAGCTTGTGCGTCACGGTTTGGCCTGGGCCAACACACAACAATATCAGGTACATGCCAGCTGCTCTTACGTGCAACGGTTTTTGCGTTAGCGATGCCACCACGTATCAGAGTAGGCAAAGGCATTATGTCAAAATAATGCCTCCAGTTATCGCTATAAAGTAGTGATCCGTACCAACACTTTTGGACACTTTGCTAAGCGAGTACAATCGCTTAACGAGGTGAATAATGTCAACAAAGAAAATCCGCAAAACACATACCGCTGAATTTAAAGCTGAAGCCCTGAAACTGGCAGATAAGATTGGTGTTGCAGCCACCGCCAGAAAATTAAAACTGCATGAATCTCAGTTATATAACTGGCGTACTGCGGCGGAGAAAAAGTCTACCACCAGTGAACGAGAGTCGGAGCTTGCTGCTGAAGTTGCCCGTCTGAAGCGCCAATTAGCCGAGCAGGCAGAGGACTTGGCCATCTTAAAAAAGGCGGCCACCTACTTCGCGAAAAACCAAAAGTAGCCCGGTTTGAGTTTATTCTGGAGCATCAGCACCTGCTCTCGTTAATCAGAATGGTGGCGGTGCTTCAGGTATCGCGTAGTGGGTATTATGCCTGGCGTAAAAGCGGCCTGACGCCGCGTCCAAGGGCGGTGAAACGTGCCGAGCGTGATGTGCTGATAAAGGAAGCGTTTGACGCTTCCAAAGCGCGTAATGGTTCCAGGCGCATTCAGGTTGACCTTGCTGAGCATGGCAAGAAACCGGATATCAAAACCATACTGAACAGCATGGAGCGCCAGGGTTTAGTGGCTAAAGCTGCCCGCAAGTTTAAAGTGACGACCGACAGCAAGCATTCGCTGCCAGTCGCCCCAAACTTGCTTGAGCAGGACTTTAGCGCAACAGGCCCGAACCAGAAATGGGTCGGTGACATCACGTACCTGATGACCAGCGAGGGCTGGCTGTATCTGGCGGTAATCATTGATCTGTATTCGCGTGCAGTAATTGGCTGGTCGATGAGCAACCGTATGACAGCAGATCTGGTGTGCAGCGCATTGAACATGGCTTTGTTCCGTCGCGGCTTCCCGAAAAAGGTGATCGTTCATAGTGATCGCGGCAGCCAATATTGCTCGCATGATTACCGTGACTTGATTACCAAGCACCAACTGGTGCAAAGCATGAGCCGTAAAGCCTGGTGCTGGGACAATGCCTGTGCGGAAAGCTTCTTCCACTCATTGAAGGTTGAAGCAATCCAGGATGAGCCGATAATGGATCGTGAAACAATGCGCCAACACGTTTTTGAATACATTGAAGTTGATTACAATAAGACCAGAAGGCATAGTGCCCTTGGCTATCTTAGCCCAGAGAATTTTGAATTGAAGAACAGTGCTTAGTGAAGTGTCCACTGTTGCTGGTACAGATCAGTTTGCGTTAAGCCATCACATTGGCTATCAAGCTTAAGTTGCTGTAACTCAGCGTGCATGCTGGCATGTTGCATAGCGGCATGCCACAAATTGAGCAGTAAATGTTGATTATAGTGCTGTAACTGACGTCGTTGTTGCTGCCATATATTCTGCTGTAATAAGGTATTACAGCGCAACTGCACCATATCAGCACTGAGCGCTTCAACGTGTAATTGCTGCGCCAAGTAATACGAATGTGGCTTAGCTTGCTGTGATTCAATCATAATGCACTCTTCACATTTACACGGCTATAACTAGAAATCGGGCTAAGTAAATAATGAACACCTAGCCCGAATAACCCATATCAATACCTATTATCAGTAATAGATAATACGGCGCTTAAAATATCAGCTGTTTAGCATTAACACTTTTAACACCTCTAATATTCTGAGCTAACTCAATGGCTAATGCTTGCTCTGCACCACTATCAACGTTGCCCGCTAAGGTAACTATACCTTTATCGGTATTAACTGAAATATCGGAGCTATTAACGTTGCTCGAATACATAAAAGTCGATTTTACCTTAGTTGTGATCCAACTATCGGCAATGACTGAACCGCCTTCAGCACTGGTTTTGCTGTAACTTTTACCGTTGGCCGCTTTATCACTAATTACGATTCGATTATCAACTGACCGTACACCTTTGGTATTCTTTGCTAAAGTTTCTGCATGTTTTTTAGCCTCTGCCGAAGTAACACTGCCCGTTAGCTCTACCTTGCCATTGTTAGTGCTTACTTTGGTATCCATACCTTCGGTATACTTACTCCATAGCAGTTTCGACTTAACCGCTGACGTAATGGTGGCGTCATCAACAACATCAGCATAACCGCGCGTATTACTGCGGTTTGGTGCCTTATAGTCGGCTTCGACTTTAATTTGGTTATCTACTTTTTTTATGCCGTTAACGCCCTCGGCAATGGCTTCAGCCAAATCTTTTTGCACATCTTCTGCCACGTTACCTGTTAGCGTAGCTTTGCCGTCTACAACACTAATACTAAGATCGGTAGCCCGTAAATAAGGGCTAAGTGCATATGTCGTCCAAATTTGTGCCTCTTGCCGCGCATTAACCACCGGCCCAGCTTGATCCTTATCATCGGCATACACTGCACCGCTGCTAAGAGCTAACGACACCGCCGCTGCTAGCAGTAACTTTGCATTTAACGTATTCATTTTATAGTCCTTTAATGAAGAAACAGCGTACACCGGTAACAAGTATTGTCGTGCCGGCAACCCTTTATGGCTATGCTGTGTGGCGGCAACTATCTAAAAAGGTTTTTACCTGTTTGTCGGCCGCATCGCTAGCAATGTGGTAGTGCTTTTGCACTAAGCCAGACAGTTGTGACGGATTGCCGTCGCTGCCTAAAATCTCTGCTTCGCTAAGTTTACCCCACTGCGTTTTTGCAGCTTTAACTTGTTGTGGCCATTTTTTTTGGCCAGCAGCCGGTTGTGTTGCCTTATCGGCTTTTACATCCATACTGGTTTTATTTGCGGTTACATCAGTCTTAGCATGGCCATCCTGTTGCATGTTGGCGTCAGCTTTTATTTTCGTATCCGCTTTATCGGTATGGTCAGCTTTTTGTGGTTCGTTATACTTGTTCATATAAACCTCGTTGCTAGTAAGGCCGTTGCAACACTGCATTGGCTACCCACACACTTTAGGCGACTGTAACTAAGCTGTCGGTGCGCCAGCGCACTTAAAAGCTGCAATCACGTTTCAAGTGTGACAAATTACACGGTTTCAGCTATACAATGTTAACGTTAAGCTATTGAAACTTACGTAAACCTAGGTCAAAAAGAGCAAAACAATGAAGGCATTAGCTTTAGTCACTATTCATGGTATGGGTGAAACTACACCCGATTATGCAGATAGATTATTTGCTCAATTACAACGCACACTCGGCACGACCGCAGAACAGCTGTATTACAACAATGTGTATTACCAAGACTTATTGCAATATAACGAACAACGGGTATGGCAAGCAGTAGGTTCGCGTTTACGTTGGCGTGTGCTGCGTCGCTTTATGTTGTTTGGTTTTGCCGATGCCGCAGCGTTAGAACATAGAAAAGAGCAGCCACATAGTTTGTATCACTATGCCCAGCTTAAAATTGCTCGAGCGCTGTACCGAGCCAAGCAACAGCTAACAAACGACGGTAAGCTGGTAATGCTAGCGCATTCGCTAGGTGGGCATGTGCTGTCATGCTATTTATGGGACGCTCAACAAGCTAAGGCCGGCAGCAAACCTGCAGCGGGGATCTGGCGTGATATAAAGCGTTACCAAGCAGGTATTAGTGGTGACACGCCATTAACAGATGAAGATATTGCCTTTATACGCGGTGATGCAATGGTGGCACTTATTACTACCGGCTGCAATATTCCTATTTTTGTTGCCGCGCATGCAATGGAGCAAATTATCCCCTTTACCAAGCCTAACCCCAGCTTTAGTTGGCACAATTACTATGATAAAGATGATGTGCTCGGTTGGCCGCTTGCTGAGTTGTCGGCCGAGTATGCCAACTTGGTAACCGATATTGAAATAAATGCCAGTGCGGGCTTTTGGGGGTGGCTATCAGCAAGTTGGAACCCGCTATCGCATAATCAATACTGGCAAGATAAAACTATGCTCGAAGCTATTGTTTCTCGATTACGACTATTAATTAAATCTAAATAATCATGCGCTAACGCAGAGGTAAATATACCGTGACCACTAGGCCGCCAAAGGCATGATTATGCAAGGTTATATCGCCATGATGCATATCAACAATCTTTTTAATAATCGCTAAACCTAAACCAGAACCGCCACTACCTCGGGCTACATCGCCTTGAGTAAAGGGTTCAAACATCGCCTTCATTTGCTCCTCAGGAATACCAGGCCCGTGATCACGCACTTGTAAGTACACACGCTTACGGTTGCGTTCAAAACCAGTGCTAATAGTGATATCACCATCGCTATAACGCAGCCCATTTTCTAGCAGGTTATTTAGCACTCGCTTCATTGCCACACGTCGCAAGGTTACTTTAGGCAAGTCATCCATTAACTCGGTGGTAATGCTACGCTGCTGCAAGTGTTCAGCCTGCACTAGTTCATGCACTAGCGTATTTAGGCTTTCTTTTTGTCCGGGTTCTTCTTTGTGATGGCGCAAATAATCAATAAACTGGTCAATAATGGCATTCATATCTTCAATATCGCTAACAATGCCATCGCGGATCCAGTTATCCGGTTCTTGCATCATTTCTGACGCTAGGCGAATACGCGTTAACGGCGTGCGCAAGTCGTGTGACACACCCGCCATTAACAAGGCGCGATCTTGTTCTAGCTGCTGAATGCCACGCGCCATATAGTTAAACGCCTTGGTTACGGCAATAACTTCGGTTGAGCCTTTATTTTCCGCCAGCGGCGGTGGAAAATCACCACGCCCAACTTGTAAAGCCGCCTGCTGT
Organism: Rheinheimera sp. D18; assembly: GCF_004345025.1. Lineage (GTDB taxonomy): Bacteria > Pseudomonadota > Gammaproteobacteria > Enterobacterales > Alteromonadaceae > Alishewanella > Alishewanella metallidurans. Next base: position 154,713 of record NZ_CP037745.1, on the reverse strand, counting down.
AAGCTCTTTAAAGGTCGGTTTAACTGCCGAGCAAACAGCCAACCACCAACCACACTTAGCACGCCTATTATCAATAAATAAAAAGTTAGCGGTGAAAAATCAGTTTCGTCTAGTCCGGTTAATGGCACTTTTATCCAATAGTTTGGCGCTTGCGGTGGCTGCACCCAAAAGGCATAAGAGTCACCTTGCGCTACCCGCACCTCTGCCGCGCCACCTAGCTCGCGCGACATTAAGTCAGAAAAGTATTTGTAATAAATTGCCTGCGCCAAACCTTTCTGTAGTGCTTGCGCCTCAGAATACACTTCAATACCAGTAACGTGTTGAAAGCGCTCGGTAAGCTCGGAAGAAAGCAGTGGCTCGGTTTGGTTACTATCAATAAATACTACTTTAATTTGCTTGGCAATTAAGTGGTTAATTTGTTGGGTGCTGGGTTTAATAACGTAGAATGCTACCGACAAATACGACATTAGTTGGTTAATTAGCAACAAAAAGCCAATTAAAAAAACCGTTTGACCAAAGGCGCTGCGGGGCAACAAGCGCATTTAGGTAACGTTACCATCGGGTACAAACACATAACCTAAACCCCACACCGTTTGAATATAGCGTGGGCTGGCGGCGTCATCTTCTAGCATACGTCGCAAGCGTGATACCTGTACGTCGATACTGCGTTCCATCGCAGAATAGTCGCGGCCGCGAGCCTGGTTCATTAATTTATCCCGAGATAATGGCTCCCGTGGATGACTAACCAACACCTTTAGTACCGCATACTCGCCGCTAGTAAGTGGCAATAGCTCATCACCTTTACGCATCTCGCGGGTGGCTAAATTAAACTTAAACGGGCCAAATTCAATCGTGCTTTCTAATTGGCTAGGTGCACCCGGTAACTCTTTGCTTTTACGGCGCATTACTGCACGAATTCGTGCTAACAGCTCGCGCGGATTAAACGGTTTTGGTAGGTAATCATCGGCGCCCATTTCTAGGCCAATAATACGGTCAACCTCATCGCCTTTTGCCGTAAGCATAATAATAGGTATTTCATTTTCTTGCTGGCGCAGCTTACGGCAAATCGATAAGCCATCTTCGCCGGGTAACATTAAATCTAATACTAGCAAATGAAAATTCTCTCGCTCCATTAAGCGCTGCATTTGCTCATAATTACCGACACTGCGCACAATATAGCCCTGCTCAACTAAGTAGCGTTCAAGTAAGTTACGCAAACGCACATCATCGTCAACAACGAGAATTTTCGGGGTTTCTAAACTTGCCATAATAAAGCTTCCATACTCTTTGATATGTTCTATCGTGTTACTATATCGCTGTACTATAAACAAAAATACAGCTTCGGCAAAATCAGCTCGGTATTTATGTCATTTGTTACTGCACCTTGGCAAAAGCTGCTACCATCAGCAGCAAATTTATTTAGCTTTAATGAACTATGCGCACCAATTTAATTACCCGCGAGGGCTATGACGCTCTACAGCACGAACTTAACTATTTATGGCGTGAACAGCGCCCCGACGTTACGGCTAAAGTCGCTTGGGCGGCTAGCCTTGGTGACCGTAGTGAAAACGCAGATTACAAAGAGAACAAACGCTTATTACGCCAGATAGATTCACGTATACGTTTTCTGCGTAAGCGTATTGAAGCCGTTAAAATTGTTGAATACTCGCCGCAACAAGACGGTCGAGTGTTTTTTGGCGCTTGGGTCGACGTTGAAAACGAGCAAGATGAGCAGCTAAGCTTCCGTATTGTTGGCCCAGATGAAATATATGGTCGTAATGATTACATCTCGATAGATTCACCCATGGCACGTGCGCTGCTGAAAAAATCGGTAGACGACGAAGCTATAGTGCCCACGCCTACCGGCAATAAACTCTGGTTTATTACCAGCATCCGCTACAACAATACGGCAAGCTAAACGACAACAAATTGGATTTTTTGCCGCACAAAGGTGACAATCGGCTTATATTATTGCTTTTAGTCTGACGTTTCTCGCCTACGGGTACTTTTTAATTCAGGAATTTTCTTTTTATGTCTATGATTGTTAACCAGATCGCAGCAGAAATTGCCGCGCGTCCCGAGCAGGTATCTGCAACTATTAAATTGTTAGAAGAGGGCTCAACCGTACCCTTTATTGCTCGGTACCGTAAAGAAATTACTGGCGGCCTAGACGATACGCAACTACGCCATCTTGAACAGCGTTTAACCTACTTACGCGAGCTTGAAGACCGTCGTCAGGTAATATTAAAAACCATTGACGAGCAAGGCAAACTAAGCCCTGAATTAAAACAAGACATACTAGCAGCAGATAATAAAACCCGACTAGAAGACTTATACCTGCCCTACAAAGCTAAGCGCCGTACCAAAGGCCAAATTGCTATTGAAGCCGGCATTGCACCATTAGCCGATGCGCTACTGCAACAGCCCACACTCAACCCTCAACAAGCAGCACTGGCCTATATCAACGTTGATGCTGGTTTTGCTGATGAAAAAGCCGTACTAGATGGTGCTAAGTACATTTTAATGGAACGCTTTGCCGAAGATGCCAATTTGCTAGCCCGTTTGCGCCAGCATTTAGCCCAGCATGCGGTACTAAAAAGCACGCTAGTAGCAGGTAAAGAGCAAGAAGGCGCGAAGTTCCGCGATTACTTTTCCCATACCGAAAGTTGGAAAAACATTCCATCGCACCGCGCATTGGCTATGTTTCGTGGTCGTAATGAAGGCGTACTGCAGTTACAACTTATTCCTGATGCTAATGAAGAAACTGCACATAGTTTGTGCGAGCAAATGGTCGCTAGCCATTTTCAAATAAAAGACGAAGGTCGTGCCGCCGATGGGTTTTTACGCACTGCAGTGCAATGGACGTGGAAAGTTAAACTACATTTACATTTAGAAAACGACTTACTAGGCGAGCTGCGCGAAAAGGCGGAACAAGAAGCTATTAAAGTGTTTGCGCGTAATTTAAAAGATTTATTAATGGCGGCACCAGCCGGCATGCGTAATACATTGGCGCTCGATCCTGGCCTTAGAACGGGTGTTAAAGTAACGGCAATTGATGAAACCGGTAAGCTATTAAGCCAAACCACGATATTTCCGCACGCGCCACAAAACTTATGGGATAAGTCGGTACGAGTGCTGGCCGCACTATGCCAACAACATAAAATTGAGCTAATCGCTATCGGTAATGGCACTGCTTCACGCGAAACTGACAAGCTGGCCGCTGAGGTGATGAAGTTATTACCTGAGCAGCATAAAATTCAAAAAGTGATGGTGTCAGAAGCCGGTGCATCAGTGTATTCCGCATCCGAGCTTGCCGCGCTAGAGTTCCCAAATTTAGATGTGTCATTACGCGGTGCCGTATCTATCGGCCGTCGCTTACAAGACCCACTAGCAGAGCTAGTAAAAATCGAACCTAAAGCCATAGGTGTTGGCCAGTATCAGCACGACGTTAACCAAAGCTTGCTAACCAAGTCATTAGACGGCGTGGTAGAAGATTGCGTAAACGCCGTCGGTGTTGATTTAAATACCGCATCAGCACCGCTATTAGCACGAGTGGCAGGCTTAAACAAAACACTGGCACAGAATATTGTGGTTTATCGCGACACCAATGGCCGCTTTAACGAACGCAAACAACTATTAAAAGTACCAAGACTAGGGCCAAAGGCGTATGAACAAGCAGCGGGTTTTCTGAAAATTAACAATGGTACTAACCCGCTAGATGCCTCGTCGGTGCACCCAGAAGCTTACCCACTAGTTGAAAAAATTCTGAGCGCACACCAAAAAACGGTTGAGCAAATTATTGGTAATAGCAGCTTTTTAAAAGATATTGATGCAAAAGCATTTGCCGATGAGCATTTTGGTGTACCTACTATTACCGATATTTTAAAAGAGTTAGATAAGCCGGGCCGCGACCCACGGCCTGAATTTAAAACAGCCAGCTTTAAAGACGGTGTAGAAACCTTAAAAGATTTGAAGCCAGGTATGCTGCTTGAGGGCGTAGTAACTAACGTAACCAACTTTGGTGCCTTTGTTGATATTGGCGTACACCAGGACGGCTTGGTACATATTTCATCATTAACCGATAAGTTTGTTAGTGATCCACATCAGTTAGTAAAAGCCGGTGACGTAGTAAAAGTGAAGGTACTCGACGTTGAAGTTGAGCGTAAACGTATTGCACTAACGATGCGTATGGATGAACAACCAGAGCCTAAATCGCAAGACAAAGCGCCAACCCAACGTCATCAAAGCGCCAGAGCCGCGGCACCACGGCCAGCAAAGCCGGTAGATAACAACGCGGCTATGGGTAATGCCTTTGCCGATGCTTTTGCTAAATTGAAAAAATAAACTACCCGTCCACGCCAGTTATTACCGTTAGTAACTGGCGTTTTATTGTAATAATGGGTGGCTTAACTTATAAATATCTGCTCGCGGCTGCATGGGTAATTCTAAAAATAACCGATTATTATCAGGGTCATAGCTCATTACCGTTAGTAAGCTCAGCATATCAATTGGCAACAGCATCATGTCCTGTGTGGTCGATGTTTTTATATTATAAAAACTCAACAGCATTTTTTGTGACTGTTGCTGCAAAAAATAAATACCGTTATTCGCATAAGCCCAAGCGATTCTGGCACTAAAAATATGACTAGGTAGTAACATTTTCTCGGTTTGGTCTGGTAGCAACTGCCACAAACCACGATTACGACCTTTACTAAAATAAAACTGATCTTTTGCAGGCATTTGTGCCCAGACACCACCATTAGTGGTTAGCTGGCTAACAGCGTTAGTTTTCAGCTCAAACTTAAATAAATTGTTGTTATAACTATAAATAATAGCGCTGTCGTCATACCACCAACTAAGCTGGCCATGCCAACTTACCCCCGTTGCTAGTTGACTTAATTTACCCGTTGCCACTTCTAACAGCATTAGCTTATCATTTTGCTGTTCAGGTAAACGACCAACAAAAGCAATAAAGCGGCCATCATAAGACCACTGCGGATACTTAACCATACCGTTTAACTGGGTTAATTGAGTTCGCTGTACCATGTCAGGATCAGACATCCATATTTCCATGTTTCCCGACTCGTTACTCACATAAGCAATAGCTTTTTTTGCATGGCTGTAGTTAGGATGCTCATAACGTTCGTCTGCCGTTGTTAAGCGTACTATAGCGGCTGGTATGCCTTGGTTCACGGGTAAATAACCTAACTGAGGTACATAAGTGCTACTGAAAAAATACACGTCGCCATTTGCCGCTATTTTGCTTGGCTCGGCAAAGTTATCAATATCTAAGTTGTAATGTTGTTTATCGGTAAGATTAAACATAAAGGCTTGGCGCTTACCATGCAGCACAGAGGCATAAACTAATCGCTTGCTATCAGGGTGCCAAGATACACCTAAAATATCTTCTTGATCTTCTGTCAGTTTTTCTTCTTCATTGGTAGCCAAATTTAATAAATAAATATCTTCTGATAAACGATGCGCGCGACGCGTTAGGGCTAAATACTGGCCATCGGGCGAAAAGGCTACTTCACGCACGCGATACTGACAATTGGCATGACAAGGCAACAGTTTAGGCTCGGCCTCAGGGTTTTGTAAATCGAGCAAATAGACGTTTGTACCATCTGGCGCCACCTTGCCGCTATAAACCAAGTATCTGCCATCTACCGACTCATCCATATATACCTTACTATGCCGGCCGCAGGTTGCTATTTCTGTGGTAGCTAAAGTTAGCGTATCTAGTCGCATGATATGGCATTCGCCATACACCTCGGTTTTACTTGAGTAAAATATCGTGCGGTTGTCTTTGCTCCACAGCGCACTACTTTCGTCGTTACTGCTAAACGTCAACTGCTTAGGCGTATAGTTCGCGTCTTGTAAATCAATAAGATATAAATCAGAAGGTGTAGATAGCTTGCGCCAAGTAAAAACTAAATAGCGGCCATCAGGTGATAATGCCGGAAAAAATGCTCGGCCAACACTATTGGTTATTTTACTAATAACTGGCGCCGCTAGGCTTTTTTCAGAGAAAACCCAATGCTGACCGGCCAAAATGACTATTGCTGCAATGATAAACATTAATCCAAACCACACTTTACGCCATGAGCGTTGCTTGGTTGAGCCTTGGTTAGTGTTTTCACTAATTGTCGCGTTGTACTGCGGAGCTTCGGCTAGGCGATAGCCTTTTTTCCTGATCGTAGTAATTAAATCAGCAGCATTAAACTTTTGTAAGATATTACGCAGCTGCCAGATTGCATTAGTAAGGGCTTTTTCGCCAACGTAATTATTACCTAACCAGACATTATCTATCAGCTGTTCGCGACTAACCAAAGTGGGATAGTGCTGCGCTAAATACACCAGCACTTCCATTGGTTTTAACTGCACAGAAACCTGTAATTCTGAATTAGAAATGGTTAATTCAGCTGGGTTAATAAGTAACCCAGCTAAAGAAAATGTCTGCTGCATAATTAAAAACTACCAATTGGTTGTAACAAGTTATGGCTCTGTTACCAAATACTACCATAGTGAATAGTTAATAACGCGCATTAGCACATGCTACTGGCTATTCTGTCGAATTTTGCTGCATAGCCGGTGTTGCTTTAAGATATTGTGCCAACCACTGTTGTTGCTCCCACAACAAACGTAATGCCGATTCCCGAGCTTGATAATGATGCCCTTCTAGCGGCAGCATAACGAGCCTTGATACCTTACCTAACCCCTTTAATGCATTAAACATGCGTAATGACTGCTCTGGATGAGTACCAGAATTTGCATCGGCTTGGCCGTGGATCATTAATAACGGGGCGTTAATTTTATCAGCATGAAAAAACGGCGACATATCAGTATATATTTGCGGTTGCTGCCAAAAATTACGCTTTTCTGATTGAAAACCAAAAGGCGTTAAACTGCGGTTATAGGCACCACTACGCGCAATGCCTGCAGCAAATAAATCAGTATGGGCCAATAAGTTTGCTACCATAAATGCGCCATAAGAATGCCCGCCTATGGCAATATTGCCGCGCTCAGCCACGCCCATTTTAACTAAGGTATTAATCGCTGCCTCAGCATTAGCAATTAGCTGCGGTAAAAACGTATCATTGGGTGCGGTGTCTTCATCAGCAATAATTGGCATACTAACCTGCGCAAATACCGCATAGCCTAAAGCGACATAGGCCTGGGCTCCTGAAGCAGATAACTCCATAAACCTATGACTGTTCGCTGTTTGTTGTTCGGCGATGGCAACAGAATCGTACTCTCGTGGGTATGCCCACATAAGTACAGGTAACGGCCCCATTGCGCTATTGTAGCCTGCTGGCAAATATAACCAGCCATTGAGTTTTACACCATCGGCACGCTGATAGTTAACCTGTTGTCGGGTTACGTGCTGATAACTCGGTGCCGGATGAGCCACACTCACTCGCTTAACCACGTTACTGGCGAGTTGCTGATATAACTCTGCTGGTTGCTGTAATTTTTGTTGCGAATAAAAAATATTGCCATCATCAATAAGATCAATAAAGCTATCTTGTGCATCTGACGCGGCGCGCCATAACAAGGTTTTACTGTCGGTGGTTAATGACACGATATTAAGCTCTTGCGGTTGCAGCTCATTATCATCTGACAACAAGTACATCTCGCCACGTGCAGTTTGTTTAAGTACTTGCCGATGATATTGGTTAGTTGTTGTCAGTAGACGGCCCGGTAAACCGGATTGGTCTTTAGTGTGTCGCTGATACCAAATGCGGCCAGGCTCAGCAAGGCCGTCAGGAAAAAACCAAGCCCGCTCTTGCTTTGTGTTGCTATCGGCTTCATACAGCACGGCTAACCGGTTGCTTGACCACTGTACTTTGCTAAACCGCCAAGCTAAATCATGAAGCTTCTCGTGCTCAGCCTTAAAGGGCGCTGGCCATTGCCATAGCGCTTCTTTAAAAGCTTTATTGGTATGTGCGGCAACCCAATACAAAGTTGCCGGCTGGTCCGCGCGCCAGGCAATATGCTTTAATCCGGGCCGAGTTTTACGGCTCTCATGTACACCTTGTTGCTGTAAATTAACTATTTTATTTCCGCTAATACTGTAAATATCTTGGCTACGGCTAAAATTATCCGCTTGCACCAGATAAGAGTATGGCTGCAGTATTTGGTCAACTAACACATATTGATTATCGGGCGATAAGGCAAAGCGATATAGCGGTAATTGTAATAACGTTTTACTGCGTAAATTCGTGGACACTTGCACTAAACGTGATTGAATTAATTGAGAAAACTGAATGTTATCATTTGGTGAGCTAAGTAACATTTGATAAGTACGTTGCGGTTCTTTGTCTGTGTTACTTTCGTACACGCTGGGTAACGCAGTGGCTATTAGCTTCGTGTCGGCTTGATGTTCTGCCAGCATCACGATTGCTGAACTATCGGCTAACCATTGATATTGAATACCAAAAATGGCATTTAAGCGCTGCTTATCTTGGCGCTGCTTGCCATTTTTTAAATTTATAAACTTAATAAACAAGCCCCGTGGCTCGGCCATTACCACACTAAGCCAATTTTCATCTGGCGAAAGCTTAGGCGCATATAAGCGTTGCTTAGCTAGCGCATTAATTTCAAGGTGCTGTGCAGTAATATTGTGCTGCAAGCTAATTTTTTTATAACCATTGCCTAAACCAACACTCAGTTGCTCAAGGTTAATACGTAAACCCGCAAGCTCTGCTGTGGCATAGCGTAATTCGGCGAGATCTGGCCGGTCGGCATTTTCAGTTTGTATTAACCAGTTGTTATTGGCTGATAATTGCCAGTGTAGTTGGCTACTATTAGCAACAAGCTGGGCCAAGCGGGTATCGGGTTGTTGATACGACAACGCCAGCAAAGAGCATGGCAATAATAAAATAATACTAATAATTAAACGAAACATTAAGCTACCCAAAAAATTAAGCTCCGAAATCGGAGCTTAATTTAATCTACAAGTTAGAAACGGTGCTCTAAAGCGACATAGAACGTGCGGCCAATAACGTCGTATCCCATATTGGTCGGATAATACGGATGGCTATTGCGATCTGGATGCCCCTCGGTAAACAATGGCGGCGTCGTATCCGTTAAGTTATTGATACCCAGCGTTAACTTAGTACCAAAATCAAAACGGTAGCTGCTGTTTAAATTTAAACGTTGCTGCGCAGCAACCTTGCTCCATACTCGTTCTTGATATTTTTTACCTGCTGCATCAACTAGGTTCCAAATATCGCTACCTTCGCCGGTGCCAAGGTAATACCAGCTTAAGTTAGTGCTAACACCATGAAAGGCCCAGTTTAACGAAACGGTGCTTTTCCAAATCGGCAAGTAGTCATCTTTTGTTTCTTCTAACCGTTCACCACCAGCAAAAGCTTGGTAGGTTTTTTCCATGGTATAAGATAAGTTGGTTTTTAAACGAAACTTACCAAACTGATCTAAATTCAAGTTGTAGGTTAGTTCACCATCTACCCCTTGCGAAGATTCATACGCACTATTAATGGTGCCACGGCGCACACAAAAAATATCTTTATAATCTTGCCCTGGTAACTGCTGCATAATGTAACCAATCGAGTTTAAATCGTTACATGAACTTGCTTGACCTGTCATATCATAGGCGGGGTTGCCTAATATTCTATCAACAGTTTCAGTGTAAACTGCACCTTCTAACGAAATACGCCAAAAATCTAAACTAGAGCTTAAACCTTCGGTTATTTGCGCAACAACACCTAGGTTCCAAAACTTACCTTTCTCTTCTGCTAGCTTGATATTACCGGCACTAATTGATTCAAAGTTATCATCAATGCCATCTGGATAATTAGGATCAACTTTTATCGTCGTACTGCTGAAACTGCGGCTAACACCACCATACATTCGCTGCAGATCTGGCGCACGGAAACTGCGACCTGCGTTGGCTCTTAATAGGATGTCTTCATGCGGCTGATAGGTAATTCCCATCTGTGGTGTTAACGCGCCACCCACTTCAGATTTATCATCATATTTATCGTAACGCACCGCGATGCTTGCATCCATTTTGCCATAGCCAGAACTCGCTTCTAGCAATGGAATAGCGGCCTCGCCAGCCAGAGCATAACGTTTACGCTCTCCGCGTCCTTGGGTACCACCTTGGCCAATTAAGTTGCCACTTAGGGTGTCTTCATCTTTAACGTCGAAAAACCAATCACGTGCCCACTCTGCAGACAGTGCAAATTGCACTGGGCCATTCGCCGTATCAATTAAATCGCCGGTTAGTACCGCTTGCAGTTGGTTCATGCCAGAGCCGGCATCGGTTAGTGTTTCAGCATACAAGTAATCTGCTTGTGCTGCTGTCATCTTATCCATTGGATACCATTTATCGGCATTAGCAGAATCAGCAGGGTTAAAACTGATAATATCTAACAAACGGTCTGCACGCATTTGGTTAACGCCGGTACGCTCAAAACGACTTTTACCATAAGCCCAGTTAATTTCTAAACCGTAATCACCTACGTTACCGGCAACACCAAGTGACATATTTAAATTTTTCTCTTCACCAACGTAATCTCGTACTTGGCCATAATCATCTAACCGGCGGTACATCCGAAACTCTTTGGTGTTAGCAAAGTCGGTAGCGTCATAACTATACTCGCCAGGGTTATCCGCATTCATATAGAAGGTTGGTGTCACGCCCTTTTGACTATTGCCCTTCACCGTTTTTTTATCACTACCTTGCAATAACATACTGTATTGCCAGTTTTCATTTAAATCACCTGACTGATTTAGTACAAGGTTATATTCGGTTTTTGCCGTATGTAGGCCATCTTGATTATATAGTTCATAGCGACATTTATAACGACTTTCGCTGCCATCCCACACGGCGTTATCGCCAAATAACTCATCACATTGCTGCTGATTCGCCATAACATAATCTTGCTTATGAAATACTTTACCGTAATCACGAATAAATGCAGAAGTAGAGCTATGTTTTTCAGTGCCATCGGGGCCACCTACTGTAGTAAAGTCACGCTGTCCAGCGCGTAAAATCTCAGCATCACTGTACTCGAACACAACCATGGTTTGACCCAGCTTGGTTTCAAAACCCGTGGTTAATGATGCCTTGGTTTTATCTCTGCCACCGTGCTGCGGGTTTTCATGTCGTACGTTTATTGTGCTACCGTCATAACTTTTCTTTAAAATGATATTAACTACGCCACCAATAGCGTCTGAGCCATAAATAGCTGATGCACCGCCAGTTAATATTTCAATGCGCTCTACCGCGCTGGTAGGAAAGGTTGAGGTATCGACGAAATTTGAAGACCCGCCCGTAGCTGCCGGATACTGAGGTACCCGCTTACCATTCACTAATACTAAGGTACGGTTAGCCCCCATGCCGCGTAAATTGATAGTGCTTGCGCCCTGCGTCCAGCTGCTTTCGTTACCTTCAATAGTACGGCCAGCATTGGCTACAGAAGCTTGTAATATTTCCTCTACATTACTAAAACCACTTAGTTCTATTTCTTATGCCGTAATAACAGTAACAGGCGCAACACCTTCTAAGTCGGTGCGTTTAATGCGTGAGCCGGTAACTTCAATACGTTCAAGCGGGGCGACGGTATTATCTTGTGCATAAATGGAGGCAGTAAAACCGGCGCTGCCAAACGCTGTTGTTAATATTGCGGCCTTAATGGCCAGCGCCACTGGTGTGTTTTTATTCATTATTATAGTCCCAAGTATTATCGCTGAGTTAATCGTTAGTATTTATCGTGCAGTACCAAGCACACCCTGTTAGCTGAAAGCTATTAACTTACCAGCACTAGGTTTATCTCTCTGCTGTGCATCAGCACAATCACCACTAAGTCCTTTCTTAACCAGTTATAACTCTATTTAATATCTATTGGCTACCAATCAACAACTTACATTAAAATTCTATTGGTGAGAAAATTAGCTAATTAAGGCTAACTTAACTTATTGCAGTGTTCGCATAGGCAGTTTTTCACCTAAAATTGTGCCGCGGCGTAACTCGCCCTTTTGCCATAACAAAATCTCGCCAGCTTTACCGCGCTTAATATTGCTATCAACCGAGATAACCTTGCCGCCATAATGCGAAAACACACCGTCCATCGAGGTGTGTCCAACAACTATTTTACTCACATTCAAACGGGCTAACAGTTGTGTTAACTCAGTCTCCGTGAGACTATTTTCTTCGCGAAAATAACCGCGATACCACAGCGGGCCTAAAGAGCCATACAAGAAATTAAGCATCGGTTGCTGTTTTAATGCATCTTTAGCCATACCAAGAGATTGTCTAAACTGTTCGTTGACCTCGGCCAACGATAAGCCTAAAGCTAAGTAATCAGGGTGCATACCACCATGCATAAACAGCATATCGTTAACTTGCAGCAAAACAGGCTTAGTGCGCAGCCATTGTCCCAAAATAGTGTTTTCAGCATACAGCCCGGTATAATCAGTGCCTAACTGCTCCGCAACCTTCGTATATTTTTCATTTACATAGCGCAAGTCGTTATATAGCACCATCGTTTCATGGTTACCCAGCAACATATGCACTTTACCCCCAGCAGCTTCAGCCTGCTGCTCTAGTTGATACAACCACCAAAAAATTTCTGTTACCTGAGGTCCTCGGTCCATAACGTCACCGACTACCACCAAATGCCCACTACCGAACGACCAGTTAAAATCGGCATCGACTATCGCATTAGCCTGCAGTAGTGTTGTCATAACACCATACTGGCCGTGAATATCACTAAGTACAGCCAGGCTATCAGCGGTAAATTGCACCTTGGGATCAACCGCTTTATGCTGACGAAGTGTAATATCTCTCGAATAACCACATACCGGTTTAATAACCTGGTTTATCGGTTGAATTTTTTCAACAGTGCACACCCATTGCACCTTCAATTGCTGTTTATTATCGCTGTAAAATACGTAAGGGCCGTCATCAGCTATAACCTGATGACTACTGAACAACCCACTAAGTATAAGCACCGATAAAGCGATAAACGTATTGGTTAACGGTTGAAGCATAGTTTTTTCCTATATAGTCAATAAAATAACTGAGCACTGCAAACAGTTAATGCGAGACTGTTTTAAGCAGCATGCAGCAAGACTACTGCAGGAACAATCGACAGTCGGTGGCGGCAGCACTATTTTCGGCCGTTTTATTATCTTTTTTCACTCTATTAGGGGCAGTGCGAAAGAATATTTAGCGTGGCGGGTTAAAGCTTAAACTTGGTGTAGTGATTGACGCACTAAGGGCTCAGTTGCGCGCTGATAGAAACTTGCGATAACACCATTTCTTACTTGCATTTGCGTAGGCATAGCCAAGGTTTGTCGTACCTGGCTTTTTAACGTAATGTCACTTTGAGCGTCGTCGTCAGCCATATTAGCGGCCGAGTCAGAACCACTGTCTTGCTCGATTTCTGGTAGGCCTTTGCCCATACTGCTAGTTTGCTTTACAAGTTCAGCCTGTGCCTGAGTTTGTTGCTGCGCGGCTTGCACAGCAATACGTCGGTCGGCCGATGATGGCTCGCCTGGCGCTAGAGCGGCGGCTCTAACTTGCTGCATTTTTTGTATTGTCGCTTGCGGATCACCCGGTATCGGTGAAATGTCTATTTGCACTTCGCCATCTACCGCATATCGCTTACCATCAGGGCCAAGCTCGTAAGAATAACTTGGCGAACCGGCATGGCTACCGCCTAAAGCTGCGTGAGCCTGTTCATGTATTTTCACTTCTTGATCACGGCTTTTTAGCTGTTGAATTTTCTGTTGTTCTTGCTGTTCTGCTTGTTGCTGTTGTGTATCGCGCTGTGCTGCTTGCTCTTCTTCGCGTTTGGCGTCATCACCCTGTTGTTCTGGGTCTGGCTCACGCTCACCGCGACCATCAATAGCTTGCTGTGTTTCTGTTTCTTTACCCTTAGCATCGTACAAGCCGCCGGTAGAGGAACTATTACTGCTAGAACGGGGTTTGTCATCACTAACTACCGGTTTTTCTGCGCCGGATTTCTCTACTTGTTTTACTGGCGTAAATAAATTCTGACGTAGCGAATCGCTCCGCGCCATTTCGGTCGGCGGGTTGGCGGTGTTAATGCTAACGTTAGGATAATTAGATACCAGCATTTATCTACACTCGAATATCAATCACAGTGCCAAGCATTTCATCGGCTGCTTGGATGGTTTTTACGTTTGCCTGCGCATTGCGTTCTTCTTGGCCCAACTGCACTAAGCTATTGGTTAGCGATACTGGTTGCTGCGCGCGCAAACTACGTGCCTGATCTGGTGCGTCTGCTTGCGTCAGCGCTTGGTCAGTTTCTACTGCTCGATTAACTTGAGTTTGTTGATTAATGTTTAAGGTTGCATCGGTAACGCCCGCACTGGCGCGCGAGAAACCTTGCATACCAGAATATAACGCCGACTGAATGTTCATACTACAACTCCTGCAACCTTAGCAATACTGTCTAATTATTAACCATAATGAGACTAAATGAAAGGGCAGCAGCAATTTAGCTGTGTTCACCGCCGTTAACCGCTAATTTATCCAGTTGTAGCCAGCCATTAAGCCATGCTACAAACTCAGTTGGCGCAGAAATAAACGGCGCATGGGATACATGCTCAAGCACGCTAAACTGCGCCTGCGGCTGCAGTTGCTGCAGCCGTTCAACTACCTTAGCAGGCACCAAGGCATCAAGCCGACCATAAAGACCAACAATAGGCTGAGTCAGTGCAGAAAATTCGTCTCGTAAATCAGTTCTCAGTAGTTGTAGCGCGCCCTCAATGGCTGCTAATTCCGGTGTTGGGTAAGCCATTATCGTTTGCTTTAACGCTTTAATATCCTGCCGTGCCGTGTTACTGCCCATAGCTTGTATCGCTAAAAACCGCTCGATAGTTAGTGTTAAGTTGTTACTTAAAGACTGAGCAAACTGCTGCATAATCGACTGTGCCATTCCAGGCCATTGTGGCTCAAAAGGCACAGATAGCTCAATAGACGACGGCTGCGCCATAAAACACGGTGACGCAGCAACGAGCCCTAGCTGCAGTACTTTCTCTGGGAAACGGCTAGCCAAACCAATAGCCAATAAGCCACCTAGCGACCAACCGCAGACATAGCTGTCCGCCGGTATTTCTTGTGCTAATTGCTCAACAACAGCATCAAGTTGATACGGTTTAGGAAACGGTCTATTTAAACCAAAGCCAGGTAAGTCAGGGGTAAGTATCTGTAGCTTATTACCCAACAGATGCGTAATGCCTTGCCACACGCCTTGATTCAGCCCCCAGCCGTGCAGAAGCACCAGTGTTGGTTTGTCAGAACTCATTCTTGCTGCCATAGTTGTTAAATTGTAAATTAAAAGGACTTAATTTATTGCACCATTTTATTGTTTGGCTGCAAAAAATCTGGCATTGGCTGTTGCCGACACCTTGTTTGTGGTGCAGTTTACCGGTTCAGCATTTTAAGCGCCAGCTATGCAACGCCTGCCAACACGCCTTGCCAGAATTACCTTATCAGCTATGCCATTATAATTTACTGTGGTTACCCAGTGTAGCGCGCGGTTTAGCAAAACCCGGTTTTAATGCTTTGCTTAGTGTTGGTTATTATCAACAACCTTACCAGCATTGGCTGCAGCGTTGGAAATTTGGTCAAGACTATGCGGCGGGTGATTTATTACAACAGCAATTTACTGCGCTAATGAGGCAGTACCAACAACATAATAATACCTTACCGGAAGCGATAATGTTTGTGCCTATGCACGCCAGTAAGCAGCGCAAACGGGGTTTTAATCCAGCACAGGTTTTGGCTCAGGCCGCGGCGGCACAATTACACATTCCACTTTTACCGTTGCTTACACGGCCAAAACGTCAACAAGCGCAAGTAGGTTTAGACCGCAAGCAGCGCCAGCAAAATTTACGCAATGCCTTTGTGCTGCTGCCTAATTCAGTGATACCAGCGCGCATTGCGCTGGTTGATGATGTAATAACTACAGGAGCTACTGCCAATGAACTATGTAAAATTCTGCGCCGCCATGGCGCAGAACATATCAGCTTATGGACAGTAGCAGTAACGCCAGCGCCCTAACGCGCTGACGCACTAAACGCTGTGCCTAGGTACATCGCATTAACTAACAACCGGCTTGAACCATAAAAGTAACCGCGAAATACCGGGTTATCACTCATCGCTATTACTCGGCCTTTACCAAGATTATGTGCCAACATTACTGCACTTTGGCTAATGCGCGGCACATATTCTGCTGCGGTATAGCCGGCTAATTGCGGGGCACTGCTGTATAAAGCTACGTTAACAAACGGCGTGTCGCTAGGTTGTAATAACATAGTGCCATTTTTAAATACCGGCAGCGTATTGCGGGTTAAACCAAACGTAAGTGGGTGACTTAAATCTAGTTCAGCCTGATAAATTGCTCCAGCAATACGCTGTTTACCCGCGAGTAACTCTTTATCTTGGTAGCTAAGATCATTACGCGGTATTAAACCTGTCATTTCATCGCCTTGCCACACACCAGCTTGCAATAAACCTACTTTTGCCAACCAAGCTGCGCCGCGCTTATGGCCCCACAGCACACCACCACGCTCGGTCCAAATTTTTAGCTGGTTTATTTCTTTGTCTTGCCATTGATTATAATTGCCATCCGGTAACACAATATGGCTATAACGGCTCAAGTCTAAAGATCTTAGCTTTTCCGGTTCGGCTAAGGACGGTGAAATGCCCGCAAGTCGCTCTAAGTTGTACCAGGTTTCACCCGCCTCAATCGAGTTAACATCATTTCCCGCCAGCAATAGTACGGTAGGCATAGTCACTGGAACAAACTGGCTACTGCCTAAATCACTGCCTTTAGCCGTTAAGCCAGTGCGAATAGCATAAATAGGTAGCGCAAACCGCTGTTGTACTTTTTGTAACCGCGCAAACCAATCTAACTCTGTTTGTAAACCCGCAGCCAACACCATGGCGCCAGCTTTTAGGTTTATTTCACTATCATTGCTAGTCGTGGCAAAATCGGCCATTGCGGCACGCACTACCAGTTTTTCTGCTAATAACGCTTGCAGCAATAACGGCGCCTGTTGATCTTGCCAGTTAAAGGCATAAGCATAAGCACCGGCGGTTAATGGCTTGCTTTTTTCAGCATTAAGCTGCCACGACGCACTTAATTGTGCTTTAGCAGGTTCACGGTTAACTGCAGCAAACTGAATATTAAAGGCATAAGGTAATGTCCAAGCCGATACGTCATAAAACGTATTATCGTTAAAGCTTTTCTCGGTGCTAAACATGGCCTTTATTAACCGGTACTGCGGCTGTTGCAACGGAATATAGTAGCTGTTGCCAGCGCTATAGGTAATATCACCTTCTTGCCAGTCGCGGCTTAGTTGATAAATTTCTACATTATGGCGCTGCAACAACTCTAACAGCGATGCCATACGGCTTTTATCAGCCGTTTCGGTCAGTATGTAACCTTTGTTTTTACTGCTTTTTGCCTGGCTAGCAGCAGACTTATAAAAATCGTGCTGGTATGACAATAAATCCGCACGTTTAGCTACCGCACCGCGAATGGTAGATAAAGACGCTGTCAGTTGGTTTTGAATTGTGTCGCTAAAGTTCAATAAACCATTAATTGAGTCTTGTGCATGGCCGCGGCTACTTGCTTGCTCAAACAAAATTCCTACACTACCTTGAACATCGGGGTAAGTTGAGCCTTTGCCGACATAAAAATCATCAAAACTTTCTTCGGTAAAATACAGCTGCTTAGCTTGATCAAACGCTGCCGCATGAAATTTAGCCAGCTCCTGAGTTAGCGTAAAATTACGTTTTGGCGTTAGCGGATAATTGCGGCTAGGAATGCCCGGCTGAAAGAAAAACGTGCTGTTAGTACCCATTTCATGGTAATCGGCAACGATATTTGGCAACCATTTTTGATACTGCGTAATGCGAGCACGACTTTCAGGATGTTGCAATAACAACCAGTCACGGTTTAAGTCAAACCAGTAATGATTTGCGCGACCACTTGGCCACGGCTCATTATGTTCGCGATGCTGGGTGTCGGCAACTGCAGCTGCACCTTTGTGCATATTTGCCCAATGCGCAAAGCGGTCAAGACCATCGGGGTTTAAACTCGGGTTAAGAATAATAACGGCATTATCTAGCCAATTACGCACCTCATCATTTTGTGCCGCAGCTAAATATTGGGCGACTAATAACGAAGAATTAGCACCACTAGGTTCGTTACCATGAATGCTATAACCCAACCAAATAATAACCGGCGCATCGGCTGCGGTTTCTTCGCCGCCGCGTGCCGCATCAATATGCTGTTTACGAATTTGTTCTAAGCGCTGTAAATTTCGTTCTGAAGAAATAATCAACTGCAGTAACGGCCGCTGTTCGTGGGTATAACCAATAGTTTCAAACTGCACTCGCTTTGACGCGGCAGCAAGCTGCTCGGCATAACGCTGAATTTGATCATGGCGCACATGCCAGTCGCCAACGTTATAGCCCAACACTTGGTTTGGTGATGGCAGGGTTGAATTTTCAACACTGGGCACATATTTAGTATCTGCAACACTGTAAGCACTAAGCGCAAGTAGCGCTAATAAGGTGTAACTTTTCATAATTGATATCCTCTAAGCTGCGGCTAAATTAGCGAGAACAGACGCAAAACTCAAGCGGGGCTGGCATCACCGAAACAGGAGGAGTATCATAGCCATTAACCTAGTAATTTAGTCAGGTACTCTTATGATTATGATTTCTGAACAGGCGCAAGAGCATTTTGCCAAGCTGTTATCTAAGCAAGCAGCTGGCACCAATATTCGGGTGTTTGTTGTTAACCCAGGCACGGCCCAAGCGGAGTGCGGCGTATCTTACTGCCCACCAGACGCTGTGGAAGAAGCTGATTTAACCTTAAACTTTAACGGGTTTAATGCGGTAGTAGATAGCGAAAGTAAACCATTTTTAATTGACGCGGAAATTGACTTTGTTACCGATCAAATGGGTTCTCAGCTTACATTAAAAGCGCCGAACGCCAAAGTACGCAAGGTGAGTGACAACGCCTCATTAATGGAGCGCGTGCAATACGTTATCGATAGTGAAATAAATCCACAACTAGCCAACCACGGTGGTCGTGTATCTGTAATGGAGCTGACACCAGAAGGTGTTGCGGTATTGCAGTTTGGTGGTGGTTGTAACGGCTGTGCTCAAGTTGATTTAACACTAAAAGAAGGCATTGAAAAAGAATTGCTCAATCGCTTTGTTGGTGAGCTAACGGCCGTAAAAGACGTTACCGAACACGAACGCGGTGAGCACTCTTACTACTAAGCCGAACGGTAACCCTGACTAAAAAGAGCCAGCTATTTACGGATAATAAATAGCTGGTTTTTGTTATATTGAGGTTGTGATGCTACGTTTCATTCTGCCTTTGTTGCTATTAACCTTGTTGCCGGCACAGGCGGCTGTAATGTTAATTTATCACCATGTTGCTACCGATACGCCACGAGTTACTAGCGTTACGCCAACCGAGCTACGCCAGCATCTACAGCACTTAAAAGACAATAAATTTCAGGTTGTCGCCTTAGATACACTTATCAGTCAATTGAAAAACAACCAGCCTATTGCCGATAATGCAGTGGTTATTACGTTTGACGATAGTTATGAGAACAACTTCACCACTGCACACCCAATACTGCAAGAGTTTGGTTACCCGTACACCATTTTTATTAGTCCTGGCAGCATCGACAAGGGTGATGGCCCGCTATTAAACTGGCAACAAGTAAAGCAAATGTCTGATGATGGCGTACTCGTAGCCAACCACGCTATGTGGCATGAACATATGGCAAAACCAGACGCTGGCGAAAGCCAAGCACAGTGGCTTGACCGAATGAAGCAAAGCATTTTAAGTGCAGAAGCAAGCATTGAACTGCACACCGGGCAACGTCATCAATGGTTGGCTTATCCTTACGGCGAATACAGTGCTGAATTGGAAAAACTAGTATTAGATCTTGGTTTTATTGGTATTGGTCAACACTCTGGCGCAATTGGTAATAATACGACACTAAGCAGTATTCCGCGCTACCCAGCGGCAGGCCAGTACGCCGAGCTAACTAACCTTAGCCAGAAACTACGCACGCTACCTTTTCATATTAGCGACTATCATGGCGTTAACCCAGTTAATAAGCAAAACCCGCCCACACTGACTGTTACTTTGAATACTGCAGACTTTAAACCACAGCAATTGCAGTGTTTTTCCGGTAGTGAATTAATGAAACCAAGCTGGTTAAATGATAATACCTTTAGTGTTACCGCAACAAAAACCTTAGCAAAAGGCCGCAGCAGGTATAACTGCACGGCGCCAGCATTAAGTAAACCGGGCTATTACTACTGGTACTCTCAACCTTGGCTTAATTAGCGTTAAGCTTGTTTAACACCAGAGGGAAATCAGCCCGCAACTGCTCAACATTAATAACCGGCAATTCGCCCTGTTGCATTGGCGGTTTAAACATTGCCACTAACTGGCCCTGCGGGTTAATAAGCGCAACCGATGCACTGTGGTCAACCAAGTAATCTTCTGCAGTAGTGCTACTAAGTGCATACATAAGCCCTAACTGACGCACAAAAGGAAACAACTGATCATGCCCTGCCGTCATGCCTAGTACGTTTGATTGGTCAAAGTAATTAACATAACGATTAAGCTGCTCAGTATTATCACGTTTTGGATCAACAGAAATAAACCATATTTTTAAAGGCTGCTTTACTAAAGTCGCTAATTCTGGTTGCGCACCAGCAAGCTTTGCCAATGTAAGCGGACAAATATCGGGGCAGGAAGTGTAACCAACAAAAGCCAGTGTCCACTGGCCGTATAATCGCTCACGATTAACCAACTCACCATGCTGATCGGTTAAATTAAAGTCGGCTAAAGCCCTAGGTTGCGGATAAACTAATGCTAGCTTGGGTTCGTTATTCATCTGCGACAGCTGGTACAACATAACACCAACAACCAGCGCTGCAGCTGATAATAAAACGTAAGTTAGGTTACGAAACATAGATCGGCGACACCTTAAAGTAATGGTCAACTAACAACAGCAGAAATAGTACCATTAGATGCACAATTGAAAACTTAAATGTCGCCATTGCGGTGCCGGTATCAGCATTAAACTTCAATTTCCATGCGTATTGCATAAAGCGGAAATTTAGCAGAGCGCTGCCGACTAGATAAATTGCACCACTCATACCGACTAAATATGGCATTAAACATACCAAGAATAAGATAACGGTATAAAGACAAATCACACTTTTAGTAAAGTCGATACCATGGGTTACCGGTAACATTGGCATATTTACTTTGGCATAGTCGTCGCGTCGATGAATAGCCAAAGCCCAAAAGTGCGGCGGCGTCCAAGCAAAAATTATCATCACCAGCAATAATGCGTGGCCATGAATTTCGCCGGTCACAGCAGTCCAGCCTAATAATGGTGGCATTGCGCCAGCCAAACCACCGATAACAATATTTTGTGGTGTAGCTCGCTTTAAAAACATGGTGTAAACCACGGCATAACCAAATAGGCTGGCTAGGGTTAACCACGCAGTTAACGCATTAACCACAACATACAGCACAACAAAACCAGCAACCGCCAAACCTATTGCAAAACTGGTTGCTTGAGTAGTACTAATGCGCCCTTTTGCCACTGGCCGGCTATAAGTACGCGCCATCTGGGCATCAATACGCTGGTCTACCACATGATTAATAGCCGCCGCCGCCGCCGACAGCAAACCTATGCCTAAGGTAGCAAAAAACAATGTTTGCACACTAGGTAAACCAGGCACGGCTAGCATCATGCCTACCCACGCGGTTAATACCAGTAGCGCTACAACTTTAGGCTTAGTTATTTCTAAATAGTCACGTAGCCGGTTATTGGCGGCTCTTGCTTTTAGTACTGCAGTCATAGTGTCTCCTTGCCTACGTTGGTATTACTATGGCGCAATTGCATATAAATTAGCACCAGCAGCATTAACAGGTTTGCCGCAACAAAGTTGTGCGCTACAGCGTTAGCTAGTGGTAAATGCAATACCACGTTCAACACACCTAAACTAAACTGTAGCAGCAATAATAGCGCTGCGGCTAAGGTCAGGCGTTTTAAAGTGCTGCTTGTCGCTCGGCGCCATACCTGTAGCAAAAAGCTGGCCAGCACTAACAAGGTTATTACTGCGCCAAAGCGGTGAAACACATGCACGGTTTGCCGGGCTTCAGCTGACATCACACCGTATTCGTAATCGTCATGGCCAAGGTGTAACGAAAAAGCTTCACTGACATTTAGGCGTTGCAACCAGCCTTGCTCACATACCGGTAGCTCTATGCAAGCCAAAGCCGCGTAGTTTGCTGCAGTCCACCCACCTAAAGCGATTTGGCAAATTAATATCGCTATTACTAGCAAAGCAAAGGGCTGTAGGGATATTAGCTTAGGTTCAAACACGCGATATTCTGGATGCAATTTTAGCCAATGCACGGCAAGTAAGCTTAAAATACTAAAGCCGCCCAATAAATGCCCCATCACCACTAATGGCAACAGGTTTAACGTAACTGTCCACATGCCAAGCGCGGCTTGAAACACCACCAAAGCCAGCAACACACTGGGTATTACTTTGCCGCTATGCTTGCTAAATATACTGCTGAAAAAAATAGCAGCGATCAGCAAACCTAAGCTACCAGCAAAATAACGATGCACCATTTCGTTCCAAGCTTTATGTGCTACCACCGGTCGCTCAGGAAATGCCTGCTCAGCCGCAGTAATATGATGCTGCAGCTCTGGGACTTTTAAAAAACCATAACAACCTGGCCAGTCGGGGCAACCTAAACCCGCATCGGTAAGCCGAGTGTATGCACCTAATAAAATAACACCCATAGTAAGAAAAATAGCGATACCTGCCAGCCATTGTTGTGTTCTCATGCGCTAGTCCGGTCGTAATTAAGTAATTTAAGTAAGTCTTTTCGAATGGCCTTGGCTGTTAGTGCCATTTCACTCTCCGCCTCTGGCATCGGGTAGCTAAGTAGCACCAAGCCTTGTTGGTCGATCAATAAAATACGCTGTTCAAGTGCGGCAGGTACAGCTTGGCGTGGCGCACTTAATACAAACATCGCGTAGTCGTCAGGTACAGCTTGTTGGCTAATTAGCACTGGCTGAACTTGGTCTTGCTTACGGCCTAAACCAATATAAAGCTGCTTTAATGTAAATAGTGCCTGCAAGCAATGTTCGTTGCACTGCGCTTTTGATGTAACGGCCAAGCGCCAATGCGCTTGATCCTTGGTGGCGTCAAGCAAAAACACATCAGACTGCTGCCACTGCCCATTACTAGAGGCGCCACCGTTATACCAGCCCATTGCCAATACCACCTTAGCGGCTAATAATGGCAAGCCACAACAGAGTAAAAATAATAGCAAAAATTTGTTTTTATTCATGTTTTGCTTTTCCTTGATGACTAGCGGCTAGAGCCACGCCCAGCACGACAACTGCCAACAAAAACCATTGCAGTGCATAACCCCGGTGCTTTTCTGGTAGTAATACCACCGGCTTATAATGCGGTATAAAATCGGTATTATTTTGCTGATATAACAGCGCCGGATATAACGACAAATGGCTCATCGCAGACAGCTCTTCATAATTAACTTGTTGAATACGCATTGGCCAGCTGCCGGTTTGTTCTGCATTTTGGCCAAGCAGCATTAGGCCATCTACTTTGGTTCGTAACAAAGCCGATAGCGTAAATTCCGGCCGGATCGTCAGTTGGGGGAACTCATCACGCTGTGCTGTTGCTGCCAGCCAACCTAAATTAACTAATAAAGGTTGGGCTAAACCATCCGCTTGTACCGGAATAATTACGTCGTAACCTACCCGCCCATCAACAATTTGGTTATCTAGCAGCCAAATTGCTGGCGCTAGCCAACGCACTGATCCTTGTACCGGAATACCATCTCGGTCGGCACTATTAATAGTTTCAAGTTGTGATGGCGACAGTGCACCTGCAGTTTGTAGCACGGCCAACCTTGCTAGCTGCTGGGTTTTTTCTTCAGCGCGATTTAGCTGCCACAAGCTCAGGTTGATTAAAATAACAAAAGCGGTCAAAGTGAGACCAGACCACAGCGGATTAAGCGTAAAGCAATGATTTGCCAGCTTAACTTGCATGACAACCACGTTGGAGTTTGTAACCTATGTTGATTAAATTAATTATCATCGCGCTACTACTTTTTATTATTATTAATTTAGTTCGTGCTGGACTGGCCATGCTTAAACAGGATCAGCCCAATGTTAAAATGTCGCGTTTTATTGGTTGGCGAGTCGTGTTTTCTGCCCTTTTGTTGTTGTTACTTTTTATTGCGCAGGCTATGGGGCTGATAGAGCCCAACCCCAGACCATACTAAACGTCACAGTACATAAACAAACACATACAAACACAACCACACCACATCAACAAAGTGCCAATACCAAGCACCGGCGCGAAAGGCAAAATGCTTTTCTGGCGTAAAGTGTCCTTTTAATATCCGCAAAAACACAAAAATTAAGATAATTGTGCCCAGCGTAACGTGCATGCCATGGAAACCAGTCAGTAAGAAAAAGGTGCTACCGTAAAAACCTGAAGCTAAGGTTAGACCTAAGTCAGTATAAGCATGAATATATTCATATACTTGTAAACTAAGAAAGGTAATACCCAATACGATAGTGACAAACATCATCAGCTTTAGCGTGCCGCGTTTACTTTGCTCCAGTGCAACATGCGCAAAGTGCAACGTAACAGACGATATAACCAGTATTGCCGTATTAATTAGCGGCAAACCAAATGCCGGCATCGCTTGAGTTTCAGTGCCGCCTGGCGTTTTTAACAACGGCCACATCGCTTCAAACTCTGGCCATAGTAACTCAAAGGTCATGGCATTATTGCTGCCACCACTTAGCCAGTTCAGTGCGATAACTCGACCGTAAAATAAAGCACCAAAAAACGCCATAAAAAACATCACTTCTGACATAATAAACCAGCTCATGCCATAGCGAAACGAACGGTCCATTTGATCGCTATATATGCCACTCATCGACTCATCGATAATGTTTTTAAACCAACCAAACAGCATTAGTATTAATACAGCAAAGCCGGCAGTAAGCATGTAGCCACCAAAACCCGGCTGTTGTTTAGTTACCTCGTTGACAAAGTTTCCAGCACCCACTGCGATTAAAAATAAGGCCACGGCGCCGACTATCGGCCAAGGGCTTTGCGCGGGAACATAATATTTTTCATAGGTTTTATTCATGTTATTCCCCTAATTGTGCTGAAGCCGCTGTGCCTTCCCAAGCACTAGTGACATCATACAAAGTGTACGACAACGTAATAGTCGAAAATTGACTAGGCAGTGCTGGGTCGATATAAAACTGTAATGGCATCAACATGTTTTCACCACCAGCTAAGTGTTGTTGGGTAAAGCAGAAGCATTCTATTTTGTGAAAATATAACGCGGCCTGACCTGGCGAAACCGACGGTACGGCTTGGCCGATAATCAACCTTTGGGTTGGGTTCTCGGCTAAGTAATTCATAATATGAATTTCACCGGGGTGCACTTTCATCCGCGTAACTTCGGGCTTAAACAGCCATGGCATTTGCTTATTCGGCCGAGCAATAAACTCAATGACAATTTCGCGGCTAAGATCAATCACCGCAGCCTCAGCTGTTGCCGCCGTAGTCGCGGTTTTGCCGTTAATACCGGTAAGATCACAAAATACGTCGTATAACGGCACCAAAGCGAAGCCAAAACCAAACATGCCCAAGGCAACAATGGCCAGTTTTAGTGTTAATGGTGCGTGCTTCAGTGCCATACGTTGCTCCTACTTAATCTCTGGCGGTGTATCAAAAGTGTGGTACGGTGCCGGTGAGGGTATCTCCCACTCCAAACCTTCCGCGCCTTCCCACACCCGTGCCGTTGCTTTTTGTCCACCACGAGCACATTTCACTAATACCCAGACAAAAATCAGTTGCGATGCGCCAAACAAGAAACCACCAACGCTAATAAGTGCGTTAAAGTCGGCAAACTGCAGTGCGTAGTCTGGAATTCGGCGAGGCATGCCGGCTAAGCCAACAAAATGCATAGGAAAGAACAGTAAGTTAACTGAAATAAGTGAGCACCAAAAATGCCACTGCCCTAGCTTTTCGTCGTACATATAGCCGGTCCATTTCGGCAACCAGTAGTAAGCGGCGGCAATTATGGAAAACACGGCGCCTGTTACCAGTACATAGTGAAAGTGCGCTACCACAAAGTAGGTGTCATGGTACTGAAAGTCAGCAGGTGTAATCGCTAACATTAATCCCGAAAAACCGCCGATGGTAAACAACACCACGAAGGCGAGCGCAAACATCATAGGTACTTCAAAGGTCATGGCACCACGCCACATGGTGGCAACCCAGTTGAATACTTTTACCCCAGTTGGCACCGAAATTAGCATGGTGCAGTACATAAAGAACAATTCAGCAAACACCGGCATACCGGTAGTAAACATATGGTGCGCCCAAACCAAAAATGACAATAAGCCAATACTGGCGGTGGCATAAACCATTGATGAATAGCCAAATAGCCGCTTACGCGCAAAGGTTGGTACTATGCTAGAAACAATACCAAAGGCCGGTAAAATCATGATGTACACTTCAGGGTGACCAAAAAACCAAAAGATATGCTGAAATAGCACAGGGTCACCACCACCTGCCGCGTCAAAAAAGCTGGTAGCGAAGTACTTATCAGTCAGCACCATAGTTACTGCACCTGCTAACACTGGCATCACCATAATTAGCAAGAATGCGGTAATTAACCAAGTCCAGACGAACATTGGCATTTTCATCCAGGTCATGCCGGGCGCACGCATATTGAAGATAGTAACAATTACGTTTATGGCGCCCATAATGGACGATATACCCATAATATGTACTGAGAACACAAACAACGCGGTGCTGTCACCACTAAATTTGGTAGATAGTGGAGCGTAAAAAGTCCAACCAAAGTTTGGCCCGCCACCTGGCATAAATAACGAACCAAGTAGAATTAAAAAGGCAAAGGGTAAAATCCAGAAGCTCCAGTTATTCATCCGTGGCAATGCCATATCTGGCGCGCCAATCATAATAGGGATCATCCAGTTGGCTAGGCCAGTAAAAGCGGGCATAACCGCACCAAACACCATAATTAAACCATGCACGGTGGTCATTTGATTAAAGAAATTCGGCTCTACAAACTGCAACCCTGGCTGAAACAATTCAGCGCGGATCACCATTGCCATACTGCCACCGATAAAAAACATAATCAGCGCAAATACTAAGTACATGGTGCCGATGTCTTTATGGTTTGTGGTATATAACCAGCGCTTTATGCCACTGGGTCGATGGTCATGATGCTCATGCTCGTGATCTGTCACTACTGCACTCATCCGTTATTCCCCTTTACCTTGCATAACCGCATACACGTCCGCAGCCTGTACCAGCTCACCGGTACTATTACCCCAAGCATTACGCTCATAAGTAATTACCGCTGCAATTTCTTTTAAACTTAATTGCTTAGCAAAAGCTTGCATTGCAGTACCGGCCTTGCCATGAAGTACAATATTAATATGGGCAGGCTGATCATTTAAGGCGATGGCACTGCCTCTTAACGCTGGGAATATACCAGGCAGACCTTCACCATTCGGTTGATGACAAGCTGCGCAATGGCCAACATAGGTGCGTTCGCCCACACTCATCAGCTCTTCTAAACTCATATTCATGGCCAAAAGTTCTTGTTCTTCTGCCTTAGCTTTAGCAATGCGTTCAGCTTCAGCATTAAGCCAGATGTCAAATTCGGCCGGCGTTTTGGCAATCACTACAATTGGCATAAAACCGTGATCTTTACCGCAAAGCTCAGCGCACTGGCCACGATAAACTCCGGGTTCATCAATACGTGCCCAAGTTTCATTAATAAAACCCGGGTTAGCATCTTTTTTTATCGCAAAGGCAGGCAGCCACCAAGAATGGATAACATCATCGGAGGTCATTAAAAAGCGTACTTTTTTGCCAGTCGGCAGCACTAATGGACGATCAACTTCCAATAGGTAGTTGTCGCCTTTTTGCCAGCGGTTTGAAATTTGTTCTTTGGGCGTTGCCAGCAAAGAATAAAACTCAACGTCATGTTCAAGGTATTTGTAATGCCACTTCCACTGCGAACCAGTAACCACCACAGTGATATCCGCTTCAGAGGTATCTTCCATGGCAATTAATGTTTTCGTGGCCGGAATGGCCATAAGAATGAGCAAGACTACAGGTATTGCGGTCCAGACTACTTCTACTTTGGTGCTTTCATGAAATTGAGCCGGCTGCACACCACGTGCTTTTCGATGGCGAACGATAGACCAAAACATGATCCCGAACACCACTGCTCCAATAGCACAACAAATCCAGAAAATTGTCATGTGTAGGGTATAAACCTTCTGACTTATTTCTGTAGCCCCTTGTGTCATATTAAGGGGCATTTCTTTAGCGCTAAGGGAAACAGCTGAAAGCAGGGTTGGCAGCGACCAACGAAGACTACGCGTTTTCGTCACTGGACTTCTCCTCTGTCATTTTGCAAAGCAAACTGCAGAAACTAAGTACACAGTAATTCACGGTTCCTAAACACCCACACCGAATCTATGCGTTAAGTTTCATCAGCTAATTATTGTTATTATGGGTTTGACGATTGTCGTCGAAACCAAAACTGACCCTATTGTTATTTTTTAATCAGTTTCAGCTTAAGAATTGTCCAAATTACGCGAAGTGTAAACCCCAAAAACAAAAAAACGCTGGCAAACCAATGAGGTCATACCAGCGCATCTTTGAAAATAACCTTTTGACTCTAGTATAAATTATAGCCAAGAGCCATTGCGGATAACGCCTACAGCCAAACCTTCAACGGCAAAATGCTGTGCACGCAAGTCTACTTTAATTACGTCGAAATCTTTATTTTCTGGCTGTAGCAACACAGTACTGCCATCACGTTGGAAACGCTTTACCGTTACCTCTTCGTCAACACGAGCTACAATTACTTGCCCCGGCTGGGCTTGATTAGTTTTATGTACTGCCAGTAAGTCACCATCTAATATACCAATATCCTGCATACTCATGCCCTGCACCCGCAATAAAAAATCGGCGTGCGGCTTAAACAGGTTAGCATCAACCTGATAATGCTCCTGCACGTGCTCAGCAGCTAAAATAGGTTGGCCGGCGGCTACCTTACCTATTAAAGGTAAACCTAACTGTTCAGGTTCATTAGTGTCAATTAAGCGAATACCTCGCGACGTGCCAGGCATCATTTCTATCGCGCCTTTTTTTGCCAGTGCTTTTAAATGCTCTTCAGCCGCATTTGCTGATTTAAAACCTAACTGCTGCGCTATCTCGGCGCGTGTTGGTGGCATTCCGCTATCTTGTTGATAGGTTTTTATCAGTTGCAGGATTTCTGCTTGTCTTGGCGTTAGTGGTCTCATAGTGCTGGTTACCTGTACAGTGAATACTGTGAGTATATACAGGCGTATTGCAATTGCAAGTTTCTGGTTATACGCAATTTTCTGCACTGCGTTGCCATGTTATGCTATGCCCCTTTTTTGCTTAGGGTGAGATGGCGATGTTTCGGCCGATAAAATTATTTGCAGCCTTATTAAAATGGCCAATGTTGCCACTGTTGAAGTACAAAATTGTCCCTGAGCAACCGGTTACTGAGCTTGGGTTAGATAAAAACCGGCCTTTTTTTTATATTTGCGCTACCGAATCACCTGCCGATTTCGCCGCCATTCGCCGTGCCTGTAAAAAATTAGGCCTGCCTGATCCGGCAGATGACGTTAACCTAAACGGTAAGACGTACCTACGTACGCTCTTTCTGGAAAAGCCACATACCTTAGTGTTTAAACGTGGCAAAACCCAAGCATTAGCTCAAGGTAGAGCGTTACTACAAGCGCATTTAGATAACCCGCAACTAGATGCACAACTAGTACCTATAGCATTGTTGTGGGGCCGCGCACCGGGAAAAGAAAACAGTATCAGATGGCTGCTAGGTGAAGCTCATGCACCAAATTGGTTGGCCAAGCTGCTTATAGTATTAATTTCTGGCCGCCATACATTAGTACGCTTTAGTCGTGCGGTCGAACTACGACAAATGGCCGCACAATTTGGTGCTGAGGCAGAAACCGCACACAAGTTATTGCGTATGTCGCGCTTTCACTTTTACCGACAACGTTTGGCAGCTACTGGCCCTAAACTAGCGAATCGGGCGCAACTGTTTAACTCATTACTCGCCTCGCCCGCGTTAAAAAAAGTAATAGAAGATGAAGCCAAAGCGAAACGTATTTCGGTCGCTTCAGCTCGGCAAGAAGCTAAGAAACTGTTACTTGAAATAGCAGCAGATTACCGCGCATCTACATTACGCGTCGGCGACAGGGTTCTACGTTGGTTATGGAACAAACTTTATACCGGCATTAAAGTAAATAATGCAGATATGCTGCGCGAGCTTGCACAAAAAGGCCATGAGGTTGTTTACATACCCTGTCATCGCAGCCATATGGATTACCTGCTACTAAGCTATGTTATCTATCAACAAGGCTTAGCTCCGCCACATATTGCTGCGGGTATTAACCTAAACTTTTGGCCCGCTGGGCCAATTTTTCGCCGCGGCGGTGCCTTTTTTATTCGGCGTAGCTTTAGTGGTAACAAGCTTTATTCCGCGGTATTTCGTGAGTATTTATGTCAGTTATTTAGTAAAGGCTACTCAATTAAATACTATACAGAAGGTGGACGAAGTCGCACCGGCCGGCTGCTACAACCTAAAACCGGTATGCTAGCCATGACCTTGCAATCGATGCTGCGAGGCATTGATCGTCCAGTAACCTTAGTACCCGTTTATCTAGGTTATGAGCATGTAATGGAAGTGAACACTTACCTGCGCGAGTTAAAAGGTTCTGGCAAACAAAAAGAATCGGCGCTTGGCGTGTTAAAAGCGATTCGTAATTTACGTGATTATGGTTATGGCCATGTGAACTTTGGCGAGCCCATTACGTTGAACAGCTATTTGAATCAGCACGTGCCCGATTGGAAACAAGACATTGATCCAATAGAAGTGCAAAAACCGCAGTGGCTTAATCCTGTTGTTGCTACATTGGCAGACACTATGATGCAGCGCATCAACCAAGCGGCTGCCATTAATAGCATTAATCTTATCGCCTTATGCTTGTTAGCGACCGATAAAAAAGCCCTAACGCGTACCGAGTTAACACAACAAATCGAGTTGTATCTTGGCCTGCAGCAAAGTGTGCCCTACCATGCGCAAGTAACGTTACCTAACGAAAGTGCTGAGCAGCTAATTGAACATGCGCTTACATTACAAAAAGTGCAGCAGCAAACCGATGCCTTTGGTCAACTAGTTAGCCTAACCGATGATAACGCTATTTTGCTCAGTTATTATCGCAATAACATACTACATTTATTTATTTTGCCCGCCATTGTTGCTAGTGCACTGCTACATCAACGTGAAATAAACCAAGCTCAGCTAATCAGCATAGTGCGGCAGCTTTATCCGTTGCTACAACAAGAGTTATTTTTAGCTGTTGCCGATTTAGACGCGCACTGCGCCAGTTTGCTAAACTATTTTGTTGATACCGGCCTTGCCGAGCAGTATGGCGAAAACTATCGCTCAGCCACTCAGCGCAGCCAAGGCTATTTTATGTTAAGCCTGTTGGCTCATAACGCCGAACACACACTGCAACGCTATGCCATGCTATTACAACTAATAGAAAGCCAAGGGCCACAAAGCCGGGTTGACTTAGAAAAGCAAAGCCACGAGCTGGCACAGAGAATGCTCAATTTACACGGCATAACCGCACCAGAATATAATGACAAGCAGCTGTTTGCCACCTTAGTAAACGCACTGAAAGACAGTGCTTATATTCGCACTGACGAGACTAATCGCGTTCTTACTACACCACAACTATCTGAACTCAATACCACCATAAGTATGCTATTGCGTAATGATGTATTACAAAGTATCCATAATATTGTTCCTACCAGCACGCTTTAGCGGCTGGTAGGGTAAGCGCGAATAACACCTTCTTGCATGGTAGACGCAACCAGTTTACCCGCTCGATTGAAAAACTGCCCACGAACGAGCCCGCGGCCACCTGACGCACTTGGGCTATCAACGGCATATAGCAACCAATCATCAAAACGAAAGTCTTGATGAAACCACATGGCATGGTCAATAGTCGCAACTTGCATATTAGGCGCCATAAACGACTGGCCATGTGGCTGCAATGCTGTTGGTAGAAAGTTAAAATCAGACGCATAAGCTAACATGTATTTATGCACACGTAAGTCGTCCGGCATTGGCCCGTTAGCTTTAAACCAAACATAACGTTTTGCTGGGCTAACTTCTGCTTTAAACGGGTTTTGAAAATCAACAGCGCGCATTTCAATAGCTTTTTCGCAGATAAACTTGCTGCGTAAGCTCTCGGGTATTAAATCAGCGTGCTGCTGATAAAATTCTAAATCTGAGACTAAATCTTCTGGCGCAGGCACATCTGGCATAATGTCTTGGTGCTCGAAACCTTGCTCGTCAGCTTGAAAAGATGCTGTCATATAAAAAATAGGCTTACCAAACTGTATTGCGCTTACACGGCGCGTGCTAAAGCTTTTACCATCGCGGATATTTTCCACTTCATAGACGATGGCTTTATCTGCATCGCCAGGCCGTAAAAAATAAGAGTGAAAAGAATGAATTTTACGATCTTCAGCCAGGGTTTCTTTCGCAGCCGATAGCGCCTGTCCCATTACTTGGCCACCAAATACCGATTTAAAGCCCAAATCCTGGCTTTGGCCGCGATACAGGCCCTGCTCGATAGTCTCTAATTTTAATAACGCGAGCAAATTTTGTAATACCTGACTCATTGCAGCTCCTTATATTGCGCTTGCCTAAAGTACAACGATATTCTGCCGCAAACAACCGCGATCAGCAAAGTAGCTTTTGGTGTTCAAAGCGGGAGTTTGCGCGACTGTTAATTTGATACTGTGCGTTTAAGGCTGACAAAGATAATTACACTAGACAAATTTAAAAGTTCAACTAAGCTTTACGGGCATTATTTTATAGTGCAGTAATTAAATATTGGTTATGTCTGTAACAATATGCAGAGCGAGAACGGGTTGCATAACTAACATAGCTGATGAAATAAAAGCCTGTGATCCCTTGTGGTTGGAGCCAGTTATGTCAAACGAAAGGCGCCAGTTGGATAAGGATATACATTTTTTCTGGGATGATTTGAATCTAGCCCAAAAATTTTCAGTTGCTGAGCTGCAACGCTTTGGGTACGACCTACTTTTTGTACGCCATATTGCCAACGGCAGTTTGGCCGTACTGTGTTCGGGTAGCAAAATGGCAGCAATAGATATTGAAGGCCAAATTAATACTGAACCTAGAGTAACGATAAGACATTAACAGCAGCCAATTGGCTGCTGTTTTTTTATTTGTGCTTATATTTTACTATTTTTTTCAGTGGTACTTTTTTCAGCAATATAACGACGCACTTGTTGCTCTAACACCGCTAGCGGCAAACTGCCATTGCCCAATACTACGTCATGAAATTCTCGTACATTAAAGCGATCACCCAATGCCTGCTCTGCTTCAACACGCAACCGCTTAATGGTAATTTCACCCAGTTTGTATGACAACGCCTGTGCCGGCCAGCTAATGTAACGGTCTATTTCAGTAGTAACGTTATGCATTGACAATGCGGTGTTGCTGGCAAGAAAATCTATCGCCTGCTGTCGGCTCCAGCCCATGCTGTGCATGCCGGTATCCACGACTAAGCGAGCAGCACGCCACATTTCGTAAGTTAACCGGCCAAAGTTGCTGTAAGGGTCTTGATAGAAACCCATTTCTAACCCTAAATACTCTGAATACAAGCCCCAACCTTCACCAAATGCTGACGTGTAAAAGCTACGGCGATAATCTGGCAATGCGCTCTGTTCACGTGCTAACGCAACCTGTAAATGGTGCCCGGGTACCGCTTCGTGTAACGTCAAGGCTTCCATTTCATATAAGGGCCGTCTATCTAATCGATAAGTGTTAACCCAATAAAAGCCAGCTTGATCATCACGCGATGGGCCTGAATATCTGCCGGTAGTGTACTTCGGCGCTATTTCTAATGGCACTGGTATTACGCCATAAGGTGTGCGCGGTAGGGTTTTAAATAACTTGGGTAATTGCGCATCTGATTTCTTGGCTAAAAAGGCAGCATAATGCATTAGCTGATCTGGGGTTTTGGCGTAAAATTGCGGATCGGTACGCAAAAACTGAATGAAATCAGCAAAGCTACCGTTAAAGCCTGTCGCTTGGATAACTTGCTGCATTTCAGCTCGGATCCGCTTTACTTCATCTAAACCTATCTGATGCACTTCGGCGGGTGTTAGCTTCAGCGTTGTATAGTGTTGCAGCCGATTTTGATAGTATTCAGCACCCTGAGGTAGCGCACTGGCTGCAATGGTATCGCGCGCGGCTGGCAGATATTCTTTTACCATAAAATCATAAAAGGCTTGGTAAGCAGGGTTAACTAAATTGCTAATTTTCTCTGCGGCTTCATCGCTTAATTGCTGCCAATCCGCGGTGCTGACAAACGACGGCTGTGATAGGAAAGGCTGAAAAAATACACTTTGACGCGGATCATTTATGACATACGAAATAATGCCCTGCTCAAAACCCGTTAATACGGCTTTAGGTTGAGTTACACCTTTTGCTATACCTTGTTTCATCCAATCCGTTTGTTGTTGCATATAGCGCGGTATTGCGGCTAATTGCTGAATATAAAGCTGATAGTCATTTGCACTACGATATTGCGCTCGTTGTGGTAAAAAGCCTAAATTAGCGTGAAAACCAGATTCTGACGTTAGCGGCATATAGTGAGCACCAAAGCGGTATTCATCAATATCATCGGCTAAGCGATAACTTAAAATGGCGTGGTTAATCTGGTTTTGCTCTGATAAAGCGTTAACATTAACTTGCTGTAACCGTTGTTGCCAACTCAAACGCTGCTGCTGACGCTGCTCTAACGCTGCTGGCGACATATCAGTAAGCTGCCCAGGCCCGGCCCTACTTATTTTTTGCTCTGCTTGCCATAACTGTTCGGCTAATTTGGTAAAACCTTGGTCAGCGTTATTATTACTTACCGCACAGCCTGATAACAATATAATTACACTAATCTTCAATATGGTTAATTTAGTGTTAGGCATTATTTTCATTTTAATTATTTCCACAAATAAAAAGACTAGTCGATTGTAATCAATTCATACACAGAATACAGTAAGCCCAACTGACAACACTTACTGTTAGTCGCTTTGTAGTAAAGTAATACTGATGCTTATATATTCGTCGATATGCGGTAATTTTATATTTACTAATTAACGATTTCCTTACTGCTGTTGTCTGTTGCTTATATTCGCGTACTATTACATTGCATTTAAAGCATTAACATTCGTTAAGATAAATCCAAACCGCAACATAACCGGAGTTTTGTGTGGCCTTATGAAATATCAGGATTCACTACAACAAGCCAGTGATAAGGCAGCTCAGGTTAAATTATTCCTTCAACGCACTAATCTTGCGGCACACCCAGTTAATTATGCGGTCAGCTATGAATATATAAGTGGCTATAATTCTGAGCTTTGTCACATTATTGAACATAAATTATTAGCTAAAGCACCGCTTGATGATTTTGTTATGGCTGAGCTATATATTCGTTTTTTAGCAGCGGCAAATCCACAACAGGAACAATTACTACAAGAAGCATCAAGCATGGTTAGCCGCATGGCTGCATACTCTGATGTCGCTGCGGAGCAGTTAGATAGCTATATCCAGCAATTAGATAGCAGTATGCTGCAGATAAAAAACTTAGGTACTGATACGCCATTACTAAATATTGTGAACCAGTTACAACATTCCACTACAGAGTTTCGGCTTAGCCAACAGCAGATGCAACAACAGCTATTATTAGCTAATCAGCAAAGCCATCAATTACGCCATGAATTAGAACAACTTAAGCAGCAACGCCTACTCGACCCACTTACTGGTTTATATAATCGACTTGCGATGCAAAATCAGTTGGATATTTGGTTTAGTGAGCAGCCGGGCCGTCGTATTGCCGCTATTGCCGTAGATCTTGATCATTTTAGCCGTTTTAACTTAGAGTATGGCAACACTATCGGTGATGTTATTTTATCTAAAGTGGCGCGTAAAGTTAGCAGTTACGTGCAAAATAGCGGCCTGCCTGTGCGATCGGGTGGCGAAGAGTTTCTGATTCTACTGCCGGATGTTGACCTACGTAGCGCCAGCGAAATTGCCGAACAAGTGCGCCGCGGCGTTGAAAAGCTGCGTTTTGTCTCCTCTCGCACCAAAAAAACGCTACCTAAGGTAACCATCTCGTTGGGCGTGTCCCTCTATCAGCAAACAGAAAATTGGTATCAGTTTTTAGGTAGAACGGCTGAAGTACTGCTACTGGCTAAACAGCGCGGCCGTAACCAAGTCGCTAACGAAACCATGCTCGCAATCTAACTCGATGGATAAAGCCAACAGATAAGTTGGCCTGAGCGCTGTTATCTTTTACACTAAGCATATTTTCTTGCCAACGGGCCCGCTGTATGACTGATCAAAATTCAAACACCACGCATTTTGGCTACAAAACGGTTGCCGCCGAACAAAAAGTATCTATGGTAGCTAACGTATTTCATTCGGTTGCAGCTAAATATGACTTAATGAACGATTTAATGTCATTGGGCGTACACCGACTATGGAAACGGTTCACCATTGACTGCAGTGGTGTGCGTCCGGGTCAGCAGGTACTCGATCTTGCAGGTGGCACCGGCGACATTACCGCGCTATTTTCTAAGCGGGTTGGTAGCACCGGTAAGGTAGTGTTAGCTGATATTAATGCCTCAATGCTGAATGTTGGCCGCGATAAACTGCGAGATCTAGGGCTGGTTAACAATATTGAATACGTGCAAGCCAACGCTGAGGCTCTACCCTTTGCTGATAATAGTTTTGATATTGTTAGTATTGGTTTTGGCTTACGCAACGTTACCGATAAAGATGCTGCACTACGTTCTATATTTCGCGTGCTAAAACCGGGTGGTCGGCTGCTAGTGCTAGAATTTTCAAAACCAGAACAAGAATGGCTAAGCAAAGTATATGATCTCTATTCATTTAAACTGCTGCCAATGATGGGGCAACTTGTCGCTAACGATAAAGAAAGCTACCAATATTTAGCTGAATCTATTCGCATGCATCCGGATCAAGAAACCTTAAAAACCATGATGCAAAGCGCGGGCTTTGCTGAAGTTAGTTACCATAACCTCACCGGTGGTATTGTCGCGCTGCATCGAGGCTATAAATTTTGATGTTTCCACTACTGCCTCAACTGTTTTGTGCTGTTGCAGAGAAAGTGCTGGCAAAACTTATTGCTATGGACCCAGAAGCTGAATCAAGGCTGGCACGTCTGCGCGGTAAGCAATTATCGTTTCGGCTTAAAGAGTGGCCAACCACGTTGGTAATTAGCGCAAGCAGCGATGCTATATTATTTAACCAGCACGATGAGCCAGTAGACTGCGCAATTCAAACCAATATTGCCAGTTTACGTTTACTACGAGAGCCAAGCCAACTAACCAAGTTAATTAAGGCCGATGTGTTACAAATTGACGGTGACATTCAAGTAGCACAACAATACAGTCACTTCTTTGAGCAGTTAAGCCCTGATTGGCAACAAACTTTATCAAATTATGTTGGTGATAGCACCGCGCACAAAATAGCCATAGGCCTACAGCAAGCTCTACAATATTTTAATGAAAAAAGCGCCACACTAAGTCAAATGAACACTGAACTTGCCCAAGACGAACTAAAGCTAACGCCGTGCTCAGTAGAAATGGCACAATTTAGTAACGACGTTAGCCAACTTGCCGCTAAAGTTGATGTATTGCAGCAAAAACTGCATACATTTCAGGAGTCCTAGTGCGTATTAGTCGCTTTTATCATATTCAGAAAACCTTACTGCAATTCGGCTTAGATGAGTTAATTCCTGCGCAATGGCAGCCTTGGTACGCTAGGTTATTTCGCCGCAGTTTATTTTGGTTACGCAATCGTCATCCAGACCAGCCAATAGGTGTACGTTTGCGCCTAGCGCTACAAAGCTTAGGGCCTGTTTGGATAAAATTTGGCCAAATGCTCTCAACTAGACGCGACCTTTTCCCAGCGCATTTAGCCGATGAACTTGCCAAACTGCAAGATAAAGTACCGCCGTTTGATGGTGCGCAGGCGCAATACCTCATTGAACAAGCGTTAGAACTGACTAGCATTGACCAGCTGTTCATCGACTTTGAGCAAACACCGCTCGCCTCCGCATCTATCGCCCAAGTGCATTGTGCTAAATTGCAACAAGATGATGGTAGTCTTGCAGATATCGTTATCAAGGTAATACGCCCTGATATTAAGCAGCAAATTTTAGCTGACTTAGCACTCATGGATACTCTAGCCGAAGCGGCGGCGCGTTTTTTACCCGATGGCAAACGGCTGCGGCCACGTGAAGTGGTATCTGAATATCGCAGAACTATTTTAGATGAACTGGATTTACAACGCGAAGCGGCTAACGCTATTCAGCTAAAACGTAACTTTGAAGGCTCTGAATCACTGTATATTCCTTTTGTCTACAGTGCTTACAGTCGTCCCAACGTTATGGTTATGGAGCGGATTTATGGCATTCCAGTATCGGACATTGCAGCGCTGCAAGCTCAAGGTACCGATATGGAACTACTGGCAAAGCGCGGTGTAGAAGTGTTTTTTACACAAGTATTTCGCGACAGCTTTTTTCATGCCGACATGCATCCAGGTAATATTTTTGTTTCGCGAAACACGCCAGAAAACCCGCAATATATTGGTATCGACTGCGGCATTGTTGGCACTTTAAATGCGGAAGATAAACGCTATTTAGCTGAAAACTTCGTCGCGTTTTTTAATCGAGACTACAAAAAAGTAGCACAACTACACGTCGACTCTGGCTGGGTACCGGCGCATACCAAAGTAGAAGAGTTTGAAAGTGCAATTCGTACAGTTTGCGAGCCAATATTTCAAAAACCTTTGGCAGAAATATCTTTTGGTCATGTGTTACTTAATTTGTTTAATACCGCGCGACGCTTCGACATGCAAGTGCAACCACAGCTAGTACTACTTCAAAAAACCTTACTTTATATTGAAGGTTTAGGCCGACAACTCTATCCGCAACTTGATTTATGGAAAACCGCCAAGCCGTTCTTGGAAAACTGGGTAAAACAACAAGTTGGCTTACCAGCAATTTGGCGCCAAGTTAAAGAAAACTTACCTTTTTGGGCAGAAAAATTGCCACAAATGCCAAATTTACTGCATCAGCATCTTGAACAAGGGCCAAAACAGCAGCGTCAACTACTGGTACAATTGCAGCAACTAGCGCAGCAACAACATCAAGCTAAAGCACAAATTATTGCCGCAACACTGTCTGCAGCCAGCCTAATCAGTGCTAGTATAGTGTTTAGTTTTGGCAGCCATATTGTAGCAGTAGCCTTATTAACAGTGAGTTTTGGCTGCGCCATTAAAGCTTGGCGTTAAAAACCAAAGATTGCATTAAAAGTGATTTACTAATAAAGAGGATTACCCATGTTAGGCAATATCAGTATTTGGCAATTACTCATTGTACTGGCGATTATAGTATTGTTGTTCGGTACAAAAAAACTACGAGGTATAGGCACAGACCTAGGCTCTGCGGTTAAAGGTTTTCGTAATTCTATGAAAGAAGAAACGAAAACAGATGATACTCCGCCATCTGCTCAGCTATCAGAACAAGCTAAAACCGATGCAGAACGAGCACACACCACTCAACCTGTTGACAAAGATAAAGTGTAAATGGGTTTCTGGGAGCTAGTAGTCGTTGCGGTTGTCGCCTTACTGGTGCTGGGGCCAGAGCGTTTGCCTGGCGCTATTCGTTCAGCAAATAAGGTGGTGCGCAACCTTAAACAATTTGGCCAACAGATGCAGGCTGAGCTGAGCGCCGATCTGCGGGCACACGACTTACATCAAAAATTAAAAGACGCTGAAGCCAAAGGGCTGTTAAATTTGACTGAATCAGAGCAAGCCGCACTAGCTGAACTAAAACAAGCAGCAGCTGATGTAACTACACCTTTAAGTAGTAACGAAAAACAACATGAGCCGAAACACTAACCCCGATAGCCTATTAGGGCATTTATTAGAACTACGCAATCGGCTATTACGCTGTGTAGTAGCGATTATTGTAGTGTTTGCTGCGCTTGCGGCTTTTGCTCAAGATATTTACCACCTGTTGGCAAAACCACTCATTGCCGTGCTGCCGGAAAACAGCAGCATGATAGCCACCGACGTAGCCGCGCCATTTTTTGCACCATTCAAACTTACCTTTATTGTCGCCATTTGTTTGGCTATTCCTTACATACTGTTACAAGTTTGGCAGTTTATTGCTCCTGCCCTTTATAACCGCGAAAAGCGCTTAATGGCGCCTTTAGTTATCAGTAGCACCTTGTTATTTTATAGCGGTATTGCCTTCGCTTATTATATTGTATTC
Source organism: Rheinheimera sp. D18 (assembly GCF_004345025.1). Classification (GTDB taxonomy): domain Bacteria; phylum Pseudomonadota; class Gammaproteobacteria; order Enterobacterales; family Alteromonadaceae; genus Alishewanella; species Alishewanella metallidurans. The sequence continues at coordinate 114,063 of NZ_CP037745.1, read as the reverse complement.
CCTATTATCTTCGGCTTTTTTACCAGCGTAGCACCTGAAGGTGTTACCGTAGCTACTGACATTAGTAGTTATCTTGATTTTGTACTTAAGCTATTTTTTGCCTTTGGTTTATCGTTTGAAATTCCTATCGCTATTTTATTGATTGTTTGGACCGGCGTAGCAACACGCGCCGATCTTGCAGAAAAGCGCCCCTATATTATTGTTGGTGCTTTTATTCTCGGCATGTTACTAACGCCACCAGATGTGTTATCACAAACCTTGCTGGCTGTACCAATGTGGTTATTATTTGAACTTGGTCTACAACTAAGCCGGTTTTATCAGCCAACTACTACTGACGACGCAGAACAACAGGAACCCAAACTATGAAACAACTTGCCGCTTTATTTTTACTTGCTGTAACAACCGGCGCTGCAGCGGCGGTTCCAATTGAACAAGCTGTTGAAGTCTGCCGCGCAGAAGCCAATGCCCTGCGCCGTCTTAGTTGCTACGATTCAATAGCAATAAGCTCAGCCTATAGCAGCCCTGTATCTACGGATAATAAGCCTGTCATCCATGAAAGCCATCCGGCTGTTATGCAACCAGCACCAACCCAAACATCAGCAACTAATAACAAAGACGCAGAAAGCACCTTTGGTATTGAGCACAAGAAATCGTCTGAGCAGATCACTGACAAAATATCGATGACAGTTAAAGAAATTTCAAAAACGATACATAACAAACTTGTTGTAGCCTTTACCAACGATCAAGTTTGGCAACAAACTAGCGCTGAGTATTATCCAATTAAACTAGGTGAACAACATTATATTCAACGCGGGGCTTTGGGCGCGTTTTATCTAAAAAATGACCAAAATAATCGTTCTACACGAGTAAAACGCGAGCAATAGTATGCTTATTTGGTGCGATATTGGTATAAATCTATTTAACAGTCAGTTTGATACTGACCGAGCTGGGACCTTGCACGCAGCAGCAGAGTCTGGGGTGCGCCAGCTTATACTAATAGGCAGTGATATTGCAGAAAGCGAACAAAATCGCCAGTTTTGCGCGCAACATAAAGGCTGTTTTAGCACAGCCGGTGTACACCCTCATTATTCCGCAAATACCGAGCCTAATTGGCTTAATCAATTACAAGCTTTACTAAAAAACCCAGAAGTAATTGCAATAGGTGAATGCGGTTTAGATTTTAATCGTGACTTTTCGCCCAGAGCAACGCAGCAGCACGTATTTGCCGAACAGTTACAATTAGCCAGGACAACAACTAAACCCGTTTATCTACATGAACGCGACGCCTTTGATACCCAACTGGCGATGTTAAAAGAGGCGAATATTAAGCACGGTGTCGCTCACTGTTTTACTGGCGATACACAACAATTAAAAGCGTGGCTCGATTTAGGCTTATATATTGGCATTACCGGTTGGCTTTGCGATGAGCGTCGGGGTGACGCACTGCGACAAGCGCTGCATTATATTCCGCTAGATAGGCTACTACTAGAAACTGACGCCCCCTATTTACTACCCCGCAATGTAACCCCTAAACCTGCGAGTAGACGCTGTGAACCCAAGCATTTGCCGCATATTGCAGCAACCGTGGCGACATTGCGCCAGCTTGAGCTATCGACGCTTGCAGAAATCACGCTAAGCAATAGCCGGCGCTTATTTAATCTACCTGATCACCTAGTAGCCTTGGAGGCTTAGCATGACCGAGTTGCTGCTGTATTTTGCTGCAGGTTTGCTACTAGGCGTAGTTGTTGCTGGCTTGGCCGGTACAAAAACGCTAAAACGCTGGAAAAAAGCCGCGGCCGAGCTAGAAGCTGAATTGCGCAGCCACAGCTTTGAGCTACAAATTACTTTAGATGAATTAGCGGAAAAAAATCAGCAACTACAACAACAAACCCAAGTTGATGCCTTATCCGGTATTTATAACCGCGCCTACTTTGATAGCCAAATGCGCGCCGAAATAAAACGCAGTCGTCGTGAGCAAAGAGTATTGGCTTTAGTGCTGTTAGACATAGATCATTTTAAACGAATTAATGATACCCACGGTCACCTAGCTGGCGATGAGGCGATAAAACAAGTATCTGCGTTTATTCGCCAACAATTAAAACGCTCAGCTGATAAACTATTCCGCTATGGCGGTGAAGAATTTGCCTTAATTTTGCCAAATACTAACTTACAAGGTGCTTGGCAGCTGGCAGAGAAAATTCGCCAAAACTTAGAAACCGCACAGAAAACCACAGAGCAATCTTTCGAACTTAGATTAAGCGCAGGCTGCTATGCAGCGATACCTGGCCCAGAAAGCGATAACGATGACTATATTCGTTTTGCCGACTCGGCGTTATATCGTGCAAAAGAAGCCGGCCGTAATCAAGTACACAGTTATCCTGCCACTGCAGCTGTAGCCTTTAGGGCATTATCAGGAGAAGTTAATGAACACTAACCGCTTTTTTCCCGCTAGTCGTTTACGCCGTATGCGCGAACACGATTTTAGCCGTCGCTTAATGGCAGAGCACCAGTTAACCGTTAATGATTTAATTTACCCAATGTTTATTATTGAGGGCGAAAATCAGCGTCAAGCTATTGCGTCCATGCCTGGCATTGAGCGCTTAAGTGTCGATTTACTACTAGCCGAGGCAAAAGAGCTGGTTGCGTTAGGTATACCGGCTATCGCGCTTTTTCCGGTAACCTCCGCCGATAAAAAGTCGTTGCAGGCCGAAGAAGCCTGGAACTCAGAAGCACTGCTGCAGCGTGCGGTACGTTTATTAAAACAGCAGGTGCCAGAGCTTGGTATCATTACTGATGTTGCGCTGGACCCATTCACTACGCATGGCCAAGACGGCATTATTGATGAGACTGGTTATGTCATGAACGACATTACCACCGCAGCTTTAGTTAAGCAGGCACTATCTCATGCTGAAGCCGGTGCCGATATTGTTGCGCCATCAGATATGATGGATGGCCGTATTGGTGCTATACGCGAGGCGTTAGAAGACGCTGGCTTTGGTAATACGCGCATTATGGCCTACTCGGCTAAATATGCGTCTAGTTACTATGGCCCATTTCGCGATGCAGTAGGCTCGGCGGGTAATTTAAAAGGCGGCAACAAGAAAACCTATCAGATGGATCCAGCCAATAGTAATGAAGCCTTACACGAAGTAGCGCAAGATTTAGAAGAAGGCGCCGATATGGTAATGGTTAAGCCAGGCATGCCGTATTTAGATATTGTACGCAGAGTTAAAGATGAATTTGGTGTGCCGACCTTTGCCTATCAGGTCAGCGGCGAATATGCCATGCATATGGCAGCCATTCAAAACGGCTGGCTGGCGGAAAAGCCGGTGATTATGGAGTCGTTGCTGGCATTTAAACGCGCCGGTGCCGATGGCATTTTAACCTACTTCGCGAAAAAAGTAGCAATATGGTTGCAGCAGAAGTAATAAACTAAAGCCAATATCGTATCGAAATAGCCCGTTAAATTGAGCTAATTTAGCGGGTTATTTAAATACAAACTCCCAACCCGCTAATTGCTGATACTCTTGCTCTTGTTCAAGCTCAGCCCGCATTAGTGGGTGCTGCTCTAACCAGCCGTCCGCCATTTTCAGTGTTAGCGCTTCGCCTTTACTGCTAATGTTCACCTGAGGCATCACTTCATCACGACGGCGCATCGATAAAATAACGGCTAAGCGTAAAATTCGGGTTAAACGCACGGTAAGCAATACTGAGGTCATGGTTTGTCGCGCAATAATATCGCGGCTAACGTCTGCCCTGTGGTTATGCACTAAAGCCATAACTAATTGTTGCTGCGCACGCGTAAAGCCAGGCAAATCAGAATGGTTAATAATATAAGCGCCATGATGGTGATGGTTTTTATATTCTATTAATAAACCAAGCTCGTGCAATAACGCACTACAACGCAAAATACTTAGGCCTTCAAATTTATTAAGGTCCCAGCGCGATTGTAACTGCTGAGCTAGCTCGACCGCCATATCAGCTACGCGCTGCGCATGTTGCTCATCAATAAAATAACGCACCATTAAACTTTTTACAGTACGGTTGCGCACATCTATGTGCTGCAGCTGTGGCAACATGCTGTATAGCACACCTTCACGCACCGCACCGCCAGATAAGGTCATGCCGGTGATATTAAGGCAACGAAACAAAGCAATAAGTATTGCCAAGCCTGACGGGAATATTTGTTTGCGCTCTTGTGATAAGCCGGTAATAGTTAGCTGTTCCATACGGCCACAGGCTAACGCTTGCTGCATAATGTCTTCTAACCGGCTTAGGGTAATAACTTCATCCTTGCCCTGCGCTACCAAAATTTCCTGCATGGCTTGCACTGTACCGGACGCGCCTACAGCCAGCTGCCAACCGGTAGCTTGATATTGTTTAGCGATGGTGTGAATTTCTTGTTCGGCATACGCAATTGCTTGACTAAAGTTATCTTCACTTAATTCGTCATCAGCAAAGTAGCGCTCTAAAAATGTAACGCAGCCCATGTTCAAACTGGCTAACAATATTGGATTAAAACCAGCACCAATAATCACTTCGGTACTCGCACCACCAATGTCGATAACTAAACGGTTACTGTCGCTATTTGACGTATGGGCAACGCCCTGATAAATAATACGAGCTTCGTCTTCGCCGCTAATAACGGCAACTTTTTGGCCTAAAATAAGCTCGGCTTCTTTAAGAAAGGTTTGAACATTTTTGGCTAAGCGCAAGGTGGCAGTGCCAATAATACGAATATTTTCTGGTGGTATATCCTGTAAACGTTCAGCAAACAATGCCAAACATTCCCAGCCACGCTTCATGGCCTTGCGGCTTAATACCAGATCGTCATTTAATCCAGCGGCTAAGCGAACCTTGCGTTTTACTCTACCAATAACCTGTACTGAACCGCCAACAACTTTAACCATCAGCATATGAAAACTGCTGGAACCAAGGTCAATCACCGCATAAATATCTTGATGCGGTGATTGCTCGGCAAGTTGTTCCGAATTAGCGAGGGCGACGTGGGGCTCTTGAGGCATTACTACTACGTCCAGCGCCTGGGCGACTTCCAGTTCTAGCTTGGCCAGCACGACGACGAACGCGTGGTTTTGGCGTTTTAAGATCATCCAGCAAACCGCTGGCATCATACTGAGTTACAGTAATCGGATGGCGAATATAGTCTTCAATTGCTGTAAGGTTCAGTGCATAGCGCTCGCAGGCAAAGCTAATTGCCTTACCGCTTTCACCCGCACGGCCGGTACGACCTATACGATGCACATAGTCTTCGCAATCGTCGGGTAGGTCATAATTAAATACATGACTTACTTTAGGAATGTGTAAACCGCGCGCAGCTACATCGGTGGCAACCAGAATATCTAATTTACCGCTAGTAAAATCTTCTAGAATACGCAGTCGTTTTTTCTGAATAACATCGCCCGTTAATAACCCAACGCGATGGCCGTCAGCTTCTAACCATGCATGCACTTCTTCACACCAGTGCTTGGTATTGGCAAATACAATGGCTTTATCTGGCCACTCTTCTTCCATTAACGTTAATAACAATGGCAGCTTATGCTCGTCTGAAGGGTAGAACAACTCTTCACTAATGCGGCTACCTGTCATTTCCTCTGGTGCAATATGGATATGTTCTGGCTGGTTCATTTTTTCAAATGCCAGCTCTTGTACCTTGTAAGACAAGGTAGCTGAAAACAATAAGCTTAAACGCTCAGTAGCCGGTGGCATACGATTGAACATAAAGCGAATATCTTTAATAAAGCCCAGATCAAACATCCGATCGGCTTCATCTAGTACTACAACTTGAATTTGTGAAAGGTCGTATAAACCTTGTTTTAAATAATCAATTAAGCGGCCAGTAGTGCCAATTAAAATATCTACGCCATTTTCTAACAGCTGGCGTTGAGTATCATAACCTTCACCCCCATAAATCAAACCAAGACGTAGGCCTGATTTTTCAGCCATCATTTTTGCATCATGATGGATCTGAACAGCCAACTCTCGCGTAGGAGCCATTATAATGGCGCGCGGCTGACCTGAACCCTTAGGTTCATGGGTAAGCAGGTAGTGAAATGTGGCGGTTAAAAACGCTAAAGTTTTGCCCGTGCCCGTTTGAGCTTGACCGGCAATATCTTTACCGGCTAATGCCAAAGGTAAACATTGAGCCTGAATGGGCGTACAATAGCCGTAACCTTGCGCGCTTAATGCGTCAAGAACCTGTGGTGCCAATGCAAAATCGGCGAATTTATGTGATGTTAAGTGTGTTTTATTCATACGGCGCTAAGCATAACCGTTACGCTTGCAATAAGGAACAGCCACGTTTAAATTGATAGCACTTTTTTGCAGCCATGCTGCGTACCACTAGCGGAGACACAAATGAGCGAACATATTTTACAGGTTTCTGATGACAGTTTTGAAACCGATGTCCTGAAATCTGAAACCCCGGTTTTAGTTGATTTCTGGGCAGAATGGTGTGGTCCATGTAAAATGATCGCTCCTATTTTGGACGATGTAGCCAAAGAATACACTGACAAAGTAGTCGTAGCGAAAGTGAATATTGACCACAACCCAAACACCCCACCTAAGTTTGGTATTCGTGGTATACCAACCTTGCTGTTGTTTAAAAACGGCCAGGTTGCAGCGACCAAAGTTGGTGCATTATCCAAAACTCAGTTAAAAGAGTTTTTAGACGCTAATATCTGATTTTTGTTAAAAGGCGTATTTTTATACGCCTTTTTTTGTTTCAACGCTGGACGCACCAGTAGTCAGCTGCTATTGTGTAGCAAATAATACGTTCTAAACTACGCTTGTCTGTCGAATACCACCTCCAATCTTATTTTATCGATCTGATAAGCATTACCCTGTTTTTATATCAACAAGAAACCCATCAATATGCATTTAACAGAACTGAAACTAAAGCCAATTAGTGAGCTAGTTGAATTGGCTGAGTCTATGGGCCAAGAAAATATGGCCCGCCTGCGCAAACAGGACATTATTTTCGCCATCTTAAAATCACATGCCAAAAACGGCGAAGAAATCTTCGGCGCTGGCGTGCTGGAAATCCTGCAGGACGGTTTCGGTTTTCTGCGCTCCGGCGATAGCTCATACTTAGCAGGACCGGACGATATTTATGTATCGCCAAGTCAAATTCGTCGTTTTAACTTACGTACTGGTGACAGTATTGCTGGCCTTATTCGCCCACCTAAAGAAGGTGAGCGTTATTTTGCCCTATTAAAAGTTAATGAAGTTAACTTTGGCCGGCCAGAACAAGCTCGTAACAAAATTTTATTTGAAAACTTAACGCCTTTACATGCCAATTCACGCCTGCGCATGGAGCGTGGTAATGGTAGTCGTGAAGATATTACTGCTCGGGTATTAGACCTAGCGGCGCCAATAGGCAAAGGTCAGCGCGGCTTAATTGTTGCACCACCTAAAGCCGGTAAAACCATCTTATTACAAAACATTGCGCAATCAATCGCGGCTAATCACCCTGACTGTGTGTTGATGGTATTGCTAATTGACGAGCGGCCAGAAGAAGTTACCGAAATGCAGCGCTTAGTTAAAGGTGAAGTTATTGCTTCTACCTTCGACGAGCCAGCTAGCCGGCACGTGCAAGTTGCTGAAATGGTAATTGAAAAAGCCAAGCGTTTAGTTGAGCATAAAAAAGACGTTATTATTTTGCTCGATTCTATTACCCGTTTAGCCCGTGCTTACAATACCGTTATTCCAAGCTCAGGCAAGGTATTAACTGGTGGTGTTGACGCTAACGCGCTACACAAACCAAAGCGTTTTTTTGGTGCGGCGCGTAATGTAGAAGAAGGCGGCAGCTTAACGATTATCGCGACCGCTTTAGTAGATACCGGTTCAAAAATGGACGAGGTTATATACGAAGAGTTTAAAGGCACCGGTAATATGGAACTGCACTTATCGCGCAAAATTGCTGAGCGCCGCGTGTTCCCAGCTATCGACTTTAACCGCTCAGGTACGCGTCGTGAAGAGCTACTAGCCTCTGCTGATGAGCTGCAAAAAATGTGGATTTTACGTAAGATCATCCATCCAATGGATGAAACCGATGGTATTGAATTCTTAATCGATCGGTTATTAATGACTAAAACCAATGACGAGTTCTTTGATGCCATGAAGCGGCAAAAAAGTTAACTGACGAAACCGGCTCATTAGCCGGTTTTTTATTGCCTATAATTTACGCTTTAGCCCCTTTCTCAGTAGAAGGACGTAACAATGGAAAACCCTCGTATAGTAGTTATCGGCGGTGGCGCTGGCGGTTTAGAGCTAGTTACTTATTTAGGTAATAAACTGGGCCGTAAAGGTAAAGCCAAAATTACGTTAGTTGACCGCGGTACTACCCATATCTGGAAACCGTTATTACATGAAGTCGCTACCGGCACACTAGATGTTGAAATTGACCAACTAAGCTATCGCGCTCATGCCGCAGCACATGGTTTTGAGTTTCAGCTAGGTAATTTTTGTGCGCTAAATCGAGCCGATAAGCAAGTTACACTAGCCGCGGTCATGGACGATGACGGCAATGAAGTACTTTCTGCTCGTACGCTTAATTATGACTATCTGGTACTGGCAATTGGCAGTATCTCGAATCACTTTAATACGCCGGGTGTAGCAGAGCACTGCATTTTTCTCGATAGCCCAGCGCAAGCACAACGTTTTCAGCGTCATTTACTTGATGCTTATTTAAAGCTTAACTCGCCAGCCCACCCTAAAGATAAACTGAAAATTGCTATTGTTGGTGCAGGTGCCACTGGCGTAGAGCTTGCTGCTGAGTTATATCATGCCGCCGCCGAGCTAAACCTATATGGTTTTGCCGATTTAAGAAAAGACCGGCTTAATATCAGTATTATAGAAGCAGGCCCGCGCATTTTGCCCGCGCTACCCGAACGTATTGCCTCTGCGGCATTAAAAGAGTTACAAAAACTTGGTGTACATGTACGCACTAGCACTAAGGTAACGGCAGCCGATAATGCTGGCTTGCAATTAGGTGACGAACATCTAGAGGCTGAACTGATGGTTTGGGCCGCAGGCATTAAAGCCCCAGACTTTTTAGCTAATTTAGACGGTCTAGAGCATAATCGGCTAAACCAATTACTGGTTAATAGCAAATTGTACACCACGTTAGATAGTAGAATTTACGCTATTGGCGACTGCGCTGGGTTTGCTTTACCTGATAATAAATGGGTACCACCGCGAGCGCAGTCAGCGCACCAAATGGCCAGCGTAGTGGCTAAAAACATCATCGCCGAGCTTAATAATAAGCCACTTCGAGATTTCCATTATAAAGATCATGGCTCACTGATTTCACTCAGCCGCTTTGGTGCTGTTGGTAATCTAATGGGTAACTTAGTTGGCGGCACTATGATGATAGAAGGCCGTATTGCCCGAGTGGCTTATATTTCGCTGTATCGTATGCATCAAGTCGCGCTACATGGCTGGATAAAAATGTTGGTAATTAGCTTAGTAGCGCGTATTAATCGGATTGTTCGGCCCAGGTTAAAGCTGCATTAAGCACGTTCAAGCGCTTTGCTATATCGGGCGCTGAAACAAGTTAACCAATGCTGCGGTGTACCAGAGGCAACTCGGTTAACTGCACACCAACATTTAGCGCTGCTAAATATTCTTTAGTTGCAACTGTCGCGGCTTCAAACGTTGCAGCATGCACTTTAGCAATTACGTCACCTTGTTGCACTTTGCTACCGCAAGCTTGAATATGGCTAAAACCTACGGCAGGGTCAATTTTCTGGCTGGGGTGCGAGCGGCCGCCGCCTAAGCGCACTACTGCCATACCTAGGCCTACCGTATCGGTATAGTTTACATAACCGGTTTCTGGGGCTAAAACATCCTGTACTACTGGGGCACGAGCTAAGTATTGCTCTGGCTTTTCCAGTAAATCGCTTGGCCCACCTAAGGCTGACACCATGTTAGCAAATATTTCGGCAGCTTTGCCTGAACTTAAACTTTGCTCTAACGCTGCTATTGCCGCTGACTTCTCGTTAAATAAGCCACCGAGCATTAACATATTTGCGCCAAGCTCTAGCGTTATTTGATGCAAGCGCGGCTCACGATACTTACCCGTTAAGTAGTCTAATGTTTCAACTATTTCTAATGCATTACCGGCGGTGCAGCCTAAAATCTGGTTCATATCAGTTAGTAATGCTCGCGTTGGTACATTAGCGCCGTTAGCCACATTTACTATGCTAGTGGCTAACGCCGAGGCATCATCAATAGTACGCATAATGGCGCCATTACCAATTTTCACGTCCATTACTAACGCGTCTAAGCCTTCTGATAATTTTTTCGATAAAATAGAAGCGGTAATAAGCGGGATAGACTCTACAGTGGCAGTAACATCACGTATTGCATAAAGCCGGCGGTCAGCCGGCGCTAACTGGCTACTTTGACCAACAATAACACAGCCTAACTTAGGTAATAATTGCTGAATTTTATCCAGTGACTGCGTGCAGTTATAACCGGGTATGGCTTCTAGCTTATCAACTGTGCCGCCAGTATGGCCTAAACCACGACCGGCAATACTAGGCATAAAAGCGCCGCACGCGGCTACCATTGGCGCGAGCATTAGAGTAACTTTGTCGCCTACACCGCCAGTACTATGCTTATCAACCACTGGTCCATTTAATTTACCCTGCCAGTTAAAAACCGTGCCGCTGTCGCGCATGGCTAATGTTAAGGCCACTATCTCGTCAACGTTCATACCATTTAAGTAAATAGACATCGCCAGCGCGGCAACCTGACCTTCGCTAAAGCTATCGTCGGTTAAGCCACGAACAAACTGCTGGATCTCAGCTGTGCTCAAGGCACTACCGTTACGTTTTGTTTTAATGATTTCCTGTGGGATCATGTATTGCCATCCACTTTTATGCTGTTCGCCAAATACGTAGGTGTAAATGCTGCAGGTAGCAGCTCAACTAGAGACCAAGTTTGTTGTTGCTGCAGATGATTACAGCTGGCTACTGGCGCATCCGGCATAAAAAACTCAGCAATAACCTGCCGACAAATACCACAAGGTGGTGTTAACTGTGCTTGCGGCGTATACACCATTAAAGCGTCGAATTTGCGCTCACCGGCGACGATTGCTGCACCTATTGCGTTGCGCTCGGCGCACACGGTGCCGCCGTAAGAGGCATTTTCAACGTTACAGCCGGTATATATTTTCCCGCTTTGTGCTAACACAGCTACACCGACTGGGAATTTACTATAAGGTGCGTAGGCTTGTTCTGAGGCGTGTTTTGCCGCTAATTGTAGGGCTGCCCAGTTTATATTGCTCACTGGCTAAACTCTCGTTAGTTATGGGCATACAGTGTTACTGTGAATTAGCCTGCGGTCAAGCCTTCCGCTGCTTGTTGGATTACTTAACGCCAGCATAGTTACTGACGTTAGCTTAGATGCGCTTTATACTATAGCCAGTATTCTTAAGGAAAGAGCTCGTGTGAAACCGCTTAACTATCTGGCTGGCTACTCAGCGCATATTCAACAGCAAGCTACGGAACTGTTGCTCAATGGCAAATTAGCAGGCTATTTAAACCAAAAGTATCCGCTAGTACATCAAGTGCAAAGTGATAAAGCACTTTACAGCTACACTAACGAGTTGAAGAATCAGTATATGCGTAATAGCACGCAGCTAAGCCAAGTATGTTACGACAGCAAGCTAAATGTGTTGCAACAAGCGCTAGGCATGCACACTTATCAGTCTAGAGTGCACGGTAATAAGCTAAAAGCGCATAACAGTATTCGCATTGCAGCGCTGTTTAAACAAGCGCCTAGTGAGTTTTTACGTATGATAGTAGTGCATGAACTAGCCCACTTTAAAGAGAAAGAACACAATAAAGCGTTTTATCAACTTTGCCAGTATATGGAACCCGCCTACCATCAATTAGAGCTTGATACGCGGTTATGGCTGCTGTGGCGAGATCAACCAAGTTAGCGTTTTGGTAATATTAAAAAGGTGCTTTATGCCCCAGCTAAGCATAAAGCACTACATCCATTTACTATGTTTAATTTATTCAGTTTTTATTGTGGTATCGGCGTTTTTAACAAACTCGTCTAACCAGCTAACTGTTTCCCACAACATGTGCAGTACCGACTCGCGTGCACGATAACCGTGCGACTCTAGCGGTAACATAACTAATCGAGTGGTACCGCCTAAGCCTTTAACGGCTTGATATAAACGCTCACTTTGCATTGGAAAGGTGCCGGCGTTGTTATCATCAGTGCCATGGATTAATAGCAAAGGTGTTTTTATTTTATCCGCATGAAAAAATGGTGACAGCTGAGTATATAAATTTGTATCGTCCCATAAGGTGCGCTGCTCACTTTGAAAACCAAACGGTGTTAAGCTGCGATTATAAGCGCCACTTCTAGCAATGCCTGCTTTAAATAACTTAGTTTGCGCTAGCAAATGCGCAGTCATAAACGCACCGTAAGAGTGGCCGCCCACCGCAACCCTATTCGGATCGGTTACTTTACGGCTAACACCTGCGGCAATAGCTGCTTCAGCATTCATCACTAACTGCTGAATAAAGCTGTCGTTTGGCTCTTTATCGCCCTCACCGACTATTGGCATAGTGGCGTTATCTAATACGGCATAGCCTTGAGTGGCTAAAAACTGCGGTGTCCAATAGCTAATACGGTTAAAACGGTAAGGTGAATCACTTACTTGCCCCGCTGCAGCCGCACTTCTAAATTCACGCGGATAAGCCCAAATCATGGTTGGCAAACGGCCGTCACGCTCTGGCTGATAACCTGCTGGTAACAATAAGGTTGCCGACATTGGAATGCCATCAGCACGCTTATAGTTAATTAGCTCGCGGCTTATACCTTTAGTTTGCGGCATAGGGTGTGGCGTTTGCGTTAGTGCAGTTAACTCACCTGATTGCACATCACGTAAATAAAAGTCAGGTGGTACATCAGTTGATTCGCGCTGCGTTAATAGTTTACCGCTGGGCAGTAAGCTATAAACATACTCATAAAATGGTGCTTCAGAGCGCCATAAGCGTTCGGTTTTACCCGTAGCTAAAGTCATTTTATCAATAAATGGACGGTTACCTTCAGGCGATGCACCTACACCAGTTAAATATATTTGACCTTGTTCTAATCTTAGTAAGCGCTGACCATTTGCCGCGGCAGTAGTTAACGGTGAGCCGGGCGCATTGTAGCGATCTTCTGATGAACGCTCCCACAATAAACTGGCGCTTTGATCAGGTGCTAGCTGCCATACTTTTTCTAGACGGTCTTGCCACCAATTTTCCCATACCAACATAGTGCCATTGGCCGCGGTCATTAAACCTGAAAAGCGAAAGCTTAAATCAAGTAATTTTTGCGGTTCAGCAGTAAAAGGTGCCGCTAATTGAAACAACTGATCACGTACTGTGGCTTGTTGTGCCGGATCACCACCATCGGCCGCTTCAGCCCAGTATAGGGTTGCTGGCAAATCTGAGCGCCAACTAGCGTAACGGCGGCCGGTAGGCACCGCATCAAAGGCAATAGGCATGTTATCGGCTACTGGGTTTTGCGCCACGGTGTACACTAGCTTACCGCTGCTATTCCATACTTCGCTAGTATAGGCAAAACGAGACACCGGCACCGCATAAGAAAACGGCTGTTCTATACGGCTGACTAACACTAACTGGTTATCTGGCGACACTTCTACACTTCTAAACAGTGTTGGCTTGCCTATAGTTGTCAGTTTGTTTTTTAAGCTAATTTTTACTAGCTGGCTAGTAAAGTAATAACTAAATAAAATTTCGTCGTGTTTATCTTTTAATAAATCTTGATAAGTACGCGCCGGCGCAGTACGGCCACGCGCTTCGGTAATAATTGGTCCCGTAGGTATTTTAGACGCCACTGGCTCAGCGCCGCGTTTTGCTGGCACTGTTAATGCGTAAATAGCTTGGCTGTCAGCAGACCACTGTAAGCCTGCGCCCCAAATCGCATTTAAACGGCTTTTTGACCATTGGCTAGCTTTAGCTTTTGCAATATCAATACGCCATAACGTAGCTTGGTTAGCATCTAATTGAATAAAGGCCAAATAACGACTGTCAGGCGACCACGTTAAATTGGTCGCTTTAAGGTCGGCTGGTAAACCAGAAATAGTTTTACTGTTAGTTGAGGCTAAATCAATTAACTGTAACGCCGAAATATAGCGTGGCATAGCTGGGCTACTATTGGCTGGGTTAAACCTTACACCCGCTAATCGGTATTCTGGTGCGGCTAAGTCGGCTAATACCGGCAACGCTGGATAAGTTAAACTCAGCATGGTCTGGCCATTAGGGCTTAAACTCGCGCTCGGTGTTGGTGCCGCATCTACTATGTCAACAATCTCTTTTACCGGTTGCTGATAGCCTATATCTACTGACGTACTGTGCGCATAACCAGATAGGCATAATGCCGCACCTAGTAGTACCACGCTGACAAACTTTTTCATTTTTCTAATCCCCTGTTAAATATCATGTTTATTTATCACAGTTAGCCCTTAACTGTAACCTGTCTAAGCGACTAGCGCACCTAAACATGAGGTTAAGATCAAAAAGCTTTATGTTGTTTAGCGTTGCAGGCTGCGGCTAGCTTTGCGATTATACCATTCTGCTATTTTCAATATCGGTATAGGACACCCTATGACTGAATGCCACAGTTTTACGAAAGACGATGCCATTCGCTTTGCTGATGAGCACAGCGGCTTATTTGGTGAGCATAGCAAATTGAGCTGCGACGAGCTTGGCGATAACAATTTGAGTTTACTGTTTCGTGTTAGTAACGACAAAGGCCGCAGCCTCATCGTAAAACAAGCTATGGGGCATGTTCATATTGCTAGCGAAAACTGGCAACTCACCCCCGATCGGGCGCGTATTGAAGCCGAAGTATTAATTAAACACCGTAAACTTTGTCCAGAACACACGATAGAAGTGCTGCACTGTGACTCTGAACTGGCAGCAATTTTGCTGGAAGATTTAAAAGACTATCGTAATTTAACTACCGAGCTAATTTCGACTAAACAATTTACCCATTTAGCGCCCCAGCTAGCCACTTATTTAGCGCGCACACTGTATTTCACTAGCGATTTCGCTTTAACTGGGCCCAATAAGAAACAACAGGTTGGTCACTTCTTAAACCCTGAGTTATGCCTAGTAACCGAAGATTTGAACTTTACCGACCCTTACTGCAATCATGAGCGCAACAACGTACATGCTGAAATTAGTGCTGACGCACAACAGCTATGGCACGACGACATATTACAGGCTGAAGTTGCCAAGTTAAAAGCTGACTTTTTATCTAAACCGCAAGCCGTGCTGCATGGCAACCTAAATACTAGCAATATCCTAATTAACGATGACAACTGCAAACTTATTAATGCTGAGTTTGGCTTTTGTGGCCCGATGGGTTTCGATCTTGGTAACTTAGTGGCCAGTTTACTGCTGAATTATCTGGCCCACTTTGGTTTAACCACCAACGAAACCGCGCGCCTTGCATATCAAGAGTACTTACTTGGCCAAGTAGAAATACTTTGGCAGCAGCTTGTTACTCAATTTAAACAATTACTCGACACAGACTGTCGCGAGCCAAGCTTACAAAATGGCCATTACCAGCACTATTTCTTACAAAACGTGTTTGCCGATACCTTAGGCTATGCCGGCTGCGAACTGATCCGTCGCGTTGTTGGCTTGGTACACGCTGTTGATATAGAGCATATTGGTGACGAAAACCTACGCGCAAAAACCGAACGCGCAGCAATAACCTTAGGCCGCGAACTTATTTTACAGCGCTATAATTTAGCCAATATTGACCAAGTTATTACCTTAGTAAATTACCTAGAAATATCATAATGCTAAAAACCTAGGCTGCCACAGGTTGTTACAATTTAACACCCGCCTTATAGCACTGATGTGTTTCAGTTAGCTAAGCCGTGTGGCATTCTGCGCTGCTAAAAACAATAGGGTGTATTAATGATATTTGCACAACAGCTTAGTCGTGTTTTTGGCCAAGGCGAAAATGCCGTGCACGCGCTACGCGACGTTAGTTTGCGTATTGCTGAAAATGAATTTGTTGCCATTATGGGTAGTTCTGGTTCTGGCAAGTCTACATTAATGAATATTCTTGGCTGTTTAGACACCCCTAGCAGTGGCAGTTATCAGCTTGATAACCAAGTTATTGGCCAGCTTGATGATATTAAGTTATCTGCCATGCGCAACCGCCATATCGGTTTTATTTTTCAATCATTTCACTTATTACCACGATTAACCGCAGCGCAAAACGTGGCTTTACCGCTTAGGTATACTGATACCGAGCCGTTAGAGGCTTTAGCTCGGGCAAATCTATTGTTAGAGCAAGTTGGTCTGGCACACCGCGCTGGACATAAACCGCACGAAATGTCAGGGGGCCAGCGCCAGCGCGTTGCTATAGCTCGTGCTTTAATAAATAAGCCTAAAGTTATTTTCGCAGATGAACCTACGGGCAACCTAGATAGCAAAACATCAAAAGAAATAATGCTGTTATTAGGTGAGCTGCACAGCCAAGGTAACACCATTGTGATGGTAACGCATGAAGATGAAATAGCGGCTTACGCGCACCGCGTAATACGCATGCGCGATGGGCAAATAATAGAGGACAACGGATGTTAGCCACACTTTACACCTTATTGCTGCTAAGCAATGCTGCCGAGCAGCCCATTCCGTTACTCTTAACTGGTACCTTACAATCTGCGGATAAACAAACTGTCGTCTCACCTATGAGTGATAGCTGGCGCGTGCAAGTACAATGGTTGCAACCAGAAGACCAACCAGTGAAACAGGGTGATTTAATTGCCGTATTTGATGCCGGTAATATTAAAGCACAAATTGAGCAGTTAAAAAGCAGCATAATTAATCACGACGAGCGGCTAAACCAGCTAAAAAGTGAACATAAACAAAAGGTCATGGAAGCGGAATACGAACTTGAGCGACGGCAATTACTGTTAGAAAAAGCCGGTATAGACGCTAATGTTCCCTTAGCAAACTTAAGCGCTTACGACTATGAAAAATATCAATTAGAATTAAAGCGTAGCCGCACTGAAGCCAATAAAGCTGCCGAACAACTAGCCGTAGCACGCATTGCTGCTAGTGCGGCTTTAACTAAACAGCAGTTACAGTTAGAGCAATCAAACGCTGAGCTCTTAGATGCTGAAACGCAATTAGGCCAAATGAGCGTTATTGCTACTCAAAATGGCACTATTAGTTATGGCACGCACCCGTGGTATGGCACCAAAATTTATGCCGGTATTACCGCACAACCCGGATGGGCAATTGCGGAACTTAATCGCACTAACTCTTTGTATATTGAAGCGTGGGTGCATGAAACCGACATGCCTAGGCTGCAGCAACATAAAGCTTTAACCGCCTATTTTGATATTGCGCCACAACTGGCTTTTCCACTAAAGCTTAGCTCGGTTGCTCGCCAAGGCGAAAAGCGCCAAAGTTGGGGCACTGCCCTTTATTACAAAGCCGTTTTTACATCAGATAACTTGCCCATTGCCGAACCAATATTGGGCATGGGCTTACTTATTGAGGTTAGTTTACCATAATGCCTAATTATGTATTTCGTATCTTGGTTAGCCTTACTTTACTAAGTATTACTGCCTGCCAGCCAGACGATATAGCGGATAAAATTACGCCAACTGCGGTTTTTGTTAAGGCCACAGGCGAGCTTACTGCGGCTAATTCGTTTAAGGCCTCGCCACCTAGCGTAAAAAGCTTATGGCAATACAATATTAAGCAACTTGCCCCAGAAAGCAGCTTATTACAAGAGCAAGATGTTGTGGTGGCGTTTGATGCCCAACGCTTGGTAGATGACTTAAAAAACAAAAGCATTGAGTTAAAAAGTGCTGAGCAAGAATTAGCTAACCGCTTGCGCAGTGACGAGCAACGCTATGAAGAGTTAAAACTAAGCTTGGCCGAACGTAAAATGGAATACGACCGAGACCAGCGCAAAGCCCAAATTGTCGATCAGTCTCGTTCAGCAAATGATCGCCGTAAAGCACAAATTGATTTCACTATTGCAGACAATCAAAAGCAATTAGCCGAAGCTCGTTTGGCTAGCCACCAACAACAGCGCCAAGCCGAAAAGCAAATGCTACTAGCAAAAGTTACTCGCTTACAAGCCGAGGTAAGCGACTTAAAACGCAGCATTAGCCAAATGCAGGTAAAAACGCCCTTCTCTGGCGTAATGGTATATAGCCAAAACTTTGAAGGCGAAAAGTTTTCTAGTGGCGATATGGTGCAGTTTGGCCAACCGGTTGCTGAAATCAGCCAACTTGACAGTTTATATATTAAAGCCGAAATAGATGAAATAGACCTAAAACAGTTAGTTACCGGGTTAGCGGTAGAAATTACTTTAGATGCATACCCTGAACGACGCTTTAGCGGAATATTACAAAGCTTAGGTAGTGCGGTGCGGGATAAATCGCGCGATAACCTGCGCCGAGTGGTAGATGCCACGGTAAAACTAGATGCACTAGATACCGAAATTATGCGGCCCGGCATGACGGCTAGGTTAAACATTAGCCTAACGAGCAGCGTAGGAGGCGTACATGCGCTATAAATATTATGGATACGGCGCGCTATTGCTAACTTTAATTACTGGTTGCAGCGAGGTTACACTACAGGTGCCCGTATATGCTGTCGAAAAAGAAACCTTAGTTCACTCAGTCAATGCCGAAGGTGAATTATTTGCGGTTAATTCGGTAAGTATTAGCGCACCTAAATCGGTACAAGGGCCACGCTTTATTGCGGCTTTAGCAAAAGAGTATGCTGAAGTACAGGCAGGTGATGTGGTGGTTACTTTTGATTCATCGCAGTTACTTAAAGCAAAAATTAAAGCTAATACCGGCTTAGGTACTGTAGTTGCTGACGAACAACAGAAGCGCGCCGAACAACAAAATGAGCAAAAAGCGATAGGTTTAGACCAAACCTTGATTGGATACGAGTTTTCTTTTGCTGATCGCTTTAGTGTTGATGATGTACAGATCCGCTCTAAGTTAGAAATTCTCGATTCAATGCAAAACAAAGAATATCTTGGCGACAAGCGCGACTATTTAGGTTGGCAAGAGCAAAGCTTTACTCAGCGTAGCAGCGGCGAGTTAGAGCTATTGCAATTACAACTTGGCCAACAGCAAAGTTTACTACAACAAGCAGAAACCGGTTTGGCTGAACTCGAAATTCGCTCGCCGCACAAAGGCATTTTATTATTCGAAACTAATTGGCGCGGTGAAAAACCAGAGGTAGGCGGCATGGTATTTCCGGGTTCACGTATTGGTAGCATCCCTGACTTAAGCTTACAACACGTTAAATTGCAGGTTATCGAACAAGAAGCTATAGGTTTTGCTGCAGGGCAACAGGTTAACTTTGCTTTAACGGCTTGGCCTGACGACATGTTAACCGGCGAGATTGTTTCGGTAGCTGCCGTAGCTCAATCACGTGATCGACGCGACCCGCGAAAATATATTGAAGTGATAGTAGCGCCAACACAACAAGACCGGCGTTTTATGCCTGGCAACAAAATACGGGCTCATATTTTAGTCGATAAAATCGACGATATATTTATGATCCCGCTACAAGCCATTTTCAGTGAACAAAAGCAACTTTATGCTTATAAACTAAACGGCACCTCTTTTGTTAAGCAGCCCATTACCATTGGTAAAAAAAGCCTAAGCCACGCACAAATTAGTGAAGGTTTAAAAGCTGGTGATCGTATCGCTCTGATTAATCCGGAACAATAACAGAATGAAATTAAACCCCTTAATAACCGACACTCTTGCCGAGCTGGCGCAACATAAACTGCGCACCTTTCTTACTCTGTTAGGAATGATATTTGGCGTGGGTGCCGTTATTGCGATGCTAAATATTGGCGAAGGTGCAGAGCGTGAGGCTTTAAAAACCATTGAAACGATGGGCTTGCGCAATCTTATTGTTGAAGGCCGACTTTTTGATGAAAAAGCCTTACAAGAGCAACGTAAACATTCACTAGGGCTTAACCAAAGCGATATTGATATTGCGGTGGCTACACTGCGCGATGTCACCGCTTATAGTGCTGAGCTAAAACTCGATACCCACAGCATTTATAGCCATCAAGGCAAAAGTGATGGTGTTGCTATAGGCGTTTCACCCAGTTATATGCAGTTAAGTAAGTTAAACTTTGTTGCTGGGCGTAATTTTACTGAACAAGAAAATCGCTATGCAGCTCAAGTAGCCATTCTAGGTGCTAGAGTAGCAAAAAGTTTATTTCCCAATGGCGATGCACTTGGTAAAACCGTGAAAGTAAACCATGTTTGGCTGCAAGTGGTAGGCGTATTAGCCGAGCCTTATGCCGGTAGCGATGATTTTCAGGGTATTAAATTAGGTGGAGAGCAAAACCAATTATTTATGCCCCTACTTAGTGCACAAACGCGCTTTAAACAGCTACCTATGAGTGCCGAGCTAACCTCATTTCGTTTGCAACTGGCCGAGCAAGCCAATAATGCGCTTACGGCTAAGGCGTTAGATGCACTGCTAAAACAACGACACAACGATATTGATGACTACACTATTATAGTGCCGGCAGCACTGTTGGCTCAGCAAAAACAAACTCAACAAATTTTCAATATTGTTATGTCTTGTGTCGCGGGCATTTCCTTGCTCGTGGGTGGCATAGGCATTATGAATATCATGTTAGCTACCGTGTTAGAGCGCACTAAAGAAATCGGTTTATTACGTGCTATTGGCGCAACACAACGCGATATTAAACTGCAATTTGTTGCCGAAAGCTTTGCTATTGCTATTCTTGGTGGTTTACTCGGTATTGTATTTGGTATTTTATTATCTGAGCTTATCGCTTTTTATTCCGATTGGGCAGTAAGCTGGTCGTTACTGGCAATAGGCTTGTCTTTTAGTATCTGCGCTCTTATAGGCATTGCTTTTGGTGTTTATCCGGCCATTAAAGCGTCGCAGCTCGACCCGATTACCGCCTTGCAAAGCGAGTAACTTAACCGAGAAAGGAGCACATTATAATGCAACTCATTGCAGCTCGTCGTATTTGGCAACAAGCGCCGCATAATGCGTTTACCGATCTCGTTTATTTTAATAACGCATTATGGTGTGTATTTCGTGAAGGTAGCCACCATGTGTCTGCCGACGGCGCTTTTCGTATTTTACGCTCAGCTGACAGCGGCATTACTTGGCATAGCCAAGCGCTAATAACCGCCACTGATGCCGATTTACGAGACGCAAAGTTTAGTATTGCCCCTAATGGCGCATTGTTACTGCTTGGCGCTGGGGCGTTGCACGATCGCAGCAGTTATAGCCATCAGTCTTACATTTGGCGGTCAAACGACGGTATTCATTGGTCGGCACCTGAGCCAGTTGGTGAAAAAAACGTCTGGCTGTGGCGCATGACATGGCAACAGCAAAAGCTATATGCCTTGGGTTACGGTATTGGCCAGCCGCGTTTTGTTCGCTTATACCAAAGCGACGACGCTAAACAATTTCAACCGATAACGGATGTTTATCAAGGCAGTTACGCTAACGAAAGCGGCTTATTATTTGCGCACGATGGCACAGCACTTTGCTTGCTTAGACGCGACCCAGACAATGGTTTATTTGGTAAAAGCGTACCGCCATATACACAATGGCAATGGCAGGATATTGGCTGTCGTATTGGTGGGCCGCAATGGTTGCAGTTACCTAATGGTAAGTTGCTGGCCTGTGTGCGCTTATATGATGAACAAGTGCGTACTAGCTTATGTTGGCTTGATGCCGTAAATGGTAGCCTAACTGAAGCCCTTACGCTGCCCTCTAGTGGCGATTGCAGCTACGCCGGCATGGTGCTGCAAGGTGATACGCTTTACGTTAGTTATTACTCATCGCATGAAGACCAAACAGCAATTTATTTTGCCATCGTTAAAACTAACTCGGCATAAACGGCAATATAGCGTTAAAATTACTTGCCACAAATTGTTAACTGAAGTTACAGTTCTGGCTATTTTCTAACGCTAAGTTCACTTAAGCCAGCAGAGCGTTTATACTGCCGCTGTTTTTTACTATTATTATTTGCTTGTGGCTTAATTACTGTTAGTCATTGCAGATTGTTACAGGGAGTAACAATACCATGCAACAAAATACCGGTCGGATCGATTACCTGGATGTTATGCGCGCAGTATTAATGATGCTAGGTATAGTGTTACATGCTGGCCAACTGTACAACCCGCAACAATCTTGGTTGCTACATGCACCAGAAAGCTCGTCACTATTCACCTACATGATTATCATCATATCGACCTTTCGCATGCCCGCATTCTTGGTCGTATCTGGTTTTTTTTGCGCGATGTTTATTCTCCGCTACGGTAATGCCGTATTTCTCAGCTCTCGCACTAAACGTATTTTATTACCGCTTTTTGTTAGCGCAATAAGCCTAAATGTGTTTCAGGCTTATTTACTGCAATATTTTGGTTGGATATCAACAAGCGTACCACGTTATTTATTACAGGGCGGCTGGGTGCAACACCTTTGGTTTTTAATTGATCTATTTCTGTTTATCATACTGCTTTGCGTTGGTTACAGCCTGCCTTTAGTGCGTAAATTATGTCAGCGGTTAAATAGCTTGGTGGTAAATACACTACCCTTACCAATATTTATTGCCATCATTTCATTATATTCTGGTGGTTTGGTGTTGCTTAAAATTCTTGGTATACCTATGTACGACAGCTGGTACGGTATGACCGACTTGTACGAGTTACTGTCTTACTTACCCTTCTTTCTATTTGGTTTAACCCTGTACTCGAGCCCAAAATGGTTAGCGCAATTTAGCACGATAAAACTGGTTTATGGCATTGCGGCTATGGCATTGTTGGTGGCGCTGCATTATTTACTGAATCAAGGTGCTGGCGGAGCATGGCAAGCTGCAACCATGTACTGTAGTTCACTGATCCGTTGGTTAAGTGTCGCCTTGTGCTTTAGTGTGTTTAATTATTTAGTTACTCGCGGTAATCCGTACTGGCGGTTTTTATCAGAGGCATCGTACAGCGTCTATTTATTCCATCATCTCATTGTTGTCGCGCTTGGCTTATGGCTAATTAATTATAACCTCAGCCCCGTT
Organism: Rheinheimera sp. D18; assembly: GCF_004345025.1. GTDB lineage: Bacteria > Pseudomonadota > Gammaproteobacteria > Enterobacterales > Alteromonadaceae > Alishewanella > Alishewanella metallidurans. The sequence continues at coordinate 90,924 of NZ_CP037745.1, read as the reverse complement.
GTCGGCTTTAGCCTGATCGTCATAACAACATTACTGCTGACGGTCGCTATACATAAATATTTAATCGCACCAAATAGGTTATTACACCTATTGTTTAACGGTAAATAACTATGCTTTACGGCTGATTGCTTATTTTTGAGCGATATTGAAAGCTAAACCGTGTTTTACCTGTCTACTAGCTACATTAATAATCAAGTAGATGGGTAACGCGGATATGACAATATCGAGACTACTTAAAACACTCTGTTGCAGTGCGTTAATGCTAAATACCGCCGCACAAGCCAACCCAGAACCCATGCCGGCAACCAATCACCTAGAAACCATAGTTGTAGGTGCCGGTTGTTTTTGGGGCGTAGAAAAGCGCTTTGAGGCCATTCCCGGCGTAATTGATGCTATTGCGGGCTATGCTGATGGCGACGGTGTAAAGCCAACCTATAAAGCCATTACTGAGCAACGTAATAAAAATAACCCGAAGAATCATGCCGAAGTAATACAAATAAGCTTTAACCCAGCTGAAATTAGCCTAGAGCGGCTGCTACAGCACTACTTTGAAATGCATGACCCAACGCAGTTAAACCGGCAAGGTAACGATATTGGTACACAGTATCGCTCTACTATCTTAACCAATAGCAGTGCCCAGTTTGATACCGCGCAGCAGGTAATGTTGGCGTATCAGCAATTATTGAACCAAGCTAAGTTTGGTAAAATTACCACGCAAATTAAGCCGCTAAAGCAGTTTTTTCCGGCAGAGGCGTATCATCAGAATTATCTGGCAAATAACCCTAATGGCTATTGCCCAGACCATGCCACTGGCGTACGTTTTGCTAGTGCTACAACTGAAAAAGCCGCACCCACAGACAACAGCAGCTTGCTTATTGGCAAACATATTTTAGTTATAGATTCTGAAAATTATTGCCCATACTGCGAAAAGTTTAAGGCCGATGTTGCCAGCAAATACAGTGGCGACATTCCGCTTAGTTTTCGCTTTGCTACTCAGCTTACAGGCTTAAATATTACTTCGCCAACTTGGGCTACACCGACCATTATTTTGCTGCAAAATGGTAAAGAGGTATATGACCGCCAAGGCTATTTAAGCCCCAGCGATTTTTATTTACTGCTAGGCAAGTTTAAATTGGGCGATAGTGAAGCGTTTAACATTGCCTTTGACGAAGGCACTGACGGCCAATTTTGTCAGCAATATGAAATTTTCAAAAATACTCCCGACGGTGTATTTATTGATAAGTTAAGCGGCGCAGCTTTATTTGATACCCGCGACCGCTTTGATTCAGGCACTGGCTGGTTGTCTTTTACTAAACCGGTTACAGATGCGGTTATAGAAAAGCCGGATAACCGTTATGGTATGCGCCGCACCGAAATTCGCGCAGCGGTATCGGGTATCCATTTAGGACACGTATTTAATGATGGCCCCAATGGCCAGCCACGCTATTGCATTAACGCCACGGTACTAGATTTTGTGCCACGTTAGTAAAGCAATCTTATAGTCAGCATAAAGCCTAAATTGATTATTACTGTTTAGGCTTTTTAGTTAATAAATTTTCTTCATTCGAGCTTTCTAAATCTGCGGCTAATTGTTCAGGAATAGTTTCGTCGGTGCTAACATCAACCTCGGCATGATTGGTAACGTCAGCCATCGCTGCACTCATAGCAGGGTTAGCAATAGGTTTGGGTTGTGTATTAGCGCTCAAATTTTCAGCTATATGAATACGATAAATAGGCTCAGGCATTTCAATGCCTGCGTCATCAAATGCTGATTTTACTAAACGAATAGCTTCACTTCGGGCTTTTAAAAAGTAGGTATCAGTCTGATTTATCCAAGCAAAAAACTGTAGTGACACCGCACTATCGCCTAACTCTGCCACTAAACAGCGCGGCGCCGGATCAGTTAAAATACCCGTCATCTTGGTAAGTGTCGCAATGCCTAGCTGGCGTACTTTAATTAAATCTAGCTCCACCGAAACACCGACATTAAAGCCAAAACGACGTAATGGGTTGCGTGAAAAGTTAGTCAGTGCTGAAGTGATAATGTCGCTATTGGGAATGCGTAAATGGTTACCGTCAAACGTCATTAATACTGTGTCACGTGACGTAAGTCGAACCACACTACCGATGAAATCGCCAACCTGAATTTGGTCTCCCACGGCAAATGGGTTTCGAGTTCTTAATAATACTCCAGCTAAATAGTTTTCGACAATATTGCGAAACGCAAAGCCAAGGGCGATACCAATTACCCCGGCAATACCCAAGGCGGCACTAACTAATGCAGTCGCGTCTAGCAGCTCTAACGCAATTAACACGCCAATACCCGTAATGACTAAGCGAACAAAGCGCATGCCTAAGTTTGACGCTAACTCACTAAACCCAAGCCGCCGCAACCAAGCACTGCGTCTTGTTAGCCAAGCGCCAAGTTGGGCAAAAGCAACAACAACGATTAACGCCAATAAGAATAGCGGCAACATTTGCAGCGCTTTATTTAGTATCTCTTGAAGCTTTTCACTAGCAGGGGTAAGCCGAGAGCGAACGGCTAATTGTTCTTGCAAATTATTTTGCACATATACAACGCCCTCTAGCCTATTGGCTATTGGCTATTTTTTCAACATCTCGGCTTAGTTGTGCATTGGCAACTTCACCACTAAGACTTAGCACACCAGCTTCTACTTTTACTTCAACTTGCTCTAGGCCAGCAATAGCTTTGGTAATGGCTAATAAACGAGCCGCTATCGCTTGATCTTGCGGCATGTTTACGATTGATATCGGCTTAGCAACTGGCTCTACTTCTGCCGCAATAGTTGTAAAGCTTATGCAACATAGCAACACGACTACTAACTGCACTATTGCGCGCCTAGCTAGCCGACACGTCATACTCACTCCTTATTAAAACACACTTATACTAGCCCGAATTTCGCATGCCTGCGGCAATACCGGCAATAGTCACCATTAGTGCACGGCTAATCATCGGGTTTACCCGCTCCGGCTGGTGCCGTACCCGATGCAACAATTCAACCTGTAAAATATGTAACGGGTCGATATAAGTATTACGCAATATAATAGATTCGCGGATCCAACTTTCTTTTACCATTAACGTTTCGCTATGAATTAACTGCAGCAGTAACTCTCGATCCGTCGCTAACTGTTGCCGCAGGCTTTCGCCTAGGTGTTTTAGCTCAGCGCCGACCAGTATTTTATCGTAATAGGCCGCAATTTCGGCATCGGCTTTTACGTACACCATTTCTAGCATTGACATTCGGGTAGCAAAAAACGGCCACTGTTGCTGCATTTCATCTAGTAAAGCGGTTTTATTTTGTTGTACCGCCTTTGCTAGCGCACTACCAGCGCCAAGCCAAGCCGGCAGCATTAAGCGGTTTTGCGACCAAGCAAAAATCCACGGAATAGCACGCAGGCTTTCAACGCCTCCAGTAGGGTTACGCTTGGCTGGCCGACTACCTAATGGTAATTGGCCCAGCTCTTGCTCAGGTGTAGCAGCACGAAAATAAGACACAAAATCTTTATTATGTCGCACCACCGCACGATACGCCTCGCAGGAATCATCGGCCAGCTGCTGCATAAAATCGCGCCAGCTTTGCTTTGGTACTGGTGGTGGTAGCAACATTCCTTCTAACACTGCACTGGCGTACAGCGCTAAACTGCGTTCGGCCAACTTAGGTAAACCAAACTTAAAGCGGATCATTTCACCCTGCTCAGTTACCCTAAGCCCACCGGCTAAGGAACCGGGCGGTTGCGATAAAATAGCCGCGTGCGCTGGGCCACCGCCACGACCAATAGTGCCGCCACGACCATGAAATAACGTAAGCCGCACGTTAGCTTGCTGACAAATGGCTACTAGCGCTTCTTGCGCACTGTATTGGGCCCATGCAGCCGCAAACACGCCGGCATCTTTTGCCGAGTCAGAGTAGCCAATCATCACTTCTTGTTTGCCGTTAATATAACCGCGATACCAGTCAATACTCAGCAACTTACGCATACAATCTGGTGCATGTTGTAAATCATTTAAGGTTTCAAACAAGGGTGCTACTGGCATGCTGAAACTAACGTCTGCTTCTTTTAACAGCAACTGCACGGCCAATACGTCGGACGGTTTACCCGCCATAGAAATAACATAGGTGCTTAGCGCTTCACTACCATGATGAGCGATGGTAGCGCAGGTATCTAACACCTCTTGCACCTCAGCCGACGGCTGCCATGTTGTCGGGAACAACGGCCGGCGATTAGCCAGCTCAGTTAATAAAAACGCTTGGCGTGCAGCTTCATCCCAAGCGGCATAATCCCCCAAGCCAAGGTATTTGGTCAGTTCACTAAATACCTGCGCATGCCGGTCAGCGTCTTGGCGAATATCTAGTTTTAACAACGTTAAACCAAAAGCATAGGCACGACGTATGGTATCCAGCAATTTGCCATTGGCTATTACAGCCATGTTGCAATCTAACAACGATTGATGACACAGCAACAGTGGCGTCAGTAATTGCTGATTATGCCAAATTAAATCTTGCGGGCGCTGCAAGCGGTCATGTTTTAACGCTTCTGTTAACCAATCTCGGGTTTGCAGCAAGCCTGTGCGCAGCTTATTTAATAGCAAACGATAAGGCTCACTGACATCGCCAATGACAGCTCGCAGAGCATCATTCGCCTGATGCATCGACAATTCACTACTAAGTAAATCAATATCCTGCGCAAATAAATCGGCGGCTTTCCACCGGCTAAGTAGCAATACTTGACGTGTTACTTTGGCGGTAACAAAAGGATTACCGTCACGATCCCCGCCCATCCACGATGAAAACTTCACTGGCGCCGCATCAAGTGCTAAACCTGTTCCAGTTGCATCAATTAACTTGGTATCCAGTTCACGTAAAAAATCTGGCACCGCATACCATAGTGATGCTTCAATAACAGCAAAACCCGACTTTGCTTCATCAACCGGCGTTGGTCGCTGCTCGCGTATTTCATTAGTGTGCCAAGCTTGGGCAATAAGCTCGCTTAAGCGCACTTCAACTTTTTGCTGCTGTTGCGTCGTTAAATCTTGCTCTAACTCGCTTAGACAGCCGGCAATCTCGGTGAGTTTATGAATTAACGTACGCCGCGACACCTCGGTAGGATGTGCGGTTAACACTAACTCAATAGATAAGTTGGCGGCGGCTTGCTCTACCGCTGCGCTATTTAACTGCTTACTGTCTAGTAAACTAAACAGCTCTTGCAAAGGTTCGGGTTTCTCAATACTGGCTTGGCCAATACGGCTAATGGTGTAGTGTTGCTCCGCTAGGTTAGCTAAATTTAAAAATTGCGCAAATGCGCGCGCTACCGGCAATAATTCGTCGTCCGTTAAACTACGCAGCACCTGCTTTAATTGCTCGGCTTGTAGTTCTTCGCCTTGACGCCCAGCTTTAGATAACAAACGAATTTGCTCTACCCGCTCTAGCACTGCATTACCAAGCTGGCCACGAATAGTTTCGCCAAGTTTAGTACCTAATAAACTTACGTTGGCCCGTAACGCTGCATAATGATCCATATCTGTGCCTTAGTTGTGAAATTTTCTCCACACTAACGCGTTATTTACTGGTACTCAATACTGCTTTATTACAACAGAGATAACGATATTACGAAGAATAAACGTACAAAAACAAAAAACCGCGATAATCGCGGTTTTTGTTTTTAGCTAATAACTAAATTAAAACTTGTAACTTACGCCAGCAAAGATTTGACGACCAATAGTATCAAATACTTCTGGTACAGTGCCGCCATCGCTACCATTAGCAACGAAAGATGGTTTTTCATCCGCTAGATTTTTCACGCCGGCTGATACACTGAAACCGTCAGAGATAAAATAGTTTGCTGATACGTTATGGTATAACTTGGCATCAATTCTTGAACCGTCTGCCAAATAATCTGTTTTACCAATATAACGGTTAAAGTAAGTTACACTCCAATCGCCTTGGCCAGCTTGAATACTAAAGTTATTACGCAGTTCAGCATAACCACCGTAGTTACCATCAATAGTATTAGTATAATCGATACCGTCTTGCTTAAATTCTAACAACCACGTTGTATCGTTATTGATATTCCAGGTTAAACCTAAGCCATCAAAACGGTAAGCAAAGTTAACATCAATACCACTGGTATCTTGGCTACCCACGTTAGTAAGTGGATTAGTAAAGTTAGACAAGTCACCCGCTAATGTAATACTAAATGTTTCACAGGCAGTAACATCGCCAGCAAAACAGTTATCTAAACCGGCTTGTGCATCTAAGCGCGTTATCGCATTAGTGACTTTGAACCGCCAGTAGTCGACTGTCATCGACAAGCCTTCAATTTGCGCTGGTGATAACACAAAACCAGCAGTAAATGATTCAGATTCTTCAGGCTTAATATTGCTATCAGAGGTGTAATTTACCAAGATTTGTGGATCTTGCTCATTACCCCATGGGTCGTCTAAATAATCGTAAGAACCGGTATTACCACCGTATAGCTCACTTACGTTAGGTGCGCGAAAACCTGTTGCTGCTACTGCACGCAGCATTAGTTCGTCATTCGCTTTGTAGGATAAACCCACTTTCCAAGTACTGGCTTTGCCGAACGTAGAGTAATCATCAAAACGCAGCGCAAATTCACCGGTTAATTTATCGCTAAAAGGTACACTAACCTCTTGATAAAACGATACAACATTGTAGCTACCGTTAGTTGGGTCTTGCTGCGCCGCTGTACCTTCACCCGCAACGATAACCGGATCTGGATTGAAGAAACCACTATCGCGACGATATTCTGCACCAATAGCAAAACCTACGGCGCCAGCTTCTAAATCAAATAAGTCACCGCTTAGAACAGCAGCAGCAATATGCTGTGCGTTGCCACCGTCAGCCTGCTCTAAATAACCAATATCGTTAATAATGGCGCCTGTTAGCGGTGCGCCGCTAAACCATGCGGCTTGATTAGCGTAAATAGAGTTTTCCATTTTTACGGCGTTTATCGAGTTCGCAACTGAGGTATCAGCTTTATTTTTACCGTAGGTGTAAGACAGATCCCAGTTCATACCAGTATGTACATTTAGCTCACCGGCCAAACCTGCTGATAAACGTAACGTATCGGTATCTTGCTGATAAACACGGGCGCCAACGTCGTTAGTACGACGGCGATAGTTTACTCGTCCGGTATTATCAGCCGCTATGCCACCGGCAACCATTGCTGGTGTTAAACCAATACAATTAACGGCATCAACACCTGGCTCACCGCAAACACCCAGCATAATATCACCTGGCTGTGGGGCTAACTGTTGATCAGATTTACGCTTGGTGTACAACACATCAGCAGTAAACACTAAATCGCTATCAAATTCCTGTACCGCGTTTGCAAACAGGCTATAACGCTTGCTTGGTGTTTGATACCAGCTATCTTTGGTGAAGTCATAACCTGCTCCGCGAGCTACCCACTCACCATCGACATTTTGTACCTTACCGCCCAAGCTGCCAGTAGGTATAAATGAGCTATCACCCACTTCAGTCCAATCACGATCCGACTGAATAACACCTTCGCGCTGCGAGAACGCCGCACCTAAGGTATAATTACCACGCTTAGTGCTAAAACCATATAACGCACTAACTTCTCCCGTTTCGCCATCACCTTTGTCGGTGCTGCTGCCATTTAAGTCTAACTGAATACCATCAAAATCTTTTTTGGTAATAATGTTTACCACGCCAGCAATAGCGTCAGAGCCATATACCGCAGATGCACCATCTTTTAGTATTTCAACCCGCGCAATCATAGCAACGGGTATGGCATTTAAGTCTACCGCACTATCGGCACCTGAACCTGAGTTCACCATACGACGGCCATTTAACAGCACTAACGTGCGCTGTGAGCCCATACCGCGTAAATCAACTTGCGCTACACCATCAGCACCATTATTGGTAGTAGAGCCAACAGCAGCACCGGCCATTGAGGTTTGTGCTTGCAGTAACTGATCAACTGAGGTGAAGCCCTCAATGCGAATCGCCGCAGCATCAATAACCGTAACGGGCGATGCGGTTTCCATATCCTGACGCTGAATGCGTGAGCCCGTAACCTCAATGCGTTCTACTTTGGCGGTTTCTTCCTGCGCGCGAGCAGTTGTAGTGAAACCCAGTGTGGCAATCGGTGCCGCAAGCACCGCAATGCGTACGGCATTGCTAACAAAAGACTTTTGCATATTGTTCCTCTTAGACACCTTTGTGTGGACGAATATCGTTGTTATGGATTTTTCGTCGCTGACGCTACGAGTGTTTTCAACGTAAATCCATCACAAATACGTCAGTGCGGCTAATGCTGTGATAAAACGGGGGACAGCTGATTTCAGCAGTAAAACTGTATTTATTTGTTAAATACCTCAGCTATACATACATAACTGATGGTAAAAGCTATTCGCTTTGGTCTAAGTTTGCTAGAATACGGCCCCGCTTTGGTTATACCTAAGCCAAATCCAAAACTTAACCGCACATATAGCGCCACTCTGCGTTGTGAGTTTGAATTACTTTGAGTCGGATATGAAACTAAGCTGTTTAATAGTGGACGACGAACCTTTAGCCAGGGCTGGCATTAAATACCTGTTGAGCCAACAGCAGCAATTTGAAATAACGGCAGAAGCCGATAACGGTACCGATGCATTGCGTTTAGCAGAGCTGCATCAGCCTGATATTGTGTTTCTTGACATACAAATGCCGGGGCTAGACGGTTTAAGTGTGTTTAAGCAACTCACCAAAAAACCCGCTGTGATCTTTTGCAGTGCTTATGCTGAGTACGCCGTAAACGCCTTTGAGTTAAGCGCGGTCGATTATTTACTTAAGCCCTTTAGCCCAGAGCGTTTTCAGCAGGCTTTACTTAAAGCTTGCAGTAAAATCATTCATCGCCTAAGCAATAATCAACCCAACGACACCGCTTCAGAATACGTAAGCCGCCTGACAATTCGCGATCCGGGCCGGCTACGCATAGTAGAAGTAAGCGATATTAGCTGGATTAGTAGTGCGGGTAATTACGTGGATATTCATGTGTATCCACAACAAAAAAACTATTTGTTGCGCGATACAATGGCGGCAATTGAGAAAAAACTCGACCCAGCCGTGTTTGCTCGCATCCACCGATCGAGCATTGTACGTAAAAGCGATATCGTTGAGCTGCGACCTGGTGACAAAGGCGATGCCGATGTTGTTTTAAAATGCGGTACTGTGCTGACGATGTCTCGACGCAACCGTGCGGCATTGGCAGAGTTATTTGGTCAGTTATCGTGAGCAGTAAAACCTTAAGCAAAATACGCTTCCTTGTTATACTGCAGATATCCAGCTAAGGAACTATGCCTTTATGTCAGCGCAGCCAGAAACCGTAACCAAAAAGCCAAAAAAATCAGGTTTTTTTAGTAATTTACTACTTAACGTAATTATACCCGCGATTATTCTTAGCCGCTTTAGCGGTGAAGACATGCTTGGCCCCGTTGGCTCGGTAGTCGTAGCATTGGCGTTTCCACTGCTATTTGGTGTATGGGAATTAAAGCAGTCTGGAAAAGTAAATTTTTTCTCAGTACTAGGTATTGTTAGCGTATTACTGACCGGTGGCATAAGTTTATTGCAATTAGACCCAGCTTACATTGCGATTAAAGAAGCACTTATTCCGGCGTTAATTGGCATTATTGTACTTGCTAGCCAATACACACGGTTCCCGTTTGTAAAAAAACTTCTAATCAACCCGGAGCTACTGGATACCGATAAGTTGTATCAAGCCTTGGCAACGCAAAATAACAGCGCTGAGTTTGAACGTCGTATGGCCAAAGCGGGTTATATTGTCGCCGCATCTTTTTTTATGTCGGCGGTATTAAACTACGTGCTGGCTAAAGCTATTGTGGTTAGCCAACCCGGCACAACGGCCTACGCTGAAGAGCTAGGGCGCATGACGTGGTTAAGCTATCCGATTATTGTGCTACCTAGTATGGTGATGTTATTTGGCGCTATTATTTATATGTTTCGCCAAATAAGTAAACTTACTACCAAACCGCTTGATGAGTTTATTTTGCAATAAAGGCTTATCATACAAACGCTAGGTTGGTTTGATTAAAATTCGCTAGATTAGGAAACAGTTGTAAACTTTGCGCGGTGGTTAAGCCAAACCACTGCGCCAAGGTAGCAAAATACTGTTCATTGGCAAAATTAGGAATAATACGGCCGGCGCCGACGTCTCTATCACCGCCAAGTCGTTGTTGCGGCACTGCGCCGTATATATCGCCGCCCTTTACCGCACCGCCCATAACCAGTTGATGGCCAGCCCAACCATGATCAGTACCGTTGCCGTTTGTACTAAGCGTGCGGCCAAAATCAGACATAGTAAAACTGGTCACATTATTACTATTACCGCTGGCTTCTAATGCCTGCTGAAAACCCACCATAGCTTCGGCAACTTTTGCTAGCAGCGCCGGATGTAGCTTTAGTTGATCGCCATGGGTATCAAAACCGCCCATACGAACAAAAAACACCTGCCGCTTAACCTCTAAGTTTTCTTTAGCACTAATAAGTTGTGCTACTTTGCGCAGTTGTGCAGCCAAAGTATTTCCACTTGGAAATAACTCGCTAAATTCAGGTGCTTGCTGCAAAGCTTGGCGCATTACAATACTGCGCTCAACAGCGTTTTCATTTATTTTGCCATAATATTGGCCTAACACATGTTGCGGCGACCCCATCAACGTCTGCGCCGCTTGGCGTATCACATTAGACCGTACGTCAGATCGTCGGCTCGCCTGCAACTCTGGTACACCGGCACTGGTAAGGCCAAAGGGGTTAATTACTTGGCCGCTTTGCCACAAATTACTACCGGCTAAACTAATGCAACTGGCAAAATCGGGTTGCTGGTATAACAGCTCCAACATTTGTCCGCCCCAGCCATGGCTGACAATTTCTGGCTCTCGACCGCGCATCCAAGTATTTTGCTGATCATTGTGCGAAAACAAATGTTGCGGCTTTACTGCACTCGCTGACAAATATTCAGCTTTTGTTATTGGCTGCACCAAGCTACCAACAGCAGACACTATGGCCAGATTGCGCTGCTCAAAATAGGGTAATAAGGGCGCCAGCGATGGGTGCAGCGCAATACCATCATCAACGCTATGCTTAGGCTGCAGCGCTAGTGCGCCCGATATCGCTAACTGTTGCCTAGCCTGTTGGTAAAACTGTAAACTTTCACCTGATTGCGGTATTAACATGTTAAGCGAGTCGTTACCACCAGACAAAAATATACATACTAACGCTTTGTAATCATTAAAAGGCTGTTGTTCAGCCGCTAACACTGATTGCATAAAACGCATTTGCAATGCTGATAACGCTGCAACACCCAAGCCACCACGTAAACATTGCGAAAGAAATTTGCGTCGGCTATTTAATGTCATAGCAGATCTCCGTTAAAGCTGCACTGCGTAATCAGGCGAAATAAACACCAAATACAATAAGGCCGCAGCACGCTGCTCGGCATTTAACTCGTGTAATCTCTCATCGACACTACTAAGTACCTCACGTAATGCTATTGGCATTTCGCCAGCAAAAAACAATAAGCTGTATCTATCAAGCAACGCTATTGTACCTTGGTCGGTTAATAACTTAGCCGGTACGCTAAAGTCTAGCAACATAGCATATTCATTGGCTTTAGTGACTTGGCCTTTAATACTGAGATTAATTGCCGAATGAAAGAAATTTTGCATTTCTATTAACAAATCATCAGTCAATATTTGTGCTTCAGGCGCACTCAAACCAAGCTCTTGCAACTGACCATTAGGCGTATAATCTGGTCGAAAAAAGTTAAACACTGAATCGGCTTGCTGGGGCGCTTGCCCGTGAGTGCTTTCGATAGTATAAGCATTAAAACGACCACTGGTAGAGTTAGCATCTAACGCACGCCATAAATGCGTCGTTTTTAACAACGGCTCTCGTAGTTTACCAAAGCTTTGCTGTTGATATTTCGGCTCTTGTCGTGCTTCTTCATCTAATAAAATAGCTTTAGCAACAGCAGCTAAATCACCCTTTACTCCCTCACCGTTATCATTAAATACTTGGCTAACCCGCGCTACATAGTCAGTAGAGGGATTAGACGTTACTAAGCGCTGAATAAGCTGTTTACTAATAAAAGGGCCAATATTTTTATGGGCGAATATATTATCTAGTGCATCAGTTAAATCTTGTTGTGCCGTTTGGTTTGCCGGTAAAACTTGGTTGTTTAACAAACGTTTTTCTGCGGTGTCATGGTGCTTGTCAAACGCCAGCATGGGTTTAAAATAGTCTTTTTTACTAACATTCCAGTACGGACTGTCGCTGCTCCAGCCGGTAAACACGCGGGCAAAGGCTTCAATGGTGTTTTGCTCATAACTGGGTATCGTCTGACCGCTTTGATCTAACATGGGCGTACCGTTGTCATGTAAATCGACAAGGCCAATACTAAATAACTGCAGTATTTCTCGGGCAAAGTTTTCATCTGAACGAATATTTCGTTCTGGATCAGGTTTTTCGTTTCCCATATGGCTAAGATAAACGCCCATTACCGGCGATTTAGCGACGTTTTCTAGCAAATCACGGTAATTGCCAAATGCATGCTCTACCAAGATGTCGTAATAGTTAATCAGTGCCAGTGGCTGTGTTTCTAAATTTGGATGATATCTTGAGACGACTATTATTTCGCTAAGGGCAAAGGCCATACGTTGGCGCAGCTGATCTGGCTTACGTAAAGCAATATTCAGCCATCCCTCTACGCGGGTATACTGTGAAACATGGCTTTTGCCAACAACGTCTGGCGCGTTTGGCGTATGTAAGGTGGCTGGCATTGCCAATTGCTCATCTAGCCATTGCTCGGCAGTGAGGGTTGTCGCATGTTCTATATCGGCTAGTGCCGGCCCAAAGGTAGCTTGTTGCAACAGTCGTGCGGCTTGGTTTGGCGTAAGAATATTAGTTGATACGGGCGGAACGGGCTTCTTCGGCGGATCGGGTATCTCTATTGGCGGCTTAGTGGTTGAAACTGGCTCAGCCGTATCTGTGCCACCACAAGCCGTTAGCATTAATACTGCTGCAAGTAACAACCCTCTCATCACAAACCCTTTTTGCATATACCTCATCACCTATGCCTTAAATTTTAATTAACGGCAGAACTAAGTCTAGCATGGTATAAAACCTAGTTAGCATAAAAAGGCCGCAAATGCAGCTCAATGCCTAAACTTGCTCTAATGTTACGGCTTAGCACTGCGGTTATTATAGTCGGCTAAAGGCTGCTGCCAAATCAGTAATTAAATCGTCTACATCTTCCAAACCAATATGCAAACGAATAAGCGGGCCACTATATGGCCAAGCTGTTGCTGTACGTAATTGCTGTACATCCATGGTTGCAGTAATTAAGCTTTCATAACCACCCCAGGAAAAACCCATTTTAAAATGGCTCATTCCTTCAATAAATGCCTCTATCTGTGCCTGATTTGCCTGCTTTAATACAAAGGCAAATAAGCCATTACTACCAGTAAAATCACGCTTAAATAAGCTATGCCCAGGATGCGACGCTAAGGCCGGGTGTAAAACGGTTTCTACTTCTGGCCTTTGCGTTAACCAGCCAGCCACGGTTAGCGAACTTTGTTCATGTTGCCGCAACCGCACCGCCAGTGTGCGTAAACCTCGTAATGCGGTATAGGCATCATCGGCTGATGCACAGTAGCCGAGCAAATAGCTGTGTTCACGTAGCTGCGGCCAGTGTTGCTCGTTGGCACTAGCCGTGCCTAACATCACATCTGAGTGGCCAACAATATATTTAGTTGCCGACTGCACCGACACATCAACACCCAATGTAAATGGCTGACATAAAATCGGGGAAGCCCAGGTGTTATCTAAAATAGTAACGACGTTATGCCGCTTTGCTACTGCACAAATTGCCGGAATATCCTGCATTTCAAAAGTTAATGAACCTGGGGATTCCAGAAAAATAACTTTAGTATTGGGCTTAATTAGGCTGGCGATACCAGCGCCTATATGCGGGTCATAATAGGTTGTTTCTATGCCCAAGCCTGCTAATACCTTATCGGCTAATGAGCGACTGGGCTCATAAGTACTATCAACCATCAGTAAATGATCGCCACTTTTTAAAAAGGCCAATAACGCACCGCTAATCGCCGCTGCACCGCAGGGATAAAGCGCACAACCAGCACCACCTTCTAGCTCGCATATTGCCTGCTGCAGCGCAAAATGGGTGTTGGTGCCACGCCGCCCATAAAATGCAACCCGATTTGCTCGATTAAGGCTAGCATGTTTCAGTTGGGCAAAAGTATCAAATACGATAGTAGAAGCCCGCACCACCGGCGGATTAACTACGTTTCCTGTATATTGCTTACTGCGTCCGGCGTGTATTATGCGGGTGTCTCGTTTCATGGTTATCCTCAGGCCAGCGACAGGCTTCTAGACGTCTTAACTTTGCCGCTATACTGCCATATTCAACTAGGGCTGTCTGCTGCTAAGTAACCTTAGCTGGCAAGACCATACACGTCATTTATTGTTACTAGCTGCTCAAGCTGTGGTTTGGCAAAATAGTAACCTTGAAAATATCCAATACCAACCGACGCTAAGTAATCTAGCTCTGCACGGCTTTCTATCCCCTCAGCTAATACCGTTGTTCCCTGTAATTCGCACTGAGCCAGGGTTTGTTGCACGATGTATTGCTTAGCAGGATGTTGTTCAATATTACGAATTAATTCCATATCTAATTTTAAAATGTGCGGCCGTAGTTCAATTAGCCAATCTAGCGTGGCAAAACCTGAGCCGTAGTCATCTATCGCCGTTTGAAAACCACGTTTAGCATAACTACGAAAAATACGATTTAAATGCGCCTTATCTGGAATTTGCTCGCCTTCGGTCACTTCAAAAATAAGTTTTGTTAAGTCAAAACCATATAAATCAGCCGCTTCAATTGTTGCCTTAATACAAGTTTCTGGGTTGTACACGGCATTAGGCAAAAAGTTAATATTTAAAAACGTGCTGCAATTGAGCCTCGCTGCCGTTTCTATTGCTTTTACACGACACGCTTGATCAAAATAATATTTATTGCTGTCATTAATACGCTGAAACACCCAACCCGCGCCCTCACCTTCAGGGCCTCGAACTAGCGCTTCGTAGCCAAAAATACTTTTCGTTTGCCAATCGATAATAGGCTGAAACGCCATACGAATTTGAAAGCCAAGTGATTGACCACTTAAACAATCGCTGCAGGTTTGTTGCTTTACGCTGTCTGGAAAATCCATAGGCAGTAATAGTTCTGTCTAATTATTATCCGACTTTAACGCGCTTTATAACGCCTTACTAGTTTTTTCGACCAAGCCCTGCCATTCTGCGCTATAGCGAATTTTGATATGCTAGCGTCAGCACCAAGCAATCCATTATGAGCTTTTTGGCTTGTGTTTGCGTATAACGAGGTTTAGACAACATGTCGCTACTATCAACCGCTCTAGCAGATAATCTTAGCCTCAGGCAGGCTAAACTAGCAAGGGTGGCACAGAGCTGTATAATAGCCGGCAATAACGATATGGCTCGATGGCAAAGATGAAATATAAAGACTTACGTGACTTTATCGACCAGCTAGAACAGCGCGGTGAACTAATCCGTGTTAAAGCTGAAGTAGACCCAGTATTAGAAATGACCGAAATTGCTGACCGCACCTTACGCGCTGGCGGCCCGGCTATTTTGTTTGAAAACCCAAAAGGGTTTAAAACGCCAGTATTAGCTAATTTGTTTGGTACCACACAACGTGTGGCTCTGGGCATGGGCCAAGAAGACGTGTCAGCCCTACGTGAAGTCGGTAAATTATTGGCCTTTTTAAAAGAACCTGAGCCTCCTAAAGGTTTAAAAGACGCCTTTAGTAAATTGCCTATTTTTAAGCAAGTGCTGAATATGTCGCCTAAACAAGTTAAAAAAGCGCCATGCCAAGAGATAGTGCTAAGCGGTGAGCAGGTTGACTTAACCCAATTACCTATTATGACGTGCTGGCCCGGCGACGCAGCACCACTGATTACCTGGGGCCTAACGGTTACTCGCGGCCCACACAAAGAACGACAAAATTTGGGCATCTATCGCCAACAATTATTAGGTAAAAACAAACTAATTATGCGCTGGTTATCGCACCGTGGCGGCGCACTGGATTTTTATGAGTTTCAAAAAGCCAACCCAGGGCAAAACTACCCGGTGTCTGTGGCGTTAGGTGCTGACCCGGCAACCATTTTAGGCGCTGTAACACCTGTGCCGGATACACTATCCGAATATGGCTTTGCTGGTTTATTGCGTGGTGATAATACCGAAGTGGTAAAATGCATTAGCAACGACTTGCAAGTGCCAGCCAGTGCAGAGTTTGTGCTAGAAGGCTACATTGAACCCGGCGAAATGGCGCCAGAAGGCCCTTATGGCGACCACACCGGCTATTACAATGAAGTAGATAGCTTCCCGGTATTTACTGTTACGCACCTCACCCAACGTAAAAACCCTATTTACCACAGCACCTATACCGGTCGACCACCAGATGAACCCGCTATTTTAGGCGTGGCATTAAACGAAGTATTTGTACCCATACTGCAAAAGCAGTTTCCAGAAATTACCGACTTTTACCTACCGCCCGAAGGCTGCTCGTATCGGTTAGCAATCGTAACCATGAAAAAGCAATACCCAGGCCATGCTAAGCGCGTAATGATGGGCGTATGGTCGTATTTGCGCCAGTTTATGTATACCAAATTTGTGATTGTTTGCGATGACGATATTAATGCCCGTGATTGGCAAGATGTGATCTGGGCCATTACCACCCGTATGGACCCAGCACGCGATACCACCTTGGTAGAAAATACTCCCATAGACTATCTAGACTTTGCCTCACCCGTTTCGGGCTTAGGCTCTAAAATGGGTATGGATGCCACTAATAAATGGCCAGGCGAAACCAACCGCGAATGGGGCGAGCCCATTGTTATGGACCCAGCAGTTAAACAGCGCGTCGATGATATTTGGCATACTTTGGGTATTACACTACCTGAACAACCTTAAACTAGGCCAGTAGCGGCATTTTACCTACTGTTGCTGGCCTTAAATTTAAGCGCTATAACATCTAATTGCGGTTAACTATATTTAATAACCTGAAACAACGTTTAATTTTTCTGAGAGCACTATGACCATTATTGCCTGTACTATTGATGCCATTGAACCTTTAACGCCCACGGTTAACCGCGTGCTATTAACGCCAACAACACCAATAAGCTATCAAAGTGGTCAGTACTTACAGCTATGCTTAACCGCCGACGATAAACGCCCCTTTTCTATTGCCAGCCACGCCGGTAGCCAGCAAATTGAGCTACATATTGGTGCAGCAGTGGTCGATAACTTTTCTAGCCAAGCCCTTGCCCACTTACAACAATTATTTGCCGCTAAGCAGCCGGTATTAGCAGAAATTGGTTTAGGCGATGCTCAACTACGTACCGATAGTAAACGGCCACTCATTTTATTAGCCGGTGGCACGGGGTTTTCGTATATTTATAGCATTGCCCAAACGCTCGCTAAACAGAATATTCAGCGCCCGGTTTTTGCTTATTGGGGCGTACGTGATGTTGAAGCGCTGTATCATCATCCAGAAATGCAGCAATGGGCCAGCACCAATCAACTCTATCAGTTTATTCCCGTCATACAGCATTCAACCCCAGAATGGCAAGGCAGAACCGGCTTAGTGCACCAAGCGGTGTTAGACGATTTTGCCTCCTTAGCTGAGTATGACATTTATATTGCCGGCCCCTTTGCCATGGCGGGCGTAGTGCGAGACGCTTTTTTACAACAAGGCGCAAAACGAGAGAATATGTTTTGTGATGCTTTTGCGTATATTTAGCCTCATTTAACTGGTTGCCATGACGCAGCCAGATTATCCGATAATAAAAAAACTTAACTACGTTTAAACCTTTCGCTTTATCCTGCCGACTAACCTGACAGTTCATACAATAACTTGGGTAATTAAGGGCGTTTATGGCAATGGATATTGCGCAGGCAGTTACAGCTGCGCAAAAAGGTGACAAACAAGCCTTTTACTACCTGTACCAGCAGTATATCGGCCGGGTTTACGCTATTTGCTGGCGCTTACTAGCCAACAAGCAAAAAGCTGAAGATGCCTGTCAGGATATTTTTATTAAGGCATGGCAGCAACTAGCAGAATTCCGTGGTGATAGCAGTTTCGCTACTTGGCTACACAGTATTGCCACCCGCACCGCTATTAATATCTGGCGCCAAGAAAAATACCTGCGCTTAACGGACAGCAATGACGAGCAACCGGAGCTGGCTGAGCAAGCAACAATGTGCAGCAGTGAAATGGCTCCGCTAGAACAAGCCATACAACGCTTGCCCACACAGGCCCGAGCCGTATTTGTCTTGTTTGCTTTGGAAGGTTATCGGCACCAAGAAATAGCCACCTTGCTGGGTATAGCCGAAGGTACGTCTAAAGCACAATATTTCAGAGCCAGACAGTTGTTACAGGAGTGGTTAGCAGATGAATGATCAACAACTTGATAACGCCATTAGCAAGCTAGCAGCGCACATAGCCGTACAACGTGATTTATGGCCAGATATCGCCGCTCAGCTTGAAATAGCACAACCCCCACAAACCATAGCGCAACCGCCAAATACCATTAAATCCACACGCGGATATTGGGGGATTGCCGCCATGCTGGGGCTACTGAGTGTATTTGGTTGGCAAGCCCTATCACCCAATACAACCATTACAGCGGCTATGCCTACTGCAGAACTAATTTTACTGCAGCAATATGAACAACAAAAAGCTACCCAGCTAAGTCAGATAGTGGCCGTAGCTGAAGGCTTTGATAACTGGCAACAACAAATACGGGTATGGGATCAAGCAATAACCCAAGTACGCCAAGCGTTAACATTTTATCCAGATGAACCGCTGCTGTTAGCACAGTTACAACGTTTATATCAACAACAGCTGTCTTACCTGCAACAGGCGACAGTACAACAGCCTTTAATAATAAGTTAGGAGATAATACATGAATACAATTAAAAAAATTTGGGCCTTTAACCTTGTCAGTTTAATGTTGTTAGGGTTTAGTCAACTGGCCTTAGCTGATACCCGTATAGCTGTAAATGAAAGCCGAGCGGTAAGTGCTAACGAAAAAATTTATATAGAAGTGATGAGCGGTGAAATAACGATTAATGCCGTAAGTAATAGCCAGTTTAAAGCCAGCGGTAAACTAGATGAAAATGCCACTGGCTACACTCTGGATAGCAAAGGAGGCTTTACCCGCTTTGAAATGACTATACCACGCCAGGTTAATTACAACGGGCAAGACCACGCCAACAGCGCAAAACTAGACTTTGCTGTGCCAACAGGCAGCAGCATTGAATTTAAAAGCGTAAACGGCGATGTTACCGTAAATAATATTCACGGCAGCAGCCAAATTAGTATGGTAAACGGTGATATTACAGCTTTTGACTTACGCAATAGTGTAAAACTAAGCACAGTAAATGGCGAAATTAAAATCAAAAATGCCAGCGGCACGGTAGAGCTAAGCTCAATTAACGGCACAATTAACGACGAAGGCTCCAGCGGGCGTCTGAGCTATGACGTAGTTAACGGCAAAATTAAGGTTAAAAGCCGCGCTGAAGAAGTAAGTGTCAGCACCGTAAACGGCGATGCCGAATTAGAGTTAAATGGCACTAAACACCTAAAGTTAAACACCGTAAACGGTGAAGTTGGCGCCAAATTAACAGGCTCAGCCAATCCACATGTCAGTGGCAGCAGCGTAAGTGGTGATATTAAATTAGAACTGGATAACAATGCCAGCGCCCGCATCAATATTAAAGCCTCTGCTGGTGGCAGTATAGACAACAAACTAAGCAGCGACAAAGCCAGTAAAGCAAAATACGGCCCAGCGCGTAGCCTGCAATTCACATTAGGCAATGGTGATGGCAGCGTGGAACTAAGCACAGTAAGCGGTGATATAGAGCTGAAGAAGTTATAAGCCGCGCTAATTAATAACATTTTTATTATCCAAAGGCTGCGAAAGTGGCCTTTGTTATTTGCAGCATTTTTTAACACTGGCTCTGAACATTTAACGCTTATTCAGTGTTTTCCTACCAATGCTTAAGTTTTATCCATTCTTGCCGATAACAGTGAAAACATTTATCTGGCTATCAGTTATGGTTTCATCTATTCCAACTAATCGCATATTGCAGGCTTATAAGGCAGGCAATAAAGCTGCTAATAGCACTTCGCAACAGCCTGAGCAGCGCGGCCATGCGGAAGCCATGCCAAAAAACAATGAATCTGTCCAGGTAAGTCTGAGCGAAGTTGCTCGTTCAAAGTTGGCTTTATCTAAGGCGGTAAGATCCAGTATGGATCAGCAACAGCAAGCTAAAAAAGCTAGAGCTCGCGAACGCGTTGCTGAGGTTAAAATGCGCATTGATCAGCTAAAAAAAATGCTGATGATGTTTGGTAGTATGGCATCTAAAGCCCTTATACGAGAGTTAAAACAGCTGGCTGGTGAATTAAAAGGGGCAGCTAAAGATTTGCAAGAAGGAGGGACAGCCAGTAGCTCAGCATCCGATATGTCATTTACAGCGCACCCTGATAATATGGAAAATACAGCAACAGCAGATGCAAGCGTTCCCGTAGTTGATGTACCAACCGAACCCAAAGTAGAGTCAGCTTTATCTGATGAAGCTGAAGCCGTTGAAGATAGCAACGCAGAAACAGAAACCGCAGACAAAGCCGCAAATTTACAGCAACCAACACCGGAGGCAGATAGTAAAATAGAACAACAGCAACGCCAAGCTGATCAACGGCTGCTGCAAGATGCCGTCAGAGAATTACAGTCACTGTTTAATATGCTAAAAGCCATGCTGCCTAAAGGCGATAAAGATACCGAAAAACAACTGGCCGAGATCAGCTCGCTGATTGAGGATACTAAGCAATCAGCTCAGCAACTTTCTACCGACTTTAGCTTAGGAGCTGTTCAGATTCAGGTTCAAATCTAATTATTATTACACGCTAGGATAATAGATGTATCATTCCCCCTCTTCATAAGAATAGAAATTAATACGTACAATTTACACTTATTACGCTTTATTAAATTTACAGAATGGGTCACGTTTATCATGCAGCATAAAACCCTAATTAAAGTTCGTGGTTATCATTTAGATATCTATCAACAATCAGTGTTTTGTGCTGCATTTTTATAATTTCACGTTATGAATATAGACTTCATCAATGGAATAATAAAAGCGTATAAAGAATTTTGTATTTGTTAGCCGTTCTCAGTTTACAGAGTACGGCTAACATATGCTTTACAGAGGAGAAAGAATTATAGTGCATCGACCGTTGCTGTCGCAAACCATCTTTTGTTTGAAACCTGTTCCACTACTACCTGTAGTGATAGGAACGCCAGCTCTTGCTGCAGCACTAAGGAATTCTTCAATAGCATTTTGCCCTCCTCGAGCAAAACTGTATTCACCGCCGGTTTCGTAACCTTCTTTTGTTAGGGGGATATCGTTATTGTCAATGTCTTTGGCTGATACTAGCTCTAAATCTAGCTCACCGTTTTGGCCAATACCTGTAAGTTCAAAAACAGCCTCAGAGCCATCCGCAAAAAAGACTTTAATAGTTAAATTAATATCTATCAGTCTTCCTGAAAGAGCAAATGCAGCAGCAACATAGTTTGCCGTTTTTGTTCTAAATGATTGATTATTGTTGTAATAATTTTTTACGTTATTCACGACATAGGATGCTTTGACTAATCTATAAGCGCTCGGTGCAATATCTGAGGGGATATATTGAGGGTTTTGAGCATCCGCTGCTACTGTACTATATGCACTGGCCAAGGTGTTGAATTTGCTTTGAGTATCTGTATCCACAGCTTTTTCAATAAGGGTTGCAAAGGTGCTTCCATCGGGCATTACTTCCAAGTCAGTATCGTAGGCCTTAATTTGCGCTTGAGCCATATTAAAAACGTAAACTTTAGACTTTGAATTTTTCCATTCAAGGGCAGCTTGTTCAGCAGCAGTTTCAAATGAAACAGACGATGAGCAACCATGGCAGTTTGCAAACTCTGCCGCCCAGGGTGAGATTACGAGTGGTCATTTAATGACCACGCTCATTCCAGCTTCCAACACCGCATCCAAATAAGCCTTATTCATCAATGCCCGACGCTGCTTTCTTCTGATACTCATTTTTCGCTTATCAGCGCGTAACATATTTAAACCAAAGTGTCGCATCGTGGCAAGATTAGTCGCTGCATTACCACGGTATATCTGGCACGCATCCTCACCCAACGTAAAAACCCTATTTACCACAGCACCTATACCGGTCGACCACCAGATGAACCCGCTATTTTAGGCGTGGCATTAAACGAAGTATTTGTACCCATACTGCAAAAGCAGTTTCCAGAAATTACCGACTTTTACCTACCGCCCGAAGGCTGCTCGTATCGGTTAGCAATCGTAACCATGAAAAAGCAATACCCAGGCCATGCTAAGCGCGTAATGATGGGGGTGTGGTCGTATTTGCGTCAGTTTATGTACACTAAGTTTGTTATTGTTTGCGATGACGATATTAACGCGCGCGATTGGCAAGATGTGATCTGGGCCATTACCACCCGTATGGACCCAGCACGCGATACCACCTTGGTAGAAAACACGCCGATAGACTATCTAGATTTTGCCTCACCGGTTTCGGGCTTAGGGTCAAAAATGGGTATGGACGCCACCAATAAATGGCCAGGTGAAACCAACCGCGAATGGGGTGAGCCCATAGTAATGGATCCGGCAATAAAACAGCGGGTTGACGACATTTGGCACACGTTGGGCATTAACCTGCCGGCGCAGCCTTAATCTTGGCGCCAAGCATCAAGTATACTTGGCGAACAACTAAGCAACCTTGATATGCCAATTTATAATTACACCTTTATTTATCTGAGAATGCTATGACCCTAATTGCCTGTACTATTGATGCTATTGAACCCTTAACGCCAACGGTTAATCGTGTACTACTAACGCCAACAGCACCTATTAGCTATCAAAGTGGTCAATATTTACAGCTATGTTTAAGCGCAGAAGATAAACGCCCCTTTTCTATTGCCAGCCACGCCGGTAGCCAGCAAATTGAGCTGCATATTGGTGCAGCGGTTGTTGATAACTTTTCTAGTCAAGCCCTGGCCCATTTACAGCGGCTTTATGCTGCCAAGCAACCAGTACTAGCAGAAATTGGCTTGGGTGAAGCCCAACTGCGCACTGATAGCGAGCGGCCACTTATTTTGTTAGCTGGTGGTACAGGCTTTTCTTATATCTATAGCATTGCGCAAACTCTGGCTAAACTAAACATTAAGCGACCCGTTTTTGCCTATTGGGGCGTACGCGATACCGATGCCTTATACCACCATCCGGAAATGCAACAGTGGGCCAGTAGCAACCCGCTATATACCTTTATACCTGTAGTGCAAAACCCAACCACAGAATGGCAAGGCAAAACTGGCTTAGTCCACCAAGCCGTATTGGATAATTTTGCCTCATTAGCAGAATTTGATATTTATATCGCCGGCCCCTTTGCTATGGCAGGTGTAGTGCGTGATGCCTTTTTACAACAAGGTGCAAAACGAGAAAATATGTTTTGTGATGCTTTTGCTTATATCTGATCTGAAAAATGCCCATAACGGGCACTTTTAATAAAATAGAGGTTAAGCGCTGCAGGGCTACATAAATTGTTTTTTCATATCAGCTGCTAGCTTATAATTTTTTGCTAATGCTTGCTCTAACAGTTGCATGCCCTGCTCACGCTGGCCATCGATAAGCAGCTTACTGCCGGCCCACGCCATTACCTCAGCATCTTGTTCGTTCAGTAAATAAGCTTCCCATTGCTTATCGTATGCGGCCATAACTCGCTGTGCTTCAAGGCTGCCATTCTTAGCCGCTTGCTCCCACCAAAACATACCCGACATTGCTGGTGACACTTGTAAAGAAGGCATTACTCTAACTTTTCGATGTCCGTCAAATAAGGTGTAAGTAGACACATTATAAACGTCTGTTGTGATTTTACCTTTTAACTTTAAACCAACTAGGCTTTCAACTTTACTTTTAGGTTCAACATCAGCTGATATTTGCTCGGTAATAGTGCCGTCTGCAGCAACACGCACTAGGGCTCTACCTAAAAACCCGCTAAAATCGACTTTAACCTCTGCTTGGTTTTTAAACACCGAAAAATCAGTTGTTGCTGTCATTGGTAGTTCGGGGTCATATCTATAAAGATTACCACTTTGGATATCGACCAAAGATAATAAAGTACCTAAGGCAAATTGATGGTTAGGTGAACCGCTAACGGCATAATTCCATAAGTTATGTTTATTAACTATTTCCTCTACTGCTGATACGTCAACCCCACCAGATAACGAAAAGTCTAGCCTAACATTTAACAACTGTTTTTGATTGCTAGGTTCATAGCGCCAGCGTTTAATAGCCTTTATTGATGCTCTTTCAAATACACTCTTCGGATAAGCATCTACTGTATCTACAGCGGTAACCTTACCCTGCTCATCAACTAAAAAGCGGGCTTTAACATAACCAAACTGGCCAGCCATAGCGGCGGTTTTAGGATAATCTGGCGGTACTCGTTTAATTGGCTGTGGCGTGCTGTCGGCGCGAGTATTATGTAAATTGGTATCTAATATTTTAACTCTCTGCTTTAGCTCAATAAAAAAGTCGTTTGCCTGCTCTAGCTGTTGCTCGCTTGCTGCTTTTGATACGCTGAGCAACAATGATTTTGCTTGTTCATGCTTTAATTCCGCAGCTAACATAAAGTAGCCTAAAGCTTGCACGATATTTTGCTCTTGGCCATCGCCTTGATAAGCCATAGCACCGAGGTTAAATGCTGCTAATTCATTACCTAAGGGTATTAACTGTTGAAACTGCTGTTGAGCCTCAGCAAAGTCTTTTTGTTCATAAGCATTTAACGCATCTAGCATATCGGCTTGGGCAACACTGCTGCCAAAAGCGAGCATAAAAATCCATTTTTTCATCATATATTCTCTATTTTTAGTTATCAGTTATAACGCCAAATAAAACATCAGTGCATTATTAACAAATTACCAACGTATAAGCAACAAATACCATCTGGTATGGCCTGTTTGTTTGTGCGAAAATCAGGCTTTGAAAATTAACTGAGTATAGTCATGCCGCATAAAACCCTTATTAAAGTTCGTGGTTATCATTTAGATATCTATCAACATGTTAACAATGCTCGTTATTTAGAGTTTTTAGAAGAAGCTCGCTGGGGCTATTTAGAAGATAGCGGTGATATCGAGTGGTTTGCTAAGCATGGTTTAGCCTGGGTCATTGTTAATATCAATATTAACTACCGCGTGGCCGCAACTATGGGCGACATACTGGAAGTGTTTACTCACTTTAGTAAAGTGGGCGGTAAAAGCGCTGTGGTCACACAAGAAGTGCGTATTGCCGGCAAAGATGCCGTTGCTGCTGATGCGCAGGTGACCTTTGTGTGTCTGGATCAGAAAACAGGCAAAGCCGTAGCCATTGAAGGCGAGCTTAAAGCGCGCTTAGAACAGCATATTACTGAGCACTAATGGACACGTGATTTAACTGAACTGATAAGCCCGAAAAAGGCTGCCACCGCAGTCGTTGAATGTTTAATAGGCTCTGCTGTACCACTAAGTTATATTCAGCGTTTTATATGTTTTTCAAGTGCCTGCTTAAGCAAGGCACTGCTGTGTTCTTCATCGCCGCAAGGCACTACCGCGTTGGCGACCATTAACGCATCAAAGCCTTCTTTGGTCGGATCAGCAAAACGGCAGCCCCCTTTGGTACGAATAAGCTGCTGACCGTTATTCAACTGGGCAAACACTTGCCTGGCCGGATCAATGCTTAACTGCTGATGCCGCTTTTCTACAGTAATCTTCGGCTGTTGCTGTGCCTGTAATAACTGCTGATAGCTTGCCGCGGCCGCTTGCTCTATTGATGCAGGGTTTACTGTGGCTGCCTTGTTCAGCGCGCGCTGTGCCAGACTCGGTCGGGGTATAATAGCTGCGGTAGGAGCTTCGGCACCAAGCAATTGTGTGCTGGCGATGTCGGGCAAAGACTCTGTAACACCTTGCGTCTGGCCAGTTGGCTTTTGCGGTGTAACTTCTGGTGCTGTGCTCTGCGGTACTGGCGCAACTACCTCTGGCTCTGTTGGCATGTCATTAACAGAGGGTTGTGCTATATCAGATGGTACAGGCGGCTGCGGTTGATACAAATAACTGACGATGGCTTCAGGCTCCAGAGCCTGAGCTAGCTGCGGAATTTTCGTCGTTAACAAAACCAGCAGTAATACGCCATGCAACAGCAGCGCCAGCAGAAGCGGTCTATTATCAGCGCGTATAACAGATATGACGTTATTAATAACACCAGACAATGGAAGGTTGTCCCTGTAAATCCTGCAATAAAGTCTGTGTCAGACCAGCAGCACAAGCATAAATTCAACCGACGCCATTAATTTTAATACCCGCTGAGTCTCGGGTGAACTCTTAGTAAAGGTTAGTTGGATTATAAAGCTGCCGTTGCGTGGGTGTTAACGATAAAAACACCGACAGCAGGCCCACTTTAAAACAGCGCCCTAGCTGGATAAAAATGCACTAAGCTTTTGCCATTCAATCAGTTTTTGTTGAAAACTTAAGCTGGCATGCGCCGGGCTGGTCGAGGGTAAATACAGCAGGCTAACACCAAGCGGCAGCGCGGCTACCGGTAACACCCGGCGCTGAAAACTCTGGCCGGCTTTAGCACCGTTAAAAGCTATGGCACGCAGCTGCGGTAAACGGGCAAACAGGCTGGTGAAATCATTGGCTTGTTCAGCACGGATGGCACTGTCCAAGCTACCCTGCCGCTGGCAGCGGCCAATCACATCCCACAGCGCTACACCTTGCTGCTGCAGCCGAGCCAGCCGCTCAGGGTAGCTTAAACTGAGTGGAAACTGCAGCAGGCTGGCCATTATCGGCCAAAAAGCATTGCGCGGATGGCCATAATATTGCTGTTGTTTAAGCGATGCAACGCCGGGCATGCTACCAAGTACCAGCACCTTAGCTGTTGGCAAACAGTTTGGTGCTAGGCCAGTTAATTCGTTATCAGCCAAGTTTTGGCTCGTATTGGCGGGCCTTATGCCACGCTATTTCGGCTTGTTGCGGTTCGCCCTCTTGCTCGGCTAAATAAGCTAATAACGCATAAACATAACCATTGCTGGCGTGATCTCGTAACCAATGTTGTGCTTGTTTGCGCAACTTAAGTACCGATTTCCCTAATGGAATTTTACGAAGGTAAGGCAATACTAGTGGCAACTCGTCTAGCTGTAGCTGACTAACCAACAGCTTTTCAGCGGCTTCATTTTGGCCGCTTTGTGCCATTGCCCAAGCGCGACCAACATTAGCTGCGGTAGATTTACGTTCTTTAGCCGGCAGGTTAAGCCAATAGTCAGCATTTTCATCAAACCGCTGTTGCTGACTTAACTGGCTAATAGCCGCCGGATAAATATCAAAGCGTTGCTGACGCCATTTATCTTTATCAAACCATTGCTGTTTTATTGCTAATGGCACGACCTGCAATAACTGTTGCCATTGCCCCGCTTGCTGCAACGCATATAAATATAACTGCCCTAAGCCCTTATCTTCAGTGTCAGCCGTAACTTTGTCGCGTAGTAATACACAAGCTTGAGCCGCTTGATCTTGTTGTAGCAACAAATCTGCTTGTACAAATAGCGTACTGTTACTTTCAGCTGACAGGGCTGCAATGTAGCTGTTAGCCTGATTAATATCACCGGCATAAAATGCCGCATAAGCCGCAAATAAGCGTTTTTCTTCTAGCATAAAGTCGTCATGACAGGCTTTAGCCAAATGTTGACTAGCTAGTTTCCACTGTTGTTTAGCATACGCCTGTAAACCCAACTCATAGGCTTGCTGAGCTTTACGTTGCCGGCGCCAGCGGAAAAAGTTAAAGGAAATATGCTGTAAGCGCAGTAATTTACGCAGCACTATGCCAATAAACCATGTTACGGCGATTAGTGCCAAAATAAGCAGACTAAGGCCAAGCAAGGTGGTTTCAAATACGGTACCGGCAACAATAATTTTAATGTAGCCAGCATTATTCACCAGCATTGGGCCAAACCACATGGCTGCCGCTAGTATACCGATCAGCAGCAAGACACGGATCATAAGCTCTCTCCTGCCAGTTGTTGCTGATACTGTTGTAGCTGCGCTAAGCTGGTTAACGCCTTCACACTTGGCAGCGTAGCTTCTACTTCGGCTAGCTCGGTTAGTACCGAACTAAACTGCTGCACGCCAACATCATCAGCATTAAAGTAGCGCTGCAATTTATCACTGGTTTGCTGCAATGCTGCAACATAAAGAGGCTGTTGCCGCTGCATTAGCGCTAACTGAGCTAGTTGTAATTGCTGCTGCAGTGCAATGCGCAACATAAGTTGCTGCTCGTGAGTTAAATCGAAGTAATCTTCTGGTACCGCACTTCTAGGGTTAAGCAAACCTTGCCAGGTATTGTGCCAGTGAAATGCTAGTGTTTCGCGCCAATTTTTCAGCTCGCTAGAGGGCGCGCTATTTTTGGTGTCCGCGGTTACTTGCAGTTTTAGCGGCAAGTTCATCGCCTGCTTTTGTAACTGCTGCAACTGCACGTAAGCCTTGCTTACATCGGGCACAGTAATGCGGCCAAGCTGCTCTGTATCAGCGGCAATAGCTTGGCGAACTAACACTAATGACGGCTCGGCTAGCTGGGCTAACTTTTCATCAGCGCTGCTAAGCAGCGCACGAGCGGTTGAAAAATCTTGTTCTAACCATACTTTTTGCGCGGCTAAACGTAGCAAGTACTCTACTTCTGCCAGTACCCAATGCCGTGGCGGCGCACTATCTCGTTCCTGCACTAATTGGCGCAATGCTTGAATTTGTGCTTCGTTTTGCGTGAGTAACTGCTGCTGCTTTTGCTGTTGGCTACGCTCTAACTGTGTTTGCCATTGCTGCTGATCGCTCTGCAACTGCTGTAATAATTGCGTACTGCTATCTTGTTGCTGCCGCCCTTGCTCAACTAAACGCTGCTGGTTCTGCTGCAACGTTATTGTTTGCTGTTGCAGCTGCTGCCATTGCGGCCATAACCAGTAAGCGCCGGCGCCAATAGCGACGGCTAATATCAGCACCAGTAACAAGCTTAAGCCACCAGTAAAACCGCCGCGCCGACTAGGTACGGGCTCGGCTTCAATTTTCTGCTTTAGTTGCTGTAATGGTGCTTCCATTTCTGATGCACGCTCTAAGCTGTCGCTCATTGATATTCCCTCTGTAGCTGACTAATAGCCGCTAGTAATGCACTGTCGTTGGCATTATCTGCCAGTGTTATACGTTCGGCGTTAATACCTAGTGCAATAGCGCTTTCCTGCATACGTGGGCTGACCAAGATCCAGTCACACTGTTGTAACCAATGCTGATGCTCGCTAGGCACTATGTTAAATAGCTGCTGTAAAATTTCGTTACTGGTAGCAACAATACAACGAATGCCAGCTAGCTGCCACTGCTGACAGAGCAAAATACCATCTAATAGTAGCGGCACACGTTTATAACTTTGCACATAGCTTACGGTTGCGCCACGCGCCGTTAATGTTTGCTTTGTGAGTTCACGCCCACCATTGCCGCGCACAGCAACAACCTGCTTCCCCGTCATTTGCTGTAGCTGGGGTAACTGCAACATACCCTCGCTGCGCTGGTCCTCTGGTACCGATACATCGCGGCCTAACCAGCGCTTTAATGCCAGAGCGGTGGTCTCACCCACCGCAAATAGCGGCGCAGTAAGTCGCGCACCATCAAACTGGTTTTGCAAACAACTTACCGCGCTAATACTAACAAAGACCACTGCGTCGGCTTGTTGCAACAATTGGTGATCTTGCGCAGTTATGCTTACCTGTGCGGTGGTAATTAGTGGCTGATACAAATAGGCAATACCGCTAGTATCTAACGACGCCAACAAGTTATCAGCTTTACCCGCCGGCCGCGTAATTAAAAACGGGATCTGCGCTGGCATTTGATTACTCATAACCCAGCCTGATAAACCGCCTGCAATATACGATCAGCACCTTGCTGTAATAAATATTCAGCCAGTTCCGTACCCAGCTGTTCAGCCTCGGCTACTGGGCCTTTTAGCTGGTGGCGAATAATTTCGCTACCGTCTAGAGAGCCGACCAAACCGCGTAGCCATAGCGTATCACCTTCAATTTCGGCATAAGCACCAATAGGCACCTGACAACCACCTTGTAGTTTGCGGTTCATTGCCCGTTCGGCCAGTACGCAACTGCGTGTTTCGCTATGCTCTAGTGGCTTAAGTAGTTGCTGTACTGCAAAGTCATCACTACGGCACTCTATGCCTACAGCACCCTGACCATTGGCCGGCAAGCTGGTTTCTACAGATAACAAACTGGCAATACGCTGCTGAAAACCTAAGCGAATCAACCCAGCGGCAGCCAAAATAATTGCTGCATATTCACCATTATCGAGTTTGGCTAAACGCGTATTTACGTTGCCACGCAGGTCGCGTACGGTTAAGTCGGGGCGCAGCGCTTTTAGCTGGCATTGGCGGCGCAAACTAGACGTACCCACTACGGCGCCATGCGGCAATTCATCTAAACAGGTAAATTGGTTTGACACAAAGGCATCTTGTGGGTTTTCACGTGGGCAAATGGTATGCAGCATTAAGCCGTCGGGAAACTCTACCGGCACATCTTTCATACTATGCACGGCAATATCGGCCAAACCATCTAGCATCGCCTGTTCTAACTCTTTAACGAATAAACCTTTACCACCAATTTTTGCCAAGGGGGTATCTAAAATTTTATCGCCCTGCGTC
Organism: Rheinheimera sp. D18; assembly: GCF_004345025.1. Lineage (GTDB taxonomy): Bacteria > Pseudomonadota > Gammaproteobacteria > Enterobacterales > Alteromonadaceae > Alishewanella > Alishewanella metallidurans. Next base: position 59,980 of record NZ_CP037745.1, on the reverse strand, counting down.
GACATTGGCACCAGCTCTACCGTTAATTGCGGATGATGACGCAACAGTTCCGCCTTTACATACTCGGCTTGCCACATTGCCAGTGCACTTTTACGGGTTGCGATACGAATTTTGTTCATATTAACTCTCTGCTTATGCCAATAACTGTCGCTGAATAAAGCTGCTGATATCTGCCACTTCTTGCGCGCATACACTGTGCGGCATTTTGTATTCATGCCAGTTCACGTTAAACCCAGCATTTTTCAGCGTATGATATACCTGCTGACCGGCAAAAATCGGTACCACAGGGTCTTGGCTGCCATGCGCTACCAGTACCGGTGTAGCTTTATTCACGCTATTAGCTTCGTCTTTTAATTTATCTGGTGCGCACATATACGTGGACAGCGCCATTACTCCGGCTAACTTGTAGGTTAGCCGCGGCAGTAAATGCAGCGCTATAACGCCACCTTGGCTAAAGCCGGCTAATATAATACGCTCACTGCTAATGCCGTCGCTAATAAGCTTATCTAGCAGCTGCTGCACTGCTGCGGCCGACTCGCGTACGCCATCTTCGTCAGCGCGATTGGTTAAGTCCATGGTTTTAATGTCGTACCAAGCACGCATACGCATACCGCCATTAACGGTAACGGGACGCTCTGGCGCATGCGGAAATAAAAATCGAATACCGGCATCAGCGGGCAAGCGCAGCTCAGGCACTATTGGCGAAAAACCATGGCCCGAATCACCCAAGCCATGCAGCCACACTACAACAGCACGGGTATCACCCTGTGCTTTAACATCAACAAAAGGAAGCAAAGCCATTACACTATTCCAAAAACTACTGCGCTTAAGGCGCTAAATTTAGCGGTACGCCAGCCTGTTTAGTGGCCGCATCGTTAAGTAACTGCCAAAACTCTGAACCGCTGCGGTTATCTATCCACTGACCATTTTTCCATTCAAAATGGTGGCCGTTAAATTTGGTAGCTACCCACAACTGATGCAGCGGTGATTGCTTGTTAATAATAATTTTACTGCCATCAGCAAAACTGATGCTCAATAAGCCGCCATGGGACTCATAATCTAAATCGGCATCGGCATTTTCGACTGCCTGTTCCACCGCCAGTAACACACTATCGGTCAAATCATCATATTCTAGGTCATTCATCCACTTCACCTGTTTGCTTTTATCGCTAAGGATGCGATTATAGAACGCAATCGCCATAAAAAAATAACATCATGCACGCTTTTAAAACCAAAGGTCCGCTATTAACTGTCGCCGCTGTCATTATGTTATGCAGCTTACTGAATGCGTGTGGTCAAAAAGGCCCGCTTACCTTACCACAACCGGCACCAGAAGTGGCAGAACCACAGCAAAACAACGCCGATCCTATTCAATCATTGGATGACTAACATGGACCATTTTAATTACCAAGATAAGCAACTTTTTGCCGAGCAATGTGCGCTAGCTGATATTGCCAATAACTTTGGTACACCTTGCTATGTATATTCACGCGCGACTATTGAACGACATTACCACGCGTTTGCTAATGCCGCAGCGGCGCATCCACAAAGCTTGGTGTGCTATGCAGTAAAAGCCAATAGCAACTTAGCTATTTTAAACCTACTCGCTAAACTTGGTAGCGGTTTTGACATAGTATCGGGCGGCGAGTTACGCCGCGTTATTGCTGCCGGTGGTGATGCCAAAAAAGTGGTGTTTTCTGGCGTAGCAAAAACGGAAGACGAAATACGCCTAGCGTTAGGCTTGGGCATTAAATGCTTTAACGTCGAATCTATCGCTGAGCTGGAACGCTTACAGCACGTTGCTAGCAGCTTAAATAAACCTGCGGCCATTTCTATTCGGGTAAACCCGGATATAGATGCAAAAACACATCCCTACATTTCAACCGGCTTAAAAGCGAATAAATTTGGTATCGATATTCTATTGGCGCGTGACGTTTACCGCAAAGCCGCCAGTTATAGCCATTTAAAAGTGGTGGGTGTTGATTGCCACATTGGCTCACAACTTACTGAAGTACAACCATTTTTAGAAGCGTTAGAAAAACTACTGACACTAATAGACCAATTGGCCAGCGATGGCATTATGCTGCAGCATATTGATATTGGCGGCGGTTTAGGCGTTACTTACGATAATGAAACCCCACCGTCACCCGCCGATTATATTGGTAAAGTGGTCGAGCGCTTAAAAAGCTACCCACAGTTAGAACTAATTATGGAACCGGGTCGAGCCATTATGGCTAACGCCGGGGTATTACTGACTAAGGTTGAGTTTTTAAAGCCCGGGCAAGAAAAAAACTTTGCGATTGTCGATGCCGGCATGAACGATTTAATTCGTCCAGCACTGTATAGCGCGTGGCAAGCCATCATACCGGTAAATATGCATACCCACGCACCAAGCGCGATGTATGACATTGTTGGCCCAGTATGTGAAACCGGCGATTTTCTTGGCAAAGACCGCGAGCTAGCAATTGCCGCTGGCGATTTGCTCGCTGTGCGCTCTGCCGGAGCTTACGGCTTTACCATGAGTTCTAACTATAATAGCCGCCCACGCGCCGCCGAACTGCTAGTTGATGGCGACAAAGTGCATTTAATCCGCGCCCGTGAACAATGGCAGGATTTATGGCGTGGCGAACACGTCGTTACCGACTAATTAAGGGCGCCGATGTTGCTACATTTCACTAAAATGCACTGCCTTGGCAACGACTTTATGCTAGTCGATGCGGTAAGCCAGAATGTGTTTTTAACCAAAGAGCAAATTAAAGCACTGGCGAATCGTAATACCGGTATTGGTTTCGATCAGTTACTGATGGTTGAACCACCGTATGATCCCGAATTGGATTTTCATTACCGTATATTTAATGCCGATGGCTCAGAAATAGAGCAATGCTCCAATGGTGTTCGTTGTTTTGCCAAGTTTGCGCGGGCGCGCGGTTTAACCAACAAGTACAAAATTAGTGCGAGCACCAAATCAGGTAAAGTTATTCTATATGTCGAAGCCGACGGTCAGGTTACGGTTAATATGGGTATGCCGCAGCTAGACCCAGCCAAAGTGCCGTTTAAAGCGCAAAAGCAAGAAGTTACCTATATTTTGCGGGCTGAAGAGCACACGATACTTTGCGGCGTAGTGTCACTGGGTTCACCGCACGCGGTGGTTGAAGTTGACGATCTCGTTACTGCGCAAGTACTAGTACAAGGCCCGCTATTTGAATTACACGAGCGTTTTCCCGACCGCGCCAGCATTGGCTTTATGCAGGTAATAAACCCTGGCCATATTAAACTACGAGTATGGGAGCGCACATTAGGGGAAACTCAGGTTTCCGGTAACGGCGCCTGTGCCGCTGTGGTAATAGGTCAATTAATGAAAAAGCTACAACAGCAAGTACGCGTAGATTTACCCGGTGGTAGCCTGCATATTCGCTGGAATGGCCCGGGCCAACCACTAAAAATGACTGGCCCAGCAGAACATGTTTACGACGGACAAATAATGTTATGACAGATAGCCTGATCCAAGAAAAAGATTTACTTGCCGCACACGTAATAGGCGAATATTTGCAAGATCACCCCGAGTTTTTTCAGCAATACCCGCAGCTACTAAATAGTTTACGTTTACCACATCAGCAGCGTGGCAGTGTGTCGCTAATAGAACGCCAGCTAGAATTGCAGCGTGAAAAAATCCAAGCATTAGAAGATGACATTACGCGTCTAATGTCTATTGCCAGACAAAACGAACATGTTTTCTTGGCCTTTAATCAATTACAGGCTCAGCTTTACCAAGCAAAAAATGTAAAGGATATTCAGGCGAGCTTGCAACAATTTACCACCGCGATGCCGCAGGTGCAGGAGTGCCGTTTACTACGCTTTACTGACGAGCAAAGTGCGGATGAGTTTAAGCTACTATTATCACGTCGCCTAAACCAGCAAGGTGTATATCTTGGCCGCTTAAATAAAGAAGAGCAACAGGGTTTGTTTCCAGCAAACATTCACTCGGTAGCGCTTATTTTAATCAGCAATGCAGAGCAACCGTTGGCACTGTTGGCCTTTGGTAGTGAGCAAGATGACCATTTCCAGCCATCAATGGACAAGCTGTTTATTAGCCATTTAGCTAGCATTTTAGCGCAGCTGCTACCCGGTTATGACAAAGCCTAACGTAGAACTATCCCCGCAGTGGCAGCAGCCACTGCTAGCTTTTATTCGCTATTTGCAATATGAACGTGGCTATAGCAGCAAAACGCTCGACAGTTATCAGCGGCAACTAATGCAATTAGCTTTAAGCATTACCGAAACCGATAGCCACTGGTTAAACCTAACCGACAGCCAGTTAAAACAACATATTATTAGCTTGCGACGCACTGGAGCTAAACCTCGAACTATTGCGTTAAAGGTTGCAGCATTGCGTAGTTTTTTCCGTTTTCTGCAAGCGCAGAGTAAGCGCAGTGATAACCCGGCTCAGTATTTATCAGTACCCAAAGCCGCGCGTATACTGCCAAAAAACCTTGGTATTGATCAACTTAACCATTTACTTAGCTTTGACAGCAGCGACGATATTTTAGCTTGCCGCGACAAAGCCATGCTCGAACTATTTTATTCATCAGGGCTGCGTTTAGAAGAGCTAGTAAATGCCAATATTAACGACATTGACTGGCAACAACAATTGCTGCGCGTAACCGGTAAAGGCAGTAAACAGCGTATTGTGCCGGTAGGTAAAATAGCCCTAGCCGCAGTAAAAGACTGGTTAGTACAGCGCCCAGTGTTTTGCTCTAACCTACCAGAGCCAGATCAGCAGGCGCTATTTCTAAGTAAACAACATAAACGTATTAGTACCCGACATGTGCGTGAGCGCGTTCAATTTTGGGCTAAGCAGCAAGGGCTTAACCAGCATGTGCATCCGCATATGTTACGCCATTCATTTGCCAGTCATATGCTGGAGTCCAGCCAAGATTTACGCGCAGTGCAAGAGCTACTTGGCCATGCAAACTTAAGCACCACCCAAGTGTATACCCACCTTGATTTCGCGCACTTAGCCAAGGTGTACGATAACGCCCACCCCAGAGCAAAGAAGAAGTAAAATAAAGTTCATCCGCGTTATATTATTAGAACCAAGCCAAAACAGTTATGGTCGGAAAATTAGCCGGGTAACACCACTATACTGATACCATTTTCATTCAGCGATCCAAGGTATTTATGCCTTATTGTGACAGCGTCAAATTACTCGGATCTTCAGTTTCGATAAATACGGCTTTAAGTACTTTGTTTCCGCTCTCGTCTCTAGTGATATTATAAAAACTATAATTGGTTTCAAATAAATGTAACTGTTTAAGCTCAACGTCGCTTGTATCATCGCCGACCATTAACATAACACCACAAATACGCCCAGAACAGGCGTAGGATTCCTGATATATTGGTAATTTAGATTCTTGCAAAAAAAGCTGTAGTTTATTTTCACGAGATAATGCTCTGCTACTACGTTCCATATCTGTAATGCCAGATAAAAACTGATTAAAATCTGCACTTTTCATTGCGTCAACAATTGCAGTCTGTATTACTGCGCCATTTTTGGTAAGAAAGCTGTTGTTTAAATCTTCTTCCGACAAAAAGTTACTTGGTTTTGTGACAGATACATTCTGCACGGCGTTAGCATTATAAGTCTGCTCGCCGATAGCTGTGTTTGCCGTTTCTTCAATCCTATCAACCTTCTCTAGAGATAGAGGCTGGCTTTTACCCGCTGCGTTACGTGCATTTGACTCAGCTTCAGCAAAAGCGTTATTTGACAGTAAGCCAGCCTCTTCAGGTTTATCTCCCTCATTACCACTATTTATCCAAATAATTGCTAGCGCAATTGCGACCAAAACCCCGACAATAATTGATTTCATGCGTATTCGTCTATAAAACAACAATAAATATGTTGATGCATTACAACTTAAAAGAAATATTTTGGCAATACTCACTATAAACTTATCATTTAAATATCAGATATTTACTTAGTAAATGCTATTTTGAATATTCAATGACTTAGGTTGATTGAGCTTATTAATGTCATTTTAAGTGGCATCTAAGTTTATACTCATCTAGATCACACCATTTGGCAAAATGTGTATGATAACGCTCATCCCAGAGCACGCAAAAAGTAAGGCCGTATTAATGCAGTTATTTAAAGCACTGAGCCCAATTAGCGTATTGTCATTTGATTTAGACGATACCTTATACGATAACAAACCGGTGATTGCCGCCGCTGAGCAGGCCATGTTAAACGCATTGGCCAAACACGCACCGGTTACGGCAACAACCGACAGCGATTTTTGGTGGCAGCAGCGTTTAAAACTGGCAAAAGTAACGCCCGATATCCGGCACGATTTAGGCCGCTGGCGCTTATTAGCTATTGATGCGGGTTTACAAAGCCTAGGTTTAAGCCTGTGTGAAGCCGGCGAAATAGCGCAATTGGCTTATGATGCTTTTATGCAGGCTAGAACCCGTATTACTGTGCAACTAGAAATAAAACAGTTACTGCAACAGCTAGCTAAACAATACCAGCTGATTGCCCTAACTAACGGTAACGCCTGTATTGATAAGATGGGCATCAGCCATTGGTTTGAGTTTAGTTTACAAGCTGGGCCAGCTGGCAGAATGAAGCCCTACCCTGATATGTATTTAAAAGCGGCGCAACGATTAAATATAGCACCAGGACAAATACTACATATAGGTGACAGCCACCGCGCTGATGTTATGGGGGCCTTAAGCGCCGGCTGCCAAGCGGCTTGGTTAGATCACCACAACAGCCGTGTAACGGTATTACCGCATATTAGGATGGCTAATGTGCAAAGCCTGCAGCAGTTAATTAAGTAGTATTACAACAGCTATCGCAATAGCACTGGTTATTTATCCACTAAACACCCGAGTTAGCTTGGCGCTTGGCTTTTGCCTGTTATAATGGCGGTCATTATGTAAAGCGAGGCAAACTAATGGATGTATCTTACCTGCTAGATGGGTTAAACGATAAACAACGCGATGCGGTGGCGGCATCGCCGCAGCATATGCTGGTGCTAGCTGGTGCTGGCAGTGGTAAAACCCGCGTGTTGGTGCATCGTTTAGCCTGGTTAATGCAGGTAGAGCGCGTAGCGCCATTTAGTTTATTAGCGGTAACCTTTACCAATAAAGCGTCGCAAGAAATGCGTGGCCGTATTGAAAGCACCATTGGTGTTAGCTTAAATAACCTATGGATGGGCACCTTTCATGGGTTGTCGCATCGTTTACTGCGGGCGCATTATCAAGAAGCTGGCTTACCGCAGGGCTTTCAAATTATCGACTCGGACGATCAGTATCGGCTAGTGCGCCGGGTGCTTAAAGCGCTAAATTTAGATGAAAAACATTGGCCTGCTAAACAAATTCAATGGTTTATAAATGCGCGTAAAGATGACGGCCAACGCCCAGCAATGATTGATGCCGCCGGTGATTTCAGCCTACAGCAAATGACTAAAATTTATACCGCTTATCAAGATATGTGTGACCGCGCGGGTTTAGTCGATTTCGCAGAAATTTTGTTACGCAGCTTTGAGTTGTTAAAGAAGAATGACGAGGTACGTAACCATTATCAACAGCGGTTCCGCCATATTTTAGTTGACGAGTTTCAAGATACCAACGCTATTCAATATCAGTGGTTGCGCTTATTTGCTGGTTCACATGCTAAGGTAATGATTGTCGGTGATGACGATCAGTCTATCTACGGCTGGCGTGGTGCTAGAGTAGAGAACATTCAAACCTTCCTAAAAGACTTCCCCGATGTAGCAACAGTGCGCTTAGAGCAGAACTATCGCTCTACTGCTACCATCTTAAAAGCGGCCAATGCGGTGATCGCCAATAACAGCGGGCGCTTAGGTAAAGACCTATGGACTGATGGCGCTGCGGGTGAAACCATTTCGCTATATACCGCCTTTAACGAGCTAGACGAAGCGCGTTTTATCGTCGGCCGGATTAATGACTGGCATAAACAAGGCGATCGCTTAAGTGAAGCCGCAATCTTATACCGCAATAACGCCCAATCACGGGTATTAGAAGAAGCGTTAATTCAACAAGGCTTAAACTATCGTATTTATGGCGGCTTACGCTTTTATGAGCGCCAAGAAATTAAAGACGCCTTAGCCTATCTGCGTTTATTAAATAACCGCCAAGACGATGCGGCTTTAGAGCGGGTTATCAATACACCAGTGCGCGGCATTGGCGACACCACATTAAGCAAAGTGCGTGAATATGCGCGGGCTCAACAGCAAACCATGTGGCAAAGCTTACAACAGATGCTTGCACAAAAGCAGCTAACGGGTCGTGCGGCTACGGCCATTGATAACTTTATGCAACTGATTGAACGGCTACATAGCGATACATTAGAATTACCGCTACATGAACAGGCTGAGCATGTCATTAAACAATCTGGCTTGTATGCTATGTATCAGGCAGAAAAAGGCGAGAAAGCCGAAACCCGTATCGAAAACTTAAACGAGCTAGTTACCGCCTGCCAAAACTTTGATGAACGCCGCGCTGAAGATATGACGCCCCTGGCAGCATTTTTGTCGCAGGCCGCGCTTGAGGCTGGTGAGTACCAAGCAGAAGAGCATTCGGACGCAGTGCAGTTAATGACGCTTCATAGCGCCAAAGGCTTAGAGTTTCCGTTAGTGTTTGTTTGCGGTATGGAAGAAGGCATGTTTCCTAGCCAACAAAGTGGTGATGACCCTACGCGTTTAGAGGAAGAGCGACGGCTCTGTTATGTTGGCATGACCCGGGCCATGAAAAAGCTGTATTTAACCCATGCTGAAAGCCGCCGAGTATACGGCCAAGAACAGCACCATAAGCCTTCGCGCTTTATTCGCGAGATCCCAGCCGAATATTTAGACGAAATTCGCTTAACCACTCAAGTAAGTCGGCCAACTCAATTTAATCGCTTTGGTAGCGCAGCATCACATGTTGCTTTTGAAAGTACCGGCTTTAAACTTGGCCAGCGCGTATTACACGATAAATTTGGCGAAGGCACGGTACTCAATTATGAAGGCACGGGCAGCCAATCACGTATTCAGGTGAATTTTGATGGCTTAGGCAGTAAGTGGCTAGTGACCGCTTATGCCCGTTTGCAAGCGATGGACTAATGCCAAATATGCCACCGTTACAGCAACTACGACAGTGGCAGCGCCAAGCTGCAGCACATCATATACGTTTGCCAATAGTGTGGCAGGGCGAGCAGCAGCAATTACTAATGAATGCATTGCAACTGGTCGATAATGCCGACATAAACACGCTGTATTGGATTGGCGATGCAGCACCAGATAACGCCATTAACTTAAGCAGCAAGCAGAATTATCAACTATTAGGTAGCGAGTGTGATGCGTTAATTATTAATGCCTTTTCCGGTTTTCCTGCCGACTTAATTGCCGCCTCAACCGGCTGCGTTAAAGCTGGCGGTATCTGGTTGTTACTCTGTCCACCGCTAGCACAGTGGCAAACTCAGCCAAACCCAGCACACAAAAGCATATTGCCCTACCCATTAGATGCCAAACTGCATGTCGGGCAGTTTTTACCGTTCTGGCTACAACAGTTAGCACAGCAAAATATTGTTATGTTGCATAATAATCAGGTTACCCAGCAGCTAAATTGGCCGGCACTACCCGAACCAGAACAAATTGCCGCGCCGTACGTTACTGGCGAACAACAGCAAGCGGTAAAGGCGATTCTACGTGTGGTTAGCGGGCACAGGCGTCGGCCACTAGTTATTACCGCTGATCGTGGCCGAGGTAAATCTGCGGCGCTAGGTATTGCCGCAGCGCAACTAGCTTCAGCCGGTAAAACTATTGTTATAACGGCACCATCACCGGCTGCGGCGCAAACAGCATTAAGCCACTTTCAACAACTGTGTAACGCTGAAGATTATAGTCGATTACAGTTTGTCGCTTTTGATCAGTTACTCAGCAGTAATCTAGATACCGACCTGCTGTTAATAGATGAAGCGGCGGCAATTCCAACCCCCGTATTGCAACAGTTAGTTACGCGCTATAGTCGTATCGTATTTGCTACTACTGAACACGGTTATGAGGGCACTGGCCGAGGCTTCCAGCTGCGTTTTCAACAGCATTTAGATGCACATTGCCCAGGTTGGAAGAAGCTACACCTACAGCAACCAATTCGTTATCAAACAGCCGATCCGTTAGAGCAGCTTAGCTTTAATAGCTTTTTATTAAAGCATGCTGACAACGATGCATCTTACGATTCCACTCAACCAGTATCCGTTAACAGCTATAACAATAACGATTGGCAAAACCAACCCGAGTTATTGCAGCAAGTATTTAACTTACTTAGCTTGGCGCATTATCAAACTCAGGTTAAAGACTTAGCCGCCCTATTAGATAACCCGCACTTGCGGGTCATTACTTTGCAGCAACATAGCCAGTTACTGGCCTGTGCACTGATTAGTATTGAAGGTAATTTAGAAAGCGAACTTTGTACGCATATTTACCACGCTGAACGCCGCGTACAAGGGCACTTGCTAGCGCAAAGTTTGGCTTTTCATCTAGCGCAACCGCAACTAGCAACCTTGCCGCTATGGCGTGTAATGCGAATTACCGTGCAACCCGTATTGCAGCGGCAAAAGCTAGGTTCGGTATTACTACAACATATTTATCAACAAGCTAAATTGGCCAATATTGCCTATTTAGGCACCAGTTTCGGTTTAACCACTGAGCTATTACACTTTTGGCAACAAGCAAAATATCAACCAATACGTTTGGGTCAAAGCAGTGATAAGGCCAGTGCGGAATATTCAATTTTAATGTTACGTGCGGTAAAAGGTTCAACCGACAAGGTAACCGAGCTATACCAGCAGTTTAGTTTACAACTATACTGGGCTTTGCCGCATTATCCACAGTTAAGCTGTGAATTAGCGCTAACCTTAGCTCAACCACCACAGCAATTAGCGCTTAATAACGCAGATCTGCAGCAATTGGCACTATTTAGCCAAGGTAAACGACCGTATGAGTTAGTCAGGCATTTATTGTTGCAATGGTTTAATCAGCAGCAAATAGACGTTAATACTCAGCTCATGTTATGTGGCTTATTATGGCAACAGCATGACTGGCCAACACTGTTACAGCGTTTCGCCTTGCCTAATAAAAAAGTGTTTATTCAACACATTATGGCAAGTTTGAAAGCTGCACTTTTAGAAACCATTAATTAACATTAATAGCAGTTCAAACCAGTATTTTCTTTCTTTTTATTCGTACTCAAGCTAAGGTGCGCGCAATATTTTATAGGTGTCTTTTATGTTAATTATTCTACCTCTTTTAACTGCGCTGTCATCAATGCCAGCGATGGCGAGTAGCTATTCATCTTCTGAACGCCGTACATTGCAATCTGCAATTAGCAGCGCCCTGCATTCTGCCGAGATTAATCGCTATTATCAGCAATGTAGAGAACAGCCAACAGAAGGCGAAATTGCAGTTATACAAACAGATAAAGAGCAAAGCAGAATGTTGGCTATGCTACAAAGCAAAGTGCATACCCAAGATTTAAACTTGTTGTTAGCAGCCGATAACAAGCTAACCAACCAAGTTAAGCACGGCATTAATACACCAACAGACTGCCAAGACACTAAAGCGCTGCAAACCTTGATCGACAACTACGAAGTCGCGCTATTCTCGTTAGACATTGCGATGCCGTTAGAGCAACAGCTAATTAGTAAGGCAAGCTCCGCTAAGACTCAAGCCAATGCACAACAGCAAGAAGTTAATAAAACTATTGCAGACAGTCATGCTATCGCATTAGTAACTGTAGTAAGTAAACAGCAACTTAATGCGGTACAACAGGCAAACTATTTACACCCTGATTATGAAAGTAATTATGTGTTTAAAGTAATGTATGGCTGGCAAGGTCATATTTCTCATTATTTGGGCATGCATATTTCAGTAGCAGACAACGAAATTAATACTATACCTAAGCAATGGCTAATTTTTCTAGATAAAAATGGCCACTTTATAAAAGCCATCAGCGCAGATAAAGCGATAACATATCTTAATGTTTTGTCTGATGCGCAATGGCGTTACGACGTATACGGCAACCTACATCGCAATTAGTAACTGTCGTATAACTAGTTACTAGTATTTTAAATTAAGCCCGCGTAAGCGGGTTTTTTATTGGCTATTATTTCGCAGTATTTAGCCAATTTCCAGACGTAAAAAAGCCCGGCTCTTACGAGACGGGCTTTCTTGAATTGGGAGCCTGGCGGTGAACTACTCTCGCATGGCGAATGCCACACTACCATCGTCGCAGCTGCGTTTCACTTCTGAGTTCGGAATGGGATCAGGTGGGTCCACAGCGCTATTGCCACCAGGCAAAAACTTGTAGGGAACACGTTTTAACGCACTGTAGTGCGGCCCGTTAGGGTCAAATCCATGGAAGGATTTGATAAAAACTGTGTTCCGATATTCGGCAATCTGATTAGTAGTTACACACGTATTCTTTCTAAAAACACCTTGGGCGTTGTATGGTTAAGCCACACGGGCAATTAGTATGAGTTAGCTTAACACATCACTGCGCTTCCACACCTCACCTATCAACGTTGTGGTCTTCAACGACCCTTTAGCAGGCTTAAAGCCTGAGGGATGACTCATCTTGTGGCCGGCTTCGCGCTTAGATGCTTTCAGCGCTTATCCGTTCCGAACGTAGCTACCGGGCAATGCCATTGGCATGACAACCCGAACACCAGCGGTTCGTTCACTCCGGTCCTCTCGTACTAGGAGCAACTCCACTCAATCATCCAACGCCCACGGCAGATAGGGACCGAACTGTCTCACGACGTTCTAAACCCAGCTCGCGTACCACTTTAAATGGCGAACAGCCATACCCTTGGGACCGACTTCAGCCCCAGGATGTGATGAGCCGACATCGAGGTGCCAAACACCGCCGTCGATATGAACTCTTGGGCGGTATCAGCCTGTTATCCCCGGAGTACCTTTTATCCGTTGAGCGATGGCCCTTCCATACAGAACCACCGGATCACTATGACCTACTTTCGTACCTGCTCGACGTGTCTGTCTCGCAGTTAAGCTGGCTTCTACCATTACACTAACCGTACGATGTCCGACCGTACTTAGCCAACCTTCGTGCTCCTCCGTTACGCTTTAGGAGGAGACCGCCCCAGTCAAACTACCCACCAGACACTGTCCGCGACCCCGATAAGGGGCCTACGTTAGAACATCAGACATACAAGGGTGGTATTTCAAGGACGGCTCCATCTGAACTAGCGTTCAAACTTCAAAGCCTCCCACCTATCCTACACATGTAGGGCCAATGTTCAGTGCCAAGCTATAGTAAAGGTTCACGGGGTCTTTCCGTCTAGCCGCGGGTACACGGCATCTTCACCGCGATTTCAATTTCACTGAGTCTCTGCTGGAGACAGCCTGGCCATCATTACACCATTCGTGCAGGTCGGAACTTACCCGACAAGGAATTTCGCTACCTTAGGACCGTTATAGTTACGGCCGCCGTTTACCGGGGCTTCGATCAAGAGCTTCGCTTGCGCTAACCCCATCAATTAACCTTCCGGCACCGGGCAGGTGTCACACCCTATACGTCCTCTTACGAGTTTGCAGAGTGCTGTGTTTTTAATAAACAGTTGCAGCCAGCTGGTCACTGCGACTCTTCGCTGCTTACGGAGCAAGTCCTTAACAGCAAAGAGCGTACCTTCTCCCGAAGTTACGGTACTATTTTGCCTAGTTCCTTCAGCAGAGTTCTCTCAAGCGCCTTGGTATGCTCTACCTGACCACCTGTGTCGGTTTCGGGTACGATCACCAATACCTGAAGCTTAGAGGTTTTTCCTGGAAGCATAGCGTCAACAACTTCGTGTCCTTAGACACTCGTCTCGTATCTCAGCCTTAAGAAACCGGATTTGCCTAGTCTCTCAGCCTACTTACTTTCACGCGGACTACCAACGCCGCGCTTGCCTAGCTTTCTCCGTCACCCCATCGCAGTATTGGTCGGTACGGGAATATTAACCCGTTTCCCATCGACTACGCTTTTCAGCCTCGCCTTAGGAGTCGACTCACCCTACCCTGATTAGCATGGGATAGGAACCCTTGGTCTTTCGGCGGGGAAGTTTTTCACTCCCCTTATCGTTACTCATGTCAGCATTCGCACTTCTGATACCTCCAGCAAACCTCCCGGTCTACCTTCAACGGCTTACAGAACGCTCCTCTACCACTTGTGCAAGCACAAGTCCGCAGCTTCGGTGAATGATTTAGCCCCGTTACATCTTCCGCGCAGGCCGACTCGACTAGTGAGCTATTACGCTTTCTTTAAAGAATGGCTGCTTCTAAGCCAACCTCCTAGCTGTCTATGCCTTCCCACATCGTTTTCCACTTAATCATTACTTTGGGACCTTAGCTGGCGGTCTGGGTTGTTTCCCTTTCCACGACGGACGTTAGCACCCGCCGTGTGTCTCCCGAGTAGTACTCATTGGTATTCGGAGTTTGCATGGGGTTGGTAAGTCGGGATGACCCCCTAGCCCAAACAGTGCTCTACCCCCAATGGTATTCGCTCGAGGCGCTACCTAAATAGCTTTCGAGGAGAACCAGATATCTCCGAGCTTGATTAGCCTTTCACTCCGATCCACAAGTCATCCCCTAATTTTTCAACATTAGTGGGTTCGGTCCTCCAGTTAGTGTTACCCAACCTTCAACCTGCTCATGGATAGATCGCCCGGTTTCGGGTCTACACCCTGCAACTATTCGCCCAGTTAAGACTCGGTTTCCCTACGGCTCCCCTATTCGGTTAACCTTGCTACAGAATGTAAGTCGCTGACCCATTATACAAAAGGTACGCAGTCACACCACGAAGGTGCTCCCACTGCTTGTACGTACACGGTTTCAGGTTCTATTTCACTCCCCTTACAGGGGTTCTTTTCGCCTTTCCCTCACGGTACTGGTTCACTATCGGTCAGTCAGGAGTATTTAGCCTTGGAGGATGGTCCCCCCATGTTCAAACAGGATGTCTCGTGTCCCGTCCTACTCGTTTTCACTATAAAGGTGTTGTCGTGTACGGGGCTATCACCCTGTATCGCTACTCTTTCCAGAGTATTCCACTAACACCAATGTAGCTTAAGGGCTACTCCGCGTTCGCTCGCCGCTACTAACGGAATCTCGGTTGATTTCTTTTCCTCGGGGTACTTAGATGTTTCAGTTCTCCCGGTTTGCCTCGTTACACTATGTATTCATGTAACGATAGTGCATAAATGCACTGGGTTTCCCCATTCGGATATCTGCGGGTCTAACGCCTCTTACCGGCTTCCCACAGCTTTTCGCAGGTTAGTACGTCCTTCATCGCCTCTGACTGCCAAGGCATCCACCGTGTACGCTTATTCACTTAACCATACAACCCCAAGATGTCTTGAAATTATACAGTGTGCTTAAGGTTCACAACGTCTTGCTGGTCTGTTTTTCCCGCTGCGTTGTTGCACTTCCTCACTTGCTCAGTCATTAACCGAAGTTAACTCCTTCACGCGTTCGTTGTGCGCCTAGCAACAGTAAAAACATCCTGTGCAATATTTTGCACCTTGTTTTTTACTACTATCAGCTTGCCAAATTGTTAAAGAGCATTTGAGATTAAACTCAAATCAAATCATTCTAATTAGAACGCTTTGATTTGAATTTCTAGAGCCGCTGTAGTAAAACAACGTATAAATAAAGTTGGTGGAGCCAAGCGGGATCGAACCGCTGACCTCCTGCGTGCAAGGCAGGCGCTCTCCCAGCTGAGCTATGGCCCCAATAAGTATTCCAATAAATTGGATAATTGCACATCAGGCAAGGCATGTTGATACGACGCATACTTATGTATGTGAGTATCGACATAACGCCGTATGATGCGCAATTTGGTGGGTCTGAGTAGACTCGAACTACCGACCTCACCCTTATCAGGGGTGCGCTCTAACCACCTGAGCTACAGACCCGTTTAACTGGTCTGTTTTATCTATCGCTGCGTTTCACTTCTCTCTCAGTCAGTCATTTACATTAGTAAACTCCTTCCTTCGTTCGGCGTGCGCCTTGCGCTAAATAAAACATCCTGCGTTATTTATTCTCATAAACTTCGCAATAAACTTTATTTGCTCTATCTCTACAATCAATCATCTGTGTGAACACTTACAACTTCTTCACTTTAGGTAAGGAGGTGATCCAACCGCAGGTTCCCCTACGGTTACCTTGTTACGACTTCACCCCAGTCATGAATCACAAAGTGGTAAGCGCCCTCCCGAAGGTTAAGCTACCTACTTCTTTTGCAACCCACTCCCATGGTGTGACGGGCGGTGTGTACAAGGCCCGGGAACGTATTCACCGTGGCATTCTGATCCACGATTACTAGCGATTCCTACTTCACGCAGTCGAGTTGCAGACTGCGATCCGGACTACGATATGCTTTAAGAGATCCGCTCACTGTCGCCAGCTTGCCTCCCTCTGTACATACCATTGTAGCACGTGTGTAGCCCTACTCGTAAGGGCCATGATGACTTGACGTCGTCCCCACCTTCCTCCGGTTTATCACCGGCAGTCTCCCTAGAGTTCCCACCATTACGTGCTGGCAACTAAGGATAAGGGTTGCGCTCGTTGCGGGACTTAACCCAACATTTCACAACACGAGCTGACGACAGCCATGCAGCACCTGTCTTACAGTTCCCGAAGGCACTTTCGCATCTCTGCAAAATTCTGTAGATGTCAAGAGTAGGTAAGGTTCTTCGCGTTGCGTCGAATTAAACCACATGCTCCACCGCTTGTGCGGGCCCCCGTCAATTCATTTGAGTTTTAATCTTGCGACCGTACTCCCCAGGCGGTCTACTTAGTGCGTTAGCTGCGCTACTCACGGTACAAGACCACGAACAGCTAGTAGACATCGTTTACGGCGTGGACTACCAGGGTATCTAATCCTGTTTGATCCCCACGCTTTCGCACCTCAGCGTCAGTATTGTGCCAGGGGGCCGCCTTCGCCACTGGTATTCCTCCAAATCTCTACGCATTTCACCGCTACACTTGGAATTCTACCCCCCTCTCACATACTCTAGTCTGCCAGTTTTGAATGCAATTCCCAGGTTGAGCCCGGGGCTTTCACATCCAACTTAACGAACCGCCTACGTGCGCTTTACGCCCAGTAATTCCGATTAACGCTTGCACCCTCCGTATTACCGCGGCTGCTGGCACGGAGTTAGCCGGTGCTTCTTCTGCGAGTAACGTCAAAAATAGCCGCTATTAACGTCTATCCCTTCCTCCTCGCTGAAAGTGCTTTACAACCCTAAGGCCTTCTTCACACACGCGGCATGGCTGGATCAGGCTTGCGCCCATTGTCCAATATTCCCCACTGCTGCCTCCCGTAGGAGTCTGGGCCGTGTCTCAGTCCCAGTGTGGCTGATCATCCTCTCAAACCAGCTAGGGATCGTCGCCTTGGTGAGCCATTACCCCACCAACTAGCTAATCCCATATAGGTGCATCCGATAGCATGTGGCCCGAAGGTCCCACACTTTGGTCCGTAGACATTATGCGGTATTAACAGCCGTTTCCAACTGGTATCCCCCTCTATCGGGCAGCTCCCTATACATTACTCACCCGTCCGCCGCTAGGTCCGAAAACCCCGCTCGACTTGCATGTGTTAGGCCTGCCGCCAGCGTTCAATCTGAGCCATGATCAAACTCTTCTATTAAAGTTCTTTCTGCCACCAAAGTGGCGCTCAGTCTTACTGACTTAAAACATATTTCTATGTAAGTCACTCAACCGATGTATTTCATTTTTGTGAAATCCATCATAAGTGCCCACACAGATGATTGATTGCGAATTGTTAAAGAGCGTGCTTCTGCTTAAGAAGCGGGAGGCGTATGTTACACTTCCCAGTTTTTAAGTCAAGCGTGACGATGATTCTTTATCAAAAACACTCGTCAGGCTTAACTTACTTTCTCATTTCACCGCGTTAGTTACCACCATGAAGCGAGGGCGCCATTTTAGAGATTTAAGCCCTAGTGTCAAGCGTCTTTTTAAAAGATTTTTGACTCACTTTCTAAAACCCCTCGGAGAGTGCGCTAGCGCTCTACCCCGTGGCATGGCGCGCATTATAGGGGGTTTTAATTGTCGTGCAAGCGGTTATTTCAGAAATATTACACTTTATGAATCGTTCGCATAAAGTTTCAACGATCAGCGCTTTTTAGCAGCATTTATTGCATAATATCTCGGCATTGGAGGGAATTATGACGATAAGAGCCTATAAAGGTATTTTACCAACTCTTGGTAGAGCAGTTTATGTAGATGAGTCTGCGGTAATAGTGGGCGATATAGTGTTAGCGGATGATGTTAGCATTTGGCCGCTCGTTGCCGCGCGTGGCGATGTAAACATTATGCGCATTGGCGCACGTACTAATATTCAAGACGGTTGTGTGCTGCATTTATCGCGCCCCAGTAAAGGTAAGCCTAATGGTTCACCGCTTATAATAGGTGAAGATGTTACTGTGGGGCATAAGGTAATGTTACATGGCTGCACGCTAGGTAATCGCATTCTGATTGGTATGGGCGCTATTGTTATGGATGACGTAATAGTAGAAGACGACGTTATTATTGGTGCGGGTAGTTTAGTACCACCAGGTAAAACACTACAAAGTGGCTATTTGTATGTTGGCAGCCCAGCTAAGCAAGCTCGGCCGCTTAATGATGGCGAAAAAGCTTTTCTTAGTGAGTCTGCCGCTAACTATGTCGTATTAAAGGATGAGTATTTAGCCGACGCTTAAATCCAAAGCTCTGCGGTTTCATTAACTGCGTCGTCAGCAATCGCTTGCTCGACGCAATCTTCCCAGCTAAACGCATTGGTTATAACCTCTTGCAAGAACTCGGCACCATCTTGTTTGGCCGGAATGGCAATAAAGCACTGCACTTTAAAGCCTGCAACTAAGCAACTGAAACATACCGCGCTGCGCGCTGGCACTAGATGAAAATCATTATTAAAGATCAGCTGCTGATTCATATAGCTAGCTGCTGCTTTAATCGTGTTAGTACTGGCGCAATATCCGGCTTTTTTCCGCGCCAAATATAAAACGCCTCAGCAGCTTGCGCGACCAACATACCCAAACCATCAACTTGTTGCTTTGCGCCCTGCTGCTTACTCCAACTCATAAAAGCGGTAGGTTGAGCTGCATAACTCATATCGTAAGCTAACTCTGTATGTTGTAGATGCTCACCGGCGATATCAGGCCGCTGACGACTTAAACCAGAGGAGGTAGCATTTATAACTAATGGATATGGCTGATGAGGGATCTGCGCAAAACCACAAGCCAACACTCGACTATCAAAACTTGCAGCGATACTGTGCGCTTTTTCTGGCGTGCGATTAGCTAGTACTACTTGGCTAACGCCCGCATCGAGTAACGGACCAACTACGCCCCTACTGGCGCCACCCGCACCTAGCAGTAATATTCGACAAGCATTTAAGTTAATGCCTAAACGTTGTAAATCGTTAACCAAACCTATGCCGTCGGTATTATCACCATGTAGTTTTCCACTCTCGTCAAAATAAAAGGTGTTTACCGCACCTGCTAGTTTTGCCCGTTCAGAAACACTATCGGCCAACTGATACGCCTGTTGTTTAAATGGCGCAGTAACATTGGCGCCACACCCACCTTGCGCGACAAACGTTTGCCAGCTGTCGGCAAAAGCATCGACTGGTGCTAGAATGGCCTCGTAGCTCAGTTGCTGCTGGCATTGCTCAGCAAATTGAGTATGAATAAAGGGTGATTTAGATTGCCCAATCGGATTTCCGAATACAGCATAACGGTCCACAGCAAATGTCCATTAAGAAGTTAGTACAGATGATTTTTAATAAAACCACGGTAAATAGCAAGCAACATCCTAGCCCTGAGCAAACCCCTTATATATTGATGGGTGGCGAAGATACCGTGCGACGCTTAGCTAACCGCTTTTACGACATCATGGCAAGCGCGCCAGAAGCTAAAGAACTCTATGCTATTCACCCACTACCGCTCGATAACATTCGGCAGAAATTTTTCGAGTTTTTATCTGGTTGGTTAGGTGGCCCGGCGTTATTTGAAGAAAAATACGGCCATCCTCGACTACGTGCTCGGCATTTACCCTTTACGGTTAATGAGCAATTACGCGATCAATGGATGTTTTGTATGAATAGCGCACTAGATGAAGTGGTTGAACATAAAATGCTGCGTGAAGGCATTCGCCAGTCGATAGGCCAACTGGCGAGCCATATGATTAATTGTTAGGTATTAAGACCTAGCCAATCTTGCGGTTTCAAATAGCGTTCATACAGTAAGGCTTCTGGGCTACCAACCTCAGGTGCAAAACCATATTGCCAGCGCACCAACGGCGGTAAAGACATTAATATAGACTCCGTACGACCGCCACTTTGTAAACCAAATAACGTGCCTCTGTCATACACTAAGTTAAATTCAACATAGCGGCCTCGGCGGTATAGCTGAAATTGCCGTTCTTTATCACCAAAGCTGGTGGCTTTACGTTTTTCGACGATAGGTAAATATGCTGGCACAAAGGCTTCACCTACTGCGCGCATTAAGCCAAAGCTTTGTTCAAAGCCTGGAGCATTTAAGTCGTCAAAAAACAAACCGCCAACACCACGCGTTTCGTTGCGATGTTTTAAGTAAAAATAGTCGTCACACCATTTTTTATAATCAGGGTAATACTGCTCACCAAAGGGCTCAACCGCGGCTTTAGCGGTTTTATGCCAATGTACCACGTCTTCCTCAAAGGGGTAAAATGGCGTTAAATCGAAACCACCGCCAAACCACCATACTGGCGCCTCGCCGTCTTTTTCCGCGATAAAAAAACGTACATTGGCATGCGTTGTTGGCAAATACGGGTTATTAGGGTGGATCACTAGTGACACACCGCAAGCATTAAAACTACGACCCGCTAATTCAGGACGATGTGCGGTAGCGGATGCTGGCATATTGGCACCAAACACATGCGAGTAATTAACTCCGGCTTGCTCAAATACGTTACCGCCAGTAAGTACCCGACTTTTACCACCGCCGCCCTCTGGTCTTTGCCAGGCATCTTCAACAAAATATGCTCCGCCGTCGGCCTGTTCTAACGCTTTACAGATATTATCTTGCAGCTGCTGCAAAAACTGCTGCACTGCGTTTAAATGTTGGTGTGGTTGACTGTGTATCACCTTAGCTCCTTATAATGTCGCCAGTTACAGCATTACGAATTTGACTAGGCTGCGTGGCTCCACCTAGCTCACCTGGCATAATTGCCGACAGTTTATCACCTAAACTTTGCTCAAGTTCAGCCAGCTGGGTTATAGCAGGCAAACCCGATAAATTAGCACTGGTAGACACCAAAGGCTTACCGTAAGCGGAACACAACGTGTGCACTACGGGGTGAGCACTTACCCTTACGGCGATAGAGTTAAACTGACCAGTTATCCATTTGGGTGCAGTTTTACTGGCGGGCAATATCCAGCTGATATGGCCAGGCCAACTAGAAAAAATCTGGTAACGTTTTTCTGGCGGAATAGCTTTATCATCAACATAGGGTAATAACTGTGAATAATTTGCCGCTACCAGAATAAGGCCTTTATTAACCGAGCGTTGCTTAATAGCTAATAATGAGAGGACTGCCGCTTCGTTATCAGGATCGCAGCCTAAGCCATACACAGCTTCTGTCGGGTAAGCGATAACGCCACCTGCATTTAATGCCTGTAACACCCGTTCTAATTCTGACATGGTTATACTCTTTTTATGCGAATTTGATAAAAAACGCAGTTAAAATTTTCTTCAGTAGCGCAACTCGCTATAATAGCGCCTTCATGCTTTTAGTTCATCACGATCAGAAGGAAACAATCATGCAAGTTGGCATCATTATGGGTTCGACTTCAGACTGGCCTACTATGAAACACGCCGCTGATATGCTGGATAAATTCGGTATCGCCTATGAAACCAAAGTTGTTTCCGCACATCGTACACCACAATTATTAGCAGATTACTCTAGTTCTGCGGCAAACCGTGGCTTAAAAGTAATTATTGCCGGTGCAGGTGGTGCAGCGCATTTACCTGGCATGGCAGCAGCATTTACTAGCTTACCAGTGCTAGGTGTGCCAGTGCAGTCTAAAGCCTTAAAAGGTATGGATTCTTTATTGTCTATTGTGCAAATGCCAAAAGGTGTAGCAGTAGGCACCATGGCGATTGGTGATGCCGGGGCGGCAAACGCAGGCTTATTAGCAGCACAAATTCTTGCTACGCATGATGCCGAACTAATGAAAAAGATAGATGCCTTTCGCCAAGCGCAAACCGATTTGGTATTAAGCCAGCCTGATCCATCACAGGTACAATTATGAATGTATTAGTGTTAGGCGCTGGGCAATTAGCGCGAATGATGTCTTTAGCCGGAGCGCCGCTTAACATCAGCATTAGTGCTTATGATGTCAATACCGATAGCCTAGTGCACCCGTTAACCCAGCAAAACTTGGGTACCGGCCTTGCTAATGCTATTGCTGCCGCCGATATAATTACCGCAGAGTTTGAGCATATTCCGCTAGCAATACTTGAACAGTGCCAAAAAAGTGGCAAATTTTTCCCCGGCGAAACCGCGATTAAAGCCGGTGGCGATCGCCGGCTGGAAAAACAATTACTAGATAGCGCTAACGTGGGTTCTGCGGCTTATCATATAGTGAACAGCGAAGCTGACTTTAATCAGGCTATTAGTAAGCTTGGCTTGCCGTTAGTATTTAAAAGCGCCCTAGCTGGCTACGATGGTAAAGGCCAATGGCGGCTAAAGCAGGCCGAAGATACCGCCGCTTTATGGCAGAAAATCAGCGCCTTTTTAGCTGCAGATCCGCAACAGAGTATTGTTGCTGAACGATTTATTCCGTTTCAACGCGAAGTGTCTTTAATTGGTGCTCGCCGCGCTAATGGCGATATAAAGGTATACCCATTAACCGAAAATCATCATGTTAATGGTGTGCTTAGCGTGTCGTTAGCCGTGGCAGGAAATGAGCAATTGCAGCAACAAGCCAGCCAAATGTTTACCGCCATAGCAAATAAACTAGACTATGTTGGCGTGCTATCAATCGAGTTTTTTGATGTTAACGGCAAATTACTGGTTAATGAAATAGCACCTCGGGTACACAACTCGGGGCACTGGACACAGCAAGGTGCCGATGTTTGCCAGTTTGAACAACACCTCCGCGCCGTATGTAATTTACCCTTAGGCAGCACAGCATTAATCAGGCCGAGCCTAATGGTTAATATCTTAGGTGAAGATAGCGTGTCGGAAGATATTTTGGCAATGCCAGGGCTACATTTACATTGGTATGGCAAAAGCAAAAGGCCGGGTAGAAAAATGGGCCACATTAATTTGTCCGCAGCGAATAACTTAGAATTAAAAGCCAGATTTACGCAGTTAATTAATTTGCTACCTGAAGCTACATTTCCTGAATTACAGCAAATGGTTGATAGAGTAAGCTAGCCATCAATACCGGCAGCTTCGGCTGCTGGTTGTTTTTCACCGCAACCCTTATCCGCGCAGTACACACCCTGCTTCTTCTCAATCAGTAACGTAAAACCACAATGACAACAAGCACCGGCTATCGGTGAATCATTGAGTAAGAATTTACACTTAGGGTAATTATTGCAACCCCAAAATTGTTTACCAAATTTACTGGTACGCTCAATCAACTGCCCTTGTTTGCATTTAGGGCAAGCAAGCCTGTCAACTTCGGGCTGTTCATGCTGCTCATTAACCACAAAGTGACAATCAGGGTAATTAGTGCAGCCAATAAACATACCATAGCGGCCATTCTTTACCGCTAACGCCGAGCTGCATTGTGGGCAAGCTTCGGTTTCTAACACCTTTACAATCGTTGTTTCATGCGGATGCAAGGCCTTTATATAATGGCAAGCCGGATAGCCACTACAGCCCAAAAATGGCCCATTTTTGCCCGACTTCATTGCTAAAGCTTGGTGGCATAATGGGCAAAGCTGCTGCTGTTGTGGTAAAGCAAATAGAGCGGAGTCGTCGGTCATAAAATAAGGCCGCTTAATGCAGCGGCCCTTCTGGTTCCTCAAAAATTAAATCTTCCATCTGGGCATAAGCAGATTCATTACCTGGCACATTAAATAGCACCATTAATACCACCCACTTTAAGTCCTCTAAACTTATACTATTGCTATCCAGATCCATAACTCGGTCTATTACCATTTCTCGAGTTAACGCACCCAATACATTAATTTGCTCTAAAAACAGCAAAAAACCCCGACATTCAACATCCATTTTCGCCAACTCAGGCGCACTATAAATGCGGGTAGCATTGGAAATACCGTGCGACAAATAGGGTTTAACATGGCTCTCCTGCAATGCAGACAAGTTATCAAGCCATTTTAATGCTTTAAAAATATCATCGTCATGAAAACCTGCACGGCTTAACTCTTTGGTCAGATCGGCATGATTAACGTAAATATCAGATTCATTATGAATATAGTTTTCAAACAGATAAACGAGGATATCAAACATACTTAGCCACTCCTCACTCTTATGTAGCCACCAGGAACTGCTGCTACTTCACCTGCTAACTCCAGTTGCAACAACGCTATAGCTGTATCAGCAACAGCTAAACCGCTGCGCTCTGCAATTAAGTCAACTGCGGTAACTTCATCTGCTACGTTAGCCAACAACTGACGGGCAAACAAGTCTAATTCAGTACTTTTTTCTGGTTCAGTAACATTAGTTATGTTGCTTTGATTAAAAAAGCTCCACTCCTCTATTATATCGGCCACTGAGGTTACTAATTTAGCGCCTTGTTGGATTAAACTATGGCAACCCGCAGATTGCGGGCTGTAAATGGGTCCAGGCACAGCAAACACATCCCGACTATATTCTGCGGCTAAATTAGCACTAATTAGCGTGCCACTTTTAAGCCCCGCCTCAACTACTATAGTGCCAATACTTAGGCCTACTACTATACGGTTACGCTGTGGAAACAGTTCTGCTCTGGCTTGTACATCCGGAAAATATTCAGACACTAACGCTCCCTGTTCCACTATGGCTTCAGCTAACGCTTTGTTACTCGCTGGGTAGACTTGCTCTAAACCATGCCCCAATACTGCAATAGTTAAACCTCCAACACTGAGTGCGCCCTTGTGGCTTTCGCTATCAATACCTCGCGCCATACCACTGGTAATAACATAACCTTGTTGGCTTAGTTCACTAGCAAAATTAAAGGCTACCTTACGACCGGTCGGAGTTGGCTGCCTACTACCTACCATCGCTAACTGCTGTTGTGCTAACACATGCGGGTTGCCCTTAACAAACAACAATAACGGCGGCTGTTTAGTTTGTTTAAGTAATGCAGGGTAAAGTGGATCGGCAAATGTAAGTATATGGTGATTACAGGCTTGATTAAGCCACGACAGTGCATAGTCAGCTTTATCTTGCGCTTCGTATGCCAAAATATGGGCTTGGCGCTCAGTAAAGCCGATATTGCGTAAAGTGCTGGCGGGTTGCTTTACCAACTCAGCCACAGAAATTTGCTCGCTAAGACGCTGGAACTTCAAGCCATCTAGGCCATGCACAGAGGCTAAAGCGAGCCAGTTTCGGATATCATCCATAAAAACTGGCTCCATAAAGCAGGTTACAGGTTTGCTATAGTATCGCCTACACGAATTGGCTGTTGAGTTTTAGTAACAATACCAAAGCTAACATTCTCAGATACTTTAAACACCATTAGCTCGCCGACTTTTTCTCGTGGTAACGCGATAGTGTCATCGCCAAAATTTTTGAACATTTTTTGTAATTTAGTGGCATCTTCAACATAAACAGGGCCATTTTTGCCATCAATAACTGTTGGCGAGTTACGATAAATGCCCAGCATATGACCTGACTTTAGCTCATTTAAGCTACCGCGGTTTAATACCACAATATCCCATTTAGAAAATTCTCGCAGATTTGACGTTGTGTCTATAATAGTACCGTTAATTTCAAACTCTGGCTTTTGCATCACAAAAAACGCAGGCAATGCTTGACCATCTAATGCAGGCATAACTCTATCACCCTGCTTAATCTCGCGTTTAACGCTTAATACTTTTAGTGATGCCGCCTCGATTGGCGTGCTGTCGGTAGCATCACGACCCGCACGAAATGCCCGAGCGGTTGCAACTAGCGTAGTTTCGTAACCTAATAAGTCACCCGTTTCTAAGTCGATATAAGGCTTACCTTTGCGATAAACACCGTATGATGCACCCGGTTCCAAAACACCTTTAGTATAAATAGTGTGGTCACCAACTGAATTTTTTACGTTAGCATTTGAGCCTAAAACATAAGGCAGCGCAGCAATTTTCTCTTCGCTAAGCGCCTGCTCAAAAGTTAAGTAATGACGAATCATGCTTAATGGCAATGTACTTACAGCCTCGCCACCCTTCATCGTTTTGCGAATACCGGGCGATAAGCGTTTTGCATTTTCGTTAACCATCAAACGCGGTCTGCCTTGCGCATCGTAAGTTAACGTAAGTGTGTCGCCAGGGTAAATTAAATGTGGATTATCAATTTGCGGGTTCATTTGCCACAATTGTGGCCATAACCAAGGCTCATTTAAATATAGGGCTGAAATATCCCATAACGTATCGCCTTTTTTAACGACATAGCTCGCAGGAGCATCATTGCGAATTTTTAGCACGTCCGCCAATACATTAAAAAAGCCACTCATAATGATAAGAGTGACCAAAATTGCAAATTTTTTCAGCATGCCTGCATCCTTGAGCTATATCTTATTGTAATTATTGTACACTAAGCTGTTCATACAGCATATTAATGGCTAAAATTAAAACATATCACAACCCCTGAAACAAAGCATATTTTTGTAGGTATTATGGCAGTTTTACATGTTTTACATTATCCAGACGAAAGACTCCGTACGATAGCCGCTCCGGTTGATAAAGTGACGGCTGAGGTTAAGCAATTAGTGGCGGACATGCTAGATACCATGTACGCCGAAAACGGTATTGGCTTAGCCGCAACCCAAGTTAACGTGCATCAACGCATAGTGGTTATTGATATTTCTGAAGACCGTAACGAACCTATGGTATTTATTAACCCGGTAATTTCAACTCGTAGCGGTGAAACTAGCTATGAGGAAGGCTGTTTGTCGGTGCCACAAAACTACGCATTAGTAGACCGCGCTGCTGAAGTAACGGTTAAAGCCTTAGATAAAAATGGCGAAGAGTTTGAGCTTAATGCTGATGGTTTATTAGCTATTTGCTTACAGCACGAACTAGACCATTTAGTTGGTAAATTATTTATTGATTACCTGTCACCATTAAAACGTGACCGTATTCGGAAAAAATTAGAAAAAGAAGCCAAAATGGCGCAGCGTCACGCGCTGTAATCAGGAAGTACTGTGAGTCAATCTTTGCGAATTATTTTTGCCGGCACGCCGGACTTTGCGGCGCGCCATTTACACGCGTTGTTAGATTCTAATCATCAAGTTGTTGCCGTTTATACGCAGCCAGATCGCCCAGCTGGTCGCGGCCAACAGCTGCAACCTAGCGCCGTTAAACAGTTAGCATTAGCGCATAACGTAGCGGTGTATCAGCCCAAATCGTTAAAAAAGGCCGCTGCGCAGGCTGAATTAGCGGCACTAAATGCAGATTTAATGATTGTTGTCGCCTACGGCTTAATATTACCGCAAGCTGCACTAGACATACCCAAGCTAGGTTGTATTAACGTGCACGGCTCGCTGCTTCCGCGCTGGCGTGGCGCTGCACCTATTCAACGCGCAATCTGGGCCGGCGATAACATTACTGGCATTACTATTATGCAAATGGACGCCGGCTTAGATACCGGCGCCATGTTAAGTGTAATTAGTTGCAATATTGAAGCCAGCGACACCAGTGCAAGCTTGTATGACAAATTAGCGCAACTTGGCCCGCAAGCCTTGTTAACTGCAGTAAATAATTTACCCGCATTACAACAACACGCACAGCCACAAGATGATAGCTTAGCAACCTACGCCGAAAAGCTGCACAAAGACGAAGCAGAGCTAAGTTTTAATAAAGACGCTCAGGCTTTGGCACGTGAAATTCGCGCCTTTAACCCTTGGCCGGTTAGTTACATTAACCTGGCGCAAGGCAGCGTGAAAGTATGGCAAGCTAAGGTAGCAGACACCGCACACAGCGCAGGACCTGGCACAGTGTTAGCCGCCGATAAGCACGGCATTTGTATTGCTTGTGCCACTGGTGCACTAATTATTACGCAATTACAGCCACCGGGTAAAAAAGCTATGCCAGCAGCAGATTTCTTAAATGGTCGTGCCGACTGGTTTAGTCTAGGCAGCATCATTGGCGATAAAATATGAGCCGTAATATTCGCGCCATAGCAGCGAAATGTTGTTTTGATGTTGTCGACCAAGGCATGTCGTTATCAGACGTTTTACCCAAAGCGCAAGCCTTGTTAGATAACGCGCTAGATAAAGCCCTATTACAAGAAATATGCTTTGGCGTAATGCGTTACTTGCCGCAGTTAGAGGCAGTTTGCAATCAGCTGATGACTAAACCACTAATCAAGCAGCTACGGCCGCTGCAGTTTTTACTTTATGTTGGTATTTACCAACTTAAGTTTATGCGCATTCCTGATCATGCCGCAATTAGCGAGACGGTTGATGCCGCACGTGAATTAAAAGGCCAGTCGCTAACTAAACTTATTAACGGCGTATTGCGTAATGTGCAGCGCCAACCTGCCGTGTTTGACTTTGATAACGCACCGCTAGCAGTACAGTTTAACCACCCAGGTTGGTTTATTACCGAATTGCAGCAAGCCTACCCGCAACAATGGCAACAAATCTTAGAAGCTAACCAGCAAAAAGCCCCATTATGGCTTAGGGTTAACGTAAATAAAGTTAACCCAACCGATTATGCCGCAGCACTTACTCGCGCAGGTATCGAGTACAGCCGGCCAGTTGCCGATTTACCAGCCGCGATTAAGCTAACACAAGCGCAAGATGTTACTACTTTACCCGGCTATGCCGAGGGTTGGTTTTCAGTGCAAGATGGCGCAGCACAATACGCGGCCAGCTTACTGCAAGTTAGCGACGGCCAGCGCATTTTAGATGCCTGCTGCGCACCTGGCGGTAAAACCTGTAATATTCTTGAACTGGCACCTCAGGCAGAAGTAACTGCTTTAGATAAAGAACCCAAACGCTTACTGCGCGTGCATGAAAATTTAGCCCGCTTGGGTTTAACTGCCAAAGTGATAGCTGCCGATGCAAGTGCGCCAGATAGCTGGTGGCAAGGCCAGCTATTTGACCGTATTTTATTAGATGTGCCTTGCTCGGCTAGCGGTGTGATAAGACGCCATCCCGATATTCGTTGGTTAAGGAAAAAAGCCGACATCGCGGCACTTGCTGAGCTGCAACAGCGTATACTACAACAATGCTGGGTGTTATTAGCACCAGGTGGCATTCTACTGTACGCCACCTGCAGCGTGTTACCACAAGAAAACAGCGCGCAAATAACGCAGTTTCTGCAACAGAATAACGATGCAAGGCTAGATCTATTGCCTCAGCAAAGCCCTGAGCAGCCGCACGGTTGGCAGTTGTTGCCTGGCGAGCAAGATATGGACGGCTTCTTCTATGCTAGGCTGCTAAAAGCAGCAAATTAAGACACTGTGGTTAACTATAGCGAGCAAGCATGAAGATTATTATCTTAGGTGCAGGCCAAGTTGGCGCCACGTTGGCGGAAAACTTGGTAGGAGAACAAAACGACATTACTGTGGTTGATATTGACGCAGACAAACTGCGCGCCCTGCAAGATCGTTTTGATTTACAGGTGGTGCACGGCCATAGCTCTCACCCTGATGTGTTGAGAAAGGCCGGCGCAGAAGATGCCGATATGATTGTGGCCGTAACCAACAGCGACGAGGTTAATATCGTTGCTTGCCAGGTTGCTTATAGTATCTTCAATACACCGCTTAAAATTGCCCGCATTCGTACCAATCAATATCTAAAGTACCGTGAGCAATTGTTTCATAAAGACGATATGCCAGTAGATCACTTTATTGCCCCAGAAGCTTTAGTTACTAATTATATTCGTCGTCTTATTGATTACCCAGGCGCACTGCAGGTAGTAGAATTTGCCGGCGGCAAAGTTAGCTTAGTCGCGGTAAAAGCCTATTATGGCGGCTTATTGGTCGGCCATGCGTTGTCGGCATTAAAACAGCACATGCCAAATATAGAAACCCGGGTTGCGACTATTTACCGACGCGGCCATGCTATTCGGCCCATTGGTACCACCATCATTGAAGCTGACGATGAAGTATTTTTTGTCGCAGCAACCAAGCACATTCGCGCGGTAATGAGTGAACTACAAAAATTAGAGCGCAGTTACCGGCGCATTATGATTGCCGGCGGCGGTAACGTTGGCTTTGGTTTAGCTCGTGCGTTAGAGAAAACCCACAACGTTAAGCTAATTGAACGCGGTAAAGAACGCGCCGAATTTTTGTCTAGCGCGCTAGATAACACCGTAGTTTATGTTGGCGATGCCTCAGATCCTGAATTGTTAGAAGAAGAAAGTATCGAGCAAGTTGATGTTTTCATTGCGGTTACTAACGATGACGAAGCCAACATTATGTCTGCCATGTTAGCTAAACGTATGGGGGCGCAAAAAACCATGGTGCTAATTAAACGCAGTGCCTATGTTGATTTATTGCAAGGCGGCGAAATAGATATTGCCATATCACCACAGCAAGCGACCATTTCGGCGTTGCTTACTCACATTCGCCGTGGCGACATTGTAAACGTGCATTCACTAAGACGCGGCGCAGCAGAAGCGATTGAAGCTATAGCGCATGGTGATAGCAGCACCAGTAAGGTAGTAGGCAAAGCCATTGGCGCGCTTAAACTACCACCGGGTACAGCTATTGGCGCCATAGTGCGTGGTGATGAGGTGTTAATAGCCAGCAATAGCATGATTATAGAAACCAACGATCATGTTATTTTATTTATGGTCGACAAAAAGCACATTATTGAAGTAGAAAAACTGTTTCAAGTCAGTGCGATTTTTATCTAGTCTTTCCAAAATGCCGGCGTAAATAGCACCAACAAAGTAAATACTTCCAGCCGACCAAATACCATGGCAGCAACGAGTAACCATTTGCTAGCGTCGGGAATACTACCAAAGTTGGCTGCAACCTCACCCAGACCTGGGCCTAAGTTATTTAAACAGGCCGCCGTTGCCGTAAAAGCGGTAATATTATCTAACCCAGTAAGCAACAATAACAACATAATAACTAAAAACACTAAAGCATAAGCAGCGAAAAATCCCCACACCGCCTCAACAATACGATCAGCAACTTGCCGTCGGCCTAACTTTATTGCATATACCGCCCGCGGATGAATCAGTCGATTTAACTCGCGCTTGCCCTGTAAAAACAATAACAATACTCGCACTACTTTTAAGCCACCACCGGTGGATCCAGCGCAGCCGCCAATAAAACTAGAAAACATCAGTAAAATTGGTAGGAATAGTGGCCACGCGGAAAAGTTAGCCGTAGTAAACCCTGCGGTTGTGCCAATAGACACCGCCTGAAAAGCAGCTTGATCGAACGCTTCGCCCGCACTGCTATACACATTGGTAGATAGTAAGGTTGCAAAGCAAATAAATATAATTGTAGCTTGGATAGCTAAAAAGGCTTTAAATTCTGGATCACGAAAATAGGTGCTAACGCTTTTACCTCGTATCGCAGCAAAGTGTAGCGGAAAGTTAACCGCGCTTAGCAGCAAAAACACCACACAAATGCCGTTAATTAAAGGGCTTTGAAAATGACCAACACTGGCATCATAAGTAGAAAAACCACCGATAGCGATAGTAGCAAACGCATGGCAAATAGCGTCGAACCAGTTCATACCAGCAAGAAAAAACGCCAGTGTACAGCTTAAAGTTAGTGCTAAATAGATATACCACAGGTGTTTAGCGGTATCGGCAATGCGCGGTGTCATCTTGTTGTCTTTTACCGGCCCTGGCGTTTCCGCCCGATACAGCTGCATGCCGCCCACACCTAACATTGGCAATATTGCTACCGCCAGTACAATAATACCCATACCACCGAGCCATTGCAGTTGCGCGCGATAATATAAAATAGCTTTGGGTAAAAACTCGATACCGGTTAAAACGGTGGCACCGGTAGTGGTTAAACCAGAAAACGCTTCAAACATCGCGCTGGCTAAACTCAGTTGCAGGTTGCTGGCTAATAAAAACGGCATCGCCCCAGCGGCGCCTAGCACGATCCAAAATAAGGCGACAATTAAAAAACCATCTCGTACTTTTAACTCGGCTTTATGTTGGCGATTGGGATACCAAATTAAAAAGCCGATAAACACACAAAGTACAAACGACAGCAAAAAAGGTACGCCGGCACCATCCTTATACCAGTATGCAACAAATGCCGGAGGCACCATGCTGATACTAAAGATGGCGATCAGCAAACCTAAGATCCGGATTATCGAGCGGTATTGCATACCTTAATGCTGTCCTTACGGCCTGTTAAGCCAGCTGTAAATCACGGGTCATATTTTCGTTTCGGTCTTGGTGCACAATAATATTATCTTCAATACGAATACCACCAAACTGCCGAAATGCGTCAACTTTATGCCAGTTAATATATTGGCTAAATTCTGTTGCTGCTAAGTCAGCTAATAGGCTGTCGATAAAATAGAGACCAGGCTCAATGGTAAACACCATATTAGCTTCAATGCTGCGTGTGCATCGCAGATATGGATGGCCTTCTGGCGGCGCAACGTTAGTGCCGCGCTCGTCAGCCATAAAGCCGCCAACATCATGTACCTGCAAGCCTAAGTGATGACCAAGCCCGTGTGGGAAAAACGCCCGGCTAATTTGGCGTTCTATTATGGCGTCGGCTGATAGTTTAACGAAATCAAACTGCTGCAGTATAGTGGCGATTTTTTGATGGCACTGCACATGTAGCTCACCATATTTTAACCCTGGTTTTAAACCATCAACCAGTTGTAACTCAGCGTCATTCACTGCGCTAATTAAACTGCCAAATTCATCTTGTGGGTTAAAACTGTAAGTACGGGTAATATCTGCCGCATAACCATGAAACTCGGCACCGGCATCAATCAAAAATGAATGCTGCTGCTTAGGCACTTTGCGCTCTAATGCGGTGTAATGCAAAATGGCGCAATTTTGGTTAAGTGCAACAATATTACCATACGGCATTTCATTTTCTGTTTGTCGTGCGGCGGCCAAGTAAGCTAACTGAATATCAAACTCACTGCCGCCAGCATAAAATGCTGCTTTAGCCGCGTTATGCCCAGCAACCGCCATTTTATTAGCTATACGCAAGCACGCCTGTTCGTAAGGCGTTTTATAAGCTCGATAAAAATGAATATAACTTAATACCGGCTCTGGATTAATTTCGTTAAAACCTAGCGCTCGAGCAACTTCTAAATACTCGCCCAAATAAGCCATTCCAGCTTTATCGTAAGGCAGTAAAGTTTCAACCTTGTTGGCTTTATCTAATAACTGAATATCAAAATGTTCAGCCCAAAAGTCGTTAGGTTCGTCTGGCACTTTATGCCAAAAATCTTTGGGGCGATAAAAAATCAGCTTAGGCTTATTTACGCCATCAACAATTAACCAACAATGCGGATTATCTATTACCGGCAGCCAGGCTTTAAACAGCGGATTCGCTTTAAACGGATAATCCATATCATCCAGAAACTTGCGCTGAGCTTGCCCAGAGTGGATCACTAACGCATCGAGGTTTTCTCGTTGTAACAGAGTACGAGTACGCACCTGCAATTCGGCAATATGCGCCTGATACAGGCTTTGATAAGAAGCTGTCATAAGTGTCTGACCTGTTGGCTGAAAAACATGCAGGATATCATAACATTATTCCACTACCAGCCCAATTTGCATTGTGGTTAGCGGTTTAAATACGTCAATGGGCGAATTTAGCCTGATATTATATATCTGATAATACGCCATCACCGCTTTAACGTAATCTCGGGTTTCACGATACGGAATGGTTTCAACCCAGACATCGGCCGGTACCGCATAATCTTTGGGCACCCACTGCTTTACTCGACTATAGCCTGCGTTGTAGGCCGCGGTTGCCATCAGCAAATTGCCATCGTTACGTTTCATTAGGTAATTTAGGTAATCGGTGCCGTAATCAATATTAGTTGCTGGGTTATTTAGCTGCGCTAGCTGCACCGGTTTTTTTGCTATTTCTCGCGCTGTAGCTGGCATCAGCTGCATTAAGCCTCTAGCGCCTACAGGTGATGCAGCATCAGCCATAAAAGAGCTTTCACGACGCGCTATTGCCATTGCCCAACCCGAATCTATTTCTGCCTTGGCTGCTGATTGATTAATTTCAGTTTGAAACGCTAACGGAAACCGCAACTCTACATCATCCCAATAACCCACGTCGGCCAGAGAAAATATTGCTCTTTCATACCATTGTAGCTGATGCGCTAACTTGGCAGATACCAGCTTTTGCTGCTCATCTGAACTAGACTGTAAGTAGTTCCACTCTCGCCTTGCTTCAGTTAGCCGGCCTAAAGCCAACCATTCTTGCGCTCGCTTTACCGCAGAGTGCTGTTGTAAACCTGCCAACTCTTGTTCTGACACCACCACAGGTGTGTGCGCTAAGCTAGGTGGTAAGCCCATTTTAGCTGCCGCCATAAAACCATAAAAGTGTCGCTGTAATGCTAGCGCTTCAAACAGCGGTTTGGCTTTATCTACTTGGCCTTGCTGCTCATACGAGCGCGCCAGCCAATATTGCCAACTGGTATCTTTAGCAACCTCTTTGGGTAAGGCCTCTATTATCTTCTGTACCTCTGGCCAATCTAACTGCGACAAGGCATGGCTGACTTGCCAATGTGCCAAGGTATTATCAATTAATTCAGCTGGCAGCTCTTTAAACCACGTTGCGGCACGGTCATCCCCTTTGCTAGCTA
This sequence comes from Rheinheimera sp. D18, assembly GCF_004345025.1. Taxonomy (GTDB): domain Bacteria; phylum Pseudomonadota; class Gammaproteobacteria; order Enterobacterales; family Alteromonadaceae; genus Alishewanella; species Alishewanella metallidurans. Next base: position 24,982 of record NZ_CP037745.1, on the reverse strand, counting down.
GTGCAATGGCAAACTGCCGCTGCACATCTAAACGCTGCCCGGCACTAAAATAAGGGTCATTAACAAATTTCTGCCACACCTTTAATGCTTGGTCTGGGTGGCGCCAAATAAGCCGCTTCATACCATAAGCTGCAATATCACGCTCTTGTATGGTTTTTAACGGGAAAAATTTATTATTCGCAATCACTGCGGGGTTACGCCGAGTTTGTTGATACATATCCGCAAGATATTGCTGCTCAGCTGGCAGTTGGGTTTTTAAATAAGGTATTAAACCCGCATCACCACCTTCAGCTGCTAAACTTATGCGCTGCCATACCAGCTCGTTTTTTTGCTGCCCAGCTTTGCGCCATGCAGAAAATAAGGGGTCACACGCGCTAGGTTGAGATTTACCCACAACCCATAACTTAGCAATCTGTGGCCACAACACGGCATGATCAGCATCTTTTGCTGACAACTTAAAACGTAGCGCCAAACATTCTAATTCAGCGTCTTTTGAACCGGCATAGTGCGACAAAAACATTGCGCCTTTTTGCCGTTTAGCTAAATCAAGCAACCAGGGTTTACGCAGTGGCCAATCGACCGGCGTAGCTTTATTTTTCTCTAAAAACTCGCCTATTCGCTCATCGGCGGTTAAAAACTGTTGTAAACGGCGCTGCTCCAAATAAGGAAGCAGCGGATAGTTGGCAAATTTATTTAATACCTTTTGTGCCTGCTCATAAGTTAAGCTGCCAATTTGGCGCTCGGCTTGTAAAAACTCATTACGTAACGCTGCCTCTGAAGACACTGACGCCATAGATAGTGGCGTCAAAAGCAGGCTAGTCAGCATAAAAACGATACGTTTCACGACGATAAACCCCCAACAAAAATTCTAATCCGAAAGAAATACACCTATAGTTATCGCTGGCCGTTGCGGTCATATTCAAACAAGTGTTTAAATAACGGTTGAATTTTTTACCAAACCGCGACACACTGATTCAGATAATCTCATCGTACCAGTTGCGACCAACCCTAACTTACGCGACCAAGGAGCACCGTTATGATTTACCAGAGTGACAACATCAGTGTTGCTTACCTGAAACCTGGTATTGCCCGTTTTGCTTTTAATGCAAAAGGTTCAGTTAATAAATTTGACCAGCAAACTCTATCTGATTGTAAGACAGCTTTGGCGCAACTGCACGTCGACAAAGCATTACAAGGCGTTATTTTTTGTAGTGAAAAAGACAATTTTATTGTTGGCGCTGATATTACCGAGTTTTTAAGCACATTTTTACGCCCAGAAGCAGAGTTAGTGCCGTGGATTAAAGAAGCCTCTGATGTATTCGATCTAGCTGAAGACTTGCCGGTGCCAACAGTAGTTGCTATTAAGGGTTTCGCGCTTGGTGGCGGGTGTGAGTGGTCACTTACATCTGACTATCGCGTAGCAGATACGACCACCCGTATTGGTTTACCCGAAGTTAAATTAGGCTTAATGCCGGGCTTCGGTGGCACTGTGCGCTTGCCGCGCATTATTGGCGCCGATAACGCAATGGAGTGGATCACCACAGGTAAAGACCACAGCGCGGAGCAAGCACAAAAATTTGGTTTAATTGACGCCGTAGTTGCACCAGAAAAACTAGAAGCCGCTGCACTTAGCATGTTGGAAGACGCAATTGCAGGCAAGCTAGATTGGCGCAAAAAGCGCGCCTTTAAACTACAGCCGTTAAAACTAAATAAAACTGAAGCGATTATGAGCTTCTCTACCGCTAAAGGTATAGTGTTTGCCAATGCAGGTAAACATTATCCGGCGCCAATGATGGCAGTAACTACGATAGAAGCAGCAGCAAGGCTAGATCGCGCCGGCGCGATGGCGCTAGAAAATGCCGGCTTTGCTAAACTGGCAAAAACCGATGCTGCTACCGCGCAAATTGGTTTGTTTTTAAATGATCAACTGATTAAAGGCAAAGCAAAAAAAGCTGCAAAAACTGCAACTAAAGCTATTAATAAAGCTGCCGTAATTGGCGCTGGCATTATGGGCGGCGGCATCGCTTACCAATCGGCCTTAAAAGGCGTGCCAGTAGTAATGAAAGATATTGCTGATAAAGCCTTAGCATTAGGTATGGGCGAAGCTACGAAACTACTAGCCAAGCAGGTTGAGCGCAACAAACTTGACGCTGTAGGTATGGCTAAAGTTATTTCATCTATTACACCAACCCTAAGCAATGAACCGTTAAAAACGGTAGATATTGTGGTTGAAGCGGTAGTAGAAAACCCGAAAGTTAAGGGCGCGGTATTAAAAGAAGTAGAAGGCATTATTGCCGACGATGCAATTTTAACCTCTAACACCTCAACTATTTCTATAGATTTGCTAGCAGCTAATTTAAGCCGGCCAGAAAACTTCTGTGGCATGCACTTTTTTAATCCTGTACATCGCATGCCATTAGTCGAAGTTATTCGTGGTAAAGACACCAGCGAAGAAACGGTTGCTGCTGTAGTCGCCTATGCGGCTAAAATGGGTAAATCGCCTATTGTGGTTAACGACTGCCCGGGTTTCTTTGTCAACCGCGTGTTATTCCCCTACTTTGCTGGCTTTAGCAAGTTAGTGTTAGATGGCGCCGACTTTGCCCAAGTTGATAAAGTAATGGAAAAGCAGTTTGGTTGGCCAATGGGCCCAGCTTATTTGCTAGACGTAGTCGGCTTAGATACCGCCTACCATTGTACAGACGTAATGGCCGAGGGCTTCCCAACCCGCATGGCTAAACTTGACAATGACCCTGTTGCCGCCATGTTTAAAGCTGACCGTTATGGCCAGAAAAATGGCCTAGGCTTTTATGCGTATAGCAAAGATGCCAAAGGTAAGCCGAAGAAAGATATCGACGAAGCGGCAACTAGCTTACTAGCCAACCTTAGTAGCGCAAAACAAGAGTTTACCGCAGATGAAATTATTGCCCGCGTAATGGTGCCAATGATTAACGAAACCATTCGCTGCTTAGAAGAAGGCATTATTGCCACTGCTGCTGAAGCAGACATGGGCTTAGTTTACGGCTTAGGCTTTCCGCCGTTTCGTGGTGGCCCGCTGCGCTATGCCGACACTATGGGTTTAGCAAACTTTGTCGCACTGGCCGATACCTATAGTCACTTAGGCGAAATTTATCAGGTAACCGACAAAACCCGCGCCATGGCCGCCGCTGGCCAGCGTTTCTTCCCGGTTTAAGCGCAGGAGCAGAATAATGAAAAACGCAGTTATAGTAGATTGTATCCGCACCCCTATGGGGCGCTCTAAAAATGGCATGTATCGTAATGTGCGTGCTGAGCAACTTTCGGCACATATTATGGCGTCATTAGTGGCACGTAACCCAGCACTAGACCCGGCCGATATTGACGATGTTATTTGGGGCTGTGTGCAGCAAACCCTAGAGCAAGGTTTTAATATTGCTCGTAATGCTGCGCTACTGGCTGGTATTCCACACTCAGTGCCTGCCGTAACGATAAACCGCTTGTGCGGCTCTTCTATGCAAGCTCTGCACGACGCAGTACGCGCTATTCAAACTGGCATGGGCGATGTGTACCTAATTGGCGGCGTAGAGCATATGGGCCATGTACCCATGAATCACGGTGTTGATTTTGATCCGGCGTTATCCGTGTCGGTTGCTAAAGCTGCAGGCATGATGGGTTTAACCGCCGAACTACTCGGCAAAATGCATGGTATTACTCGCCAGCAGCAAGATGAATTTGGCGCACGCTCGCATCGCTTAGCACAAGAGGCCAGTGTTGAAGGCCGCTTTAAAAATGAAATTATTCCTACCGAAGGCCACGACGCCGATGGCGTGTTAAAGCTGATGGATTACGATGAAGTTATTCGCCCAGAAACTACGGTAGAAACGTTAAGCAAGCTACGCCCAGTGTTTGACCCAGTAAACGGTACGGTAACTGCTGGTACATCATCAGCGCTGTCTGATGGTGCCTCTGGCATGTTAGTAATGAGCGAAGAAAAAGCCAAAGCCTTAAGTTTACCTATTCGCGCTTACGTGCGTGGTATGGGCGTAGCCGGTTGTGACCCATCAATTATGGGCTACGGCCCGGTACCCGCAACGAAAAAAGCCTTAAAAATGGCCGGTTTGACCATTAAAGATATTGATTATGCCGAGCTAAACGAAGCCTTTGCCGCACAAGCATTACCAGTAATGAAAGACTTAGGTCTGTTAGAAGTAGCAGAGCAAAAAGTAAACTTAAACGGTGGCGCTATAGCACTTGGTCATCCGCTAGGGTGTTCTGGTTCACGCATTGCCACTACGCTAATTAACGTAATGGAAGACAAAGGCGGTAAGTTTGGTTTAGCCACTATGTGTATTGGCTTAGGCCAAGGTATCGCTACCGTGTTTGAGCGGCCATAAACTGGCAGCCTTACTCACAATCGCATAGAATAAAGGCCGTTTTTACGGCCTTTATTTTTTCTTAATTGTTTGGTTGGAACCGGTTAGGTTTTAAAATTTAATTATCGGAGTAATAATGCAGCAGTTTTTTAGCAACGCAGATAAAACCTTAGATGCCTTAGGTATGCGCTGCCCAGAGCCGGTAATGATGATACGCCTACAAATTCGCCAAATGCAGGCAGGTGAAACCTTACTAATTATAGCCGACGACCCTGCCACTACTCGTGATATACCCGCATTTTGTCGTTTTATGGATCACCAGTTACTTGCCAGCGACACTACGGAATTGCCATATCGCTATGTCGTTAAAAAAGGTTAATTCAGTAATCTAGTGTTTATTAAGTTGTTGCTCGCACGGAGCGCATCATGATCGTCATCCATCTTAGTGGTTGGCCAGTTTCTTAACAACCATAGCTACTTGCAATCTGTAGATAAAAACGGCATTTTAATACTAAGCACTAGCAACCGTATTAGAGTGTAAAACGTTATGGATAACCGTTTTGCTGAATCGCTGGCACAACTAAAAGAAAAAGCCAACCACTCCAGTTCAACTAAGGCAACTGTTACTCAAGCCTTGTTGCAGGGTTGTTTAGACACACTGCAAATTCAACGTGCCGGCCTATGGCTGTTTGTCGATAGTGATCTAATGAGCTGTCAAATGCTATTAGATCAACAACATGGCATTACTGAAGAGGCCTTGATGATCGACCGTTGGAGCTTTCCAAACTATTTTTCCGCGTTAGATAGTAACGATGTGGTCCTCGCAGCTGATGCTTTTCATCATCCAGCAACGTCCGAGTTATGTGAGCATTTTTTACGACCAATGAATATTCGCTCATTACTTGACGTACCGATAAAGCAGCGCAGTGGTATTGCCGGCATCATTTGTTGCGAACAAACAAACACGATAAAGCACTGGAGCGTCGATGAAGTCGAGTTTGTAAAAGCGGTTTGCAAACTGTTTGGCTCAAGTATTATCTAGAATATATAAGTTTAATAGTGACGATTTATTTGCAGTTCCACCGCCATTACTGTGGTGTTATTTAGTGTTCATTTTGTTGCGGAGCCGTTATGCAACTATCACCTGCCGATTTACATATTTTGCTGATTGAACCTTCAGAGGTACAACGTAAAATTATTCGTAAAAAACTGCTTGAAGAAAACGTTACTCAGGTAGCAGAAGCAGACTGTATAAACACAGCACTAAAGCTTATTGCTCAACATAAACCTGATGCCATTGCCTGCGCTTTACACTTTGTCGACGGCACCGCAGAACAACTGCTGCATCAGCTTAAAGCTAACCGCAATACAGCTGATATCCCGTTTATGCTGGTATCAAGTGAGAGCCGTAAAGCACAGCTAGAAACCTTTAAGCAATCAGGCGCTATTGCGATACTACCTAAACCGTTTAACGCGATGCAACTGGGTAAAGCCCTTAATACAGCAATAGATTTACTTAACCCTGCAGAATTGGAATTAACCTTGTTTGATGTACACGATATAAGGGTGTTAGTGGTAGATGACAGCCGCCTAGCCCGAAATCATATTCGTCGCGTACTCAACAATCTAGGCATGCAGCATATTACCGAAGCAGAAGACGGTAAACAGGCGATCAAACATCTGCAACAGCAGATGTTTGACTTAGTTGTTACTGATTACAATATGCCTGAAGTTAACGGCCGAGAACTAACTGAATTTATCCGTGAACATAGCGCCTTATCACATATCCCAATACTAATGGTAACCAGCGAAGCAAACGATACGCACCTTGCTAATATTGCGCAAAGTGGCGTTAATGCGATGTGTGATAAACCCTTTGAACCAGAAGCGGTAAAGCAGTTGTTATATAGATTATTAGAGCAGTAAATAACATAACCAACACGTCTGGTAGCTGCTCAACAAGCAGGTTGTTAGACTTATGCTAGCATCTATAGTGCGCTTATCGGTTTGGAGTTGCCATTGCAAACGCAGTTAATTAAACATGACAAGAAGCAGGTTGATAAAATAGACGCGCGTCGGCGCCATTATATTTTGGCCTTCGTCAGTTATATAACAAGTCTTGTGATGTTTATCTACGGCATTAAAAATATCCATGCCGAAGAGATACTATTACCGGTTATTTTATTTGGCACTGGCTTATTGTTTCTAGTTAACATCATCGTGTTTCAAATTAGCCACAACCTTGACCGAGCCTGTGCAGTTGAAGCAATTTTAGTCGGTTTTTTTGTTTTAAGTTTAGTGTTTCAAGGCGGCTATAACAATACTGCTTTATATTGGGTTTTTCCCTTTCCCGCTATATTATTCGGTCTACTTGGCGTTCGCAAGGCATTGATTTTTAACTTTTTATTATTAACTTCGCTTGCTGTCATGTTATACATTCCCGACTTAATTCCTGCGCAGTATAAAGATGCGGAAGCCAGCCGCTTTATTGCCTCACTGGTTATCGTCATCATTGTTTGTTGGATAAACGATTTTTATCGTGAGCGTAGCCATCAAGCAATGGACAAGTTGCAAGAAAACAAAGAGCTGCAAGCTAATACCGATGCCCTTACCCTGCTAGCAAATAGGCGCTTTATCGACTCCAGCTTAATGCCTAATTTAGCCGAACAACCGGAGCTGTTTGTTCCGCTGGCGCTAATTATGTGTGATATAGATCATTTTAAACGGTTGAACGATCGCTATGGTCATAATGTCGGTGACGATGTGCTAAAAGCGATCTCGATGTTATTTAAACGCAATATTCGACAACAAGATTTTGCCTGTCGAATAGGCGGAGAAGAGTTTTTATTAATTTTACCCCACACCAATCATACCGATGCACTTAATGTTGCCGAGAAAATTCGCCAACAAGTTAGCCAAGAGAAAATGCTAAAACAAGATAAGCATTATCAAGTTACTGCGAGCTTCGGTGTCGCCATTTGCGAGAGTGCCGAACAGTACGACGAAGCACTTAAGTTAGCCGATAAAATGCTATATAGCGCAAAAAATGCTGGCCGAAACCAAGTTGCAGGTTAATAAAAAAGCCAGCTATCATGCTGGCTTTTTGTTATTGGCTCTAGCACTACTGCAATACTGAAATATCTGCTACCTGCAAAAACAACTCGCGCAACTGCTTTAACAGCGCCTGGCGGTTGGCCCGCACGGCGGCGTCATCGGCATTTACCATTACTTTGTCAAAGAAGTTGTCAATAACCTCGCGCATTGACGCTAAGTGGGCTAACCCTCTCCCAATTTTCAGGGCTCCATGCTGTTATTTATCTAACAATTATTTATAATTGCCCGGCGTTTTGTTAATAAACTGGATATTATGCAGCACAGCGGTTATTCCTCAGCACAGGAAACAGAAGAAATTGTTCTTTGGCAGCTAGGTGTATTTACACTTAATTCTCAGCAACTGACTTTGTTAAAAGATAACATTGAACAGAATATAGAACCCAAAGCTGTGGCGCTGCTAGCCTACCTGAGCCAAAAGCCTGGCCAATATATCACCATCAATGAACTGATTGAACAGGTGTGGCACGGACGCTTTGTATCTGACGCAGCCGTCAGAGGTACTATCCGTAAACTGCGGGGCGCTTTGGGTGATACCGCCGAAACCCCGCAATATATTCAGTCTTCTCCTGGTCGCGGTTATCGCCTGTTACTTCAACCAACCCCAATAGTTAACACAAAATTATCTTCCTCAGCCGTTGAGCAGATATTGCACTCCCCGCGTCCTATAGCAAAAACATTGAATAACAGTAAACGTTCTATTATCGCAAGATCGGTAATAGCAGGAACAATCATCACTATTTTGCTGATAAGTATCTGGTTATTTAATAAAGCTCCGGAAGCAGAGCTTATGCCGTTTCAGATCGCAGAACTGGAAAACATCACCTCCTTTCCAAGTGAAAAATATGCTCTTGATATTTCAATAGATCAACGATTTGTCGCCTTTTCAGCCCGTACCGATTCTGCCAGTGGTTACCAGCTATTCCTGCTTGATAGAAAACTTAATCAGGTATTACAACTCACTGAAGATGCAAACAACATCACCGAAATTAAATTTATCAATGATGATCAGGATCTTGCCTATGTCGATCTGTCTTTTAAAGACAGCAAGCTAAGTATTCTCAGAAATATTGCTTCAGCCCCAACCAGCCTCTCAGAGGAAAATATTGTGCTTTCTGGTTATCGCTCAATTTCAGCACTGGAAAGAACAAGCAATACTGATGAAGTCTATGCAGCATTAGGCCATGCCCAGGCCCCGATGGCGGTGCTGCATAAAATCAATTTGCTGTCCGGTAGCCTGTTGCCGCTGACCTCTGCTGCTAAAGCATCAGAATTTGACTATCTCGCCTCACTGTCGCCGGATCAAACACAGTTGGCTATCGTCCGCAGGACATCTGATGATGAGATAAAACTTTCCATAATCTTACCCGGAACTCACAGCACCAAGCTGGCAGTTCGCCTGAACATCAACCCACAGTCGTTACAATGGTTAGCAAATAGTGCCGTTTTACTACTAACCACTGAAGAAGGACTTTATTTATTTGATACAACGACGCAGTCTTTGGTGAAAAATAGCCAGGAGCAGCGTTATATTCGAGTAGCAACCCGTAACGGTCAGCACTTTTATGGCATTGGCGAACAAGTTAATCAGTCTGCTAACTATTTTAAAGAGTCGGCGCTTAACTCGGCAGCAGCCATTACGTCTTCCCGCATATTTGAATTCGACTCATCTGTTGAAGATATGTTCTATATCAGCGAGACTGAATTTCTGTTGCTGCAGCATACCCCTGCCGGTAAAGTGCTGGCCGGTTATAAGCAAGGCGAACCTCTGCGAACATTTGAATTTAATGGTATAGACACGTTTAACACCTTACAAATTCTGGCCAGGCATCATACCGACAAGCGTTTTTTAGCCAATATCAATGGCCAATTAGCATTAATAGCGCCACTAGACAAAGAGCTAACATTTATTACCAGCCCGGCGGCACAGATTTCTGGCGGTAGCTTTACTCTTCAGGGAGATGGCATTCTCTATACCGAAAAAATTGCCGGTAACTGGTATATTATGCGTTATAACTATCGGGATTCGACAACCCAGCAGCTGCTAAGTAATTTTTACGCCCTAACGCCGTTACAGCAGCACTATATTGGTTTTAGTACCGACGAAAAAGTCCTGCTATTAAATGAACAGTTTGCTGTCATATCAGAAATCGCTATCGACAATATGCAGACAGTTCTGGATCCAATACAGCGGACTATGCAAATCACTATTGCATCCACCAGCCTGACACCCAATGCTGAGTTGCCTTTACCAATCAGTCTTACTTCTCCAACCCTGCCGCAATTATCACCTGACGCAAAAAAAATCATCGCCAGTGAGAAAGCTCCGCGTTTCCAGAGTATTTTCAGCTTCTCAGTTGACTAATTTAAATCAATAAAATCAGACAATTGGGTGTGGTTACCCAAAAAACACACCTCGTTACCTAAAAGCCACGCCATGCTTATCGCTTTTTCAGCACTAAAACCTACTCTTTGCTGCCAGACATATCGCATCTCAGAGATTTATGATGAGCGCAAATAGGAATATTTTTATTTCATACATTCAAAGGCATGAAGTTCTTTACAACTGGTGGATTTTGCTAAGAAACCTTACCAACCACTTCGACAGCATAATTAACTATGGAGTATTGGTTAATAAAATGGGACTTGTACTAGACAAGCCCTCGTCGCAAGAACTTAATCAAGTATTGTGGTTAGCTCTACAAAATAGAGTGAAAAAAGCCCATGGCTCATTAGACATAGGAGTTTTTACCACAGCAAACGTTGATAAAGAGATGGATTTGATATTACTACCATTTCCAGATGTTATTAGCAGCATTCAATATTTCTTTATAGTCCGCTCCACCACTGATGGAGCAGAGCAAGAAATAAAGGCTATTGATATGAGTCTGCACCGTTTTATCCTGTTCTTTTCCAAAATCCTAAAGAAAAATGAAGGCAATCGCTCACCAATTTATCAATTAAGTCAACGTGAGAAAACCTGTCTTTTCTGGGTAGCACAAGGAAAAAGCTCTTGGGAAACATCAAAGATAGTTGGCATTACAGAGAGAACAGTCAACCTACACATTACTAATGCCATTAGGAAAACGCAAAGTGTCAACCGACAACAAGCCATAACCAAATGCTTGATTTTAAATGAAATAATATAGCGTTCATTACATGAATTGAAAATGCAATATGTAAAATATGACATATTTAAATAAATCATAAATTAATGAAAATAAACCTGCTCTTTAATAGAGCCAACAAAAAATTAATTTTGATGAATTATATGTTAATTGCAATAAAAAAATCCATGTTGGGCGCTCTGCTGGGGCTAGGGCTAATAGTGGGCGCTGTTCCGGCTACAGCTATAGCAGCAGAGCCAAAGCTCGCTACAGCACCATCTTATGACACTCAAAGTGGTGAACTTCGTTGCGGTGTTCGTAGTGGCGAATGGTATTGCGAAATTGTTATTCGCTGGTAATTAGTCCCTGGCGGTACTCTCCGTTGAGTGCCGCCCTTACTGAGGTAATACAAATGACGAAAATAACCATAGCAATCGCTTTTTCTATCGGGATATGCAGCCCCTGCATCAGTGCCGACACCCACTCTCATATTAAACAGACCACAGCTAATATGCCGACCTGGGTGGTAGGCAGCTTGGGGTCAAACATCAACCAGACCTGGATTTTTTATCCAGGTCCAAAAATATCAGCAATAAAGTACGGCATCATCACGGCAGCCGATTTAGAACTTGCCCAAAAACAGGATTACAGTTTCGCCAGTGAACATAACATTACTTTTAGCCAGTTCGCAGATACCGTGCCTGAACTTGCCAGTTTGACCACAGATTTGCTAAACCAGGGCTACAAGCAGGTTATTCTGAATGTGTACCCACATAAAGAGATGTTTAAAGACACAATTAATGACCCTGACCACTGCCCACCCTGCACCCAGCAAAAGGTTTTGCTCGAATCTATCGCAAGTAAAGAAGTTGCCGTTATACATATAGAACTAAAGATGTAGCACAGAAGTAACCGGAGGACTTACTATGAAAAACAGGCCAGCACTAGCCATTCCAGAAGATATTCCTGTCAGCAAAAAAATCTCACGGGTTGGCCTTGTTCTATGCTTACTGATTGGTTTGTCCTCTATTGCTGTATTTGCTACCTCTCGGTTTGGTATTGCTATTGGCATGTCATCAGCAACAAGCTATCAAACTGAGTTGGTAACAAAAGCCTCTTTTGAAGACAGAGTATCAGCTTATGGTGAGTTGCGATCACAACAGTTACGCAGCCTGGTAACAGAAGTTGCCGGAACACTGCAAAGCATTGTTGTGCAACCCGGTGACCAGGTTAAAAAAGACAGCCCCATTTTGCAGCTAAGCAATACCACCGTTCAGCGCGAATACCAGCTAGCCGAACTGGAACTGCAAGAGCAACAGGCTAATTTGGCACAACTTGATGCAGAGCTATCCGATCAATATCTAAATCTCAACAATGAACGCAAATTGATCGGCGCAGAGCTAAGCACCCAGCAGGCAGAGTTTGAGGCTCGTCAAAGCCTGGCAGCGATGCAAATCGTATCGCAACTTGAGCTGAACAAAGAGCAAATGAAGCTGGAGCAAATTAAATTACGGCTAAAGCTGGCAGATGATCGGCTACAGACTTTTGAACAAACACGCCAGGCAAAACTGCGGGCGGCCAATTTACGCCTCAGTCGGGCAACTAATAGCCTAGATATGCGTAAAGCTGATGTTGATGCTCTGACTGTACGCGCAGGTATGGATGGCATACTACAAAACCTGAATGAAGAGCTAAAACTTGGGCAATGGCTTAATCAAAGTGTCAGTGTAGGCACAGTGGCAAACCCGTATAATATGTATGCGGAGCTGCGTGTCAGTGCATCCGATGCGGCGCGGATAAAAAGTGGGCAACCGCTGATGATTAATGTCAACGGGCAGCAGATTGATGCTGTAGTCAACCGGGTTGCTCCTGCCGTTGTACGTAACCAGGTACAAATTGATGCATCCTTTCTAGCATCACTGCCCGATTCAGCCAGGCCTGACATAGAAGTCAGCGCCACTATCACCGTTGCATCTGAGCAGAACGTACTGGTTATCAGCCGCCCGGCACATTTTCAGCGGGCTCAACCATTCTCCCTTTATGTAGCTAATAACAATAATACCTATACGCTACGGCAGGTATTGGTTAACTCCTACTCATCACGTCAGCTTGTTGTAAGTGAAGGACTTAAAGAAGGTGAGCAGGTTTTGCTGGCAGACCCGGCAGACTGGGCGTTTAGAGATAGCATAAAAATACCTTGAATATGTCATAGCAGGAATAAAAATGGCCGATTATTTACTTAAAACAGAAAATCTCAGCAAAGTGTTTGGCAAAGGGTCAGCGCAAACATACGCCCTGAACGATATTTCGCTGCATGTTGAAACAGGAGATTTTATTGCGATAACCGGCCCGTCTGGCTGCGGCAAATCAACACTGCTATCCATTCTTGGTTTATTAGACAACCCTACTTCTGGTGATTACAGATTATGTAACCGCAATATCCGGCAACTTTCTAATTATCAGAAATCGCATTTGCGTAATCGTAGCCTAGGCTGGATATTTCAAAACTTTAACTTAATCTGCGATATGACGGTTTTGGAAAACGTGATGCTTCCGCTGCGTTACACAAAAGGCATCTCAGCCGCACAGATGAAAAAAAGTGCTATTGAATGTCTGCAACAGGTTAGTATCGCTGATAAAGCTAACAGCTTGCCTTCTGAGCTGTCTGGTGGGCAACAGCAGCGAGTAGCCATTGCCAGAGCCATAGTGCAACACCCTGATATTCTGTTAGCAGACGAACCCACAGGTAGTCTGGACAGTGAAAATGCCGAGCAAATTTTTCAGTTATTGCAAAAGTTAAATATCGGAGGCATGACTATTCTGCTGGTTACCCATGCCAGAGAATTGGCAGAGCGTTGCAACAGGATCATCAGAATGAAGGATGGACAGCTCTGCGATACAGAGCCAATGTCTGTAGCCCCTGACCATAACTCACTCTATAGAGCATAACGATAATATGTTTGACATTATTTTTGGTTACAGGTTATTACTGAAAAACAAAATACAATCACTGGTGATTATGTCTGGTTTGGCACTACTGTGTGCTATTTTAGTGGTTGTCAGCGCTCTAACACCGTCGATACTTAGCCAAAAACCAACCTGGATTAATAGTGAAAGCCGCCATGTTACCGTTGGTGTCACCGGGCATGATCAGCGCATGCAACCCAGTTCTATTGCCCGGTTAGAGCAACTGCAACAACTGCCCGGAGTAGCCAATATCAGCTACTTAGGGCAAATAAACACCCCTGTCCGGGTTGCTGGTAAAACTGTCACTGCTTCTATAATTCTTATCGACTTTCAATTGCTACAAAAATCCAACCTGGTTAAATCAACTAATGATATTCATTTCCAGCAGCAGGTTTATATATCAAAAGATTTTGCCCGGCAGTTTAGTCACGCTTTGCCCGGTGAGTATCTTACGCTGGAAGAGTCAAATCTGGCGCTTGAGGTAGCGGGTTATCTGCCCGATAGTTTACACAACATAGGTATCTGGCAAGCTGATATTTTGCTTTCCGTCCGCCATTTCTCCGGCCTGGTTAAAGTAAACTTTGCCAATGGTAAGCTTGAAACCGCCTTACTTAACAGGATAAAGAATCAGCTTGCCCGCGAGATGCCGTCATTTATTGGCATAGCTGAGCTAACGTCCGGTTACACTATGGCAGATATAGCCGCTCATACGCCAGATAAACGGGAAAACACCGGAAACCTCAGCCTATCTACCAACATTGACAATTTAGCACCCTATTTTTTTCCTGGTATTGAATTTGCGCCAGAAGCAAAGAAACAACTGCTGCGGCAATGGTGGTTATTGCTGATATTAGCCATAAGTTTTGCGGTTATGAACAGCTTAAATCTGTTGACCATGAATTTTAGTAAACTACTGGAGCGCACAACAGAGCTTAGGCTCAGATTATCTGTTGGCGCGCATTACACAGATATAATGCGTCAGTTAGCTGCCGAAAATTTATGCCTGATTGCCATTTCTGGCGCGTTGGGGCTGGCATTAGCAGCAGGTACGTTTTGGCTCACACAAAACATGCTGCCGGAGCTGCATCTTAGTAGTGGTATTATGATATTTGCCATGCTGCTGGCTGTAGTTTTAATTGGCACCCTGGTACTGCTTAGTGCCTGGCTGCCGATGTTCAGCATCCTGCGCGACAACCTGTTTAATCGTAGTAAAAGTCAGCAATCCACACTCATTGGCCGCTGGCTCAGCAAGATTAATGTCACATTCCAGATACTCGTTGCAGGTGTAGTGTTATCACTTGCCTGCGGCATTTTCAGCGCACAGTGGCTGTCGCTTTCCAACATTAATTTGGACACCAGTATACAGCAATGGTCAGTTATACCTGACCAGACATCTGGCGAGAGAAAACACTTATTACCAAAAACATTGTGGCAACAGCTACAAAGTGAAAACGCCCAGGTTGCCTTATCTCAGGACAATACAATCAAACCAGATAGCCTGACATCAGAAATATCCCTTTATAGCCCGGATGAGCCAACAGCAAATCTGGTTAACCTGCTTTCTGTTTCCTCCAATTACTTTCAGTTACTGGGTGTTTCATTTTTAAGCGGCACATCTGTAGCTGAACAGCGGGTTGTTATAAATAATGCTGCCGCACACTTGTTAGGCTTTCCTAACCCTGATGCAGCCATTAACCAACGGCTGTTTATCAGAAATGCGTACTTGTTGGGGCTAAACGAACAAGAGCCGATTTTTATCGCCGGTATTATTGAGAACCTGCCACATTTTGGCACTTTGAATAAACATACCCCAATGCTCTATGCTGATATTGCCATGCTTAAGCAAACACCGGCTGTTACGGTACTTGTCAACCCGGCAGAACAGCACACTTTATATAACGGAGTCAATTCGCTAATTACTGCAAATGATCCTTATTGGTCTTTGAATTTCGATGGTAGCATCCAGCAGCAGCTACAATATGAAAACCGTTATTTAAACCAGCTTACTCTGGTTGCGCTGACACTGGCAACGCTACTGTCTGCACTGGCAGGGTTTAGTTTGTACTACCAGATAAATGCCGATGCCTTACAGCAGCAAACCCGCTTTGGCATCATGATCGCCGTAGGCGCTTCCGGGCTGCATATCCTGAAGTTACTCATGAGCTCATTAGCATCGGCTTTTATCGTAGCAGTCAGTTTATTAGCTGTATTGCTACTGATATTCCAAGCCTCTTTCAGAGTATTGTTTACTGAATATAGCGTCAGTTTGCTTCAGTTATTGGTAGTTATAGCTATGCTAAGTATTATTATGGTGCTTAGCTGTATTAAGCCCTTTATAAAAACGCTGCACAATAGCGCAGCGTCTTTAATAAGAGGGAGCTAATTGCTACAAGCTTGCTTTATTGCAACAGCGAAATATCTGCTACCTGCAAAAACAACTCGCGCAACTGCTTTAACAGCGCCTGGCGGTTGGCCCGCACGGCGGCGTCATCGGCATTTACCATTACTTTGTCGAAGAAGTTGTCGATAACCTCACGCATTGACGCTAAGTGGGCCAATCCTTCAGCATAGCTGTGCCGGCCTGCCTGATACGCCTGCTCGGCTACTATGGCGCAGTGCAGTGCCTGCTCGGCATCTTCCTGTAATAAGGCAGTATTTACCACAGTGGCAATGTCGCCCTCTACTTTAGCCAGTATATTGGCCACCCGCTTATTAGCGGCGGCTAAAGCCGGTGCGGAATCTAGTTTACGAAACTGTGCTACTGCTTTTACTCGACGGTCAAAATCAGACGGGTTAGTTGGTCGACGCGCTAATACCGCTTGAATTACATCGACGCTATAGCCCTCAGCTTCGTACCAAGCACGGAAACGACCCAACATAAAATCGAGTACTTCAGCGGCAACGTTAGCATTACTCAGCTTATCGGCAAACGTATGCTGGCTAAAGGCAATAATATCAAGTAAATCCAAAGGTAACTGCTTTTCTACCATAATACGTAGCGCACCTATCGCCGCACGACGCAGTGCAAATGGATCTTTATCACCTTTAGGTGCTTGGCCAATACCAAAAATACCCACTAGCGTATCTAGCTTATCGGCTATAGCAACTGCGGCACCTTCTAACCGGCTGGGTAGCTGGTCACCAGCAAAGCGCGGCATATATTGCTCATTGAGCGCCAAGGCTACCGCTTCCTGCTCACCATCTAGCCGAGCGTAATGCATGCCCATAATGCCCTGCACTTCTGGAAACTCACCCACCATATTGGTCATTAAATCTGCTTTAGATAACAAACCGGCGCGTGCTGCAGAGTGCTTATCCGCACCAATTTTTTCTGCAATAAAACCAGCAACTTTGCTGATCCGCTCTGACTTTTCCGCCAGTGTACCCAGCTGCTGCTGAAATAAAACCGTTTTTAGACTGTCTAAACGTTGCTCCAACGTTTTCTTACGGTCGGTATTAAAGAAAAACTGAGCATCAGCTAAGCGCGGTCGCACCACTTTTTCATTACCTGAAATAATTTGCTGCGGATCTTTGCTGGCAATATTAGTCACAAATATAAATTTATTCATTAACTTGCCGTTTTGATCTAGCAACGGAAAATACTTCTGGTTATCTTTCATCGTTGAAATTAGTGGCTCTGCTGGCACCTGCAGAAAGCTTTCATCAAAACTACCCACTAGCACCACTGGCCACTCTACTAACGCGGTAACTTCCTCAAGCAATGCATCATCTACTTGTACTTTACCCTTGTGTTCAGCCGCTACTTTTTCTACGCCCTCGGCAATAAAAGCTTTACGTTCAGCAAAATCGGCAACGACGTAAGCTTGACGTAATGCAGTTAAATAATGATCAGCGTTATTAATGGTTAACTTAGCTGGCGCATGAAAGCGATGACCATGTGTTTGGTTGCCACTAGCACGACCTAAAATAGTGGCAGGCACCACATCATTGCCATAAAGCATAACAACAGTTTGTACAGGGCGAATAAACTCAGCGTCTGAACTACCCCAGCGCATTGGCTTAGCGATGGGCAGCTTGGCTAAGGCTTGAGCCACAACCTCAGGTAACAAGCTAACAACGCTGGCGCCTTTAACTAAGGCTTTATGCAGTAACCACGCACCTTTATCGGTTTCTAACTTTTCAGCTTGAGCAACGTTAATGCCGCAACCGGCTGCCCAGCCTTGCGCCGCTTTAGTTGCATTGCCATTGGCATCAAATGCGGCACTAAGTGCGGGTCCGCGCTTCTCAACTACTTTATCCGCTTGCTGCGGTGTTAATGCATTAATACGCACCGCTAAACGCCGTGGTGCCGCATACCAGTGTACATCAGCATGGCTAAGCTCCAACTTTGCTAGTTCGGCTTGCAGGTTATCCGCAAAGGCGGTGGCTAAGGTTCTAAGCGCTTTTGGTGGTAACTCTTCAGTACCAATTTCAACAAAAAAATCTGGTGCAGACATTATGCCTCCTGCTTACGACATAAAGGAAAGCCGAGCTTTTCACGCGAGGCATAATAGGCTTCAGCACACGCTTTTGATAGCGCCCTTACCCGTAAAATATACCGCTGGCGCTCGGTTACCGAAATAGCATGCCGTGCATCTAATAGGTTAAACGCATGCGAGGCCTTCATTACCTTTTCATAAGCCGGTAACGGCAAGCCTTGCTCAATTAAATATTGGCTTTCTTTTTCACACTGATCAAAAGAGGCGAATAATGCGCTGACATCAGCGTGCTCAAAATTATAGGTTGATTGCTCAACTTCATTTTGATGAAACACATCGCCATAACTAACACGGCCTAGCGGACCGTCAGCCCAGACCAAATCATAAATTGAGTCTACGCTCTGAATATACATAGCTAGGCGTTCTAAACCGTAGGTAATCTCACCCGTTACTGGCCGACATTCTAAGCCGCCAACTTGCTGAAAATAAGTAAACTGCGTCACTTCCATACCGTTTAGCCAGACTTCCCAACCTAAGCCCCAAGCGCCAAGCGTTGGTGATTCCCAGTTATCTTCGACAAAACGAATATCATGTACCAGCGTATCTATGCCCAATTCACGTAATGAACCTAAGTACAATTCCTGCATATTATCGGGAGAAGGTTTCAAGATAACTTGAAACTGGTAATAGTGCTGTAATCGGTTAGGATTTTCGCCATAGCGGCCATCGGTTGGTCGTCGACAAGGCTGTACATAAGCCACGTTGGTTGGCTCCGGCCCTAACGAGCGCAAAAAAGTCATGGGATGAAACGTACCCGCACCCACTTCTAAATCGAGCGGCTGCACAATGACACAACCTTGACGTGCCCAGTAATCTTGTAGGGCTAAAATAAGGCCCTGAAAGGTTTTAGTATCGTATTTATGCATTCGCTTCTAACTCGCTAAAATGACTGAGGGGCCGAAGCCCCTGTGGTTTTATCTGATTATTACTATACGTCTAAGTTAGCGACGTACAACGCGTTCTCTTCAATAAAGGCGCGGCGTGGCTCTACGTGGTCGCCCATCAGCGTTGCAAATAGCTGGTCAGCACCAATGGCATCCTCAATGGTAACCTGCAGCATACGGCGGGTATTCGGATCCATCGTGGTTTCCCATAGTTGCTCAGGGTTCATTTCACCCAAACCTTTGTAGCGCTGAATATAAAGACCGCGCTTAGATTCACTCATCAACCACTCTAACGCTTCAAGGAAGGTTTCAACTGGCTTGGTTTTTTCACCGCGGCGCACAAAGCTATCTGCTTCCATTAGGTCACGAATTTCATCACCTAACTCGGCAATGCTTAAATAATCACGCGACGTAACGAAGTCATGATGTAATAAGTATTCGTTGTCTATACCATGCTGACGAATGATTACTTTAGGCAAGAATAACTGACGCTCACGGTCTTCGTGAATGTCATAGCGATAACTTGAGCCATCACCTTCTTTTGCTTCTAAGCGGTCAACCAGTGTTTTAGCCCACTGCTCACTATAGGCGGCACCTTTAGCTTGAACCACATCTAAAGCAGGCACGTAAATTAACTCGTTTAACAAATTAAACGGTATTTTACGCGTTAAGCGAGTAATGGTTGCTGACACTCTGTGGTATTGACGCACTAACTTTTCTAATGCTTCACCGCCAATGCCTGGTGCATCTGGGTTTACATGCAATGACGCTTCATCTAACGCCAGCGTGGTTAAATATTCAGTTAATGCCGCTTCGTCTTTAATATATTGCTCTTGTTTGCCTTTTTTCACTTTATACAGTGGTGGTTGAGCAATATAGATATAGCCGCGCTCAATTAACTCCGGCATTTGGCGATAAAAGAACGTGAGTAGCAAGGTACGAATGTGTGAACCGTCAACGTCAGCATCCGTCATCAAAATAATGCTGTGATACCGTGTTTTGTCTGGGTTATATTCTTCGCGGCCGATACCACAACCTAAAGCGGTAATTAACGTACCCACTTCTTGTGATGACAGCATTTTGTCAAAACGGGCTTTTTCAACGTTAAGAATTTTACCTTTTAACGGCAGTATCGCTTGGTTCTTGCGGTTACGCCCCTGCTTTGCAGAGCCGCCCGCTGAGTCACCTTCCACTATATAGAGTTCAGACAATGCAGGGTCTTTTTCTTGACAGTCCGCTAGCTTACCAGGTAAACCGGCAATATCAAGCGCACCTTTACGGCGAGTCATTTCCCGTGCTTTACGTGCAGCATCACGCGCGCGCGCCGCATCAACAATTTTACCTACAATTATTTTTGCATCACCGGGGTTTTCTAGCAGATATTCATTAAGCTTCTCTGCCATCACGCTTTCAACTGCAGATCTCACTTCTGACGAAACCAGTTTATCTTTAGTTTGTGAACTGAACTTAGGATCAGGAACTTTAACACTTACTACCGCAGTTAGGCCTTCACGCGCATCGTCACCTGACGCCTGCACTTTCATTTTTTTGGCGTAACCTTCTTGTTCAATATAGGTGTTTAATACGCGAGTTAACGCACCACGGAAACCGGCTAAGTGAGTACCACCGTCACGCTGTGGAATATTATTGGTAAAGCAGAACACGTTTTCGCTGTAGCTATCGTTCCATTGCATCGCAACTTCAACCGAAATACCATCTTCACGCTGGTCGGTAAAATAAAACGCTTTTGGATGCACGCTGGTTTTACTGCGATTTAAATACTGCACAAAGGCTTCAATACCACCTTCGTATTTAAAATGGTCTTTTCTATCGTTACGCTCGTCGTTAAGAATAATACTAACGCCCGAGTTTAAAAATGATAGCTCACGTAAGCGCTTAGCCAAAATTTCAAAGTGATAATTAATATCACTAAACACGGTTGGGCTTGGCCAGAAACGCAATGATGTACCCTTGTCTTCGGTTTCTCCGATGACAGTAAGCGGCATCTGTGGCACGCCTAAATGGTAAATCTGCTGGTGCACTTTGCCACTGCGGCGAATAGTCAGTTCAAGCTTATCAGACAGCGCGTTAACAACAGACACACCTACGCCGTGCAAACCACCTGACACTTTGTATGAATTGTCGTCAAACTTACCGCCTGCGTGCAGTACTGTCATAATAACTTCAGCCGCCGATACACCCTCTTCGTGCATATCGGTTGGGATACCGCGGCCGTTATCGCGCACTGACACCGAACCATCACTATGAATGGTTACCCAAATGTCAGTACAGTGGCCAGCTAACGTTTCATCGATAGCGTTGTCAACCACTTCAAACACCATGTGGTGCAAGCCTGTACCATCATCAGTGTCACCGATGTACATACCCGGTCTTTTACGAACTGCATCCAGTCCTTTTAATACTTTAATACTCGAGGAATCGTAATTATGTTGTTCGGCCATCGTTATCTGTCCGTGCTGTTAGCTGCCCATGTTCCACGTGAAACATCGCCAGTTGCCCGGCGTCGATAAATGGTGAAACCTGTTCAGCGTTAATTGCAGTAATAAAAACCTGAGAGTTTATATCGCGTAAATAACTAAATATCTGTCGGGTAGACTGCTGGTCTAATTCCGACGCTAAATCATCAATCAGTAACAACGGCTGCTTCCTGCCGCTGTCCCGTATCACATTATTTTGCGCAATTTTAAGCGCAAATAATAACACTTTTAACTGACCACGGGATAACACTTCTTCTGCAGCCCATTGGTCTTTCTTTATTTTTAAATCGGCCTTTTGAGGGCCATATTGGGTAAAGCCCATTCGGTAATCTTGCGTAAAACTTTGCTGCAACAACTGTTGTAAATCCGCAGCAGTTGCTACGCGTTCTGGCCAACCTTGTTGCAATTGAAAGTTTAATTCAGCCATTAGTGGTTGTTCGGCGTCAGCAGTTAAAGTACGAAATGTAGCTTCTAACTGGTTAACATACTTAGCCCGCAACTGCTGTAGCTCAAAAGCTAACTCGGCAAACTGTTGATCCCAAAATTCAAATTGGCCGTCGTATTGCCTGCTAGTTTTTAGCAACGCATTACGTTGCTTTAATACTTTATTAAACCGCAACCAACTATCAAAAAAACGTTGTTCCACGTGGAACAAACCCATATCGAAAAACTGTCGCCGCTCTTTTGGCCCGCCAAAAAACAATCTAAAACTATCGGGTGTAATTAGTTGTACTGGTAATAACTGCGCAAATTCAGCAAGCCTGTTTACATTGGCGCCATTCAGTCTTAGTAGCAAATCGCCTTGCTTGTCACGCTGCAAACCTAAACTATGTGTTTGCTGTTGCTCTGACACTTTAGCATGCAATACAAAACTATTCTCATCATGCTGTATCAGGCGCTGCGTGCGGCTGGTACGAAATGACCTGCCGTGCGCCAAATAGTAAATAGCTTCTAATAAACTGGTTTTACCGCTGCCATTCATGCCAATAATTAAATTAAACTGGCGATGCGCTTGCAACGATACTGCCGTCAAATTACGAAACTGGCTAGCGCTAAGAGACAGCAGTGACATAGGTGTTATAAGCGCATTGGCATAACGACGTAAGATGCGCCAACATTACCTACACCTTCGACTAACGCGCTAGAGTTCGCGTCATTTAAATGTAGCAACACCAGATCGGTGGTTAGCGTATTCAGTACATCAAGTAGATAACCCACGTTAAAACCAATTTCTAACTTATCGCCTTGGTATTCAACTTCAATAATTTCTTCTGCTTGCTCATGTTCGGGGTTGTTTGCCACAATTTGCAACTCGCCGCTACACAACGTAAAGCGTACTCCGCGGTATTTTTCGTTCGACAAAATAGAAGCGCGAGTACAGGCGTCTTTAAGCACGCTACGATGCGCGGTAACTAACTTAGTGCTATTACGTGGCAAAACCCGACGATAATCAGGGAAACGACCATCAATTAATTTACTGCTAAAAACATAGTTAGCGTCGGTTAAACGAATATGGTTTTGGCCTAAGCTTAACGTAATAAGCTCGCCATCGTTCGCCAACAAGCGCATAATTTCTAACACGCCTTTGCGTGGAATAATAATCTGCTTTTGCTGGGCAACTAAATCTGGCAACTCAAGACCACTTAACGCCAAACGATGGCCATCGGTAGCTACAGCTTTAACCGCACCATTATCGACTTCAAACAATAAACCGTTTAGGTAATAACGCACGTCTTGATTGGCCATAGAAAAAGCCGTATCGTCTAACAATTTACGCAGTTGCGTTCGAGTCAACTGCAAGTCAACTTCACCCTGCCAGCTTTCTAAATTTGGATATTCAGACGCGCTGAGTGTCGACAAAGTAAACTTAGTTTTGCCACAACTCAAAATACAATTATCACCTTGCAATAGCACCTTTATATCAGCGCTTTCCGGCAAGCTACGACAAATATCTAACAGCTTTTTGGCAGGCACCGTAACTCTGCCTGGGCTTTGTATTGTTAGCGCATCTGTAGTCGCGACTAGCTCAACCTCTAAATCAGTACCGGTTAACGATAATGTGTCTTCGGTTACTTCAAGTAGCACGTTAGATAAAATAGGTAATGTATGACGACGTTCAATTGCGCCGGACACCATTTGCAACGGTTTAAGTAAGGCGTCTCTGTTAATGGTAAATTGCATGAACAAGTCCCTTTACGATGACAAGGTACGGATTAAATTCTGAAAATCTTCTTTTATTTCGTGTGTTTCTTCTTTAAGCGACTCGATTTTACGGCATGCGTGCAACACTGTTGTATGATCACGCCCACCAAAAGCATCACCAATTTCAGGTAAACTATGGTTGGTTAGCTCTTTTGATAAAGCCATCGCCATCTGTCTTGGCCGCGCGACTGAACGCGAACGACGTTTTGACAGCAAATCAGCAACGCGTATTTTGTAATACTCAGCCACTGTTTTTTGAATATTTTCAATCGTAACTAGCTTGTCTTGCAGCGCAAGTAAATCACGTAAGGCTTCACGAACAAAATCGATTGTAATAGGCCGGCCGGTAAAATTAGCATTAGCAATAACTCGGTTGAGCGCACCTTCAAGTTCACGTACGTTAGAGCGTAAGCGTTTGGCAATAAAAAAGGCGACTTCTTCCGGTAAGCGAATTTGGTTCTCATGCGCTTTACGCATCAAAATAGCCACTCGCGTTTCTAGTTCTGGCGGCTCAATGGCAATCGTTAAGCCCCAGCCGAAGCGGGATTTTAAGCGGTCTTCAACACCGTCAATTTCTTTGGGGTAACGATCGCTGGTAAGAATTATTTGTTGGTTACCTTCAAGCAAGGCGTTAAAGGTGTGAAAAAATTCTTCTTGTGAACGCTCTTTGTTAGCAAAAAACTGAATGTCATCGATAAGCAAGGCATCAACCGAACGATAGTAACGTTTAAATTCTTCTATCGCGTTGTTTTGTAAAGCTTTAACCATATCTTGCACAAAGCGCTCTGAATGCATATAGATAACTTTGGCATCCGGTTTTTTCGCTAAAATACCATTACCTACCGCATGTAATAAATGCGTTTTACCTAAGCCGGTGCCGCCATAAATAAATAGTGGATTATAAGCTGTGCCCGGATTATCGGCGACCTGACTTGCTGCAGCACGGGCAAGCTGGTTTGATTTACCTTCAACAAAGTTAGTAAAGGTATACATAGCACGCACGTTGCTAGTAATCATTTTAGGTGCTGGCTCAGGAATTTCTTTAGCAACCGACGCAACGGGCGGTGCAGAGGTAGGTACAAACGCAGGCGGTGCACTAGTGCGCGCTCTATTGGCCTGATTAGAACCAACATCAAATTTCAACCGTGGTGCATCATCACCACAGTAATCATGGATCAGCTCCATTATTCGGTTCAAATATTTTTCACGTACCCAATCCAGCACAAAACGATTAGGTGCATACAACGTCAGCCCAGAGTCTGAACTGTCAGCTTGTAGCGGTCTGATCCACATACTGAAATGCTGGGCGGGCAATTCGGCTTGTAGTGCTTGCAGGCAATTTAGCCAAACGGACTGATACACCAT